>NZ_CP006841.1 GCF_001274895.1 Corynebacterium lactis RW2-5
GTGACCGATCAACCCGAGCACTCCGGAGGACTGTGGGACCAGGTGGTCTCCATCCTGACCTCCCCTACGGGGGCGCCGGAGCTAGGTATCGCCCCATTGCGCGCACCGCACAAGGCTCTCCTCCGATCAGTTACTCACACCGGTGATTTTCCGGGGTTTTTCCTGCTCAGCACCGAATCCAACATTGTGCAGGCTCTTGTAAAGGAAGAGCTCAAGGGCACGATCGAAACTGTCCTAGAGCACTTGACGGGTGAGCAGCTGGAAACCGTCATCACGGTTGCGGATCCGGCCGAGGCTGAAGGTGATGACAATCGTGGATCCGGGCAATCATCCTGGGGAACAAGCCCGCAGGCAGCACAGGGAGCTTCGCCCTCGCAGCCGACACAGCCGGCACAGTCCGCTCAGCCAACACCATCGGTCGGGCACCACGAGGTCACGCATCAGGCTTCGGCGCGCGATGCAAGGGACCTCGGCACAAGAGATCTGGAAGCACTGGATGTGCCGACTGCGCAGACTACAGCGGCCTCCCACACTCACCCCGCAACTGCGGCTGACCAGCACAATCAGCGTCAATTCGGCGCCGTCAACCACGGCACCCCGGATCAGATGAGCAAGCCCTTCGAGGAGCCCACGCTCAACCCGGCCTACACCTTCGAAACCTTTGTCATCGGCCCGCAGAACAAGTTCGCTGCAGCAGCTGCAATCGCGGTGGCCGAGGCCCCCGGTCGCACCTACAACCCGCTATTCATCTCCGGCGGCTCTGGCCTGGGCAAGACTCACCTCCTGCACGGCATCGGCCACTACGCGAAGAATCTGTACCCCAACCTGCGGGTTCGTTACGTTTCCTCCGAAGAATTTACTAACGACTTCATCAACTCGGTGCGCGACGACGCTCAGGAGTCATTCAAGCGCCGCTACCGCGACTTGGACATGCTCATCATCGATGACATCCAGTTCTTGGAGGGCAAGGAAGGCACCCAGGAGGAGTTCTTCCACACTTTTAACGCGCTCCACCAGTCGAATCACCAGATTGTGCTGTCCTCGGACCGCCCTCCGCGAGAGCTTAAAACCCTCGAAGATCGCCTGCGTACCCGATTCGAATGGGGTCTGAATCCGGACCTGCAATTCCCGGATTTGGAAACGCGAATCGCCATTCTGTCTAAGAAGGCTCAGCTGTCCGACCTAACCGTGTCGCACGACGTCCTCCAGTACATTGCCGAGAACACATCTTCGTCGATCCGCGAGCTCGAGGGGCGCCTGCTGCAGGTCAGCGCGCATGCTTCCATGATTCACGAGCCCGTGACCCTGAAGTTTGCTCAGGAAATCCTGGGCTCGGATGCCGTGGAAGTGCAGATTACGCCGGAGATTATTATCTCCACCACCGCCGAGTACTTCGATCTGACCGTCGCCGACTTGATTGGGCCAGGTAAGACCCGCCCTGTGGCGCACGCACGTCAGATTGCGATGTACCTGACTCGCTCTTTCACGGAATTGTCTCTGCCATCGATTGGCCGTGAGTTCGGCAACCGAGATCACAGCACCGTCTTGCACGCCGAACGCAAGATTGTGAAGGAAATCGCGGAGAAGAAGCCCTCAAAAGACCAGGTCAACGACCTAACTACGCGAATTCGCGACCGCGCCCGCGGTAATTCCTAAACAGCTGCAGCAGCCTCCCTCTTCCTTTTCGTCGAGGGAGGCTTAAAACTTGTGATTAACCCGCCAATTTCAGTGCACAGATCTGTGGATAAAAATCAGAATCTGTGGATAGAGTTCGTTTCTCCGAAACTATCCACAATCCGCGGAAGTTATCCACAATCCTTCCAACGGCTTGCGCACAGGAGAAAAAGCCTGTGGAGCAGCGACGATGGGTGAATTACACAATGTGCACAGCCCCTATTACTACTTCCAACCCTTAAGCTCTCAAGAAACTTTTGTTAAAAGGGGCCCTGCGTACAACCCCGAGCTAATCCATGAATCCTGTAATTCCAACTCCAGGTATCAGTTCCATTGCGCTCCTGTGCGGCCAGTCCGCTAGAGTTGTACGTTGAATTACTCGTAATTTCACGGTGGAGGAACGATGGAGCAGACCGAAGTCCGTATTCGCGCGGCAAAGGACGATCTCGCGGGTGCAGTGAGCTGGGTTGCTCGTAATCTGCCCTCTCGTCCGACTCAGCCGATTCTTCGAGGAATGGTTTTCCTCGCAGACGATGAGGGGCTTCAGCTCGCCGGATACGACTACGAGGTCTCAACTCAGATTCGCATTAGCGCTGAGGTTGATGAGCCAGGACGCTTTGCAGTTAACGGCAAGCTGGTCTCCGATATCGTCTCGAAGCTTCCGAATAAGCAGGTAGAGCTCCACTTCAATGGTACGAAGGTGATTGTGAAGTGTGGTTCTTCACGCTTCGAGCTGCCCAGCCTGACACTGGAGGACTACCCGCAGCTTCCGGTCGCCCCGGCCGACACCGGCACGATTGACGCCAGCCTGTTGGCCGAGGCCATCAGCCAGGTAGCCGTGGCTGCTGGCAAGGATGAGTCGCTTCCGATGCTGACCGGTATCCGTATGGAGACTGACGGCAACGAGGTAACTCTCGCAGCCACTGACCGTTTCCGCCTTGCGGTGCGCACTTTCGAGTGGAACCAGATTCCCGAGGGCGAAACTAAGCTACTCATCCCGGCGAAGACCTTCTCGGAGACCGCCCGCACCCTCGATACCAGTTCCAGCGAGCCCGTGACCTTGGCCTTTGGTGACGGCAGTGATGGCCGCGACATTGGCTCCGAGGGTATGCTCGCGATCCTCGCCGAACCCCGCCGCACCACCACGCGACTCCTCGATGCGGAATTCCCCAAATTCCGCCCGCTGCTTCCGAAGCAGCACACCTCCATGGCCGTCGCCCGCGTCGACCAGCTGCAGGACGCCATCCGCCGTGTTTCCCTGATGGCCGACCACGGCGCCCAGATTCGCATGGACTTCAGTGACGGACAGGTTGTCCTCTCTGCACACGGTGATGAGGTCGGCCACGCGGAAGAGGTCGTGGCCTGCGATTTCCACGGTGAACCGCTGCTCATCGCGTTCAATCCGCAGTACCTGCTGGAGGGACTCTCCGCAGTTCGTTCCCACCGCGTCCTCCTCGGCTTCACCCAGCCATCCCGTCCGGCAATCCTCATTCCGGAGCCGGAGTCTCTTCCGTCTGCCGACGAGGACGGCCAGTTCGCAACTCCGGAGACCGACTTCACCTATCTCCTGATGCCGGTCCGCTTGCCGGGCTAATGCATATTCGGTTTTTGTCCCTGCGTGATTTCCGCTCCTGGCCGGAGGTGGAAATCGACATCGAGCCCGGAATCACCGTGTTTACCGGGCAAAATGGCTACGGCAAGACCAATATCGTCGAGGCTGTCGGATACCTTTCGACGCTCAGCTCCCACCGCGTCTCCACCGACGCCCCGCTGGTGCGCTCGGGGTCCTCGTCCGCGCGGATCTCTGCGACGGCGGTCAACGATGGCCGCGAGCTGTCCGCTCACCTGCTGATCAATCCCCACCGCGCGAACCAGGCACAGATTAACCGGACTCGACTGAAATCCCCGCGCGAGCTTCTGGGCATCGTGAAGTCCGTGTTCTTCGCGCCGGAGGATCTCTCGCTGGTCAAGGGTGATCCCGCAGGTCGCCGCCGGTATGTGGATGACCTTCTCGCTTTACGACGCCCCGCTATGGCGGGCACGCGCATCCAGTACGACAAGATTCTGCGGCAGAAAAATGCCCTGCTGAAGTCGGCCGGTGCATCGCTGCGACGCGGCTATTCCTCGTCTGAGGGGCAGGCGGCGCTGGCGACCCTGGACACCTGGGATGCGCAGTTAGCGCAGGTAGGCGCTACTTTGATGGCGGCGAGGATGGAGCTCATCGAAGAACTGGCCGAACACGTCGCAGTGGCCTACCAAACGTTGGCACCTCACTCGCGTCCGGCGTCGATTTCCTATGCCCCGAAGCTGGATGCGTCAGGACCGGAGGGTCTGCCTGGAGACCCGGAGCTTTTGGAGGCGCTGCTTCTGACGAAAATGGCCTCGCGTCGCACAGCCGAAATTGAGAGGGGATCTTGCCTGGTCGGCCCTCACCGCGACGACCTGGAACTGGTTCTCGGCAATGATCCGGCCAAGGGTTTTGCCAGCCATGGCGAGACGTGGTCTTTTGCTCTCGCATTGAGGTTGGGCGCTTACTTCCTTTTAAAGTCCGAGGGCCCGGACCCCATCTTGGTGCTGGATGACGTTTTTGCCGAGCTCGATAGGCTCCGTCGTGAAGCGCTGATGGAGATTGCTCAGCAGGCGGAGCAGGTTCTAATCACTTCGGCGGTGGGAGAGGAGCTGCCGAGGGCGCTGGTCGAGGACTCCTCGGTCGCGTATCACACGGTGACCGTGGAACAGACTGAGCAGGGGCGAATTTCACTGCTGGATGCCAATCGGGCCGGTGCCGAGGCTGATTCGGACGTGGAACTATGAGCGACAAAGACCTGGTCAGTGACGTTTTCAACCGCATGCGTGAGGCTGCGAAAGAAGGAGGTCACAAGCTTCCCAACTTGCAGCGGCCACCGAAGAAGAACGGTGCATGGACTGGTCTCGAGGCACCTGCGCCGAATAAGGCTGCGGCGGAGATAGTTGGCGACGTCGAAAAGCAGAGGGAAAAGCAGGCGGAGGTTAGAGACCGCGCGGGCACGATGATTCCGCCGAGTCTGCTGCGTGAGAGTGGCATTCGGCTGTACCGGAAGTACGACCGTCGGCCCGCGCCGATTGGTGCGGTGCTGAACAAGGCGATTGTGGACCGTGGCTGGCAGATTCACATCGCGCACGGTGTGATTATGACCGAATGGGAACAGATGGTCGGCAAGGTCGTCGCGGAGCATTCGCAGGTCCGGGAGTTTAAGGACGGAACCCTGGTTGTCGAATGCAGGTCGACGGCGTGGGCAACGCAGCTGCGGCTGGCGCAGCGGCAGGTGCTCAAATCGATTGCGGACCGCGTCGGTGACGGAGTCGTGGAGGAGCTGAAGATTCTCGGCCCGAAGGCACCTAATTGGCGCAAAGGCCGCTTGCATATTGAGGGGCGAGGGCCGCGTGATACGTACGGTTAAAGCGACTATCGCCAAAAATTGCCTAATTTGGGCATTTTAGCGACCTGGCCCTCACCACAGTAGGGGACTACGTGGGGTAAGATGGTGGGGAATGTCGGCAGGCGACCAAACTCCCAACATTTCGGGGACGTGTCCGTCGGCCTGCTTTTCGTGCGCCGATTGTGGCGGGCGGAAGAAAGAAGAATAGGAGACGCGCCTACAGTGGCTGCTACCGAACATCATTATGACGCCTCATCGATCACGATTCTCGAGGGTCTGGAAGCTGTGCGTAAGCGACCGGGCATGTACATCGGTTCGACCGGTGAGCGCGGCCTGCACCACCTGGTGTGGGAGGTCGTAGATAACTCCGTCGACGAGGCCATGGCCGGTTACGCGACAAATGTCGAGGTCACCCTTCTGGAAGATGGCGGTGTCGAGGTCCGCGATGACGGCCGTGGCATTCCGGTGGAGATGCACCCGACGGGTATGCCGACCGTCCAGGTTGTCATGACTCAGTTGCACGCCGGCGGCAAGTTCGACTCCGAGTCCTACGCGGTCTCCGGTGGTCTGCACGGTGTCGGTATTTCGGTGGTCAACGCGCTGTCGACGAAGATGGAGACCGAGGTCATCCGCGACGGATACACCTGGTACCAGAACTTCGATCACGCGGTCCCAGCGGAGCTAATCAAGGGTAAGAAGACCCGCGGCTCGGGCACCACCCAGCGCTTCTGGGCTGACCCCGAGATTTTCGAAACTACCGAGTTCAAGTTCGACACCATTGCCCGTCGCCTGCGCGAGATGGCGTTTTTGAACAAGGGCCTGACCATCACGCTGGTGGACAAGCGTGTCTCCGAAGAGGAGCTCGAGGCCGAGGCTCTGGCTGAGGAAGCTGAGACCGAGGCTGCAGCGGTCGCGAAGGACGCGGACGAGGAGCAGCAGGAAAAAGCCGAAAAGACCTCTAAGCCGAAGGAAAAGCGCAAGGTCTTCCACTACCCGAATGGCCTGCGTGACTACGTCGAGACCCTGAACAAGTCGAAGACGATCATCCACCCGACCATCGTTTCCTTCGACGCGGCAGGCGAAGGCCACGAGGTCGAGATTGCGATGCAGTGGAACTCCGGCTTCTCCGAGTCGGTGCACACCTTCGCCAACACGATCAACACCATCGAGGGCGGTACCCATGAGGAGGGCTTCCGCTCCGCACTGACCTCGCTGATGAACCGCTACGCCCGCGAGCACAAGCTGCTCAAGGACAAGGAGAACAACCTCACCGGTGAGGACTGCCGTGAGGGCCTCGCCGCGGTAATCTCCGTCAAGGTTGCGGATCCGCAGTTCGAGGGTCAGACGAAGACCAAGCTGGGTAACACCGAGGTTCGCTCCTTTGTCCAGCGCATGGCCAACGAGCACATCGGCCACTGGCTGGAGGCCAATCCGGCCGAGGCCAAGGCGATTGTGAACAAGGCAATCTCCTCGGCGCATGCCCGCCAGGCGGCTCGCAAGGCCCGTGACCTGGTGCGTCGTAAGTCCGCGACGGATCTTGGCGGTCTTCCGGGCAAGCTGGCGGATTGTCGCTCGAAGGACCCGAAGCAGTCCGAGCTCTTCATTGTGGAGGGTGACTCCGCAGGTGGTTCCGCGAAGTCGGGCCGTAACTCGATGTTCCAGGCGATTCTGCCGCTGCGAGGCAAGATCCTGAACGTGGAGAAGGCGCGCCTGGACAAGACCCTGAAGAACGCCGAGGTCCAGGCGATTATTACCGCGCTAGGTACCGGTATCCACGACGAGTTCGATATCGAGAAGCTGCGCTACCACAAGATTGTCCTTATGGCCGACGCCGACGTCGACGGCCAGCACATTGCCACGCTGCTTCTGACCCTACTGTTCCGCCTGATGCGCCCGCTTATCGACGAAGGCCACGTCTACTTGGCTCAGCCGCCGCTGTACAAGCTGAAGTGGGGCAAGGGTGAGCCGGGATATGCATACTCCGACGCAGAGCGCGATCAGCTGGTGGAGGAAGGACTGGCTGCTAACCGCAAAATTAACAAGGATGACGGTATCCAGCGCTACAAGGGTTTGGGTGAGATGAACGCCTCCGAGCTGTGGGAAACCACCATGGATCCAACTCACCGCGTGCTGCGTCAGGTCACCCTGGAGGATGCTCAGAAGGCCGACGAGCTATTCACCATCCTGATGGGCGACGATGTCGCGTCGCGTCGCTCCTTTATCACCCGCAATGCCAAGGATGTCCGCTTCCTGGACGTCTAGCTGATCTGCTTCACGCATAGAAAATGGCCAAACCACTGATGTTGAGGTTTGGCCATTTTCGTGTTTAGGGCAAAAGCTAGTGCCCAAGTTCTTTAAATTCCCTGGCAGCTACCGGAAACCGGAACGTCATTGAACTTGGACAGGATGAAAGTCAATCCAAACGGGGCACCAGAGATTGCCTGGGCAAAATGGTTGTACCCTTTGATTTCAGGCAGGACGTCATCGCGATAGATAACTTCACCACCGAGGGAGCACCAGTTACGCGATAGGGTACGGGCCTGGCCGTATTCGACATTTAGGTCGTGCTTGCCTGAAACCACCATAGTTGGGACGCCGGGCTTCACAGATCCAATAAATTGTTCCTGCATTGCCTGGCGGCCAGTGGGTACATCGTCGAGAAGCTGATCCAGGGAACGCCCATCCTTCGTCCACGTGCTGGTGGTCTGGTGACCGTAGGCCGAGACAATCTCATTGGTGCACATGGTTGCAAGGTCATCGAGAGTCTCTTGTCCCTTTTCTGACAAATGCTTCTTCATGTCATCGGCCACGGCGGGGTAGCGGGCCACAAGGCCATTAATTGTAAACCCAATAGCCCCAACTAGATCGGAGCCGTCAATATTTGCTTGCACAGCATCCAGATCAGCCGGTGGTGCAGATGCGTAGGCAGCAGCACCGTCGAGATCCGGTGCGTAGGAACTTATCATCTCTGCCGCAGCAGCGGATGCCCCGCCACCTTGAGAGTGGCCATAAAATGCAACTTTACCTGGGGCTTCGCCTTTATCTCCAGCAAGGTTCAAAGCAGCGCGAGCACCGTCGAGCATGGCGTGACCCTGCTCCTTTCGGTTCATATACGTATGAATGCCCGGTGTGCCCATACCGACATAGTCAGTGACGAAAACGCGGACGCCCTCTGCGGCGAAAGCCCAATCATAGAGTCCCTCTAGAGCTACTAGGCGATTCGATGAAATGGGATCGGGCTGACCGTTAAGTGGCCAGTTGCGGCTTGGCGCGCATTTGTCACCTTGTCCAACAGTGCCGCGACCAATCACAACTGTGGGACGTGCGCCTTTGCCAGTCCACGGGACAGATGGCTCGACAAGGTACCCGCTGATTGCAGTTGGAGTGCCGTCGTGAAGCTTGGAAGAGTACAGGACTTTGGTTACGGAAGATGGTAGTGGATAGTCGATTCCCTTGGGCATCGGCGCGACTGGGGCAGATTGAGTTCGCAAGACGCTGCCGGGCTTGCCGATGGCGACAGTGGAGGTGTCGTAAAAGGGATCGTATTCGTCGTCCTGGGTACGTGGATCTGGCTGCTTCTTTTCTTCTCCATCGCCCGTTGGACTCTTCAGAGTCTCCGGATCGATGCTTAGGTCATTGAATTGGGGCAACTTGGTTTCTGCGCCACCGATACTGATTGATGGGTCAGAGTAACCAAGCGGAATACCAAATTCAGGCAGAATCGGTGCGGCTGTCGCCGGTGTTGCGGTGAATATGAGTGTTGATGTGGTGGCAGCAGCGATTGCGCCACGCAGGAGGCGTCGAGCCAACCTATGAATTATATCGTTTTGCATAGTTTAGTACTGTCAGTAAATGACTCCTTTGGTGCTGTTTTGGCAAATTTTGGGGCCAATGTGACAGCTCGTAACCAAACCGTTATTATTCTCGGCATGCGTGATAAGTTTGATATCCAAACTAAGCGAGGCGTGATGACTGATGGCCAGCCGTCTCGCGACCCGCTGTTGGTCCGTCAACAGCTTCCAGATGGCTCAATTACTCCGATGGCGCTACGTCGCCCTGATGGAACACCCCGTGGAATAGTCGTCCTGTGGCCGGGCTTTGGTATGGGTGCGAGGTACTATCGGCCGATGGCTCAGGAGCTGCAGCGTCGCGGTTTTTGCGTGCTCACATCAGAGTTGCGCGGTCAAGGAGCTCAAACTGCAGTGGCTTCACGACGACACGATTGGGGCTATCACGATCTTGCATCCATTGACTACCCGACTGCAGTGAATGTGGCTCGTCGGGAGTTTGAGTCCGAAGAAACGGGGCGGCTGCCCGTCTATATGATGTGTCACTCCATGGGAGGACAGATTGCATCGCTGTATCTGAGTCGACCTGAAGCAGACATCGACGGGCTTATCACCATTGGTTCTGGAACGCCGCACTATATTCGTTTTAAAGGGCGGGAGTACAAGCGTTTGCGTTGGGGTGCTCCATTGATGCAAGTCATTGCCCGTATTTTTGGATACTGGCCGGCTTCGAAATTGGATTTAGCGGGATACGGCCGTCAGGCTGGTACTCATGTGCGTGAGTGGGCAGGGTTTTCTCGAACTGGTCGTTTACAGGTGCATCATACGAACTTTCAGTACGAGCGAGAGATGCAACAAGTAACCACTCCCACATTGATGATTACGTGTGCTGCTGATCGTGATTGTCCGCCTGATTCGGCAATGGATCTGGCTTCGCGCCTACCGCGCGCTGCGAAGTTTACGTTCATTGACCAGCGACTAGGCCATAATCGATGGGCACGCGAACCGCAGGCAGTAGCGGACAGGTTTGAGCGGTTTATTGAAGAAATTCCCACTTGGTCGGTGTACGAGGACTAGCCATATTGCTCGACATCGGGCAGTATTCCTTGGCCAATTGTTTCTTCAAGAGTCATCTCTTCTCCCGAAAAATTAAGTACTAGCACCGCTAATAATCCAGCGAGTGCTAGATTTCCTGTATTTAAGGGGGCTAGCCGCAACGTTGCCTCTGCCGCTGTATGCGCCGCATGTTGTGGATTCCTGTGAAATACTTCTCCGCAAACAGGCTTCTGAATAGCTGCAACAAGCGCCGGAATTGCCCATGGACGATCTATGCGTAGGTTGTCTAGCTCGGTCAGCTCAGCGCGCAGTGCATTTATGGCGGCGAGGATGACACCCTCATGCAGATGTTTCACATGAAACATGCAGTCTCCTTTTTATGGTTCTCCAGGTAAACTCCCTGATCAAAGCAGTGATCGAAGTAGTGCGAGTTCATTGTCGGTAACTTGAGCAATGATTCGGCGGGCCTCGGTTGTGGTCAAGCTACGGCGCGCTTCGTTGGTGATTGCTCGTTTCACTGCCTCTTGTTTAGAGATTCCCTGACTGCCAGCAAGAAGGTTCAATGCAGCATCTTCTTCTGTGCTGAGCCTAAGTGTCATTGCCATAGATAACTTGCCTCGTGACCTGTCTTTCGGTTTTAGCGGTAAGCATCCTTGATGCTCGCCATAGTGATACCATAATGATACCGATATTGAGTTTATGGTGGGTTAAAACAGCGTGTAAAGGCCTGTAGTATTAAAGGGACTACTTTTTGAAGAAAAGGAATCCCTAAGTGAGCGACGACAATAACAACGATGGCTCGCTCTTCGGCGATGGAAATTCAAGCGACCAAGTTCGTCCGATAGACATCAATGAAGAGATGCAGTCGAGCTACATCGACTACGCCATGAGCGTCATCGTCGGCCGTGCACTGCCGGAGGTCCGAGACGGCCTCAAGCCGGTGCACCGCCGCATCCTGTACGCGATGTTCGACAACGGCTACCGCCCGGAGCGCGGCTACGTGAAGTCAGCGAAGCCGGTCTCGGACACCATGGGTAACTACCACCCCCACGGTGACGCCGCGATTTACGACACCATGGTCCGCATGGCACAGCCGTGGAACATGCGCTACCCGCTGGTCGACGGCCAGGGTAACTTCGGTTCCCGCGGTGACGACGGCCCCGCGGCAATGCGTTACACCGAGGCCCGCCTCACCCCGCTGGCCATGGAAATGGTGCGCGACATCCGCGAAAACACCGTCGACTTCCAGCCCAACTACGACGGCCGCACCACTGAGCCGGTCATCCTGCCCTCGCGCGTGCCGCAGCTGCTGATGAACGGCTCCGGCGGTATCGCCGTCGGTATGGCCACCAACATCCCGCCGCACAACCTGCGCGAGGTCGCAGATGCCATCAACTGGTGCCTGGACAACCCGGACGCGGACGAGAAGACCACCCTCGATGCGGTCATGGAGCGCATCAAGGGCCCGGATTTCCCGACCGCTGCGCAGATTGTCGGCGACAAGGGCATCAAGGAGGCCTACACCACCGGCCGTGGTTCCATCCGCATGCGCGGTGTGACGACGATCGAGCAGGAGGGCAACCGCCAGTCCATCGTCATCACGGAGCTGCCGTACCAGGTCAACCCGGACCGCATGATCGCCAATATCGCAGATCAGGTCAAGGATGGACGTCTGCAGGGCATCGCCTCCATCGATGATGAGACGGACCTGAAGTGGGGCATGCGTATCGTCGTCAAGCTCAAGCGAGACGCGGTGCCGCGCGTGGTGCTCAACAACCTGTACAAGCACTCGCAGCTGCAGACCAGCTTCGGCGCGAACATGCTCTCCATCGTCGACGGTGTGCCGCGCACCCTGCGCATTGACCAGATGGTCACGCTGTATGTGGCGCACCAGATTGAGGTCATTGTCAGGCGCACCCAGTTCCGCCTGGACGAGAAGGAAAAGCGCGCACACATCCTCCGCGGTCTGGTTAAGGCCCTGGACATGTTGGACGAGGTCATCGCCCTCATTCGCCGTTCTGCGACGGTTGATACCGCTCGCACCGGCCTAATGGAACTGCTCGATATCGACGAGATTCAGGCAGACGCCATCCTGGCGATGCAGCTGCGTCGCCTGGCAGCTCTCGAGCGTCAGAAGATCATCGACGAGTTGGCCGATATCGAGGAAGAGATCGCCGACCTGAAGGACATCCTGGCCTCCCCGGAGCGCCAGCGCGCCATTGTTAAGGCCGAGCTGGCCGAGGTCGTCGAAAAGTACGGCGACGAGCGCCGCACCCAGATCGTTGCCGCAGAAGGCGACGTGACAGAGGAAGACCTGATTGCCCGCGAGAACGTCGTTGTCACGATTACCTCCACCGGCTACGCCAAGCGCACGAAGGTCGATGCCTACAAGGCTCAGCGCCGCGGTGGCAAAGGCGTGCGCGGTGCAGATCTGAAGCAGGACGATATCGTTCGCCACTTCTTCGTCTGCTCCACCCACGACTGGATCTTGTTCTTCACCAACAAGGGTCGCGTCTACCGGCTCAAGGCCTACGAGCTGCCCGAGGCGACTCGCGCTGCCCGTGGTCAGCATGTGGCCAACCTGCTGGAGTTCCAGCCGGAGGAGCGCATCGCAGAGGTTCTTCAGATCCAGAGTTACCAGGACAGCCCGTATCTGGTCCTGGCCACCCACGAGGGCAAGGTCAAGAAGTCTCGCCTGGAGGACTACGAGTCCGCACGCTCCGCAGGCCTGATCGCCATCAACCTGCGCGAGGGGGACTCCCTGATTGGCGCTCGCCTGTGCTCGGCTGACGACGACCTGCTGTTGGTCTCCGAGCGCGGCCAGGCCATCCGCTTCAACGCCTCCGACGATGTGCTGCGGCCGATGGGCCGTGCCACCGCAGGTGTGACGGGTATGCGCTTCAAGGGCGACGACAAGCTGCTCAGCATGGTTGTTGTCGAAGAGGATCACAGCCTGCTCGTTGCTACCACCGGCGGTTACGGCAAGAAGACCAAGCTCGCCGAGTACGCGGCTCAGGGCCGTGGCGGTATGGGTGTCCTGACTCTGAAGTACGACCCGAAGCGCGGGCCGCTGATGGGCGCGCTGGTCGTGGACAACGACGACGAGATTTTCGCCGTCACCTCCGCCGGCGACATCATCCGTACCAACGTCAACGAGATCCGTGCGACCTCTCGCGCCACCAAGGGCGTGCGCCTGGTCAACCTCGCCGACGGCGTGGAACTGCTCGCTATCGACCGCAACGTCGAGGAAGAGGGCGAGGAGACCGCATCTAAGGTCTCCGAGACCGGAACCCTGGACGTCGTCCCGCAGCGAAACACTAACGTTGCAGGCGACAACGGTGATTCCGCCGGGTCGGCGTCGGACTCTGAGAAGGAGTAGCTAATGGCTGACACGCAACTCGTGGTTCGCAAGGTGAGCCCGTGGTCCGCCTTGAAAATCACGTCTGCCGTCGGCTTCATCGCCTTTCTGGTCTGGATGGCGGCCGTGGGGCTGCTGTACCTGATCCTCGCTGGGATGGGGCTCCTCGCCCCGATTAGCGAACTTGTCGGCGGTGAGGACACCATTAGAGCGGGACTCGTGCTTGGCATCGCTGCGGCCGTAGGGCTGCTGTGGTGGATCCTCACCGTTGGCCTCATGGCGATTGGCGCTGTCGTCTACAACGCCTGCAGTGATTTGGTTGGCGGCATTAAGGTGTCGCTTTCCGACGATGCTTAAAACTGCTAAAAAATATGCTCCTGACCAGGCGATTTGTGAAGTGCACGTGTTACGGGTTAAGTTATATCTCGTTCCACGGGCCTATAGCTCAGGCGGTTAGAGCACTTCGCTGATAACGAAGGGGTCGGAGGTTCAAGTCCTCCTAGGCCCACTCCGAACAAATAGTTTGGTCGGGAACGGGGCTTTAGCTCAATTGGTAGAGCACCTGCTTTGCAAGCAGGAGGTCAGGGGTTCGATTCCCCTAAGCTCCACACTGGAACAGGAAAACCCAGGTCGTTTTTACGGCCTGGGTTTTTCTTTATGCGGTGGGGTTACTCGTCGGGCGGGTCTGGTTGCGCGCGCGTGTTTTTTGGGGCGAAGTGGGCGCTGGGTTGTTTGGCGGGCGCTTAGTGGCGTTGTGAAGGTTCTTTGGGCCTTTCACCAATGCGGGGCGCTCCTCATCGTCCAATTCCACCTGTAGGGACGATATTCACTTGTAGGTGCGCTACAGCGCGCACACAACATGATTCCGCACCGACAAGTGGTGGCAGGTGCCGATAAATGACTGATCGCGTGCCAACAAGTGCCGGGGAGGACGCATTAAGTGCCCCGACACCCAGGCACCTCACAGCGCCTTAGGGCACCATGAAACCGAGCGTGCCCTGGGACTGCAGGAATACGACGATCCCGAGGAAGATCAGCAGGCCAATCGAGTACCGGAACGTATGCGACAGAATCTTCGACTCGCTGCCCTCGATATGAACCGTGGCTGCGGCAAGGGCGACGGTCTGCGGGGAAACCATCTTGCCCAGCGGGGCGCCAGCTGTGTTGGCGCCGACTAGCAGGTGGTCGGGCACACCAATGGTGTGAGCGGACTGGACCTGCATCTGCGCGAAAAGGGCATTGGAGGAAGTCGCCGAGCCTGTGACAAAAGTACCCAGCCAGCCGAGAACCGGCGAGATCAGCGGGAAGACGGCACCCGCGGAGGCGAGGAAGGCGCCGATAGCCGCCGTCTGCCCGGAAAGGTTCATGACGTACGCGAGCCCCATCACGGAGAAGATGGTGACGTAGGACCACTTCATACGGTTAAGTCCAATGAAAAGCTGAGCCAGCCCGACCTTCGCGTTGAACTTTGTGCGGTCGTTGTCCTTGGCTGCGGTGTAGACGAACATGGTCACCAGTCCGCAGAAGAACAGGATGGTGCCGGGCGACGATAGCCAGTTGAAGGTGAAGTTCGACGCGGTTGACGGGGTGCCGTCGACGGTGAGCAGCCTATCTGCCAGTCCCGGCCACTGGAATTGGATGTCGGTGGAGGCAAGGGCCTTGGGAATATTGACGCCGACAGTCCACAACTTCGTCAGTGAGAACACCACGACAATGAGGATGTAGGGAAACAGCGCTAGAGCCGTGTGCTTCGGGTCGAGGTCGGAGTGGTCGAGGTGCATGTGCGAGGCCTGATCCTCCGGGGTAGTCGGACCCCAGAACCGCAGGAATAGCAGGCCGAGACCCAGGGAGGCCAGGCAGGCGACGACGTCGGTTAGTTCGTAGGTGAAGTAGCTGGAGGTGAGGAATTGGCCGCCACCAAAGGCAACACCTAGCACGATGGCCATCGGCCAGCACTGCCGCACGCCGCGTAGGCCGTCCATGATTAGCAGCAGCAGGAATGGCGCGATAAGTGCGATAAGGGCGACGTTGCGCCCGGCCATCGCAGCCAGCGTGGAAGCGTCCATGCCGCCGAGCTTCGCGCCGGTTGTCACCGGAATTGCCATCGCGCCGAAGGCCACCGGGGCGGCGTTGGCTACCAGAGTCACCAGAACGGCCTTCAGAGGCTTCATTCCGATTGCGAGCAGCATTGCAGCCACGATGGCGATTGGCGCGCCGAAGCCGGCCAGAGCCTCGAGGAGGCTACCGAATGCGAATGCGATCAGCATCGCTTGGATGCGCATGTCGCCGCGGCCAATCTTGGAGAAAATGACGCGCATATCCTCAAAGCGGCCGGAAGCCACCGTCAGGTCGTAGGTCCACACTGCCATCCAAATGATGTAGATGACGGGGAAGATACCGAATGCCACGCCCTGGCTGAGGGACAGGAACGCTAGGTCCGTCGGCATGCGGAAGGCGAGGATTGCGACTAGCAGTGCGACAACCACGGAGGCAATCGCGGAGACGTGCGCCTTCCACTTGAGAACCATCAAGAAAATAAAAAACGCCACCAACGGCAAAACGCCGGTGGCAGCGGACAAGGCGACGGAGCCTGCGACAGCATCGGTGGCTGGGGTGAAAGTTGAAAACATGGGGATCTCCTGAGGGATTCACCGAGCGAAAGCCATGCAAAAATAGCTTGCCCAATTTTCTCAACTTTTTCGATTAAGCGGTAGGCAGGAGCAAGGAATGAGGTATTTGTCATAAAAGTTTTGCGCTTACCGACGAAAAGTCCCCGTTCAGCAAACGAAAAGGCACCCCGTGAACAAACGGGGTGCCCTAACGCGGAAGGCTTGAGATTTACTTGCGTGCCTGGCCCTGCTTCGGAGCCTTGTTAGCCGGCTTCGCGGAGATCTTCTTCGCGTCGGCTGCATTTGCCTTGTCGGCGGCCTTCTTCTCGACCTTAATCTGAGCCTGCTGGGAAGCCTCGGTCACCTTCTCCTCGGTGGCCTCCTTAGCTTCAGAAGTCTTTTCCTTGACCTCGGCGGCCTTGTCAGCAGCCTTCTCGGCGACGTCCGCAGCCTTCTGCTTAATCGGTGCCGGGTCGACCGGGAGCTTGTCAGTTGCGCGCAGCTTCCAGACGATTACGCCGACGATAGCGGCGACAACGGCGAAGACCAGGGAAGCAGTGGCGATGCGGCCGTTCTTAGCGCGCTCCGCCTCCTTGCCGGTGACCTTGTCGATGGCCTTCTGCGCACGCACCTCAAGATCCTTGCGGTTCTTGCGTGCTGCCTTCTCCGCCTTCTTAGCTTCCCTGCGGGCCTTGCAGCGGAGCTTCTTGCCGTCCTTCTGAGCCTGTGCAGTCTTCTTTGAGACCTCCTTGGAGACCTCGTCGACCTGGGCGACGACCTGCTTGCGGGCATCGGCGACAGCGGCCTTAACATCCTTACGGAGCGCCTCGGTGTCGACTACAGCCTTTTCACGAAGATCGGCGGCTTTCTCCTTAGCGGCTACGTTCTGGGCTGCAGCGGCTTTCTTGGCCTCCTGCATGGTGTCGTAGAGTTCCGCGGCCTTCTTATCTCGGTAATCGGCGTAGGCACCGTAGGCCTGCTTCACTCCCTTGAGCGCGAGAGAAAACGCTGCTGGGTTCATGACTTCTCCTCCTATTAGCAATTTGTTCGCTGTACTACAAAGAGATTTAGTCGTAGAAACAGCATGGCTAATTCCAGCTTAGGCATTTGCCTAGGCTAGTGGGGCGATGTTTAAGCAACTTTCGGTAACTAATTGAAGCGTTTCGCTGCAAGCGTCGGTATTCTATGGGACGTGACTATTAAGACTGCTACTGCAACCGTGCACACTAACCACGGCGATATCGTGATTGACCTGTTCGGAAACCACGCTCCGAACACCGTTGACAACTTCGTGGGCCTGGCTGAGGGCACCAAGGAGTACCAGGGCCAGAACGCTGCTGGTACCGAGTCCGGCCCGTTCTACGACGAGGCCATCTTCCACCGCATCATCGCTGGATTCATGATTCAGGGCGGTGACCCGCTGGGCACCGGCACCGGCGGCCCGGGCTACAACTTCGATGATGAGATTCACCCGGAGCTCCAGTTCGATCGCCCGTACCTGCTCGCCATGGCAAACGCCGGCAAGCGCGGCGGCCGCGGCACCAACGGATCGCAGTTCTTCATCACCGTTGTTCCGACCCCGCACCTCAACGGCAACCACACCATCTTCGGTGAGGTCGCTGACGATGCCTCCAAGAAGGTTGTCGACGAAATCTCTCGCGTTGCCACTGATCACTGGGACCGCCCGCTGGAGCCGGTCGTCATCACCGGTATCGATATCGCGAAGTAACCTGTATAGGACTTCCGTGGAGTAACTCCCGTACATTAAAAAGCTAGTACGTAGCTTTTAGCCCGCCTGCAGACCCGGAAAAGGGACGGCAGGTGGGCTTTTTGCATTGGTTTGCGGCCCGTCCGACCCAGATCCTGCGCGGTAGAGCTAGCGAGTCGCAGGGGAGGAGGCGTCTTGGATCTTTAAAGTATTTTCCGCGCTTAACCGTGTGCCGAACCTAAATGTGAAGTTTAGGGGTAGCGAGGGGTAGTAGTGAAAGAACGTATTTATCAACATGTCAACAGGGCTGTGGATAACTTGTTCCACTGTTTACCTAGGTGAACTCCTCTGTCTCGCCGCGTTACGGCTCAGCTTTTTCAAAGAGTTTGCGTATCCACAGTTGTCCACAGCTTTGTGCACACGTGTGGATAATACCAAACTTGTAATTTACGAATTCCCGTTCGAAAGGGTAGAAAATTGGCTGTATAAGCCAATCATGCACAGAGTGACTTGCAGAAATGTTACTTGTTCACAGAGTTATCCACAGGGTGTGGACACTGTGGAATCTTCGAAGCGGAGAGAAATTGGTTCCCGTTACGGTTTCGAAGATCGACCCTGTGGATAACTCAGGCGGTAATTTCTCCACAGTTATCCACAAATTACATGATTGTTACACAGGATTCTGTGGATAACTTTAAACACTGTTCCCCATAGTCACATCCGTAACATTCGAAAAACATGTTGGATTCGGGTGCACTAGAGGGGGTAGCTCTAACGTCGGGTTTTACAATCACGTCGGCTTATAGGCGTGGACCGATGCAGGGTATTCGCCGACATCAAGAAAGCGACCCGGGCCGGAAAAAGGGCAAAGAAAAACCGCATGCCTCAAGTGGCATGCGGCGAAAAGGAAGAAGATTAAGCGAACTAGCGCCAACCCATGGTCATCAACAGACCGACGATAAAGAGGCCGAACCCAATAACGTAGTTCCACGCGTTGAGATCAACCATCAGCGGAATCTTCGGACCGGCAATGTAGTTGACCAGAAGCCACCCCAGGCCGAGGAGCATGAACCCGAACATCAGGACCTTGTACCAAACCGGGGTAGAGGTGTTATTAATCTTGACCGGAGTGCGGCTGACGCTGGAACCGCCGGACTGCGGCGAACTGGTGCTATCGATCTTTGCCTTAGGCATGGGCGCTCCGATTCATGAATTCGTTAAACACTGGTTTGTTAGGGACAAACCTCTGATGAGTTTTCGCAACCTAACTTACCAGCCGGTCTGCCAAGCAGTAGAATTCCGATTTATGCAGATTCTCGTCGTCGACAACTATGACAGCTTCGTGTTCAACCTGGTCCAATACATAGGCCAGCTAGGCGAAAACGTCACAGTTTGGCGCAATGACGATGCTCGGCTGGCTGACGTAGACGCCGTCATCGAGCAATTTGACGCAATCATGCTCTCGCCGGGCCCCGGTGAGCCTGCCAATGCCGGGCACACGGAGGATATTCTGAAGGCGGCCACCCGCGCGGAAGAGCCAGTGCCGATTCTAGGTGTCTGCCTGGGCCATCAGGCGATTGGTGAGGTCTTTGGAGGCAAGGTTGTGCGCGCGGATGAGCTACTGCACGGCAAGACTTCGCCGGTTACACACGACGGATCCGGGGTGCTTGCGGACGTGCCCAGCCCCTTCATCGCGACGCGGTACCACTCGCTCACCGTGGATCCCTCCTCGCTTCCTGACGAGCTGATCCCCACGGCGTTCACGGACTCCGGCATGCTGATGGCGATGCGTCACCGCGACCTGCCGATTCACGGGGTTCAATTTCACCCGGAATCGGTCTTGACGCAGTATGGTCATCGGATGCTCTCCAACTGGCTGAAGTTGGCCGGCGGGAGTTACCCGGAGGAGCTGCTGAGCGAGCTAGAAAAGCAGCAGGCCGGCTACCAGAGTGCCTTTTGCGGACGTCCTAGCTAGCTAGCCTGCTGGGTCGGGTGGGGCCGGGGCGCACCCACTACCTGGGCAGCGGCAACTGCGGAATTGGGGGAATTAGCGGGCGGTTGCGGTCGGAGTCCTCCGAGTCCGAGGGCTTCGACGAGGGCAGCAGCTCGAACTTGTAGACCCGCAGGAGCACCTCGCCATTCTTATTGATGGTCGAGTTTGCGGACGGCGCGGCCTTATCGACCTTGTCGTTCTTCGAGATGTCGTTGGTGGCGACTTCCTCGAAACGAATGGTGCCTTCGAATCCGGCATCCTGCAGCATCGACTCAGCCTCCGACCTGGTGCGGCCCTCGACCTGCGGCATGCGGATCTGGTTTCCGCGGGAGACCTGCAGCTCGACAGTGGTTCCCACGGTTAGCTCCTCGCCGGCCTGGGGCACGCCGATGACTTTTCCTTCCTCCTGGTCGGAGTCGACTTCGGTGACCTGGACGACGAAGCCTGCGGACTCGAGGGTCGCACGCGCGGCATCGAGACTCTGGTTGGTGACGTTCGGGACCACCTTGGTCTCCAGACCAGTCGACACGGTCAGGGTCACGCGGGTGCCCTTCGACACCTGGGAACCTGCGGCGGGTGACTGATCGATGACGTTTCCGCGCGGAATCTCCTCGTGTGGCTCCTCGCGCAGCTTCGGATTGACAATCAACCCGGCCTTCTCCAGAGCGCGACGTGCGTCCTCGGCCTTCATATCGCGGACATCTGGTACCCCGGTAATCGCCGGGCCAGAGGACACGCGCAGTCGTATTCGTGAGCCCTTGGGGATACCGGAGCCGAAGCCCGGCTCGGTAGCGATGACGACATCACGCGGGACATCCGGGTTCGGTTCGTCGATGCGGGTGACCATGAATCCGGCATCCTCGAGGGTGGCGGTGGCTTCATTGGCGGTCATGCCGGTGACCTGCGGGATTGCCACGTTTTCCACATTTGCGGACGGGTCGAACAATCGGTAGGCACCGTAGCCGACACCGCCGAGGCCCACAATCGCCGCGATGGTCAGTGCGGCGATCTTGCCCGCGCTCTTCTTCTTCGGAGCCTTGTTATGCGACTCCGCAGAGGAACCTGAATTGGCGCGCGGGGGCGCCGGCGTCGACGCAGGTGCTGCAGCTGTTGGTGCGGCCGGCTCCATTCGCGTCGGTTCCTGCGCGAAATCGGCGTCGGCGTAAGCGTCGTCGTGGTTGGCGGATGCAGCTCCAGCAGCACCTGCACCAGCAGCGCCCGCAGCAGCACCTGCCACGCCAGCCGCCGGCATGAACTCGGTGGTCTTCGCGTCCTCGTTGTGGACAGTGTGGTGCGCCAGCGCTAAGGGCTTTTCACGCCGGCTGATGCGGCGCAAATCATCCGCGAATTCCTGCGCCGAGTCGTAGCGCTCCATCGGGTCCTTGGCCATGGCGGTCAATAGGACGGCATCAATCGCCTTAGCCGTCTCCGGATCAGAATCGGGCATCTGGGCCGATGGCTGCGGCGGCTGATCCTGAACATGCTGGTAAGCGACGGAAAGAGGAGTCTCGCCGGTGAATGGTGGATTGCCCGTTAGAGCCTCGTAGAGTACACAGCCGACGGCGTAGATATCCGAGCGAGCGTCCGCGGTCTTGCCGCGCGCCTGCTCGGGCGACAGGTACTGAGCCGTGCCAAGTACCGCCGCAGTCTGCGTCATAGTCGTCGAATCACCCAGCGCACGGGCGATTCCGAAGTCCATCACCTTTACCTTGCCGGTGTTGGTGAGCATGATGTTGGCGGGCTTGACATCGCGGTGGATGATCCCAGCCTGGTGGGAAATCGCCAGCGCCTCGCACACGGATGCCATAATCTCGGCGGCGCGCTTGGCCTCCAGGTGGCCCTCCCGGCGCACGATATCGCGCAGCGTCTCGCCCTGAATCAGCTCCATGACGATGAAGGGAACGAGGCCCATGGGGCTCTGCGTTTCACCCGTGTCGTAGACGGACACAATCGAGGGGTGGTTCAGCAGCGCCGAGTTCTTGGCCTCCCTGCGGAACCTCGCCAGGAAGTTTTCATCCCTGGCCAGGTCCGCGCGCATCATCTTCACTGCGACGGAGCGACCGAGGAGAGTGTCTTCAGCCTCGTAGACATCGGACATGCCTCCAACGCCGATAAGCTCGCCAAGCCGATAACGGCCGGAGAGTAGGTCGTCATTGCCAGACATCGTTAGTCATTCCCTTCGGAAGTCATCCGCGCGGAGGAAAAATCGCGGTGAACTGCTTTTTCTAGAATATTACTGGGCATTATTACCGCCCGACGTATTACCTGACTCATTCCCGCCGGCATTTCCACCACCATTTTCAGTGGCACTGCTGTTTCCGGTCTCGGCGCCCGAATTTCCGCTTGTGCTTGACGACGAGCCCTGGGTCTCACTCGGCTGCGAATCCTCGGTGTGGTTCTCGGTAATGCTCGGAACCCCGTAGTCCGGGGAGGATCCGTAGCCGGAGCCGGTGCCCCAACCCTGGTTGTTGTCCGGAGCCCACTGCTGACCTTCGCCTGCGCCAGTGCCGGTGTCGGTGCCGCCATCGGTCGTCTGCTCCTGCGATTGCGAGGGCAGCAATTCGTTCAGCGCCGGGATGTTGGGGATTGAACCGGTGCTCATGATGGCGTAGAGAACTGCGATTGCGCCGGCCAGCAGTGCGAGGAGAATCAGCAGGATGAAGCTGCCGCAACCGCAGCCACATCCGGACTTTTTCTTCGGCGCGGACGAGCTCGACCTCGGCGCAGGTGCCGGAGCCGGGCGCTGGGGAGTCTGCGGCGCTCGCGACGTCGGCGCCGGAATCGGACGCGGGCGCGTCATGGCGCCGAGCTCGCTGGTCGCCGGGTTCGCCGCATTGGACTGCCGGTGCACCGTTGGGGGCACGCCGCGGGGCTGCGGAGGCCTATGTCCCGCCCGCACCCGCAGGACGGCCTGCGCCAACTCGCGGCCGTCGGCGTAGCGGCGCTGCGGATCCTTGCGTAGCATAATGCCGATGAGCTCGCGGACGTGCGGATTCACCGTCGGAGGCAGAGCCGGCGGAGCCTCGGAAATGTGCGCGACGGCGACGGCCACGGTGGAGTCGCCCTGGAAGGGGCGACGGCCGCCAACCATTTCGTAGGCGACACAGCCCATGGAGTACACGTCGGTGGCAGGAGTAACTGCCTTGCCCTGAGCCTGCTCCGGGGATACATACTGCGCCGTGCCGACGACCATTCCGGTGCGGGTCAGCGGCACCGCCTCGGCGGCCTTGGCAATGCCGAAGTCAGTGATTTTCACCGTGCCTTCCGGGGTGACCAAGAGGTTGCCCGGCTTGATGTCGCGGTGAATCAGGTTGGCGGCGTGAATGGCCGACAGGCCGTGCGCGGTCTGCTCGAGTACATCGAGCACGAGGTGCTCCGGCAGCGTCTTGCGGCGCTGCAACACCTGCGACAGAGACTCGCCGCGGATGTACTCCATGACGATGTAGCAGGCGCCATGGCTTCCCGCCATGCCCTCCTGATAGGTGACGATCTGCACGACGTTCGGGCTGGAAACGCTCCGCGCGGCGGACGCCTCGTTTTGGAAACGCTGCCGGAACTCGACGTTGTCGGAGAGCTCCTGATTGAGCAGCTTGATGGCTACGAGTTTCCCGGACGTGGTGTCGTCGGCAAGCCAAACGGTGGACATGCCGCCGCGGCCGAGCAAGCGCTGCACGCGGTAGCGCCTGCCGACGAGATTTTGTACCTGGGCTGCGTCCATTCCTATCGACCCGCCTGCTCGACGGCGGAGATGAGCGCGCGCCCAATCGGCGCGGCGACCGATGCGCCGGTCGCGCTTTGACCCTGGCCGCCGCCATTTTCGACGACGACCGCGACAGCCACGTCGGAGTCCGGTGCGAAGGCGATGTACCAAACGTGCGGAGCGTACTCACCGCGGACGGCTCCGTGCTCGGCGGTACCCGTCTTGGAGGCGATGTGCGCGCTATTGCCGCCCGAGTGCGCCTCGGAGCCGCGCATCAGATCGGTGAGCGTCTTGGCGATCTCGGGGGAGACCGCTTCGCCCGCTTCGCGCGGTTTGAAGGACTTAATCTCGGACAGGTCGGTGCCGCGGATCGACTTGATAATTTGCGGTTCCATGCGCACGCCGCCGTTGGCGATGGTTGCGGCAATCATGGCGTTGTCCAGCGGGGTGAAGGACACGTCGCGCTGGCCGATGGAAGTCTGGCCCAGCGAAGCCTTGTCCGGGATGTCGCCGACCGTGGAATCCTCCGAGGGCAGGCCCAGGGAGTCGTGGTGCTCGCCGATGCCGAATCGCTTGGCGACATCCTTCAGCGCGTCAGCGCCGGTATTCATGCCCAACTCGGCGAAGGCCGTATTACAGGACTGGGCGAAGGCGTTGCGCAGCGTCGTGGTGGCACCACCGCAGGTCGAGCCTCCGTAGTTCTCCAGCGTGGTCACGCTGTCTGGAAGCGTAATCTGCGGCGCTCCTGTGACCTGAGTCTGCGGGTTCGCACCATTTTCCAGTGCGGCCGCGGTGGTCAGCACCTTGAAGGTCGAACCCGGGGGCAGCGGACGCTGCGTGCCATGGTTGAGAAGTGGCGCACCCTCGGTGTTGTTCAGCTTCTGCCACGTGTCCTGATCTCCCTGTGCGATCGGGTTCGGATCGAAGGAAGGCGTGGACGCCATCGCGAGAATCTCGCCTGTCGACGGGCGGACCGCCACCGCTGAGCCCACGTAGCCGCGCTCGGCCAACTGGTTGTAGGCGGTTGTCTGGGCCTGCGGGATGATGGTCAGCTCGGGGGAGGCGCCCTTCGGCTCTTTGCCGGTGACCACGTCGATGGCGCGGGAGGCGAACAGGGAGGGGTCGGTGCCGTTCAGGATGTCATTCTGGGAGCTCTCCAGGCCGGAGGAGCCGTAGACATCGGAGAGGTATCCGACGACCGGGCCGTAGGCCTCCGGGTTGGTGTCGTAGCTGCGGTTGAAGAATCCGTTTTGGTCCTTCTCGGAATGCGCGAGGATTGCACCCCCGGCGGTAATTTGGCCGCGCGGCCGGGATTTCTCCTCGAGGAACTGGCGGTTGTTCAGCGGATTGTAGGCGTACTTATCCTGCTGGAAACCCTGCACGTAGGTGAGGTTGGCCAGCAGCAGAACTATGAGTCCGAGGACGACGGCGAAGACCTGTCGAATTGTCTTATTCATTTACTGGTTCACCTCCTGGCTGTGGGCTGTGTCGAGTTCCTTCTGGGCATTGTTGGGAAGGGCCGGGTTGGCGCCCGCGGCGCCCCAGGGGCGGTGGCCCTCGTCGGAGATGCGCAGCAGGATCGCGAGCAGGATGTAGTTGGCCAGCAGTGAGGAACCACCGGCTGACATGAACGGGGTGGTCAGGCCGGTCAGAGGCATCAGCTTGGAGACGCCTGCAACGACGACGAAGAGCTGAATCGCCAGAGTGAACGCGAGGCCGGCTCCGAGGAGCTTGCCGAAGGAGTCACGGACAGAAAGGCCGGCGCCAACTCCGCGGGAAATCAGAATCGCGAAGAGGATGATGATGGCCGCCAGTCCTGTGAAGCCCAGCTCCTCGCCGAAGGCGGAGAGAATGAAGTCCGAGTGCGCCACCGGGATCTTGTACGGGTAGCCCTGGCCCAGGCCGGTGCCACCAATTCCGCCCCAGCTCATGCCGAACAGGCCCTGGGAGAGCTGGTAGCCGCCCTCGTCGAAGGAACCGATGGGGTCGAGGAAGTGCGCTACACGCGCTTGAATCTTGGAGGAGACCTGATAAACGGCGACACCGGCGACAGCGACGAGACCGAGGCCAATAATCAGCCAGGACCCGCGCGCGGTGGCGATGTAGAGCATGGCCAAAACGGTGCCGAAGAGCAGCAGCGCGGGGCCGAAGTCATTTTGCATCGCCATGATGGCCGTGGCGATGCCCCAAATCAGCAGGATCGGGCCCAGGTCGCGCAGGCGTGGGAAGTCGATGCCGAGGAAGCGCTTGCCGGCCACGTTGAACAGGGATCGCTTGTTGACCAGAAGCTGCGCGAAGAAAATCAGCAGCAGTACCTTGGCGAACTCGCCAGGTTGGACCGAGAACGGCCCGATGGAAATCCAGATGCGCGCGTCGGCGTTAATCGACGAAGGCCACACCAGCGGCAGCGCCAGCAGAATCAGGCCCGCAAGTCCCAGCAGGTAGGAGTACTTGGACAGGGAGCGGTGATCACGCAGGATCGCGATTACGGCGATGAACATGGCGACACCCAGAATCGTCCACATAATCTGGTTGCGCACCAGGTTCGTGTCGTTAGCGAGGTCCAGTCGGTGAATCATCACCAGGCCCAGAGCGTTGAGCGTGGCGGCTACCGGAAGCATCACCTGGTCAGACCAGGGAGCGAAAAGAGTCAGGGCAATGTGCGCCACCGAAAAGGTCACGATGAAACCGCCGATGATGTAGAGCACGTCGGCCGTAATCGAGTTACCCTGCGCCAGCTCCAAAGAGACGAGCGCCAAAAGCAACAATCCTGCTGAGAGCAGCAGGAGAAGCATTTCCTTAACCCGGAGTGGGCGTTTTACTGCGGTATCACTCATTTGGCTACCTCCCTGCAGTTAACCCCTGGTTCGGAGCCGAGTTTGTTGTCCTGAGTATCTTTTTTGCTATTGCTCTTGTCTTTGTTGTCCAGCGTCAGGCATACCGGTAGCGCGGATTCTGCCAGCCGACCAATCTGCTCGCTGACCCCGTCGTAGGAGTCGGCGGGAAGGCCCTCCAGGGAGCTGCGCGCAGCGGGGGAAAGATCCTTCGGCGACATGATGTGGCAGTCGACCTTGTCCTTCGCGGTGCCGGCCGGCGGCAGCTGCACCTTGTTGTCGTCGGTGAGACAGACGAACTGGTGCGGCTCCTGTAGCTTGAACCCGAGCAGCGACCCCGGGACACCGTGCATGAGCTGGACCTGGTCGTCGACCACGGCGAGGTGATACATCGACTCCTTCTTGTTCCAGCCCCACACGCCGATGCCGGCCACGGCGACGACAAGCAGCGCCACCACAGCAACGACCAGCCAGGTGCCCTTGGACTTCCGCTTGACCGGCTCCGTAGTCACCGCAATCTCCTGCGACTGACGAGGCCTCAGCGCCGCCGCCCGGCCCGCCGCGGTGTTCGGCCGCGGCAGCTCCTCCTCCGAGTTCCGCAGGGCACCCGCCAGGGAGGGTTCGGACGGTGTGCTTGCCGACGAATCCACCACGTCCGCGACCACAACGGTCACGTTGTCGGGACCGCCGGAGCGCAGGGCGAAGTTGACCAGCTTTTCGGCGGCCTCGGCGGGAGTGCCCTCCGATAGGGCATCCCGAATGGTCTCCGCGGAGACCGGATCAGACAGGCCGTCGGAGCACAACAGGTAGCGGTCGCCCTCGTGGACCTCGCGGTAGGAAAGGGTCGGCTCTACCGGGCGACCGGTCAGGGCCTTGAGAATCAGCGAACGCTGCGGGTGGACGGAGGCCTCCTCCTCGGAGATCTTGCCGTCGTCCACCAGTGACTGCACGTAGGTGTCATCGCGAGTAATGCGGATCAGCTCTCCGTCGCGCAGGAGGTAGCCGCGTGAATCGCCGACGTGGCACATGCCGAGACGCGTACCGTCGAAAAGCAGCGCGGTCAGGGTCGTGCCCATGCCCTGCGTGGCGGGGTTGTCATCGATCTCGTCGGCAATCGAGTTGTTGCCGGCGAAGCAGGCGCGACGCAGCGCGTCGAGGAGGTCCGCGCCGGGCTGATCGTTGTCCAACCGGGAAACGGCCGCAATCATCAGCTGCGATGCGACTTCACCTGCAGCGTGGCCTCCCATGCCGTCGGCAAGCGCGAGAAGGCGCGAGCCAGCATAGGCCGAGTCTTCGTTGTTCTGTCGGACCAGGCCCCGGTCCGACAGCGTGGTGTAGTCAAGTGCAAAACTCATGGTTGCAACCTCAGCGTCGTGCGGCCAATGCGGATTTCCATGCCAGGGGTCAGCCGTTCTGGTTGCTCAACGCGCTGGCCATTGAGGAAGGTGCCGTTGCGGGAGTCGAGGTCCTCCAGATACCAGACGCCATCGCGGCTGATGAGGCGGGCGTGCTGAGACGATGCGAAGTCGTCGTTGAGGACGAACGCGGAGCTCTCCGAGCGGCCGATGGTGATATCGCGCTGGTTGTCCAAGTTCATGCGCGATCCAGCCAGGGGCCCAGCGGTGACGAGAAGCTGCCGCGGGGTCTGCGAGCGCTGGAACCGCTTCGCGGGTGCGCCGCCACTCGACTGTTGGCGCACAGGCCGCAGGGTGGCCGAGCCGTTCGTCTCCGTCCGCAGCGTGCGCAGCGTCATCCAAATGAAAAACCACAGGACTACGAGCACGCCGATGCGCGAGAGCAGAAAAACAATGGCCTCCACGTCCGGGGAACCTCCTTATAAAGCGTTCGTGTACAACTTCAGCAACATACGAGCGCAATTATTCCAGGTATTGGCCGTCAAACCTAGAGAAAGCCTTTTAATTAGAAGTTTTAAGCCGGAGGTCGCGGGCCTATCGGATGCGGACCTCGAGCAGGGAATGACCGAGTGAAATGGTGTCGCCGTCGGCGAGGAGCCAGTTATCAATCTGCTCGCCGTTGACAATCGTGCCATTGGTCGAGTGCAGGTCAACCAGCACAGCGTCCTGACCATCCCAGGTAATCTCAGCGTGCTGGCGGGAGACGCCGGTATCCGGCAGGCGGAAGTCCGAGGCGGTGCCGCGGCCGATGATGTTCGAGCCCTCGCGGACCTCGAAAACACGGGAGGATCCGTCCTGTAGCAGCAGGGACACGGAGCGGGTCGGCGCCTGCGCCGGTGCCTCCGGCTCTGGATTCACGGCCGGGATTGGGCGGGAGGCGGTCGGGAACTCTTCTACCTCGGGCTCGGGTCCTGGCTCCGGTGCGGGCTGGGGCTCTGCAGGCAGGGCCGACTCCGGCTCCGGGCGGTAGGACGCCGAGGTAGCGGCGACATCGCCCGAGGGGGCGACACCAAGCTCCGGTGCCTCGCCGTCGAGCCCGATGAACTCCGAGTGTTCGGTGGTGTCCTCGGTGAAACGGCTCGCGGTCTTCAGCTGGCCGGTGTGGAGGGAATCCAGCGCCTGCAGGCGCACGGAGATAACGCCGGAGAAGCCCCAGCCGTTGTTACGGCAGTAGCGGGTCATTCGCTCGGCCAGCTGGCGCGGCAGGTTCGGATCGCCCTCGGAGAGGTTTTTGAAATCCGCAGCGCTGACGCCAATGCGGAAGTCGTTGGGAGCCAGGAATTGCCCGTCGGCATCTTGCATCAGGAAATCTTCAATCTCCTGCTTCAGGCATTCTTCCAGCTCATTCGGGACAACCTTGCCGCCGAATACGCGCGCGAAGCTGTTATCGAGCCCGCGCTGCAGCGAGCTGTCGAGCTTGCGGATGCGTCCTAGGAAATCCATATAACTTACGAAATTCGCCTTCTCCCACCAGGGTGCGATGGGTTGCATAGAAATTACACTTTGAAAAACAGTATAGAGCCCTGCACCTTTAGTTGAGGCCTAGCGATGGCTCAGGTTATCCAAATGTTGCCGAAATTATATGACTGCGCACGCCTTTAATTGCTCGCTTTTCGACGCTTACAGACCACGAAAAGGTGCCCTGTACTGCGAGTTTGGTGTTGTGTTGGCCGTGGGTGTTATAGTTTTCTTCGTTCCCACGGGCGAGTGGCGGAATGGCAGACGCGCTGGCTTCAGGTGCCAGTGTCCTTTACGGACGTGGGGGTTCAAGTCCCCCTTCGCCCACAGCGAGATTCCCGGAAACGTTGACTTAAAAGACTTAGCGTTCCGGGAATTTTTGTGTTGGTCGTGCAGGGTTCGTGGGTGTTGCGCGTGGTTTAACGCCAGAACTTGGTCATTCCTTCCTTTTCCTTCATATTGAATTCGATCATTTCTCCCAGCAGGTCCAGCGGCATGGAGGTGGCGGAGCCGTCGGCAGGCCAGGGGAAGCGGACCATCATTTTGCCGTAGGACAGGCCCCTGTGGTCGAACTCCTCGGAGAAGTGCTCGATGCCTGCGCGCTCGGGTGCGATAGACATGTGCTTCTTCGCGTAGGAGAAGCCAATAATGAAGGTCTCACCGAGGGTAAACATCGGCTGATTCCAGGCGATGCGCACCTTCAGTGCGGGGTAGCGCTCGTGGACCCACTCGAGGACTTCCAGGGCGACGGCGCGTTGGGTGTCGTCGTCGACGTGGGAAAGGTATTCGGCGAAGAATTCGGCGATTGTCTCGTCGGACATGTGTTGGACTGCCATGCGGCGATACTACCGTAGTTGCGCATATGTGCAGGTGGTGGATAGGTAGCGCTGTCGCCCACAGAGATTAGATGTCATGACAACTAATTTGGGGCAGGGGGCTTGCCTAGTTCTTGCATTGGGTGCAATATTCTTTGAGTGAATACATCAACAAACGAATTCGATAGCAAGCAGGCCTGGCCGGCACTGTGGACCGTGCTGCTCGGCTTTTTCATGATTCTGGTCGACGCGACAATCGTCACTGTCGGCATTAACACCATCCAACACGACCTGGGTGGCAAGCTTGACTCCGTCATGTGGGTGACCTCGGGCTACCTCCTGGCCTACGCGGTGCCACTACTAGTTACCGGCCGACTCGGAGACCTGTGGGGCATTAAGAAGACCTACGTCGCGGGCCTTATTATCTTCGTCCTGGCGTCCTTGGCCTGTGGCCTCGCGCCGAGCATCGGCATGCTGGTGCTGGCCCGCGTGGTGCAGGGCTTCGGCGCGGCACTGCTGACTCCGCAGACGATGGCGCTGATTACCCGCATGTTCCCGCCGACTCACCGTGGCGCTGCGATGGGCCTGTGGGGCTCGGCCGCCGGTGTCGCGGCGCTCACCGGACCGCTCGCGGGTGGTCTACTAATCGACCTGCTCAACTGGCGCTGGATATTCCTCATCAACGTGCCCGTCGGACTGATTGGCCTGTTCTGCGCCTTCCGCTTCGTCCCGACCTTCGACACGAACCGTCACAAGATCGACTACCCGGGCATCCTGCTCAGTGCCGTCGGCATGTTCCTGCTGGTCTTCGGCATTCAGGAAGGCGAGTCCGCCGGTTGGGCCGGCTGGATTTGGGCGTTGATCGCCGCGGGCATCGTCGTGCTCGCCCTGTTTACCCTGTGGGAGGCGAAGACCACCTCGGAGCCGCTGATGCCGCTGTTCCTGTTCAAGGACCGGAACTTCACGGCGTCGTCACTTGCGATTGCGGTGATGGGTGCGCTTGTGGTCTCCGTCGGCTTCCCGATCATCCTGTATGCGCAGAACGCGCGAGGCTTGACGACGATCTCCGCGGCGCTCTTGCTGGTGCCACAGGCGCTGATTTCTGGCTTCATGTCCCCGTGGACCGGCAAGCTGCTGGGGAAGCTGAAGTTCCGGGAATTCGGGCTGATTGGTTTCGGCGCTTCGCTGATTGGCATGTTGGGATTCCACTTTCTCATGCGCGAGGGCGTATCCGTGTTGTGGCTGCTACTGCCGTCGGCGGCATTTGGTGTGGCTAACGCGTTCATCTGGGGCACGCTGTCCACTGCAGCGACCCGAAACATCGACGGTACTCTGGCGGGCGCTGCCTCCGGCGTCTACAACACCATCCGCCAGATCGGCAGCGTGCTCGGCAGCGCCCTGATTGCGACCGTCATGGCCGCTGCACTGAGCGACAATCACGGTGATTTCACGCCGTCGATGAGCCTGGCGATGTGGCTGCCGGTCGCCTTGTCGGCAGCGGGCATTGCGGCTTCGCTGATGATCAAAAACCCGTCTGAGCAGAGCTAGTAACTAGGAACCAATGCGTCAGATTAACCGTAGGAGTTTTATTAAATTTGCGGGGGCACGGCCGGTACCGGTGCGGCGATCTCAACGACCACTGTGACGGCGACCGTGAATACCGCCCCGAGTGGGTGATGTCCGCTGCCGATTTCCGGAATTGGTGCGTGACACCACTTTCGATTTGGAGGCCAACCCGCATTTGAGGCCCTAGTCGACAACCTTTTCGTGGATGTGGCTGCGGTTTGGCTGTGGCCGCGGATTGACCCTAGTCCAAGTTCCTCTCGAACCCCGCGATGATGAAGTCGACCTTGCGATCGACCCAGCCACGCTCGCCCCACTGTTGAGTTGGGACAATACGAAACTCATTCTCGACGGCTGCGGTATCGGATTCTGTGGTGTGTGCTTCGGGGTTTTCCGACAGCTCGTCGCCGAGATGCTCTCGCAGCGCGACGAGCTGAAGGTGAGCGGCTAGAACAGTATCGCTGACGAAGTTGAGAGCGAACATCACTCGGCTGGGGCCGCCGTGGAAGCCCCGCTCGAGAATCATCTTGCCGATGAACTCGAAGAGCTGCACGAAGTGGGTGTGCGCCGTAGCTCCGAGCAGTACGCGGTCCAGGCCTTTCACCTCTTCCAGCATGGACCAAAGGAGATTGGTCATCGCACGGATGCAGTCCTGCCAGGTTCCGTCGATAGATTGCGCGCGACGCAGCATCTCCGAGTTGACGTCATCAAGGCACATCCCGACGAGGTCTTCCCTCGAAGAAATAACTCGGTACAGAGATGGAGTGGCGACCCCGAGGCGTCGCGCTACTTCGGAGAGCGTAAAGTTTCCCAGTCCGATTTCCGTTGCGGCACGCACAGCATCGGTCGCAGTGAAGGTTGGTTTCGGACCAGTTTTTTTCGACATAGATACGATTATTCCTTAAGTGATAACAATGCGAAAAGATAGATATCGAGAATCGGGGGGACGTTTCTGTAACGCTGCAGGGTGGCCTATATAACTGTGTTGCGCTGGGGTATATCGAATGTTTCACGTGGAACATTCACCGAAGCGCTCAACCATGTAATCTGCGATTCCAGTCGGGTCTTTGAGGAATTCACGAGTGGCGCTGACCGCGTTAGTGTCTTCGAAGCCGGTGATGGTGGCGTCGTCAAGCGAAAGAATGGTTGCCTCGGGGAGCGCCAGAAGAATGGGGGAGTGGGTGGCGATGATGATTTGCGCGCCGCGCTCGGCGAGGGAGCCAAGTCTGCCGAGGAGCTCGAGTTGGCGGAGGACCGACAGGCCCGCCTCAGGTTCGTCGAGGAAGATGAGTGATTCTGGGCTGAACCGGCGAGTGACCAGTGACATTATCGACTGTCCGTGGCTCATGTCGACAAGGTCGAACAGTTTGCGGTCGCCGATTTCGGAGTAGTACCGGGCCAGGTTCAGGTGCGCATCCCCTCGGAAGAAGAAGGTATCCGGAGGGTTGCGTTTGGTTAGCGCGAGGGGGAGTGCGGAGCGGTTGCGTTGTGTTTTGAAGCGAGATCCACCGTCGGTGTCCACGCCCATAGCCGAGGCGATGGCCTCCAGAATGGTGGATTTTCCTCGCCCGTTCTCGCCGGTCAGGACTGTAATTGCGGTGGTGAATTCCAATGGGAACGGCAGCTCGAGCCGACGGATGTGCTCCGGGATGTCGGCATCGTCGTGGATTCGGGCGTGGCGTAGGTAAATCACGGCAATTTGTCGATTTGCTTCAGTAGTTCGTAACCGTCCGCGCCCTCGATGAGTGGGACGTGCGTGCGCTCCAGGCGGTCGATCGGGAACGTTGTGCCGTGGGAAAGAATGTGTTCGCTAGGGGTTAGGTTGCGGATCGCGATGCCTGCGACGCGGTCCGGGTGTTCAGCTGCAATCTGGCCGTAAATTAGTGGGTCGTGCTGCCCGTCGTCGCCGACAAGGACCCACCTGATGTCGGGAAAATCGATGAAAAGATTTCTCAACTGAACACGCTTATGCTCCTGGCCAGAGCGGAAGAGCCCCGTCGGGGTCGGGCCCCAGTCAGTGAGGAGCAGCGGACCCTTGGGTAGAGCATTCGCTTGCAGGAACCTGCGCAATGTACCGAACGTGTTCCATGCGCCGGTGGAAAGGTAAAAGACGGGGGTTTGGGTGAGCGTATGGCGGTTTGGAGTATGGCGGCGGCGGAGTTCGGCGTAGAAATCGCTGAATCCGGGCACCGCTTTGCGGCTATCTGTGCGTACAAACCACGAGTTGTACGCGGCAATGAGCGCACGCGGGAGCATCGTGACTATGACGGTGTCGTCAATATCGGAAACAATTCCTACCTTTGCCGATGGGTCGATGATGAGGACTTCGGCGGAGGCCGATTGTTCTTCCGTGGGGCTATCGGCTGGGGCGATAGTGACTTCATGCCAGCCGGGCGTGAGTCCGTGACCTTCAACGAGGACCTCCAGATATCCGTTGTCATCAGTGACTGCCTCGATAGTCTTATCGCCGGCGGTGACACGAACGGGGAAACCGCCTACCTGGATCGTGAAAAACTGCCTAAACCCCCTGGCCGCGGCCGTGCGAGGCTCGCGGTGGGGAGCTCGCATAAGGACCCTGGCGAAAACGCGCACTTGTTCCTCGTTGCCGTAACCGGTGTAGCCGATGACCGACGGTACCCAGCCCGACTTTTTTGACCGATGAGTGTTGAACGCGTTGATTTTCGATTCGGCTTTCCGGACCACATCTGCCAGTGACATGCTTCCAGGATACGGGTTGGTTTCTGGAGCGCTGGGTTGACAGACCAGGGGGCATCTCGCGTAGGTTGGGCCGCCAAGAGAAGAAGTCAACCCATAGGAGTGTTCTCTTTTTATGCGTTTTTCGTCTAAGAAGTCCATTGCATCCGCGTTCGTCGTAGCAGCTGGCCTCGTTGCCGGCCCCGCAGCGGTCGCATCCGCTGCGCCAGTCGAAGCGTGGGACCAGGTCGCTGCGTGCGAGTCTGGTGGCAATTGGCAGACGAACACCGGTAACGGCTACTACGGCGGTCTGCAGTTCTCCGCTGAGACCTGGAACGGCCACGGCGGTGGAGAGTACGCGCCGACCGCTGACCAGGCCACGAAGGAGCAGCAGATTGACGTTGCCGAGCGCGTGCTTGCTTCGCAGGGCCCAGGTGCTTGGCCGAACTGCGGTGGCCCGCTGGGCTAGCAGAATCTAGGCGGGTTTATTCGGCCTCCGATTCGGGGCTATCGCTGTCATCGGCTTCGGTGCTTTCGATAATCTCGGTGTCGGACACTGAAAACGACATCAGCCAATCTATGTAGTGCTGTTGTCTCGCCTTGGTTCTGCGCGTTGCGCGTTGGTCAAAGGTTTGGCACCCGAATCCCGCCATTGGCCCAGACGGCACAGTCGTTGCGACTGTGCCGTCTACTGATGACCACACCTCCGTGGCATCCCTAAGGGAAGTGATTTCCCATAGGTGATGCGTCTTCAAATTGTGGTGCTTTCTGCACAAACAGTGGAGATTTTGGGTGTCGGTCGGACCGCCGTCTTGCGGGTTCTCTAGGTTGAAAGGCTGGATATGATCCACGTCGCAGTGGTGAGCCAGCACTTCGCAGCCGGGGAATCGGCAGGTGCCATCTCGACCTCGGACGCGGGCTATTTGTGCTTCAGTGGGCCTGTAAGAGTCAGTGGCGCTGTCGGCGGATAGGCATAAGTGGGTTACCTTTGTCATCCACTGCTGGGTAGCGAGTGCTGAGAGCCAGCCGGCTCCATCTAGCCATGCTTTGTCCGAGCCTGGCTCACGATAAATGTTAAGGGTGACATCTGCGCTTGTGTTTCCGCTGACTAAGTCGACGAGTGCCTGTGCTTGAGTCATGCCTTCTCTTGCGCGGCTGGCACTGCCTATAGCGGACATAATCTCAAGCGCCCGGTCAGAACGCAGAGTCGCAATAATTTGCGAATATTTGCCCCCGTTTAAGGTCATTAGCTGTACGGATTCACCCTTGATGATGGTTGGAATCGTGCCATCTCCGCGGGCTCAATCGTCATACTCGGCGACGATGTCCCCAATTTTGTTGGTCAGTGACCTGGGGCCAATCATGGCTTGGCGGGGCCTTGACGGGGTGACCAATTCCAGAACTTCAGTCTCGACAGCGTGAATCTGCTCGTCCGCGATAGTGCAGGTCCCGTGAGCGATTATGCCCAGTTGTCGCGGAGTTAGTGAATCTGTTGATTCAGCGCGCTGCGCCAGTCGTGGCATCCGTCGCAACATAAGACCTATATCGCAGATACGCAGGGCCTCTCCGCGAGTAATGCCCAGTCGGACACTAATCTTCGCCGCGTGGTGCTCGACGTCGGCGTCACCATTTGGGCAGCAGGCCCTTATCAAAGCGAGCTGAGCGCGGTTTGCCTCCCGGGCAAGTTTTGAGAGCTGGTCGGACGGGGTTTGTTGAGCCCAATATGCTTCGGTGAATGGTTGCTCTTTGTTGTCGTCAGAATTGCTTTGAGGCTGCATTAGAATCCCCCTGTATTCCTCGGCTAATGCCTCTGGCCGCAGGTTGTGGCCATAGATTTCAGTTCGCTAAATCCCCACAATTGTTTCGAACTCACTTGCTATCGTACATGCGTTCGTATAGTTTGTAAATAGGCCGTTTAGGGAAAATCTCCGAAAGGTGAAGGGGGCGTTGGGGTGGGGTGCTAAGAATGGCAATATGCTTACAGGTGCGTCGATAACCAGTGTTGTGGTGATGATTATCGGTTCCTTGGCAGCCGGTTGGGTTGACGCTGTAGTGGGCGGCGGTGGTCTGATTCTCGTCCCACTAATCATGATCATGAACCCGGCTTTTTCGAACGCACAGGCCCTCGGGGTGAATAAGGTAGCGGGAGTTTTCGGAACGTCCAGCGCGGCCGTGGTTCTTGCCCGCAAGGTGCCGTCGGCTCGCGGGGCGCTGAGGTTTGCGCCGCTTGCTTTGGCGGGCTCCATTGGAGGGGCGCTCCTGGCCTCGATGCTCGATAAGGCTGTTATGCGGCCAATCATTATATTTGCGCTGGTTGCGGTGGGAATTTTCGTTGCCCTAAAGCCTGAGTTTGGACAGGTCGCAATTCCTCGGCGGAAGACTCTCGCGGTATGGGCCGCAATTGCTGCGCTGATTGCGGTGATTGGCTTCTATGACGGTGCTTTTGGCCCTGGCACCGGCATGTTTTTGATTCTTTGCTTTACGACGCTCCTGGGTATGAATTTCAGGGATAGCGCGGCATGGGCAAAGGTGCTGAACGTCTTTACCAACCTCGGAGCACTCGTGACCTTTGCAGCGCAAGGGGAGGTGCTGTGGCTGCTCGGGTTGGTATTAGCTGCTGCGAACGTGATCGGCGCGCAGATCGGTGCCCGAATGGTGTTGACGAAGGGGTCGGGCTTTGTGCGTGCTGTGATTCTGGCGGTGGTTGTGGTTATGGCGTTGAAGCTGGGAATGGACCAGTTTGGTGTGAACCCTATCGGGTAGTTCTACCGAGATAAGGGCCTTTGCTGTGTTGCCTAAACCGACTCCGTCGCCCCCTTCCACTGATTGATGCCGCGGTCGATGGCCCACTTGTCAATCTCGGCCAGCTCCTCATCGCTAAATGGCGCGGCCTCCAGCGCACCGAGATTATCCTCCAACTGCTTGACCGAGGACGCTCCAATCAGTGCAGAGGTGATCTCTGGGCGACGCAGGACCCAAGATATGGCCATTTGCGCGAGCGACTGACCGCGTCGTAAAGCGATCTCATTGAGGGCGCGGATTGCGGCAAGAGTGTCCTCGCCCAGGAAGTCGGAACTCATCTTGTGCGCGCCGAGGCGAGAGTCTGCGGGGACTCCATCAAGGTAGCGGTCGGTGAGCAGCCCCTGTGCCAGCGCGGAGAAGGCGATGATACCCATGCCTTCGTTTGCGCAGGTGTCGAGAAGTTCATCCTCAATCCAGCGGTTGAACATGGAGTAGCTTGGCTGGTGAATGGTCAGCGGGGTGCCCAGCTCGCGGGCGATAGCCTGGGCACGGCGGGTCAGCTCGGGCGAATACGAGCTCACACCGACGTAGAGCGCGCGGCCCGAGCGCACCAAAAAGTCGAGTGCTGCGACGGTCTCCTCGATGGGGGTGTCCGGATCCGGGCGGTGGTGGTAAAAGATGTCCACATAATCGAGGCCCATGCGGTGGAGCGAAGCATCGCAGCTGGCCACAAGGTATTTTCGAGAGCCGCCGAAACCGTAGGGGCCGTCCTGCATGTACCAGCCGGCTTTGGAGGAAATAATCATCTCGTCGCGGTAGGGTGCGAAGTCCTTCGCCATGATTCGGCCGAAGTTTTCTTCGGCGCTGCCCTGTGGCGGGCCGTAGTTATTGGCGAGGTCGAAGTGGGTGACCCCGCGGTCGAAGGCCGCGCGCAGGATCTCACGCTGGGTGTCCAACGGGCGGTCGTCGCCGAAATTGTGCCAAAGCCCCAGCGTAATTGCCGGAAGCTTCAGGCCGGTGCTGCCGGACCGGTGATACGGCATGGTGTTGTAGCGGTTGTCGTCTGCCCGGTAGATATCTGGGTATGTCATGTGGCCGAGACTACGCTCGCTTGTCGACGATTTCCCGGTTCTTAGCGGGGATTTTATCTAGATGGCTACCCCAATGAAGATAAAAAATTAAATTCAACGGGAACAACTCTTGCTGGGTGTCCGACTAATAGTGCATGACTTCAATAGCCACAGGAACTGCCGCTGAAGATTCAGCCGCAAAACCCGTCGCAGAAAACCGTAATGACCGCAATGGTGGCCCCCGAGGATTCCTGCATCGTATGCATACGATTGCCGGTATTCTTGTCGCGCCCCTGCTTGTCATTGCGGCGGTAACGGGCATCGGATACGCGTTGTCACCGTCGATTGAGAAGGTCGTCTACTCCGAGCAGATGACCGCGACCTCTTCGCTTCCACCTCGTTCACTTGAACAGCAGGTTGAGGCCGCCCGCAAGCTGCATCCAGACCTTCCAGTCGATGCAGTCCAGACCTACGATGAACCCGGTCGTACCACTCACGTGCTCTTCGCGGATTCGTCCTTGCTTTCCAAGTCCTACCGCCGAGTCGTATTTGTCGATCCTGGTGACCTCTCAATCAAGGGCGATACTATTCAGTACGGTTCTGCCGCGGCATTGCCAGTGCGAACTTGGATTTCCGAAGGGCACAAGCGCCTGTGGAGCGGAAACAACATTGGGCGTCTCTACTCCGAGACCGCCGCGGCCTGGATGGGAGCCCTGACTCTGGCCGGCCTGTGGCTGTGGTGGGACCGCAGCCGTCGTGGACGTAACAAGGGAACGAGTAAGCGCGCGCACCATATGAGTCGTCATGCGCGTGTCGGTGTGTGGCTGAGTATTGGTTTGCTGTTCCTGACCGCGACTGGGCTGACGTGGTCCTGGGTCGCGGGATCGGGAATCAAGCAGGTCCGCGAGGCAATGGACTGGTTTGCCCCGAAGCCGAACACCGCGATTACGGCTGCTGCGACTCCGGGTGCGGCGGCGACGGATGCGCATGCCGGGCATGGTGCTTCTGCAAGCGCCGCTCCTGTTGAGGTGTGGAACCAGGCCGATACGGTGAACCGCGTGGCCAGGGACTCTGGTCTTGTTGGCAAGATTGAGCTGACCCCGCCTGCCGACGGTGATGCGTGGGTCGCTAAGGAAGCGCGCCAGGAGTGGCGGCTAGGAATGGAGACCGTCGCAGTTGACGGTTCGAATGGCAACATTGTCGATCGCGTGGCCTTTGCTGACTGGCCGCTGGCTGCGAAGTTGACCGAGTGGACGATTAATGCCCACATGGGGATTCTGTTCGGTTGGGTCAATCAGCTGATCCTGGTAGCGGTAGGCATCGGACTCATCGCAATTATCATTCGCGGTTATGCCATGTGGTTCGGCCGTGGCCGCGGTCGGCGTCCGGGTCGGCTGCCCTTGCCGACGAGGTGGCGCGACATCCGCCCCTCTGTTGCGGTGGCCATCATTGTGGCGCTGGTTGCTTACTCTGTGATTGCGCCGCTATTTGGCGTCACGCTGGTGTTGTTCGCTGTTGCGGATTGGGTGTGGCGAAAAATGCGTGGCGCTACAGGCGTGAAGAAAGACTAGACAATTACTTGCCAATACCCCCGGAATTGTTATGTTCAATTCTGGGGGTTGACTTTTTCTAATTCGTCGCACTTAAGGCAGGGGGTGCTGTTGTGTAGCAGGCCTCCGCGAGATGTTTCGGCGAGATACGTGCCGGGTTTGGTGCTTACTGTGCTCAGGGTTACGAGGAGTGGGGAACAAGATTGCGCAGAAGCATGTCCGGGCTGCGATTACGCCTACCTCCCGCAGGGGACTTCCGAGTTCACGCAGTATCTGAAGGAGCTGGGCTGGGCCGCGTGGGGTCGATGAGGTCAGTGACGTGGAAGTGGTACACCAACTGCGCCAGGTGCTGAATGTGAAGGGGACGTAAGAGGCGTCAGTGCGAAGTCAGAAGGAGGGAAACTCACCTGGTTTAACTTGGCCTGAAGTCTATTTTTCTTGGTCGACCAAGGCCGATATCTCAGTTTGCTGACGCGACCAAGTGCGAGAGTTTGGGTACTAGCCAGGCATCGAGAAAGCGCAGAAGTTCGAAATATTGTGCCTAAATTGGGTGAAGTGATTGAGAGTCGCGGAGCCTAGAAATATCCCAGAGAATCGCTGGGAGGGGAGAATAGAATTGCGGGATTGCACTGATATCCCCTGATAGACTTCGCCGACACCAACAAACCTCAACCCACCCGCTGGGGATTGGTTCTCATTTCCCCTGATAGACTTCCGTTCAATGCCGTCTACCACGCGGAAAGGCTGGGGATTGGTTCTCATTTCCCCTGATAGACTTCATCCGCTGGCAACCCCGCCTACCCAACGGCTGGGGATTGGTTCTCATTTCCCCTGATAGACTTCGCATCAGCCACGCCCTTCGACCTACCGCGCTGGGGATTGGTTCTCATTTCCCCTGATAGACTTCGAAAAAACAAAGATGGAAGCAACAGAAGGCTGGGGATTGGTTCTCATTTCCCCTGATAGACTTCCCGGCTTTCGCACCGTTGACCAGCACACGCTGGGGATTGGTTCTCATTTCCCCTGATAGACTTCCCACTGCAGCATCTCCCACCCGAGAGTCGCTGGGGATTGGTTCTCATTTCCCCTGATAGACTTCGTGGCTGGTCGATGGCCCACCGGTTGGGGCTGGGGATTGGTTCTCATTTCCCCTGATAGACTTCGCGAGGGGTAGCTAAAGATGTCCTCGTCGCTGGGGATTGGTTCTCATTTCCCCTGATAGACTTCGCGACGGCGAGCAGGATTGTCGCGTTACGCTGGGGATTGGTTCTCATTTCCCCTGATAGACTTCTTCTCAATCTTTGTTGCTTTGCCAAGTGGCTGGGGATTGGTTCTCATTTCCCCTGATAGACTTCGGAGACGGCAGTTGACCTAGCAGCGTTCGCTGGGGATTGGTTCTCATTTCCCCTGATAGACTTCGCACGGGCTTTTAGCCTCAACGTCCTAGGCTGGGGATTGGTTCTCATTTCCCCTGATAGACTTCAAAGGGCCGTAAAAAGGCTTTCTGAGCAGGTTTATCAGGGGATTTTTATTTAAAAAATCTCGAGCTGTTCGGGCGTTTTTTCAACCTTCTTTGGTGAAGCGTTAGAAAAACGAAATGCATTTGACCACTGTTTGTCGGTGAGTGGGACGATTCGAACTTCTCCTTCATGGGGAAGCTTGGCCTTAATGTCTTTTGCAATTTTTGCTAGTTGTGCCCCGAGAGGAAGGTACTGGACATAGACGCTGTATTGGACGCGGCTAAAACCGCTATCCAATAGATAGTTGCGAAACTTGGTCGCTTCCTTTCTTTCTGTCTCAGTCTTTACTGGCAGATCGAACATAACTATGCACCACATCCGCTTATCTCCGGGCATTATTCTTCAGCCTTAAAGGGACCGCACCACGTAGGCACTCTGAACTGTTGAATATCACCTTCTGCGTACAAGCCGAACTGTTGTGCAAGTGAACCGAGCATTGTTGATACGGTACGGCCGTCAGCGTGAAACTGAGAGCTAGAAGCAGAAACGAGCTTCCGCCGCGTTTCGGGGTCCTCCATTGCGGAATTGCCAGGAAGCTGCGCTACGTAGTAATCAATGGCGGGGCGAAATGGCTCGAGGAGATCATCAACCAAATTGAAACCATTCGACCGCGAATGGTGAAAAACCCCCAAGGCAGGCCAAAGCCCTGCTTCGGTGACCGCTCGGATGCAGTGCCCACGAAGGATTGTGTATCCGTAATTTAGCGCGGCATTTAAGAGATCGCTCCCCTCTTGGTCTCTGCTTTCTCCTTCAGAGAAGTAGGCCGACCAATATAGTCTTGCTGCCTGTGCTTCGACATTAGAGGGGTCCCCAGATCGTACTGTTGAAGTGAGCGCTTCCAGGTCTTTAGCTTCTTGAGCGTGTCCGAGCGCACGAATTGTGTTGGCTTGTCCTCTAACTTTTGCTCGGACAAGATTCGCCCACGCTGCTTTTCTTCGTGGAAGGGTCATTTTTGACTGGGCGATTTGGCGCGCCCCCACACGCGTATGTGTGGACCAACCTGAAGCGACACTAACTGGAACGCCACGCCAGTCAGTGACAACCACTGGGATTCCATTTTGGCCGAGCATACTTAGGAGCCCTGAGGAAACATCAGTTTTATCTGCGATGACTAGGACTGCAATCTCCGCAAGGCTGACCTTCTTCTCGGATCCGTCACGGTATGTAGCTTTTATACGTCCGCGCTCGTAGCTGATACGACCGTTGAAAGACGTGAAGTCGAGCACCCGCCAACTCATAAGGAATCAATCTGGATGGAAACTGGCAGGTTACCGCGAGCTGATAGTCGAGGTCGACCATGGGCATCTCGCCGAACGATTGTTACCCCTCCAAGGCCAAATATTTTGTTAACGGCGGGCAGCCAGCCAGGACTGTCGATGACTTTTTTACAGTCTGTATCCATTTCATCCGTAATGCCTTCTGCAGATAGAACTGCTGGCTTCAACCGTAGGCGTGCATCAGAGTAGAACCCCTTAACGGTCCATGAACGAATGTCTCCGAACTCTGCAAGGAATGTTTCCGCCTGGCCAGTAGCTACCTTCGAGGCATCGAAGTGTAGCTCGTCGCCAACCACAAACCAGGTGATGTACTCTGCTGTTCCCTCTCTTAGCGCCTTGCGTAGTTTTGCTTCGCATTGGCGAACTGAAATGGTTTGCGGAGGAAGATCAACGGTAAACAAATCCTCGTGCTGATGCCGAACCAAATCCACGGTGTACACGCGCATCATGCAATAAGCATGACGCTTCCCGACTGGAACACGGTATAGGCGTGCATGGTGGAAGGATGCTCCCAACTCTGCATATCCTCCACGCACCGCGATGGCACCAGCCTTGACACCGAAAAACTCAATTTTGTCTTCCGAATTCAGATGAGTGCCGTTGACAACGATGCTTCGCGTCGGATTCTCTGGTAGTCCGTCCTTCCAGTCGAAGTCGGGGAGCCGTGTCAAAGCGCACCATAGTGCTGGCGAAGCTGCTCGGTCGATAAGCGCGACCGGAAGAGCATCACCGACTTTCGCAGAGTCCAGCTTCCCAATCCCCGCTTCATGGGCTTGTCCGTTGCCCAATCGTAGTCTCAGGTTTTGTGTGACCGCGATTCGATGCTGGTCTAAGGCCTCTTGAAGCATTGGAACTGCGGATTTCATACGCAAATTCCACTGCTCGAAAAGGTACCTATCCTGTTGATTTCGGCCTTTGTATTCTTTCCATGTACCGAAGTCGGTATCGGGTTTCTGAATGATGTTTTCTGCTCGTCGAAGGTTCTCTCGTTCGAGAATTGTCTGCGCCGTAGTGTAATTCATCAGTGCAACGACTGCGGCGTCAATCGCATGGTGGCGACGGTCTAGGCGATTCTTGCCATGACCGCCCCCAAGCATCGTAATTTGCTTTTCGATTCCAGCAGCTTTTCGAGCTGATGCTGTCACAGTTCCGCTGAACACGCGAATCTTTGGAGTTGACCTGCCCTGCTTCGCAAAATGACTAATCATGCGGTGCCGCAGCTCGATGGCCATCCACGCGACGGATTCGATACTGCGTGCATCAATCTTGTCGTCGCTGGAAGTTCGCTTCAAGTTCTTGATGACCGATTGCTGAAAATCCCTCATTTCCCGCGTAGATAGGCCGCTATCGGTCGGCCATTGATTGACACGATCGATTGCCCCTTCGAGAGACACACTAGGACCAGACTTTTCGCTGTTAGCCCAGACGGCAAAAGGAAGCTTGCCTTTGCTTAAATTGCATCTATGGCACGCGGCGAGCAGATTATTGCGTCGATTGGTAGAACCTGCTCCTGCACGAGGGACGATGTGGTCCATTTCTGCGGACTTGAAAGTAATCGTGGTGCCACAGTAGGCGCACTGTCCGTTCTGTCGCTGGATTGCCTGGTAGCGAAGCATATCACTGCTTCGGACGCGCCCTTCGATTCCCAGTTTTTCTGCAATTGCCTGTCTGGTTTCAAGGTTCCGCGTTGCCCGTTTGCTGTTTCCCCGCTCAATTTCTCGAGCTACAGATGCACTCTTGAAACCATCGCGGGCCGTCTCGATATTCACTGACAGGGGCGTGCCCCATCGCTTTTCTGCGAGCAGGATCCAGCGGTTGATGGCAGACAGTGTCCTATCTACTGCAGGGTTTCCAGTAGGTTCCGCAATTGGTGCAGCGGCTGGCTTCCAGTGGGCATCTACACCAAATATTTCTTGCCGGGCTTCGTGGAGGTCGGCCTCGTTGTTGAGGATATATTTGGCGATCTTGTCCAGAGTTTTAACTGAGTAGGCGGCTCGTCCATGAGGAAGCTTGACTGTTTCCAGTTTTTCCATTTCCTCGGGTGGTAGCGACCGAATGGCTGTAGCTGCAGCAATCGATTCAGGAGACCCTTCCTCGGGAGCCTCAACGTTCGAGAGTTCCGAGATAAGGGCGCTACGCATTGCAGTACTTCCCTTCCTCCAGAACTCGCGTAATGACTTCACCTGGCAGTTCCACATGATCTGATGTGTTTGGTTGATTGGCGGCGTCGCAGACATTCTCTCGCCATCGTCGTTAGCGCTGGCAGTGCCCTTTAGCAATCCCCGATCAATGCCAAACAATTCTGCAATGTCGGTCCACGTCGGGCTAGTTTTTTGCGTCCAGTTGTTAAGAAAGTTGAATGCCTTCTGCCGTTCATTAACCGTTAGTCGGCGCTGAGCAAAAGTCGGTGACGAAGGGTCGGCAATTCGCACGTTAGCGAGAAGACTGATGATTCGATACTCGTTGAAGGCGAGTGTTGCGCGCCATGCTCGTGGTTGTGACGGATCGAGCTCGTCCTTGCCAACGAATTTTTCCGCGGAACCTTTGGGGCTTTTTGCGTAGAAGACCTTGAGCAGGAGTTCGTGGACAAACTGCGGTTCGAGGTCCTGCACGGATGCGATCTTGAGTAATTCGTTGGCGAAGTCCTGCTGGTTGAGAGTCTCTGATAAGAATCCGTTCTCGCCGCGCAATTGTGTTGCGCCATGCGGAAGAGCACCCACCAATTGGGCCAGGGTCGGCGTCGATGGGATTGGCTTCCGGGCAGCCTCTCTAGCCTTTTGCTCGAGGATAGTGAACTTATCCGAGGCTTTGCGTTGAGTACACAAACGCTCCGCAGGGATGTAAGGGTTCCGCCATCCACGGTGGCGAGCAATGTGTCGGACAGCAATGGATAGCAGCTTCTTCATCTGCTCGTGGTCCTCGACCTTTTCAGTTGCCAAAGTAGCTCGAGCCGACCACGCGATTTTGTCAGCTTCCTTTTCCAGGTCAATCAATGGGAAATCATGTTGTGTAAGGAAGGTATCCAACGCGGCTAGGCGCTTCCTTCGCGCCGCGTACAGCCTTCGGGTACGTCGCGCAACTCCTGAAACAGCTTTGCGGGTCTTTGCTTCTTTTTGGCTATTTGGGTCTAAGCCAGAGTCGTGGATGAGCGACATTGAGTTGAGGAGCCGAACCGGCATTCCCTTTTCATCGACCTCGATAGCGGAAAAGCCCACCGAGAAGAGTCCGACATCGATTCCAACTACGTAACGCGTTGTCATTTTTGCTCCAAAAGATTAGGGCCCCGAAGGGCCCTAAGGAGCAATCGGAACCGCTAACGAGGCGGTCCTTACTGAGGATTGGTTCTCAATAAGAAATGATAGCACAAAGCCCAAACGCAAAGCCTAGGAAGGTAGACGCTTGTTAAGGAAGCGACCTTTCACCTGTGTAAATAATACTCACAAAAGAGTACCAAAACATTTGGATTGCAAAGTGTTTGAGCTAGGGAACAGGTGTTTGATTCTTTTGGCTAGTGACTTTACAGGTGGATGTTGTATCCGTGACTAAGCTCATCCCCACTCCCACCCAAACACTGCTAAACTTTGTGAAACGAAACCTCCAGAATCAGCCTCTACCGGAAAAGCTTGACCGCGCAGGAGCCCCTCATGCAGTACTTTCTCACCGTCCACGGCCGCAAGGACATCAATGCCTACGACTCTGACGAAGAGATGCGCGCTGCATTTGAGCGCGTCGGCAAGTTCAACCAGAAGCTGCAGGACAACGGGCATTGGGTGATGGGCGGCGGCCTAGTCCCGCCGGAGCAGGCCGTGACTATCATGCCGGACGGCACTCAGGACGCGGCGCCCTACTACGACGCTGAGACGTTCCCCTCGGGGTTCTGGATCATTGAGGTCGAGGACGAAAACCAGGCCATCGACCTATCCCATGAGGCAGCGAAGGCCTGCGCGCAAGGTGTCGAAATGCGCGCAATCGCGGATTAGCGCAGTCCGTGCACCCGCCGCATTAGCGTCAGCATCGCCTGCGTCGGAATCGCCCGCACCAAGGACACAACAACGCGTGCCGACGACCCCTCGGCCACCAACGCCACCGGCCTTTCTGCGGCAACCTCTCGCATGACAACGTCCGCAATCTGGGAGGCCGGAATGCCCTTGGCCTCATTCGCGTCAAGACGTGTCAGCATCCGCTTCACATCGTCGGCGTAGACGGATTCTTCTTCGCCGTACTTCGTGCGGCGCTGCGAAATGCCGGTATTAATCGAGCCCGGCTCCACCACCGTGACCCCAATGCCGAACTGTGCAACCTCGCCGCGCAGGGCCATCCCGAACCCTCGGATTGCGGCCTTCGTCGCCACATAAGAAGAGCGATACGACAGCGGCAAACCGCCCAACATCGAACCGACCAGCACGACCCGGCCGCGCCCTGCGGCACGCATGTCGGGCAGCAGCTTCTGCAGCAACTCGACCTGCCCTAAGACATTGACCTGGAATAGTCGCTCGAGGGCATCGCGAGGCAACTCCTCAAAGGGGCCCGACTGGCTCTCGCCGGCATTGGCAACCACGACATCAAACGGGCCACGCGCAGCGATTGCAGCAATGTCGTCCTGGCTCTCCATGTCCAGGGCCAGCATCTCCACGCCATCCGGGTGCGGCGCCTCCGCGCCTCGGCGCGAGGTGCCTATCACCTCGAAACCGGCCTTCATCAGAGCCTCCGCGCAGGCCCATCCAATTCCCGATGAGGCCCCGGTCACCAGCGCGCGAGGCCTGCTGTCGGGATCAGTGCCGCGTGAATTGCCGATAACCTGCGGTAACTTCGGCCCATGCGTCAGCGTCGTGCGGAAACTCATGCGTGATCCGCCTGAATGGTCATGCCGTTTTCGCGCAAACGCCGAAGCAGAGCATCGCCGAGGGCAACCGTCGGCGTGAGGACGCCGGAGACATCGGGAAGCTCATCGTGGGCCAGAGCCAAGGCGCAGTTGGAGATCATCATGGCGGTGCCCTCGTAGCCGGGGTCCTGCTCCAGGGACACTAGCGATTGCCAGCGCGCACCGGAGGTATCGGTGGTGTAGCCCTCGATAGTGAAGCGACCCTCGGCACGTTCGGCCTCGGAGGGGCCCTCACCGGGCTTCGGCAGCTTCGCATCCAGCAGCTTCGCGGTCGGCGGGAAGGACAGTGCCGCTAGGCCTGCCAGCATGCCGAACTTGAAAGCGAACGCGCGCAGCAGCCCCTTGACTCCGCGGCCGACGTTCATCAGCTCGCGGTAGCGGAAGCAATCGCCGTATCCGGTCAGATGCGCCGAGCGCTGCACAACACGGGTGTTGTACGGGCCCATGAAAAACGGTGCACGCCATGCACCGCGGAAACGCGCCGGGCGCAGGTCCTTGCCAAAAGCACCCTGGTCAGGGCCGGGGGCGGCAAGCGCGTATGGGTTAGCCAGGATGCGGCGCAACTTCGGGTCGGCCTTCGCCGCGGCAAGCTGGGTGCGCACCGAGTCGATGGTGCCTCCCGACGCGCCACCCTTGACGTGCTTGACCAGCAGGGTCGTCTCACCAAGGCTGGTGTGGGCGGCGTCGTAAAGCGCACGGACGGTGATGTCCGAGGGGATTGAGTCGAAGCCGCAGGAGTGGACGATTTTCGCGCCGGTGGACTGTGCGATTTCGTGGTTTTGTGCGATGGAGTCGTGGGCGAAAAGAACTTCGCCGGTCAGATCGACGTAGTGCGTGCCGGCCTTCGCGCACTCGGCGACCAGCGTCTTGCCGTACTTCCAATAGGGGCCGACAACTGTCAGAACCACCTTGGTGTCGGCGGCAATCTTGGCCAGCGCGGCTTCGTCATCGGCGTTGGCGACAATACGTGGCCAATCCTCTACGTCGGCCTCGCGCGCAACCTTGGTCAGTCGCGCAGGGCTGCGGCCCGCAAGTGCGACCTTCGTGCCTTCCGGGGCGTGCTGGGCCAGGTAGTCAACTATGAGGCGACCGACGAAGCCGGTCGCGCCATAGATCACGATGTCGTAGGGGCGACTGTCATGTGAGGTGCTCATGCATAAGGAGGGTAACCAACTGCTCACTCGTTCGCTGACAAAACCATAAGTTTATTGGCATTAAGCATTGATGCAGGTAATTTTTACGGTTCATTTGTAGACCGCTTGGTCTATGTGCATAATCACACCATGACGAAAAAAGACCTGACGAAGAACTCGCGACGCTTCTCCACCGCCGCAGTCCGCGCCGGCTACACCCCGGATTCCCTCCATGGATCCATCAACATGCCGATTTACGCCAGCTCGACCTTCGTCCAGGACGGAATTAACCAGCTCCGCGGCGGCTTCGAATACACGCGCTGTGGCAACCCGACCATCGCCGGGCTTGAGCGCGCCATCGCAGACCTTGAGGGTGCTAGCTACTGTCGGGCCTTCTCCTCCGGCATGGCCGCCACCGACGCAATTCTGCGTATCCTGCTCAAACCCGGCTCCCATATCGTCATGCCCAACGACGTCTACGGCGGCACCCACCGCCTAATCGATAGCGTATTCGGAGCCTGGGGCATCGATCACACCGTCGTCGACATTGGCGACGCCGAGGCCGTCGCCGCTGCGATCCAGCCTAATACCACCGTGATCTGGGTGGAGACGCCCACGAACCCGTTGCTGACCATCGCCGATATTGAAGCGATCGCCGCGGCCAAGGGTGAGGCGAAATTGGTCGTTGACAACACTTTCGCCTCCCCGTACCTGCAGCGCCCGCTCGAGCTTGGCGCAGACGTCGTTTTGCATTCGACCACCAAGTACCTCGGCGGGCACTCCGACGTCGTCGGCGGGGCGCTGGTGACTAATGCCCCTGACCTCGACGAGGAAATCGACTTTATGCGCGGCGGCACCGGCGCCATTCCCAGCGTCTTCGACGCCTACCTGACAACCCGCGGCATCAAGACCCTGGCCGTGCGCATGGAGCGCCACTGCGACAACGCCGCCGCTGTCGCCAAGTTCCTCGCCTCCCGCCCCGAAATCGCCGAAGTCTACTACCCGGGTCTTGGCTCCCACCGCAACCACGGCGTCGCCAAGCGCCAGATGTGCGGCTTCGGCGGAATGGTCAGCGCCCGGCTTGCCGACGCCACCAGCGCCAATCTTCCCCACGGTCTCAGCGGACAAGAGGCGGCCGAGCAGCTCTGCCTCAAAACAGTCGAGTTCGAGCTTGCCGAATCCCTCGGCGGCGTTGAATCCCTGATTGAGGTCCCCGCAGGAATGACCCATCAATCGGTTACCGGAACCACTCTGGAAATCCCGCGTGACCTTGTGCGCCTCTCCGTTGGTATTGAGGACATCGACGATCTCATTGCCGACCTCGCCCAGGCTCTGGACAATCTGGGTACGTAGACTCCCCGCGCAGAGGCGATAACCGGTCGCGTTAGGCTGGAAGGTGTGAGTAGCGCAGCAGGAAGCCAGGAAAATCAGTCTCTCCCCGCGGGCCTTACCCCGGGCGACCCCGGATTCCGCCGCGCGCTCGTCGCCGTGCTCTTCGCGGGCCTGGCGTCCTTCCAGGCTCTCTACGCGACGCAGGCGCTGCTGCCCACGCTTTCCGACGACCTCTCCGTCGACCCCGCGACAGCCGCCCTGACCGTGTCGGCCACAACCGGTGGCCTGGCCTGCGCGGTCATCCCAGTGTCCATCCTGTCCGAACGCTTCGGCCGCAGGCGCGTGATTGTAATCAGCGCCTTCGTGGCGACACTGCTTGGCCTCGTCGTTGCCGCGTCGCCTGGAATCGGTTCCATGATTGCGTTGCGATTGCTGCAAGGCATCGTCATTGCCGGTGTCCCCGCCGTTGCGATGGCGTACGTCAGCGAAGAAGTCCATGCCGACCACGTCAGCCGCGTGATGGGGCTCTATATCTCCGGCACCACCGTCGGCGGACTGCTCGGGCGTATTATCCCCTCGATTGTGCTGGAGTTCGCCGGCTGGCGAATGGCGGTCGCGGTCTCCGCGGCAGTGGCCTTCGTGTTCGCCATTCTGACCTGGTATTTCCTGCCCATCCAGCGCAGGTTCCACCCCAAGGCGCTGTCCTTCTCCGGCGAATGGCAGGCAATCCGCCGCCACCTTGCCGACCCGCGCATCCTCGCCCTGTGCGCCCTGGCATTCCTATTCATGGGAGCGTTCGTCTCCCTCTACAACTACCTGGGCTTCAGGCTCGGCGACCGCTTCGGTCTGTCACCCGCGCTCGCCGGGTTTGTCTTTGTACTTTATTTGTCGGGGACGTGGTCGTCGGCACGCGCGGGTGTGTGGGCGAAAACGGTGAGTCGGCGCAGGCTGATTGCCATCGCAACGGTTGGTGCCTGTGCGGGCTTGGGGCTCGTCGCGGTGCCGTGGCTGCCGGCCGTAATTGTGGGTGTGTTGGTGTTTACTGCGTCGTTCTTTGTGGCGCATTCACTGTCGTCCTCCGGCGTGGGGCTGGTGGCGCAGCGTGACCGAGCCGAGGCGTCGTCGATGTACCTGTTTAGCTACTACGCGGGTTCGTCCGTGGTGGGGTGGGTCTCCGGGATGGTTTTCGGCGGACTCGGCTGGGGCGGGCTCGTGCCGTGGCTGGTGGCACTGTCGTTGGTCGCAGGCGCTTGTGCTGTAGCGGGTTTGAAGGCGCGATAGCGCTACTTCTGCCCGACAATCAGCTCCGTTCCGTTGGCCGACAGCGGCGCCTCGCCCGCGGGCTGGCGCGACGGGCCAGCGATAACCTTGCCAGTCGCGATGTCGAACTCGGAGCCGTGGTTCGGGCATATCATGACACCGTCACGAACCTCGGTGATGCGGCCATTCTGATGCGGGCACACGTTGGAAAAAGCGGCGAACTTGCCCTTCTCCGGCTGTGTCACCACGTAGCCACCAACCACAACACCCCCGCCCACGGGAATATCCTTCGCGGCAACCTTCTCGACCGCAGACTTCGGCGCGCATGCCGCAATCAGCGCACCCGCTGCAGTCGCAGCCGTACCGAGCAGAAAACGTCGACGGGAACAGGGTGAAGTTTCAGCACTCATGCCCTCGAGCGTACCCCGCACCGCTATTTCTGCGGATAGGAGCGCTCCCCGAAAATAGCGCGGCCGACGCGCACCGTCGTGGCTCCCTCCGCGATTGCCTCGAGGTAATCGCCGGACATGCCCATCGACAGCTCCTCCAGGCTGACGCCATCCGGCAGGTCACCCAGCAGGCTGTCGCGCAGCTCGCGCAGCTCCGCAAACGTATCGCGCACGCGCGGGTCACCGGCGGCGGCGATGGTCATGAAGCCACGCAGCCGCAGGTTCGGATACTCGCCACCCTCGCCGAACATCCGGACAAACTCCGCTGCGTGCTGAGGCGCCAGCCCCGACTTCTGCGGCTCCCGAGACACATTGACCTGGATTAATACGTCCAAAGTTGACTCGGCAGGGGACTCCAGCGTCTCCAGCCGGCGCTGCAACGCAGCCGCCACCTTCGGACGGTCGAGCGCCTGGAATTCGTCGGCACAGCCCACCAAGTGCCCGGCCTTATTGGTCTGCAGCGGGCCGATAATCGCGATGCGCGGCGCAGTAGCCGTGGTGCCCGTCGTAGCAGGCGCATCAGTACTGGCCCCGAACGCGTCCTGGAACGCTGCAGCTTTCCCCTCCGCCTCCTGCACCCGGTTTTCCCCCAAAGTTCGGCAGCCCGCGGCATGGAGGGCGGGCCAGTCGTCGATAAGAGAGTCGGCAGGCACGGTCTTGCTCACCGGCAGCAGGCGGACTTCCTCGGGGCGGCGGCCGGCGCGTCGGCAAGCGTCATCGATATCGGAGCGGACCTTCAGATAGCGTTCGGCAACGACATCGGAGGGCAGGATGTTCTGGGCTGACATAACTCCCACTCTAAGACTTCGGCCGAGGTCGGGTGCGGTACATTCGAGACATGCTCATGGACAGACTCTCGAGCCTATCGGTTCTGCAGCGACGAATCCTCACAGCCGTATTCGGACTCGTCTCGGTGGCGGTGGTCGTTGCCTTCATCTATCGAGCGGCGACCTACTACATGATGGACGTCGAAGTCTTCCAAGACGCCGGCTGGGCATTCCGCCGTGGCCAGGACCTCTACTCCGAGGACTTCCCGACGCGCTCCGGATTCCGCTTCATCTACCCGCCCTTTGCGGCGTTGCTGTTTTATCCTCTGACCTGGGCGGGGCCGACGACGCTGCAGATCATTTGGACGATCGCGACGATGGCAGCCGTGTGGGCAATGCTGTGGATGGTGACAAAGCGGCTGCGCGCCGACTACCCAGAGCTGATTGCCACCGGGCTGCTCGGAATCGTGCTGCTGCTCGATCCGCTGCGGGCAAATGTGCTCTTCGGGCAGATCAATGTGTTCCTCGCGCTGCTGATCGTGGCCGATGTGCTGGGATTTCTGCCGAAGAAGCTGCGTGGCCTCGGCGTGGGTGTCGCTGCCGGCATCAAGATCACGCCGGCCGCGTACGCGCTGGTATTCCTGATGCGTCGCGACTTCGCTGCCGTGGCCAAGAGCTTCGGCTGGTTCCTGGTGACGGTAGCCGTGGGCTTTGCCGTGCGCTTTAGGGAGTCAATCTACTTCTGGACCGAGGAATTCTTCTCCTCCAATCGCGGCGGTGCCCCGACGTATGAGGCCAACCAGGCATTCAGTGGCCTACTTGCACGCGCCGGGCTAGAGGGGACTGCGCTCGAGGTGGGTATCTATGGTTTCTTCCTCTTCGGCGCTATCGCTGCGGCGTTTGTGGCATGGGTGTTCCAGCGTGAGCAGTATGACGTCTCGGCGCTGGCCTTCGTGGCGCTGGCCGTGAGCTTTGCCGGGCCGTACGCGGTCAGTCATCACTGGTCGATTGTCATGGTGTTCTTCCCACTGCTGCTTTTCTACCGCGAGATTTGGCATGTGGCGGTTGGGGTGCTGTTCTTTGTGGCCAACTGGTGGGCGCCGTACGAGGTGTTCATCGGCAACGACTTCGGACGGGCCAATAGTGTGGGGCAGTGGTTCTACGGAAACATGCAGGGCGTGATGGGATGCGTGTTGTTCTTCGCGTTCCTGTGCTACGCCATCTACTTGTGGCGCAATCCGCGCAGGGTGCGGGTATAGGGCGGCGTGTTTTTTTTGGGGGGTGCATTGCTGCACCTGTATTGCTGCAGCTGCATTACTGCACTTTAGCGCTGGTCGGTGACTGTAGCGCTCGCTCTCGGCTGCTCTACAGTCACCGACGAGCGCTAGAGTGTGGATTTTGGGGCAGGGGAGCGGGGTAGGGCGCTGCTGGGGGGGGCTGGAGCGCTGGGGGCGGGGCAGGTTATCCACAGATGACGAAACTATCCAAAGGCAACGCTTAGCAGCTGTACTTCGGCAGCCGGAGCCGCGGGAAAATAGCTACTCTTGCCGAGCACAGCGCACACCAAGCACGGTGCCCACATGCACAGCTCACAGATGCACGGCGCACACCGAGCACCGTGCCTTACTCGACGCTGTGTCCATAAGGGGAGGGGACAAACGTGATCGACTGGCATCGCGACGAGGACAGCATCATCCGGGCCGGGGCACAACACGACGGAAAGAGTCCGTGCAGCAGATACATGGTTGGCCGGGCAGGTGTCGACAGGGATGAATGGATCCGCAACCATACAGAAAAACAGCAGCCGGAAAAACGCAACAACGCCCTAATTTGGCTGGCTCGCGGCGCGTATTATCCGGTCAACGAATGGCTAACCGCGCCACTCAGCGAGCGCTTCACCCTCCAGGTAAAGGCGCTCATTAGGCGCGGCAGCAACATCATCATCGCCGGTGAAGCCGCGGCCGCACTGCATGGTTTCCCGCTGCTGCTTCGACACGCGCGCATCGCCGTCGCAGGTACGGGGCGTCGGCCACTTTCATCCGTGAAAGGCCCAACATCCCACAGCCGCCTGCTCCATGTCACGGGGCGGTTGGAACCTGTGGACGTCGTAAAGCGAGAAGGGCGGTGGCTCACAGACATCCCGAAGACAGCAGTGGACCTGTGCCGGGCGCGGACCTCGGAGAATGGTGCGGTGGTAGCGGACGCGGCGCTGCGCGGGCACTGCACAGAGGAGGAGCTGTGGGCGACGTTCGACGCGTACCCGCGCTCGCCGGGGAATGTGCGGGCGCGGAAGCTGCTGACGGAGGCGACGACGGGGGCGGAGTCGATAGGGGAATCGTTGGTCAAGCAGGCGGCTATTGCGGCGGGGGTCGCGCACCCGCAGAGCAAGCGTTCCCCGCTACTGCAGCAAGTAGCGTTTTATGATGCGCACGGGTTCATCGGGAGGGTCGACCTATTCGTGCCGGAGCTGGGTTTGGTGATTGAGTTCGATGGGAATGTGAAATACGGGGCCTCTTCGGGAGAGACGACTCAGGACGCGATCAGTAAGGAGCTCGCGCGGGAGAAGCGGCTGAAGAACTTGGGCCTGATTGTGGTGCGGATTGTGTGGAGTCAGGTGCTGCGGGGCTCGGCGGAGGAGATAATTCGGCGGGCTGCTGAGGATGTTCGAGCGCAGATGGACCGGGGGTGGTCGGTGTACTCGGGAGAATATGAGGTGTGCGAGCCGTATTTTGAGGTCGAGAAGGAGGCCATTGACCTGGCTATTCAGCGTAGGAAACGCTGGGCGGAGGTGGGTCGGTTGTATTAGGACGGTTGCTTGCTGTGCGGTTGCCTTTTTGGCTGTGCTTTGCGGCTAATTTATTGCACTTTAGCGCTGGCTGATGACTGTAGCGCTTGCTCTCGGCTGCTCTACAGTCGCAAACGAGCGCTAGAGTGCGGATTGGGGGGCAGCCCGCCGCCTGTCGCCCGTCGTCGCACCAACTCCGCCGCCCGCACCGCCCGCCATCGCTTAACGACGCTTCGTGCGCGCCGTGGCCTGTTCCTCCCAAGGGTTTTCCGGCCAGGGATGCTTGGGGTAACGCCCCCGCATCTCCGCGCGAACCTGCGAATACGCGCCGTTCCAAAAGCTGGACAGGTCCTGCGTCACGGCCAAGGGACGGCCGGCGGGGGACAGCAAGTGCATGGTCACGGGCACGCCCAGCACCTGCGGCGTCTCGGCAAGTCCGAAGCACTCCTGCAATTTCACGGCCAGCACAATCTGGGCGTCCTCGCTGGCGGGGTCGGCTGGGTACTCCAGGCGAATCCGTGATCCAGAGGGGACCTGCATCCGTTCGGGCACCAGCGAATCGAACTCAGTGGCCTCCGGCCACGGCAGAAGGCGGCGCAACTTCTCGGAGTCCAGTCTCGGCACGCGGGGCTGATCCAGCTCGCCCGCGAAAAGTACGTCAATGCTCGCCGCGAGCCCGGCGCTCGACACGTCGGGCCACGGCTCGCCCTTATGCACATGGGCGAATGCCATGCGTCGCCGCAGCCCCTCGGTGTCGGCCGGGGCCGTGAGGTGGGCGTCGGCAAGCCAGGCAGAGTTGGCGGAAACGCACTGCTCAGGCGTAGGTTGTGCGGGGCGTGAGGATAGCTCGATCGCGCCGAGCAGCTCGCGCTCGCGCGCCCGGAAGCGACCGGCCTCGATGAATGCCGTGGTCTCGGTGCGGGCGAGGTGCCCGGCGGCGAGCATCGCGATCTCCAGGTCGATTGGTTCGCTGGCGCGGATCAGCGCGCGGCCGTTCGACTGTCGCGTGATCTCCGACGCCGCAATCCATTCGTGCCCGCGCGGTCCGGTCGCTGCGGTGCCGCCGGTGAAGAGGAACTCGTCGGTATCCGCGCCGCGCCGCTTGCCCACGAAGTCCGGCCAGGCAAGCGCGGTGACCAGGGCGGGAATGTCGCTGGGCAATAGATTGAATGACGACGCCTTCCCGCCATGCTCCCTGGCGTGGTCGCGCGTGATTTTCGTGAGGCCTCTCGCATCGGTGAGCTTCTCGACGGCGCGGGCAACCTTGTCCGCGTGCTCGGGCATCAGTTCCGAGGCCGCGAGCAGGGCGCGCCCCATGCGCGGGTGGACCGGCAGCGTCGCGAGCCTGCGGCCGAGGTCGGTGATTGCCCCGGTGTCGTCGATAGCCCCGAGACCGGCGAGAACCTCAAGGGCGGCATCGGTGTGGTGGGCGGGAGGGGCGTCGAGAAGCTTCAGGCCTTCCATGCGCGGCGTGCCCCAGGCGGCGGCGTCGAGCATCGCCTGGGTGAGGTCGGCGACGGCGATCTCGGGGGCGGGCCAGGCAGGAAAGGAGCTGAATTCGGACTGCGAGACACAGCGGATTACGATGCCCGGGCCCTCACGGCCAGCGCGGCCCGCGCGCTGATTTGCCGACGACTGCGCGCACGAGGTGGTGACCAGGCCCGAGAAACCGCGGGCGACGTCCAGACGTGGGCCGCGGGTCAGGCATGCATCGACGACGGCGCGAACGCCCGGAACGGTTACCGAGGACTCCGCGATTGAGGTCGACACGATGACGCGGCGGGGCTGGGTGGCAGTTGCGGTGGCGCTGGTCGGGGCAGTGCTGGCGGCGCTGGTCGCGTCGCGGCGGAACACGCGATCCTGCTCTTCGGCGCTTTGGCGGCCGTGAAGGGTCAGGACCTCGAAGTTTGTTGCGGTGAGCAGGCCCTCTACGTAGCCTGCGCAGCGGTCGACCTCGCGGACGCCGGGGAGGAAAACGAGGACGTCGCCGTGCGCATGTGCGACCAACCCCGCTGCCTGTTCGGCCACGTGCCGGAGGAATTCGTCGGTGACGCCACGCGAATCCAGGCGCTTGGGAAAAGGCGCGTAGCGGATGTCCAGGGGGAACATCTCCGCCTCCGCAGCGACGATTGGCGCGGCGCCGGCGCCGGCGGTGCCGGCACCCAAAAGCTCCGCGAACTTCGGCGCATCCACGGTCGCCGACATCGCGATAATGCGCAGGTCCTCGCGGATATCCCGCAGGTCACGGAGCATCGCCAGCACCAGGTCGGTGTCAAGGCCGCGCTCGTGAACCTCATCGATGATCACGGCGTCGGCCTCGATGTCGCCGTCGCGCAGCAGCCTGCGCAGCAGCACGCCGGGCGTGACAAACTCGACCCGCGTGTGCCGCGAAACCTGAGACTCGCCACGCACGGTGAAACCAACTTCCTCGCCCAGCTTCGTCCCCGACAGCTGCGCCAGCCGCCGCGCCGCCGAGCGCACCGCCACGCGCCGCGGCGCCGTCACGACAACCCGCCCGTACTGCCCGTGCCACGCGTTCGCCACCGCAGGTGGGACGAGCGTGGTCTTGCCTGTACCCGGCGGCGCTTGGACTACAACATCGCCGTGGCGCACGGCGTCGGCAAGCGAATCCAGCTGGGAGGCAAAGGGCAACCCGACAGCGATGTTCGTGAGTTTGAACTGGGAAAACGGCGTCATAGAACTGGTCGGACCTCTGGGTTGGCGGGTAATATCACCGCCCATGCAGGACCTATCCCGGTACGGCTGGCTCTCCGTCGGCGCGGCGCTCGCCACCATCGCACTGAAGTTCTGGGGCTACAGCCTCACCGGCTCGGTCGGTTTGCTTTCCGACGCAGCGGAATCGCTCGTCAACCTTGTCGCTGCCATTGTGGCGGTTATTGTCCTCAAGGTTATCGCGCGGCCCGCGGACCGCGACCACGAGTTTGGCCACTCCAAGGCGGAGTACTTCTCGGCGGGGCTCGAGGGCGCCATGATTTTCGTTGCGGCGGCCTACATTATTTACGTCTCCGTGGTGCGACTATTCAATCCGCAACCGATTGAGGAAATCGGCCTCGGTCTGCTGATTACCGTAGTCGCCTCCGCAATTAACGGGCTGGTGGCGCTGGTGCTCATCCGCGCCGGGCGGAAGCATAAATCGCTAGCGCTGGTCGCGGACGGCAAGCATCTGATGACGGATGTGTGGACTTCCGCGGGCGTGCTTGCGGGCGTGGCGCTGGTCGGGGTAACCGGATTGTGGTGGCTCGACCCGATCATCGCGCTGGCCGTGGCCGTGAACATTCTGATTACCGGACGACGCCTGGTGCTGGATGCCGGTGGTGGGCTGATGGACAAGGCCATGGAGGGCGAGGATCGCGACGAGGTCGACCGCATCTTGGACTCGCACAAGCAGCCCGGGCGCGTCGACGTTCACGAGGTCCGGACACGAGTGTCGGGGCATCGCCAGTTCATTGAGTTTCACGTGCTGGTGCCGGGGGAATGGACCGTCGAATACGGCCACGATGTGCTCAGTGCGATGGAGGACGACCTGCGTGAGCGCTTCCCCGGAGTGCACATTCACTCGCACCTGGAGCCGATTGAGGACGAGCGCGCCTACGGCGACGTTCACTTGTAGGTCGGCGGCGGCTCGTGCTGTGCTGGAGCGGCGGCAGTTCGCTTGGCACTTTAGCGCTGGCTAGTGACTGTAGCGCTCGCTCTCGGCTGTTCTACAGTCACGAACGAGCGCTAAAGTGCGGGAACGGCGCCAAGGGGCGGCGCCAATGTGAGCCGAATTCGCCAAAACGCCTGAAAGTGACGGCGATTACATTTTAAGATGTGCATATAAATTTACGCGCAGTCTGCACGGCCCGAGTCGGGGCACAGGCGAGACGCAGCGATGGAAGCGTCGAAAACACGTAAGGACCTGCACAGATGATTTCCGAAGTCTCCCCCAAAGCCAATAACACCCGCTTCTCCTCCAAGAGCCCGAAGCTCCCCGAGCCGAGCCCGCGCCAAGACGTGATTATCCCGGCCAACGACCGAGTCCTCCTGCGCGGCACCCTGTTCCGCCCGAAGGAAAACCCGGTGCAGACGCCGAAGGGAATCATTACCGTCCACAGCGGCACCGGCGTCCCCCAGGGCTTCTACCACCGTTTCGCGGAGACGGTCGCCGACAAGGGCTACGCCGTCATTACCTACGACTACCGCGGCATCGGCCAGTCCGGCATGAAGTCCGACAAGGATAACGAGGACATCCGCATGTCCGACTGGATCACCAAGGACATCCCGGGCGTCATCGAATGGGCAAAGGAGACCTTCCCGGAGGGCCCGCACTTCGCAGTCGGCCACGCCGTCGGTGGCCACGGCATCGCCTACGCCGGATCCGAGGGAACCTACGACGCCGCAGCGCTGATTAACTGCCGCGGTATGCGCATCACTAAGGTGCCGTCGCTGGTCGGTAAGCTCCGCGCGTTTTCCATCTTCAACATCATTGGCCCGGTCTGCGGTTTCCTGACCGGCCACATCCCGGCGTCGGCCTGGAAGCTGGCGACCGAGCCGCCGATCGGTGTCATGCGCCAGTGGGCACGCTGGGCTCGCAAGGACGGCTACTTCTTCGATGACTCGGAGTTCGACTTCCAGAATCGCTTCTCGCACGCGACTCAGCCGTTTTTGTCCATCCGCATTCCGGACGATTACTGGACCGAGGAGTCCTCTGCCGACCTGATCACTAACGTGCTGACGGCCGCTTCGGTCGTCGAAAAGCGACAGGCACAGCCAGCCCGCGGGAAGGGTGTCGGCTACGGCGGGTACTTCCGCGCGGGCCACGAGAAGGAGTGGGGCGAGTTGCTAGAGTGGTTCCACCAGCACCACGCCTAAAAATTGGAGGCCCGAATGGCGACAGCGCAGGTAGAGACGCCTTTCGGGACTCTCGGGGTCGCCGCCTCCGCGCGTGGGGTGGTGGAGGTCAGCCTCACCGGGGCCGTGCTTGACGACGACACCCCCGGCGCCGATTCCCCCGAAGCCGCCGCGATTGCACAGGAAGCGACCGCCCAGTTTGCGGAGTATTTCGCGGGGCAGCGCCGCGAGTTCGACCTCCCGCTGGATTGCCCGCTTTTCGGGGAGGACACGTTCCGCGCCCGGGCGCTGATGGCTCTGCGCGAGGTCGGCTACGGTCAGGCTGTGACGTACGGGGAGCTGGCCGCGATGGCCGGGTCGCCGCGGGCGGCGCGGGCCGCGGGAACGGCCTGTTCGACAAATCCTCTGGCCATCATCATTCCCTGCCACCGCGTTCTGCCGGCTGGCGGCGGCGTGGGATCGTTCGGTGCCTCGCTGGGCTCTTATGCCGGAGGGTGCGAGATGAAGCGCTGGCTGCTGTCGATTGAGGGCCGGCAGGACTAGGGCCAGCCAGCGCGGCCCGAACTAGCGCGACGCCTGGCGCATTGCCCAGTAGTAGGCACCGCCGTTGTAGTCAAAGCATTCCGAGGTTCCCGATGGCCAAGAATCCGCATTCTGGGTGCAGGTCCAGGTGGACTGGAATGGGCCCTTGAGGAACCATTCGTAGCCAGCGCCCGCTGCGTAAGGAGGGCTCGGCGGGCCCGAGGGCTGTTCGTTCTGGGGCGGAGTCTGGGTCCTTGTCGTTGGGATATCGGCTCCGGTGCTAGGTGCAGGTTGGATTGCTGTCTGAGTTCTGGTGATAGTTGAGGGTTCTACTGTGGTCGACGATGTGGGCCTGGAGCTTTCGGTGTTATCCGCGGCGTAGGAACTGTCGCTTGAGTTACGCTGGCCATTTGCTTCATTAGAGCTATTGCGGCCGAGCATGACACCTCCGAGCACTGCTAATGCCAGCAATGCGATGCCGAGAATGATGAGCGCGATGATGAGGGGCGTATTCCTCCGTGGCTGAGGCGGATATGGGGCGCCGTACCCGCCGTATCCGTTGCCATAGGGGCTCTGATTGTAGGAATTCTGATTCATCTCTCGGGTGTCCTCGCTTGAAAGCCAGGGGCAGCGGTCGAAGATGCGCGCTGTGCTGTCATGCTGTCACGCATGTCTTCATGCTGCCTTTATAATCCTGCATTCTTTGAATAGCATTTTGCCTGATAGTTTAGTGAATATCACATATTTTTTCGCTATGGTCGGGTAAATGACATCATTTACCGCCACAGAAAACTGTAGCGACTTCGCAGCCACCTTCGAGGCCGTACTGCGCTCCCGCCGCGCCACCCGAGTCTTCGACCCCACCCCGCTTGCCGACGCCGATGTGCGCCGCCTCCTGGAGCTTTCATTGGAGGCCCCGAGCGCATTCAACCTGCAGTCCAGGGCGATAGTGCGTATCGAAGATCCGGATGTGCGCAGCCAAGTATTTAAGGCATCCGGCGGCCAGACTCAGGTCGCCGAAGCCCCGCTGCTATTGGCATTCGTTGGGGAGCCGACGGGGTGGCGGCATAACATCGGACGCCTGGCGGATTTTAACCGCGCCAGTGGGCTGTGGGATGAGAAGATGGCCGCCGAGCGCGTGCAGAAGATGACGGATTTCCAGGAAAAACGTGCGGAATCGGGGCTGTCGCGGGAGTTCGCGATTCGCGACGCGATGATTGCGGCGTCGTTCGCAATGGTCGCGGCCAGTGCCTTCGGCTGGGCCTCCTCGCCGATGACGGGTTTCGATGAAGAAGCCGTCAAGGAGGCAATCGGCGCCGGAGGCACGGATGTCGTGGTGGCGCTGCTCCTGGCCGTCGGCAAGCCGGGGGAAAACCCGCCGCACCCGGGGCGGTTCCCGGTGGAGCAGCGGGTCTATACGGATCGCTACGAGGGGTAGCTACAGGGAGAGCGCGACCTCGACGGCCTGGCGGATGGCGCGCTTGGCGTCGAGCTCGGCGGCGACGTCGGCGCCACCGATGACGGTGACGTTGCGGTCCTTCGCCGACTCGCGGGCGGCATCGGGGTCCGGGTAGGATGCGCCGAAGCAGTCGAGGTTGGACTCCTGGCCGGTGCAGACGATCACGTTGTCTACGTCGATGACCTGCGGTTTGTCGTCGATGGTGATGTGTAGGCCGGCGTCGTCGATGCGCTCGTAGGTCACGCCGGTGTACTGCTTGACGCCGGCCTTGACCAGCTCGGCGCGGTGCACCCAGCCGGTGGTCTTGCCCAGGCCCTTGCCGATTCGGGAGGTCTTACGCTGCAGGAGGTGGACCTCGCGGTCGATCTCGAAGGCGGCGGCAGCACCGGAAGCATTGGTGTCGACCAGGCCCGCGCGGGCCTCGGCCGGGTCGCCGACGCCCCAGGCGTCGTTCCACGCCTCAATCGTCTGGTTCGGCTTGCGGGTCAAGTACTCGCACACGTCCACGCCGATGCCGCCCGCGCCGATGACGGCGACCTTGTCGCCCGCAATCTTCGTGCCGGAGAGCAGCTCATCGTAGCGGATGACCTTGTCGTGGTCGATGCCCTCGATCGTCGGGATGCGCGGCGTGACACCGGAGGCGACGACCACGTGGTCGAACTTGCCGGCCAGGTCGTCGACATCGGCCCGAGTGCCCAGGTGGATCGGGACCTCAAACACCTCCAGTCGGCGACCGAAGTACTTGAGAGTCTCCGCGTAGTCCTCCTTGCCAGGAATCTGCGCGGCCAGGTTGAACTGCCCGCCGATCTGGTCGGCGGCCTCGAAAATCTCCGGCTTATGCCCGCGCTCGGCGGCGGCCTCTGCGAATGCCAGGCCCGCCACGCCCGCTCCGATGACGGCAACGCGCTTGGCCGCACCGGCATCGACCGGGTGGGAGACCAGCTCAGTCTCGTAGACGGCCTTCGGGTTGACCAGGCACGTCGAGCGCTTGCCCGCAAAGGTGTGATCCAGGCACGCCTGGTTGCAGGCAATGCACGTGTTGATCTGGTCGGCACGCCCGTCGGACGCCTTGACCACAAAGTCGGGGTCGGCCAGAAGAGGCCTCGCCATGGAAATGAGGTCCGCGTTGCCCTCGGCCAGAATCTGCTCTGCGACCTCCGGGCGGTTGATGCGGTTCGAGGCCGTGACAGGGATGTCGACAAGCGAGCGGAGACGTCCGGTGAGCCCTGCGAAGGCGGCGCGCGGAACGGAGGTGACGATCGTCGGAATGCGGGCCTCGTGCCAGCCGATGCCGGTATTGAAGACGTTGACTCCGGCGTCGACCAGGCCGAGTGCGAGTTCGGACGTCTCGGACCAGGTCTGGCCGCCCTCGACGAGGTCGAGCAGGGAGATGCGGTACTGCAACAGGAAGTCGTCGCCGACCTCGGCGCGGATGCGGCGGACAATCTCCAGCGGCAGGCGCATGCGGGCGGCAGCGCTTCCGCCCCAATGGTCGGAGCGGTGGTTGGTACGCTCGGCGAGGAACTGGTTGAGCAGGTAGCCCTCGGAACCCATGATCTCGATGCCGTCGTAACCGGCACGCTTGGCCAGCTTCGCAGCGCGGACGTAGGCGGCAATCGTGCGCTTGACGTCCAGGCCGGTGAGGCGGTGCGCCTTAAACGGGCTGATGGGGGATTGCCCAGTGTCGGCTGAGCGCGCCAGGGGGCTGTAGCCGTAGCGCCCGGCGTGCAGCAGCTGCAGCACGATGTGGCTGCCGTGGGAGTGCACGGTGTCGGTGACACGGCGATGATTGTCGGCCATCCGCTTCGACACCATCATCGACCCGGCGGGCGTCAGCCAGCCCTCTACGTTCGGCGCGTATCCGCCGGTGACGATCAGGCCGACTCCGCCTTCGGCGCGGCGGCCCAGGTAGGCGGCTAGCTTCGGGATGTCGCGGGTGCGGTCCTCCAGGCCGGAGTGCATGGAGCCCATCACCACGCGGTTGCGCAGCGTAACCGGGCCAACGTCGAGCGACGAGAGCAGGTGCGGGAAATTCTTCTCCGGGGCGGGGTGAGACATGCTCCTTAGTATGTCTTTTCGCGGCCTGCGAAATGGGTGAATTCGCTAAAAAAGTGGCCCCCGATACCCCGTAGCGCTCACGGTAGTGCTAGCTCTACCGTGGCTGTATGCGTCGAGATAGTTTCCCGCTTTTACCACGTCAGATAGCAAAATCGCGTTCCCACGATGGCTTGCAAACAGGTAGCATGAACAGCGATTAGCCCCTATGAAACGCACCGCATTTTCCGGAAATGAGTTGATAAATGAAAACGGGCACCCGACATGAGGAATTGAAGATTCGCAGCTGGCTGAAGGGAGGCAGCCCGGCAGATCGGGCGCGGCACACTTTCATAGGCCTGTTTGGGTGGGCACTGAGCATCTACGCGGTGGTCTGTCTTATCTTCTCAGTCCTTCCGCCGGTGAGGCATCTGCTGGCTAAGGTTCGCTTTATTTTGGACTTCTTGCTCTATCCGATGCCGGAAACCTCCATCGCCTGGGCCGTGTTGCTCTTCCTCATCGCCGGTGGTGTATTTTCTCGCAAACGCCTGGCCTGGTGGATGGTCATGGCGCTATCGGCGCTGACCCTTACCAGCAACCTGCTCGCTCTACCTTCGAGTCTTGAGACAGCAAGGAACCTGCGTGATCTCAATCCGGATCAGATTTTGAATCCAGTTGACAAAGCCTATGCAGAGCTCTTCCACCTGGGGTGGGTGGTACCTCTGATAGTTGCGGGTATCATCATCCAGTTCATCGTCATCGGCATGATGTTTTGGGCCGGCCCGCTGTTTATCGCCAGGGTTCGCAAGAGTGCCGGGTGGCGCGCTGCAGGTGTTTATGCCATTGGCGCGAGCATCGCCACCTCCGCCGGCTGGACAATTGTCAGTATGTTCCCCGGAACGCTTCGCGGTGGTTCTCTGGAGGGGATGGACCGACTGTGGTGGACTATGAACGCAGTGGTGGGATTCTCCGTTCTGCCCTCGACGGGGTTTTCCGGCCGTCCGCCGGGGTGGGTCGCTACTCTCTTGGGGCTCTTCGGCGCTCTGGCCGTTATCGCCGCTGCTATCGCGCTGTTCAAGTCCGCATCGGACCGTAACTCGCTAACCGGCGACGACGAGACCGCCATCCGCGCTATGCTGGCCCGCTGGGGCGATGATGATTCCCTCGGCTACTTCGCCACCCGCCGTGACAAGTCCGTCGTCTACGCTCCCAGCGGCCGTGCCGCAATTACCTACCGCGTCCACGTCGGCGTGATGCTGGCCTCCGGTGACCCCGTCGGAGACCCAGAGCACTGGTCTGGTGCCATCGAGGAGTTCCTCCGCCGCGCCTACGAGTTCGGCTGGGCCCCGGGCGTGATGGGCGCATCCCAGCGCGGCGCCCGAGCCTATCGACGCCACGGCCTGACCGAGTTCCACCTTGGCGACGAGGCCGTGCTGGACACTTCCACTTATCGGATTTCGGGTCCGGACCGTAAGTCGATTCGTCAGGCGGTGCACCGTGCCCGCAAGGCAGGCGTCAAGGTGCGAATCCGGCGCCACAATGAGGTCGGCGAAGACGAGTTCAAGGCAATCGTTCGCGACGTGGACCGCTGGCGCGACACCACTGACGAGCGTGGCTTTTCCATGGCACTAGGTCGCCTCGGAGACCCGGCGGATAGCAATAACCTCCTGGTCGAGGCACTGGTAGGGCAGCAGCGCGTGGCCGTGCTCAGCTTCTCGCCGTGGGGGAAGACCGGCTACTCCCTGGATCTCATGCGCCGTGGCCCGAAGGCCCCCAACGGCACGGTCGAACTGATGGTCACCGAGGTGTGCCAGTCCGGCGAGGACCTGGGCATCGCCCGGATTTCGCTTAACTTCGCGATGTTCCGCACGGTCTTCGCCTCCGAGGATAAGCTCGGTGTCGGCCCGCTGCAGCGCAATTGGCGTCTGCTGCTGGTATTCCTGTCGAAGTTCTGGCAGATGGAGGCTCTCTACCGTACTAACGACCGCTACGGCCCCACGTGGGTCCCGCGCTACGCCTGCTTTGCGACGCCGCGCACGCTTCCCCGCATCGCCTTCGCCTCCGGTATCGCTGAAGGCTTCGTGAACGTGCCGAGGTTCCTCGGCGGCGATAGTCGCCGGCGCATTACCGGTATGGCTGACACCTCCAAGGGGGCGCTTGCGGCTTACGCCGCGGTGCCGGAAATTCTGGCCGGTATCAACCAGCGCCCGACCCGCCGTGTGCCCGAACAGACTGCCGTGCGCATCGCGTCCGCCACCGCAATGAAGGAGTCTGGACGCGACCCGTGGCCCGTCGGCATGCAGCCGAGTGTACGCTGCGCTGACATCGCGAAGCTGGCTGGGACATCGGCGGCGTCGGCAAGCGGAGCGGGCACAGGCGTGTCCGTGGCGGGCCGAGTGATGGCGAAGCGCGACTTCGGTGGCGTGGTATTCCTGCAGGTCCGCGACTTTAGCGGCGAGTGCCAAGTACTCGTGGAGCGCGAGCGCACGACCGAGTTTGACCGCATCAGCGACCTTGACCTAGCGGACCTGATTTACGTCGAGGGCGCGCCGGGCCACTCCAAGCGTGGGGAGCCATCGCTGCTGGCCACGTCCTGGCAGATCACGGCGAAGAGCCTGCACCCGCTGCCGGACAAGGTCGCAGGCCTGCGTGACCCGGAGACCCGCTCCCGCAACCGCCACGTGGACCTGGCAGTGGGCGAGGATTCCCGGAGGATTCTGCGGGCGCGCTCGGCAATCCTGCACTCGCTGCGCTCCAGTTTGGTGGGCGAGGGCTTCCTCGAGGTAGAGACCCCAATTCTGCAGCAAATCCACGGCGGTGCGAACGCGCGCCCGTTCACAACGCACATCAACGCCTACGACACGGACCTCTACCTGCGCATCGCGCCGGAGCTGTATCTGAAGCGTCTGATGTGTGGTGGCGTAGACCGGGTCTTCGAGCTGGGGCGAACCTTCCGCAACGAGGGCGTCGACGCCACTCACAACCCGGAGTTCACCATCTTGGAGGCCTACGCCGCCTACGGCGACTACACCTCCATGCGCAAGATGTGTCAGAAGATGATCCAGGACGCAGCAATCGCCGCCAACGGCGTGTGCGCGGTTCCGGGGCCGGACGGCGAGATGGTGGACATCTCCGGGGATTGGCCGGTCAAAACGCTGCACCAGGCCGTCACCGAAGCGATCCGCGCTAAGGACATGGACATCGAGGATCTGACCGGTTCCACCGACGTCGAGAGGCTCACTGAGCTGTGCGACGCGTTGGAAATCCCCTACCGCGCCGACTGGGATGCGGGCCAGGTGTCGCTAGAGATGTACGAGCATCTGGTTGAGGACCACACCAAGGAGCCGACCTTCTACACCGACTTCCCGCTGTCGGTGTCCCCGCTGACGCGCACCCACCGCACCGACGGCACCGTCACCGAGCGCTGGGATCTGGTCGCCTGGGGCGTCGAGCTGGGCACCGCCTACACTGAGCTGACCGACCCGCTCGACCAGCGTGCCCGCCTGGAGGAGCAGTCTTTCCTCGCAGCCGGCGGCGACCCGGAGGCAATGGAGGTCGACGAGGAATTTCTGAAGGCCCTCGAGTTCGGCATGCCGCCCACCGGCGGCCTGGGAATGGGTGTCGACCGCGTGGTCATGCTGATTACTGGCGCCACGATCCGCGAGTCTCTGCCCTTCCCGTTCGTTAAGGTGGGGCGGTAGAGGACAGATAGGAGTCGCGAGGATACGCATGGGTAAGAGACTGCACACATCGCCGACCGTTGTCTTCAGCGGTGGTGTCGGCGTACCCGGCCAGGCCTGGGACCGCGTGCGCGGAATGCTCGCGGAGTCCGGCATTGAGAGCACCGTCGCCGATCGCCCCGGCCTGTCCCACATCGACGACTGGAGCCTCGGTGACATGCCGACTCTCGCCTCTGAGACCGAGCGCATCGCCGGAGTTCTGCGGGGTGCGCGCGGGGCGGGATCTCTCGTGCTGGTCGTCCACTCCGCCGCAGGTTTCTTCGCCGAAGCGCTCGCCCTCACCGAGCCTTCGCTTGCCGACGCCGTCGTACTCGTCGACATCTCCACCACCGGCGATGCCCTCCCGGCGATCCCGGGGCTCGTCCTTCCCTCGCAGGTCCTGGGCCGGCTGACGCGCCCGGTCGCCGACAAAATTATTGCGCCGCGCGCGAGCTCGGGGAGGCCGAAGCACCCGCGCTGGGAGGCCCTGCTGACCGAGAACGCAGCTTTTCGCTACTGGGCCCACGACCTGGAGAAGCTCCGCGAGGAAGCGAGTGCCGGCACCGGTGCTGGTGCCAGTGCTGATGCCGGGCCCTCCGAGGCTGTGCCCGCTATTTCCAGCAGTGTTGTCACAGCGATCCCCAGCTTCCCGGCATGGTGGCCGGGGAAGCGGCGAGCGTCGGCACGCATGCGGCGGGCGGGGGAGCGGATCTTCCACCGGTGGGAGGAGTTCGGCCCCAGTCGGCACGTGGTGCTGGAGGAATGCGGGCACATGGTGATGAAGGAAAAGCCGGGGACCGTGTACGAAGAAATCCTGAGACTGGCCGAGACGAAGAGCGCAGGCAGCGCAGACAGTTCGGGAGGGGCTGGCGCATGAGCAAGTGGCGGGCCGCGGCCATGGTGACGGTCGGCGTGCTGTGCCTCGGCGGGCTGCTCGGGGCCGGAGGGTGCGCGACACTGAATGGGCCGTTTACCTCCGAGCACGCGAAGGAGCGAGCGGAGGGAAACCGCGACGCGTCGAACCCGCACCGCATCGAATATGGCACGGAAAGCCCACGGCAATACGGAGATCTTTTTCTTCCCAAGGTTGAGGCGAGGAAGGGCTCACTACCGCTTGTGGTATTCATCCACGGTGGCGGCTGGCTCCAGCATTCCACGGCGCTGTCCACCACGAAAATGGCCCGGGACCTCGCTGCGCAGGGAGTTGCCGTATGGAATATCGAGTATCGCGGATCTGATATCCACGCCAAGGACAAGGACGGCATCGGCGGATGGCCGATTACCTACGAGGACATCGCCAAGGCAATCGATTTCATTCCCGAACTCGCCGATAAGGTGCCCGCGAAACTAGACCTCGGGCGCGTATCCGTCGCAGGCGTCAGCGCTGGCGGCAACCTCGCCGCGTGGGCGTGCAGCCGACCCGAGTTCCCCGACGGCGCGCCGGGCGCCAACCCCGTCTTCACCGTGGACAAGTGCGTCGGCATCGCCGGAGTGTATGACATGACTCTCGCGTACGAACAGCACGACAAGTTTGTCGTGGGTCTGCTCGGTGGGTCTCCGAAGGAAGTGCCCGAACATTATTTCATGGCTTCGCCGGGACTAAATGTCGCCCCACGGGCGCAAATGACCATCTTGCATGGCAAGAACGACCGCACCGTAAGCATTGACGAGGCCACCTTTTACGCCCACACTGCCGAATCCCTAGGACAGCAGGTCCGCCTCATTCAACTTGACGACGCCAACCACGGGTCCTGGGGAAAAATTGAGGGGCCGCAGTGGAAGCGTGCGCGTTCGGCGATTTTGGAACAATTGAGCGTGAAACGGCATCGTTAGGTCGCTACAGTCGTGGGTATCTAACGGTCTACTCCCCAAGAGGAAGGTTTCCCCATGAACGCGCAGCAGCCAGCAGGTGAAAACAAGAAGGTCGCAGTTGTCACGGGGGCGTCCTCCGGCATCGGTGCCGCGACCGCAACCGCGCTGGCTGCGGCCGGGTTCCATGTCGTCCTGGGCGCTCGCCGCGTCGACAAGCTCGAGGCCGTGGCGGAGGAAATTCGAGGGGCGGGTGGCCAGGCGAGCGTCGTGAAGCTAGACGTCACCTCTGATGAGGATGTGGCGGCGCTGGCCGGTGCCTACCCGCGCGTGGATGTGCTGGTGAATAACGCCGGCGGCGCCAAAGGAATGGAATCGATTGAGGCCGCGGTTGAGGAGAAGTGGCGCTGGATGTACGAGGTCAACGTGCTGGGCACCCTCCGCGTGACCCGCGCGCTACTGCCCGCGCTGAAGGCCTCCGAGGGCATCGTGCTGACTGTCGGCTCGATTGCGGGCCGCCAGGTCTACACCGGCGGTGCCGGTTACAACGCGGCCAAGCACGCAGAGCGCGCCCTGGTGGAGGTCCTGCGCCAGGAAGTCGCAGCGGAGGGGGTCCGCGTCACCGAGATTGATCCGGGTCGTGTCCACACCGACTTCTCGCTCGTGCGTTTCGACGGCGACAAGGCCAAGGCCGCGTCCGTCTACGAGGGCGTGGAGTCACTGACCGCGGGCGACATCGCGGACATTATCGTCTTCGCGGCGACCCTGCCACACCGAGTCAACATCGACTTCCTGCAGGTCACGCCGATTGACCAGGTCGGCGGGGCTAAGCCAAAGAAGTAAGCGAAAAAGCAAGCAGGAGAGCAGACAATGGCGAATAAAAACCCCGACGCGCGAAAGAAGTTCGCACTTGTCACCGGAGGTAGCCGCGGCATCGGCCTGGCGGTGGCGAAGGACCTGGCCCGCGACCACCACGTCTTCGTGGGTGCAACCACGCCGGAGGCGGCTAGGGCCGCGGTCGAGCAATTGCCGTCGGCAAGCGCTTTTGTGGCGGACCTATCGGATGAGCGCGCGGTAGAGGCGGCGGTTGCAGGGCTACTCGCGGAACTTGACGAGCGAGGGGCGAGCGGTCTGGACGTGCTGGTGCACTCGGCGGGCGTGTACGTCGACGGGCGCGTGGAGGATGTTGCGCGACAAGACTGGTCGAGGATTCTCGAGGTCAACGTCGTGGCGGTGGCGGACCTCACGCGACGGCTGCTACCTGCGCTGCGGTCGGCGGGAGGCCGAGGAGACCGGGACGGTGCTGAGGGGCAGCCGGGAATGGGTGGCACCGTGGTATCGATTAACTCCGGCTCTGGCTTCAGATCCTCGCCTGGGACCTCGCCGTACGCGGCCTCGAAGTTCGCGCTGCGGGCATTTACCGATGCCCTGCGCGAGGAGGAACGCGGTACGGTTCGCGTCAGTTCCGTACACCCGGGGCGCGTCGACACCGACATGCAGGTGCAGTTGCAGAGCAATTGGCACTCGGGCGACGCGGACTGGACCTACGATGGCTCGAAGTTCGTCCGCGCGGGGTCCATCGCGGCGGCCGTGCGGCTGGTCGTCGACGCCGGGCCCGATGCCAGTGTCGACGAGGTCCAGGTCAGGCCTCGAATCTAGCTCTGCTGGGCGTCGAGGTTCAGGCGCTCGTGCATGGCCTTGACCTCGCGCGGGACGACCTTGCCGATCGCGTTGCGCGGCAGGGAGTTGACGAAGAATACGCGGTCCGGCACGGAGTGTTCAGCCAAGTTGTCGCGGACGTACTCCTGCAGCATCTTCTCGTTGAGGCCGGCGCCCTGCTTGGAATTCTCGCGGACAACGTAGAGGTAGAGGTCTGCGAAGATCTCGTCGTTCTCGTTGGAGCCGTGGCAGAAGACGTCGGCGATGCCCGGCACCGGACCGAGAATCTCCTCGACCTCGCGCGGGAAGATGTTCTCACCACCCTTGATCACCATGTCATCGGAGCGACCACAAATGTAGAGGTAGCCGTCCTGGTCGATACGACCCAGGTCACCGATCTGGAAGAGGCCGTCGACGGTGGTGAACTTGTCGGTTTCGCTGAGGTAGCCGATGAAGGACAACTCCTGGGCCGTGTGAATCAGGCCGACCTCGCCAGCGGGTAGTTCCTTGCCGTCCTCGCCAAGGATGCGCACCTTGGCGCCGATTGCTGGGCGGCCGGCGGAATCCGGGCGGGTGGCCAGGTCCGGGCCCGAGGCGATGGAGCACAAGCCAGCCTCGGTGGAGCCGTAGAAGTTACAGATGACCGGGCCGAAGCGGTGCGTCAGGGCGGAGACCAGCCAGCCAGGGATGGCGTTGCCGGAGGAAACGATGAAGCGGAACGGGCCAATCTTGCGGCTCGGCTGGTCATCCAGCACGTCCTTGATCTGGCGGAGGAAGAACGCCGCCGAAATCATGCCATTGACGCCGTACTTCTCGCACTGGTCGACGGCCTTCTGCGCGTCGAAGACTCTCATAGTAACCAGCGTTGCGCCGGTCACCAGCGCAATGATTACGTTTGCCCAGCCCCACGCGTGGAACATCGATGCCGACTGATGGATGACCATGTTCTTGCGCCACGGGATGCGGTCGGTGATGGCGCCCAGGGTGGCCGGGGTCTTCGGCTCGTTGCGCAGAACGCCTTTCGGGATGCCGGTGGTGCCGGAGGACATGATGATGATGCGACCCTGCTCGGGCTTCTTCTCAAACTCGGAGGAGGAGCTGCGTCCTTCCTTGATCAGGTCATCCATGAACAGGAAGTCCGCCGGGACCTTCGAGCGAGTATCCGGCTTGGTCACTGAGGTAATAACAATTTGGACGCCGGTCAGGTCCTCTGGCAGGCGATCGAGGAACTCGTCATCGACGAAGAGGAACTTGGCATCGTTCTGCTTGACGACGCCCTGAATCTGGCTCGGGCCGGAGCCGATGTTCATGAGCATGATTTCTGCGCCGATAAATGCCTTGATGGCCATCGGGAGGATAATGCCACGGCCGTTACGCGCGATTACGCCGAAGCTGCTCTTAGCGTTCATGCCGCGGTCCATCATGGCGCGGGCCAGGGACTGGGAATGCTCCAGCAGCTGGGTGTAAGTCAGCTCGCCTTCGTCATCGACGAGAGCCAGGCGATCTGGGTAGCGCATTGCGCCGAGCTTAATGAGTGCGGCGGCGGAGAACTTCAGGCGCAGAATCTGGTTAACGAACGGCAGAACCTGCTTTGGGGTCATGGACAGCGCGCCGGAGCGCAGTAGCGGAGGGACGGACTGGACGAGAGCCTTGAGCTGGAACGGCAGCGGCACACGAGGAGCCTTCATCTCTGCGGCCATAGGTGGTAATTCCTCCTGGGTTCGTTCGTGGTGAGCGATACTGGTGCGAAAAATGCAACTGCTGGCGTCCGTGCTTTCGTCCTGTCGCTTTAAGCCTTACGAACACCGGACTTTTGTAACATCTGTAACACCAGTAACGCTAGTGCGTTCTTGTAACGGTTGAACTCTAGCAAATCTTGATCCGGTTAGATATTTATGACCAAAAGTAATTGTCGCCGTGTGGTCAAGTGTGCGTTCTGGCCGCCCTGTTGGTGATCGCCATGCACTAATTCCTGTGGCATCTGGCATGTCAGACATTGGAGTTAGCCGTGTTTGGGGAATTTGGTAACGAAATAATAACACAATGGTTGTGTTTTGATTGCGAAAAATGGCGTGGTGAAGGGCTATTCCTTTTGTGAAGTTGCATTTTGATTGTGTCACTAGTCCGGGCGTGCAGCTTGGTGATTGCCCGTGGCAACGCTCGACACTGCCCCGAAAACCGGGGGATTCTGAGGTCGATTGGAAGCAGGAGGTGATCGCGTCGCAGGGATTAGGAATCCTCTGTGGGGCCTCTTGAAGGGCGTTGCGACAGCCCTGCTGTGACGAGCTGGGAAGGCCGATTTGGGTAGGGGGCGGGCACCTAAATCGGGGGTGTTGGCGCGAGCTGAAGGTTTTCGAGGCCTGCCTCGTCCTCGGGCGTGCAGGTGTTGAGCCAGCGCGCAATCGCGTCGCGCTCGGCGGGTGTTACCCAGAGGCTGTATTTCTTCTTCACTGAAACCTGCCGAGCGACGTACTGACAGCGAAAAGCCGAATTAGGAGGAATCCAAGTGGCGGCATCTCCGTCTCTTTTCTGTTGGTTAGCCGGACCATCGACCGCGAGAAGGTTAAGCGGGTCATTCGCGAACTCCTGGCGTTGCTCTGGTGTTAGCTGCTGGGCGCCTTTTTGCCAGGCATCGCTCAGTGCTACAACGTGGTCAATCTGGACCGCCGAAGAGGTTCTCTGTCCGCGCCTGAACTCTATGAGTGTGCCTGTGTACGGATCGCTCAACTGACCAGCGAGAACTACGCAATCTCGCGTATTCGGTTTGTATTCCTTATTAATAAGGTCGCGGCCGAGGATGTCATTGCGGGTATCGCAGCCGTTGTGGCCGAACTCTGCCACGACATCGTCGCTCCAGCGTTGGCCGAATTGCTCACGTTCATAACCGGTTTTGGGGGCGCGCCCCTTGATCGGTAGCTCCTCGAGGGCACCCCTGGCGGCGTCGGCAAGCGGGAGGGGGATCGGTGTAGCCTCGCTTGGCTGATCCGGCGCAGGGGCGGGTGCGGGCGGAAGTGTGGGAGGGGATGGTGGGGCGGAAGGCTGGCCGATGCTTGGGGTGGGGCTTGGGCTTAACGACGGTACTTGCCCGCCCTGTGGCATCGCCGAAGGGGAGCAGCCCGCGACCATCGTGCCGATGAGTAGACCTGCGAGGGTTGTGGCGGCCGAAGTGGTGTGGCGGGGCATGTGACTCACTTTATGGGCTTGTCCGGATTGGGGTGGTGTCAACTGAAAATATATCGAAAATTAGTGCGAGATAGGTGGGGGTAGTGGGACTACTGCAGGGTGAAAAGAATTTAAAAGTATAAGAAACGGTGCGTAGGGCTGAATTTTGCCTGCGCTGGGAGCTCGTGGGTATTTGCGTCGGGGGTGAAGAAGCCCGGCAGTCTACCTAGTTGCGTATTGCATTACGCCTAGGTGAAAGTGCATAGTTCTAATCAGTTAGAAATAGATAATTTGCATCACATTTGGGTAGCGCCGTGAGGTGCTGTACTCGGTTTGGTGCGAAATACCTAAGCACCTAAAGGGGATAACAGCCATGACCCTGAAAGATTCACCCATGACCACGCTTGCCCGCGGTCCCAAGCGAGAGGGCCTGTACAACCCGGCCCAGGAGCACGACGCCTGTGGTGTCGCCTTCGTCGCGGACATCCACGGTCGCCAGACGCGCGACATCGTGGAAAAGGGTATCCAGGCCCTGGTCAACCTGGACCACCGAGGCGCAGCAGGCGCGGAGAAGAACACCGGCGACGGCGCCGGCATTCTCATCCAGGTGCCCGACGCGTTTTACCGCGCCGAGTTGTCCAAGGAAGGCGTCATCCTCCCGCCGGCCGGCACCTACGCCACCGGTATTGCCTTCCTGCCGCAGGCCCGCATGGCCACCCTCGACGCGATCCGCGCCATCGAGGACATCTGCGCCGAGGAGGGCATCGAGATCCTGGCCTGGCGCGACGTGCCGGTCAACCCCGAGGAGCTCGGCTCCATGGCACGCGATGCCATGCCGGTGTTTCGGCAAATTTTCGTTACTGCAAAGAATCATGAAGGGCATCAGCTCTCCGGAATCGACCTGGATCGCAAAGTCTTCTACCTGCGCAAGCGCTGCGAGCGCGAACTCGGCAATCGCGGCGCCGGAGAGGGCTCGGGCAGTGACACCGTCTACTTCCCGTCGCTGTCCTCGCGCACCATCGTCTACAAGGGAATGCTGACCACCCCGCAGCTGTCGAATTTCTACCTCGACCTGCAGCGCGAAGAGGTTACCTCTGCGCTCGCCATCGTCCACTCCCGCTTTTCGACGAACACCTTCCCGTCCTGGCCACTGGCGCACCCGTACCGCTTCGTCGCTCACAACGGCGAAATCAACACTGTGCGCGGCAACGAAAACTGGATGCGTGCCCGCGAATCCCTGATTCGCTCCGGTGCCCTCGGAAATATCGACCGCGCCCTGCCGGTGTGCGACCCGAACGGCTCTGACACCGCGCGCTTCGACGAAGCACTGGAGTTGCTGCACCTGGGCGGTCGCAGTCTTCCTCACGCAGTCATGATGATGATTCCGCAGGCCTGGGAGCACGACGACACCCTGGATCCGAAGGTCCGCGCGTTCTACGAGTACCACGCCTGCCTGATGGAGCCGTGGGACGGTCCGGCCGCAGTGTGCTTCACCGACGGCAATGTCATCGGCGCCACCCTGGACCGCAACGGCCTGCGCCCGGGACGCATCTGGGTCACCGACGAGGGCCTGGTCGTCATGGCCTCCGAGGCCGGCGTTCTGGACATCGCACCGGAGCACGTTGTGCAGCGCACCCGTGTCCAACCCGGGCGCATGTTTCTGGTGGACATGGAGGCGGGCCGCATCGTCGAGGACAAGGAGATTAAGTCCACCCTCGCCGCTACCGGCCCGTACCAGGAATGGGTGGAGCAGAGGCTCGTCGATAAGGCGGACCTGCCCCAGAAGCGCTACCAGTACATGCCACACATCCGCGCGGTGCTGCGCCAGCGCGTCTTCGGCATAACGGAGGAAGACGTCGATCTCATCATCCGCCCGATGGCCCTGACTGGAGCCGAAGCAATCGGCTCGATGGGGTCGGACACCCCAATCGCGGCGCTATCTAACCGCCCACGCATGCTGTTCGACTACTTCTCCCAGCGTTTCGCGCAGGTGACCAACCCTCCGCTTGACTCCATCCGCGAGAAGTCCGTGACCAGTATGAATACTCTGCTGGGTGCGGAGATTAACATCCTGGAGCCTACTGCCGCGGCCGCTCGGCGCATCCGCCTGGAACACCCGATTCTGGATAACCACGACTTCGTCACCCTGTGCAAGGCCGGCGAGGACGAGCGCTTCTCCGAGTTCCACGCCGAAGTCATCTCAGGCCTGTACCCGGTCGCCCAGGGCGGCCGCGGCATGCGCAACGCCATCCGCCGCGTACGCCGCGAGGTCTCCGAGGCCATCGACCGCGGCGCTCGCCTAATCGTGCTGTCCGACCGCGAGTCCGACGAGCGCTTCGCACCAATTCCGTCTCTGCTGCTGACCTCTGCGGTCCACCACCACCTAGTGGAGGAGCGCACCCGTACCCGTGCTTCCCTCATCATCGAGGCCGGCGACGCCCGCGAGGTCCACCACATGGCCATGCTGCTCGGCTTCGGTGCAGATGCCATCAACCCGTACATGGCGTTTGAGACCATCGACGAGCTGCGCATGAAGAACCAGCTCGGCACCCTGACCCTCGACGAAGCCTGCTCTAACTACTGCAAGGCCGCCTGGGTGGGCGTGCTGAAGGTCATGTCTAAGGTGGGTATTGCCTCGCTGCAGTCCTACCGCGGCGCGCAGCTGGCGGACATCGTTGGCCTGTCCCAGGAGTTCCTGGATGAGTACTTCACCGGCACCGTTTCCCCGCTGGAGGGAGTCGGCCTGAACGACATCGCCAGCGACGTTGCCGCACGTCACCGCAGCGCCTTCCTACCGCGTCCCGAGGAGCAGGCGCACCGCGACCTGGATCTCGGCGGCGAGTACAAGTGGCGTCGGGAAGGCGAGTACCACCTATTCAATCCGGAGACCATCTACACGCTGCAGCACTCGACCCGCACCGGGCAGTACGCCGTGTTCCGCGACTACACCCGCAAGGTCGACGACCAGACCAAGCAGCTGGCGACCCTGCGCGGCATGCTGGAGTTCACCTCCGACCGCGAGCCAATCCCGGTTGACGAAGTCGAGCCGGTCTCGAGTATTGTCAAGCGCTTCTCGACGGGTGCGATGTCCTACGGCTCCATCTCCGCCGAGGCGCATGAGACTCTGGCGATTGCCATGAACCGCCTGGGCGCCATGTCCAACTCTGGCGAGGGCGGTGAGGACCCGGCCCGCTTCGACATGGAGCCCAACGGTGACTGGAAGCGTTCGGCTATCAAACAGGTTGCCTCGGGACGCTTCGGCGTGACCAGCCACTATCTGTCCAACTGCACGGATATCCAGATCAAGATGGCGCAGGGCGCGAAGCCCGGCGAGGGCGGCCAGCTGCCGCCGAACAAGGTCTACCCGTGGGTCGCGGAAGTCCGCGTCACCACCCCGGGCGTCGGCCTAATCTCGCCGCCGCCACACCACGACATCTACTCGATCGAGGACCTGGCGCAGCTGATCTACGACCTGAAGAACGCCAACCCGCGCGCCCGCATTCATGTCAAGCTAGTCTCCGAGCTGGGTGTCGGCACGGTCGCCGCCGGAGTGTCGAAGGCGCACGCCGACGTTGTGCTCATCTCCGGTCACGACGGCGGCACCGGCGCATCCCCGCTGACCTCGCTGAAGCACGCGGGAGGCCCTTGGGAGCTGGGACTTGCCGAGACCCAGCAGACCCTGATGCTCAATGGCCTGCGCGACCGCATTCGCGTTCAATGCGACGGTCAGCTCAAGACCGGTCGCGATGTTATGGTCGCCATGCTGCTGGGCGCCGAGGAGTACGGTTTCGCGACCGCGCCGCTGGTCGTCGAGGGCTGCGTCATGATGCGCGTATGCCACCTGGACACCTGCCCGGTCGGTATCGCCACGCAGAACCCGAAGCTGCGCGAGAAGTTCACTGGCCGCGCCGAACATGTGGTCAACTTCTTCACCTTCATCGCACAGGAGGTCCGCGAATACCTCGCCGAACTGGGCTTCCGATCCATCGATGAAGCCATCGGACGCGTCGAGTGCCTACGCCCGCGCACGGACCTCGACAGCCTGCCCCGCGCCGCCCGCCTGGACTTGTCCCGCTTCCTGCACGCCGCCGAGAGCCCCTTCTTCGAAGACCAGGATCCGCGCTGCACCAAGGAGCAGGACCACGGCCTGGCAGGCTCCATGGATGAGCGCCTTATTGCCGAGGCGGAAGCACTGCTTTCCGACGCCCGTGCCAAGCGGGATCTGACCCCTGTGACGGTCAACCACGCCATTACTAACGTGGACCGTTCCGTCGGCACGCGACTGGGGCACGAGGTGACGAAGGTGTCGGGTCGAGACGGCCTGCCCGCGGACTCGATTATCCTGAACTTCACCGGCTCGGCCGGAAACTCGGTGGGCGCGTTCCTGCCCGGCGGCGTGACCATCAACCTGGAAGGCGACGCCAACGATTTCGTCGGCAAGGGCCTGTGCGGGGGAAAGATTGTGGTCAAACCGTCGCGCTCGGCGCCGCCGACCGCGAATCTGGCGACCGACACCATTGCGGGTAACGTCTTGGGCTTCGGCGCTACCAGCGGCGAGATTTACGTCCGCGGTACCGTCGGCGAGCGCTTCTGCGTCCGTAACTCGGGCGCAACCGCGGTGGTCGAGGGCATCGGCAACCACGGCTGTGAGTACATGACCGGCGGCCGCGTGGTCGTGGCCGGCCCGGTGGGGCGCAACTTCGGCGCCGGCATGAGCGGCGGCATCGCCTACCTGCTGGACACCGAGGAAACCCGCGCGAACCTGAACACCGAGCTGATCGACGTCCTGCCGCTGGAGGCCGAGGATTCCGAGTGGCTGGAGCGCACCCTGGCGGTCCACCGCAAGGTCACCGGATCGAAGACCCACTACCCGGCGGGTCAGTTCATCAAGATTATGCCGCGCGACTACGCCCGCGTCTTGGACGTCATCGAGCGCGCGGAGACAGAAAACACTGACATCAACGTTGCAATCATGGAGGCAGTGAATAATGGCTGATCCGCAGGGTTTCATGAAGTATAAGCGCGAAGAGCCGCTGCACCGTCCGGTTCCGCTGCGCCTGATGGATTGGAAGGAAGTCTACGAGGAGGGCCGTGAGGGTCTCATCGAGGAACAGTCAGCGCGTTGCATGGATTGCGGCGTCCCCTTCTGCCACTCTGCCTGCCCGCTGGGCAACATCATCCCGGAGTGGAATGATTTGGTGCGCCAGGACCGCTGGCACGAGGCCTTCGAGCGCCTGCACGCGACCAACAACTTCCCGGAGTGGACAGGTCGTCTGTGCCCGGCCCCCTGTGAGGGCGGCTGCGTGCTTGGCATCAACGACGACGCCGTGACCATTAAGAACATCGAGCTGGCTATTGTTGAGCGCGGTTTCGACGAGGGCTGGGTGCAGCCAATCGTGCCGACCTTTGACACCGGCCAGCACGTCGCAGTCGTCGGCTCGGGCCCCGCAGGCTTGGCTGCCGCGCAGCAGTTGACCCGCGCCGGCCACGACGTCACCGTCTTCGAGCGCGACGACAAGATCGGCGGCCTGATGCGCTACGGCGTGCCGGATTACAAGATGGAGCAGCGCTTCCTTGACCGACGCCTGGAGCAGATGGAGATCGAGGGCACCGAGTTCCGCACCGGCATCTCTCCGACCGCCGCCGACCTGGCCGAGTTCGACGCCGTGGTTCTCGCCACCGGTGCTGCCATCCCGCGAGACCTCCCGGTCGACGGCCGTGACCTCGACGGTATCCACCAGGCCATGGAGTACCTGCCGGGTGCCAACCGTGTCGCCGCTGGTGAGCTCGATGTTGCACCTATCGATGCCAAGGGCAAGAAGGTCGTCGTCATCGGCGGTGGCGATACCGGCATCGATTGCTTCGGTACCGCGCTGCGCCAGGGAGCCGCGTCCGTAACGCAGTTCGACATCCGCCCGCGCGCCCCGAAGACCCGCGCTGCATCGACCCCGTGGCCGATGTACCCGCTGGTCTGGCGCGTGGCGACCGCCCACGAAGAGGGCGAGTACACCATCACCGGCTCCGAGCCGCCGGAGGCCACCGAGGCGCTCGGCCTGAACGCCCGCGTGACCGGCGAGGCCCTGGGCAAGCGCGTGTTCAACGTCAACACCGTCGCCTTCCACGGCTCCGAGGGCAAGGTCACCGGCCTATCCGCCAACGAGGTCGAGGTCATCGACGGCAAGCGTGTGCCCATGGAGGACACCGATTTCGAGCTCGACGCCGACCTGGTCCTCATTGCCCTGGGCTTCTCAGGTCCGGAGCGTGGCGGCCTGCCACATGAGTTGGGTATCCAATTCGACGATCGCGGTGTCATGATGCGTGACGACGAATACATGGCCCTGCGCACCGACCTCGAGGGCAACTTCGACGGCCCCGTCTTCGTGGCGGGCGACAACGGTCGTGGCGCCAGCCTGATTGTGTGGGCCATCGCCGAGGGACGTGCGTGTGCGGAGTCGGTCGACCGTTACCTGATGGGCGAGTCGAACCTGCCGCGCGCAGTCGAACCGAAGGACATGCCAATCGGCATGTAATGGGGAACTGAGCTGGCGTGATGCTAGCTCAATGAAATAACAAAGACTAGGTTGGGGCCCGCTTCATGGCTGTCGGGCTCCAACCTTTCCCTGTTTCAGCGGCATGATTGTGATTGGGCAGGAGTGAGGAGGACGGGGAATCTAGGCGAATTAATATTCAGTGGATGAATACCGGCAACAGAAACGCCATGCCTATGCCCCAGGTGACGTGCATTACGGATGCCGAGATTAGTCTGCTCGACCTTTTTACTTCCATTGTCGCGAATCCTCCGATGAGGAGGGCGGCGACGAAAAGAAGGGGGACCCCCATGGCCGCAGTGACTGCAATGTAGAGTGCCATTTGCGAGATGATTGCCATCGAAGGTGTCATACTTCGGTCAAATTCTCCCTGGGCGACGTCCCTGAAAAACATTTCCTCACCGATGCCGTTGACGACCAACGTGACGAGCGTCAGCCAGACCGTGCTGGTGCCCATGTTTGCGAGCAGTTCAGCAACGGGCGCTGCCAAAGCCGGGATGAAACGGACTCCCATCGCTCCAACGATGAACACGGCGACGAGACCGAGCCCCAGCGCCATGCCTCTGACCGACTCCTGCAGGTAGGTACCGAGAAAAGCGTCGCGGCGCCCTGCGAGCAGCCATGAAAAAAGCCATACCGCTGCCGTGAAAAACGTCGCCGCATAGAAACCGACCGAGCCGGCTCCCGAATTCGCTGCGACGAATAAGCCGATTGCCCCCAGAGCGGCAGGTAGAAGGACCCTGGAGGTAATTCGGCCCATCGCTGGTGCAGTGGAAGTGTTAGGGGCTGAAGATGGCATAAAACCAGTCTGGCATGAGGAGCAAACCTGTGGCCGAATTGGCAAAGGTATGTACGCTGGGGCTACATAGCGTATTTGGCAATCGCCAACGAGAGGACAAGTCCGTCATGGACACAGGCAACACCGCATCCACTCCACGTCTGGCCCTGGTCACCGGAGCTACCGGTTACGTCGGTGGAAACGTCACCCGAGAGTTAATTAATAAGGGGTGGGCCGTACGCACCTTGTCTCGTAGCCGTGACAAAGCCCTATCCATGGAGTGGGGTGACCACATCGTTGACGAGGGTGACACCGCCGGTGCCGGCCAGGTCGAAGTATTTGAAGGCGACGCATCGCGGCCCGAGGACCTCGATCAGGCTTTAAGGGGTATCGATGTGGCCTGGTATCTGGTGCATTCCATGTCCAGCGATGACGATTTCAAAGACACAGAGATTGCCATGGCTAAGGATTTCGCCGAGGCTGCAGAAAAAAACGAGGTGGGACGAATCGTCTACCTGGGCGGACTGCACCCCGACGGTGAGGAACTATCCGAGCACCTGGATTCCCGGGTGAAGGTTGGCGAGGTATTCCTCGACTCCGAAGTTCCCACGGCTGCTCTCCAGGCGGGTGTAGTGCTCGGTGCGGGGTCAATATCATTCGAGATGCTCAGGCATTTATCCGAGCGCCTTCCGGGTGCCATCGGGCCTAAGTGGATTCAGAACAGGATCACGCCTATTTCCGTCCGAGACGTGGTCTTCTACCTCACCGGTGCAGCAGACTTGCCCAAGGAGGTCAACCGTACCTTTGACATCGGAGGCCCAGTCACCCACAGGTACGCGGACATGATGAAGGAGTACGCGGCGACGCTTCGCCTCGGCCCGAGGGTGATTTTTTCTGCTCCCGTGGCTACACCCGAGCTCGCTTCGCACTGGATCTCTCTGGTCACACCCGTGGGAGCTCAGATTGCGAAGCCGCTAATCGGGAGTTTGATGCACGACACGGTGGTCAAGGAGCGTGACCTGGAGTCCTATATCGGCACCCCGGAGGGCGGTAATCAGTCCTTCAAGGAAGCTGTCCTGGCTGCTACGGAGCGCGTCGATACACGACGCTGGCTACGTACATTCGCGACGGTGGGAGCCGCGGTTGCCGCATGCGCGACAGTGGGCGGCATCCTAACCGATCCGAAGAATAAGGAGTACCGCCGTCTGGACCTGCCGTCGTGGCAGCCGCCGGCAGGGATTTTCCCGGTCGTCTGGACTGCGCTGTACGCCGATATTGCCGTGGTGAACTCACTAGTCCTGTCCGACAACCTGGAATCTGACGACGATGGGGACAGTAAGTGTTCCGCACGTAGCAACAGTGTGGCACTGGGAATCAACCTTCTGCTAAATGCCGGCTGGCCCGGGGTGTTCTTCCGTTCGAAGAAGAAGGGTGTGGCCACAGTGTGGTCTGGAGCTCTGGCTCTAAGCTCCGCTGACTTGGTACGCCGAGCATGGAAATCCGCCCCGCAACGCGGAGTCGTTCTGGCCCCCTACGCAGCGTGGACTTCCTTCGCCACGATTCTCAGCGGAGCAATTCGTAGGAGGAATAGGTAGAGGTGGCCACTCATGCTCCTGGTCTGAGGGGACCTACCGGGGCAGGTCGATACCTTCCCGGTAGAGCTTCCAGAACTCCTCTGCCTGAGAGCCCCAGGCAACGTTGACTCCGTCGGGTGCCATGCGGGTGGGCAGGGTTGCGGAGGAAACAGGAGTTGAAACGACGGCCCTGAGCAGTTGTTGCATTTCTCCGATGCCGAGAGTGTGCTTGGTTTCGCCGGCAAGCGTGTTTAGAAGAATCGTGAAATCGCTGATGGATTGAATGGTGCCGCGATTGTCGACAATTTCGCGCTGGCGAAAATAATCGAGGATGGCGCCGAGGATTTCCTGCTGACGGTTAATCCGGGCGAGGTCGCTGCCATCGGCGACCGTTTTGCGTGCGCGCAGCTGCTTGAGAACCTCAGCTCCTGTGAAATGGCGAACCATGGGGGTCGCAGATGGTTCGCTCGCGGCGGATTCGGGGCGTTTGCTATTACGGACAATGAGCCCGTTTTTGTCGGTGGGTAGGTCGACGCCGCCGAGCGCGTCGATGGTGTCGGTTGCACCAGAAAAGGTAATGGCGACGCTGTCATGGATAGAGATGCCAGAGGCCTCGGAGAGTGCAGTCGCTGCGCAGGACATCCCGGCTGCGGCGGGGCTGTCGGGGACCGTCCCCGAGTTGGTGTCGTCACCGGTGATTGAACCGTAGGCGAATGCTGCGTTGAGTTTGTCCATTTCACCGGCATGGCTGCCAGTGCATTTGGGCATTGTGACTTGGGAGTCCCGAGGGACGGAGACGATATCAATCCAGCGTGGGTTCTCACGGGTTCTGATGAGCATCATCACGTCGGAGCGCTGAGCTTCGAACTGGCTGCTCGAGCTATCGATGCCGAGGAGGAGGATAGTTCGAGGCTGATCAGCGCTAGTTTCGACATCGCTCAATTGGCTGACGGGGCGGATGTGCCACCACAGGGTAGCTGCGAGAACCATCACAATGATGAGGAGCACTGCGACAGCCGTGACGAATGCTGAAACTATGGGGTGCGAAAGTAGGAATGCTGACCATTTTTCGCGATTGGGTGTCTCGGAAGTGAGAAGATAACTCGGTTCGCGCGGAGCTGGTTTCTGCGGCCCGGAGGCGGTCGGGTTTTGTGCCACAGAGAAGACTTTAGCAACCCAAATATCGTTTTATTCAGCGGGTTTTCGAATTTCAATGGGATGTGTATGAGTGATATGAGTCACATAACCTCATGTGTTCTAAAAATTTAGCCCTCTTACCAGGTCAGAGAAAAATGGCAACCGCGTGGTGGAATTACGGTTACCTCACATGCGGTGCAGACGCCCATTGTTAAGAAGATATAACCACAATAACTTTGTGTCCATCAAAAGTATGTACGCCAGCGCAGCGGAAGAACATGCAGTGCTGTTAACACAACACCAGGGGCACCATTATGAAAGTTGGAGAATGGAAGCAGGCGCAGTGGGTTGCGCTTGACGTACTGGCGTGGCTAATTGCTCTGGCAGCAATGGTGGGCCTTATCAATGATGATATGGTGGCGCTGTCCAACATTTCGAGCACGAATTACATTATTATCGGCTTGGCGATACTGGTTATGGTGCTGTTGGGCATCTCACTCGGTGAGTACTCCTCCCCGCAGCGTGTCTGGCCGGGCAGCCGCACGGAGGATATCGTCCTGTTCATCCTCAACATGGCCGCATCCGTGACGGCTTCGGCGTTGACCATCATCCTGGTAACGAATCCGCCGATTGAATGGTTCATTCCGCTCGCCGCAGGTATCTGCGCGACCCTGTTCGGGATTCTGGCCCGCACGGTCGCACGCTGGATCGCGACCAACTTCAGGTCAAAACACCGCTGCGAGCGATTGGTAATTCTGGGTGCCGGTCGGCGTGCTAAGTACTTCATCAACAGCCTGACCGATGCCGGAACCTCTCGTGATAATCGATTCCAGGTTGTCGCGGTCGTTGATCCGGAGCAGGGGTCTGTCCACCGCTTCCACGGTCTGCGTGTCGTACGCGGAATTGAGCAGCTCGAGGATGTGGCTTCGCGTACCCGCGCCGAATCCGTCATCATTGCCACTGATGAGGCGCTGTCGACCGAGTATATCAACGTGCTCAACCACATCTGCGAGGAATCGCAGCTGCGTCTGCTGGTGCTGCCGCCGGTGGAGGAGTACTCCCGCCATCGCGGTGCCCGCACGACTTCCCAGGTTCGCGAAATCAACATTGCCGATCTGATTGGCCGCCAGCCGCTGAACCTGGACGAGACGAAGGTCTCCTCCTTCATCCGAGGCAAGAAGGTGCTGGTTACCGGCGCAGGTGGCTCCATTGGCTCCGAGATTTGCCGCCAGGTCCACCGCTTCGGCCCCTCCGAGCTGATCATGCTCGATCGCGATGAGGGCGGCCTGCACGCCACCCAGCTCTCGCTCACCGGCACAGCGCTTCTCGACGGCTCCGACACCGTCCTGGCCGATATCCGTGACGCGGAGACTCTGAACCAGATTTTCGCCGAGCGCCAGCCGGATATTGTGTATCACGCTGCGGCCCTGAAGCACCTGCCCCTTCTGGAGAGCTACCCGGCCGAGGCGGTCCAGACCAACGTCGTCGGCACGCAGAATGTCCTGAATGCTGCAGCAAGGGCAAATGTCTGCACCTTCATCAATATTTCCACTGATAAGGCGGCAAATCCGGCGTCGATTCTGGGCGAGTCGAAGCGCGCCGCGGAGCGCCTGACCGCGCATATGGGCAACGAGCACTCCGGCGTCTGGGCGTCGGTGCGCTTTGGAAACGTGTTTGGCTCCCGCGGCTCGGTAATTACCACCTTCCAGCGCCAGATCGAGGAGGGCGGCCCGGTGACGGTGACGCACCCGGAGGTCGAGCGCTACTTCATGACCATCCCCGAGGCCTCCCAGCTGGTGCTGCAGGCCACGGTCGTCGCGGAGTCCGGCGAGACGCTGGTGCTAGAGATGGGAAAGCCGGTGCGCATCGCCGACCTTGCCCGCAACCTGATTAAGCTTCACGACGCCGACGTGGACATCGTCTACACCGGTCTTCGCGAGGGCGAGAAAATCTCCGAGGACCTGGTCGACGATCGCGAGGAGGCAGCCGTCGGAGACCGACACCCGCTGATTACCGAGGTCCGCGTCGAGGCGGAGCCGCTCGACCCGTCGATTGATTTCTACACGCACGACCACCAGGGTGCGCGACGTTGGCTCGCGGAGCACGGCGGCTCGGAGCAGACCCACGCTGTGATGTCGGCAGCGGTCGGAGAGCAGAGCTAGTGGCAGCACCCGCATCGCCCGCTTCTTCGCAGGTAGGGCGACGTATCCGCACAGTTGCGACGATTTCGGCGGCCTCGGCGCTGGCCGCGGTCGTCGCTTTCGTGGTAAGTATCCTATCCGCGCGAGTGCTGGGGCCTTCCGGTCGAGGAGAGGTCGCGACGGTCCTCCAGTTCGCCTATGTGGTGGCTCCTTTCGTCGGATTCGGCGCAGACCGGCTGTTGCTGCGCCGCGATGACCGCGCCCACGGTCTGGTCCCTTCCGTATCAGCGATGGTGCTGGTCGCCGCCTTGGCCGCGCTGGTGGCGGGGCTCGTCTACGGCCCGTGGCTCGCGCTGACCGGCGTGGTCGCGCTGGTTACTGTGTCCTTCGCCATCGTCCGAGCGGTCGCGATCAGTCGCGGCAGGATTGCTTTCTTCGTCGCTTTCTTCGCCGCCTTCCAGGGCTCCGTGCTGCTGATTAGCCTGGCGCTGTACTTCCTCGGAGTGTCCGACTGGAGAGCCTGGGCCGCCGCCTATATCTTCCCGGCGCTGCCGCTTGCGGCGTGGGCTCTCGCTAAAGCGCGGGCGCTCACGGATGCGCGGGCCGGTGGTGTTATCGAGACTGCGCGCACGAACGCCCCGTTCATTGCATCGGGGTTGGGCACGCTGGCGGCCACCCGCCTCGATCGCGTCCTGCTGCCGGCACTGGCGTCGCCGGCTTCGCTCGGCCTGTACATCGTCGTGGCCACTGCCACGGAGCCGCTGTACTGGGTCGCGCAGTCGGTCGCCGATCAGCGAACCAGTGAAACGAGTGGGCAGGGCCGTACGCAGGTGTCGTCGGCAAGCGTGGGGAAGAGGCTCGCAGTGATTGCGGCCGCCTACGCGCTGCTCGGAGGCATCGGCGGCGCGGTGCTCTACGTGCTGATCGTGCCGGTGTTTGGGTCGGAGTTCGCGCCCGCGCGTGAGTTGGTGGCGCCGCTGGCGGTCGCGGCAGTTCTCCTGGGCTGCTACCGGCACCTATGCGGCGAGATCCTCGGCAGCGCAAACCCGCGCCGGATTGGCGTGGTGGAGCTAGCTGCAGTGGTCATCGCTGTGGTCTGCTACCCGATCGGAATTCTGCTTGCCGACGCCCTCGGCGCCGCCTGGGCCAGCGCTGTCGTGTACCTGCTGGCGGGGCTGGTTGCGGCAGGCGTGCTGCTGCGTGGTGCGTCGCGAGGCGGGGATAGCGGCGGTGTCAGTGGCAGCGATGGCGGCAGCGAAAAAGATACTTCTACCAGCGTCGAAGGGGCGTAGTTAGATTATGCGAAAGTCAATGCGTATCACCTACATTCACCAGCACTTTGTGCTGCCGGGCGAGCCGGGTGGGTCGCGTCCCTACGAGTTCGCGAGGCGGATGGCGGCCGACGGCCATCACGTGACCATGATCTGTGGCGGCCAGGCGCCGATGGATCGCGTCGTCGACGGCATTCACGTCCGCCGCCTGGCTATTCCGTATCGCAATGAGATGTCGACGCGGGAGCGCATCGGCAGCTTCGTGAGCTTCCTGGTGCGGGCCTCGGTGGTCGCCGCGCGGGTGCCTGCCGACGTCGTTTTCGCCTCGTCCACCCCGCTGACCGTGGCGGTGCCGGGCATCGTGGCTAAGTTCGTGCGCCGGGCGCCGCTGGTGTCCGAGATCCGTGACCTGTGGCCGGAGGTGCCCATCAAGCTGGGATATCTCAACAACCCGGTGGCGATATTCCTGGCGAAGACGCTGGAGAAGGCATTCTACGCGGCGTCCTCGCAGGTGGTGGCGCTGTCGCCATCGATGGGGCAGGGAGTCGCTGCAGTCGCACCGGGCAAGGACGTGACCGTGATTCCGAATGCGTCGGACTTTGAGCGTTTCGACGTGCCCGCCGACCAGCGCGCCGCCTTCCGCGCCGAGCAGGGCTGGGGCGATGACGTTGTCGCCGTGTACGCCGGCGGGTTCGGTATGTCCTACCAGCTGGAATGGATCGTCGACCTGGCAGAGCAGCTGCGCCGCGACGGTGTCGAGGGCGTGCGTTTCGTCCTGATTGGCCAGGGCAGCGACTCGGAGGCCCTGCACCGGCGGGCCCTGGATGCGGGGCTGGACGCGGATGCGATGTTCCTCGGGCGGCAGCCTAAGGAGGCGGTGGCGAAGTATGTTTCGGCCGCTGACGTGGCGCTATCCCCGCTGCGAGACGACCCCTGCCTGGAGGGCAACTCCCTGAACAAGGTATTCGACGCTATGGCCGCCTCCCGTCCGGTTGTGTTCAACCATGGCGGATGGCTGGAGGAGGCGGCCACCGAGCACGACTCGGGTTGGCGCCTGCCGCGCGATATCCCGGCCGCGGCCCGCAAGTTCGCCGAGATTGTCGCCGACCGCGATGCGCTGCGCGCCGCGGGCCAGCGCAATCGGGCGCTGGGCGAGAAGCGTTTTGCCCGCGACAGCCTGTACTCCCAGCTCATGGACGTGCTCAATAGTGCCGTTAGCGGCATTCGGAAGGAACAGAACTAATGACCTCATCTACCGTTGCACCTAGCACTGCCGCTCAGGACTCCACTCCAACAAGCGCTGATCAGAAGCGTATTTTCCTGTCTCTGGCGACCGTTACGAAGGCCGAGGAGGAGGCTGTCGTCCGCGCCCTGCACTCGGGTTGGGTGGCACCCCTCGGACCGGAGGTCGATGCCTTCGAGTCCGAGATTGCCGAGCGCTGCGGCGTAGCCCACGGGCTGGCGCTATCCTCTGGCACCGCGGGACTGCACTTGGCGCTTCTGGCGCTGGGAGTCGGCCGCGGAGATTTCGTGCCGGTATCCTCAATGACTTTCGCCGCGACCACGAATGCGATCTCCTACGTCGGCGCGACGCCTGTGTTTATCGATTCCACCGAGGACGGCAACATCGACCCGCAGCTGCTGGTCAGCACTGTTGAGGAGCTGCTGGCGGAGGGGCGTAGCGTGCCGGTCGTCGTGGTGGTGGACCTGTTCGGCCGCTGCGCCGACTACCCGGCCTTCGCCCCGCGCTTGGCCGAGCTCGGTGTCGCCATCGTCGAGGACGCCGCCGAAGCTCTGGGCGCCTCGGTCGACGGCAAACCCGCTGGTAGCTTCGGCCGCGCCGCCGCCCTGTCCTTCAACGGAAACAAGATTATGACCACATCCGGCGGCGGGATGCTGCTGTCCGACGACACCCGCCTGATTGGTCAGGCCCGCTACCTGTCCACGCAGGCCCGACAGCCCGTCGCCTGGTACGAGCACACCGATATCGGTTACAACTACCGCCTATCCAATCTGCTGGCGGCACTCGGGCGCGCGCAGCACGACCGCCTCGACACCATGATCGCCCGCCGTCGCGAGATCCGCGATGCCTACATAGAGTTGCTCGCTTCGCTTCCCGACGATGCCCCGGGCAAAGGAACGCGCCTGCTCTCCGACAGCGACGAACGCTTCACGGAGAACTGCTGGCTGACATCGATTGTGTTGCCACAAAAGGTTGTCGATGAGGGGGTCTTGACGCCGGACATCGTCATAGAGGCGCTGGGCAAGGCCAACATTGAGGCGCGCCACCTGTGGAAGCCGATGCACCTACAGCCGCTATACGAAGGTTCCCGCGCGGTGGTCAATGGCACTGCCGAGAATCTCTTTTCCCGAGGCATTACTCTGCCTAGTGGACCCGCACTGGATGACAATGATGTGGCGCGGGTGATAAGCGTTTTGAGGGAAGTACTGGGATGAAACAGGCCGTCGACAGATTTTCTATTGCTATCTCACGATTATCGCGATGGGAAATGGTCTTTTGGTGCGTAGTTGTCCTGTTTGTGTGGATTTCTGGGCTTTGGGTCACGCCTCTATTTAGTGCTCAGGCTGGTACCGTAGCACTCGCAGTCTTCTGCCTACGAGTTTTTGTCGGCCATGGTGCGAAGGCAATTACGCCGCTGGGCGTTTTTTCGCTCGTAACATTGTTGACTGCAGCGTTTCCTGCTTATGTGGCATGGGACGACGCGCGGATAACTACCGTCGCGCTCTCTTCGGCAATCGTCCTTACTCTCTTTTTCACAGTGGTAAGTGCGTTGTTTTCCTGGAATTTCGGGATTCTCAGCCCGGGCCGGGCAGTCGTGCCAGGGGCGCTTGTTTTTGCGGTACTCGGATTGGCACAATTTGCCGGTGCTTATTTGATTCACGGCTCCGGGTCTCTACCAAGCATCGTTGTTGAGAGCCTTGCGGTAGTGGGAATTCTGCTTATGGCCTTCGGCGCTTGGTGGCATCGTTCCGTGTGGTTTCTCTGGTTGTCTCTCCCGATTGTGGCCGTGTTGTCGGCAATCTATATCTTTCAGATTCACAGCGGACAGGGACGCCTTCGAATCGCTGCCTTGGGTCTGGGACTTCTGATTATGTTTTCAGTTCGCGTCCGCGGGCTGTGGGTGAAGTTGCTATCGATTCTCGCTGGACCAGTAGCACTTATGGTCTTTTCCGAGCTTCGAAAGGCGCATCAAGAACAGATTCATGCCGGGAATTCTGCAAACCGTACAGGATTAGAATCGCTGACTGATCCATTTGTCACCTTTGCGAATCTCATCGATTTACATGAGCAATCACGTTTCGATTTCCAAGGTGGGGCAAACCTACTAACCATTTTCGAAGACATTGCGCCTTCGGATTGGGAATTGCCTCGCGCTATTGGCTATGAGTTAGTGAAGTATTGGATGCCGGAGAAAGCCAAGCCCGGCTATGAATGGTTTTCTGTTGCAGCAAATGCAACCGGTGAATGGTACTGGATGTGGGGCGTTACGGGTGTCATTCTCGGAAGCCTCGTAACGGGTGCACTATTTGCTGCGTTGAATAGGGGCCTGGCCAAGGGTGTCAATAAAATGGCTGAAAAATGGTGGGCAGCTGCTCTCTTTATTTGTGCAGTGACATTTGCTGCTGGACTTAGCGACCTGGTTTGGGGAGGACTCCACATCTACTGGGCTCGTTCAATTCCACGAGTCGCAATGGAGTTTGCCACCGTGGGCCTTGTTGCGCTCGTGATGTTCCTGTGGAAGAAGGTCCGGAGCCAAGAAGTCGTTGAGTCTAACGAAGCGACCAGCATCGAGGATACCGAGGACGCAGAACCAATCACTGAGTCGGACGAGGCCGACGAGATTGGTGAGTCCAACGAGGCCAACGATCCCGAGCCCGTCGCGCAGCCGGAGCCTGCATCGGAACCCGAGCCCGCACCCGAGCCCACTCAGGAACCGGAATTCACTTCCGCACCACGCCCCGCACCGCAGAAGTCCCTCGAAGGTGCCGGTATCGCCATTGCAGCAGGAGCCGCGGTCGGCACCGTTGCGGCAATTGCGTTGGGAAGCAAGGCACGTCGGAAAGCGAAGCTCGACGAGCGGGCGGAGAAATGGCTGCGTGCCCTCTCCGGCGAGTAACCACCCGACAACCCGACCACAAATCACATGAAACACAGGGGAGATGACAATGTCGAAAGGCCTGCGCGCGCAACGCGCCATCAAACGAGGCGTGGACATCGCCGCGGCGACGGCGGGACTCGTCGCTCTATCGCCAGTGCTCGGCGCGACGGCGCTTGCGGTGCGCCTATCGATGGGCTCACCCATCCTCTTCCGCCAACAGCGCCCCGGCCTGGGCGGACAGCCCTTCGACATGCTGAAATTCCGCACCATGCTCCCGGTCGACCCCGCCCGCGGGCTTACCGACGACGCCTCCCGCCTCACTCGGGTCGGCGCCTTCTTGCGCTCGACAAGTCTCGATGAGCTGCCCGAACTAATTAACGTCCTGCGCGGCGATATGAGCCTGGTCGGTCCGCGCCCGCTGCTCATGGCCTACCTCGATCGCTACACGCCTCGGCAGGCGCGTCGCCACGAGGTTCGTCCTGGCATCACCGGGTTGGCGCAGGTATCGGGCCGCAACGGCCTGTCGTGGGAGGAGCGCTTCGAGCTCGACGTCCGCTACGTGGACAGCTGGTCCCTGCTTGCCGACGCCAAGATTCTCCTCGATACCGTGCTCGTGGTACTGAAGCGGGAGGGAATCAACGCCGAGGGCCAGGCGACCATGAGCGAATTTACCGGCTAGCGCAGGGACTTCTTCGGCTTTGCGGGAACACCCGCGACGAGGGTGTACGGCTCCGCGTCCTTATTTACTGCCGCTCCGGAGGCCACGTACGCGCCCTCCCCGACGGTGACGCCTGGGTTGATGACCGAATTCGCGCCGATAGTGGTGGCCTCGCCGAGCGTGACGAATCCAGAGATCGCGGCCAGCGGGAAAATGCTGACGAAATCATGTGCCACAGCGTCGTGCCCGACTTCCACGTTTACGTGAACTTGGCAGTGAGCACCGAGCTCAATGTGGCACGTAATCCGCGCACCGGGGCAGACGACCGTGCCTTCTCCGAGAGTGACTAACATGCCGATGGTGGTGTCCGGGTGGACGAGGGTGGCGGCGGAGAGGCCGGCCGCGTCGGCACGCTCGGCGATGAGGCGACGCACCGCGCCATTGCCGATGGCGATGACATACGAGGTGCCCTCGGGCAGAGAAGCGAAGGCATCGGAGCCGCCCAGATGATCTAGCCCGAAGCGGCGGCAAAGCTCCAGGTCGGGTTCGCCGTCGTCGATGAAACCGAGGATTTCCCACTGCTCTGGCAGCCCGTGGTCGACGGCGTAGGTGTTGATGTCGCGGATATGACTTGCGACTTCCCGGCCGAAACCTCCCGCGCCGACGATAACGATTTTCTGGGTTGCAGTGTTGTTAATCCACGGATTTGCCATGGGCGTAATTGTCCCATTGCGCGCGGTGGCAAGGCCAGGGCAAAGGCGCCGAAGAGACTTTTGGCTACACCTAGCGGAGTGGGGGGTGGGAGGTGGCTTGTGTGGCGATTGGACGGCTGGCGGGGACGGTCGCATCGTGCAAGATACAGCACTGGTTAACTGCGTTATTTAATCCGAACGGCTGGTTAAGATGATGGCATGGAAAGTTCGTTCGTTGCCTTCATTGATGAGTCGCGAGCATTCAGGCCGCAAGGGCAGAAGGTGTACATGGTCTGCGCGGCATTGGTGGAGGTTGAGCGAATTAGCGGTATTCGTGCAGATTTGGAGTCGCTACTGCTGCCGGGGCAGAAGAAGTTGCACTGGACCGATGAGAATATTAAGCGGAAGTTGGCCATCGCTAGGCAAATAGGCGAAATCGGCAATATGAACGCAATTGTGTCCCACTATGGCGACGAGTCGGGACAGGAGGAGCGATTCCGCCGTAAGTGCCTGGAGCAGATCTACTTTGAGCTAGAAGAGATGGGTATCTGCAGAGTAGTCATGGAAGGTCGATCTAAAAAGCAGGATGCGCAGGATCGGGCGCATATTGTTGCGTTGCAGCAGAAGGGGGTTGTTCCTAGCATCCGAATCGAGCACGAACGTGGCGGGGATGAACCTCTCTTGTGGATTCCTGATGCAGTTCTCGGCGCGCTAAATCTACGACACAAGGGGCAGCGTGAGTGTTGGGATCTGCTGGCGGAAAGCATTGTGCTGCAGAAGAAGACCCCGGAATCCCTCTAAAACTTCGTGTAAAAAGCGACAACCCCCAGATCCAGTCGTCCGGCTGGGGTTCTGAGGGTGTCTTCCAACCTGTCGTAACAGGCGGCGTTGACTGAATGCTAACACTTAAATCATTGTGTGTCACTAGGGTCATGTCCCGGCAGTCAATTTTCGTGAAAACTGCATGTCAAGGCTACTTCTGTGTCCTTGCTATTACACCCGGTTAGGTGCTTGATCACTTAAGTGAGATCGCGATCTTATACTTGTGGTCCAAAAAGTATTCAAACATTGGGGGCGTTAAGGGCCCTTAACAGCACTATAGAAAATATAGTTCTGCGATTCGGTTATTCTCGGTCTCGAACACAAAAACAAAGTTCACTGGCAGCATGAAACCTATAGTTTCGAGTTCGAGAGTGAGGTGAAACGAGATGCCTATGCTGGAGATTTCCATGCAGGGTATTGCCAATTTGGCAGACGTTGAGCGCCCCGCCGTGACGCAGTGGCGTCGCCGTTACCCAGTCGGCTCCTTGACCCCATTCCCGAGTCCTCTGGAAGAAGCTGGAAGAGACGCAGGCGCTGGCGGTGCGGCCATGCGTTTCGACGCCATCGAGGTAGCGAAGTGGCTGGTTGAGACTGAGCACGGAAACAACTCCGATGCTGTTGAGGATGCTCCTTTCTACAGCGACTTGTTCAGCGAAGCTGTCGAGGATCCTCAAGTATGGGCGGCACTTGTTGCACATGCCCGTAGCGGTGAGGACGTGACTCCGGAGACCGTTCGCGATGAACTGTTCTCGGAGCCGCTGGTGCCATCTGATGTTTTGGAAGGCGACCTAGAGCTGGCGGTGACCACTGCAAATACTCTGGCTGAAGCGGCTTTTTCGGCGACCAACGTACTTGCCGAGATTGCCCAGCGTCGTCGTTTGCGAACGTCGGAAGGCCTCATCGAGAACGTGGAGGCGCTACTTTCCACCATTGGCTCGGAGCTCGTCAAGGAACTGCACCGCGATAAGGAGACACGAGAAGTTCTCGCTTTTGGTCCAGGTGGCAGTGCGTGGGCGCAGCGTGCGGCAGAATCTCAAGAATCGGCACTAAGCCTTGGCTTTGAGCACGACGATTTCACCCCGGAGCTCTGTCTGAGCCTGGCGCGTGGAATCGAAGTTGTGGAAGCGACTGATGAATGGGATCCGTCGGCGGTCGCATTCTTTCAGTGGGCAAGTGCCAAGCAGGAGGATGCCCACGCGCTCTTCGACCAGATTGGGTACGTGCAATCCGGACTCGATTCGCGTGGCTGCGTTGTGGTTCTTGCTCCAGCTGAGCTCCTCATTGAATCCAACAACGCGGCAGTAAACCTGGAGCGCAGGAACTTCCTGTGGGGTTCGAAGAATAATCTGCATTCCTCCCTGCGGTACGCAGCGCTACTTCCGCACGGATGGGCGAAGAATCTTGGACAGCGCCAGCTTGCGCTATGGATTCTGCGTACGCGAGATCCAGAGAAGTTCGATTCTGATCTCGTCATCTTGGCAGATTATGCCTCCTTCGATTTCAGCGGTAGTTATCCCCGCCAGTTCGTGATGGATGTCTTGGCCGCAGTCAATGACGAGGTTTCTCCTCGCCAGCATGCGTTTTATAACTCGCTGGTGCTCACCGATGAGAACCTACGCTTGCGAAATTCGCTGCGTCCAATCCGTGAACGGGTGACTGCAGAGGAGGAAATCGCAACAATTGCCGAGCTGCGAATCCAGGCCGAAGCGGTGGGCGTCGACTTGTCACGGGTGCCGAATCTCCAGCAAGCGGGCAACCCCTACGAGATTCACCGCAGAAAGCTCCTTAGCTGGGCCGAGGCGACCAAGCAGCCGGCACCGTTGGTGAAGGTCATCAAGGGGTCGAAGCTGCAGGATCTGGATTCCAGAAACTCGGATGGAACCATCCCCATCATCGGCCGAAGTGAGCTGAGCGGAATCTCCCCATTAGGCACGCGGAAAGCGGACATTGTCGATATCAGCGTGAAGTTGCCGCGCTCGACCCTGACCGAGCCCGGTGACGTGGTGTGGATTTTCCTCAACAAACCCGTTGCGATTGTCGATGCGAAAGGTGGCTCGCTGGTTGAGGCACCCGCGCAGATTCTGCGTTGTATGAAGACCAGGGCTCGGAGCAAGACCCCTCTCGACGAGGTCGCGTCACCACATTTGTTGGCGGAGCAGCTGAGCCATGCGCAGACCAAGGACAAGAAGTCGTGGCAGGTGCCAGTTATCGGGCGGCGGGATGCGGAAGTCTTCGAGGCAGTGATGCGCGAGGTGGATGCACGAAAAGCAGAGTTGCTTGAGCAGCTCGAGAGCCTTTCCGCTTTCCGACGTGACTTCGCTACGTCGCTGGCCAGCGGCGGCATCCGGGCGGCACCGGGGTAGTTGCGGTTTGGGGACGATTCAGCAACTGAGCTAGACGGCTCAATCAGACAGCAAAATCTCAAAATTAAGGAAATGAAGTAATGGCAAGAAGGAAGAAGGAAGCGGTCAAGGTCCCTTCCACTACGGGCGAGATTAAGGACATGCTCTGGAAGTCCGCGGATAAGCTGCGCGGTTCCATGGATGCCTCGCAGTACAAGGACGTTGTGCTGGGCCTGGTGTTCCTGAAGTATGTGTCGGACTCTTTTGATGAACGTCAAAAAGAGATCCGCATTGAGCTTGAGGAGCAGGGCTTCGATGAGGACGTAATCCAGGAAGACCTGGAAGATATTGATTCCTACACCAGTGAGAATGTCTTCTGGGTTGATCCTGAGGCTCGGTGGGAATTTCTGACGGCTAACTCCAAGGGGCGAATGGGCGATGATGGCAAGGCTCAGTCGATTGGCAAGCTCATTGATGCCGCAATGCAGCATGTGATGCAGGACAATGAGGCACTGACGGGTACGCTTCCGATGATTTACGGTGCGGAGAATATTGACCAGCGCCGTTTGGGTGAGCTGGTTGACCTTTTCAGCTCGACCTATTTCGGCTCCACCAAGGAGAGGAAGGCTCGCGATCTTCTCGGCGAGGTTTACGAGTATTTCCTGGATAAGTTCGCGAAAGCTGAGGGCAAGAGGGGCGGAGAGTTCTATACTCCGCAGTCCGTGGTGCGAACCTTGGTGGAAATCTTGGAGCCCGCGGAGGGGCGCGTGTATGACCCTTGCTGTGGTTCGGGCGGCATGTTCGTGCAGGCGGAGAAGTTCCTGGAGGCTACGAAGCGCGACCGCAGCAACATTGCGATTTATGGCCAGGAGCTGAACGAGCGCACTTGGCGCATGGCCAAAATGAACCTCGCCATTCATGCTATTAGCGCGGCGGGCCTAGGCCAGCGTTGGGCCGATACCTTCGCGCGCGATATCCACGCGGGCACACAGATGGACTATGTGCTGGCGAACCCTCCGTTCAACATCAAGGATTGGGTGCGCAACGAAGAGGATACGCGCTGGAAGTACGGTGTGCCGCCGGTGCGTAATGCGAACTATGCGTGGATGCAGCACATTGTGTCCAAGCTGAGTGCTCATGGCTCCGCCGGCGTGGTGATGGCTAATGGCACCATGACCTCGCAGAGTTCGGGCGAGGGCGAGATTCGTAAGAACATGGTGGAAGATGACGTGGTCTCCTGCGTGCTGGCGCTGCCGGCGCAGCTCTTCCGCGGCACGGGTATTCCAGTGTGTGTCTGGTTCTTCGATAAGGACAAGTCCGCAGGCCAGAAGGGCAGTATTGACCGCCGTGGTGAGGTTTTGCTTATCGACGCCCGCCAGTTGGGCCACATGGTCGATCGTACGGAGCGGACTTTCTCCGACGAAGATATTCAGCGCATCGCCAATACTTTCCGCACGTGGCGCGGCCGCGAGTCGGCCGAGGGAGAGTACGAGGACGTTGCCGGTTTCTGTAAGTCCGCCACCATTGAGGAGATTCGCGAGGCGGGCTATGCGCTAACCCCTGGCCGCTACGTGGGGATGCCGGAGGCGGAAGAGGACGATGAACCAATCGACGAGAAGATCGCGCGTTTGACAAAGGAATTGACCGCTGCGCTGGATGAGTCCGCTCGCCTGGATGCGGTAGTGCGCGAGCAGCTGGGGAGGTTGAAGTGAGCTGGGAAACAGTAGAGCTTGGAAAAGTAACTTCTAAAATTGGTTCAGGCGTCACACCTCGTGGAGGAGCCTCCGTTTACATCAGCGAGGGAACGGCTCTGATTCGTTCTCAGAATATTTTGGACCTGGAATTTTCGGAGTCAGGACTTGCGTATATCTCCGATGAGCATGCTGCTTCAATGAAAAGTCACTGCGTTATTCCTGGAGATGTTTTGCTGAATATTACCGGTGATTCGACTGGCAGAGTCGTTATGTGGGATAGACAGTGCCCAGCGGTTGTTAATCAGCATGTCTCGATTATTCGTCCGAAGCCTGAACAAGTGAATAGTCGCTGGTTACAGTACTTTCTGGTGCAGGAATCGACTAAACGATATTTGCTTACTTTGGCGGCTTCTGGAGGGTCGCGTCCCGCTCTGACCAAAGGAATGTTGAGTGCCTTGCAGATTCCTTTGCCTCCGCTATCTCAGCAGGATGCTATAGCCGAGGTCCTCGGTGCCTTGGACGACAAAATCGCAGCGAATCAGAGAGTTCTGCAGTTGGCAAATGAGCTGATTCAGAACAAGGTGCTGAAAGCTTCTCTGGGCTCCGTTTTTGTTCCGCTCCGGGAGGTAACCACCTCGATTGTAAGAGGCGTTGCACCGAAATATTCTGAAGAGGGATGTTATGTCGTAAATCAAAAATGCATCCGGGATCAAAGTGTTTCTTTGACAGGAGCTCGACAACTATCCAATTTTCCTAGGAACGAGTCCAAAATCTTGAAGATTTCGGACGTCTTGGTGAACTCGACAGGAATGGGGACCCTTGGTCGCGCTGCACGTTGGACTAATCCCCTTGAGCATTGCACGGCTGACTCTCACGTATCCATCGTGCGATTCTCTGCTGACAAGGTGGATCCGGATTTCGCCGGTGCGTTGTTGGTGTCTAGGGAACCAATGATTGAGGATCTAGCCGAAGGTAGCACTGGACAAACTGAGTTGCGGCGTGACCTGCTGGGAAGTTTGGAATTGCCACTGCCCGATATAGAGATTCAGAGGAAAGTCGGAGACCTAATCCGGACTTTGGACGAATCAAACAACGCTCTCACCCAAGAAAACCAAGTCCTCGCCCGCACCCGCGATGAGCTATTGCCGCTACTCATGAATGGCAAGATCTCCGTCGCCGAGGCAAACGAAGCGGTTGAAGGAGTCGTCGGGAAGTAAGAGGAAGGAGACGGCGATGTATAGCGAAGACATGCTGGAGCAGCTAACCCTGGACAAGCTCGGCGAGAACGACTGGCAGCCGCTGGCCGGTGCGTCTGTCGCGCCGGGCTCTCGGGAGCGGGAAAGCTGGAAGGATATTGTCCTCCGCGGAACTCTCAATGAGAGCGTTCGCGCGCTGAATCCGGGTGTGCCGGAGGAATTCCTGCAGCAAGCGATTGGTGAACTGCTGACCCCGAAGTCGCAGGATCCCATCGCCGAAAACCTGCGCATCCACGAGATTTTGGTCAATGGCTACTCGGGAATCCAGTACAATGACCTCGACGGACAGCCAAAGAACCCAACAATCTACTTCCTCTCCGCGGACTGGAAAAAGAACGACTTCAAGGCGGTCAACCAAGTCACAATCCGGAATGTCGAATACGAGCGGCGTTTCGACGTCGTGTGCTACCTCAACGGTCTGCCGGTAGCGTTCTTCGAGCTGAAAAAGCCCGCCGGCAAATCCACGGCGGAGGAGGCATTCAATCAGCTGCAGACCTATGTTGCTGAGTTCCCGATGGCCTTCCGCTTCGCCAACGTTGTGGTGGCTAGCGACGGACTCGACGCAAAATACGGCACCCCCTTTACCCCGTATAACCACATGGCACCGTGGAATGTCGACGACGATGGTGTGCCGATCAAGATGGACGAGCCGGATGAGAATGGTCAGCAGCCGCTTGCCCTGGAAAACCTCATCTGGGGCGTATTCAACCCTGTGCGCTTCACCCAATTGCAGCGCGACTTCACCGCTTTTGATGACGCATCGACTGGCTTGGTTATGCGCATTGCGAAGCCGCACCAGTACTTCGCGGTGACCAAAGCCGTCGGCAAGACCATCGAAGCCGTGCGCACGGACGGCCGCGCGGGCGTTGTGTGGCACACGCAGGGCTCCGGCAAATCCATGGAAATGGAGATCTACACCGCCGCAGTGATGCGCCGCTCCGAACTAGAGAGCCCGACGATTGTGGTCATCAACGACCGCACCGAGCTCGATGGTCAGCTCTACAGCACCTTCCTGTCCAGTACGCTGTTGCCCGAGAAACCACAGCAGGTGGAGTCTCGGGAGGAGCTTCGTGCGGCGTTGGCGACGCGGACATCGGGAGGCATCTTCTTCACCACGCTGCAGAAGTTCGGGCTTACCAAGGAAGAGCGCGATGCGCACAAGTCGCATCCTGTTCTATCCGAGCGACGCAACATCATCGTGATTGCGGATGAGGCGCACCGATCTCACTACGGTTTCGGTGATATCAACGCCGACGGTTACGCCGCGCACCTGCGCTCGGCACTGCCGCACGCAACAATGATTGCCTTCACCGGTACGCCGATTGCGGAAGGGGACCGCGACACCCGCAAGGTCTTCGGTGACGAGATTGATACCTACGATCTGCAGCGTGCCGTCGACGATGGCGCCACCGTACCCGTCTACTTCGAGCCTCGCCTCATTCCGCTGGCGCGAGTTAAGGGAATTACCGACGAGTACATCGATGCCACCGCGGAAGAAGCCATGGAAGGTCTCAGCGAATCCGAGCGCGTCCGGATTCAGCGCACCACGGCGGCATTGGAAGCGATGTACGGCACGGACGATCGCCTGGACACCCTGGTCGACGATCTGCTGATGCGCTGGGACGACCGCCGCGAAGTGATGCAAGACTTCATCGGATGCCCAGGAAAAGCAATGGTGGTGACATCAACGCGCAGCATTGCGGCACGAATCTACGAGAAAATCATCGAGCGCCGACCGGATTGGCACAACGATGCTGACGACAAGGGCAAGATCAAGGTCGTCTACTCCGCGAACCCCTCCGATCCTCCGGAGATTAAGAAGCACATGCGCCGGCCAAGCGCAATTAAGGCTGTCAAAGAGCGGATGAAGAATCCGAATGATGAGCTGGAAATCATCATCGTCAAGGACATGATGCTCACCGGCTTCGATGCGCCTCCGCTGCACACTCTGTTCATTGACCGTCCGCTGCGTGGTGCGCTGCTGATGCAGACCCTCGCGCGCGTCAACCGCACCTTCCGCGGTAAAGAAGATGGCCTGCTCATCGCTTATGCGCCGCTTACCGATAACCTTCGTGCAGCACTTGCCGAATTCACTGTCGATGCGGAGAAGCAAGGCAAGAAGGTCATCGGCCAGCATGCCGATGAGACGCTCGAAATTGCCAAGGGATTTTTGACGCAGATTGATGCATTGGTGCAGGCAGACTGGAGAGAGAAGCTCGCTGCTGGCGACGTGCACGGTGCGATTGCAACTGCGGTGGGATACCTGCGTTCGCCGCGGACCGAAGGAAACGTAGACCCAGAAGACCCAATGGTACGCCCATTGGCGAAACGCTTCCGACAGTTAGCTGGTGCGTTGGCACGCGCCTGGGCGATTGCCGTGACCGCCGATGGAGCGGCGGATATTCGCGATGATGTGCGCTTCTACCTCGAGGTCCGTCAATGGCTAATCAAGATGGATGCTTCGGATCGCGCGAGCCGTGGCGAACCTATCTCGGATACCGCGCGGCGCGTGCTGGGACAGCTTGTTGTTGACTCTGCGGAGAGCAAGTCGGTGATCGACATCTACGCAGAGATTGGGCAGGATGTGCCGAACCTACAAGAGATCGCGGCCCAGGGGGTCGACGAAAAGAACCTCAAGTCCAATATTGAGTTGGCGATTGAGGCCCTGCGAACCAAACTGCAGCAAGGAATCCGCGATGCCACCGGCAACAACGAGGTGCGCAGCAGGCTCTTCTCTGAGCGCATCCGTGACGTGATGACGCGCTACACGAACCAGCAGTTGACGGCCGCAGAGGTGATCGCTGAGTTGGTGAAGCTGTCGAAGGAAGTTGTTGAAGAATCCAAGCGTGGTGAGAAGTTCACGCCAGCCCTGTCTAACGATGAGTTGACATTCTTCGACGTGATTTCCCAGAACGAGTCCGCAGTGGATGTATTGGGTGACGATGTTTTGGCGGAGATTGCACGCCAGCTAGTTGCAACTATGCGACGTGACACTCGCATTGACTGGACCGTGCGCGATGACGTCAAGGCTAAGCTGCGCCGGACGATCAAGCTGCTGCTGCGCAAGTACAAGTACCCACCGGACCGCCAAAAGGAAGCGACGCTGCGCGTGTATGAGCAGATGGAGAAGTTTGCGCCAAGGTATGCAGTGAGGGATGAGGGGTAAGGGATGCTTCGAGAGTTTTTGTATTTGGACGAATCGTTGGTCGATCAGTTTGTAAGCCAGATTGATTCTGGGTTAATCGAAAGTGAGGACGTAACGACTTCGAATTCCAAATCTAAAGGTGGAAAACTCGGCTTAGGTTCTGTTACGGGAAACATTGATGCAGACTCAACTAGTCAGAGTTCCTTTCAGCGTGCCATGACTCCGGAATCTAAATTCAATCACCTTTTCTCTCACTTGGATGCGACCATTGTGGATTTGGAGCATCCGCTTGGTTTCAGTGAAGTCGTGCCACGAAGCTTTATTGAGGTCGATTGCGAGATATCCATTCCGATGCTTGGAAAAGTCATCGCGCAGCCTGATGAGATAGCCGATATAGGAGAAATGCTCAGGATGTTTCCAGGGCATGACAATTCAGTTAATCAAGAGACGATTGACCAAATCAGGATGATAAGTAACCTCTCAGGAAAATCCATAGTTTGTATGGGGGAGGTAGACGAGGGGCTGCAGACTTATCTCTTCAAACTCGATCCAAAGTTTTTGAAACTAGATTTGAATGACATTGAGTGTGAAGCCTTTGTTCTTGGGAAGGTTGAGAAAAAATTTCCGGTGGGTCAACGCTATCCGTTGCTCAATGTCCCAGGGATGAACTTGTTGAACCGTAAAGCGAGACGCCGTATGGAAAAAGAACAATCGTACGAACAGCCACTGAATGAGGAGTCTGAAATCGAAGGTCCCGCGGCAGTGCTCAGGGTGCTGGCGATTTATCGCTGATTTTGTGCTCGAAACCTTCAGTTGGACGGACATCCATCGCGGGCAAGCCTCAGATACATTACAGCTAACTTCGGCTTGAATTCATTGAACGTGGCATTGATTGATAGTGGATGGAATTCGTGGCACCAATGGCGGTCGACTACTTCTAGAGACGGGCTTCGAAAATCAAAACCTGAACTTCCCTGGTAGGGGTTCTACCAGGGAAGGGGGTGTCCTTATGTTTTTGTCAAGTGTTTGCGCGATGTCGATGGGTACGGTCGCGGGGGTGGCTTTAAGGCACGCCTGGAACCCGGCCAGCGATGTGCTGATCGGTTTTGTCTTTTTAGACGTTAAGCAGCGACTGGGTGTGGTGGGATCTTGCGGAAGAACTCCTTGTTTTTCAGCCGCTTATTGCCTGATCGCGCGGGGAGTTCGCCTCTGATTGATGACCCTGATCGTCGTGTCACTGGTGCGATGCCCGCGTAAGCGGCTAGGTGGCCGGCGCTATGGAAGTCGTAAGCCGTCACCGATCGCAAGGAGGATCTGTTGCGGTCAAGATGGCCGACTCCAGGCATAGTCGATCCAAGACCTCGCAAAGAGGGAAAATCATCAAACATCCCCTCGACGTGCTTCAGCAATGGTGCCGCGCTGCTGTTTTAACGCCTTGATGTTTGCAGCTAACTGGGGAATGACGAGTTCGGCGGCATCGCTTCCAGGCACAATAACTGTTTGCGCTTTCAGTGCTGCACAAATCTCGTCTACCAGCGGGGTGGGGTTTTTGCGTGTGTGTTTGATCATCCAGTTGAGCACTCGTTGGTATCCGGCCCGCTTTAATCCCTGGGGTCCCTTGTAGTGGATCAGCATGTCCAGGATTAGGGTACGGGTTAGGGTGCTGCCAGCAAAGACTCGTTCCAGGCTGGGGTAGATCTGGGTGAGGACGCTGCTTCGCTAAATCCTGGGCTGGGGGTAGACCCCTGCCAGGGACGCCATTCGCTAAAGTATGGCGACCAATAGTCTGATGTTTCCCTCCAGGCATTCATTCTCGCTTTGTATGGTTCGTGATCTGTAAAAGCCCAGTTCGTGGGCGTCGGAAAGCGGAAAAAGACCACACAAAGTGAGAGTCAGGGCGTTTTACCACCAATACTCGGGGTATTGGAGGCCGCGGAGTTGGTTGGCGAGGATGCCCAGCACGACAATCATGATTGAGGATGCGAAGACGAAGCCGATGAAGCGGAAGTCGTTGGCGATTCCGGGGCCGTGTGGCATGAGTACCGTGACCATCGCGGTGGCGGTGGCCGGGGAGTGAGCCGCGCGTGCAAGAAGCATGAGAGCGAAGGCGACACCGGCAGCGGTCGCCGCTGCGATGATGGTCGAGCCGAGGAGATGCAGGATGGCGACTCCGGTCAAGCAGCCGATGAGGTGGCCAATGACTACATTGCGTGGTTGCGCCAAAGGCAGATTCGGGGCGCCGACGATAAGCGCCATGGCGGCACCTATAGGCGGAAGGAACAGCAGGTCGGAGACGGTTCTGGAGAGCAGGGCGAGAGTCATCAGCGGTAAACTCACGGCGACTGAAGCGGCGACAATATGGCGCAGCGGTGGGCGGGGAGGTGCTCCGCTGGCGATAAGGGGTCGCTTCGTAGACCGTGATTGTGACATGGCAAGCATATTAAGGCGGACTGACTGGTCTATTCAAAGTTTTAGAATATTTATGGGCGTAGAGGTTTCCTTGGGTGGGACTGTTTCGGGTTGTTCGGCTGTTGGTGGGTGCTGCCGAAGGGGCAACCTCAGTGAGAGTGCATTCAAGGGCTAGAGATCGGCAGTAAAACGCCTTTATTCTCAAATTTGTGACACTTTTTCGAGGTAGCAGATTTGACCACCAGGAGTTTTGGAAATTTCGGTGTCACAAATTTGAGAATACGGCCGTTCAGGAGAGCTTCTGGCGAGTCGGTGTGTTAGGGGTGAGGCCTATGAGGCCACAGGGGTGACGGGGCGACAGGCGGCGCCTGGGAGGCGACCGGGAGGCGCTACCACTCACCCCCCCAACCCCGACGCTCCTTGAAACCCCGACCGCAAACGCCCACCGCAACCCCGACCATTTCCACCCGGTATGACACACTAAAGGGCATGGAGCCTATCGATGTCGCAATCCAGGACGAGTCCATCCGTCTTGGGCAATTCCTCAAGCTGGCAAATCTCGTGGACACCGGCGGCCTCGCCAAGGAGCTGATTGCGGATGGCCTGGTCAGCGTCAACGGCGAGGCGGACACCCGCCGCGGCCGTCACTTGCACCCGGGCGATGTCGTTACCGTAAGCGTGCCCGGCACCGCCGCGATGTCGGCGCGCGTTGCCGCTCCTGGCACGGTCGAGGAGGACGACTTCTTCGATGAGGCCACCGCAGACGATGACTTTGATCCGGAAAAGTGGAGGAACCTGTAACTCATGCCCGCATTTCCCGCCGAATTTGGCATGCCCCTGCGCGTTGACCTGGTTTCTGCCGCGCCCCGCAAGACCGAGCGTTTCTACCGCGGCGTCCTAGGCTGGGCCTACCGCAACACTGCCCCGGTTCATGAGGATGCGCGCGAGGCCTCGCAGGGCCGTCGCGTGGCGATGCTCTCGGGCATGCCCGTGTCAGTTCTGCTCGAGTCCTCCGATGCCTCCGATTCTGCAGATGCCGAGAGCACCTTCACCAACCAGTGGCGTGTGAACTTCCACGTCGACTCCGCCGCCGGGGCCGTGGGAAAGGCCCGTGAACTGGGTGCAACCATCTACCAAGAGCCCACTCCGCTTGTCGACGGTTCCACGATGGCCGTCGTCGCTGACCCCGCCGGCGGCCTGATTGGTCTCCTGGAGCAACCGGGCGAGCAGGCCTTCATTGCCGCGGGCGAGCCCGGCACCCCGGTGTGGTTCGAGCTGGTCGCAGGCCCGGAGGATAACTTCGAAAAGGTCTGTGATTTCTACCGTGATTTCTTCGGTTGGGAGATTGCGGTGCGTAACAAGACGGAGCAGGGCACCTTCGCCGTCGCTATGGAGGACGGTGCACCCTTCGCGGGCCTCGTGGCCAGCGCCGTTGCTGCTCAGACCGACGCTGCGGACAAGAGCTTCGTCGGTTGGCTGGCGTACCTCGGCGTGGAGAACATCGACACGGCCGTTTCCAAGGCGCAGGAGCTCGGCGGCGAGGTTCTGGTCGCGCCGCAGGCCACCGAGTTCGGCCCGCTCGCCACGATCCAGGATCCGTGCGGCGCGGCAGTGGTGCTGTGCGAGGTACCGCTGCCGCCGGAGGAAGACGTCCGTGAGTCTGATCCGCTGGAGGGCATCGACCTTTCCCAGTTCCAGTAGGGCAGCGACGGCACCTTCGGTAATTTTTGCCAGCTTTTTGTAGGAAGTACGCAAGATTTTCGCGTTACTTCCTACAAAAAGCTGGCAAAAACTTTCCGGGCGGGCCAAAACCTTGCCGGACGCACCCCTCAGAGCGTCAGCTCCTACCCAGCCCAGCCTGTACCGCGTCCAGCTCCGCCCGCACGGCCTCGATGAACTGGGCGGTCGTGGCATCTCCGCCCAGGTCGGGCGTTGGCTTCTTAGCCGTCGCCGCATATACAGCCGCCCGGAGCCGCCGCGCCGAAGCGACCTCCGCCGGGTGCCCTAGGTGCTCCGCGCATAGCGCCGCCGAGAGCAGGTACGCCGCCGGGTTCGCAATGCCGAGCCCGGCAATATCCGGCGCTGAGCCGTGCACGGGCTCGAACACCGCGAACTCGTCGCCCACATTGGCTCCTGCCGCGAGCCCCAACCCGCCAATCAACCCGGCGCCGATGTCACTGAGAATGTCGCCGATCAAGTTCTCCGCAATGATGACATCGAAGCGCCCCGGGGAAGTCACCATGTGCATCGCCGCGACATCCGCATTGGAAAATTCGAACTTCACCTGCGGAAATTCCTCCGCCACAGCCTCCACCGCACCGCGAATCACCCGCGCCGACTCGCGCAGAACGTTCGGCTTGTCCGCCACCGTCACAGTCAGCACCGTGTCGCGGTCGGGGTTCGCCGCGTACCGCGTAACCGCCAACTCCGCCGCCGCGCGGGCAAGGCGTTGCCAACCAAAGGTCGTCGTCACGCGGAGGGAGACCGCGACTTCCCCTCGCTTGCCGACGGTGCGAGCGACCGTCGAATCCCCCTCGATGTCCGCCCACAGGTGGCGGTGAGGGGTGTCGGCGGGGGCGTCGGTAGGCGGGAGGAGGTAGTCGTGGCTGTAGAGGCCCTCGGTGTTTTCGCGGACGATTGTGAAGTCCGCGGCAGAGGTGGGTGAGGTGACAGGGCGGACATTGGCGAAGAGGTCCTTGCGCTGGCGCAGCTGCAGGATGGGGGAGCGATAGGTCAGGCCGGTGCCGCGCAGGTGGTCGGCGAGTTCGGCCTCGGCCTCGCGGGCGGGTTTCGACGTGATTGCCGCGAGCAGGCCGGCATCGCAGGTTTCGAGGGCACGCCAGGTGGCCTCCGGGACCGGGGCTCCGTGGGAGCACCACTGTGACCAGCCGATATCGGCCTCGACGAATTCCCAGTTGGGGAATGTCTCCGCGATGAGGCCACGGCTGGCGGCGGTGATTTCCGGGCCGATGCCGTCGCCGGGCATCAGCGCGATGCGCCGGTGCTGGCGCCCGGCTGGCGCTGTCGATGGCGACGCTGTGGGGTTCTGCTGGGGCTCCATGAGCCCTACCCTACGTGGAGGCCCGGATTCGCACGCGGGGTTTCGCAGGCCAAGGAATTACAACGCCGAGCTTGCAGCACATGGTGTGCAGCGCCCGTATTACTTAGCGAAGGTGACCGGAACCTCGGCGACGTCCTCGAAGCCCTCGGTGTGGTCGCCGAAGAGCTTCAGCACGCACTCCTGCTCGGAGCAGTTGACCTTCTCGCCGGTGGCGCCAGCGGCGAGGTCGAACTTGGCGGTGCCGTCAGTCTCGATCGGAGTGACGCCACCCGGCTTGTTGGTGATCCACTGCTGGGAGCGTGCGCCCTCGGTGCGGTCACCGGTGCAGTCTGGAACCGGGTTGCCCGGGGTCTTCTCGGCGGCGCAGATGCCCGCGTAGTAGCCGGACTCCGGATCCAGCCCGGAAACGGTGACGGTGATGGTGTCGCCGTCCTTGAGGTCGCTAACCGGGTCGGCGTCGATGGTGACCTTGCCGTCTTCGGCGTCCTTGTCCTTAGCGTCCTTATCCTCTGCGCCGGCAGCCTCGGCGACCTTGGAGGAGGCGGAGGAGGTCATCTCTGCGGCGCTCTGCTGGGCTTCCTGCGCATTGTCGGAGCCGCAGGCCGCGAGCAGCGGGAGCGCAGCAATGGCCGGAACGGCGACGATGCCGGCGCGGCGCATGAGACGGGAAGAACCGGAAGAGTGAGAAGTAGTCATGGAAACCATTCTGCCTTTCATTTGAGTAGTGCAGGTGCTATTTCGCGAAGGATACGGGCAAGTCGACCACGTCTTCAAAACCCTCGGAGTGGTCGCCGAAGAGCTTTAGCACGCATTCTTGCTTTGTGCAGTCCACGCTATCGCTGGTCGGAACTGCGTTGATTGAGAACTTCGCCGAGCCGTTTTCCCCCATGGGAACAGTGCCGCCGGACTTTTTGGTTATCCACTGCTGGGTGTTCGTGGTCGTGCGGTCGCCGGTGCAGTCGGGGACGGTGGCTTCGCCGGATTCAGCGGCGGCGCAGATGGCCGCGTAGTAGCCGAGGCCAGCGTTGAGGCCAGTGATGGAGACATTAATAGTGTCGCCCTCGGAGAGGTTCTCCACTGGCTCTGCCGTGACCTCGATTTTGCCGGTGTCCAGCGCGTTTTCGTCCCCGGTCGCGCTATCTGCGCCTGCTGCATTGCCTTCCCGGGTCTTGGAGCCCGTGCTTGAGGTGGCGGAGCTGGAATCGCTGGTTTCGCCGGCGGTGCTCTCATTTCCATTGCTGCAGGCGGTTAGAGTGCCCAGAGCAGTAAGGGCGATGACGGCCGGGACGGTCACAATTCGCCCGAGGCTGCCGATTCGCCTGAAGCGTTCCTGGTAAGAGGTGTTTGTCATGTGGGGGAGATTCCTTTCGCGAAGTACGCGTTAATCCCTGATTTAGCTTATGCTAACTTTGTACTTATGTGTAGCCTAAGAAGCAACAGGGTAGGCTAACTTAGGGCAATTTGGTAGGTTCTCTATACCAGTCCTTTTAGTGCGCATTTGTGCACGTCAACGCTTGTTGAACCCGATTTTGTAAAGAAGGAGACACATGCAGCACCGCCGCGGTCGCGCAGTCCTCTCGCTCGCAACCATCACCATTGCCGGACTTGCGGCATGCTCGCCAGCCGGGAATGGGGAAGCGTCGTCAAGCGAGAAAGGCGGTTCCGCGGGCAGCTCGGTGACTACCGTCGAGCGCGCGCCGCAGGTCGATGCCGCAGGACACGTCAGCGCGGACCTGCCCTCGGCTGACCCGGAGGTTCTGCTGGAAGCCCCCAAGCCGGCGCCGGATAAGGACTACCAGCGCATCCTGACCCTCGACCGTGCGGGCGCGCTCAGCCGCGTCGTGTACAGCCTCGGACTGGGAGACCGCCTGGTGGGCCGCGATATGGCCTCTGACTTCCCGGCCGTCGCCGATCTGCCGAACCTCACCCCGGGCGGCCACTCCATCAACGCCGAAGCCGTCATGAAGCTCAAGCCCGAGGTGGTCATCACCGACGGCACCATCGGCCCGAGCCGTGTCTTCGACACGCTGGAGAAGTCCGGTGTGAAGGTGATCCGCGTTGACTCCGAGCGCACCCCCGAAACCATCGATTCGCTTATCGACGATGTCACCGACGCCCTCGGCCTCAGCGAGCAGTCGGGGCAGGTCAAAGAACGCGTCGACGCTGACCTTGCTGAGGCGACCAAGTACGCGCAGGCCAAGGCCGACGGCCGCAAGATGATGGTGCTCTACGTCCGCGGCACCGGCGTCGCGATGATTGCCGGTCCGGAGTCCGGTGGGCGCTCGCTGATCACCCGCCTGGGCGGCGTCGATGCGGGTGAGGGCGTTGGAATCAACGGCTCCTTTACCCCGATTACCCCGGAGGCTCTCATCGCGGCGGCCCCGGAAACCATCATCGTTATGAAGGGAGGGCTCGAGTCCGTCGGTGGAGTCGACGGCCTCCTGGAGATCCCGGGCGTGGCGCAGACCCCGGCCGGGCAGAATAAGTCCATCCTCGACGTTCCGGACTCCCAGCTGCTGTCCTTCGGCAGCCAGACCCCGAAGGTCCTGCGCGCAATGGCCGACGCCCTATACGGAAAGAAGTAGCGGCAGTGCAGGAGACGACGAAGACGCGCGTGACCCAGGCTGGGGTCTTCCTTGGCCTGGGCGTTGCCCTGCTGCTCGCGATCGGCTGGTCGGCCTCGATTGGCCAGTTCGGCGCGACCATCGGGCAGTCGCTGCGCACCGCCGTCACCCTGTTGTTCACGGGTGGGCCCGGCGAAAACCCGAATCCAATTGAGACCGTGCTGTGGCAGGTACGCCTGCCGCGCCTGGCGCTGGCGGCCCTGGTCGGCTCGGGTCTGGCCCTGTCCGGCGTTGCCCTGCAGGCTGTGTTCGGCAACCCACTTGCCGAGCCCGGCCTCATCGGTGTTTCCTCCGGCGCTGCCGTAGGTGCTGCGGCCGCCACGGTGATGGGCACCGCGGCAGTATTCGGAGGCACCGGGGCTGGTGCCGCCGCATGGTTCAGCGGAGCCGCCGGAAGCTGGGCCGTCGCCATCGCGGCGTTTCTCGGCGGAGCGCTGGCCACGGCCGTCGTCGCTGCTAACGCCCACGGCGGGCGCGACATCGCCCGTATCATCCTCGTCGGTGTGGCCGTCAACTCTATCTGCGGTGGCATCGTGTCCTTCCTGACATATGTGGCCTCCACCTCTGCTCGCGATCGCATCGTGTTCTGGCAGATGGGCTCCTTCGCCAGCGCCGACTGGACCCAGGTCCTCATCATCGCGATTGTGACCGTGCCTGCCGTGGCCGCGATGTGGTTGATTTCCCGTCAGCTGGACATCTTGAGCCTCGGTGAGACCCAGGCCCGCCACCTCGGCGTCAACGTCGTCGCGCTGCGTCGTATCATCATCGGCGTGACCGCCCTGGTCGTAGCGGCGGGTGTGGCCTTCTCGGGAATCATCGTGTTCATCGGCCTCGTCGTCCCGCACGCAGCACGCCTCCTGCTCGGGCCCGGCCACCGCACGCTCATCCCGGCGTGCATCCTCGGCGGGGCTCTGGCTACCACGCTCGCGGACCTCGCCGCCCGCACGCTCATCACCGGCGCAGACCTGCCGCTCGGCATGCTGACCTCCATCGTCGGCGGTCCGCTGTTCTTCTGGTTGCTGCTGCGCTCAAAGAGGGCGGTGCACTAAACCCATGGTTCAGGAATCAGTCATGACTAAAGAAAAAGTCCGCTCCACCGCGGCAGTCCACGCCGACGCGCCCGATGCATCCTGCACTTCCGGCGCTGCTCTGCGCGCCCAGGGCCTCGGAATCCGGCTCGGTGGCGTCGACATCCTCCGCGGCATCGACATGCTCGCCGAGCCCGGCCAAGTCACCGCGCTCGTCGGCCCCAACGGTGCCGGAAAGTCCACGCTGCTGGCGGCGCTGTCGGGCGACCACAAGCCGTCGGCAGGCGAGGCCACGATCGGGCAGCACAACGTCGCAGACCTCAGCATCGCCGACCTTGCGCGGCACCGTGCCGTCCTGACCCAGCAGCAGCAACTCACCGTGCCCTTCACAGCCCGCGAGGTCATCGACTTCGGCCGCAGCCCCTGGGGCACCGCCGACAAGGCCCTCCTCGACGAGGTCATCGACGAGTGCGACGTCGCGCACCTTCTCGACCGCGTTGTGCCCACGCTCTCCGGCGGCGAGCGCGCCCGCGTCCACTGTGCCCGCGTCTTCTACCAGGACACCCCCGTAGTGCTTCTCGACGAACCGACCGCGGCCCTGGACCTCCACCATGCCGAGAAAATCATGGGCATGATGCGAGCCAGAGCGGCTGCGGGGAAGACGGTCGTCGTCGTTTTGCACGACCTGACTGCGGCGGCTGCCTACGCAGACCATGTGGTCGTGGTGGCTCGTGGGGGCGTCGTTAAGCAGGGCCCTCCCGCTCAGACCCTCGATGCGGAAACCGTCAGCCAAGTCTATGGAATCGGCGTAGAGGTCCTTACCGACTCCGCCGGTAACCCCGTGCTGGTGCCCAAGCGCGAATAAACGCTAAGCGTCAAAAACCAAATCAAAACAGAGAAGACTTAGTAGTAATCGACCAGATAAACCCCCTTTTTTTGATACAAAAGGAGCTAAAAATGACCCAGGAAAACATCAATGGAGCTACCGCTACTGCCGAGCCACGCCCTCTGGCTGCGCGCTTGAAGGAGGAAACTGCCGGGGCACACAGTGAGGCTGAAAACTCCGATTTCATGTCTCGACTTCTCGGCGGTGAGCTGGACAAGCAGGCCGCTATTGATCTGACCAGTCAGCTCTACTTCGTCTACGAGGCGCTTGAGCCCGCCCTGCGCGCAACTAGCGAATCCGCTCAGGTGGAGGCCGTGTACGATGCTCGCCTGGAGCGTCTTGATGCTCTCGCCTCTGACCTCGAATACATGATTGGTACCGACTGGCGGGAGTCCATCGAGCCGGTCGAGGCGACGAAGAACTACGCCGAGCGCCTGCGCTCCATCGAGGATTCCGGCGACGCTAACGCGGCGCTAGCGCACCACTATGTGCGCTATCTCGGCGATCTGTCCGGCGGGCAGGTTATCGCGAAGATGCTGGGCAAGCACTACGGCATTGGCGCGGAGGGCACCAACTTCTACAGTTTCGCTGAGATCGGCAAGATCAAGCCCTACCGCGACGCCTACCGCGCCCGCGTCTCCGACCTGGACGTTTCTCCGGAGGACAAGGATGCCATCGTCGAGGAGGCAAAGGTCGCGTTCCGACTCAACCGGGAGATTTTCGCGGAGCTGGGGTAGCGGCGCGGCTAGCGCGTCGCTATTTTACATCCCGAGGATGTCCTTCAACTCGGCCTTGATCTGGTTCAGGCGCTCGGTCGCCGCAGCGTGCGGAACCTCGCCAGCGCCGTTACCGTCGCCCTCGACCGGCAGCACAACTTCGAGGTAGCACTTAAGTTTTGGCTCCGTTCCAGAAGGGCGGGCGATAACGCGGTCATTGGCCTCAGTGAGAATTAGGATTCCGTCGGTAGGCGGAATGCGGTAGCTCTGGCCCTTCGGGTTGACCATGTCCAGGCCCTCATTCATGTCCTTGACCTCCGTGACCTTGGCGCCGGCCAACTCGGCAGGCGGGTTGGCGCGCAGGGTGGCCATGCCCTTGGTGATTAGGGAGCGGTCCTCCACACGGAAGGTCAGTGGCGTGGTCTGGTAGAGGCCGTGGGTGCGGGCGACATCGTCCAGTAGGTCCTGGATTCCGCGGCCCTGACCCTTCAGACGAGCCACCGCATCGGCGACGCGCACCGCAGCGGACACACCGTCCTTATCGCGGACAACCACGGGGTCGGAGCAGTAGCCGATGGCTTCCTCGTAGCCGAAGATGAGGCCGTCGACGCCTCCAATCCACTTGAAGCCGGTCAGCGTGGCACGGTAGTTCAGGCCGTGACCTGCGGCAATCTGGCCGAGCAGACGCGAGGACACGATAGAGTTGGACATCGTCGCGTCGAAGGTCTGGCTCTCATCGTTGGTGATGGTGGTGATTCCGCGATCTTGCGCATCCGCGCCGATAACCTCGCCCAGGAAAGCGCCGATGTCATCGCCGGAGAGCTGACGCCAGCCACCGTCAACACCCGCATCCGGGATCGCCACGGAGCAGCGGTCCGCATCCGGGTCGGCTGCGATAATTACGTCCGCCCCCTCGGCGCGAGCCAGTTCAAAGGCCAAATCCAGCGCGCCTGCCTCCTCCGGGTTCGGGAAGGATACGGTCGGGAAGTCCGGGTCCGGCTGGAACTGCTCCGCCACCACGTGCACATCATCGAAACCGGCAGCGTTCAGTGTGCGCAGAATCGTCTCGCCGCCGACGCCGTGCATCGGGGTAATCACGATCTTCGCCGCCTTCTTCTCTTCGCTTGACGACGTCGTCGCCAACGACGATGCGCGCTCGACATAGGCGTCGAGAAGCTCCGGACCAACCTGCTTCACGGACTCGAAATCGCGCGGCACCTCGTCGGCGGGCGGTGCGGCTGCGATGGCGGCGGCAATCTGCTTGTCGTGCGGTGCGATGATCTGGACGCCGCGGCGGGAATCCTCCGAGACAGCGCGGCCTCCCAGGTAGACCTTGTAGCCGTTATCCTTCGGTGGATTGTGGCTGGCAGTGACCATAATTCCGGCATCTGCATCCAGGTGGCGGACGGCGAAAGAGGTCACCGGGGTCGGCAACTGTGCAGGCAGTGCCAGGGCGGTGCCACCTGCGGCGGCCACGACAGCCGCGGCATCGCGGTGGAAGTCGGCCGATCCGTGGCGGGCATCACAGCCGATTACGACGGTGAAATCGTCGCCGACAATGTCCTTCAGGTGAGCCACCAGGCCAGCGGTCGCGCGGATGACGGTCGCCCGGTTCATACGGGACTGGCCGCCGGCGACGACACCGCGAAGGCCAGCGGTGCCGAATTCCAGTGGGCCGGCGAAACGGCTGCGCAGTTCCTCCGAGGCTGCGACGTCGCCCGCCCTAGCGGCGTCGGCAAGCGAGGTCAGCTCGGCGGCGGTGGCCTCGTCCGGATCGTGCGCAATCCAGTCGGAGATGGTGGTGAGGAGCTCTTCGGAGAGAATGTCGCTCATGGTAGCTCGCCTACTCTAGGCCTGCGAGGATGGCTGCGGAGGCAGAAAGGCCCAGGCGGGAGGCGCCGGCGGCGATCATTTCCTCGGCAGCCTCAGCGGTGCGAATGCCGCCGGAGGCTTTGACCCCAAGGCGGTCGCCGACGGTCTCACGCATCAGCTTTACAGCGTGAGCAGAGGCGCCACCTGCCGGGTGGAAGCCGGTGGAGGTCTTGACGAAGTCAGCGCCAGCAGCCTCGGAGGCCTTGGAAGCAGCGATGATTTCCTCGTCCGTGAGAGCGGCGGACTCGATGATGACCTTCAGGACCTTGCCTGGGATGGCGTCACGGACGGCCTGGATCTCGGCCTGGAGATCGTCGAAGCGGTGCTCCTTAGCGAAGGCGATGTTGATGACCATGTCGACCTCCTCGGCGCCGTCGGCGACGGCGCGAGCAGCCTCGGCGGCCTTGATCTCAGCCTTCACAGCGCCGGATGGGAAGCCGACGACGGTGGCGATGTGCAAGCCCTCCGGGACCTCGACGGGCAGCTGGGAAGGCGAGATGCAGATGGAGTAGGTGCCGAGCTCAGCGGCCTCTGCGATGAGAGCCTTGACATCTTCTGGAGTCGACTCTGGCTTCAGCAGGGTGTGGTCGATCATCTGGGCAACATCGGCGCGGGAAGTCATGGGAATAGGGTCCTTTCAGGGAAAAATGGAAAATCTAGTGAAACCTTGATGCTGGCGGCTGGTGGCCCCGGGCAAGTACCCAGGGCCGAGGAGCTTGGTGGCTAGTCGATACGATCGAGAATCGGCTTGTGCTCGGTTGTCGGGGCTGCATCGGAAATTTCGATGCCCGGGTTGATGGATTCGAGGGCGCGCTCGAACTTCTCCGGGGTCTCGGTGTGCAGGGTTAGCAGTTTCTGGCCCCTCGTGACCTTCTCGCCGATGCCAGCGTGGATCTCGATACCTGCGGTGAGTTGCACCGGGTCCTCCTTGCGGGCGCGGCCTGCACCCAGGCGCCAGGAGCCGACGCCGAGAGCCAGAGCATCCAGCTTGGTGAGGTAGCCATCGCGCTCTGCGACAACCTCGTGGGTGTGCGGCGCCACCGGCAGCGGGGCGTCCGGGTCGCCGCCCTGGGCGCGGACCATGCGCTTCCACACGTCGAGAGCGCGGCCGTCCTTCAGCCGCTCCTCAACATCGGCGTCGTGGATGCCGGACATCTCCAGCATCTTGCGGGCCAGCTCGCAGGTCAGCTCGACGACGTCTGCCGGGCCGTTACCGGAGAGCACATCGACGGTCTCGCGGATCTCCAGCGAGTTACCGATCGTGCGACCAAGCGGGGTGGACATGTCGGTCAGCAGGGCGCAGGTGCGGACACCGGCGTCATTGCCCAGGTCAACCATGGTGCGTGCGAGCTCGCGGGCAGCGTCAACGTCTTTCATGAACGCGCCGGAGCCAACCTTGACGTCCAGGACCAGGGAGTCCGCGCCAGCGGCGATTTTCTTGCTCATGATCGAGCTGGCGATCAGCGGCACACAGTCGACGGTGGAGGTGATGTCGCGCAGCGCGTAAATCTTCTTGTCCGCAGGGGCCAGGCCTGCGCCAGCTGCTGCAATAACGACGCCGACATCCTTCAGGATATCCATCATGCGGTCATTCGGAACATCCACGTTGAAGCCCGGGATTGCCTCCAGCTTGTCCAGGGTGCCGCCGGTGTGGCCGAGGCCGCGGCCGGAGAGCATCGGTACTGCCACGCCGTAGCTGGCGACCAGCGGGCCGAGCGGTAGCGATAGCTTGTCGCCAACACCGCCGGTGGAGTGCTTATCCGTGGTGACCTTACCCAGTGCGGAGAAGTCCATGGTGTCACCGGAATCAATCATTGCGCGGGTCCAGTCCACAATCTCGCGGCGGTTCATGCCGCGGATGAAGATGGACATGTTCAAAGCCGCCATCTGCTCGTCGCCAATTGCGCCGCGGGTGTAGGCGTCGACGACCCAGGCAATCTCTTCGGGGCTGAGCTCACCACCATCACGCTTGGTGCGAATGATGTCCACTACATCGAACTTTTCAGCCATTGCTCTTCGCTCCTTCAGTGAGTCACGGCGGGGTCCGGGCCCGTGAGTCGGGCTTCCTGCTTTGACCCCTTGATTAGGTCTTGTAAACCCTGATGACTCCGATTATCATGACTACTAGAACAAATGTCAATGGCAAGTTTTCCATTTGTACTCACATAAGTATTTTTGAAGATCCTACCCAGAGGGGAGATGGCAATGTCCCAGATCTCGGACGAAGAACTGCTGGCCATGGCCTTCGACATCACCAAAAACTCCTACGCCCCGTACTCCGGATTCCCCGTCGGAGCTGCACTTTTGCTTGACGACGGCACAGTCGTTACCGGCTGCAACGTCGAAAATGCCTCCTATGGCTTGACCATGTGCGCCGAGCGCAACGCCGTGTTCCGCATGGTTGCCGAGTACGGTCCAAACCACAAGATTGAGGCCTGCGCTATCGCGGGCCGTAAAGCCGCGCCCTGCCACCCCTGCGGTGCCTGCCGTCAGGTTCTCCACGAATTCGGGTGTAAGCGCGTCATCGTCGAATCGGAGCGCCCCGACTCCTCCGGTACTGAGGACAACGTCACTCTCGGTGCCCCCGAGAGCATTGACTTTGAAAAGATCCTTCCCTACGCCTTCGGTCCCGAAGACCTGTAAAGAAAGAGAACCCAAGCCATGGAAAGACTACAAGGCTTAATAGGCATCGTCCTGATCATTGGCTTTGCCATTGCCATCTCGAAGCACAAGAAATCCATTAACTGGCGCACCCTAGGTGTAGGCCTGCTCCTGCAGGCAGTGTTCGCGCTCGTCGTGCTGAAGTGGCAGCCCGGCTTTGAAGCGCTCAAGTCCGTTGCGGGCGCAATCGAGAAGATGATTGAGTTCACCAACGAGGGCACGTCATTCGTGTTCGGCGGCCTCTTCGACGGCACCGGTAAGAACTTCGTGTTCGTCCTCAATGTGTTGCCCGTCATCATTTTCCTTGGCGCAGTGCTAGGTGCCCTCTACTACCTGCGCGTCGTCCAGTACTTCGTCGAGTATGTCGGTACTGCCCTGAAGTTCATCATGGGTACCTCAAAGGTCGAGTCAGTCTTTGCCTCCACGGTTATCTTCCTCGGTCAGTCAGAGGCCCCGCTCGTCGTTAAGCCCTACATCCCGAAGCTGACCAAGTCGGAGCTCTTCGCATGCATGTCCGGCGGTTTTGCGTCGGTCGCGGGTTCAACCCTGATTGGTTACTCCCTGCTCGGTGCTCCGCTCGAGTACCTGCTGGCCGCGTCCGTGATGAACGCACCGGGCTCCCTGCTGATTGCTAAGACCTTCTGGCCGGAGACCGAGGAGTCGAACCTCGACGCATCTGTGAAGGATGTTCGTGACACTGAGTCGAAGAACGTCATCGATGCTCTTGGCTCCGGTGCCATGGCCGGTGGACGTATTGCCGTGGTTGTGGCCTGCCTGCTGATCGCCTTCATTGCCGTGATTGCCATGCTGTCTGCGATGCTCGGCGGAATCGGTGGTTGGTTCGGGCAGGACAATTGGTCGCTGGAGGGCCTGTTCGGCCTGATCTTCGCCCCGATTGCCTGGCTGATTGGTGTGCCGTGGGAGAACGCGGGCCTAATCGGTAGCTTCATCGGTGAAAAGACGATTCTGAACGAGTTCGTCGGCTACACCTCCTTCTCCGAGCATGTTGCGAACCTAGATCCGAAGTCCGTCATGCTGGCAACCTTCGCCTTGGCTGGTTTCGCGAACCTGTCCTCCATTGCAATTCAGATTGGTTCCTTCGGCGCGCTGTCGCCGGAGCGCCGCGGCGAGATCGCGAAGAACGGACCGCTGGCGCTTATTGCCGGTCTGTGCACCAACCTGCTTAACGCTGCGATAGTTGGTGTGATTGCGCTGTAGGTGCTGTCAGTCCCTGGTGTAGCTGGTTGCTGCCGGTTGCTGGCTGGTAGCTGCGGTAGCCGGTTGCTTTGCCGCTGCAGTTGCTAGCACTGGTTCCACAAGAATTGCCCGAGGTTATCCTCGGGCTTTTCGCGTTTTCGCAGCAGGTATGCGTGAGTGAAGCGGCTCGGGGCGGAAAGAATAGAAGATAGGGAGTGCATGGGGAGCTACGAGTAGCAATGCCATTTTTAGTGATTTTCGGGGTGTAAATGGCGTCCATTCTCAAGTTTGTGACACTTTTTCGCTTTTTTGCGGGAACTGACCTGGGCTTTTGTAAAATGAGCTGTCACAAATTTGAGAATAAGCGGCAGTTTGGGACCGAAATCCCCTTCAAACGGCATTCGCAGACAGGTTTCGGCATTGCCGGTCATCTTCCGATGTCTGCCAACAGGTCCGGCCCACTATTTCGTGCCGAGCAACCCGAAATGCCGCAGCACCAATCAGCGACTACTCGTCAGCACTCTTGCCCTCGGCACCCTCGCCCTCAGCCAACGACGCCTCCCGAATCCGGTGTGCCTGTTCCCGCAGGTTGCGATGTGTCTTGCCCTCGGCTGCGGCGGCGGTCGCATCGCGGGGTGGCAACTGGATAAATTCCTCTGCGGCTAGCCCTGCTTTCAGCTGTCGCACCCGCTCAATTTCAGCGTCGAGTTTGAATCCGAACAGGATCATGACGTTGACGGTCCACAGTGCCGTCATCACGGCAATGACGGCACCCATAGCTCCGTATGGATTCGCCGCAGCAAAATTGAACAGGTACCAGGACAGTCCTTTGACAACCAGCGCTGTCGACACGATAGTCAGGAAGGAGCCAGTGCTCAGCCAGCGGAAACGTCGCTGCTTAACGTTCGGTGTGAAGTAGTACAGCGAGCCCACCAGTGCCATTGACATCACGATTATGAACGGCCAGCGCAGCCATCCCCAGACGGTCAGACCGAAGTTAATTACGTCTCGTGTTGCCGACTCAATTCCCAGCGGCTTCGCAATCGGGTCCACAATCGAATTCACCAGTGGTCCGTTGACAATAATCGCAATGAGCAGCAACACTGTTCCGACCAGTAGAAGGAGCGTAATCGCGACCATGAACACGTGGTAGCGAATCAGGGTGCGCCCCTCCGAGATCCCATACACCGCGTTGGCCGTCCGTGAAAACGCGCGCGTATAGGCCGAAGACGAAATCAGCGCGAAGCCAATACCGATAATCAACGCGACCATACCGCCGGTCGAGGAGCCAATAATCGTGTCGATGACATCGCGCACGGAGCCCGCATATTCGGTGGGAATGTATTTTTCGACGAAGTCATTCGTCAGCGCCTGCAGGTCCTCTGTATACCCGGCCAGCACCAGCGTCGCAATGGAATAGATCGCCAGCAGCGCGGGAGCGCAGGTCAAAACGGTGTAGTACGTCAGCATGGACGCCGCGTCGAAGCCTAGCTCCAGCCAGAATTCGATGCTTGCTCGCTTCAGGGCGTAGCCCAGCCCGCGCCATCCGACCCAGGGCAGGCGCCTGGAATTGTAGGCGTATTCGGCGTCGGCGGATTCATCGACGTTGAGCGTGTGTCCGATCTGTTGTGCTGGCACGGCACTTCCTCTCCGCCTGGCGATTTTCCGACCCTCATATTAGCCGCTGCAATACTACTGGTCGTGTTGCGCTTGCCGACGCCGCCCTACGCCGCATTTATCGCCGAAGCCCCGCGAGCGTCAGTTCTCGCGGGGCTAATACCAGGCACGCACCCGGGGTACCTACCAGGTTGGATTAGGGCTTGCGTGCGCGCATACCCGCGGCCCAGGTGAGGTAGCCGCCGGTGAGATTGGCGGCCTTGATGCCGTAACCAGCCAGGATTGCTGCGGCGATGTGGCCGCGCAGGCCGACCTGGCAGTGGACGATGACGTCCTTGCCCTCGAGTTGCTGCCTGCCACCGTCGTTAAGCCAGTCGCGCAGCTCGTCGACGTCGACATTGATGGAGCCCGGGATGTCGCCGCGAGCGTATTCGCCAGCGGAGCGGACATCGATCAATACGGTGTTGTCGCGGGCGACCAAATCCTCCAGCTGATGCCACTGGACCAATTCCTCTCCGTTTAGAGCGTTGTCATCGACGAATCCGAGGAAGTTGATCGGGTCCTTCGCGGAGCCGAACTGCGGGGCGTATGCCAGCTCCAGGTCGGCGAGGTCGGAGCCTTTCAGACCTGCGCGCATAGCGGTCGCGATGACGTCGATGCGCTTATCCACACCGTTTTCGCCAACGGCCTGGGCGCCGAGGATGGCGTCGGTCTTGGCGTCGACGACCAGCTTCAGGTGTAGCTGAGTGGCGCCGGGGTAGTAACCGGCGTGGTTGACCGGGTGGACGTGGATGACGCGGATGTTCTTTCCGGCGGCGCGGGCGCGGCGCTCATTCCATCCCACGGAGCCCGCCGCCAGACCCAGCACGCCGACGATGGCGGTGCCGAGGGTCAGCTGCGCCTGGCAGTCGCGGCCGGTGATGATGTCTGCGACCATGCGGCCGTGGCGGTTCGCGGTCTGAGCCAGCGGGACCAGGGAGTCCTCGCCGGAGACGGCATCGACCTTCTCCGCGGCGTCGCCGAGGGCGAAGATCGCCGGGTTGGAGGTGCGCTGGGCGCGGTCGACCTTGATACCGCCGCGCTCGCCGACGGCCAGGCCCGCCGCCTTGGCCAGCTCGGACGCCGGGCGCACGCCGATGGCCGCCACCACAATGTCGGCATCGACGGTGACCGAGGAACCGTCGTCAAGCACGACCTCGAGGGAGGAGTCGGAGATCTTCTTGGTGTCGGCGCGGGTGAGAACCTTCACGCCGGCGGCCTCGAGGCGGTCCTGGACCAGGACGGCCATTTCCTCATCAAGCGGAGCGAGAATCTGCGGGGAGCGCTCCACGATGGTGGTGGCGATGCCCATCTTGTGCAGGTTCTCGGCGAGTTCCAGGCCGATGAAGCCACCGCCGATGATGGCAGCGGAGGCCACGCCGTCGGCGCGGACGGCCTCAGAGATAACGTCCACGTCCTCGACGGTGCGCAGAGTCAGTGCGCGCTCAATGCCAGGGATTGGCGGCAGGAACGGAGTCGCGCCGGGGGAGAGGACTAGGAAGTCGTAGTCTCGGGTGCGTTCTTCACCGGTGACCTCGTTACGGACGGTGACGTTCTTCGCGGCCGGGTCGATGGCGGTGACGCGGTGGGAGACGAAGACGTCCAGGTTCAGGCGGGCTTTCAGCGACGCAGGGGTCTGCAGTAGCAGGGCGTCGCGGGACTCGATGGTGCGGCTGACGTAGTAAGGCAGACCGCAGTTGGCGAAGGAGACGTTCTCGCTGGCTTCGAAGACGATGATCTCCATGTCTTCGTCGCGGCGACGCAGGCGAGCTGCGGTGGACATGCCTCCGGCGACGCCGCCGATGATGACAGTGGTGGTCATGGTGATGGGCTCCTAGAAGGATCGACTGAAGTTACTGTCTTGATACACCCACCAACATATACCCCTGGGGGTTTATTCCGGAAGGGGTAAGAATCTTTCCCAGCCCCAGTTATTCCACTCCCAGTCCCAGCAGGCGGCCCGCCGTGGAATCATCGATGACCAGGTGAGTTGCCAGCTTGGTCTTGAGCGCCACGTCGATGGCGCGTGCCTTCTTAGCGCCGCCGGCGATCAGCACTCGAGTGGGGATCCTACGCAGATCCGCCAGGCTGATGCCCACGGTGCGGGCATCGACCTCTGGGAGCGCTACGCCGCCGTCGTCCCGGTAGAAGCGGGAGCAGGCGTCGCCCACTGCGCGCGAGGTCAAAAGGTCCTTCTCCTCCTCGGACAGCTGACCCAGGTTCAGCGCCAGCGAATCCTCGTTGACCGCGCCGACCGTGAACACCGCGATGTCCACACCCCGGCCGAGCGCGAGGACGCTGGCGATGAAACGATCCTGCTCGACGATGCGCTTGGTCTCCACTGAGTCGAAAATCACCGGCAGGGGGAGCGTGCGGGCGTAGGCGTGAAAGGCGTGACAGAACGCGCCGATTGTGCGGATGTCGTTAGTTGACTTATCCGAGTGGCTCATTCCGCCCTTGAGCTGCACAATCTCGACGCCGGAGACGTCTTTCTGCTTCAGCTGCGTCGACACTGAATACATGGTCTTGCCCCAGGAGACGCCGACCATGGTGCCGTCAACGACCAGGTCGTCCAATAGTTCGGCGCCCACGCGGCCGAGCTCGCGGAGCAGGACCGAGTCGCCGCTGCGGGCGGGCTGCGCCAGGCGCACCTCACTCAGTCCGTAGGACTCGCGCATTCGCGAGCCAATCTCCGAAGCCTCCTCGCGCGGATCGTGAATCTCGATACTCACGTAGCCCTGCTCGCGGCCCCAGTTGAGCAACTTCGAGACCGTGGGGCGGGAAACCCCGAGCTCATCGGCCACCTTCGACTGTGTAAGCCCCTCGCCGTAGTACAGCTTCACGGCCGTTAGGGCTTGGATGTCGCGGCTGTCCATGCGACCTCCTCTGCCATGTGCGCCAATGGAGGAGCCCGGAAGGGGTGAAGCTGGTCTCCGAAGGCTCCTGCCCGAATCGGGAGTCGGGAAAAGGCGCTCTCAAGCAGTAATTTTACAACCAGTTTCCATAAATAAAAACAGAAACTTTACAAATGTGAGGGTAGTTACCAGATAATCACTCGGTCCTCGGGGGCGCGCCACATCCCGTCTCCCGGCTCGGTGCCAAATGCCGCGTGGAACTCCTCAATATTCGACGCAATCACGTTGCAGCGGAACTCCGCCGGCGAGTGCGGATCGATTGCCAGGTATTGGCGCTGCAGTTCCGGGCGAATCTTCGAGCGCCACACCAGGGCCCACTGCTCGAACATGCCACGGTAGGTCTCCGGGGTATCGGTTAGTCCCAGCTCGCTGCCGCGCTCAGCGAGGAAGCGTCGGAAAGCGACCACAGCGATACCCAGCCCGCCCAGGTCACCGATGTTTTCGCCGAGGGTGAACTCGCCGTTGACTCCGGGCAGGTCCTGGCTTGCCGACGCGCCCTCCGTTGCCTCAACTTCCGCAGCTTCGCGCAGAACCGTCGGCACCAGGCCGGAGTACTGGTCTACCAGGGCGGAGGTGAGCTTCTCGAAGGCGGTGCGGTCCTCATCTGTCCACCATTGGTTGAGGTTGCCGTGGCCGTCATACTGAGAGCCCTGGTCGTCGAAACCGTGGCCAATCTCGTGGCCGATGACCGCGCCAATCGCGCCGAAGTTCTCCGCAGGGGTCGCGTCCGGCGAGAAGAACGGCGGCTTCAAAATCGCGGCTGGGAAGGTGATGTCATTGACTACCGGGTTGTAGAAGGCATTGACGGTCTGCGGGGTCGCGTGCCACTCATCGCGGTCGGCTGGGCGGCCTAGCTTCGCTACCTCGCGGTTGTGCGCGAAAGCGCTGGCGGCGCGGACATCATCCATGAGTGTTTCGCCGAGCTTCATTGCCGAGTAGTCGCGCCAGGTGTCAGGATAGCCAATCTTGGCCTTGAACTGCGACAACTTCTCCAGGGCGCGTTCGCGGGTCGCGTCGGTCATCCACGGCAGAGCGCTAATGCGTTCACGATAGGCCGCCAGGAGGTAGTCGACCAGCTCGAGCATCTGTTCTTTGTACTCGGGCGGGAAGTGCTTTGCCACATACAGCTTGCCGACGTCATGTCCCACGGCGCTTTCCACAAATGCGACGGCGCGCTTCCAGCGGGCGCGCTGTTCCGTGGACCCCTGGAGAATTCGGCCGTAGAAGTTGAAGTTCTCGGCCGAGAAGTCGCTGGAGAGGTATGCCGCGCGCTGGTGCAAGATCAGCCACAGGGCCCACAGGCGCAGGTCCTCTAGTTTCGTGTCCTGCCAGACCTTTCCCAGGTGCTCGAAATAGGAGGGCATCATCGCGATGACGGTGTCAATCTTGTTTTCGTTGATTTCGTTGACGCCTGTGGCGGCGAGCCAGTCCGCGACCGGAAAACCAGCAGGTAGGTCCGCAATGGCGGTCTTGTTGTAGGTTTTCAACGCGTCGCGGGTGGATACAACATCCCAGTGTCCTGCGGCGAGTGACTTCTCTACGGTAAGGACCCGGGCCGCTGCATCGGACGCAGCATCAGTTACCACGCCATCGGCGTCCCCTTCTGCCTGGGGGGCGAGACCGAAAGGCTCTAGCAGGTTTGTCAGTGAGGGGTCGTCGGCAAGTAGGGAGAACATGGCGGCGACGTGATTTTCGTAGGCTGCGAGAGTATCGGCGTGGCCGGGCTCTCGGTAGTAGGCCTCATCGGGCAGGCCAAGTCCGGACTGCAGAAGGTAGAGGGCTGCCTCTTCGGAGGTGGAGTCCTTCTCCACCCAGTATCCGAGCGGGCCGCCAACGCCCAGGCGATCTAGGCGGCCGAGCGCGAGCGCGAGCTCGTGGGCGTCTTTAGCTGAGGTGAGAAGTTCGATGTCGCTGGCTAGTGGGGTTGCGCCGGCGGCATCGATTGCCTTCTCGTCCATGAAGGCGTTGTAGAGACGCGCCACTTTAGAGTCGGGTTCGGACTCTGCAGCGGTAGTAATAAGGTCCCGAACTGCTTCTTCGGAGTCGTCCCGGAGTTTGTGGAAGGCGCCGTCAATTGCGCGGTCAGCCGGGATGACATGCTGATCAATCCATGATCCGTTTATCGCTCGGTAGAGATCGTCCTGGGGGCGGGGAGCCGAGGATGGGCGAGAGGCGGAGAATGAGTCGCTGTGGTTAGTCATGTAGCCCAGTGTAGGCCTGCCTTAGTGAGTCGGTGAGAGCCCGACTTTCTAAGTCCAGGCGCCGAGTCGAGGTGACGATGTCTGATGGTGCTGAAGTGTCTGATGCGCTGTATTTTTGCTCGTGAATCCCCAAGGTGTGGATGCGAAATCGTTATACGAATGTTGCCAAAGAGATAAAAGAGGTAAGGTACGCCCCATGACAAAACTTCACCGCTTAGCCTTCACCGCGAGCCAAAAGCGCAGCATGTCTGCTGCTTTTGGTGTCATCGCGTGTGCTCCGCTACTGCTTGCGGGCGTAGCTGGAGCTACTCCAGCCCCGGCACAGGACATGCCGGAAAGCCCGTCGCTACCGACGGAAGTTATCTCCGACATCGCAAACAACGCTCAGGCAACCGAAACCTCAAACGCCAAGGAGCCCTCGAAGCCGTCTATTTCGACCCGGACGGGATTCCAGCGAGGCCCGGAGGGAATCGACGTGTCCAAGTGGCAGCGCCCGGGCGGTGCAGCCTTGAACTGGCAAAAGGTTGCGGCCTCGGGGCAGAAGTTCGCCTTCATCAAGGCAACGGATCCGACGGAAGGCGATAGCGCTTACTTCATTGAGGACTCCGTCGCTGCTGCAAAGGCCGGGCTGCTTATCGGCAGTTATCACAAGGCCCACCCGGATCAGTCCGCTACCGAGCAAGCCGATGCCTATGCCGCGCTGCTAGCCAAGCGTGACGCGGCAGCTCCGAATGCGAAGACCCTCCCGCCGGTGCTCGACATCGAGCTGGACAACGGTCTCAAGCCTGCAGCCCTGCAGGATTGGACGAAGCAGTTCCTCCAGCGCATCGAAGCCAAGACCGGCGAGACACCAATCATCTACACCTACCGTTCCTTCTGGAAGGTGCAGATGGGCAACTCCACGGACTTCACCAACTACCCGCTGTGGCTCGCTGCCTACCAGGACAACGCCCCGACCGACATCCCCGGCGGCTGGACCAGCATGCTGTTTTGGCAACGCTCCTCCACTGGCAAGGTCTCTGGCATCCCCACTCAAGTCGACCAGGACGTATTTAACGGCAGCGCCGAAGAGCTAACTGCGCTTGCCGATGCCCACTAGGGGACGCGCCACTAGAACTTGGTGCGCCCGGAGCGCCAGCCGATTAGGGCCGGGATGATGTCGTCGACATTCTCGACCACAATGAGCGCGTCGAGGAGTTCCGGGCGGATGAATCCGGCGTCCACCACGGTTTGGAGTAAATCCAGCAATGGCTGCCAGAACCCGTCCGGGCCAAGCAGCGCAACCGGCTTCGCGTGAATGCCCAGGTGCTGCTGGGTCCACACCTCGAAGAACTCCTCCAGGGTGCCCGCTCCGCCGGGCAGCGCGATGAAGGCATCGCCCAGCTCGTACATGCGGGACTTGCGCTCGGCCATGGTTCCGACAGTCTCCAGTCGAGTCAGCCCGCGATGTGAAATCTCTTTAGTGACCAGCACCTCCGGCATGACGCCGACGACATCGCCGCCGGCTGCTAGAGCCGTGTCGGCGATTGTGCCCATAAGTCCGATAGAGGCTCCGCCGTAGACCAACTCGACTCGGCTCCGGCCCAGTTCAGTGCCCAATTGCTCGGCGGTAACGCGCCACAAGTCGCGGTCACCGAAGCCTGAGCCGCAGAAAACCGTCGCTGATTTCAAGACGCGCTGCGGCTCGAGCTTCTGCGCGGCCCCAGCTGCCAGTCGTGCTTTCGCCTCCTCGCGCAGCTTCGGCAAAGTCGACTCCACCAGCATAGGAGCCAGTTTTCCCGTCGGCAGCCACGGATCAACCCAGCGTAGCTCCTCAATCTCCGCGCGGGGGCGCAGCGATGCCAGCTCCTGTGTGAATTGCCCGGCATATCGAACATGGTGGCCAATCACCCGGAAGCCCTCCTCGTTCGCAGCTGCAGCCTCTGCTATGCCCCAGGGAGTTAGTGACGAAGCGTCGATAGGCACCCCGAGCTCCTCGGCGAACTCGCGTGCAGCGGTGACCTCAGGGGCGGAGGTCGACTCGTGCGGCTCGAACTTGCCACCCGGCAGCATGAAAGTGTCGGTGCCTTGCTTGCGGACACACAAAACCCGCCCCAGCGGGTCGGTCACAACTACGGCTGCAACGACGATGGAGCGGGTTTGTGCGGAGCTCAATTGACTACTCTTCCTTAACAATCATCCGTCCGGGCTTGTACCAGCCCATCCGCGTCACGTCCTCATAGTCAATCTCGGCAACATCCGGCTTGACCTTGTCCTTGTTCGGGCGCGGGGAGAGCTTTTCTACAGAACCCCAATCACGAGCCCAATCATGGTTCAAATAGGTGGGCACTGCAACCGACTCGTTGATCGCATCGGAGAAGCCCAGCGGGCCACCGCCGACAGCGGACTGCCACATGTCCGCACCGACAACCTTCAGGCCACGGTCCGGGGTAATGCGGTACTCGGGGCGCTCAGCGACACCGGCGAAGTGATCGAACGGGCGCTGGCACGGGAACTGGAAAGCCACCGGCCAGTCAGGAATGGTTGGAGTCTCCGGCGGGATGACCTCCGACATTGGCTTTAGCTGCGCGATACGCGGCGGGGTCAGCGCCAACCACTGATCCTCAGAGACGTCAGTATCCTCCGCGACTAGGCGTACCGCTGTTGCGCCCTCCGGAATCTGATCCGTGGGGAAGCGCAGGTTACGCCATGTCGGAGCTGGTCCGACGTCAATCGGCTCGGCCTCGCCGAGGACCTCGAACGCGCCGTTCGCGCCGGGGCGTCCGTACTCGGCGACCAGCTTCTGGCCCGACTGCTTCACACCGTTGATGTCATGGTGGAAGATGCGTCCCGCGGCGGAGACGATAAGAAGCGGGTGCTGATCGTCAACCTGAGGGAGCTCGAACCACGAGGTTTCCAACATCGCGGTGCGCTGTACCTTATCCGAGTACGAGCCCAATACCGGTATTCTCTTCGGATCCAGACCGAAGGGCAGCTCGACGCGCGAGCCGTTGACACCGGCCTCGTTGCGGGTACCACCCGAGGTGCCGGCGTTGGAGCCGCCCTCGACCAGATTTGCGTCCGGGCCGCTGTCTTCCTCATTCGCGGTACTGGACTGGCTCTGATTGGTGTCCACTGCGTCCGCGGTCATCTCCTCCGGGACACCGTCTGGGGTGAATCCGGAGTCAGTGTCGCCTTGACGCAGGGAGTTCTCCAGCGGAGTACCGTCGACTGCCTTCAAGAAGCCCTCGTTCGCGTCGGGCTCCATCAGCACGTCGGAAGCCAAGTTACAGGTCTGGCCGGTCATCGAGCGGAGGTTCCCCAGTGCAATCGAGTACGCCGGGTACTGTCCAACCGCGGCCTTGGCAAGTGATGCCACGGCGAAGAAAGCCACCAGCAGGGTGACCACCGCAATTGGAGAGGCCGCCACAGCAGTAAATCGCCTATTACGTGGTGACGATTTCCGCTTGTTGTACTTTTCGCTGAACTCCTGGACGAAGCTCATCACGGCTCCAGCAGCGAGCGTCAGCAGAGCAAGCGCCAGGACAATGTCACCCGCCTGTATGCCCTTGAGCTGGATGGTCTTGTCATACCACGGCACACCGTAGGAGGAGACGTACCACCAACCGTTAATGCCCATCAGGCAGAACGCCAGGATGAAAATGAACCCGCCAGCAAAGAGCAGCTGGTTGCGACGGTTGCCTGCGACCCAGTGGCTAATTGCCATCGCGGCCAGCGCCGCCAGAGCCGACGCGATTCCTGCGTACACACCGAAGTGGTGAGTCCACTTGGTCGGTGTGAAGGTCAGGAAGAACATCGTGCCCAGGAACATGAACACAAGGCGTGCCGACGGCCCCGCCAACGCTCCCGGCACAGTTCGGTGACGTAGCAGAGCGGCAATTGTGATAGCCAACGAGGCCAGCGCCATGAGAACCGCGAAGCGACGGGTAAAGGAACCGTCGACGGACTGCAGAAGCAGCCAGTAGTAGCGGATGTACTCGTTGAACCAGGGCTCTGAAGGGCCGATGATTCCGCGAACGCGGATGGACTCCAGAACGGTTGCCAGTGTCTGATCGCCGAAAACTCCAACCAGGATGGCGGTACCCGCAGCCAGGAATGGCGCGACCTGCATCGTGGGAGCCTTCCAACCACCGCCGAGGGCCTTGTGGCGCTCCACGACGATACGCACCAGCATGGGCAGGCCCGCCAGCAGAGCGGCGACCGCCATGAGTCCAGTCGGGCCGGAGCCCAATGAGAGAGTGGCGATGATAACGCCGACAACAGCTGGCAGAAGGCGCCGAGTCAAGATAGCACGCTCAATAAATACCCAGGTCAGCAGGGAACCGAGGGCAATGACCGGTTCCGGGCGAAGGCCGTTGTTGTAAGGCAGCCAGAACGCCAGCAAAATACCCGCAGCCGACCAGTAGGCGACGCGACGCTGAGCGATGCCCTCGCCCAGGCGCGGGATGATCATCCGGGAGACCACGAACCAGACGAGCAAGGCGGAAATCAGCGCGGGCAGGCGCATCCAGACCGAGGATGTCGAAACCTTGACCATGAGCGCCAGCAGGTCGTAGTACGGGCTACCGAACGGAGATTCAGGCGAGCCGAACCAGCGGTAGTAATTGGCCATGTACCCGGAGTGATCGGATACGCGGGCCATTGTGAAAATATAACCGTCGTCGGAAGTGTTCGCACCGACGAAGTGCCAGATCAGCAGCACTGCGCCAACCAGAAGGTCCAGCGGCGTGGGCTTCAGGGCGCCACGCTTGAACAGCGGGGTGAACTTGGAGCCGTCAATGCGGTCAATCAGGCCGATGGCGACCAGCGAGGCCAACGTCAGCAGAAGGCCCAGGAACATAACAAGGTATTTCACTACCGTCGGATGCGAGGTGTAGCGAGAGTCGATGTTCATGTGGACGCTCAGCCCGTCCGCGACGGCCTTCGCTGCGTCGCCGTCGGCAGGCAAATCGGTGTAGAAGCCGGTGACCTGCGGGCGCACGTCTCTGCTGTCGGTCTTCGACAGCTCCTTGCCGTCCTTGTCCACCGCGCCGGGCACAGATGCGGTGGTCCCCTTCCAATCTGAACGAATCTCCAGCATCTTGCCCGAGTTGGCCTTTAGCTGTTCCGAGGTGATGCTCAGCAGGACGCCGTCTCGGAGGATTACATCGACGCTCGAATCAGTAGAGCGGATAAGCATGCCACGGGTAGTCGGCTTTTCGGCGGTCGGGGGAATCGTTGACAGCAGGGTGCTGCGCCCCTTCGGCAGCTCTTCGACCAGCGACAGCGGGATGTCGATGGATAGGTCCAGGGGTGCCTGGGCCATAAGCGGTGCGTCGACCGAATTCAGAGTCCCGCGCTGCGGCCAGGAAACAGATGACTGCGTGTTAACTACGGGGAGAAAGGGCGTAATGACGAAGCACAAAAAGCCCACGATGCCGGCGATAATCGCGGTCCAGCGAATCAGCGGTGTGGGCTTCGGGCCATCCATCGGAGGTCTTTCGACCAGGTCGATGGTTACGTCCGGAGAACCGTCGCGGGGTTTCTCCTTGATTTCCTGAGTATCGGCAGATTTGGCTGTCACAGAGGCAAATTCTACGGTACAAAACCATTTTGCCTGCCCTGCAACGCGGAAACTACTAGTAAATAATCACATCAGTAACAGAAATCACTCTATTGTCGTATGGCTACGACGAAGGGCCCGACTTGCTTCAGATTCCAATGCTTGTCGAAAACTGAGCGCGCAAACGACAAGTTCCGAAAGATCACATTCGGGTTATTCGGATAAATATCATCCGCGATGTCTAGCGTCAGTGGGCCGGCGTCCTTGCCGCCCACAGGCTTGGCCTCCCCGCGCAGCACGATTGCATCCGGCCCGCGCCACGGGGCGGCATCCATCGCGGCAATCAGCTGATCCGGGTCCTTAATCTTCGACCAGGCCTCCAGCGCCTCATTGCGGCGGTCGAACTCGCCTAGTGGGTTAGCGTAATGGCTGGTCAGAGCTTGGAAAGAATACCACGGGTAGAGCGCCTGGAAATTTTTCTCGTCCGACAGCACGACCGTCTCCGAGGGCACCAATCCGGCGTCGCGAAGCGTCCTGTCTACTTCCGCGTACCAGGTCCCCGAGTTCGGAGCGAAGCGATCCGCGCGCTCACCATTGCCGTCTGTATCCGTGTGGGCCAGGTCAATCGCGCCGTGGATCTTGTTCGGAATCGACTGCGCGTAACCGATACCCGCCAGCAGTAGCAGCGCCGCCATAACCGACGTAACCTTCCGGGCCACACGTGGCGAAGCCGCCTGGGGCCAGTACCTCTCCACGCCGTTGAGGCGGGCGTCGGCAAGCGCGAACACGCCCGCGGTCAGCAGCATGAAAGTAATCGGCGCGGCCAGGCGGAAGCCCAGCAGGGTCTGGCCGACCAGCGTGGCAATCATCGATGCGACTGTCCAGCCGTAGAGCACCAGTGTGGCAAGCCCCATCGCTCGCGCATCTGGCTCCGTCGCGCGGACCAGCAGCCAGATCACGCCGACGAAGCAGACTACGCCGATGACGCTCGCGGCGAACATTGGAAGATAGAGCTGGGCGCCGTCGGCAGGCAGATAATGTGTCGCGGTCGCACCCGAGCGAGGCTTACCGCTTAGCACCGCCCACACGTACGGACCCCACACGGTGGCCGCAATAACCATGGAGCCGACACCCATCACCGCCAGGCGCAGAACAGGCATCCATGAGCGTGCCGACGCCCACGCCACCAGGGCTAGGACAATCACAATCAGGGCGCCAACGCCGGTGTGGAGGGTGTAGAAGGTGGCCGAAATACCGAGGAAAACAATTACGCCAATCATGGCGGACCAGGCGCCCCCGAGGCCCCTCCAGGCCATGACCGACATGGCGGGAAGGCCCATCGCGACGGCCGCGGCATAGGGCTCATCGGCGACTGTGGCCAGGGCTACGGCCGTGGTGACCAGGGCAATTCCCGTGGCCACGGGGAGCGAACCGCCCAGGCGCTGCCAGACGGGGACGAGAATGCAGCCTGCGGCGGCCAGGGTCATCAGGGACCAGGGTTGGAAGACTTCCCAGCCGTCAATACCGAGTAGGTTTGCCAGGCGGCCGCCTAAGAAGAACCAGCCGGCCGGATAGTAGGAGGCGACGTCGATATAGGACATGTCGTGCAACCCGAACTCGGCAGTCATTCGGGTCAGGTACTCCGTGCGGAATTCCTGATCCACCGAAAGGCCGTCGAGCCAGAGTTTCGTGGACCCGAGTGGTATGCCAACCGCTGCGATGACCAGTGCCGCGGGGGAGAGATAGGACACCAAATAGGTCAGCCAGGTCAGCCACCGGGGCCGGTTGTCGGCGCCCTTGGTGGCGAAGAAGTACAGCAGAACCGTTGTAGCGACCAGGATGATCACGATTGCCGCCGTCGCGACCGCGCGGGTCAGCTGTGAGCCGCCGAACGCCGGTAGCGACAGTCGGTGCAGGACAAACCAGGCCGCCAGGGCGGAGGCAGCGCCGCCGAAAAGGGCCGCGACCAGGCCCAGCAGCCCGGCCTTGAGGGAGAGCTGATCGTCGTCGAAGATCTCGTAGCGATCATCATCGACGAAAAGGGGTTCCTGGTGCTTCGTGGCGTTCGTGTCCTGCTTGTCAGCCATGCTTTTAAGTGTTGCACAGTCTGAGCAGTTGTGACGGATGGGGCGCATGAGGCCCCAGGGTAGGGCCCTGAAGGCTCAGCCCTTAAATCGGCAGCTTCTTGAAGATCGGGCGCGGGATGTGCTTCAGAATCATCATCACGGCCTGGAATGCGGGCGGAGCCCACACCAGGGTCTTGCCCGCCTCAACGGACTTGACCGCCAGCTTGGCCACATCTTCCTTGTTCACAGTCAGCGGTGCCTCGTCGACATCCGCGGACATGCGGGTGCGGACCTGACCCGGGCGGATGACCAGGGTCTTCACGCCGTACTCTTCCAGGGCCTCGCCGAGGTTCAGGAAGAATCCATCCAGGCCGGCCTTCGTGGAGCCGTATACGAAGTTGGAGCGGCGCACGCGCTCACCCGCAACGGAGGACATGGCGATGAATTGGCCATGGCCCTGTGCCTTGAACTTCTGGCCCACCAGGACACCCATCGACATAGCGCCGGTGTAGTTGATGTTTGCTGCCAGGACCGCCTTGCGCTGGTTCTGCCAGAGCTCCTCGGCGTCGCCAAGCATGCCGAAGGCAACGATGCAGATGTCGACATCGCCGTTGGCAAAGGCCTTGTCAACGACCTCTGGGTGGGAGTCGAAGTCGGTGGCATCGAAGTCGAGGGTGACGACCTCGGAGGCGCCAGCGGCCTTCATCTTGGCCTCGGAGTCCTCGCGTAGCGGGTCGTTCGGTAGCGATGCGAGGATGACCTTCGCGGGGCCCTTCTTCAGGAACTCGGCGGTGATTGCCAGGCCGATCTCGCTGGTGCCACCGAGCAACAGAATGGACTGGGGAACGCCAACGGCGTTAATCATAAGAATTGATCCTTTCGACGGTTGCTCCGCGGCCAGGCCGCAGAGACCGGTTTCCGGTTAGCGTTAGTGCAACTCCAGGCGGCGGGACATGTCGGATGCGAAGACACCGTTCGGGTCGATTGCGTCGCGGGTGTCCAGCCAGCTCTGCATGCCCGGGTACATCTGGTGGAAGTTCGCAGCGGAAGTGCGGGATTCCTTTGCCAGGTACAGACGGCCGCCGAACTCCATGACGCGCTTGTCCAGGTCGTCCAGGAATTGACCCAGTCCGGCCTTGATCGGGAAGTCGACGCAGACGTTCCAGCCCGGCATCGGGTAGGACAGCGGTGCCTGGTTGCCCTCGCCGAAGAGCTTGAACACGTTCAGCGCGGAGTAGTGGCCGGAGCGCTGAATATCGCGGACGATCTCCTTGAACGGCTCGACTGCTTCGCGCGGGACCACGAACTGGTACTGCAGGAAGCCCTTCTTGCCGTAGCCACGGTTCCACTCGCCAATCAGGTCGAGCGGCTGATAGAACTGCGTGAGGTTCTGGATCTTGTTCTTGTAGGTGCCGGATTTTAGCCACCACAGCTCGCCGATGGCAATCATCGACAGCTTGTTCATGGTGAAGGACGGGAAGATATCCGGCACGGTCACCAGCTGCGGGGCGTTGAACTTCAGCGGGTCCTTCGCCAGCTTAGGGGCGAGCTCCTCCAGCTGTGCCAGCGTCGCCAGCGAACCGCGGGAGATGGCCGCGCGGCCGAGCTTCGGCTCCGGCGAGATCGCGTCGAACCAGGCAGAGGAATAGGTGAAGTTCTCCTCGGAGCCATCCGAGTGGAACTCGATGGTCTCGTCGAGGGTATGCGTCATGTCGCCATCGGCGATGAAGTACGCGGTCTCGGTCCGGGTCATCTTGATTCGGGCGCGGACGATGATGCCGGTCAGGCCCATGCCGCCGACGGTTGCCCAAAACAGCGAACCATCCGGGTCATCCTCCGAACCGTTCGGCTCCAGGTGCAGGATGCGGCCATCTGCGACCAGCAATTCCATGCTCAGCACGTGGTCGCCGAAGGAACCGGCCGAGTGGTGGTTCTTGCCGTGAATATCCGGGCCGATTGCGCCGCCGATGGTGACCTGCCGAGTGCCCGGCAGAACCGGAACCCACAGGCCGTAGGGCAGCGCGGCTTTCATCAGCTGGTCCAGCGTCACACCACCATCGACATCGACAATCGCTGTCTCCTGGTCGATTGAGTGGATGTGGTTTAGCTTCTGCATGTCGATGACCAGGCCGCCGGAGTTGACGGAGGGGTCACCGTAGGAGCGTCCCATACCGCGGGCGATGACGCCACGGCGCAGATGGTCAGGCTTGTCCGAGTTCTGATCTGCAACAGCCTTGACTGCGTTGACGATCTCTTCCAGGTCCGGCGTCGACAGTACCTGGGACTTAGCGGGGGCGGTACGACCCCAGCCTGTGAGGGTCCTGGCTTCTGTGTGTACGGCTCCGTAGGCACCGGTCGAAGCTTCGGTGCTGGCCTTGCCGTTGTTGTTTATGGACATCAACGCCAGGCTACCCCTTTGGGCTCCCGTCGTCGCCTAGAAACACCACCGCAAAACGGAAATTTTCATCACCATGTGGGCGTCGGGAAGCGCTTCTACCTGGGGGGTTTTGAACGACGACTAGATATCCATAATTCGACGGATTTCCTCCGGCAGCATTTCCTGCGAGGTGATTTGGGGGCCTTCGTAGACCTCGAGTGCGCGGTAAACCTTGGCGCGTTCCATACTGTCGAGCATAGGCAGCTCCTCGGCGAAGAGCATCACCATCTGGTTCGACAGCGGGGTGTTGGTGTACTCGGCCGCCATATTGATGGTCTCGCGCGGCTTCTTTTTGAAAAAGTCGAACATGCGATTCAGGTTACCCGGCCTACTTCGGGCTACCATCAACGTCATGACCGCAGCTTCCGCCGCATCTGCCCAGTCTCCCGTAGCTCCGACGCTCGCCATCGCCAGCGCGACCTCGCCCATTGTGGTGTGGCACGTGGAGCTCTCTCCGTCGCTCACCGGCGACCGCCTCTCGGGCGCGTGGCTCGTAGATCCGCTTGCCGACGATGCCGCCGACGTCCTCTCCAGACTGCTGCGGGATTGTTGCGTAGCGGTGCTGAGAGGCCCCGAAGACAGTGGCGACACCGATAACGAGACGGATTCGCAGCGCATGCTGCACAGTGCGATTGCGGACGCGAACGCCCAGGTGGTCGACCTCGCTGCAAGCGTGGCGGGCATCCGCGAGCACATCGCCGAGCTGAAGGCTGCGGTGAAAGAAGAGAAGGCCAAACCAGGCAAGGACAGGCTGACGGAGCCGCGCTTCCCACGAGTGGCTGACGTAGAGGTCATTGACTTCCCTCATGTCGGCGTGGAAGTCGCAGGGCCCGTATTGGGGCTCGCGCGTGGTGTGGAGAAGCTTATTGCCGAGTGGCAAGCGGTTGAGTCGCAGCGAATTCGCCGCAAGTACCTGCATGAACCCTGGGGGAAAGACGTGCGCCAATTGCCGCTGGTCGGCGGCTGAGAGAGCGCCTGAAAGTGCCGGCCTTCGGAGCAGAATTGGCCGCAACCGGGCACGCGCTCCGGGCATTGTAACCACTTTTTCCCATCGCGCCCAGCTTGTTTTTCCTGCGTACGCTTGTGGGCATGGCATCCAAGACCGATAACGTCATCGCCTTCCCAGGCGTGCGCGTGGCCGCAGAGCCGGCCACGCTGGTTATCGGTGCCGCTTTGGAGGCGGAGCCCCGCAGCGTTCATAGGGTCTTCGGCATTAACGATCAGTTGAGTCTCGGCGAGCTGTCCCGAGCGCTAGCCGTAATCTTCGGCTGGCGTGGCAATGTGCCGACTAAGTTCCAGGTCCTGGCGACACAGGTGGAGTCGCCGACGTCGCTCGGGGCGCAAGGTGCCCGCGGCGGTCGCGGTAGCCGTGGGAGCTCCAGTGGGCACGGATTGCCCGGTTCCCCCGTGGTGCGCGCGGTGCATGCCCGCGCTCCGCAATATCTAGATGTGCCCGATTCCACCACCATTGCTGAGGTGCTGCAGGTACCGGGCGATAAAATCCTGTGGCAGTGGGGTCTGTGGACCCATACCCTGCAGGTTCGCGAGGCTTTCGCCCGTGATGATGCCACGCCGGACGCCCTATGCATTGGCGGCAGCGGCACAGTTCACGCGCTCGGTGACCTCGATGGAGAAGACATCATCGATATCGCTGCCATCAACGAGGAGTTGACCGGCCGCGATTCCATCCAGACCACCCTTGCCGCCACGCGTGCCGACGTCGTCGACGTCATCGAACGCTCAGGGGTCTTCGAATTTGTCCCGCTTCTGCAAGCACTCGACTTGCATCGCACTGAACCGGCCGCGGTGGAACTGGGCGGGGCCGAGGGGGATGACGTCGTAAAGCGGCTGCGGGCCCTGCCACTAGAGGACGCGGAGGATGATCCGGCTGGGCACGACGCGGCGCTGGTAAACATGCTGTGTCTCGCAGCGCTGACCAGCGATGAGCTGCGACACGACGTGGCGGCACACGTGATGGAGTCGCTGGGGTGGGTCGGCGACGATGGCGCGCCGCTCAGCGGAGAAGACATTGAGCACCTGTGCCCGCGCAGCTGGGAGGAGATGTGTGGGCTGGGTCTTTGTGGGGAATACGCGCTTCCCCCGGTGGCTCGACTGGATTTGCTGCGGGAGACTCTGCGCCGCTGATGCGTGGCAAAGGAAGGTTTTTGCTGCGAGGTGGCATAGAATCTCACCCGTGCCAGCCAAAGAAAACACCAACGACGACCACTCGAGCGGGTTCATTGTAGAGGACTCCGCAGCAGCGCCGATGGCGACGGATGTCAAAGACGAGCACGGCCTGATGGTGCAGATGGTGCGATTCCTTATTTCAGGTGTCATCGCCGCGGTGGTGGACTTCGGTTCGACGCTGATCTTTAACTACGGTTTTGGGCTACCCCGCAACGAGGTATCCAAGCCGCTGGGCTGGGTGCTCGGAACGATTACGGCCTACATGATTAACCGCCGCTGGACCTTCAAAGCCGAAGCCTCGTGGAGGCGGACTGTGGCGGTAGCAATTCTGTACATCATTACGTTCGCGATTCAGACGCAGCTATTTAAGTACAGCCCGCTGCTTTTCGACGGTGTCTGGGGTTGGTCACGTTTTTGGACGGATACTGCTTCCTTCGTGGTGGCGCAGGGTGTTGCGACCGTAATTAACTTCATCATTCAGCGTGTGTTCATCTTCCGTGTGAAATAGCGCGATAACCTGGAAGGCGTGACTTTTTCTGCCTCGAACCAGGAACCAACTCAGGACACAAGCGTCAACTCCACCAGCGCCGCCACAGTTGTGAGCTCGGCGCAGGCGTTGGGTACGTCGGAAAGCATTAACCAGGCCAAGGAGGCAAGTGACAGCGATGCTCTGACTGTTCAGCGCGTTCTGTTCGCTCCTCCGGCGGACTGGGTGGACCCAGAGCTGTACTTCCGCATCGAGGGCGTGGGTGCTTACGATGGCTCGGTTCGCGCGACCCGTAACTCGATTACGCTCGGGCGGCACACGATTGTCCGCACCGACACCTACTTTGGTCGCTTCCGCGCCTCCTATTGGCAGCGCTGGACCTCGATTAAGGAGATTGAGATTCGCGCCCGCGTGGTTGGCTCCGCGCGAGTGCTGGCCTACACCGAAGATATCGGTGGCCACCTGCGCATGGAGGATTCTTGGGCCTCCGGTGGCTCCGATGCCGACGGCAACTGGACCGGTGAACACTCGCCGATGGCAGGCTCCGCGAACGAGGAGGTGCGCCTGACGGTTCCGCTCGACCGTTTCGCCGACGGCGGTGCGATTCACCTGCGCTTTGACACCGAGGACGCCGGCGCGAAGATTTCCGACGTCCGCTACGTCGTGCCGCGCTCCGCGATCAAGCGCGACCTGCCCACCGACCTGGTGATTTGCTCCTACAACCGCCCGGTGGACTGCGCGCGCACGGTTGCCACCCTGGCGCAGGACCTGCCGGCCCTGGAGCGTGTTCGCACCATCCGCGTCGTTGACCAGGGCGATCAGCACCCGGCCGACGAGGCTGACTTCGAGCTCGCGAAGGAAGTCCTGGGCGAGCGACTCAGCGTCGTCCACCAGCCGAACCTGGGTGGCGCCGGAGGGTTCTCGCGCGGCATGCGCGATGCCACCGCGGCGGGCGACTGCATGATTCTGCTTACCGACGACGACATCCGCCCCGAGCCCGAGACCACCCTGCGCCTATCCGCGCTGGCCGTGTGCGCCGAAAAGCCGATGCTGCTGGGCGCTCAGATGCTCTTCCTGTTCAACCCGACTAGCCTCTTCCGCACCGGTGAAACCTACGATTGGAAGGCGCTGACTGTTCGGGAGAACGACCCGAAGTTCGGTAAGGCCGACGTGGATGTCCGCAAGGCGCACCAGTTGCGTCGACTGGGCGTGGAGTACAACGCCTGGTGGACCTGCCTGGTGCCGAGCGAGGTTGTTAAGAAGATTGGCCTGGCGTTGCCGCTGTTCTTCCAATATGACGACATCGACTACGGCTTCCGCGCCGCCAAGGCCGGCTACCCGACCGACACGATCCCGGGTGCCGCCGTCTGGCACGCTGACTTCTACTGGAAGGACATCGAAAACGCCGCCCAGTACTTCGGCCTGCGCAACGCGCTCATCGCCGCCACCATGCACGGCGAGGTCTCCTCGAAGGACATGGTCAACGTCGCTTCCCGACGAATCCTCACTAACCTCGTGTCGATGCGCTACGGCCTGGCGTGGACCCAGATGGAGGCGGTCCGCGACCTATTGCGCGGCCCGGAGGTGCTGCGTAACGCCTCGCAGGGCGATTTCGCCCGTATCGGCGCCGGACGCGCGAAATTCCCGGAGACCAAGCTGCTGCCGCTGCACGAGATGCCCGGCGACCTGACTCCGGTGCGCCCGCCGTCACACGAGATCTCCAGCGAGAACAAGACCCTGGCCAAGCGCCTGGCATACACGCAGATGGGCAAGAAGCGCCCCGGCCCCGCAGCCGTGGCCTTCGAGGACTCCTTCTGGTGGCACCTGTCCACCTTCGACGACGTGTGGGTGACCGACGCCTCCCAGAACGGCGTGCGCCACCTGGTTCGCGACCTGGACAAGGAAAAGAAGATGCGTGCCGAGGTCGTCAGCCTCATGCGCGAGCTGTCCTCGCGCTGGGACGAGATTGCCGAGCAGTGGCGCCGCGCAGTACCGGAGCTGACCAGCCAGGAGAACTGGTCGAAGTTCTTCGAGGCTTAGTTCCGGTGGCTGGGGCGTAGCGGGTGCTGCGGCGTCCGGCCTTGCGGGTGGGCTGCGGGTTTGCGGCCTTGCGGCCGGTGCTGAGGTGTACCGCCGTAGCGGTATCTACCCCCGAGGTCGCGGCGGCGCCGCCAGGTGGGGATTATTCGTGTTTAATCCAATTCAAGGAATGACAGTGAAAAGAACGCGAACAATGCCCTGGAGCGCCGACCATGACCAACTCCGTGCCGCCGCGAGACAATCCGGCGGGAAATGCAGAAGATAAGACCCGTAAGCAACTCATCGCAATTATCGTGTTGCTGGTGCTCATTATTGCCATGGTCGGCACCTTTTTCTTTGTGAAGGTCTCCCGTGACCGCGCGACTGTGGCTGAGGGGCAGGGGACATCGTCGGCAAGCGGTAGCGGAAGCAGTGGGGGAGCTGCGGGCTCTGGCCCCGATGCGGCGGGGAACGCGGGCGCGGCGATTGAGGTCTACAAAAAGATTCTGGTCGCACCTCCCGCGCTGGACACGGAGGCGGGATCCGTGTCGCCGGGCAGTGAAACAAAATACGCATTGGTGCACCTTGATGCCGGATGCGTGCCCGAGCTGGTTGTAAATTACGGCCCGCATATCGAGGGCAGCGAAATCAACGCGATTGGTGTATTCGGCGTAGATGAAAACGACGAACAAGTTTCCTTTACCAAGAGCTATCTGGATGGCGTAGCCTCCGCCGGCGGTGCCCGCCGGGCCGTGCAGCGGGCAGTCAATCAGCCCGGAATGTACTACTTCCAGGCCGAGGCCATGCGTGGCAGCGTCGATGCCCTGGTGAAGAGGCAGGGAGGGGAATTGTTCGACGAGCCCGCCAATCCCGAGCCTGGGGAATTCACCCCATTTGAATGGATTCCGACCCAGCAATTGGATGTTGTCGAAGCGATTGCTGGCGGCACTGATTGTGCTCCTGGAGCTGGTGCCGAGGGAACGGCTTCTGGCAATTCTGTCGAAGCAGCTGGAGGACAAAGTCCAAAGCCTACCGCGGGCGCGAGTGTTCCCGTGCCCGCGCCCAGCGATTTCGAATCGCGCAGTGGAAGCGGAAGCTCCGGCGCTGAGGAAGAATCCAGCGGTGACGGAAGCAAGAAGACCACTTTTACGGGCACGGTGCGCATCTTCCAGACCGATGACGATCTGGTTGCCTACCAGGGGATTCGAAACCCGAACCCCGGGTCAAACACGGGACCTTACGTCATACTGATTCTCGACTCTCCGATGCAGGTGACGGCAAAAAAGTCGGGCAAGCAGGGACATTTTATAACTCGCTCAGCGAACATGCTTCTTTTAGATTCTGGTGCTGACGCTACCGGCACCGACGGTGAGCGCAAGACAGTCACGTACTCAGCCGACGAGTTGTATTGGCAATCGGACACGAGCCTCCCGATGGCCGAGCCACGAGTAAAGACCTGGTAAACGGGCAGAAAGCCCAGACTGTCGAGTTATCCACAGCCCGTCACGAAACCTAAAACCATCCACAGGAGCCGGACAAACGAGGCGCTCCGGCCAAAAGTCCGGATGGATGTAGGGCATAAATAGGGACACAATCTCCGCTGCGACCAGCCGAGCCGGTGCAGCAACAAGCACGCCCCCCCCGGGGGGCGAAGTTCCGAAAGGTCCCTGCCTCACCATGCCAGCCTGGAAAACCGACAACGACGGCCTCATCCGCTCTGTAAACCAGACCACGAGGACGCATCCATGCGAGTGCGTGGTGGCGTCGGCAAGCAGGGTTGATCTGCGTGAACCAGTGGAAACCGCGCCGACGGGCAGACGAGCCAGCGACAGTGACTTGATTCGGCTGGCCCACGGTGTGTACCTCCGGGTGTGCGAGTGGAATGAGAAATCGGTCGCGGAACGGTACCTTTCTCAGGCCAAAGCACTGGTCAAGCCTGGTTCGTCGACAATTATCACCGGCGAGGCGGCGGCCGCATTGCACGGACTGCCATTGCTGCTTCGCGGCGCCACTATCCCTCTCGCCAACTCCGGCCTGCGGGTGAAGTCGAACCCGCGGGTGCGACGTGTCAGAAATAACATCCTGACCAGCGATATCGTGGAACTCGAGGGACGGCGCGTCACTGATGTGCCGAAGACCGTCATCGATATTTGCCGGAACGCAAGCTCCGAAAATGGTCTGATTGCCGCGGATGCTGCCGTGCGCGGTTGGTGCACACCCACCGAACTCCGCGACACCCTCGCCGCCTACCCGCACTCGCCTGGTAATAGGCGTGCCCGTGCGATCATCGCCATGGCGACCGACCGCTCTGAGTCGATTGGGGAGTCGCTCACTAAGGGTTGTGTCCTCGACTCGGGGATAGCCTCGCTTTACGACGGTCCTTGCATCCTCTTGCAGCAAGTCGATTTCCACGATGAACAGGGGTTTATCGGGCGGGTCGACTTTTACATTCCGGAATTGAATCTCGTAATTGAATTCGACGGTGCGATGAAGTATTCCGTGGGCTCCGTGAAAGCGACGGAGGAGACTCTGCTGCGTGAACAGGCGCGGGAGAAGAGGCTAAAGAATTTGCACCTTGACGTGCTGCGCCTCTGCTGGGCCGACGTGCTGAATGGTCGCTGCGTGGGGTTCCTGCAGAAGGTGGCCGCGCGTCAGAGGGAGCGCATTCGTGCAGGTGGTTTGGTGTTTTCTTCAGATTTTGGGAGGTTCCGGGAGGCGCCGTTGTCGTTCAAGGAGCGCCAGCTTCGTGAGAAGCGCGTCCTCGCGCGACGGGAGCGAGCGTGTCGGGGTGGGAGTGAAGTTGGGTGATGTTGGGGTGAGGTGGTGCGGTGGGGAAGTTGGGTTTTGCGGGCCAGTTTTCCACTTGTTGGCGCGCTACTGGGTTACTTTAACCACTTGTTGGCGCGGGATCATGTTGATGTTGCGCTATAGCACGCACACAACATGATCCCGCGCCAACAAGTGGCGATGGTGGTGGAAAATGCGCCAATACCGCGCCAACAAGTGGTGTAAAGGAAGCGCACCACCTACACCGGCGCACCTGCACCAGCGCCACCAGCACACCTACACCAACGCCAGCTACCCCTTCGGGTCGAAACGCTCGAAATTCTCCGCGCGGCCCTGGCGCAGGAGCTTGAACCAACGGTAGAAACCGCGCACGTCCTTGCGCTGCACCAGGAAGAACCAGCCAAAACGCAGGAATTCCTGAGGCAGCAGCTTTCGCATGCCCGGCTGACTCATCAGGTAGCCGCGGTTGCGGTACGTGAAGTAGCGCTTGAAGTCGTCCGCCGGGTATTGGGTGTGCATTTTGCCTCCGAGGATCGGCAAGAATTCGCCGGATCCGGAAGGGTGCAGGTAGGCCGTTGTCAAGCAGGTGCCGAAGCGCAGCCCCGAGCGGGCGAGCCTGCGGTGGAACTCGACCTCATCACCGCGGATGAACAGGCGGTAGTCGGGCACGCCAATCTTTTCCAGCGACTTCGCGCTGAACAGGGCGCCATTGAACAGGGACGCGATGCCGGGCAGGAAATCGTGGTTGGAGTCGATGGTTTCGAGGCCCTCCGGCAGCGAGTGCCCGGTCGCGACCTTCTGATCGCCGAAGTTGGTGAACCACAGCTCGCCGGAATTGTCCCTGACCAGCGGAAGCTTCGGGTTCACACCGTCTTCAAACAGCTCTTCGCGCATGCGGCGCCACACCAGGCCTCGGCGCAGCGGGAACGCCAGGCGGGTCGGCGCTTTGATGTCGCACACAATCGGCGAGACGGCGTCCAGCTCGTGGCGGCGCGCGCAGTCGAGCAGCGAGTCCAACACGTGGGCGTCCTCGGGGCGTCCATCGTCGTCGGCGCACCAAATCCAGTCGGCGCCGAGAGTCAGCGCGGTGAGCATGCCCAGCGCGAATCCGCCGGCACCGCCGAGGTTCGTCTTCGAGCCGATGTAACGTACCTCGACGCCAGCGGCAGCCCCGGCGGTCTCAGCGACCTCGCGCACCCGCGGGTCGTCGCCGTTGTCCACGACAACCAGCCACTTCGGCGCCCTGGTCTGCCCCGTGACAATCGGCAGCGAGTGGCGAAGATCCTCAACGCGGTTGTGCGTCACCACAATCGCGGCGACCACGGGCCTATCCTTTTGCGACTTTCCGGCCGAATTATCGCTTGTTTGGCTCACTTCGTTCTCCATTGAGGCATTCTCCGTTGAGGACTTTTTTGGCATTGTGCCTTCACTCACCCATCTTTCCACGCCCGTCCACCGGCTTGCCGACAGCCCGCCAGCAACATCCCAGCACCCCGAAAGCTCAGTTATCGCCGCTGCGCCAGTACCTTTCGTACCTTGTCGGCGGCCTCTTTGCCTTCGTAGGCTTCGACAACTTCGTCGACGAGGCCGGCTTGGCGCACGGTACCGTGGTCAATCCATAGTGCGGTGTCGCAGAGTTGCGCCAGGAATTCGTTTGAGTGCGACGCGAACACCAGCAGGCCGGAGCGTTCGACGAGTTCGGTCAGTTTCACGCGGGCTTTTGCCATGAAGGCTGCGTCGACGGCGCCGATGCCTTCGTCGAGAAGCAGAATCTCGGGCTCGATGGAGGTGACCACGCCGAGGGCGAGACGCACGCGCATACCGGTTGAGTAGGTGCGCAGGGGCATGTGCAGGTAGTCGCCGAGTTCGGTGAAGTCGGCGATTTCGTCGAGCTTGTCCTTCATCTGCTTGCGCGTCTGGCCGAGGAAGAGGCCGCGGATGATGATGTTCTCCATGCCGGAGATTTCCGGGTCCATGCCGACGCCCAGGTCGAACACCGGAGCCACGCGCCCGCGCACGTCGGCGGCGCCGCGGGTTGGCTCGTAGATTCCGGAGAGCAGGCGCAGCAGCGTGGACTTGCCGGCGCCGTTGTGCCCGACCAGGCCGACGCGGTCGCCCTCGCGCAGATGGATGTTGATCTCCTTGAGCGCCTCTACGACCACCACGTTCGAATCATTGCGGCCAATCGCGCCGCCAGCCGCGCCCAGGAATGCCTTCTTCATCGAGCGCGATTTCGCGTCGAAGATGGGGAAGTCAACGCACGCGTTTTGTGTGTCAATGCTGACCATATCTTTTCCCTTTAAGTCCTTTTCTTAGCTTGCCGACGGTCGCCTTGTTACCCGTCGACCTCGTGCTTTCTAGACCCAGTAGCTGACTCGGGAGCGCCAGAGCTTCATAGCTCCGAGGGCGAGGAGCAGCCCGGCGGCGGTGCAGCCGATTACGATCCACCAGTGGTAGGCGGCGACGGCCTCGCCGGTCAAGGGCGCGCGGATGATTTCCAGGTAGTGGAACAGCGGGTTAATCTCGGCGATCTTGGCTCGCTCGGCGACGGCGCCGCCCTGCTCCTCAAGAGTCTTGGTGGTCCAGACAATCGGGGTCATGTAGAACACCAGCTGGATTAGCGAATCCAGCAGCGGCGCGACATCGCGGTAGCGCGTGGCGACGATACCGAAGAACATGGTCACCCACACCCCGTTGACGACCAGCAGCGCGAGCGCGGGGACGGCCAGGAAGAAGTTCCAGCCGAGCTCCGGGCGGAACACGATGACCAGGATTAGCCAGATCACCATGTTGTGCGCGAAGAACAGCAGCTGCCGCCAGACCAGGCGGTAGACGTGGACACTCAGCGCGCTGGGCAGCTGTTTAATCAGTCCCTCGTTTTCGATGAAGACCGTCGAGCCCTCCTTGATGCAGCCTGAGATGAAACCCCAGACAATCAGGCCCACTGTGACGTGGGGTAGGAAGAACGCCAACTCCTGCTGGAACAGCAGGGAGTAGAGCAAGCCGAGCGCCAGGGCCATCGCGCCGGTGGCGATGGTGATCCACAGCGGTCCGAGCGTGGAGCGGCGGTAGCGTTGCTTGATGTCCTGCCAGCCGAGCTGCAGCCAGAGTTCGCGCTGGCCGAAGCCCCGGACGAGGTCGGCCCAGGCCGCCTTGACTGTGCGGGAGTGGGACTCCAGAGCCTGAGCCTGCCCACCGGCGTCAATCATGCGGGAGATGTCACTGCGGAGTTCCTCTTCGCTGCGCAGGGAGCTAGCGCTATCTGCTGCGCCGGCTGCCATGGAGTGCGGGGTGTCATCGTTAGTCACGTCTCCAAACTACCCGCTGGTGCGGATCGAACCGCGGATTGAACGATGGCATGGGCTGATTGCGTCAATCTCTGTCTATCTTCGCTGTACCACTGGGTATGGTTTTGGCGGGAGCGTCTGGCTAGAATTACTTGCGATTAGTTACCCGGAAACGCTGTGAGTCAACGAGATAACCGGAAGGGTGTTTATGGCCTTCGACGTGCCTACGACCAGGGGCGCTTACACGTCGCTGTCTGATGGGTGGACCTATCTCAATGCAGGTCAGCGTGCGCAGGTGCCAGAGCGAGTCATCTCGGCGATGACCTCGTCTTTCCGCAACGCGCCGAAGTCGCTTGCTGGTGAGACCGGCGGCGGTGCGCATGGGCAGTCCCGCCGTTCTGGCGCCTCCGCTGCGGAGGAGTTGGCGCTTAGCGCGCGCCGGGCTTTCGCGGATATTACGGAAGGCCCTGTCGCCGGCGTGGTCTTGGGTTCCTCGCGTGAGGTGCTCATCGATCAGCTCTGCGCGGCCATGAGCCGTCGCCTCAGCCTGGGTACGAATCTTGTGATTTCCCGGATTGGGTCGCAGGTGGTTCACGCCCCGCTGCGCCGAGCTGCCAATCTCTATGGCGCTCGCGTGCGGGTCGCTGAGGCCGATCTCGCCAGCGGTTCGCTGCCCGCGTGGCAGTTCGACGAGATTGTCGATGCCCACACGCGCCTTGTCGTGGTCCCCGCCGCCGATCCGTACGCGGGCACCGTCGCTCCAATCGCCGAGATTTCCCGCCGCGTCCACGCTATGTCCCCAGCTTGGGTGCTTGTCGACGCCACGGACCTGGCTGCCTACCGCCATGTTTCCATGAGCGAGATGGGCGCCGACATTGTGCTTGTCGACGCATCGGTATGGGGCGGGCCCGAAGTGTCGGCCCTGGTGTTTAGGGATCCGTCGATGTTCGCCCGTCTGGCGTCGCTGAACTTCGACCACAATGTCCGTGGCGTGGGGCGCCTCGAGGTCAGCCCGGTGTCGCCGGCGCTTTTGGGCGGCGTATCCGAGTCGGTGCACCATCTGGCATCGCTGGACACCCGCGCCCGAGGATCTCGGAGGCACCGCATCGAAACTGCGATGCCCCAGGTCGCGGAGTACCTTTCGGACCTGACGGAACGCCTGGTCGCCGGGCTGTCGAATCTGCCACGTGTCTACATCATCGGCTTCGATGAGGAAAACGCGAGCGAGTCGGTTGCCTCCAGGAGGGACTACATTCCGCGGGTGAGCTTCCTTGTCGATGGCGTGCCCGCGGAGACAGTGGTCGGCAGGCTGCTGGCCAACGGGCTTGTCACCAGCGTCGTCGATGTCGCGCAGTCTCCGCTGCTGGAGGCCATGGGCGTCGGCGAGTCCGAAGGCGCCGTGGGAGTGGGGCTGCAGCCCTTCAACACTCCGCATGACGTGGACCAGCTGGTGCGCGCCGTCGCCTCGCTCGGCTAGGGCACCGTTAGTCCACGGTCAGGACAACCTTGCCGCTGACCTCACCGCCTGCGAGCATGTCGTGGGCCTTGGCCGTTTCCTCGATGCTCATGGTCGTGTGGATCTGGGGCGTGATGGTGCCGTCGGCAAGCATCGGCCAGATGGTGTCTTCGGTGGCCGCGACGATGCGCGCCTTGTCGGCCAGGTCGCGGTAGCGCAGGCCGGTGGCGGTGATTGAACCGCGCTTGGACAGCAGACGGCCGATGTTCAGCTCGCCCTTGACGCCTCCCTGCATGCCGATGATGACGATGTGGCCGTCCTTGGCAAGAGCCTTGACGTTGCGGTCAAGGTACTTTGCTCCCATGATGTCCAGAATGACGTCGGCGCCGCCATGGGAGGTGAGAACTTCCTCGAAGTTCTCTTCCTTGTAATTAATAAGGATGTCGGCGCCGAGCTTGGCGCAGAAGTCCAGCTTCTCCTGGCTGCCCGCGGTGACGGCGACGGTAGCGCCGAGCTGCTTGGCCATCTGGATTGCGAAGGTACCGATGCCGCCCGCGCCGCCGTGGACGAGGAGGGTATCGCCCTCGGAGAGGCCCGCGACCATTACGACGTTGGAGAACACCGTGCAGGCGACCTCGACGATGGAAGCGGCCTCGGTGAAGGAGTAACCCTCAGGAAGGGGCAGAACCTGCCCGGCGGGGACCGCGACCTTCTCGGCGAAGCCACCGCCGGAGAGCAAGCAACAGACCTCGTCGCCGACCTTCCAGCCGAGGGCATCGCCCTTGACCTCTTCAATTACGCCGGCGCACTCGAGACCGAGGATGTCCGTGGTGCCGGGCGGGGGCGGGTAGTGGCCAGCGGCCTGGAGGAGGTCAGCGCGGTTGAGGCCTGCGGCCTTCACCGACACGAGAACCTCGCCGTCATTGAGGGCCGGTTCGGTGGCGTCGGTCCACTCGAGTGAGCGCGGGTTGGAAAGATCCGTCTGGATGATTGCCTTCATAGCCATCAAAGGTAACGCAAAAAGGCCGAAAATCGGGCTGTTTTCCGCAGAGGTGGATTTTCCGGTTATGATGGTGAAATTGGAAGTATGGCAGAGCGGCCGAATGCACTGGTCTTGAAAACCAGCGAGGGTCACACCTCCGGGGGTTCAAATCCCCCTGCTTCCGCTGTTGAGAGCCCTCGGTAGTTTTTCTACCGGGGGTTTTCTTGCTTTCAGGGTGCTTGGACACCCGTAATGGGGTAGCCGGAGAGGTAACTTCTCATGGCCAAAAAGGGGTGGTCGGGACTGAAGTGTAAGTCGGCTGGCTAGTTTTTAGGTGATGTGTACGCAAGTTGCAGAAGGGTTTAACCTATTGAAAAACCGCTGCTTGTCAGGGTGTCGACGAGCTGAAAAAATATGAGAATCAAATAGAAATATATGTTACTAGCGTGACTGGTGTGATTATGTTGGAGAGGTGTAACGCTGGGAAAAGGGGCTTTCAACAGGGGATATGGGGAACAATTGAACGACTAGAAGTGTGGCGGAAAGTCTAAAAATCAGATTAAATTTGGGCGATGAATTCCCCCGGGTGGCGCTGTGGCAGTGCTTGTCGACGTGGGATTGAGCAAACACGAATCCAATCTTTAAGGAGCAAAAGGTTATGAACGTCAGCCGAAGCAAGTTCCGCATCGCCGCTGCCACCCTCACCTTCGGCCTCGCTTTCGCGGGAGTTACCACCCCGGCTATGGCTCAGGAAGTGCCCAATATTGGGAACAAAGTGACTGAAGCTCTGGGGGAGCTCCTGCCGGGTGGTTCCAATACCGCGACTCACCAATGGAGCAAATCGAACGTCACCCGCACCGTGCTGGTCAATGGCAAGGCTGGCGCCGTGGCAAAGCCGGGTGACACCTTGACCTTCGAGCTGGTCTACACGGACAACAACATCTGGGGGTCCAGGAGCTACATCCAGCGTGTCACTGACTTCAAGCCGGAGGGTCTGAAGTATGTCCCGAACTCCGCAACCTACAAGGTTGGTGACCAGGACTGGGCCGACAAGAACACTTCCGACAAATGGTTCCGCCTGAACAAAGGCGCAGTCGAGTTCGTTTCCGGCAACATCTTCCGGGCGTTCGGGAGTCCGACAATCAGCAAGGTTGCCTTCAAGTGGGAATACGAGGTCACCGAGGATATCCAGGACGGCACCTTCGACACTGGCACCGAGATTCACTTCAACCCGTTCGACAAGGTTGAGACTCTCGACAAAATGGGGCCGAAGCTGACCATCAAGCGCGAAGCTAAGCCGATTCTGCCGGGCCTTCCGGAACTGCCGGGTGCTGGTAGCGGCGGCTCTTGGGGTTCCCCGAACCTGAACTCGCCGGGGCTGCCCTCTCCGAACCTCGGTGGCGGCTCCTCCGCTGGATCGCCGAACCTTGGCTCCGGTGCGGCATCCCTGCTCAAGGCCTTTGGTAACTAGAAAACTTCAGAGGATAGGTACACATTATGCGTAAGAATTTCGCAAGGGGCGCCGCAGCGGCTGCTCTTTCCGCCGGTCTGACCCTCGGCCTGGCTTCCCCGGCTTTGGCCCAGTCCCCGGGCTTGCCCTCCTTCAATTCCCCGGGCTTCAACTCCCCGGGCCTGACCCTCCCAAAGTCCACGGCTGAGAAGAAGAAGCTGGGCTACATCGGTGGTCCCGCTTGGTCCGCTGATATCTATTCCCAAGTTATTCGTGGCGCAGAGGTGCGCCCGGGCGGCTACGTCACCGTCCGCGTTGAGGCAGTCGGCGTCAACGGTGAGGGCAAGCTGCGTGAGATCGGCCACGTTATTCCGGCTGGCTTCGAGCTTGTCAGCGTTACCCGCCAGTCTAGCGACAATATCTTCGGTAAGGGCATCTACACCCTGAAGGAGGATGAGTACACCAATAACGTCAACGACCGCGGTAACCGCGAGGTGCGCCTGAACTGGACCGAGGGCGGCTTTCTGGGGCTGTTCAAGGACAACCCGACTGTCAGCACCTCCAAATCCGTCGCCGTTGACTTCACCTACAAGGCTCCGGCCCGCGAGGCTGAATACGATCACGGCGGCGTCGCCTACCTCGGTGCTGTGATTAACCCGAGCGGCTACTGGCCGACCGGTGGTCAGGCAATCAAGGTCTCCAAATCTGCTTCCTGGTGGCCTTTCTAAGATTCGCCAGTATTCGGTGTCTCTTGAATTGAATTAGTTTTAAAAGGTCAGCCGCTGCTATGGCAATGGCTGACCTTTTTGATACTTTTGGAATTAGTACAGCTGCTCGTAACGGTCACTCGACGGTGGCGACCTATAGATAGTGGAAGCTTTCCGACGCTGTCGGTTACGCACTGGACCCCCATACGATCAGCATGAAGTCTCGTGTGGAAAACGATGAGGAAAAGGTCGATTTATGTCTCCGAATCAGGGCAGTGGCCCCAATAGCGGTTCTAGCGGATATAACAGCGCCTCAAACTCCAGTGACTCCTACGGCGAGTGGGGAACGGATCCGAACGGCACCTGGGGGCAGACATCGGCGTCTGGTGGTGAGCAGGCGTGGAGCTCCATGGAGACAAATCCCTGGGAGCAGGCCAACAACGGCAATTACGGCAATAACGGGGTGGCCAACCCCACCTCCGCCGGTCCTGGTACTGGCGCCTCCGCCGGTGCTGGGCAACAGTACACGCAGGGGTATCCACAGCCGTATGGACAGCCGGCCGCGGTCGCCAGCAATGGTGGCAACGGCGGAAACGGAGGCGGCAATGCACTGACCGTCGCCGTAATCATCCTGGCAATTATCGCCGTTCTCATGCTGGTCGGTGGATTGTCCTACTTCTACTTCACCGGAAATAACGGCACTAGCAACAATGCGGCGCCTGTGAGTGCCTCCTCGACGATGAAGAAGCAGGAGTCGTCGGCAAGCACGGTGACATCGACCACGGAGCAGCGGCGAGCGGAGGACTTCTCGGCACCGTCGTCATGGAAAGAATGCTCGGGGTCGGGAGAACCGGGAGACCTCAATCTGGTCTACGCGCAGGACGTGGGCGGCAACGTCACCACCTGCAGCTTCGCCACGAATGTGCGCAACGCGTTCGTAGAGTACTACCAGTCGACTCAGAAGCTCAGCGGAACGGTCAAGGCCACCAGCCCTGCGACCGGAAAAACATACACTATGACCTGCAACGACAATGGTGACTACGTCACTTGCACGGGTGGTACGAACGCCACTGTGCATATCGTCTAGCTCGAGGGGTGCATGTGGATACGGGCAGCGCAACCACTGAACACGGCCTGATTCGTCAGCACGGCGAACGGCCCCGGCGGAGCGGGGGAGCGGCGAGGCGCGCTGTCGCCGCGGCAGCGCTGTTGGGCGTCTGCGCGCTTGGCATTTCGGGCTGCACGATTGACAAGGGCAAACTGACCGGCTCGGATAGCTCAAGCGCCACAGCGACCCAAGACTCTCTTCCCAAGCCAACGCCCGGCAGCGAGCCGACCACTGGCGACGCGGTAGCCGTGCCCGGTGACGGAGCGCTCCCGGCCGCGCTCATTCACGCGGTCGCTGACATCGAGGCGCAGTACGGAGGCCAGGTCGGTATCGCGCTGGCAAACCCTAGCGTTGGCGGAGGCTCGGCCGACCCCGCGACCGCCGGCGCCCTCCAGGTAGGCCCCGCATGGTCGACCTCCAAAGTGCCGATCGCCGTGGCGGTTGCTCGCAACAGCGGCGTAACGCAGGATATGACCGCGGCGATTACCGCCTCCGACAACGCCGCAGCCGAGGTGATGTGGGCCTCACTCGGCGACCCGGCCAGCGCTGGTGCCGCCGCGACGCAGGTGCTCCGCGATGGCGGCGACTCCGTCACCAATGTCGAGACCACCAAGGTCCGCCCCGAGTTTTCCTCGTTCGGCCAGACGCAGTGGGCCCTGGAGAATCAGGCCGCGTTCGGCGCGAACCTGCAGTGCATTCCCGGTGGTCAGCAGGTCGCCGACCTCATGGGGCAGATCGTCGGCGGGCAGGCCTACGGCCTCGGCACCATCACCGGCGCGCATTTCAAGGGCGGCTGGGGCCCCGACGAGACCGGCTCCTACCTCACTCGCCAATTCGGCTTCATCCCCGGCGATAAACCCGGCTCCTTCGTGGGCGTGGCTATCGCCGCCAAGCCCGCCGATGGCACCTACGATACCGGCCAGGCCATGCTCACAGCTCTCGCGGCAGTGCTTGCCGACGGCACTGGACGTGGCGGGACCTGCTAGCTGTCCAGGCCCAGCGCCTGCAGCAGCTGAGTCGCCTCAGCGTCCGTCGTGATGGTGATGCGCCCGCCTTCGCCTGCGAAACAGCGGATTAGAATGTCACGCTGGGCGAGGTAGGCACCGAGGTCCGAGGTCGTGGCCACCGTGGCGTCGGCAAGCAGTGGGGAGAGGTCGGCGACGCGGGACTCATCGATCCAGACGAAGTTGGCCTGCGAACCGGGCAGGACGGTGTCGCGGCCGGTGGCGGTATTGATGGCGGTGGTGACGCGAACGCGCTGGTCGCGGACCTCCTTGATGCGGACGGCGAGCTCCTCCTGCGCATCCAGTGACGCAATCGCCGCAGCTTGGGCGACCGAGTTCACGGAGAAGGGAATAGCGACCTTATTGACGGCCTCTACCAGGCGCTGCGCGCCGAACATGTACCCCACGCGCAGACCCGCGAGCCCGTAGACCTTTGAGAACGTGCGTAGCCCGACCAGGTTCGGGTACATGTGCACGAGCACGTCGGCGAGGGGAGTGGTGGCGCGAGTGTCCTCATCAATCAGCTCAATATAGGCCTCATCCAGCGCGACGACGACCTGCGGTGGCACGGCGGCCATGAACTCCTCAAAAGCCTCGCGGGTGATGGTCGTGCCAGTCGGGTTATTGGGATTGCAAACGAAAATCAGGCGAGTGCGTTCACTGACCGCCGCAGCCAGGCCCCTTAGGTCATTGCGGCCCTCCGCGTTAAGGGCAACCGGCATGGGGATCGCCCCGGCGATGCGCGAGAGAATTGGGTAAGCCTCGAAACTGCGCCACGGGAACACGACCTCATCATCGGCCTCGCACGTAGCCTGCACTAGCTGCAGGCACAGGGCTGAAGAGCCACAGCCGACGGCCACCTGCTCCATCGGCAGCCCAAGGCTTTGGCCAATTCGAGTGCGCAGAGCCACTGCGCCCATATCCGGGTACCGGTTCGGGCTCGATGGCGCAGCGGCCAGGACATCCGCGATGGCCTTTGATACCGACGGCAGCGGGGGTTGTGACATCTCGTTAGAAGCAATCTTCAGCGCCCCTGCAGCCGCCTTGCCCGGGACATAGGCAGGAATATGCCCCAGGTCCGGGCGAATGTGCGGCTGGGCGGGGTTTTGATCGTTGCTCATAGCAGTAACTCTAGAGCATGGCCCGGATTGAGCGGACAAAGATATCTCCGCGCGCTGTGGGTGCATGGGGTCGATTTGGCGTTAAGTACGGGGCGTTTTGCTTTTCATTTGGAAGTGTCTGTAGGATTGGCCCCGGTTATTTAGTCCGCTGGACTGAATGCCGGTGGTTTTGGAGGCGTGCCAGAGCGGCCGAATGGGGCTCCCTGCTAAGGAGTTGTCTCGTAAGGGACCGCAGGTTCAAATCCTGTCGCCTCCGCCACGCGCCCGTAGCTCAACGGATAGAGCATCTGACTACGGATCAGAAGGTTAGGGGTTCGAATCCCTTCGGGCGCACAAGTTTTAAGACCCGCACCAAGAAAGGTGTGGGTCTTTCACGTGTTGTGGGGTATCCGCCGATGGGGGTAATGAAAATCGTTATCACTGCCCTTAGAGAGTAAATAGTGCCTGATCAGGGCGTTTGGTGCGCGGATGCGTTAATAAGCAAACAAAGAGGTTCCCCAGGGTGGCGAATCTGGATTTCTGGATATTGTGGTTAACCTTTCCTAAAAGTCTCTTACTTCTTAACTATGAAGGGCTCATTAATGGAAAACCGCAGTCGCGCCCGCAGCTTCGTGGGTGCTCGCAAATGCCGTGTCGCAGTGCTTGCCGGATTGTCCCTAATAGCGGGCGCTAGCCTTGTCGCTTGTGGCAATGGCCAGGATGTCGCCGGCGGTGCGGACTACCCAGAGCGCATTGTTCTGGCTGACCGCGACAGCAAGGACAACTACCACCCGGCCTCCGGGTACGGTCAGACCGGTATTAGCCCCGTCTACGATGGCCTCCTCCGACCGGCGCCCACCGAGGGCCCCGACACGATTCCTGAGCTCAAGCCTGCGCTTGCCGACGGCTCCCCGGTCGCCACCGATAACTCCAAAACCTGGACGGTCAAGCTACGCGACGGGGTGACTTTCTCCGACGGGTCGGACTTCGATGCGGAGGATGTCAAGGCCACCTACGACGTGGCCCGTGATGTGAAGAAGGGCTCGAAGGTCTCCTTCCGCTACGACATTATCGACGACGTTGAGGTCATCGATAAGCACACAGTGAAATTCCATCTGACCGCACCATACAGCGGTTTCGAGTCGCGACTGACCTTGGCGATTGCGCCGAGTGAAGTTGTCGGCAAGGACAACGTGGCGGACAATCCGCTGGCGGAGATGCCAGTCGGTACCGGACCGTACGTGATGGAGTCCAATACGGGCAACGAGATTCGCTTCAAGGCTCGCGAGGACTACTGGGCCGGCACCCCCGAGGTCAAGGATATGGTCGTGTCGCTGGTCTCCGACGACAACGCGCGTGCGCAGCGCGTCGCCAGCGGCGAGCTCTCGGGCGCTGCGGTCCCGCCTGCGTTGGCAAAGAGCTTCGAAAACCGCGATGATGTCGAAGTAGTCGCGGCCAAGACCGCAGACTGGCGCGGCGTTTCCTTCCCGGACGTGCCCTTCCTGAAGGACGCCGCAGTGCGCAAGGCCATAAACTTGGCGGTTGACCGCCAGGCTATGGTCGACGGGCCACTCTCCGGCTACGGCACCCCAATCTCCAACATCCTGTCCTCCATTTACGGCGATGCCTACAACGCCAAGGCCGACTTCGACTACAACGTCGCCGAGGCCGAGAAGATGCTCGACGAGGCCGGCTGGAAGAAGGGCCCCGACGGCATCCGCGCCAAAGACGGCGAGAAGGCATCCGTAACCCTGTACTACGCCGGTGACGACACCCTGCGCCGCGACATGGCCATCGAGTTCTCCGCCCAGATGAAGAAGATTGGCGTGGACTTCCACACTGAGGCCTCGACCTGGGATGAGATCACCCCGCGCCTCGGCGAGGCAGCGGCGCTGCTCGGCGGCGGTTCCTCCCCGTATGACCCGGACCTGATGGCCTACAACGAGCTGCACAGCCGCGGCGAGAACACTTCCGAGTACTCCAACCCAGGCGATTACAGCTCGCCGGAGCTGGATCGTGCCCTGGAGCAGGCCCGCGTCGAGCAGGATCCGGCCAAGCGTGCCGAGCTCTACCGGAAGGTTCAGAAACTGCACGCCGAGAACCCGTCGGCGGTGTTCCTGGCCAATATCAACCACGTCTACCTGCAACACCCGAATAAGTGGAACAAGGGCCCGCTAATCCTGGAGCCTCACATCCACGGCGCCACCTGGGGTCCCTGGTGGGATCTTCGTTCCTGGAAGCGCTAGTCACGAGACTGCGCTTCTCCCCAGGGCTTCCTCCCCGGTGCCAACCGACGCTTAAAAAACTTCTCTCACAAGCGAGTCTATGAGTAATAATTCCGCTACCGCGATGCCGCCGTCTCGTATGACACGGCGGCATCGCCGTGTCCGCTTCATCCACAACCGAGACAACTTGGCCGGCCTGCCCCGCATGATTGCGATGCGCCTGGTGGCGATCGCAGTGCTGACCATCTTCGTCTCCTTCGTCATGTTCGCCCTAGCAGCAATCTCTCCTTTTAACCCCTTGGCGCACTACATTGGCACGGACTTTTCTGCGCTGAGCCCCGCGGAGCGCGAGGCACTTACGGCCAGCCTCGGCATGGATCGTCCCTTTTACGTGCAGTGGCTGGACTGGTTCGGCGGTCTCCTCTCGGGAGATCTCGGCTATTCCCGCACGTACTCCCGACCGGTGTCGGACGTGTTGGCGCAACGCCTTCCCTGGACAATTCTCCTGTCGCTGTCCGGCATCGCTCTGACTGTTGTGCTGGCCATTGTTCTCGGGGTGCTTGCCGGTCGACGCCCAGGAAGCCTGCTCGATCGCTTTTGCATCGGGCTGTCTGTATTCCTGGGTGCTACTCCGTCCTTTGTCTATGCCCTGGCTGTGCTCATGGTCTTCGCCGTCATCATGCAGGTGATTCCCTCCGGCGGCGCCGCCCCGATTGGAATGGACCCCAGCTTTACGACGATTGGACCGTTCCTCATCGGGCCCGCCATCGTTTTGGCGATCACGCAGCTGCCGTGGCCTCTGCTCGCGGTGCGACAGGCGACGGCGGAAGCGCAGTCGTCGGCAGCCGTTGCCGCCGCATTTGAGAGGGGAGTGCCGAGCAGGATTGTCGTCGGCAAGCACATTGTGCCGATGAGCCTGATGCCGGTGGTGACACTGGTTGGCGGGCGACTGTCGGAGCTGGTCGTAGGCGCGGTGATTGTGGAGGCCGTGTTCTCATGGCCGGGCATTGCCGAGGCGACCGTCGAGGCCGCCAAGGCGGTGGACTTCCCGCTGCTGGCGATTACGACTGTGCTAACAACGCTGCTGGTCATGGGTGGTTCGCTGATCGCGGATATCACCTACACGCTGCTGGATCCGAGGGTGAGCGATGTCTAAGACGATGAAGAAGGGAACCTTTACCTGGAAGTGGCGCTATCTTCCGCTGGCTGTAGTGGTGGCATACGCGCTGGTAGTGCCGTTGATCTGGCCGACGCCGAGTGCCGACTTTTCCCGCGCGTTGCAGGCGCCGAACGGCCAGTTCATCGGCGGTACGGATCACTACGGATTCGACCTGTGGACCCGCACGGCGCTGGGGCTGCGAGTGTCGCTGTTTATCGGTCTTGTCTCCGCCCTGTGTGCGACGGCAATCGGCCTGGCGGTGGGGCTGACCGCCGCGGTGCGAGGCGGCTGGGCCGACCGCGTGCTGATGCGCATGACTGACGCAGTCAACTCGATTCCGCACCTGATTCTCTCGGTGGTGATTGTCGCCCTGTTCCGCGGGTCAATCCCAGCGCTGGTGATCTCGATTGCGATTACGCACTGGTCGCAGGTGGCCCGCATTGTGCGCTCCACGGTGCTCGCAGCGCGCGAGTCCGAGTATGTCGCAGCGTCCTACGGGGCGGGGGCCGATTCTGGGTGGGTCTTACGCAAACACCTTTTCCCCGTTGCAGTGGGGCAGGCTGTGGTGTCGATTGTGATGCTGACCCCGCACGCGGTGTGGCACGAGTCGGCGCTGTCCTTCCTCGGACTTGGACTGCAGCCCGACTTCCCCTCGCTGGGCACGCTCATGGACCAGGCAAGCAGCGACATTATGACCGGCGCGTGGTGGGTTCTGGTGGTGCCGGGCACCGCGCTACTGGCGGCGACGCTGTCTCTGGTTGCGTTGATTCCAAAGCACCTGATGGGAGGCACCCGCAGCGAGGGTGGGGCGGACGTTGAGATTGCCGGAGATCACGCCGCAGGTGGCTCTGCCGGTGAACGTGTCGGACTTGCCCGATCTGCCGGACGTTCCGGGTCTGTCGAGACTTCGGCCCTGTCCCTGCCTGAGGACTTCCCCTCCGGCACCTATGGTGTGCAAAGCCTCTCGGTAACGATTGCCTCTGAGACCTCGCGGGTCGATGCCGTTGTCGGCGCGACACTGCGCCTCGAGCCCGGGAAAATCCACGGACTCATTGGCGGCTCCGGCTCCGGCAAGTCCACCCTCGGGCGGACGCTGTGTGGGCAGGTGCCCGCGGGCTCCACAGTCTCCGGCGGTATTGTTCTCGGCGGCGATCCCACGCCCGCCAGCGAGGTCATCAGCGCAGGCCAGGGCGGTAAGAGTCCCGGCGGGGAGATTGCCCTGATTCCGCAGGCGCCGGCGTCCTCATTTACGCCCGTGCGGCGCGTCGGCAAGCAAATTCAGGAGATCATCGACGCCTCCGGGGGCAAGACAACCGCAAGCGTGGAGGAGCTGCTGACCCGCGCGAACCTCGGCCCGGAGATTGCGGACTACTTCCCGCACCAGCTCTCCGGCGGCATGGCGCAGCGGGCGGCGATTGCGGCGGCGCTTGCGACCGGGCGTCCCGTGCTGGTCGCCGACGAGCCGACCTCCGCGCTCGACCCCGACCTCACCGCGAGCGTGTTGGAACTGCTGCGCTCGCTTGCCGACGCCGGTTATGCAGTCCTGCTGATTAGTCACGATGTCGAGGACCTGCGTGCCTCCGCGGTGTGTGACGACCTCAGCGTGATGCGGCGCGGCGTGATTGTGGAAAACGGTCCAGCCTGGCAAGTACTTTCCGGCCCGCGCGACGACTACACGCGCGCGCTGCTAGCCGCCCTGCCTAGCGGCGGCATGACACTGACCGCAGGATACGAGAGGGGATAGCCGTGAAGTTGGACGACGATAATGCTTTACGACCGGGAGCGCTGCGTGCTGAGGGACTAGCACATTCCTTTTCCGGGCGAGAGGTCCTCTCTGGTACGGATATAGAGGTGCGGCTGGGCGAAATCGTGGGTCTGCGTGGCCCTTCCGGCGTCGGTAAATCGACCCTCGGGCGTGCGCTAGCTGGGCGTTTTAGGCCCGATGCCGGTGCGGTGACCATCGGTGGGCGGCGCCCGGAGGCCGCGGAAATCGCCTATGTCGGGCAGGCGCCTCGCGATGCCAGCAACCCCACGTGGACACTTGAGCGCATCATCGCCGAGCCACTCGCGATTGCGGCGAAGCGTGGCGGTGGCGCTGGCCTAGGTGAGGGTGCTGGCGCGGTGCTCGGCGTGGGTCGAGGGGAGGCCTCCCAGGTCATCCGCGAGGCCGCTTCCGCCGTGCTGCTTGACGACGACCTGCTCTCCCGACGTCCCGGTGAAGTCTCCGACGGGCAGCTGCAGCGTGCAGTCCTGGCGCGGGGAATCGTGCAACGGCCTGCATTTTTCGTGTGCGACGAGCCCACATCGATGCTGGATCCGATTACAACGGCGGCAATCATCGCTGCGCTGCGGGGCGTAGTCGCCGAGGACGGGGCTGGGGTGCTCCTCATCTCGCACGATGTGCGGCTGCTACGCGCCGTTGCGACTAGGGGATACGTTCTGAGAGACGGTCGCGCTATCGCTGACGAGGAGGTAGCGAAAAGTTGCCCCTAGACGAGATCGCAGTCCTAGGCGTTAGGCACTAGGCGTTAGGCAGATGGACGGTTTGTCTAAATACCGCTGTTTAGCTGGGCATTTGTTCATGTTCTGGCTCTGGGTGTAAAGTTCTTATTCGTTGCAGCGGCCACTGCTTACAGGGTCGCGAACAACGGAGAATGCGCCCGTAGCTCAACGGATAGAGCATCTGACTACGGATCAGAAGGTTAGGGGTTCGAATCCCTTCGGGCGCACAATGCAAGACCCGCACCTTTCGGTGCGGGTCTTTTTTGTGTTCGTCGTCATGGCAAGTTGCCATGAAGTGGTGCGGAGTGTTCGTGTTTTTGGTCTGGCTGTAGCGGCCGTAGAGGAAAACCGGCCCAAAAGGCCTAAACTGTTGCACCATGATTCGTACCGAGTCCATTCTTGACCTGGCAACCGTCGCCCGCGGGCAGTCCCACGCAGAGGCCCTGAAGGGTTCTATCGACCTCGCACAGACAGCGGAAAATGTCGGCTACCAGCGCATTTGGTATGCTGAGCACCACAATATGAACTCCATCGCCTCGTCGGCCCCGGCAGTCCTCATTGCGGCAGTGGGCGCGCACACCGAGCGCATCAAGCTAGGCTCCGGAGGCGTCATGCTGCCCAATCACGCGCCGCTGACGGTCGCCGAGCAGTTCGGCACATTGGCAAACCTGTATCCGGGCCGCATCGAGCTGGGCCTCGGCCGCGCGCCGGGTACCGACCAGACCACCATGCGTGCACTGCGCCGCGATCACCGCGCTGCCGACACCTTTCCTCAGGACGTGCAGGAGCTGCAGGGATACCTGTCGGACGAGACCCGCATCCCCGGCATCAACGCAATCCCCGGGCGAGGCACCCACGTGCCGCTCTACATCCTCGGGTCCTCGCTCTTTGGCGCACAGTTAGCGGCGGCACTGGGTCTGCCGTACGCCTTCGCCTCACACTTCGCGCCCGACGCCATGCTGGAGGCCATCGCCGCCTACCGGGAGCAGTTCCGCCCCTCCGAGCAGCTGGATTCCCCGCGCGCCTTCGCAACCTTGAACGTCATCGCCGCCGAAACCGAGGAGGATGCGAAGCGCCAGCACTTTCAGACCCGCCGCAACCTGGTCAAACGCTTCCTGGGGCGTGGCGCGGGTCCCGGCGAGGGGCGCCGCCTAACCGACGATGAGGCCGAGATGCTCATGGACACGCCCCAGGGGCGACACGTTCAGAACATGTTCCGTCACACCGCGGTCGGCACGGTCGCCCAGGTCCGCAGCCAGATTGCGGAGTTCGGCGAGTTCTCCACCGCCGACGAGCTGATTGTCGCCCATCAGAGCCCGAGCGTCGCCGAGCGCCTGCGTTCTGTGGAGCTCACCGCCGAGGCCGCCGGCCTGTCCTAATGCCGGCCCGCTACCGCACCGCCGAAATCGGCAGGCCCGTCTCTTGCGCCAGCGCTGTAATCTCGTCGGTGGTGCGCCTGGCCAGGTAGCTCTCAAGTTCCTCGCGCCCGGTCGCGCCCGTCGCCTGGCTGAGCGCCTTGGCAAAGTGCGGCTCCAGCGCCGCCACCGCCACGTATCCGTCGGCCGTCCCATAAATGCCGTAGGTCCAATGTCCTCCGCCGAGCAGCCCTCCCGTCGAGGTCAGCCCGTATCGCACGGGCAGCGCCCCGGCCTCGCCCGCCTGCTTGAGGCCGACTCGGATGTGCGCCCCCGCTCCCTCTCCTTCGCCTCGCTTTACGACGCCCCTCCCTCCCCTGCGCACCAACGCCGCCAGAGTAGCGGTGACGGCGTGTTCTGCCCCGAGGATGTCGCCGAGTAGCACCGGCGGCATCGCCGGCGGTGCGAGGGTGCCGGCCTGTGCTTGGTAAGTCAGGTCGTGGCCCGGCGTCTCTGGGGAGTCCACGTCACCGACGATGTCGATGTGAATCAGGCCCGGGAATCGCTCGGCGAGGTTGCCCAGCCCCATTCGCTCTAGCGCGGAGGGGCGAAAGGAGGTGATGGCGACATCGGCGCCTGTCAGCAGTTCCTCCGCCGCGTCCTTGCCTTGCTGTGACTTCAGGTCCAGCTGGACCACCTCGTGGCCCGAGCACATGGTCGCGTACCAGTCGCGGGCGTAGTGGGCGAAGTCATCTCCGCTGGGTGGCTCTACCTTGGTGACCTCGGCGCCCAGCTGGCTGAGGCGCTGGGCCGCCAGGGGGCCGGGGAGGTTCAGCGCGAAGTTGACGACGCTCACGCCAATGAGAGCGCCACTCAGCCCGTCGTTAAGCGTGTCTTTCGGTGCGAGCCCCTGCTCGAAACTTTCAGTGCGGAACATAGTCCCACATTAGAAAATTTCTACTTGCCCCCCGACGTTTTCGGCCAAACGGAGCTGCTGAATCCACTGGCCCTCGCCAATGCGCAGGCGGAATACCGGGCGCGATGCGGGGCGGGCCTCGTAGCGCTCCCGGGAGCGGTGCCCCATCTGAGCTAGATCGATGGCGGTGCCGGAGCTCGCCAACTGCTCGCGGGCTGCGGTGAGGTGGGCGATGACATCGTCAAGCGCGGTGAGGACTGGCGTGGTGTTGTTCTCGCACCAGGACATGACCATCTCGGGGGCTGCGGCGGCGACGCGGGTGCCGTCGCGGAAAGACCCCGCGGCCAGGGAGATCGCCAGCGCACCGCCCGCGTCCCCCGCGGTGGCGACGGCGTACGCCGCCAGGTGTGGGACGTGGGAGACGCGTGCGACGGCATCATCATGGCGGGCCGAGGTCGCGGGAATCAGCTGGCTGCCAAGCGCCGCCCCGAGCGCCGCGACCTGCGCGAACACCTCCAGCCAGCGCCCCGGCACCGCTTTGCCGGCGGCACCGTATTCGTCGGCGAGGTCGTAGGCGAGCACCCAAGGTGCGCCGTCGAAAAGCCCCTCGACCGTGGCGTCCCAGCCGGCTTGCGCCGACCCGGCCATCGGGTGCGCGCCGACAAATCGCTCGCTCATCCCGCGCGCCGCGACCTCCTCGGCCACGGCCCCCTTCACTGAAACGACATCCGTGATTCCACAGGTAGGGGCGTGCTCGGCGATGGCATCGAGCATCCGGCCGACCACCGTCATCGGGGTGCCAATCACAATCAGCGCACCATTTTCCTCTGCCCGGGTCAGTGCCGCGGCAAGATCCGTGGTCGCATCAAAGCCCTCGGCGCGGGCGGCCTCCACCGTGGGCTCTGAGCGATTCCAACCGAAGCACTCCACCCCGGCGGCCCGAAGATCGCGCATCATCGATCCGCCGATCAGTCCCATTCCGAGCACGCACACCGGCGGCACAGGCAGGTGTGCGGATGGGCGCGCGGCGGATGCTGCAGCCGAATTGTCGAAGGAGGGGGAGTTGTCGATGCTCACGTGACAAGCATGACACACTTTCGGCTAGCGTTGGTGTCTATGAGCACGAGCTTTTCTGGGGATTATGCCCCCGATGAGGACCGCTCCTACGCGGTCGCCATTTTCATGGGCGAGGACGGCTGGCACGTCCGCGACCTGGGCGAAGATGCCCTCGATTCGCTTGCCGATGCCGCGGACGCCCTGCGCAACCTCCGCGCCGAGCGCGCGGCATTTGGCGTCCTGAACGTCGACGACGACTACTTTATTATCTTCCGGCCCGGCATGGGTTCGCTGCGGGTGTTGCTTTCTGACGCCACCGCCGCCGTCACTGACGACATTGCGGCCGAGGTGTTCGACGAACTGGATCTGGACATCCCAGACCTGGACGAGGACGAGCTCGAGGACGTCGACGCCTGGGCCGAGGGCGACATGGATATCCTCGCCGACCTGGGGGTATCCGAGGAGTCGCTGACCGTCATCTGTGACGATCAGTCCCTGTGGGCCTCGGAGCAGGTTCATGCCATCGCCTCCGAGCTTGGCTGTGAGGAGGAGCTCGCGGAGGTCACTGGTGTCGATGTGGACATCGACGCCGATGACGACGAAGACTTTGATGACTAACTCCGGGCAAGCGGACTCCCCGGCACCTGCCGAGCACGCACAGCCCCAGTGTGCCCCGGCCGTGCGCGCCCTGCCGCGCCGCCGCCAGGACGAGCTCGACGAGCAGTGGATGCGTCTGGCGCTCGCCGAAGCCGACAAGACCGCGCCGGGCGATGTCCCGGTGGGCGCCGTCGTCATCGGCCCCGACGGGAACGTAGTAGGCCGTGGCTCGAATCGTCGGGAAGCGGATGGGGACCCCATGGGCCACGCCGAGGTCATCGCGATTGCACAGGCCGCGCGGGTGGTGGGCGACGGCTGGAGGCTGGAGGACTGTACCCTCGTGGTCACGCTCGAGCCCTGCGTAATGTGCGCTGGCGCATGCGTGATGGCGCGCGTGGGCCGCGTGGTCTTCGGCGCGTGGTCGCCCAAGACGGGCGCGTGCGGCTCCATCGCCGACGTCATCCGCGATCCCGCCCACGCCTTTACTCCGCAGGTCCGCGGGGGAGTGCTTGCCGACGAATGCTCGATCCCGCTGCGGGCCTTCTTTGAATCTCAGCGCTAGGTTGCAGGGTGGGCCGCGGGGGCGGCGCTGACCGGTGGGCCGGCGTCGGCGGTGTCGTTCTCATTAAGTTTGGGTCACGATTGATGCTGATTTAATGCCTTTGAACCCTCACGCGCGTACCGTTGGTGTAGAACGGTCCTTAAATATTTGAGGAGGCTTATCATGAGCGAATTCCAGAACAAGGCTGAAGAGCTCGGCGGCAAGGTCAAGGAGACGGCTGGCGAGGCTACCGGTAACGAAAACCTGAAGAACGAGGGCAAGGGCGACCAGGCTGCTGCCAAGATTAAGCAGGGCGCTGAGGACCTGAAGAATAAGGCCACTGAGGCGCTGGGCAAGATTACCGGCGAGTAAGGCTGAGCGCCCGATAGGGTTCTCGAAAATCCGACTCTTACCTGCTGGTTTGGTGCAGTCCGTGCTTGCAGGTAACGTTTTTTAGCGGTGGCGTGTCCGAGCGGCCGAAGGTGAAGCACTCGAAATGCTTTGTGCGGTAAACCCGTACCGGGGGTTCAAATCCCTCCGCCACCGCCAATAAACCCCTGGCGGGTTCCTTGCTTCCAAGGAATCTGCTGGGGGTTTCTTGTGTCTGGGGGGTGTCTGGGGCTGGGAGCTTAAGGTTTGATCCTTCCACTTCACGACACGCCATCGCCGTTGTGACAGTGCATGCCGTGGCATAACGTCGGCAGGCTGTCACGATGTCGGCAGTCCGGCGTAATGTCGGCCGGCCCGATGTAGCGCAATTGACTTGTTGGCGCGATATTCACTTGTTGCTGCGCTATAGCGCACACACAACATGATCCCGCCGCAACAAGTGGCAGCGGGAGCCAATAAGTGACCAATCCTGCGCCAACAAGTGACGTGGCAGTCTCGCTCACCAAGTCGCATCAGTAACAGCAATAACATTGGCCCCATTGCTAACATTTATGTGAGAAGTCCGCTACTCTTACAAAAGTATTTTCATAATCTGCGTTAGCGCAGGTTTATTCGACTGATTTTTTCAACGTTAGGGAAACTCGACATGGCTAAGGTCCTGTTCAAACTCGGCAGGTTCTCCTACCTGCACAAATGGACGGTGATCATCGCCTGGCTCCTCATTCTTGCGGGCCTTGGCGGTTCGGTCGCAGCATTCCAAAAGGGGTTCATCGACCAGTTCTCGATCCCCGGTATGCCCTCAGCGAACGCATCGCACGTCATTGAGGATAAGTTCCCCGACGTTCCCAATCCGATTCGCGAACAGCGCGTTTACGTCGTGTTTGAGGCGCCCGAGGGGCAGCTACTCTCCGACCCACTGAACAAGGCGGCCGCTTCCCTCGTTATCGACGGCATTAAAAACAACATCGACCAGATTGCCGATGACCTGCAGCTGGTCAACCCGGTCGATCTTGACGGGCAGATGCGCGAGGTCGTCAAGTCCCGCGGCATGGAGGCCGGGTTACCCAAGGACGTCGCCGAGGCGGACGCGGAGGCCCTGCGCACAATCTCCGACGATGGCCGCTTTGGCATCTCCACCTTCGTATTCGACGCCAAGATGCCACAGGATATTAGGCCGGAGAATATGCAGGCGCTTCTCGACGCCATGCAGGCCGGCCGTGATGCAGGCTTGAAGGTGGAAGCGTCCGGCCCTGGTATGCAGCCAGCCATCGAGGTGGCCCCGACCTCGGAGATTATCGGCGTCTCCGTCGCTTTCGTGGTTCTCGTTGTGACCTTCGGATCTGTGGTGGCATCCTTCCTGCCTATCATCACGGCGATTGTGGGCATCATTATTGGTGTGTTGGGCGTGGTTCTGATGACCGCGTTCACGGACGTCAACTCCATCACCCCGGTGCTGGCTGTCATGTTCGGTCTGGCCGTCGGTATTGACTACGCGCTGTTTATTCTCTCGCGTTACCGCGCTGAGCTCTCCCGAGGGATGACCAAGCCCGACGCCGTCGGCATGGCCACCGGTACCGCGGGCTCAGCGGTGGTCTTCGCGGGCTTGACGGTTATCGTGGCACTTGCGGCGCTGACCGTCGCGAAGGTGCCGTTCATGTCCCTGATGGGTATCTCCGCCGCCATCACCGTGGGGTTCACCGTCTTGGTGTCGCTCACACTGCTTCCGGCGATTATGTCCCTGCTTGGGGATAAGGTCTTCGCCGTCCGCATCCCGGGCATCGCGGGCAATCCCACGAAGAAGGGGCGCACCTCGCTGCTGGGAGAGAAGACGCTCGGCCGTCGTTGGGTGACCCTGATCCACAAGGTTCCGGGCCTTTTCCTTGCCGGCTGCATCGTGCTGCTGTGCGCGCTGGCCTACCCGGCGATGAACCTGAACCTCGCGCTTCCCTCGGACTCCACGCAGCCGAAGGAGAGCACCAACCGCAAGGCGATCGCGATGATCGAGGAAGGTTTCGGCGCCGGCCGAAACTCGCAGCTCATCATCATCGCCGACTCGGACAACGTCAATCCTGACGCTCCGGTGCTCAAGCCCTTGATTGATACTTTGCGCCACTCCAGCCCCGAGATGAGTGAAGTGGACGCGGCCCGTAAGGCGTCGTATAGCTACGCGGTGGATCAGTTCAAGTCCAACGTTGGTGTCGAGCACATCCAGATGATCGGCCTGAATAAGGACGGCACCTCGGTGAAGATGATCATGACACCGAAGTCCGGCCCCCTCGATCCCGCGACCAAGCAGCTGATGAACGCGGTGCGTGATCAGCAAAAGCAGATTGAGCGCGACACCGGCCTCTACACCGGCGTGACCGGCCTCGTTCCGATCGAAATCGACATCACTGACCGACTTTCCGGCGCGATGCCGCTGTACCTGGGTGTGGTCGTTGGCCTCGCGGTGATTCTGTTGCTGATGATTTTCCGCTCCATCATGGTTCCGCTGACCGCAGGCATGGGCTTCCTGCTCTCGGTCGGTGCGGCATTCGGTGTGACCGTGATGATTTTCCAGAACGGTCTTTGGGGAATTATCGGAACCCCGGGCCCCCTGGTCAGCTTCGTGCCGATCTTCCTCATCGGCGTGACCTTCGGCCTAGCCATGGACTACCAGGTGTTCCTGGTCTCCCGCATGCGTGAGCACTTCACGCACAGCAAGGGCAAGGCGACCCCGGGCTCGCGTTACTCCGCAGTCGAGGAGTCCGTCATCGAGGGCTTTTCGCTGGGTGCGCGCGTCGTTACCGCCGCCGCAATCATCATGATCTCCGTGTTTGCGGCCTTCGCAGGTCAGCCCCTGCAGACCGTGAAGGTGTTCGGTTTCGCTCTCGGTGCCGCCGTGCTTTTCGACGCTTTCGTCATCCGCATGACCTTCATCCCGGCGTCGATGTTCCTGCTGGGTCGGGCGACCTGGTGGATGCCCAGGTGGCTGGATAAGATTCTGCCGTCTGTGGACGTTGAGGGCGCGGCGCTCGAGGAGGTCTCCGACGAGCTCGTGGAGAAGGGCCGCCGTGAGCGTGCCGCCGCAGCCGCGGAGGCAACGACAGGTGCGGCCGAGAATAAGGCGAAGGAATCGACCAACACCACCGAGACGACCGAGCCGCCGGAATTGCCACAGGCCGAGCAGCTGCCGAAGGACTCGGAAGCCACAGAAACTGTGGCAACTGCGGTGTCAGAAAAAGCATCTGACAGGGGTGATTCAGAAACGCCTGCACCGACTTCGAAGCCTGCCGTGGCCACTGCTGAGGCCCAAGAGAATGCACAGCGCGCGCAGCAACGTCGGGAGATTCAGATTCGACCGGATAACCGCCCGGTGCGTCGCAAGAAGCTGACGGTCGCGGATCTCGCACGACGCGAGGGAACGGATCTCGAGCCGCCGCGCCACCGCCGCGCCATCTGGGACCCCAGCGCCAACGAAACGCCCCGCAAGGGCGATGGCTCCGGCACCGCAGAGTAACCTCTAGTCGGTACTTTTATCCTCTATTCTCACAATCCCTTCAGAAGCAGGAGCGTGCATGTCGGAGTCCAAGACCGTTGGGTTTGACGTCGTAAAGCAAATTGAAGGAGCGCGCGGGCGGGCGGGTGTCATCCACACCCCGCACGGCGACATTGCGACGCCGGCGTTCACCCCGGTTGCGACGAAGGCGACCGTGAAGACCCTCACGCCCGAGCAGATTCGCGACACCGGCGCGCAGGCGATCCTGTCGAATGCCTATCACCTTTACCTGCAGCCCGGCGAGGATATTGTCGATGAGGCGGGCGGCGTGGCGGCCTTTGAGAACTGGCGCGGGCCGACCTACACCGACTCCGGCGGGTTCCAGGTTCTGAGCCTCGGCGCAGGTTTCAAGAAAACCCTGGCCATGGACGTATCTGGTTTGCAGAAGGACGACATCGTCGCCGATGGTAAGGAGCGCAACGCCTTCGTCGACGAGGACGGCGTGACCTTCCGCTCCCATATCGACGGCTCGGAGCACCGCTTTACGCCCGAGGTGTCCATGCGCATCCAGCATGCCCTCGGTGCGGATATTCTGATGGCCTTCGACGAGCTGACCACGCTAATGAACACCCGCGCCTACCAGGAGTCTTCCGTCGAGCGCACCCACCGCTGGGCGCGCCGCTGCCTTCAGGCGCACAATGAGCTCACGGACGCGCGTGGCCAGGTCGATGGTCACGCTGATTCGCTTGCCGACGGCCAACTCCCACTCCAGCAGCTCTTCGGTGTCGTACAGGGAGCCCAGTACGAGGACCTGCGGCGCAAGGCCGCGCGCGGCCTGGTAGAGCTGTCGCGGGAATTCGAGGACGCCGGCAAGCTCGGCTTCCACGGATTCGGCATCGGTGGAGCAATCGAGAAGCACAACCTCGGCCTGATTTGCGGCTGGGTCAACGACGAGCTTCCCGACGACCGCGCCCGCCACCTGCTGGGCATTTCCGAGCCGGATGACATCTTTGCCGCCGTAGAGGCGGGCGCGGATACCTTCGACTGTGTCGCCCCGACTCGCCTAGCACGCCGTGGCGGTGTGTACACCCTGGATGGTCGCATGACCTTGACGAATGCGCGTTTTAAGCGCGACTTCCGCCCGGTTGATGCCGAGGTGGATTCGTACACTTCGCTGAACTACTCCCGGGCGTACCTGCACCACCTGCTCAAAGCCAAGGAATACCTGGCAGGCACACTTTGCACCATCCACAATCTGTACTTCATGGTGCACCTGGTGGATAACATCCGCGCTGCGATTCTGGAGGACCGGTTCTACGAGTACCGCGACGAGTTCCTCGGCCGCTACTACGCCAACGGTGGTCGCGCGGTGGGGAATTAGAGCGGCTTGGTGGGCCGGCGGGCTCTCCTCCACGTTTTGACACCGCACGCGCTGGCATAACGCCGGCGGGATGCCACGGAGTGACGGGTTGGAAGGCCTGTCGGCCCGGCAGAAACGGGGCGCAACGGGGCACAACGTCGCCGATAGCCCTGCCACCTGATGCGCGTCGCGCCGCGCGCCTGCATGATGGACAACATGATTACTGTTGAACGCCTCAGTAAGAAATACGGCTCCAAACTCGCCGTCGACGACCTGTCTTTCACGGTCCCCGACGGCGTGGTGACGGGCTTCCTCGGGCCCAACGGCTCCGGCAAGTCCACGACGATGCGCTGCATCCTGGGGCTGGACGCGCCGACTACTGGCCGCGCCCTGTTCACCGGCACCGACGTTACTGGTGCTGCCTACACCAGCCAGCCGTTCGCACAGTTGCCCAATAAGCCCAGCGTGGCCGGTGCAATCCTGGACTCGACCTGGCATAACAAGGCCCGCTCGGGGCGCAACCACCTCCGCGCCCTGGCCCGCGGCGCCGGGATTCCAGACACCCGCGTCGAGGAGTGCCTGGAGCAGGTCGGCATGACCGATGCCGCCAAGGACAAGATCGGCGGCTACTCGCTGGGCATGAAGCAGCGCCTGGGAGTCGCCGCGGCGCTGCTCGGCGACCCGCAGCACCTGATTCTCGACGAACCCGTTAACGGCCTCGACCCGGAGGGCGTGTCCTGGATGCGCACCACCATCAAGTCGCTGGCGGCCCAGGGCCGCGCTGTGCTTGTCTCTTCGCATTTGCTCTCGGAGATGCAGCTGACCGCCGACCGCCTGGTCGTCATCGGCCGCGGCCGCATGATCGGCGAGTACACGATGGACGAATTCCTCGCCGACGGCACCGTAGTCGAAGCGGAGGTCCCAGATCCCGCCCGACTACTCGCCGCGTTGGGGCCGCGGGGCCGTGGGGCGGACGTCGGCAAGCAAGGGGTTGTGCGTATCCCGCTTGCCGACGGTGCGGACGAGGCCACCCTGCGTGGTGAGATTGCGGCGGCGGCGCTGCGTGAGGGCCTGTTAGTCACTCGCTTGGAGACGAAGCGAGAGAACCTGGAGGCTCGGTTCCTGGCTGCCACCGCGGACGCGCAAGAGTATAGGACAGCCGGGGTAGATCAGGCTGACGGTTCGGACGCCGACTCGGGTGCTCAGTAGAGGGATTGGAGGACAGACAATGGCAAGTTTTACAAGCGCACTGCGCTCTGAGTGGACGAAGCTGGCGAGCCTGCGCAGCACCTGGATCTATGCGATGTTGCTGAGTGGATCGATGTTCGGCCCGGTTATCTTGATGGGGATGCTAGCCGATTCGGGGACGATGCTCGATTGGACGATGCTGACAATCGGCACGATGATTTTCGCGATGATCGCAATCGCATTCGCGGGGGCAACGCTGGCTGGGGAGTACAACGATCAGATGCACGCACACGCGTTCCTGACGCAGGATCGACGGAGTTTGTGGTTGGTTGCGCGTGGACTGCTGACCGTTGTTTTTCTTGCTCTATGCTGGGTGTTTGGCGTAGGTGTTGCTTATTTGGCGACAGCCATTTCACCAAGGGTGTCCTTTATCGGTGGTTCCTTTGATGACTTCATTAGTGCGATACTGAACTTTGGTGTGTTTTCCGTGATTGCGATGTCGCTGGGCGTGCTGACGCGCTCGCGAGTCGCGGCGGTGGCGGTACCACTGGTGTGGCTGCTGGTTGTGGAAAAGTTGCTTGTACTGGCGACATCAGCGACCGCGTTTGCGCTGCCGTTTTGGCTGGCTGCACCGGGGGAACGAATTTCGCAGCTAGCTCCCCAGCTTGTCAGCGGCGTTGCCGACCCGGAGGCTCCCGGGATTGGGTACAACCCCGATACCTCGCAGCCGGTGTGGTTTAACGCGATTGTGCTGGTGGCCTGGGTCGTGGTGGCTATCGCCGCGGCGCATTTCGTGAACGCCAAGCGCGACGTGAAGTAGGCGGCAACGTGAAATAGCCGCAAATCCAAGTAATCAAAGTGCCCGCCTGACTGCGTGGAACAGGAGGCGGGCGGAAGGCGGCGTCGTAAAGCGTGCTGACGTGGCGCCTAAACGCGGTCATTCTCAAATTTGTGACAGTTTTTTGAGGTAGCAAACTTGACCACCTGGTGTTTTGGAAAAACAAGTGTCACAAAGTTGAGAATAATGGTCTTCATGGCGGGTTTTGGACGCCGTCGCTGTTACGGGTGGGGCTGGAGGGGCTGAGGCTAGTTGTAGTAGCCCTCGCGGCGCTTGACCCACGCGATGACGGCGTAGGTGACCGGCATGACCACGAACTCCACGGCGGTCTTCCAGAAAAATCCGACGATGACGTAGTTGACGAAGGTGCCCCAGGAGTCGATGCCAATGGCAGTCGCGGCGATGGAGCAGAAGATTAACGTGTCGACGAACTCGCCAACCACGGTCGAACCCATCAGGCGAGCCCACAGGGCCTTTTCGCCGGTGCGCTTCTTGATTGCGTTGAGGGACCAGGCGTTCAGCAGCTGGCCGACAACGTAGCCGGCGAGGCCTGCGAGCACCAGCTGGGGGACGGTGCCGAGGACGGTTTCGAAGGCCGCCTGGTTTTCGTACCAGGGCGCGGCCGGGAGTTTGATGGCGATGAAGAAGCAGGCCATGGCACCTGCGAGGACGGCGAAACCAGTCCAGACGGTGCGGCGGGTGGCCTTGTAGCCGTAGCACTCGGAAAGCACGTCACCGATGACGTAGCTCAAGGGGAACAGGAAAAACGCGCCGTCGGTGGCCAGGCCGAAGATTTCCACGCCCTTCGTGGCAGTGATGTTGGAGACAATCAGCACGCCGATGAACAGCGCCATGAACGTCGGGTACAGGGACCGCTGGGTTGGGATGTGGCGCGGGGTGGGGGCGCTCTGCTTGCCGACGCTTTGCGCGGCGGTGCCGTGCGGGTCGGTGGCGGTTGCTGCAGGAACAGGTGCGGTGTGTGCGGGCGCGTGCGGGGCGGCTGCAGCGGCCGACCCGGCGTTGCCCGGCCCAGACTTGGGCAGGTTCTCGTTATTAGTCACGGGTGGGATATTACCGGGCTGCGCGGTTATTACACTGTCGGTATGAGCCTGCCCGCTGTGCCCGACGTGCCCGCTGCCCCCACCGGTCGTTACGCCCCCTCGCCGACCGGACGGCTGCACCTGGGCAACCTACGCACCGCGGTCCTCGCGTGGGCGCACGCGCGGGCCCACGGTGGCCGCTTCATCGTGCGTATCGAGGACATTGACCGCCAGCGCTCCCGTCCCGAGTATGAGGCGCAGCAGCTCGCGGATCTCGAAGCCATCGGCATCGACTGGGATGGCGCGCCCGTCCGCCAATCTGAGCGCTCCGGCCTCTACGAATCCGCCCTCGCCCACCTCACCGCCGCCGGCCTGACCTACCCCTGCTTCTGTACTCGCCGCGAAATCCTCGCCGCGTCCTCCGCCCCGCACGGTGTGCCTGGGCAGTATCCGGGGACTTGCCGCTTGCTTTCCGACGACGCCGTGGCCGCCCGTCGGGCCGAGTTCGCGGCGGCGGGCAGGCGGCCGTCGATACGCCTAAAGGCGCAGGTGAGTGAGGGGACGGCAATGGATGAGATCCACGGCGAGGTGCGCGCGCCCATCGACGATTTTATTCTGCGGCGTGCCGATGGCATGTGGGCGTACAACCTCGCGGTGGTCGTCGACGATGCGGACCAGGGGGTGACCGAGGTAGTGCGCGGCGATGATCTGCTGACCTCGGCGCCTCGGCAGGCGTACCTGGCCGGGCTGCTCGGCTACTCGGCGCCGACGTTTGTTCACGTGCCGCTGGTGGTTAACGCCGAGGGGCGGCGCTTGTCGAAGCGGGATGGCGACGTGACTCTCGGCGAGGTGCCCGTGGATGCAGCGCAGCGGTGGATCCTGGATTCGCTGGTGGGGGAGGGCATGTCGGAGGCTCGCGGCAGTGACGCGCGGGATGGGATTGACTATATCGATTCGATTGCCGACCTTCCGGAAGCCCTACGCGCGGGTCTCAAAATTCCTCGCGAACAGGTGGTTTTCTAGGGGGCGCCGAGAACTACGGCTAGTGCATACGTTAGGGGCAAGAGCGCGAATGTAATAAGTGCCGTCGTGATTACCAAACTGTTTGACCGGGCTTTTAGCGCTGTGAGGAAGCCGATTAGGCCGAATCCGAAGACGCCGATGGCCAGCGGGATCGTCCAAGCATCGGATAGTGCAGTGCTGACGAAAAACAGCCCGACATAGCAGGCCAGAGCAAAGGACAGTGCGGCGACGGAGGCATTGCGGAAGTGTTTCATGGTTTCCTGGGAGGGGCGAGTGGGGGGGCGGTGCGGTTTTTCGCCGGAAAACCCAGCATGTACGGGGCAATTCTAAATTTGTGTGGTGATTTTCCAATTTCAGCAACCCGTGACCTGGGAGTTTCTAATCTGAAGCCCACACAAATTGAGAGCTGGCCTCGTTAGGGCCTAATTTACGCTCCGTTCGTGGGGCGAATGTTGCTCTTGGTGCAGAAAATATGATCGGGGCTAGAGGGACGCAATCGATCCGAAAACCATTCGCGTGACCTCCACTGCCGTTACCCTCGGGGCATGTCGACACTTCTCATCGTCCATCATTCGCCCACGCCCCTGCTGCAGGAGATCCTGGCGCGAGTCCTCGACGGCGCCCGCGACCCCGCAATCGAGGGCGTCGACGTCCGTGTCATCGACGCCCTCGAAGCAAACACCAGCGACCTGACCAGCGCCGACGCTATCCTGCTCGGCACCTCCGCCAACTTCGGCTACATCTCCGGCGCGCTCAAGCACTTCTTCGACACCACCTTCCGCGAGGCATCTGAAACCACCAAGGGCCTGCCGTTTTCCTACTGGATCCGCGGCGGCTTCGACACTACCGGCGCCGAAAACGCCATGAAGTCCATCACCACCGGGTATGGCTGGGAGCTCGCCGCCGAGCCTGTGGTTTTTGTGGGCTCGCTTGACGACGCCCTTTCCCATGACCTGGTCAACCTCGGCGGGACGATGGCCGCCGGGCTTATGGAGTAGTTCCTCAGCGCTCGGGTTTCGGTCCACGGCCAGCGGCCCCGCATTCCCGAGCCCGGGAACGCGGGCACTCGGGCACTCGGGCACTTTAGCGCTCGTTTGCGACTTCAGCACAGCCGATACGCTGCGCTACAGTCACCAACCTGCGCTGAAGTCGGGGTGCGTGGCGCTGAAGTCCGGTCGAAGAGGGGGAGTAGCGCCACATAATACGATTGCAAAGTTGCGCAAAAAGCGCCGCCTTGTGCGATAATCCAAAACGTGAATAATAAAGTTCAGACGCCAGAACAGGGGGCGTCGTCGGCAAGCGAAACAAGCGGGGTGGGCGCGCGCGGTTCCCTGGCGGGGCTGCTCGGCCCGGCGTTTGTGGCGGCGATTGCCTACGTCGACCCGGGCAATGTGGCGGCGAACCTGTCGGCGGGCGCGACGTACGGGTATCTGCTGCTGTGGGTGCTGGTGGCGTCGAACGTGATGGCGATGGTCGTGCAGTATCTGTCGGCCAAGTACGGCCTGGTCGCGGGACAATCGCTGACGGCGGGAGTCGCAGCGTCGTTCGAGCGTCGGGGCGCACGCAGCGAGCGGGCGCGGCGGAGAAATCGCGCCGGGCGGCTGCTGTACTGGGGACAGGCGGAGATCGTCGCGGCGGCAACCGACATTGCCGAGATCATCGGCGGCGCTACGGCCCTGCACCTGCTTTTCGGCACGCCAATGCTGCTCGGCGGCATGATTGTGGGCGTGGTGTCGCTGGGGCTGCTGCTGTTCCAGGGAGGGCGCTCGCAACGCACGTTCGAGGGCATCATTGTCGCGTTTCTGGTGGTCATCACGGTCGGGTTCCTTGCCGGTCTGTTTGTGACGGGCCTGAGCGTCGGCGAGATGGCCGCCGGCATTATTCCGCGTTTCGACGGCACCCACACCGTCGTCCTCGCCGCCTCCATGCTGGGAGCGACCGTGATGCCGCACGCGGTGTACCTGCACTCCGGGCTGGTCCGCGACCGCAACTTCGACGTGCGCGGCGACGAGTCCATCCGGCGTCATTTGCGAGCAACTCGCCTCGATGTTTTCGGTGCGCTGGTCCTGGCGGGCACGGTGAATATCGGCATGCTGTGCCTGGCCGCGGAGGCACTCCCGGGAATCCCGGGGACCGACTCCATCGAGGGCGCGCACGCGGCAGTCGACAGCGCACTCGGCCCCGTGGTGGGTGTGCTGTTCGCGGTGGGGCTGCTGGCGTCGGGGCTCGCGTCATCGTCGGTGGGGTGTTATGCCGGCGACATGATTATGCGTGACCTGCTGCGCATCCGCGTGCCGCTGCTCGTCCGCCGCGCCATCACCATCATCCCGGCACTGGTTGTCATCGCCACTGGTGTCGAACCGACCTGGGCTCTGGTGCTCAGCCAGGTGGTGCTGTCGATTGGTATTCCGTTCGCGCTAGTGCCGCTGGTGCGCATGACCTCTTCTGGCGCGGAGATGGGTAAATGGACCAACACGCCAATCGTCCGGCGCGTGGCCTGGGGGATCTGCGCGCTGATCATTGCGCTGAACGTTGCGCTCATTGTTCTAATCGCCACCGGGCAGGCGTAGGGCGCGCAGCCTCGTCGCCCGGGGTGCTTTCGGGAGTGGGGGTAGGTGGCGTCGTAAAGCACAAAAGCGGAAAGCAGCGAAAGGTAGACAAAGCGGTCTATTGGGTGTTAGGGTTGGCGCCACGATCAAGATATCGACGAGACATGGCCTTTGACAGCGTCGATAGGCAACCGCCCCACTCCCGGACGGTGCCCCAAAGGAAGATCAGCCCCTGTAGGGAAGAGATTCAAGGAGACACCAATGCCCGTACGCAACCCCCGCCAGTACGACCAGCCTGAACCCGAAGACGTTCGCCGCGCGAGCCAGGCCTGGGCGAGTCACAACGGCGACCCGCGCGACCTACCCCTTACTCCCGGCGTTGTAGTGCGAGAAACCATTGTCATTGGCTGCGGCCGCAGGTGCGCCGACCTCATCGTGAGCGGGCGGCCGGTGGGCGTGGAAATCGACAGTCGCCAGCTCGACCTCCACTCCCGGAACCTCGCGCCGCTGCCCTTCGACGCCGGCTTTTACGCCACACTCCGAGACCAAGGCCGCCGCGACTACCTCAGCGGCCACGTAAGCGGCGGGGCGCGTCGTGGTCGCATCCTCTGGCATGAGCTTGCCGACGGCCGCCGCTTCCTCACCCTCCCCACTCCCGGAAGTTACGCAGTCCTGCCCGCCCGCGAGGTCGAACGCAGCATCGACGGGGTGTGGCGCGGGGTGGTGAGGTAGGCGCGGGGCTGATGCAGGCATCGTGGCGGTGCGGGAAGTTCGGTGGCGAGCCCCGAATCGACCACCTAGCCTGGGAACATGCAGCATCGAGACTCCACCCCGCCTCCTTTTTGGCCTACCGAAGGTGAGGGCGACTACTTCACCGACCCCGCCGCAGCCGTCGACCGGCTCACGGAAATTCACCAGGCAGGAATGGACTACCTCATCGAGGCCTACTCCCGGACTATCGCCGAAGCGCTGGAGTCGGAGGCTCCCGGCGCTCTCGCGTTTTCGGGAAGTGTGCGCGCCTACTATCCCGAACTGCGCTTCACCGTCCACACCGGCAGCGCCGTCGAGCATGTCGACCCCTCCCTGTCGCACGGCTTCGTAGACCGCCCGGGAGTGTACGCCACCACCATCACCCGGCCCGTGATGTACCGCTCCTACCTCATCGAACAAATCAGTGACCTGCTCGCCAACCACGGCGGGGAAGTGGAAGTTCGCGTCTCCGAGCAACCCATCCCCCTGCGGATGTGCCGCGGATTCAACGCCGCGGCAGAAAAAGCGGCGACGCGGGAGGGGGCGTCGGCAAGCGTGCTGGCGGCAGTGGAGAAAACCTTCACCCCAATAGACTCCGCCTGCATCGACGACACCATCGCCGACGGCGAGGCAAACTTCCTGGACCTGCCCATCAAACCGCTGAGCCTTTTTAGCGCCCCGCGCATCGATCTGGCGCTGCAACGCCTCGAGCACTACACCGGCTCCCACCCAGCGAACATCCAGCGCTTCGTGCTCTTTACCAACTACCAACTGCACACGGACGTGTTCCTGGAGTACGCCCGGAGTCTCACTCCCGGAAATTCCCACGGCTACACCGCGCTGGTATGCCCGGGAGATGGGCGCTACGACATCGGCGCGATCCCCACTCCCGGAAAATGCCGCGAGCACGCACACTCCTCGCAGATGCCCGCCTACCACCTGCTTCGCAACGACACATGCGGCATCACCATCATTGACATCGGCGTCGGCCCGTCGAATGCGAAGACCATCACCGACTGCCTCGCCGTAACCCGGCCGCACTGCTGGATGATGGTCGGCCACTGCGCCGGCCTGGACGGGCGCATGCGTATCGGCGACATGATCCTCGCCAACGGCTACGACCGCGCCGACGGGGTCCTCGACAATTACGTGCCACTGGAGAAACCAATCCCGCCGATTGCGGAGGTGCAGCTTGCGGTCACCAACGCGCTGCGACGAGTTTCGGGAGTGAGCGGCGACGAGTTGAAGAAACGCCTGCGCACTGGCACAGTCCTGTCGACATCCGACCGCAACTGGGAGTGGCGCTCCCAGGCCGACCTGTACCGGGAGTTGCAGAAGTCCACCGCCATCGGTGTCGAGATGGAATCCGCCACCATCGCCGCTAACGGTTACCGCTTCCGCGTGCCCTACGGCGCGCTGCTCAGCGTCTCCGATATGCCGCTGCACGACAAACCCAAACTCCCGAAGTCCGCCCGGGAGTTCTACCAGTCCTCCAAAGAGGAGCACCTCATGGCCGCCGTGCGGGCGTGCGAGGATATGGCCGCGGACCCGACTAACCTCCACTCCCGGAAACTCCGCCGCCCGGTGGGGGAGGTCGCCTTCCGATAGCGGGGCCTGTCAACCCCTAAAACCCGTCTTGTGCATGCCTGTCGGGGACCTGTGGATGTCGTCGGAAAGCGGGCGGCGCGACGGCGGCCCATCATCTAACCTGAGCGGCATGACAACAATGGGGCTGCTCAGCGCGCTGGCTACGAGGGGGATTGACCTCCTCGCAGACCTGCGCGCCGCACTCCCGGAAAAATCCACCGGGCACCGGGAGTTGGCCGCGCGCATCGGCTTCGACCCCTTCCGGCTCAAGCGCCTGCTGCGCTGCGCCGATCGCCTTTTCGCCCCGCTTGACGACGACGCGGACGTCATCAATCGCGATGCCTCCGTCGCGCTGGCCCGGGAGCTGGGTTTGTCATTGGACACGGTAATGCAGGTGGATAAGCGCTGCGGGCAGATTAATAACGTCGAGATTCGGGAGGAGCATCGCCTGGATTTCACCCGCGCCGCCGGCCGCTACGACTTCGACGGCCTCGACGCCTACATGCGCGGCCGCGTCAAGGAACTAAACGACGAGGCCGCCCCGCCGCAGCACTTGCGGGCGCACGTCTCCCGGAAACCGGATATTCGCGGGATGAAGCACCTGCAGGTCACCGGGCCCGCCAACATGATCGACGACCTGGTCGCACCGTTGACTGTTCGCGCCGCCGAAATCGCGAAGGCACACGAGGACTATACCCGCGACCGCTGCGTTGGTCAGGCGCTTGCGGAGCGTCTGGCCCACGGGAGTACGGGGCCGGTAGACGCCGTCGATAAGCTGCGCTACCAGCCGGCACTCATCATCACCGCGCAAGACATCGTGGAGTACACCCCGCGGTATGCGGCGACGTCGAATGGCTCGACTCTCACTCCCGGACAATTCGTCGAGGCGTTGCTTGCCGACACCGGGTGGGTGCTGGTCTACGACGAGCACAACCAGCCAGCCGATCTACTCCCGATGCACAACCCGCGCCTGGCGACCGAAGACCAGCGTGTGGCCATGATCCTCGACAACCCAATCTGCGCCTGGCCCGGCTGCACCCGCCCCGCCCACGCCGGGCAGGCGCACCATCTGGTCGCTCGGAAAAACGGCGGGACGACGACCATGGAAAACATGGTCATGACCTGCAAAGAACACAACGCCGCCAACGATGACGACCGACAATGCTGCAACGGTCACCTCGAGCGTGACGACGGCTCCGGCGCCGTCTACCGGCAACCTCCCGACCCGCACTCGCCGCCCGAATACAACCTCGCCTTTGCGACGGCGCTGGCTGGGCGCGCGTACGCCACCTACCGCCACTCCCGGAATTCCTAAAATCTGCGGAGGAGGCGGGGCTTCGGCGTGTTTCAAGGCTGGACACACATACCCTACAGGGGTATATCTCAGGGTATGGCTACACAAACTTTTACTGTTACTGGAATGACCTGCGGCCACTGCGAAGCATCGGTACGCGAAGAGGTCTCCGAGCTCCCGGGGCTCAAGGACATCGAAGTAGACCGCTCCCGGAACTTCCTCTCTGTCTCCTCCGATGGTGCGATTGACGCGGACGCGGTCGTTGCGGCTGTGGAGGAAGCCGGCTACCAGGCCATCGCAAACTAACTGCCAACTTCCTGAAGAAGGTAGATGGAAATGCCGGAGCTACAACTCCTGGAAGTTGATATCCCAGTCGGGGGAATGACGTGTGCCTCCTGTGCCAACCGGGTCCAGCGCAAACTCAACAAGCTGGTAGGAGTGACGGCATCGGTCAACTACGCGACCGAAAAGGCCCACGTGAAAGCTCCGGCGGATATCAACCCTCAACAACTAATTGACACTATCGTTGCCGCTGGCTACACCGCTGAACTGCCGCAACAAGATACTCTGGACGAGTCAGATCCGGGAGCTACTCCCGGAGAAAAAGATCGGGAGTTGGAAGCTCTCCGCAACCGCGTCATCGGCTCCGTAACCCTCACGACTCCGGTGATTGCGATGTCGATGGTGCCGGCGCTGCAGTTCACGAATTGGCAGTGGTTGTGCTTGACGCTGGCGGCCCCGGTGTATGTGTGGGCGGGGTGGCCGTTCCACCGGGCGACGCTTAATACGGCTCGTCATGGCGATGTCACCATGGACACCCTCATCACGCTTGGCACGACTGCTTCGTTCCTGTGGAGTCTGTGGGCTCTGTTTTTCGGGAGTGCAGGCATTCCGGGGCTTAAGCACGAGTTCCAGCTCACCGTCACTCCCGGGCATGCGGGTATGAATATTTATCTGGAGGCGATGGCCGGCATCATCATGTTTGTGCTGATAGGCCGTTACTTTGAGAATCGCGCGAAGCGCACAGCCGGTCAGGCTCTCCGGGAGTTGTTGGAGCTTGGTGCCAAGGACGTCGCTGTCCTCGGTGATGATGGCGTCGAGAGGCGTGTTCCGGTGGGGCAACTCCGGGAGTCGATGGTTTTCGTCGTCCGACCTGGGGAAAAGGTTGCGACGGATGGCGTAGTGGTTGAGGGGGCGTCGGCGGTGGATGCGTCGATGTTGACAGGCGAGCCGGTGCCGGTTGAGGTGTCGGTGGGGGATGAGGTCACGGGTGCCACCATCAACACTTCCGGCCGGCTGCTGGTGCGGGCGACCCGCGTTGGTTCGGAGACGCAGTTGGCGCGGATGGCGGCGCTTGTGGAGGCCGCACAGAACGGCAAGGCTCCTGTGCAGCGCCTGGCTGATCGGATTTCGGGAGTGTTCGTCCCGGTCGTCATCGTGTTGTCGCTGATTACTCTCGCTGCGTGGCTGCTGACGGGGCATGACGCATCACAGGCGGTCACCGCTGCTGTCGCGGTGCTGATTGTTGCTTGCCCGTGTGCTCTTGGCTTGGCGACGCCCACAGCGCTGCTGGTCGGAACGGGCCGTGGAGCAAAGCTCGGTGTGCTGCTTCGTGGGCCGGAGGTCCTGGAGCAGACGCAGAAGATTGACACTGTCGTACTGGATAAGACTGGCACGGTGACGACGGGTGTGATGAGCGTTGTCGGGATCTCTCCTACTCCCGGAAATTGGCTGACGCTTGCGGGCTCGGTAGAGGCGGCGTCGCAGCATCCGATTGCGCAGGCGGTCGTGCGTGCGGCGAAGGAATCCGGGAGTCTACTCCCGGTGTCTGATTTCTCAGATATTCCGGGAGTGGGGGTGCGCGGCACCGTGGATGGCCACCAGGTCGAGGTGGGCCGCGCGTCTGCTCCGGAGAATTCCGGGAGTGGGGTGACGGTGATTGAGGTTCGCGTCGACGGCGCGGTCGCCGGCACGGTGTCGGTGTCGGATACGGTGAAGCCGTCGTCGGCGGAGGCGATTGCGAAGTTCCGGGAGTTGGGGCTCCGCCCGGTGTTGTTGACGGGCGACGCGGAGTCGCCGGCGCGTCGTGTGGCGGAGCAGGTCGGGATTGAGCCGGGAGACGTGATTCCGGGAGTACTCCCGGAGGATAAGGTCGCGACGGTCCGCACGCTCCAGGAGAAGGGGGCGCGGGTGGCGATGGTCGGCGATGGTGTCAATGACGCAGCCGCCCTGGTTCAGGCGGATCTTGGTCTCGCGATGGGCACTGGCACGGACGTTGCTATTGAGGCGGCAGACGTGACGCTGGTGCGCGGCGACCTGTTGGCCGCGGTGGATGCGGTGCGCCTTTCGCGTCGGACGCTCCGGACGATTAAGGCCAATCTGTTTTGGGCGTTTTTTTACAATGTCGCGGCGATTCCGGTGGCGGCTCTTGGGTTGCTTAACCCGATGCTTGCGGGGGCGGCGATGGCGTTTTCGTCGGTGTTTGTGGTTGGCAATAGTCTGCGTCTGCGCGGTTTCCGGTCGGTTTCTTGAGATTGATTAGGGTTAAGGATTTTTGATGAGTGAGCATTGTTGTTCGTCTTCGCTTCCCGACGCCCCCTGTTGCGCGCCGGGCTCAAATGACCCCAACGACCCCGCCCACCCGGATCACCCGGATCACGCTTACTTGGCGGAGAAGAAGCGCTATGCGGCGCGCATTCGTCGGATTGAGGGGCAGGTCCGCGGCATTGGTCGGATGATTGATGAGGAGCAGTACTGCATCGATGTGTTGACGCAGATTTCGGCGGTGAATTCTGCGCTGAAGTCGCTGGCGATGACGCTTCTGGACGCGCATTTGCATCATTGCGTGGTCAACGCTGCGAAGGCCGGCGAGGAGGAGCTGGATGTGAAGCTCGCTGAGGCTTCGGCGGCGATTGCCCGGCTCACGAAGTAGCTACTCCCGGAAAAATTTTCTGCTTGCCGACGCGCCGAACGCCCCACTCCCGGAAAACGTTCATTGGCGCCCCACTCCCGGAGTTTTATTTTGGGCGTGGGGCGACGTCGTAAAGCGTGGTGTTTTGCCTGGTGAGGGTGCTGTTTTGGGTTTTTGTGTGCGGTTGGGTAGTCTTTAACGACGTTGGAGGATTCGACTAGCGGCCTATGTCACACGCCTGGAACGCGTGCGGGAGTCACATCCCTCGTGGGTTCAAATCCCACATCCTCCGCAATTGGAAGCCCTCGGTAGTTTTTCTACCGGGGGTTTTCCGCTTGTTTGTGATGGTCAAGTGCCAATTATTCTACGCCCACTCCCGGGATTTTCACGGTTTTCGAACACCAATCCGCATCACAGGCTACCGTTGTTTTCGTACGCGAAACTTGGGAGTAGTCACATGTCTGACCGTCGACCGTCACGGTTTAAGTCGTATTTGTCGCCGTTTGGGGCGCGTTTTCGGCGCAAGGTGGGGCCGGGAAGGGCTGCCGCTGCCGGGCTGAGTGCTGCGGTGCTGCTCGCCGGGGCTGTGGGCTGCGGAGCCCCGGCCGACGAAGCGCGGGCGCAGGCGCCGGTGTTGCGGATGATGGGGCCGGCGGATGCGGCGGATCAGTACGCGGAGTCGGCGAAGGTGTGCTCGGAGCAGTCGGGCGGCAAGTACAAGATTGAGTACGATGTGTCGGCAAAGCAGTCGGATGACCAGCGTCTTCAGCTGGCGCGGCGCATCGTGGGCGGGGACGATTCCTTCGATATCATGACCTTGGATGTGACGTGGACGCCGGAGTTCGCCGAGGCTGGTTGGGCGGTTCCTCTGCCTGACGACGTCGCGGGGAGGGTTGCCGAGGGCACACTTTCCGGCCCGCTAGATACTGCGATGTGGAAGGACCGTCTCTACGGCGCTCCGCTCAACACGAATACGCAGATGCTGTGGTACCGAAAGTCGCTGCTCCCGGAGCCGCCGAAGACGTGGGGCGAACTAGTCGCGGCTGGAGAAAAACTTGCTGAGCAGGAAAAACCGGCCGCGATTGGTGTCCAGGCCGCGCAGTATGAGGGGGCGGCGGTGTGGCTGAATTCGCTGACGCAGTCCGCAGGTGGCGAGATTGTGGGCGGGGACGGCCAGACCGTGACCATCGGCGAGAGCGATGGGGCCCAGCGCGCGCTGGAGATGATGCATCGTGTCGCCACCGCGAAGGGGCATGATCCGTCGATTTCGCAGTCGGATGAGAATCAGGCGCGGCTTGCTTTCGATCGCGGTGACGCGTTCGCCCAGGTCAATTACCCTTTCGTCTATGCCGGCCTGAAGGAGAAAGCTGATGGCGGGGACGCGAAGGCGAAGGAGATTTTCGAGGATATGGCCTGGGCCCCGTACCCGGCGATGAATCCGGGCCAGCCCGCGAAGGTGACTATCGGCGGCCTGAACCTGGCGGTGCCGTCGACGTCGAAGTACAAGGATCTTGCGTTCGATGCGATCGAGTGCCTGCGCAATGAGGAAAATCAGCTCAATAACGCCCTGAAGGGTGGCGTCCCTCCGACGCTGTCGCGCCTTTATACGGAGGCGACGGATGAGTTCAAGGAGGAATACCCCTTCTACCGGGAGATTTACGAGTCCCTAAGCAAGCTCGATGAGCAGCCGCAGTCCGCTGCGGAGCGTGCGCTGTTGCCGTCGCCGCGCCGGGCGGGGGTGGCGGTTCGCCCGAAGTCGCCGGCGTATCAGTCGGTGTCGATTCTGCTTGCGTCGAGAATCAGTCCGCCGGAGGGAATCGCTGCCAACAGCCTGGTCGAGGAGTTGGACAAGCAGCTCCAGTCGGCAGTGAAGTCGGAAGGATTGGTGCCGTAGATGTCTAGCCCATCAACCACATCGAAGAAGGAAGCCGCGGAGCTTTCCGACGGCCGCCGCGCGGAGCGCCGCCTGGGTCTGCTGCTGGTATCACCCGCGCTTATCCTGATGCTGGCCGTGACGGCGTACCCGATTGGCTACGCGATCTGGCTGTCGCTCCAGCGCTATGATTTGCGTTTCCCGGATGATCGCGAGTTCGTCGGCCTGCAGAACTACATTTCGGTGCTGACCAGCAACTACTGGTGGGAGGCGCTGGGGGTGACCGCTTTTATCACCCTGCTTTCGGTGGCGGTGGAGTTCGTGCTGGGTATGGCTATCGCGATGGTCATGCACCGCGCGATTTTCGGCCGTGGCATTATCCGCACGGTGGTGCTGATTCCGTACGGCATCGTTACGGTTGCCGCCGCCTATTCCTGGAACTATGCCTGGACACCGGAGACTGGGTACCTGGCCAATTTGCTTCCCGACGGTTCGGCGCCGCTCACCGAGCAGTGGCCTGCGATTTTCATCGTTATTGGTGCCGAGATTTGGAAGACGACGCCGTTCATGGCTTTGCTTTTGCTCGCGGGCCTGGCCCTGGTCCCGGATGATGCGCTGAAAGCTGCGGAGCTGGACGGCGCTGGTTTTTGGCAGCGTTTCTTCCGCATTACGCTGCCACTGATGAAGCCGTCGATTCTGGTGGCACTGCTGTTCCGTATGCTGGATGCCTTCCGTGTTTTCGACAACATCTACATCCTGACCAAGGGAAATAATGGCACGGGATCGGTGTCGATTCTGGGTTACAACAACCTGTTTAAGGCCTTCAACCTTGGCGTGGGATCGGCGATTTCGGTCCTGATCTTCCTGTGCGTGGCGTTGATTGCATTCATCTTTGTCAAGGGCTTCGGCGCTTCCTCGCCGGGCGCGGGGCAGAAGGGCTGAGAGGACTGACCATGGAAACTACACCGAAACAAAAGGTCGCCTGGGTCGTTGCTTTGGCGTTGGTTGTGCTCTACGCGCTGGTGCCGGTGCTGTGGATTGCCAGCCTGTCGTTTAAGCCGACGGCTGATCTTCACGACGGGCACTTTATCCCCCGGAATTGGACGCTCGAGAACTATAAGGGAATCTTCTCTACCAGCGAGTTCACGCGGGCGTTGATTAACTCAATCGGCATTGGTCTGATTACCACAGTGCTGGCGGTGCTGGTCGGTACGATGGCCGCCTACGCGATTGCCCGCCTGGAGTTTCCGGGCAAGTCGGTAATCCTGGGAGTGTCCCTACTGATTGCGATGTTCCCGCAGGTATCTCTAGTCAGTCCGCTGTTCGACATCGAGAGGCGTCTCGGTCTGTTCGATTCGTGGCCGGGCCTGATTCTGCCGTACATCACGTTCGCGCTGCCTATGGCAATTTTCATTCTCTCTTCGTTCTTCCGGGAGATTCCGTGGGAGTTGGAGAAGGCTGCCCAAATGGATGGCGCAACGCCGTTCCAAGCTTTCCGCCTGGTGGTCGCACCACTGGCGATTCCGGGGATTGTGACCGCCTCGATTCTGGTCTTCATTTTCGCCTGGAACGACTTCTTGCTGGCGGTGTCGCTGACCTCTACGGAGGTGGCGCGGACGGCACCGGCGGCGATGGCGAACTTCACCGGCTCGTCGCAGTTCGACGAGCCCACCGGCTCCATCGCGGCCGCCGCAATCGTGATTACCATTCCGATCATCATTTTCGTGATTATTTTCCAACGTCGAATCGTCGCCGGCCTGACTTCCGGCGCTGTGAAGGGATAGGGCAGAAGACAAATGGCTGAGATTGAACTGAAGCACGTATACAAGCGCTTTCCCGACGGTCATGTCGGCGTGGATGACGCGAACCTGAAGATCGAGGACGGCGAGTTCATCATTCTCGTCGGCCCGTCGGGATGCGGTAAGTCGACGACGCTGAACATGATCGCCGGGTTGGAGGACATCTCCGATGGTGACCTTCTCATTGGAGGTAAGCGTGTCAATGATGTGGCGCCGAAGGATCGCGATATCGCGATGGTGTTCCAGTCCTACGCGCTGTACCCGCACATGAGCGTGCGCGACAATATTGCCTTCCCGCTGAAGCTGGCGAAGATGCCTAAGAAGGAGATTGACGCGAAGGTTTCGGAGGCCGCCGAGATTCTGGATCTCACGGAGTTTCTGGATCGTAAGCCGTCGAATCTTTCGGGTGGTCAGCGCCAGCGTGTGGCTATGGGGCGTGCGATTGTGCGCCGCCCGAAGGTCTTCCTGATGGACGAGCCGCTGTCGAACCTCGACGCGAAGCTGCGCGTGCAGATGCGCACCGAGATCTCGCAGCTGCAGGAGCGCCTGGGAGTGACCACCGTCTATGTCACGCACGACCAGACTGAGGCGATGACATTGGGCGACCGAGTTGTGGTGATGAAAAAGGGCGTTATCCAGCAGGTCGGCGCGCCGCATGAACTCTACGGCGCCCCGCGCAATATCTTCGTCGCGGGCTTTATCGGCTCGCCCGCCATGAACTTTGTCCCCGCCACTGTTGCTAACGACGGCGCCAGCGTCGACACCGCTTTGGGGCGCCTGGCGCTGAGGACGAAATTGCAGCCGGGGCGCGCGGTGATTATTGGCTTGCGCCCGGAGGCCTTCGAGGATGCTGCTCTTACCGACACCACCGACACCACCGTCGAAACCCCGACGACCGAGGTGAAGGTCAACGTTTTGGAGTCGATGGGCTCCGAGCAATTTGTCCATTTCCCACTCCTGGAGGCTGATGTCAGTGGCCACGCGGCTGCGGCTGAGGCGGGCATTGCTGAGAATTTCAATGGCATGCTTGTGGCTCGTGTCAGCGCCGAGTCGAAGGCGCGACGTGGGGAGTCGCTAACGTTGACCATCAACACCGCGAAGGTACACGTCTTTGATGCGGAGTCCGGTGAAAACCTGGGCTTGAAGTGATTGCTGCGATGTCCTCACCCGCTCTGACCTTCGCAGAATAGAAAAATCATTCTTTTGGCCGACACCGGTTGCCCCGGGCGAGTTTCTAGAATGGGGCGCATGCTCAAACGGACGCCCCTGCTGCTTTTGGTGACAACCATCGTGACGATAGTCGTTGGGGTGCTGTCGGTGGGCGTCGCAATGCCGAACCCGGACACTTTGACGAAGGCGGAGAACCTCCGACTGGGGCTCTACCTCATCATTTCGGTGGTGCTGGGAGTTGTCGCATTAGCCTTGATGCCTCTAGCTTTGCGGGATGACCATGTCGGCCACGGCACTCGGTGGTGGTCGGTGGTCGCCGCGATGGTGGTTATTTTTATTGGCCCCACCGAATTCGCCATAGTGCCAGCAGTAATCGTGATGGTGTCGCTGGCATCGCGGCGCACGTGGTGGCTTACGCTGTTGACACTTGCCATGGGGGCGGTAAGCCTGACGTTTGAGTTGACCGTGCGTACGCGCTTTTTCCCGCTCGAGGGAGATCCGGTGATGGCGTCGGATGTGCGGGACATCGCGGTAGTTTACTTGCTGTTTGCGGTGATAGTTCTGTTGATTGGTCAGTATCGTGGTGAGCGTCGGCGTCGTCAGGAGCTGTTGCGGCAGCGCCTGCGCCGCGCAGAGCGCTCTGCGGCGGTGGCTGCGGCGGAGGAGCGTACCCGTATCGCACGCGATATGCATGACTCTCTGTCGCATCGGCTTAGCCTTATTGGGGTGCATGCGGCAGTGTTGGCCAACCGAACGGATCTAAAGGCGGAGAAAATTCGTGAGGAGGCAGAGCTGATCCGGGTGCAGTCTGCTGAGGCTGTGGAGGATTTGCGCCAAACTCTGCGGGCGCTGCGGATGGATGATCGCGTTGATCCGCGCTCTTCTATCCCGGATATTGTCGCCGACGCGCGTCGCGCGGGCATGGATGTTGAGGTAGTGGATGACACTTTCGCCGGGATTAGCACCGTTGTTTCTGAGCTTCCGACTGTTGTTGCGCACTGCGTTTTCCGCGTGGTGCAGGAGGGGCTGACGAACGCGCGTAAGCACGCTCCCGGCCAGCCGGTCCGCCTGCTGGTCGCCGATTCGGAGGTGGGGCCGTTTCGCCTGTCTATGTCTAATCCGCTTGCCGACGCCCCTGACGCAGGCCCCGGTGGTGGCTTCGGGCTGGCAGGATTGAAGGAGCGAGCTCAGTTGGTCGGCGCGGTTCTCCACTCCCGGAAGTTGAGGGACAGTTTTGAGGTGGAGTTAGTGTTCCCTGCCGCATCCCTGTAGGCCACTGCTGAATAATCACTTGGAGTTGCCCAGATGAATGTTGAATCTGTCGGAACTGTTCGGGTCGTGCTTGCCGACGATGAGGAGTTGATGCGTAACGGCATCCGGATGCTCATTGAGGCTGACCCTGGGATCGACGTAGTAGGGGAGGCGTCGAATGGCAAGGAAGCCCTCGCTGTGGTGGAGGAGTTGCGCCCGGACGTTGTGTTGATGGATATCCGTATGCCGGTTCTTGGTGGCATTGATGCGACGAGGAGACTGTGTGCGAAGGAAGACGGCCCTGCGGTGGTGATGCTGACTGCTTTCGATACGGACGAATTCATAGTCGATGCGCTTGAGGCGGGTGCCGCGGGGTTCTTACTGAAGAATTCCTCGTTGGAAGAACTTGTGGAAACCATCAAGGGCGCGGCAACGGGCCGTCCTTTGGTGAGTTTTGCCGTGCTTCAGCGTTTGACCACAATTGCAAAGCGGGGCCAGCACGCGGCGGGCACGGCAGCGCAGGAGTTGCTCAGCGTGCGGGAGAGGGAAGTTGCCGAGTTGATTGCTCGAGGGATGACGAATGTAGAGATTGCGGAACACCTGTTGATTTCGTTGCCGACGGTGAAATCCCATGTTGCGCGCATTATGACGAAGCTGGAGGCAACGAACCGTGTGCAGATTGCACTGCGCTTTGTGGAAGACTAGCTGCCTCGTGTGACTTTTGGTGGGAGCCTGTAGTAGGCTGACATCTCGGATCCCATGTGGCGTCCATCTCGTGAACTCCCCCAGGGCAGGAATGCAGCAAGGGTCAGCGAGCTCTGGCGGGTGCGTGGGGTCCCCTTTTTTATGAAATGAACATATTCTTCACCGCGGTGCCATCGGGCCTGCGGTTTTGTTCGTTGTATGGGCTGCCGCACCGAGCCGCATCACACCACGGCAAGCCACGGGGGAGAGGAGCGCAATATATGCCGGAGGAAAAGTCGCAGCGACCAGTGCAAACATCACAACCAGACACCGCGCCCATCGGCGTCATCGATTCCTACAGGTACGCCTTCTCCTCTTTCTCCCGATTTAAAACGGAGATCCTTGCCGGCGCGGCGGTGTCCTTCGCGCTGATCCCCGAGGTCATTTCCTTCGCTGTTGTCGCAGGTGTGGATCCGGCAGTCGGCCTTTTCTCCTCAGTGGTCCTGGCTGTGGTCATCAGTTTCACCGGCGGCCGGCCAGCGCTCATCACCGCCGCCGCGGGATCCGTCGCCCTCGTCGTCGCTCCGCTTTCCCGGGAGTACGGCCTCGACTACCTCATCCCGGCGGTCGTCCTCGGCGCGCTGATGCAAATGGTCTTCGCCTGGCTGGGCATCGCCAAACTACAGAGATTCATCCCCCGCGGCGTAATGATTGGCTTCGTCAACGCCCTGGGCATCCTCATCTTCACCGCCCAGCTCGAGCACCTCATTGATGTCCCGTGGCTGGTCTATGTGCTCGTCGCCATTGGCCTGGCTATTATGGTCGTCCTCCCTCGCTTTACGACGGCCATTCCCGCGCCCCTGGTCACAGCCATCATCGTGACCGCGGTCGCGCTTATCTCTGGCTGGGAGGTCCCGAACGTCGCTGATCAGGGCGAGCTCCCGCGCAGCCTGCCGGAGCTGCTCATCCCGGATGTCCCCCTGAACCTGGATACCCTGAAGCTCATCGCACCGTACTCGCTGGCCATCGCCATTGTCGGCATCATGGAGTCGCTGATGACCGCGAAGCTCGTCGACGACATCACCGACACCCACTCCGACAAGACCCGCGAGACCTTTGGCCTCGGCCTCGCCAATATCGCCGCCGGTTTCTTTGGTGGCATAGCCGGCTGCGCCATGATTGGGCAGACCATCGTCAATGTGAAGGAGTCACGCGGACGAACCCGCCTGTCCACCGCATTCGCCGGTATTTTCCTGCTGATTTTGATGCTGCTGTTGAACGACATCGTCGGCCGCATTCCGATGGCGGCCCTGGTTGCCGTGATGATTGTGGTCTCGTTTGTGACCGTCGATTGGCACTCTATTGCACCGCGCACGCTGAAACTCATGCCGTGGTCGGAGACGCTGGTCATGCTGGTCACGGTTGTCGCCACGCTGATCACGCACAACCTGGCCATCGGAGTTGTGGTGGGCGTGGTGGTCGCGTCGTTGATGTTCGCGCGCCGCGTTGCGCACCTTGTGAATATCGAGAAGTCGCCGGAGCTTCGCGTAGCCGACGACGGCTCCTCCGTGCGCACCTACCGTGTCACCGGTCAGCTGTTCTTCGCGTCCAGCAATGACCTCTACTACCAGTTCGACTACCAGGACACCGCCGACCGCATCGAGATCGACCTGTCTGGGGCCGAGGTGTGGGATGCCTCGACGGTGGCCGCGCTGGACTCTGTGACGCAGAAGTTCCACGCTAAGGGCGTGGACGTTGTCGTCGAGGGGCTCGACGGCGCAAGCTTGGCGCGGCTGGAGAAGCTGAGCGGCAAACTCGCTGCTTAGCCTGCCCGCTATCACCGCCGTCCCCGCTATGTCCGCCATGCTTGCCGACGCGCCCGCCCCCGCCGCCGAAACCGCGGCACCGACCGCGCGCGCCGTTACCTTTCCCCCTCTCCCGGAATTTTTTTCGGGGCGTTGCGGGCGTCGTGAAGCAGGTACGGTGTTCTGCCAATCCGGGGTATGCCCTACACTTGTTTGCGAAGAGTAGACCTGCGCGGTAAGACCATTTGCCGCGCTAGAAGGTTCTACCGACGTCCGACACCTGGGAGGGTACGTACACCATGGCCGTGGATTCCTTTGACGTACACGAGCTGGCGGCTCACAAGGATGAGTTCGCCAAGGCATACGAGGAGCTGAAGTCCCGTAACCTGTCGCTGAATCTGACCCGCGGCAAGCCGTCGTCGGAGCAGCTTGATTTCGCAAATGCTCTGCTGGGCCTGCCCGCCCCGGATTACGTGTCGGCCTCGGGCGAGGACGTGCGCAACTACGGCAACGACAAGGGCATCACCGATATTCGCGCTATCTGGGCGGACCTGATGGACCTGCCGGTGGAAAATGTCCTGGCTCAGGATGCGTCGAGCCTGAACATCCAGTTCGACCTGATCTCGTGGGCGATGCAGTTCGGCAACGTCGATTCGGAGCGCCCGTGGAATCAGGAGCCTGTGCTGAAGTGGCTGTGCCCGGTCCCGGGCTATGACCGCCACTTCGCCATCACTCAGCACTTCGGCATCGAGATGATCCAGGTGCCGATGAATGAGGACGGCCCGGATATGGATGTCGTTGAGAAGCTAGTCGCAGCCGATCCGCAGATCAAGGGCATGTGGAATGTGCCGATGTTCTCCAACCCGACCGGCGTGACCTACAGCGCCGAGGTGTGCCGCCGCCTGGTGCAGATGGAGACCGCCGCGCCGGACTTCCGCCTGATGTGGGATAACGCCTACATGGTGCACACTCTGACGGACGAATTCCCGGAGATTCACAATGTTATTGCCTGGGCGGAGGAGGCCGGCAACCCGAACCGCGTGTGGGCGTTCGGCTCCACCTCGAAGATCACCTTCGCGGGCGCGGGCGTTGCTTTCTACGCTTCCTCCAAGGAGAACCTGGACAACTACCTGGCGCACGCTGGTATCCGCGGCATTGGCCCGAACAAGGTCAACCAGCTGGCTCACGCGAAGTTCTTCGGGGATGCCGAGGGTGTGCGTGAGCAGATGCGTCGTCACGCCGGCTCGCTGGCCCCGAAGTTTGACAAGGTCCTGCAGATCCTCGATTCCCGCCTGAGCGCTTACGGCGTGGCGGAGTGGTCGAAGCCGACCGGCGGTTACTTCATCAACTTGGATGTTGTCGATGGCACCGCCCGCCGCGTGGTGGAGCTGGCGAAGGAGGCAGGCATCGCCCTGACCGGTTCCGGTTCCTCTTTCCCGCTGAAGCAGGATCCGAATGATCGCAACATTCGCCTGGCGCCGTCGCTACCTCCGATGGAGGAGCTCGAGGTCGCTATGGACGGCGTCGCCACTTGCGTGCTGCTCGCCGCCGCCGAGAAGGCAAGCGCTTAAGGGCCGTATGAATTTCGAGGAGACGAAGTTTTGGGTCTCCGGGCTTTTCCCCGGAGATCAGCAGGTCACCGAGCGTGTTTCGCTGCTTCCCGCGAGCGGTCGCCATGGCCAGGACCACGAGTCCGCGCCGCTTCGAGTCGCCGAGTTTTCGCTTTTCGACGGCTCCGTCGACCCTGATTCCGCTCGCCGCCCGGAGCTCGCTGCGGCGACGCTGGAGCTGGGGCGCAACTACTGCGGCCTGGTCGGTGCCGCGAAGACGGACATCCGCGTGGAGCTTTTTCACGTCGGCTACTCGGATTTCCCGGTGGCGGACCTGGTGGCTGCGGCCGGTGCGCTGGTGGAGAACGAGCCGGAGTTGCTCTCTCCGATTCCGGGGCGGGTGCTGCCGGATGCGGTGCGCATCGCCACGGGCCAGGCCGTGTCCCAGCCGGTCGACGGCGCCGAGCGTTACACCGTCGCGCACGTGCTGTGCGCGGTTCCGTACGTGTGGAGAGACGGGGTGCCCAACGTCACGGAGATGCCGGGCAAGATCAATTATCACGAGGGCGATCCGGAGTCACCGCAGGGCCGGATGACCACGATGACGCAGTTGATCCCTATTACCGACACTGAGCTGTCTTTCTACGAGGAGCATGGGCCGCAGGCGCTGATGCAGCGCTTGGCCGATGCGGATGCGGACTTGCGCGATTGGGAGCGGAAGACCGTCGTATAGCGTGCGGGTCCAATCCGGGCGGGAAGGTAGGCTAGGCACGTGGCTCTGTATAGGAAGTATCGTCCAGCGACGTTCGCTGAAGTGGTGGGGCAGCGGCACGTAACTGACCCGCTTTCGGCTGCTTTGGAATCTCGGGATGCCCAGGGGGGCCCGGACCGGATTAACCATGCGTATTTGTTCTCTGGCCCGCGTGGTTGTGGCAAGACGTCGTCGGCGCGCATTATGGCGCGCAGCCTGAACTGTGTGGAGGGGCCGACTGCGACGCCGTGCGGTAAGTGCGCGTCGTGTCGTGCGCTCGCGCCGGGCGGACCGGGCAATTTGGACGTCATTGAGCTGGACGCGGCCTCGCACAACGGTGTGGAGGATATGCGTGAGCTGCGGGAGAAGGCGATTTTCCAGCCGGCGGAGTCGCGCTACCGCATCTTCATTATCGACGAGGCGCATATGATTACCGCCTCGGGTTTCAATGCGCTGCTGAAGATTGTGGAGGAGCCGCCGGAGCACCTGATCTTCATTTTTGCGACGACGGAGCCGGAGAAGGTTCTGCCGACTATTCGCTCACGCACGCACCACTACCCGTTCCGTCTGCTCACTCCGCCGGATATGCGCGGGTTGTTGGAGTCGATTGTGGCCTCCGAGGGCGTTCACGTTGATCCGGACGTGTACCCGCTGGTCATCCAGGCTGGTGGCGGGTCGCCGCGTGACTCGCTGTCGATTCTGGACCAGCTAATTGCCGGTTCGGGTGCGGGTGGTGTCGACTATGAGACTTCGGCGGCGATTCTCGGTGTGACTGACAGCGTGATTATCTCCGATGCGATCTCTGCGCTGGCCGCGGGCGATCGCGCTGGGATTTTCAGCGTGGTCAACCGCGTGATTATGTCGGGTCAGGATCCGGCTCGTTTCGCGCTGGATCTCCTCGGTCGCGTCCGTGACCTGCTAGTTCTCTCCGCGGTGCCGGATGCCCTTGAGCAGGGTTTGGTGGAGATTCCGGAGAGCCAGATTGAGGAGGTCCTCCGGCACGCAGGTGGTATCCCGCCCGCGACGCTGACCCGCTTCTCGCAGGTGCTATCCGATGGCGTCCGCGATTTCCGCGGCGTGACATCGCCACGCCTGCTTCTGGAGGTCCTCTGCGCCCGCATGCTCCTGCCCGCCACCGAGGATTCAGTGGAGGCGCTCCTGCAGCGTGTGGAGTCGCTCGAGCGCGGTCTGCCCGCTGCCGCCCCCACTACCGATGCGGCCGCTGGCGCGGGTGACTCTGGCAGTGGTGGAGGTGTTGGCGGTGCCGGGCCGATGGACTCGGGCAGTACCGCGGGCTCTGGCATGTCCGCGCGCGAGGCGTGGCGCAAGCGCAATGCTGAGCGGAAGAAGGCCAGCGGGATCGGCGCGGGTTCGGCGCCTCCGGTAATTCCGGCGGCACCAGAGGCGCGGCCGGAGCCGCTGGGCCAGCAGCAAACGCAACCGCAGCAGCCCGAGCGGGATGCCACGCTCGAACAGGGTGCACAGGGTGCGCCGACCACGCCGACGCCACAGCCCGAGGAGGTCGTGTCCGAACAGACATCGGCGCCGGCGCCTGCACAGCCGGAGCAACCGGCACAGCCGGATGACCAGCTCTCCCAGGCCGAGCGCATGCGCGAGGCGCGTAAACGTATGGCCGAGGTCGCGCGCATGCAGGAAATGCAGGAGCGCGCACGCATGGCCGAGGAGCGCGAGCAGCAGACCCGCGAGCGCGAGGGGGCGGCCGGAACCATGGCCGTCGCCGAGGAACCGACGCCGCCCGCACCTCCCGCATCTCCCGCTGCGGAGGCCGAGCCCGTCGCGGAGACTCCCGCGGCGCCTGAGGGTGAGCAGGAGGTAGAGGGGGCGTCGGCAAGCGAAAGCTCGGTTACGGTCGAGGAAATCACGCAGCAGTGGTCCCAGATTCTTGAGAGCGTCGAGGGGGCGCACGCGTTCCCGATTCGGGTGCTCGCGGAGCAGGCGACACCTCTGGAGATCGATGGTTCCGACCTGGTGATTGGGCACAGCACGGGGGCGCTGGTCACGCGGCTGAACGACGCCGAGTATGCGAAGGCGCTGTCGGCTGCGGTGAAGCAGGTGACGGGGCTGGATGGTCAGGTGCGTTGCGTGGTGGGCAGCCGACCGCGTGCGCCGCGTGCGCCGCGGACGGGTAGCCAGAATCCTGCGCAGGAGCGCGAGGAGGACTCTTCGGCCCAGCAACCCGCTCCCGCTCCTGCACCTGAAACTCCCGCGTCGCCAGCGCCATCTGCGCCAGCTGCGCGCCCAGCTGCTTCGGAGTCCCCGATGTCGGCGGCGATGCAGTCGATTGCGGAGCGCCGTCGCAAGATTGAGGAGGCCAAGAGGGCTCAGCAGGCGGCAAACCGCACGCAGTTACAGCCCGGCCGTGCGGAGCACGCGCCTTCCGCGCCGCACGTACAGCAACCGAACCAACACGAACCCGCCGCGCAAGCAGCATCGCAGCCTCCGCAGCTGTCGCCGTACCAACAGGCTCAGCAGGCACAGCAGGCTCGCCACGGGCAGGACGGGGCGCGTTCATTCCGTCGGCAAGCAGAAGCCCCGGCCCAGTTCGACGACGGCATCCCCCTGCCCCCAGAACCGGAGGAGGAGTTCGCGCCCCCGGAGGACAGCTACGCGCCTCCGGCTGAACCCTACGAAGAAGAGGACACCTCGGAGTACTACGAGGCCGTCAACCAGGAGGGCAACTTCGACCACCGCACCCTAAAGGACGTAGTGATCGAGCTGTTGGAGAAGGAACTTGGCGCGAAACCGATGTAGCGGCGCGCCCTTCGGGTGGCGGCAGTCGCTAGAATAAAGCGGCGCGACCCCACTCCCGGAAAAACTCCGGGAGGCAGCAAGGCCGCCACGAAAAACGAAAAATTCAAGCAATTTAGTTAGGAACTTTTTAAGATGACTCAGCCAGATATGAACGCAATCCTGCAGCAGGCCCAGCAGATGCAGGCGCAGCTCCAGGCTGCGCAGCAGGAGATTGTCGCCTCCACTCTCGTGGGCGAGGCCGGCAATGGCCTGGTCAAGGTGACCATGCAGGGCTCCGGCGAGGTTACCGATATCGCCATCGACCCGAAGGTTGTCGACCCGGAGGACGTGGACGGCCTGCAGGACCTGGTCCTCGCCGCTTTCCAGGACGCCACCTCCAAGGTTCAGGCTCTCGCCGAGCAGAAGATGGGGCCGCTGTCACAGGGCTTCGACGGCCTCGGCGGCATGGGCTTCTAAAGGGCGTAGGTAACCACAACATTGTTCGAAGGACCACTTCAGGACCTCATCGACGAGTTCTCCCGGCTTCCGGGCATCGGCCCGAAGAGCGCCCAGCGCATCGCCTTCTACCTGATGAAAGCGGAGCCGGAGGACATCGGTCGGCTGCAGTCGGCGCTCGGTCGTGTCCGCGAGGGCGTGCGCTTCTGCCGGATCTGCGGCAATATCTCCGAGGCCGACGTCTGCCAGTACTGCGCGGATACCCGCCGCGACAAGGGGCTGATCTGCATCGTCGAGGAGGCCCGCGATATCCAGGCCATCGAGCGCACCGGCGAATACAATGGCCGCTACCACGTGCTTGGCGGAGCCCTCGACCCGCTGGGCGGCATCGGCCCGAATGAGCTGAATATCCGTACGCTACTGCAGCGCATCGCAGGTGTGCTTGCCGACGTCGACAACGCCCCCGACTCCGACTCGGCCCTGTCGGCAGATGCCAGCGGGGAGGATCTCGACGAGGCGCTCGCCGCGAAGGCGACTGGCCCGGAGATTCATGAGGTCATTATCGCCACCGACCCTAACACGGAAGGTGAGGCGACGGCCACGTATCTCGCGCGGCTACTCCGGGATTTCCCGGATCTCACGGTGACCCGGCTGGCGTCGGGGATGCCTCTCGGCGGCGACCTGGAATTCGTTGACGAGCTGACGCTCTCGCGCGCCCTGACTGGGCGGCTTAAGGTCTAGCGATTAGCGGCCGGGGCCGGCCCCCGACCGGCGCTCAGGCCACTCCGTCCCCCCCCGGCGCGTTGCCGACGGCCTTACTCGACCACGCCCGCAGCCCAGAGCTTCGCGGCGATCTCGACGCGATTGCGCAGCTCGAGGCGGTTCTGGATGCGGGAGACGTGCGACTTCACAGTTGTCAGGGAGATATCGAGCGTATCGGCGATCTCGGCGTTGGTGCGGCCGTGGGCAATCAGCTGCGCGACCTGCATCTCGCGGGCAGAGAGCATGTCCAGGTCCGGGTCCGGGGTCGGAGTGCGGTCCTCGGCGGACTTCGCCATGTTCAGCAGGATGTCGGTAATCTTCGGGGAAATCAGCGCCTGGTTGTTCGCGGCGGCGCGCACGGCCTCGATCAGCAGGGCGGTGCCGGAGTCCTTGAGCAGGAATCCGCGCGCGCCGTACTCGAGGGCCTTCTCCACGTAGGTGTCGTCCTCGAACGTGGTGACAATGACGACGTTGGTGGAGCCTGCGACGCGGCGGCACACCTCAAGCCCGTCGATGGTGGGCATACGGATGTCTAACAGTGCCACGTCGGGCTTTTCCTCGTTGATGAGGTGAAGGGCCTCCATGCCGTCTCGTGCAGTGCCGACGACCTCCATGTCCGGCTGCGAGTTGAGAATCATCTCAAAGCCGGTACGGACCAGTTCCTGGTCATCGGCGATGATGATGCGGATTGGCATGCGTGCATTTCCCTTCTTAGGCACCGCGAATCTCGCAGTGCAGTAATGAAATCAATATAGACGCTAGCGGACTCGGTCGAAAACTTTACTTCTTCAACGGAATTGTTGAAAAAACGAGCCACCCGGGGCGGGCATCGGTATCTCGGACCGCGAGGGGCCGGTACGCGCCGGTGTAGACCACTCCTCCCAGTTCGCGCACGTTGCGGCGGATATTTTCAATTCCAATACCGTTTCCGCCGCCGATGGATTTCGGTTCGTCGACGGAATCGTTCGACCCGGTATCGAATACGAACAATTCCACGCGGGGGTAGGAAACATTCTGGCTGATTTCGGGGTGAGCCGCCAGGAACGTGTCCCTGCTGAAGCCCATGACGCTGGATGTGTCGATGGGCTTTTCCTCAAACACCTCGGTCATCTTTTTCGGGAGTAGGCCGACGCGCACGCTGATGAACACGTTCGAGTTCGGCGAGTGCCGGTAGATATTCGTTAGTGACTCCGACATGACGCGGTAGAGCGTGTTGCCCATATCCTCGGAGAATAGGCCTCGGCTGGGGCTTAGGTACTCGCGCGTCTTCTCATCGATGTCGACAATCACGGGGCCCGCGCCCCCCGAGCCGTCCGAGCACGCCGCACCAACACCCGCGTCCGTCGCAACATCGCCGACACCGACAACGTCGTCGACGGAGTTAACCCGCCCCACCTGCCGGTTTTCCTTGAACTTGTCGATAATCTCGACGATCTCCGGGAAAGAAGTCGTGAGCTTGACCTCGCGGCGGGTATCCGACTTGCGCAGGTCCTCCACGGTCGCGCGTATCGACGCCAACGCGCGCGTGGACGCCATCTCAATCTTGGCAAGGGCATCGTCAATATATTCCGGCGAGGCCGTACCGCTTGCATGCACCATCTTCGTAGCCTGGCTGAGCACCACAATTCCAGCAACTTCGTGGGCGACGACGTCGTGAAGCTCATGCGAAATTTCCTGGCGGACGCGGTTTTCAACGAAACGCGCCTCGGTCTGACTGCGACGGATTTGGTCCTTCATACGGGAGCGTTGGGATTGGACCATGACACCGATACCGGTGGAGACGAAGATATATACGGCAATGGGTGCCGGGTGGTACAGAACTGAACTTGCTTTAGCGACGAAGAAAAACGAAGGTACGAGCGTCGCCACAATAGTGAGTGTTAACAGCATAGAGCTGGCGAACGCCCCGGGCTCGCCGGCCCCTCGGTCAAAGAGCGCGGCGAAAATGGCGCAGTAGGTCAGGATTGTCCAGTTGGTCCCCAACGGCCAGGGATAGTCCAGGTAGTAGCAAGCGGCGAGGATGGAAATGAACGTTGCGAGGAGAAGGAACTCTTCGGCGCTGATCTTCTTCGCCGCATAGATAGAGGTGATGGGGTATTTCCTGCGGAAGCGTTCGTCATCGACGATGGGGACGCGACGGTGCAGTGGCGCTAAGCTGAGCATGTAGGCAACACCGACCAGCATGCCGAGTGCGTCCAGAATGACGGCCTCCAAAGGCGCCGTGCGGACGAACATTTGCAGCGGCCACTGCAAAAGGCCGGGCACGGCGATAATGAGCGGGGTCCAGATGGCTTCAATGACTCGCTCGACCGGTGGCTGGGAGTCCGAGTTTTTGCGTTCCCTCTTCTTCGAGTGAATAATCGCGTCCGTGATGCGGAGGACAATACTGCTCAGCACGGCCCCGGCGCCTAGCGTTCGCTCTTCGGCCGCGGTTTCGAATGAATTCGCTCCTGGCGCAGCGTATCAATCACCCCGATCTCCAGTGGCTCTAAGGTTCCGGGAGTAGCTCCCGTAGCGCGCGCCAGCAGCAGGTCCGCCAGTTCAGGGTTGCGTGCCAGGACGGGGCCGTGCAGGTAGGTGCACACAATCGAGCCCTGGACGGCACCTTCCGCGCCGCCGGTCGCCTCTAGCTGCTCAAGGTCCACTCCCGGAGTGATGCCGGAGTGCTCCTGGGTGACCTCGGGGCCTTCGTTGCCGATGCCGCGGATGACGTGGCCGAGTGGGCGCGCGTCTGCGCCCAGCACCGTGCGGCCCATGTGGTTTTCGAAGCCGGTCAGCGGTTGGCTCAAAAGGTCCGAGGTCGGTCGCGTGCAAATCTCACCAATCGCACGCACCGGCAGGGAATCGGTCGCGCAGTCCACCAGGCCCAGGCCCGCGACTTCCTTGCCGCCGGCGCGGAAGGTGGTGCCGAAGATCTGGAATCCGGCGCAGATGGCAAGAATTTGCTTTCCGGCCGCCGCGGCGCGGGCGATGCCGCCGTCCGCGATCAGGTGCTCCACCGCGATTGTCTGCGCTACGTCTTCGCCACCGCCGACGGTGTAAATATCAAGGCCTTCGGGCACGGCGTCGCCAAGCTTGATGAGGACAATCTCCGCATCGATGCCGCGGCGGCGGGCGCGCTCGCGCAGCACCAGCGCATTGCCGTCGTCACCGTAGGTGCCCAGCACGTCCGGGAGGATTAGGCCGATCGAAAGGTCACTCATTTACTTGTCCTCCTGTACTCGCTCGATGTCCCGCTTGAGGTCGCGGAAGGCGGTGTAGTTCGCCAGCACCTCCACACGTGTGCTTGCCGACGGGTCTTCCGCGCCCCGCGACGCCGTCGCCTTGATGGCATCGAGGGGGTTGGCGATCAGCTCGGCGTCGATGCTGGCGTAGAGCAGGCGTACGGCGAGGTCCGTGCCGCGCTCGCCTGCGGCAATGACGTCCATGCCGTCGAAGTCCTCGAAGCGGACGTCCCAGAGCCAGGACAGGTCCTCGCCGTCGGCGACGTGCCCATTGACGGCGATGACTACCGCGTCCGCGGTGCGGTCCACCATGGACAGGGCCTCCTGCCATCCGGCGGGGTTCTTCGCCAGCAGCATGCGCACGTGCTTCTCGGCACCCCTGCTGTCTCGGACGACTACGGTGGAGTAGCGTCCGGCGACGTTATCGACCTTCTCGGTCGCCGCCAGGGCATCGGTGGCGTCTGCGCCCATTTCCACGGCGCCGGCGATGGCGAGGGTGGCGTTGCCGCGGTTGGCATTGCCCGGCAGCGTCAGGTTCAGCGGGTGCGTGACGCCGAACGGGGTCGCCACGCCCTCATCGGAGATACGCCAGGAGGGGGTGGGGCGTTCGAAGCGGGAGCCGTCGGCAAGCGGTTTGACGGCGTACCAGTGCTCGCCATCGTGGATGATGGGGCCGCCGGTGCGTGGGGAGCTGGTGGCATCGTTGGTCCAGCCGCCGCCCGCGGAGACCCACACGACGTTCTTTGCGTCCCACGCCGCGGAGGTGATCAGCGGGTCGTCGCAGTTGGCGATGATCGTAGCCTGCGGGTTCGCGTCTACTGCCGCGCGCAGCGAGCCCTCAATCTTGTTGATCTCTCCGACTCGGTCCAGCTGGTCGCGCGACAGGTTCAGCAGCACGATGACCTTCGGCTTCAGGTCCGCCGCGATGTGCGCGACGTGCAGCTCATCGACTTCCAGCACCAGGCTGTCCGCGTTTGGGGTAGCCAGCAGCGCCGAGATGACGCCCGCGTCCATGTTGTCGCCGCCCTCATTCGTCGCGACCGTGTGCCCCGCAGCACGCATCGCTGCGGCGAACATGCGGGTCGTGGTGGACTTTCCGTTGGTGCCGGTAATGATTGCGGCGGGGCGCCCCTTGCCCAGCGACGCCATGATGCGCGGGTCAATCTTCTGCGCGATGAGCCCACCAATCATGCCGCCGGCTCCGCGTCCCGACGCCCGGGATGCCCAGGTCGCTCCCTTTGCGGCGGTTGTTGCCAGGGTTGCTCGCAGGCGGGCGATCAGCCCGCCGGGTGTGCGTGAAGTGCCTTGGTCCATGGCTAAATAGCTTACTGCCAATGGGGCGCGGAGAAATAAGCGGCGCGGCTACTTGGACTCTTCCAGCTCGGTGACCAAGCGCAGGAAGGCCTCGTCGGACACCAGCGGAATCTCCTTGCGATGCGCGTGCATCGCCTTGCCCGTCAGCTCCGCAGGAGTGACATTCGCAGGCCGGTTGCACACTAATAGCGAAGACTCGCGAGTGACCTTCTCCGAATACGCCAGACCAGCGCGGACACCGGCGGCGATCAGGCGGTCCGGGTCCATTGTGACCTCCGGGGCGACAACGAATTCCATCCCCGGCGACAACTTCCCACCCGGAGCGTAGCGCCCCGGATTCTCCACCGGACGCGGCGCCTCCATGGCATCGACACGCACGGAGGAACGCTGCAGGCCGACCCGGTCCTCCCGGAGATCGTCCGTCGCCATGGACGCAATCGGCCGTGCTGGGGGAGCGTCGGCGCTGGTGGGGGCGTCGGAAAGCCCGCCCTGCGCGAGGAAAAGCTGCAGCGTGGTGGTGACATCCTCGAGCGTGCGGACGCGCTCCGGGACCTCGATGCCCGCAGCCGACGCGACCGGCGAAGGCACCTCCAGCCCGTACGCGCGCGCCACCCCGCGCAGGCGAGTGTCCTCGAGTGCGACGCCCTGGCGCCGCGCCGTCGCGAGCGTATCCACGATAGTCGTCGGCGCCGGGATGCGGCCCGCGCGCGACCTGGTCCGCCGTCCGCGCCCGCGCTTGCTGCGGGAACCCCGCTCTCGGTTGGCTTGCCGACGTGCCCTCTTGGCCTCAGCCACGATAAAACCCCAGACCATCGGCGCATTATGAGCGATCAGGGTTCTGCCGTCGAGGGCGTGCGCCAACTTCGACTGGATGACGCCGAATCGCGGTGCGCCGTCGAAGTCGCTCGGCTGGAGACCATGGAGGTGCGTCGGGCCCGGGTCCTCGGTGGGGTCGATGACGACGTGCCACGTGTCGACGATGTTGCCCGCGCGGTCGGCGGTCGAAACGCCGAGGCTGACCATGCGCGCGGACTTCGGGTGGATGCCCGTCGCCTGAATCGCGACGATGGCGTAGGGGGCTTCTTCCGCAGATGAGAACTGCTTGTGCTGGGCAGCAGCCTTTGTTGCGTCGGTAGTTGCGGGCGTTGCGGTGGTGTCGGTGGTTGCGGCGCCCGCGGCCCCGCCAACTGCGGTTTCGGGGGCGTGGGGAGGTGTTGACGTCGGCAAGCGGTGTGCACGGCGGCGACCCCTGCGCCTGCGGTTGCGGCCCTTGGCGGGGCGGGGGGAATTGCGCTCTTCGTGCGCCGAGTCAGTCATGCCTTAAAGGTTAGCGGGTGGGGAAAGGTGCGGCCGAATTGGTGCCACTTGGGCGTACACCTAGCTCCACGGACCTCCGCCCATTTCCCCATTCATTTTTTGCCAGCTTTTTGTAGGAAGTAAGGTGAAAAATCCGGTTACTTCCTACAAAAAGCTGGCAAAAACGCGGGGAGGGTGCGGGGAGGGGGAGCATGCGAGAAGAAGCGGGAACCAAACAGCGACTTTCCGCGCCTGTAACAGTGACGCCACAATTACCCGAACCACACAGCGAGGTATCCCAGTGGACATTCCCGCACCAAAAAGAAAATCACGGCGCGGCAGGCCGAATCGAAACCAGCGGCCGCTCGCGGAAGACGAATACGGATTGATCTCCGGCGCGCGCCAGCCAGACGCCGGCGGGCGCCACCGAATGCGCAAGGCGTACAGGGCGGGAAAATTACTCAAAGTCGGGCATGGGCGTTATGTCAGCGAGCAGCGGTGGGAAGGTCTGCGGTGGGGAAATCGCCTGGTCACGAAGGTGCTCGGGATGGTCGACGAGGCGTCGGCAGGCGTGATTACGGGTGCGGGGGCGCTGGCGCTGCACGGGGCCTGGGTGCTGCTTCGGGGTGCGTGCGTGGGTGTCGCCGGTGGTGGTCAGAACTTCGCGGGGCAGCGGATGTTTCGGCGCCTGCGCTGTGAGATCGACCCCGAGGACGTCACTATTATCGCAGGTAGGCGCGTTGCTCGCCTGGCTAAAGCGGTGCTCGACGAATGCAAGATGCGTTCGCGCAAGCCCGCGCATACCAGGCGCGACCGCGAAAGACTGCAATCGTGGAGGTTAGACGCCCTGCGCGCCGCCTACATAGCAGTCGAGGGAGCCTTGAGGCACGGCGCCACCCGGGAGGAGCTCGCTCGCACCGCCGCGAGGTACCCGCGTCAGCACGGCCTTCGCCTATTCCGCCGCGCGCTCGAGGTTTGCCACGGCCGCTGCGAAACTCCCGGCGAGGTACTGACAAAGGTCGCGCTCCTCGACGCCGGCTTGCAATTCCACGAGCAGGCCGAAATCTTCGCCCCCGGGACTGACACCGAGCCGCCCACATTCATCGCGCGCGTCGACTTCCTCATCCCGTCCGCGCAGCTCATCGTCGAATTCGACGGCCGCCTGAAGTACAGCCGCAGCCGCGTCGCACCCACCAACGCCGAGCAATCGCAGATCATCACCGACGAAATCTATCGCGAGCGCGCGCTCCGCGAGGTCGGCTATGACGTCATTCGCGTCAGCTGGGACGATGTGGATGGTTTCCCCATCTCCTGCTTGCCGACGCTCACTTCCACCGTTACCGCCCGCCTCCGCATCCTGGGTAATTCGGCGGTCCGAGTGCGGGGAATTGTTAAGAATGCGGGGCCGCAGATCGGGTGAGGGCGGGGAGGCGGCGTGGGAGGGGAAGGTGGCGTGGGCGGCGGGGCGGGACCGGGGCGGTGCAGTGGCGCCGCCCCAAAAACAGAATTTGCCAGCTTTTTGTAGGAAGTAAGGCGAAAAATCCGGTTACTTCCTACAAAAAGCTGGCAAAAACGAAAGGGGCGAGCCGCGACCTAGACCAGCGCGCGGTTGACTGCGCTGGTCACGGCCTTCAGCGAAGCGTAGGTAATCGAACCGGCAATGCCGCAGCCCCATACCTTCGCACCGTTGACCTCGGCGAGGACGTACGCGGCGGCCTCGGCATCGTCGCCGGCAGTGCGGGCGTGCTGGACGTACTCCTGTACATTCACGACAACGCCCAGCTTCTCCAGGGCGTCGGCGTAGGCGGCCAGCGGGCCGTTACCGATGCCTTCGACGGTCTGCTCCTTGCCCTGGTAGATGATGTGCGCCTTAATCTTGGTCGCATCAGACTCGTTCTGCGCAGCGTCGACGGTCAGGGCGATCTGCTCCAGCGGCGCCTCGCGATCCAGGTATTCGCCTGCGAAGATGTCCCAGATCGCCTTGGAGTTGACCTCGCCGCCCTCGGCGTCGGTAACGGCCTGGACGACCGAGGAGAAGTCGACCTGCATGGACCGCGGCAGGTTCATGCCGTGGTCGGTCTTCATGATGTACGCCACGCCGCCCTTACCGGACTGCGAGTTAACGCGGATGACCGCCTCGTAGGATCGACCGACGTCCTTCGGGTCGATGGGCAGGTACGGAACTTCCCAGGTAACGCCGCGCAACTGGTCGTCGGAAAGCTCCTTGACGGAGGCGCCCGGGCGCACCTTCGAGGCCATGGCGTCCAGGCCCTTGTTCACGGCGTCCTGGTGGGAACCGGAGAAGGCGGTGAAGACCAGGTCGCCGCCGTAGGGGTGGCGCTCCGGGACGCGCAGCTGGTTGCAGTACTCGACGGTGCGGCGAATCAGGTCGATGTCGGAGAAGTCGATCTGTGGGTCGACGCCCTGGGTCAGCATGTTCAGGCCGAGGGTGACCAGGCAGACATTGCCGGTGCGCTCGCCGTTGCCGAACAGGCAGCCCTCGATGCGGTCGGCGCCGGCCATGTAGCCTAGCTCGGCGGTGGCGATGCCGGTGCCGCGGTCATTGTGCGGGTGCAGGGACAGGATGATGGAATCGCGACGGTTCAAGTTCCGGTCCATCCACTCAATCGAGTCGGCGTAGACGTTCGGGGTGATCATCTCGACCGTGGAGGGCAGGTTGATGATGATCGGGTTCTCCGGGGTCGGGTCCATGACATCAACGACGGCGTCGACAACTTCCTTGGCGTACTCGACCTCGGTGCCGGTGTAGGACTCTGGGGAGTACTCCCAGCGCCAGTTGGTGTCGGGGTAGTCCACGGCAATGGACTTGATCAGTTCCGCCGCGTCCGTGGCAATCTTCTTGATTGCGTCCTTGTCCTTCCGGAATACCACGTCACGCTGCAGAATCGAGGTGGAGTTGTAGAAGTGAACGATGACGTTTTTCGCGCCGGCGCAGGCCTCGAAGGTGCGGCGGATCAGGTGCTCGCGCGCCTGGACCAGGACCTGGATGGTGACGTCGTCCGGAATCATGTTTTTCTCGATAATCTCGCGGACGAAGTTGTAATCCGTCTGGGACGCGGAGGGGAATCCGACCTCAATCTCCTTGTAGCCCATCTGCACCAGCAGTTCGAACATGCGGCGCTTGCGCTCGGGGCTCATCGGGTCGATCAGGGCCTGGTTGCCGTCGCGCAGGTCGACGGCGCACCACTGCGGGGCTTTGGTGATGCGCTTGTTCGGCCAGGTGCGGTCGGGCAGTTGGAAGTCTTGGACCTCGACGTCGTAAGGCTCGTAGCGGCCGAATGCCATCTGGGAGTTGCGCTGCTTGTTCCAGTGTGGCTGGTCTGCGGGGATTTCGCCGTTGGGAGTGGAGATGACGGAGGGTGCGGAGATGAATGCGTCCGAGGGTGCCATGTGGGGCCTTTCTTTCTTTAGGTGAGTGTCAAGGCCGGCACGCCAAATCCCCGCGACGGGGAGCCGGCCTTAAATCCAAGCCCCGCCGCGGCAAAGAAGGAGTAGTCCGCGTTGCATGTGATGTACCTTACCCTCACGATGGCGCTTTTTTCATAATTTGGGGGTGTTTAGTCGCCCTTCGCTTGCCCTTTCGCTTGCCGACGACAATTCGTTGCCGCGGTCAGGGGTTGCAGGTTTCGCGAGTAGTCGTAGCCTGAATCGCATGGAAGTTCGGTTGCTTTAACGCACCGTGCGACGTGACTGTCAACCGTTCATGATTGTTAGGAGTTTCAAGGAGTGATGGAAAATGATTGGCGCAGACGCCTTAGTCGCCGCTTCGGCGGATACCAGCGGCTTTACTACTCTTATTGGCGGCTTCGGGCTCGTGGCAATTGCCCTACTTGTCATCGCCCAGATTGTCCTTTTTGTTGCGGCCTTGTTCAGCGTTGTGCGCAGCGAGAATTACGGCAGCGGCGGCAAGGCGCTGTGGGCGTTGGCGTGTTTCGCTTTCCCGCTGCTCGGGCCGATTCTGTGGTTCGCCGTGGGCAAGAACTCATCGATGTAACCCCGGGCACTTTTGCCGCCTGGAACACTATCCAGCCCGGGACCCCCGTCTACCGGCCCCGCTACGCCTCCGCCTCGTCGGAGTCCGATTCCGAGTCCGCCTTCCCGGCACGGAAGACTTTGCGCAGCCACAGTATGAGCAGCAGCACGATCACAGCTGCGGCGGCAACGATGGCCCACATCCACCACTGCCACTGCAGGCCGCCGGATTCGAAGACGCTCTCGTCGGATGGGTCCATCGGCACTTGATGGCCTGTGACCAGCAGTCGGTGCGTATTAATGCCGTATGGGGTGCAGGTAATTAGGGTAATCAGGTCTTGTCCGGGTTCGCGGCGCAGCCGCGAGGTGCCGGAGGGGTCGACGACGCTGACGTCGTGTACCTCGTACTTCAATTTCTGTCCGGCAGCGGCAATATAGAAGGCATCGCCTTTTTTGACCTTGACCAGGTTGTCCCACAGGGTGGCGTTTTGTAGTCCGGTGTGCGCGGACAGCGCGGAGTGTCGTCCCTCGCCGTCTCCGATGCCGCCAACTGGTAGGTCGGTCCCGTAGAGGTGGCCTGCACCACGAGTGAGCGACTTTTCGGAGGTGCCGTGGTAAATCGGCAGGTCGGAGTTAATTGAGGGGATGATGATGCGCCCCATGGCGTCGGTTTCGCTCAGTACCGACAGGTATTTCCGGTAGCGCTGGTAACCAGGGGAGTTTTCATCGTCGTCGGTGGTCCATGCGTCGCCGGCGGTGATGTCACCCAGTTCGGCGTTATATTGGTGTGCCTGGTCCCACGCGGTGTGCAGCACTTCGGGTGGGACGGACTGTTCCAATTTGGAGTACTCGTCGGCCGCGCGCGCTTGCATGACGTTGTTCCATTGTGTCGCCACGACGGGGTAGAGCAGCACGCCTAGCCCTACGAGGATAAGCACCAGCGCAATGATGGCGTTGGTGTTGAGTTTCTTTCCGCTTGCCGACGTTCCTTGCTCTTTAACGTCCTTCTTTTTTACGGCGGCGGTGCGGTTGCTGTGGCGACCCATGTGTTCCTGCCTTTTTTACGGGGATTTCCGAGGTGACTGGGAATCCAATCCTTTCCAACTTAGGTGTGAAAATGGCGTTTAAAAAATTGAGAACATGCCTATGGGTGTGTTTGTGGGCAGAGTCACGCTGCGTCCCAGGCGGTGGACGTAGTCAGGCCTGGTCTGCGGCGGTGGCGGGCGGGATCGGGTGCGCCGCCCTATTGGCACCAGCGTCGGCGCCCTCGGATCCGGAGCGCACCGCAAGCGCGATGGTCGCCGCAATCATGGTGATCAGAGCCGCGCCGAGTGCGATCCATTCGGATCCTTGCGCTTGGAAATATTCGCCGAGGACGAGGTAGCCGAGGGAGAAGGCGACGATTGGTTCCACAATCGTCATGGCTGGCAGGGATTGCTGCAGCGGCCCGGCGTTGAACGCGGCCTGCTGAATGCCGACGCCAATGATCGACAGCGCCACCAGCAACCAGAGTTCCCAGGCCAAGGAGAGTGACACTAGCCCTTTGGTCATGTACATATCGACAACCGCCTTCGACAGCAGCGCCACGAATCCGTATAACCAGCCTGTGGCTGTGCCGAGCAGGAGTGCCTTCGGTGCGCGCTGCCAGCTGACGGCGACGGCGTAGATTATTGTCATCGTAACGCCGCCGAAGGCGAGTACGTATCCCCATGTTGCGGTCGGGATGTCGGTGATTCCGGCGGCCGGTTCGCCGAACACAACCAGTACTGCCACGGCAATAGTCAACGCCACCGACCAGGCCATCTCGGCGCGCGAAATTCGGTACCTATTCACCTTCGCTGCCAGAGGGAGAGTGAGCATCAATTTCGTCACTAGTAGTGGCTGAACCAGCAGCAATGTGCCAAAAGCGAGAGCCGCGATTTGGAAGGCGTAGCCGGCCATCGCCAGGAAGGAGCCGAACCACCAGCGGGGCTGACGTACCGTATGGGCAACGCCGCTTAGTGTGCTGGTGTCGTCGGAAAGCGCGTCGGCAAGTTTGTGGCGGATGACGGTTCCCCACGCGATGCTTAGCGCTGATAGGAGCGCGAGGGCGGCGGCGAGGAGATTGTTGTGCACGTGGGGAATGCTAGCGTACGCCGACTTGGGTAGCCCCTATGTATTTATGAATGCGCCTCAAGTAAATTAGGGCGATAATAGTTGCTTGCATATATTTGCCTAGTTTTTGGAGGTTGCCGACCATGGCCTTGGTTGTGCAGAAGTACGGTGGTTCGTCGCTAGAGAGCGCGGAGCGTATTCGCCGCGTTGCTGAGCGGATCGTCGAAACCAAGAAGCAGGGCAACGATGTGGTGGTTGTGTGCTCGGCAATGGGGGACACCACCGATGAGCTGCTGGACTTGGCCAATCAGGTCAACCCGGTGCCGCCGGGACGTGAGATGGACATGTTGCTGACTGCCGGTGAGCGCATCTCTAACGCACTGGTAGCCATGGCGATTGCCTCCTTTGGTGCTTCGGCGCGGTCCTTTACGGGCTCACAGGCGGGCGTGATTACCACCGAGCGGCACGGAAACGCTCGCATTGTGGAGGTCACGCCGGGGCGTGTTCGCGAGGCACTGGATGAAGGCCACATCTGCTTGGTTGCGGGCTTCCAGGGTGTCAACCGCGAGACCAAGGATGTGACCACCCTGGGTCGTGGTGGTTCGGACACCACTGCAGTCGCGCTGGCCGCGGCGCTGGAGGCCGATGTGTGCGAGATTTACTCGGATGTGGATGGTGTCTACACCGCCGATCCGCGCATCGTGCCGGATGCTCAGCGCCTGGATAACATCTCTTTCGAGGAGATGCTGGAGATGGCCGCGGTGGGCGCGAAGATTTTGCAATTGCGCAGCGTGGAATACGCCCGCGCGTTTAATGTCCCGTTGCGTGTGCGTTCGTCGTATAGCAATGACCTGGGCACTCTTGTTGATGGATCGATGGAGGATATTCCTGTGGAAGAAGCAGTTCTGACTGGCGTGGCGCATGACCGCTCTGAGGCGAAGGTGACCGTGCTCGGCATTCCGGATGACCCGGGCCAGGCGGCGAAGATGTTCCGCGCGGTCGCGGATGCCGAGATCAACATCGATATGGTGCTGCAGAATGTGTCCACCATTGCCGATAACCGCACGGATATTACTTTCACCTGTCCGCGCGAGGACGGCCCGAAGGCCATGACTCTGCTGAAGAAGCTGCAGGTGGAAAACGACTGGAAGGATGTGCTTTACGACGACCACGTGGGCAAGGTTTCCCTCGTTGGCGCGGGCATGAAGTCACATCCGGGTGTCACGGCGACCTTCTGCGAGGCGCTGGCCGACATTGACGTCAATATCGACCTGATTTCTACATCCGAGATCCGCATCTCCGTGTTGGTCAATGACACTGAGGTGGACAAGTCTGTCAAGGCGCTGCACGACGCCTTCGGGCTCGGCGGCGAGGAAGAGGCCGTTGTTTACGCTGGTACGGGACGTTAAGGAGTTTTCATGACCACCATTGCTGTTGTTGGTGCCACCGGCCAGGTTGGCCGCGTGATGCGTTCGATTCTTGAGCAGCGCAACTTCCCGGCCGATAAGGTGCGCTTCTTCGCCTCTGCGCGCAGCGCGGGCAAGGAGCTGGAGTTCCGCGGTGAGAAGATCGTCGTTGAGGATGTCGCTGCCACTTCCGACGAGGATTTAAAGGGCATCGACGTTGCCGTGTTCTCTGCGGGAGGAACGCTGTCGAAGGAGCAGGCTCCGCGTTTTGCCGCGGCCGGCGCGACCGTGGTGGATAATTCCTCTGCATGGCGTAAGGATCCGGAAGTGCCGCTGGTGGTCTCCGAGGTCAACCCGGATGCGTTGCAGGACATCCCGAAGGGCATTGTCGCGAACCCGAACTGCACCACTATGGCGGCGATGCCGGTGCTCAAGCCGCTTCACGACGCCGCGGGCCTGCAGCGCCTGCGTGTCTCCTCCTACCAGGCCGTTTCCGGTTCTGGGCTGGCCGGTGTGAATGCCTTGGCGTCGCAGGTGCGCGCTAACGATGCCGTATTCGAGCAGCTGACTACTGACGGTTCTGCGCTTGAGGCCTCGGATCTTGGGCCTTACGTTGCGCCAATCGCGTTCAATGCGCTGCCGATGGCGGGGTCGCTGGTAGATGACGGCTCTCTGGAGACCGACGAGGAGCAGAAGCTCCGCAATGAGTCCCGCAAGATCCTGGGGATTCCGGAGCTGGCCGTCGCAGGTACCTGCGTGCGTATCCCGGTGTTTACTGGACACACGCTGGTTATCCATGCGGAGTTTGATTCGGCTATCTCCGTGGAGAAAGCCACGGAGCTGCTTCAGGGCGCGCCTGGCGTGAAGGTTGTGGATGTGCCTACCCCGCTTGCTGCCGCCGGTATCGATGAGTCCTTGGTCGGGCGTATCCGTGTCGACCAGTCCGTGCCGGAGGGCCGTGGTCTGGTGTTCGTGGTCTCTGGCGATAACCTGCGCAAGGGCGCTGCCCTGAACACAATTCAGATTGCGGAGCTTCTGGTCGCCGGGCAGTAGTGGCCTAGCGGCGCTAGAGGCGCTGTATCGGGACTGTGGTTGTAGGTAGCCCGGAGGTGTCTGCGGGGCTGTGGTCTATGGGCCGGTGGTGCCTGCTGCCGGGGTTGAAGGTGAGGCCGTAACCTGCCATTTTTGAGAGCTGTGTTTTTTAAAGACGCAGCTCTTTTTCTATCTGAGGAAAGCAAGGCGTTGGAAGGGGCGGGGGTAGGTTAAGGGCCTTTTCTTTCAAGGCAAGCGGTCAGGAGAATCAAGGAAATGTCCGTTTGTAGGGGTAGTTTTGTGATAGCACTTTTGACCGACTTCGAGAGTGCTGCACTATGGGTTTCGTTAACGCATACAGTCCTGCGGAAAGGGTGTTAACCAGGGGTGGATGTCACGGCATTGGCCGGCTACCCCCGTAGAGGGGTGTGAGGGTTAATTAGTAGGTAGGTTTACACTATTTTCCTACAAAGGTAGGAAAATAGCACTTTAGCTGCGCTAATAGTGTTCGTCGTTTATGTGACACATCGCTGGTAAGTTAAATTTTTCAACTTTACATATGTGTTGCGCCCGTACAATGAATGTCGTTTTCACTGGTCTAGAACTAAGGTTCACTTAAGCGATTCATGAGAAGACTCACAAGAGCCTGAGCGTGCTCCAGGGTCGGGGGAGTAAAACCTCTCGGTGTTTTTCAGTGCATCCCGGCGGGGTAGCCCGGCGTGAATCGTCAAAAAGTGTTAGGGAACCAGCCCCCGATGTGTGGGTAGGCCCTACATCGGACTGAAGAAAAGGACACTTCATAGTGAACAAGTTCTCTCGTACCGCTCGCTCGGTAACATTCGCCGCCATTGTCGGACTTTCGCTGGGTATTTCTGCTCCTGGCGCTTTCGCGCAGGATGCTGTCGAAGCACAGACTGGTAACGTGGCTCTAGCTAATGCTGCTTCCCTGATTAACAAGGACCAGAAGGCGACGCTGACCATCCATAAGTTCGGTGATCCGACTGAATTGGGTGAGCGTACCGGTGAAGCTAAGGATCGCGAAAAAGCTGGAAATGGCACTGCCCTGAATGAAGTTGGTTTCACAATCTACAAGGTGCTGAAGACCGCAGACGGTAAAACCGCGATCAACCTGAACACCAACGAGGGGCTCGCAGCTGCCGCCGGTATCAAGGCTGGCGACTACGCCAAATTTGTCGATGCTAAGGGCAACGTCACTGAAGCTGGTAAGGAAATCATTGAGAAGAAGGGGGAAGAGCAGAAGACTGCGAACGCTGAGGGCAAAGACGGTGTAACAACCTTCGAAATCGGTACTGACCATGCGCCGTACCTCGTCGTTGAGACTAGCCCTAAGGAAGGGTACACCCCGGCCAATCCGTTCATCGCCTTCGTCCCAATGACCAAGGCTAACGCTGGTGAGAACCAGGGCACCGAGTGGAACTACGATGTCCACGCAGTTCCGAAGAACTACAAGAAGACTCCGCCGCAGAAGACCGTCACCGACCAGGATGAAAACGGCAAGCTCGCGCAGGCTGGCGATGTAGTTAAGTACGACATCAGCACTACCGTTCGTAACATCGAAGCAGGCAAGCGGCTGAAGTACTACTACATTTCGGATACCTTGGATGCCAAGAACTTCGATGTTATGGCTGAAACCACGAAGTTCGCTGTGTCCATTGACGGGGAGTCTGCCGCGGAAGGCGACTACACCGTCTCTAAGGACAGGGGGTCCAATGCTTTCCGCATTAACTTCACCGTTGACGGTCTGAAGAAGTTGAAGAGCGGTTCCAAGGTCAACGTTCACGTCGAGGCTGTCAAGAACTCTTCTGAAAAGGTCGCACCAAACCAGGCAATCGAGTGGGAGCCTTCCAGCCCGTCTTCGGACCAGGATGTCGATAGTGATACTCCTCCGGAGGAGCCGCAGCCAGGAGATGGTCGCCGCACCGAGGTGGTCCAGTCTCGCTTTGGTGAACTAAAGTTCACCAAGGTTGATGCCAAGGGTGAAGCTCTTGAGGGGGCAGAATTTAAGATCTACCAGACCAAGCGCGGCGGCCGTTGTGAAGACTACTCGAAGCTGGATCTCGATAAGCACGCTTTTGAAGTCAAGGCGCAGGACGCCAATATCGACGGTGGCAAGGGGGAGCAAGAAAGCGTATTCAAGTCGACCAAGGAGGGCGGAGTGCATGTAACTGGCCTTCACGTCAACGACTTCGTAAACAACGCACCGGCCACGGACTCTTCAATCGATGGCACCATGACTGAATACTGCCTCATTGAGACCAAGGCTCCGAAGGGTAAGGAACTGCTGTCGAAGGCGGTTGCCTTCAGGCTCGTCGCGTCTGCTGAGACGACAAAGGTTGAGGTTCCAAAGGAGGTTACGACTTGGGAGGTTCAGCCGGATGGCACTGTAACCAATGTTAAGACGGCAGAGGAAACCACGACCATTGATGTCCCTGTCTACAAGCCAGTTACCGTCACCGTCGGTGACAAGGGCGAAGGCAAGGTCGTCAACATCGACGACACCACCCCACAGCTGCCACTGACCGGTGGTGCTGGTGTTGGCATCCTGGCCGCGATCGGTGCTGCAATTGTCGCAGCCGGTGCTTGGTTCGCACGCCGCGGAGCTAAGAACTAAATCCGGGCATGTACCCCAGGCAAGTACTTCGGCGGGCTTCCAGGTGAATGCCCCGGAAAAGTACTCCGAGTAGGTGCTTGGTAATCCTGGCGAAACCCCGGTGGCCTGCAAACGGTGGCCACCGGGAAATCCTCAGGAAAACAAGCAGGGCGCGCGTTGCGTGCCCTGCTTGCACGCTCTTGCACGAAGTAAACGCCGTGCAAGAGTCATAAATATTAAAACTCTCTAGGCCTAGATGGCGCGAGTCGCCGTTAAAGAGCGTCGTAAAGCGTGCGGCGTCCGTGTCATCAAGGGTCCAATTTTTCTTCACGTGACATCTTTGGGAGCGCCGAAGTGGATAACTCTTTCTCTCCGGTTAAAGAGAACACTCCAGAACAACCCGCCGAACCGGCAAAGAAGAACAGCCTGGTTCTGCCGGCGATTCTGGTGATTCTCGGCATGCTTGTCATGCTGTACCCGGTTGTATCCACCGCGTGGAATAACTACGCCACCTCCAAGGCTGCGAGCGAGTACGCCAAGTTGGAAACGTCGGTGCCCCAAGAGGTCAAGAACACGCAGTGGGATCAGGCGCACGCCTACAACGAAGGTCGCCGCACTGGTCCGATTCTGGATCCATGGCTGAACAAGATCAGCCCGGAGAATCCCGAATACGCCTACTACCTCGACCAGCTCAACGCCACCGATGCGATGGCGCGCTTTATCTTCCCAAAGATCAAGGCTGACCTGCCCATTTACCACGGCACATCCGACGACACCCTGCAGAAGGGCCTCGGACACCTCTACGGTTCCGATCTTCCGGTTGGCGGTCTGGGAACGCATTCCATCATCACTGGCCACACTGGCCTGTCGAATGTGACCATGTTCGACAACCTCAAGGATGCAAAGGAAGGCGATGCCTTCTACGTTCAGGTCTCCGGCCACAAACTGAAGTATGTTGTCGACCAGATTAAGGTTGTGCTTCCGCACGAGACGGAAGACTTGAAGCCGGTCGAAGGCCAGGACTATATCACCCTGATCACCTGCACTCCGTATGGAATCAACACCCATCGCCTGCTGGTGCGAGGTCACCAGGTGCCGCTGGATCCGTCGGAAAGCGATGTGTTTGATCAGAGTCATGCAGCCGGTTGGCAGTGGTGGATGTACGCGCTGCTCGCGGCGGTGATCGCCATTGGTGCGGGACTTGGCTACTGGATGTGGCGCCAAAAGCAACTGCGGGATGCCCAGCTGGAAGACGCAGAGGGCGCTGACGAGGGCGTTTCGGAATACGTGGGTCGGCATTCGATGGAGGCTCGTGGGGCACGCGGTGTGCGCGGGGCTCATGAGGCGCGCGGCGAAGAAAAGTTGGACTCTGATGACGCCGAACGCGCGGAGGGCCGCTTAAGCGAAAACCGAAATGACAACAATGACAATCGATGGTGGGAGCGTGACAATGACTAGCTCACAGACCGCCCGTTCGCGCCTCATCGGTAGGACCGCCGCGATCGCCGTCGCATGTGGCGCGAGCCTCAGCGTCGGCCTGGCAACGGGGCCCGGCGCAGATATGGCAGCGGCCGCACCGGTCGCAGGCCAGACTGGCGTGCCGAACATGGAACGCTCCGTCGGCACCGATGTGCTGACCATCCAGCTCACTCAGGGAAATCCCGACGATGACGGCATGGCGCCTTCCGGCGCGATCGCAGGGGTGAAAATTCATCTGAAGCGACTGTCCGGCATTGACCCGAAGAACTCCGCCGATATGGCGCGGGTGGAAAAAGCCACCTTGGAGCAAAATCAGGGCTGGCCCACCGACGCTCACCTCTGGCAGGTCACCGACGCTGAGGGCAAGACTCGCTTCGAAGGGCTTGCCGACGGCATCTACCTGGTAACGTCCACCGCCCCTGGCGAGGGCTACCGGGAGATCAACTCCTTCCTGGTCGCGGTGCCATTCCACACGGTGGCGACGAACTCCAATCCGGTGGCGGGTGTGATTGTGGCGAAGACGCACACTCCGGGAAAGCCCCCTGTGACACCGCCGACGCCGCCGGACGTACCCGAGGTTCCGGGCGTTCCGCCGACGAAGCCGGGGACCCCGCCAAGCGCACCACCGAGCGTTCCGACAACGCCAAACAATTCCGATAGCCCGCCGGTGCCGGAGCAGCCCGATCCACATGAGAAGGCTCCTTCCGAGAAAACCCCGAAAGGGCCGCTAGCCGTGACCGGTGCGCAAGTGATCGGCCTGGTCGTGGTAGCAGCGGTGTTGATTGGTGCCGGATTTGTACTAATCGCAGGCAATCGGAGAAAGCAAGAGAAAAAGGCTGGTAGCTAGCTTTTCAAGAGTCTTTAAATTTTAAGGTTTCATTTTCTTAGCAATTCGCAATATGCGGCATCGCCGCAATTCGAAAATTAAAAATAGATGGGCACAATGCCGCTACAGGCTCACAGGCTTTAAGTGGCGCGAGTTAAGGGAAACGTTAAACAATGAAAAGTAATGATAGGAAATACGCCGTCCGTGCTGTGATGGCATGGATACTTTCTCTGCTGGTCGTATTGTCGAGCATGATAGCCGTGCAGAACCCGGCGTCGGCGCAGGAGCTGATAGATGTTTCCCTCGGAAACGCTACTGTAAGAAGTTTGGGAAGTAATAAGTGGTCCTTCGAAGTTGCGGCTCATGAAGATATTGAGACTTCATTTATTGAAATCCAGGTCCCGCAATCAGCAAAAGTTCCTGTCAAAAAAATCAATGCGCAGAATGTAATCAAAGTTAATGATGTAGTGAAAGCGCGCGGATCTAGTAGTGGGCCAGGTGAGTCCACGATTGATCCTATTGTGCGTGACAGGTCGGGTACGATTCCACTCAATGTCGGTGCGCCGATCAAGCTCCTCAGTGGCGATCTACTGCAAATCGTTATTGCGTTCGAAAAACGCGTTAATATCACGGAAGCAGAAATACATGCTTTCGTTTCCCAGGTAAACCCACCTTCGGAGGATGATACGCAGGTATTATCACCACAAAGCTGGGAAGGGGCCGACATAAATGGATCGTTTCTTGTTACAGCCGACCAAGGTAACTCTCCAACCTTAACCTTCACCCGTACTGTCGATACAGATGGCACGCTGAAAGGTTACATTGACGCAACCAGCCAATTCCAAAATGGCTACGATGTTGAAGGCGGAAAGCAATCAACACTTAAGATATACGGTCCGCAGGGCAACGTCTTGTTAACTGTTCAAAACCTTCCTGGAAGCCGAGAAGTACAGCCAATATCGAGCGTAGACCAGCCATCAAATAACTGGGGTGGTGTACGCTTCAATCTGTCAAACGAAGTTGAGATTCCAGCCGGTTCACGTATTGAGGCTACCGTCCCCTACGGCTTCCGCAACAGTACTGTGACAAGTTCGGATATTAAGTCCCCTACTGGGCCGGGAAAGCTAGCCATCAACTTTCAAAAGGCCAGCAACTTTCGGACTCCAAATCAACGCGGTCAGGTCTGTTGGCGCCTCGTTGGAGATGGCCCAGTATCTGGTTTTAAACTCGCACCTAATAGTCATGAGCAACGGAAAATTACTGGTATTAACAATGTGGTTTTGGTAGCCGACAACGGACGCGGTGTCCAAACAAGCGTTCCTGGACCATATGAGATTGAGTACTCCCCCGCGGAACAGTCCGATTCGGCCTATGTACGTTTCCCACGAGCGATGGCAGGCGACCAAGACACTGTCATGTGTGTACTATTTACCTACGATGCAGATAGGGACATGACCCAAAACTTGGGTGATTATTTCACCTTTGCCGCAGAACGGAACCTGTTTCCTCGAGAAACCCCACGTGTAATAAATCCTGAGCAGGGTTGGGATACTCCGACCGTTGCTAACCCGAAGCCTATTCCACGTTGCGGACAAAACATCGCTATTGTCATGGACGCGTCAAACTCTGTAATCGTGAAAAAGGGTGTTGATGCGATGTCTGAGGCTGCCGCGAACATAGTTAAGAGCCTGACTGGCACGGCAACGTCTATTGGTGTCTACAATTTCGGTTCCTACGGTACTCGATTTAAGGAAGCCATGGTTTCTAGTACCTCGATTCAGGATCAACGCGGTGCCAGTAAAGTGCTTGCTGCCATTAGAAAATACAACTCAAACATGAAGCTTCCGGGTTCCTACACCAGTGTGGGCCAAGGAGCAACAAACTGGGAAGGCGCGTTGAAGAACATTGAAGACTTCAACAAGCAGAATCCTACTTCGAAATATGATGTGGTCTACTTCCTCACCGATGGTTACCCAACCTTCAGCGACACCACACCTCGTGGTGGAGCCGACGACGCCTCTGCAGGTATGGTGCATGTCTCTGATGTTAGATACGCAAAGGAGGCAGCAGATCGTGTTAAGCAGCAAGGTACGCGTATTCAACCAGTGCTAATCAATGTTCATGAGGATTTCACGGAACCAATCGCGAAGGACTCGACGGCTGTCTTTAAAGCGAAAAGCACGTACAAGGCGGCTATCGAGGCTTACCGCCAGGCTTACGGTAGCGTGCCCGCCCATCTCTTTCTCCCCTGGGAACAATCCCAGGAGAACTCTTTTGTACGTGATGTGCTTAATAAGAAAGATGCGGATATCTACACTGTCGGGGAAAGGACACTTCTAGGTCGGGGTTTCGGCGACCCGCTCGCCTCAAAGCATGATCCGCAACCCCAACCGGATAACACCCGAGTGGAGCTGAATGAACGAGACTGGTCCACGTGGGCTGTTGCCGAACGTGGTCCACTTCAGATGGGTGATGTCATTGCATCTGAGGGGGATTCAATATTGGCAACTACATTTGGGGATCTCAAGCGTGTGCTGGCCGAAGTCGCGCTAGCATCCTGCGCTGGCACGGTTACCTTGATGAAGAGTGTAATCGATGCTGAGGAAAAGCCAGTCCCAACCGAAAGACTGGCAGGTTGGGAATTTAAAGCCCACACCCCGGAAGGTGACTTCCTGGTTGCCCAAGATGATTCCCGAACTACGGAAATCACGGATACTACGGACGATTCTGGTTCGTTGACCTTCCACATTAAGACTGATGACCCGAATGCGGTTCCAGCGGTTCAGATTACTGAGATAAAGCGCAACGGCTATAGTATGTTCCGGCAAAACTCTGCTAATAAAGCAGCTAATGCCCGATGCTCAATTAACTATCTTGACGGTCAACCAGCACAGGAGATTGAGGTCGCCGACGTAGGTGATGAGGAGAACCAGGACTTTCAGATTTCGGCAAAACCGGGGGCAGTCGTAATTTGCAAGGTTGTCAACCAAAAGGAACCGGAGAACGGTTTCTTCCGAGTAGACAAGGTTGATATGGAAGGCAAACCGCTACGCGGTGCACGCTTCGAACTCTGGCAGGCGAGTGACTCGGGTATTGAACCCCAAGGAGAAGCTCCGGTGTGGAAGACTGGAGATGAATCTAAGGTCAAGCTCGCTCCTGGAAAATACCTGCTGATAGAAACCCAGTCCCCGCAGGGATACTCGCTTCTCCCAGAAGCAATCCAGTTTGAAATTGTGGTAGAAAACGGTAAACACACAATTAAACTTTCTACTGGAGGTAGTGCGGTCTTCGTACTGAACTCTGGTCCTGATGAGACCGTGGATCGCGGATTTGGCACCTACATGCAGGTTGCAGATGTTCAAGTAGGTACGCTGCCCAAGACTGGCGGATTCGGCGTGTGGCTATGGGCACTATTCGGGCTACTTGTTGTGGGTGCAGGTGGTGTCGTCGCTCGTCGCCGCACAGCATAGTTTCCCGGTCTAACTGGCTGCAGGATTGAGCTTGGAATCGCCCGAGGGCACCTGCTCAATCTGGCATCAAAAGGGGCCGCGTTCGGGGTGTACAGTTATGTGCATCTCAAACGTGGCTCCTTCTGTTTTGCTCAGTAGGCCTCGCGGTGTCGAACCGGACTCGCCCGTGCCTACCTGTGCTGCTTCAGTGTGCCCGTGAGATCCGCTATACCTAACGTGCCTGACGTGCCGAAGTTGTTCTTAAGAAAGGAAGCCTTGAAAGAAGTGAATAAGAAAGCGGTTCGCAGTCTTGCCACAGTCGCAATCCTGGGCGCAGGAATCCTAGCGACACCAGGGGTCGCATCTGCTGCCTCGGATTCGCCTGCAGTACCAGAGGTGTTGCTGGCCCCGTCGGCCCCGGTGACCGAACAGGTGACTAAAGATTCTTCAGCTCTGCCCGTCATCTGGGTCGGCGGATCCACCGATTTCCCTCAACTGAACTCTCGCGTACGGGCCTACATCGAACGCTCGGGAATGAAATTCTTTGAGTGGGATCCAATCAAGGTCACCCTGGACGATCCAAATGTGAAGTTGTTCGACCACCTTGAAAAATACATGCCCAGCCTGGATAGCTTCGTCAAGCAAGTACTCCAGGAAACCGGCGCTCCCAAGGTCAATCTTGTGACCTACTCTCAGGGCGGAGCAATCACTGCAGGCTGGACCCGTAAGTACGACGGTGCCAAAGTCGTTGAAAAAATCGTCAACATCTCGGGCCTGGTCAACGGCAGTCCAGTCGCCGGCGTCGGCACGAAGGCTATCAGTGAAGACTGCCTCGGCTTTGGCACCTGTGTCGACTTCATTCCGGAAGGCGAATATGTTCGCAGTATTACCGAGCAGGGCAACGCTCTACCCGGCATCGAGTACCTAAATGTGGAGTCCCGTATGGACTTGTTTGCCGCCCCATATACCAACGGCTTAATGACGGGCCCGGGAAACTACCGCAACGTCTTGACCGAAGACCTATGCCCGGGGGACGTCGGCACGCACCTCCTCCTGCCCCAGAAGCAGATTGTCCACCAGTCGATTGTCCAGTTCTTCAGAGGACAAGAGGTCCGACCAGCCTGCCGCTAAGGCAGCAAGGTAAAGCCCTCTGGCAAAAACTGCAAGACGCCCACGCCAAAGATATCGCTCGCAGCGTGGGCGGCAATGAGCGGATAGAGATTCTTCCCGGTGCATTTCCGCCACACAAGGTAATAGATGCCGCCGACAATCAGTGCAAGGCAGGTGGCGTTAAACAATCCCATGTAGGTATGGAAAGAAAAGCGAATTACCAGGGAATACACAAAGGCTAAAGCCCGGTAGCGCGCAGAGACCGCCAGGCAAATACCGAGGAAGAAAATCTCCTCGTAGAACCCATTGAATAGGGAATAGACAACCAGGGAAGGATCCGTAATGCCCTGCAGGGGAGTGTCCCCTGCAGAGAGGGCTCCCTCTGCCTCAGCTGCGGCGGCCGCGCCATCGAAAGAAACGAGTTGCTGCAGCGCGTAGGCAACCTCATACACAATGCCGCTCGCGAGGAAAACGCCCACCGCCACAAAGGTTCCCCGCAATGACGGCGCAATAATCCACTGGCGGAAATTGAACCTCCGCAAAACCAGATAACCAATAGCAAGCAGCAGCAGGCCAGACTGGTTCAGCAGCGCCCATAGATTATCGGCGGCGGAAAAATCCTGAGCCGCCACATCAGCGGCGGCGGCACGATCCTCCGACGCAGACTGCGAGAAGAACTCTACAGTCGAAGAATAGATGGACGAGCCCCACATAATTGCGGTCAGTGCCGCAATGTCCCACCAGCGCAAATGATTGCGATAGCCAGCGGCAGTACTGGGTACATCCTCGCTAGCTTGGCGGTAGGCCCCAGGGCGAAGAGATACAGTGGGAAAATTCTTGAGTTTGGAAAATCTAATTTTCATATTCCTTATAAAGCCATTCAGTGACTAAGTGCGCACCACGCCCTACGCAGAGGATTCCTGCCCCCGGGGCCCGTCATGACCATCTTCCGTCGCCGCTACCAAATCCCGGCGAGCACGCGCCACCCTGGAGCGGATCGTCCCCATCCGGCAACCTGCAATCTCGGCTGCCTCAGCATAGGAATAGCCCAGTATCTGCGTGAGAATCAGCGCCTCGCGTCGCTCCTCAGGAAGTTGCTGAAGCAGCATGCGAGCGTCGGCAAGCTCCGACCAGCTCTCACCCGTGGTGATCTGCTCAGCAGCGTTTTCCACCTCCACCGCGGCCTTCTTCGGGCGCGCTGAATCATGTCGCACCGAGTCCACCCACGCGCGCCGAGCCAAAGACAACAACCACGTGCGGGCCGAAGAGCGCGCTGCGAAGCGAGGTAGCGACTTCATCACACGCAGGTAGGTCTCCTGCGTTAGATCATCGGCGTTTTCCGGCCCGCCAAGGTGCGCAACCAAGCGCCACACGTCCTTTTGCGTCAACCGCACGAATTCCGTCAGCGCAGCGCGGTCACCACGCCCGGCCTTGAGAGCCAGGGTGGTGACATACTCGTCATTCGAGGCGAGCGGCGCGGATTTCATAGATGACAGCATATCAAGGGCTGCGCTGCGGCAGTGGAGGGCGGCGGTGGATGGATGGGTGCGGGGTGCGTGCGCGGGATGCTGGTGGTAGCCGGGTGCGTGCGCGAATTTGCCAGCTTTTTGTAGCAAGTACGGGCGAATATCGCCTTACTTGCTACAAAAAGCTGGCAAAAAGTTGCGGGGTGCCTGCTTAGAACCGAATCGCATCGATCGGCTTGACACGCACCGCAATCGTGGCCGGAATAATACCGGCGAGCGCACCGACAATCGTCGCAGCCAGCACGCCCACCACCGCAGCGGTAAACGGATAGGGCACGTTACCCAGTTCCATAGGCAGGGACAGCATCTGCTCAATCGGCAGCTGCTTGATGGTGATAATCGACAGAATCACACCCACCACACCGGCGACCGTCGTAGCAACGATGGACTCTAAGAACACCGAGATAAAGATTCTGCTTGCCGACGCCCCCATCGCACGGCGAATACCAATCTCGCGGACGCGGTGGCCGACCGTCACAATGGAAACCGTCAGCAGTCCCAGCGCGCCAAGGGCTATGACGATACCGCCGATGATGCCCAGCGCAGTGGTGATTGTGTTGTTCAAGTTCGAGGACATGGAAGAGTCCTTCTCCGCCGTGGTTGCAGAGACCTTCCAGCTGGAACCCAATTCCGCCTGAAGAATATTGTGCAGCGCTTCCTTGTTCTTCTTGGCATCCTCCGGAGGGGATACGACCAGCAGCTTCGGCTGGCCGACAGAGCCCTCGTAGTTCACATGCAGGAAAGAGTCATAGTGCATGACAGCTCGCGGAGAATCCCAGGGGCCCATCGATTTGTACACGCCCACCACGGTGTATGTGGTGTTATCGGTCTCCTTCAGCGTGAACGTCGGGTGCTCGGACAGCGGGGGATTGCCCAGCCGGTCGTAGAAGGTGTCATTGACTACAACTGGGTTCATCAGTCGTTGGCCGTCGGCTTCCTCAATGGGGCGTCCCTGCACCATGGTGCGGGCATAGATGTCGAACCAGCCCGGGTCAGCCCCCACCAGTTCCGCTGAACCGTCCGGGGTGCAGAACGAATCCTCTGGAGCGCATTCACTAACCTGCTCCACCAGGGTGGCCGGTTGTGCGCGGACGCGCGACCACAGGTTTACGCCCGTGGTCTCCACCAGGTTGTGGGACGCGGTGCTAAAGGCGTCGTTGACGGACCCATCCGGGTTGATCACGTCCAAGCTATCGGCACCCTTACCGCCGGGGCCGGACAGCGACGCGACTTCGTCGGGAGGCAGCGCGCCTGCTGCCGCTGCGCGCTCCTGCGAGGGCGAGGCCTCCTGCCCTCCATCGGCGCCGTTCGGGCCGGCGGAAAGGGTAATCGTGCCATTGACTCCTGAGCTCTGCGCCGCGACAGCATCCTGTGAGCTGGTCAAAATATTGCCCAAGGCGATCACGGTTGTCATGGCCCATACCGCCGCAGCGACACTGACCAGCGACAGCATGATTCGGCCACGGTTAATGCGCAGCTCGTGCCATGCCTCCAGTAGCGCTCCCAGGTACGGGGTAGCGGCGTAGACCCAGGACGTGTCCTTCGACTTCTTCGGCTCTTTATCCGTCATAGTTATCGTCCTCTTCCATGCCGGCGCCACTGTTGTGATCGGCGCCGGCGCCAGTCAGGGTGGCCTGCGCCGCCGACGCGTTTGCTGCGCGCAGCAGCGATGAATCCGTATGCAGATGCCCTTCGCGCAACTCCACAACTCGGGAGCCTCGTTCGGCGACTTCAAGGTCGTGGGTGATCAGGACGAGGGCAGCATTGTTTTCAGAGGCGACTTCTTCAAGCAGCTCCATCACAATCTTGCCGGTGTCGATATCGAGGGCGCCCGTGGGCTCGTCGGCAAGAATTACCCGGGGTTGGCGGACCAGCGCGCGGGCGATGGCCACGCGCTGCTGCTCGCCGCCGGAGAGCTGGCTGGGCATCGCATCAAGACGGTCCCCCAGGCCGACACGCTCCAGCATTGCCTCCGACAGTTCGCGACGGTTCCAAAACTTCTCGCCCTTGTCGTACATCAGCGGCACCTCGACATTTTCCACCACACTTCGCGCGGGGAAAAGATTGAACTGCTGAAACACAAAACCGAGGTTGTCGCCACGCAGCACAGCGCGCTGCTTGTCGTTCAACTGGGAAACGTCGGTGCCATCGAAGATGTACGAGCCCGTATCCGGCAGGTCCAGCATGCCGATGATATTCAGCAGCGTCGACTTGCCAGAACCGGACTGCCCGACGATGCTGACCCGCTCGCCCCGCTCCACCTGCAGGTCAATGCCCTTAAGAATCGGTAGCTTCTCGCCATTGGGAAGCGTCACCGTGCGGGTGACCGCATTCAAATTCAGCATTGGCGAGACCTACTTTTCAGAAGTGTTGGCGTCGGAGTCGCCGCCTGCACCGTCGGTCTTGCCAGCCTTATCGTCCTTGAAAGAGGGCACGAACTTTAGGACCTGCTGTCCCGGCTTCAAGCCCTTCTTGATCTCGATGAACTTGCCGTCGTTGGCGCCGAGCTCGACCTTGACCTTCTTTGGCTTATCTCCGTTGTCCCCTGGCAGGTAGACGGTGCCCTCGCGGAAACGTCCCTCGACCGCGGTGACCGGGAGCGCCTGCACTTCATCGGTGGAGTCGCCGCCGAGAATCAGCGTGGCGGGCACTCCCTCGTAGACTGTCTGATCGCCCGGGATGGAGCAGCGCAGCTGGGGACCGCTTGCCGACGATCCCCCGCTCGGCGCCGCACCTGCTGCACCTGCGGCGGAGCCGGAGGAAGCGCCGGGGTTGCCCGCTGTGACAGTTTTAATGTCGTCGCACAGGAACGGGGCTGGGCCGTCGGTGATAGCGAGTCGACCATTGTTGATGGTGTCGCCGAGGGAGTAGAGCTGGTTCGGCTTAATCGCTGCGACCGCATGGTAGCTGCTGGGGGAGATGGTGCCCAGTTCCTGGCCAATCTCGACTGTCTGGCCGACGACAATGTTCCACTGCACCGTGCCGGAGGCTCGCGATGTGATGTTGCCCCACTTCACAGTGGTCGTCGGTGCCGGGGCCGCACCCTCTTCATCGGATCCCCGTTGCGCTGGGTTCTCGCTGACCTCGGTCTTCTTCACCTGGAGGAGGGCCTGGCCCGCGGTGGCGAAGCCGCCACTGTTGACGTAGGCGTCGGTGATTTCGCCGGAGGCGTTAGCGCGAATGGTCGTTGGCTCGTCAGGCAGGATGCTTGCCGAAAGCTTGATCGTGTTGTTGATTTTCTGCGGCGTAAGTTCCGTGGTGGGCTGGGAGAAATCGCCGGTGGCTTCAAGAGGTTCTTCCTCGTTGGCCGGGAAGAAAGCGAGTTTGAGCAGCGCAATCGTGGCGAGTAGCGCCAGCGTGTATTTGAAGATTGTGAGCGCCTTCGCGCCCCGCCCCTGTTTTTTCATGATCTTGAAGTTATCCGTTCACGAGTCTCGTTACTAAACACGTACAGATGTAAGAGTACCCGGCGTTTACGGTGGTGAGGGTAGACCTGGCTATACCTTTTGGGTGCTGTTGAATTGGGGAGTTTAGGGCGTCGGCAAGCGGAAATAAGGTAAAGCAACCCAAATAATAATCACTTGTAAGTATCAATTTGGAAAAACTGATAGGCAAACTCTAGGAAATCGTGTATGGTGAGCCATGTCGACACAATCAAAGACAATTTCCCTCTCCCTCACCTCTAGGAGGAAACCATGTCCGACAAGTACGCAGGCTCAACCGGCCCCACCACCCGCCTCAACGGTGCGCCGGTGCCCACCGAGCAGCACTCCGTCACCAATGGACATCAGGGCGGCATCACCCTCAACGATGTCCACCTGATTGAAAAGCTCGCCCACTTCAACCGCGAGCGCATTCCGGAGCGCGTCGTCCACGCAAAGGGCGCAGGCGCTTTCGGTGAATTCGTTGTCACTGAGGATGTCTCCAAGTACACCAAGGCGGCAGTCTTCCAGCCTGGTGAAAAGTCGGAGATGCTGGCGCGTTTCTCCACCGTCGCGGGCGAGCAGGGCTCCCCGGACGGCTGGCGCGACGTCCGCGGCTTCGCGCTGCGCTTCTACACCCGCGAGGGAAACCTGGATATCGTCGGCAACAACACCCCGGTGTTCTTCATCCGCGACGGCATTAAGTTCCCCGACTTCATCCACTCGCAAAAGCGCCTTCCGGACACCGGCCTGCGCGACGCAAACATGCAATGGGACTTCTGGACTGCATCGCCGGAGTCGGCTCACCAGGTCACTTACCTGATGGGTGACCGTGGTATTCCGAAGGACTTCCGCCACATGGATGGCTTCGGCTCGCACACCTACCAGTGGATCAACGCCGAAGGTGAGCGCTTCTGGGTCAAGTACCACTTCAAGACTCGTCAGGGCTGGGACTTCCTCACCGACGCCGAGGCGGCTGAGCTGGTCGGTGAGAACACAGATCACTCGCGACAGGACCTCTTCGAAGCCATCGAGCGCGGCGACTACCCGACCTGGGACGTCAAGGTGCAGATCATGCCGTACGAGGAAGCTGCGGAATACAAGATCAACCCCTTCGATCTGACCAAGACCTGGTCGCAGAAGGACTACCCGCTGATTTCGGTCGGCCACTTCACCCTGAACCGCAACCCGCGTAACTTCTTCGCCGAGATCGAGCAGGCCGCTTTCGCGCCGTCGAACACGGTCCCGGGTGTGGGCTTTTCACCGGATAAGATGCTGCTGGCCCGCGTATTCTCCTACGCGGACGCACACCGCTACCGCCTGGGCGTCAACCACGACCAGCTGCCGGTCAACCAGCCGAAGTGCCCGGTCAACTCCTTCTCGCAGGATGGCTACGGCACCTACCACTTCGCCGACCCGTCCCTGCCGGTCCACGGTTCTAACGGTGCAGGTCGCGGCCCGGTAGCCGACCAGGCTTCCTCCGCAGCTGCCGCCGGCTGCCCGGTTCATTCGAACCACGCCGGACGCGTCGATGCGACCACCTATGGGCAGTGGGACAACGTCGGCGAGGAGTTCTACGCCGGCGCCTACATTCAGCACCCAGAGGACGATGACTTCTCCCAGCCGGGTGATCTAGTCCGCAATGTGCTTGACGATGCCGCCCGCGACCGCCTTGCTGGCAACATTGCCCGGGCGATGGCCGGCGTGACCCCAGAGGTGGAGCAGCGCGTCTACCAGTACTGGACCAATGTCGATGAGTGGCTTGGTGCCGAGGTGGAAAAGCGCTTTAAGGCTTCCAAGTAGGTAGAACCAACTAAATAGAAAAAGCCCCTTGGGTCAGCGCAAAATTGCGCTGACCCAAGGGACTTTAAAGCTACAAGCTTTTAGCTAGCTACGAAGCTAGTTCGCGTGGAACCTCATGGACACCAGTGCTAGCTAGAGGCTCAAAGCAAAAACTTCAATTAGAACAGCTTCGGCAGGGACGGAGACTCCGGAAGGACGCTGTCGGCCTCGACTTTGGTCTGGTCGCCGGCAACGATGGTCTTGTCAGTACTTCCGCCAATTGCGGTGTTGGTGGACTCATCGTTGATGGTAGTGGTGTCCAGGAAGTCCTGGCCGAACGGTGCGTTCAGGTTGCCGAACTTAGCGAAGTCGCGGCCGAACGGTGCGTTGAGGTCACCGAAGTTCAAAAGGCTGACATCGCCCTCGAAGGTCGGCCCCAGGTTAATGGTGATGTTCGGTCCGGAAGGCATAGCCTGCAGTACTTCAACGATGGGGGTTACGTCCATGATTCGCGTTCCTTTGAAAAAAAATAGAGAAATAAAAACTAAGCCTGGCTGTGGGAAACCGCCCGCCTTAGTGGAAGCGGGCGGTTACACAGTTTTAAGTTGTGACGACACCGGAAAACGGATTGTCACTAGAGCTTGATCGCTGCTGCCCGGCTCTACGGTCGAGCGCTAGGGCGATTATTTAGCCGGCGAGCTTGCCGGTGATCTCCGGGTTCAGGAAGTGGGAAACCTCGGTGGCCTTGTCGTGGCTGTCGGTGGTCTCGACGTCGACGGCGTCCTCACCGAACGGCAGGTTGATGTTGCCGGTGGTGATGGCGTGGTCACCGAACGGCAGGTTCAGGTTGCCGCCAACGTTGAATGCGGACAGGTCCTCGCCAGCGAACTGCTCCAGGGCCGGGAACGGGGACTGAACGGTGACGTTCGGGAGAGCCTCGAGGATGGTTGCGATGTCTTCAGCGAAAGCCATGTGAAAATCCTTAACTTGTCAGGAAGTGGATAGAGTTCACGAGTCCGCTCTATGCGAACTCACAGGAAGTAAATCTAGACCAGCTATCGCGGCCTTGCAATTGGGAATTTTGGCCCTGTGTGCCGTGAAAAGTACTTCACTGGCTGTGCAAATAATTAAATGACAATGATTTGCAATAGAACGCAGTAAGCGTGTGTCCGTTCGTAAGCCCCTTTGTTGACCCTTATTCACCGTTGGGTATCCGATTGTCTACCCCTTATTTTTCACTGAGAATTTGTTGTCTTCGTATGAAATGTTTGCGTTAGCGCAGGAAGGTGGCATTTCCGAGCGGTCCTTCGGAGGATTCAGGGTCAGGGGTATGAATGTTTGATGAAAAAAATAACCTAACGCCATCGAAATTGGGGGCGCAAAAATGACGGTTAAGATTCCTTGATTCTGGTATGCCGTAGGTCACTCCTTGGTGTGAGGTGAATCACGGAGTGATTGGAGGAGCCATTAACGGCCGTGGGTAGTAAACGGGGGTAAAAACGGTGTTAACGGTTATGGTTTTTCTGCACCCTTGGTGCTTAAGAATGCACCAACTACAAAGAATCGGCGTGTTGCAGAACTGCAACACGCCGAAAGAATTAAGATGTACGGCCAGTTCAAACTCCGGGTGCCGTGGTCACAAGGACGAGCGGTAGGGGAGGGCTAGTCTTGCTTGTAATCCTCCGCAGAACCATCTCGGGCACCCAGGACGGCGCGCCCCAGCACCTCAGAAGCGACAGTAGCCACTACCAGCACCGCAATAATCGCGACAATCGCTGTAACAACTTTGCCCCAGGACAGCGACCCCTGGTCGGCTTCGAGCACCAGGTTCGCCACGACCAGAGCCGGGATTCCCACCATGATGCCCGCGGAGAGCTGATTCAGCCGACTCAGCGCGTCCGGGCTGCGCCACATCGCCACTACGGCCACGAGCAGATAAAGAGAGCCACCCAGCACGAGGACTGCGAAGAGCGCAGTCAGCAGAAAAGAAGCAATACTCATTAGAATCCAACTCCTCTCTAGCGTCGCCCGCGCGATACGACGCGTGCTAAGCCGACTGTTGAAAGAATGCCCAGTAGGCCCGCCAGCATCGCAATGTCAAAGGTGATAGCCGTCGAACGCAAAAGAGCCGTGGTAAGGAATACTCCCACCATGGGGTAGAAAGCGGCATCGGCAAGCACAGCGCGGGAGACATTCCCACGGACCCGGAAAATCAACACCACGCCAAGCAGCAGCGCCAACGAACAGACGGCGACCCCAATGCCGCCGATGACATTTACGGCGGTGGGAGTAATCAACCACTGCGACGGATCGGCCGGTTCATACGTCGATGTTTCTCCGGCGGAGAACAGACTAATCATTCGAGGTCTCCTTTCCCGCGCGTGACGCGTTTGATACGCGTGCCGCGTTTGACGGGCGCAGCGCCTCCGGCAGCGGCAACCCGTCGGCGTTTTCAGCGGCCACGCCTACGACAGCGTTCTCATCGACAAACTGCGCCGGGTCGTACTCGTCGAACACGAAGGCCGCCGGGCGGGCTGTGCCACGCAGACGAGGAGCCATGTGTTCCTCCATGTCATAGAGCGAATCATAAAGACTAGCCAGGTCAGCACCGAAAATCGCGTGGACAATAAACAGCCGCCCCTGAGCGGTCTCGCGGATGCCGCAGACCAGGGTGCCCGGCGTCATCGTGATGGACTCCGCGAACATAGTCACTTCGAAGTCGTTGCTCACGCGCAGCGGCAGGCCAATTAGCACGGGCTTCTGCTTCTGCCGTGGCCGAAGCGTATCCACGACGACCTCCGTCGACGCGACCAGCACTTGCCACACCAGCCATGCGGTATAGCGAATCACATGCAGCGCCTTCATCAGTAAACACCTCCGACAGCAGAGTCAATGCCAACGAGCGCGGCATCCCGATAAGCGTCAATATCCAGCAGAGCGCCCGCGGCGCCATTCGTGGACCAGGTCACCGCACCGACAGCAATGAACATCGCCACGCTCACCAGCGCCAGCGCCGCAGACGGGGCGACGAGGGAGCCGGGGACGCGGACGTCGTCAGGCACACCCTGCATAGGGCGACCCCAAAACACGGCGCGCCACAAGCGAACCATCGCCAGCAGCGAGCCCAGCGACGCGATAACAATGACAGCGATCGCCACGATAGAACGCGCGTCACCCGTGGCGGCAGAGGCGAAAACGACGCCAATCTTGCCCCACACGCCTGAAAACGGTGGGAAGCCCACGATAGAAAAGGACATTGCGGCCATCACCCACGCGACCAGCTGATCACGCCGAGCCAGCCCCGACAGGCGCGACAGCGTGCCCGTGCCGTAGGTCTCCTCAACCGCGCCGGAGCCGAGAATCAGCGCGCCGACCGTCACCATGTGGTGGATCGCGTAGAAGATACCGGCCGCCAGGGCCGCCTTTGCGCCGGTTCCGTCATGCGCGTCGGTAAACGCGAGCACAATCAGAATGAACGGCATGCCGGTGACCATCTGGTAGGCGAGCACCTCGCGCATGGTGTTCTCCGCCAGGCCCGCAAACGCGCCGACCAGCATAGACACCGCCATCAGGGCGATAATCGGCCAGTGCCATGCCGGGTTCATCCCCACAATCACCACGTAGAGGCGGTAGAGCATGTACACCGCCACCTTCGTGTGTACCGCAGAAAACAGCGCCATCACCGCAGGGCTTGACGACGGATACGTGCGCGGCAACCATGTGTGCGCCGGGGCGATACCGGCCTTGACACACAGCGCAATAATCACAATTCCGAGAGCCACCACACCGGTACCGCCCGGGCCACCCTCGGCGCCGAGGCGTGCCAGCATGGCGATGTTCACGTTTCCGGCGGCGCCGTAGATGAGCGCCACGCCAATCAGCAGGACCGTGGAGGTCAGCAGGTTCACCAATACGAACGTGCGGCCGGCCGCCAGGCGATGCCAGGTGCCCGTCACCGCAATTAGGCCGTAGGAGGGCAGAAGCATGACCTCCATGAACACGAAGAAGTTAAAAAGGTCGGCGGTTAAAAACGCGCCCGACATGCCGGCGACCATCATCAGCGTCAGGGCCGGGAAGAACCTCGAAGTGTTCTCGCCCGCGACCTGCGCGAACCAGGAGCCAATCGCCACGACCGCGGCGGCAACACCCAGCATCAGCATAGAGAAGGTATCCGCCAGGAAGGGGATGGCCACGCCACCCGGGTACGCGCCGACACCGTGGCCAATCGGTCCTTCCGCTGCAACGCGGAACATCACAGCGAAGGCGGCCAGCGACACCAGGAAGGGCACTGCGATGCCCAACGTCGCGCGCATCCAGGGCTTCGGCAGGATTGCTGCGATAGCCGCAAGAATTAGCGGTCCCGCCGCAAACAGCGGCAGCAAGGCGGAGATAGTCTCCGAAGAAATCGTTTGGGACATCTGTTCAGCGCTTAACATGCCTACCATTTCTCATCACCGCCATATGGCGTGTGGCTGGGGAAGGTCTCCGTGCCTGAACCCGAAGACTGCGTGCCCGCAGCACCGGGCGTTCCCGATACTGTCGAATCCGAGTCCACCGGGATGTGCTTGCCCGCACGTCGCCCTGCGGTGGACAGCTGCTTCATTGCGTCGCGGTCCTCCTTAATGCGGGTGTCGTCATCGTGGCCGAGGCCCGCCAGCGCCAGCATGAACGCGGTGACGGCCATCGTAATCACGATTGCGGTCAGCACAAACGCCTGCGGCAGGGGATCGGCGGCATCGTTCAAATCGACCTCGCCGAGCAGCGGCTCGCCACGCCACGCGCCGACACCCGTGGACAGGATAATCAGGTTCGCGGCATGAGAAATAAGCGTCATACCGACAATCGTGCGCAGCATGCCGCGCTGCAACACCAAATACGTTCCGCCCGCGGCAAGGACGGCAGCCATCAGGGCAATAATCATTACTTTGCCTCCTTGTCGGTAGCGAACACGCCCAGCTTCTCCGGAACGTGCAGGCTCGGGCGATCTGGATAGCACTTCTCCATCAGATCATCCTCACCGGCAACACCAGGACGAGTCGGCCCGCCCAGCTTATTGAGCGCCGTAGCCACAATGCCGAGCACCGCGAGGTACACGCCCACGTCGAAAAGCAAAGCGGTGGTTAAGTGCTGGCCCAGGAAATGTCCGTATATCGGAGCCAGGAACGAGCCCTTGAAGTAGCCAAGGAAACCGGTCGCAATCGCCATGATCACACCGAAGGCGCTGAGCAGCGCCGGGGCCTTGCGCCCCAGGATGACCTCGTCGGAGTCTTTCGACAGGTACAGCAGCATCACCGCGGCCGCACCAATTAGTGCAGCGTTAAAGCCGCCGCCCGGCTGCGTGCCACCGCGGAAGAGCACCAGCAGCGACACGAAGAATAGCAGCGGCGCCAACCAGCGCACCAGCCAGCGCATCGGAATCGAGTTGAGCTTCGCCTCCGCCAGAGCCCCTGGCTGATCCAGCAGATGGGGGAAGCGCGGAATGGAAGACACCACCGCGGCCATCGCAATGCCAGCCATACCCAGCACCGCGAGCTCGCCCATCGTATCGAAAGCACGGAATTCAACCAGAATCACGTTGACGATGTTCGTCTCGCCCGTGACCTTCTCAGTGTTATCCAGGTACCACTGCGCAACTTCAGGTCGTTCGCGGCGCCCGGTGAGAACCCAGACCGCTGCGAACGTCGCCAAGCCAACTGCCGTAGCCATCACTGCTGCCGCTGCTTTACGACGAGACGTCGTCGGCGCAAACGCCCTCGGCTGGAATCGCAGCACCAGCATCATCAATACGACAGTCAGAATCTCCACCATAAACTGCGTCAGCGCCACATCAGGGGCGCCCAACAGCAGAATCTGCAGAGTCACGCCGACGCCCGTGACGCCCAGGAGGACCGCGGCCTGCAGGCGGTTATTCGCCCGCAGGGTCGCCCACACGCCAATGAGCACAACAACCAGCGGAATCAGATCCGTCAGGTGGTCGATATTGTCAATCTTGGGCTCCAGGTCAGCGCCGCCGATGCCCGGGCCGATGAGGACTGCCAAGGCGTAGACCGCCAACAATCCCAACAGCGGTGCAAGGTGACGAGATGGCTGATGCGACTGCGCCACCTTGGCCAGCGCGCGGCCCGTCTTCTGGGAAGCGGCCAGCCCGGCGTTGATCGCGTCCACGCCAGTGAACGGGAAGAGCTTGCGGTCGGCCAGGGACTCGTTGATGCGCATGCGAGCGAAAATGTAGCCCACGCCCACAGCCAGCACAATCACCGAGATAATCAGCGGAGCATTCACGCCGTGCCACAGGGACAGGTGCGTCTCGTGGTAGGTGCCCGGCGCCGCCAGCTTCACCGTATCCGCCACTCGGTTCAGCGGCGTATCCAGAAGGGCTCCCGCGAAGAAAGCGACCGGAAGGCTCAGCACGCCGGGAAGTGCGGCCGGAACCCACAGGGAGGCCGGGGCCTCGTGGACATCGTCGACATTGCGGGGCCCATCCACGAACGCGCCGAACACAAGGCGTGCCGAGTACGCGAACGTGCCAATCGCACCAACCGCCGCGACAGCCAGCAGAACGATGACGCCGGTGTTCGACAGCGGCGCGCCCTCGAACGCAGTGAGCATGCCCTCCTTGGACATGAAGCCGAAGAACGGCGGAATCGCCGCCATGGAGGCCGCACCGAAAATCATCGATCCGAACGACAGCGGCATCTTCCGCCACAGCGGGCCCAGACGGCGAATATCGCGGGTGCCCGCCTCGTGATCCACCACACCAGCCAGCATGAACAGCGAAGACTTAAACATCGCGTGCGCGATAGTGTGCACCACGGCCGCAGTAATCGCAAACTGCGTGCCGACGCCAATGGTCGCCACAATCCAGCCCAGCTGCGACACGGTTGAGTAGGCGATCAACTTCTTCAGGTCGGTCTGCTGAAGAGCGAAGTAGGCAGTCGCAACGGCGGTCGCCATGCCCAGCGTGATTAGCAGCAACTGCCATACGCGGACCTCGGCGAAGACTGTGGAAAAACGCATCAGCACGTAAATACCGGCCTTGACCACCGCGGCGGCGTGCAGAAACGCAGACACCGGCGTTGCCGCCGCCATCGCCTCCGGCAGCCACGCGTGGAACGGGAATTGCGCGGCCTTGGTAAATGCGCCAAGTGCAACCAACGCTGCGATGATATTGCGCGCCGTCGGGTTCTCCGCCCAGGCGGAAGAGGCCAGCATCTCGCTGAGATTAAAAGTGCCGGTCAGCCACACCGAGCCGCCCAGGGCCGCCAACAGCAGCAGGCCGCCCGTGAAAGTCAGCAGGAGAGTACGCAGCGAACCCAACTCGCCCGACGAACCCGAACGCGCAATCAGCAAGAACGATGCCATCGACACCAGTTCCCAACCGATGAACAGGAGCGTGACGTCGTCGGCAAGCACAAGCAGGAGCACGGCGAGCATGAAGCCCGTCATGAGCACATAGAAACTCATCGTGCCCTGGCGGCGCGGGAGGTAAGCGGTCGAGTAGATGAAGACCACCGAGCCGACCAGCAGCGCCAGGAACGAGAAGACCAGCGACAGCGGATCGAGCTTCAGTGCAAACTCGGCGCCGAGCTCCGCCGACCACGTGCCGGACCATGACAGGGCGTGGCCGGGGAGTGCTGTGTCGGCGGCGGTTGCTGCGGTGCCGGCTCGTTCGCTGGTGTTCGCGAGGACTTCGGGGGTCAGGCGGCCCAGCTGCACGACTGTCGCGACAAAGAACGCAACAATCGGCCAACCTGCGTGCTTATCGAGGACTTTGACGAACAGTGGTGTCAAGACCAGTGCGCAGGCGACGAGTAACGGGACGCTCAAAAGGGTGAGAGCGCTGCCGCTATTGGCGGCCGCGGCTATCAATTGCGTCAATTGGGGGCTACTTTCGCATTGTATTGAGACAAAAACGTACGTTTCTAGCCTAACAGCACTGGATTAGCCCAGTTAGCGGAGGTTTTGCCGGACTAAGGTCGGCGTTTACGGGTGCTGAACTTTAGGTGGGTGGTGTTGGTGCAGGGCGCGACGCCCCCTCCGATGCATTTTTGCCAGCTTTTTGTAGGAAGTAGCGCCGAATTCGCGGTTACTTCCTACAAAAAGCTGGCAAAAATATTCAGGGCGAGCTGGAACTCGGCGGACACGCGCGGACGCACAGGCGCGCACAGAAATGAAAAACCCTCCCTTACTTGGAAAGTACCAGGTGAGAGAGGGTTTTAATTGGTCGGGGTAACAGGATTTGAACCTGCGACCTCTTCGTCCCGAACGAAGCGCGCTACCAAGCTGCGCCATACCCCGAGGCCACATTCATATGACCGTGGAATTGTCTGTAGTAATAATTCCCAAGCCGTATGCTTGCGAAGAGTTACATTAGCCCGAGACTCGCGCGTAATGCAAAACGCCTGGTAGCCACACATGCGACAAAGCATTATTGGCGGAGCCGCGAGAAGGAAAAGCGCGAAACGGCGACACCCGAGAAGGCTTAACCCGGAAACGGCGACGCCGGAGAAGGCTAGACTCGCTCGGTGACCTCGATAAGCGTTGCGGAAGGGCGGCAGAACAGTCGCACGGGAGCATAAGGCGAGGTGCCAAGTCCGTTCGATACGTGCAGCCAGGTCTTCTCGGTCCAGCGAGAAAGTCCCGACGCACGGGATCGGTCGATACCGCAGTTGGTGACAATTGCCCGGTCAAAAGGCAGGCACACCTGCCCGCCGTGCGTATGCCCGGACATAACCAGGTTGTAGCCGTCCTCGGCGAAGGCATCGAGGACGTGCGGCTCCGGCGAGTGCGACAGTCCAATCGCAAGGTCCGCATCCGGGTTCGGCGCGCCCGCGATGAGGGAGTAGTCGTCGAGCTCGTGGTGTGGGTCGTCGACGCCGGCCATCGCAATCTTCACGCCACCGGCCACGAATTCGAGGCGCGCGTGGGTCGCGTCCTGCCACCCGCGCTCGATGAACGCGGCGCGCATTCCCCGCCACGGCAACTCTACGCGGGAGGGCTTGCGCTTCTTCCCGGACAGGTACTTCAGTGGATTGACGGGGCGCGGCGCGAAGTAGTCGTTCGTTCCAAACACGAACGCGCCGGGCCGATTCAGCAGCGGGCCGAGCGCGGCGAGTACGTTCGGCACGGCCTTGTCGCTGCTTAGGTTGTCGCCCGTATTAATCACCAAGTCCGGATTCAGTGCGTCCAGCGCCGCCACCCAGCGCTGCTTGCGCTTGTGCTTCGGCAGCATGTGGAAGTCGGATACGTGCAGAATGCGCAAAGGATTGCCGCTGTCACCGCGCCCGGCCCGTGCGAGTGTGCCCGGCTCGAGGACCGGCAGGGTGACACGCTTGAGTCGGAAGGCGCGGAGTTCGACCTGGTTCGCGTAGAGGAACGTCGTCAAGCCGAGTGCGGCAGCGGATCCGACGGCGACGGCGGCGCCGCGGGCGATGCGTGCGGGGGAGGGGAATCGCGAACTCATGAGTGAAACACTAGCAAGCGGCGCGCCGTCTACCGTGGTCGTTGCGTACGCTTGGGGCCATGAGTGAACTGAAGCAGAAGATTATCGCCGATATGACCACCGCCATGAAGGCCCGCGACAAGGACACCGTGGGAGCATTGCGCATGCTCAAGGCCGCGATTCAGACTGAGGAGGTCTCCGGAGCCAAGCACGAGCTCACCGACGCCGAGGTCCTGCGCGTGATTGAGCGCGAGGTGAAGAAGCGCCGCGAGTCCGCCGAGATGTATTCGGAAAACGGCCGCCAGGAGCTCGCGGACGCCGAGCTTGCCGAGGCTGAGGTTTTCGCCCGCTACCAGCCCGCCCAGCTTGACGACGACGCCCTCACGGCCCTGGTCAATAGTGCTGTGGCTGAGGTTGCCGGTGATGGCGCGCCCAATATGAAGATGATGGGCCAGGTCATGAAGCTGGCAAAGGAAAAAGCCGCCGGCCAGGCTGATGGCAAGCGGCTTTCGGAGGCCGTGAAGTCTGCGCTTCAGGGCTAGCCGTACGTATCTAGAACGGCAGCCTCGGCAGGAGCGGAATCCGCGGCAGGGGAGGCAGAGGCGGGTTCTGCGGCGGAGGATTGAAATCCGGAATCAGGTCTTCCAAATCGGGCAGAGTCGGTGCGGGCCTGCGTGGTTGCACGGTCGGCTTGCGCGATCCGTCCGAGACCTGAATGGTCACGGTTCCCCCACGAAGTAGGAGGTCCGGGCGGGTAACGCCGACGACGATTCCGCGTGGTTGACCGGTGCGAGAGGCCACGGTCTTTTCGACCTTATATCCGGCCTCTTCGAGCGTCTTGCGGGCCTCCGGCTCCTGCATGCCGGTTACATTTGGCAGGCGGGTAATTGAGGTTCCGGGCCCGTAATCCGGGTCCAGCGGGGGAAGATTCTTGCCGCCGTGACTATCGATGACCGGGTTAATAGCACCGAACCACGTGCGCGCGGGCTCGCGTCCGCCGAAAAGATCGCCGGAGGGGCACTGGCGCAGTGGCGAGGTGCACAGCTCCGTGACGGTGGGAGTGTCGTTGTAGGCGTAGACGGAGCCCGCCAGGCCGCCGGTGAAACCGAGAAACGCCGAGGACTGGTTCGACTCCGTAGTACCTGTCTTCGCGGCGACCGGTCCTTCCCAGTTCATCGTCTTTGCGGCCTCTTCGGCGGTGCCGTGGACCGAGTCCTCACTCAGCGCGTTCGCAATGGCATGCGCGACACCTGGCTCTACTGCCTGCTCGCAAGGAGGAACATCCAACGCGAGGGCTTTGCCTTTCGCATCTGTAATTGACTCAATCGGGGAGGGCTCGCACCAGCGACCGTTGCTCGCCAGCGTTGCGCCGACGTTGGACAGCTCCAGGTTGTTCACCGCGGTCGGGCCAAGGACGAAGGAGCCGAGCTTGTGCTTCGTGACGTAGTCCTTCACCGAGGATTCTCCGTCGAAGCTGCCGGGCTCTGTGTACCAACGCATGCCCAGACGGACGGCCATATCCATCACGCTTTCGATGCTGACCAGCTCCGATAGGCGAATGAACGGGGTGTTCGGCGACTTCGCCAGCGCCTCGCGCAATGTCATCGAAGGAGGGTAGGAGCCGGTGTTTTCCACACAGTACAGGCCAGGAGGGCAGCCTTCCGCGCCACCGCTGCCCAATCCCGATGCCTCGTACCTGCGGGGCACATCGAACCGAGTATCGATGCCCAGCCCCTTTTCCACCGCCGCAGTTGCCGCGAAAATCTTGAAAATGGAGCCCGCGCCGTTGCCGACCGGAGTGAAAGGCTGCGGCTGAACGGTCTGGCCCTGGTCCGCATCCAGGCCGTAGACGCGAGAGGATGCCATGGCCAGGACCTTTCGCGACTCATCCCCGGGCTCGACCACGTTCATGACCTCCGCCGCGCCCGGCGCAGTCGGCGATGCCTGCTCCCGCAACGAAGCCTGCACGCTGTCCTGAACAGCCGGATCCAGTGTCGTCTTCACATGGAACCCGCCACGCTTTAGCTTCTCTGGGGAAATGCCGTGAGCATTGAGGTAGGAAATCACATAATCGCAGAAGAATCCGCGGTCGCCTGCCGCGATGCAGCCCTGTGGCAGGTGCTGCGGCTCCGGCAGGACCCCCAACTCCTCCGCTTGAGCGGCCTGCGCCTCTTCCTGCGAGATGGCACCGGTGGAGGCCATGGCCGCCAGGACGTTGTCACGGCGGGCCTTAGCTCCCTCAGGATTGCTGTAAGGGTTCAGCCCGCTGGTCTGTTGTACAAGACCCGCCAGCATTGCCGACTGGGGAACAGTAAGGTCTGCCGCGGAAACGCCGAAGTAAGTGTTGGCAGCTGCCTCCACGCCAAAGGCGCCGTTGCCGAAGGGGACCAGGTTTAGGTATTTGGTGAGGATTTCGTCCTTCGACAGCTCATCTTCCAAGTCACGCGCAATGCGAATCTCGCGGAACTTACGGCCATAGTCTGTTGCGGTAGCGGCGCGGCGCTCCGACTCATTCTCGGCTTCCACTAGCAGTGTGTGGTTCTTGATCAGCTGCTGCTCGATAGTCGATGCGCCCTCCTGCACAGACCCAGACACGAAGTTTTTGACCGCCGCGCGCAGCGTACCCTTCCAGTCCACGCCGCCGTGCTCGTAGAAACGGCGATCCTCCACTGAAACCAACGCCTGCTTCATCGCCGACGAGATCCGGTCCGACGGGACGTTGACCCGCCGCTGGTCGTACAACCAGGCGATCGGCTGATCGTTGATATCCGTGATCGTGGTGACCGCGGGGGCATCTTTAGTAATGACGGACTGCGATGCCGCACCGAACTCGTCGGCCGTGCGCGCGAACAAATACGCCGAGCCGCCCGCAATTGGGAAAAGGGCACTCGCCGTAATCAGCGCCGCTAGTACGACTGCGACACAAAGCTTGAGCAGGGTGGAACCTTTATTCACAGCCATCACACTACAAGGTCATCCGGATTGGGCAGAGTTTCTTTGTCGTGAATCGCCTCGGAGTCCCTGTAGAACTCTCGCTTCGATTTCGTTGCGCTTTGTCCAAAATTATCAACAACGTGACGTAAATCACCCCCGTTTTATAACGGCTTATAACAAACTGTGACCTGTGTTACCTGCGGACATGTGGGGTGTTGCTATAAATCTATACCCCACACAATGTGACGCAATCGACAGTTTGAGGGGACTGTGAATAGACTTACAACAACATTTCAGCACTATATTGACGGCACTAACTGCAACGAACTGCGTTAATCGACGTTATTCGCCGCGATAGCCGTGCTGCACGTAATTACAAGGAGGCTCAGAAATGACTGCCACGATCCCGGACCGTAACCGCGCCGCCACCGCTCAGCGCGCCGCCACTGCACCGTCGGGCGACTTTGAGCTAGGCGTAGAGAGCTTCCGAGATCGCCAGGAGTGGGTCCCCCGCGCCAAGTGCCGCGACATCGACCCGGACAAGCTTTTCGTCCGCGGCGCCGCCCAGCGTGAAGCAGCCGTCATCTGCCGCCACTGCCCGGTGGTCCTGCAGTGCCGCGCGGATGCCCTCGACAACCGCGTCGAGTTCGGCGTCTGGGGCGGCCTCACTGAGCGTCAGCGCCGCGCCATGCTGCGCGAGCATCCGGAAATTACCTCCTGGGCTGACTTCTACGCAGAGCAGTACGCCGCCCAGCGCGCCGGAAAGTAAAGAAAAGTAGAGTAAGCCCCATGACTACTAAATGGGAATACTTCACCGCACCTCTCCTCATTCACAACACCAAGGCCATCCTTGATAACTTCGGCGAGGACGGCTGGGAGCTGGTCACCGTGCTCCCCGGGCCCACCGGCGAAAACCACGTCGCCTACTTCAAGCGTCCCAAGGCCGACTAGCGGCAAAGACCAGCACGGAAAGGCCCTCATATGAGCAGCACCCCCTCCGAGGCGCTCGCAAACCTCGGTCTGAGGCTTCCCGACGTCGCCAAGCCCGTCGCCGCCTACGTCCCGGCGACCCGCACTGGGAACCTGGTTTTCACTTCCGGCCAGCTGCCGTTCGTCGACGGCGAGCTGACCCACGTAGGCCACGTCGGCGCAGAGGTTAGCGCAGATGAGGCCAGGGAGGCCGCACGCACCTGCGCGCTCAACGCCCTCGCCGCAGTCGACGCGGAAGTCGGCCTCGATAACATCGCGCGCATTGTTAAGGTCGTCGGCTTCGTGAACTCCGCCCCCGGATTCACCGGCCAGCCCGGAGTTATCAACGGCGCATCCGAACTCTTCGGTGACGTATTCGGCGAGGCAGGCCAGCACGCGCGCTCCGCCGTTGGCGTGAACCAGCTGCCGCTCGACGCCCCGGTTGAGGTCGAAATTATCGTCGAAGTGAAATAGCCCCGAAGCACGCTTGGAGGGCCCGCGCAGGTGTGGGCGTCGGCAAGCGAGAAATAGGCGCCCCGCCCCAGGTCACACCCAAAAGTGATGGCTTGGACGGCGGGGTGCATTCGTGTAATTGCACGAACACGTAGGATAGGGGATATGGAGCATCCTGCGTATAGCCAACTGCGTCCCATCTCTGAGTCCGTAGGCGTGGTCTTGTGCCCGAACCCCAGCTACTCGTCGCTGGAGGGTACGAACTCCTACGTTATTAAGGCGGAGGGGGATAGCCGAAGCATCGTTGTCGACCCAGGTCCTGAGGACGAAGGGCACCTTAACGTTCTGCAGCGCTACGCTGGCGATGTCGCGTTGATTCTGCTGACGCACCGCCACGGCGATCACGCTGACGGCGCCGCCCGCTTCCGCCAGCTCACCGGCGCTCCGGTGCGCGCTTTTGAGAAGCAGTACTGCTCTAGCGGTCAGGAACCGCTTGTCGACGGCGAGAGGATCGTCGTTGAAGGCATTACCCCGCAGGTAGAGGTCGTGGCCACCCCTGGCCACACGGCTGATTCGGTGTGTCTGTTCGTGCACACGGGCGCCGGTGGCGATGAGGATGTTGAGGGCATTATGACTGGCGATACTATCGCTGGTCGCCACACCACCATGATTTCTGAGACCGACGGTGACCTTGGGCTTTACATGAAGACCCTGGAGCTGTTGGATTCCCGAGGCAAGGGCGTTCGACTCCTGCCAGGGCACGGCGCGGATCTGCCGGACATTACTGTCATGACGCAGAAGTACATCGATCGTCGCAAGCAGCGCCTGGTTCAGGTTAAGGATGCGCTGGAGAAACTGGGTGAGGATGCCACGGTAGACCAGATTGTGGACGAGATTTACACCGATGTCGATCCGGTTCTGCGCCACGCTGCGATGCAGTCGACCCGTGTGACGCTGCGCTACCTGCAGACGAACGCGGAGTAGCCGAGGCAACGTAGATAGCGCGGCGCTACGCGTAAGAAAGGGGCGAGTCAGAAAAGACTCGCCCCTTTAAACTTGTCCGCCCCCGACCCCGTAACTCGGAAGTGAACCGGAGAATACGGGACGGGGCGGGAGCGTATTATTGGGCTTTGTGCACCTGCGTACGAACTGAACTAGCGTGCGCGCTTGGCCAGGCGCTCGGTGTCCGAGATCAGCACCGACTTGCCCTCCAGCCGGATCCAGCCGCGGTGCGCGAACTCGGCCAGGGCCTTATTGACGGTCTCGCGGGAAGCACCGACCAGCTGCGCAATCTCTTCCTGAGTTAGGTCGTGATTGACGCGTAGCGCGGTGCCCTCCTGGACGCCGAAGCGGTTCGCCAGCTGCAGTAGAGACTTGGCGACGCGGCCCGGAACGTCCGTGAAGATAAGGTCCGCCAGCGAATTGTTGGTACGGCGCAGGCGACGCGCGAGCATGCGTAGCAGCTGCGCGGGAACGTCCGGGTGCGATGCGACCCACGTCTGCAGCTGATCCGCGCTCATGGAGGCCGCCGAAACCTCGGTAACGCAGATTGCAGAAGAAGTGCGCGGGCCCGGATCGAAGATGGACAGCTCGCCGAACATGTCTGACGGGCCCATGATGGTCAGCAGGTTTTCACGCCCGTCGACGGAGTGGCGAGCCAGCTTCACCTTGCCCTCGATGATGATGTAGAGGCGGTCGCCCGGCTCGCCTTCGTTGAAGATGGTGGTTCCGCGTGGGAAGCGCACCGTTTCCAGGTCCCCTAGCAGCTCCTGAACGGCGGCCTGGTCGACTCCCTGAAATACGCCTGCGCGGGAGAGAATCTCCTTCACGTCATCCACAGTTCTTTCTCCTGTCTCGGGCTCATGCAAACTCTTTTTGCATTGGGCCGGCAATCGTGGCACTCAACATGAAACCGCGGTACTCAGGCTGAATACCTCGGTGTACCTCCATTGGCGACGATCAATGCTCATTTGCGACACTGGGCATTTCCTCCGCGGGAATCGAAAGGGAAACGAGTACCCGCCTAGTAAGAGGTCCCGCCGCCGAAGCGAGCGGTATCCAACTAGTGATGAAGTCGCCACCATTGTGTGATGAATCCCACTGTATCAAAAAAGCGGCCGCCTTCGAACGGCGAATGTGATTAAAAATTTCGCCACTTCTCGGACGTGCGATTTTGCTAGCTCGCGGTCGGTAACGCTGTTCGGTCCGCCCGTGCGGTTAAGCTACCCATATGACTTCGCCCGTGAGCTCCAGCACCGGCAATCCGGCCGGTAATCCTGACGTTGGGAACAAGCCGCAGCCAACTAAGCCGCAGGGGTCGGTGACCTCGAGGAAGCGTCGGCGTGTCGGCACTCACCCGGCGTTGAAGGGAAAAGAGACGCGCACGGGGATGGTGCGCAGGGCGCGGAGGATTAATCGCACGCTGGCGATGGCGTACCCAAACGCGCACTGTGAGCTGGACTTTCGTAATCCGTATGAGCTCGCGGTGGCCACAATTTTGTCGGCGCAGTGCACGGATGCGCGGGTAAATATGACGACGCCGGCGTTGTTCGCGAAGTACCCGACACCGGCGGACCTTGCGGGGGCGAACCAGATTGAGGTCGAAGAGCTCGTGCGCCCAACCGGTTTTTACCGCAACAAGGCGGCGAACATTATCGGCTTCGCCCGCGGTGTGGTGGAGGAACACGGCGGGGAGGTTCCGGGCTCGCTGGAGGATCTGGTGAAACTCCCCGGGGTCGGCCGGAAAACGGCGAATGTGGTGCTCGGAAACGCTTTTGGGGTGCCGGGACTGACGGTCGATACGCATTTTGGGCGCCTGGTGCGCCGCATGGGGCTAACGGAGCAGGAGGACCCGGTCCGTGTCGAGAAGGAGATGATGGAGGTGCTCCCGCGCGCGGAGTGGACGTGGTTTTCGCATCGCCTGATCTTCCACGGGCGGCGAGTGTGTCATTCGCGACGTGCTGCGTGCGGGGCCTGTTTCCTCGCCGCGGATTGCCCGTCCTACGGTTTGGCGGGCCCGGCGGAGCCCGAGACCGCGGAGAAGCTGGTCAAGTCCGACGATCGCGAGTGGCTCCTGCACCTCGCGGGCCTCAATGAGGATTACAGTGGCAATAATTCGGATGAAGCGGAGGGCAGTCGTGGTTGATCAGCACAGCACGCAAAGCGAAGATTCCGGGCGCGAGGGCCCGGACCTGAACCGTTCTGCCTCCCTGATTGCGCTGGGCATCGCGGTTGTTTGTGTTGTGGGGCTCGTGGCCTTCGCCCTGTCGCGCACCTCCGGCCCGCTTGACAACGCCTCGGACGCCGCCGCCTCCCAGTCGGTGCAGGAGGAACAGCCGTCGTCGGCGATGACGGCGGACGAGATTGCGGCGGTCGCCGGCAGCGGTTCTCTGGATGGCGTCAAGCTTCCGCACCTCTTCGCCTCAGAATCATCCGGGGACGGCGCTAGTGCCCCGGTGGAGGGGGTTGATGTGGGGCGTGTGGTCGTCGGCAAGCCGACTGTCGTGAATGTGTGGGCGTGGAACTGTGCCCCGTGCCGTCAGGAGCTGCCGCTGATTGAGAAGTGGTCGAAGGACAATCCGGACGTGCAGGTGGTGACGGTGCACGCGGCGCGGGAGGAGCAGCGGGGGCGCAACTTCCTGTCCGAAATTGGCGTCGACCTGGAGACTTACTCCGACACTGTCGATGTCGTGGGGTCTGCGTTGAACCTGCCTCGGGTTGTGCCAATCTCAGTGATTTTTAACCCGGATGGCTCGGTCGCGAGGATGCATCCGGGCGAATTCACGTCGGCAAAGGAGATTACGGATACGGTGAGGGGCGCATTGTCGTGAATGGAGGCCAGATGAGTGGTGCATCGGAGTCGGGGCTGATAGTCCCCGAATGGCTGCAGACGAGCCTGCCGCAGTTTGTCGGCGGGCGGGTACCAGTGTCGGAGGACAACCGGCTGCGCGGGCTGCGCAAGGAGATGCACCAGGCCGCCTCGACGCAGAGGGAACCGCTGTCTGACCCGGCGATGTCGGCCGTGTTGGTGCTGCTCAGCGGCAATGCGCAGGCGGAGCAGCGCCCGGATGACGCCTCAGTGGTGCTCACTCACAGGGCGACGACACTGCGCTCGCACGCGGGCCAGATGTCCTTCCCCGGCGGCCGCGTCGATCCGGGCGATCGCGATGCGATCGATACCGCTCTGCGGGAGGCAGAGGAGGAGACTGGCCTAAACCGCGACTCCGTGACGCCGCTGCAGGTGATGAACCCGATCGATATTTCGCGTACCGGTTTCGCGGTGCACCCGGTGCTGGCGTATTGGAACGACCCTCATGAGCTGCAGGCCGTCGACCCCGCGGAGACCGAGTCCGTGCTCAATGTCCCCATCAGCCACCTGGTGGACCCGGAAAACCGCATGATGCTGGGCTATTCTGGGTGGATGGGTCCGGGGTTCCGCATCGGCGATTTTGTGGTGTGGGGGTTCACAGGCGGCGTGCTGTCCTATCTTCTCGATGCCGCGGGCTGGGCCGAGGGCTGGGATAATAACCATGTTCAGGACCTCATTACAGTTTTGGCGAAGTCCGCAAACGGGGAGAACCTCTCGGTGTTGAAGGGAGCGGCGCGATGATGCCAGAGATTAGTTTCGGTCTTTTCGATGCCATCCTGATTGGCATTTTCATACTTTCCCTATTCGTGGGCTGGAGGCAAGGGCTTGTTGCCTCTGTATTGGCGATTCTCGGTATCGTCGCGGGGCTGTTCGTGGGTGTCTCGCTGGCGCCGTTCGCGATGGATCAGGTCGAGTCGCAGGGGCTGAAAGTTATTGCTGGTCTCGGCATAGTGGTGATTCTCGCCGGGATTGGCCACGCAGTCGGCGCGATCGCGGGGCAGTCGCTGCGCAACGTGATTCGCTCGCCGCTGGCAGTCGGCCTGGATTCGGGTCTCGGCGCGGTTTTCCAGACCGTGGCAGCGTTGCTGATCGTGTGGTTGATTGCAATCCCACTGGCCACCGCGGTGCCGGGGCATTTTGGCAACCTGGTTCGTGAGTCGAAGGGGCTCAGCCTGATTGACCAGGTCGCGCCGCAGCAGTGGTCGGGCGCTCTGGGCAATATCATGCGCCAGCTCCGCAACGACGGCATGCCCGCCATCGCGTTGCCGTTCGGCCATCAGCAGAACCTGCCCGACACACCTGCAGACCCGAACGTTGTATCGCAGGAGGTTGTCGACGGTATTCGTCCGTCGATTGTTCGCGTTATGGGGGAGGCCCCGCAGTGCGAACGGTTGCTCCAGGGCACCGGTTTCGTGGTCGCCCCGGATCTGATCGTCACCAACGCGCACGTGGTGGCGGGCGCGAGCACCGTCCGCCTGGAAACGGTCGTGGGCATGGCCGACGCCAACGTCGTCCATTACGATCCGCTTGACGACGTCGCCCTGCTGCGCACCACCGACCTACCCCTGGCGCCGGTCCAGTGGGCGGGAAGGGACGCCCTGCCCGGTGATGGCGCTGTTGTCCTGGGATTCCCGGAGTCCGGCCCGTTCACGGCGACCCCGGCCCGCGTCGATGAGAACATCATCATCCGCGGTCCCGACATCTACTCGAAGCTGCGCCACGAGCGCCGCTCCTACGTACTGAAGTCCGACGTGCGCCACGGCAACTCGGGCGGCCCCCTGATCACGCCGGAGGGACAGGTGCTGGGCCTGGTGTTCGGCGCCGGCGTCAACAACGACCAGACCGGCTACGCCCTGACCCACGAAGAGGTCCAGGCGCATATCGACGCCGCGGCTAACGAGTTCCAGCAGGTCAGCACACAGGAGTGCGTCGCAGGGTAGGCCGAGGGATGTGGAGTGGCTCGGGGACTATGGCGCAGGGATGGTCGGGTGCCGCGGTTAGTAGCGCGGCAGCCAGTGCAGGCGCTCGCACACGGCTTCGGCCACAGCTTTTGGCGCCTCCAGCGGCAGGTAGTGCCCGGCACCTTCGACGACGATGACCTCGGAATTTCCGCCCCCGGTGACGCCCCTCGTCATGCTCTCTCTCACCAGTTCGACCGGGGTTTTCCTGTCGGAATCACCCACCAGCAAAACGGTGCGAGTCCTGTCGTGTAGGGGCTTTTCCACGGCCTTAATCCAGCGCCTAAAGCTGCCGGGCTTCGGCTTCGTCCACCAGTCGATGTGCGCAGTCGCCGGCCGCAGGGCGCCTGCCCGCAGGCTATCCCGCATGAGGTCAGCCATGCGGGCGCCTGCTTCACTGTTGGCGAAGCCGGGTGCCGTAGAGGCCAACGACTCCTTCACAATTTTCTCGATGGTCAGGTCCTGCTGCGACGGGGTCTGTCCGCGCTTGGGCCCAAACCGCTTCAAGCCCGCAGGAACTCGCGGCCGCGAGCGCCACCAGGAACGCCCCACTGTGGGCGCAAGCGCGGTGCGAAAAGCCTCCGACCATGGGCTCATCAACTTAGACAGCCACACCTGCGGGTGTGTCGACCCGCAGCCGACAATACCGCTGCACAGGTCGGGGGTTCGGGCCGCCAGCGTCCACGCGATCCAGGTGCCGAAACCCTGCCCGACCAGCAGCGCCGTCGAGTGGCCCAGCGCCCGAATAAGTCCGGCAATATCCTCTGCCGCTACTTCGGGATCGTAGCCGCGCGGGGTTCTGTCGGATTGCCCGTACCCTCGCAATGACACCGCAACGGCGTGAATGGGGGCGTCGGAAAGCAGGGGGAGTACCTCGGACCACTCGAACCACCCGCCAGTGGAGCCGTGCAGGAGCAGGACCAGGGGGTCGGCGGCGGTGCCACACTCCGCGACATGGAGCCGCTGTCCGTGGACATGGACCATGCGGTGGCGCCAGGGGCCGTCGAGTTGGTCGCTGTGGGAGGTCATGATTACTACTTTGCCTGGAAAACGTCCCGCAGTGCGGTAGGCCGGTCGGGGGACTCGTTAGGGAAAACAAAAGGCGGGCCCTCATTGAGAGGAACCCGCCCGAGGTGTGCGCCGCGTGCCGCGATGGCTGCGGCGCGAAGGCACTAGGTGTAGAGGCCGTTGTTGTGGGTGCCAGCGGAAGCGCGGACGCCCGGCTTCTTGACCACAGTCTTGAGGTCCTGGACCGACTCGATGGTCTTCTCAGGCTTGCGGATCGACTTGACCTTCTTCAGACCAACCAGTGCTGCGATGCCGGCGATGACCAGCATCAGGACGAAGACGATCAGGAAAGCGGCCCAACGCGGCAGCCAGACCGAGAGCAGCTCGCCCAGGAAGAAGAAAAAGAAGAACGAAGAGTACAGCGCAACCACGCCGGCCACTGCGAAGAAGCCGCCGCCGATGGCGCCCTTCTTAGCCTCACCAGCAATCTCTGCCTTAGCCAGCTCAATCTCAGAGCGGACCAGCGAGGAAATCTGAGAGGAAGCGTTGGAAACGAGCTGGCCGATGCTGGCATCACCCGAAGCGTTCGAGTCAACATCGCTCAGCGGGATGGCGGTAACACGCGGCTCGGTGCCGTCGGTGAAAAGACCCTTCGTATCGTCGTTGCTCACGTGTACTTCCTCCTACGGAGATGATTTGAAAATAATTTTATTGGCTTAGTTTCCAACTGCTTCAACCTAGTTTAGCGTTGACGCAGCATCAAATTTGCCGCGGGGTCGGAACCTAAGAATCTTCTTACAACCTGCAATACTACCTATCTACTTCGCGCGCGCGAGTTACAAAAGAAAAAATTGTGGGATAAGTACCAACTCGCCTGGCCGGGGAATTAGGGTGAAGGGCATGGAAAATCAGCCAGGAACCCCAGATGCTCCCTCCTCCGCAGGCTTGCCGACGCCCGCTTCACGCAGCGGACTGCCCGGCGGTGCCGGCGGTTCGGGTCGCGGGCTCGCGGGTATGAGCCTCGGCGTCAGTTCCGTGTCCGCCAAGAAGCGCGCCGAGCGCGAGGCTGCGGCGAAGCGGGCCCAGGGGCAGGGGCAGACCGAGCAGACTGAGTCCATTCCGGCGCTAGACCCGGCCGATCCGCTGGCGCCGCTGTGGAACCTCGACGGCGTCGCGCACGCCGCGGTTGTCGCTGCTAAGTCGATTCAGGCTGTGCACCGTCACAAGGCGAACCTGCGCAAGCACAACGTCACCGGTTCCGAGTCCGTGCTGCGCGGCGCCCGCGCCTCTGCCTGGCTCGAGGGCGGCGAGCGCGCCCTGCCTGCCGACGGCAACGTCACCGACCCCATCCTCGCTGCCGCGCTGCGGGTGGCCGACACAATTTCTCCGGAGGCCATCGGCGAGACCGCGCGCGTTTGGCAGCGGGCCCCGCAGCAGGTGCTGGCAAAGTTCGCCCTGAATGCCTCCCCGGCGGGCGAGACCGAGGACGGCTCGGAGGCCCGTATGAAGGCCGGTCGCCCGGTTGGCGACGATAAGCTCTCCTCCGCGATGAAGGAGCAGCGCCTGCACATCCTGGGCGATTTCATCACCGGTCGCACGGATGTCCACGCGGGCGTTCTCTCTGCGGTCGTGCACGGCGAGCTGTTGACCATGCGCCCGTTCGAGTACAACAATGGCATCATCGCGCGCGCCGCGTCGCGCCTGGTCGCGGTGTCGACGGGACTGGATCCACGTGGCCTGTCGGTTCCGGAGGTGTACTGGACCCGTCACCGCGACGAGTACTTCGAGGCCGCCGCAGGATTCGCCTCTGCCACGCCGGAGGGCCTGCGAAAGTGGATTCTCCTACATCTGGAGGGGCTCAAGGCCGGCGCCGTCGAGGCGCGCGGCATTGCCGACGCGGTCTAGGAAAAATGAGGGCCGACGGCGTGGAGGGGCGTCGGCAAGCGAACTAAGCGAACTGGCTGTGCGCGGAGCGGGGGGGGGGCTACTTCTGAGGGCGGTCTTGCGGGCGGCGTAGGGCGAAGATGCTCGCGCCCACACCCACTGCCAGCGCTGATGCGGCCGCCGTGACTGCGGCGGTGCGCTTCGAGGGGGCACGCAGGAGAGGCACAGGGTTGCGGAATTGGCGCACGGGCCAGCCGCGCTCGACGGCCAGCTTGCGGAGGGCTTTATCCGGGTTGACGACCAGCGGGTGGCCGACCTCGGCGAGCATCGGCTCGTCGGTAATAGAGTCCGAGTAAGCGAAGCAGAGGTCCAGGTCGTGGCCGTATTCCTCGGCGATCTCGCGAACCTTGATGGCCTTGTTCTCGCCGCGGCAGAAGAACGTGACGCCGCCGGTAAAGACGCCGTCTTTCTTCTCCAGATCTGTGGCGACCACGTGGTCTACCCCAAGCAGCTCCGCAATCGGCTCGACCACTTCGCGTGCCGACGCAGACACTATGTAGACCCTTTGACCCTGCCGCTGGTGCTTGCGAATGAGCTCGAGTGCCTCGGCGTAAATGTACGGGGTGATGGAAGTCTCGAGGGACTCGGTCGCGACTTTGCGCAGTTCATCGGCTTTGTGACCTGCGACCATGGCGGAAAGCTGCTCGCGGGCGGACTCCATCTGGTCATCATCGTGGCCCTGAGACATGTACATTGCGTGGCTGAATGCCAGTTGCATCATGGTGGTGGGCGAGATTAGGCCCATCTCGAGGAAACGCCTGTTGAAGGCGTACGCCGAGCTACGGGCGATGATGGTTTTGTCCAGGTCAAAGAAGGCGGCAGCGCGGGTTGGCGCGGTCGGGTGTGAGAAGGTACGCGCTTCCGGGCTGTTGCTCATGGTGGATAATCATACCCGTGTGTCAATAGGTGTAGGTGGGGTTTGGTGATGTTGGGCGAGTGGCGGGGTCCGTAGCGGGGCGTGTGGCGGGGTTCGAAAGTTTTCGTCCGATTGTTGTTTGCAGTTTTCGAAGGATATGTAATACTTGGAACTGGCAGGCCCCTTCTGTTTACAGACTGCGAGGCCGCCCCGGCTCAATCCCCCCCCCGAGCCGGTAAGATGCCCTGCGCCAATCCCCCCCGGCGCAGGGCATCGTCTATTTGTGCTGTTGCCTGCGCTTTTGTAATCATTTGCGCCGATTAATGCCCACTTACGTAGCGCTATCGGGCTTTTGGGTAATTGCTGTGCCGTCCTCGCCACTTGTTGGCGCGGGATCATGATGTTGGCGCGCTATAGCGCGGGTAGCGTCTAACGGTCAATGCACCACCTGAACAATCAACTCCAAAGGAGCAGTTCAGGTGACTAAAACCTCTTCCCAACGCTTGCGCAACGCTGTACTCGCCGATATCCGTGCACGCCGTATGACAGTGGCCGCTATTGCACGACACCACGGCCTGAGCGCACAGACCGTTGCCCGATGGGCGACTACTGCTGGCATCACACCTGGAGTGATGCTGCCTGCCGGCGCACGTGGCGACGCGCTGGAGATCTGTTTCCGCCTGGCCGAAGGTCATCACTGGCCACTGTTTTACATCAGCAGCGGACTCGGCCATGCAGGCCAGCACTTTGCTCGACGCTGGTGGGCTAAAAATTTTCCTATGACCCCACCTCCTACAGCACGTAGAACCAGGAAACCGGATATTTCCCGCTGCGATATGCGCCTTCTTGCCCACCCGTCTGACCAGGTCGTCGGCCGTGGCATGCGGCTAAGCCTGGAAGAACGCATCGCTATCGGCATGATGCATACCGTTTTTGACTTCTCAGCAGCCCAGATCGGGCGGGTACTCGGGCGGGCACGGCAGACGATTTCCCGGGAACTACACCGTGGTCGTCGACCTGACGGGGTCTACGATCCGGCTGCAGCCCATGAGCTAGCCCACCGGCGTCGTGCGCGACCGAAAACACCAAAGCTCGTCGCCAACCACGCGTTGCGCACCGAGGTTGTTCGATTGTTGTCGACACCACGGACAGGGCGGATACCATGGCACTCACCAGCGTTGGTGTCCAAGCGCCTGCGCGCTGCTTACCCGGAAGATGCCACCATGACAATTAGTGCTGAGAGTATTTACCAGGCCTTGTATGTGCAGGGTCAAGGCAGCCTTCGTCAGGAATTAAAGGTAGAAAAAGCTCTACGCTCAGGGCGTAACCGCCGTATCCCACAGTCCCGGTTACGTGGGGTGTGGCCGAGTGGGGCGTAGTCGCTCCTTTATCGGTGATGCGTTTCTAGTCAATCGCCCGGCTGAAGCAGCTGACCGTGCGGTACCTGGGCATTGGGAGGGGGATTTAATTATCGGCTCAGGTGGCAAAAGCGCGTTGATTACCTTGGTTGAGCGCACTAGTAGGTATGTGATGGTGCGTCGTTTGGCTGATAATCACACCAGTCGTAGTTGCACTGATGCCCTCGTCGAGATGATTGGGCAGTTGCCGGAGGATATCCGTAAAACTCTCACATGGGATCGCGGTGTGGAGATGGCGTTGCATGCGGAGTTTACGGTGGCGACGGGGTGCCAGGTGTTTTTCTGTGATCCGCATGCGCCGTGGCAGCGCGGCAGTAATGAAAACATCAATCGGAGTATTCGGGAGTATTTCCCGAAGGGGACTGATTTTTCGGTAGTGACTGATCGGGAAATTCGGGATATGGAGTATGAGCTCAATACCAGGGCGCGGATGGTTTTGGATGGGTATACGCCGGTGGAGGTGTTGACTAGGATGCTTGGAGACGAAGGTGGTGCATTGACCACCTGACGCCGCCGCGCCAACAAGTGAATATCACGCCAACAAGTGCTCAATGCGTCATTAGTGGAGGCACACCGCGCCAACAAGTGAGTGAGAATCGGCAATAAGCGGGCGGTATGTGCCGATGGGCGGCTGAGAAGCGCCAATAAGTTGGATTTGCGGACATAAACGCAGCGTGTGGCGTTATCCACACTTGAAAAAGTATCCACAGGCACGGTTCGGGAGAGGCCTTTTTCGGGCGATTCAATCCGGTCGATGAGGCACAGTGTGGGCCATGGCAATCGAGCACTTCCAGAACAGTCCCGCACGCACCGCGCACCACATCGCACCCCACAACACAACGTCATCGCAGGCGCCCGTCGTCATTGCGTGTGAGGATGCGTCGCTGGCGGATGAGGTCTCTCTGATCGTCGCGGCGGCGGGGCGGCCGAGTATTCACGCCAGTGCGACCAATGCATCGTCGAGGGCCCGCCCGGGGTCGGCCCTGTGGCGTAGGGCACCAGCAGTTTTCGTCGATCTCGCCGCGGCGCGTCTTTTAGAGGGCGACCTCGCCTCCTCCGGCGCGATGTTCCTGGTGCGTGCGGATTTGCAAGAGGAAGACCCGCAGCTGCAGCAACGGCTGCGCCCAGACTTCAGTGTGCGGTTGCCGGCCGACAATCTGGAGGTCATCCAAGCCCTCGGGCGCTGGGAGGAGGGTCTCGAGTCGCCGGATTACTCAGGCCGGGAAGAGTCTCCCGCAGCGGTGGTTGGTGGCGTCGGCAAGCGAAACGGATACTGCGCTGCCCTCACGCCCGCGGTGGGCGGGGCTGGGGCGTCGGTGCTGGCCGCGGCGGTGGCGCAGGTACTGTCGCGGGATGGTCGGACGTGCCTTGTGGATGCGGACGAGTTTTCGGGAGGTGCGGATTTGCTTCTCGGGATGGAGTCGGCGGAGGGGCTGCGGTGGCAGGACTTTGCGGTCGGGGAGGGGCGGCTGGATGGCGCGGCACTGTTCGAGGCGTTGCCCGCGGCCCCAAGTTCCCCCTTGCTGAAGGTGCTGACTTCGTCGCGGGCGCGAGGTCTATCTGGGGCTTCTCGGCCGGGGCCTGCGCAGGTCTTAGAGACGGTGAAGAGTCTCATTGCGGCCGAGATTGCGGTCGTGGTTGATGTTCCCCGCGGTGCGGAGTGGATGTGCTCGGTGGGGCCGATTGCGGATGACTTTGTGATTGTGGTGCCGACCTCGGTGCGGGGAATCGCTGCGGCCGGGCGCCTTGCAGAGCAGTGCGAGGAGACGGGGCTGGCGCCAGTCGCCGCGGTCAGGCAGACACGGCATCGCGATATTTCCGCCGAGGAAGTCGAGTTCGCGCTGAATGTCCCGATCGTCGGCGAGGTTGAGTATCTCAAGAGCCTCGGCCGCGACATCGATGTGGGAGGCCTAGGCGGTGGCAGCGTCAGCAGGATTGCGCGCTGCATGGAAGACCTTCTGAGCAGGGCAAACATCGCGGACAATGGGGGACTGCGGGCATATGGATGACAACGCGCTACTCGAGCGGGTCCGCGCCAAGCTCGCCGACCTACCCGAGGGACAAACGCACAGCGACATCGCAAGTATCGTTCGCCAGGAAACGGCGGGAGTGGTGTCCGACGTTCGCATGCTCGATCTTCTGCGCCGCGTGCGCGAGGAATCGGTAGGCGCCGGCATCCTCGATCGGCTCCTGCGCGGCGCCGGCGTCAGCGATGTGCTGGTCGCCGCTCCCGACAGGGTCTGGGTCGACCGAGGAGAGGGACTTGCGCTTACGGACGTCGTATTCTCCGGTGAGGAGGAGGTCCGCTCGCTTGCGGTTCGTCTCGCGGGACGCTGTGGCCGCAGGCTTGACGACGCCCAGCCCTGGGCGGATGGTCATATCCCCGGCGGTATTGCCGGTCGTGGCGTGCGCGTACATGCGGTGTTATCGCCGCCTTCTGGGACGGGGACGCAGATTAGTCTCCGGGTGCTCAGGCCAGCACGGCGAGGGTTGGAAGATCTCGAGCGCGCCGGGCTTTTTCCAGCTGAGGTTCATGCGGTGCTTGCGGATATCGTGCGCGCTCAGTTGTCCTTCATCGTCGCGGGAGGGACGGGAGCTGGGAAGACGACTCTGCTGGCGGCGATGCTGTCGCAGGTGCCCGAGGAGCAGAGAATTCTCTGCATTGAGGACACTCCGGAGTTGGAGCCGGAGCATCCGCATGTTGTGAAGCTGGTGACGCGTGCCGCGAATTTGGAGGGAGCGGGCGCAATCGGCCAGCAGGAGCTGGTGCGCCAAGCGCTGCGCATGCGGCCTGATCGCATCGTGGTCGGAGAGATTCGTGGAGGCGAGGTGGTCGATTTGCTGGCTGCCTTAAACACGGGGCACAGGGGTGGGGCGGGCACGATTCACGCCAACAGGGCGGGTGACGTGGTCGCGCGTTTCGAGGCTCTGGGGCTGATTGGCGGGTTGGACCGTGAGGCTCTGCATTCGCAGTTGGCATCGGCGGTCCAGGTCGTGCTGGTGGTGCAGCGCAGCTCAGGCGTGCGTCGGCTCGCTGAGATCGGCGTGATCGTGGGAGTTCCCCCACGGATCGTGACTGCCTGGTCGGTCGAGGGCGGCGCCGGAGAAGGCTGGCCGTTGTTGCAGGACTTACTTCGCGGATAAGGATCTGTGAAGGGGAGGGGAAATGGGGACAACGTTCTCGCTGAGCGCCAATACTTTGGCGGTAATAATTGGCCTGATTGGCGTATTTATCCTGGTCTGGCCGGCAGACAGCGCCCGGGCGCGAATACGAGCCATCGCGGTTCGTCCTCGACGAGGTTCGACTGAAGGCAGGGGCGTATTTGGGAGCACTCGTTTGGGCCGGATTCTCCGGGAGCGTCAAGCGCATGACGTAGCGCGGAAATGGTTGCCGGTAGCAGCGCCTGGAGTTGCGTTGTTCTGGTTCGCCGGGGTTCCCGGGGCGATCGCGGGCGCACTGCTTGGTCGGAGTGCACAGAAGGTGCTCGAGTCGGGCGCGGTCAGGCGGGCCGCGTCGCGGGATGAAGAAGACCTGTCCCGCAGCTTGGAAACCCTCATCGCCCAGCTGCGCGCGGGTGCCGACGCCGCCGCAGCGTTGACCGGAGCCGCTCGGGAACTGGGCGGTAGAGGTGGGGAAAACGCAAAGTCCGGCGTTAGCCGGGTTGCCGAGGCGCTGAGGTCCGCGGCGCGACGAGCCCACTTCGCAGACCCCTGGGAGGCTGCGGAAGGTGCGGGTGAAGGGGGCGTCGGCAAGCGGGGCAAGGTGTTGCCGGGTTCGGAGGCGTCATCGGCTGCGGTAGCTCCGGTGGCGCGGGTGTGGGGCGTTGCGCAGCGGCACGGGCTGAGCCTCGCCGGGCTGCTGGAATGCGTACGGGGTGATGTAGAGGCGCGAAGGGCGCATCGGAGCCAGACAGCTGCGGCGCTCGCCGGGCCGCGGATGACCATTGCAATCCTGGCGGGGCTGCCGGTATTCGGTCTGGTGATGGGGCAGGCGTTTGGGGCGCAGCCATTCGAGTTCTTTACAGGCTCGGTGCTGGGCGGGGGTGTGCTGGTGGCTGGCGTGGGGCTGGTGTGCGCCGGAATCGAGTGGTCGGTGGCGATTATCGATAGGGCGGAGTCGGGCTCATGACGTACGGATTGTTGCTGATAGCTGCGTACCTGTTCTTGCCTGTCTCCTCGCCGGCAGTGCGGCGGATGCCAGAGGTGTTCCGGGCAGGGGGAGCGCCAGCACGAGAGCCGGAGAAAGTGCTGGGTAGAGAACCGGGACGGGCGTCGGGGAAGACGCGCGTGGCACGGTGGAAATTTGGAATATGGATAGCTCAAAAAGAGTGGTCAGATCGATTAAAAAAGATGCTGCAACCAATGATGGGCGTGCGCCCACTAAAGGCGTCGGAGCTTCTCGATGCCGCGGCGGTCCTGGACATCCTAGGAGCCTGCTTGCGCACCGGGCTGCCCACTGCGATGGCGCTGCGGGCGGCGGCGCTGAGTGTCCCGCCGTACTTGGGAAGCAATCTGGAGCATTGCTCCGCGCGGATCGCTGTGGGCGCGCGGTCACCATGGGGAGCGTTGGCGGAAGTGCCGGTCTTTCAGGACCTGGCCCGCGCCGGGCAACGTGCAGAGGAATCCGGAACCGCCCTTGCCCTCGGGCTCGACGAGGTGGCGCAGACCTATCGAGCCCGGGCCGGCGATGCCGCGGACGCCACTGCGGAGCGGGCAGGAGTTCTGATTGCCGGGCCTCTGGCGTTGTGCTTCCTGCCGGCATTCGTCGTGCTGGGGCTGGTCCCGACAATTGTGGGGTTGGCCGGGAGCATGTTCGCAGAAATGGTGCCGTGGCCATGACTTACTCACCGCCGGGGATAGCCGGAACACATGGACGCGATGCGCAGGCCCGAGCGCCGCCTTGCCACAGACACCTCAGCGCAGCAGATACAGCGCTGCGGGGGCGGCGCGAAAGATACGGCATGAAAGACACGGCGCAGAAACAGCCGATGCCAAACCACAAGAAATCTCGTCGAACTTCGAAAAGGAGTAAGCAAAAATGAATCCCTTCAACTTCAACGCCACCGACCCAGTTGCCCTAACGAAGAAGTACTTGCGTGAGCGCTTGAACGCGCTGGTCAAGGACGAATCCGGTATGAGTACCGTCGAATATGCCTTGGGGACTATCGCTGCCGCGGCCTTTGGTGCACTGCTCTACACGGTCGTCACCGGTGGAGACATCACTGAGGCGCTCACTGGAATTATCGAAAGGGCGCTCAACACCGATGTCTAGCCGCATTCGCCCTGCGCGCGCCGACGCTTCCGCCGATGCTCCCGCTGACGCGCTTACCGACGCCCTGGTTGACATCCTCACCGGCGAAGACGGACAAGCCACCGTGGAAACGGCCTTTGGAATCGCGGCGATTGTCACCGTGATGATGAGCGCCCTTACCGGCCTCGTCGCCGTTGCCATGTACCTCGGGCTTACCGACGCCGCAGGCGTCATCGCGAGGGCGCATGCGCGGGGCGATGCAGAAACTGTCGCGAAACTCCAAGACGGGCTCCAGGGTGCGGTCACCATCAACGACGGCTCCTCCACGGTTGAAGTGACGGTAACCGGCACGGTGGGCCCGTTCCCCTTGGAGGCTCGCGCCGTGGCGCTCAACGAGAAGGCGGTGGCCGAATGATGACGTCGCCTCGCAGGGGCACAGCCCGCGCATCGGCGCTGTGGCGCGACGAAACCGGCGCCACGACGGTGCTCGCCGCGCTGCTCATTGCTGCGATCGTCGGCCTGATGCTGGTCGGGGTGCTCGCCGGGAAGAACCTCATCGTTGTGCGTCAAGCCGCGGTGGCGGCGGACTTGTCCGCTGTCGCCGGGGCCATCGCAGCCCAGGAGGGTGACCGGGCATGCGATTCGGCAGGCCGGATCGCCAGGGCCAATCACGCGGCAATCGTCAGCTGCGACCGCCTCGGCGAGGACGTGCAGGTAACAGTAGAGCGGTCGGGAAGGAGGTCAACGGCCAGGGCCGGCCCCGCGGAAGGCTTGGACGATACCAGTTAGCACCTTGATCGCGCCGTTCTTATCCAGCGGTTCGTTGCCGTTTCCGCACTTCGGGGACTGGATGCAGGACGGGCAGCCGGACTCGCACTCGCACGCCATGACGGCGTCAAGGGTGGCGCGAATCCACTGTTCGAAGGCCTCGAAGCCGCGGTCGGCGAAGCCCGCCCCACCCGGGTGGCCGTCGTAGACGAACACGGTCGGCTGCTGCGTGTCCTCATGTAACACGGTGGATACGCCGCCGATGTCCCAGCGGTCGCAGGTGGCGATGAGCGGCAGCATGCCAATTGCCGCGTGCTCGGCTGCGTGGAGGGCGCCGGGGGCGACGTCGGCAGGAACGTCCCAGGAGCGCAGCGTGGATTCAGTCATGGTGTAGGCCACAGCGCGGGTGACCAGGCGCTGCGGAGGATAGTCCAGGTCGACGCTGTCAAGAATCTCGCCGTTATCGCGGCGGCGCAGATAGGAGGTCACCTGATGGAACACCTCCACCTGGCAGGACGCGACCTGCAACGGCCCGATGTGGCGCATGTCGTCGATATCCAGAATCCGAATTGTCGTATCCATCCGAGAACTAGTGGAGTAGGGAGGCTCCTCCGGATGCACAAGAGCAACCAGGTCATTGAAGTCCAGGGCATCGACAAGATAGGAGTCGCCACGATGCAGGTAAACGGCACCATCGTGGACCTGCTGCATCGCACGTCCCAGGTCGATCGTGCCGAGCATCCTGCCGTCGGTGTGGTCGACAATCGCAACCTCCTGGCCGTCGCCGCCGCGAACGTTGACACGCTCGTGCGCCGAGGAGATCCTGGGGCCCTCGTCTCGGTCGGTGGGGTAAAAGACCCCGCGTCGCAGTCGCAGCCAGCCCTGATCGACCATCTGCTCCGCTACGGCCAGCGTCCCCCACCGCTCCAGCTGCGCCACAGACAGCGGTTTTTCCACCGCGGCGCAGTACAGGTGCGACCACACGACGTGGGGATTCGTCGGGTCGAACACGGTCTTCTCTACCGGGCGACCCAAAAGCGCCGACGGGTTGTGCACCAGATACGTGTCCATCGGGTCGTCGCGCGCCACCAACACCACCAGCGCACCTTGCCCGCGGCGCCCCGCGCGTCCGGCCTGCTGCCAAAACGACGCCACAGTGCCCGGGAAGCCGGCCTGCACCACGGCGTCCAAACCGCCGACGTCAATGCCCAGCTCCAGCGCATTGGTGGTGGTAACGCCGAGGAGGGAACCGTCGTCGAGCATGCGCTCAATCTCGCGCCGCTCCTCCGCGAGATAGCCCGCGCGGTAGGACTCCACGCGGTTGCCGACATCCATGCGCCCCCGCTTTTCCAACCGCTCCCGAACGCCCAGCGCAATCGTCTCTGCACTGCGCCGAGAGCGGGTGAAAGTCAGGGTGCGGGCGCCGTCGAGAAGCAGCTCGGACATGATGTCGGCGGCCTCCGTCGGAGCCGGGCGGCGCACCGGTGCGCCGTTTTCACCCTCGAGATCCGGCACCATCCCCGGCTCCCATAGCGCAATCGTGCGTTCGCCCACGGGAGCGCCATCCTCGGTGGCGGCCTCCACCGGTTCGCCGATGAGACGTCGCGCCTGGTCCGCGGGATCATTCGTCGTCGCCGAGGCGAAAATCACCGTCGGGGATCCGCCGTACTCACGCGAAAGCCGCAGCAGTCGCCGCAAAATCTGGGACACGTTCGCGCCGAAAACACCTCGGTAGGCGTGGCACTCATCTACCACCATGAAGCGCAACTGGCGCAGCAGGCGCGTCCAACGCGTGTGGTTACCCAGAATCGAAGCATGCAGCATATCCGGGTTCGTGAACACCCAGCGTGCGTGGTCGCGGATGGCCCGCCGGGCGTCCAGGGGAGTGTCGCCGTCGTAAAGCGAAATTCCGGAGGCGAGGCTACCCGGGGCGAGCCCGCGCGCCGAAGTCAACTGATCCGCGCCGAGCGCCTTCGTCGGCGACAGGTACAGCGCCGAGGCGTCGGGGGTAGCGTCCAACGCGGTCAGTACCGGCAGCAAATACCCCAACGACTTGCCCGACGCGGTGCCCGTCGCGACCACGCAGTGCTTCCCCGCGTGTGCGATATTGGCAATCTCAGCCTGATGAGTCCACAGGTTCTCCACCCCGCGATTTAGCAGCTCCTCGCGCAGCCACCCCGGTACCCACTCCGGCCACGGTGCCGTAACGCCCGGTCGCGCGGGCATATCGGCGATATGCGTCACCGTCGCGCGCGGATGCGCCTTGATGATTGGCCCCAGCAGCTCCCGCCCGAACGACTCCACGCGCACCAACCTCGCTTCCACACTCTTTCCGCCCCGCCCCGCGCCCGATTCCCGACGACCGCCCAACCCCACCCGGCCCGCGCCTCCTGCTGCGGGGGTGAAGGTGAACAGGACAAAGGAGACGGCACGAAGTTAAACGTGGCAGACTTCCTGAGTGTATCGCCCCGCGGGGTGGTGCATGTTTTATCAATCCTGAAGTTGGGAAGTTTTGTAATGGCACAGGGTACTGTGAAGTGGTTCAACTCGGAGAAGGGCTTCGGGTTCATCGCCCCAGCTGACGGTGGCAACGACGTATTCGTTCACTACTCCGAAATCCAGGGCACCGGTTTTAAGACCCTCGAGGAAAACCAGGCTGTCGAGTTCGAGATTGGCGAAGGCCAGAAGGGCCCGCAGGCTCTGAACGTTCAGCCGCTGTAAGACGCAGCGAGTGCGCTGAAAGTGCGCACTGAGCGTGCAGCGACGCATCGATGCTGCCGCCGCGACCGAACTCGAACATTTGCGCTTCCAAACCCACGTGTTTTGCCCGTGGTCGGGGAGCGCTTTCGCGTTTTCTGGGGCTGGGCGTGGACCTATGCGCGACGCCCGTGCACGCCCCCGATGGACTCGTTTGGCGCACGCACAACTAGATTGTGTGTACGGTATTCCTTATATTCTTTTGAGAAAAGCGTTGGGTGACACCGTTTTCGGCAGCCGAAAGCGGTGATCGCGAAAATGATCACAAATCAAAGTGGCAGGTAGATAGCACGTATGGGCAACTCAGATGGCCTCAAGCGCCTCGTAATTGTGGAGTCGGCGACGAAGGCTCGCAAGATCCAGAAGTATCTCGGCGATGACTACATCGTCGAGGCGTCCGTCGGCCACATCCGCGATTTGCCCCGTGGCGCCGCAGACGTGCCCGCGAAGTACAAAAAGGAACCGTGGGCGCGACTCGGCGTCAACGTCGACTCCGGCTTCACCCCGCTCTACGTCGTCTCCGCGGACAAGAAGAAGAAAGTCTCGGACCTCAAGACGAAGCTGAAGCAGGTCGACGAGCTCTACCTCGCAACCGACCCCGACCGCGAGGGCGAGGCCATCGCGTGGCACCTGCTGGAAGTCCTGAAGCCGAAGGTGCCGGTGCGCCGCATGGTGTTCCACGAGATCACCAAGCAGTCCATCCTGGAGGCCGCTGAAAACACCCGTGAGCTGGACCAGAACCTGGTCGACGCTCAGGAGGGGCGCCGCATCCTCGACCGCCTCTACGGCTACGAGGTCTCCCCAGTTCTGTGGAAGAAGGTCATGCCGCGGCTGTCCGCAGGCCGCGTGCAGTCCGTCGCCACCCGCGTCATCGTTGAGCGAGAGCGCGAGCGCATGGCGTTCATCTCCGCAGAGTACTGGGACGTCGCCGCGACGTTGGCGACCCTTAACGGCGGCAGCGCCGCAGCCGGCGACACCAACAACCCGAACCAGTTTGTCGCCACGCTGACCAGCGTCGACGGCGACCGCGTCGCCCAGGGCCGCGACTTCAACGACCGTGGCCTGCTGAAGAAGAACGATGGGGTTCGGGTCGTCGATAAGCAGCTCGCGGAGACCCTCGCGGCGGATCTAGTCGGCAGTGAGCTGACGGTCGCGTCGGTGGAGGAGAAGCCCTACACGCGCCGCCCCTACCCGCCGTTTATGACGTCGACCCTGCAGCAGGAAGCCGGCCGCAAGCTGCACTTCACCTCCGAGCGTACGATGCGCGTGGCGCAGCGCCTGTACGAAAACGGCCACATTACCTACATGCGTACGGACTCCACGACGCTGTCTGCCTCCGGTATCGACGCCGCCCGCAAGCAGGCGCTGGAGCTCTACGGCTCCGAGTACGTCGCCGACGCGCCGCGCCAGTACTCCCGCAAGGTGAAGAACTCGCAGGAGGCTCACGAGGCAATCCGCCCGGCCGGCGAGACCTTCGCCACCCCGGGCCAGCTCGCCGGTTCCCTGGACGCGGAGGAGTTCAAGCTCTATGAGCTGATCTGGCAGCGCACTGTCGCCTCCCAGATGGCCGACGCGCGCGGCACCTCCATGAAGGTCACCGTCGCGGGCGCCACCGCCGACCACGCGGTCGAATTCTCTGCCACCGGCCGCACCATCCGCTTCCCGGGCTTCCTCAAGGCCTACGTTGAGGTCTCTGCGCTTGCCGACGGTCGCAAGGTCGCCGACAATGCCGAGAAGCGCCTGCCGCACCTGGTTGAAGGCCAGGGCCTGACTGCTACCGAGTTCAGCGCTGATGATCACTCCACGAACCCTCCGGCGCGCTACACGGAAGCGTCGCTGGTGAAGAAGATGGAAGACCTGGGCATTGGTCGCCCGTCGACGTACGCGTCGATCATCAAGACGATCCAGGACCGTGGCTACGTGTACTCCCGTGGAAATGCGCTGGTGCCCTCTTGGGTGGCGTTCGCAGTGGTCGGCCTGATGGAGCAGGCGTTTTCGGACCTGGTCAACTACGACTTCACCTCCGAGCTCGAAGACGAGCTCGACGATATCGCCGCCGGCAACAAGGATCGCACACTGTGGCTGTCCGGTTTCTACTTCGGAGATGACAAGGATCACCGCCACAAGGGCGCCGATGCCATTGCGACGCACGGCGGCCTGAAGAACATCATCGACGTGAACCTGGAATCGATCGATGCGCGCAAGGTCAACTCGCTGCACCTCTTCGACGATGCCGACGGTTACCCGATCGTGGTTCGCGTTGGACGCTATGGGCCGTACCTGGAGCGCGCTCGCGCAGGGGCCGGTGAGAACGGTTCGGATGATGTTCAGCGTGCCAACATCCCGGAGGCCATGACCCCCGACGAGCTGGATTTGGCCGCGGCTGAGAAGCTTTTGGCCATGCCTCAGGGAGGCCGTGAGCTGGGACTCAACCCGGACAATGGGCGCATGGTGGTGGCCCGCGATGGCCGCTACGGCCCGTACGTCACCGAGCTGGTCACCGAGTCCGAGCGCGAGGGCGTGGTGGCGAAGGCCGAGGAGATTATCGCCGCCGAGCGCGCCGAGGAGGACGCTCAGCGCGCCGCCGAGGGCAAGCGTGCCAAGAATTGGGAGACCAAGACCGCCGCGAAGCAGAAGGAAAAGCGCACCGCGGAGATCATCGAGGAGACTCTCAAACCGAAGACCGCGTCGCTGTTTTCCTCCATGGAGCCGTCGACGGTCACCCTCGAGGAAGCTCTGAAGCTGATGAGCCTGCCCCGCGAAGTCGGTGTCGATCCGACCGATAACGAGGTCATCACTGCCCAGAACGGCCGCTACGGCCCGTACCTGAAGAAGGGCTCCGATTCCCGCTCCCTAGCGAACGAGGAGCAGATTTTCACGGTCACCCTCGATGAGGCTCGCCGCATCTACGCCGAGCCGAAGCGCCGTGGGCGCGCCGCCGCGAAGCCGCCGTTGAAGCAGCTGGGTGACAACGATGTCTCGGGTCGCCCGATGTCGGTCAAGGACGGTCGCTTCGGCCCGTACGTCACCGACGGCGTCACCAATGCCTCTCTGCGCAAGGGAGATACACCGGAGACGCTTACCGACGCCCGCGCCTGCGAGCTCCTTTCCGAGCGACGGGCCAAGGAGGCCGCCGAGGGCGGTACGAAGAAGGCCGCTAAGAAGTCGTCGAAGAAGACGGCGAAAAAGTCGACTAAGAAGGCAGCGAAGAAGACGGTGAAGCGGACTACGAAGCGCGTGGTCAAGGCCACCCGGAAGGGGAAGTAAGAAAAACCGCGGTATTTTTACCAGCATTTCGGTTGAAGTAGTCGATTTTTTGACGTTACTTCGACCGAAATGCTGGCAAATTCTTCTCTATGGAGGCAGGGCACCCGGCTTCGGTGCGCAGTCTCGAGACTTAGTCCCCACCCCTTTTCGTTTTGCTATTTCGAGTGCTTGAGTTCGGCGCGCATGGTCGGCCCGTAGGAGATGCGGCGATGCATCTTTTCGAACGGCCCCTGCATTCCACGGGCTTCCATCACCCACGCGATAAAGAGCGTAACTAGCCAGACCGCGAATGCGACACCGGTTTGGATCGCAGTACCGAGGCCTCGTGGGAAGTCCAACATGAATGGGTAGACCAATATGGCAAACAGTACTGATTGCAGTAGATAACCTGTCATGGAACGTTTTCCCAGAGCCACAATCGCGGTCATCCATGGTGGGATTGGTGCCCCAGCGTGGATACGCCGCTGCAAGGGTTCTAGAGCTAATGCGAGGCCCGCCAGAATACCCGGCCCCGTAAAAACGCCGATTGAACTGTTAACAAGCATGAAGCTCTCTTCAAACTGCTGAGGCAACACACCGATGGCGGCGAGGCCCCACGGTAAGCCAACCCCGAAGGAAATCACCAAAGCAACTACTAGCCACCGAATTAAGAGTGGTCGATGGGAAGAGACGTCGGCAAGCACTCCCTTACGGGCCCATACAAAACCGAGCAACATCACTGGAAAGTAGAAGAAAGTCGACACGGGAAGCGTGACAACAGCTAGAAACAAGACTTTCAAATTGGTCCAAAGCAGCGATAAGTATGTAGCGGCCTCGGAGGTCCCTCCCAGGGAAGCTGGATCCTTAGTTGTGCTACTGGCGGTCTGGCCTAGCAATAGTAAGGACACCAAACCTATCAGGGCAATAATGACGAGTGGAATCCAGTATATGACCCTGAGCTGACGATCTTGGAGGTCTATGAGAGCCGCAATGGCCACTCCGCATACTCCATAGAGAAACATGACGTCGCCGGAGAACAAAAAGAGCAAGTGCGTAGCGCCAAACAGTGCAAGGAATGCATATCGCTTCGCAATTACCGTTCGCGCCCTCATTATTGGAAACTCACGTCTGGCGAGGCTTAGTGAGATAAGACCGATGCCGAAACCGAGGAGAGTCGCAAACATTGGCAATCCTCGGTTGTGCGCTGTGATGGCGGCGAAGACAATAGCAATCTTGTCGGCAAGGCTGTCGCCATTAATGCCTCCGAAGAAGGACGCGGGGGTGGGCTTGTCGAATAACAGCCATGCAGTTGCGACGTTGGCAATGGCGATGCCGAGCAGCGCTAAGCCGCGTGCGACGTCGGGAACCAGCATTCGCGGGCGCTTGGCGGTAGCGCTTGCATCGATTTCGGTCATTCCTACACCTTAAGGGCATAGCAAAGGCGCCGCATTTGAGGGGTGCGGCGCCAACTTTTGGCTATGTTATTTAACGTGTTACTTCTCGGGTCGCATTGTCGGACCGTAGGACAGGCGTCGGTGAACCTTCTCAAACGGCCCCGCTAGACCGCGCACCTCGAGTGCCCATGCTATGGCTAGCGTGAGCAGCCAGACCAGAATCGCAATGCCGGTTTGGGCGGCTGCACCCAGTCCACGTGGGATGCCAAGCATGAACGGGTAGACCAAAATGAAGAAGAGTACGGACTGGAGTAGGTAGCCAGTCATTGAACGCTTGCCCAGCGCCACCACTGCTGTCATCCATGCTGGTACTGCAGCACCTTCGTTTATCCGCCGCTGTACTGGCTCTAGAAGTAGTGCCAGTCCTGCGAGGATGCCGGGGCCGGTAAACGCGCCGAGGCAGGTGTTCAAAAACAGCAATACTTCTTCGTACTGCGACGGAAGCACGTCAATTGCCGACAGGCCCCAGGGTAGCCCCACTCCGAGGGAGATGACAATTGCCACCGCTAACCAGAGCTTTAGCTGGGTGCGGTGCGCATTGACGTCGGCAAGCACTCCCTTACGGGCCCAGACGAATCCGAGCAGCATCACGGGAAAATAGAAGAACATGGACACCGGCAGTGTTGTTATGCCGACTCCCAAAACCTTGAGGTTTGCTGCGAGCATCTCGGCATAGCTAGGAATTTGAGTGCTGCCGCCGGCTGCGGTGATACTATCCGGCGCGGCGGTGGTGTTGTTGGTCAGTAGCAGGACTCCGATGAGGCCGAACAGGGTGGAGAGAATCAGCGGTACCCACGCAAGGACTGTGAGCGCGCGATCACTGAATCCGATGAGCAGGGCGATAACGATGCCGCAGATGCCGTAGAGGAACATCACGTCGCCGAAGAAGAGGAAGACGGTGTGAATCACTCCGAAAAGCGCTAGATAGGCGTAGCGCTTAATCAGGACGCGACGAGATTGGCGGACCGTGAAACCCCGCCTGTTCAGGCTGAGAGTGATGAGTCCAACGCCGAAGCCGAGAAGAGTCGCGAACATCGGGAGGCCTCGGTTATGCGAGGTCACCGCAGCAAAGACTACTGCGATCTGATCCGCTAGGGCGGTGGCGCCGTCGCTGATTCCTCCGAAGAAGAACGCGGACATGGATGTGGGAGCCACAAGCCATGCAGTTGCGATATTCGCGATTGCTATGCCGAGCAGTGCAAAGCCGCGGGCGGCATCGGGGACGAGCATGCGCGGTCGGCGCTGAGAGATTGGAGCCGACTGATGTGCGTCGGTCGTGTTTGGGCTCCCTATTCCTGTTCCGGATGAGCCCTGTATGGTCTGGCCATCTTGTTGCATTCCTTTAATTTACGGTGGCGCGTTCGTTTTTTACAGTCTTGGCGAGTGTGATACGCACCAAGGCCTTGCATCATATCGAAAAGCGATATAGTATCGAAAATCGATACATCGAAAGTCGATATGTGAGGAGCCTTGTCATGTCTGGCAATCCGCTTGATTCTGATTCTGCCGATACCGCTAAAGCGGTTCATCCGGCGAGCCCTGAGGAAGGGGGTACCAATGCAGAACGTGTGAGCACGAGCGAGCGGGGCAATCGGGAACCCCGCGACCCCTATCGCAATGCGAAGAAGGAGCGACGCGATATGAACGCCTCGCTTCTAGGGGGTGTGCTTGCGCTGGTGTTCATTTTCTTGGAGCTGCGAAATCCACTCTTCAATCAGAAGTTCAGCAGCAATCTCGCCCTTCTGTTGCCCGAAAATATCGCCGATGGAAACGGAATTCCGGTTGAGATCATGAGTGGTGGGGCGCTTGGGCTATTCATTGTGGCGGAGGCGATTAAAGCACTAAGCGTTGCGGCCATTGCAGTTTTGATAATCCTGGTGGTGCGCTCCTACATCAGGGGTGAGTTCTTTACCTTACGCAGTGCGCGCAGGGTAACCGCGATTAGCTGGCTGACTTTGATTTACTCGGTAGGGCTATTTATCCAGCATATGGGCAATAACATGGTTGCCTCCGAGCTAGGCCTCGATGTTTGGTTCGACCGATCGGAGAGCGTTCTTGGGGGGTTCCTTCCCTTCTGGTACGTGTTAATGATGGCAATTTCCATGCTCGGCGTTATGCTCTACCGCGCCGCCCGGATGCAGCAGGATCAGGAAGGGCTCATCTAAATGGCGGAGGTTATGTGCCACCTCGATGACCTGCTTGCCCGCCGCAATATGACCCTGGCTGCGCTCGCCGAAGAAGTGGGGGTGACCCCGGTGAATCTATCGGTACTGAAAAACAACCGCGCCAAAGCTGTTCGGTTCACGACGCTCATTGCGCTTTGTGAAGCTCTGGACTGCCAACCGGGGGATTTGTTTACGGTCGAATGACAAAATCTTCCCGCCCTGACGAATCGTCCGTATCCCGTCGGCGGCGCTGGTCGCATGGAATTTCTCGCGCGGTTCTTGCCCGCACCGAATTTTTGCCAGCTTTTTGTAGGAAGTAACCGAGTTTTTGGTGCTATTTCCTACAAAAAGCTGGCAAATTTTGTCTGGGAGCCACAGCCACAGCCGCAGCCGGAGCCCGAGCCCCGTCGCTCTAGGCCTCGTCGGCAAGTGTGGGGCGCACCGGGCGGGCCAGCTGGGTCATGTGAGTACGTCCGCGCAGTTCAACGGACTTTAGGGTAGTCCAGCGGGCCTGCTCGTCCTCATTCGCCAGGCGAATCGTTGACGCGGTGGCGAGGACGCGACCGGGGGTATCCTTCGCCAGTTCGGTCAGGCGCGCGGCCTGGTTCACGGCATCTCCAATGACCGTGTATTCGAAGCGGTCGTGCGCACCGATATGACCCGCCACGACGTGGCCCGCGGAGACGCCGATGCCGGCGGACAGCCGGAGGTGCATCAGCTCTTCACGCAGTTCGCGCGCCGCGGCCAGAGCGTGGCCCGCAGTATCGTCCAGGGGTAGGGGAGCGCCGAAGACGGCCAGAGCCGCGTCACCCTGGAACTTGTTGATGATGCCCTTATTGCGGTGCACACAGTCCACCACGTGCTCAAAGAAGGCGTTGAGCTCCTTGACCACGACCTCCGGAGGGTTTTCCACCGCGAAGTTTGTCGAACCAATCACATCCACAAAGAGCACTGCCACCAGGCGGTCTTCGCCACCGAGTGTTGGCTTTTCCTCCAGTGCCTTGCGGGCGACCTCTGATCCGACGTAGCGACCGAAGAGGTCGCGGACGCGCTGGCGCTCCTGCAGTCCGCGCATCATCTCGTTGAACCCGGCCTGCAGGACGCCCATCTCCGAGCCATCGTAAATAGGGACGCGCGTGGAGGTTTCACCCATGCGGACCTTGTTAATCGCGCCGGTGAGGTCCCGAATTGGATCCACAATGGACATACTCGCCAGCATGGTGCCGAAGTAGCCAGTGACCAGTGCCAGCACGGCCAGCGCATTGATGGCCGGGAGGAGATCTGCGGCATCGTCTGTGAACAGGCCCTCACGCTGGCCGAGAAGTACCAGAAGAATCGCAAGAACCGGAACACCACTGGTCAATACCCAGGTCTGGCGCAACCGGTGGCCAATCGGGGGCTCCAGCGAGGAATCCGGCGCCCTGCGCGCCAGCGCCTCAACCGCGACCGGGCGGACCATACGCTCGGAAATCAGGTACGTCAGCAGTGCCACCATTGCCCCGCCGAGCACCGAGGAAATCAGAACCATCAGCCCCAGCTTGCGGTCATACGCAAAAGCCGCGATGGAGAATACCGCCACGCCGATAGCCCAGATGACCGCACCCAGAAATGCCTGGTAGACCGGCACGCGCATCACTAGGTAGCGGACCCTGCGCGGGTCGTGCAGCTCCGGGTGGCGCTGCCATTGCAGCAGGGGCTTGAACAGCAGCCACGTAGTGCCAATTCCGGCGACAATCGCCGCAACCAGGTACGCCCCGAGGCCGTAGACCGCGACCGCCGGCAAATGAGGCCACCTGGTCTCCTGGTCCAGCGGGAGCAGAACACCAACGAACAGCCCCACAATCGAGGCGCCGAAAAGGTTACACAGGAACACGAAAGCGGCATACGCGGGCCACATTGTGCCACTTAGCCACTTCACATTCCTCCAGAGCCTTTGCATGGTTACTACATTAGTGTCTCCGCCGGATTGCCGGGGAGCCGTTTGTGCGATTGGCATTCGCCGGCCGTACACTCCACCAGTCCAGCCCGCCGGGCACGCTAGAGTTAGGCGCATGAGCGACAGCAGCGTCTTTTCCCGCATGCCCGAAACCGGCGGCGTCCGCGAGCGCCTGCTCGCTGCCACCCGCGCTGCCCACTACCGCTTCGCCCGCGGGCTCGCCCTGGCTGGGTATGAGCGCGTCTCCTCGCTTGCCGACGTTCAGGGCAGCGGCAATGCGGAGCAAGAGGCGTCGGAAAGCGAGGGAGGGGAGGTCCCGCGGGATTCCGACATGACGCACGCCTGGTTGTTTACGGGGCCAGCAGGGTCGGGAAGGTCAGTGACCGCGAAGGCGTTTGCGGCGGCGCTGCTGTGCACGAACCATGACAACCCAGGCTGCGGGGGGTGTGAAGGGTGCCGCACGGCGCTGGCGGGTACGCATGGTGACATCAAGATAATCCGGACCGAGGGCACCATCATCCCGGTGAAGACCGTCCGCGATGAGATTCGCCCGTGGGCCTATAAGCTGCCGACCACGGCGGACTGCCGTGTGCTGATTATTGAGGATGCGGATCGCCTGAACGACCAGGCCTCGAATGCAATGCTGAAGCTGGTGGAGGAACCGCCACTGCGCACCGTGATTATTATGTGCGCGCCCACGGCGAACCCGGAGGATTTTTCGGTGACGCTGCGCTCGCGCTGCCGACATGTGTATGTGCCGACGCCGCATACGGAAGATGTCGTGCAGCTGCTGTTGGCAGAGCGTCCGGATCTGACGCAGGAGCAGGCGCAGTGGGCGGCGACGGTGTCGAACGGGCATATTGGGCGTGCGCGCGGATTTGTCAGCGATGAGGGCTCGCGAGCCTGGCGTTCAAAGGCGCTGGATTTCGCGGAGGCCGTATTTGACCCGGCGAAGTCGTACCTGGTGGCGCGGGAGCTTGCCAACGAGGTCACGGGTGAGGTCAAGCGCCGGATGGAGTCGGTGGAGCAGGCGGAGTTGGAAAAGCTGGAGCAGTCGCTGGGAGTGGGCGCGTCGGGCAAGGGCGCCCAGGCGGCGCTGCGCGGTTCCAAGGGCGTAATTAAGGAGCTGGAGGAAAACCAGAAGAGACGGCGCAGGCGCGCGGAGTCGGACCTGATTGACTTGTCGCTGACGGACATCATGGGCCTCTACAGGGACGCGCTGCTGATCTCCTCGGGTGTTGCAGCTGACTCGGGCGAGGGAATTGGTCTGATTAACCCGGATCGGCGCCGCACCGCTCAGGAGCTGGCGCGCAGGCTCCCGGCGGAGTCACTGCTGGAATCTATCGACGCTATCTCCGGTGTGCGGGATATGCTGAAGTCGGCGGTGCGCAACGGGGTGCTCCTCGACGAGCTAATGGCAAAATTGCAGATTGCCGGCCAGGTGGGGCGGCGCTAAAAGTGCCGTTCATGAGCGGCTGGCGCACGGCTATTGCACGGCGAAGGCACTGCCAAGGCACGGCGAAGGGGGCCGCTAGGCCACGCCATTTCTCCCCATTTTGGTGACCGGGGGCCGGGTGCATTAATATAATCGCTTGTACATTTTGTGCTGGGTAAGCTTCGCTTTCTTGCTTCCTGTGCAATGTGCGTGCCGCCTTAGCTCAGTCGGTAGAGCATCTCACTCGTAATGAGAAGGTCGCGAGTTCGATTCTCGCAGGCGGCTCCATTTTTATTAACCCCGTTTCGCTCTGGCTCCCAGTCGCATAGGATTAGCAACAAAGTGAAGCGGGGTTTTCGTATTCTCCGCTGCTTGGAGCGCATGATCGTCGGATGGCAGTGAGGATGATTGAGAGATGAAACGTCGGGACAACACTCGGGTCCTGCCCGCGTCGATCGCACTGATGATGGTTTTGGCCCTGGGGGTGTCCGCATGCTCGTTTCAGACTTCCGACCGAACCGCATCATCTCCCTCGCACGAATCCGCAGCCGTCGCAACCTCCACGGCGACTGTTTCCACTAGGAAGGCGGCGTCGACCATGGCCAACCAGGTCGCAGCTCAGCCGCTGCACGAAGCTCCGCTTGCCGACGCCACCGATACCGGCGCCGGATCTTTGACCGGGCGCACGGTCTACTTGGACCCGGGCCATGCTGGCACTCCGCCGCCGCAGGACTTGCTGGTCACGGATGGCAGGGGAGGGCTGAAACCCTGCAATACCTCTGGTACGGCGTCTAACGATGGATTCCCAGAGCACGAATTCAACTGGTTGATGGCGCAGGAGATCAAGAGTCTTCTGGAGCAGCGGGGCGCGACCGTTTTGCTCAGCCGCAGCGACGACACTGGGCGTGCCGATTGCATCGATGCCCGTGCGGAGAAGGAAAATGCCTCCGGAGCGGATGCCGTAGTGAGCCTACATGCGGATGGCGCGGGTGAGGGAAACCGGGGCTTCCACGTCTCTTCAATCGATGCGCCAATGGCCGCGAACGACGCGGGCGGCTCCGCGAAGCTGGCGGAGGCGCTGCGGGATGCGCTGGTCAGCGGTGGTTTTTCGACATCCAACTACTTGGGGGTGGACGGTCTGAATCCCCGTGCTGACTTGACGGGGCTGAATCTGTCGACCCGCCCGAAGGCACTAATCGAGTACGGCAACATGCGGGATAGCGCCGACATTGCGCTGCTGGCCTCTGAGGATGGCCGTCGCCGCCTGGCGGAAGCGACGGTCGCGGGTATCGAGGTTTTTCTCGGCGCTTAGGCCGGGTCGCTCTTAAGCTTTCGGAGTCATGGAATCATAGCGCTCCATTAACTTCAGATCGAGCATGACCTCGGGGACGCCGAAGGCGTCGACAAGCACCTCTGACCAGGGCCCCAGCGAGTCGACCAGGTCATTGAGGCTGGCGCGCGCGGCTTTGGTGCGGGTGCCGGTGAGCAGCGACTGCTCCAGGAACCAGCCTGCGTTGTCGCAGATGACGGACAGGAAGTAGACGTCGCGGACCTGCTCGAGGACCTCCTGGGTACGCTCGTCCTCGACCGCGGACTCCGCCTCGAAGAAGGCCTCGAGGATAATGCGGTCGATGTGCGCCCACGCGGACGCAATCATGTGATCCTGGGCCCGGTCCACGACCTCGGCGGCCTCGGCCACCGGCATCTTCCGCGCCGGGCGGAGCCTGCGGGCCAGGGACTTGAGAAGTCGGTCTTCGCGCTCGATGAGCAGGCGCATCTGGCTGGCGGGGTCGAAGAGTGTGGATTCTTCCGCGTCGGTGAAGGTGTCTAGGAGATTGTGAATGACTGCGTCTGCACCCGTGCGTCGGCGCAGGACACCGCCGAAGCTATCGAGCCCGAAGCGCACCATCTCCAGGTTGGACAGGCTGCGCATCTCCCGGGCGAACCCGCCGAGCAGCTCTTTGGCGGCCAGCTGCAGCATGACCACATTGTCGCCCTCGAAGGTGGTGAACACGTCCGAGTCCGCCTTGAACACTGTCAAGAGGTTCTCGGCCATGTAGCCGGCGCCGCCGGTGGCCTCTCGCATTTCCTGGATGGTGTCGGTGGCGTGCGCGGTGTTGGCGGCCTTGAGCGCGGCGGCGTGGGCCTCTACTTCGCGCAGGTCCAGGCTCTGCTCCGGGGTGAGGTTTGCACGATCGAGGTTGCCAGCCTCCAGATCGTGGATGCGCTTGATCAGCAGGTTGGTCGCGAACTGCAGGCCGTAGGAGCGTGCAATCCGAGGGATTAGGCGCAGGCGGTGCTGGCGGTAGCCGATCAGCTGCTTTTCGGGCTGTCCCTCCTCCGCGGCGAATTGGCGTCGCAGGTGCGCGTACTTGGTGCCGATTGCCAGGCAGGTGCGCGTCGCAGCACCTGCCGCCGCGCCCACGGTGACGCGGCCTCGGACCAGTGCGCCCAGCATGGTGAAGAATCGCGCGTTCGGACTCTCTATGTCGCTGGTGTAGGCGCCCTCCGGGGAGACATCGGCAAACCGGTTCAGGAGGTTTTCGCGCGGGATTCGGTAGTGATCGAACATTAAGGTGCCATTGTCGACGCCTGCTAGACCGCCCTTGACCCCGTGGTCGCCGATGCGCACGCCGTCGACCGGGGAGCCGTCGTCGTTACGGATGCGCGCCACAATGCAGTGCACGCCGTGGGATTCCTCCTGGTCAGGAGTGTAGAGCTGGCAGAAAACGGCAGCCCAGCGCCCATCGCGCGCGGCATTTCCGAGGAACCACTTCTCCGAGGACGCGGTAGGGGAGTTCAAAACAAACTCCTGAGTGTCCGGGTCGTAGTGGGCGGTGGTCTCCAACGACTGCACGTCGGAGCCGTGACCGCGCTCGGTCATAGCGAAGCAGCCGAGTGCCCGCAGCTCAATCAGGTCGCGCACCAGCTGCTCGTGCCGCTTGGTGCCGAGGTTACTCACCGCACCGCCGAACAGTCCCCACTGCACGCCGGACTTCACCATCACGGAAAGGTCGTTGTGTCCGAGCATTTCGATGCCGGTCAGCGTCGCGCCGGTTGCGCCCGTGCCGCCTTGATCGACGCGGAATGCTCCGTGGGGCATACCAGTGGCCAGTACCTTCTCTAGCGAAGCGGTCGTCCGCGCGCGGGCGTCCTCCATGCTCAGCCCGTAGGCCGGGCGCAGCTCCGGGTCGTCGAGGACCTCACGCAGCTCGGCGCGGGCATCGGGGAAGTATCCGTCCAGCACCTCCTGCAGCCGCTTTCCGACGCCTACTTCCGGCGCTGTGGGAAGCTTCTGCGGCGCATCGGACGAGCGCCTGCGGGGAGTACGTGCCGACTGGTCTAGATTCTGTGCCATAACCCAACGCTAGTTGGCGGATCGTCGGCTGCGCTCGGGGTTTGCGGTAACAGGTCTGTTAAGACTTGGCTACGGACGGTGCCAGCGTCTCCGGTAGCGGTTGGCGCTCGAAGGGATCGAGCTGGCGCACCTTGGCGTTGATGAATGCCGCAACGACCAGAATCACAAACATTGCCGCTGCGGAGAGCAGCTGGACGCGGGCGGTGTCGTCGGAAAGCATTAGTGCGGCGAGCGCGGCGAGGGCTACGAGGGTGGCAATGCTCACCCAGGGGAAGGCCCACGTGCGCACCGGCAGGGCGTGGGCGGCCTCGAGCGGGCGGCGCAGGCGAAGCTGGGAGACGGCGATGAAGGTCCACACAATCAGCAGCGACGCGCCGGCGGAGTTCAACATGAAGGTCAAAAGCCAGCCGGTGTCGGCGTAGTTTAAAACGACCATGATGGCGGATAGCACCACGGACAGGACAATCGCCGAGATAGGTACGCCGCGCGAGTCGACCTTTGTGAAAATCCTCGGAGCCTCGTGGCGGCTGGCCAGCGAAAACATCATTCGGCTGGATGCGTAAATCTGCGCGTTGAACGCCGACAGCAGAGCCAGAACGATTACGGCCTCCATGAACCCCACGACACCGGGAATGCCGGCCAGGGCCAGGACCTTCGTGAAGGGGCTTTCCGACGCATCCTTCGCGGCACCCAGGGTGGAGTAGGGCAGCAGGAAAGTAATCACGAGAACCGAGCCAAGGTAGAACACGGAAATGCGGGTGATGGTGGAGCGGACCGCGTTGACCAGGGATTGCTGCGGGTTCTCGGACTCAGCGGCAGCAATGGCGACGACCTCGATGCCGCCGAAGGCGAAGGCCACCGCGAGGATCGCCTTGGCAACGCCGCCGGCGCCGTTGGGCATGAAGCCGTCCTGGGTGAACACGTGCGTGCCGATGAACGAATGCCCGGGCAGCAGGCCAAGAATGAGCAGCACGCCGATGACGAGGAACACGACTAGCACCGCGACCTTGATGAACGCGAACCAGAACTCGAACTCGCCGAAGGCGCGGATGTGCAGCAGGTTAATCAGCGCGAAGAAGGCGACGAACACCGCCGCGGGAATCCAGGGGGACACCCCGAACCACGAGCCCACGAACGCCGCGGCGCCGGTCATCTCCGCGCCGAGGACTGCGACCGTGGCGAGCCAGTAGATCCACCCCTGGGTGAAACCGGCCCAGCGGCCGATGCCGTGCTCCGCGTACTCGGAGAAGGATCCCGACGCCGGGATGACCGTGCCCATCTCGCCGAGCATCTGCATAATGACGATGGCCAGCAGGCCCGCGACAACATAGCCCAGCAGGACGGAGGGGCCCGCGGCCTGGATACCTACTCCGGTGCCGAGGAATAGCCCGGCACCAATCGAGGAGCCGAGCCCCATCATTGTCAGGTGGCGGACTTTGAGGCCCTGCCCCAACTTCTTGTCCTGTGAGGGGCCAGCGGCTGACGGCTTGCCCGCAGTGACTTCAGCTTCGAGGTTAGGAGTGTCAGTAGTGCTCATAAATAGAAGGAGGCATTCCTTGGTTCGGGCCTGTGGGCCTCATACTCCCAGGGCCTTAAACTGCAGTTTCATAGAGAGTTTAGCGCTAGAGGGCTGTGCCCCTGATATAGGGCGAAGTTGCACCAGTTTCGACCAATTTTCGAAAGATATTGGGGCGAGATAGTGGTGGCGACCGGGGGCTTGAGCAATCTGCTTTGGGGAGATGAAAGGTCGAAAAAATCGGAAAACCTCTCCTCCGACGACATTTGCGATGCGTCAGGGAGAGGCGTTTGCCTGGAATTCAGTTATGCAGTGCTTTGACCTAGACAGTAGCGTTGACCGGTTCGGAGTTCTTGGACTCCGGGTGCTCGATCAGGTCGCGCTGCTCGAGGTCCTTCGGCAGAAGGAACAGCGAGATCAGCGCCGGAATCGCCATGATGATGAGGTACACGGAGATGTACGCTGCATTGCCGGTTTTGTCGATGATCAGCTGGGCGATCATCGGGGCGAATGCGCCGCCGAGGACTGCGCCAATTGCGTAGGAGATGGAAGCGCCGGAGTAGCGGACCTCAGAGGGGAACATCTCGGAGTACATCGCCGGCTGCGGGCCGAAGGTAAGGGCCAGCGGCAGGGTCAGGACCGCAACGGTCAGGACGTAGAGGACCGGACCCTGCTCGATCAGGGACCACATGACAACTTCCCAGATCATGATGAGGACGTAGCCAATGATGAAGGTCTTCGCACGACCGATCTTGTCGGACCAAGCGCCGGCCATGAACATGAAGATGGTCCAGCAGACGCCTGCGACGAGGGTTCCGGTCCAGGCAATCATCGGGTCGTAGCCCAGCTTCTTCTGTGCGTAGGAACCGAAGAAGGCGATGACGAGGTAGCCGGTGGCCTGCTGTGCAGCGAAGATCAGGGCGCCCTGGATGACCTTGCCCCAGTGGTTCTTGAACAGCTCGGGCAGCGGGGTGGAGCGCTCGGCAGCCTCTTCCTGCATTGCACGGAACACGGGGGACTCATCGACAGCGCGGCGGATACCGTAGCCGATCAGAACGAGCACGAAGGAGAGCAGGAACGGAATGCGCCAACCCCACTCCATGTAGGCATCCTTACCGACAATTGCCATGACAATCAGCATGGTCGCGGTAGCGAGAGTTAGTCCGAGCGGAACGCCTGCCTGCGGGAATGCGCCGTAGATGCCGCGCTTATTCTTCGGTGCGTACTCGACGGACATCAGGGCCGCGCCGCCCCACTCGCCGCCGGCGGACAGGCCCTGGAAGATGCGGAGCAGGACAAGGAGGATCGGGGCCGCTACGCCGATGGTGGCGTAGGTCGGCAGAAGGCCGATGAGGAAGGTTGCCGCACCCATGCCGATAAGGGTGAAGACAAGAATCATCTTGCGGCCGTAGCGGTCGCCGATGTGGCCGGCGATGACGGCGCCCAGCGGGCGGAAGAGGAAGGAGATGCCCAGGGTCGCCCAGGCGAGGACCTGGGAGAGCTGCGGGTTGGACTGTGCAGCGGGCTCAATGAACGCGGGAGCCAGCACAATCGCGGCGGCCTGCGCGTAAATCAGGAAGTCGTAGAACTCAATGGTGGTGCCGACCAAGGTTCCCGACAGCACGCTTCGGCGCTGCTTGGGATCTGCAGCAATAATCGAAGTGGTCATGAATCTCTAAATCTTTCTTTCGGGCACGGTTTTTGCAACGGGACGTAGTTTTGCACAGGCATCATTCTTCTGCCCAGGAATCGACTGACTGGAAGTTGAGTCCTAAACCAACTAGCGGGGGTAGATGGGGTCTAAATGTGCCCGTTTTAGGGCTCAGGAATGCCCGTTTTTCAATTTCCCCCCTGATGTAAGTGCAATAGAGGGGGCCTAGAGAGGGTGTGGGGCAGAAAGTGTGCTCCGCGGCTGCAAAGGTGGGCCTAAATGTGATTTTTAACGCCTCTACTGTGGGTTTTTAAGGCTTCTTACCCCCAGTGCATGCCGTCCTCGAGGAAAATCTCTGTGAATTTTGAGGTTATTGTTACCTGTGTTTTAAACAAGGTCCCCAATATAACGGGCATATAACAGGGTGGTGTCGAAAACGCGACTTCCCCCATGCGGGGTGGAACTTTGGGGGTGCAAGAATGGCACCCCCCATAAAAGGGGAGGAGCCCTATGTTTAAGGGGCGTGGACTAGAAAACGCTGCTTCTTCGTCGAATCCACTTCGCCGGGAAAGTGAGCGTCGTAAAGTAATCGGAGCACGACGTACCCGACCTCGCAGTTGCCGAAAGTGCAGCGCCGGGGAGGGGAGCGTCGTAAAGCAGAAGAAATTGAGTCGCCGAGTAATAGGCGCAAGGCTAATCGAGTAGAGCAGGAGAGGCAGCGCATGGTTCAACAGGGAGCAGGTGCGCTCGGCGGTGGCGCCGAGCACAGTGACCACGGCGAACACGGTCAGCGGAAGGTGACCCGATTCTGGCTCTTTTCCACCATCGCCGTATTCGCGGTCGCATGGGGCGGCAACCAGTTCACCCCACTGATGGTGATGTATCGGCTAAATCGGGACCTGCCTCCGGTGTTCGTCGACTTGCTGCTGTTCGTCTACGCGCTGGGCATTGCCCCGGCGCTGCTTATCTCGGGGCCACTGTCGGACCGAATTGGGCGAAAGCCGGTTATGCTGGCGGCGCCATTCCTATCTATTATCGGCTCGACTCTGATCGCCATCGGCGAGAAGACCGGGCCACTGATTCTCTCGGGCCGTTTCATCTCCGGTATCGCGGTGGGCATCGTTATGGCGGTCGGAGGCTCCTGGGTGAAGGAGCTGTCGACGGAGCGGTTCGATCCCACTGCCAAGCCCACCTCGGGCGCAAAGCGACAGTCGATGGCCCTGACCCTGGGCTTCGGTATCGGTGCGGGCGTGGCCGGAACGCTAGCTCAGTTCGCCCCGATGCCGGGGCAGCTGGCCTACATCGTGCACATCTGCCTGACCATACCGACTGCGCTTGGCATGATGATGGTCCCGGAGACTCGCCAGTCCCCGCACCTGCAAGGCGGGCATCAGGAGAGTCTCCTGCAGTCCCTGCGCACCCCCTCTGTTACTAACCGCAGGTTCCTGCTGGTTGTGGCCATGGGCGCGCCCTGGGTGTTCGGTGCCGCGGGTGTTGCCTACGCGATTATTCCGTCCCTGATGCAGAACTTCGTCTCCCAGCCCGTTTTCTACTCGGCGATGGTGACCTTCTTCGCGCTCCTGCTCGGCTTCGGTATCCAGCAGATCGGTCCGCGCCTGGTCTCAAACCACTCGGCGAAGGGCTCCCTGATCGCGATGGGCATTGTGATTGTGGGCATGGGTGCGGCCGCGTGGATGTCCACCAATCCGACTGCGGTCACTGCATTCGTCGCTGCGCTGATTCTCGGCATGGGCTATGGCCTGTCAATGTTTACCGGCCTCAACGAGGTCCAGCGCATCGCGGGACCGCGCGACCTGGCCGGACTGACCGGCATCTTCTACTGCCTGACCTACATAGGCTTCGCATTCCCGGCCATCCTGACCGAGCTGTCGCACTCCATTTCCTGGATGACCTACCCGGTCATGCTGGGCGGAGGCATGGTCATCGCCCTGGCGATGTCTGCGGTCATCTACCTCAACTCGCGAGTCAACCTGCCGCAGAAAACTGAGTTGGCCTGAGCGCCTCGCGCCCATAAATACCGGCTCTTCCCGCGTGGAATGAGCCGGTACTTTCGTATGGACGCCTATAGTTTTCTTCATGAGCGCCAATAATCCGGATCGAAACGTCACCGCCAGCCCGAGCACGGAGGCGGGGGCGTCGGCAAGCGAAAAACCGCGAGCATTGGTCACGGGCGGCGCGGGCTTCATCGGGTCGACGCTGGTCGATCGCCTCATCAACGAGGGGTGGCAGGTCACCGTGCTGGACGACCTCTCCCACGGCAAGCTGGCCAACCTCGCCTCCGCCACGCTTGCCGACGACTTCCGCTTCATCCAGGCCGATGTGCTGGATGTGGAGTGGGACGAGATTCTGGCGGAGCTGAGGCCCGAGGTGATCTTCCACTTGGCCGCGCAGATTGACGTGCGTCTTTCCGTGGCGGACCCGGTCGCCGATGCGACGCTGAACATCATAGGCACCATTAAGTTGGCGGACGCGGCGCGGCGCAACGGTGTCCGCAAGGTCGTGTTTACGTCTTCGGGCGGATCAATCTACGGCACTCCGGAAGAACTACCTGTCTCCGAGGCTGTTCCGGTGGACCCGATGAGTCCGTACGCGGCGTCGAAGACCGCGGGCGAGATTTACCTGAACATGTTCCGCAACCTCTACGGGCTGGACTGCTCGCATATCGCGCCGGCGAACGTGTACGGGCCCCGGCAGGATCCGCACGGCGAGGCGGGCGTGGTCGCAATTTTCTCGCAGCGGCTGCTCGCGGGTGAGTCGACGAAGGTTTTCGGCGACGGCGGCAACACCCGTGATTACGTATTCGTCGACGATGTGGTTGACGCTTTCTACCGTGCGTCCGGCGAGGTAGGCGGCGGAATGCGCTTTAACATTGGCACGGGAGTCGAAACCTCCGACCGGCAGCTGCACAGCCTGGTCGCCGAGGCCGCCGGAGCTGCCGACGAGCCGGAGTACGCGCCCGCCCGCACCGGCGATGTGCCGCGTTCGGCGCTCGATCCGACCCGTGCCCGCGAGGTCCTCGGTTGGCAGCCACAGGTCAGCATCGACGAGGGCGTGCGCCGGACCGTTGACTACTTCCGCGGCCAGTAGGCCCGGGCATCGCAGGCCTAATTTTCCAGGGCTAGTTTTCAGTGCGCTTGGCTCGAAGGAGCGCTAGCTCAATGTAGTCCCGGAAGGTTTCCACAGGCTGGGCGCCCGAAACGTGGTTCGTGCCCACCAGGAACTCCGGTGTGCCGGAAATACCCAGGCCAGACGCGTAGTTCTTGGCATCCTCTACCGGCTTGGCCCACTTGCCGTCCTTGAGCTCTTTGGTGAAGCGGTCCATATCCTCGACGCCAGCCTCGCGGGCGGCATCGATGAGGTCCTTCTCCTCGAACTCCGGGTGGCCGGTACCACGCTCAGTAGCCTTGGCGAACAAGACCCGTGAGAACTCCCAAAACTTGCCCTGCGCGGCTGCGGCACGTCCGGCCTCGGCGTCCTTCTGAGCCTTGGGCCCGTTGACGGGCAGGTCATTCCACTCGATGCGCAGCAGACCAGTGTCCACGTAGTCCTTGATCAGGGCCGGCTCGGTCTGCGTCGCAAAGCGGGCGCAGAAGGGGCACTCAAAGTCGGAGAACATGCTGATGACGACGGGCGCGTCCACTGCCCCAATCGCGAAGGGGTCGTTTTCGTCGCGGCGGTGAATCAGGTCGAGATCATCCGGGGAGGTGAGCTTCGCGCCGGCCTTCGGGCCGAAGATGGAAGCGTCAAAGCTGCCGTCCTCGCGGGGCACCGGCTTCATCGCGCCCTGTCCTGCGTCCATGCCAGCGAGATTGTAAGTGGCCCCTGAATCAAGAGCCGTCGACCTCTGGCCGGCCCAGAATCCCACTCCGGCGACGAGAATCAGGGCCACGATTGCCGCGAGCCACGCGGTCGCCGGGATTGCGTACCAGGACTTATGTGTTACCGAGGTGCCCTCGGACCAGGTCTGCAGGCTTTCAGCGTCGGGCGCGGCATCGCTGTTTTGACTGGTGCCGTCGCTGTGGGCATCGCGTACGTCGTGGGCGTCGTGATCGCTTTGCGCGGCTTGTGCGTCATATACATCTTGATTGTCCGTGGGATTGCCTTCGCTCATATAACTCATTGAACCACGGCTAAATTGAATCGCTGCATTGTCCCGCCGATAGATGCGCCTCCCGCGGATGCAGCATCAGACGGCTGTATGAAACTGGTAACCCCGACCGCCCAAATCCGGTTCTCGTCCTCCGGATCCTGCGCCCAGATGACCCCACCGGAGTCGCCCTTGTCGGAGATATTGTCGTAGCGAAACAGGTGCTGGTTCACGATGCGGTCGAAGGAGCCGCAGGATAGTCCGGAGCGCCACCCCAGCCTGCACAGATACGGCCTGTTCTGCTGTAGCCAATCCATTGAGGCGTGACCTACGAGCGTCACTTTGTCCAGCTCAGGTGTGCCGACGGCAAATGCCGAATCCTCTAGCTCAATCAGCGCCTGATCGGGTCCCGTCCCTGCGGGTGCGAACTCGTCGTGCTCGGTCCATATGAAAGTGCCCACCTTAAGGAGTTTTTCCGGGCCAGCCTCAACGAATACCTCGTCGCCGGGTTTTCCGCAGTGCCCGGCCGTCAGGTTGTACAACCGGCCCGCATCTTCCCGCGAGCGCACTAACCACCCGAATGAACACGTGCTCACATGGCCGCGGGCGTGGTGGACAAAGTACTGGCCTCCGGGAATGACCCCGATGGGCGACTCCAGGTGCTTCCAATTCTCGCTATCGCGGAAGATACGCCGACGCTCCTGGTCGCCCACGCCATTGCCGAAGGGATCGGTGCCCGGGTCCGTGCCTGCGTCGGCTAGCGGAGGGGAGGCGCCTGGTCCCTCTTCGGCGCCCTCGGCAATCGGGACCTCGTTCAATCCCGCAATCACCGCCCCAAACATGACACTGCCGGTGATGCCGCAGGAAGACACCGAAAGCGCGGCGCCAACCGACACCACCGCTGCCGCAGTTCGAATCCCAAAACCCCGGTCCCAATGCATAAAGTCCCCCCGGAAAGTGCTCTGTAGCGCATAAAAATGAGCCCGCGCAGCATCCCCCAGCTGCGTGGAATCAAGAATAACCCGGCCCGGCGAAGTTCGCCCTCCGAGCGCGACAGGCGTTGTTAGCGGGCTTCCTCGCCGTGCCCCAGTCCCAGATCCTCGTCCGGGTGTACGGCTGTTTTCAGCGCTACGGCTCGGGCCAGCCTTGCGTACCGCAGCTCCTGCTCGCGGAAGCGGATGTAGGAAGACACGGTCGTGAACACGAACGCGAGCACCAGTACGTAGAGCAGAAGATCCGTACCTCGGGTCACGCCAACCATGTTGGCAATCACCGTTAGATCATCAGGTCGCACAATCGCCCAGAGACACAGGGCGAGGAAAACGACGAAGCCCAGCTTCACGCCGGCTTTCGCGCGAGCCTTGCGACGATTCGCGACGAAGTACCAAACCAGCGCCAATACGGCCAGGAGCAGGAGAATCTGAACGATAGATGCAGTCACGGCAGCCTCTTCGAAATCAGGGAATCAGCGAGGATATTGACACCGTTGAACAGCGACTGCCCCTTCGACATCGAGTACTCGGTGTAGAGAATATCGACCGGCTGCTCCGCCACACGCCACCCGCGACGGTCCATCAGCTCCACAATCTCGGAAGCATGGCTCATCCCGTTCATGCGCAGGTTCATCTGCTCGGCGACAGTGCGATTAAATACGCGCAGGCCGTTGTGCGCGTCGGTAAGCCCGAGGCGGCGCGTCCGAGGAGACAATGCCACCACGGTTTTTAAAACGATGCGCTTGATTAACGGAACCTGGTCTTCCTCCGCGCGGGGGCGACCGAAACGCGTCCCGACGATTATGTCGACGGGCTCGCTGCGGAGGCGTTCGACCATCGCGACGACGTCCTTGACCTGGTGCTGGCCGTCCGCATCGAAGGTGACGAAGTACTGCGCACCCGGCTGGGCGCGCGCGTACTCGACGCCAGTCTGGATAGCAGCACCCTGCCCGAGGTTCACCGGGTGATTGACCAGGTGAGCACCTGCAAGGTGAATCTGCAAGCCGGAGTCATCCGCGGAGCCGTCGTTGACTGCGACGATATTCGGGAACGTCTGCAGCGCGTTTTCGAGGACTTCGCGAATAACCTGGCCCTCGTTATAACAAGGCACGATAAGCCATGTATCGGAAAAGTCCGTGGTGTTCGCGTTCATCGCACCTGATGCTACCGCAAGAATAGGCGCTTATACGCCCGCGACATTGCGGCCGTGGGCAGGAGACGGAACGCGGTACGCGCCGCCAGGTTGAAAAGAGCCCGCGGCCTGCCGATAAGCCCCAGCTCCACCAGCGTGCGCTGCATTCGGAGCTCCGCGGCGAAGATACCCTGGGCCGAGCGCCTGCCGAGCATCCCATCAGCCCGGAATTTCACCAGCGGCTCCGGCATATTCTCAAAGCGCACCCCGGCCGCAAGCAGCCTGACCCACAGGTCGTAGTCCTCCATCAGCGGCACATCCCGATAGCCGCCAACAGCGCGAACCGCGTCTACCCGCAGAAGGGAAGAGGGGTTATTCACCGGCGAGTTCATCTTCGCATAGGAGACAATCTGCTCATGCGTCTGAGGCAACTTCCGCACCCGCACTACGTTGTCCGGCGCGCCCTCGAACTCCGCCAGCGCGCTGCCAATCACGCCGAGCTCCGGCTTTTCTATGTGCAGCTCCCACTGCCGCTGAAACCGCTCCGGCACCGCGATATCGTCCGCATCCAGTCGCGCCACCCAATCCGTGCACACCAGCTCAAGCCCCTCCTGCGACGCGGGCCCGGAACCCCTGTTGACCGCGCACCGCTTAACTCGCAGGTTCGGGTGCTGCGCCTCATGCTTTACGACGATGGCCTCGAGCGCATCCGGCAACGGTCCATCCTCAACAAGAACGACTTCCGCGGCGGGGCGCGTCTGCGACCACAGGGACTCTAGCGCCTGGTCCAACTCCGTTGGTGAGACGCGGTGATAGACCGTAATCAGGGCCGTCAACTCTTCGATGGGCATCTTCGGGGTGCTCATGGCTATTACCTTAAATCACACTCCGGATTGGGAGACAGCGTCGTCGGAAAGCGAGGCGGAGAGCGTCTCGCGGGGAGACAGCTGTTTTAGAGCCAGGATATGAATGACAATTCCCACGGCCGAACCCAGTGCAATGGCGGCGGCGGTGCGAATCGAGAGGTGGCCGGGGACGAAGAGGACTCCGCAGGCGATGACGGTGGCGGCGAGCCAGCCGAGCAGATACATGCGGTGCTGCTCGACGGCCAGGGTGACGGATCCGGTGACCATCAGCACTGCGGTGAGCGTAGCTCCGAGCGTCAGGGCGGCGAGGACGGGGCCGGTGACGTAGTAGCTTTCGTCGAGAATCACGGTCATAATCCACGGGCCGATAAGCCAGGCTAGCGCCGAACCGAACGCGCCGAAGGCCACGAGAGCTCCCAGAGGTTTGGCCAGAGCAGCCAGGACACCTTCGCTGCGGTGCTGCACGAAGTGGACGATGATGGCGTTCTGGAATTTTTCAAGCGGCATCAGTAGGGGAGCGCGCGTCAGCGTCACCGCGTAGGCGATACCCGTGATGGTGACCGCCGCCGTGAACGCTCCCGAGTGTTGGCTGGCGGAGAGGTCGGTGACGATGCCGGAGGACTCGCTGACCTTCTCGCCGGCGATCTTCACGATGGTCGGAAAACCCGTGACCAAAACTGCAGACGCGCCGGACGCGCCCATCGCGGTGAGCATCAGCGGGATGAAACGGCGCACCGGGACATCGGCGCGGGCAGTCAGAGCGTGCCTGGTCGCGGGGGAGAACGCGGCGAGGAGCAGCCAGCTGACGGTGCCCAAAATCGTGATAATCAGCCAGGCGACGATATCCCAACGCAAGTACCATGCGACCACGGCCAAAACCACGCGGACCAGGATGTCAATCATGATCAGAGCGGCGTAGGGACCCCAGAGCTCCCTGCCGCTGAGCAGGCCCGAGGTGGTCGCCTGCATGGAGTAAAGGGCGAGGCCGGCGGCCATGAGCAGGATCGCGAGGCCGGTGTGTTCCTTCACCACTAGCGGCGCCCACAGGGGGCCCGACGCTGCCATCACGAAGAAAGTGACCGCAGCGACACCGAAGGAGACGAAGATTGGCCGCGCGGGCACGGTTTTCGTAGAGGCTGCGGGGCTAGAGGCGCGCGAGGGGTCCGCAACTTGCGAGGCTCCAGCCGCCTCCGCCGCTGCCGCCCCTGCGGCTCCGACCGCGCGCGTGGTCTCCTGCATCAGACCGCCCAGCACGCCGGTCAGGGCGAAAAAGAGACCCCAGTACGCGACGAACTGCAGGTTCACCGCGTTCGGCAGCGCCTTCGCGGAGATCAACAGCACCGCGAAGCTGCCGACGGCAGCGACCACGGTGGCAAGCGTCAACCACTTGAAACCGGACATGTCTGTATTCTCCAGTCTTTCCCCGTTAGCCCCAGTCCCTAGTCCCTCGCCGCCGTGTATCCGAGCTCCGCGAACTGGGTGCGCAGGACTTCGTCGACAACCGGGGCGCCATCCGGGCCCACGCCCTGATCAGTGGGCGAGCGCGTCGGGTCCGTCGGGAAGGCAGGCAGGGCCGCGCGCGCCAACCAGGAGTCGAAGATCACGTCCAGGCGCGACGTCGTAATGCCGCGGTCCCTGCACACGCGGTTGGCCAGCGCGCGGAAGTCCACCGCGTCGACCACACTGTGGCGGTTGCTCGTGGTCCACTCGCGGACCAAATCGAAGAAGACCTCGTCGCCGAGCAGCAGGCGCAGGGCGTGCACAGTCAGGGCGCCGCGTTTGTAGAGGCGGTCGTCGAACATCAGGTCGGGGCCCGGGTTGGAAATAACAAGATCCTGCGGCTTCGACTTCAAATCCAGGTAGTGCTTGCGGGCGTGGACATCCGCGGGTGCGTTCCCGCGGGCCTCCGACCAGAGCCACTCCGAGTAACAGGCGAAGCCCTCGTTCAACCAGATATCGCGCCACTGCGAAATGCCGACGCTGTTGCCGAACCACTGGTGAGAAAGCTCGTGCGCGATGAGACGGTTCCAGGTGTCCTTACCGTCCGCGTGGTTTGCGCCGAAGATGGACAGGCCTTGGGCCTCCAGCGGAATCTCCAGCTCGTCCTCGCAAATCACCACCTGATACTGCTCAAAGGGGTAAGCGCCGAACCTGCGCGCATACTCATCCAGCATGCGGCCCTGCTCGCGAAAATCATGCCGGGCGCGCTCTACCAGGGCGGGCGGAACCCAGGCGATGACCGTGGAGGTCTCGCAGGGCAGCTCAATCTTCTTAAACTGGCCGACGTTCACAGTCGCCAGGTATGAGGCCATCGGCTCCTTGGTCACAAAATGCCACCTGCGCCGGGAGCCGCCGACCGTCACCGGCGCGTCCGCGCGGCCCGGTGCCACAACCTCGTAGGGAGCGTCGGTGACCATGGTCAGCTCGTAGAGCGCCTTGACCTCCGGGTCGTCATCGCACGGGTACCAGCTGGCCGCGCCCACAGGCTGTGAGGCCACCAGTGCGCCGTTTTCTAGCTCCTCCCAGCCGATCTCGCCCCATTTCGAACGCACCGGGCGAGGCGAACCCGAGTACGCCACAATCAGCCGCAGGGTCTCGTCCGGGGCGAGCTCCCGGTCGAAGGTAACGCGCAGCTTGCGCCCCGAATGCCGCCAGCGCTTCACATCAATCGGATGCGCCTGCGAATCCGACACCGCGTCGACCGAATCCACCCCGAGCGCATCAGCGAAGTCCAGCGTGATCTGGGTGCCCCATGCGTTGATCTCCATGAAGATCGTCGCCGTGGCCTTCAGCCTGTTCGGTCCGACCCGATAATCCAGGTCGAGGGCGTACTTATTCACCCGGAACCCCAGGTTGAAGGCAATGTCCGTGTACGGATTGGTCAAATCAGCGCTAGTCACGGCAATTACCTTACTTGCCCGCCCGGATTACTCGGCTCGTTCGGCCAACTTCTCCCACAACCACATCGAAATCAGCGACTCCACGAACGCCACCTGCCCGTTGTCCGCCGCGCCCGCGTGGCCACCCTCGGTGTTCTCGTAGTAGTCGACATCCTGGCCCGCCTCCTCAAGCAGCCACGCCAGGCTGCGCGCGTGCGCCGGATGCACCCGGTCATCTCGGGTGGAGGTGGTCACCAGCGCTGGCGGGTAGGCTCGCTGCTCACGCCTTACGACGCGCTGGACCGGCGAATACTGCTCAATCGCGGCGCGCTCGACCGGATCGTCCGGGTTACCGTACTCCGCCATCCACGAGGCTCCCGCGGAAAGTCGGTGGTAGCGCAGCATATCCGCAAGCGGCACCTGCGAGACCACGGCCCCGACCAGCTCCGGGTACAGAGTCAGGCACACTGCCGTGAGCAATCCGCCGTTGGAGCCGCCGCGAACCGCCAGCTGCTCAGTGGTGCAGTAGCCTCTCGCGACAATGTCGCGCAGCACCGCCTGATGATCCTCGTAGACACGCATGCGCTGGGTCTTCGCCACGGAGGAATGCCAGGCGGGGCCGAACTCCCCGCCGCCGCGCAGATTCGCCTCGACGAAGTGTCCTCCGCGCTCCAGCCACGCCAGACCGCGGGCAGGAGAGTACTGCGGCACCAGCGAGACCTCGAAGCCGCCGTAGGCGTGCACCAGCGTCGGGCGTGCCTGGTCGCCAGTGTCGAAACGGCCGGTGATCCGGTAGGGAATCTTGGTGCCGTCCGCGGAGGTCGCCCAGTGCTGGCGGGTCTCCATGCCTGCGCTGTCGAACAGCGCGGGCGCCTGACGCACCGGTTGCAGTCTCTGTCCAGCCTGCCCGTACCACAGCGTCGCCGGTTCCAGAGCCGAGGTGCTGACCAGCCAAATCTCGTCATCGCGGGTGGACGACGTGCCGATCACGCTGACCGTCGACTGTCCCGGCAGCTCGCCGAACATCTCGACCGTCTCCCAGGAGCCCTTGCGCAGCGCAGTCAGACGCGTGGCGACGTCATCAAGCAGCGTCAGCACAAGGTAATTCTCAGTCCACGCGAGCGACTGGAAGGAGGTGTGCGCGCCGGGCGTGAAGACGACCTCCACGTCGCGCTCGCCGGCCAGCCAGCCCTCAAGATCGGCCACTGCGACGCCGCCGGCGGGGATCCCGGCGAAGTCCGTGCGCGGCATCAAAACGAGCCACTGACGGTGCACGCTGGTGCGGCAATCCTCCGGGACCTCGAGGATCTGCAGCGAGAAGCTGCCCCCGAACTGGTTGGCCAACTTCCCGGGCCTCTCGGTAGCCACAAACTTCTGCGAATTGTAGAAATCCTGGGCGCGCTCCACGAAGAGACGCTCGAAGCCCTCGGTCGAGTCAAACCAGCCCCCAACTGCGACATCGTCCGAGTGGCCAGAGAAAATTACCTCCGAATCCTCCACCGCCTGGCCGCGGACCCAGCGGCGCACCTGGCGCGGGTAGCCGGAATCCGTCAGCGAACCGGGGCCCAAATCCGTGCCGATAAGAATCTCGTCGCGGCCCACCCAGCACACGTCCGACTTCGCCTCAGGCAGGTAAAAAGCATCCTGACCCGTGACGAACTCGCAGGTAGAAAGGTCAAACTCGCGCACCACCGTCGCGTCCGCCCCACCGCGGGAGAGCAGAATCAGGGCGCGGTCATAGTCCGGATAGCGACACACCGTTCCCTTCCAGACCCAGTTTTCCCCCTCGGCCTGCGCCAACGCATCGACGTCGATGACCGTCTCCCACTCGGTCTCCGCCGGGTCCGATTCGCCCGCCAGATAACTGTCCAAGCTGGTCCTGCGCCACAGGCCCTTAGGATGCGCGCCGTCGCGCCAGAAGTTGTACAAAAACTCGCCACGCCGCACCGGGTACGCAATCCTCGAATCCGTATCCAACGCAGCCCGAATCCGCTGTTCAAGGTCCTTTCGGTCGCGGGAGGCGTCGGCAAGCGAATCCAGCTTGACGACGGTCTGATCCGAGCGATTCCGCGCCCATTCGAGGGCTTTTTCCCCGGTAATCTCGTCGAGCCACGCGGGAAGGGCGTCGGTGCTGAGAAATGAGGGGGCGTCAGGGCCGTGAGCGGATTCGGAGAAATCGTTGTCCATGTCCACCACCGTAGGCAAAAAGCGGGACCTGCGGGTGACGTATTTTCCGCGCGTGCGTAAGCTTGGATGTGTGGCTGAACATTTTGATCTCGTAGTACTCGGCGGCGGTCCTGGCGGATACGTCGCAGCAATCCGCGCCTCCCAGTTGGGGCTCAAGACCGCAGTGGTCGAGAAGCAGTATTGGGGCGGCGTCTGCCTCAACGTGGGCTGTATTCCTTCCAAGTCTCTGCTGAAGAACGCCGAGGTGGCGCACATCTTCAACCATGAGGCGAAGACCTTCGGCATTTCCGGTGATGTCTCCTTCGACTTCGGTGCCGCACACGCGCGCTCCCGCAAGGTTTCCGCGGGCATCGTCAAGGGCGTCCATTACCTGATGAAGAAGAACAAGATCACCGAAATCAACGGCTTCGGTGAGTTCACTGACGCCAACACCATCGCCATCACCGACGGCGATGACAAGGGCAAGGAAATTACCTTCGACAAGGCGATTATCGCCACCGGTTCCGTCGTTCGCTCCCTGCCGGGTGTGAAGGTCGGTGGCAACATCGTCTCCTACGAGGAGCAGATTCTCTCCGACGAGCTGCCGGATTCCATGGTTATCGTCGGCGCCGGCGCCATCGGCATGGAGTTCGCGTATGTCCTGGCCAACTACGGCGTGGATGTCACCATCGTCGAGTTCATGGACGCGGTCCTTCCGAACGAGGACGCGGATGTTTCCAAGGTTATTGCCAAGGAATACAAGAAGCTGGGCGTCAAGCTGATGACCGGGCATAAGACCACCTCCATCGTCGACAACGGAGACTCCGTCGAGGTCAAGGTCGAGTCCAAGGACGGCGGCGACGAGCAGACTCTCACCGTCGACCGAGTTATGGTTTCCATCGGCTTCGCACCGCGCACCGAGGGCATCGGCCTGGACAAGGCCGGCGTCGAGCTGGGCGAGCGTGGAGAGATTCCGATTGGCGATTACATGCAGACCAACGTCGACCACATCTACGCCATCGGCGATGTGACGATGAAACTGCAGCTGGCGCACGTTGCCGAGGCTCAGGGCGTTATCGCCGCCGAACACATGGCCGGTCACGAGACCGAGACTATCCCGGACTACAACATGATGCCGCGCGCGACCTTCTGCAACCCGCAGGTCGCATCCTTCGGTAAGACCGAGGCCCAGGCCAAGAAGTGGGCTGAGGAGACCGGCCGCGAGATTAAGGTCTCCACCTTCCCGTTCTCCGCGAACGGCAAGGCGCAGGGCCTGGCAGAGCCGGTTGGTTTCGTGAAGCTGATCGCTGATGCTGAGTACGGCGAGCTGCTGGGCGGCCACATGGTTGGCGCCAACGTCTCGGAGCTGATGCCGCAGCTGGTCCTGGCTGAGAAGTACGAGCTGACGGCTGAGGAAATCGGCCGTGCCGTGCACATTCACCCGACCATGTCCGAGGCTATGAAGGAAGCCGCCGAGGGCATCCAGGGGCACATGATCAACCTGTAAAGGGAACCGTTTCCCCGGGGCCTTCGGGCTGCCGGGGAAACAATGAAAACCATGTCCGATGATTCCAGTGGAACCCGCAAACCGCGAAGGGTGCCGCAGCCCAAGTGCCCGATTCGTTTTGGGGAGCCGTGCACCGCGTGTCAGCCGGGTACGCGGGGCCCCGATGACTGCCAGCTAGTGGACTTGGTCATGGACGATCCCGACCTTCATGAACGTATGCTTGAAATGAACCGTCGTATGCGCCAAAAGAGGAGTTTCAAGCAGCCATAAACAGCTGGAAAGTTCTTTTTTAACGCCTGCCGATGCCAACCGCGTTCCGCCTAGTACGGCGAAACGGTGGATTTGTGCAGGTTGACGTCGATATCGCGGTGGATGGGTGGAAAAGCGCGCTGTGGGCATGCCTCGCGTGTGCATACGCGGCAGCCAGCGCCGATGGGGGTGGCGGCGTCGAGATCGCCGAGGTCGAGGCCGTCAGCGTAGACGGTCCGCTCAGCGTGGCGGGCCTCGCAGCCGAGGCCAATGGCGAAGACTTTGCCGGGCTGGCCGAAACGGGCGGCGTGATGCTCAACGGTGCGGGAAATCCACATATAAGGGCGGCCGTCGGGCATGAGTGCCAGCTGGCGCATCACTTTGCCTGGGTAGGAGAAGGTTTCGTAGACGTTCCACAGAGGGCAGGTACCGCCTGAGTGGGTGAAGTGGAAACCGGTCGCTGATTGACGCTTGGACATGTTTCCGGCGCGATCGACGCGAACGAAGGTCCAAGGAATGCCGCGCAGGCTGGGGCGCTGCATGGTGGACAGTCGATGGCAGATTGTTTCGTAGCCAACTCCATAGCGTTGCGAAAGCAGCTCGATGTCGTGGCGCTTCGACTCCGCCATGGTGTGGAAGGCCTCGTAGGGAAGGATGAGGGCCGCAGCATAGTAGGTGGCCACACCCCGCTGTGCCAGCTTGCGAGATTCTTCGGACATGAAATGGCCAGAGCCGACGGCCTCGGCAATGGTGTCCCCCTGCTCGAGGAACCCAAGCTCGGTGGCCATGCGGAATGCCCGCTGACCAGGGGAGAGGTGACGGGCGAGGTACAGAGTCTTCGTTCGTGGGTCTAGGTTGTGCTGTGTGTCCCCCAGATTTGAGTCCAGGCTAATGCGGACGCCGTGGGCGTCGCGAAGCCTATCGGAGAGAACAGCTACAACGTCGGTGGACTCCTCGGCGATGTTAAGTTTTCGGGCTAAGTCTTCTGCGGCGGTATCGACGGAGTCGATGTAGTTTTGGCGAGCGTAAAAGTAGTCGCGGACCTCTTCGTGTGGCATCGTGAGTGCTTGTGCTACGGACGATGACGCGGACTCATCTGCGAAGTTTCGTCCTTCCGTGGCGAGCGAGAGCTTGTCAGTGACATTGCGGTAGCGCCTGTGGATATCGACCATGATGCGTGCGATATCTGGGTGATTGCGGACCATCTCAGAAATTTCCTGGAGGTCCATGGGGGTCTTGGTGATTTCCTTGTCCATCACCACGTCCTGGACTTCGGCCAGCAGTCGGGAGTCATCGTCGCGTGAGAAGAATGTAGCGTCCACGCCAAAAGTGTCGGTAATCCGAAGAAGCACGGGGACGGTCAGCGGACGGACATCATGCTCAATCTGGTTGACGTAGCTGGCGGATAGACCGAGCGCTTGAGCGAGGGCGGCCTGGCTGAGGTCGCGTTCGCGACGCAGTTGGCGCAACCGGGAGCCCACATAGGTCTTCGACATAGAAAACAAGTTTAGTTGTTAGGGAGGGCAGGCGGGGCGGCAGGCAGCACAAAAACGCCCCTGCCCACCTCCTATTAATCGACGATGTTGAGCTCTCGGAATAGGAGGCGGCAGGGGCAGAGGTCAGAATCTTGCGGGCCTAAGCGGGGGGTATTTGCCCTATCGAGGTGATACAGCGGGGGAGGGAAGGCTCGGGGACTCCGGGAATTTCCAACCTGGAAGCCCGGGGGAGTTGAAGGAATCGAAGATGCTGGTAGAGCTGTTAACTGCTACCTCCGCCATATCCGACCTCACATTGTCGCGGGAGGCGGTTACCGAAATGGTGCCAGGAACTGCCGGTAGGTAGCCGAGATTGCAGGAGAAGTTGCCCTGCTCGTCGGTTACCGCCACACAGCGGGTGCCGCCCGGCCCAATCGCTTCAATGTACGTACCCGGTTCAGCCTTGCCGCTGATGGTCGTTTGGTTCCGGCCGTTTGCATTGGCGGGCTCAGCCTTCAGCTCGGTGGGAGTCTTCGGAGGGGCAACCGTGACATTGATGGTCTTGGCCTCAGAGCTGCTGCCAAGCACGTTGTCGGAGCCGTCGAACTTTGCTATGACGCTAACTTGTCCTGTCGTTTCCGGCTTCCATTCGCAGGCTGCGCTGCCATCTGCAGAGCTTTTCGCAACGCACAATTCTTTGTTAGTTCCTGTAGCAATGAACTTAACCGTGCGCTCGCTTAACGACGTCTTCTCGTTGCCGTCAGCCTCGACGATTGAGAGCTTTGCGTTAAGGATAATGGGTTCGTTGACGATAGCGCTTTCGGGAATGTCGGTGAGCGCAAGCGAGGTATGTACCTTGCCGGAGTCGACAACGGTTACGGATGGGCCACCTTTGAATAGAGCAGGCTTGTATTCACGGGTAGAAAACCACGTAGACGCACTCCACTTGTACCAGAACCCCGATTCAAGGGGCTTATCAGTGGAGCACCCCTCCGTGACCTTGTATTTAAGGCTAAAGGTGTAGGGCTGATCCTTCTTGTAGGTCCAAAAGCCTTCGGAATCATTGGAAGTTATGTGAGTCACTCCATCGGAGTGTTGTACCTTGTCAGTAGGAAGCGGCGCTGCCCCTTCGGATCCTTTTTGAACAGTCGCGGAGTCAGCAACGTATTCGAGACAACTGTCGACGTTGTTTTTCCACTCATAAATCTTCTGAGTGCCAGTGTCTTCAAACTTCTGGGTGTAGGTGATTTCGGAGCCAGGCTTGACTGATGTGGCACTAACGGTTCGAGTGAAGGTGGAACTTCCATCCTTGTGCGAGGCTGAAGCGCTATCAGCAGCTGCGGCAGGAGCCAGCAGCACGGCTAGCGTCAGGCCGCTTGCCAGAACCAACGAGGTTCGAGAAATCCTTTGATTTTTCATAAGCGAGTACTTTCCTGTCATGCAGAAGTGTGGGCTCTACTCGGTCACTGGAGCAGGTGGGGAGGATGGCTCGGCTGCGGTAGGCGTCGGGTTTTTGGGCTTGGGCAAGCTCGGGCTTTGAAGTCCCGGGCTGTTGAGTGAGGGGAGCCCCGGGGAACCGAAGAAAGCATCGCCTGGTTTACGAGTTCCCTCCTCGTAACCAGTGAAGGCATATGCGGCTTTGGTTTCATCGGTGCACATGATGAATGCCGCGGCATCGAAATCGGTGCGAGGCCCAGAGCTGGGGTTGTTAAGGTACGCGGAGAAATCGGCGGATTCACCTGGTTTGACCGTGAACTTATCAATCAGCCCGGCGTGGCCCTTGACTCGCTCATTCGAGTAGTCTTTGGCGATTTTGTTTCGGTCCGCATTTGGGTCTCCCAGTAGTCCGCCAAGCCCCTGAAGGAGCGGGCCTAGGCTTCCCAGGTCGAGTTCACCGAGTTTGATTGGACCAACGATCGGAATATTTCCGAACTGGATAGGTACCTTCGGTAGTTCACGGAAGGTGTTTTTGCGATAGTAATCTTCAGACTGAGCTACCAACTTTGCCGTGGTCACGTCTCCAGCGGTGGCTCCATTGCCGCGAGGACCGGCGCAAGTGAAAGTCTTATTGTCTGAGTTGTTTTTCACCGTTCCCTTGATTTCGGTTGCTGCAGCGTCAGCGGGATTGACGGTGACTGTCATGAGATTTGTGTCGGTGTGGACCACGATCGAAGTCTGATCTGCGCCAGGTATGACGTTGCCATAAGGTTGTGCGAGTGCGGGCGTTGCCGCAAGCAAAGAAGCGGACACCATCAGACCAGCTACTGGCAGAGATGTTTTTACTGCCTTGGGGATTAAGGGGGACATGAAAACCGAATCCTTTAGAAATTTAGCGTGACAAGAATGAGGGAGCGCAGCCGAGAGCGGCGGTTAGTTAGCCCTTAGTCCGGGGGAAGGAAGTCCCGGAGAAGGCAGGCTGGGAGAACCTAGTGAACCTCCAAAGCCGCCTACTGAGGGCGCTTTGCCGGATTCATAGCCGGCAAACACGTACTGCTGCTTGTGAGGCTCATTGTTATCGGTGCAGTAAATCAAGGCGGCCGCCTCGAAGTCCTTGCGCTCACCATTTCCGGGCGCGTTTAGTGTCACCGTCTTGGCCTCAGTGGCAAAGGGTTTAAGGTCAAAAACCTCAATCTGACCGTTATGTCCAGCCAATTTGGCCTGTTCCCAGGACCGGAAAAGCTCTGCACGGGTGGCTATTTGCTTGCCGAGAGCGGAGCCAAGAAGGCCGTTGGGGACGAACTCGAGCAATCCGTTGGTTGGAATGACGCCCAGAATTGGAACATTGATTCCGTCAGAGGGGACGTTTGGCCAGGTGCGGTAGTAGTCGACAGCCTTGGCTACAATGGCGGCTTCGGTGACAGTGTTGGGTAGCTTTGTGGGCTTTTTCTCGTCCGTCGATACTCCCGGTGCGTAGCACGAGAAAGTGCTGTCGTAATTGTTCTTAATAGTCACCTCGACGGTATCGCCACCGGTATTTTCTCCTACGGAAACGCTGACTCGAGGGCTATCTGTTACAACGACACTTCCGCTGGAAGAAGCGCCAGGGAGCAAGCTGGCCTGATCTTGAGCCGCTGCAAATGTTGTACAGCCCAAGGTGATGGCGGAGGCGGTAGCAATTGTTATGGCAATCTTTCTGGAAGCCTTATTGGTGGTGCGGAGCAATCGGGGGAATTGTCTCAGATTCATAGAGGATGTCTTTCGTTGTAGCTGGTGCTTTCCCCATGTAAAGGAGTTTGGTCGGGCTTCCTCCTGGGGGAGCTTTAGGTATTCCGCCAGGGATTTAGGAGCATTTCTGCATGGTGGCTAAGGAAATCCCAAGCAGAACATAATAAATGTTACCAGTGTTACAAAAGGGGGCGATTGGTGTTGGTGTGAATTTTGGGGGTAGCGTGAATTGCTGCAATAAAAAGACATTTATATTAAGTTGTCTATTTTTTTATCTGAAATATGTGGCACATTTCGCTGAATCTACAGCCGTCAACTAGCTCATTCTGAGGTGTTAACCATGGGAATCGTGCAGTTGCCGTTCAAGATTGGCGAGTTCAAGTCTGGAATAAGAAAAACGCCCAGCGAAGACTGCTTTCGCAATCTCGCTGGACGTTTTTGAAAGGCCCGGAGGGGGCATCTCTTAGTGGAACTGGCCTTCCTCGGTGGAGCCCTTCAGAGCGGTGGTGGAGGAGTTCGGGTCGACGGTGGTGGCAATCTTGTCGAAGTAGCCGGCGCCAACCTCACGCTGGTGCTTGACAGCGGTGAAGCCGCGCTCCTTGGCAGCCTCGAACTCGCGGTTCTGCAGGTCGACGAATGCGGTCATCTGCTCGCGAGCGTAGCCGTAAGCCAGGTCGAACATGCCGTAGTTCAGGGCGTGGAAGCCAGCCAGGGTGATGAACTGGAACTTGAAGCCCATCTTGCCCAGCTCGTTCTGGAACTTGGCAATCTCGTCCTTCTCGAGGTGAGCGGACCAGTTGAAGGACGGGGAGCAGTTGTAGGCCAGGAGCTGGTCCGGGAACTCCTCCTTGACGCCCTCAGCGAACTTCTTAGCCAGCTCGAGGTCCGGAGTACCGGTCTCCATCCAGATCATGTCGGCGTACGGAGCGTAGGACTTTGCACGGGCGATGCAGGGCTCGAGGCCGTTCTTGACGTGGTAGAAGCCCTCGGAGGTGCGGTCGCCGGTGATGAACGGCTTGTCGCGATCGTCGACGTCGGAAGTGATGAGGGTAGCGGCCTCGGCGTCAGTGCGGGCGATGATAACGGTCGGGGTGTTGGCGACGTCAGCAGCCAGGCGAGCAGAGGTCAGGGTGCGGATGTGCTGCTGGGTCGGAATCAGGACCTTGCCGCCCAGGTGGCCACACTTCTTCTCGGAAGCGAGCTGGTCCTCCCAGTGAGTACCAGCGGCGCCGGCCTTAATCATGGCCTTCTGCAGCTCGTAGACGTTCAGAGCGCCACCGAAGCCGGCCTCACCGTCAGCGACAATCGGGAGCAGCCAGTTGTCGACGGAGTTGTCGCCCTCGATGCGAGCAATCTCGTCGGCGCGCAGCAGAGCGTTGTTGATGCGCTGCACAACGTTCGGCACGGAGTTTGCCGGGTACAGGGACTGGTCCGGGTAGGTGTGGCCGGAGAGGTTTGCGTCACCAGCGACCTGCCAACCGGAGAGGTAGACAGCCTTCAGGCCAGCGCGGGCCTGCTGAACGGCCATGTTGCCGGTCAGTGCGCCCAGAGCGTTGATGTAGGAGTCATCCTTAACGTTGACGCCCTCCCAGAGGATTTCAGCGCCACGGCGAGCGAGGGTGTTCTCCTCGACGACGGTGCCCTGGAGCTCAGCAACCTGCTCAGCGGTGTAGTCGCGGGTGATGCCTTCCCAGCGCGGGTTCTCGTCCCAATCCTTCTGGATTTCGGCGGCGGTACGTGCCTTACCAACGTTAGACATAAAGGTGTCACTTCCTTCTGCTTGCTTTTTCTTGAGCGGGAACTGGCCGAGAGTGAATCAACAGCCTGACCCGTTAAGACCGCGGGACCGGTGGGGCAGGGGTATTAAACGTGAGGTAAAACCCCGTTCACACAAAGTCGCGAACCGTTCAATGTCCGCTTCCGCGTGTCATGCTTCACATTCTGGGCTATGAATCATGGTTCGTCAAGCGCCTCCCGCTGTGAATTCCAGTATGTAATCGAGGTAACACCTGTGAAGTTTGCAAAGAATGTGATGTGTAGCATGGACTCTGTTAATTTCCGGCCTGACCGGGAAGTACGTTTGTACTGTTTTTCTCGTGTTTTGCCGTCGCTAATGTTGTTACCCCCGGTATGGGGTGTGTGGAAAAACTTCAAACCGCGCGAACTTTGGCTAACGTCGTTCCTGTGCTGGGGGGTGTTACATCACCCCCCAAAATTAAGCTGGAAGTACGCCCCGGTAGGTGTGGTGAGTGCCCTCATTACTCCGCAAATCCGCTAAGTATTTCCTTGGCTTGAGGGGGTCAATTGGCCGTCGAGCGTGTCCCGTGTCTTGCCTTGTATCGCGATGAGGTGCAGGTCACAGGGGGGCTAACCCGGGGATTGGGACTCAGAGCCGTGGTCGAGCCTCGCCTTGCGAACTCGCGCCCGAGTAACGAGGTCTCCCATCTGTTGGGTTCGCGTGCAATCCCATACCCGAAGCCTCCCCCGCCTACCCGAGCGGGGGTGAGGGAAGGAGACGGAGGTGTCGTCGGCAAGCGGGGTTGCGAGGCGACTGATGAGAGGGAGGGGAGTGGAGAAACTGCGAAAGCGGGTTCAAAAGTAAGCCCAATCACATACAGTGAGGGCATCGCACCCCGGCAATCCGCTCCCGGAGCGCCAACTACGGTGCCGACTCGCGGCGGTCGGGGTGAGCAAATTGCAACCAATAATATTGAGGAGAGCAATGGCACAGCGCATTACCGCAGGCGGACTGCAGGTCGCGAAGGTTCTGTACGACTTCGTTAACGAGACCGCGCTCCCGGCTGCAGGCATCGAGGACAAGGAAGCATTCTGGAACGGCTTCGGTGACATCGTCGCCAAGTACACCCCGCGCAACCGGGAGCTGTTGGCCAAGCGCGATGAGCTGCAGGAAAAGCTCGACGCTTGGTACAAGGAGCACCCGGGCAAGCAGGACCAGGATGCTTACGTCGCTTTCCTGAAGGAGATCGGCTACCTGGTTGAGGACCCGGGTGAGTACCAGGTCACCACCGCCAACGTCGATTACGAGATTACTTCCACCGCCGGTCCGCAGCTGGTCGTGCCTGTGCTCAACGCCCGCTTCGCTATCAACGCTGCGAACGCTCGTTGGGGCTCGCTGTACGACGCCCTCTACGGCACCAACGCCATCCCAGAAGACGGCGGCGCAGAGAAGGACACCCCGGGCTACAACAAGGTCCGCGGTGACCGCGTTATCGCATGGGGCCGTAACTTCCTGGACAAGGCTCTGCCGCTGGTTGACGGCTCCCACGCTGACGTCACCTCCTACGACATCGTCGACGGCCACCTGCAGGTGACCCTCGAGGGTGGCGCGACCACTGGTCTGCGCGAGCCGGAGACGCTGGTGGGCTACACCGGCGACAAGGCTGCCCCGGAGTCGATTTACTTCAAGCACAATGGTCTGCACATCCAGCTGCTGATCGATGCCGAGTCCCCGATTGGTAAGACCGACAAGGCTGGTGTCAAGGATATCGTCCTGGAAGCCGCGGTCACCAACATCATGGATTTGGAGGACTCCGTCGCAGCTGTCGATGCCGCCGACAAGACCCTCGGCTACACCAACTGGCTGGGCCTGAACGTCGGCGACCTGAAGGTCGAGTTCGAGCGCAAGGGCAAGACCCTGACCCGCGAGATCAACGACGACCGCACCTACACCGCGCTCGACGGCTCCGAGGTCACCCTCCACGGCCGTTCCCTGAACCTGGTCCGCAACGTCGGCCACCTGATGCAGAACCCGGCTATTCTCGACCGCGATGGCGAGGAAATCTTCGAGGGCATCATGGACTCCGTCATCACCGCCGTCTGTGCGATCCCGGGCCTGGACCAGTCCAACGCCCGCAAGAATTCCCGTACCGGTTCCATCTATATTGTGAAGCCGAAGCAGCACGGCCCGGAAGAGGCTGCGTTCACCAACGAGCTCTTCGCTGATGTTGAGGATTTGCTGGGGCTCGAGCGCAACACCATGAAGGTTGGTCTGATGGATGAGGAGCGTCGCACCTCTGTCAACCTGGACGCCGCCATCAAGTCCGTCTCCGAGCGTGTTGTGTTCATTAACACCGGTTTTATGGATCGCACTGGTGATGAGATCCACACCTCCATCCACGCTGGCCCGATGTTCCGCAAGGCTGTTCAGAAGACCGCCCCGTGGATGCTGGCTTACGAGGACAACAACGTTGACGCTGGTCTGGCTCATGGTCTACAGGGCAAGGCTCAGATTGGTAAGGGTATGTGGGCGATGACTGAGCAGATGGCCGAGCTGCTGGAGCAGAAGATTGGTCAGCCGAAGCAGGGTGCTTCCACCGCGTGGGTTCCGTCCCCGACCGGTGGTGTGTTGCACGCGACTCACTACCACGAGGTTGATGTTTTTGGGGTTCAGGACAAGTTGCTTGCCGACGGCCGCCGCGACACCTTCGGTGACCTGCTGACCATCCCGGTTGCGGCCGCAAAGGCCGGTGACCCGGGCGCGGACTGGTCTGATGAGGACAAGGCCAACGAGCTGGACAACAACTGTCAGTCCATCCTGGGCTACGTGATCCGCTGGGTCGAGCAGGGCGTCGGTTGCTCGAAGGTGCCGGACATCAACGATGTCGATCTGATGGAGGACCGCGCTACACTGCGTATTTCCTCGCAGACGCTGGCCAACTGGTTGCTGCACGGTGTTGTCACCGAGGAGCAGATTATCGATTCGCTGCAGCGCATGGCTGAGGTCGTCGACCGCCAGAACGCAGGCGACGATGCCTACCTGCCGATGGCTCCGGACTTCGACAACTCCATCGGTTTCCAGGCTGCGAAGGAGCTCATCCTTGATGGCGTGAACCAGCCGGCTGGTTACACGGAGCCGATTTTGCATCGTCGTCGCTTGGAGTTTAAGAAGCGAGAGGGTATTGATCAGGACTAGAATCTGGACTAATTCTTCGGTTGCTGGCTGGTCGCTCTCGACGGTGCTAGCTAGTTAACTCGTGGCAGCGTGCTTCTTTTAAGGAGCGGTTTCATTGGTTTCCTTTTTCATTGGGAAGCTGGTGGGGCCGCTTCTTTTTGCGTATGCCGACGAGCTTTCATGCGGTTTCCGCACTCTTTCATCGAGCACCATTGTCTCTTCATTCCGTTTGAGCGATCTTCAAAGAGGATTCCGCAGCGTTCATGGGAACATTTCTTGAGGCGTTTGACATCTTTGCTGCCGAAGAACATGGCTGCATCTTGGGCAACAAACCCCAGTACTTGTTCAGGCGTAAGGGTTGGGCGAAGTAGAAAGCCTTCAAAGCAATCGTCGATTGACAAAAAGTGTTGAGGAGTCAGTTTGCTCCATCTATTAAGTGTATTTATTGCGGATTCAAGACTCTTGGGGCTTATACAATCGGCATCATTCAATCGGTGCTCGGCAAGAAGGATTATTGCTTCTCGGAGCTCTTGTATCGAAGAGATGGGTATTTCGGCTGCTACCTTCTGAAAATCCGGCAAGCTCTTAGCCCATGAAGCCCTGGTGCGACTGGCGCTAATCCAGTTTGTCAGATTCGCTGTTGAATCTAATAAATCCACCGTCGGGTGGAGGGGGTCTTTACGTCGTCTAAGAGTGTTAGCGAAATCCAGGCAGGGGCGTTCTCCGTAGAACACAAAGTTCAGCGATTCAGCTGGTTGTCTTGAAGATATTTTCATGAAATTGATTTTACACTCTTGAAGGAACCCCCTGAGGGGGTTAGTATATTTGCTTATGAGAGACCATCAGTACCCGCTGGGGATATATGCGCTTCCGTTGGTTACTGCCTTCATGCTGCCAAATCTTGTCACTCCGCTCATGGAGCTACTGAGGAATGAGATTGGCTTCTCATCAGGTGTGTTAACCGTGATTTTCGTGTTTTATCTAGGTGGTCTCGCCCCGGCATTTTTGCTCGCTCCGAGTCTCGGGAAGCTATGGGGCAGAAAGAAAACACAACTGATTGCTTGTGGGGTAGGGATCGCGTCCTGCGCTTTTTACATAGTTGGCGCAAATGTTGGGATGCTTCTTATCGCCCGTATTCTTACGGGGTTGTGTTCCGGGCTCATTCTGGTTCTAGGTCCTAGTGCGGTGCAGGCGGTTGCGGGAAAAGACCGTGCTAAAGAAGCCACTTTTGTGGCGACTTTGGGGATTGCGGTTGGTCTTGCTGGAGGTCCTTTATTTGCTGGTTTCTTAGCTGAGCTGTTGCCGTGGCCTACGAAAATAGTCTTCGTGCTTATGGCCGTGCTGTTGGCGCTATCGGCACTCGTCATTCTGACCGAAGAAGAATCCCCGACGGGACCCGTGAAATCTTGGTTGCCTTTTAAGGGGCTAGACACTCGAGCGGGTCGGACCATTAAAGCGGGCCTTGGTGCTTTCGGTCCTGGTATGACAGCAGCGGCAATTATTCTGGCACTAGCGCCGACACTTGTTGCTGGTCTCGGGGGGACAGCAGGGCCCTTGGGTGCAGGTTTGATGGCTGGTGGCATGTATGTGATGAGCCCTATTGCGCAGACGGTGGTTCGTCGATTTACAAGCATGACTCATATTCGTATGTCACTTGTACTGATAATTCTAGCGATGGTCGTCTTTATTGGTGCAGTTAATACTCACAACCTAGTACTTCTCGTATTTAGTGCTGTATTGATGGGCGCAGGCCAGGGAATTAGTAACTTGGGGAGTTTCGGTTTGATCCACCAGCATGTTAATCCGGCGCAGATTCCAGGTAGCACAGCCGTGTTGAGTTTAGGGGTTTACGCCAGTGCAAGCATCGTGCCACTCGCTGGGGGATTCCTAATTGACTCGGAAGGGTTGGAGAAATCCGGTTTTTACATGGCAATGGGGGTCATAGTCATGGTGCTTGTAGGTTCGGTTTTTGCTAGACAGAAGTATTTGAATCCTGCTGAAAAGGAAGCCTGATGAGAGTTGGAATTGTTGGAGCAGGAATAGCAGGTCTGGCGTTAGCCAATCAATTGCATCAAAAAGGCATCGAAGTTCAAATCTACGAAAAGGCTTCGCGGCTTGAGCCGGTTGGCGCCGGATTCACAATTCAACCTAGTGGCTTTAAGGTTCTCGAGGGGACTGTAGACACTGAATCAGTTCTTGCAACTGCTGCTTTGGTAAATCAATCTCAGATGATGGATGCTGAAGGGAATCTTCTCGCAGTTGACATAATGGAATCGTTAAGTTCCGGTGCGAAATCGTATTCGATACATCGTGGCGATATTCACGAGGCCCTGCTTAAAGACCTTTCGCATGGTGATGTAGTTAAAACCTCGATGAGGGCTACCAATATCAATTCGGACGAGTCTGCGGCGATTATTCAATTTGAAGATGGAACCTCAAGTAGTTTTGACCTAATAATAGGCGCAGATGGAATCCGAAGCGTTGCGCGAAAGTTTGTGAGCCCTGAAGCTAAACTCAACCAAAGTCACGGTATTGCCATTCGAACGTTGGTCCCAAGAAGTCGCGATGACCTACTATTTCACAATTTCAGAGCGTGGATGGGGCAAGGAAAGGTAGTCCTAACTTATCCGGTTAGAGGGGGCGAGTTTCTTAACATTGCATGTTATACCGACGGACTACCTCAAATCGACGGTTCATGGTCGCGCCCCGTAAAACCTGACTGGTTGCGGAATGAGTTTCGAGGTTGGGATCCCTCATTGACGAGCCTTTTAGCGCGAGCGGATAGTTGTTTTAGTTGGAATTTGGCCGACATCGAAAAACTCCAAAACTGGAATCGGAAGCGAGTGGTGTTGGTTGGTGATGCCGCACATGCAATGGTTCCGTACTTAGGCCAGGGTGCTAATCAGGCGCTAGTCGATTGCTATGAGTTGTCGAATTCTCTGGGCAAGGTAGCCGACGATCAAGGTACATTGGCTGAGGCTCTTCAAGAATATGAACAATCTCGGAAGCACTCCGTGGCACTTATACAGCAATTGTCTCGGAAGGCTGGGCATATTTTCAAATCAGATTTCGATGGAAATCGAGACATCAAAAACCTTGAGATTACGGCGCTTTTGAAAAAAGTTTCCGCTGTCCAGACAGGAAGTGCATAGAGATGAAAATTGAGATTGCTGAAATGCGGGCACGCGAAAAGCTCAGTTCTTTGTTGTCCAAGAGCATGACAAGTGGCTTCGATAAGAAGCTAAACCTTACATACCTAGAAGTACGTTCGGCTCGCGTTCACGCGACGGTATCGGTAGATGGCACTCTTCATCAGCCAGCGGGAATCGTCCATGGAGGCGTGATGGCTTCAATTGTAGAAGCAGTCGGTTCGGCTGGAGGATACGCGTGGCTTATCGACCGTGGCAGTGAAGATATTTTCGTCGGAACCACTAATACAACCGATTTCCTTAAGAGCACTTCTGACGGTGTTTTGGAGGCTATCGGGGAGCCAATTCACCAGGGTAAGCGTAGTCAGGTTTGGCGGATAGAGATTAAGCAGATTGAGACCGGAGCGACAATTTGCGTCGGAACGTTGCGCGGGCAGAATATTCCGTCGCGTCAAAGGGGATGAGATGCACGAAGAACTTAGGGACTTTGTTGGTAATTTAGTTAATCGGATCGTCGCACAATATGGCCGTGACTATCGACATAAAAAAATCTTGAATCACCAACCAGCTGAGGAGCTCTGGGATGATCTCTCAGCATCTGGCTTGGTGGGATTGGGGACGCCGGAGCGTTTCGGTGGCAGCGGACAGGGCATGGTCGGTCTGAGTTTTGTGGCCGAGAATTTAGCGAGACATGGTCATCTGCCAGTCTTGCTAGTGATGTCTCCGGGAATTGTTGGTTCCATCCTGCTAAAAGGAGGCTCAGCATCGCAGCAAGAAGCCTACTTGCCTGGCATTGCTTCAGGGAAGTTGAAATTTGCCTTTGCAATTACGGAGGCAGACGCAGGAAGCAACACTCATCGTATTAAGACGGTCTTATCGGAAGGAGATAGCGATAGCTATCGCCTCAACGGGAGTAAATGTTTTATTTCTGGTGTAGATGAAGCAGATTACGTGTTGGTAGTTGCCAAAGCTGCTTTTGATGGTGGCGAGGACAAACTACTCTGTTGCATCGTTCCCACTGATGCTGCAGGCGTGAACAAGAATCGCATTGCCACCGAGGTTTTTAGTGCAGATTCGCAGTGGCTGCTTCACTTCGATGATGTTTTGGTCAAGAAAACTGACGTAATAGGGGAATCGAATAGCGGTCTAAAAGCGCTCTTCGCGGGATTGAATCCTGAACGTATTTTGATGGCATCTTTCTGTGTAGGAATCGGATTGCGGGCACTAGATTTGGGTACTGACTACGCCCGCAATCGCAAGGTGTGGGGTTCGCCCATCGCCACACACCAAGCCGTCTCGCATCCGCTTGCCGAATCAAAAATAGAGCTTGAGCTTGCGAAAAATATGACCTACCAAGCGGCCGTTGCCTTCGATTCCGGTGACAACACGGGCGAGTTGGCAAACTATGCAAAATTTGCGGCGGCTCGGGCTGCAGTAAGCGCGGTCGATAAAGCACTTCAAGCCCATGGCGGTAATGGATTCACCAAAGACTATGAGGTTTCAGAATTGTACTGGCCAGCCCGCCTATTCCGTACCGCTCCAGTAAGCGAGGAGATGATTCTTAATTATGTCTCGAACCAGGTGCTGGGTTTGCCCCGCAGCTACTGAACCACCGATGAGAAAAATAATCCAACTCTATCGAATTAGAAATTAGAGGAGTCCTATTATGAAATATGAAAACGTCGGAATCCTGCGGGTGGCACCTCGGTTGCTTGCCTTTGTCAATGACGAGCTCTTGCCGGCGATTGGCAAGTCATCCGCAGCGGCTCAGTCCGAGTTCTGGAGTGGCTTCGGTGACATTGTTGCTAAGTACACCCCGCGCAACCGCGAGCTGTTGGCCAAGCGTGATGAGCTGCAGGAAAAGCTCGACGCTTGGTACAAGGAGCACCCGGGCAAGCAGGATCAGGATGCTTACGTCGCTTTCCTGAAGGAGATCGGCTACCTGGTTGAGGACCCGGGTGAGTACCAGGTCACCACCGCCAACGTTGACTACGAAATCACTTCCACCGCTGGCCCGCAGCTCGTCGTTCCACTATTGAATGCTCGATATGCAATCAACGCGGCGAATGCTCGTTGGGGCTCGCTGTACGACGCCCTCTACGGCACCAACGCCATCCCAGAGGACGGCGGCGCAGAGAAGGACACCCCGGGTTATAACAAGGTCCGCGGTGACCGCGTTATCGCATGGGGCCGTAACTTCCTGGATAAGGCTCTGCCTTTGGTCGACGGCTCCCACGCTGACGTCACCTCTTATGACATTGTTGACGGTGCGCTGCAGGCAACCCTTGAGGGTGGCGCAACCTCTGGTCTGCGTGAGCCGGAGACCCTGGTTGGCTACACCGGTGACGTTGCGAAGCCGGAGTCGATTTACTTCAAGCACAATGGCCTGCACATTCAGCTGCTGATTGACCCAGAGTCCCCAGTCGGCTCTACCGACAAGGCTGGTGTGAAGGACATCGTCCTGGAAGCTGCTGTTACTAACATCATGGATCTGGAGGACTCCGTCGCAGCTGTCGACGCCGCAGACAAGACCCTGGCGTATCGTAATTGGCTCGGCTTGAATATTGGCAATCTGAAGGTGGACTTCGAGCGAAACGGTAAACAGGTAAGCCGTGTACTTAATCCGGATCGTGTTTATGCCTCCGTCAAGGGTGAAAGTGTGCGCTTGCATGGGCGTTCGTTAAATTTGATTCGTAACGTCGGCCACCTGATGCAGAACCCGGCGATCCTGGATCGCGATGGCGAGGAGATCTTCGAGGGCATTATGGATGCGGTTATTTCTACTGCATGCGCGATTCCGGGTCTCGCTATTGATAGCGAGTTTTGTAACTCCCGCACCGGTTCCATCTACATTGTGAAGCCGAAGCAGCATGGTCCGGAGGAGGCTGCTTTTACTAATGAGCTTTTCGCTGATGTTGAGGATTTGCTGGGGCTCGAGCGCAATACTCTCAAGGTTGGTCTGATGGATGAGGAGCGTCGGACCACGTTGAACTTGGATGCGGCTATTAAGGAAGTATCCGAGCGTGTTGTGTTCATTAACACCGGTTTTATGGATCGCACTGGTGATGAGATCCACACCTCCATCCACGCTGGCCCGATGTTCCGCAAGGCTGTTCAGAAGACCGCCCCGTGGATGCTGGCTTACGAGGACAACAACGTTGACGCTGGTCTGGCTCATGGTCTACAGGGCAAGGCTCAGATTGGTAAGGGTATGTGGGCGATGACTGAGCAGATGGCCGAGCTGCTGGAGCAGAAGATTGGTCAGCCGAAGCAGGGTGCTTCCACCGCGTGGGTTCCGTCCCCGACCGGTGGTGTGTTGCACGCGACTCACTACCACGAGGTTGATGTTTTTGGGGTTCAGGACAAGTTGCTTGCCGACGGCCGCCGCGACACCTTCGGTGACCTGCTGACCATCCCGGTTGCGGCCGCAAAGGCCGGTGACCCGGGCGCGGACTGGTCTGATGAGGACAAGGCCAACGAGCTGGACAACAACTGTCAGTCCATCCTGGGCTACGTGATCCGCTGGGTCGAGCAGGGCGTCGGTTGCTCGAAGGTGCCGGACATCAACGATGTCGATCTGATGGAGGACCGCGCTACACTGCGTATTTCCTCGCAGACGCTGGCCAACTGGTTGCTGCACGGTGTTGTCACCGAGGAGCAGATTATCGATTCGCTGCAGCGCATGGCTGAGGTCGTCGACCGCCAGAACGCAGGCGACGATGCCTACCTGCCGATGGCTCCGGACTTCGACAACTCCATCGGTTTCCAGGCTGCGAAGGAGCTCATCCTTGATGGCGTGAACCAGCCGGCTGGTTACACGGAGCCGATTTTGCATCGTCGTCGCTTGGAGTTTAAGAAGCGAGAGGGTATTGATCAGGACTAGAATCTGGACTAATTCTTCGGTTGCTGGCTGGTCGCTCTCGACGGTGCTAGCTAGTTAACTCGTGGCAGCGTGCTTCTTTTAAGGAGCGGTTTCATTGGTTTCCTTTTTCATTGGGAAGCTGGTGGCGCCGCTTCTTTCTATTGTGGTCGGCCGTATATTTTGTGGGGTAATAGACAAAAAGTGTGTCCGGATTCCCAGATACCTGCTGGTCAAAACCCATAAAACGGGCTTATATAAGGTCTCATCCCTTATATAAGCCCATTTTTCATTCAATCCACCGGAATGGCACCCGCATGTGCTAGCCACACGTTGGTGTGCTTTCCAGATGACACGAAACAGACCCCGATGCCCCGTATGCGCTGGGCAAATGAAGAAAAACGGCACCACAACCAAAGGGAAAACCAGGTGGCGGTGTAAAAACCCTGACTGTGGAACCTCCACCACACGCCACCGCCCCGATCAGACCCACACCCTGGATTTCAAAGCGTTTCACGCCTACGTCACCGGCACTGCTTCTTTAACCGACGTGGCCGACAATTTGAACGTCTCCCGGCGCACGCTCGACCGCCGGTTCACCTCGTTGTGGCTTATCGATGTGCCCAATACCCCAGACCCCCACCGCATCTACGACCAAATCTTCATCGACGGCACCTACACCGACGCCGGATGCCTGCTTGTCGCCGCAAGCCGTGACCACGTCATCGCCTGGCAGTGGGCCAAACGCGAGTCAGCCCACGCTTACACACAACTACTGCATGGTATCGCCGAACCGTTATGCGTCGTCCTCGACGGCGGCCAAGGCGCCTACTCAGCAATCAAAGCCTGCTGGCCCAACACACGGATTCAACGCTGCCTTGTACATGCCCAACGCGTCATCCGCCGCTACACCACATCACGACCACGCACCGACGCCGGCAAAGCCATCTACGCCCTGGCTTTGAAACTGACCAAGATCACCACCTTGGACCAGGCACGCGACTGGACACTACGCCTGCACGATTTCGGAGTGGTCTACAAACGGTTCCTCAACGAAAAAACACCCCTGCCAAAACAACATCGCACACTGGGTAAACAGTGGGAATGGACCCACCTGCGAGTCCGTAAGGTATACCACTCACTGCTACACCTATCACGCAACAACTGGCTGTTTACCTACCTCCAACCCCCACCAGAAGCACTCGAACCAAAGCGCTGGGCATCAACAACAAACAGTCTGGAAGGCGGCATCAACGCCGGGCTCAAACGCATCGCTGATGCCCACCGCGGCAGATCCGGGGAACGTCAACGCAAAATGCTCGAGTGGTACCTGCACTCGAAAACGCAACTGCCTGACGACCCACTCACAATCGCCAGGCAGTGCAATTACGGACAAGATCAACTCGCCAAAGTATCCGATCTTGTCCCAGAAGACCACAACACAGCCGACCAAGAAACAGGACGACCAGCCTTCTTGGACAACGCTATCCCAACCGAATACCAACACAACATAGGAATCCGGAAAGGACCGATGCAATAAAAAGGGCCCACCCAGCGACACGCCGAGCGGACACACTTTTTGTCTATTAACCCTATTTTGTAGCGCTCCTGTGCCCGTATTAGTAGACGCCCGTGCTGTGGGGAGTGGGCGTCGTAAAGCGCGTCGTAAAGCGGAGGTATCAAGGCTTCCCGGCTACCAGGAGCGAATAGACGCGAAGTAAAACCGTCCTGGTCTCCCTGAAGCCTTGATGGAATGCGCATTCAGAGCCACCCGTATGCGATTGCCGACAAGAGGAAGATTCGTTCATTGGCGCTTACCTTTGTAGGCGTGGCCTCAGCGAGAGTTGCTAGCGTGGTTGGCAGTGACACCTGCGTTTGCGTCCCCGCGCTGACGCACCTGCGCTAGTGTCCGCTTCGCCGAGTTCTCGACAAGGAGCCATAACAATGACAGACGATCTCGACAACGTAAAGGGCTTTATCCGCCGCGCGGGTGCCGTGCTCTTTGACCTTGACGGTGTGATTACTCCGACTGCCGATATTCATAAGCTCGCCTGGGCAGACATGTTCCGCGCCTATTTCGCGGAAAAGGGCGTCTCCGAGTACACCGAAGACGATTACTTCAACTACCTCGACGGCCGACGTCGCGACGAGGGAATCGCCGCCATTTTGGAATCACGCCACCTTAGCATTCCGCATGGCTCCCAGTCCGATTCGCCTGACGACGAAACTATCGTCGGCCTCGGAAAACGCAAGAATGCGGACTTTTTGGCGCGCGTCGAGCAAGGCATTGATGCGTACCCGGGCTCAGTGAAGCTGCTGGAAAGCCTGGCTTCCGGGGATACCGAGACCTATCCCCGTCGGCCGCAGCTGGCGGTGGTGAGCTCGTCGAAAAATGCAGTCCCCGTGCTGGAGGCGGCGGGCCTGCGGGACCGTTTCGTAGAAATCGTCGACGGCGTCGTGGCCCACGACAATGACCTGCCCGGCAAGCCGGCTCCGGATACTTTCGTGTTTGCGGCTGAGCAGCTCGGGGTGGAGCCACGTGACGCAGTTGTCGTCGAGGACGCCATTAGTGGCGTCCAGGCGGGAGCCGCGGGGGCATTTGGCTTGGTTATCGGTGTGGATCGCGGTGCTGGCCGGGAGGCGCTGCTGCGTGCTGGCGCCGATGTTGTTGTCGAAGACCTCGCGGAACTGCTGTAATAGCGGCCCCGGCTTATACACCTAAAGCCCCTCGAAATATTCACCCAATCGAATCGGACATTGGAAGGTGCGATGACAGACAACGCCACTGACAAGGCGACCGGCCCCGCTGCTGAAGAGGACAAGGTCTGGGTGTCACCAATCCGTCGTAAAGCGCGTCGGAACTTCCCCGCGGACCGGGCGGACAAGCATCACCACCTGCTCGATGCGGAGGGGTTGATGGACCGTGACGTCACTCCTGTGGATGAGTGGCGGCTGATTGAGGCGAAGCCGGAGGGGCTGCCGCTGGGCCTGGCGGAGACGCTGTTTGCGCTGTCCAACGGGTATATCGGCATGCGCGGAAACCCGCCGGAGGGTCGCGATTCCTCTGAGCACGGCACCTACATCAACGGTCTGCACGAGACCTGGGCGATCAAGCACGCCGAGGACGCGTACGGTCTGGCGCGCGAGGGGCAGACGATTGTCAACGCGCCGGATGCGAAGGCGATGCGCCTCTACATCGACGACGAGCCGCTGCGCCTGGGCAACGCCGAGGTCTATGACTACGAGCGCAGCCTTGACTTCCGCGAGGGCGTGCTGCGTCGCCGGTTTATCTGGCGCACGCCGTCCGGCAAGAAGATCCGCGTGACCTCGGAGCGGATGGTGTCCTTCCAGGAAAAGCATGTCGCGGCAATGAGCATCGAGGTGGAGCTGCTCGACGCCGACGCCGCAGTGATGATTAACTCCCAGATTCTGAACCGACAGGACGGCGAGGACGAGTACCACGACGCGGCCAACGCTCAGGGCGCTGACCTGGATCCGCGCCGCGCGGAGGCCCTGGAGGAGCGCGTCCTGATCCCGGCGTTCCAGTCGAGCACTCCGGAGCGGCACCGCAGTACGTTGGCGTATCGCTGCGCACACTCGGGCATGACTGTCTCGGCGGCCATGGATCACACCTTCACCGTGACCACCCCGGACGGCACCGAGCCCTATGTCGAGACCTCGCAGACCACGGATCCGGACGCCGCCAGCGTGCTGTTCCACCTGGACGCCCCGCAGGGATCGGTCATTCGCTTGGAGAAGTTGGTCGCCTACCACTCGTCCCGCAAGGTTCGCGGCGAGGAGCTGGCCTTCCGCTGCGAGCGCACCCTGAATCGCGTCGGCCGCATCGGGGTGCTCGGGTTGATGGAGAATCAGCAGGAGTGGCTCGAGCGATTCTGGGAGCGCTCCGACGTCGTCATTCACAACCAGCCGGCTCTCCAGCAGGCGGTGCGCTGGAACCTCTGGCAGGTCATCCAGGCCTCGGCGCGCGCGGAGTTTCAGGGTGTCCCGGCGAAGGGTATGACCGGCACCGGCTACGGTGGCCACTACTTCTGGGACACCGAGATTTATGTGACGCCTTTCCTTACTTATACGTCTCCACAATTTGCTCGCAACGCTATGCGCTTCCGCTGGGACATGCTGGAGGCGGCCTGGTCGCGTGCCGACGAGCTGGCCCACGACGGTGCCCTTTTCCCGTGGCGCACCATTAATGGCCAGGAGTCCTCGGCGTACTATGCGGCGGGTACTGCCCAGTATCACATCGATGCGGACATTGTGTACGCCATGATGAAGTACGTCTACGCCAGCGGCGACCAGGAGTTCCTGCTCCACGAGGGCGCCGACCTGCTGGTGTCGACGGCCCGGTTCTGGATGTCGCTCGGGTTTTTCAACGGAGAGCGCACCGAGTTCCAGATTCACAGCGTCACCGGCCCCGATGAGTACAACACGGTCGTGAACAACAACCTGTACACCAACGTGATGGCGCAGTATAACCTGGGCGCGGCGGCGGACGTCGTAAAGCAGATTCAGAGGGACCGGCCTGCGGCGTGGAGGAAACTTCAGCACCGCTACGAGCTGACCGACGCGGAGGTTGGGGAGTGGGAAGAGGCCGCCGAGGCCATGTACATCCCATTCGACGAGAAGCTCGGCATTCACCCGCAGGACGACCAGTTCCTGCTGCGCAAGCGGTGGAACCTGGACGATCCCGAGACCGGCCCGAAGCGCCCCCTGCTGCTGCACTACCACCCGCTGACCATTTACCGGCACCAGATCATCAAGCAGGCCGATGTGGTGCTCGCCCTGTTTCTCATGGGCAATCGCTTTACGACGGAGCAGAAGCGGGCCGACTACAAGTACTACGACCCGCTCACGACGGGCGATTCCTCCCTGTCCGCGGTCGTCCAGTCGATTATGGCGGCGGAGCTGGGGTATGCCGAGCAGGCAATGGACTTCTTCGTGCGCGGCCTCTACGTTGACCTGGCTAATCTTCACGGCAATGCGGCCGATGGCGTGCACGTTGCGTCGGCGGGCGGAGTATGGCAGTCGCTGGTCTATGGTTTCGGAGGCTTCCGCGATCACGGCGGCCAGTTCAGTATTGACCCGAAGCTTCCTGATGGCTGGGAAGGCCTGACGTACCGGATCACCATTCACGGTTGCAGGATTCGCGTGACGGTGCGTCGTCGTGCGGTCGAGGTTGTTCTGGAGGAGGGGTCGCACCAGGTCGGTCCGATTATGGTGGCCGGGCACGAAGTGATTGTCGGCCCAGAGCCAATGACTGTTGTTGCTGGCGAGGCTTAGAGGGGCCCCTGATTCTGGTGTGAAAAATCGATACGCGGCTGTCTTACTTAAGAAAAGTAGGCGGTCGCGCATTTTCGTGCTATTTGTGTTGCGTTATTTGGTGCAAATAGATGTCTGGCGATAGTGAAAACCGGGGGTAGAGGGCATATTTCGACGGGGGAGATGTTGTAACAGGCGACACATGTGATGTCGCGGCCTGAGGCATAACCTGAGAAAATTTAGAGAAAATGCCTGGTTAAGCTGTGAAAATCCCCACCCAAATGGGGGAAAAATGTTTACCTGTGGCTGAGTGACTTTAGAGTGAATATGACACTGGAGGTGCCATGACTGTTACTAGTTCTAACCGTGACGCGATCGCGCACGGCAAAATTAATGTAGAGCCGCTGCGTGAGCAGCCTAAATTCCCATCGTGGGCCCTGAAGCTGACTATGGCTGTAACGGGCGTCCTCTTTGGGCTCTTTGTTATCGTCCACATGCTGGGCAACCTGAAGATTTTCACGGGGGCAGAGCACTTCAACGCGTACGCGACCTTCCTGCGTACCGTAGGTGCTCCGGCTATCCCGGATGAGGGTGTCCTGTGGATTTTCCGTATTGTCCTGCTGGTCGCTGTTGTCCTGCACATCTACGGCGCATTCGCCCTGTTTGGTCGTGCAAAGCAGTCCCGCGGTAAGTTCCGTCGCCAGGGCATGGTGTCCAGCTGGAACACCTTTACCGCGCGCACGATGATTGTCACCGGCGTTGTGCTGCTGGCCTTCATCATTTTCCACCTGCTTGACCTGACCCTCGGCGTCGCTCCGGTAGCTCCGGAAGCTTTCGAGCACGGCGAGGCCTACGGCAACGTTGTCGCTTCCTTCTCCCGTCCGGGCGTCGTTGTTTGGTACATCATCGCGCAGCTCGCTCTGCTGATGCACCTGTCTCATGGCCTGTGGACCGCTACTTCTGACCTGGGTATCACCGGCAAGCGCTGGCGCAAGGTTCTGCTGTTCCTGTCCGGCCTGCTGCCGCTGCTGGTTGTTGTCGGCAACATCATCATCCCCGTATACGTGCTGGTCGCGTTGTAGGTCGAGGAGGAATATTTACAATGAGCAACACTGAAGCAACTGTCGCTACCGACTTCAAGGCTCCTGCGAGCGCTGTCGACGGCGTTGTTATCGGCAAGGTTTTGACCGACAACTCCCCGGGCGACAAGGCCTCGATGCGCGATCACTGGCAGTACCAGAAGGATCACGCCAACCTGGTCTCCCCGCTAAACCGTCGTAAGTTCCGCGTCATGGTCGTCGGTACCGGCCTGGCAGGCGGCGCTGCGGCTGCAGCTCTGGGTGAGCTGGGCTACGACGTCAAGGTCTTCACCTACCACGATGCTCCGCGCCGTGCGCACTCTATCGCCGCTCAGGGTGGCGTCAACTCCGCCCGCGGTAAGAAGGTCGACAACGACGGTGCATACCGCCACGTCAAGGACACCGTTAAGGGTGGCGACTACCGCTGCCGCGAGAACGACTGCTGGCGTCTTGCCGTCGAGTCCGTTCGCGTCATCGACCACCTGAACGCCATTGGTGCTCCGTTCGCCCGCGAGTACGGCGGAACCCTGGCCACCCGTTCCTTCGGTGGCGTCCAGGTATCCCGCACCTACTACACCCGTGGCCAGACAGGTCAGCAGCTGCAGCTGTCGACCACCTCGGCCCTGCAGCGCCAGATTGGCCTGGGCAACGTCGAGATCTTCACTCATAACGAGCTGGTTGACATCATCGTCGCCGACGGCCGTTGCCAGGGCGCCATCATGCGCAACCTGATTACCGGCGAGCTGAAGGTCCACACCGCTCACGCCGTCATCCTGGCTACCGGTGGTTACGGCAACGTCTACCACATGTCCACGCTGGCGAAGAACTCCAACGCTTCCGCCATCATGCGTGCGTACGACCAGGGTGCTTACTTCGCATCCCCGTCCTTCATCCAGTTCCACCCGACCGGCCTTCCGGTCAACGCGCACTGGCAGTCCAAGACCATTCTGATGTCCGAGTCCCTGCGTAATGACGCACGTATTTGGACCCCGAAGAAGAAGGGCGACGAGCGTCCGGCCAACGATATCCCGGAGGACGAGCGCGATTACTTCCTGGAGCGTCGTTACCCGGCGTTCGGTAACCTCGTCCCGCGTGACGTGGCATCCCGTGCGAACTCCCAGCAGATTAACGCCGGCTACGGTGTTGGCCCGCTGAAGAACTCCGTTTACCTGGATCTGCGCGACGCAATTGAGCGTCTGGGGCAGCCGGTTATCAAGGAGCGCTACTCCAACCTGATTCAGATGTACGAAGAGGCAATCGGTGAGGATCCGTACAAGGTTCCGATGCGTATTGCACCGACCTGCCACTTCACCATGGGTGGCCTGTGGAGCGACTTTAACCAGATGACCTCCATCCCGGGTCTATTCACCGGTGGCGAGGCATCCTGGACGTACCACGGCGCTAACCGCCTTGGTGCTAACTCGCTGCTGTCCGGGTCGGTTGACGGCTGGTTCACCCTGCCGTTCACCATCCCGAACTACCTTGGCCCGCTGCTTGGCACTGAGCGCCTGGCAGAGGATGCACCCGAGGCTGTTGAGGCGCTCAACCGTGCCCAGGCTCGCCTGGACAAGCTGATGAGCATCCAGGGCAGCCACGGTGCTGAGTACTTCCACCGCCAGCTCGGCGAGATTCTCTACCGTGACTGCGGTGTGGCTCGTAACAAGGAAGACCTGGCCAAGGGTATCGAGGAGATCCGTGAACTGCGCAAGGCCTTCTGGTCTGACCTGTTCATCCCGGGTGACCCGAAGGAAATGAACCAGCAGCTGGAGTACGCAAACCGCGTCGCCGACTACATCGACCTCGGCGAGCTCATGTGTGTCGACGCCCTCGACCGTGATGAGTCCTGTGGCGCGCACTACCGCGATGACCACATCTCCGAAGATGGCGAAGCAGAGCGCGACGACGCTAACTGGTGCTTCGTCTCCGCATGGGAGCGCGGCAACAACGGTCCTGCCTGGGACCTGACAGGCAATGAGTTCATTCGCCACGCCGAGCCCCTGACCTTCGAAGCCGTCCCGCTCATGACAAGGAACTACAAGTAATGAAACTGCACCTTGAAATCTGGCGCCAAGCAGGTCCGAACGTCGAGGGACACTTTGAATCCGTTGACGTCGACGACGCCGTCCCGGAGATGTCGATCCTGGAGCTGCTTGACCACGTCAACAGCAAGTACGTCGAGTCCGGCAAGGAGCCGTTCGCGTTCGCTTCTGACTGCCGCGAGGGTATCTGTGGTACCTGTGGCCTGAACGTCAACGGCCGTCCACACGGCCCGGGCAAGAACACCCCGACCTGCCAGCAGCGTCTGCACCAGTTCAACGATGGTGACTCCCTGAAGATCGAGCCGATGCGCTCCGCCGCATACCCGGTCATCAAGGACATGGTCATCGACCGCTCTGCGCTCGACCGCGTCCTGGAGAAGGGCGGCTACGTTTCCATTAACGCCGGTACCGCTCCGGATGCCGACACCCTGCACCTCAACCACGAGAAGGCAGAGTTCGCTCTGGACCACGCAGCCTGCATCGGCTGTGGTGCCTGTGTCGCAGCTTGCCCGAACGGCGCTGCTCACCTGTTCACCGGTGCGAAGCTGGTTCACCTCTCCCTGATCCCGCTGGGTAAGGAAGAGCGTGGCAAGCGCGCCCGCAAGATGGTCGACGAGGTCGAAGGTACCTTCGGTCCTTGCTCCCTCTACGGTGAGTGTGCGGACGTCTGCCCGGCAGGCATCCCGCTGACCGCAGTTGCCGCTATTACCAAGGAACGCGCTCGCGCATTCTTCCGCGGTAAGGACGACTAAACTCTTTCCTCAAACAGGTTTTCCAGAAGGGACAAACAACAATGGCGAATGCAGTCGCAAAGCGCTACCCGGGCGAAGAGCACTTCGTGGACGGCTACGTGCCGCAGAGCATGAATGCTGAGTACTCGTCGCTCCACCGAAGCATCACCTGGATTGGCATGGGGCTGGTTCTTGCCTCTCTGGCAGCCTGGGGTACCTTCATCTTCGGTCTGGCCACCACCGTCTACTCTGACACCTCCAACTCGGCACACAGCCACGGTGTTATTGCTAATGGTGAGATGGACTACACCAGCTACTCTGATCAGTGGACCAACTTCGATGGCTCCCTGTTCCTGTGGGGTGGCTTGATTGTCGCTATCGTGCTGGTCGTTGCAGGTTTCACCTGCATCTCGATTGGCCGCCGAGCATACAAGGCCTACAAGAAGGAGTTCGGTGGACACCACTAGTGGCAGCATCCTTCAGGAATACGTTCCTGTAGCAGCGGTCCACTAGAGGTTGCCCGCGCACCTCCACACCAGACGCCACTGAGCTTGTCCTCGCGGTGAAGCAATCGCTTCACGGCAGGGGCGAGGCTCAGTGGCGTTTTTCTGTTTCGGGCGCTTAACCTGAGTACATGGAAAAAATTGCAGGGCGAAGTGAGCCTCGTCGCGGCCGTCACGCCAAGTCCGAGCCGGAAGCCCATCAGGCCCCCGAGCACCGCCTGGAGGTCCCCGGCCCGTCTCCCGAGGTGGAGGCGGAAAAGCGTAGTCAGCTCCGCAAGGCCAAGGCTTTTGCTACTGCGCTGCTCATTATTGCGACGGCCGTTTACTTCACCTGCCGCTGGATCGAATCCAGCCATACGTCGGCAGGCGAGGCGATTCCGGCGTGGGTGGGCTATGTTCGGGCGGCGTCGGAGGCTGGTATGGTCGGCGCGCTGGCGGACTGGTTCGCGGTGGTTGCTCTGTTCAGGCATCCGTTGGGAATCCCCATCCCGCACACGGCAATCGTGCGCCGGAAGAAGGATCAGGTTGGCGAATCGCTGGCGCAGTTCGTGGGCGATAACTTCCTGAATCCTACGTTGATTGTGGACAAGGTTCGCAAGGCTCAGATTCCGGAGCGGGTGGGGCAGTGGCTGGTCGAGCCCGGAAACGCTGACAAGGTCTCGGCGCAGGTCGGTAAGTTCACCGGCAATGCTCTGGAGGCCGTGGACTCTGACGATGCCGCGGCGGTTCTCAAGACGGCCGTCATCGATGAGGTGGCCGCGCCTGAATGGGGACCTCCGGCGGGACGCGTGCTCGGGCAGCTGATTGAGGAGGGGCGTACCGAGCCCATCGTGCAGCAGCTCGCGGACTGGTTGCACCGCAAGTCGCTGACCGCCCAGCCCCTTATCGACCGCATGGTCGGCGAGCGCGCCCCCTCGTGGGCGCCGAGCTTCGTCAATGACCTGATTGGTGACAAGGTCTACCGCGAGCTTGTCGACTGGACCTGGAACGTCGCGCACGATTCTCACCACGACGCCCGCCAGGCGCTGCACCGCTTCCTCACTCAGCTTGCCGACGACCTGCAGAACGACGAAGCGACCATTAACAAGGTGGAGGAATTAAAGAGCGATATTCTCTCCTCCGCCGCTGTTACGTCTGCGCCTGCAAAGATGTGGGAATCCACCTCGACAAAGCTCATCGACGCCGCCCGTGACCCGGAGTCGCTGCTGCGCCGGAAGATTTCCGAGACCGCGGCCCGCTACGGCCAGCGAGTCAATGAGGACGCCGAATTGCGCAGCAGAATGGGCGACCGGCTGGAGAAGGCTGTGGTTTTCGTATCGGAGAATTACTCCGGAGAAATCACATCTATCATCTCTGAGACCGTCGCCCGCTGGGATGCCGACGAGGCATCGGACAAGATTGAGCTGATGGTTGGCCGCGACCTCCAGTTCATCCGCGTCAACGGCACTGTTGTCGGTTCGCTCGCGGGTCTAGCAATCTACACTCTGTCTACGCTGTTCTTCGGCTAGCATGAAGTAGCCGCAGTTACGCGCTAACTACAAGAACCGTCCGCACTAAATCAAAGACATTTATAAGGAGCCAGCCCTTGCTGCCCGCACTGCCCAGCCTCACCTCCGCTCCGTTGGAAGCCATTTACGCCTACATGGAGCTGTTGTTCCGCTTCGGCATTCCCATGATTGTCGGGGTATTCGCGCTGGTTGGCGCGATCCTGGTGATTCTCACGCGTGCCGACGCCTTCGATGCAGCGGACCGCAAGAGCCGGAACGTATGGGCCGGCATCCTCGTCGGATCAGCCTTTTTCCTGCTGCTGCCGTGGCTTGGCTGGATGATGCTGGGCATTCCGGTTATTGCCGGGCTGGTTATTACCGGCGTGTACTGGCTGGATGTCCGTCCCCAGATCAAGGACATCCTCTCGAACGCCCAGGGCTGGTAGAGGTCCCGCGGCGGTCAGGTCGCGGATAGGTCGCGCGCAACCAAAAGCACTGTAGCGCTCGTCTATGACTTCAGCACAGCTGATAGCGTGCTCTAAAGTCACGGACGAGCGCTACAGTGCGTTGAGGCGGCGCAAGGGCAGCGCGCGCCGCCTAGCTGAGCCTAGCGGGACTAGCTGAATACGACCGTTCGGTTACCGTAAACCTGGACGCGGTCCTCTAGGTGCCAGCGCAGGCCGCGGGCCAGCACCTGTTTCTCCGCATCCCGGCCCTGGCGTTGCATGTCCCGAGCCGTGTACTTGTGCGAAACACGGATGACATCCTGCTCAATGATGGGGCCGTCATCCAGGTCCTGCGTTGCATAGTGGCAGGTAGCGCCGATGAGCTTAACGCCCCGTCGGTAAGCCTGCAGGTAGGGGCGGGCGCCCATGAAGGACGGCAGGAAGCTGTGGTGGATATTGATGGCGCGGCCTTCCCACTTCTCGCACAGATCCGGCGGGAGAATCTGCATGAAGCGGGCGAGCACGATTGCGTCGGGGTTTTCGGCGTCGACAATTTCGGCGACCTGGTCGAACGCCTTGCGCTTGCCCACCGCGTCCTTCGGGAAAGGCACGTGGTGGAAGGGGATTCCGTAGGCCTGCGCCAGCGGCTCCAGGTCACGGTGATTACCGACGATGGCCGCGACCTCCATCGGGTAGTCCGACTGCGCGACGCGGCCGAGCAGATCCTGCAGGCAGTGGCCCTCGCGGGTAACCAGAATGACGGCGCGCTTTGCGACCGCAGTATCCGTGACCTTCCAGCGCACCTCAGGGCCCCAGTCTGCGACTAGCTCGGCGAACTTTTCGCGCAGCTCGTCGACCCCCATATCCAGCTCGTCAGCACGAACGGCCTGGCGGGTGAAGAACCAACCGGTTTCCGGGTCGGAGAAGAAGTCGGCCTCGGTAATCCAGGCGCCGATGTCGGCGAGGAATGTCGACAGCGTCGATACGATACCGGTGCGATCCGGGCAGCCCAGCGAAAAGATGTACTGGCGCTGCGCGGGAATGCCGTTATTAGTGGTCAGAAGGGAGCGAGTCATTCTGATTACTTTACCTACTACTCAAAGTGCAGTTGAGACACGGTCGACAGTGGCAAATCCGCGCCGCTGAGAACGAGGGCCAGTCCCTCGTCGGTGACATTCGCCTCGTCCACGCTCAGGCCATGCCCGACGGCGAGACTGAAAACGTTGCCGTTGTTATCGCCGATGAATTTAGCCAGACCGTCGAGGTTCAGCCCCAGAACGGAGCCTCCCTCGAGGTTCACGCTGAGATTCCCGCCGTCGAGGACGGGGCGCAACTTCGAAGTGGCTATGCCGGAGGAATATTGCACGTCGAAGACTCCGTCGCCAGGCAGGGGAGTGACGGAGCTAATCCGAGCTCCGGTTTTCCTGTTGGCCAGTGCCTGCAGCAGCTCCGGGGATAAAGTCACCTCGATGCGGGCACTGCCAGCCACCGGATCGTCCGGATTGGCGGCGTTGACCTTGGCCATCACAATTTTCGCAGCGGGGTCGCCAATGACCTCCGGCTGGCCGGACAGCGCAGCGGGATCTTTGACCTCCAGCGTCGACGGGGTGTTTACCTCCAGGTGCGAAATCTCCTTCGTTACCAGCACAGGAAGAACCGGAGAGGACCCGAAGCTCGCCTTGGGGTGCAGCTGCGTCGCAACACCGCGGCGGGCCGACTCCTCCTGAAAACCTTCGGAGATTTTCTCGCCGATGAAGTAGCGGACACCAATCTCGGCCGCGATGGCGATGACGGCCAGCACAATGACGATGCCGATGATCGTGGGGACGACTTTCACTCCTGAGGAGCGCCTACGGGATGAACTCATAACACCCAGTGTCCACTACGGGCCGGATTCTGGCTAGCCTTCGCCCGTTTCCCCTTAGCCAGTCCAACCCTGTTCATACTCGGGGGCCACGAAGCCGAAGGGCACGGTGAGGACATTGTCGCGGATGTTACGGCGAGGCCGGGCGACCGGGGCATCGTCGGCAAGCAGCTCGAGAGCCTTGCGCCAGCGGACCCGGGGACCGTGCGGGGCCCACCCTGCTGAGATGTCCCACGCGCGGTCGGCGGCGGTGAGCAGGGCATGGATGGGTTCGCCGGGGATATTGCGGTGAATCAGCACCTTGGGGAGCCGCTCGGCAATGTCGGAGGGGCGTTCGGCGCCGAAGGGATCCCAGGCGAGGGTCAAGGTGCGGGGGCCGGAGGCGTCTAAAAGTACCCAGGCGGCGCGTCGGCCGATTTCGTCGCAGGTGCCTTCCAAGAAGAGGCCTCCTGGGGTCAGCCGGGAGGTTACCTCGCGCCAGGCGTCCTCGACGTCCGCGGCGTCGTATTGGCGCAGGACGTTGAAGGCGCGGGCCAGGTGAGGGGAGTGCCCGGCCATTTCGAAGCCGCCGAGCTCGAAGGTGACGCCGTCGCGGGGAGGCAGCACCCGAGAGGGCTCAATCTCCACGCCTGTGACGGTAATATCGGGGCGAATTTGGCGCAGCCACCGCGCCCACTCCACGGTGGTGGTGAAGCTGGCGCCGTAGCCGATATCGATGGCCAGGGGAGCCTCCGCGTGCCACAGCAGGCGCTGCACGTCCAGGTGATAGCGCAGCCAACGGTCGGACCTTCGCAGGCGATTGAACCCGGTGGTGCCGCGTGTGACGACGCCCTGTGGCCCCTGCGAGGCCCAGGACGCGCGGAGATTGTGATAGTGCGGCACAGCCGCTGAGTTTACGCCACCGGCCAGCAGACCAGGCAGGCCAGGCAGGCCAGGCGCTACTACGCCGCGTGCTCTGCCAGGACCGCGGTTTCGGCGTCGAGGACGCGCTCCAGGTACGGCGCGGCCTTGCCCTCGAGCATGCCGCCGACCAGTGGGACGGTAATGGAGAACTCGGAATCGGTGGTTAGCACTGACCCCTCGCCCTGGCCTGCGAGCTTCTGGGTCGCCTGGAACGTTACCGGGACACCCGAGGTCTCGGTGGTGACAGTGCTGGTTGCGGTGCCGTCGGCAAGTGGGCTGATGACGAATGTGCGGGTCAGGGAGACGCCGGACTTCACGAACTTCTGAGCCTGGTCCGGAATCTTGTCGGCCGCGACGGACTGACGGATGACGACGGTGGTGCCGGCCTCCGAGGTCTCAAACTTCTCGACCTTGCCCTCGGCTGCGGAGAAACGGTTGGCGACCTTCTCCCAGAAGCTGGCATCGGTCAGGGACGCGTAGATCTTGTCGACGGGCTGCGTGAAATTCACCGTATGGGTGTTGCGCGTAGTCATGCTGTAGATAATACGGGTTTGCCACTACGCTGGGGGCGTGCACGAAGTATCAGATTTTGCCGACCCCTCCCGTATCTCCGCTGTCGTAGACGGCCTCCGCTCGGTCGATGGGGCACAGGTCAGCACCGACACCGCCTTCTCCTCGCTGACTACGCTCCGCCTGGGCGGTACCCCGAGCGCCGTTGTGCGCTGCTCCACCACTGACGCCGTGGCCCAGGTGGTCCGTCGGCTTGACGACGAAAACGTGCCCCTGCTCATCGTTGGCGGTGGCTCAAACCTCGTTGTTGCGGACCAGCCGGGCGCCTTGGTCGCTGTGGTGATTGAGGCTGACGCCGTGACCATGAGCACGCGGGGCCACGGCCTGGAGTCCACGGCCGCGATTATCGAGGCCGAGGCGGGCGCGGTCTGGGACGAGATTGTGCAGATGAGCGTCGACGCGGGCTTCGGCGGACTGGAATGTCTGTCGGGCATCCCGGGGTCCGCAGGTGCGACACCGGTGCAAAACGTCGGCGCTTACGGCGCGGAGGTCTCCCAGGTTCTGGATGCTGTGCAGCTCTACGACCGGGCCTCCGGCGAGGTCGAATGGGTATCCCCGGAGAGCCTGGAGCTGTCCTATCGCTATTCGAACCTAAAGTTCACGGACCGCGCGGTGGTGTTAGCCGTGCGCTTTGAGCTGAGCATCGATGGCATGTCGGTGCCACTGCGCTATGGCGAGCTTGCCCGTCGTCTTGGCGTCGACGAGGCCGAGGCCGCCGCCGGAGAGATTCGCCGTCCCTCTGACCAGGTGCGCGAGGTGGTGCTGGAGCTGCGTCGGGGCAAGGGCATGGTGCTTGAGCCAGAGGATCGCGATACGTGGTCGGCCGGATCCTTTTTCACCAACCCGATTATCGACGAGTCCGAGGTGGAGACCGTTCGCGCCAAGGTCGCCGAGCGCCGCGGGGCAGACGAGGCTGTGACGATGCCGGTATTCCCGGCCGGCGCGGGGCAAGAGGGCAAAGCGAAGCTGTCGGCGGCGTGGCTGATTGAGCGCGCCGGGTTCCCCAAGGGCTACCCGGGGCAGGGAGCCCCGGCCCGTCTTTCCACGAAGCACACGCTGGCGCTTACCAACCGCGGCGAGTCAGGTGACGGCACGCCGACGACGGCTGACGATCTCGTGGCCCTCGCCCGAGACATCCGCGCCGGAGTCCACGCTGCTTTCGGCGTGACACTGGAGCCGGAGCCTGTGTGGGTCGGCGTCAGCATCGACGGTTAGTGGTTAGCGGTTAACGGCTAGCAGCCAGCTTCTAGCGGCGCTTGCGCACCAGCGAGTCCACGGTCTGGCCGCGCTCTTCAAGCTGTTTGAGCAATACGTCGCGCACGTCGCGTCGGCGCACCTTACCCATCTGGTCGCGTGGCAGGTCCTCCAGGTGGAAGAACGCGCGGGGCACCTTGTAACGGGTGAGGTTTGAGTAGCAGTGATCGCGGTAGGCTTCGGAGTCCAGGCGGGCGTAGTCGGCCAGTGTAATCGCCGCGACAACCATCTCGGAGCCGTCGTGCTTCGGCAGGCCGACGACAGTGGCGTCGGTGATGTCCGGGTGGGACAGCAGCACCTCCTCGACTTCGGCCGGGTACACGTTGAAGCCACCGGTGATGATGACTTCCTTGATACGGGCCACCAACTTGATGAAGCCGTCCGGTTCCATCACTCCGACATCACCGGTGCGGTACCAGCGCGGCCCCTCGGGAAGCTCGGCCGGGCCGTCAGTGAAAGACTTTTCTGTCGCCTCTGGGAGGTTGAGGTAGCCGCTGAAGACCTGCGGACCGCGGACGATCACCTCGCCCTCCTCGCCGTCGGCGCGCAGTGAGGTCGGATCTTCCGGGTCGACAATCGCTACTTCGGTGTCGGGGAAGGGGATGCCGACGTAGCCCGGGCGGCGGTTGCCGTCCATCGGGTTACCGACGATGATTGGCGAGGTCTCGGTCAGGCCATAGCCCTCCACGAGGCGTCCACCGGTTAGCTTCTCCCAATTCTCCACCAGGCTCACCGGCAGGGTGGAGGCGCCGCAGAATGCGTACTTCACGCCGGAGAGATTAGCGCCGTCGCGCTCGGCCGCCTCGACGATTTTCTCGTAGAGGGTCGGCACGCCCGGAACCCAGGTTGGGCGGTTGGACTTCATCACCTTCATAATCAGGGGAATCTCCGGCGCCGGAACCAGGACGAGCTCCGCGCCAATAAGCATTGTCAGGTTGGTGACGATGGTCAGGCCGTAGGCGTGGAACATTGGCAGCACGCCAAGCGAAATCTCACGCTCGCTGCCGAGGCCGGGGACCCATGCCTTGCCCTGCAAAATATTCGCGACCAGGCCTTTGTGGGTCAGCTGTGCGCCCTTGGGGGAACCGGTGGTGCCGGAGGTGTACATCATCACGGCGGTGTCGTCCGGCGTAATGGTCTCGTCCGCGACGATGTGGCGGCCGTCGCCGCCCACGGCGTCGTGAAGCAGGGCGTCGAAACCGAGGACCTGCGGGGCGGAGGCGTGCAGCTTCTCGCGGGAGGCACGCAGCTTCGGGATGGGCAGTGCGAGGGCGGCGCGCATGATAAGGGGGAGATCCTGCAGCATGTTGACTGCGATGATCGTCTCCAGCGGGGTGGTGCGGCGCAGCTCCTCCAGCACGGGCACTGTCTTATCCCAGCCGATGGCGACGCGCGCGCCGTGGTCGTTGAAGGGGTGCTCCAGTTCGTGTGAGGTGTAGAGCGGATTGTGCTCGACGGCGATAGCACCCAGGTGCAGGACGGCCCAGTAGGCGATGACGTGCTGCGGGCAGTTCGGCATCAGTAGCGCGACGCGGTCGCCCTTAGCTACACCGAGGGCGCGCAGGCCGGCGGCGGTGCTGCGGACCTTGGCGTCGAGCTCCGCGTAAGTGGTGGAGCGGCCGAAGAAGGTCAGCGCCTTGCGGTTGGGGTAGGAATCCAGTGTTCGGCGGTAGACATCCAGCAGAGTGTCGTGGCCGTAGTCGATGGATGGCGGGGTCCAGTCCGGATACAGGTCGAGCCAGGCCTTGCGCACGGCGGCGTTCGATCCCTGCTCGCCAGTGGAGTTCGAGGTATCGGTCATGGAGTCCTCCTATAGCGTTGCTCTCTAAAGCATAGGAGACACGACGAAAGGCCGTTGGGACCGTGCTTTCCGACGTAAATCCTTGCTATTTGTTTAGCGATACTAACCTACGAGAGCGTAGGTTTGGTGTCGACCGGGGGTGATTTTGCCGGGGAAATCCCGCGGGTGTGCAATCGGGTTGCCGCTGGGGAATAGGGGCGTTTGCGGCATTGTGGCTGCCGGGGGCAATCTAGGAGGCATGTCTGAAACATCGACGCCTGAGGTTACGGCGTTGCCTGAGCGCATCGCGATGATCTCCATGCACACCTCCCCGCTGGAGCAGCCAGGAATCGGGGATGCTGGTGGGATGAACGTCTACGTTCTGCGCACCTGCGAAGAGTTGGCGCGCCGAGGAGTGAAGGTCGACGTGTTCACCAGGGCGACTCGCTCGAGCGACGGCGAGATTATCCCGGTGGCGGACAACTTCAGGGTCGTCAATATCGTCGCCGGCCCGTACGAGGGGTTGGAGAAGTCAGAGCTGCCCACGCAGATGACGGCATTCGCCGGAGGCGTTCTCGAGTTCGCGCGGCGGGAGGGGGCCCGTTACGACCTCATCCACTCGCACTACTGGCTGTCCGGTCAGGTTGGCTGGCTTCTCAGCGACCTTTGGCGGGTTCCTTTCGTGCACACCGCACACACCCTGGCTGCGGTCAAGAACATGCACCTGGCTGCGGGGGATACGCCGGAGCCGGAGTCGCGGCGCATCTGCGAGCAGCAGATTGTGGATAACGCCTGCCGTCTCGTAGTCAATACCCAGGCCGAGGCGAACCAGTTGGCGGACCTGCACGACGCCAACCTTCAGTCCATCGACGTCGTGCCGCCCGGGGTGAACGTCGAGCTGTTCTCGCCGGGCAGTGACCGGGCGACGGAGCGCTCCAGACGCGAGCTGGGGATCCCATTGCACGCCAAGGTGATTCTGTTCGTCGGTAGGCTCCAGCGGTTGAAAGGTCCGCAGGTGCTGCTGCGCGGGGTCGGTGAGATGCTGCGCCGAAACCCGGAGGCTAACGTTCGTGTAATCGTCTGCGGCGGGCTGTCGGGTTCGGGGCTGGCCGCCCCCGACGAGTTCACAGGCCTGGCCGCGTCCGAGGGGATTGATCACCTGGTGCGCTTCATGGCCCCGCGCCCTCCGGAGGACCTGGCGCGGCTCTACCAGGCTGCGGACATCGTGGCGGTCCCCAGCTACAACGAAACCTTCGGCCTGGTCGCCATGGAGGCACAGGCCACCGGGACCCCGGTCGTGGCGGCCAATGTCGGCGGCCTGCCCATTGCGGTCGCCGATGGAATTAGTGGCCTTCTCGTCGACGGCCACGAAAAGGGGCCTTGGGCCGATGCGCTGGGCAAACTCGTCGAGGATGACGAGCTGCGCCTCAAGCTGGCCCGCCAGGCCCGCGAGCATGCGATGGAGTTTTCTTGGCAAAAGACGGTGGATCGTCTCGCGGATGTCTATCATCGGGCTTCAGCCGCGGGGGATTGTTGCCCCGGTGCTACCCGCGATGCCGGGGGTTCCACGGTCATGCGCGAGAACTAATTACTGACAATTAATGGCCCGCAGGGAAGGGTGGACGAGAAGATGAGAAATCAAGCCGGCAACGAACTGTTGGATCTCCTCGCCGAGCAGCTCGACCGAATTGGTGTCGAGTATGGCATCTCCGGTGGGGCCGCGGTCGTTGTCCTTCCCGGAAAGCGCAAGCTCAAGACGGTTCTTGGACTTATCCCCGCGCCGGATTCGCTGCGCGTCGAGGCGTTCGTCTGCCGCGCGGTAGACGAGAACCGCGAGGGCGTCTACCAGTGGCTGCTGCAGCGCAACCGCCGCCTGTTTGGCATCGCCTACACCATCGATGCCGACGGCGATATCTACCTGGTGGGCCAGCTTCCCGCTTCGCTTTCCGACGATGACCTCGATCGCTTGCTGGGGCAGGTCCTCGAAACGGCCGACGGGGACTTCAATCACATTCTGGAACGCGGTTTCGCCACCGCGATTAAGAAGGAGTGGGAGTGGCGCGTCGACCGCGGGGAGAACCTGGCAAACCTGGAGCAGTTCCGTCATATGGTCGAGTGAACTGGTCGACAGCCCATTTAGCGGGGAACGAAAAAGCGCGACCGGCGTTGTTCGGGCACAATTGTGAGTATGAGCAATGGAAAACTGATTCTTGTCCGTCATGGCCAGAGTGAGTGGAACGCATCTAACCAGTTCACGGGCTGGGTCGACGTTGCGCTTACCGACAAGGGACGCGCAGAGGCTGTCCGCGCCGGCGAAATGCTGGTCGACGCTGGGCTGAAGCCGCAGGTGCTCTACACCTCGCTGCTGCGTCGTGCGATCAACACCGCGCACATCGCACTCGATACCGCTGACCTGCTGTGGATTCCGGTCATTCGTGATTGGCGTCTGAACGAGCGCCACTACGGTGCACTGCAGGGCCTGAACAAGGCCGAGACCAAGGAGAAGTACGGCGAGGACCAGTTCATGTCCTGGCGCCGCTCTTACGATACCCCGCCGCCGGAGCTCGATGTTGACAACGAGTACTCCCAGGCGCACGACCCGCGCTACGCGAACCTGGACAAGGTTCCTCAGACCGAGTGCCTGCTGGACGTCGTTAAGCGTTTCGTCCCGTACTTCGAGGAAGAGATTCTGCCGCGCCTGAAGGCGGGGGAGACCGTGATGGTTGCGGCGCACGGCAACTCGCTGCGTGCGTTGGTCAAGCACCTCGACGGCATCTCTGATGAAGACATCGCTGGCCTGAACATCCCGACTGGCATTCCGCTGGTCTACGACTTCGATGTCGAGGGCAAGGTCCTCAACCCGGGTGGTACCTACCTCGACCCGGAGGCCGCTGCTGCAGGCGCTGCCGCTGTCGCTGCGCAGGGCAACAAGTAGTTTCTGCGAGGGCTTATCTGTAGGTTTTGAATCTACTCCTTACGGTGGGGGTACCCCGATTTGGTTTGTTTATGGCCTACATGGTCATGGAATTTCCGGTTGGGGTGCCCCTGCTTTTTAGTGTGGCGGGTGCTAGCCCGCGCGAAGCCGGCGAAAAGCCGTTAGGGTATTACGCGTGTTTAATGTCATCATCGCCGCTTTGATCGGCGCAGCCGCCATGGCTGCCGTGCTGATTCTGGGCGGCGTTGTCGGTGGGGTCTACCAGAAGGTAAAGAAGCGCCGCGCGGACGCGGACAACTCCGTGACAACGATGGCTCAGGTACTGCACTTGGCTATTCAGGGGTCTCCGACCGGCGTGGTGGTCGTGGATATTTCCCGCGACATCATTTTGTCGAACTCCCAGGCTCACAAGCTGGGCCTGGTTTATGAGCGTCGGCTAAACGATGTCGGCTGGGAAGTTGCCACCAAGGTTTTCGATACGCAGGAGGAGCAGGAGCTCACGCTCGTGCTTCCCGCCCGCAGGTCCGGTGCCCCGGACACCATCGTCCGCTGTCAGGTGGCACCGCTGTCGTTGGTGGATAACCGGTTTGTGGTTCTCTACGCCACCGACGAGTCGGAGCTGGCCCGCATGGAGGCCGCCCGTAGAGACTTCGTCGCAAACGTTTCCCACGAGCTGAAGACGCCGGTCGGCGCGATGAGCCTGCTGGTGGAGGCCCTGAGCGAGGCCTCGGATGACCCTGGAGCGGTGAAGCATTTCAGCGAAAGCCTACAGCGCGAATCCAAGCGCATGTCGACGATGATCACCGAGCTGATTTCACTGTCCAAGTTGCAGGGCGCTGAACCGCTGCCCGATATGGAGCCGCTCGACATCGAGGAGATCGTGACGGCCGCGGTGCGCCGCAACTCGATGCTGTCCGAGCAGGCGGGGATAGAGGTTAACGTCGACTGTCAGCCTGGGCTGGTCGTCAAGGGCGACCGCTCGCTGCTAGTTGCCGCAGTGTCGAACCTTGTGACCAACGCGATCAACTACTCGCCGGAGGCGACACCTGTATCCGTCACCGCGGTGATGGAGGACAACGACACCGTGGCAATTCGTGTCACCGACCGAGGTATCGGTATTTCCGTGGCCAACCAGAAGCGAGTATTCGAGCGCTTCTTCCGTGCGGACAAGGCTCGTTCTCGGGCCACGGGCGGCACAGGCCTGGGGCTGGCGATTGTTAAGCACGTCGTCGCTAACCACAAGGGCGCCATTAAGCTGTGGAGTCGACCCGGAACGGGATCGACTTTCACAATTGAGTTACCGCTTCTGGAGAAGCAGGATCAGCCATCGAAAAAGGCTGAGGACTGAGGAAGGACTGTTACAACTCGTGACTGAGGTACTGATTGTCGAGGATGAGTCGGCACTGGCCGAGCCGCTGGCGTTCCTGCTGGAACGCGAAGGCTTCCAGGTCCGCTTGGCAGCCGACGGGCAGGAGGCGCTGGCTGAGTTCAGCAAGGCCGAGCCGGACATTGTCCTGCTCGACCTCATGCTCCCCGGGATGAGCGGCACCGAGGTGTGCAAGAACATCCGCCTGAAGTCCGATGTGCCGGTCATCATGGTCACCGCCAGAGACAGCGAGATTGACAAGGTCGTCGGCCTGGAGATTGGCGCGGACGACTACGTGACGAAGCCGTACTCCTCCCGCGAGCTCATCGCCCGCATCCGTGCTGTTCTGCGGCGCGGGCGCGTCGACGAAGCCGAGGAAGAAGCGGCGGAGTACGAAGAGGTCCTGCGCGGCGGCTCTGTCATGCTGGACATCGAGCGCCATGTCGTCACGGTCGAAGGCAAGGAAATCTCCATGCCGCTGAAAGAATTTGATCTTCTCGAGTACCTGCTGCGCAACCGTGGGCGAGTCCTCACCCGTGGCCAGCTCATTGATCGGGTCTGGGGCTCGGACTACGTCGGAGATACGAAGACCCTCGACGTGCACATCAAGCGTCTGCGCTCCAAGATTGAGCGCAACCCCTCCTCGCCGGAGTATCTCGTCACTGTGCGAGGCCTCGGCTACAAGTTCGAGGACTAGCGCGGGACTTGAACCGAGCGCCGGACGCTAAACCTCGTCCGGTGCCAGTCCCTCCGCCGCGGCACGGGTCGCCGGGTGGATTGCCAGCAGCGGGTAACCACTCGGGCCGAAAGCTTTCGCAGCACCCGCCGCCTCGCGGGCGGTACAGTGTTGCGCCAGGATGTCGTAGCATTCTTCGCCGAGCAGCTCGACAAGTTCCGATTTGTGTGTCTTCCAGATAGGCTCGCCACCCGCGTGAGTAGCGGGGTCGCCGGTGCAGTACCAGTCGAAGTCCTCCCCGCCGTTGCCCCAACCTCTGCGGTCGTATTCGGTGATGGTGGTGCGTAGTATTTCCTCGCCGTCCGGGCGCTCCTCCCAATCCTCCAAGCGGCGCAGCGGCAGCTGCCAGCACACATCCGGCTTCACCTTCACCGGATCGATGCCCTCAGAGACGGCCCACTGGTGGATAGAGCAGCCCGGGCCGTTTTCCCATCCCGCGCGGTTGGCGAAAATACAGGCGCCGGAGACGACCTTGGTCTTTAGCGCCGGTTCTGGTTCTCCGTTTTCATCATCGAGTTCGTCCCAGACCAGCCACGGCTCCAGCTTTTCCTCCGGATCCGATTCGTAGTTTTCCAGCCACGCGGGGGCATCCTCGGGTCGGTTTTGCCACCACTTCGGGGCCGCCGCGGAGGAGCCCTCCATGCGGCGCACGACGTCGATAAGCCTCTCTCGGTCTTCCTCATCGGTGAGGAAGGCCCCGTGCCCGCAGCAGCCGACATCGGCGTTGTCGGCGTCAATCCCGCGGCAGGCGGAGGTGCCGAAGGCGCACGCGTAGGTGGACATCAGCCAGGTGAGGTCGCAGGTGATGATGTGGTTTGGGTCGTCGGGGTGGGCGAACTCGAACCATTCGCGCGGGAAATCGAAGGCTACCTCGCGCTTTGAGGGGGCTGGGCCTCGGCCGGGCCGGGGGTGGGGATAATTCACACCGATACAGGGTAGACCGTCTAACCTAGCAAGGGTGCGATTAGGTGTATTAGACGTAGGCAGTAATACCGTCCACTTGGTGATGGTCGATGCTCGTCGCGGTGGGCACCCCACCCCGATGAGCGATTCCAAGTCCACCATGAAATTGGTTGAGTACCTGGATAAGGACAACAACCTGTCCGCCAAGGGAATCGACAAGTTGACCGGCTACATCGCCGAGGCCAAGGAATTGGTCGAGCAGATGAAGTGCGAAGAGATGATTAGCTTCGCCACATCCGCAGTCCGCGATGCCGCCAACTCCGACGATGTGCTCGCGCATGTGGAGAAGGAAACCGGCATCAATCTGCAGATTCTCTCCGGCGAGGACGAAGCCCGGCTCACCTTCCTGGCGGTTCGACGTTGGTATGGATGGTCCGCGGGGCGCCTTATCAACCTCGATATCGGCGGTGGTTCCCTGGAGCTGACCTCCGGCACCGACGAGGACCCGGAGGCCGCGTACTCGCTGCTGCTCGGCGCTGGTCGCCTGACCCACGAGTGGTTCGACACCGACCCGCCATCGCGGAAGAAGATCGACTTGCTGCGCGACTACATCGACGCCGAGCTTGTCGAGCCGGCCCGCCACCTGCGCACCCTGGGTGAGCCCGACCTCGCGGTTGCGACCTCTAAGACGTTCCGCACGCTCGCCCGCCTGACTGGTGCGGCGCCGTCTGCCGCGGGTCCTAGGGTTCGTCGTACTCTCACCGCAGCGGGCCTGCGCCAGCTGATCGCCTTTATTTCCCGTATGACCGCGGCCGACCGCGCGGAGCTGGAGGGCGTCAGCTCGAACCGTTCTCACCAAATCGTTGCCGGTGCACTCGTCGCCGAAGCTAGTATGCGAGCATTGGGACTAGATAAGGTAGATATTTGTCCGTGGGCTCTGCGCGAGGGCATTATTTTCCGACGACTGGACAGCGACTTAAACGGAGAGGGATGAGATGAGCGAGGAAAAGCTCACCGTTGCCGAATTGATGGCGCGGCGGAAGCAGGAGGGCGCTTCCTCCGATGCTCCGCGGCGCCGTCGCCGCCGCAGCCTTGAAGAGGGCGGCATTTCCGTCAAGGAGCTCACTGGTTCCATTCCGCGCGTGAAGGCCGACGGTCCTCGCCGTGGCGCCCACGCCATGGGCAGCGCGGGCGAGGAAGTCGATGAGCAGGCTCAGCAGACCGAAAATCCGCTTGCCGACGACACCACGGCCCAGCCGGCCGAAGTGGTCGAGCCCGCGGTAACTGAGCAGGCTGCGGAAGCGCCTGACCCGACCCCGGAGCAGGTTCCGGAGACTGCCGCGGAGGAAGATTCTCCGAAGGTTGAAGCTGCCTCGAAGGCTGTGGCGACTCCGGCAGCGCCAGCTGCTCAGGACGCCCCGAAGGCGCCTGCTGCTCAGCCGGTGGAAACCTCCGCGCTTCCAATCGTCGTGCCGATGGCCCCGCGCCCGGTCATGATTAACAGCGAGCGCTCTGAAATTACCTACACGTTCACTGAGCTGCGTAACTCGGAAAACTCCGAGCAGACGGTCGGCAAGCCCGGCCCGGTCGCGCGAGCAGTCCTGGACGGCTCCAACTCCTACGACGACCGCCCGACCGCTTCCATCCCAGTCATTGAGGATGTCGAGCAACCGGTGAAGGTTGCGCCTCAGGTCGCTGCCTCCGTGGACTCCGCCGAGGGCCACGGGGGTGTCGCAGAGACCGAGAACGAGGTGGCCGTCGACAAGTCGAAGGTTGTTGAGTGGACTGGCGGTTCCTACGGGGCTGACGCAAAGCGAGAGCAGCGCCCGGCCGCTGAGGAGCCGCAGGCCGAGGATCAGGTTCAGGAGCCAGCTGAGGAGAGTGAGCCTCAGCGCGCTGAGAAGAAGGCGCAGGAACGGAAGTCGGACAAGCGGGCCGCCGCAAAGGATGCTAAGGAAGACCCCAATTACTCCGAGGACAACTCACTGTCGGTGCCGCTGCTTCTCATCCAGGTTTTCGTTGGCCTGATCCTCGGTGCGGTGGTGTTCCTGGGATTCACCCTGGCATGGCAGCAGCTGCCGACGGCCGTCGTTGTGATTCTGGCGCTGATTATCAGCGGTGGCCTGGCGGCGATTGCGAATTACGTGCGTCGTTCCAGGGATATCGCCACCCCGATTCTGGCTGGAGTTGTGGGGCTCGCGCTTACGTTCGGCCCGTGGCTGATCTTCCAGCTCTAGAACGGCGCATGAAGCCGCTGGTATAGCCGCAGGCAGGGTAGCGGGGAGTAGCGCTGGCAGTTCTTAAAAATACAGGGGACGGAATTGATTTTCCGGCCCCTGCATTCGCATGTGAGCGATTGTTTTGGCACACTTAGCCATCATGACAAGGATTGCTGTTATTGGTGGCGGAAAGATCGGTAGCGCCCTCATCGGTGGCCTAATCGACGGGGGAATCGCCCCAACCTCGATTTACGTGGTTGGCCGGACTCGCGAGAGCCTTGCCGGTCTGAAGGAGACCTACGGCATCGTTGACGCTGACGACGCCGTGGGGGCCGTGGACGGCGCCGATGTGGTGTTCCTGTGTGTGAAGCCGCACATCATCATGGACGTGCTGGAGGAAATCTCCGGGGTTCTGGATGACTCCGAGTCGGACACCATTGTCGTGTCCATGGCCGCCGGCGTGACGCTGGACAAGATGGAGGCCGTGTGCGCCGTCGGTACGCCCGTGCTGCGGGTGATGCCGAATACGCCGATGCTGGTAGGTAAGGGAATGTGCGCAGTCGCGCCGGGCCGGTTTGTCACTCAGGGGCAGACGCAGACGATCGTTTCGCTGCTGGAGAAGGTCGGTTACGTCGAGGTGGTCGACGAATCTCTGATGTCTGCGGTCACGGCTGTGTCCGGGTCTGGCCCCGCTTATTTCTTCCAGTTCGTCGAGGCGATGACGGACGCCGGTGTGACTCTCGGGCTCAAGCGAGATCAGGCCAAGCGGCTGGCCGCTGCGACCGCTGTGGGGGCCGCCGAAATGATGCTCCAGGAGGGCGCTGACCCCACCGCCTTGCGTGCCGACGTCACCTCTCCTGGCGGAACCACCGCCGCGGCGACGAGGGTGTTCGAGGAGGAGGGCATCCGCCGTGCGGTCCATCGTGCGTTGCAGGCCTGCTATGACAAGGCCAATGAGCTCGGCAAGTAGGGCGGCGCCGTAGGAAAGGTGCTTACAGAGCGCTAACGAGGGGATGCGACGGAGTCGGTTTCGGCCGGATTCCCGTCGTATTGCCCTCGTTTTTTCGTACGCTGGTAGGCATAGAAAATTCGATATACAGGCATAATGGAATTTTTCACAATAACCACAGCGTTAACCAGTGCCCCTATTTCTCACCATAAATCGCAACGGCCCCTTGTTTACCGGTAGGATGTTACAAGCACGTGCGTGTCACATTCTTCTGCAGGAGGGGAAGCCTGCAGCGCGTTGCGTGCGCTGAAGGGAATAGTTACTAATGCAGAATGCAGATAAGGGCACTTTTCTGACGGTTGCCGAAGTCGCTGAGATCATGCGAGTTTCGAAGATGACTGTCTACCGTTTGGTTCACTCCGGTGAGCTGCCGGCTGTTCGCGTGGGCCGCTCCTTCCGCGTCCACGAGTCGGCTGTGAAGGAATACCTGGACTCTTCCTTCTACAACGCGGGTTAATTTCGCCCTTTTCAGCGGGGCTGTTTGACCTGAATACCTGTCTCCCCGCTATGATTAATCCGATTAGCACGTGGTGTCGCGTGGCTCTGGGTGTTCCCCGGTGGGGAAAATTCAGTCGTGACGTCTCGTTCGTCTCCGCTTAGCGAAGGCGCCGCCACTGTGCATTTTGAAAATTTTCCAGTTAACGAATAGCGAGGTCGAGCCGATGGGTTCCGTCATTAAGAAGCGTCGCAAGCGCATGTCGAAGAAGAAGCACCGTAAGATGCTCCGCCGCACCCGCGTGCAGCGTCGTAAGCTCGGCAAGTAAGCCGTTTGCAGCGCGGTATCGAGGTAACGCCCGCGCTTTGCTCAAAAAGCCGCCTGGCCTTCGGTTGGCTGGGCGGGTTTTGCTATTTAGGGGAGCTCAAAGGGGAGGGGGTTATGCGTTTCTCCTGTCCCACAGCCACTTGCCGACGACCCCCGCCGCCGTCGCAGCAGACCCCGCAGCGGCGCCGATGAGAGTCCAGCGCACCGCTGCCAGCGTGGCCGTGCGCACGTGGCGATAGTCCCGTACGGCCCAGCCGCGCTTCATCGCATGGCGACGCAGGCGACGGTCGGGGTTAATTGCGACTGCGGTGCCGACCATGGACAGCATCGGGATGTCATTGGCGGAGTCGGAGTACGCGGTGCACTTGGCCAAGTCCAGCTCGGAGGAGGCCGCCAGCGCGGCGACCGCGTGCTTCTTGCCGGGGCCGTGGAGGATATCGCCCACGAGCCGACCCGTAAAGATGCCGTCCTCGACTTCTGCGACCGTGCCCAGCGCTCCGGTCAGCCCCATTCGCTTCGCGATAACCTGCGCCAGCTGCACAGGCGTCGCGGTTACGAGCCATACTTCCTGACCTGCTTCTAGATGCAGCTCCGCTAGCTCGCGGGTTCCCATGTAGAGGCGCTCGCTGATTTTATCGTCGAAGATCTCCTCGGCGAGGTCGACCATAGCGTCTACGCTGTGACCCCTGAAGAATTCGAGCGCCTGCTCGCGGGTTTTGGCCACATCCGCTGCGTTTTCTGCTCCGGAGACGCGGAACTTCAGCTGCTTCCAGATCATGCCGACTAGGTCGCGCTTGCTGATGAAACCGCGCTCCACCAGACCGACCGCGAATAGGAAGATGGAGGCGCCCTGCACCAGGGTGTTGTCCACGTCGAAGAACGCGGCGGCGCCGGGGTCGCGGGCTATCCCAGGTGTCGGCTGAGAGAGGATTCTTTCGCCACCAGCTGCGTCTTCCGCGCCGGCGACGCTCCGAAACCCGGTCGCGAGATCTGTCCCGCCGATTTCGTACATCCCTCCGAGTGCCTCGAGTGCGTTGCGGGCCGCTGCAGCGCCGGCTTCCTCCTGCGCTTCGTCGTTAAGCGGGGCGAGGGCCACCTGCTCGAGGAAGTTCCGAACGTTGCCGTGCGAGGGGATGATCTCGTTGAGGATGTCCATCGCGAGCGTTGGGTTGAAATCCTCCGAGTAGTTGCTCACTTCGCCCGGTCTCCTTAAGCGTTCAGTCTGCTTGCGCTGGAAAGTCTATGTTGCATAGTAATCGCTTGCCGACGCCGCGGCGCGCTGGGGCGAGCCCCGTTGCGGCAGCAGCTGCGGCGTAAGCCCTAGTCTCGAAAGCATAGGTACAGCCAAAGAGCACCAGCGCCAAGACCGCGTGAAGGCTCGGAATCTATCGGATTTTAGGAGAGAGGGGTTCGAATTGGGTGCGGTGAAGGTAACGATGATGAGCCGGTCGACTTGCGGTTCGTGTGCCAGAGTGGCGGCCCAGATTGAGCCCGTAGTGCGCGACCACGGAGGCTCGCTGGAGATTGTCGACGTCGACCGGAGCGCTGATCTCGCAGCGGAATTCGGCGACCGCGTGCCGGTAATCCTGGTCGATGATGAGGAGGTTGCCTGCTGGGAAATCGACGACGACGAGCTAATCGATGCGATGGAGAGGGCTCGGGGCGCTTGATACTCTCGGAGTAACAATCAAAAGTTGTAGGAAAAGCTCAAACTTAAGTTTGCCTTGGTTGTGAATGGTAGTTGCAACGGTCTACCGTTGAGAGCCATATGTGTTTTCGCATGGCGTAAATCAAGGGAGCGGTAAGCGGTGATCGAGCGGTGAGTGTGCTTCTCGTCGGAATGTCGTATCGGTCTGCGCCGGTGACCTTGTTGGAGAAGGTCTCGGTGGGGGACGCCGAAAGGGACGAGATTCTTGGCCGCCTGGTGGGCGAGGAGTCTATTTCGGAGGCGCTGATGGTCTCCACCTGTAACCGGGTGGAGTATTACGTGGAGGCGGACGGTTTTCACGCGGGCCTGTCAGCCGTGATCAGGGAAATTGTTGACCGCACTGGTCTCGAAATCGATGACCTAACGCCGCACCTGTACGTCCGTTACGCGCAGGCCGCCGCCGAGCACGCCTTTAGCGTTTGCGCCGGTCTCGATTCCATGGTGCTGGGGGAGCAGCAGATTATTGGGCAGATGCGCGCAGCGTACCAGGCCGCGGACAGTGTCGGAACGGTGGGGCGCACGCTCCACGATCTGGCCCAGAAGTCCCTGCACGCGGGAAAGCGCGTGCACAACGAAACTCTGATTGACAACGCGGGGGCCTCCATGGTCTCCGTCGCGGTGGACGAGGCGATTGCGGCTTTGAACCCGGGCTTTGTCGCGGGTGTCGACACGGCGGTCGATTCGAATATCCTCGCGGGTCGCTCGGCCCTAATCCTGGGCGCCGGCGCGATGAGCTCCCTGGCTGCCACCTACCTCGGCCGCTGCGGCATTGATCGCCTGATCATCGCCAACCGCACCGTCGATCGCGCGCAGAACCTCGCCGACCACTCCATCGAGGCTGGGATCCCCGCCCGCGCAATCGCACTGGAGGATTTCGCCGATGTGCTTGACGACGTCGATTTTCTCGTCAGCGCGACCGGGGCAATGACCCCGGTTGTCTACGCACAGCATGTCGCGGATCATGGGCCGCTGGCCATTGTTGACCTGTCCATGCCGCGCGACGTCGCTGAGGATGTCGCGGGTCTCGAGGGCATTGCGCTGTTCAATATTGAGCATCTGCAGATGACGCGCACGGATGTCCCAGGCAGGGACGACGAGTCCTCCGCCCGCGCCATTGTCGCGGAAGAGCTGGAGAGCTACCTGTCCGCGCAGCGCGCGGCGGAGGTCGCCCCGACCGTCCGGGCCCTGCGGGAGAGGGCGGCCGAGGTTGTCGATGCCGAGCTGGTGCGTCTGGAGGCGAAGACGCCGGGCCTTACCCCGAAGGAGCGCAAGGCGGTCGAGTCGACGGTGCGCCGGGTCGTCGATAAGCTCTTGCACACCCCGACGGTGCAGGTGAAGAAGCTCTCCAGCCAGGAGTGCGGGGGCAACTACGCAGTGGCGCTACAGCAGCTTTTCGATCTTCCGTTGACTTCGCCGAGCGGGTTGTACGCCGATACGGATATTCCCGCCGATTTAATGGTTCAGGGGCGCATAGGGCGCCTGGAGCAGGCTCTTAAAGGGACGGAAACTAACGGCCAGGACGGGTCGAGCGGCAATTTGATTCTCGGAGGACGAAATGCCTAATCCAGAGACTATTCGAATCGGCACGAGGGGATCGGAGCTGGCGACCACTCAGGCAGGGCATGTTCGCGATGCCCTAATCGCGCTGGGGCAGCCGGCGGAGCTGGTTATAGTCAAAACTGCGGGCGATCACAACCGGCACGATCCGGTAGAGAAGATCGGCGTCGGAGTCTTTACTCAGGCGCTGCGCCACGCCCTGCGCGAGAATGTTTGCGACATCATCGTCCACTCCTTCAAGGATCTGCCAACGGTGCCGGAGCACGACATGGTGGTGGCCTCTGTGCCGCAGCGCGTCGACCCGCGCGAAGTTTTGATCTCGCGTGGGCACACTCCGCTGATGGATTTGCCGGAAGGTGCGAAGGTCGGAACGTCGGCGCCGCGTCGCGTCTCCCAGCTGCGGGCCGTTCGCCCGGACCTGGAGATTCTCCCGCTCCGCGGGAACATCGAGACCCGCATGGGTCGGATCGCCGAAGACCTGGATGCCGTTGTGCTGGCGCGCGCCGGGCTGGAACGCACCGGGCGTCTGGACGCGGCGGCTGAGTCGCTGGGTGTCGACGTTTTGATGCCGGCACCCGCGCAGGGGGCGCTCGCCCTGGAGTGTCGCAGCGTGGATCAGCACATCGTGGAGATTCTGCAGCGCCTCGACGATCGAGCGTCCCACGCGCAGGCAATCGCCGAACGCGCGGTGCTGAACGAATTGGAGGCCGGCTGTACCGCTCCGGTCGCCGCTCATTCGTCCGTGACTGATGAGGGCGAGCTGACCCTTCGTGCGGGGGTATTCGCCGTTGACGGCTCTCGCCAGCTGATCGAGACCGTCACCGGCCCCCTGGACAGGGCTGATGCGCTCGGCCGACAGGCAGCTCGCGCACTGCTGGAGCGGGGCGCACTCGAGGTTATGGGTGATACCCTGCGCGAATCTCAAAACTGACCGGTTAGTGAATTTTGCTTAAAACCTTTATGCTAATAGGCCGGTAATTGTGCCGTTGGGATAAGGGGCTTCTTCTCGTGCCCGCCCGCGCTGTTGTGCATTCGTGTCCGACGGCGCTTCCCTCGCGGTGCTCACAAGTGAAAACTCCCCATAGAAAAGAAGCCTTTCCGACACGATGAACACCTCTCTACCCGCTGTTTCGGGGCGCATATTGTTCGTCGGCGCTGGTCCGGGTAACCCCGACCTGCTGACGCTGCGTGCCCGAGAGATCCTCGCCGACACCGCTGTTGCCTTTGTCGATAGCGATGTCATGCCGGGTGTCCGGGAACTCATCGCCACCGATGTTCCTGTTCCGCCGGAACTTCTGAAGGCTGCCGACGAGGAGTACGCGAAGATTTGCGCGGAGGCGAAGGCCAACGGTTCTCGCCGTAAGCCGCCCCGCCCGGCTCCTCCGACAGCAGCAGACCTGCGGGAGCCAGTTAGCGATCCGGAAAAGATGAGCGAGCTCATGGCCGCGGAGGTGGCCAAGGGTCACGATGTTGTGCGCCTGGTCGCCGGCAATCCGCTGACCAACGACACCGTGCTCGCGGAGATCAACGCGGTCTCGCGCACGGGGGCGGAGTTCCAGATTGTGCCTGGCATGTCCGTGCCTTCGACCGTCCCGGCCTTCGCCGGAATCGCCCTGGGGTCGACGTACACCGAGACGGACCTGGCTCGCGCCGATGTTGACTGGGACGAGCTGGCCCACGCACCGCAACCTCTCGTGCTGCAGGCAGTGCAGGATGACCTGACGGCGATTGCCAAAGAGCTCGGCTCCCGCGGACTGGCGCCGTCGCTGCCGGTGTCCGTAACGGTCAATGGAACGACGCGCTTGCAGCGCACCTACGACGTCACTCTCGGAACCCTGGCGCAGCTCTCGGGAGACCTCAGCGGCCCGCTCGTCGTGACCCTGGGTAAGGGCGTCGACAATCGTTCGAAGTACTCCTGGTGGGAAAACCGCGCGCTCTACGGCTGGAAGGTCCTGGTCCCGCGCGCTAAGTCCCAGGCCGGCCCGATGAGTGCCCGCCTCGTGGGCCACGGCGCCATCCCGGTCGAGGTCCCGACCATCTCCATTGAGCCCCCACGCAGCCCCGCACAGATGGAGCGCGCTATCAAGGGCCTGGTCGATGGCCGCTATCAGTGGGTTGTCTTCACGTCCGTCAACGCGGTTGAGGCCGTGTGGGAGAAGTTCCAGGATTTTGGCCTCGACGCTCGCTCCTTCGCGGGCGTGCGCATCGCCGCAGTGGGGCACCGCACCGCTGCCGCTATCCGCGACCGAGGAATCACCCCGGAGCTGCTTCCCGACGAGTCCCGCCAGAACGCTGCGGGAATCGTGGAGGTGTTCCCGGAGTACATCGAGGACCTCGATCCGGTCAATCGCGTGCTGCTTCCGCGTGCCGACATTGGCACGGACGTGCTCGTCGATGGCCTGATTGACCTCGGCTGGGAAGTCGACGATGTGGTTGCTTACCGAACCGTGCGCGCGGCCCCGCCGAGTGCCGAGATTCGCGACATGATCAAGTCCGGTGGCTTCGACGCGGTGTGCTTCACCTCCGGGTCGACGGTGAAGAATCTCGTAGGTATCGCGGGCAAGCCTCATTCGCGGACTATTATCGCCTGCATCGGGCCGATGGCTGCGGCGACTGCGCGCGAGTATGGTCTCCGCGTCGACGTGGTCCCGGAGCGGGCTGGTATCACGGATCTCGTCGATGCGCTGGCAGAGCACGTCGCACACCTGCGCGCGGCGGGTCAGCTGCCGCCTCCGCGCAAGAAGCGGCGCCGTTCTCGGAAGGCGAAGGATAAGGCCTAGAACCGGTCTGATTGCGGCTCACTCGGGTCAATCCGGCGGATTGGTTAAGGTGGTGGCTATGAGCAATTCCGGCACTGAAAAGCCTTTCGATATTAACGAGTTCAACGTTCCCACCCCGGTGCGGCGCCCGCGCCGCCTGCGCACCAATCCAGTGATGCGCTCGATGGTGGCGGAGACCCGTCTGACCCCGAAGAACCTGATTCTGCCGATGTTCGTCGCGGACGGCATCGATGAGCCAAAGCCGATCAGCTCTTTGCCGGGCGTCGTCCAGCACACGGAGGACTCGCTGGTCGAGGCTGTGCGGGAGGCTATCGAGGTCGGAATTCCCTGTGTTGATCTATTCGGTGTTCCGAAGGATGAGGACAAGGACCCGGAGGGCTCCGATTCCTGGAACCCGGAGGGCGTCTTGAACCGTGGGCTGCGCCGCCTGCGCAAGGAGTTCGGGGACGATGTGCTCATTATGGCGGATACGTGCTTGGATGAGTTCACCTCGCACGGCCACTGTGGTGTCCTGAACCAGGACCGCTATGGGGCGACGGTGGTCGACAATGATCACACGCTGGAAAACTATGTGAAGATGGCCGTCGCGCAGGCCGATGCCGGTGCTCATATCCTGTCGCCGTCGGGAATGATGGACGGGCAAATCGCGGCGATCCGCGCGGGGCTCGACGCCGCGGGCCACCAGAATGTGTCCATTATGGCGTACTCAGCGAAGTACGCCTCGGCCTTCTACGGCCCCTTCCGCGAGGCCGTTGGCAGCTCTCTGCAGGGAGATCGCCGCACCTACCAGCAGGACCCCGCTAATCGACGGGAATCGTTGCTGGAGGTCGAGCTCGATATTGCAGAGGGGGCGGACATGGTGATGGTCAAACCAGCCATGAGTTACCTGGACATTCTGCGTGAAGTCGCGGATATGTCGGCGGTGCCCGTCGCCGCCTACCAGGTCTCCGGCGAGTACGCGATGATTCACGCTGCCGCCGCCAACGGGTGGATTGACCTGGATGCTGCGATGATGGAGGCTGTGCTGAGCATTCGGCGCGCGGGCGCGGAGCAGATTCTGACTTACGCGGCTGTCGACCTGGCTAAGAAGCTCTAGCCATCTGAAAAGTATTTTTTGAAAAGTGGAAGATGACAGAACACAAGACTGACAAAGCGGGGTCGGGGCACCTGCCCGAGCCGACCGCCGCCACCCCGCCTGCTGGCGCTCCCGGCAAGCTGCCCGCCGGAGCCCCTGGCGAGGGCACAGAGCGAGTGGACATCGTTGTTCCGGACGAGGTGCAGGGGGCGTGGCAGGCGTGGAGAGTGACCGCTGTGCTCCAGCTGCTGCTAAGCGTAGCCACTGTCACTGTGTATTGGCTCGCGCCGGGCGCGTTCATGTCGGACATTGGGGCGCGGGAGGCTTTCCCGACGTTCACGCCGGAGCAGTTCGATGTGCTTGTTAAGTCGACGCTGGTGCTCGCTGTCGTCGCAGCTGCAATAATCTGTGTCATTTTTGTCGCGATTGCAGGCCAGATGCGCAAGGGCGGGTTGTGGGCTCGATTCGTCCTGTCCGCAGGGTCCGTGTATCTGATTATCCTCGCTGTGACGCTGTTCTTCTCCCCGGGGACTTCGGCCGTGTTGGACGCTCCGACATGGCTGCAGTTCGTCACGGGCGCGTTGCAGATTGCATCGGCTGCGGCGGCAGGCGCGGGTCTAGTCCTAGCGTCGACGAAGGCCGCTGCAAAGTACTTTGAGCAAAAGAACCCCGATAAGAAGTGGGGGCCGGGGGAGAGGCCAAACCGATGAACGTTTTCCCGAATCGACCGTGGAAGTGGGTCGTCTACGTCGGTGTTATCGCGCAGTTAGTACTGACGATGATGCTGGCGACCGGCGACTACTCTGCAGCCCCCAGCGGGTTAGCCCGCGATATTTTTATCGCGGCGGGCATCGGAGGCGTCGGGGCTCTGGCCCTAAGCGTCTGTGTGCCGCTAGCGGAGAATACCGGCCGGGTGCGGTTGGTAATGGTCGGCATTGTCGCCGTGATTATTTTGATTAAGCTATTCGCGGTCGCCACGCAGGCGCTGACCGCGTGGGTGGTTATTCCCGGCATGATTATGGCCGTCGGCGTGCTGCTGCTGTACCGCGAAGTGCGGGGCAACTCCGTCGGAATTTCGAAGAAGGCAAGGTAGTTGTAGGTATGAGTACCGCGGAGGAACCGGCAGAGGCTGCCCCCGAGGAACGGGCAAACGTCGACGAGCGAGTTTCGCAGGCGATCGCCGAGGCCAAGAGTGCCGCCTTGAAGGCGCTGCCCCGCAGCCGCCGTGTCCACGACGAGGAAAGCGCGCATCAGCGTCTTGCCAAGCGCAGCGGCCGCAGCAACACAGCCTTTGGCCTGGTACTTGAAGGCCTGGAAACCGCGGAGGCTGCGGAGAGGGCGGAAAGGGCTCTCGAAGCCTTCCCGAACGTCACGGCCACCGTGGTCTACAACCCCGGACGCGCTTGGATCACGGCACCGGATGACATTAATCCGAACGAGTTCATTGAAGTCCTGAAGAACGTCGGCATTGATTCCTACCTCACTCGGAGCACGCTGCGTAGGCGAGCAACTCGTCTGGATGCGGCGCCTCTGCGACGTCCATCTGTTCCTGCAGCAGCGCAGCAGGTCACGGAGGAGCGTATCAGGCGTCGTGAAGCGGCGTTGCGGCACAGCGGTGTGAACAGCGAGGTGCTTTTTACGGCACGGGAGCTGGTGACCAAAAAGCGTTTCTGGGTCTCGGCGGTGCTGTCGATTCCGGTGATTGCGGTGTCTCTGAACGTGGCGTGGCAGTTCCCCGGGTGGCAGTGGATGTGTGCGGTGCTGACGTCCATTGTGGCGCTGTGGGGAGGGTGGCCATTCCACAGGGCGATGGTGGCCTCGCTTCGGCGCCGCATGTCGGCGCTGGACGGAGCGAGCTCGATTGCGATTCTGCTGGCCTGGCTCTGGTCGATGAGTCAGCTGATTCTGGGACATGCGGGAACGATTGGGTACAAGACCTCTCCGACGTGGTTCGCCTTCAACTACCGCGAATCGGCCGCGGCGGAGGTTTTCTTCGACGTGGCCTGTGGTGTGACGGTTCTGCTTCTGACCGGTCGCATGTTTACCCGCTACAACCGGGTGCGGTCGGGGCAGATTATGAGGATGCTCCGAATTCCGGCGGAGAGGCGCGTTACGGTTGTGCGCAAGTCGGCGAAGTCGGCGGAGCCGAAGCGCCTTCGTGTGACGGTGGCGGAGCTCCATATCGGCGATGACATCGTAATCCCGCCGGGTGCTGTTATCCCGGTTGACGGAACGGTCATTGGCGGTGCCTCGCGCATCGACGCCCAGCTGCTCGGCATCGGAAACGAGCCGCAGAAGGTGAAGGTCAACGCCAAGGTCTGGGCCGGCGCCCTGAACATGGACAACGAGCTGAAGGTCCGTGTGTGGCGCACGGGCTCGAAGACTCGCGCCGCGGCGATTGCCCGGTGGCTGAGGATGGCCATTCGGGAGGAGACTGCGGTGCACCAGACCGCGGTTCGCTCGGCATCGGTGTTGGTGCCGTGGGCGTTTTCACTGGCGGTGGTGGCCTTCGGCGCGTGGTGGTTGGCCTCGGGAACCGCAGGCGGAGCTTTCGCTGTGTCACTTGCGATTCTGTCGGGTATTGCCCCCGTGGCACTGGCAATGTCCACCTCCACAGTGCAGCGCATCGGCATTCTGGCCGGAGCCAACAACGGCATTCTGATCCGCGGCAACGATGCCTTTCGCGCTCTGGCGAAGTCCGATGTGGTGATGTTCAACCGCGTCGGCACTCTGACGGAGGGGGACATGCACGTGCTGCGGGTAGCAGCAGAGGACGGGGAGAACCCCGACCTGGTTTTGCGCGTTGCCGGTGCCCTGATGATGGAGAGCAACCACCCGGCATCCGCCGCAGTCGTGCGCGCGTGCCGTGTCTCCCGCGATGCGGGCTCCGGTGGCGGAGACGTGCCGCACTGGATTGAGACCGTCCACGTTGAGATTACGGAGGATGGCGCGTTCGTCGGCCAGGTGGAAATTCCGGTGAAGGACTCCGAGGGTAAGTCGGAGCTGCGCTTCATCGAGGCGCGGGTGTGGCGCCCGCGTGATTTGTCTCTGCTGAGCGAGCGCATGGCCGTGGCCGCCCTCGGCGGTGGCGCGCCGCTGATGGTGTCGTGGCGCGGTAAGGTCCGCGGCGTCATCACCGTGGGTGAGGACATCAAGCCCGACGCCGTCGAGAGTATCGACGCACTGGAGGACATGGGCGTAGACACCATGATGATTACGCGAGATCCTTACCCGGTGGCCCGCCGTTTCGCGGATCGGCTGGGAATCTCCCGCGTGTTCGCGGGCATTATTGCCAGCCGAAAGGCCGGGGCTGTGCGTTCGGTGCACGCCGGCGGCGAGACCGTCGTCATGGTCGGAGACCAGGACGTGCAGGACTGCCTGCGTGCGGCCGACGTCGGCATCCTGATGGACAACACCGAGGGAACCGCAAACGTCGATATGGAACGCTCGGACGTCGTCGCGCTGCGCAATACGGTGTTCTCGGTTCCCGAGGCCATTGAGATCTCCCGCGCGGTCGTGCGAACCATGGACGCGAACATTTACATCGCCTGGTTCTACAACGCGGCGGTGTTGGCACTGAGCATCACAGGTCTGATTCACCCGCTGCTCGCGACGCTGCTGATGATTATCTCGAGCCTGTTTATCGAGTGGCGCTCGCGCCGAGTGTCATCGCGACGCAAGCACCTGTTCAAGGTGAAGCTGGGGCGCTGGTAGACCGGTTTGCGCCCGGTTGTCTACGATGGTCAGCGTGACTCAAGACACCAACGCATCCCACATTCCGGCAAACGTCGAGCTCACTGATCGCTCGGCCCAGTTCTTCGAGCAGGCCCAGGCGGTGACCCCGGGCGGCGTGAACTCCCCGGTCCGCGCGTTTGGCTCGGTCGGCGGCACCCCTCGGTTCATTGACCACGCCACGGGTTCCCGCCTGGTCGACGTCGATGGCAACGAGTATGTGGATCTGGTGTGCTCCTGGGGCCCGATGATTCTGGGCCACGCCCACCCGGCAGTCGTCGAGGCCGTACGCTCCGCGGCCACCAAGGGCCTGTCCTTCGGCGCCCCGACGACCGCTGAGACCGACCTGGCCCGCCACATCGTAGAGCGCACGTCGGTGGAGGAGGTCCGCCTGGTCAACTCCGGTACCGAGGCGACCATGTCTGCGGTGCGCCTGGCCCGTGGTTTCACCGGTCGGTCGAAGATCATCAAGTTCGCCGGCTGCTACCACGGCCACGTGGATGCGCTGCTGGCGTCGGCAGGCTCGGGTGTCGCGACCTTCGGCCTGCCGGACTCTCCCGGTGTGACGGGCGCGTCGGCAGCGGACACCATCGTGGTGTCTTACAACGACATTGAGGCGGTCAAGGCCGCGTTCGCCGAGAACCCGGGCGAGATTGCCTGCGTGATTACGGAGGCGGCCGCCGGCAACATGGGTACGGTTGCGCCACAGGACAACTTCAACGCGAAGCTGAAGGAGGTCTGCCACGCCGACGGAGCGCTGCTGATTCTCGACGAGGTTATGACCGGCTTCCGCACCTCCTACAACGGCTGGTACGGCATCGATAGGGTAGCGGGTGACCTGACCACCTTCGGCAAGGTTGTCTCCGGTGGCCTGCCGGCTGCGGCATTTGGCGGCCGCCGTGACATCATGGAACACCTCGCCCCGAACGGGCCGGTCTACCAGGCCGGAACGCTGTCCGGTAACCCCGTGGCTATGGCCGCGGGCCTGGCTAACCTGGAAAACGCTACCCGCGAGGTCTACGACGTGGTCGCCGCCAACGCCGACCGCCTGGCGGGGATCCTCTCCGACGCCCTGACAAAGGAGGGCGTGGCGCACCATATCCAGCGTGCGGGCACGATGCTCTCGCCACGCTTCGCCGAGGGCGAGGGCCACAATTTCGAACAGATGCAGGCAGCCGACACCTTCCGCTTCCCGGCGTTCTTCCACGCGCTGCTGGCCAACGGCGTCTACCCGCCGTCGTCCTGCTACGAGACCTGGTTCGTCTCCTCGGCTCTGACCGATGCAGACTTCGAGATCATCGAAAACGCCGCCGCCCACGCCGCCAAGGCCGCTGCCGCGGCGAAGCCGGAGTAGGTGGAACGTGGCGAACGAAACCCTGCGGCAGCCGCAGCACGCCAAGACCACAGTTGTCCACCTGGTCCGCCACGGCGAGGTCTACAACCCGGACAAGATTCTCTACGGCCGCCTGCCCGGCTGGCACCTTTCGGAGCGAGGGCAGCGTCAGGCTGCGGCCACGGCTGCGTCGTTTAGCGGACACGAGGTGTCCTACTTCGCGTGCTCCCCGCTGCAGCGTACCCAGGAGACCTCGCGCCCCTTCACCGAGGTACTGGGGGTGGAGCCGGTTCTCGACGAGGATCTGCTTGAGGCCGGCAACACTTTTGAGGGGCTGCACATCAAGGGAATCGACTCGGCCCTGTGGAATCCGAAGTACTGGCCGCGGCTGCGCAGGCCCGGTGTGCCGAGCTGGGGCGAGCCCTACGAGGAAATCGCCGACCGCATGTTTGAGGCCATCGAGCGCGCTCGCCTGGCAGCGGAGGGCTCGGAGGCGGTCCTGGTGAGCCACCAGCTGTGCATTATCGCAGCGCAGCGGCGCGCGCGACGCCTGCCACTGGCTCACAATCCAGCCGTGCGCCAGTGTGATTTGGCGAGCGTCACCTCGCTGGTTTTCATTGGCGACACCATCGTGGACGTGCGCTACGCGGAGCCGGCCGGACACCTGTAGCCACTCCGGTGGCGCCGAACGTCGCGGGTATTGCGGGCGTCGCGGGCGCCACACGGCCGTCGTGAACCTGAATCGCGCGGCCTACAGGCGTGGCAGCGGGCTGTCTTTTTGTCCGGCGGTGTGATTAATCTATAGAAGCTGACATATACGCAAGTGCCGGAAAGTGTGTGGGAATGCGCGTTGCGTTCCGGCGCCGACTCACAATAGATTTCTGACTCGGAAGGTGGCGTGAAGGTGACTGGATCTCGGTTTTCGAAGGTCTCCTCGTCCCGAATTTCCGCGGCGCTGGCCGCAACTGCACTGACCCTGACCTTGGTCTCCTGTGGAGCCGGGGACTCGGTGGGCCACGATGCCGTCGCCATCGGCGGGCAGTTCGAGTTCGTCTCTCCGGGTGGCCAGCAGGTCATCGACTACGCCCCGGCCGACCGCAAGCCTGTTGGTAAGGTTTTCGGCGAGTCGCTTGAAGATCCAAAGAAGGAAATCTCCCTCGACGATTTCAAGGACCAGATTGTGGTCTTGAACGCCTGGGGCCAGTGGTGTGCGCCGTGCCGCTCCGAGTCGGATGACCTGCAGGCAGTGCAGGAGAAGATGGACGCCGAGGGCATCGGCACCATCCTCGGGATTAACGTCCGCGACAACGTCCGCCAGGCACCCATCGACTTCGTTAAGGACAACGGGATTACCTACCCGTCCATCTACGACCCGGCCTTCGTCAACGCCGGAGCCCTTGGCGGCATCCCGGCTTCGGTCATCCCGACCACTATCATCCTGGACAAGCAGCACCGCCCGGCGAAGGTTTTCCTCCGCGAGATCGACGAGAAGACGCTGATGGACGCCGTCAACAAGGTCAAGGCCGAGGCGTAAGTAGAGCTGCCGTGACTGACCTACCTTCAACGACACTCCTGGCCTCCGACATCGGCCAGCAATTCGCCGACGCCGCCACCAGTGGCCCCATCATTCTGGGGCTTCTCGCCGCCGCGCTCGCGGGGCTGGTCTCCTTCGCCAGCCCGTGCGTCATCCCACTGGTGCCGGGGTATGTCTCCTATCTCACCGGAATTTCTGGGGCTGCTCAGGAGCCTGGCTTGCCGACGGGTGCTACGAGCCCGGCTGCAGGCGGCGTCGGCAAGCGTCGCGGCGATAATGCCCGCGTGGGCCTGGCCGCCTTCCTCTTCGTCGTGGGGTTCACGGTGATCTTCGTACTGGGCTCGGCGTCGATTTTCGGCCTGGTATCGACGCTGCGCGTGCAGGCGCGGACGCTGACAATTGTCGGCGGCGTGGTCACCATCGTGATGGGGCTTGCGTTTATGGGTCTGGTCCCGGCGTTGCAAAAGGACACTCGCATGGCCCCGAAGCGGTGGACGACCTGGCTGGGTGCGCCGTTGCTCGGAGCGGTTTTTGCGCTGGGCTGGACCCCGTGCCTGGGCCCGACGCTGACCGCGATTATCTCGGTGTCGGCGGGCACGCAGGGAATGACGGCCGCGCGCGGCGTGGCGCTGATTATCGCCTACTGCCTGGGGCTGGGCCTTCCTTTCATTCTCGTGGCGTTCGGTTCGGCGCGCGCGGTGCGGGGCGTGGACTTCCTGCGCAGGCACTCGCGGACCATCCAGATCATCGGTGGCGTGCTGCTCGTGGCGGTGGGCGTTGCTCTGGTGACTGGCCTATGGGATATGTTCGTAGCTTGGGTCCAGGCCGCGTTTATTACGGATACTGTGACGCCGATCTAAGACGCCGATCAAAACGGGTCACCGCCGATTTAGGGGAAAGAGTTCATGTCGGTTAATTGGGCAAAGGCCCACAGGCCTTTTCAGCAGATGTGGCACTGGCTGACGAGCATGCGCACCGCGCTGATTCTGCTTTTCATCCTTGCGTTCGCGGCTATCCCGGGCGCGCTGCTTCCGCAGCGGTCTCTGAATAAGGACAAGGTTGACCAGTACCTGGCCGCTAACGGCACGACTGGCAAGATCTTCGATAAGCTGCAGCTCTTCGACGTTTTCTCATCCTTCTGGTTCATCGCAGTGGTGGTGCTGCTGCTGATCTCGCTGGTCGGCTGCATCATCCCGCGCACCATTGACCACTACAAGGCCATGAAGACGCCGCCCGCTAAGGCACCGCTGCGCTTTTTTCGCCTCCCGCATAACGACGAGGCCGTCGTCGACATGCCCGTCGAGGAGGTGTCGGAGCGAGTCCGGCAGCGCCTGGGCAAGTGGTTCCTGACGGAGACCCCGGCGGATCAAGACCGCGCGAAGGCGCTTTCTTTCTCGGCGGAGAAGGGGTACCTGCGCGAGTTCGGCAACCTGGTGTTCCACCTGGGGCTTGCGGTGTTGATTGTCGTGGTCGGCTGGGGCAGCCTGACGTATTACGAGGGTCAGGTCATCATGGTTACCAATACGGGCACCGATATTGACGATGACGGTGTTAAAGGCGCCGTTGGTGTGCCCTTCTGTAATACGGCGGCGGCGAACTACGACTCGATGCGCTCCGGCAACACCTTCGACGGTACGACCCTGAACCCGTTCTGTATCCAGGTCGAGGACTTCAAGGCCGACTATCTGGGCAACGGCCAGGCGAAGATGTTCACCTCGCATATCCGCTACGCGGAGGAAGAGGATATGCGCAAGCCGGTTGACCAGTGGAAGGAGAAGACCCTCCAGGTCAACCACCCGCTGCGCATCGCGGGCGATCGCGTCTACCTACAGGGCCACGGCTTCGCACCGGCCTTCAAGGTGACCTGGCCGAATGGTGAGTCGCGCACGTCGATTGTGCAGTTCCGCCCGGACGACCCGACCTTCTTCCTGTCCTCGGGCGCCTTCCGCTTCGACCCGCCGGCGGGCATGTACCCGGACCTGTTTGAACGCCGCAAGAACCAGATTGCGATCGAGGGCCTGTTCGCCCCGACCGCCGAGTTCACCGGCGAAAAGGGCGCCCTGCTGCAGTCCTCCTTCCCGGCCATGAATGACCCAGCCGTGGCGGTGGACATCTACCGTGGCGACGCCGGCCTGGATACAGGACGCTCTCAGGGGCTGTTCTCGCTGGATCGCGAGTTGATTCACACAGGCCAGCTGAAAAAGGAAGACCGCGTCAACCTGAAGATGGGCGAGACCACCGAGCTCGCCGACGGCACGAAGATTGAATTCCTGGGCGCCAAGGAATTTGTCAACCTGCAAATCTCCCACGACTCGACGCAAATTTGGGTCCTCGGAGCTTCGATTATGTCCCTAATCGGCATGGTCCTGTCTCTGGGCATTAAGCGCCGCCGCGTGTGGGTGCGCCTGCATCCGACTGCCGACGGCGGTACCCGCGCCGAGTTCGGTGGCCTGGCGCGCACCGACAAGGCCGGATGGGGCGACGAGTTCCAGGACATCGTCGATGACATTCTGGATCGCGATAGCGACGACTAGGAAACCATCGGAGGCGGCGGCGAAGGGGCCGACTACGAGCGGACCTAACCGGTAAAGTACCCCCGCCACCGGCTTCGACCGGTCGCTGCCCCTTTTGCGTTGCCCCATTTTAGGACTAGGGTTTGATGAAAGCGCTGTGCATCGGCGCAGCGAGAGTTTTCCCTTTTCACACCTCTTTGGAGCTAAACCCATGCCCGTCAATCAGACTTTGGCGCAGTTTTCGGATTGGTCCTATTTCACGGCTTTCGCCTTCTACCTTTTTGCCTTCGTCGTCGCAATCGCGTTTTACGCCCGCCGTATCTCCGCTGCAGACTTGGCGGCGAAGTCTAACGAGCGGGAGCTCGTAGGCGTTGGCGCAGGAGCCGGGTCCGCCGCTGTGGATGTGGACGCGCCGGAGGGGCCGTCGGTAAGCGAATCCACCGCGGTAATCGACGGTAAGCCTGCCGCAAGCGCTAAGGCGGAGAAGCAGCTGGCACTCGCTCACAAGTTGGGCGTGACCGCCGAAATGCTGATTTACGTTGGTGTGGCGGTGCACTTCGCATCGGTGCTGCTGCGCGGTCTGGCGACCCAGCGTTTCCCGTGGGGCAACCTGTACGAGTACGTGTCGGTGTCAATTCTGTTCTCAATGGCCATCGCGGCGGGCGTGCTGCACCGCGAGTCCATGCGTGTGTTCTGGCCATGGCTGCTTGCCCCGGTGCTGGCGCTGATGTTCTATGGCGGTAAGAACCTCTACGTTGAGGCCGCCCCAGTGGTTCCGGCGCTGCAGTCGATCTGGATTCCGATTCACGTCACGATTATCGCGATTGGTGCGAGTATCGCGCTGGTCTCCGGTGTCGCATCGATTCTGTACCTGCTGCGTATGCGCCAGCCGGTTGGTAAGGAAAAGGGTGTACTCGGCAAGATTGTCCTGCCGTTGCCGAGCGCACAGACGCTGGACTCTATTGCTTACCGCACCGCAATCTGGTCGTTCCCGCTGTTCGGCCTGGGCATTGTGCTCGGTGCGATCTGGGCTGAGGCCGCGTGGGGCCGCTACTGGGGCTGGGACCCGAAGGAGACGGTGTCCTTCATTTCCTGGATCATCTACGCGCTGTACCTGCACGCGCGTGCTACCTCGGGTTGGCGCAACAGTAAGGCGGCGTGGATTAACATCGCAGGTTTCTCCACGATGGTGTTCAATCTCTTCTTCATCAACATGGTCGTCTCCGGCCTGCACTCCTACGCTGGCCTGAACTAGGGCGCCACATTTTTCAAAAGCCGGCATCGCCGGGTGAACTAGAATCGCACTCATGCGAGTACTAGTCACCGGTGGTGCCGGCTTTATTGGTTCGAACTTCGTTCTGCGAACGCTGGCGACCCGCACGGACGTGGACGTCAGCGTGCTCGACGCCTTCACCTATGCCGCAAACCCGGCAAGCCTGCTGGGGGTCGATGGCAAGGAGGTTTGCGAGGTCATCCGCGGGGACATCCGCGACGCAGAGCTGGTCGAGCGACTGGTACAGCGCTTCGATGCCGTGGTCCACTTCGCCGCCGAGAGCCACAACGATAATTCGCTGGTGGACGCCGACCCCTTCGTCAGCACCAATGTGATGGGCACCGTGAACCTGGCGAAGGCCTGCGCCGCGTCAGACGTGCGCCTGCACCATGTCTCCACCGACGAGGTCTTCGGCGATTTGGCGCTCGACGATCCGACCCGCTTTACGACGACCACGCCGTATCGGCCGTCCAGCCCGTACTCGGCGTCGAAAGCTAGTGCCGACCACTTTGTGCGTGCGTGGGTGCGCAGCCTGGGGCTGGCGGCGACGATCAGTAATTGCTCCAACAACTATGGGCCTAGGCAGCACCCGGAGAAGTTCATCCCGAGGCAGGTGTGCGGCCTGATTCGGGGGCGGCGCCCGCGCGTGTATGGCACCGGCGATAACGTCCGCGACTGGATTCACGTGGACGACCACAACGACGCGGTCTGGGCCATCCTGGACCGCGGCGAAGTGGGGCAGACCTACCTGATCGGTGCGGACGGGGAGCGCTCGAACCTCGAGGTCGTTGGCGATATTTTGGCGGGCTTCGATCGGAGCCGGGATGACTTTGTGCACGTGACCGATAGGCCGGGGCATGACCGTCGTTACGCGATCGACCCGGAGTCGATGGAGGAGCTGGGCTGGGAGCCTCGCTACCGGGACTTCACGGCGGGCCTGGCCGCGACCATCGAGTGGTACCGGGACAACGAGGACTGGTGGGCGGATGCCTACGACGCGGCCGAGGCGGGCTACGCCCAGCGCGAGCGGGAGCTGTAGGGCTTGCGGAAGGGTTTGCGGCAGGCGCCCCAATCCGCCTGCCCGTCTACACTGGTTGACCATGAGCACCTTTGAGCCCACCACCATCGACGGCGTCTTCACCTTCGACCCCACAATCCACGGCGACAGCCGTGGAAGTTTTCACGAGTGGTACCGCCTCGACGCATTCTCTGAGGCCACGGGCTACCCCTTCTTCCCGGAGCAGGCGAACATGAGCGTCTCCGCCGCGGGTGTCGTGCGCGGCCTGCACTTCGCCGACGTTGATCCGCAGGGTGCGCCGGGCCAGGCGAAGCTGGTCACCTGCCCGTCCGGCCACATCCTCGATATTGCGGTTGACCTGCGCCGAGGTTCGGACACGTTCGGCCAGGTGGAGATCTTCGAGCTCGACTCCACCACCCGCCGCGTGGTCTATCTGCCCAATGGGATTGGCCATGGCTTCGTTTCGCTTGCTGACGGCTCCGTCCTCACGTACTTGACCTCCACTGCGTACAATCCGGAGGTCGAGCGTGCTGTGAGCATTCTCGACCCGGAGCTGGGCATTGACATTGCGAAGCTGCTGGCCCGGGGTGGGCTGGGCGAGTCGGACATGATCCTGTCGGAGCGTGACCAGGCCGCGCCGACTATTGCCGAGTTTGAGGCACAGGGCCTGAAACTGCCGAGCATTTTTGACTGCAAGGACCTGGAGAACCTGGCCCGCGACGAGTGGGCGATGGCCAACGAAGAAGCAGGACAGTAGGGCACCATGAAGGGCATCATTCTTGCAGGTGGCACGGGCTCGCGGCTGTTTCCGATCACCCTTGGGGTGAGCAAGCAGCTGGTTCCGGTGTACGACAAGCCGATGGTGTACTACCCGCTGTCGACCCTGATGCTCGCCGGTATCCGCGACATCCTCATCATCACTACAGAGCAGGACGCGCCCCAGTTTGAGCGCCTGCTGGGTGACGGTTCCCAGTGGGGCGTCAACCTCAACTATGCAACGCAGGACCAACCACGGGGCTTGGCGGAGGCATTCATTATCGGCGCCGACCACATCGGTGACGACTCGGTGGCCCTGGTGCTCGGCGACAATATCTTCTACGGTGCGGGGCTCGGCACGCAACTGCGCCGCTTCCACGAGGTCGATGGTGGCGCCATCTTCGCCTACTGGGTCGCAGACCCCAGCGCCTATGGCGTGGTGGACTTCGACTCCTCCGGACGAGCCATCGCGATACAGGAAAAGCCGAAGCAACCACGCAGCCATTTCGCCGTTCCCGGCCTGTACTTTTATGACTCCGAGGTCGTTGAGATTGCGGCGGCGCTGGAGCCGTCGGCACGCGGGGAATTGGAGATCACCGACGTCAACCGCGCCTACCTCGAACGCGGAAAGCTACAGGTAGAAGTACTGCCACGCGGGACAGCCTGGCTGGACACAGGCACGGTCGACAACCTGATGGCGGCCGGGGACTTCGTGCGGACCATCGAGCAGCGCCAAGGCCTGAAAATCGGTTCGCCAGAGGAAGTCGCGTGGCGGATGGGCTTCATCGACGATGAGGTGCTCGCCACGCGCGCCGAGGCCCTGCGTGCCAGTGGCTACGGCGAGTACTTAGCGCAGCTGCTGCAGCGCGGCAAGGACGTGTAGTCGGGGATACCTCGGGCGGCTGCTGCTAGCGGATTAGTTGGAGGTGCTGGACCCGTTGCCTGGGCCGTCTTCTGGGTTGTCTGGGGTTTCAGGCCTGTTGTGCGTGTCCTGCTGAGGATTGTCCTGTCGGCGCTCCTGCTCAGCGCGCTTGTGCTCAGCCTGGCGTTCCTGTTCTGCCTGCTCCCGCTTGCGGCGGTCGAACTCGGCCTTCTTCAGTTTCCAGAGGAAATCCGGGTCATCATCAGGCGCGATGGGGCGGCGGTGCTGATTCACGCCGCGGTTAGTCGGCCAACCGTTGCCGCCCTGGGATCCTGGGAACCCCGATAGCCCCGAGCCCCGGGAACCTGAGCGAGCGCCGGGGCCGAAAGCCTTCCACAGCACGACGATAACAACGATGATGAACAGCAGCAGAATCAGCCGACCCATGTGAAAGATGACCTCCTAGAGTTACCGACTAGAATACGCAACTAGTGCGTGGCAGCGAGAAACGCTGGAATGAAAAGCCACGCAAAACGACGGTAGGAGAGATCAGTTCACATGGCGGACTCGGTAGGAAACAATCCGGCGGATCAGTCGCAGGTCGAGGCGACCAAGACGGCACAGCCGGTGGCTGTCGGCGATAAAGACCGTGGACAGGTGGATACCCACGGAGGCGACAAAGGCCGAGGTAAGGCGCTGAAGGGCCTGTTCTGGTACGGCCTGGCTCGCCTCGTGCTGTTCCTGGTGATTTTCTTCGTGCTGCTTGCAGTCACGTACTTCGTGGGCGTGCAGATTCCGGCTGCTATTACCGCCGTGTTCGCCCTGATTATTGCGATGCCGCTGTCCGTGTTTGTATTCCCGAAGCTGCGTGTCGAGGCCAATGAGTCCGTCGCCGCGTGGTCCGCAAATCGCCGCGCTCACAAGGCCTACATCGCCCAGCAGATTAAGGACCGCGAGGAAAACTAGCGGGCTAAGCGGCCACGAGCGGCTGGGGTGCAATGTATCGCGGCACTTTAGCGCAAGTACGTGACTGTAGCGCAGGTGCTCGGCTGCGCTACAGTCACCAGCCAGCGCTAAAGTCCGTTGCCGGGCGCTCAGGAAAGCGGCTTCCTACTCGTCTGCCGCCGTCTGTCGCGCCACCCGCTCAATCGCCTCATTTACTGCTGTAGGGACCTCGAGCGGCAGCATGTGCCCGGCATCGTCGACCTCAACCAGCTCGGCATCCGGCCACTGCTCCAAGATCAGGTCGGCCTGTTCGCGCGGGGTGACGTCGTCACGCGTGCCGACGAGCACCACACCCGGCCTCCCCTCAAGATACGGCGCGGCAGCGAGTTCATCGTGTTCCTGCAGGTCATCAAGGTAACCAACAAAGGTTTCCAGCGGAGTTTCGTGAATCATAGCCGCGTGGAACTCGATGACTTCGTAGTCGGTCGGGCGTGAGAACACCGCCACCGCCAGCGATGGCGCCATCAGAGAGGCAATGGTCTCGCGGAACTTCCGCACCTGTCTCGGCGACGACTCAATCGTCTCTCGCACCGCGTCCGCTACCGGAGACGCCAGCACCTGCGGCACCCCCTGGGCCGCCAACCGGTCGATGGACGTGGCAATAAGAACGAGGCCCGCTATACGACGGCGCAAGGTCTCATCCGCCGTCCGCAAAATATTGAGGGCGACGAGCCCTCCGAGAGAATGCCCGACCAGCACGATTGGCCCCTCGGTGGCGCGCTCGTTGATGACCGCGAGGGCGTCGTTGGCGGCGCCCTCCACAGTGCAAAGTTCAGCCGGGACAGCGCCGGTCTGACCGTGTCCACGCAGATCCATCGTAAGCAGCCGGGCCTGTGGCATCGACTTTCGCAGTGCCGCGAACTGGCGGTACCAGGACTCGCCGGCCAAGGTGAATCCATGGACGAACACAATGGTCAGGGGTGCTTTGGGGGTTTGATGTGCTTTGGGCGCTTGGCTTTGTGGCGCATCGGCGGTGCTCGGGCCGACTTCGTACCAGTGCACGGGGATTGTGCTCGTTGCAGTTCCAGCCGCGCTGACGTACACAATTCCGGTGGCATCCAGGTCGGTCAGGCCGGGCTCGCGGGTCTGCGAGTGAAGTTTCCCGTGCTCCAAGGCGAGACGGCGTCGGCCTCGAGGCGTTAGCCGCAGAGTCCAGCTACGTACGAGTGCTCCTGCCTTTGTCACGGCTTCGGGTGGTCGCCCCGCCAGGTCTTCGGCTTCTGATATCGCCTTAGCTAGAGCCGACTGGGCGGCGGGGGCTGTGTCGGCAAGCGTTTGCTGGGCTTGCTCGGCGAGCTTTCGGATCGGCTTATCGTTCATTGAGGGGCCTTGCATCGTGGGAAGAATCGAGGTTTGAAGAAATGATTTCAATTTTAGAGACTGTGTGGAACCGGCGGGGATTGTTCCGGCAGGATGTGCGCCGATAGCGACAGCAATAGTTGTTTCGGTGGGGTAAGTCGTTTTGGTGGGATAAATTGGGCTCTGTTTCGGTTAACTCTCAAATTTGTGACAGTTTTTCGCGAATACAGGAATCGTGACCTGGGGTTTTGTAAATTGTAGTGGCACAAACTTGAGAAGAAGCGCTTTTTTGACCCGTTTTGAATCCAGCTCGTGGTACTCGTGGTGCTGATAGGGCTGGAGTGGCCGGTGGGAAGATGATCCCGACCAAAAAGTCTAGAACCTGACCGAAGAGTCAAAGGAAAATTCCAATAACTAGCGGCTAAACCAGCAGTACGAAACCCAGACCGCAAACGCCCATCCCCCAACGCCCTAAGCGCCAAACCCCAATGCCCTAAGCGCCCAGCCCTAACGCCAGCGCGCTAAGAACAGCCCAGGCCAGCATCATTTTTCCGGTCAGGCCCAAAACTGGAATGAGTGCCTTGCCCTGCGCGCCACTGCGCACCGGTGCCGAGGCCTTCACCCACAGCGGCGCCACAATCAGGCTAACCAGCGCCCACGGCTGCCAGAAGCTAATAAAAACGCTCGCCACCAGCGGCATCGCGGACAAAACCTGCCAGACAACGCGAGTGCGCCCGTCGCCAAGGCGCACCGCCAGCGTGATCTTGCCGGTCGCGGAGTCGGTGGGAATATCGCGCAGGTTATTGGCCAGGTTCACCGCCGACGACACTGAGCCGATTCCCACCGCGCACGCCAGCCCCACCCAGGAAAGCGTCCCGGCCTGCGTGTATTCCGTGCCCAACACGGCGACGAGGCCGAAGAATATGAACACGGACACCTCGCCAAGCCCGCGGTAGCCGTACGGTTTCTTGCCTCCCGTGTAGAACCACGCCGCGAGGATGCACACGGCGCCAACCAGGATGAACCACCACGCGCTGAGCAGCGACAGCGCCACGCCCGCAACACCCGCCACGCCGAACGCCGCGAACGCCGCGTACTTCACGTGCTTCGGCGGCACCAGGCCTGAGCCGGTCAGGCGCAGCGGGCCGGAGCGGTCGTCGTCGGTGCCGCGGATGCCGTCGGAGTAATCGTTGGCGAAGTTCACGCCGACAATCAGCGCCCACGCGACAATCAGCGCGAGCGCCGCCCGCCCCCAGGAAACTGGCGCATGCGAGGCCGCCGCGCCGACACCCACCACAACCGGCGCAAACGCGTTCGCCCAGGTGTGCGGGCGGGCGCCTTCCATCCAATCGCTTAACGACGCACCTCCCGCGCCCTTTCCTCCCCGTCCCTTGGTGTGGCCGGTGGAGGGGGTACTCGCCGACGGCGAGGAGGACGAATGTGGTGCATCAGACATGGGTTCAATAATAGGGCCCTAACCCAAGCCGCGACCTAACCTGCGTCCCAAGCCCCTAAAACAACTCCGCGACCTTTTGCCGATCGACCTTGCCCGGCCCCGTCAGCGGTAGCGCGTCGACGTGCCGGAGGTCCTTCGGAATCATCCAGTGGTTCAGCCTTCCCGCATCTTCGGCGTCACCAAGGCCGTCCATGACGTCGCCAAGCGTGGCGGAGCCTTCATACGCTGCGACGATGGCCTGGCCGAGCCTAGCGTGCGGCACCCCGACCACACACGCGCCGGTGACACCGTCGATGGTCAGCAGTTCCTGTTCGAGTACTTCCGGGTGGAGTTTCAGCCCGCCCGAGTCGATGACGGTGTCCAGTCGCCCGGTAAGCACCAGCAGCCCATCAACCAATTTGCCGCCGTCGGAGGTGCCGAACCATCCGGGTCGGGAGAAGGCCTCGTGACCGGGCGCGTTCCGGTAGCCTTGCGCAATCATCGGTCCGCCTAGCCACACTCGCCCGTTCTCCACGGCGATCTGCGCGCCGGGGATTGGCTGACCGTCGTAGACGCAGCCGCCGGCGGTCTCGCTGGAGCCGTACGTTGCTACGACGTTGATCCCCTCCGCCTCAGCGCGCGCCGCCACCTGCGGATTAATGGCCGCCCCGCCGACGAGGACGGCGTCGAAAAGCTGCAGCGCGGCGATACCCTCGCGCGTCTGAATCGCCTTGGTCAGCTGCAGCGGTGCCAGCGAGGTGTAGGCGCGGTCGCCCGTCAGCTGCGCCGCCCCGTCCGCGAACGCCGCCACGCTGAAACCGTCGGTCACGTCCACGCACACCGGCTCCGTGCCCGCAATCAGCGAGCGCACCAAAACCTGCAGGCCAGCGATGTGGTAGGCGGGCATCGCCAGCAGCCACTGCCCGGGCCCGCCCAGCAACTTGTGGGTCGCGCTTGCCGACGCTTCCAGGTTGCTCGCCGTAAGCTGCGCCCCCTTCGGCGTTCCAGTCGACCCTGAAGTACCGACGACGAGTGCGACCGAGGCGTCGATAGGCTCGCCTGCGCGCTGAGAGTTGCGGAGGATGGAGGAGCGGGCGGCGTCGTGAAGCGGAACTGGCAGGTAGGAGGCGCGACCCTCCAGTGCGGCGGCAAGCTCCGGGAGGATGGCGGCGGGGTCGTGCGGGTTGACGGGCAGGACGTTGAGCGTGGTCACAATGAAAACCTTAGTCCGTCCAATCCGCAGGCGAGGCCGCTCCGTAGATACCTATGAGCGCGGGGCACCGGAACAATCGGGATGGTGGCCGCGTTGCGGAGAATACGTACACGCTGAAAGGACATGCTCATGGGTTGGCTATTTGGCAAGACTGCACAGTTGGTTTCCGAGGATGAGGCGTTGAAGGGCGGCTCGCACCCGGTATTAGAGAATCCGAGGCCTCATGCGGTGCTCGGCACGCCGATTACGGGGCCATGGGAGGAAGGCCAGGAGGTCGTCTACATCGGCATCGGCTGTTATTGGGGTGCGGAGAAGCTGTTCTGGCAGACACCGGGCGTGGTGTCTACCTCCGTGGGGTTCGCGGGCGGTGTGACTCCGAACCCGACTTATCGCGAGACCTGCACCGGCCGCACTAACCACACCGAGGTCGTCGAGGTGGTCTACGATCCGGCGCAGGTTAGTTTCGACCAGCTCGTGGCCAAGGCCTTCGAGGCGCACGACCCGACGCAGGGGTATCGCCAGGGCAATGACGTGGGCACGCAGTACCGCTCGGCGATCTACACCACCACCGAGCAGCAGGCCGAGCGCGCGCGTGCCATCGCCGCCGCGTACGCACCTCGGCTTGCCGACGCAGGCCTCGGCCCCATCACCACCGAGATTAAGCCACTGTCCGAAACCCCGGCGGGGGAGTACTACCGTGCTGAGGACGAGCACCAGCAGTATCTTCACAAGAATCCGCACGGATACTGCCCGGTGCATTCGACGGGAGTTGCATGTAGCCCGGAGGTGTAGGGCCGGGGTCTAGGGCTGGCTTGGTGCGAACTTTCGCCATTCTGGCCAGCCCCGCGCGGCGGCGGTCGTAATGTTAAAAGCCGTGGAGGCATTGAGCCTTCGCGGCTTTGACCGTTTTTATCACCGTGCAATAAGGCAATAGGGCAATAAGGGGAGTTACTCCTGTGGTTATGAAAGTGCTGCGGGTCGCGTTCGCGTTCGTCGGAATTATCGTCGGCGCGGGCTTTGCGACTGGCCAGGAAATCATGCAGTATTTCGTCGCATTCGGCATCAACGGCATCTGGGGTGCGGTGCTTTCGGCGGTGATTATGAGCGTGTGGGCCATGATCATCCTGCAGCTTGGCAGTTACTTTCGTGCCGCCGAGCACGGTGAGGTTTTCCGGCGGGTCTCGCACCCGATTTTCTCCCGCGTTCTGGATATTGGCGTGGTGATTACCCTTTTCGCCACCGGGTTTGTGATGTTCGCCGGCGCCGGCGCGAATATGAATCAGCAGTGGGGAACGCCCGTGTGGGTCGGTGCCGTGATCATGGTGGCAATCACGATTGCGGCTGGGTTCCTGGATGTTGATCGCGTCACCACCGTGATTGGTTCGATCACCCCGTTCATCGTGGCATTTATCGTACTGGCCAGCATTTATACTCTGGCATTTACGGATCCGACTCCCATGGCCGAGCGTGCCGACGCCGTCGCAGCCGTTGCGACCACCCTGCCACATTGGACGGTCGCGGCTGTTAATTATGTTGGCTTCAACCTAATGGTGGCGGTGTCGATGGCGATTGTCATCGGCGGAAACATGTTCCACCCCCGCGTCGCCGGAGTCGGTGGCTTTTTTGGCGGCCTGATTTATTCGGCACTGCTGCTAATCTCTGCACTTACGCTGTACTACACCGTCGGGACGGTCGCGACGGATGCGGTGCCGATGCTCAGTGTCATCAATCGTCTGCACCCGTGGTTGGGACAGGCCATGGCGGTGGTGATTTTCGGCATGATCTTCAACACCGCGCTCGGCATGTTCTATGCACTGGCCAGGCGCCTGACCGCGTCGCGTCCGGAGCGTTTCCATGTCGTCTACGTCGCGACTGTGGTGCTCGGCTTCATTCTGAGTTTCGTTGGCTTCCAGAACCTCATTGGCTGGGTGTATCCGGTGCTCGGCTATATCGGCCTGCTGCTGATTGCCGTCATGTTGGTCGCGTGGCTGCGCGGGCGCGGACGCATTAGCGAGGAAGCCAGCCGCCGCGGCCGCATCAGCCGACTGCTTGCGGTCGGTGACCGCTCGGAGGCGCGCCGCGAGATTGAGGACTCGAATCTGTCGGCGGCGCAGGTCCGCGAGGCAATCGAGGACGGTCAGGTCGGCGGGGCTTAACCTGCGGCGAGGGGTGAGCGTCGTAAAGCGTGCGTCTTCAGCCCTCGAATTTACCGGGCGTTGCACCATTTCGAGCCTGAAAAAAGGGGCCGAAAATAGTGCAACGCCCGGTAAAATTTTTGGTGGAAACTGCCGAAAGCGGTAATGCCGAAGCGGCAACAAGTGCAATGCACGAAGGAGATGGCAATGACTGTCACCGCCACGTTCGCGGGTGTTGCGAATGTGCTGATTACTGATGGTGAAACGTCGATTCTGATAGACGGCTATTTTTCCCGGCCCTCGCTGCTGAAGGTGGCGTCGGGAAGGCTGCGGCCGGACGAGCGGAAGATTAAATACGCGCTGAACCACTTGGGTATGAACGGGGCAGGGCAGACGCAGCCAACTTCGGGGCATCTCGACGCGGTGCTGGTGTCGCATTCGCATATTGACCACGCTTTTGATTCGCCGATTGTGGCGGATTTGACCGGCGCGAAACTCTACGGCTCGCGGTCGACGCGGCTGATTGCGCTGGGGTATGGCCTCGAGCGTGTGCCCTTCCACGAAATTGGGCACGGCGAGCCTTTCCAGGTCGGGGCGTTTTCGGTGACTCCCATCATCGCGCTGCATAGCGACGGCGACCGCTTCCCTGGCGAGATTACTGAGCCCGTGACGCTGCCGGCGTCGGTCAAGGATTACCGCACGGGTGGGTGTTTTTCTTTCCACATCGCGCATCCCGACGGCACTGTGTTCGTGCACCCGACTGCCAATTACATTTCCGGCATACTCAGGGAATACGGTGCTGACCTGCTATATCTCGGGGCGGGAACGGCGGGGACGAAATCGCAGTCGTGGATTGAGGCCTACTGGCGTGAGACGGTGGAGACTCTGGGCGTAAAAACTGTGCGTGCGGTGCACTGGGATGCGTTCTGGCGGCCGTTGACCAAGCCTTTGAAGCCGATTCCGCGACCCTTCGACCGGGTGGATATAACCATGAGCGAGTTCGGGCGCCTTGCTGAGCGCGATGGTGTCGATGTTCGCCTGGCCGGTCTGTGGGAGCGCGAGACGGTGTTGGGGTAGGTTTTTCGATTACTTCTTCAGCCGCAGCAGTCGATTGTTCAGCACCATTACAATGGCTGCGATGATGGTGCTGACCAGCACGATCATGACCCACCGCTCGGGATAGTCGCGCACCGTCCATGTCCACGCCCACGGGCTCGTCCACCACAGCGGCCCGGCGCTCAGAGCGTCGCCTCCCACCAGGATTGACCAGGCACCCACCGCAACCGACGTGGCAATCGCGGCGGTAGTCGACCTCATCGCAACCGCGCCAACCACGGCCAGAATCAGCGCCGCGACGAAGGGCGTGACCATCGCCTGGTAGACCCAGCGGTAGCCGCTGCCGACCCCCGTCGGCGCCACCGCTGCGGCAATTCCCATGCCGAGCACCAGCACCGGCGCCAAAAACGCGATGTCCAGCAAGAACAGCCTACCGATAATCTTTCCCCGCACCCTCCGGTACATTAACGCGGGCCACGCATCTGCTTGCGCCGTCACGGTCATCACTGCAATGATGGTGGCGGCCGTCGGCACGCAGACAAAGCACATGAGCGCTGAGGCAATCTCTACACCTCTCCACGCGCGCACCCCGGCCAGCGCCACGAGCATCAGCGTCGCAAGAATCACCCAGGTCCACCAGGGCAGGGTGGGTAGGAGCCCTCTGCTTAACGACGAGCTGGTGGACAACCGGGCTGTCGTTACACGGCGGCGGGCCAGGTGCCGTGACGGGACCGACGGGCGTGGAAGTTCGGTTCGAGGCAGGAGTGTGGCGGCGAAAAACAACAGGCCAAGCGCGGTTTGAAGGGTAAGCGGTGCGGCGATGGGGAGGCTCCAGACGGGACTGTCGGCGGGTGCGGCGACGGAGTTGGGCAGCACGCCGTAGACGGGGAGCGTCGGGAGAATTGCCCATGACCAGGGGTGGAGCAGGAGCTCGGGGAAGCTGGTGGAGTGTGCGAGGGAACCCGCCATCGATAGGGATGCCGCGCCCGCGAGTGACCATGCGAAGGCGATCAGCGGACCGAGCAGGAGTGCCGCGCGGCCGAGGAAGCGCCAGGTGGCAAGGCCGAACGCCCACATGCTCATGAAATTTAGTGTGTTGACCAGAGTGAATAGGCCTATGGTGCGTGCGTCGGTGGTTAGCGTCAGGGCCATGAGAAGGTGTCCGAGCAGCACGTACCCGGCCACGACACCGGCACGGGCAGCGAGAACCCGCGAGCGTGAGACATTGCGCCAGGCGGTGCCGCCGTGGCGCAGGCGCTCCTCGCGGCGTTGCCCGGCGATTGCGGTGAGTGCAGCGAGTGGGCCTAGAAGCGCCACCGCGTAGAGGTGCGCGCTGGCTAGGCGAGTCGCGTTGACGCCCAGGGAGAGCAGCGTCGATACGGCGGAGATGACAAGGAAGACGGCAGGAAGCCACATCGCAAGGCTATACCGGCTGCGGAGCAGCTCCGCGCGGACGTAGTGGCGGGTCATCGCTGGCCTCCTTTGTTGCGGGTAGGCGATGTGGCGCGCACCGAATTTGCGGAGTGAACCGCTTCAAAGAACGCCTGTTCCAGGGACTGCCCGGGGCTTGCGAAGTCTCCCAAAGCGCCCTCGTAGACGAGGTGGCCGCCGGCGAGGACGCCGAGGTGATCGACAGTTTTCTCGACCTCTCCAAGCTGGTGCGAGGACACCACGACCGCTTTGCCTTGGTCCGCCAGGCTTCGCAGAAGTTGTCGCAGGCCCACGATGGCTTCGGGGTCGAGGCCGTTGGTGGGCTCGTCGAGAAGCACAATGTCGGGGTCGGTGAGCAGCGCCATCGCCAGCGATAGGCGCACTTTCATGCCGGTGGAGAAAGCTTTGGCGTGTTTTGTGCCGGAGTGCAGGCCGACGGTATTGAGAACTTCGTCGATGCGGCTCGGCTCAGTGCCGGTCAGACGCGCGTGGACCAGCAGGTTGTGCGCAGCCGATAGGTGTGGGTAGAACGCCGGGCCATTGATGGCGGCGCCGACGCGGTCGAGGTGGTGGCGCTGCCAGGGCTCGCCGTCGATGGTGACGGTGCCAGAGTAGGGGACAAGGCCGAGGACGGTGCTCATAAGGGTTGATTTACCGGCGCCGTTGAGACCGAGCAGACCGTAGACCTCACCGGCACGGACACTCATGTTAAGGCCGTTTAGGACGGTATTCCTATGGTGGCCGCGGCCGAAGGAGACTTCAATGTCTCGCAGTTGGACTAGGGGCGGTGTGGTAGGTGTCGCGGGTGGAGGGGTAGGGAAAGGCGGCGTAGCGGTAGGTGTCGCGGGTGGAGGCGTGTTCATGCCCTTTTTGTATTCCTTAACTGGGTAAACGCACATCCTCCTAGGGGAGGAGATTCGCCGAAAATCCTCCCTGGGGAGGAGGGGCTGAGAATGGTTTCAGGCCGCGATTACACCAGCCCGCGCCGGGCGGCCCAAATGACAAGGTCCACCCGCCCCCGCGAACCGGTCTTGGTCAGCAGCGACTTAACGTGGCTCTTGACCGTCGTAGTGGCAACGAAAAGGCGCCGGGCGATCTCATCGTTGGAGAGTCCCTCGCAGACGAGGCCCAAAATCTCGCGCTCGCGGGGCGTGAAGTCCGGCAGTTCCGCCTGAGCGGCGCGGTGGCCGGCGCTGCGGCCAGAGCTGCGGTTAGCATCGCGACCCGATCCGTGACCCGACCCGCGGCCCGACCCGCGACCAGCGCCCGCGCCCGCATGCGTAATGTGGCGCAGCACCATTGGCGTGACCTTTGGGTCCAAAACGCCCTCGCCACGGTGGATTCGTGCAATCGCCGAGAGTAGCTCCGCCGGGTCGGAGTCCTTCAGCAGGAACCCGGAGGCTCCCGCGTCGAGCGCCCCGAGCACGAGGTCTTCCTCGCGGAAAGTGGTCAGGACCAGGACTTTCGGGCGGGGTGACGCCGCGCCGCCGGCTGAACCCGTGCTCCCGACACCGCGCACAATGCGCCGCGTCGCCTCGATGCCGTCCATGATCGGCATGCGAATATCCATCACCACCACATCCGCGCCCGCAGCGTGGCGCACGGCACCTGCGCCATCGCCGACGGCGGCAATGACGCGCATGTCCGGGTGCGCGTCGATAAGCCTGGCGAAGGATTCGCGAATCAGCGCCTGGTTTTCGGCGACCACCACTCGTATCACAGCGCTACCTCCACTCGGAACTGCCCGTCTACCTCACCATATGTCACGCTGCCGCCGAGCTCGCCGACGCGCTCGCGAAGGCCCGCCAGTCCAGTTCCGGCCCGCTTTCCGACGCCCGCTTCCTCGACCTCCGGCGTTGAAAAAACTCGGTTGACGGCTACGACTGTGGCGCGGGCCATGCCCGAGGTATCCGCATCCTCTGGCTCTCCCACGGTCACGGTCAGGCTTGCGGGCCCATCCGAGTGCTTGGCCATGTTCGTCGCCACCTCCGCGACCGCGCGCACCAGCGCCAGACGCCTGGCCAGCGGCCACGTGGCCAGGGGCGCGAAGGACTCCGGCAGCTCGACGTGGACGTGTCGGTGCGCGGGCAGCGCTGCCGAGACGATTCGCGGAATCTCTTCCGCGTCGGCACTGACCTCGCCGCCACTGCGCAGCGCATCGACCAGCGCGTGCACATCGCGCAGCGAATGGTCGGCCGCCTCGACGACACTGCGCAGCGCCGAGTCCGATTCCCCCAGGAAAAGTGCCGTTTGAGCTTGCACTTTGATGGCAGTGAGCCCGTGGCCGACGACGTCGTGAAGCTCCCTGGACAGCTCCAACCTGCTGCGCGAGATGGCGGCGGCAAGCTCGGCCGCGTGGGTTTCGGCGTTGGTCCGCAGCCACGAGGCAACGGCGTAGCACAGTGCAATGATGAGCACCGCCGGCAGCCCGAAGATCAGCAGTCGCTCGGCCGCGTATCCGAACGCCGGGACTGCGGGGTTGAACAGACTTCCGATGAGCCCCAGTAGCAGTCCTGCCAGGCCCCACCCCCGGCTGCGCGCCCAGCGCGTCACCGCCCACAGCGACAGCGGTGCCGCGATCACGATTGGGCTCAGTCCCAGATTGACCGGGGTCGCCCACACGAGCGCTGCCAGCCCCGCCAGGGCCAGGTACGTCACCACGAAGGACCCGACCACCGCTTTACGACGCACCGCAGCCGCCCCTGCAATCGCCAAGGTCAAGGCGGTATTCGCCACGTAAGTGAAAGAGGCGCCGTAGTCCACGATGAACGATGCCTCCACGCACGCAACAAGGAAGAAAGTGGCGGCGATGGCGACGTCGGCAAGCGGGAGGCGGCCGATGAGAGGCAGCGAAATCCAGCGGCGGACGGGCGCGCGCCAGTCAAGGGGAGTGGCAGGTGGAATGGGCTCAGGCGGAGAGAGTATAGAGCGAGGATTCGGCACACCAAAAGGTTTACCAGCGGGGGCGGATTGGGTTCGTTCGGAAACTACATTCGAAACGGCTATCCAGGAATCCGGGGCACGGCATAGTATGAACGTCATGAACCAAAGCCCCCCCCCGAGTCTTCAGAATGCTGAGAGCAAGAATCAATTAAAGAATGAAATTCGTCGCAGGGAAGCGGCGCGACTCTTTACTGAGCAATGGGAAGGGCGTGGGTACGAAAAAGGCGATACCGGCTCATTTTGGCTCTCCCTGCTGTCTGACGTGGTCGGGATGCAGGACGTCACCACAAATGTGCGCTTCGAGAAACGCACTTCTGCACGAGGTTTTATTGACGTCGTTATTGCGGACGCCAAGACTTTCATCGAGCAGAAATCGCTTGGCGTTGACCTCGATAAGGCGGAGGTACGGCAGGGCGTCAAGGTCACCCCTTTCCAGCAGGCACGCAATTATGCGAATACCCTGCCGAATTCACAGCGGCCGGATTACATCATTGTTTGTAATTTCGGCGAGTTTCGGATTCATGATCTCAATAAAGAAGACTCCGAGAACGATTATCTTTCTTTCCAGCTCTCGGAGTTGGCAGAGCAGCTCAATCTTCTTGACTTCCTCGTTGACCCGCAGCGGGCGCGCCAGGTGCGTGAAGAGAAAGTCTCGATGGACGCCGGTGTTCTCGTCGGCAAGTTGTATGAGGGCCTGCGCAAGCAGTACCTGGACCCGGATTCGGAGGAAAACCAGCACGCGCTGAATGTGCTCTGTGTGCGCCTGGTTTTCTGCCTCTTTGCCGAGGATGCTGGCCTTTTTCACAAGGATGCCCTCTACCGTTATTTGCACGGGGCTCCGCCACACTTGGTGCGGGGGATGCTCAAAGAGCTTTTCCAGGTTCTCAATACACCTGTTGGGCAGCGCGATCCTTATCTTGATGAGGCGCTTAAGGCATTTCCGTATGTCAATGGCGGTTTGTTTGCGGAGGAGGCAGAAATTCCTCCGTTTACCGAGGGGCTTATTGACCTGCTTCTTCACGAGGTTTCTCAGGACACCGACTGGTCCACAATCAGCCCGACCATTTTTGGCGGCGTATTCGAGTCGACCCTGAACCCGGAAACACGCGCCAAGGGCGGAATGCACTACACCTCGCCGGAGAATATTCACAAGGTCATTGATCCGCTTTTCCTCGATGGGTTAAAGGCCGAGTTGGCGGAAATCCTCGAAGATGCAACGCTCGGGCCGGTCAAGCGCAAGAATGCGCTGACGAAGTTCCACAACAAACTGGCAGGTCTTAGGTTCTTCGACCCGGCCTGCGGTAGCGGTAACTTTCTCACCGAGACGTATATTTCGCTGCGTCGCATGGAGAACAAGATTCTCTCCGTGCTTGTCGGTGACCAGAACGTGCTCGGCTTCGACGACATCGGCGCGACGCCACTGAAGATTTCCCTCAATCAGTTCTATGGCGTGGAGATCAATGACTTTGCGGTCGCCGTTGCCTCGACTGCGCTGTGGATTGCACAATTGCAGGCCAACATTGAGGCGCAGACAATCATCACCTCGAACATTGAGGACCTTCCGCTTCACGACGCCGCCCACATCCACCACGCCAACGCCCTCTGCGTCGATTGGGCGGATATTCTTGCCCCGGGCGAATGCAATTACATTATCGGCAATCCGCCGTTTTTGGGTGCCCGCAATCAGTCCAAGGAGCAAAAGGCCGAAATAAAGGACGTGTTCCCGGCTGGGACCAAGAACGTTGGAAATATTGACTATGTTGCCGGTTGGTATATCAAGGCCGCCGAATACATCGGTGACAATCCGGTGCGCGCAGCTTTCGTCTCCACAAACTCCATCTGTCAGGGTGAGCAGGTGGCGAATATTTGGTTTCCCGTAACGCGGTTGGGATTCCATATCGACTTTGCTCATGACACCTTCCGGTGGGGCAATGAAGCCAGTGACCAGGCGCATGTGTTCTGCGTAATTGTGGGTTTTTCCAAGCAGGACGATTCGGTGCGCCTATTCCACTACGCGCACCCCGACGCCGAGCCGGAATTGCAATTCCCGTCGCGGCTGAACCCATACCTTGCGGATGCCGAGGATGTGTTTGTGTGGAATCGCAGCAAGCCGATATGTGATGTGCCGAAAATGGGGATTGGTAACAAACCCATCGATGGCGGACATTACCTTTTCACCACTGAGGAAAAGGAAGAATTCCTCGCTCAAGAACCGTATGCGGAAAAATTCTTCCGGAAGTTTCTTGGTTCTCGAGAATTCATCCAGGGGCTAGAGCGATGGGTGCTGTGGCTAGGCGAAGCGACACCAGCTGATTTTAAAAAAATGCCAAAGGCCCGAGAGAAGGTTCAGGCAGTCCGCGATTTCCGTCTGGCTAGTAAGAGCGCTCCCACACGGAAGTTGGCCGAGAAACCGACACGTTTCCATGTGGAGAATATGCCGGAAGGAACATCCATCGTCGTGCCGCAGGTGTCGTCTGAAAAACGGAATTATATTCCGATAGGGTTCAGCGGACCTGAGGTATTGTACAGCGACAAAATTCGATTAATTCCCAATGCTCGTCTATACCACTTCGGAATTTTAACGTCGCAGTTTCACAATTCGTGGATGCGGACGGTTGGAGTACGGCTTAAATCGGACTACAGCTATTCCAACGGCATCGTCTACAACAACTTTGTTTGGCCCGAGCCCGATGCAGAGGTAGAGGCGGACGTCGTAAAGCATGCCCAAGCGGTGTTGGACGCGCGCGAGCTGTACACAGGTTCCACCTTGGCGGACATGTACGACCCCGACAACGCGTTCCTGTACCCGGAATTGGTGAAGGCCCACAAGGAATTGGATGCGGCGGTCGAGCGCGCCTACGGGGTCGACTTCTCCGCGCTCCATGATGATGCGCGGGAGCAAGAGATTGTGGCGCACCTATTCGAGCTCTACAGCGAGGCAGTGGGGTAACAGAAGACCATAGGCGCGTGTTGCTTTCGTGTTTTCTTTGGTGGGCCGTTAAATACGTTTCCATTTGAGCGTTTGTGTGGGTAGAGTTATCAAAACGAAGGAGGCCGGAAATGAACACGCAGCAGCTGCGCAAAAACAGCGTTGAACAGGCAAAACATTCAAGCATGTTGGAAGGTCTCATTACGAGTAGGGCCTACGACGAAGATGCTGAGCGCTATGTCGTCGGAGAAATCTCTGCAACGCAGCTAGTGGAACGCACTCGCGCACGATTCGGGTTGGCCTAGAAACTGTGGCGCCTCTTGACCCGTATATCGAGCCAGGCACATCTACACTGAAAAACCTTCTCGGATTACGTAACCTGCGGGAGCTCGCTGCAGCGGAGGCTGACCTAGTTAATGCACGTACCGTTCAGCTCGGGGATTTAGAATTTGAAACCTTTATTCCGAACTCTCGAGATGAGCGGGAGCTAAGAGCTATCCACCATCATCTTTTCCAAGATATTTATCCTTTCGCTGGTGAGATTCGAACAATCGATATGAGACGTGGCGAGGGTGAATTATTCGCTCCATGCGCGGGAATATCTCAGAACCTATTTTCGCTCGCCGAGCAGCTGAACGACAAGAATCTGCTGCGTAACCTCGGCAGGAATGAATTCCTCAAAGAGCTGGTGTACTTCTACTCGATGCTGAATTGGATCCATCCTTTTCGGGAAGGAAATGGTCGGACCCAGCGTCTTTTCTGGTCGCGAGTTGCCCTCGATGCCGGATGGCTACTGGATTGGCGTCAGTTCGGCACTGACCTGAACGAAGCCAGCCGGATTTCTCGTGAGCAAAACGATGACTCATTACTCTTCGAGGGCTTTGAATCGATGCTTTTTCGAGCTGCAGATTGTGAACTTGACGGTCGTTAGTTGGTAGCAATAACCAGCTGTTCGTCGTCGGTACTGTTCGTGGTCGGTAAAGGTTCCGAACCCTGGCTCAGTCACCTATGCCTACGAAACTCACTTATGTGTAGCACTGGGCGTAAGCATAAGTGAGAATCGCCGACACAAGTGAGCGGTGCAGGTCAATGACAGACTGCGGCACGACTGCCTTGACGGTAGCTATTCCGCATACCCCATAAAACTGAAATACGGGACCTGGCCGCATGGTAGGGAAATGGACTCCTGTGCCGCTGCGAAAACAGCATCACTAATAGGGTCAATCTCGGCTTCGTCGAGGCTAGCCACTTTGGCCGAAAAGTGCTGCGAAATGACATAAAGCCTTGGTGCCTCGCGAATTTTGCGGGAGAGCACAGCGTTGACAGCCATGTCGTTCCATTCCGCTGATAGTCCGCCCACAATGCCGAACTCGTCCTCTTCATCAGTGGCGATTGTGAAGGTATCCGCGACAAAGACATCGTTGTTCCGTTCTGTGAGGTGCTGATACAAGCACTGATTCAAGCGTTCTGCTACTTCATGGGCGATAGCCTTGGTGCAATACACTCGTAGTTCTTCAATAAAACTTTGCATAAATTCTTGTCCAGATTCACTCCGTTCGGGCGACACCACTTCGTCCCCTCTATCTATTGATGCGGAACAGTGCCTCGTCGCCGATTGACACCGACATGACCGGCGGTACGCGGTGGGTTCTTAACTGAGTGACGTAGCAGTTCGGATTGGTCACCCAGTGCGGGGTAGGCGAGTAGGAAGAAGCGTCAGAGTTGCCGCCAGGAAGACTTGATATCTAACGCTTCTTTTTATCCCTTACTATCTTGTTAATCTTTACTATCTGTGTCTTTCTGCCCCTTGAAAACGCTCACAGCCGCGTGTTCTCGGAGATATTCCCGCATGTAAGGAAGTTCGAAATCCACGAATCCGTATCTGGAACTCACGATGATTTCGGCTTCAATTAGCCGGCGTCGATAATTTCCTGCATACTGAGGGTTCGCGCCCAGTCTTTCGGCGATATCAGACATTGATGAGGGTCCGTCGTCTGCGGCCATCGCAACGAGGAATGTCCGGTCAACCTCCGATAAATCAGCTAGGGCAGGCTCATGGACAAGTTGTCCTAGCCGTCGCTTGGCCACGGTTGCCCCTTCGCTCACCGACCTGGCAGTAATTACAGTGCCTTCGCTGCGTTTAAAACATTGCTGTCCAATGAGCTGAATCATGAATGGGTAGCCGCCACAGGCTTCGACAGCGTCATCTAGGGCATCGGGCTCCCATGAAAAACCTGCATTCTCCACAGGTTCGGTAAGCGCGGCCTTAACTTCGTCTTTACCTATCAGCCCCAAATCAATACGGTTGGCGCGGCGTAGGAACGTTACGGGGTTCTTGCCTTCTTGACTAGCAAGCAGAGGTCTTATGGACTGAGGAATACCGGCCATCGCGACGGCGATGTTGCGTTCTTCACGAACGAGATGTTGGATTGTCGTGCCAAACTCAATTACTTCATCACGACGGTGGTAGTGGAGTTCATCAAGGGTAATCAGGAGACCAACTGGTTCTTGCCCGAGCTGGCGGTCAACCTTTTCTTGCCAGTCGAGTAAATCAGTTAGTGCTGATCGAAGGGTAACCTGCGGTTGGTGCTGTAGAACATCGGAGAATTGGATTCCACCGATAGTCGGCAGAGTGACACCCGAGAGTCTCCGCTTGTGTGTACGCAAGGTGTCTTCGGCAAGCCGGAACAGCGTGTCCACAATACGCCCCGAAAACCCCGCTGTCGCAGTCTCCGAAATAACCCACCAAGATCGACTTCTGGCCTCGTCCTCGAACGCGTTGAGCAGAACTGTTTTTCCTACGCCACGCAACCCCGTAATGAGTGAGATTCGCTCGTGACTTCCCGGACCGTCATCGAGGGCATCAGCAAAATCGGCAATCTCATTCTGACGACCTGCGAGGTAGGGAGGAGTCGATCCGAGAGTGGCCCGAAACGGGTTGGACGTGCGGTTCATGTCTAGAATGCTAGCGCCCTTTACTATCCCTTACAATCTTTTTAATCTTTACTATCTTGTTAATCTTGAGGGGCGGGGCACTCCATTTAATCTCGTGACGCGGGGTACTCAATCCGGCGCGCATAAAGCCTTCCCGGTAACCAAAGGTAGGCAACCGACAGCTCCACCTGTCGAAAGGTGATGTTAAGGCGCCCTTTTTCCAGCCCGCAGCTCTCCCGCAGAGCTTCCGGTAGCGTACCTGGTCGGGTCTGCGGCACCCCGTGAAAAGCCAGGCGCTTCGGCCCACCGAAGACAATCACGTCGCCGCTAGCGAGCGTCACATCATCCCATGGTTTGTTCCGATTCTCGGTGCCACCGATCCGGAACAGCGCCTCATCGCCGATTGACAGCGACACAATCGGTGCGGGTGAATCCTCATTGAGGTCCTGATGCAGGCCCATCGTGGCACCCGGCGGGTAGTAATTCACCAGCGCCATGTCAGGGCGGAAGGACGTGGCCCAGGGGGCGAGGGTTTCGTCGTAAAGCGAGGCATCCTTAAGGGCAGTGCTAGCGAGACTTACAAGATTTGCGGGGATGGGCGGCACTCTGTGTCCGCCGACATCAGTGACGTAGCGGTACGGGTCGGTCGCCCAGTAGCGGCCCAGGTGCAGCATAAACACCTGCATCTGGCCGCTTTTCAGTTGTGGGCGCGACATCTGAAAAGGCGTGCCAATCAGCGTGCGGGCGATGTCGCGAAGCTGGCGCACGATGCCTGCTTGGTTCTGGAGGGACAGCCAATTCGGCAGGTGAACGATGCCCGGGGTGATGCGATCATTGTCGCGGGGCAGAGCGTCGAAGAGCATGAGGCTAAGTGTAGGTGGACATGCTTTGAAACGTATTATATGGTTGAAGTAAAGTAATAATTGCAAAAAAGAAATTAGCGCGATATGGAAAATAACATGAATGCTGGTGCGTGCCTTAGGTCTTCCTTGGCTAGTTTGCAGTGTGAGCTGGTTGCAGAACGAGCCTTAGCGAATCCGGACGGCATCACCTGGTTGCAATACGATGTGCTTTTTCAGTTGAGTAAAGAGAAACAAATCGTCCCTTCCAGTCTCAGCGCGGTTCTGGGGATATCGCGAGTAAAACTCTCCAAGGCACTAAAGGAGTTAAAGGAGTCAGGCTATATTGTTCAAGCTCCCAATCCGCTAGATGGCCGTGAACTGCTAACTTCCATTACGGAAAAAGGAGAGCAAACGCTGAGGAATATCTCTGCTAAGCACGAATCTTTGTATCAGGCAGCTGTAGCGGCGCTGCAGGAAGAAGACCTGTTGATTTTTGTGGGCCTGGCCGAAAAGCTAAGCAATGCGCTAAGGGCGAAGCGTCTTGAACAGTCATAGCCTTCCGTCGCGTCATGGAATCGGTCAAGGGGATGCGCGGGTAGGCAATTGCCAAGCAATCAATATTTTTGGGGCAAAAACTCATAATTTGCACGATGTCTCAGTAGCTATCCCAAAGCATCACCTGGTCGCAATTACCGGAGTTTCTGGATCCGGAAAGAGCTCCTTGGTATCTACCTTGGCTGCTGGAGCTCAGCAAGCAGTAGCGTCACTATTTCCACCTTTTGTGCAGGCCAGGATGAAAACCGAGAAGTCGGGAGAGGTCGGCAGACTGACAGGGTTAACTTTCACCGCGATAGTCGGCCAAAAACGGTTTGCCAAGAATGCCCGTTCAACTGTCGGTACATTAACAGGAATTGCGCCTTATCTTAGGCTAATGTTTTCGCGCGCAGCGCAGCCGCCGGCAGGTTTCTCGCCAAATTACTCTCCGAATGATCCCCGGGGCATGTGCGAAAAGTGCTCTGGGCTCGGGTATGTAGACGATATTGACCTTGATGCGCTGATTGATTCGCAACGAAGCATTGATGACGGCGCTATCCGATTTCCCACATTTGAGCCTGGGACTTACCGCTGGAAAAGGCTCGCATACTCCGGAATTGCTGATGTGCATACTTCCTGGCGCGATTTACCGGAGCAAACGCGGAATATATTGCTCTACGGAGAGCAGGTGAAGCTTCGTAATCCGATGCCGGGATATCCGAAGCACGCGATATTCGATGGTGTAATTCCGCGGTTGCGTAGTTCATATTTAGAAAAACCGGAAGCCAAGATAACGGCCAAAGAAAAGGCTGCATTGCAACGAGTGGTGCGAAGAATCGTTTGCCCAGAATGCGAAGGGCAGCGTGTCAACGCCGCAGCTCGTGCAAGTCGTCTCAGCGGCCTCAATATCGCTGAGGCGTCCCGGCTAAGTATCAAGGGACTTACTCACTTCGTAAGTGGAGTAACGGACAAATCGATTGAAGCACCTCGTCAGCAGATTCTTACGCGTTGCAAATACGTAGAAGAGATTGGTCTGGGCTACCTGTCACTTAACCGCCTGACCGATACGCTATCTGGCGGTGAGTCTCAGCGGTTGAGAATCGTTGAGTTGTTGGGTGCATCTATTACGGATGCAACTTTTGTTTTGGATGAGCCTTCGAGTGGGCTGCACCCTGCTGACGTAGACAGGTTGCTTGAGTCATTAAAACGCCTTAGAAATGTGGGAAATACGGTAATCGTGGTGGAACACAATCCTCAAATTATCGCTGCAAGTGACCATATTCTCGAGTTGGGGCCAGGGGCGGGAATTGACGGTGGATCAGTAATTTTCGAAGGCCCGCCACATCGCTTAGCGGTTGCCAGCACACCTACCGCGAAGGCCCTTCGTCAAAGGGTGAAGATTGCTGGTCGCGCGTTTTCAACTTCACACTCGATAAGCGTTGTTCATGCTAGCAGCAATAATCTCCGAGATATATCAGTCAGTTTCCCATTGAAGGCGCTCAGTGCGGTCTCTGGAGTTGCAGGTTCAGGGAAAAGCTCTTTAGTAGCCGCACTTGCAGACCAGCATTCAGGTGTGGCAGTAATTGACCAGAAACCGATTGCAGCGAGTAGCCGCTCATCGCTGCTGACTGCGCTCAATTTAGCTATTCCAATTCGGAAAATGTTCGCTCAGGCGTCGGGAATGAAGCCGAGTATGTTTAGCCCAAACGGCCAGGGAGCATGTCCCCTCTGTAAGGGGCGCGGGAGTATCCGTATTGACATGGCATTTATGGAAGATATCGAAGTCGAGTGTGAACAGTGCGGCGGAAGGAAATTCAACGAAACTGCTCTTTCTGCGCGTGTGGCGCGAGGAGAAAAGAAACTATCCATTGCAGACGTTCTTAGCGCGGATTTAGGCCAGTTGCAGTGGGTCTTCAGTGAACAGGCTGATATCGCGGATGTCCTTAATCTGCTGCGCAATGTGGGGCTGGGTTACCTCACTCTCGGGCAGACGCTTGATAGTTTGTCCGGAGGGGAACTGCAGCGAATCAAGCTCGTTCGTTTGTTAGCGCAACGCCAAGACTCAGAAAGCATTATCGTGCTTGACGAAGTCTTTGACGGCTTGCATCCGCAAGATGTAAATCGTCTGGTGGCATTTCTGCGGAATCTGTCCGAACAGGGCCGTACCATCATTGTTGTGGAGCATAACCCGCTGGTCATCGGTCAGGTAGATTATGTTGTTGATCTCGGCCCTGGAGCTGGCGATGAAGGCGGCAACGTTGTCTTCAGCGGCACACCGACAGCACTTGCTGAATGCGAGGAGTCCACTACGGGAAAGTGGCTTCGCAGGCTTTCGAAAAGAACAAAGCTAGCGCGTTGACTTCACGCAGACAGCGTGGTGTCAACATGTTTCTTGCGGAGCCGCTCCAGCGTCGCTAAGAAATTCGGTAGATCAATTGCATAACAAGCGCACGCAAGTGCCTTCAGCTCGTGAGACCAATGGGTGTCCGCTCTCACAAGCCCACCTCTACTTACCTGTACCCACCCGTACACTTGGCCCCATGGAACCCCTGATTATCGCGCCGGGCCCCGGCATCCCGCACGGCCTCATCATCCCCGCCGCCGAGCTGCGGGAACGCTTCGCGCGCTCGGGTGGTCCCGGCGGTCAGGGGGTCAACACCACCGACAGTAAAGTCCAGCTCTCCGTCGACGTAGCCAGTCTTTCTTCGCTTTCCGACGCCCACCGCCGCCGGGCGCTTTGCAGCCTGGGGCCACGTCTTAACGGCACCATTCTCACCGTTTCGGTGAGCACGCAGCGTTCGCAGGTGCGCAACAGGGCGGAGGCGCGCAGGCGTCTAGCGGATTTGCTTCGTGATGCTGTTGCTCCGCCACCACCGAAGCGCCGGCGGACTAGGCCGACCAAGGCGGCGGAGCGGCGTCGTAAAGTGGCGAAGCAGAGACGATCTGAATTGAAGGCGAGCAGGCGGCGGCCGAGTCTGTAGTTACCGCTGTCCACCTGTTGGTGCGCGATTTCGGGTTTTTGCTTACCTGCGTTGCACAATAGACGCATGAACGAAAACCAGTCCGCCACTAACACCACCGTCGCCGCGTCCACCGCGTCCGGCGCAGCCGCGACCGCCAGCTCCGCAGCCGAGGCGATTTCGCGTATTCCCTCGATTATGTCCATCCAGTCGCATGTGAGCTTCGGCCACGTCGGCAACTCCGCCGCAGTGTTCCCGCTGCAGCGCGCGGGCTTCGAGGTCTGGCCGGTCCACACCGTCGCATTTTCCAACCACACCGGTTACGGCAAGTGGCAGGGCCCGCTGATTCCTGCCTCCGATGTGCGCGCTGTAATCCAGGGTATCGACGAGCTGGGCCGCCTGGGTGACGCCGACGCAGTCATCTCCGGCTACCAGGGCGGAAGCGACATCGCGGACGCTATTGTCGAGGCGGTCGCGCTGGTCAAGCAGCGGAACCCGAAGGCTATCTACTCCTGCGATCCGGTGATGGGCAATGCCAAGAGCGGCTGTCATGTCTCCGACGAAATTCCGCCGTTGCTGCGCGACAAGGTGGTTCCGGTGGCGGATGTCATCACGCCGAACCAGTTCGAGCTGGGTTACCTGACCGGGCGTGAGGTCAGCGACCTGGATTCCACTATCGCCGCAGCTCACGCTGCCCGCGAGATGGGTCCAGAGGCTGTGTTGGTCACCAGTGTGCTGCGTCCCGATGCTCCGGAGGGCACCATCGAGATGGTGGCAGTAAACGGCGTCGGTGCGTGGCTGGTGTCCACTCCGTACTTGCCGTTCAAGCGCAACGGTTCGGGCGACGTGACCGCTGCTCTGTTTGCGGGCAATCTGGTCCGTGGTGCCGGCATCGACGGTGATCTGTCCGTGGCCCTTGGCAACACGGCCGCCAGTGTCTATGAACTGCTGAAGGTGACCTACGAGTCCGGCTCTGATGAGCTGGAGCTGATCAAGGCGCAGGAGGCGTACGTGAACCCGGAGCGTCGCTTCGAAGTCACGAAGATTGCGTAGGTGATTTTCTACGAAGGTCGCGCAATCTCGCCGATGTGACCATCGGCATGTGTAGAGGTGCGTAAATTGGGGGAGGGGAAAGCGGCAGCGCTCTGTGTGCTGCCGCTTTTTGTGCCTGGTAGGCGGCGATTTCATACTTAGAGGCCTAAATAGCAGAGATTGCGCAACTGGAAAACAAGTATTCACACTGTTGAAACCGTTTCCCTTATCGATAAATAATGAAAACGATTTCTATTTTAGTTGCGCCTATCCTTAAATAAAGGGGGAACGCTATGTTCGCTACTGACCTACGTCGAAATCCCACCTTCCGCCTGCATCGAGCAGCTGCAGTCTCGGTTTCGGCTCTCGCAATCTGCGGTCTTGGCCTGACTGCCTGTTCAAACCCGGATGACAAGTCCGCCGCAGGCGGTTCCGGTGCTGACACCGAGCACACTCTTGTCCTGCTGGACAACAACGAAACCGGTGCCTACAACCCGGTGTCCGGATACAGCCGTTCGGGTGATTCGCCGGTGTACGAGGGCCTTTTCCGACTCAAGCCAGTGTCGGGTGACACCTCCACGAAGCCCGTCGACTTCGAGCCTCTGCTAGCCTCCGGTCCCGCCGAGCCGAGCAACGGCAACAAAACCTGGACCGTTCCTATCAAGGACGGCATCACCTTCTCGGATGGCACCACCTTTGGCCCGGAGGATGTCGTAGCCACCTACAAGGCAATCCTCGACGAGCGCTCTGCCTCCTCCGAGGCTCCCAATTGGGAAATGCTCGATGACGTGCGTGCCGACGGCGACAAGGTTGTCTTCGAACTGAATATCCCGTACGCAGAGTTTGACCACCAGCTTCTCAATGGTATTGCCCCGTCGGAGGCGTTCAACTTCGATGATTTGAAGCCCGCCGAGGACTCCGACCTCAACACCAAGCCCGTGGGAACTGGTCCGTTCAAGCTCGAAGCTCTGCGTGCCGACGAGGCCATCTTCACGGCCCGCGAGGATTATCACGGCGGGACCCCTGAGCTGAAGAAGGTCATCTACCGAGTCAATCAAGACGAAAACTCCCGTGCCCAGCAGCTGCGCGGCGGCGAGGGCGACGGCACCATTATGGAGCCGGCGCTGGCGCAGGAATTCGAAGGCCAGGAGGGATTCAAGGTTGAGTCGGCACATTCGGCGGACTGGCGCGGAATCACCCTGCCGGCGGGCAACCCGGTCACCGGCGACCAGGCGATTCGCAACGCCGTCAACCTGGCCGTCAATCGAGAGGCCATGGCGAAGGACGTGATGAAGGGCCACGCGAAGCCGAACTCCACCTTCCTCGCGGACTTCTACGGCGACGCCTACGACCCGACCGCTGAAATCAAACACGACACCGCGAAAGCCGAGAAGCTTCTCGACGAGGCCGGGTGGAAGAAGGGTCCGGATGGCATCCGCGTTAAGGATGGTCAGCGCGCCACATTCGATGTCATCTATTTCCCGAACCGCGATCACGCCCGCACCGATTTGACCTTGGCGACAGCTTCTGACCTGAAAAAGGTGGGCATTGAGGTCAACCCGGTAGCCCGCGACTCCAAGTCGGTTACCCGTGATGATTACGCTAAGACCCCTGTAATGCTGGGTGGTGGTGGAACGCCGTATTCGGTGGACGGTCAGATTTACTCGATTCTGCATTCGAAGTACGCCGAGCCCGGCGCTGGAGCCAAGTGGGATAACGGTTCCGACTACGTCAATCCGGAGATTGATAAGCTGCTCGACCAGGCTCGTGTCGAGTCTGATCAGTCCAAGCGTGACGAGCTCTACCGCAAGATTCAGAAGCTCTACGCTGACAAGCCTGCCATGCTGCAGCTGGTCTACGTTGACCACGTGTATGTTGAGCGCGACCGCGGTTACACGCACCCGGAGGCAATTCTCGAGCCCCATGCCCACGGCCTGAACTTCGGCCCGTGGTTCAACCTGGGGGCATGGCGTAAGTAAATGACAAAAGCCGAGTCACACCCACACCTACAACCACGCCCAGCCCCCACTGCACACCAATCCCGGTTTAGGAGCCGGAAACGGCAGGTCGCGGGGATCGTCGTAAGGCGAGTGGCGGTCGCAATTCCCATTCTGGTGATAGTGACGGCCGCGGTATTCGCACTAGCGTCGGTAAGTCCCTTCGACCCCCTCGATGCCTACCTCAAAGGGCAAGCGGGTAACTTAACCGACGCGCAGAGGGCCTCCATTTCTCATCAGCTGGGTCTGGACCGCTCCTGGTGGGAGTCGTGGCTCGTGTGGCTGCAGGGCCTGGCAACAGGAGACCTCGGCATCTCACGGTCCTACTCGCAACCGGTCACGCAGGTGCTTGCCGAGCGCCTACCCTGGACGATGCTACTCGGCGCCTGCGGGCTAATCGGTGCCATTGCTCTAGCGTTCGTGCTAGCCCTGTGGTCTGCAGTGCGTCGAGGGGGAGCGGTGGATCGGCTGGTCCTATCGGTCTCGACGGTAATCCAGGCGACTCCACCCTTCGTCGTTGCGCTCGGCGGGCTCGGCGTATTTGCCTTAGCCTGGAAGCTGTTTCCCACCGGAGGCTTGACCTATCCGGGGCAGCCGGTGACCTTTTCCTCTACGCTGGCGCACCTTACGCTGCCGGCGGTCGTCCTTGCAATCACGCAGGTACCATGGCTGGTGTTGTCGCTGCGCGAATCCATCGTCGAGGTCATGGATTCCGGCGCGGTCACCGGTGCGCAGGTCCGCGGAATCCCGCGCCGGACAATCATCTTTTCCCATATTCTGCCCACCGCAGTGCCGCCCTTCCTTGCTCTGATTGGCGCTCGTCTGTCGGAGCTGGTCGTCGGCTCGACGCTTGTAGAAGCGGTTTTCGCGTGGCCGGGACTGGGAACCGCACTGGTCAAATCGGCTCAGAGCTTAGACTTTCCGCTGCTGAGTATTCTTACCATCGCGACAACGGGCATCGTCTTGCTCGGTAACTTGCTTGCCGACGTCGCCTTCGTCGTCCTCGATCCACGGGTGGAAGCAGATGCTTAAAACGACAAATCGCAAGCACATCAAAACGGCACTGCCCGCCCCCGTGACTCCAATAGTGGCTGTGGTGTGCCTTGTTCTTATTGCCGCCTATGCCTTTCTAACTCCGCTGCTCAACGACTCGGATTTGGTTCTCACCGACTTTGCCAATTCCGGTGTCGCCCCCGGTGCTGAGCATTTCTTCGGTACCGACTCCAAAGGCCACGACATCTTCGTTCGTGTCGCCGCTGGCATGCGGATTTCGCTGTTCATTGCAATTGTTACGGCGGTGTGCTCGGCGATTGTCGGCATCGTCCTCGGTGTTACCGCCGGTATGGTTGGAGGGCGAGTCGACCGTGTCATCATGCGCAGCGCGGATGTTACCAATGCATTGCCGCACCTGCTGCTGGGCCTGCTGATTGTCAGCCTCTTCCGCGGTTCCGTCCCGGCAATAATCATTTCTTTGGTGCTGACCCACTGGGTCACTATCACCCGAACGGTCCGCGCATCCGTGCTGCACCTGCGGAGCGCCGAGTTCGTTGAGGCCGCGCTTCTGTCCGGAATGAGTCGCGTTCGCGTGCTGGTTCAGCACGTCGTCCCGGCGGCGCTCGGGCAGTCCCTCGTCGGCCTTATCCTGCTGATTCCGCACGCAATTTGGCACGAGTCTACGCTGTCATTCCTTGGGGTGGGGCTGCCCCCGCACAAGCCCTCCCTCGGCACTCTGCTTGCCGACGCCGAGGGTGCCCTGCTCCTGGGACATTGGTGGATTTTGGTGTTTCCCTCGTTCTTCCTCGTTGCGACCACGTTGTGTATTGCGGCCGTCGGCACGCATTTGAAGGAACGGGTGACCGGACAGGAGGTGCTGGTATGAGCGCTCGGGCAGGAGCCGACAAGCGTGAGAAGCTGCTGGAAATTGACGAGCTCACCGTTCGGATTCCACTGCGCGGCGGCGACGTGGTTCACGCCGCGACTGATGTGTGCCTGACGGTGCACAGAGGCGAGGTCGTTGCAGTGGTGGGCGAGTCTGGGTGTGGTAAGTCCATTATCGCCTCGGCGGTGGTTGGCATGCTGCCTCCGCACGCGAGTGTGGAGGGCAGGGTGCGTTTCTATCCCCACGGCAAGACAGAGAGCGGCGGAAGCGGTGTAGACGGGGGTGCTGAGCCTATCGACATTCTTGCTCGGCGGAGGATGGGCGCAGGTTTGGCCCGCACTGACAAGGAGCTGGCGGGGCGGAAGATTGCGCTGGTGCCGCAGTCGGCAGCGACGTTTTTAACGCCCGTGCGCACTGTTGGAGCACAGCTAAAAGAGACTATTTCCGTCCTAGGTAGTGAACACACGGTGGAGGGGCTGATGCGGCGCGTCAAGCTGGACGCGGATGTTGTTGCACAATACCCCCACGAGCTTTCCGGAGGTATGGCGCAGCGCGCCGCAGTGGCATTTGCTCTGGCCGGGGATCCCGAATTGGTGATTGCCGACGAGCCGACAGCCTCTCTAGACCCCGACCTGACGATGACACTGCTGGGTATGCTTCGCGAGATTGCTGACAGTGGGGTGGGAGTCATGCTCATTACGCATGACATTTCTGAGTTGCGCGACAGTGGCATCGCCGATTGGATCTCGGTGATGTACGCCTCGCGTTTCGAAGAGACGGGACCGGCTCAGCAGGTACTGGAGGCCCCTGCCAGCGCATACATGCGTGATCTGCTGGCAGCGTTACCCGAAAATGGCATGCGCCCCATGCCTGGCGTGGTGCCGTCGCTGACGAATTTGGATGAGGACTACTGCTACGCGCGCAGGCTCGAGGAGGCTGGCAGGTGAGTGACAAGGCACTGGTTGCGGAACATATCTCAAAGTCCTTCGGAGCCACGGATGGTTCGGCAAAAGATGTTTTGATGGATGTGTCGCTTCGAGTTGAACCGGGGCAGATTGTCGGGTTGCGCGGCCCCTCGGGAGTCGGCAAGTCCACGCTTGGGCGCATCCTCGCAGGGCTAGAGGTGCCAGATGCCGGCCGTTGCCTCTGCGACGGAGTTCAGATCGAAGCGGTACGCAGCCGCGCTGGTCAGCGCGTTCGAGGTCGGATTGGGATGGTGTTTCAATCTCCCCGCAGATCGTGTGATCCGCGGATGACCCTGGGGCGTACGATTCGCTCGGCCTTGCGGCAGGGCGAGCGCGAAGACATCGCCGGGCTTATTCAGAAGGTTGGCCTGACACCGGATCTGTTGGACCGATTCCCCAGCCAGGTCTCCGATGGGCAGCTCCAACGCGCTGCCGTTGCCCGCACCCTGGCGGCACGCCCGCGCTATCTCGTCTGTGATGAGATGACCGCGATGCTTGACGCTGCCAACTCCGCAGCAATCGTCGAGGTCATCCGTGGCTTCGCCGCCAATGGCGGTGGCGTACTCATGATTAGCCATGAACACAGGCTTCTCGACGCCGTGTGCGACCGCGTCGTACAGCTAGACGGCGATATGAGAGCTAACGTCATTCAGTTTTAACAATGGCTACCCTAAAACGTTAAGCGTAGGGTAATCTTCTCGTCGGGTTGGGCGGTGCCACAGGAGGGCAGTGCTCGCGTTGTCCAGTGGCGCGTGCTCTGTGAGACCTTGTTTGACGTCTCATAACTCGTTCGCGCATCGCTCCAACCTCCAACCGAGTTCCTGCAAGAACCGACCGACGAGAACGAGTGATGAAAGCGTGACCTACCGTGATGTTTATTCGCTTGCATTGCCAATCGCGGGCGTACAGCTGGCTGGGGTCGCGTTGACAACCACCGATGTGTTGATGCTGCAGACCCTTGGCGTGATAGCAATTGCCGGCGGAGGACTTGCGATGCAGTTCTACAACCAGGTCCGCACCATGTGTGTGGGGATGGTCACTGCCGGCGGCAACCTAGTAGCCGAGGCAGCATCGGAGTGGGAAAAGACCGGTGACGACGCTGCAGCAGAGCGGATTCGTCAAGCCGTGCGCAGCTGCATGTTGGTTGGCACTGTGACCGCCACAATCGGTGGTCTCATTGTGGTCTCCCTGGGCGTACTAGCGCTGGTGTTGCCAATCCACGAGTCCGTCGCCCATCTCGCCTTTGCAATGACGGTTGCCCTCGCGCCGGGGCTGCTGCCGATGATGTGGTTAAACGTCTTGCGCCAGTTCGCGGTCGGCATGCGCCGTCCTGGATCCCTGCTGGTTGTTACTCTCGTATCAATTGCCGTCAACGCTGCGCTCAATGCCGCATTCCTGTGGCTGGCCAGCGTAAACGGTTGGGGAGCAGTCTGGGGGCTGGCGGGCATCGGCTTTTCCACGACATGTGTCCAGGTCTTCACGCTCCTGTCCTTCGCCGGGCTGGTCCGAAAGGACCGGCAGCTGCGACGATTTTTCGCTGTTATTCCGAGACCGGGCGACGCGGTATGTGTGAGTCGCATTGTCCGGCTTGGGGTCCCAGTGTCGCTGACCTACGGCTCAGAAGCCGCAATTACCACCATTGCAGGAGTCGCCATGGGATTGGTCAGTCCGGCCATGTTAGCGGCGCACACTGTCGTCAATCAGATTGCCTACATCGTCTACCAGGTCTGCATCGGATTTTCGCACGGTGGGTCGATTTTGGTCAGCCGCGCTCGCAGCGCTGGGGCTGAGGCCGTGAAACGGGTTGCGCGGCGCGTCCTCGTTTCCGTGGTCACCTACCTCGGCGCTATCGGATTGGTGTGGCTGCTGTGGGGCAAGTACGTCGTCGGGCTTTTCCTCGCAGATACAAATCCGGACGTTGTTCACATCGCCACGGTTCTGCTCTGCCTTGCAGTGCTTCAGCAACTCGCCAAGGGAGGCCAGAACGTACTCGTGGGACTCCTGCGTGGGCTGCGCGACACCAAGTCCGGCCTCACCGCGACGCTATGGGGCTACTGGGTGGTGGGCGTTCCGGCACTGCTATTTTTTGGTCTTGGCCTGCGTTGGGAAGGCTATGGCGTTTGGACTGGCCTTATCTTGGGATTCTCCACTACGGCAGGCCTGCTCTATCTCTCTTTCCGACGTCACCTCCAACGCGTAAATTCCGCGTGATGTCTTTAAGTTGTCTCACGCCCTCACCCAGAATTTCACCGAACCAGCCTTTGAATTGACAATGTGTCTCCTTCTTCGAAGGGGCCCATGAGGAGTTGAAAGCGCCGTCACATGACTGCGGGCTCCGGAAAGACAAATATGAAAGCTAGTTCTCCTTTTTCCGCAAATGTTGTGCTGCGCGAAGCGTCTGCAAAGATGATTTTCGCGGCACTCCTAGCCGTATCACTGGTCCTTTTAGCGGCCTGTTCCGGTGGGAATGAAGGCGCTTCCGCTGGCGGCGAAAAACGCACCGTCGTCGATGCGCTTGGCCGAGAGGTTAACGTCCCGAAGAATGTTGAGCGGATCTTGATGGGTGGGCAAAAAATGCTCTACACCACGGCACTTCTCAATCCGGAAAATCCCACTGAGAAGATTGCCGCGTGGCCGGAGGATCTTAAGGAAAACGACAAAGCCACCTACGACCGGTATGCCGAGAAGTTTCCGCAGATTAAGGACATCCCGACCACGGGGGAAGTCTACAACAACACAATGTCTCTCGAGCAGGCGCTTGAGTCGCGTCCCGATGTCTTCGTCGTCAATGCTGGCGTTTTCGACGCAGCTAAAGACGCCGGCATTGTCGATGGGCTAGAAAAGGCAGGCGTGCCGACGGTAACCGTCGACTACTTCATCGACCCGGTAAAGAACACGGTGCCCAGCATCCGAATGATGGGACAGCTCTTGGGGCGTGAAAAGCAGGCTGAGGACTTCATCACGTACTACGAGCAGAAGGTTCACAGTGTCACGGATCTCCTCGCCGAGAAAAAGCCGACACCAACGCCGACCTTTTTGTGGCGCGCACCTGGCTACTTCGACTGCTGCTCGACCTTCGCGAAGTCCAATCTGGCACAGATCGTCAACTTTGCCGGAGGCAAAAACCTCGGTGATGACATGATCGATGCGAAGCAGGGGCAGGTATCCCCAGAGGCCCTGGCCGGAAAGAATCCCGAGGTCATCATTGCTACGGGCGCGGATTGGGATCAGGGCAAGACCCCGGTTAAGGAAGGGGCCTACGTTCCGCTGGGTTATTCGGAATCGAAGCCGGAGGCGCAAAAGGCGCTAGGTGAGGTCGTCGGCAAGCAGCCCGCTGTGCGTGAGGTCAAAGCGGTGAAGAACAAGCGCACCTTCGTCGCGTGGCACCATTTTTACGATTCGCCCTATAACTTCCTGGCGGTTGAGATGTTTGCAAAGGCAATGCATCCAAGCCTATTTAGTGACATTGATGTGGACCGAGAAGTACGTGATCTCCACGACAAGTTCCTGCCAGTCGAGGCTACCGGAACCTTCTGGGCTGGACTGGAGTGATACCTATGGCGCAGGATCGGCAAGAGTGTCAGCCAATGCATTGGTACCGGCGTGCGGCGCGGAAGAAGTGGGCGATAATCGCGCTGATTGCTTTGGTGCTGGCCATGGCGTCGCTTGCGGACTTTCTGCTCGGAGGTGGCAGCATGCCCGCGCGTGATGTTCTGTATACGCTGCTGCACCCAACCAGCGCTCGGCCCATTGACCATCAGATTGTTTTTGAGATCCGGCTTCCCATGACGGTAACTGCGGTACTCATCGGAGTGGCGTTGGCTGCAGCGGGCTCACAGATGCAGACTATTTTGGGAAATCCGCTGGCTGAGCCGTACACCTTAGGCGTGTCCGCTGCAGCGGGCTTCGGTGCAGCTCTTGCTGTGGTTACGGGTTTTGCGTCGGAAGGGCTTGGCGCAGTTTTTGGTATGGCCGGAACCGCGTGGGTTTTCGCGATGCTGGCGTGTGCCGCAATCTTGATTTTCTCGCGGTTCCGCGGCCCCGGTGTGGAAGGCATGATTTTGCTTGGTATTGCCATCGTGTTCTTCTTCGATGCGCTGCTGGCACTAATGCAGTACTTGGCATCAGAAACGCAGCTTGAACAGGTGGTGTTCTGGACCATGGGCAGCCTGACTCGTGCCAATTGGGTCCAGATTGGCCTGCTCGCGGTGATAACTGTGTTTGGTCTGCTCTTCTTCTATAGGAATGCATGGTCGCTGACTGCGTTTCGAATGGGCGATGACCGTGCCCGCTCCCTCGGCATTGACGTCGCTAGAATGCGTGCATTAACGCTGGTTGTGGTTTCTTTTATGGCCGCCACCGCAGTGTCGATGGCCGGCACGATTGGCTTTATCGGCCTGGTGGGCCCGCATGTGGCGCGACTGCTGGTGGGGGAGGAACAACGATATTTTCTCACCGCGTCGGCGCTTACAGGGGCTCTGCTCCTGGTTGCGGCATCGGCAGTGTCGAAGGCGATTCAGCCCGGCGTGATTTTGCCCGTGGGGATCATCACCGCGATTGTGGGCGTGCCGGTTTTCGTCGCCATTATTGCAGGGCAAAGGAGGGAAGCGTGGGCAGGTTAGGTACTTGTAGTTCGGATCTTGCCGACAAGGGGGTAGACACCGGCGAAACTAGGGACAAAAGAGCTGCTCATGCTCGCAGCAGAGTCAGCTGTCAGGCACGCGGTGTGACCTTTTCCTATGGGAACCGGAAAATCCTAGACCAGGTAGATATTGGACCGCTGGCGCCGGGCAGTGTGACCGCGCTCGTAGGCCCCAACGGGACTGGTAAATCGACTCTGCTCAGGTGCCTTGCCGGATTGGAATCTTGCACTGGCGAAGTCGCCATGGATTCCGTGCTTTACCTGCCCCAAGATCCACCGCCACTGAGTTCTTTGACTGTGTATGAGAGTGTGCTGCTAGCTAGACAGCAATCGTTTTCGGGATTTGCGGGGCTGCGTATCAGTTCAAAAGTGCGTGCCGACGTCGAGGAGACCCTCGACCAACTAGGACTAAGCGTGTTGGCCTCTCGGATGATGTCGCAGCTTTCCGGCGGGCAACGGCAATTGGTGAGCTTCGCGCAGGCCGTCGTCAGGCGTCCAGAGGTCTTGCTTCTCGACGAGCCCACCAGCGCCCTCGATCTGCGCAATCAGCTGATGCTTCTGGAACAGGTCCAAAAAAATGCCCGGCAGCTGCCATGTGCTGTTGTCATGACATTGCACGATCTTGCCCAGGCAGCTCGATTTTGCAGTCAGGTGCTGGTGATGTCGAAAGGGCGGATATACAGTCAGGGCAAACCGGAGGAGGTTATCACCGATCAGATGCTGCGTGAGGTCTATCAAGTGCATGGCTCTGTGTTATCGACAGCTGACGGCGGCCTGGCTGTCGAGGTAGGGGAGGCGATTTAGGTTTTGTTTCCCACGGGGGCGGGGCGGTAGCTCGGCTAGCAAAGGGATCCTGTAGTGATGCCCCCCCCTGCTCGCGCTGGCACTAACAGGCAGCGATGCTCACTAAAAACACGTCATTGTACTGCCTTTTGTTGGGTGTGGTGGTCGCGGGCATAAAATAACCCCGGTCCTTCGGCGATAAGCCGAAATATGAAGTTTCGAGAATGCGTGATGAGGAGTGCCCCAGTGGAATACAGCGTTTTTGATTTGTTGATGGACGTGGGGCTGATCTCCGTCCTGCTCATTGTGGGAACGTTCATGCGCCGACACTTCAGATGGTTTCGTAATCTGCTGATTCCCGCGCCGATTACCGCAGGCCTGCTCGGCCTGTTGCTCGGACCGGAGGTGCTGGGAATCATGCCATTCTCATCTGCCCTCGGTAGCTACTCCACGCTGCTCATCGCGGTGGTATTCGCTGCCATGCCGTATTCGATGACTTTTGCCTCTCGAGATATTTCCAAAGCGAAGAACATGTGGGCGTACTCAGCTGCGATGTTTTTAGGGCAGTGGGGCATTTTCGTCCTTCTCGGCATACTGGTATTCGCGCCGCTGTTCGGTACTGATGACTGGTTCGGGATGATTCTTCCCGTCGGTTTCGTCGGTGGCTTTGGTACTGCGGCAGCTGTCGGTGGCGCACTGGATTCCATCGGTATCCAGGAAGCCGCATCCCTGGGCTTTACCGCCGCTACGGTTGGAACGCTGGCTGCGATTGTGGGCGGAATCATCTTCGCAAACTGGGGTATCAAAACAGGCCGCACTTCTACTCTTCCGGAGAAGCTGCCATGGGAGCTGCGCTCGGGTGAGATTACGAAGAAATCTAGGCAGCCGTCAATTGGTAATGCGACGACCAATCCATCCTCCATTGAACCGTTAGCTCTGCATGCGGGTTTCATCGCGGTGACGGTGACCATCGCATACATTATCCAGCAGTTGATTCAGGATTATTTTGAGAACGTCTCCATCCCGCTGTTCGCTCTGTCTTTCGTGGTTGGCATTGGTGGCCGTATCTTCCTCAACATCATTAGGCGGCCGGAGTACCTAGATCCCACGACTGTGAGGTCTATCTCTGGCGCATCTACGGATTTCCTCATCGCCTTCGGTGTGGCCTCGATTGTGCCGACCGCAGTAGCTAGCTACTGGGTTCCGTTGCTTATCCTGTTTGCCCTGGGGGTGGTGTATTGCACGCTGTTCTTCTTCGTGGCTTCACCACTCTTCTTCGGCGAAAAGTGGCTAGAGCGTGGCATCTTTGGCTGGGGATGGTCAACTGCTGCGGTGGCAACTGGTATCGCGCTTTTGAAGATTGTCGACCCGGAGCTAAAGTCCGGTGCCCTGAACGAATACGGCATCGCATATGTGGGCTACGCGCCGATTGAAATTGCCGTCAATATTTTCGCGCCAATTGCCGTCATCGCAGGTTTCACGCTGGGTTTCGGTGCGATTACTACGGTTGCCGCAGTGGTGATTTTCTTGATTCCGTTCTTCCTCGGTTGGCGGCCGGGTAGGGGAGAAAGGGGCGTTAGGAAGGGTAGAACAGCTGCTGCCAACGCTTAAGTCGCGCTCGTTTCCACAAGCCGGGTCATCCAGCTGCATACCACCCCGTTACGCATTCGCCCCCCAAGGTTCCGCTTGTCATGGGGCGTATTAAACAACGGAAAACAGCGCAGGTAGCCAAGCGGGGCAACTATCGCAAAGCGACCTCATGACCAGGCGAAAGAAGGGGCAAAGGGCCTGCTAATGAGGTAAACGCCTCTAGTAGTAGAAGGGAAACTCGTCCCAGTTCGGGTCGCGCTTTTCCAGGAAGGCCTCCTTGCCCTCAACGGCCTCATCTGTCATGTAGGCCAGGCGCGTTGCTTCACCTGCGAAGACTTGCTGGCCCATGAGGCCGTCGTCGGTGAGGTTGAAGGCGAACTTCAGCATGCGCTGCGCAGTTGGGGACTTGCCGTTGATCATGCGGCCCCACTCGACGGCGACGTCCTCCAGTTCGCCGTGATCGGCGACCTCGTTAACGGCGCCCATGCGGTGCATCGTCTCAGCATCGTAGGAGCGGCCGAGAAAGAAAATCTCGCGGGCGAACTTCTGGCCGACCTGCTTTGCCAGGTACGCCGAGCCGTATCCGGCGTCGAAGGATCCGACGTCGGCGTCGGTCTGCTTGAAGCGGGCTTCTTGGCGCGACGCCAGGGTCAGGTCGCATACCACGTGCAGGGAGTGACCGCCGCCGGCAGCCCAACCGTTGACCACGGCAATGACAACCTTGGGCATGGTGCGAATCAGGCGCTGCACTTCCAGGATGTGGAGGCGTCCGCCCTCGACTTTCGCACGCGCCTCATCGACGCTGGAGGCGTCGGCATGCACTACGTCGGAGTCGTGTGAGGTGGCGTACTGGTAGCCCGAGCGGCCACGAATGCGCTGGTCACCGCCGGAGCAGAATGCCCAGCCGCCGTCCTTCGGCGAGGGGCCGTTGCCGGTCAGCAGCACCACGCCCACGTCCGGTGTGCGGCGCGCGTGATCGAGGGCGCGGTAGAGCTCGTCGACTGTGTGCGGGCGGAATGCGTTGCGAACCTCCGGGCGGTCAAAGGCAATGCGCACGATGCCGTTGACACGGCCCTCGCCGGCGTGGCGGTGGTAAGTGATGTCTGTTAGGTTCTCGAAGCCATCGACGGTCTTCCACTGCTCGGGACGGAATGGATTGTCGGTGGAGTATTCACGGTTTTCGGTGTGTGCCATGTGTTTTAGTGTGCCACGTGTTTGGCGTTACTTTGGGTGGCGCGACCGGCGCACCCCAATCCGCCGCTGCCTCTAGCATGAGAGTTATGTCCGCCAACGCCAACAATCCCTCCAGCCTCACGCCGAAGCCCTCCCTCGACGACATCCTCTCCCGCGCTCACGTCGTCGCGCTTCCGATGGCTGTGAAGTTCCGCGGTGTCACTACCCGCGAGGCCCTCCTAATCGACGGCCCCGCCGGATGGGGCGAGTTTGCCCCCTTCCTCGAATACGATGCCCGAGAGTCTGCCACGTGGCTGCGCTCGGCTATCGAGTGCGCCTATTTTGGCCTGCCCACTCCGCTTCGCGATTCGGTCGAGGTCAATGCCACCATTCCTTCGGTATCGCCGGGTGAGGTTCGCAACGTCGTAAAGCGCTACCCGGGCTGCCGCACTTTCAAGGTCAAGGTTGCGGAGCGTGGTCAATTGCTTGCCGACGACATCTCCCGCGTCCACGCCGTGCGCGTAGCGGTGCGGGATCTCTACGGGATTGAGCCGGTTATTCGCGTTGATGCGAACCGTGGGTGGAGCGTGGCCGAGGCGATTCGCGCAGCTCACGAGTTAGGCGAGTTGGAGTACATGGAGCAGCCCGTGGCAAGCGTTGCGGAGCTGCGCCAGGTTCGCGATGCCGTGGGGGATTTCTGCCGGGTGGCGGCGGATGAGTCGATACGCAGGGCGGACGATCCGTACCTGGTCGTGCGGGAGAAAGCTGCGGACGTCGGCGTGATGAAGGTCGCGCCGCTTGGCGGTCCGCGGCGCCTGCTGCGCCTGGCGGGGGAGTTGTCGTTGGACGTCACGGTCGCCAGTGCCTTGGACACCGGGGTGGGGATTGCGGCGGGGCTGTACACGGCGGCGGCGCTGCCTGCGACTGCGACGCAGCCCATGCCCGCCGCAGCTGGTCTGGCCACGTCCTCGCTGTTTGTGGAGGATGTTATCGAGCCGCGCCCCCTCGTCGATGGCCGCCTTCCGGTGGCGAATCCTGTTCCGGACCCCGCACGCCTGGCGGAGCTCGCTGCGAGCCACGAGCGCCGCGATTGGTGGTTCGAGCGCGTGCGTCAGTGCTATCCGTTCCTGTAGGACAGCCCCTAGGGAAGGTTTAGGAATTTTTCTTTTGAGGGTTCCCTAAACAACGTTCATGCCTTAGTGTTTGTATGACTACGCAACAATGCAGTGAGTTGGGTGGGTTTTCAGCCGTGCAACCGCACTTAGCCCCAGGAGGGCCACCATGACAAACACGCTAAACCGGCCAAGCACGCGAACGCGGCCAGTCCGGCCAGACGAACCAACAGCGCCGAACGCGTCGACCATGTTCAGCGTCTTGCAGGGCCCCACCTTTAGAAAGCTCTTTGCGGCCCAGGTTATCGCACTAGTCGGAACCGGTCTCCTCACAGTCGCCCTCGGACTCCTGGCCTTCGACATCGCAGGGGATGCGGCAGGCGCGGTCCTCGGCACGGCCCTGACGATCAAGATGGTCGCCTACGTCGGACTTTCCCCGGTGATCTCCGCAGTCGCCGCCCGCATCCCGCGCAAGCCCCTGCTTATCGGCGCCGACCTCGTGCGCGTCGGCATTGCCGCCTGCCTGCCGTTTGTCACACAAACCTGGCAGATTTACGTTCTGATCTTTATCCTCCAATCCGCCTCCGCCGCTTTCACTCCGGCCTTCCAGTCAACGATCCCCGCGATCCTGCCGGAGGAGCGCGACTACACCAAGGCCCTGTCGCTGTCCCGCCTCGCTTACGACCTGGAATCCGTCGTAAGCCCAATGCTGGCGGCAGCCCTGCTGACGGTGATGAGTTTCCATAATCTCTTCGTCGGCACCGCTCTCGGCTTCGCAGCTTCTGCGCTTCTTGTGGCCCGAACTGTCCTGCCTGCCGCTCCAATGCGCGCCGAGTCTCCGTTCCGCGAGCGCCTGACCTGCGGTGTTCGCCTCATGTTCGGCCTCCGGGAGCTGCGCGGGATCCAGGGCATCAACCTCGCCGTCGCCGCTGTGCAGTCGATGGTGATCGTTAACACCGTGGTCCTCGTGCGCGACTACCTCGACCGCCCGCAGTCGGACGTCGCGGTGCTGCTTGGCGCGTTTGGTGCCGGCTCGATGCTGGTGGCGCTCGCGATGCCGCGGCTATCGCGCACGTTCCGCGACTTCCGCATGATGCTCGCCGGGGCCACCGCCGCCGTCGCGCTGTTGGGCGTGTTTGGGCTCGCCGTCCCTTCGCTTGCCGACGCCCCCTCGGCCCCAACCGCCACCACCTCCTGGGCGTTGGTGCTGGTTGCCTGGCTTGTTCTCGGTGCTGCGGTGTCGTTGATGCTGACACCATTGTCGAACGTCATTGCCGGTGCAAGTACCGAGTCGACCCGTCCGGCACTGTTTGCGGCGCAGTTTTCGCTGTCGCACGCGTGCTTCCTCATTACCTACCCGCTGGCTGGTCTGGCGGGCTCAGTGCTGGGACTTTCGGCGACGTGCGCAATTTTGGTGGGTGTCGGTGCCCTTGGCGTCGCAATTGCCGCACGAAATCGGTAAGCACCGTCCTCACCGCCCACGTCGCCCGCGCTGCCCACAATTTTTGCCAGCTTTTTGTAGGAAGTAGCGCCAAAAATCGGGTTACTTCCTACAAAAAGCTGGCAAAAAGTGAATGAGGAGAGGGGGACTCCCGAGTAGGCGCAGTAGCCTATGAAATGTGAACGAAAACCAGGAAACGTCTAACCAGGCAGACTTCAACCAGTCCACCTCTCAGCAGTTCCCCTCGGAGGTAACGGCAGCCCTTATCGTCGATGAGCTGGTCCGCCTCGGAACCGTCGATGCTGTGGTGTGCCCGGGGTCCCGCTCGGCACCGCTGGCCCGCGCACTGGTTCAGGCCGCCGACGCGGCCCGTCTGCGTCTGCACGTGCGCATTGATGAGCGCTCCGCAGCCTTCCTCGCCCTGGGCCTGGCGTCGCAGACGCGCCGAATCACCCCGATTATTACGACCTCGGGCACGGCCGTCGCCAACTTGGCCCCCGCTATGGTGGAGGCCACCGCGTCCGGTATCCCGCTGCTGGCCCTGACCGCGGACCGTCCCGCGCACTACCGCGGCACCGGAGCAAACCAGACCATCGTGCAGGATCGACTCTTCGCAGATGCCTCCGTCGTGGAGTTTGACCTGGACGGCACCCACGAGGTCACCGCCGCCGTCGCCGCGCAGATTCGCGCACGCGTCGATCGCCTGGCCGCCGCGATGCTCGGCGGGGTCGATGCTTTCTCGGGGGCGGGGCACCTCAATGTCCGCTTCGTCGAGCCGCTCGTGCCTAACGACGACCACGTCGCCGCCATCCCCGAAGGCCGCGCAGACGGAGGTCCCTGGACTCGCATCGGCGCAGGTGAGGTCGGTTTGGACAGCGCCATTGCGGCCAATGCTCCGGCAGTCGCAACAATCGACCTTTCCCGCCGCACTCTCGTGATCGCGGGCTCGAACGCCCCACACCTGCCCGCCCTGGAGGATGTCCCGACCATTGCGGAGCCGAACTCGTATGCTCCCGCAGTGCCGGTGCATCCGCTGGCGGCTGGTACCTTCGCGCAGATCCCTCCGGAGCAAATCGTGCTGGTTGGCCGTCCGACGCTGCACCGTGGCATCGCCAAGCTGCTGGCGAACCCAGACATCGAGCTGACGGTAGTGGCGCCCGCCGCAAACCACGGCTCCGGCGCGGAGTATCCGGACGTGACAGGCAATGCCCGTGCCGTCGTAAAGCAGGTAAAAGCAGTGGGCGAGCAGGACCCGCAGTGGCTGAAGATTTGCGAGGCGGCGAGCGAACTGGCGGTCAACGCGGTGCGTCAGACGCTCACCGAGTCGATTGAGGCTGACGAGCCGCTGACCGGCTTCCACGTGGCGGCGGCGCTGACCGACAGCCTGCGCACCGGCGATAACGTGGTGCTGGGGGCGTCGAACCCGGTGCGTGACGTCTCCTACACGGGACTTCCGTTTCCCGGTGTGAACACCTACGCTGGGCGCGGCGCAGCGGGCATCGACGGTACGGTCGCGACGGCAATTGGCGTGGCGCTGGCCTCCGACCGGACGCATGCCGACGACATCCGTCCCCCGCGCACCCTGGCACTCATGGGCGATCTTGCTTTCCAGCATGACTCGGCGGCGCTCGCGATTGGTCCGGGGGAGCCGCGGCCGGAGAACCTCACGATTGTTGTGGCCAACGATGGGGGAGGCGGGATCTTCGAGACGCTAGAGGCCGGGGTGCCTGCGCTGCGCGGCAGCTTCGAACGAATCTTCGGCACCCCGCAGGACGTGGACTTCTCCGCGCTGTGCGACGCCTACGGCGTCGACTACGTCCACGTGGACCGACTGCCGGACCTGCTGGCGCAGCTGCACCCGGACACCGACGTGGAAGGAATCCGCGTCGTGGAGGTGCGGACTACCCGCGCGACGCGTCGGCAGCTGCACGCGAAGCTGGCCTACAATTCTCAGTTGGATAACGCCAGCTAAGGCGTGCCCGCTAAAGAATCGACTGTGAAGACTTAAGGAGGGAGGAACGAGATGCCGTCGTGGAGAATGTCCCTGGCGGGCTGGCCGCGCAGGCTGCGGCAACTGATCCTGTTCCTCCTGATCTGCTTGATGGTGTCGTGCGCCGGGATGATTGTCGGCAGTTTCCTCAACGACCGGGCTATCAACGCGAACATGGGTGAGGCCATCGCGAATGTGCGCTCGGTGGAGCTGCTGCGCACCACGGTGGACTTCGTCGACGACAACGGTGACTTCCAGTCCCCGCCGACGGGGTTGCTCTACCCGGTCGGCCTCGAGGAGGGACAGCGCGTGCGGGTTGAGTACGACCGCCTGGACCCGAATGTCGTGCGCGTGGCCGGGCGGGCGTGGACGTTGTCGATCATTCCCGCTGGCAGCATCGCTGTCGTAGGTCTGCTGGTCGCGGCGCCGCTGTGGTGGCTGTCGGTGCGCGCAACCTTGCGTTCACGAAGAACTTCCGAAAAGGTCAACGGCGGGTCACCGGAGCTTCGAAACGAGTTGGAAAACTAGCACCATGCGCGTTGCCATCATTGCCGAGAGTTTCCTGCCGAACATCAACGGAGTGACAAACTCCGTGCTCCGGGTGCTCGAGCACCTGCGCGAAAATGGGCACGAGGCCCTGGTTATCGCGCCGGGCGCCCGGGACTGGCAGGAGGAGGCCGAGTTTTACTGCGGCTACCGCATCGAGCGCGTTCCCACGGTGATGGTTCCGCTTATTGATTCGCTGCCGATTGGCGTACCTCACGGCAAGGTCGCGGTGGCGCTGGCGAAGTTCAAGCCGGACGTGGTACACCTGGCCTCCCCATTCGTGCTCGGAGGAGCGGGGGCGCTGACAGCGAAGGCGATGGGCATCCCGGTGGTGGCGGTCTACCAGACCGATGTTGCGGGCTTCGCCAAGAACTACAAGCTCGCCGGGTTGTCGACCGCGGCGTGGTCGTGGACGCGCGTGATTCACAACGCGTGTGCGCGCACCCTGGCGCCGTCGTCACCGACTATTGAAGATCTGCGCAGCCACCGCATCCGCCACGTCCATCGCTGGGGTCGCGGTGTCGACGCGGTCCGCTTTACTCCGACGAAGCGCAACGGCAACCTGCGCCGTAAGTGGAGCCCGCAGGGCAAGTTCATCGTCGGCTACGTCGGGCGCCTCGCCGCGGAGAAGTCCGTGGAGCGACTAGCTGTGCTGCGCCACCGCGAGGACATCCAGCTGGTCATCGTCGGCGACGGCCCGGAGCGGCCACACCTGGAAAAGCTCATGCCCGAGGCCGTCTTCACCGGCCAGCTCACCGGCGACGATCTCGCCGAGGCCTTCGCCAGCCTCGACGTATTCGTCCACACCGGTGACTTCGAAACCTTCTGCCAGGCTGTCCAGGAAGCCCACGCGTCCGGTGTCCCGGCCATCGCCCCCAACGCCGGTGGCCCCCGCGACCTCATCACCAATGGAGTCAACGGGCGACTGCTCGAGCCTTCCTCCTTCGCCCGTGATCTTCCGGCCGCCGTGGATTCCCTCCTGCTTGCCGACGATGTCCTTGCCCGCAAGCAGCTCCGCACCCGATGCAGGGAGACGGTGGCCGAGCGTACGTGGACCGCACTCTGCGAGGAATTGTTGCGTCATTACGAGGCGGTCTCTGGTGTCTCGGCAGCTCCGGTCGTAACGGCCGCTCCAGCGCAGCGACACCCTGCGTCCGCGATGTCTTCTGCCGCCTCTATGCAGTCCTCCAAATCCCCTGCGGTGTCCCACGGTAAGGTGACGGACGCGCAGCGGAAGACCGTCGCGTAATCTGGAGTCCGTGTCTAGGGCTGATTTAACAAAGAACCCGCGCGATGTCGCCTCGATGTTCGATGGTGTGGGCAAGAATTACGACATCACCAATACCGTTCTCACTGGCGGCATTGACCACTACTGGCGTGTTCGTACGGCGAAGCGCCTGAATCTTCAGCCCGGCCAGAAGGCTCTCGACCTGGCAGCTGGAACCGCGGTGTCGACTGTCGAGCTAACTAAGTCCGGCGCCTATGTCGTCGCCTGCGACTTCTCCCGCGGAATGCTCAAGGCCGGTGCGCACCGCGATGTGCCAAAGGTCTGCGGCGACGGTATGCAGCTTCCTTTCCCGGACAACACCTTTGACTCGGTGACCATCAGTTTCGGCTTGCGCAACATTGTCGACTACAAGGCCGGGCTGGCTGAGCTGGCGCGGGTGACCAAACCCGGCGGTCAGCTGACAGTGTGTGAATTCTCCACTCCTGTGGTTCCGGTTTTCAGTACCTTCTACAAGGAGTACCTGATGCGGGCTCTGCCGCAGATTGCGAAGGTCGTCTCCTCGAATCCAGAGGCCTACGTATACCTGGCGGAGTCCATTCGCGCATGGCCGAACCAGGCCGAGCTGGCCCGTGATATCAATGCCTCCGGATGGGTTGATGCCGGGTGGCAAAACCTTACCTTTGGCATCGCTGCGCTGCACTCGGCAACCAAACCCGCCTGAGCCACAATTACGCCCAGGGTTTACGCCCGGCGATGCCGTCAAATCCCAGCGATGCCCGGCCCGCAGCCTTCCACAATCGCGCCACGGCATCTCGGTCCTCCTCAGCGACCAGGTTGCCCATCAGTCGCGCAGCCACACCCATGAGCGGCTCGCCCCACGGGGCGCCAATTGTCATCGGGCCAACCGCGGGCAGGAACTTCGGGTAGGTCAGCGTCAGCGCGAGTTTTCTCGCCAACGAGAATCCCTCCCCGTAGTGTCGCTGCAGCAGTGCTGGCCAGGCATGCGTCAGGCCGTCTCGGCCCGCGCCAATCGCGCTGATCAGCTCAACCGCCAGCCGCGCGGATTCCATTCCGTAGTCGATGCCTTCGCCGTTGAGCGGATTGACTAGGCATGCGGCATCACCGAGCAGTGCCCAGTTGGACCCTGCCACATTCGACACCGCGCCGCCCATCGGCAGCAGCGCAGAGGTCACCATCTCGGGTTCGCCCATGGACCATGCCCCGCGCACCTGCCCGTGGTAGTCGCGCAGCAGCTTCTTTACGTTCGCCCGCGCGGGACGCGATGCCGTCGCAAGTGCGCCGCACCCCAGGTTTGCGCGACCGTCGCCAAGCGGGAAGATCCAGCCATAGCCTGGGTGGGTCTGCCCGTCGGCGCCCCGCAGCTCCAGGTGGGAGTGGATCCACTCATCATCCGCGCCCGCTGACGCGTCGGCACGCACGTCCACATAGGATCGCGCCGCCACCCCGAATACACTGTCACGATGCCAGGTCCGCCCCAATTGCTTGCCGACGACACTTCGGACCCCATCGGCCACCAGCAGCCAGCGAGTCCGGATGTGGTGCGTCGAGGTTTCGTCGCCGGGCTTTACGGTGACCCCTGTGACGCCCGGCACTCCTGCGCCGGCACCCGCCTTGCTGATGCTGCCGCGCTCCACGCCAACGACGGGCACGCCGTCGAAAACCTTCGCACCCGCCTCGCGCGCGGCATCTAGGAGAAACGCGTCCAGTTCGGTGCGCGGCATGGCTGAGCCCTCGGAGGGGAAGGGCCCGCTCGGCCACAGCGCGGTGATCGAGCCTCCGAAACCGTGCAGCTTCAGCCCGCGATTACGGGTGCGGCCGAGGATGGCGTCGGCAAGCCCTAGGCGGCGGAGCTCCGCGATGGCGCGCGGCGTGAGGCCGTCCCCACAGGTCTTGTCGCGAGGAAAGACTTGAGAATCGAGCAAGACTACGTCGAGGCCCGCGCGGGCGGCGTGGATCGCGGCCGCGGAACCCGTAGGCCCTGCGCCGACAACCACTACCTCGGCGGAGGAGGGCAGCTGCGCTGAGGAATGGGCACTGCTCCTTGCGACGGGTTTCGGGGAGGGCACGCACTCGTTCGGGCTCGACATCATTGCCCCAGCGTATAACGTTGCGTTGCTAAATATGGGAACTGGCCCCATAGCAACTATGCTCGTAGGGTATCTTCATTTAGCAGATTCTTATCATTTAGACGTGGGTTAGGCAGGACTCGAATGCGTACTGGAGACTACTCCGGGCTTGGTTCCGGAAGTGCTCAGGGCACTGGTGCAGAGAAAAGCGCCGGTTCTTTCTTCGTTGACGAGGCGCTGGAGGCCGCGATCACCGAAGGAATGCGCAAGAGCGAAGAGCTCCTGATTAACGAGCTGGACCAGGGCGAGGAGTTCCTCGTCGAGCGAGTTTCGCATCTCGCGAAGGCCGGCGGGAAGCGCTTCCGCCCCATGTTTACAATGCTGGCCGCGCAATTCGGTGAAAACCCGAAGTCCGAGAACGTCATCACCGCCGCGACCGTGCTGGAGATGACGCACCTGGCGACCCTCTATCACGACGACGTGATGGACGAGGCCGACAAGCGCCGCGGTGTCGACTCCGCTAACTCCCGCTGGGACAATACCGTGGCGATTCTGGCGGGCGACTACCTCTTCGCCACCGCGTCCCGGCTTCTGTCGCGTCTGGGTTCGGAGACTGTTGCCCACTTCGCCGAGACCTTCGGCGTGCTGGTCACGGGCCAGATGCGCGAATGTCTTGATGATTCCGATCTGCAGATTGAGCAGCGTATCGACCGTTACATCAAGGTCATCTCGGAGAAGACCGGCGTACTGATTGCGTCGGCCGGCTACCTCGGCGCGCTGCACGCGGGAGCAAGCGAAAACGTCACTGCCGCGTTGCGCCGCTACGGCGAGCTGATTGGCATCATCTTCCAGATTGTCGACGACATCATCGACATCTCCTCCAACACCGATCAGTCCGGCAAGACCCCGGGCACGGATCTTCGCGAAGGCGTGTTCACCCTGCCGGTCCTCTACGCCCTCCAGGAGGACAGCCCCGCCGCCGCCCGCCTACGCGAGCTTCTCGTGGGCCCTATCACCGATGATGCGCTTGTCGACGAGGCCCTCGACCTCCTTGCGCAAACCAAGGGCGTTGAGCGTGCGCTGGACATGGTCCGCGGGTTGCTCGAGGAGTCGGATCAGGTCATTGCCGAGCTCCCCGATGGGGCGGCGAAGGAGTCCTTGCGCCAGGTGGCGCGTTACACCGTTGAGCGTGTGGGGTAGTTCAAGCCTCGGCCGGTGTAGTTGTGGCGTGCTTGGCGATTGTTGCTTTTAGTGTGCGTTGATCCTAGCGCGTGTCGTTTCTAGCGTGCGTCGTTTCCGAGTTGTGCCGCTGTCGTTTAGTTTATGCTTCCTGACCAGCCGATTTGCTTAGTTTGTTGCTTAGTGGGTAGCATTCCATTCGCACCGTTTAAGAGTGCACGCCAGATTGCCCGAGCGGCCAAAGGGAGCGGATTGTAAATCCGTCGGCATTGCCTACGTTGGTTCGAATCCATCATCTGGCACAGTTTTCCTTTTGAGGGAAGAAAGCGCCCGTCTTTTTGACGGGCGCTTTCGCGGGTTAAAGGACAAAAGTGGGTTAAAGGACAAAATGTGTGTCTTTCCCGGGTGTGTCGAGGTTAGCTGACCCAACCTTTTTGGATGCCGAGGTTGTGCTGGTAGCCGGTGTCGATGGCGGTGTCGTATTCTGCTGGTGCACCGATGTCATTGGTAGTGGCTGTGGTGTCGTGGGCAATCAAGTCTGTTGCTGTGGTAAGTGCGTCTTGACCCCATCGTTGGTCCCTGGCGATTCGTATCGGATCGTCAGGGACTTCTGTGTGTAGGTACAGCCACCAATCAATTACGGTGCGTTGATGTGGTGTTGATAAGCCGCGGTGCCTGCGAGCGAGTTCTTTAATAGGTGCGTTGATGCCGCCTTCCAGGCTGTTTGTTGTTGCGGCCAGCCGGTCCGGGGCGATGGTCTCTGGTGCGGGTTGCAGGTAGGTAAACAGTAGGTTTCTGCGGTGTAGGGACAGCAGTGATTGGTAGGCGGCTCGTACGCGTTGGTGTGTGTACACCCTGGTGTATGCCCCGGTGACGGGGTCGCGGGTGGTGGTTTTCTCGTTCATCCACTCTTTGTAGGTGTGGCCGAAGTTGTGGAGGTGGGTGACCCATCTGGCTGCCTGGTCAAGGTCTGTGATGCGGGTGAGTTTTAGGGCCAGGTGGTAGATGGTTTTGCCGGCGTCGGTGCGGGGTTGGCTGGTGGTGTGGCGTCGGATGGGCGCGTTGGGCGTGGACGAGGCAGCGTTGGATGCGTGTGTCGGGCCAGCAGTGGTGGATTGCTGATTGTGCTCCTTGTCCGCCGTCTATGACTGCGATTAGTGGTGCGGCGAAGGGTCGGATGAGTTCGGTGTAGGCGGCGGTGGTTTCGCCTCTTGCCCAGGTCCAGTTGATGACGTGGGTGTCGTTGGCGGCGATGAGGAGGCATCCGCTTTTGAGGTAGGTGGCGTCGAGGAAGATTTGGTCGTGGATGCGCCAGGTGTCGATGGTGGGTGTGGGGATGATCCACCAGCACCACTGGAATCGATGATGCATGGTTTGTCGTGTCACGCCGTGTTTGGCCGCAATGGCTGACATTGATTGGGTGCCGGTTGCCCAGTTAATGAAGCATGCCATGGTGGCTGCGTTTTTGTTGTGTGTTTGGGTGCTGCGGGTAAAGGAGTGGCCGCAGTGCGTGCATCGCCAGCGGGTTGTTCCTTTGCTGGTGGTGCCGTTTTTCTTTGTGGTCTGGTTGCATAGTGGGCATCGGGGTCGGTTGGTGGTCATTCCTCATATCCAACCGGCTGGGTGTTTAGCATAGGTGCGGTTGGACGTGTGGGATGGTGTGGTCAATAGCTTGTGGGGAGCTATTATCGCGTGGTTTGCAGACCCACTTTTCTTTACTAAGCCCTAACTCCAGTTTGTCGTTGACCCCCAAACTTACTACGCGCATGGTAAGTTGAGGCTTACCTAAGCTCACTCCGGTGGAAGTTTTCCGTTATACCGGTCGGTGAGCGATAGAGATAGATGACATTCGGCTAGGGAGTGTGTGTGGTGTCCAGTAACCCTTTTGATAATGAGGAAGGGACGTTTTTTGCCCTCGTGAATGACCAGGGGCAATACTCCCTCTGGCCGACCTTTGCCGCCGTCCCTTCAGGATGGAGTGTGGCATTAGGAAACTCTGACGAAGGTGAACCCGTCGGAGTATCTCGCAGCGACGCATTAGCTTACATCGAACAACGATGGACCACGTTACAGCCGGTCCGAAAGACAAGGGATTAATTGAGTGTTGTTCTCCCCACGGCGTCGCGTCGCGAGGCGAGCCGTGATGTGTGTGCGATACTGCGGAAGGATTGGAAGTCATCAGCTGCTGCAGTGACTTTCACTTTTGCCGGTGCGCTGCTGAGTTTGCTGCCGGTTCTGCTGTTGGCGCAGGTGATCGACGAGGTCGTCTCTGGCGACGCCATTTCCGGTTTTGGTTTTGTCATGTTCTGGGTGGCTCTGGCTATTGCCGGGTCGGCAGTAGTTTCCGGCCTCGCCGAAGCTTATACGGGGGTCACGATAGCTAGAGTTGTTGCTCGATTGCGCGAGCGGGCCGTGGCATCCGTGCTGAATCTTCCCCCGGCGACAGTTGCGCTGTTTGGGCGCGGTGAGATTTTGGGTCGGGTCGGCGCCGACATCGCAGTCCTGGTGGCTAGCGCTCGCAAGTCAGTTCCCTCAACGCTGAGCGCCTTAATGATGGTCATCGTGGCCAGCATGGGAATCGCTGGTGTCGATTGGCGCTTAGCCCTTGCTGGACTCACCGGCATCCCTTTCTATTATCTGGGGTTGCGTTGGTATCTTCCTCGATCAGCGCCGTTGTACCAGCGACAGCGAAGGCTTGAGTCCGGAGTCATCGGATCGCTGCAAAGCGCAATTGATGGTATTCGGACCGTGAGATCTCATCGCCTCGCCCCTGCCCGGAAAAGCGTCATTAGCTACCATGCGGCAGAATCGCGTGATACCTCTATCGCGTCATTTAGGGTCTTTTCGGGCTTGGTTGGTAGAGAGAATTTTGCCGAGTTCATGGGACTCTCCGCGCTCTCGGTGGTGGGCTGGTTGCTTTTCAAGAATGGAGAAGTATCAGTGGGAGATATTGCTGCCGCTCTCATTCTCTTTCACCGTCAATTCGTGCCCATTGGAACAATTCTTTTCACTTTTGACGAGCTTCAGCGAAGTGGAGCTGCGTTGACCCGCATCGTGGGACTCACCCACTTTGTTCGTCATGACCCTCCGCGTCCACTATCCCAGCAATCAATCCCCACGCAGGCTCCGGTGTTGGATGTGCGAGGCCTGAACTATTCATATTCGGACGGCCCGAAAGTGTTGAAGGGCTTGGATTTTACGGTCGAAGCAGGTCAAACTGTGTGCCTCGTAGGTCGTTCAGGTGCTGGCAAGTCGACTGTCGCCGGAATATTGTCGGGAACCCTGGAGCTTGCAGAACGGGGTGTCATCACCGTCGATGGTCGAGATGTCGTGGACATGTCCGACGAGGAACGCAGTGGGATGTTTTGCGTTGCCGCGCAGGAAAATTACGTCTTCTCAATGAGTGTGAGAGAAAACCTGCGGCTAGCGCAGGAGGCCGCCAGCGATGCTGAAATCTGGCACGCCTTACATCTCACTGGCGCGGATCAGTGGTGCGCCTCTTTACGTCATGAAGACAAACAGGGCTTAGACACAATGCTGGGGGAGGGGGGACTTCATATCGACGCCGTGGCAGCGCAACGGATGGCATTGGCCAGAGTGGCATTGTCGCGGGCTGGCGTCGTAATTCTTGATGAATCGACATCTGAAGGTGATGCTGAGCCCAATGACATGGAGGAAAGCCTTCACCCTTTTGGCATGACATTGGAGGATGCGGCACATGCGGCGTTGAGAGACCGGACCGCCATTGTGATTGCGCACCGACTCAGCCAAGCCAGATCTGCCGATCGCGTGCTGGTGATGGAACGAGGGGAAATTGTTGAAACTGGCTCCCACGATGAATTAATTGGGCAGCGAGGGGCATATGCAGACATGTGGGCGGCTTGGAATGTCTAAAGAGAAACAGCCGATGCCTACTTCTCCACTGGTGACTTTGCGCCAACTTCTTGCAAGCAATAAGCGGCTCATCGCAGTGTGCACTGGCCTGTTGAGTATCTATCAGATGGCAGAAGCGCTGATCGCTGTGTTACTGGGCTGGTTAGCCCACAACCTCATTGCCAGTGACAGCGTGTGGAATCTACTCGTAGGCATCGTAGCGTTAGGAATAGCGCTAGCCACTGTGTCTTTGAGCTGGCAAATTGGTTTTCGAACTTTGCAGAGCGCTTCTGCGCGTACTGCCTACGATCTGAGGGAGAAGCTCGTCGCACGTGTTGTCAGTGATAGCGGGCACGGTCAGAACAAAGATGAGCTCCCCCGTCAAGAGCTGCCCACAGTGATGGGAGAGGATGTTGTCCAGGCGGTGGATATCATTGAAATCGTTCCAGTGGGAATCAGCGCGCTCCTCGGTACGATCTTTTGTACGATTGTTCTAGCGATCATTGACCTTCCGCTTGGGGCGGTAGTTCTGGTTTTGAGTGCCACGGTGTTGATGGTGCTGCAGGGGATGTCGCGAGTTATTGAGCGACGAGCTGAGCAGCAGCAAGCACTATTGGCGCGCGTGACTGCGCGCATGACGGACATTCTGCAGGGGCTACCGGTCATCGCTGGGGTGGCGGGTGCGCACCCTGCCTACAACGGATACACACTGAGATCTGAACGGGCGCATTCAGACGCTCGAAGACTCGCCTGGATCAGCGGTGGCTATGAGGCTGTGGCAGTGGGAAGCAATCTGCTTTTGCTCAGCGTGGTCGGTTTATACGCGGGGTATCGGGCCGTGTATGGGGAAGTCACAGTAGGGGAATTGGTCACGGTCGTCGCGCTTTCGCAATTTATCGCGGAACCAATGCGGCAATGTAGCCGGATGCCCCGCTACATTGGGCTGGCGCGGGCTTCGGTGAGGAGGCTGCAACGCGTATCTCCTCCGCCTGAGCTCCGCGAAGGTTATGCAGTTCCCGCGGCACGGGGGCAGGGTGAAGCCATCCGGATTCATGGTTCAGGCGAAGTGACGTTCACCGAAGGGCACCTCACAGCGGTTCAGTGCACGGCTCGATGGGCAGACGAGGTTATCGACGCCCTCGTGTCTGGGGAGCCGACGATGAAAAACCATCAGAACGATACTTCGCCCGCCTCTTCGCCGATGGAGGTGTTTGTTCGGGGGCGGGATGTTAGGGAGCTGTCGGTGAAGAACTTGCGAGCTAGAATTCTGGCCGAGCCGAGAAATCCTGTGATCTTTGGTTCCACCGTGCGGGATGTTTTGCGGGCAGGCTCGGCGGCAGATGATGCAGGCCGGGTGGAAGACGATGTTCGCATCCTTCATGTCTTGAGCGAATTGGGGTTGGATGAGTTGTCTCAAGGAGGGGATAGTGTTCTGAATCTCGAGCTCACCGAAGGTGCGCGTAATTTGTCTGGAGGTCAACGTCAAAGGCTTGGTTTGGCACGATCTTTGCTAGCAAATCCAGAGGTTTTGGTGATGGTCGATCCTCTGTCGTCTCTGGATTCGGTGACAGCGATGAAGGTGGCGCGTGCGGTGAAAGTGATTCGCAGACATCAGACGACGATTGTCCTTTGTGGGGGTAGGGCATTTCAATCGGTAGCAGGCAAAGTAGCTCATGTGAAGCCATTAGTAGGGTGAATGCGATGTCGATAAAAGGAGTCACTGAGGGGTTGTTGGACTTTTCCATGTAGGTTAGCCTTGCCTTATATGTGCCCGCCTTAGCAAGGTGGTTGGCAGAACTCAGAGAAAGGCCAACGTGACCATCATCACCCGTCAAACGCAGATTAATGCTGAGCGCGATTTCCAAGGAGATGCTGTACGCGACATCGTGGGGATTGGACTTGGCCCCGGAAATCTAGGGCTCGCAGTGGCCATAGAAGAGCAAGCCCCTGAACTGGATGTCCTCTTCTTAGAAGCGAACTCAGAGTTCCAATGGCACCCCGGAATGCTCCTCAAAGGCAGCAACATGCAGATTAGCTTTCTCAAGGATCTGGTCACCGTACGCAATCCTCAAAGCAGGTTCAGCTTCCTTAACTATCTTCATCACAAGGGTCGGCTGGTTGATTTCATCAACCGACAAACCTTCACTCCAGAGCGTGTGGAATTTGCCGACTACCTGCGATGGATTGCCGATCGCATCGTCGCGGAAACGCTGTACAGCACCAGCGTGACCTCAATTGACGCTCTTGTCGAGCCAGATGATGACGGAGCCCGGTTCATCGTCCACGCACAGCAGAAGCTGCAGGATTATGCCGGTGAAAAATGCCAGCGACAAGAAGTGTCAATTCGCTGCAAGAATGTTGTGGTTGCCCGCGGTCTAGAGAGCAAAATGCCCGCCTGGGCTGAGCATGATGACATTGACACTGAGCGAGTCTTCCACAACATCGATCTGATTCCCCGAAGCCGTCAACTTCTCAAAAGTGGGTGGGATCTTCGCCGCGTTCTCGTGGTCGGGGGAGGGCAATCCGCAGCAGAAACCATTCGATACTTCCATGATTGTCCTCACGTCGGTACGGTGACCGCGAGCTTCAATAGTTACGGATTCATTCCCGCCGATGACAGTCCCTTTGCCAACCGAGTCTTTGATCCGGCTGCCGTCGATGATTTCTTCGAAGCCCCAGAGGATGTTCGCAGCGATCTGTTGATTCGTCATCGCTATACCAACTATGCGTGCGTTGAATCCGAGCTGCTCGAGGAATTGCATGAACGTCAGTATCGGGAAAGCGTGACGGGGCGTAAGCGCTTGGACCTACGCCGGGCCACAGAGGTCTTGGGCGCGCGTAGTCGGACCGATGGCAGCGTTGACGTCGAAATTCGGCACCGAATCACCGGCGAAGTGGTGACGGAAAACTTCGATGTCGTTGTTTGCGCTACTGGCTTTCGCTCGCGAGGTCTTAACGGCATCCACAGCGGTAGCGATGAATTCAGCGTGACGAGGGACTACGGCGTCACTCGCAATGGACAGCGCGTGCCTGGTTTATTTGTTCAAGGAAATACCGAGTCAACCCACGGGCTGGGGTCCACCTTGTTGTCGAATATCGCTACCCGATCGGGAGAGCTCGTAGATGCCCTGACCAAGGAACTACGTGGGGAGAACCATCACGTGGATCGGCACCACGATCAAGTTTTTCCATGACGCCAAAAACACGCCTGGCCGTGAGCAGCCTCTAGTCATCCCTAAACAGGCTCTCCTGCCGGGCTCGCCGTGCATTTCCCCATCTTCGAAAGGGCCCCCGTGACCAAGCCTCTGTCTACGCATGTTCAACTGAGCACGCATGAAAGTGACGTGCTTCGCCGCTATCTCCAAGAATCGCCGGCTGCCACAAATGACAACCTGGCGCTGGCGCTCGCCCTCGGAATCTTTTATTGGGTGAGTCGCCGAGTGGATCCCGTCGGCCACGATGGCATTGACGTCGCGTTCATCGACTGCATTGCTCCGAAGCAAGAATCTGTTCAGCATGTACTGCGTGGTGACCAGCGTTTCCTAGAATTGCTCACCCTACGTGAGCAGGAAAGTTTCGGTAGCCGGGATCTAGGTCAGCACGGTCAACTATGTGTAGAGGGAGTGGAGGGGAATCGCACTTCAGTGCGCATACGAGTTGAAGGAGAGATGTGCGGCTCGCGCAGTTCCCTCGAACCTCAGGACTCGGGTACTCGTGACATCAGCGTGGATATTGAGATCAACCTCCCGAGCCATGCGGATGAGTCTTCATTGCGCGCGCTGAACGAATCTGCCGTGAAAAATACTGTGCGTGATGTGCTGGCATTTCCAGATCGCAGTCTCGCTACAGTCGGTGGCCCCAGCGAGAATGAGCGGATTGAACAGCAGTATCGGTGGAACCAAACGGATCGTGACCGAGACCGCCCTGATCTCATCAGCCTGCTGCTCGATCGCGCAGAGCGCACCCCAGAGGCGCCCGCGGTGGTGCATGGAGATCTGAAGCTGACCTACTCCGAACTTGTTGCGCACGCGACGTCGGTCGCGAAGGAGCTGCGCGCCAAAGGCATCGGAGACGGGGAGAGTGTCGGTATTTCGCTCCCGCGTAGTGCAGAGATGATTGTCGGCATTGTTGCCGTTCTTCTCGCTGGTGGAAGCTTTGTGCCTCTGGACCCCAGTTGGCCAGAATCTCGCAGGGAATCAGTGAGCAGAGATGCCGGGTTGGCATATGTGCTCACAGAGGCGAATTGTGTTGTGGGAGACTCCTCTGAAGTAGGCGTGGAGTCGGCGAGGAAGCTATTCACTCCGCCTTCTGAGGACGACGTCGCTTATGTCATCTTCACGTCGGGCAGTACCGGGCGTCCCAAAGGCGCCATGATTCGTCACGGTGCGATCGTGGAGCGTCTGTTGTGGCAGCGAGATCAGATCCTAGTCTTCGGTCAGGACGATGCTTCGCTTTTCAAGGCCCCACTCGCGTTCGACATTTCTATCAATGAGATCTTCCTGCCTTTGGTCAGCGGTGGGCGAGTAGTCGTCGCTGAGCCTGGAGTGGAACAGGATCCCACGCGCCTAGCCCGGCTTATACATAAAGAGCAAGTGACATTTGCTTACCTCGTGTCTAGCGTTCTGGACGTCATGCTCTGGCAATCCGAGCACACCAACCTCCTCGAGAGCTTGCGACATCTGTGGTGCGGAGGAGAGATGCTCACTCAAGCGCTGTTTCAGCGTTTTCGTCGGCAGCTGGCGATTCCGCTCTACCACGGTTATGGACCGGCCGAAGCGACTATCGGAGTGTCACATGTTATCTATCGCGGTGATGAAGACCGCCTGAACACAAGTATCGGTGTGGCCAATCCGAATTGTCGCCTTTATGTACTCGACGAAAACCTGCGAGTGGTTCCACACCAGGAAATTGGCGAGCTCTATGTCGCCGGCTACCTGTTGTCCGAGGGCTATATCAATGCTCCGGGTCTGACCGCCAGTCGATTCGTGGCTGATGTGTTTGCGTCGGATGGAAGCCGGATGTACCGGACAGGAGACCTCGTTCGACGACTAGACGATGGATCGTTGGAGTTTGTCGGCCGTTCGGATAACCAGGTGAAAATCCGAGGGATGCGCTTGGAATTGGAGGACGTCGAATCAGCTCTCGTCGGTCATCCCGCAGTGGAGTCCGCAAGTGTTATCGCTCGCGAGGGCCGTTTGCTCGGCTATGTCACGGTGGACAAAGCAAGCACCGATGCCTCAGCACTCGGCACTGATGCTGTGCCGATCAGAAACTGGTGTGCTGATTTTCTGCCTGAGTACATGGTGCCGGCGATCGTCACAGTGTTGGACGAACTGCCGCGGACCGTGAACGGAAAAGTCGATCGCCGTGCACTGCCAGAGCCAACATGGACGTTGACCAATGACAGCCCAGCAGATGCTGAGCGCGATGGGGAGACAGTGGCGCTCATTGCAGAAGCGATGGCAGAAACCCTGAAAATCCCCTCTTCCGGAGCTCACACTGACTTCTTCGACATCGGTGGGGATAGCCTAAGAGCGATTACGTTGCTCTCAACACTCGGGCGGCGTGGAATTGAGGTGAGCGTAGGGGATATTTTCACTGCCCGTACGCCCCATCAGCTAGCCCGCTTGGCGGAAGACCGCGGCAAACGCGCAGAAGACCCGGACGATAATCCCGTGGGCGAGGTTGATTCATTGCCAATCCTGAGGTGGTTTGATTCCGTAGCTCAACACTTCGACGGCTTTATCCAGTCTGTGGAGTTCGCTGTTCCAGATTGCGTGGATGAACAGTTGGCTCGACAGATGATCTCCAAGGTGCTGGATGCCCACCCTGCGCTCACAGCTCGCGTACACCGGAACCCCTTGCGTCTAGAGTTGCCTGATACAAAGGGCGAAAGCGCAGTCGTCCTAGCGCGGTCTACGGATACCGATGCGTTGGTGTCCCTTCTGGATCCGGATCATGGCGTGGTGCTCGTCGCGGGGTTGATTCCCGGCAGGCTGCGTCTTGTGGCACATCATCTCGTGGTTGATGGCGTGTCGTGGGACATTATCGGTGAAGATCTTGCTGCTGCCTACCGGGGCGAGGAGCTGCTCGCGGAGCGCACCTCGTTGCGTCGATGGTCACAACTCCTGCAAAGCGCGGTGGATAGGGGGAGTTTCGCAGAACAGGCCTCCGCGTCGCTCGCCACACTGCCTGAAGTAGACGAACCTCTACACGAACCCCAGCTTTCATCGCTGACAGACAGCGCTAGCACAACCGCGACCGTTAGGGATGAGCGCAGTGTCGTCCATGAAACTTCCGTGCAGACCACCGAGGAGGTCTTGCAGAAGGTTCCTCAAGCATTTCGCACCGGCGCTAATGCCGTGCTCTTGACCGCGCTGAGTGTGACATTGGCGCGGTGGCGCCGGAGCAGCCAGACGTGGAGCCTCGTGGAACTCGAGGGACATGGGCGTGAAACCCGATACGTGCCAGGTCCTCATGGCAGGGAAGCGGACCTTTCACGAACTGTCGGCTGGTTTACCTGCCTCTATCCCGTACTCATCGATCCCACCGACGCTGCACTTGACAGTGCTGGCATGAAGGAGCCGCACGATACTTCCGCACCTCCGCTGGCGCTCGCTCTCAACGCAGTAAAAGACCAGCTTAACGCCATTCCTGGCAATGGCGTTCCCTACCAAGCTCAAACATGGTTGGGCCATGCTGCGGAAACTCATTCTCAGGCACAGGTGCTGTTTAACTATCTGGGACGAGTGTCCACTGGCGCTGGGGACTTCTTGCCTGCGGAAACTACGGGACAACTTGGAGAACGACGCGATCCCCGGCAACCGCTTGTCCGGGAACTGGAGTTTAATGCGATTGCCGAAGAGACCGATGAAGGGTACGTACTGCGCACCACCATCTCGTGGGCTAATGGCAGAATTTCCCAAGACAGAATCGATGAGCTGCTGGAGACTTGGGATGCGGCACTGCAAGAAGTAGCCGCGCTGTCTGAGGTGCGCATGTTGTCGCAGGGGGATGTGGAACCTGCACCCGTCACGGCTGAGGACCTTGCCCACATCACCGCACGGAGTACCAAGCACCTTGTGGACGTGTTGCCTTTGACTGCGCTGCAACACGGCATGTACTTCCAAGCATTGTTTGATGAATCGGCCAGCTCCTATGTGGAACAACAGGTTCTCCATGTGGAATGCAGGGAAACTTTCGATAGGGAGCGCTTTACTCGCGCAGTTCGCCGACTGGTACAGCGACACCCTTTGCTGAGCGCTCGTCCATGGGAGACAAGTGCTGGAGATATGGTCGCGGTGATCGACCCAGGTATCGCTGAGAATATGCACGTCGACTATGTGGACGTAGCCGTTCCGGACACCCTCGGTGAAAATGAGCTCAGTGAGTGGCTCATGCAACGCGCGGAGACCATCGCTGCAGAAGACCTAACGCAGGGCATAGCGTTGCAGCCAGTTTCGGCGGATGGTCTGCTTGAACCATTGATGAGGTGGACAGTCCTGCTTCCCAGTGGGAATGCTGTCGATCAGGCGATGGTGTCGCCAAAGACCACGGGACAGGAATCTGGTGTGCCTCCCATTGCAGTGATTCAAACCGTCCATCACCTCGTCGCCGATGGCTGGTCCGTGCCGATCATGTTGCGAGACATTTTAGAAATCTACCGCGACGATGATGCTCGAATTCCCCGATACAATCCCCAGGCAGGAATCGCCGGGAGCGTTCGGTGGGTCGCCCGCAGGGATCATGAGGAAGATCTGGGGATCTGGCGGAGTGAAATGTTCAATGCACGCCCGACAGTGTTGTGCTCTGGTGCGTCACAGTCTTTGGAACGCCGAGAGCTGGACATCAGAGACACCCGGGTGGCACAGCTCAGTCAGCGTGCCCGTGAGGCTGGTGTAGGTGTGCCCGATGTGGTGCATGCCGCATGGGGACTGGTCCTTCGCGCTCTCATTGGATGCGAACCGGGAGCTGATGTGGTCTTTGCGACGTCAGTATCGGGGCGTGATATCCCCGTGCCCGGAGTGACTGATGCCGTAGGCATGCAGCTCAACACCATTCCGGTCGTCGCGCCGGGTGAGGCTGATCCAACGCTGCCCATCACCAGTCTGCTGCGCGCGATGATGCAGCACAATAATCGGGTACGTGACGTCCAGCATGTCAGCCTGAGTGATATCGCTCGCGACATGGGTACGAACGCCAGTGAGCTGCTAGACACCCTCATGGTGGTGGAAGTGCCCTTGTCAGCTGAGGATCTGGACTGTCCTGGTTCTCCTCTGACTGTGGCCGATGTGCGAAACAATGGTGTGCCACACTTCCCCTTGTCTGTTGTAGTGAATCCTTCTGCCGACAATCCTCTAAGGCTGATCTACGATCCGCAGCGGATTTCTGATCTTCGTGTGGAACGGATAGCTCAGATGCTTGCCGAGAGTGTGGATAGTCTCCTATCGAGGGCCGGGTCGGTGACCACGGTGGGCGAGATTTCCACGATGCTGGGTTCCATTGCTTCTTCTGCGGCCGACTCGTTCACCCTCGATTCCCTGTGGCGACGCAACACTGAGCACTTCAATGATCGCATCGCCCTGTCCTGCGTGGATGATAGTGGTGCAGCGCAGCAGTGGACGTATAAACAGCTGGATGACAAAGCGCAGTGTTTGCTTGCTGAGCTGGAAAGACGCGTTCGGGTGGACAAGCCCCGTGTGGTCCTGCTCTTGGACCGGGATGTCTGGCAGGTGGCAGCCATTGTTGCCACCGCTCTTTCTGGAGGAACCTTTATCCCCGTGGACTCGCTGTCCCCGCAGGATCGGATCGAGCTCATTGTGGATTCCTGCCAGCCCGACGCCGTCATCGTGACTCCCTCTGCACGAGAAACGCTCGACCAAATGGTGGATTGTCCAGTCATAGTCGCTTCTGAGGAGGCGATGCACCAAGAATCCCAGCCACGGGTTCCGTTGACTGGCGCGGTGGCGTCGAGAAACACAAAAGAACGTGTGGCCGTAAGAGCCGCTGAAGACGATATTGCCTATGTGATTTACACGTCCGGATCCACTGGACGCCCCAAGGGAGTGGCAGTCACTCACGCAAACGTCGTGAGTATGTTGCAGAATGCCCGAAGCCATGTGGAGTTTTCGAAGCAGGACGTGTGGTCGATTAGCCACAGCTTCGCATTCGATTTTTCTGTGTGGGAGTTGTGGGGCGCGTTTAGCTCTGGTGGGCACGCAGTGGTGATGCCCTACGCTTTAATGCGCTCTCCGGAAGATGCGGGCCGTGTATTGCAGGAGCAGGGGGTGACGATACTTAGTCAGACACCGACGAGCTTCTCCTCGCTCGAGCCCTACCTCGGTGCTCAATCCGCTGTGCGCGTAGTGGTATTCGGTGGTGAATCCTTGGAGGCTAAGACCGCAGCATCTTATTGCGCTGCGCATCCGCGTATTCGCTTTATCAACATGTACGGCATTACGGAGACTACGGTGCACGTCACGGCACATGAATGTTCCGTGGATACCGGGGAGCCGAAATGTCCCATCGGACATCCAATGGATGGGTTACGAGTCTATGTCTTGGACAACAACTTGCAGCCGGTGAGAGCAGGCGAGACGGGAATCATTTACGTGTCCGGCTCGCAGGTCACTGCTGGCTATATGGGGTTGCCGGGGATGACAGCCTCGCGCTTCGTTGCCGATCCTTTCACGGGCGATGGAAGTCGGATGTATTGCAGCAATGATCTGGCGACTGTGTTGAGCAATGGGCATCTCGATTATGTGGGCCGTGCGGATCGGCAGGTCCAGTTGCGCGGCTACCGGGTAGAGCGGGGAGAGATTGAAGCTGCGTTGGAGGCAGTACCGGGCGTACGTGAGGCCGCTGTGGTCATCGTTGAGACCCCGGAGGGCCAGGTTGCGGGGGCGCTGTTGATCGTAGATCCTCGGGAGGACGCCAACGCAGTGATCGCTCGAGCGGCTGCGAAAGCACGAAAGGCGTTACCTGCATACATGGTTCCGCAACGTTTTGCAGTGAGAGCTGAAATGCCGCAAACGATTAATGGAAAGAGAGATGACAGAGCTGTTGTTGAGCTCCTCGGAGAGGACGTGGAACAGCCGAAACAGACAGATTCTTCGGACACAGTGGAGATGATTGCGCGCGCAATTGCAGAAGCCCTTCGGCTCGATCCAGAGCAGGTGGATGCTGACTCAGATTTCTTCCGCTTGGGTGGAGACAGCATCCTTGCGATTCGCGTTACTCATGTGTTGGCGCGGGCGGAATTAAGCGTGACCCCACGGGACTTCTTTCTCGGGCGTACACCACGGTTGATCGCCGAACGTGTGGAAGCCAAGCTCGGCGAACGGGTGCGTTCGGTGAATAAGCAGAATCACACGAATACCGACGAGCAAATGAATATTGCCTATCAAAAGAGTACCGACCCGGCAGAGCAAGCTGGTGCATTTCCCGCTTCGGCGATGCTGCGCAGGCAATTGGGTTTGGGAATGAGCGATCGTTTTGTTCAGGCTCATCGGCTAGATCTGGGGCCGGTGGGCGTGGAGCAACTCCGGCAGGCTGTGCAGCTGGTGGCTGAAGCTCACCCCATACTTCGGGCTCAAGTGGAGACGCATCGTGCAGCTGAACAAGCAGAAGCACAGCGTGCGAGCGCCCGCTTTGTCATTCCAGAACCTGCAGATTCCTCCGTACACAAGCAAGGAGAGGAAGTAGGTCCGCTGGTGCTTCCCACCCTGAGCATCGACACGTTGATTGAGCACATTGATTTAGAGCGTGGTCGCACTCTCGTTCTGGGATGCGTGGATGGCTATGTGAAGGCTGTTGCACATCATGCTGTCATTGACAGCGCTAGTTGGATCATTGTGGAAGATGATCTGCGAGATGCGGTAGCTGGGCGGAAAGTTTTGCGTGAGAAGTTCAGCTATAGAGCTCTTACGCAGCGTGAGCTTATCGACGCACACGCTGTGTCTTCTCCAGATCTCGACCATTGGACCGCGGTGGCGTCCGTCCCACGTCCAGTTGAAGGAGTGAATCAGTGGAGCGCGGATCTCGTTGAGACAACAACGGTGACAATTGGAGGTAACACGGCGAGAATCATGCAGGATATTGCGCCTGCTGTCATGGGCGTGGAAGTGCAAGATCTCGTCACTGCTGTCGTCACCGTTGCCGTCGCACGCATCATGGGTATCAACCTGCCTAGCGATGATGATGTGCCACTGTGGGCCGTTGATGTGGAGGGGCATGGTCGTCCGGAGGATCGGGATTGTGCTCGAACCATCGGTTGGTTCACCACGATTTCTCCCGTGACGCTTCCTCTTACCGATGTAGCGCATGCGGCGCGTGTTGCTGCTGAGATGCGAAGGAACCATGAACAAGGCAAGGCACCGGATCGCCGCACCTATCAAGGGATTCGTTACACCCACCCTCAGGGCGCAGAATTGCACTCGCGAGGAGCACAAATCCTGGTCAACTACCTTGGGCGTGGAGAGACAGATACGGTCCTCAGCGTTCCTCGGGATCCTGCATGCACATGGACGAACTACCTCGTGGAAACCGACGTGTGGGCCAGCGACCAGCAGTTGCACATGGACCTAGCGGTGATCGGATCATTGATCTCGGCGGCATGCCTGGAGGCTGCTATCAACGACGTGGCCCAAGAATTGTGTGAGCTCGTCAGCCACGCGGAGATCACAACGGGGCGAAAGGCTCCACTGAGCGTGTTGCAACGCGGAATATGGTTCCAGTCTTCAGTCTCTTCCCCCGGTGCCTATGTGGCGCAAACAATGTTGACGTTCAACCGAAAGCTGGACGCGGACGCCGTGGTAGAGGCGTTCCAAGATACAGTCACGGTGCATCCGGCCATGGGAGCGTCCTTCCGCACCAATTATTCCGGCCTTCCGGAGCAAACATTGCCGTGGTCCGGGCGCGGAATAAATCTGCCCGTCGAGGTGATTGAGGGCGATGTAGAAACCATCATGTACGCAGATCGCCGCGCAGGTGTGGACCTCACCCGTGCGCCTTTGGCGAAAGCGAAGATTATTCCCGCCACCGGCGAGCAACAGGGCGATACGCTGCTACTTACCTATCACTTGATCCTGGTTGATGGCTGGTCGAGAACAACGATGTTGCGTACCTTCCTGGAAAGGTTGACCGCGCGGTCTGGGCCGGAAGGAAGCAGAGAAAACAACGAAGTCGTGGCTGCTCAGCCAAACATTGTGGATGTCCTGCAGGACACCGTTGATGAAACCAAGGAGCAGACCGATAGCCACTATTGGGCACAGCGATTGAGGACCTTGTCCCAGCCCACGATCATCGCTCCTCGCGCTGCTGCGCTGCCCCTCGAGCCGTCAGTGTGTGAGTTGCCGCGACAACTTTTTGCTGAACTCGATGAAGACATGACTGACGCACTCAGTAGCACGATCCGAACGTGCGGGGTGACTTTAACCTCGGTCGTTAACGCCGCCGTTGCTGTGGCTCTCGGCCAGGCCACAGGCGACCCAGACGTTGTGTTTGGTCAATCCGTGAGCGGACGCGATGCGTTGAAGGACTCAGCAGCATCAGATGTGGTGGGAGTGCTACTCAACACAGTGCCGATTCGGGTCACCACACGTCCCGAACACACATTGGAGCAGTTGGTCAACGATGTTCATATCCAGCGTATCGAGGATATGGAACACGATGCCGCGGATCTGGGTGCCATTCAGAAACAATTAGGCGTGGAAGCGCTATTCGACTCGATGGTCGTGGTGCAGAATTTTCTCGACCTTGATGCGGCTGCCGAACTGCGTTCGCGACATGGCGTGGTGCGAGAACGCGCTGAAGACTCCACACACTTCCCCTTGACGTGGGTGTTTACTCCTGGAACACATTTGGGTATCAAGTTGGAGTTTCGTCAGGATCTTGTCGATGAAGACCTCGCAGCATCAGTATTGGAGACAGTGACGAGTATTCTTCGAGCGTACGTCGACCGGGCTGATATTCCCCTTGCCCAGTTGACTTCGCCCAGCTCGCAAGTGCACAGTGGTTCAATCGGGGCATCGGACGCACAGTCGCAAATTGTATCCTGGCAGCAAGGTGAAGGGATTGAACGCACGATCGTGCACGAGCTTGCGGATACAGCACGGCGCTTTCCCGAGAATGTGGCCATCGTGGACAGCTCCCAACAGTGGACCTTCCGCGATGTCGTGGGGCGTTGCTCCGATCTAGTCCGAAACCTAAGGATCCACGAAGTGAGCCGAGGCGATACCGTCGCCATCGCGGTGGAGCGCTCCGCTCATTCCGTCATTGCTCTTCTCGGTGCTCTATGGGCGGGAGTTCGCTATGTTCCGCTCGACCTCACTCATCCGGATGGGCGCCTTCAAGCAATCCTCGAAGACAGCCGACCTGCGCTCGTGCTGGTGGATCCAGGCTCGAAGATGCGAATGGAGCGGCTGGGCGATGAGCTTTGCATCGATGTCACCACGATGAATTCTGCAGCCGCTTTTACCTCACCTGTAGCAACACCTGATGACGATGCTTACCTGATGTACACATCGGGTTCGACGGGCAAACCGAAGGGAGTGGTTATTCAGCATCGTGGACTGCAAAATATGTTGGACAATCACCGTCGAAAAATCTTCGCACCAGCAGCGAGAGATGGACAGGTCCTGCGGATCGCGCATGCGATCAGTTTCGCGTTCGACATGTCGTGGGAAGAGCTCTTCTGGCTTACCGAGGGGCATGAAGTGCGCATCTTCTCCGAAGACTTAAGGCGCGATGCAACGTCCATGGTTGAAGCAATCCACGAACATCAGGTGGACGTTATCAATGTCACCCCAACAGTTGCCGAACAGTTGATTGCTGAGGGCATGTTCCAAGCCGGCCAGCACCGCCCGCGGGTGGTACTGCTGGGCGGCGAGGCCGTCTCGCAAAACCTGTGGAATGCGCTGCGCAATGCCGAAGGTGTACGTGGATATAACCTTTATGGTCCTACCGAATACACCATCAACGCACTGGGAGCAGGTACCGATGAGAGCGCCTTGCCCGTCATTGGCAAGCCCGTCGACCGTACTGCCGCGTTCGTGTTAGATACGTGGTTGCGTCCGGTTTCCCATGGAATGGCGGGAGAATTGTACTTAGCTGGGAGCGGCCTTGCGAGTGAATACTTCGGGCTGCCTGCACGAACCGCGAGCTCAATGGTCGCCTGTCCATGGGGAGCTCCTGGCGAGCGCATGTATCGCACCGGAGATATAGTGCGGTTGCGAGCAGATGGTCTCTATGAATACCTCGGTAGAAGTGACGATCAAGTGAAGATTCGCGGCCACCGAGTGGACCCAGGTGATGTCTCGGCTGCCGTGATGCGGAGCGCAGACTCTAGAATTCTCCAATGTGTGACGGGTTCCGTTGACGTGTCCGGCAGCACCGCTTTGGCGTGCCATGTCGTCGCCCCGAGCGTGTGTGGTTCGAATCCGACGACGAAAAAGGGTTTCCTTACCGCCATCCGAATGGCACTGCGGGAAGAACTCCCGAGCTATATGATTCCGGAGCGATGGTCGATTGTGGAAGAAATCCCAATGACATCCAACGGCAAGGCGGACTTCGCTGCGCTCGGGTCCGGCGATCGTATTGCAGAACAGGGACGTGAACCTGTCGGCGAGGTTGAAGCAGTGGTGGCAGAACTGTTCGCGGAGTCTCTGGATATTGAGCCGGAAGAAGTGCCCGCGGATGTTGACTACTTTGACCTCGGCGGGCATTCCATGGCGGTGATTAAGCTCTGCGCTTTGCTTCGCGGAGAATGGGGCGTGTCTGTGGGAGTGCGTGAGTTCTATGCACTGAGAACCGTCGAGCGCGTCGCGAAGCGTGTGGAAGGAGGTGTGCAGTCTTGATTGCGGGATTCTCCTCTAGCCCATAAGTTCGCGGAGTGAAGGGATAATGTGGTGTCTCCACGTCGCTGGATCGTGCCCTCCCGGCGTGCGAAGGTTGGATGTGTGAAAACCGCTGCGGGTGAGTTCGGTTGCAACGGTGTCTACATGACGATGCATGAGGGGCTCCTCGGCTCCAGCAGTGACGATGATGCGTGGCCGCTGAGGGGATACGTGGGAGGTCGATTCCTGGCCGGGGTCACAGAGTCTTTGTTCCCTTAGGGCTGCGGCTACCGAACCGCCGGCGGGGCCTTTGGTGAGGTCTGTCTCCGGTTGATCTGCTGACCACCACACCGCGGGGGATTGGGCGAGGACACCCCGGACGGCGGATGGTTGTTCTTCTGCAGAAAGAATGCCGGCTCGGAGGGCGGCCAAGCCGCCGAGGCTCTGGCCTACGATGATCATTTCGCTGTTTCCGATGACCTGAGGTATTTGCGTGGCGAGGGCGTGGGCGCAGTGTTCGGAGATGTATTCTTCGCGTCGGTTTTTGGCGGCGGGCAGAAAGAGTCGATTGATTTCGGGTAGCGAGCCTGAGTGTACGGCAAGGTCTAGTGCGGTGGTGAGGTCGTGAAGATGAATCCAGTCATCGCCGTCGAGGAACACAGCGGTGATTTCTGCGGCACGATCGTCGAAACGGGCAGTACAGCGCCTGTGGAAGATGCTTTGCTCCAAGCGCAGGCGGCGGCCTGGGAGTTCGGCGATGGCGTGTGAGGGGCGAGATGGCCAGAGATCTCGATTGACGCTATCAGCAGAGAGAATGCTGGAATGGGGACCTGCCCCGTCGTGGTTGTGTGGATCTGGAATCGCGCGGTCATCAAGGTGGAATCCGTAGGTGACTTCAACGTCTTCGGGGACGTGTACCTCTACGGTGGATTCTGAGGGGCACAGGGGAATATCGGCTCGGTAGGGGTCCACAAAAACTACGGAGCTGGCATGGGGTGGTACGGACAGATGGTGAACGGTGGTTGCGTCGTTGTTTCGAGGCACAGGAAGCTTACTTTCATCGTTGACGACATAGGTAAGACTAAGCTAACATTTCCGACATGCGAGTTGCTGTTTTTGGCTTTCAGTCATGGGGACATCGGACACTGTCTGCGGTTATCAATGCTGGTCATCAAGTGGTTCTAGTAGTTACGCATCCGACAAGCGATCATCCCTACGAGCAAATGTGGGCTGACTCGGTTGAGGAACTCGCCATAGAAAACGGTCTCCCAGTCTGTGTTACTGAGCGGGTGGGAGATGACGTTATCGACGCATTGCGGACTGCCGCTCCAGACATCATCGTGGCGAATAACTGGCGAACTTGGTTACCTCCAGAGATTTTTAGCGTGCCTCGGCATGGTGCGCTGAATGTCCATGATGGGCTGCTTCCTGAATATGCGGGATTCTCTCCTATCTTGTGGGCACTGCTGAACCGCGAGACCCATGTTGGTGTCACGGTGCATGAGATGAATGAAATTCTGGATGGTGGGCCTATCGTTGCCCAGCACGCGATTCCGGTGGGACCAGAGGACACCACGACAGATTTGGTTCTTAAGACCATTGACCTCATCGAACCACTGGTTAAGCGGGCGTTGAATGATGTTGCCGAAGGGCGCGTTCAGGCGCAGCCTCAAGATCCCAACCGTGCCACCTATTTCCATAAGCGTGACGAGCAGGAATCTCGCATAGATTTCACCCAACCTGCGGAAGATATCGCTCTGCTGGTGAGAGCACAATCAGATCCGTACCCGAACGCATTTTTTGAGTTTCGGGGCCAGCGGATTCGTGTCCTCGCTGCACATGTATCTCGTGGCCGATTTGGGGGCGCCCCTGGTCGAGTGACCGTCCCTTGCGAGGGAGGAATCGCGGTGGTCTGCGGTGCTCATCGTGCATACGCCCCTGCACCGGCCATTGTGCTTGACCGGGTTCGCCTCGACGACGGATCTGAGCTTCTAGCAACTGAATTCTTCGGGCACAGAGCAGGATATATCGAACCTAAGGTGTAACCCCTTCCCACTGTGGATAGCCATAGTCGCGTGCTGTGAAATCCACCCGTTCTCACGGAGAAAGAATGACCATTAAGAAAATTATCGCTAGTGCCGCTGTGGTGCTGACCTTAGGCGCAACCGTTGCCGCGTGTTCGAGCAATGAACAGGACAGTAAGGCACAGGAGTCTCATGCAGCTGAGGCGGAACAAGGGGCATTCCCCACCACCATCGAACACAGGTATGGCGCTACAGAGATTAAGGAAGCGCCCAAGCGGGTGGTGTCTCTCGGCTACACCGATCAGGACGCATTGCTGGCGTTGGGAGTCACTCCAGTGTCAGTGAAGTACTGGGATGGGATGACGCCGGACGGCCAGGCTGCTGGAAACTGGTCAAACAAGAAGATCGAAGGCAATCAGCCGCGTATCGACAAGGATTCGGAAGTCAACGCCGAAGCCATTGCCAAGGACAATCCTGACCTCATCGTGGCCGTGTACTCCGATATCGACGAGGACACCTACAAGAAGCTGTCCAAGATTGCGCCAGTTGTCGTCCAACAGGGCAAATACGAAGAACTGCAACAACCGTGGGATGTCACCACAGAGCAAATTGGCCGAGCAGTGGGTAAGCCTGAAGAAGCCAAGCGTCAGGTTCAGAAAGTCAAAGACAAATTCGACGCATTGAAGAAGCGTCACCCAGAATGGGCAAATAAAGAGCTGGGCGTTGCAACAATCGAAGAGGAAAAGCTGGCCGTTTTCTCTGAAGGCGATCCACGGAGTCGTTTCTTCACGCAGCTGGGCTTCAAGATCAACCCAGCATATGCCGGCATCACGAAGGGTAAGTTCTACGGTGAGGTGTCGAAGGAGAACGCTGACCTCGTGGATTCAGATGTTCTGATCTGGGATCAGTTGTCCTATTCCCCGAAGAAGGGCAAGGCTTCCGTGACCGAGGATCCGATTGTATCCAAGCTCCGCGCTGTCAAGGGCGGAGCGAGTGTCTACCTAGAAAAGGACTTGGAAAAGGCCTTCGGATGGCAGACAGTTCTCAGCTTGGATTATGTGCTGGATAACATCGAGAAGCCTTTGGCGGACGCCACACGCTAGCGTGCGTTCCTGAGGCTAGCTCTAGACGATGGTCTGAGGCTAACTCTGGAAAAGACATTGAGAGGGTGGCAATGAGCCACCCTCTTTCTTTTAAACATGTCTACCTGTGCTTATCTTCCCTCATTCAAAGGGTTAATGGGGGACGACCAAGGGGCCGCCAGTAACTGGGTCGGTGATGACCAAGGCGTTGAGAGCAAAAGCCTCGTGCAGGATTTTAGGAGAAATCACGTCCACCGGATGTCCACTGGCCAGAATTTCACCATTTTTCATCACGATGAGGTTGTCGCTGTAGCGGATTGCCAAGTTGAGATCGTGAAGCACCATCGCGACGGTTCGGTTCAATTTTCGACGCAACTTCTGGACGAGCTCCAAAATCTCTACTGACGTTGCCAGATCAAGGTAGGTAGTGGGTTCGTCGAGGAAGAGGATATCTGTGTTTTGAGCCAAAACCATCGAAATCCACACGCGTTGCCGCTGACCTCCGGACAAGGAATCCAAAGTGCGTTCCGCCAGTTCCAAAGAGCCGGTGAGCTCAAGTGCCTGGCGAACCTCATGCTCATCCGTGGAGGACCATTGGCGCATCCATGATTGGTGAGGGTGACGGCCTCTGGAAACGAGATCTGCGACTCTAATACCCTCTGGGGCTAGCGGAGTCTGGGGGAGGATACCGATGGTTTGCGCGATATCTTTGCGCTTCATCGTGGAAATGTTGGTGCCATTGACGTAGACCTCGCCAGCCCTTTTGGGGATGAGCTGAGACATTGCCCTAAGTAGTGTTGACTTACCACTACCGTTTGCTCCGATAATGGTCGTTATCTCTCCGACGAGGAGGTCTACGTCGAGATTGTCAATGACAGTGCGTTCCTCATATCCCACTATCAGTCCGCGGGCAGTCATGCTGGGGTGTGGAAGCAGAGATGGTGCCGTGTTGACATTGGGTTTATCGGTGTGGAGTAGATGGCTCATTGGATTGAGTTCTTTCGATTGCGTTGAATAAGTAGATAGATAAGGAACGCTCCGCCGATAGCAGAAGTGAGAATGCCTACGGGTAGTTCAACTGGTAAGAGCGATTGGGTGGCCATGTCTGCCAATAACAACAGAGCGGCTCCGGTGAGTGCGGACGCCAGAAGGGGAGGAGCGGAGGAATCGCATAGGCGAAGGGCCAATTGGGGCGCGACGAAAGCAACGAATCCAATGGGGCCTGCCACCGACACTGCTATGGCGGCAAGAGCGACTGCCGTACCAAGCAGTGCGATCTGTACGCCTCGAATATTTTGCCCCAGGGCGCGGGACAGGTTGGGGCCCAACACTGTCACCAAGAGTTGATGACTGATCCACGCTAGAGGTGGGGCCAACAGGAGCACGGTCACAACGACGGGCCAGGTTTTCGACCATTGCGCGGAGGCAAGTGATCCTGTGAGCCAGAGCTGAGCAGTGGAGGCATCTCGCAAGTCTGCACGGATCATCAAGAAGTTCATATATGACGTCAAGATGGCAGAGATAATGAGGCCGAAGAGAACGAGGCGGAAGGAATCAGTCGCGTGCTTCCACGTCAGCATCCACATGACTGCAGCTGTGATGATCGCACCAAAAAGGGCTGCTAAGGGTATTCCAATGCCGCTCAGCCATGCTAGAAAACCGGTGGCGCCGGATCCTAGTGTTATGACGGTGACGGCCGCTGCGGATGCGCCGGCAGTGAAACCTAGAATATCTGGGCTGGCTAATGCATTTCGGGTGACGGACTGAGTGAGCGCACCCGAGAGGCCTAGCGCGCAGCCGACTGCAATCGCGGTCACCGTCCGTGGCATGCGCCACTCCCACACTACGAGCCGTTCGATGCGGGACCCGTGGTCTGTGAAAATGACCTCGAGCACGCGGGGAGCCGAAATTGGGAATTCGCCTAATCCGATGGAAAAAGTCCCGAGCACGGCAATTGATGTGAGTAATAGCAGTGACACGCACAATGCGCGTGGTCGCCATACGCAGGTGAAAGGGCCCACGCGGAATTGTGGACGGCCGGGAACCACAGCCTGAGAGGTGCGGGTAAATGAGGTACTCATGAGATGGACACCATCCGGCGTCGATAAACAAGGGCCATAAAGAATGGGGCGCCCACGAAGGCGAGCACGATGCCCACTTGCAGCTCCCCGGGGCGGGCGATGATACGCCCCACGATGTCGGCGGTCAACAACATGATTGCCCCAGACAGAGCAGAAAAGGGGATAATCCACCGATAGTCGGGTCCGGTGAAGGCACGAACGATGTGTGGAACGGTAAGCCCAATGAAGGTAATCGGACCGGCGGCTGCGGTTGCTGCGCCGGCCAGAAGGGCGATGAGGGCCATGCCTACAAGACGGGCACGCTGAGTATTGACTCCCAGTCCCGCGGCGATGTCATCGCCAAGGTTGAGGAGGTTGAGCTGTGGTGCAGTAGCGCACGCAGCAATGATGCCTACAGCGATAAAGGGGAGAACACCCAAGAAAACAGAGAGATCGCGGCCCGCTATGGAGCCGATTGTCCAGAAGCGCATGTGATCCAGGCTCGCGTCATTCGTGAGAATGATTCCGCTGATGATGGCACTGAGGACAGCTGACAGAGCGGCGCCACCAAGCACGAGGGTTAGTGGGGTCGAGAAGCCACCGCCGACAGATGCGAGTCCGAATACCGCCATTGTCGCGATGATGGCGCCAATAAATGCCCACAGGCTTGTGGCCCACGCGGAGGTGACGCTAAACAGGCTAAAACTGATGACAACAGCGAGGGCTGCTCCGTAATTAATGCCTAAGATTCCTGTGTCGGCGAGAGGATTGCGTGTGTGTCCTTGAATCAATGCGCCCGATATGCCCAGTGCGGCTCCAGCAACAAGACCAAGCAGAGTCCGGGGAATGCGCAGTTCGACGATGATTCTCTGATTCACGTTTAAGGCGTCAGTATGCGTGAAAACGGTGGAGAGGTTTTGGAAGACTGAGGCGACTTCTGCCGTGGGGATGGGCCGAGATCCGATCATGACGCTCAGGATCGTGCTGGCGCAGAGCAGTATGGCAAGTGCCACAAAGCTTACAAGGCGCCTTGAAGGGAAACGGGTACGGAATCGAGGGGGGTGGATGAGGGAAGCTATGGATTCCTCCTTGGGGCCGGGCCGAGTAGCGAAGAGCTGTTGCAGGAGATCGGCCTGTGCGCCTTGTGGTGCCGATCTGGATCGGTTGCAATGGTGGCGACGAGTGTTAGCTTATATGAATAAGGTAACGCTAATCAAAGTTTTTCTCTCCATGTGATGGATGCTGTGCATGTTGCGATATTCGGGGAGTGGCTTCAGCGGGGGGCTTCTGCTGTGGCACAGGCTCCGCCTATGAGATGGAAACTTACTTCTGGTCGGCGGGGCTCCTCGGGGGCGATATCGCTGGACGAGCCCTTGTCGCCCTTGTCGTTGTGGTTCGTGGTGACGGACTTCATCTCCTCTGTGCCGGCGACGGCGATGCCGGAGATGGTGACGGCGGTGGCGGTGGACAGAGCCAGCACGGACTTCTTGAGCTTCATAAGCGGAATCCTTCGTGTCGATCTTTCAGCTACGCGCTGAATGTGGGTGAGGATCGGCGGCTTATGTGGTCAAGCGATGGTGTTGATTTCGGGGTCGGGGGATAACTTAAGGGTTAAACGACAGAAGGGGATGCGGACGGAATCTTGGAGGATTCCATCATGAACCGCTCATACACCAAGGAGCAGCGACGCAGAGCTCTGCAGGTTTACAAGCGCACTCAATCGGTGACCAAGGCCGTCCGTGAACTTGGTTATCCAGGGCGATGGACGCTGTACAAATGGTTGCGTGAACCCGCCAAACCTGGTCGACCCCCGCAAACAGTCAAATACATTGACCCGCTACCCGTTTGAGGTCAAGCTTCGTGCTGTTGAGCTCTTCAACGCTGGTTGGAGGCCAGCTGACATTGCTGTGGAATGCGGGCTGCGCTCAAAGATGAGTGTCTATTCTTGGGCACAACGCCACTGTGAAGAGGGAAAATGGGGTTTGATGTCGAACAGAGAACGCAAAGAGCACACTCGCATGCCCACCCGAGCAGCATTCGAGAAATCATTAGCCGATGATCCTGCAGAATTGAAAAGCACATGGCGCAACTGCTCGTTGACAAGGCTGTTTTGGAAAAGGAGCTCGAGCTTGTAAAAAAGACGTCAGCGTCATCCCGGGTCAGCTCAGCAATAAGCACAAGGCTGAAGTGGTTGACGCGTTACGCGGCGAGTTTCCGTTATCTATGCTGCTTGCTGCTATTGATCTTGCGGCATCAAGCTTCTACTACCAACTCCAACAGCGATTTGCTCCGGATACGCACGCGCATATCCGCGAAATGCTTCATGAGATTAGTTCTGAGTCGAATAACACCTACGGCTATGGCCGACTTTGGTGGGAACTGCGCCATCGTGGGCTCGTTATCAGTGAGAAGGTCGTCCGCCGTCTCATGCCCGAAGAGGGAATTCGTCCCTGGTTGCCGAAACGAAAGTGGCGTTACTCCAGCTATCAAGGGGAAATTTCTCCTGCACCACCTAACCTGGGCAACCGCAATTTTCATGCTGAGCATCCAAATCGGTTGTGGCTGACTGACATCAGTGTTTTCGCTACTAACTAAGGTCGCGTGTACCTGTCTGCCATCATCGACTGTTTTGACGGCAAGGTCGTGGCAGCAAAAACAAGTGTTCATCCCACCATGGAGTGAGCAGAAGAAACCTTGTACGCAGCAATCGCAACCGAAAAGCCGGCAATGGATGGCTCCTTGGTGATTCACTCAGACCGCGGAGCACATTATCGAGGCAGCAGCTGGCGAAGTATGACCGAGAAGTTCGGAATACCTCGCTCGATGTCGAAGAAGGGTTGTAGCCCCGGCAATGCAGCATGCGAGGGGTTCTTCGGCCGAATGAAAAACGAAATGTACTACGGCAGAACCTGGCAGAACCCCCAAGAGCTCAAAGAAGCAATCGCGACATACATTGAGTTCTACAACGATCACCGAATCAAGATCAGCCTCGATGGTTTGAGCATTGTCGAATACCGAAAAGTCAATGTAGCGTGAGATTGAAACTGTCTAAAAAACGTCCGCATCCCCTCCTGTCGCTTAACCCTAAACGCCACGCAAACCCCCAAAGCGCACCCAAAAACCAATGCGAAAACGTCCTGCCACCTGCAGAGTTGTGTTCATCTGTGTATTCAGGTTAATCTATCCAAGGCTTCACGGAGAGCACAGGGAAACAACCTATGGTTGGTTCTACTGGTCTTGAAGGATGCTGATGCCCCCTTAGCTCAGTCGGCAGAGCGTTTCCATGGTAAGGAAAAGGTCGACAGTTCGATTCTGTCAGGGGGCTCTGTTCTTTTATCCGGTCATTTTTCCGGATGGGGAATAGGGGCGATGTAGCTCAGATGGTGAGAGCGCACGACTCATAATCGTGAGGTCGGGGGTTCGATCCCCCCCATCGCTACTGCGGACTATCAGTTCGTTTTCCCGCCTTAACTGCATTTGATGCGATAAGGTGGGGCATTGTCGGCTAATGGTCGGCAGTGAAGGGGCGTGGCTCAATTGGTAGAGCAGCGGTCTCCAAAACCGCAGGTTGCAGGTTCGAGTCCTGTCGCCCCTGCAAGCACCCGCCATCTGGTCGGAGGTCTTATAGCAAGGCCTTTGCCGGGTGGCGGGTTTTCTTTTTGATAGCGTGTACACTCAGATAGACTTGTACTTCGGTCAAAGCCACTGCGGATAGAGCCCGTGGAGCTTTTGCCGATTTTCATTTTTTATTTCAAGAGGAGAATCGTGGCTGAGGAAAAGCACACCGTCCCAGCGGCTGCTCGTCCGACGGGTAAGCGTCAGGCTACCGGCGCTCAGGCCCCGGTTAAGGCCAAGCCTGCTCGTTCCAAGGACACGGGGGAGATGTCCACCCGGAACCCGCTGATTTTCCTGAAGCAGGTCGGCGAGGAGCTCCGAAAGGTTATTTGGCCGACTTCCCGTCAGATGGTCACCTACAGCATCGTCGTGATTCTGTTCCTGATTGTCATGGTTGTGCTGGTCTGGGGTGTCGATACCCTGGCTGGTCTCGGCATCCAGCAGGTGCTCGGCTCCTAGCCAGTTTTCGGTGCCGCAAAAGAGCTTCTGGAATAGCTCTTTTGCTTGCCGACGAAGCCCTTAACGGGTCCCCTAACAACGCTTCGGCGGCTACGTGTGGACACGTTTTTTCTCGCATCGGTTATACTGACTTGTCAGTGATGCTATTCATCCCGCCTCCGGGTTACGGAAGGCGGGATTATTCGTTGCAGGCCCGTCCGCCCCGGGTCCTAAGAGTTCTCAACAAAGAGGGGTTAGCACAGAATGAACGACGCACAGAACATTTTCTCCGATGCTCAGGAGCCGCAGGCAGACCTTGCTGCTGCCGCCGACGCAAACGCAGACGCAACCGCCGACGCAACCGCGACCGAAGTCGCTGATGTCCCGGCAGCAGACGCAGCAGAGGTCGCTATTGAAGCAACCGACACCACCGCTGCCGACGCGACCACCGACGCTGAGGCTCAGGCCGCGGCCGACGCTGACGCGGACTACCGCAAGCGCCTGCGCGAGTTCCAGCGCGAACTGAAGCGCCGTCCGGGCGATTGGTACATCATCCAGTGCTACTCGGGCTACGAGAACAAGGTGAAGACCAACCTTGAGATGCGCGCCCAGACCATGGGTGTGGACGAGCAGATCCACGAGGTCATCGTCCCGGTCGAGGAGGTCGAGGAGCGCAAGGACGACGGCAAGAAGAAGATTGTCAAGCGCAAGCTGCTCCCGGGCTACGTGCTGGTTCGCATGAGCCTCGACGACCCGTCCTGGTCCGTCGTTCGCGACACCCCGGGCGTGACCTCCTTCGTCGGTAGCGAGGGCCAGCCCTCCAAGGTGAAGATCCGCGAGGTCGCTAAGTTCCTGATGCCGAAGGAGGTCGTCACGGCCGACAACGGTGAGACCGCTCAGACTGACGGCGAGCTCGCTGTTGCGGCAGCTCCGAAGGCCGAAAAGCAGTCGGTCGCCGTCGACTACGAGGTCGGCGAGTCCGTCACCATCCTCTCCGGCCCGTTCGCATCCGTCGCCGCGACCATCTCCGAGATTGACCCGGAGACCGGCCGCATGAAGGCGCTCGTGTCCATCTTCGGCCGCGAGACCCCGGTCGAGCTGGGTATCGATGAGGTCGAGAAGCTCAACTAGGCTTTTGCGCCCTTTCGCTTGCCAACGGCCACGGGCCCGGACGTGAAGATTTTGATGCACGCTTTAGCTGCGGTAACGTAGCCAAGCGTGCATTTTTCTATGCACGGTAAATTCGTATCCCCGGTGGCTGACCCGATTGTTGGCATCCGGACGGGGTGCGTGGCCTTTTCATCGGGGCTGCGTGCGCCGGTAACTAGGAAGTAGGTAAAACCGATGGCTCCGAAGAAGAAGCTTTCTGCAATCATCAAGCTGCAGATCCAGGCTGGTGCCGCTAACCCGGCTCCGCCGGTTGGCCCGGCACTGGGTGCCCATGGCGTCAACATCATGGAGTTCTGCAAGGCTTACAACGCAGCAACCGAGAACCAGCGTGGCAACGTCGTTCCGGTTGAAATCTCCGTCTACGAAGACCGCTCCTTCACCTTCGTTCTGAAGACCCCGCCGGCTGCGAAGCTGCTGCTGAAGGCCGCTGGCATCCAGAAGGGCTCCGGCGTTCCGCACACCAACAAGGTCGGTTCTGTGACCTGGGAGCAGTGCAAGGAAATTGCCGAGCTGAAGAAGCCGGACCTCAATGCAAACGACATCGAGATGGGCGCTCGCATCATCGCCGGTACCGCTCGCTCCATGGGCATCACGGTCGAGGGTGCAAAGTAATTTCCTCTCGAAGTTAAAAACTTCACGTGGTAGGGCCAGCTTCGGCCCGCTGACACACCACACTCCAACCCTTTCAATATCTTTTTGAGATTGGATTTTTCATGAGCAAGAACTCTAAGGCTTACCGCGCCGCCGCCGAGAAGATCGACGCTGGCCGCATTTACTCCCCGATTGAGGCTGCAAAGCTGGTCAAGGAGACCTCCTCCAAGAACTACGACGCTTCCGTCGATGTTGCTATCCGCCTGGGCGTTGATCCGCGCAAGGCTGACCAGCTCGTCCGCGGCACCGTCTCCCTGCCGAACGGCACCGGTAAGACCGTCCGCGTCGTTGTCTTCGCCGCTGGCGAGAACGCCACCAAGGCTGAGGAAGCTGGCGCTGACTTCGTCGGTTCCGAGGAACTGATCGAGAAGATCCAGGGCGGCTGGACCGACTTCGACGCTGCAATCGCTACCCCGGACCAGATGGCCAAGGTCGGTCGCGTTGCTCGTATCCTCGGCCCGCGTGGTCTGATGCCGAACCCGAAGACCGGCACCGTTACCCCGGATGTCGCCAAGGCTGTCACCGAGATCAAGGGCGGTAAGATTTCCTTCCGCGTTGACAAGGCTGCCAACCTGCAGGCAATCATCGGTAAGGCTTCCTTCGACGCTGAGAAGCTGGCCGAGAACTACGGCGCTCTCATCGACGAGCTGCTGCGTCTGAAGCCGTCCGCTGCGAAGGGTAAGTACCTGAAGAAGGTCACCATCTCCGCCACCAACGGCCCGGGCATCCCGGTTGACGCTTCCGTCATCAAGAACTACACCAGCTCCGAGGCCTAATCTGGCGCTGCGGTTTAAAGGGCCGCGTAGGCGGCCTGAATTGCCGAATCAAATAAGAGGTCATGCTCCCCGATATTTCCCGGGGCAGGGCCTCTTTTTTCGTGCCCGGTAGGAGGCGGGGAAGGCGTCGGCAAGCGAAGAGAAAAACTCCTGCGCTGCTTTAACAGAATTTTCATGGTGCAAATTAGTGAGAAAGTCACTCACGTCGGGGTGGGGTTCCCTAGAATCGCGACTATGCACTTTCCATCCGAGGTTGACTGCGAGCGAGAGGCGCTGGGCGAGCTTGAGCGCCTAGCGCAGCTCGACGACGGCTCCGGAATTATCGAGCCACAGCTGATCTCCTACCTGGATTCCCTGGGGGATGACGCCTATGATATGCCCTGCTTGCGTGTTGCGGGGCAGACGCTGCTCGGGGAAGTCCTGACTGGTCTCGGCGAGGACGAGCATGTTGCGAGTGTCCTGGAGCGTAATATTGCGGACTCGATACCGTGGATTGGCATGACAGAAGGCGAGGCCCTGCGCGTGCGGGCCGCGCAGGTCGTAGTGATTCGCCTGTTGCGGATTATTGCTCGGATGGAGGCGGTAGAGCTGCGCGATGTGGTTGCGCGGTGCCAGCGCTCCATCGTGCCGCCGGCGATTCAGCTGGCGTTATCCCTGACCGTTGATGTGTTGGGCGCGGCCGCGCTGGACGCCCATCCGGACGATATGGTGCGCGTGGTACTGGACTATGCAGATCGTGTCATGTGGCTTGCCGACGGAGAGCTGATTGACTACTTCGCAGAGCTCGAGCAGATCGTGCAGGCACGCGAACGCGACCTGCGTTTCGGGGAAACCGGACCGGCGCATTTTCAGTGATTAGACCTGCATATGGGGTAATTAAGGGCGAGGTTTGGAACACTCGCACCGAAGTATTGAACGGGCGGATTTGGTTAATTGCTCGACTGTCGTATAAAGTACCTACACGAAGTTTGACCGGCTCGTAAGGGCTGGCACTCAAGTTTCACCGAAGACCGTCGGTTATCCGTTAATTCGGGTTGAAGGTTCGGCGTTTTTACGCTGGCGGCCCACGCAGGAGGACTTGGAAGCGCGAAAGCGCAGGTTCGAGATTTTGACCGAGCCTGATGCTATTAAGTACTTTGGCGCCCCATCCTTTATGCGAGGATTGGGGCGTTTGTCGTATGTAGCGCAGATCCTTTCTGAATCTAACTGGCGGAAAATTGCAAAGACCAGGAAGGAGGCGAGAGTACACATGGCAGCAAACGCTGAGAAGATCGCAGCAGTTGCAGCGCTGAAGCAGGACGTCGAAGAGTCCAACGCTATCGTGCTGACCGAGTACCGCGGCCTGTCCGTTGCGGAGATTACCGAACTGCGTCGTGCGCTTGGCGCAGATGTTAAGTACTCCGTCGCCAAGAACACCATGATCAAGCTCGCCGCCGCTGAGGCGGGAGTTGAGGGTCTTGATGAGCACCTGAACGGCCCGACTGCAGTCGCCTTCATCAAGGGCGAGGCTGTGGATGCGGCTAAGGCGATCAAGAAGTTCGCCGGTGACAACAAGAACCTCGTGGTCAAGGGCGGCTACATGGACGGCGTTGCAATGGACGCAACGCAGTTCGAGGCTCTTGCGGATATGGATAACCGCGAGACCACGCTGGCAAAGCTGGCTGGTGCCTTCAACGGCGTTCTGGCGAACGTCGCTGGCCTGCTCGACGCTCCGACCTCCTCGGTTGCCCGCCTCGCTGCGGCTCTCGAGGAAAAGAAGTAAATCGAGTTCGGCTCGCGATCCACGCGAACAACTTTTTAAATATCACTTAGACGGCTTCGACCCCAGGTATGTCCCGTGGGGAGGCCGCACCACACTCATAGGAGAATACCCATGGCTAAGTACACCACTGAGGAACTGCTCGAGGCTTTCAAGGAGATGACCCTCGTTGAGCTGACCGAGTTCAAGAAGGCTTTCGAGGAGGAGTTCGACGTTACCGCCGCTGCTCCGGTTGCTGTTGCTGCTGCAGGCGCCGCTGGCGGCGAGGCTGCTGCTGAGGAGAAGGACGAGTTTGACGTCGTTCTGGAAGACGCTGGCGCCAAGAAGATTGGTGTCATCAAGGCTGTCCGCGAGATCGTCTCCGGCCTGGGCCTGAAGGAAGCTAAGGAGCTCGTTGAGGGTGCTCCGAAGGCTATCCTGGAGGGTGCTTCCAAGGATGACGCTGAGGCTGCTAAGACCAAGCTGGAAGAGGCTGGCGCAAAGGTCTCCCTCAAGTAATTCACCAGTCTGGCAAAACTTCGGTAGTTGCCTACGACTATCAACTGTTGAAACCGTCGGTTTAAGGGTTTTCCCGAAAGCCGGCGGTTTTGCTGTGGTATCAGCATTCCTCTCGAATACCCTCATATGTGGCCTAAATTGAAAATGGTTTTCACGAGGGTGTATAAGTAAGGTCTGAGAAAAATTAATTTTCTTGTCCTTGTATAATAGAAGAGGAATGCGTTGAACAATAGCGTTTGTGGTAAGGGGAATCACGGCGACCTGGATTCCCTATCACGTATTCAGGCGAAAGATCCGATGCGCCTGAAGGGGAACCGTAATCGACAAGTACTACGGCATATGGGGCGTCGCGTGGGAATCATGGGAGCGACTCTGTGTTTGGCCTGTTCCCCGGCGGTGGTTTCCCAGGCTGCAGCAGCTTCTCCGGCAGTGTATGCAGGACCTTATTCCTCGGCCTCGATGGTTTTGGCGCAAGAGGGGGCATCCGCGTCCTTAGCTTGTGAGAAAGCCCTATACCCGATGGTTAAGGACGACCGATCTGTTCCCGCTCAGTGGGTTGATCCTACTTCTCTAACTTTCGGCGTAGGAGATGCGGCGAAAACTGTTTCGCCTGTTGACATCGGGCCGATTATGGCTAACCAGGATGTGTGGATGATCCAATCCGCACAGATGAATGGAGTGCCGTGGCTTGGTGCTAATACTCAGCATGAGACGTTTGCTACGGAGACAACCGGAGATGTCACGTTGGAGGTGAACTCCTTCACAGGCCCCGGAGATTTGGTCGTCGCTGAGGGCGGTGCTTTGGGGCAAGTATTCGGAACAGAGTGGTTCCGTGTTGAAGGTGGTGTAGGGTCTGGTAGTCACACAATTGGCGCTAATACCCATGTGCACCCTAACTGGATTTTTAGCTCGCCTGGGGAATATCAGGTGGGTATTAAGCAGACCGCCACGCTAAATGACGGCAATACTGTTGAAGGTTCTACCGTCTTGTACTTCAATGTCGGCGGCGCTGGAAACGCAGATGAAGGCCACTTCGATTTGGGTCCTGCCATCGGCTGCGCCGGGTCATCTCCTGCGGGAGAAGAAACCTCAGCTGCATCTACCAATGAGAATTCTTCGGGTACCTCTGCAGGCGGTAGTGGGTCTTCAGGGCAAGGTTCTGCCGGGAACTCTTCCGCACAGGGCGCCGGTGGCAAGAGTGCTGGAAACGCGGGTTCCCTCGCTGTTACCGGTTTTGAACCGCTGAACGTCGTGATTGCCGTTTTTGCTCTGGGTCTCGCAGTTATGGGCGCTGGAGTGATCTATCGATCGCGACGGGAAAATTAACAGTGCGTATCGGTCGGCGTGATGGATTAGTGCGCGGATTTTTAATCCGCGTGGTAGCCGCCGTGTCTGTAGTATCTTTAGGCGGTTGCGCGACTGCATCTCCTAACGGCGTGGCAGGAGTAGCTAGTGCTAGCGATAACGTTGTCGATGTGGTGGCGACAACCCCAATCGTCGCTGATCTAGCTCGGATGGTCACGGGGCAGCGCGCTCGCGTTTCCGGTCTTATCCCACCTATGGGCGACCCCCACACTTATGAGCCGACTCTCCGCGATTTACGCTCTATTGCATACGCAGATATTGCATTTACGAATAATCTACTTCTCGAACAGGCAAGTCTCATTCGAGTTGTGGAGCAGGGGATTCGGCCGGGTACTCCTGTCGTAGCACTGGCAGAGAATTCATCACGATATGGTGGGGAACTCATTCAATTAGTCGAGGATGTTGCCCTCGATACAGTGTGGCTGGGAATGCGCATAGCCGGCTCGGGGGAGAGCTTTGGCGCATCGCGTACCTCTGAAGTTGAGTTGCAGGCGACTGGTGTACGAGGGCCGGGAGACGTAGCAGCATTTCTGACTACAGCCTTCGGAGAACCAGAGGTCTACCTAAACTCTGCTGATGGCTTTGATCGAGAGTCGAATTATAAGGGCGATACTGCGACCCTACCTGTCGATGCACATACCCACATGAGCTGGGCATTTTCACAGCCAGGTATTTATGAGGTCGATTTTCGGGCGCAGGTTATCGCGGAAAAGGGGGCTCGTCCACAGCCAGTAGGCGATACGACGGTGACATTTGCCGTCGGGGTAAGCCCAACCGAGGCTGGCAAGGATAAGGAATATGTCCTTAATGAAGGGCATCAAGATATCTCAGTCGACCTCGATGAAGGAAAAATCCTTATCCGAGGAGATGCCCCGGCAAAAGGGGATACCAGGATTAATTATTCCTATCCCCCAGAGCAGGCCGTAGTTGAGGTACCAAATTCCGCGATTAAGGAGATTCCAGCATCAGCGGCGTTCCGCTTCCTGGGGCGACCGGGGACTGATACTTATATGCTGCCGCAGGCTGTGTTGGGCAAACATGTCCATGGGGAGCTTGATCCGCATGCGTGGCAGAATGTCTCAAATGCAATAGCCTATCTGCAGTTGATCCGAGACAAAATGATTGCGGTAGATCCCAAAGGAGCATCTGAATACACCGCGAATGCAGATCGGGCAGTCAATCAGCTTCTGGATCTGGATTCGTATGTGCGAAATCGGATTGCGTCGATACCGCGAGAGCGTCGGCACTTGGTTACGACCCACGATGGCTACGCCTATCTGGGGAAGGCATATGACCTTGATATTGCGGGTTTTGTTACCCCTAATCCCTCAATAGAGCCATCGACGCGCGACATGGTTACTCTTACTCGAACATTGGAAAACCTGCAGGTTCCCGCTGTGTTTTTGGAGCCTTCTTTAGAAGGGCGCGCTGGTGTGCTCACCGAGACGGCCGAGCGTTTGGGGGTACAGGTGTGCCGAATCTACGGAGACTCATTCTCGGAAGAAGTCACCGGGTACATAGAGATGATGCGTTACAACGCCGATAGCCTGGCTCGATGTCTCAATCGCCAAGACTGAAGAAATTATCGGATAAAAATCAAAGAAAGAACATTTCATGAAAATTAAATTGGTCACCGGATACAGTTCCCGTTCTTCGGCACATCACTCCTCTTTTGTAAAGCGTAATCTCTCGGCTGCAGTGACTTTGACTGTCGCTATCGGAAGCATTTTTTTCGTACCCACTGAGGCTGAGGCTCTTCCGGAAGTACTGTCGTTCTCACAGAGCGTATCCGCGAATTCGAAAGAAATTTATGCCCAAAGTGACCAGTTAGGCTCTGATGATCCCTCGCTCCAGCAGAGCGTTACTGCCGATGAAAAAGTAGCGCCGGAAGGCGAATCCGTTGTTTTCGATAACGGTCACGCGGATATGGGACCGGTTTTCTTGGATGACTCGATGAGGTTCCTAGTCCGAGATGATCGGGAAAACTCCCCCGTATGGCGTGACCCCCGCGACATCGTTTTCCGATTGTCTGAAAGTGCAACCCAAGTGTTGCCAGAGGGAAGTGATTTTGACTTCACCGGAGCAACCGGAGGTGACAAAGTGTGGGTAGTGCCGCAGACACAAATGCAGGATGTTCCATGGTTGGGGTGGAACACGCAGGCGCCGTCAGTGGTTCAGTCTGTGGACCGTGGCGTGACGTTTGAGTTCTTGGGGCATCAAGGCCCGGGACAATTTAGCGTCTTTTTGCAAAATGGCGGCTTTGACCAGGCTCAGCAGTTGTGGAATTCGGGTTCTTCCCAAAAGCAATCGACGTGGGTTGACCTAAACACTCACACGCACGCAAACTGGGTCTTCACTGAGCCGGGAGTGCATTTGGTTGCGATGAATGTCAAAGCAGTCCAGCTCGATGGAACCCCAATTAATGACATCGCGATTTTGCGCTTTGCGGTGGGAGATGCCGATCCGAATGCGGCTGCAAATGCACAGTGGGAAGGCGAGCTGGTCGTGGGGGACGACGGTGAGACTGAGGATTCGACAAATAACGCTGGATCTTCCGTGGTGCTGTGGGTATCTGTCGGGCTGATTATAGTTGCAGCAATCCTTATCGGTCTCGGATTGCGTAATCGTCGCTCGAGCGCTCGTCGTAAAGCCGCGGCTCGGAAGAGTGAATAGAGGCGGTAGGGACCAGTGACAGAAAAACAAAATTCCCGACCGTGGCTATTGGATGTAGATAAGGTCACGGTGAAACTCGCAGGCCGTGAGGTTTTGGCTGATGCAACTTTGCAAGTTGCGCGTGGTGAATTCCTAGGGCTAATCGGTCCAAACGGTGCGGGGAAGACGACTCTTTTGCGTTCAATTCTAGGCATCGTACCGATTTCCGGCGGACGGATTTCGGTGGCCGGGGTCTCAGGAAAGGCATCCATTGATCGCATAGGCTATGTGCCACAGCGCCATGAATTTGCTTGGGATTACCCCATTAATATCCATGACACGGTGTTAGGTGGAAGAACCCGGCAAATTGGGATGTTTCGATCGGCCAAGGATGCTGACTATGAAGCGGTCGCGCAGGCTCTCGAAAAAGTGCAGTTAGCGAACCTCGCAGATCGTCCTATTGGCGAGCTTTCTGGAGGTCAACGGCAACGCGTGTTAGTGGCGCGCGCTCTGGCGGGAGCGCCGGACCTATTGCTTCTCGACGAGCCCTTTACCGGCCTGGATATGCCTAGCTGGGAGCTGCTTTTGAGTCTCTTCGAAGACCTTACGAATGGTGGGGTTTCCATTGTGATGTCGACCCATAACCTGCCCGAAGCAATGGATATTTGTGATCGAGTGGCCTTGCTGCGCAGGTCTATTAGAGCGGTCGGAACGCCAGAAGATCTTCTGCAACCACCAATGGTAACGACATGGATGGAAACCTTTGAGGTGCATAGGAAGTCGCCACTGTTGAAGTCTGTCGGTATTGACACGCAGATGGCCGCTGCTGAGGAGACTGCGCAATGATTTCTCTCGTTGACTTTTTCCAAGATCTCATGAATCCGGCTCTCGGATTTCTGCCTCGGGCACTTATGATTTCCATTCTCAGCGCCATTATCTGTGGCGTGGTCGGAGTTCATGTCGTACTGCGCGGTATGGCTTTCATAGGCGACGCGGTGGCCCACTCCGTATTCCCAGGTATCGCCGTGGCCTTTGCGCTGCAAACATCTGTAATTGTCGGCGGGGCTGTTGCGGGAATCGTTGTCGCTGTACTCATTGCGGTATTTTCACAACGACGAAGAGTGAAAGAGGACACGTTAATTGGAGTGTTCTTCGCTGGCGCATTTGCGTTTGGCCTGGTGATTATTTCGCAGATCGATGGTTATACGGCGTCGCTAACAAACTTTCTTTTCGGTTCGATTGCCGGAGTATCGGATACTGAAATAGTCGTTGCCTTTGTCCTGGGAACTATTATTACGGCATTGCTCTTGGGTCTGAATAAGGAACTCGTTGCGGTATCTCTTGATCGAGAGACCGCGATGGCACAAAGACTCCCCGTTTTCGCTCTGGACCTCTTCCTTTATCTATCAGTGACGTGTGCAGTAGTTGTTTCAGTTCGCACAATCGGCAACATCTTAGTACTTGCTCTTCTGGTGACTCCCGCAGCGTCCGCGCGACTGCTTACAGACCGCCTGTCGACGATGATGGCTGTATCAGTCGGCATCGGAATACTGTCATCGGTAATTGGCCTTTATCTGTCCTGGGCAATTGATGTGCCCACCGGGGCCACAATTGTTCTTGTGGCGACCGGAATATTTTTCCTATGTTGGCTTTTCGCCCCGCGAAGAGGGGTGCTCGTGGAGCGTTTCAGCAGAGTGCCCTCAATGAATTAATGGGCAATGTCTGAGGTTGGATAACCATTTCTAAATAAGGAAAACAGAATGAAAAACAGAGATAGAATGCGTTTTGTTAAGAGGTTGACTTCTGCTGTAGCGGTCGCTTTCCTCGCTGTATCCGTAGGGGCATCAGGGGCGATAGCAGCTCCTGATTCAGATAAGTCCGAAAAGAAAGTGCAGGCCACTGCGTCCGGACATAAGAAATTGCGCCCCTCCGATAATCTTGTCACTTTGGCCAGCGACCAGAAAGATACTCGAACTGGACAAACGCACGCCTGCGCTGGGCGGAAGCTAATCTACCAGGAACATGCTGACCCAATTTACGGCACCCGCAACCAGCAGCTTGAGGAAGGTAGCCAGCTGACCACGATGTTTGTCGATGGTCAAGACGTAGTCTCTCTTGACTCTGTTTGTGCACGTCTGGCCCCGGATGCGAGCCAGGGGTCGAGGTTCTTTGGCTACGAGCAAGGCGAGCAGATTTCGAAAATCGTTGTCCCGAAAGAGCCTGCATATTCCTTCCTCGGCGAGCCGGGGCAAGTGCTGTGGTACGCGCCTCAGCAGGTCGACTTTGATAAGCGACCTATTTTTGCTGGAATCGGCGCCTTCGACCCGACGCATGAGCTCGACGGAAATGTGCCAAAAGACTTCAAAAACGGTCAGATGAACTTTGACATAGTCGACTTTGAGGGGCCAGGTCGACTCAGTATCTTCTTTACGCATATTGACACCCCAGAGGAGATTATCTCCGTCGGCCCAGGCGATACCCTGGGAGGTGAGCTGGGTAGCAATAAGAGTTTCCCTCGGCGGGTAGGCTCTCATGGTCACTACAACTGGACCTTCTCTGAAGCCGGCGTCTACCGCATCAAGATTCAACCGTGGGCAGATAAAACGAATGGGGAGCGCGAGGTTGGCACTCCCGACGAGCTCATCTGGCTAGTTGGCACAGATGAGGAAGTTGGGCTGCCGAAGGGAACTACTGTAAACCTCAGGGAAGTGAAGAAAGATCCGGGACCTGTTGGAAGCAATGCCGGAAATAGCGACGGTTCCCCGGATTCTAACGATCCATCTGATGGCAAGGGCTCGGACGATACAGGTTCTACTGGCCAAGAGAAGAACCCGAAAGATAAAAACCCCAAAGAAAAGGATTCGGTAAAGCCTCCATCGGGCAATAACGGTGGCAATGGTACCGGCAAGCCAAAGACCCCAAAGACTGAAGCTCCGTCAAAGAGTAACCCTTCGCGTCCGCAAAATCCACCGGCGAAGGGATCTGACGGTAGCGAGGAAATTAAGACCTGGTGGAAGGGCGGGGAAAAGCCACACATCATCCGCAGTGGGCACATGGACCTAGCACTGCTTGATAACAGCAACGGACGCTCCGCAGTGCTCATCGATGATGAAAATCCGGCTAACAGGACATATCGGAACTCTGGTACTTTTGCCTTCGCACTGAGCGATGCTGCCACGAAGAAAGATTTACCGCAGTCCTGGAAGGAGCAGCTGGGCAACATCCCAGCGAGTGGTTACTACTTGCCGATGAGTAACGTGAGCATTAATGATGCTCCGTGGCTTGGTTTTTCTACCGAGCATGTCGAATATGAAACTCTGGCAGAAGGCCAGCCTGTGCGTTTGAGTATCGCTGAGTTCACTGGTCCGGGAAGCATGATTACTGGGCATGAACCTTTGGGTAAGGCGGTCGTTGCACTCGACTCTCGTGACCTCAGTGCTGCTTACGACTACCCGAATCGATCTCACGACCACCAGTTCTTCTGGTTTACGCAAGGCGGTGTCTACCGTGTTGTCTTCCGCTACGAGTGGACCGAAAAAGATGGTTCGGTGAAGTACCAAGATCTCGAATCATACTTCCTCGTGGGAGACCATCCCCTAGAAAAAGCCGAGCAAGATCCGAAGGCGGAAGATAACTCTGTAGCAGACATTGATCCAGGCAGCATTAAGTGTGCTCCGGGGACACAGGAATGTTCGGAGCCGGACCGGGGTTCTAACAATGAAGGCCCCGGCAGCCCGTCAAGGCCTAATGGGCCAACACGAAAGCCTGGCAAGGTAGTTACCGGTCGGGACAACGGCTCTCAACGGCCATCCCAACGTGGCTCCAAGGAAGCCAAGGACTCGAAAGGTACGAACTCTGCACAAAATGGTCGTAACGGTAGTGCAGCAAAGTCGACTGGTGGAAACCCGACCAGTATCGGTAAAGGGAGTTCTGGAGCTAGCTCTTCATCTGGGAATTCCGCTGCGTCCAGCGGAGCCTCTGGTACTCGAGTCGCGGGCGGAGGTGGCGGAACGCCTACGAAGTCGGTAGGACGCTCAGCGGATAAATCTTCGACAAAAGCGGCTGCACAACCGTCTACTTCGAAAAAGAAGCCACCACAGCCAGGTACTCGAATATCATCTAAGTCACAAGGTGATTCGGGGCAAAATTATGAAGCCGTCGAAGAGGATAAAGGTTTCTTCAAACGAATCGGCGACATGATTTCGTCTACTGGCTGGCTGGGAGGCTTACTTCTTGGACTCGGCCTAATGGGAATTCTGGGCGGTACATTGTTCTTTATGTCTTCTCGAAAGTCCGATGGCTTCGACGAATGGGAAGACTAGGTAAATAGCCCGAGTTAGGTTGTCAAATAGCGAAGCATATTTTCACTGAATCGGGCATTAATACCGGGTTCACAAACGCAAGGCTGTAAAGTATTCCATATGCTTTCACGCTCGCGAATCGCCTCCATCCTGCTCCTAGGGTTGGGGGCAGCTCTAATTGCTGTTGGAGTCTTGCTTCCGAAAGTAATCAACTCTGATCCGAAGCTGCCGCTCGACGTTCCTCCTACCTCTTACACGATGCGGGCGGCCGAAGGGGTGTCGACAAAACTTACGCCCGAGGGGAAGAGGGAAGAGGTTGTGGCTCCACTGCGTCGGCAGCTCCACGGCGAACTCATTCAGCCAGCCGATGCAGATAAGGTTTCGCTACGAGTGGGCGTGACGGAAATGCGCGAGCTTCCCGCGGAAGTCGCGGGTACAGATCCGCTAACAGAGTTGATTGATGCCAATATTTGGACTTTCACAATTGACCGCCTTAGCGGTGAATTCTTAGCACCAGCTACTTTGGTCGATCGTATGGCTGGGGTTCCCCGCACGGTCGACGTTAAAGGACATTGGGTGAAATTCCCTTCCGGTACGGAGCAGAAGGAATACCCGGTTTTTGATGACTTCATGCATGATTCAGTGCCGGCGGCATTTGTTGGTGAGGAGGACCGAGCCGGGAATAAGGTTCTTCACTTCCGTCAGACCATCTCGAAAACGAATCTCGCGGAAAAATATCGTTCCTATGTTTCGCAGATATCGGTCGATGATAAATCCGGTTTTCTTCAATATGAAGGGACCCGTGACTGGTGGGTAGAGCCGCATTCAGGCTCGGTAGTTGACGTAGCCGAAGATATTAACCTCTGGTGGGAGACCCGCGAAGGTGAGCCGATAATGACTTATCTACGCTTCGATGGTCAGATGTCGGAAGAGGATTCCAGGCGCTTGCTGGCTGGGGCACTGAGAGTTTTCAAGACACCAAGTCTTCAGCCGTGGTCCATTGGGTTGATTTCCTCCGGCGCGATTTTGATGTTTATTTCGATTGTTGGGGTAGTTCGACCTTCGAGCCGTCGTAAAGAGCAGTCTGTAGCGTCCCAGCAGGGTGTGGTGGAAGAACAGGCGCAGTAACAAGTACAGAATTAATGCGCGTGTGATTCTTTTCCCGAAATGCTCTGCCGCTGAAGGTGTCCCAATCCATTGCTCGGCACCTTGCTGTGCGGGTGGAAAAGTGTACGCCGGGTAGGTGGGCCAGTGGCCGAAACACGCCCGGGCGAGTGAGATATTGGCCCTATTGTCTAGACATGGGCGCGATGTTGATATAAGCTAACTCGTTGCGCTGGAATTAGTGTACTTATCGTCAACTCTTCAAGTTGCAAAATTCTACCGCGGGCGAGATGTCTTGCTATTTTTGGCGTACATTTCAGCTGCGGTGAAGTTTGTAATCAATCTGGGGGGTTGCTGTGACGCTGTGGGTGGTCTTGACGCAACCTGCAGGGGAAACGGAGCGTGTGACCACAGGTTAGACGCAAAGTATCCCGGTGCGCAACAGAATAATTCCTGCAATATTTCAATCGCGTAAAACCAAGCGGGCGGGGCACACCACCGGTTGCCGGTGTGCCTCACCGCGTGAGGTGCTGGAAGGACGCATCTTGGCAGTCTCCCGCCAGACCAAGGCAGTAACCGGTATTCCCGGAGCTTCGAAGAGGTACTCGTTTGCAAAGATTCAGGAACCGATTGCGGTTCCTGGTCTGCTAGACCTGCAACGTGAGTCTTTCGCATGGCTCGTGGGCTCCCCTGAATGGCGCGCGCGTCGTCAGGAGGAGCTAGGTGAGGGCGTACGGGTCACCAGCGGTCTTGAAGATATTCTTGAAGAGCTCTCTCCGATCGAGGACTACTCCCAGAAAATGTCTCTGACATTGTCGGACCCCTGGTTCGACTCGGTGAAGAACACTGTGGATGAGTCCAAGGATAAGGACATCAACTACTCGGCTCCGCTGTACGTCACCGCGGAATTCACCAACCGCGAGACTGGTGAAATTAAGAGCCAGACCGTCTTCATCGGTGACTTCCCGATGATGACTGACAAGGGCACGTTTATCGTCAATGGCACCGAGCGTGTCGTCGTCTCTCAGCTTGTGCGTTCCCCGGGCGTGTACTTCGATGAGTCCATCGATAAGTCCACTGAGCGCCCGCTGCACTCTGTGAAAATCATTCCGTCCCGTGGCGCTTGGCTCGAGTTTGACGTTGACAAGCGGGATACCGTCGGCGTTCGTATCGACCGCAAGCGTCGCCAGCCTGTGACTGTTCTACTGAAGGCCTTCGGCTGGACTGCGGAGGAGATTAAGGAACGCTTTGGCTTCTCCGAGATTATGATGACCACTTTGGAGAAGGACGGTGTGGCCAACACCGATGAGGCCCTGCTTGAGATTTACCGTAAGCAGCGCCCGGGTGAGCCGCCGACACGTGAGTCCGCTCTCGCTCTGCTGGAGAATAACTTCTTCAAGCCGAAGCGCTACGACCTGGCTAAGGTTGGTCGTTATAAGGTTAACCGCAAGCTGGGGCTCGGCGGGGACGCCACCGGTGAGATGGTGCTGACAGAGCAGGACATCGCCACCACCATCGAGTACCTCGTACGCCTGCACGATGGAGAGAAGACCATGACCTCCCCCGATGGGGTCGAGGTTCCGGTCGAGGTCGACGACATTGACCACTTCGGTAACCGCCGCTTGCGTACCGTTGGCGAGTTGATTCAGAATCAGGTCCGCGTCGGCCTGTCGCGCATGGAGCGCGTCGTACGCGAACGCATGACCACTCAGGACGTTGAGTCGATCCAGCCGACCACCCTGATTAACGTGCGTCCGGTCTCGGCAGCTATCCGCGAGTTCTTCGGTACTTCGCAGTTGTCCCAGTTCATGGATCAGAACAACTCCCTGTCTGGCCTGACCCATAAGCGCCGTCTGTCGGCCCTGGGGCCGGGCGGCCTGACCCGTGACCGTGCAGGTCTTGAAGTCCGTGACGTTCACCCGTCCCACTACGGCCGTATGTGCCCGATTGAGACCCCGGAAGGTCCGAACATTGGCCTGATTGGTTCGCTGTCCTGCTACGCGCGCGTAAATCCCTTCGGGTTCATTGAGACTCCTTACCGCCGCGTGGTCAACGGCCAGATTACCGATGAGGTCGACTACCTCACCGCTGACGAAGAGGACCGCTACGTCGTCGCGCAGGCGAACACCCCTATCGACGAGAATGGCCACTTCGTCCAGGACACCCTGTCTGTCCGTAAGAAGGGTGGTGACGTCGAATCGGTTCGCGCCGACGAGGTTGACTACCTGGACGTTTCCCCGCGCCAGATGGTGTCGGTCGCAACCGCGATGATTCCGTTCCTCGAGCACGACGACGCTAACCGTGCCCTCATGGGCGCGAACATGCAGCGCCAGGCAGTGCCGCTACTGCGCTCGGAGGCTCCGTTCGTTGGTACCGGTATGGAGCTGCGCGCAGCTTACGACGCTGGCGATGTCATCGTCGCGCCGACTGCCGGCGTTGTCGAGACCGTCTCCGCTGACTTCATCACAATCATGGACGATGAGGGCCAGCGCCACACCTTCCTACTGCGCAAGTTCGAGCGCACTAACCAGGGCACCTGCTACAATCAGAAGCCGCTGGTCGACGAGGGACAGCGCATCGAAGCCGGCCAGGTCATCGCCGATGGTCCGGGCACTGACAACGGCGAAATGGCGCTGGGCAAGAACCTGCTCGTCGCCTTCATGCCGTGGGAGGGGCACAACTACGAGGACGCCATCATCCTCAACCAGCGCATGGTTGAGCAGGACATCCTCACCTCGATCCACATCGAGGAGCACGAGATTGACGCCCGCGACACCAAGCTGGGGCCGGAGGAGATCACCCGCGACATCCCGAACGCATCCGAGGAGATGCTGAAAGACCTCGACGACCGCGGCATCGTCCGCATCGGCGCCGACGTCCGCGATGGTGACATCCTCGTCGCAAAGACCACCCCGAAGGGTGAGACCGAGCTGACTCCGGAGGAGCGCCTGCTGCGCGCCATCTTCGGCGAGAAATCCCGTGAGGTGCGCGATACCTCTATGCGCGTGCCGCACGGCGAGTCCGGTAAGGTCATCGGTGTCCGCGTCTTCTCCCGTGACGACGATGACGACCTGGCTCCCGGCGTCAACGAGATGGTCCGTGTCTACGTCGCTCAGAAGCGTAAGATTCAGGACGGCGATAAGATGGCAGGTCGCCACGGTAACAAGGGTGTTATCGGCAAGATCCTGCCGCAGGAGGACATGCCGTTCCTGCCGGACGGTACCCCAGTCGACGTCATCCTGAACACTCACGGTGTTCCGCGTCGTATGAACATCGGTCAGGTCCTCGAAGTTCATCTCGGCTGGCTGGCTAAGGCCGGTTGGGCTATCGAGGGGGACCCGGAGTGGGCAAAGCGCCTCCCGGCCGATCTCTACGATGTGCCGTCCGATTCTCTCGTCGCCACCCCGGTGTTCGACGGTGCTGAGAACGAGGAGCTCGCAGGTCTGCTGGCTTCTTCCCGTCCGAACCGCGACGGCGAAGTACTGGTCAACGCTGACGGTAAGGCCACCCTGTTCGACGGTCGTTCCGGCGAGAAGTTCCCGTTCCCGGTGTCTGTTGGCTACATGTACATGCTGAAGCTGCACCACTTGGTCGACGAGAAGATTCACGCTCGTTCCACCGGTCCGTACTCCATGATTACCCAGCAGCCGCTCGGTGGTAAGGCCCAGTTCGGTGGCCAGCGCTTCGGCGAAATGGAGGTGTGGGCGATGCAGGCATACGGTGCCGCCTACACCCTGCAGGAGCTCCTGACCATCAAGTCGGATGACGTGGTCGGCCGTGTGAAGGTCTACGAGGCAATCGTGAAGGGCGACAACATTCCGGATCCGGGTATTCCGGAGTCGTTCAAGGTGCTTCTGAAGGAATTGCAGTCGCTGTGCCTGAACGTTGAGGTCCTTTCGGCCGATGGCGTTCCTGTGGAGTTGGGCTCCTCCGATGACGAGGAACTCGACCACGCGACCGCGTCCCTTGGCATTAACCTGTCCCGCGACGAGCGTTCCGACGCTGACTCCGCATAGTTTCTCCGCTTTCCGACGAAAGCGTTAACTGCGTCAGTCAGGGCTCGGAAAGCCCTAACTCGCGATAGAACCCAAAGAACACTTAAAACGTAAAAAACCTCCGCAACTGAAGATTGGTTTCCGCATTATTCACTGCGGAGGGAAAGGGAAAACAGGTGCTCGACGTCAACAACTTTGACGAGCTCCGGATTGGGCTCGCAACCGCCGACGACATCCGCCGCTGGTCTCGCGGTGAGGTTAAGAAGCCCGAGACGATCAACTACCGTACGCTGAAGCCGGAAAAGGACGGTCTTTTCTGTGAGCGTATCTTCGGCCCGACCCGTGACTGGGAGTGTGCTTGTGGCAAGTACAAGCGCGTTCGCTTCAAGGGCATCATCTGTGAGCGCTGTGGCGTTGAGGTGACCAAGTCGAAGGTTCGCCGTGAGCGCATGGGCCACATTGAGCTGGCCGCACCGGTCACTCACATCTGGTACTTCAAGGGCGTTCCGTCCCGCCTTGGCTACCTGCTCGACCTGGCTCCGAAGGATCTGGAAAAGATCATCTACTTCGCTGCCAACATCATCACCTCCGTCGATGAGGAAGCACGTCACAACGACCAGGAGACCCTGGAAGCCGACATGCTCGTCGACAAGAAGCTGGTTGAGGACGACCGCGACCAGGAGCTGGCCGAGCGTGCCCAGACCCTGGAAGAGGACCTCGCTGAGCTCGAAGCCGCCGGCGCGAAGGCTGACGCCCGCAAGAAGGTTCAGTCCGCCGCCGAGCGCGAGATGCGCCACATCCGCGAGCGTGCCCAGCGCGAGTTGGACCGCCTCGACGAGATTTGGAACACCTTCATCAAGCTCGAGCCGAAGCAGATGATTATCGACGAGGGTATTTACACCGAGCTCGTCGACCGCTACGAGGATTACTTCACCGGCGGCATGGGTGCTGAGGCTATTCAGACCCTGATTCGCAACTTCGACCTCGCCGCAGAGGCGGAGGAGCTGCGAGAGATCATCCGCGATGGCAAGGGCCAGAAGAAGATGCGAGCGCTGAAGCGCCTGAAGGTCGTCACTGCGTTCTTGCAGTCCGGCAACGATCCGGCCGCTATGGTTCTCGACTGCATCCCGGTTATTCCGCCGGAGCTGCGCCCGATGGTTCAGCTCGATGGCGGCCGCTTCGCGACCTCTGACCTGAACGATCTCTACCGTCGCGTCATCAACCGCAACAACCGCCTGAAGCGCATGATTGACCTCGGCGCTCCGGAGATCATCGTCAACAACGAGAAGCGCATGCTGCAGGAGTCCGTTGACGCACTGTTCGACAACGGCCGCCGCGGCCGTCCGGTTACCGGCCCGGGCAACCGCCCGCTGAAGTCCCTGAGCGACCTGCTCAAGGGTAAGCAGGGTCGTTTCCGTCAGAACCTGCTCGGTAAGCGTGTCGACTACTCCGGCCGTTCGGTTATTATCGTCGGCCCGCAGCTGAAGCTGCACCAGTGTGGTCTGCCGAAGCTGATGGCTCTCGAGCTGTTCAAGCCGTTCGTGATGAAGGAGCTTGTAGCCAAGAGCTACGCGCAGAACATTAAATCCGCAAAGCGCATGGTCGAGCGTCAGCGCCCCGAGGTGTGGGACGTCCTCGAAGATGTCATTACCGGCCACCCGGTTCTGCTGAACCGTGCGCCTACGCTGCACCGCCTGGGTATTCAGGCGTTCGAGCCGATCCTGGTCGAGGGTAAGGCTATCCAGCTGCACCCGCTGGCCTGTGAGGCGTTCAACGCTGACTTCGACGGTGACCAGATGGCAGTTCACCTGCCGCTGTCCTCCGAGGCTCAGGCTGAGGCCCGCATCCTGATGTTGTCCTCGAACAACATCCTGTCCCCGGCATCTGGTAAGCCGCTGGCTATGCCGCGTCTGGATATGGTCACGGGTCTGTACTTCTTGACCCTGGAGAAGCCGGAGCTTCCGGGCACTCATAAGGACGCGTCCGCCGATGCACCGGAGTCCGGAATCTACTCGACTCCGGCCGAGGCCATCATGGCCTACGACCGCGGTGCAATTGGCCTGCAGAGCCCGATTAAGGTGCGCATCAGCCACCTGCGTCCGCCGGCCGACATTGAGGCCGAGCAGTTCCCGGATGGCTGGAACAAGGGCGAGACCTGGTTGGCTAAGACCACCCTGGGCCGCGTCATGTTCAACGAGCTGCTGCCGTGGAACTACCCGTACGTCGAGGGTGTCATGGCGAAGAAGCCGCAGGCTGCCATCATCAACGACCTCGCTGCGAAGTACCCGATGATTACCGTCGCGCAGACCGTTGACAAGCTGAAGGATGCTGGTTTCTACTGGGCTACCCGTTCGGGCGTCACCATCGCTATGTCCGACGTTCTGGTTCTCCCGAACAAGCGCGAGATTCTTAACGGCTACGAAGAGAAGGCCGCCACGGTGGAGAAGAAGTTCCGCCGCGGTAAGCTCTCCGCCGCTGAGCGTCACGAGTCGCTGGTTAACCTGTGGAAGGCCGCTACCGCCGAGGTCGGTGAAAAGGTCGAGGCTCTATACCCGGATGACAACCCGATTCCGATGATCGTTAAGTCCGGTGCTGCCGGTAACATGGGCCAGATTCACTCTCTGGCCGGCATGAAGGGCATGGTTACGAACCCGCGTGGTGAGTACATCACCCGTCCGATTAAGACCTCCTTCCGTGAAGGCCTCTCGGTCCTCGAGTACTTCAACAACTCGCACGGTTCCCGTAAGGGCCTGGCCGATACCGCGCTGCGTACCGCAGACTCGGGTTACCTGACCCGTCGTCTGGTCGACGTTGCGCAGGACGTCATCGTCCGTGAAGAGGACTGTGGCACGACGGACGGCGTCGTCGTCGAGATCGGCGAGGACGTCCTGGACGCATCCGGCAACCCGACTGGCGAGATTCGTCGCGCCAAGTACGTCGAGACCGCCGCGATTGCCCGTGTCCTGGCTGCGGACATCACTGACAAGGATGGCAACGTCCTGGTCGAGGTTGGCACCGACTTGAGCGATTCCCACATCACCCTGGCTCTGTCGCACGGTGTCAAGGAAGTTAAGGTTCGCTCGGTTCTGACCTGTACGACCGCGACCGGCGTTTGTGCCAAGTGCTACGGCCGCTCCATGGCGACCGGCAAGCTGGTCGACATCGGAGAGGCTGTCGGTATCGTCGCCGCACAGTCCATTGGTGAGCCGGGTACCCAGCTGACCATGCGTACGTTCCACCAGGGTGGTGTCGGTGGCGACATTACCGGTGGTCTGCCGCGAGTCCAGGAGCTCTTCGAGGCACGTGTCCCGAAGAACAAGGCTCCGTTGGCCCGCGAAGATGGCCGTGTTCGCTTGGAAGAGGACGATCACTTCTACACCCTGACCCTGATTCCGGACGCCAACAGCGAGGACGAGGTTGTCTACGACAAGCTCTCTAAGCGACAGGGCCTGGCCGAAATCACCGTCGAAGGTCGCCGCCGTGCGATCCGCGATGGCGACCACGTGACTAAGGGCCAGCAGCTGCTCAAGGGTGCTGCTGATCCGCACGAGGTCCTCGAGGTTCTGGGTCGCCGTGGCGTCCAGCGCCACCTCATTGAAGAGGTCCAGTCGGTTTACCGTGACCAGGGTGTGGCCATCCACGACAAGCACATCGAGGTTATTGTCAGCCAGATGCTGCGTCGTGTGATTGTCTCCAAGCCGGGCGATTCCGATCTGCTGCCGGGCGCACTTGTTGAGCGTTCCACCGTTATGGCGAAGAACCGCGAGCTCGTCGCAAGCGGTGGAAACGTCATCGAGGGTCGCCGCGTCCTGATGGGTATCACCAAGGCATCTCTGGCCACCGAGTCCTGGCTGTCGGCCGCCTCCTTCCAGGAGACGACCCGCGTCCTGACCGATGCTGCAATCAACAAGCGCTCCGACAAGCTGATTGGCCTGAAGGAGAACGTGATTATCGGTAAGCTCATTCCGGCTGGTACCGGTATTGCCCGCTACCGCAACATCTCGGTCGAGCCGACCGAGGAGGCAGCACGCCAGGCTGCGGCTCCGTTCGCATCCTTCGGTGAGGGCTTTTACGGCGCAGAGGACACCTACGGTATCGAGCCGGTCGGTTCCGCTGTTCCGCTGGATGACATCGGAACCTTCGAATAATCCGACAGGCTGGGGTCGGTTCGCTGACCTCAGCGCATCCTTTTTCACCGTAGCTAGGACCGGGAGACATCCTTAGCCACGGTGGATGGGATTTTCGGCCCCATATCAAGGGCCATCGCTTCCGATAGAGGGGCGGCAACCGCAGAAATCCCCCGGTGATAAATCCGGGGGATTTTTCTATGCGATGCTACATTTTGCGTAAGGAAAAGGCTGGTGCCCCTAGGATTATTCGCCGTGCGCGGTCCCAGTATTCGTGCTGTAGTTGCTTGACTTGCTCGATGGAGTCTCCCATGAAGCGTGCCCAGCAGCCGACATCGTCGGGAAGGCAAGAGGCGCCGACGTGACAGGTATCGGGGTAATTACGCCAGGAGGACAGTACTTTTTCGGCGGATTCGCCTGCGCACACAACCCAGAGGTTTGCCCAGGCCCGGAAGTTCCCGTGCGCGATTGGGGAGGCGAGGTCACAATGCCCTCGGTAACATGCGCGTTCGATGTATGTGGGAGCTGCACTGCGCTCATTGTCCTCCATGTGTAGTTCGGTACGCAGGTCAATTTCGGCAGCGTCGTGCATTTCTCCGTGGGCCACGCGGCCTGCGGTAAAACAGTCCCCGATGATGGCTGTTGCTCCTTTATTGGCGCGTACGGTGGTGCGCTGCTTAAAGCGGCAGTCACGGGAAGGAATGATGGGGTCTGGAAGGTATTCGAGGACCCCGCCACTGTCGACGATTAATTCGGTGTCCTGGCTGGCGTAGCCGTGGTCCATGGAATGAATGCGGGTTGCGGCCTGCGAGGTGACCACCGCGTGCGCGCCTGCGCACACCGAAATCTCGACGTCATTGCGGTCTCCTTGGGCGAGCCCGCCGCCCGTCGCGCGGATGTAAATGACGTGGGCATTGGGGATGGTGGGGTCAACGTGGAGGATTCTCCCCAGCGATAGAGGTGCGCGGACGTAGCGATCCCCGGGCCCGGTGGAGAGTATTTCTACAGTGAGCTGTCCGCTTTTGCCCGAAGTCACCGTGCCGCCGCCTCTATGAGATCTGCGAATTCGGAAATCCCAACCCCATCCAGGCAGTTTGTCATGATGACGGGGTTGCCGGCGCGGACCTCGAGAGCGTCGGAACACATTTGCTTCGCGTCACAGCGGACGTATTCTGCAATGTCGACCTTGTTGATTATCAGAACATCGGAGTCCGTGATTCCGGGTCCACGCTTCTTCGGCATTTTTTGGCCCTCAGCGGTGTCGAGAACGAAGACGAAAAGGTCCGCTAGAGCTGGCGAAAATGTCAGGGTGAGATTGTCTCCACCAGATTCGAAGATGATGATGTCTACGTTCGTGTGCTCCTCGCACAGTTCGGCCGCTGCCATGAGATTCATGGTGGGATCGTCGCGCACGGCCGTGTGCGGGCACGATCCCGTTTCCACACCGACGATTCGGGAGGCATCGAGTATGCCTGCCAGTGTTTCGCGGATGTGTCGGGCGTCTTCTTGAGTGTAAATATCATTGGTAATAACACCGGGCGTGAAGCCTCTCGTTATCAGTTCGGGGATGACGGCCTCGATTAGCGCTGTTTTGCCGGAGCCTACCGGCCCGCCGATTCCGAGTCGAAAAACCATTGAGGTTGTCCTTTGCGTAGTAGTTGTGGGGTAAGTGGGTAGTTGTTGCCCTCGTTATCCGTGATGGAAAACGCCACGAGGGTCATTCATGTGATGAATAGTCTCGCTGCCGCAGTTTCGTGCCGGGCGGAGGCAATGTCGAGCAGTGGTGTGCATGCCCCGATATCGGTGAGCGCTGTAGATTCGGCCTGTTTGATTACCTCCGCCACTGCAGTTCGTAGATTCGCGATGAGCTGCTGCGCTTCGATGAAGTCTGCGACTTGGAGCCTTACCGCAGCTGAGGCGATGGATGCGACAAATCCGTAGGCTTCCACCTGCGCTGCAGAGTGCGCATCCTGCCCGGATGCTCTGTGGATGAGGGCCATGGCGACGGGACTGTTTCCTCGGGCGTCCCGATGCGCTGGGTCGCGGCTGGCGACGGCAGCACTGTAAGCATCTAGGGCATCGTCGGTAAGCCCGAGCTGGCTAGCCATCAGCAGCATTTGCTTGCCGACGCGCACACTGCCTCTACGTGCGGAGAATGTCGGGCGTGCGGCCTCAACCGTCGCGTCGATGCGAACAATTTCGGTCAGCTCGCTTGTCTCCCACGTGCGAAAATGCGCGGCGAGGTCGACCGGGCCGAATGAGTACCGCAGCATGTCCTCGGTGACCTTTTGGAGACCGCGCGTGTCCCGCTTGCCGACGACTCCCTCGGCCACGAGTCCTTCCAATCCGTGGGATAGTGTATAGCGGCCGGATGGGAACGCGGTGTCTGCCCATTGAAGAGCACTGAATAGTTCCATGACTGTGGTCGCTTCAGAACAGGTAGTGCAGGGTTGTCAGCGGGAGGGACTCGGCGGGTTCGATAGAGACCGGGAATCCGTCGACGGTGACGACGTAGGTGTCCGGGTCGACTTCGATTGCCGCGAGGGTGTCGTTGCGGATCATGTCCTTCTTGCCGATTCCCCTGCAATTTCGTACTGGTAGCACTTCACTGTCCAGACCTAACTGCTCTGGAACACCGGCATCGATGGCGGCCTGCGACATGAACGTCACGCGAGAGTGAGCGCGGGCTAAGCCGTAGTTGCCGAACATGTCCCGGTAATAGACAGGTTCTGGGGTTGGTAGGGAAGCGTTGGGGTCTCCCATCGGCGCCCAACAAATATGACCGGAGCGCAGGACGACGTCGGGTTTGGCAGCGAATTGGTCAATGGGCCACAGGACAAGATCGGCGATTTTTCCCTTCTCAATGGAGCCAATGTGGTCGCCGACGCCAGCCGCAATCGCAGGATTGATGGTCAGTTTCGCCAGGTAGCGCAGCACGCGTTCGTTGTCGTCGTCATTGTTCGTGTCGGCTCCGGGGAGAGGCCCCAGTTTGTTGCGGCAGTGATGGGCAGTTTGGAAAGCCCGCGTGAAGGTTTCTCCGACGCGTCCCATCGCTTGCGAGTCGGAGGAGAAAATCGAGATTATGCCCTTGTCGTGCAGGACGGTTTCGGCAGCGATAGTCTCCGGCCGCACGCGCGAGTCAGCGAAGGCGACATCCTCGGCGACGGCATGTGACAGGTGATGGCAGACCATCACCATGTCGAGGAGTTCATCCACGCTGTTGATGGAGTAGGGAAGTGTGGGGTTGGTGGATGCGGGCAGGACATTGGCAATTGCGGTGACTTTGAGAATATCTGGGGCGTGGCCACCTCCCGCGCCCTCGGAGTGAAACGTGTGGATGGTGCGGTCGCCGATGGCGCGGCGGGTGTCTTCGAAGAATCCGGATTCGTTGAGGGTGTCGGTGTGTATGGCCAGTTGGACATCAAAGTCGTCACAGGTATCCAGCGCGGTGCGGATGGCCGCGGGGGTGGCGCCCCAGTCCTCGTGAATCTTGAGGCCGGCCGCTCCGGCGCGGATCTGCTCGGCTAGTGCCTCCGGTAGGCTGCCGGAGCCTTTGCCAAGAAATCCTGTGTTAACGGGCATGGATTCGGCGGCGCGCAACATTGAGTGAATATGAAATGTGCCCGGAGTGCAGGTAGTTCCTTTTGTGCCTTCGGCGGGGCCGGTACCTCCTCCGAAGAAGGTGGTGATTCCGTTGGACAGTCCCTCTTCGGCCTGCTGTGGCGCCAAGTAGTGAATATGCGTGTCGACGCCTCCGGCGGTGAGAATGCGGTGTTCTCCGGCGATGATTTCGGTGCTCGCGCCGATGACCAGGTCAGGGTGTACGCCGTCCTGGAGGTGTGGGTTGCCCGCTTTGCCAAGGGCTACGATTCGACCGTCGCGGATGCCTACATCGGCCTTGACGACACCGCAGATTGGGTCGATCACGATGGCACTGGTAATCACCGTGTCGGGACAGCCGTTCGCCCGTGTGCCCTGCGGGTCTTGGGCCATCCCATCGCGGATTGACTTTCCGCCGCCATAAATTGACTCGTCCCCGGGGAAGGTCCCGGTGAGATCCCGTTCGATGCGTACGACCAGGTTTGTGTCGGCCAGCGTGACGGTATCTCCAACTGTTGGGCCATAGAGCTCGGAGTAACGAACTGTGGATATTGTTGCTTCTTCAACGGCATTGTCTAGTGCCTCGTCGTCAGACGGTTCGTGCTGGAACCCGTATTCCGCAAGCTTGGCGAAGGCGGCTCGTCGGGTGGCATCGTCGTCTAGCGGGCCTTCTACAAGCCCCGCGAATCCGTGGACGATTCGCTGACCGCCGTAGTCGACCAAAGTGATGGTCTTCGTATCACCTGGTTCGAAGCGGACTGCTAGTCCTGCGGGGATATTCAGGTGCATGCCGAAAGCGCGATGGCGGTCGAAGCGCAGCGTGGGATTGGCCTCGAAAAAAAGGTAGTGAGACCCGACCTGAACTGCGCGGTCACCGGTGTTGGAGACCTTTAGGCGCGTAGTTTTGCGGCCGGGGTTGAGGGCAACGTCGCCAGGTGCGACTCCGTAGGAATTAGAGTGCATGATCGTCTCCTAACTCCAGTGTGATGGTTGGTTCGTGCTCGTGATGATGGCCGTGATGGTGGTGACCGTGACTGTGATGGTTGTGACCGTGACTGTGACTGTGGCCGTGTGGGTGGTCATCGTCGTCACCGTGGCCGTGGGCGTAACCATGGTCATGGTCGGCTAGCACGGCAGCGTCGATGCCATCGTCATCGTGGTCCCCCAGTCGATGGAGCGCGGAGCTTGCGGCTTGTGTCACCGCCACGGCGAGGGCGGTGCCGCTGAGAAGAGGCTTGTGGGCGCCTTGGCGCCCGGGGTGTATGTCTGCGCGGATAGTGGCAATCTTTCGCGCTCGTTCCCGGTGTGGTGCACTGGCCTGCTCGACGGACGGGTATGCGTCGTCGAAGGCGACAATAACGTCAGCGCCGGAGCCGTTGGTCCAGGCCAGCCTGGCCAGGCGGAATAGTTCAGCGTCCGCGAACGGGTCAATCGATCGTGAACAGATCACCGCAAGGTCATTGTGGCTTGTGTGGTGGCGTAGAGACGCACGCAGCCAGGCGACGGTGCTGGTCGCGGTCAGGGGCGCGTCGGCAAGCGCGAGGTGGCCACGGAGTTGGGGATGGCAGGTGCGTGCCCAGCTGCAGACTTTCGCGGTGTCTGCGATGAGCGTGACATTGCGCCCGGAAGTAATGGGGATGACCACAGTCCGAGAGTCGGAGGAGTGCTCACTGGTGGCCACGAGGCGTTCGAGAGCCTCACGAAGCTCGGCTGTGGAGCCGACGACAGTGACGGATGTCCACGAGGATGCGGATGCCAAGGCATCTTCGACTGTGTGGATGTCTGCATCTACGCCGCAGTGCGCTATGAGATGGCGCTGCGAGTCGGTGCTAGGAGCGGGTGAGGAAACCATCTACTTACCCCCGATTGGGTCATGGACCGAAATTAGTTTGGTCCCGTCGGTGAATGTTGCCTCGACTTGGATCAGCATTGTCGCTTCGCGTACGCCATCGAGTACGTCGTCGGGGCCGAGAGTTTGCGTGCCGACGGTCATTGCATCCGCGACGGTGAGCCCGTCACGTGCAGCTTCGATGACTGCGTCGCTGATGAGTGCGACAGCTTCGGGGCGGTTGAGTTTGAGTCCGCGGTCGCGTCGTCGTTCGGCGACGCGGGCGGCGAGGAACAGCATTAGCTTGTCCTGTTCTCGTGGAGTGAGGCGCATAATCTGCCAATCTAAATACGGAAATAGGTAGGAGAATATCTTGAGCTGAAGTAGTGCTTCATACTATATCTAATTTCACAGCAAAAATTGCTGTTTCGCCCTCCGTGGCGAAAAGGACTTGGCCGGTCACGCCGGCAAAGTCGAGACCTACGCGGCACCAGCGCCGCTCGCCAACCTCAGGGGTATCGAATGACGACCACCATGACAGACACGCAGCAGACAAACAGGCAGTCGGAAAATGGGGCGTCGACTAAGTTGGGCGACGACTATCCGCTGCGCTTCGCACCTCGTCATTACCGAACATGGGCACCGGCAACTGTCGCCGGATCCGCACTCGGAGGCATGGCCTACCTGGCCGACTTCTCCATCGGTGCCGGAATCGGCATAGCCCATGGAACCGCCAGCGCTGTCGGGGGAATTCTCATTGCCGCTGCACTGATCTTTCTTTCGAGCGCACCACTGGCAATCTACGCAGCAAAATTCAACTTGGACCTCGACCTCATCACCCGTGGCTCCGGCTTTGGCTATTACGGCTCGATAATCACCAACGTCATCTTCGCCACATTCACCTTCATTTTCTTTGCGACAGAAGGCGCCATTATGGCCCAAGGACTCAAACTGGGTCTCGGAGTGCCATTGTGGCTCGGCTATCTAATCAGCACCGTGATCATCATTCCGGTCGTGGTGTTCGGCATGAAACTACTGCAGAAAGTGCAGACAGCAACGAATCCGCTCTGGCTTGTCATGATGGTGCTGCCACTCGGCTACCTGGTGATACGCCACCCCGAATCCGTCGAGAACTTCCTGAGCTACCAGGGCAACAGCGGAGGGACTAACCTCGCCGGGATGATGGCATCGGCGGGTGTCTGCTTGGCGCTAGCAGCCCAAATTGCAGAAAATATCGACTACATCCGCTTTATGCCTCCGAAGACTAAGGACAATGCGGTCGCATGGTGGGTCTCAGTCCTCATGTCTGGTCCCGGATGGGTCATTTTCGGTGCGGCAAAGCAAATCATCGGCGTGTTTCTCGCCGTGTATGTTCTCTCGGTCCTGGGTGGCAGCGCCACAGAGGCCGTCGAGCCGGTACATCAGTTCATGAACGTCTACCGTGAGATGATGCCGACCGGGCTCGCCGTCACGCTAGCGGTCCTGCTCGTAGTTATGAGCCAGATCAAGATCAATGCCACCAATGCCTACTCAGGTTCTCTTGCCTGGACAAACGCTTACACTCGCGTGGTGAAGTCGTACCCGGGACGCATCGTCTTCGTTTTTGTCAACTTGGGAATCTCGCTGGCGCTGATGGAATTTAATATGTTCTCAATGCTGAATGCGGTCCTGGGTTTTTACTCCAACCTCGCAATTGCGTGGATCTTCACGGTCGCGGCGGACATTGCGATTAATAAGTGGCTGTTGAAGATCTCGCCGATTTACCCCGAATACCGCCGGGGCATGATTCACGACTTCAACTCGGTCGGAATTGTCTCACTGGTAGCTTCCGCGCTGATCTCGGTAGCGATGTACTTCGGTGTCTTCGGCGAGGCACTGGCCCCGTACTCTGCGCTAGCCGCCGCCGCAATCGCCGTCGTACTCACTCCGGTGATGGCAATCGTTACCCGTGGGCGTTACTACCGACGGCGCTTCCACGATGGCATTGATGCTCCGTTTTTCGACGAGTATGGAAACCCCTCCGATGAGTCTTTCGTCTGCGTTGTCACGGGAGAGCAGGTGGAGCGTCCCGACGCGATCCTTTCGGCCCAGCGCGGAGAAAAAGGGCAGGCGCAGTACATTTCCTCCCTTGCGCTGACAATGGATAAAGAAGGGGCCCACGTCATGCCGGCGCAGGCAACGAGGGTATCGGAATGAAGCCGGGTTGGAACTATCCGGACCGGGCAGCCGATATGACGGCAATCCACATCGCGGCGTAGTGTGCCGCGGCAGCAATAACTGTCGCGGTGTGGAAATGCTCATGGTATCCGTACAGTCTGGCGTTTCGTCCGGGTCTACAGGTGGTAGGCAGCCGAGACACCGAAGAGAAGGAAACCTCCGATGGAGTACACAAGCACCCCGAGCGCCGCTGTGAGGTCTAGTCGCATGAACGCGTAGGTCGACAGCACTGAGCCAGTAACGAGAGAGACTGCGGAGGCGAACAGGTGTGCCCATCCGCGCCCGGCAGGTCGCGGCCCTCGGTCGGCGCGGGGCCGTGGGCGACGGGTGCTGGCAGTGGCAGCTGCGGACGGCGCAGTGGTATTCACACTGTGCAATCTACGTTCCCGTAGTGCAGCCGACAAGAGGCAAAGCTTCGACATAGCTGTGGAATAACACCTATGCTACCTGCGTATTTGGGGAAAAATCCCAGCTAGCGTACTGTTAATGAACGATCCCAGAAACGAATTGGGAACTTGAGACATTACCCAGTAGGCCAGCGAGAGCGGCTGACTGGGTTTCGCACGTTCAAAATCCCCCCGCGTTTCTTGCATAAAGGTGGACTCACCACTGGATGAATAAGGCCCTGAAAGCAGGTCCCTGTTCCGCTCCGGTTGGCGCCGGTGCGAGGCCGAACGCGAGGATTGAAAACAGAAAGAGGCTTCATGCCCACTATGCAGCAGCTGGTCCGCAAGGGCCGCCATGACAAGAAGGCTAAGGTCGCGACCGCAGCCCTGAAGGGTTCTCCGCAGCGTCGCGGCGTTTGCACCCGCGTTTACACCACCACCCCGAAGAAGCCGAACTCGGCGCTTCGTAAGGTTGCTCGTGTTCGCCTGACCTCCGGTATCGAGGTTTCCGCTTACATTCCGGGTGAGGGCCACAACCTCCAGGAGCACTCCATGGTGCTCGTCCGCGGTGGGCGTGTTAAGGACCTCCCGGGTGTTCGCTACAAGATCGTCCGTGGTTCCCTCGACACTCAGGGTGTTAAGGACCGCAAGCAGGCACGTTCCCGCTACGGCGCGAAGAAGGAGAAGTAAACCATGCCACGTAAGGGCCCCGCACAGAAGCGTCCCGTCGTCAACGATCCGGTCTACGGCTCCCCGCTGGTGTCGCAGCTGGTCAACAAGGTTCTCCTGGACGGTAAGAAGTCCACTGCAGAGCGCATCGTCTACGGTGCTCTCGAGCTCTGCCAGGAGAAGACCGGCACCGATCCGGTGCTCACCCTGAAGCGCGCTATCGAGAACGTTAAGCCGGCTCTCGAGGTTCGTTCCCGCCGCGTTGGTGGCGCAACATACCAGGTTCCGGTCGAGGTTCGTCCGGGCCGCGGCAACACCCTGGCTCTGCGCTGGCTGCTGATGTTCTCTCGTCAGCGCCGCGAGAACACCATGACCGAGCGTCTCGCAAACGAAATTCTCGACGCGTCCAACGGCCTGGGTGCATCCGTCAAGCGTCGTGAGGACACTCACAAGATGGCGGAAGCAAACCGCGCATTCGCTCACTACCGCTGGTAAATGCTTGCCGACGGCGGCCGCTGCGGTGGCTGCTTAGTCGGCCGCAGCCGGTAGTCACGGCGCGCGTCGGTCGCGGTCCATCGATCTGTAGGGGATCTAAAAATCTGGGCCAGCCCGACGCTCTCACCCGAGGTCTTGCGGAAAAATTCCAGCAACGGGTGGACGTCACGGCGCGACTTAGCGCCAAGACGGTGGCATTATAGATAAAGCAAACCCGACCGACGGCGGACAGTGGGTGCGCTCGCAATCCTGCAAGCGTGGCCAGCCGCCAAACCGATTTGAAACGAGTGGGGAATCAAGTGGCTGAAGGTGCACTTCCCGTAAAGAAGGACCTCCACAAGGTCCGCAACATCGGCATCATGGCTCACATCGATGCCGGTAAGACGACTACGACCGAGCGCATCCTGTTCTACACGGGCATCAACCGTAAGGTCGGTGAGACGCACGACGGTGCGTCCACCACCGACTGGATGGAGCAGGAGAAGGAGCGCGGCATCACGATTACCTCGGCTGCCGTGACCTGTTTCTGGAACGACAACCAGATCAACATCATTGACACCCCGGGCCACGTTGACTTCACCGTTGAGGTCGAGCGTTCCCTCCGTGTCCTCGACGGCGCAGTTGCAGTCTTCGACGGCAAGGAAGGTGTTGAGCCGCAGTCCGAGCAGGTTTGGCGTCAGGCTCAGAAGTACGATGTCCCGCGTATTTGCTTCGTCAACAAGATGGACAAGCTGGGCGCTGACTTCGAGTACACCGTCGGCACCATCATCGACCGCCTGGGCGCGAAGCCGCTAGTTATGCAGCTGCCGATTGGCGCTGAGGATGACTTCGAGGGCGTTATCGACCTTCTGGAAATGAAGGCTCACGTCTGGCCAGGCAAGGTCGAGATTGGCACCCCTGCCAACATCGAAGAGATTCCGGCTGAGCTTGCCGACAAGGCAGCTGAGTACCGTGAGAAGCTCATTGAGACCGTCGCTGAGTCCGACGAAGAGCTCATGGAGAAGTACTTCGGTGGCGAAGAGCTGACCATGGAAGAGATCAAGGGCGCCATCCGCAAGATGGTCCTCAATAGCGAGATCTACCCGGTCTACTGTGGTTCCGCATACAAGAACAAGGGTGTTGAGCCGCTGCTCGACGCTGTCATCGACTTCCTGCCGAACCCGCTGGACATCGGCGAGGTCCACGGCCACCAGATGGGTGCCGAGGACGTCGGCATGACCCGTAAGCCGTCCAAGGACGAGCCGTTCTCCGCACTCGCGTTCAAGATTGCCGCTCACCCGTTCTTCGGCAAGCTGACCTTCGTCCGCGTTTACTCCGGCCGCGTCGAGCCGGGCCAGCAGGTCCTGAACTCGACCAAGGACAAGAAGGAGCGCGTCGGTAAGCTGTTCCAGATGCACGCCAACAAGGAGAACCCTGTTGACGAGGCAGTGGCTGGTAACATCTACGCGTTCATCGGTCTGAAGGACACCACCACCGGTGACACCCTGTGTGCTCAGGACGCTCCGATTGTTCTGGAGTCCATGTCCTTCCCGGATCCGGTTATCTCCGTCGCTATCGAGCCGAAGTCGAAGGCTGACCAGGAGAAGCTGGGTACCGCTATTCAGCGTCTGGCTGAAGAGGACCCGACCTTCACCGTCAAGCTGGACGAAGAGACCGGCCAGACCGTCATCGGCGGTATGGGCGAGCTGCACCTCGACGTCCTGGTTGACCGCATGAAGCGTGAGTTCAAGGTCGAGGCGAACGTTGGTGCTCCGCAGGTCGCTTACCGTGAGACCATCCGCAAGCCGGTCGAAAAGTACGAATACACCCACAAGAAGCAGACTGGTGGTTCGGGTCAATTTGCTCGCGTCATCATCGCCCTGGAGCCGTACGCTCCGTCCGCTGATGAGCTCGAAGAGGGCGAGTCCGCTACCTACCTCTTCGCTAACGAGGTCACTGGTGGCCGCGTTCCGAAGGAGTACATCCCGTCCGTCGACGCCGGTATCCAGGATGCTATGCAGTACGGTACCGTCGCAGGCTTCCCGCTGGTGAACATCAAGGCAACCCTGCTCGATGGTGCTTACCACGAGGTTGACTCCTCTGAAATGGCCTTCAAGATCGCTGGTCAGCAGGCTCTGAAAGAAGCCGTTCAGAAGGCGAAGCCGGTCCTACTCGAGCCGATGATGGCCGTCGAGGTTATCACTCCGGAAGAGTACATGGGCGAGGTTATTGGCGACATCAACTCCCGCCGTGGCCAGGTCAACTCCATGGAGGACCGCACCGGTGTCAAGGCTGTTAAGGCCCTGGTTCCGCTCTCCGAGATGTTCGGTTACGTTGGCGACCTGCGTTCCAAGACTCAGGGTCGCGCCAATTACACCATGATCTTCGACTCCTACGCTGAGGTTCCGTCCTCCGTGGCCGAGGAGATCATCGCTTCCCGCAACGGCAACTAAGTCTTAGTTCCAAAGCGTTAAGCGCGAGTCAATAAAATAGGTTCCAGCCTTCTCTTACGCCGGTGCGCCCGCTATGGGGGCGTGCTGGGGGAGAGGAGGTGGGTAACCGCTCGCAATTCATATTGTTTGCAAACCGGTGATTTATCACACTGGTCTACTGCAAAATTGCAGGTAGTAGAGGATATGGGTTGCCAGCCGTTACCCAGTAATGGCTAGGGGTTTGTTCTGGTTTGTAAAAGTCCAGTACCCTGCCCTAGTATCGAGTAACTGGCACAGTGAAAGAATAGTGCTCTTCTACGCGCGCTCGCCCCGCTCTTTGGCAGGGCAGGGAGGGCGAAATGCGGGGAGAGTGTCCACAAAATTGTGGCTGCGAGAGTCGTGGCCACCTAGACCTCCAGGAGGACTAAAAGTGGCAAAGGCGAAGTTCGAGCGTACGAAGCCGCACGTCAACATCGGTACCATTGGTCACGTCGACCACGGTAAGACCACCACCACCGCCGCTATCACCAAGGTTCTGGCTGACACCTACCCGGACCTCAACCAGGCTTTCGCTTTCGACGCCATCGACAAGGCGCCGGAGGAGAAGGAGCGCGGTATTACCATCAACGTTTCCCACGTTGAGTACCAGACCGAGAAGCGTCACTACGCTCACGTCGACGCTCCGGGCCACGCTGACTACATCAAGAACATGATCACCGGTGCCGCTCAGATGGACGGCGCAATCCTGGTTGTCGCCGCTACTGACGGCCCGATGCCGCAGACCCGTGAGCACGTTCTCCTGGCTCGCCAGGTCGGCGTTCCGTACATCCTCGTTGCTCTGAACAAGTGCGACATGGTTGACGATGAGGAAATCATCGAGCTCGTCGAGATGGAGGTCCGCGAGCTTCTGGCTGAGCAGGACTACGACGAAGAGGCTCCGATCGTTCACATCTCCGCTCTGAAGGCTCTCGAGGGCGACGCCAAGTGGGCAGAGTCCATCGTCGAGCTCATGCAGGCTTGTGACGACAACATCCCGGATCCGGTTCGCGAGACCGACAAGCCGTTCCTGATGCCGATCGAGGACATCTTCACCATTACCGGTCGTGGCACCGTCGCTACCGGTCGTGTTGAGCGCGGCGTCCTGAATGTCAACGACGAGGTCGAGATCCTGGGCATCAAGGAGAAGTCCCAGAAGACCACCGTCACCGGTATCGAGATGTTCCGCAAGCTGCTCGACTCCGCTGAGGCTGGCGACAACTGTGGTCTGCTGCTCCGCGGTATCAAGCGCGAGGACATCGAGCGCGGTCAGATTGTTGCTAAGCCGGGCGCTTACACCCCGCACACCGAGTTCGAGGGTTCCGTCTACATCCTGTCCAAGGATGAGGGCGGCCGCCACACCCCGTTCTTCAACAACTACCGTCCGCAGTTCTACTTCCGCACCACCGACGTTACCGGTGTTGTGACCCTGCCGGAGGGCACCGAGATGGTTATGCCGGGCGACAACGTCGACATGGCTGTCAAGCTGATCCAGCCGGTCGCTATGGACGAGGGCCTGCGCTTCGCTATCCGCGAGGGTGGCCGCACCGTCGGCGCTGGCCGCGTCACCAAGATCGTCAAGTAAGGTTCTCGCGCCCTAAGGCGCTGACCTTCTTACCAGGTCTTTAAAATCCCGATCTTCGTGGGAAACCACGGGGTCGGGATTTTTCTATCGCCGCGCTACGACGTCGCCTCACGCCCGCAGTGCAATCGTCGTCGGCGCAATCGTAACGAGGCCTATGCTGTGGGCGGGGGAGTGGCTGTCGTCGTAAAGCGAATGGGGAAAGTGTGGTGTGTAGCTCACTTTTGCGAAGGGATTTTACAAGCGGGGCAGTCACGTGTTTTAATACTGGGGTTGCTTTAACAAAGGCATTTACAAGTGATTGTCGGGTGAGGCCCAATCGGGAACCGGCCTGAAATCACCAGAGTGTCTATGGTAAGGCGAGCATGACCACGATGGTGGAAAGGGAAACCAATCCGCCCGTGCCTTGCGGAGAAGATGGGCGACACGCCCGACCGCGGGGGTCGGAGGTGGCATGGCAAATAAACAGCGGCAGTAGGCAATAAGAGCCCCACGGGGGAGCTTGTTCTACTGGGATTTGAGCACAAGCGTTTCTGCGTCCGCTCGGGTCACGGCCAATGTGAGTTTGCCGTGGCTATCGAAGACGAAGTCGCTTTGAAGTAATGCACAACCCAGTTTTAGTTTTCTGGCGCTGGCCATGACAGCTATTTACGACGTCGGAAAACATTGACAGGGTCGACGCCCCTTTGATTGGGGCGCGCCGACCGAGGAGAGGACAAGCGTGGCCGGACAGAAGATCCGCATCAGGCTCAAGGCCTACGACCACGAGGCTATCGACGCATCTGCGCGAAAGATCGTGGAGACCGTTACCCGCACGGGTGCACGCGTCGTTGGCCCGGTGCCGTTGCCAACCGAAAAGAACGTTTACTGTGTCATCCGTTCGCCGCACAAGGACAAGGACTCGCGCGAGCACTTCGAGATGCGCACCCACAAGCGTCTGATCGACATTCTCGACCCAACGCCGAAGACCGTCGATGCGCTCATGCGTATTGATCTTCCGGCAAGCGTCGATGTGAACATTCAGTGATCCTGGACTTTTGGTAGCGGAGACAAGATAAATGAGTGAAAACGAGATCAAGGGCATCCTGGGCAAGAAGCTCGGCATGACCCAGATCTTCGACGAGAATAACCGCGTTGTTCCGGTTACTGTCGTTGAGGCTGGGCCCTGTGTCGTCACCCAGGTGCGCACTAAGGAAACCGACGGCTACGACGCCGTCCAGATCGCATTCGGCGAGATTGACCCGCGCAAGGCCAATCAGCCGCAGGTCGGCCACTTCAAGAAGGCCGGCGTGACCCCGCGTCGTCACAGCGTTGAGATTCGCACCGCAGACGCTTCCTCTTACGAGGTCGGCCAGACTGTCGGTGTTGACATCTTCGGCGACATCGAGTTCGTCGATGTCACTGGCACCACCAAGGGCAAGGGCTTCGCTGGCGCTATGAAGCGCCACGGCTTCGCTGGCCAGGGTGCTGCTCACGGTAACCAGGCTGCTCACCGTCGCGTCGGTGGCATTGGCGCTTGCGCCACGCCGGCACGCGTCTTCAAGGGCAAGCGTATGGCAGGCCGCATGGGTAACGACCGGGTCACTACCCAGAACCTGAAGATCCAGAAGGTTGACGCTGACGCGAACCTGCTGCTCATCAAGGGCGCAGTTCCGGGTGCACGCGGCGGCCTGCTGGTTGTCAAGACTGCCACGAAGGGTGGTGCTCACGCATGACCAACCTCAAGCTAGACGTACACACCGCTGACGGCGGCGTGAACGGTTCGGTTGAGCTTCCCGCTTCCGTCTTCGACGCGGAGGTGTCCATCGCTCTGATGCACCAGGTTGTTGTTGCTCAGCGCGCAGCAGCCCGTCAGGGCACCCACAAGGTCAAGACCCGCGGCGAGGTCCGCGGAGGTGGCCGTAAGCCGTGGCGCCAGAAGGGTACCGGTCGCGCTCGTCAGGGATCGATCCGTGCTCCGCACTGGACCGGCGGTGGCATCGTCCACGGCCCGGTGCCGCGCGATTACTCGCAGCGTACCCCGAAGAAGATGATCGCCGCAGCTCTGCGTGGCGCTCTCTCTGACCGCGCTCGCCACGACCGTATCCACGTCGTCGAGGAACTGGTTTCCGGCCAGACCCCGTCCACCAAGGCAGCACGCTCCTTCGTCGAGCGACTGACCGAGCGCCGCAACGTGCTCGTCGTTCTGCCGCGCGAGGACGCAACCTCTTGGAAGTCCGTTCGCAACCTGCCGGGCGTCCACATCCTGTCCGAAGACCAGCTGAACACCTACGACGTGCTCAAGTCCGATGACGTTATCTTCGCCGTCCAGGCGCTGAACGACTTCATCGCTCGCACCGCCGGTAAGGAGGAGAAGTAATGGCTACCATCGCAGATCCCCGTGACATCATCGTCGCACCGGTAGTGTCGGAGAAGTCCTACGGACTCATGGAGCAGAACGTCTACACGTTCCTGGTCCACACCGACGCAAACAAGACCCAGATCAAGATCGCGGTCCAGGAGATCTTCGGTGTCAAGGTCGCTTCCGTCAACACCCTCAACCGCGAGGGCAAGCGCAAGCGTTCCCGCACCGGCTACGGCAAGCGCAAGGACACCAAGCGCGCCTACGTGACTCTCGCGGCCGGCAGCGATCCCATCGACATCTTCGGCGGTTCGGCTAGCTAACGCGGGCCGACGAGGAAGTTAAGGAAGAGCAAAAGTATGGCTATTCGTAAGTACAAGCCGACTACGCCGGGTCGCCGCCAGAGCTCCGTCTCCGAGTTCAGCGAAATCACTCGCTCGACTCCTGAGAAGTCTCTGCTGCGCCCGCTGTCGAAGACTGGTGGTCGTAACGTTCACGGCCACATCACCACTCGCCACAAGGGTGGCGGACACAAGCGCCAGTACCGTGTCATCGACTTCCGTCGCAATGACAAGGACGGTATTCCGGCAAAGGTCGCTCACATCGAGTACGACCCGAACCGTACCGCCAACATCGCCCTGCTGCACTACGCAGACGGCGAGAAGCGCTACATCGTCGCCCCGAAGAACCTGAAGCAGGGCCAGCACGTTGAGTCCGGCGCTAACGCCGACATCAAGATTGGTAACAACCTGCCGCTGCGTAACATCCCGACTGGTACCACCATTCACTGCGTGGAGCTCAAGCCGGGCGCAGGTGCTCAGCTGGCACGTTCCGCTGGTGCTTCCATTCAGCTGCTGGGTAAGGAAGGCAAGTACGCAATCCTGCGTATGCCGTCTTCTGAAATCCGCCGCGTCGACGCACGTTGCCGTGCAACCATCGGTGAGGTCGGAAACCAGGACCAGATCAACATCCGCTGGGGCAAGGCCGGCCGTATGCGCTGGAAGGGCTGGCGCCCGACCGTCCGCGGTGTTGTCATGAACCCGGTTGACCACCCGCACGGTGGTGGTGAGGGTAAGACCTCCGGTGGTCGCCACCCGGTTTCCCCGTGGGGCCAGAAGGAAGGCCGCACCCGTAAGCCGAACCGTCCGAGCGACCGCCTGATCGTTCGCCGCCGTCGTACCAACAAGAATAAGAAGCGCTAAGGAGGGAACTGAGAATGCCACGCAGCCTTAAGAAGGGCCCGTTCGTCGATGAGCACCTCCTCGCGAAGGTCGATGCACAGAACGACAAGGGCACCAAGCAGGTCATCAAGACCTGGTCCCGCCGCTCCACGATTCTCCCCGACTTCATCGGTCACACCTTCGCCGTCCACGACGGTCGCAAGCACGTGCCGGTATTCGTGGATGACTCCATGGTCGGCCACAAGCTGGGCGAGTTCGCCCCGACCAAGACCTTCAAGGGTCACGTCAAGGATGACAAGAAGGGACGTCGATAAGCCATGAGCAACGACATTACTTCTGCACGCGCTACCGCGCGCTTCGTCCGCGTCACCCCGATGAAGGCACGTCGCGTCCTGGACACCGTTCGCGGCAAGTCCGTCGACGAGGCACTATCCATCCTGGAGTACGCTCCGCAGGGTGCTGCTGAGCCGGTCGCCAAGGTTGTCGCGTCTGCAGCTGCAAACGCTGAGAACAACTTCGGTCTCGACCGTCGTACCCTGGTCATCTCCGAGGCTTTCGCTGACGAGGGACCGACCATGAAGCGCTTCCGCCCGCGTGCGCAGGGCCGTGCTTTCCACGTCCGCAAGCGCACCAGCCACATCACCGTGGTCGTCGAGAGCCAGAAGGAAGGTGACCGATAGTGGGACAGAAGATCCATCCCCACGGCCTTCGCCTCGGTATTTCCAGCGACTGGAAGTCCCGCTGGTACGCCGACAAGCAGTACGCTGACTACCTGGCCGAGGACATCAAGATCCGCGATCTGCTGTCCACCGGTCTGGAGCGCGCCGGCATCGCCGACGTCGTGATCGAGCGCACCCGTGACCGCGTGCGTGTGGATATCCACACCGCTCGCCCGGGTATCGTCATCGGTCGCCGTGGCTCCGAGGCTGACCGCATCCGCGGCAAGCTCGAGAAGCTCACCGGCAAGCAGGTCCAGCTGAACATCCTCGAGGTCAAGAACATTGACGCCGATGCAAAGCTGGTTGCTCAGTCCATCGCCGAGCAGCTGACCAACCGCGTGGCTTTCCGCCGCGCAATGCGCAAGGCTATCCAGTCTGCAATGCGTCAGCCGCACGTCAAGGGCATCAAGGTTGTCTGCTCCGGTCGTCTCGGCGGCGCGGAGATGGGCCGCACCGAGCGCTACCACGAGGGTCGCGTTCCGCTGCACACCCTGCGTGCGGAGATCGACTACGGCACCCACGAGGCTCACACCACCTTCGGACGCATTGGCGTCAAGGTGTGGATCTACAAGGGTGACGTCATCGGTGGCCGTCGCGAGTCCGAGATCAACGCCGGCGGCGACCGCCAGCGTCGCGGCAACGACCGCCCGCGTCGCGGTGGCAAGCGTCGTCAGCGTGCATCTGAGAAGAAGGAGGGCTAATTCATGCTCATCCCGAAGCGCGTTAAGTTCCGTCGCCAGCACCGCCCGACCCGTTCTGGTGTCTCCAAGGGCGGAAACAAGGTGACCTTCGGTGACTACGGTTTGCAGGCTCTCGAGCCGGCCTACATCACCAACCGCCAGATTGAAGCTGCGCGTATTGCAATCAACCGTCACGTCAAGCGTGGTGGTAAGGTCTGGATCCAGATTTTCCCGGACCGCCCACTGACCCAGAAGCCGCTGGGCGTTCGTATGGGTTCCGGTAAGGGCCCAGTCGAGAAGTGGATTGCAAACGTTAAGCCGGGTCGCATCATGTTCGAGATGTCCTACCCGGATGAGGCAACCGCAATGGAGGCGCTGAAGCGCGCCGGCGCGAAGCTGCCGATTAAGACCCGAGTTGTTCGGAAGGAGGATCAGTACTGATGTCGAACGGCATTCCCGCCCACGAGCTCCGCTCGCTGGATAACGATGACCTGGTCGCAAAGCTCAAGGAGTCTAAGGAGGAGCTGTTCAACCTCCGATTCCAGAGCGCTACCGGTCAGCTGACCAACAACCGCCGTCTCCGCACTGTCCGCAAGGATATTGCTCGCATTTACACCGTTATGCGTGAGCGCGAGCTCGGCCTGTCCGCTGCACCCACCGATGGTGATGCGGCATGAGTGAGGAAAACATGAACAACACCGCCGCTGGCGCACGCAAGGTGCGCACCGGTTACGTCGTGTCCGACAAGATGCAGAAGACCATCGTTGTCGAGCTCGAGGACCGCAAGCAGCACGCCCTGTACGGCAAGATCATGCGCACCAACTCCAAGGTCAAGGCGCATGACGAGAACGAGGAAGCCGGCGTTGGCGACCGCGTTCGCATCGAAGAGTGCCGTCCGCTTTCCAAGGACAAGCACTTCCGTCTGCTGGAGATTGTTGAGAAGGCTAAGTAATTAGCTAGCCTGCTCCATCCCGCTTTACGACGACAGCCCCGTCACAGGTAAACGAGTAATCGTTTCGCCAGTGACGGGGTTTCGTGTATTTGGTGGCCCTTTTCGGTATTTTTGGCACAAGCGTATTCCTATTTCATTGTGGCGCCAAGACGTACCGTGAACGTGAAAAGGGGTATCGATGAACGGTCAAGACGGAGAAAGTGGCAACCCTGCGAAGAAGGTCGGCTGCGGCACATACGCCCTGGTGGCAATCGGCATTGTCATAGCCGTCGGAGTTGCCGTTGTGGCTATGGTGGGTTATTCGCTCTCTGCGCATGGGGATGGCGGAAGTACCAAGGCAAAAGTCGAGAAGCTTTTTCACGACGCCGGTTCGACACTTAAGGTCGATGTCTCGGAAGCTATTTCTAAAACTCGAGTATTGGCGGTTGAAACGCGGGGTGAAGTTACCTCTACTGACCAAGCGTTAAAGGAACTTCGGACTCTCTTAGCGGCGGAAGATATCGCCCGCGGCAATGATTGGGAATTTCATGGCTCAAATACGCTGACGGTAGCGGAATCGGGACGCACGTTGGTGCTGACATTCGACGATACTTTTTCCGAAGAGGTGCTAGAGGGGCTACTCACTGACCCGAATGTCTGGGACGTTGGGGCAGTGAGTGTAACTAATCAAATTTGGCTCAAACCCGGTTCTTGTTCGCTGACCGATTTTGAGTGTAATAAGCGCAGAAATGACGCTATTTCCGCTGTAGCAGGGCAGTCGTATGTACAGGATAAGTATGCGGTGTCGGCAACCTTGCTCTTCGAGGGAGTGGGTCTAACGGATTTTGAGACTGAAAATCTCCATTCCGATGCAAGCTACAAGCCGGTACTGGAGGAACTTGAAGTTCAGTTGGAAAATTCCAGTGCTGGAATGAAGAAGGAACATGTCGATGTGGGGCTACGGGTGCTGACTGACTTAGCAGCTGCCGGCATGCAAGGAGTGCCGGAGTTTCCGGGTTTGCGTGTGCAGCCGACAGTGTCAATTAGTCACGGTGGTGGTGTGTTTATTACCTTGGAGGCCCGCCACGCTGAGCTCACTCACGATTACGAGGCGCCCGTTTTGAGGCTCTTGTATGCGCAAGCGAGGAGCCTCGGTGTTTATGCTGACCGATTGAAAGATCTATCCACGCAACCGATAGAGGTGACAGTACTGCGGAACAGTTCTGTGGAAGTTGAGATGAAACTCGGTGAGAAGTGTTCTATTCATGGGTATGACGACGAATTTAACCAAGCGATAAAGGAGCTTTTTGAACAGTGCTAATGCACAAGGCACTCCGCAATGAGTAGTCCAATTCCCTACGGATACAACGCTTACGGCTCGAGTGGAACCGAGCAGTGATACTCGACCAAACACCGGTTATCTGGCCGAATCGAGTTATGCGGCGGGCAACCCAACTGACGAAAGATTCTCGGCGTGGTCTGAATTCGCGTTTCAACCAGGGCTACCACGATAGCTGGGGCAAAGTTTGTCTGGTGCGAGATGTTAAATAGTTTGTTTTGCTGTGCAGGCAAGGCAGAACCCCTACCATGTCTTGTATGCAAAACAATCTTGATGGCAAAAGTACTATTTCTTTAGCAGGAAGCGCTCGGACAGGAGTAGCAAGGACCGGAGTAGCTCGGGCGCAGGCCGGCGGCCAATCCGCGCAAAGTCCACTGGACCTGCTTATCGTCGGCGCGGGCATCTCGGGAATCGACTTAGCCCACCACGTCGCCAAAAATTTCCCCGACTGGGCTTGGCAGGTTATCGACAAGGCCGACGATCTAGGAGGGACGTGGCACACGTTTAAGTATCCGGGCATTCGCTCGGACTCCGACATGGCAACCTTCGGTTTTCCCTTCCTTCCCTGGCCGCACCCGACAACCTTGGGACGCGCGCCGGATATCAAGAACTACATAAAAGCTGCAGCGGCTAATGCCGGAGCTCTCGACCGTCTCCGCCTGAATACTCGTGTCGACAGGCTTTCTTGGGACTCGCAGGCTGGCTTGTGGAAAGTCGCAGTCTCGGACCCGCGATCGGACGACTCGGGGCACACCATCTATGCGCGCCGCGTTCACATGGCCACCGGCTACTACAAACACGAGCAAGGTTATCGCCCCGACTTCCCCGGTGAAGAAGATTTCGCCGGCACCATAATCCATCCGCAGGAGTGGCCGGGGGGCCTTGAGGTCGTCGGCAAGCGAATAGTGGTTGTCGGGTCGGGTGCGACAGCAGTGACCTTGGTTCCTGCACTTCATGACGAAGGCGCGAAGGTGACGATGCTGCAGCGCACCCCGACTTGGATTGGTCCGTTGCCTGCCAGAGACGTTATCTCGGCAATCTGGAAGAAAATCCTGCCCGAGCGGGCGGCTTACACTGCAACGAGGGTAAACCACTCGATCCGCGATATGGCACAGTATGTTATCGCCCAGCGCGCACCATTTTTATTCAAATCTGCACTGTGGGCGATGCAGCGCAGGTGGTTGAGTCCTGCAGAGATTCGCGCGCACTTCCGTCCGTCTTATAGGCCATGGGACCAGCGGGTATGTAAGGCCCCGGACGGCGACATTTTCCAGGCAATCAAGGGTGGTGCGCAGGTGGTCACCGCCCGCATCGACCGCTTCGTGCCCGAGGGGATTGTGCTTGACGATGGCCGCCTCCTCGGCGCTGACATCATTGTCTCGGCGACGGGGCTCGATCTGGAGATTTTCGGCTCGGCGACGCTCGAGGTGGATGGGCGTGAGGTCGACCCCGCAGAATGCGTGACCTACCGTGGGCTGATGCTGGCGGACATTCCAAACTTAAGTTTCACTACGGGGTATATCAACGCGTCGTGGACCCTGCGCGCGGACATGGTCTCGAAGTACATGGTCAAGGTATGGCAGAGGGCGGACCGGGTGGGGCAGGGGATTTTCCGTCCGGTGCCGTCGAACCGAGCACAGGAATTTAATGGCCGCATGATGGAAGAGCTGGATGCGGGCTATATCAAGCGCTCGGGACACAAGCTGCCGCGCCAGGGTACGGAAGATCCGTGGCACTACACGCAGAACATCATCCGTGATTACTTCGATGTGGAGCGTGGCGACGTTACGGAGGAGATGGTGTTTGGCGCCGTCCCCGCGCAATAATGGTTGGCATGAACCCTCATCGCACCTGGAAAGAGATTATCGCCGCAGACCCGGAGCATTCGCGTCGTTATGCGAATCGCTGGCGCGGCTTCGTGCGTCAGGGCCGCGATATTAACGGGGAGGCCCGCCTGGTCGATGCGATGGCACCGCGACACGCCCGAATCCTCGACGCTGGATGCGGTCAGGGGCGCGTCGGTGCGTACCTCGCGGCCGCCGGGCACAAGGTTGTCGGCGTGGATGTCGACCCGTACTTGATTGAGGAGGCGGGGCGCCTCTACTCGGGGGAGCTTTACGACGCCACGACCTGGCTCGTCGGCGACCTTGCGGACCTGTCGGAGGTGCTGGCTGAGGCAGGGCAGTCGGAACCGTTTGACTTCATCGTCTGTCCTGGCAACGTGCTGACTTTCGTGGCGGACGAGGATCGCCAGGCGGTGCTAGAGGGGTTCGCTGCGGCGCTCAGCCAGGATGGCGGCCGCGCCCTTATTGGTTTCGGTGCCGGCCGCGGCTGGGATTTCTCTGACTTTGAAGATGTGGCGATTGCCGCTGGCCTGCGGGTCGTACAGAAGTTCTCGACCTGGGACTTGAGCCCGTTTGCGGACGAGTCGCAGTTCTTGGTCGCTGTGCTGGAGCGGGATTAGGAAACCGCCGCGCCGAAGAGCAGGCCGATTCCGTAGGAGGCGGCCAGGCCCAGGGAGCCGCCGATCACCAGGCGCACTGCGGCCTTGCCCGAGTGAGTATCGCTGAGTTTCGCGCTGACCAGGCCGGTCAGGGCCAACGAGACGAGCGTTGTCGCTACGACAGCGACGGCCCCTCCGCTAGTGAGGAAAACCAGTGCGGCAATCATTGGCAGCAGCGCGCCCATCAAAAACGAGATGGCCGATGACCACGCGGCCGCCCAGGGGTTGGTGAGCTCTTCGCCGTCAATGCCCAGCTCTAGGCGCAGGTGCGCGGAGAGTGGATCGTTGGCTTCGATTCCGCGCGCGGCCTGCTCGGCGATATCTTCGGGAATGCCGTAATCAGCAAGGGATTCGACGAGTTCTCGGTGTTCCTCTTCGGGAAAGCGCCGAAGGCTGGCTGCCTCCTGGGCAATCAGAGCGCGTTCTGTGTCACGCTGAGTAGACACCGACACGTATTCGCCCAGAGCCATGGAGATGGCGCCCGCCAGGATTGCAGCGCTGCCCGCCGTGACGACCGTGCCCTGCGAAGCCCCGGCCGCAATCAAGCTGAGCAGCACGAGAGCCGTGGATACGATGCCGTCGTTGGCGCCGAGTACTCCCGCTCGCAGCCAGTTTAATTTTGCGGTTTGGGAAGACTCATGGGGCTCGGCGCGTACGCTGCTGGCTGAGACGGCCCCTGCCGACGGGGGCGTTTGCTTTGCTGCGTTTCCGGCTAAGAGCGTCATGGTCGCGTCACTCCCAAGTAATGCGTGGCCACTAAAGATAGGCAGGCCTATAAAAAATATCTGGTGTGCAGGGTGGAACTATTTTCCCTGCATATGACCCTATGGTTTCCGAGATTGCGTATAAGCGCAAGCATTTTCCCCCTTCTAACCGTTTGGAGATATGCCTGGCGAATAAGAGTGTGATAGCCCTAAAACGTGCAGGTAGGAGGGGTTTTTGGCCCGGGAGGCAGGCAAAAACGCCATCTGCTTCACGCTTTACGACGGGGGTTTCGGGGCTCGTCGTAAAGCGTGAAGCAGGTGGCAAGGTGCGTGCGCGACCTATGCGACTGCTGCGCCGAAGAGCAGGCCGATTCCGTAGGAGACGGCTAGGCCTAGAGCGCCGCCGATGACTAGTCGGATGGCGGCCTTGCCGGAGTGGGTGGCGGAGAGCTTGGCGCTGACGAAGCCCGTCAGTGCGAGTGTGAGAATCGTGACCACAGTGACGACCAGCGCGCCGTTTGCGGGCGTGGTCAAAAGCGCGGCGAGCATCGGCAGGATGGCACCCAAAATAAAGGCAATCGCGGATGAGAATGCGGCTGCCCACGGGTTCGTGAGGTCTTCACCGTCGATGCCGAGCTCCAGGCGCAGGTGTGCGGACAGCGGATTGTTGGATTCGATTCCGCGTGCGGCATCCTCCGCGATATGGGAGGGAATCCCGTAGTCGGACAGGATTTCTACTAGTTCCTCATGTTCCTCCTCGGGGAAATCGCGCAGTTCCGCGCTTTCCTTGGCGATCAGCGCGCGCTCGGTATCGCGCTGGGTGGACACTGAGACGTACTCGCCGAGGGCCATCGAGATGGCGCCTGCGATAACGGCGGCGGCGCCGGCGGTCAGGATTGCGCCGCGGGAGGATCCTGCGGCGATGACGCTGAGCAGAACCAGGGCGGTTGAGACGATGCCGTCGTTAGCGCCTAAAACGCCCGCGCGCAGCCAGTTCAACTTTGAAGTCTCAGAGGACTGATGGGGCTCGTTCGAGTGGGGTGTGGTTTCTGGGGTGGTCACGAAAGTTCACTCCATGTCAGTGATGCGCCCTCATGGCCGGTGAGTGTGAGCGTGACGATACTGGCGATAGCACCATTGACGGTGATAGCCATGCCCAGGGGCACTGCCCAACTGCGCCAGCCCGCGAGGAAGGATAGTTTCGACAATACGCGAGCGTCCTGGATGAGAAAGGTGCTAATCATGCCCGCGGTCATGACGACGACGGCGATGAGCAGGTACGTGGCGTAGTCGGCGTGAGTCGCGACGGCGCCGGGGTTTTCCTCGCTGAGTCCCATGAGTGGAAGCATTGCCTCTCCGGCAGAGCGGGCAACGACTGTGCTGACGAATGCGACGGCACTCAGAATCGAGGAGGCGAGGCCGAGCCGTTCGCGAAGACGTGGCATGGCCACGTAGACAATCGCGACAATCGCTGCGACGGGGACGATGACGACTGTCAGGTGAACGAACAGCGGGTGCGCAGGGAGACCTGCAATGCGTGTGAACATGTGAGAATTATTAGTTGCGCGGAGGTGCAAATACAACTCTTTTCCCCCTTCTAACCAAAACAGTAATGCCTGGTATTGCCCGCTATGTTCGGCCTAATAAGTGCAGTGTGTGAGGCGTGGAAGATTTGGTCAAGTGGTCTGTCCGGGTGCGTTAATTCGAACCACTGGGGCTAGTCGGCGCCGCGGGTAAAGGAGAGGATTGCGCCCAGTGCGATGACGGCGCACGCGATCATGGAGACGGCAATTGCTAGCGCGGGATTGGAGCCAATGTCGGCCAGAGGGATGGGCGAGGAGTGTCACGATGAGTAGGCCGGCGGAGGTTGCAAGCATTGTGCTGAGCGTGAAAAGAATGATTGCCTTCGGGCTGAAGCTGCGGACCAGTCGGCTGCTGGCAATCGAAGCAACCGTGAGCATCGCCGCATTCGAGGCGAAAACAAAGGAGCATCGCTGGGGCGAAAGGCCGAGTTGCTTCTGAAAGATGAACGGGGAGGCGGCGATGTAGGAGTACGTCACCGAGAAGCCCCCCAGCGAACGTCAGCAGGTATCCGATGTAGGTGGGGCGGCACAGTAGTCGCCCGATGTTGGGGAAGATGCTTTTCAGGGCGCGGTCGGAGCTGGCTTGTGGGCCAGTTAGGGTGCGATATTTGTTAAAGCCGCAGGGACGTGCAATAATACCGAGGTTGTGTTAAACGGCGTCGGCAAGCGTGAGCATGTTTAAAGTGCAAGTCGCGTGGCGCTAAATAAGCACACATCGAATACATCAGACCGCGTGCGTTTAGGACGGAAATCTGACGCACAATGCAACCAGGTCAGGAGAACCGCAGTGATTCAGCAGGAATCGCGTCTGCGCGTTGCCGATAACACTGGTGCACGTGAAATTCTGTGCATCCGTGTTCTCGGCGGCTCGACCCGACGCTTCGCTGGCATCGGCGACACCATTGTCGCAACTGTCAAGGAAGCTACCCCGGGCGGCAACGTCAAGGCAGGCGAAGTTGTTAAGGCAGTAATCGTTCGCGCAAAGAAGGAGACCCGTCGTCCAGACGGCTCCTACATCTCGTTCGATGAAAACGCCGCCGTCATCATCAAGGCTGACGGTGAGCCGAAGGGCACCCGCATCTTCGGCCCGGTCGCGCGTGAGCTGCGCGACAAGAAGTTCATGAAGATCGTCTCGCTCGCACCGGAGGTGATTTAAGTGAAGATCCGTAAGGGCGATACCGTGCTGGTTATCTCCGGTCCGGACAAGGGTGCTCAGGGCAAGGTCATCGAGGCCTACCCGAAGCGCGATAAGGTCCTGGTCGAGGGCGTTAACCGCATCAAGAAGCACGTTGCTAACTCCGCTGCGGAGCGCGGCGCATCCTCGGGTGGAATTGTCACCCAGGAGGCTCCGATTCACGTGTCGAACGTCATGCTGGTCGACGAAGAGGGTACCCCGACTCGCGTCGGTTACCGCTTCGACGAGGATGGCAAGAAAGTTCGCATCTCCCGCCGTACCGGGAAGGACATCTAAGCATGAGCGAAAACTACACCCCTCGTTTGAAGACCCGTTACCGCGAGGAAATCCGCGGCAAGATGCAGGAAGAGTTCTCCTACGAGAACGTCATGCAGATCCCGGGTATCACCAAGGTTGTCGTCAACATGGGCGTCGGCGCAGCTGCTCAGGATAAGAAGCAGATCAACGGTGCTCTCCACGACCTCACCCTGATCACCGGTCAGAAGCCGGAGACTCGCCGTGCTCGCAAGTCGATCGCTAACTTCAAGCTCCGTGAGGGCGACGCCATCGGCGCTCGCGTCACGCTGCGTGGCGACCGCATGTGGGAGTTCCTGGACCGCCTGCTGACCGTGGCTCTGCCGCGAATCCGCGACTTCCGCGGCCTGTCTGATCAGCAGTTCGACGGCCACGGTAACTACACCTTCGGCCTGTCCGAGCAGACGATGTTCTACGAGATCGACGTTGACAAGATCGACCGCCCGCGCGGTATGGACATCACCGTCGTCACCACCGCTACCAACAACGAGGAAGGCCGCGCACTGCTGCGCGAGCTGGGCTTCCCGTTCAAGAAGTAGTCTTTTAAGTCGGCTTTACGACGACCCCAAAGGGCCTCAAGTGCTTAATGCACTTGGGGTCTTTTTTGCTGCGTCGAGTCCTCCCATGGGTCTCTGAGGGGGGCGGGTAAAGGTTAATATTGAGGGGTTTACCTTGGTAATCATCGTTTTCTTAGCTCAAAGTTAGGCGTTCGTGACCAATTCGTTGTAAACTCTCGGATTGTCATGTTTTGGCGACCATATTGTTTGTGGTCAATACCTTCTACGGAACGCCCCTGTGCGACGTACCTAATACTAAAGGGAATAACTAGCATGAAGAATTTCTCCACGGCCGCTCGTTCGGCAGCTCTTGCAACTGTCGCCGCTCTCGGCCTGGGCCTCGGCGCAGGCGCTGCGGCTGCACAGCCACAGATTCCGGGTCTGCCGGAAATTCCGGGTGCCCCGGCTGCTCCGGCGCCGGCTCCGGGTATCCCGGGTCTGCCGATTCCGGGCCTTGGACAGAGCCCTGAAAAGGGTGTCAAGCAGCTCGTTGCTTTCGGTGACTCTTTCACCGCTAATGCTGGCAAGGGTGGTCCGCGCGGCCTGCAGCCGGGGCAGACTCCGCTGGTTGCCAACTGTGCGACTGACATGGAGAACTGGCCGAAGATTGCCGGCGAGCAGCTCAACAAAACTGTGGGCGACTGGTCCTGCAACGGTACCGGTGCGGTGCCGGGGCAGCTCCTGGCGTACCTGGAAGCTGCGATTCAATACGGTGACTTGGGTGAAGGGACCGAGAAGGTCGTCCTGATGTACGGCGGTATGGACCAGGTTCAGTGGGTTGACGTTGCAGGCCAGCTCATCGCAAAGCCGGCTACCCCCAATACGCCGAGCATTTTCAAGAGCCTGGTTAAGCAGTTCACCGATCGCGTTCACTCCGTAGCCCCGAACGCTCAGGTCGTTCTGGCTTCGTACCCGGAGTACGCCACTGACAACCAGCTCTGCCTGGTAAACACCCCGGGTCGCGTCAACCCGATTCCGGCCCCGGGAGCTAATGAGATTCAGGGTGCTTTCCGCGACAGCATCAAGGCCGCCGCTGAGAGCTCCGGTGCTGGTTTCATTGATGTCTACGAGGCAACCCGCGGGCACGGTACCTGTAACCCCAACGATTCCGAGCGTTACGTCGCAGGTTTCATGGATCCGGTGCTTGGCCCGATGACCAACCATCCGACCGTTGCCGGTGAGCACGCAATGGGGCACATCATCGCCGACGGCCTCCGCTAAACTTTCGCTCCCGTAGCCCCAGCTCGAGGCGACGATTCTCGACGCGGGGGAGTGTGAGCGCGTCGCAAAGCGCGAAATAGCTAACCACCCTGGACAAAGCGTCCGGGGTGGTTTTGCATTTCCTGGGGTTTTTGCTAGTATTTGCAGGTCTGCCCTCTATGTGAGGTGCAGGTGTACATGTAACAACTTTGCTGAAGGCCCCTCGCCTCGCATCGTCTCTAGCGTCACCTGGGTGGCGAGCTTTCCTGGCTATTGAACCGGGACGGCGAAAAGTAGCCCTTAAATCGTTGGAATCACGATATTGGTTTGTGCGTGAATTCGCGTCTTGCAACCTCGAGGTGGGAAGGAACCGCAGCGAGAAAGGATACGGTCACTAACCATGACCATGACTGACCCAATCGCCGACATGCTGTCGCGCGTGCGCAACGCTAACAACGCGTACCACGACTCTGTCTCGATGCCGTCGTCCAAACTGAAGGCTAATATCGCCGAGATCCTCAAGTCTGAGGGTTACATTGAGGACTACGCCGTTGAGGATGCCAAGGTCGGCAAGACCCTGACCCTGAACCTGAAGTACGGTCCGTCCCGCGAGCGTTCTATCGCTGGTATGCGCCGTGTCTCCAAGCCGGGTCTGCGTGTCTACGCTAAGTCCACTAACTTGCCGAAGGTCCTCGGTGGCCTGGGCGTGGCTATCATCTCCACGTCTCAGGGTCTGCTGACTGATCGTCAGGCAAATGAGAAGAAGGTTGGCGGGGAAGTCCTCGCTTACGTCTGGTAAAGGGGGAACTACACAATGTCACGTATTGGTAAGAACCCTGTCGTCGTGCCGAGTAACGTCACCGCTTCGGTCAACGGCCAGGACGTCTCTGTTAAGGGCCCGAAGGGCGAGCTTTCCTTCACTGTCCCGGCTCCGATTGCTGTCGAGCTGAAGGACAATGAGATTGTTGTCACCCGTCCGGATGACAACCGCAAGAACCGCTCCCTGCATGGCCTGTCCCGTTCGCTGATCAACAACCTCGTTGTCGGCGTTACCGAGGGCTACACCATTAAGATGGAAATCTTCGGTGTTGGTTACCGTGTCGCCAAGAAGGGCAAGGACCTCGAGTTCTCCCTCGGCTACTCGCACCCAGTCCTGATCGAAGCACCGGAAGGTATCACCTTCGATGTCGACGGCACCACCAAGCTGTCCATCGCAGGTATCGATAAGCAGAAGGTCGGACAGATCGCCGCCGTTATCCGTCGCCTCCGTAAGGACGATCCTTACAAGGGCAAGGGTATCCGCTACGAGGGCGAGCAGATCCGTCGCAAGGTCGGAAAGACGGGTAAGTAATGAGCAACACCAACGAAAAGCGCCTCCCGGTAGGCAAGGACATCTCGACTCGTCGTCGTATCGCCCGCGCCCGCCGTCACGCACGTCTGCGCAAGAACGTTCGCGGCACCTCCGAGGCTCCGCGCCTCGTTGTGCACCGTTCCTCTCGCCACATGACTGCCCAGGTTATCGACGACACCGTCGGCCGTACCCTGGCTGCTGCTTCCACCCTGGACGCAGAGGTCCGTGGCTTCGAGGGCGACAAGAAGGCCAAGAGCGCCAAGGTCGGCGAGCTGGTTGCAGCTCGCGCTAAGGAAGCTGGCATCGAGAAGGTCGTTTTCGACCGCGGTGGCTACCAGTACCACGGCCGCGTTGCTGCTTTGGCTGAGGCCGCACGCGAAGGTGGTCTGAAGTTCTAATGATGCGCACTTACAAGTCCAACGGAAGGAATGCGTGATGTCGGAACGCGATAAGCGCGAAGGCGGACGTGACTCCGCTGACAACAAGAACAACAACCGTCGTGGTGGCCGCGATAACCGTCGCCAGCAGGACGAGCGTTCGCAGTACACCGAGCGCGTTGTAACCATCAACCGAGTTTCCAAGGTCGTCAAGGGTGGTCGTCGCTTCAGCTTCACCGCTCTGGTCATCGTCGGTGACGGCGAGGGCATGGTCGGCGTCGGCTACGGCAAGGCCAAGGAAGTTCCCGCAGCTATCCAGAAGGGTGCAGAAGAGGCTCGTAAGAACTTCTTCCGCGTTCCGATGATCGCTGGCACCATTACTCACCCGGTCCAGGGTGAGACCGCTGCCGGCATCGTCCTGCTGCGTCCGGCCGCTCCGGGTACCGGTCTGATTGCCGGTGGCGCCGTGCGTCCGGTTCTCGAGTGCGCTGGCGTCCAGGACGTTCTGTCCAAGTCGCTGGGTACCAACAATGCCATCAACGTTGTCCACGCAACCGTTGATGCCCTCAAGCAGCTGGTTCGCCCCGAAGAGGTTGCCGCTCGCCGCGGTAAGTCCCTCGAAGAGGTCGCTCCGGCACGTATGCTGCGCGCTCGCGCAGGACAGGGAGCGTGATTTTCATGGCACTGAAGATTACCCAGGTCCGTGGTACCGCTGGTACCAAGCAGAAGCAGAAGGATTCGCTGCGTACTCTCGGTCTGAAGCGCCGTCACCAGTCTGTCGTTCGTCCGGATTCTCCGGAGGTTCGCGGCCTGATTAACGTCGTGCGCCACATGGTCGAGGTTGAAGAAGTAGCGGGGGAGTAGGTAAACCATGAGCGAACCAATCAAGCTCCACGACTTGGCCCCGGCTCCGGGTGCCAAGAAGGACAAGACTCGCGTCGGCCGTGGTGAGGCTTCCAAGGGTAAGACCGCTGGTCGCGGCACCAAGGGCACCAAGGCCCGCAAGCAGGTTTCGGCAGCATTCGAGGGTGGCCAGATGCCAATCCACATGCGCCTGCCGAAGCTAAAGGGCTTCAAGAACCCGGCGAAGGTCACCTACCAGGTGGTCAACGTCTCGGATCTCGAGCGCCTGTTCCCGAACGGTGGCGACGTCACCGTTGCCGACCTGGTTGCGAAGGGCGCCGTCCGCGCCAACCAGCCGGTCAAGGTTCTCGGCGATGGCGACATCAACGTTGCCGTCAAGGTCACCGCAACCAAGTTCTCGGGCTCCGCTAAGTCCAAGATCGAGGCTGCTGGTGGCTCTGTCACCGAGGCCTAAGCCGGATTTTTCCGTGAACTAGCCATAGTGGCAGTTCACCTCGGCTTTAAAAAGGGACCCGCACCTCAACAAATGTTGAAAGTGTGGGTCCCTTTTTGGTCTTGTGGTGCCCCTCAGTTCTCTCGTGCAGCGGCATTCGCCTTCCCGGCTGTACGCCAATTAGTCGCCAACAGCCTCGCCAGCGGAGTCTCTACGACAGGACTCCAACCTCTCGCAATGCCTGCGCTAGGCGAGCAATGTCGTTGTCGCTGTGCTTCGCTGTGACAGTAAGTCGCAGCATCGCCTGGTCGCGGGGAACCGTCGGATAGCGAATCGCCGGGATAAAGATGCCGCGTTCGTTCAGCGCGTCAGCGATCTCCATCGCGCGGCGCTCCTCGCCAATGGGGATTGGGATGATCGCGCTTGCCACCGGGTCTCCCGGCAGGCCCAACGCCGCCCTCACCGCAGCGATGTTCACCCGCAGTCGCTTGCCGACGATTCCTCCACGCAACTGATCCAGTGCGGCGTCAATGGCGGCCACGGAGCCGGGATTCATCGCGGTCGAATAGACAAAACTGCGGGCCTGGTTACGCAGGAGTGTCGCAACCGGGGACGCACACAGGACGTATCCACCCTCTACGCCAAGGGCTTTGCTGGCAGTTCCGACCAGGATGTCCGGAGAGATTCCGAGCTCGTCGCAGGTACCCCGACCATGTTCGCCGAGGACGCCGACGCCGTGGGCGTCGTCAAGCATGAGCCAGGCCCCGCGCTCGCGGCAGATGCTCTCCAGTCGGCGGCCGTCGATGACTTCGCCGGACATGGAGAAGACGGCGTCTGAGATAACGAGCTTATGGCGGGCGATTGAGGCATCGAGTAGACGGGCGAGTACGTCGTAGTCGGCGTGTGGGAAGATAGTCACTCGGGCTCGGGCGGAGCGGCAACCGTCGATGATGGAGGCGTGGTTGTCGGAGTCGGAGAAAATTTCGACGTCCGCGCCGGCGATCGCGGCGATAGTGGAGTGATTGGCCTGGTATCCGGTGGCGAATAGTACGGCATCGCCGAAGCCGAAGAACTCGGCGAGCTTGCGCTCCAGTGCTGAGTGGATGCTCGTACCCGTGGTCAGTCGCGAACCACCTGAGCCTGTCCCGAGGCGCCGGGTCGCGCGGACGGCGGCCTCAATTACTGAGTCATTCGTGGATAGGCCCAAATAGTCGGAAGAGGAGAAGAGCAGGTAGTCGCTGCCGTCGACACGGCTGTGTGGTAGCTGCGCCGATTCGAAAGTGCGCAAGCTGCGCGAAAGGCCCTGGCTAGCCCACTGGTCATTCCGCCGTGCGGCGACCGTCGTAATCGAGTCGCGGACGGGCAGCGGTGCCGTACCAGCAGCGATGGAGGCGAGGTCCACCCGGACTGGCGTGTCCTCGAGGTTGGAAATCAGCTCGTCGACGTCCGTTCCCGGCTTAACGACGAAGATACGCGTGCCCAGGTCAGAGCCCTCAGGCTTGATATTGGGGACACGGTAGAACTTGCCGTCTACCGCCACATATCCCTTGGTGTAGTGGGGATCGTCCGAGAGGCAGATTTCGGCGAGGATTCCTGGGGTGGTGGCGACCTTGGAAGCGAGGATGATTGCTTCGTGGAAGTGGTCCTTGACGCAGTCGGACGCGGGGTGCTTGACGGCGTCGACGAGAGCGGCTCCGCGAAGTCCAGTGAGAGAGTACGCCAGGGCCACGGCCTGCTCTGCTGCGGTGATTCCAGCGTCTTTTAACAGCGTAGTGACTAGCGCCTGGGCGGATTCGGGGGATGCGTTATCCGTCTGCACCGGTTCGAGTGCGGGGACGGTCGCGACAGCATCGGATTCGATCTTCTCCACGGTGATGTGAATGTTGTCGGCGACTCCCTTGTCGTGGCATAGCGCGCGGGAGGTCATCGCGGCCGTGAGCTGCGGCAGCTCCAGCGTGTCTGAGAGGCGCTCGGCCCCGGAGATGTGGGATCCGGCGAGGGAGGAACGCATCCGAATGCTATAGGTGTTCACTCGCAAAACTGTACACTGTTCAAGTTTGTTCTAGTGGTCAACCCGAAGGTGCGGCCGTCCCCAAAAGTGCACCGCATTGCGCCGACAGGTCGGGACGCTGGTAGACTCTCAACGTCAAATACTGTCAATTCATGGTTCACTGCTGTTTAGCCAGCCCGCGCGGTCTGTCGAAAGTCCGCGATGTGGCAGCAAAAGCTTAAGGTGGGCTCGGGAGGATGCACGTGGCTTCCGGTTTTATTGCGGCGTTGCGCGATCCTGATTTGCGAAAGAAGATCCTGTTCACGCTGTTCATGATCATTCTTTACCGAATCGGCGCTCAGATTCCTACTCCTGGAATCGATTACGAGCTGGTCAATGCGCAGTTAGAGCGAATCTCTGAGGACCAGTCCAGCGTTTACTCGCTGATCAACCTGTTCTCCGGTGGCGCTCTGCTGCAGATGGCCATTTTCGGCATCGGCATTATGCCGTACATTACTGCCTCGATTATTGTGCAGTTGCTCACGGTTGTGATTCCGCACTTCGAGCAGCTGAAGAAGGAAGGGCAGTCCGGTCAGGCGAAAATGACGCAGTACACGCGTTACCTGACAGTCGCTCTGGCGCTGCTCCAGTCCGCCGGTATCGTCGCCATGGCCGACCGTGGCGCGCTGCTTGGCGGCACCCAGTCGCTGCTGGTGCCCAACGCCGGTGTCTTCGACATGGTTGTCATGGTCGTCGTGATGACCGCCGGTGCGATTCTGGTGATGTGGATGGGCGAGCTGATCACCGACCGCGGTGTAGGCAACGGCATGTCCCTGCTGATTTTCGCCGGTATTGCCGCCGGCATGCCCGCACAGGGCGCGAACATTTTGCGCTCCACCAGCGGCATTATCTTCGCGACCGTTATCGTCGCTGTCCTGATTCTCATCATCGGCGTGATCTTCATCGAGCAGGGCCAGCGCCGCATCCCAGTTCAGTACGCCAAGCGCATGATTGGTCGCCGTCAGTACGGCGGTTCCTCGACCTACCTGCCGCTGAAGGTTAACCAGGCCGGCGTTATCCCGGTCATCTTCGCGTCTTCGCTGATTTACGTGCCGGTGCTGATCACCCAGATCGTACAGTCGGGGCAGCAGAATCCCTCGCTGGATAACTGGTGGCAGCGCAACGTGATTCAGTACCTGATGGCACCGTCGAGCTGGCAGTACATTGTCCTGTTCTTCCTGATGATCGTATTCTTCTCCTTCTTCTACACCTCCGTGCAGTACGACCCGCACGAGCAGGCGGAGAACATGAAGAAGTACGGCGGCTTCATCCCGGGCTTCCGCCCCGGCCGCCCGACTGCCGAGTACCTCTCCTATGTCTTGACCCGCCTGCTGTGCGTCGGCTCCCTATACCTGGGCATTATCGCCGTGTTGCCGAACTTGGCGCTCGATATGGGCCTCGGCAATGCCGACGCGGGCACGCGAGGCGGTATGTTTGGAGGTACGGCACTGCTGATTCTGGTTAGCGTCGCGCTGACGACGGTCAAGCAGGTTGAAAGCCAAATGATGCAACGTAATTACGAAGGGTTCTTGAAGTAATGCGACTCGTACTAGTAGGTCCTCCGGGTGCCGGCAAGGGCACTCAGGCAGCCATCCTCTCCGAGAAGCTGGGTGTGCCGCACATCTCCACCGGCGATCTATTCCGCGCCAACATCGGCGAGGGTACTCCGCTGGGCATCGAGGCCAAGTCCTACATCGATGCCGGCAACCTGGTCCCGGATGATGTTACGGTTCGCATGGTCGAGTCCCGTCTGGCTGAGGACGATGCCAAGAACGGATTCCTCCTCGATGGCTTCCCGCGCACCGTCGGCCAGGCTGACGAGCTCGAGCGCCTCCTGGGCAACCTGGGCACCACCCTGGATGCCGTTGTTCAGTTCGATGTTTCCGAAGATGTCGTTGTCGAGCGCATGCTCGCCCGCGGTCGCGCGGACGACACCGAAGAGGTTATCCGCAACCGCATGCACGTCTACGACAACGAGACTGCTCCGCTTCTCGATCACTACTCGGACAAGATTGTGAAGATAGCCGCGGAGGGCACCGTTGAGGAAATCAACGATCGCACCATGGCAGAGCTGAACAAGCTGAAGTAGTTAGAGCCTCAAACTACAGCGAAAGACCCGCTGCACCATCCTTCTCCGAGGATGAGTGCGGCGGGTCTTTTGCATCCGCGCAGCGCGCCGGCTAGCCCTGCTGGAAAGCGGCGATGATCGCGTCAATCTCCGGCTGAGCCTGCTCCGCTGAAGCATTGCCGAACGCGTACTCCTGGTAGATTCCCTGTTCCTCATCGAGAATCGTTACGAACGGTGTGCCTCGGCTGATTCCGCTGAAGGCCCGCTTCCCGGGGACGTCAACAGGCTTGTACTGTTCGACGGACTCGGCCCCGGCTGCCATACGGCCAACTGCCTCCGGATCCTGCGCGGTGGTCAGCATGGCGACGGAGCCAGAGGCGGTGCCCATGATGCAGGTAAAGCCGTGGAAGTTCTCACTACCAAACATGATTGGCATTGCCAGGTCGGACTCGACGCAGCTAGAGATGCGCTCACCGACGGCCTGCGGGACACCGTCGCGGAGTTGCTCCGGCAGGGTGGTGGTGCCGAGGAAGCCCGAGCCCTTCGGCGCCGCGGGGTCGGAGGGGTTTTCGGCGGATGGGGTGGACGGGGCGGTCACCGGCGCGGGCGGCCCCGGATTGTCGCCGCAGGCTGCGAGGAGAGCCAGGGAGCCGGCGCCGAACGCCGCCAGAAGCGCGCGTGCGGAAAAAGACTTCTTCGAAACGTGCATGGAAATAGATGTTAGGGCACGGCCGGAGAGAAAGGTAGTGACGACCACGACACACCCAGGGCATAAGGATGGCACGCCGGGGTGAGCTGCACGGGCCTGGCTGAGGCGGGGTAGAGTTTGGACTCGTGATTAAATTCCGTCGCCGCCGTCAGATTGTCCCCGCCCGCACCCCAGGCGAACTCGATGCCATGCAGGCCGCCGGAGAGATTGTCGGCCGCGCACTGCTGGCCTGCCGGGATGCCGCAAAGCCAGGCGTGACCACCACAGACCTCAACGACATCGCGCATCAGGTCATCCTCGATGCCGGCGCCACCCCTTCCTTCCTCGGGTATGAGGGGTTCCCAGCCTCCGTATGTGCCTCGGTCAACGAGGTCATCGTGCACGGCATTCCCTCCAAGGACACCGTGCTTGCCGACGGCGACCTGGTTTCCATCGACTGCGGTGCAATCCTCGACGGCTGGCACGGTGACTCCGCGTTGACGTTCGGAGTGGGCAAGCTCGCGGAGGATGTCGAGAAGCTGAACATCGCCACTTCGGAGGTGCTCGAAGCTGGAATTGCAGCTATGGTTCCGGGCGCGCGTCTGACTGATATTTCCCACGCCCTGGAGATGGCGACTCGGGACGCGGAGCTGCGCCACGATATCGAGTTGGGCATCGTCGACGGCTACGGTGGACACGGAATCGGTCGCGAGATGCACATGGATCCCTTCCTCGCCAATGAGGGCAAGCCGGGTCATGGGCCGCGCATCGTGGAGGGCTCGGTGCTGGCGATTGAGCCGATGCTGATTCTCGGCGGGGAGTGGGGCAGCGACGAGCTGGACGACGGGTGGACCGTCGTCAGTGCGGATCGCATGCCGGCGTCGCACTGGGAGCATACCGTCGCCGCTACTGAGTCGGGGCCGCGAATCCTGACCCCGCGCTACGAGTAGTCGGTTACTAGAGCATCACCTCTGAGCGCACTTGTCGATTGTGAACTGATCGAGCGTGTCGCCTGGTTCCGTGACGCCGTTTGAAGTTTTCTGATTCTCGCCGCGGTGAGTGATAACGGACTCGTAGTGCATCGTGCAGCCTTCGACTCGAATTTTCTGGAATGTTGCAGTTTCCTGCGCCCAGACCTCCCGGTGAGCGCCGCCGCGACGCCAGAAATCAATCGACTCGTCTGTCGGGAAGAACTTGGACCCGGAGGTTGCGACGACGTACTGAGGTCCGGAAGTTTGCTCCGTGCCGTCTTTCGCCCCGCGGCCGTAGGTGTGATCGTGGCCGGTGAGGACCAGGTCGACGCCGTACTTTTCGATAATCTCGCCGAACGCCTCCCGATAGGCGTCCGTGTAGTTTCGCTCGGTCCCGTTGTAAATAGGCTGGTGGACGACAACTACCGACCACCTGTTGGGGTTGCTCTCCAGCTGCTGCTCGAGGAACTTCGCTTGTCGGTCAAGGAAGACGCCATTTCCCGTCAGGGTAATGAATCTGACTCCCTGGTAGTCGAAGCTGTAGGTCGTCTCGTCCAACGGGGCTGGGCCGTTGCTGGGGAGGGTGAAGGCATTCTTGAACTTTGAGGCCGTGAGATCGAACACGAGCTCGTGATTGCCCAGCGCACCGACGGTTTGTATGCGCGCGTTCGCGCCCTGCTGCGCTTGCCAGAAGTCGCTCCACTCCTTCTCCGAGCCCGTATCGACCATGTCGCCCCCGTGCACGATAAGCGAGGCGTCTGGCGCAGCCGCAAGTCCGGCTTCCGCGGTGGTACGCCACTGCTTATCAAGGCCGTTTTGCGCGTCGCCAAAATAGAGGAACTCAAACGGCTTATCGCTTGCCGACGCTGTTGTAAACGTTTCCCACTGACTTGCAGCGCCCCGCTGGCCGACAATGCGGTAGCGGTAGGAAGTCTCCGGGCGCAGGTCCTTCAACTGCGCGGAATACGTCGACAGGCCAATACCAATCGAGGTTCGCCGCGCCGGTATGGAGGAAGTAACTGCGCCATCCTCACCGAACTCAATCGCGGCAGTGGGGGAGGCTCCATGCAACCGGAACGAGACCCCTACCTGCCGCGCACCGTCCTGCCCGGGCGAGATGACGACCCGGTCCGCGCTGGTGGCTTCAGGGGCGGCGGAAAGGGCGTCGGAAAGCGGGGCTGCGGAGGCTGGCGGCAGCGCGGTCGAGGCGGTGGCGGCGGCGACAAAGAGAGCGGCGATGCGGAGTCTTGGCGAGAACTTCTGGGGTGGCACGGAAAACGACTTTCTGTGGCTGGATGATTGCGGGCGAAAGAATGGTATCGCGGCCCGGATGTTTTAGCAGGCGGAATTTTGCAAAATCGCAGGTCGGGTGTAGAGTTAGACGCTGGTGTGAGCGCAGTGTGCCTTCTCCAGGCTGTAAACTGAGACGTTTGCTGGCCGTAGGGGTAAGTCACTGCGTCCAAAAACACCAGGTAGATAGATGATTTCCCAACTGGTGCCGACAAGGTCGGATATCCGCCAGAGAGACGTGGAGGACATGGCTAAGAAGGAAGGCGCAATTGAGGTCGAGGGTCGCGTAGTCGAGCCTTTGCCGAACGCGATGTTCCGAGTTGAGCTGGACAACGGGCACAAGGTGCTCGCCCACATCAGTGGCAAGATGCGCCAGCACTACATCCGTATTCTCCCGGAAGATCGAGTCGTCGTGGAGCTCTCTCCGTACGACCTCGAGCGTGGGCGAATCGTCTACCGTTACAAGTAAGCCGTACGCACTTTTTAAAGTCGTACAGGGTTACTCCCAAGACAGATAACTCCACCGTCCTAGCTGTGCTCAGTCACGGCGAGACTACCTCCGGCAACGGTGGCTGGAGCCTCTCCATTTAAAAGCCCGCGCGGCTCGGCATCCGACCGAGTCGGCGAGGGGCAGGAGGGGATGGCAGTGGAGTAAACCACCGCATCAACCGGAAGGAAATTGCCTTATGGCACGCCTTGCTGGAGTTGACCTGCCTCGCAACAAGCGTATGGAGGTCGCTCTTACCTACATTTTCGGCATCGGCCCCGCCCGTGCCGCTGAGCTGCTGGAGAAGACCGGCATCTCTCCGGATTTGCGCACCGACAACCTGACCGATGAGCAGGTTGCTGCGCTGCGTGACGTGATTGAAGCTACCTGGAAGGTCGAGGGTGACCTTCGCCGCCAGATTCAGGCTGACATCCGCCGCAAGATTGAAATCGGTTCCTACCAGGGACTGCGCCACCGTCGTGGCCTGCCGGTCCGTGGTCAGCGCACCAAGACCAACGCTCGTACGCGTAAGGGTCCGAAGAAGACGATCGCCGGAAAGAAGAAGTAAAACATGGCAGCTCCGAAGTCCGCACGCGGCCGTCGTACCGGCCGTCGCGTTGTAAAGAAGAACGTGGCCCAGGGCCACGCATACATCAAGTCCACCTTCAACAACACCATCGTGTCCATCACGGACCCGAAGGGCGCTGTTATCTCGTGGGCCTCCTCTGGTCACGTCGGGTTCAAGGGCTCCCGTAAGTCCACCCCGTTCGCTGCTCAGATGGCTGCCGAGAACGCCGCTCGCAAGGCCATGGATCACGGCATGAAGAAGGTTGACGTTTTCGTTAAGGGCCCGGGTTCGGGCCGCGAGACCGCCATCCGTTCCCTCCAGGCCGCCGGCCTCGAGGTGTCCTCGATCTCGGATGTGACCCCGCAGCCGCACAACGGTTGCCGTCCGCCGAAGCGTCGTCGCGTCTAGGAATAGGGTAAGGAGTAAACACTAATGGCCCGTTATACCGGTCCCGCAACCCGTAAGTCCCGTCGTCTCCGCGTCGACCTCGTCGGTGGAGACATGAACTTCGAGCGTCGCCCCTACCCTCCGGGGCAGGCTGGCCGCGCTCGCATCAAGGAGTCGGAGTACCTGCTCCAGCTCCAGGAGAAGCAGAAGGCACGTTTCACCTACGGCGTGATGGAGAAGCAGTTCCGTCGCTACTACGCCGAGGCACACCGTCGCCCGGGCAAGACTGGCGATAACCTCGTCGTCCTGCTGGAGTCGCGTCTCGACAACGTTGTCTACCGCGCTGGTCTGGCTCGCACCCGCCGCCAGGCTCGTCAGCTGGTTTCCCACGGCCACTTCACCGTTAACGGTAAGAAGATCAACGTGCCGTCCTTCCAGGTAAGCCAGTACGACATCATCGACGTGCGCCCGAAGTCGCAGAAGATGATCTGGTTCGAAGAGGCACAGGAGAACCTGGTCGACGCCGTCGTCCCGGCATGGCTCCAGGTTGTTCCTGAGTCCCTGCGTATCCTCGTCCACCAGAACCCGGAACGCGCTCAGATCGACATTCCGATTCAGGAACAGCTGATCGTCGAGTTCTACTCGAAGTAATCACTTACGCGAAGTATTTACTTCACCTGCATCCATTCATTCCCTATGGCGTCATATAGCGGTCGCCACCTGGAGGATTTTCGAAAATGCTCATTTCCCAGCGCCCAACGCTGACCGAGGACTACATTGATTCCTCCCGCTCCCGATTCGTCATCGAGCCGCTGGAGCCGGGTTTCGGTTACACCCTCGGTAACTCCCTGCGTCGTACTCTGCTGTCGTCCATCCCGGGCGCAGCCGTGACCAGCATCCGCATTGACGGCGTGCTGCACGAGTTCACCACCATCCCGGGTGTGAAGGAAGACGTCTCCGACATCATCCTGAACATCAAGGGCCTGGTGCTATCCAGCGAGTTCGACGAGCCGGCAACCGTCTACCTGCGCCGCGAGGGCTCCGGTGCGGTTACCGCTGCTGACATTGAGTGCCCGGCTGGCGTGGAGGTCCACAACCCGGATCACCACATCGCCACCCTCAATGAGACCGGTCGCCTGGAAATCGAGATGACTGTCGAGCGTGGCCGCGGCTACGTTCCGGCAACCCCGAACTCCGGTGGCGAAATTGGCCGCATCCCGATGGACCAGATCTACTCGCCGGTTCTGAAGGTCAGCTACAAGGTCGAGGCGACTCGTGTTGAGCAGCGCACCGACTTCGACAAGCTGATCATCGACGTCGAGACCAAGAACTCCATTACCGCCCGCGACGCGATGGCGTCGGCAGGCAAGACCCTCGTTGAGCTCTTCGGCCTTGCCCGTGAGCTGAACGAGACCGCTGAGGGCATCGAAATCGGCCCGAGCCCGCGCGAGGCTGAGGACGTGGCGGCGTACCAGACCCCGATCGAGGATTTGGACTTCTCCATGCGCTCCTACAACTGCCTCAAGCGTGAGGAGATCCACACCGTCGGTGAGCTCGCAGCTCGTACCGAGTCGGACCTGCTGGATATCCGTAACTTCGGCGATAAGTCCATCAACGAGGTCAAGGAAAAGCTCACTGAGCTCGGCCTGTCCCTGAAGGACTCCCCGAACAACTTCGACCCAGCCGCAGTCTCCGACCTGGATGTCGAGACCGATGGCGACGACGCTGAATGGACTGAGGACGCAGGTGCAGGCTACGACGAGTAGTCCTTATCCCACGCGACTTCATTAAAACGAGGAGAAACCTATGCCTACCCCTAAGCAGGGTGCCCGTCTCGGCGGCTCCGCTTCGCACCAGAAGAAGATTCTGGCGAACCTCGCGAAGCAGCTGATTGAGCACGGCAAGATTAAGACCACCGACACCAAGGCCAAGCTGCTGCGCCCGTACGTAGAGAAGCTGATCACCAAGGCTAAGAGCGGCTCCCTCGCGGACCGCCGCAACGCCGCGAAGCTGCTCAACGACAACTACGCAGTCAAGAAGCTGTTCGACGAGATCGGTCCGCAGTTCGCTGACCGCGAGGGCGGCTACACCCGCATCATCAAGCTGGGTAACCGCAAGGGCGACAACGCCCCGATTTCGCTGATCGCCCTGGTTGAGGAAGAGACCGCAACCGCTGAGGCTACCCGCGCTACTCGCGCTGCTGCCTCCAAGAAGGCCGATGAGGCGCAGCTCGAAGAGCAGGAGCTCGAAGAGGCTGACGACGAGGGCATGGTCGACCAGACCGCCGACAAGGACGACGAGAAGTAAGTTTTTCTTGTTCGAGTCCTCGACTCGTCTATAATTTCCAAGGCAATCCCCGCCACTGCGCTGGTCACAGCGCGGAGGCGGGGATTGCCGCTTTTAGCCGAATATTTCGGTCCACCTTAACCGCTACAATCTTTAAACCGTGACTACTTTAGGACAAGGCGACGATGATGGGCGCGCACAAACAGTGCGGCTGCGCCTGGACATCGCCTATGACGGCACGGATTTCCACGGTTGGGCGTCCCAGCGGGACACCCCCGAAGGTGTTCCGGTACGAACTGTGCAAACGACTGTAGAGCAGACCCTGGCAAAGGTTCTTCGCGTGCCCGTGAACCTCACGGTCGCCGGCCGAACCGATGCCGGAGTGCATGCCTCCGGCCAGGTCGCCCACGTCGATGTCCCCTCAGCGAGTCTCTATACGCGGTCGATTGGCGGCGACCCCTCACGCCTGGTGCGTAGGGTCGCGCGGCTACTTCCGTCGGATGTGACGCTGCGCGCCGCAAGTTTCGCCCCGGACGGATTCGACGCCCGCTTCTCCGCGCTGCGGCGCCACTACGTCTACCGTGTCACGACCGCTCCCAGCGGCGCTCTGCCAACTAGGGCTCGGGACACCTCGGAGTGGAATCGTCCGGTTGATCTGGAGAAGATGCGCCGCGCCGCGGAGGCGCTGATAGGTCTCAACGACTTTGCGGCCTTCTGCCGCTTCAAGCCGCACGCGACGACAATCCGGGACCTGCAGCGGTTCGAGTGGGTGGACGTGTCGTCGGAAAGCGAACCGGAGTTATATGAGGCGCGGGTGAGCGCGGATGCTTTCTGCTGGTCAATGGTCCGGTCGCTGGTGGGGGCGTGCCTGAGCGTTGGGGAGGGGCGTAGACCGGAGACCTTCACACGTGATTTGCTGAAGGAGACTAAGCGCTCTTCGCTCGTGCCGGTGGCGGAAGCCCGGGGGCTGTCTCTGGTCGGGGTCGACTACCCGACGGACGCGGAGCTTGCCTCCAGGGCAGAGAGCACTCGCGGGCTGCGGCGCAACCCCTCCGCCGAATGCAGGGAATGTTCCTCCGAGGGCTAGCGCTCGAGGCATGCGAATGAATGTTTTCCTACGATAACTGAGGAGTTTACGAAACTTGGTTTGGCCGATTATAGCCCTGGTGCTGTTACTGATCATCCCGGGAGCCACAGTGGCGTTTGCTGCCGGGGTTCGCTCTGCGTGGGCCCTAGCTATCGGCCCCGCAGTGACCTTTTCCATCCTCGGCGTGGCAGCTTGGCTCTACGGCGCCATCGACGTTCGCTACGGCCTCGGGAGCGCAGCGCTAGCCTGGGCCGTCGGCATTGTCGCCGCGCTGTTGTGGCGGAAGCTAGTTTTCGCTCCTACCCAGCCGGCGAAGGGGCCAGCCGGGGCACGGGACGTGATTATCCACGCGCTGCCGGCCGCCATTGGTGTCGTAGTGACCGCCGTCGTGCTGGCGACTACGGCTCTGACCAGGATTGCGGCGTCGGCGCAGGGGATGGAGTCCATCCAGCAATCCTGGGATACGCTCTGGCACGCGTCGGTTATCAAGTCGATTGTCGAAAATGGCATGGCTTCGCCGACACGGATGGGTGAAATCCAAAACGTCGAGACCCATGCCGAATCCTTCTACCCGGCCGCGTGGCACGCTCTCGGAGGGGTGTTCGCAGAGATTTCTGGGGTCACCGTCACGGCGGACATGAACTACCTCGGGGTGATTCTGCCGGCAATTCTGATTCCGCTGGCCGCAGCCACTCTCGCGTGGAGAATTGCCGACCGCTACAGTATCGAGTCCTCCTACGCCGCGGGCATCGCTGCGGTGGTCTCCGGCACGCTTCCCGTCCTGATGCCGATTGTCATCTTCGTCGGCGCTTGGCCCTACCAGGTGGCGATTGCTCTCGCCGTAATCGTTTTTTCCTTCGTCACATCGGTGCCGAATTCGCCGGCCCGAATTCTGATCGCGTTCCTGGCATTTCTAGGAGCGGCGATGGTGCACCCCTCGGCAGTGCCGACGGTTTTGTTCCTGGGCGGATTCTGGTGGCTTTTCCACCGTGTGTGGTCACCCGTGCGCCCGGGACTGGGGCCTGTGAAGGCGAGGCTTGCCGACGTCTGCCTGATTCTCGCCGTACTCCTTCCTGCTCTGGCTCTTTTGATTCCCCAGTGGGCGAGCGGCAGCGGGCAGAAGGACGACATCGTCGAGGTCAGCGCCGAGGTGGATGTGAGCCGCTTCGCCTCCTGGTACCGGGCCTTCACAATGCTTACCCGTCACTCGGAGGAGTACCGCCCGTTCTGGCTGATAATCCTATTGGGCTGCGCGGGCATCGCCCTGGTGACGCTGTCTCCCGGCGCACGGCGCCGTGCCTGGGTTCTGCCGGCGTGGCTGATGTCGGCAGTATTCGTCACGCACGCAATTCGTCACTTCGCCGGGCCTGTTGGCTTCGTGCTGGCCAAGTACACTGACCTGCATTACTCGACGCCGCACCGACTCGTCATGGTTAGTGCGTTTGTCGTCTCCGCGACCGCAGGCGTGGCTGTTGCCAGGGCGTGCATCTGGATGGGCTCACTCCTGAAGTCGGCGGCTGCCGCCGCAACGGCAGTGGCAGTGTGTGCGGGCGGGCTGACCACATACGGCGTGGTGTACAACTCACAGGCCGCGGAGTTTGCGTACAGTTCTCCCCGTCAGTGGGAGCTGATCGGGCAAGCGGACCTGAATGCGTTTGACTGGTTGGCAAAGCAGCCGGAGGCGCATGCCCATCGCACGTTCACCAGTCCGTCCCAGGGCTCGGGATGGATGTATGCCCGTAACGGACTTCCTGTGGTTTTCCCGCATTTTGATTGGCCGATTGCCAACAAGTACTCGGACACTGCAATGTTGTACTGGCACGCGGATTTCCTGGGGGCGGGCGAGCCGTGGGATAAGAAGGCCAAAAACGATGTGGACCGGGCGGCGGAGGCTCTGGATGTCGCGTTCATTTATGCGTCCCCTCCCGATATCTGGAAAGACAAGCCAACACCGCGACAGATGGGTGAGCGGCTTCCCGTTACTCCGGGCCTCGCCGAGGTCTATAGGGATAGGGAAGTAACCATCCATGCGGTCAGAGCTGTGGTGCCTGAACAGCGAATTGCCGAGATGAGAGCCACTTCGCCGGAGCCAGTATTCATTCCTTAATCTGTCTTAAGTATTAGCTATTGAGTTCGGCGTCGGGTAGGTTGGTGGACTATGCGGACGAAAAAGATGTTGATGACCGGGGCCGTGGCCACTGCAATCTCCCTTTCCATGGTGGGGTGCAGCGGCATTACTGAGAGCGATTCGGACAAGGTCGCCTCCACGTCGCAACTGCAAACGCAGTCCCCGTCGGAAACCACTACGTCTAAGAAGCCTTCGCCGACGCAGTCGTCTGAAACGGAAGCAAAGCCGCAGGCGCTGTCCCGCGATACCGGAATTGTGGACGTCCCGGAGGCTGACTACACGCCGGCGGATGGCCCGAACGCCCGCATCTTCCAGTTGCAGGACGGGGCTACCAAGTGCTTCCTCAATAATCTGGGCGGCGACGCGTACCTCGCGTGCCAGACTCCGATTGCCAACCCACCAATGGTCGATGACGGAGCGGGAAATCAGGTTCCGGCTAATGCCGTGTCTTGGAATCCGGGTGGTGTCACTTACGAGGTGTTGACTTTCCCGCAGGCCTCGGAGATTCACACTCTCGCTACGAACCAGCGACTGAACGCTTTTGGCTTCACCTGCACCGCGCTCGGGCCCTCATCCGTGGAATGCTCCGGAGGGCCGGGCACTGCTCGTATTGACTCCGGGGTTGTCACTGGCGCTCAGATGCCCAAGCCTCCCGTGACAGGAGGTCAGCAGCCCGGCCCCGGCCAGGCGCCCGCACCGGCTCCGGCGCCTGAGCCCGGCCAGGGACTGCCGAAGTTGCAGGATTTGATTCCGGGAATTCCGGGGTAGCGGAAGAGGCGGGCCACTCAATCGGCTGCAGCGGCTTGATTGTGGTTATAGACCGCGCCGTGTGCAGCAGCCAAACGTAGTCCTGAAATTCCAGGTAGGGGACGAAGCCTGTGGCGGTGCATGCCTGCGGGCTGTCCTGAAGCCTTATGACGCGGGCTTGGAGAGCATCGACGTCGTCGCAACCAACGTCCAGAACGAGGCAATCAATTGTGGGATCCCCTTGGCTGGGGACCAGCACCGCGCCGGCGGCCAGCGTCGCAGCGAAGTAGGGCTGTCGTAAAGTCCGGATTCCTACTCTGTAGCCCGCCTGTAGCGCCGCGAGAATCACACTTTCGATCCCTTTCTGGGCGGCAGCTCCGGAAATGAGCACGTGCAGGAGGGGAACCTCTCCCAACCTCATCGTCACGGGGCGCCCGGTTTCTCCGATACCGAGGACTATCGACGCCGGCGGTGGTAGCTCGATACTGCGGGCCTTGGTAAACCACAAATGCGGGGTGCGCGCTAGCATTGGAGCCCCTCCTGACCTGCGCAGCTCCACTGTTGCAGGCGACGTGGGGAGGTTCTCGAGCCGCCTCGCCCTAGTCCCGAGCAGCATTAGACGGTGCGCGAGGAACTCAGCGGTTGCCGCCACTGCGGCATCCGCCCGGTCAGTGCCGCTACGTTCCTCTGCTCCGGCGGGGTGGTCAATCATCGCAACGAGTTCAACCCAGTCCTGTCGGTCAGCGCTGATGCCGCGGGATATCGGTTCCTCGAGGGACCCGAGCCCTCCTGGAGCAACCCGGTGAATTTTCAGGGTGGAGACCGAGTGTGGGGAGTCCTCGACGAGGCCGACGATGTCAGGGGATTCCAACTGCTTCGATAACCCCGGCGTAACGCGAAAGCCCAGTTCGATGCCAACGTGGGGCCGTCGGAAAGCGTCGCGGAGGCTACGGCCGCGGAAAGAGATATGGGCCACGGCGGTTCCGACGACACTGACACCGATGAGTGAAGCCGCGATGCTCATAGAAAAATCCCCCCGATTTTCCCCTTTGATTTGTGCTCTGGTCGCAGATTACCCGTGGAGGGCTTAATCTGCAGTGCGAAGAGTATTTGTGGGGGAAAATTCTTGGGGGAAAGTATGCCTCGTACGCCAACAACGCCTGCGCAGGTCAGCGGGCATAGGTTTCTATTTCGAAGGATTGAGCACGCGCTAGTTCGCGCTGATGCGAGAATGCTGCACGATCCGCTGCGCACTCGCGGCCGGGCGCTGGTTGTGGGAGGGGCACTGGTCGCGATTATGGCGGCAGGTACCGCAGTACTCACTCTGGTTCGTCCGGGGGCTGCGGCTGTGGCGGAGGCGGACCTACTTGTGGTGGAAGGCTCGCAGGCGATGTACGTCAGGGTGGATAAGCGCCTGCATCCAGTGGCGAATCTTGCCTCCGCCAGGCTAATTCTAGGGCAGCCAGCCGTGCCACAGCGGGTTCGCGAGGACGCCTTGGGCCGGGCGGAGATTGGCTTTCCCCTGGGTATTCCTGGCGCACCAAGGGTGCCAGCAGAGACTTTAACGCTCGATGCCGAGTCAGGTGTAGCCGTGGAGATGTGTGAGTACACTTCCTCTGAGCTGGCTGCAGCCCCGTCGATACGTAAGACCGTGACCAGGCTCGCAGATGCGGAGCAGGAGAGCGCGCGTGAAAACTCGTTGACTTTCCTCGCTCACGACGGGGTCCATACCTGGTTGATTCACCGTGGGAATCGAGCGCGCATCGACCCTGCTGATCCGGCGGTGTCCCGGGCACTTGGTATCGATGGGGCTCCGGTACGTCCTGTCGGGCAAGCAATGCTCCGCTCCATTCCGGAGGCTTCGCCCGTCGAAATTCCCGCCATCCCCAATCGCGGGCACTCGACGGGCTTCGCCGTCCCTTTCGACACCGTGGGCAATATTGTGCAGGTGCGCGACCGGCGCGTGGTAGTGCTTGCCGACGGCGCGGCCACCCTCACCAGCGTCCTCGGGGAACTGCTTGGAGCAGTAGGAAGTGTAGAGGAGGCCACGGAGGAACAGTTAGCGACCATCCCGGTAGCGCCAGCGCTGAAGGTCAAAGGCCTTCCCGACGAACGGCCTGTTTTCTCCAGCGCAATCGGCTGGATGTGCTCGAGCAGGCACTACACGGGGCAGGCTGATGTCGGCAGGAGTCCGGGTGAGACGGTGGCGGAGCCCCGCGTGGCATGGAGCTCGGAGCAGCCTTCAGGCCGGGAGATTGCCTATCCTCACGCGGACGGGCAGGGGCCTGCAGTGGACGGTTTCATCGATGGCCGGGCAGAAAAGGCTCACGCACTTCCTGTCCGTACCGCAGGGACGATGCATCTGATTTCTCCGGAGGGCACCCGCTACAAGGTTCAGAATCGCACAGCGCTGAGCGAGCTGGGATTCGGTTACGCTGTGGCCATTGACTGGCCGATGCTTGCGCCGTTTAGGCTCGGCGCCGAGTTAACCAGGCAGGATTCACTTCGGCCCATCGGTTTGAGGGGAACTCCTCCTACTGCTAGCGCGCAGGAGTAGCCAGAGACACATTCCGCTGGCTAACAGTAGGAGAAGCCCCGCCGTGCGAGATCCGGGTTCGGAATCGGCTGACGGAGACGCGGATGGCACGGGCGAGACTTCTCTGGAGGACTGCGCGGTCAGATCCGCAGCGTCCCAGGACAGCGCCGCCGCCGGATTGAGCACGCCGTGTCCGATTTCAAGCGTTGAGTCGATAGGCGTTGCCGAGGAGATAATCTTCTCGCGGACGGCAAAGGCAGAAAGCCACGGTTCGCGAGAAATGATTAGGGCGGCTGTGCCGGAGACTGCGGGAGCCGCGAAGCTGGTTCCTGCGATAGGTCGCACAGTCCCCGGGCCGGATGCGGATTCGGTGACGTGAAGGTCGGCTAGTGCTTCCGCGTCGTTCGGGTCGGGACCGAGGACGGGTCCGCCCGGCGCGGAGATGTCTATCCACTGCCCGGTCAGAGAGTATGCCGTCGGGGCGAACTGTCCATCCTCACTCGTCTGCACCGCGCCGACGGCCACGACCTGAGACAGTACCGCTGGCCAGGCGATGGCTCCTTCCTGACACGTGTCGCTGTTGTTTCCCGCCGCTGCGATGACTACTGCGCCCTCGCGCTCTGCCCTCTCGACGGCGCTGACCACCTCATTCACCCCGGGTGGTAGGTGCTCAGGGGAGGAGCATGAGGTCAGAGAAATATTGATGACTCGGGAGCCCCGGTCGAGTGCGATGTTGATGGCCTCTGCGAGGGAATATAGATCGCCGTGGCCGTCAGCGGTCTGCTTGATGGAGAGCAAGCGCGCGCCGGGCGCGACTCCTGCGAAAAGATCCTTCCCGGCGGTGCCCGCGATTATGCCTGCCACGAAGGTTCCGTGCGCATCACAGTCGACGAGGGCGCCGCCCCCGTCGGTAAGGTCTGCCCCGTCGATTACTTCACCTAGGCGCGAATGGGCGGATATTCCCGTGTCGATGACCGCAACGGTGACTCCGCTGCCCATGGACAAGGACCAGGCGCTGCGGAAATTCAGCATTTTTTCGAATTCAGTGGCGGAGTACACCACATCTTCGTTAGAGAGTCCGGTCGCTTGGCAGTGCTGCTGGGGTTGAGCATGGGCCAGCTCCGGAAGTGCGGACATTCCGCTTAAAAGAGCTAGGAAAATTCCTGAGGTGCACCGCCACCTTCGGGCTTGGCGTATGCGTCCGGGAAGCGAGTTCAGCCATTTGTTGCGGGAGGAGATCATTGAAATGCCCCGCTAATTAGCTCGGGGATGCCGATGAGGACTGCTACCAGGGGAAGCACGATTGCGATGGCGATTGCCTCGACAAACTCCGCGATGCGGCGCGTAACTGGGGATATTTGGTCGGAGGGAATCGCGACCAACAAGGTGGCGGCAAGCAGCGGTACTGCAATTGCGGTCGATACGTGCCAATTGCCAGTGCCGAATTGGTGGGCTGCGATAGCGAGCAGCACGGATACGGCTGACAAGGCCGCCGCGGCCGCGGGAAGGATACGCGCGTGGCCTCGCGAGTGCACCGCGGCGAAAACGGCGACGGTTGCGCCCAGAGTCAATTGCCAGAGCGGCGCACCATGAGGGGCGGCAAACAGGACGAAGATGGTCGATACGGCCATGGCAGGTGCGAGTACCAGGGTGAAACCATCGAGATACCAACCGGCTCTTATCGGAGCGTCGGCCTTTGTCTCGACGGTGGAGGGCTCGTCAAATGGCTCCCCGGCAGCCGGGATGCGTGGCACTCGGATGCCCGCCAGCGAAATCGCTGCCGTGGGGCTGAGCAGGAGGGCTACGGTGGCTACAGCGACGACCGCAGCGGCAGCCCGGGACGGAGATCCCAGCAGCGTCAGGGCCAGGGGATAGCATCCGAGTGTGAGTCCAGCCACGATAGATCCGGACCCGAAGGTTGCGAATACCCGAGCGTATCCGGGGAAAACAGCATGGTCCGGGCGAAGTAGGAAGAAGGCTATCCCGGCAGCCAGAAGGGTCCCCGCAGCAGCGGCGGAGGGCTCCCAGGTGTCGAACATCGCAAATGGGTCGATGCCAGGCAAAGCGATGGCGCAGGTTATGGACACGGTTATCGCCTGGCAAACGAGAGCCGAGACTGTAGCTGGGGCCGCGGAGCGGGTAATCGCCACTCGAACCCCTGCGAACAGAGCCACTGCGGTTATGAAGCAGATTGCTGCCGCGAGCACGAAGTCAGTCCGACTCAGTGTCAGCATCGCAGCGGAAAGAGCTCCCGTCGCCGCTAGCGCAGTGGTCCGGCCGACAAAGCCATCGACGATACCGATGCCCGAGCTGTTTTCGGCAAGTGCGTCCGCGGCGTCGTAAAGCCTTGGAGCGGGAGTCGGGCCGGGGTCGTTGGAGAGAACCAGCAGGTCCCCGTGCGAAACGGAGGTTTCGGCGAGGGTACTGCCAGCGGGAAGGGCCTCGCCGGTCGCCGTGGAGGTGCGCAGCTGCCACTGGGCCAGCGGATAGTCGGCAATATCGATGCCGAAGATGCGGATTATATCCGGAATCAGCGCTGCGGTCGGGACCGTCGTCGGCAGAGCGACATCAGCCCTAAGCCGCGTGATTTCCGATGGCGCTTGCGTTGCGTCAATGCGCACCCTGACAATTTCCCCCTGCATGTTGATTTCCCCCAAATGATGATTTCGCGCGGAGGTGCCTGACCCCGCGCATGCGTTTGTATTAAAAACTTTTACCCCATTGCGCGGATTCCGCTACTCGAATGGAGGTGGCTTCCCCTGCGCCGGTCCGGGCCGTGGTCTATTCTGAAGCCACTTCTCGTCGGGGATAGCGCTGATGAGCGCGGACGCAGAGGTAGGGGACAGATAATTTGTTGTGAACCCGGGGGGGGGGGATTTTTCAACGTGAGTACTGGTTTACGCGAGGAAATTAGGGTGGGGGAGCGCCGGGTAGTCGGGCCGCAGCCTATGTCGGGGACTATTGCGCCGGACGCGCCGCCGGAGGCGCCTGAGCCGCAGAGTGTTCCTCTAATGCGGGTTTTGATGCCGATTGTGATGGTTATCGCGGTGGTCGGCATGGTGGCTTTGATGTTCGTCTCAGGGATGGGGCGAAACCCGATGTCCTTTCTCTTTCCGCTGATGATGGTGGTGTCGACGGTGGGAATGATGGCCACGGGAGCGGGCGGTGCGGGAGGAAAGGATATCTCCGGGCCCCGCCGGGATTACCAGCGTCACCTCTCCAGCGTGAGGAGGGCCGTGGCGAAGGCCGCCGATCGGCAGCGGGAGGCCGCGGAGTTTATTCACCCCGACCCGCAGGCATTGTGGCAGATTCCTCGGGTGGGCAGGGCTTTTGAGCGCTCGGCGCAGGATTCGGACTTCATGGTGGTGCGGCTGGGGCGCGGAACACAACAGCCGGCGACCCCGGTGGCGCCTCCTGCGATTCCGGCTCCGGAGAAGCTCGATCCCGTCTCGGCGGTGGCCCTGCGCGAGGTCATCAGGGACGCCCTCCGTGTAGAGAGAGTGCCACTGGCAATCGACATGAAGGCCTTCCCGCTAATCGCGCTTGCCGACGGTGCCCAGGACCTCGGGCGCGCACTGATTGGACAGGTGGCGGCGCTGCATCATCCGAAGGAGTGCGCGATTGTCGCGGTCGACGAGCTCGCCTCTACGAGGTCGGAGCCGCAACTGAGGTGGGATTGGCTGAAGTGGTTGCCTCATCACTGGCATCATTCGCAGTGGGTAGCGGGGCTACACGGTGACGAGGCTGGGGCGGCTCGGCTGCGTTTTGGCAGCTGCTCGGAGCTGTCCGCCGCGGTTGGGCAACTGCGCGCGGCACAGCGGATGCCCGCGGTATTGGTCGTTGTGCTTATCGCCCCTACTGATGGTCTCGATACCGAAAGCCTCTCCGAGATCGTAGAGACCGCGGGGACTGATAATTCAGTGGTAATCCTTAGCATCGGCGGTGCTGACAGCCAATCGCTGTGGGACGCTGCGATTGACTACGGGCTTGCGCTCAGCGTCGATGGGGGAAAGGTGATCGCCGAGACTGAGTCGGGGAGTCAGACAGTTGCCGAAGCTGATGCACTTTCGGAGGCTGAGGCGGAGGTCCTAGCCCGGGGCCTCGCGGCAGTTTCGTGGGAAGTCGATCAGGAGGAGCGGAAAAGCAGCCAAGGCGATCCCGTCTTGTCGGAGCTGGGGTTGGTGCCGCCTCGTGAAACGGTCCGCTACCGGGAGCGTCTTGGAACTGCGCGCCTTCGTATCCCGGTAGGGGCGAAGGATGATGGTTCCCCCGTCTACCTGGACTTTAAAGAAAGCGCAGAGGGTGGGATGGGGCCGCACGGCCTGTGTATTGGTGCAACAGGTAGCGGCAAATCCGAGTTTCTTCGGAGCGTTGTCGTCGGGCTAGCTGCGACTCACAGCCCGCAGCAGCTGAACTTCGTGTTGGTCGACTTCAAAGGCGGGGCGACCTTCCTAGGGCTGGACGGTTTGCCTCATGTCTCCGCGGTTATCACCAACCTCGAAGACGAGTTGTCCCTGGTCAACAGGATGGAGGACGCGCTGCGCGGGGAAATGACAAGGCGCCAGGAACTATTGCGAGCGTCGGGAAACTACTCGAGTGTCGCGGAGTACGAGCAGGCGCGGCGTTCCGGCACGAATAGCAACCCGCCGCTGCCTGCGCTACTGATCGTGGTAGACGAGTTCTCAGAATTGCTCAGCGCACGCCCGGAGTTCGCCGAGCTCTTTGTCGCCATTGGGCGGCTGGGGCGTAGTCTGCACATGCATTTGTTGCTGGCCAGCCAGCGCCTGGAAGAGGGGCGACTGAGAGGGCTGGAAAGCCACCTTTCCTACCGTGTGGCTCTCAAGACCTTCTCAGCAGCGGAGTCTCGGAGTGTTCTGGGAGCCCCGGATGCTTTTGATTTGCCGGCAATTCCTGGAATCGGGTTTATCAAGTCATCGTCTTCGGAGCCGGTGCGTTTTCGCTCCGCGTATGTTTCGGGGCCTGTGCCAGAACTCACCGGGGAACGGGGAGAGCCCGCGGTGGCCTCGGCAGCAGCCGTGGTTGCAGAGTTTTCCGCTCTGGCGAAGCCGAACCTGGTGAGTCGGATGCAGGAGAAGCAGCAGACACCTACGGATGAGGAAACTTCCGTCGGTACACAGGGCAAGACGATTCTCGAGTCCTTTGTCTCGTCGGTGGAGCACATACCGATTAGAGCGCACCGTGTGTGGTTGCCGCCCCTTCCTGCGAAGGTTCCGCTAGACCTGTCGGATCCGGAAGGAGTCGAGCCGTGTTCAGCAATGACTGCGGCGATTGGTCTCGTCGATAAGCCCCTTCATCAGCGCCAGGACACCCTGTCTGTGGATTTGCGAGGGACCGGCGGGCACGTGGCGATTGTCGGGGCTCCGCAGTCGGGAAAGACCAACGCGGTGCGGACGCTCACGCTGGCATTGGCGAGGCAAACGGCGCCCGAGAAATTGCACTTCTACGTCATCGATTTCGGTGCGGGTGGTCTGAGCGACCTCGCGAGTTTGCCGCACGTGAGTTCCCTCGCGCACAGGGCCGACGAGGAGTTGATTCGTCGAATTGTGGGGTCTTTGCGGCGCGAGATTGTCAGTCGGGAGCGTCGTTTTCGGGAAAACAACTGGCTCACCCCAGAGGCCGCCCGCGCTGCGGGAAATCCCGATGCCGTGCTGATCATCGACGGATGGTCGGCGTTTCGGGCGGAGCACCTGGCGTTGTCCGACGACGTCTCGGCACTAATCTCCGACGGACTTTCACTCGGAATTCACGTCGTTTTGACGGCGCATAGATGGTCCGAGCTAAGGCCGTCGATACGTGATCTCATGGGAACACGGATTGAGTTACGGCAGGCGGAGGCCATCGATTCCGTTATTGACCGGAAAGCTGCGGAGCTGGTTCCAACGAGTCCGGGTCGAGGAGTTGCCGTGGGAGGGCTGGCGATGCTTATCGCTTATTCCGACGCCCGGGACACCGCGCTGGTGGCGGAGTACTCAGCGCAAGAACATGGGCGTTCAGCCGCGCCCGAGCTGCGGCTTCTGCCTCGCCTGGTCGAGGTCGATGCCCTGCCGATGCCGACGGGGCGGCGCGCGGGCGCGGTGCCAATCGGCCTGGAGGAAGCGGGCCTGGGCACCGTGGTATTTCACCCGGAAAAGGATCGTCACCTGCTCATATTTGGGGCCGCCGGTTCTGGTCGGACATCGGCACTTATGACGGTTATGCAGCAATTGCAGCGCGCCCATTCAGAATCGAAGTTTGTTGTCGTCGACTATCGACGCGGCCTGATGGAGGCAGTTGCCCCGGAGAGAATGGCCGGATACGCAGGCTCGAGCGCAGTGGCCGCGCCGTTGCTGGAGGAACTGGCGGAGAGGCTGCGGCAGCGCCTCCCCAGTCCCGAAATCACCCCGGCGCAGTTGAAGGCGCGCAATTGGTGGTCGGGCCCTGCCATCACGCTAGTGGTCGACGATTATGACCTGGTCGTAGGCTCTCGGGCGAACCCGCTGGCGCCACTGGCGGATATCATCCCGCACGCAGCGGACATTGGTTTGAATATCGTGTTTGCGCGACGGATCAGCGGGGCCCTTCGTTCACTTCACGACCCAGTAATGGGGGCCGTGAAGGACCAGGGCGCTACGGTCTTCGTGATGTCGGGGACCAGGGAAGATGGGCCAATCATGGGAATTGTGCCCACCGAACAACCTCCGGGCCGAGGGCACTGGATCGCGCATGGCAGGCCCTTCGAGATCGTTCAGTTCGCCACGGTCGCAAGGCAGGAGGAGAGCTAGCCGTGGACAGCTTGGATACCCTTCGGGAGGGAACATGGCACCTGTGGGGCATGGCCGCGGTCGGGCTGAATCATCAATTCACGCCGACGCCGGACGCGAGGCGAAGCCTGCTGCAGTCGATACATACCGTGGTAATCCCCAGCTATTGGGCGTTGCCGCGGCAGCGAAAACTCGCCCAAAAACTGATTGACCAGGGGATCAACCCGGTGATTGTGAAGCTTGCCGATGCCGTCTCAGAGCTCGAGCCTCCCAGCGTCGCGCACAGCATAATCGTCGAGGTGGAGAAGGAACGGGTCTGCGTTACTCGGACGACGGGGCCACGGCGGGTGAGCAGGCTGATTCACACCGTCGGCGGTGGAGAAGGCGCAGCGCTGGTGGAAACCGTTATTGCGGTGGCTTATCAGCTGACCGCATCCCCGGATGACCCGTCTGGGGTGCCCGACCCAGTCGAGGTAAACGGAGGCCGGGGAGTCACGGAGTACCCGAAGAAGTGGGTTGACTCAGTGGAGTTCATCGTCGCCGAGACCCCACCGGGTTATCCCGTTCTCAGGCGTCAGCCTCTCGTCGACCGATTGCGTTCCCGGGGATTTCTGTCTTTCGTTGTCCCCTGCGAGAGCCTCGCGGATTCTCCTATGCCGACGCCTACACCCCGCCCCGCTGAGCCGACGCCGGACTTTGGTGGCGTTCCCTCTGGCTCTGAGGAGCCCAGCCAGAAAGCCCAGGTCGCGGTAGCGATTGGTGTCCTCGCAGTGAGCGTAGTGGTTCTAGCGGGCCTAATCTGGGCAATTCCGCACATGGGCGCGCGCGACGCAGAGGGGAGTTTCCCGCCCGCGCCGTCGGAAAGCAGATCGGTCCACGCCCAGCCCTCAGTGGCCTCGCCACCGCCACCCAAACCCCAAGATCCTGCGCCCATCGACGTGGACATCGAGTTTGCGGGCGTGGCGCTGTCTCTGCCCGGAGGGTGGCAGCGCGATGACACCAGCCCCCGCGACCGCCTCATCGCCGTTAACGGCGGGGATATGCGCGTGGTCGCTCAGTCCTATCCGCTTTCCGACGGCGCGTCCCTGGAGCATATCGTTGCGGGGCTGACCAGTCATTCAGAGGTGGACGCGACGATGAGCATTCCCGTCCGCTCTCAGCTGTACGGAATCGACATGGTGACGCTGCAAGAGAGACCACCTTCAGGCCAGTCGGTGGTGCTGTGGCATCACAAAATTATTGACGGGGTTCAGGTCAGCGTCGGCTGTCAATTCCGTGGCTCCGACATTCCTCGGCAGCGTCCCGCCTGCGAAAAGGCCGTGCAATCCGCAATTCCGGCGCTCTAGAGCCAAGGGATTCCTCGACGGAGGCAGGGGGGGGGATGGGTGGGGTGAGCGAAAAAAAGATGGAACCGAAACAGTGATTTTCGCGCCAACAAGTATGACGGTCCTTTTACCGTCTGATTCGATACCAGGTCACTGCCGGATACTAGGGGGAATTTAAAGTGACAAACATTTTTGCAACTGAGTCATCGCAGATGAGGACTACGGCGGGTGATGTCGATGGCGTCAACGCCGAGGTCCAAGGAGAGCTTTCCCGAATCAGGGGCGTTGTTGATGGGCTCGCGGGGGATTGGCGTGGTCAGGCCAAGGCAGCATTCGACGATTTGATGCTCCGCTGGGATGACGCTGCGATGAGGCTCTCTTCGGCGCTGACCGATATCGCAGAAAACATCCGGGCTAATTCCACCAGCTTCGATGAGGGCGAACAGGAAGGTACGCAGGCGTTCAACCGCGTTGGCGCAGCCGGATCGTCGCTACTGAATCTGTAATCAAAAATCTACTGAGAGACTGGAGCAAAAAAATGGATACTATTCACTACGGTTTTGGCGGCATTAACAGTGCGGCCGAGGACATCCGGTCCACTTCGGCTTCGATTGCTGAGCTGTTGGGAGACCTGAAGTCGCGAATCCAGCCGATGGTGGCGACGTGGGAAGGCGATTCCGCAGATTCCTACCAGGCCGCGCAGCGTGAGTGGGATACGGCGGCTGAAGAACTCAACCAGATTCTGAACACCATCGCGGGGGCCGTCAGCGAGGGCAGCGATCGCATGGCCGATATCAACCGTCGTGCGGCGGCCAGCTGGGGCTAGGTGCGCGGTGCATTAAAGAAGATTTTGGTTCTCGCTCCTGGTCACGGTAAAGTAGCCATTCTGTGCGCGCGCGCCATACGTTGCCTCGGGTCTCCACCGGCCGCCGGGGAGTGACAACGGTGCGCACAGTGGCTGGCAGAATCTACACGGACCCTAAAAGGAGTCATGTTGTCTACTTTCCACCCGAAGGACGGTGACATCGAGCGCAAGTGGTACGTCATCGACGCTACCGATGTTGTTCTCGGCCGTCTGGCTACTCATGCCGCAGATCTGCTGCGCGGTAAGGGCAAGGCTTACTTCGCCCCCAACGTCGACTGCGGTGACCACGTCATCATCATCAACGCCGACAAGGTGCACGTCTCCTCTAACAAGCGGGAACGTGAGATGCGCTACCGCCACTCGGGCTTCCCGGGCGGTCTGAAGTCGATGACCCTGGGTCGTTCCCTCGAGGTTCACCCGGAGCGCGTTATCGCTGAGGCTATTGAGGGCATGATGCCGCACAACAAGCTTTCGCGTGCGTCCATCAAAAAGCTGCACGTCTTCGCCGGTTCTGAGCACCCGTACGCCGGTCAGCAGCCTGAAAACTACGAGATCAAGGCGGTGGCACAGTGACCAACCCACAGGACGTTAACGAGAACCAGAACGTAGAGTCCACCGAGGCTTCCTACGACGACGTTCAGGCTGCAGCTGCTGCCGCCACCGAGGAGTTCACCTCCTCCATCGGCGATGCTGTTGCAACCGAGTCCGTCGAGGCTGAGGCAGCTCCGGCTGCTCCGCTGACCCTGGATCGCCCGATTCAGACCGTTGGTCGCCGTAAGCGCGCTGTCGCCCGCGTCGTACTGACCGCCGGCTCCGGCAAGATTGTCTGCAACGGCCGCGAGATCGAGGATTATTTCCCGAACAAGCTGCACCAGCAGGAGATCAAGGACCCGCTGGTTCTGGTTGAGCGCGAGGCTCAGTTCGACATCAAGGCCAACATCCACGGTGGTGGCCCGTCCGGTCAGGCAGGTGCTCTGCGCCTGGCTATCGCTCGTGCACTCAACGAGTTCAACCCGGAGGAGCGCGGCGTTCTGAAGAAGGCTGGATTCCTCACCCGCGATGCTCGTGCCGTCGAGCGCAAGAAGGCTGGTCTGCACAAGGCCCGTCGTGCACCGCAGTACTCGAAGCGTTAAGTTTCAGCTGCAGTACTTTGCACCCTCACCTGCGGATATTTTTCGCAAGGTGGGGGTGTTTTCTATTTCGTGGGCGTCTACGCCTGTCGTGGACCACTTTCGCCCCTCGGGTCATTAATGTTTTCCACATTGTAGAGGAGCCATGTGGGAATGCTCCGCCAAGTTGAGGACAAGAGAGGATGCGCGTGATTTCCAAGCACCCCTTCCGGATTCGCCGGGTACCCGGTATTGACGGGCTACGTGGTTTGGCGGTCCTCGCCGTGGTCCTTTACCACTTCTTCGGAGACATCATGCCCGGCGGATACGTTGGTGTGGACCTCTTCTTTGTCTTGTCCGGATTCCTTATTACCTCTCTGCTGATTCGCGAGCGCGCGGTCACGGGTCGTATTGACCTGAAAGATTTCTGGCTGCGCCGACTTCGTCGAATCGCCCCGGCGGCGATCTTTGTACTAGTTGTCTCAATCGCCGCCGCGGGAATCATTGGGGGAGACCCGGCAGTGGGCCTTACGACGCAGTTCTTCGGGACCTTGTTTTTCGTAAACAACTGGACCCAGATTGCAGGATCCGAGTCTTACTTCGCCGACTCTGGTGTGCAACTTTTGGCGCACTACTGGTCTCTGGCGGTGGAGGAACAGTTTTACGTGTTCTGGCCGCTGGTGTTCGTAGCGCTGCTGGCGATAGGGATTAAGCTCCGGCGCCTCGGCTATTGGGCGGCAGCCGGTGCGGTAGCTTCCTTCTTTGCAATGGCTCTACAGTATGATCCTGCCGCTGACCCGACCCGCGTCTACTACGGAACAGACACCCACGCGTTCGGGCTTTTGATTGGTGCAACGCTGGCACTGCTTTTGACCTCCACGTCGCCGAAATCGACGGCTGACTCGTGGCCGCGGATAGAGCCGCTGCTGCGGGACTACTTTGGCAGCTCTGCTCAGGCTTTCGTCGCCTCTAGTTTGCCTCTAATTGCGATGGGCACGGTCCTTTTCACGATGCCTGATACTGCAGCGTTTACCTACAACGGCGGACTGGTTATTGCCTCATTGTTGGGCGCGTGCCTTCTTTACCTAGTGATTCGTGGCGCAAACCCCGTCCACACGATTTTTAACTGGTCTCCGATGCGTTGGCTCGGAAAGGTGTCGTTTTCTCTCTACTTGTGGCATTGGCCGATGATTGTCCTCATCCGAGAGGTGCTTGAGCGCAATGGGTGGACCCAGTACCAGGATGTCGCCGCGCTAGTTGGTCTGGCAACTGCGCTGGGTCTGTCCGCATGGTCGTTCCGCTATGTCGAAACTCCGATTCGTCGCAATGGCTACCGCGCGTGGTTCGAGTCAGTAAAGCCAAAGAAGAGCCCTGCAATCGCGTGGAGGGATTACCTACTTCCAGCTGCTGGGGTGGCAGTCGTCGCACTGGCTGTTTTCGCGATGTTTACAGGTCCGTCAATGACTCGGCTGGAGCAGCAGCTCGAGCTTGCCGCCCAGCAGCGTGCAGCGGCGAAGAAGGCTGAGGAGGCGGAACTGGCAAAGCGCTTTATGCCGAGAGGCGATCAGATAACTGCCATCGGCGACTCGGTGATGCTGGCCTCTCAGCAGGCGCTCGATGAGGAGCTCCCAGGTATTTACATTGATGCCGCGGTCTCCCGTGGATACCCGGCGGCCCCGGCAATTATCGAGCAGATGAAAGCCGCGGATACCCTCGATCCGTTTGTCGTCCTGGGGTTGGGGATTAACCAGTCGGCGGCAGCTTCGGATGACAAGCTCCTAGACGAGATTTTGGATTCGCTCGGCAAGGACCGCATTATTGTCTTGATCAACCCCTATGGGGATCGCGCGTGGATGCCGCAGTCAGAAAAGGAAGTAATTGACGCCGCGAAGAAGAGGGACAACGTGTATGTCGCGGATTGGTGTCACGGTGTGCGCGACGACACTTCGGTTCTGCGCGGCGATTTAATTCACCCGACACCCGACGGTGCGAAGATCTACGCCGGCGCGGTGAAGGAAGCGTTCCGCCAGTATGCGGAAAACGACAAGAAGATTCCGGGCAAGTGCGGTGTTTAGGTAACTTACGGCGCTTCGCAAATAAATAAGGTTCATCTAAGTATTGCACTTTGCGATTTCACGGTAAGGTGCTTTTCGTGGCAAAAAATCAGCGTAAGCAGGGGCGTCGGGCGCCGAAAATCGCCGTCGGCGTTATCGTGGGCGTCTTCGTCCTCTTTGGCGTTTTTTTCGCCGTCGATTACGTCCTTAACAAGGGCCATGTCCCCCGTGGCTCGACGGTAGCGGGCGTGGACATCAGTACGCTGAGTTCGAATCAGGCGGAGGCGAAGCTGGAGCAATCGCTGGGCGATATCGCAACGAGGAAGATTGATCTTCGTGCCGGGCAGCGCTTGGCCGTGGTCGACCCTGCATCCGCGGGGTTGAGCATCAACTGGGAGGAGACGGTTGCCCAGGCCGGGAAGCAGACGGCAAACCCAATCACTTGGGTGCGTAGTTTCTTTAGCAAGCATGAGCTGGATATCGTCAGCGACGTCGATCAGGGCAAGTTCAATGCCGAGGTTGACCGTCTTGCGGGAGAACTCAGCGTCGCCCCAGTGGACGGCGCGGTGTCGCTCAAGGATGGCCGTGTGGAGGAGTCCCGCCCCGTGATTGGCCAGTCCGTCGATAAGCAGGAGCTGGGGGAGGAACTGTCCAGCGAGTGGCTGAAGCCCGGCGGCATCGACATCACCCCGTCGGTGGCGGCCCCGGCGATTGGTGAGGAGCAGGTAAGGCAGATTGCGGACGGTGAGGCGAAGACCGCGGTATCCTCGCCGATTACGGCCAAGGGCCGCGATGGCATCAACGGCATCATCCCGGTTGAGCGCATGGGGGAAGTTGTAACTTTCGTGCGCGATGGCGAGAAGCTGCGTGCCGACGTCAACACGGACCGGGCTCGCGAGATTCTCAGTGAGGGACTTAGCGCCTCGGAGGTTGAGGTGCGCAATGCGCAGGTTAGCTTCGCGGGCGGGGACAAGGCAGTGAGCCCGTCGGTGGATGGCGTGGAGATCAATTGGGAGGACACGCTTAAGGACTTCGCCCCGCGCGTCACAGGTGAGGAAGGGCGAGAGTTCGATGCCGTCTATAAGGACGTGCCGGCAACCTTCACCACTCAGCAGGCGGAGGCCGCGCGCTTCGACGATGTCGTGGGCGAGTTCACTACGGGTGGCTTCACCGCCGAGTCTGGAACGAACATTGCCCTGACTGCGCAGATGGTCAATGGTGCCTTCGTCGCGCCGGGCGAGACCTTCAGCTTGAATGGCTACACGGGTCCCCGCGGCACTGCTCAGGGGTTCGTCGAGTCGGGCATTATTCTCAACGGTCACGCGGACAAGGCCGTCGGTGGCGGCATCAGCCAGTTTGCGACGACTCTCTACAACGCCGCGTACTTCGCGGGGATGGAGGACGTGGCCCACACCGCGCACAGCTACTACATCTCCCGTTACCCGGCGGGCCGTGAAGCCACGGTCTTCGAGGGTGCAATCGACCTGCAGTTTAAGAACACCTCGGCGAACCCGGTCATCATTGAGTCCTTCGTCGACGGTGGCCAGGTCACTGTCCGGCTCAAGGGAGTCAAGACTGTGGATGTTGAGTCCGTTAACGGCGGCCGCTGGAACTACACGTCGCCGCAGCCGATGAACCTCTCGGGGCCGACGTGCTCGCCGTCATCGGGCGCGCAGGGCTTTACGACGTCGGATACGCGGATTATCCGCGACCTCGCTGGAAACGAGATTTCGCGCCAGACCCAGACCACCGTGTACGACCCGCAGCCGATTGTGCGTTGCAGCTAATCTCGATTGAGAGCGAAACCGGCTAGAGTGAAGCGGTAATTGAAAAGACCTTTAAGGAGTGGTCGAGAAACAATGGCACGTCTTTTCGGAACTGACGGCGTCCGTGGACTGGCGAATAAGACGCTGACCGCGCCCCTGGCGATGAAGCTGGGCGCTGCTGCGGCGACGGTGCTGACGTCTGGCTCAAATCCCTCCGGGCGCCGGCCACTCGCTATCGTCGGGCGCGATCCCCGAGTTTCCGGCGAGATGCTGGCCGCGGCGTTGTCTGCGGGTATGGCCTCGCAGGGCGTTGACGTGCTCCGCGTCGGGGTACTGCCGACCCCCGCCGTCGCATTCCTTACGGATGACTACGGTGCCGACATGGGCGTTATGATTTCGGCGTCTCACAACCCGATGCCCGATAACGGAATCAAGTTTTTCGCCGCAGGCGGCACCAAGCTGGACGATGCGGTGGAGAAGGAGATTGAGCACGCTCTCCACAACCTGCAGGAGACCGGTCCGACCGGCACCGGCGTGGGGCGCGTTATTGAGGAGGCTCCGGACGGCCTCGACCGCTACCTCTTCCACCTCTCCCGCGCAGTTGGCGCCAAGCTGGATGGCATTCGTGTGGTCGTGGACTGCGCCAACGGCGCCGCATCGCAAGCCGCGCCCATGGCCTATGCGGCCGCGGGCGCTGACGTTGTCGCGATTCACAACAAGCCAAACTCTTACAACATCAACGATGGCTGCGGCTCTACCCACATCGATGTGCTCCGGGCTGCTGTGGTGGAGCACGGCGCGGACTTGGGGCTTGCTCACGACGGCGACGCCGACCGCTGCCTCGCGGTGGATTCCGAGGGCAACCTTATCGACGGTGACCAGATTATGGCTATCCTGGCGGTGTCGATGAAGGATGAGGGCCTGCTACACCACAACACGCTGGTGGCCACAGTAATGAGCAACCTTGGCCTGAAGTTGGCTATGCAGCGCAACGGCATCACGCTGCGCACGACAAAGGTCGGCGACCGCTACGTCCTGGCGGACCTTAATGCCGGCGGTTATTCGCTGGGCGGCGAGCAGTCGGGGCACGTGGTGATTCCGGATCACGCGACCACCGGAGACGGCACGCTGACCGGCCTGTACCTGATGTCCCGGATGGCCCAGACCGGCAAGTCCCTGGCCGAGCTGGCCAGCGTGATGAAGGTGCTGCCGCAGACGCTGATCAACGTACCGGTATCCAATAAGGCGGTCATCATGGACTCGCCGGAGGTCAAGGCTGCGATTGCCCGTGCGGAGGAGAAGCTGGGGGAGACTGGCCGCGTTCTGCTGCGCCCGTCCGGCACCGAGGAGCTCTTCCGAGTGATGGTCGAGGCTGCTGACGCTGAGTCCGCTCGCAAGATTGCGGGCGAGTTAGCTGCCGTGGTGGCATCCGTCTAAAGTCAATAGTTGTGGCTATGAACAACTCCCTAGAGAACATCCAGGCGCGTTTTGCCCCAGGCGAGGCCGATATTCAGGTCGAGGTCGTCGACACTGAGGGCCGGGTACTGGGTACGGTAGGCAAGCTTGAAGCTCATGTTCCCCCGGGAATCCTTCACCGTGCTTTCTCTCTCTTTCTCTTCGACCACGACGGCCGCATGCTCCTGCAGCGCCGCGCGAAGGCGAAGTACCATTCGCCGCTTCTGCTGACGAATGCCACCTGCTCCCACCCGCTTCCGGGAGAGCCCGTCGCCGATGCCGTCGAAAGGCGGGCGAAAGAGGAGCTGGGTGCGGATGTGTCCGACTTGGAGGAGATAGGCATCGTCACATACCGCGTTGACGACGATCGCACAGGCCTGTCGGAGCACGAGTACAACCACGTCTACGCAGGGTATGTAGACACCGACAGCATTGACTTAAACCCTGACGAGGTCGACGAGATCGTCTACGTAACACCTGCCGAACTCGCCACTCGCCGCGCGAATGAGCCGATGACCCAGTGGTTCAATCACGTGTGGGGTGTGGGCGCTGAGAAGTTTTCTAAGTTCGGCTTCGATATCGAAGGCATCGCCGGGATTCATGGCCCGGAGGAAGCCGTTGCAGCGGCCCGTTCTGTCCAGACGGACGAAAGGTAGTTTTTAAAACCGTGACCAGCGTAGATGATACGGAGGATATGGCTACCGGGGAGTTTTACGCACTCGCAAATGAGCAGGGCGCGGCCTTCGGAGAAGCCCATGCCAAGTCCATTCTGATGGGCGAGCACTCGGTGGTGTATGGCCAGCCTGCCATCGCTCTGCCGGTGACTTCCCTGCGCACGATGGCGTGGATCGACCGGGTCGAGGATTCACCGGTCCTATTTTCCATGGACGGCGAGGTCATTAGCATCGATGAGCTGCCAAATCGGTTTGCCTCGATTGCGGCGGCCACGCGTGCTGCTCTCCGCAAGTTCGGCCTGCCTGAGCAGGATTTGCTGATTCGCCTACGCTCGGGAATTCCGCCGGCCGCCGGACTCGGAGGTTCCGCCGCGGTGGCTCACGCGGTCATCGACGCTGTCCGCGACCTAGCTGATGGCGCCCTGACCGAGGCCGAGCGTTTCGAGCTAGTGCAGGAGGCCGAGCGCGTTGCTCACGGCAACCCGTCCGGGCTCGACGCCACGGCCACCCGCGCGGCCGGTCCCGTGTACTTCCAGCGTGGGAAGTTCCATCCGCTGCGGGTCGGCAAGAAGATGTGGCTGGTCATCGGAGATACTGGCGTGCGCGGTTCCACGTCCATCGCCGTGGCGCGTGTGCGAGGATTCGTCGATTCCCACCGAGTCCGCGGGCAGCAGCTGCTCGACGATTTGGGTGATCTTACCGACGCCGCTGTACGGCACCTGGCCAAGGGCGATATCACGCGCCTTGGGCAACGTATGAATGCTGCGCAGTCCGCCCTCGATGAGCTGGGTGTCGGGCATGAGACCATCAGCGATTTGGTGACCGCGGCTCGCCTAGCGGGAGCCTCGGGCGCGAAGTTGACCGGCGCCGGCTGCGGTGGTTGTGTCATCGCTCTTGCCGATTCCGTCGATCACGCCGATCTCATCGCGCACGCGATGATGGGCGCGAATGCAGTTGCTACCTGGACCGTGGAGGTTAATCCGTCGTGAGTGTTAGTGCTACCGCCGTTGCGCATCCGAACATTGCCCTGATCAAGTATTGGGGCAAGCGGGACGAGGCTATGCAGCTGCCCGCCACTGGCAGCCTGTCCCTGACACTGGGAATCGCTCCGACGACTACCACCGTCACTCTTTCCGACGACCCCAAGGTCGCCGCCGACCTCGGCACGCTCAACGGGGAGGAGATGCGCGGCAAGGACCTGGCCCGAGTCCAGAAGTTCTTGGACCTCGTTCGCGAGCGCGCAGGCAGCCAGGCCTACGCTCAGGTCGACAGCGTCAACGAGATTCCGACGGGCGCGGGGCTGGCCTCCTCGGCATCCGGTTTCGCCGCGTTGACCTTGGCTGCGGCGAAGGCCTTCGGTTTGGATTATTCGAAGGCCGAGTTGTCGGCGCTGGCGCGGAGGGGATCCGGCTCGGCGAGCCGCTCCATCTTCGGTGGCCTCGTGGAGTGGCTGCCGGGGCACGACGACGCCTCCAGCCACGCGGTGGAGCTGGACAACCCCGGGCTGGAATTGAGCCTTGTTGTTGCGGTGCTCTCGCCCGGTCGCAAGAAGATTGACAGTCGCGCCGCTATGCGCCAGACGGTGGCGACATCCCCGTTCTTCTCTGCGTGGGTAGAGCAGGTACCCCGCGACATTGAGGAGATGAAGGCCGCTATTGCCGCAGCCGATTTCACGGCGGTGGGATCGCTGGCGGAGGCCAACGCGATGCGAATGCACGCGACAATGCTGGGGGCGCTGCCACCGGTGCGCTACTGGAACTCCGACTCGGTCGCCGCGCTGGATCTTGTTGCTAGCCTGCGCGAGGAGGGCACAGAATGCTACGCGACGATGGATGCGGGCCCGAATGTAAAAGTGATCTGCCGCAGCGGTGACGCCGAGGCGATTGCTTGTCGTTTCCGTTCGGAGTTCGACGGCATCGATGTGCTGGTCTCTGGCTCGGGGCCGGGCGCGTACCTGATGTAAAGGAAGCGAAGTGACCAGTATCGGCCGCGGGTGCGGCAAGCTGTATCTGACCGGAGAGTTCGCGGTTATGTCCACATTGGGTGCAGCTGTAATCGCAGGCGTAAACCGCTACGTATCCGCAACGGCCACGCTGGTCTCCACGGATTCGGATGAGACAACCGGCATCGTGCACTCGGCGTACTACGACGAGCAGGGCAGGCGTCTGTCCGGCGGAGTCCTGGAGGGAGAGCAGGACATAGTCGCGCACGCGATTTCGCTGGTCTATCGCCTTGGCGTCCAGCGTGGGGCCCGGTGGGCCCGGTACGCCGTGGATATCGACATCGTTTCGGGGCTAGACGATAAGGCGAGTGGCCAGAAGTTCGGGCTCGGCTCCTCCGGCGCTGTTGCTGTTGCGGTTGTACGAGCTGTAGCCAGCGAGATTGGTCTTGCTCTGAGCGACCTCGAGGTGTTCAAGTTAGCTTTCTTGGCCACGATTGCATCGGGCGCGGCCGGCTCGGGCGGTGATATCGCCTGCTCGAGTCACGGGGGAGTGGTGTTCTACCGACGCCCCGAGCCTGATGCTCTGGTCGAGTTATCGGCTCTGGCCGCCACCGACCCTGCCGGTGCGCTAGCGAGAAAGTGGCCGAACCTGCAGATTGAGTCCAGGGCGGACTTATCCGAGCTCTCCCTGCTGGTCGGGTGGACTGGAACCCCGGTGAAGACCGATTCGCAGCTGGCCAAAGCGGGGCCGGTGGACGAGGTTCGCACCGCTGACGGTGGGCGATTTGTGACCGCGGTGGCGTCGTTAAGTGAGAAGCTCTGGCGCGGCCTGGCCGAGCACGACCGGGTGGCATGCATGGAGGCGCTGTGGGAAAACCGCAGGCTGCTGCAGGACTACGAGAGTCAGCGGGGCGTGTGCATTGAGACGGATCGCCTCGAGCGGCTGGCTGATATCGCGAATGCGCACGGTGCGGCGGGCAAGAGTAGCGGCTCGGGCGGGGGAGACTGCGGAATCGCGGTGCTGCCGTCAGGTGGCGACGCCCAGACGATTCTTCGTCAATGGGCCTCGGCGGGGATTAGGCCACTCGACCTCGAACTGGCCGTAGACTTTAAGACGCAAGTTTTTAACAAGCAGAACAGCAGAATTACAAGAAAGGGCCTCTAGACACCATGGCTCACGATGTGGAATACGCTCAGGTACCGCTCAGTTGGATTGGCCCGGTGCGCATCAGCGGCAACGTCATGAACGATGAGGTCAAGATTCCTCTGGCGACCTACGAGACTCCGCTGTGGCCGTCGTGTGGCCGTGGTGCGAAGGTCTCCCGCATGATTGAAGGCGGCATCACCTGCACCTTCGTCAGTGAAAAGATGACTCGTTCGGTGATTTTCACGCTTGATTCAGCGGCCGATGCGGTAATTGCGCGCGATAACATCATCGCCCGGACCGACGAGCTGAAGAAGGTTGTGGAGTCCTCCTCGCGGTTTGCGAAGCTGGTCGACATCCACTTCCAGATTGCCTCGCGACTGCTGTTCGTCCGCTTCGATTTCTTCTCCGGTGACGCTTCCGGCCACAATATGGCGACCCTGGCATCCGAGCGCCTGATGGCCTACCTGATGGAACAGATGCCGGAGCTGGGCTACGGCTCCATCTCGGGCAACTACTGCACAGACAAGAAGACCTCCGCAGTCAACGGCATCCTGGGGCGTGGCAAGTGCATGATTGCCGAGGCCGTCATCCCCGAGCCGGTCGTCCGCGAGCGCCTGCGCACCACCGCCAAGCGCCTGGCGGAGCTCAACGAGCGCAAGAATCTCGTCGGCTCGATCATGGCGGGCTCCCTGCGCAGCGGAAACGCTCACTACGCCAACATGCTGCTGGGCTTCTACCTGGCCACTGGGCAAGACGCCGCCAATATCGTGGAAGGCTCGCAGGGGCTCACCCAGGTCGAGGCGCTTGACGACGGTTCGGTGCGGTTCACCTGTACCCTTCCGCACCTCATCGTGGGATCGGTGGGTAACGGCAAAGGGCTCGACTTTGTCGAGAAGAACCTCACTGCACTGGGATGCAAGGAAGATCGCGAGCCCGGAGAAAATGCGCGTCGACTGGCCGCCTGTTGTGCGGCGATTGTATGGTGCGGCGAGCTGTCCTTGTTGGCTGCGCAGACGAACCCGGGTGAGCTGATGGAGGCGCACGTCGCCATCGAACGCGCGAGCAAGAGCGAGTGAGACCGAATAAGAGCTAAGCCAAATCTCAGGTCCTCGCGCTAGTTTCTAGCTAGGTTCTAGTTAAGTTCTAGCTAGGTTTAGAGACAAACGTACTTTGTCTCGGACATCTCCCATATTGGCTCGGTAAAGAGTCCCGTAACGGCAGTGAAAGCACGGTTTTAATGACAACTAATAACGTGACCTCGGTCGGAATCGACGACATCGCATTCGCGACCGGTTCCTACCGCATCGACTTGGCTGATATCGCACCCAGGCTTGGAGCGGATCCGGCGAAGTACCACAAGGGTCTCGGGCAGGAGCGCTCCAGCGTCGTCGCCTCGGATGAAGATCCGGTGACCATGGCGGCCGCAGCGGTGAAGAAGATTGTTGATCGTTCCGGGGTCGAGGGAGTGCGTACCATCATGTTCGCCACCGAGACCGGGATCGACCAGTCGAAGGCGGCAGCAGTCTACGTCCACGAGCTGGTTGGGCTTTCGCCCCAGACTCGGTCTGTCGAACTGAAGCAGGCCTGCTACTCGGGTACTGCTGCGCTCCAGTTCGCCTGCGCGCTGGTTGCTCGCAACCCGGAGGAAAAGGTCATCGTGGTCGCGTCCGATATCGCGCGCTATGATTTGGATTCCGCGGCCGAGCCGACCCAGGGCGCCGGTGCCGTCGCCATGCTGGTGACCGCGAACCCGCGCGTGCTGGCTATTGACGCGGCTAACGGCGTTTTTACTCGCGAGGTCATGGATTTCTGGCGGCCGAATCACCGTAGCCAAGCTTTGGTGGAGGGCAAGCTGTCCATCAGCGCTTATATCGATGCCGTTCAGGGGGCATACGAGGACTACCGCGCCCATGGCGGTGTTGACTTCAGCGAAATCGATTACTTCAGCTACCACCAGCCGTTCACCAAGATGGCGTACAAGGCGCACCGCCAGCTCAGCGCTAACAACGGTGTCGCGCTGACTCCGGATCTGGAGGCCGAGCAGCTTGGCCCGACGACGGTCTACAACCGCATCATCGGTAACTCCTACACGGCGTCGGCCTACTTCGGTCTTCTCGGCCTGCTGGATACCGAGAAGGGCCTGGCCGGCAAGAAGGTCGCCATCGCCTCCTACGGCTCGGGCTCGGTGGCTGAATTCCTGACCGGCACGGTTGTCGAAGGCTACGAGTCGCAGCTGCGCGCGGAGGACAACGCCGCGGAGCTCGACGCTCGTATCCAACTCGACGATCCGACCTACTACAAGCTGGCCCAGGTCAAGCACACCGATCCGGGCGAATACTCGAACGTCGGCGAAGGGGCCATGCTCGGTACCGGCCCGTTTAGCTGGACCGGAGTCGAGGGGCACAAGCGCATTTACCGCGCCCGTTAGCGTATCCCGGGTGCACCCGGGCATTGCCCTGCTCTGACGGAAATGGAACCGAATCCCCTTTCCTCGCGCCTAAGAATAGTGACAACTATTTCGCGGGGGAAGGGGATTTCGTGTCCGCAGATAAGGCAAATGGGTCGAGTGTAGGGGCAAACGGGAAAGACATTGCCCCAGTGGGTTTTTCTTGCGATGCGGTTGAGGCCGTCGTACGTCAGATTACGCAGGCGTCTGATCAAGGGGTCGCCGCGTGGGCGGCCGTGCCTGATATTCACCCGGAGGATTGTGGTCAGGGGTTTGCGCTTGTAGGTGGGCGCCTAAATCGCGCGGTGGCGAAGCTGCGTGAGCATGGGACGGCCATGTACGAGGGGCTTGGGGCACACGGCCCCGCCATCGGCAAGCAGTGGAGCAACTTCGCTGATGTCGAGCAGGATTCGCAGGGGAGTCTGCAGTGCATCGGGGTGAATTCCTGATGGGTTGGATTACAAGAGTCGGCCCGTTGCTGATGCAAATCCTGGGCAGGGCTGATCGGATAGGCCACCGTCACGGCATGGGGAAGGTCGGTTCTCGGGCAGGGGAGGTCGTCGACAAGGCCAATCGCGCTAATGGTTGGAAGCGTTCGGCACTTTCGGTTTTTGCGGACATTGTTGGACTTATCGTTGGCATGACCTCGTTAGCCAGGACTTTCAACTTCGAGGGCATGTCCGGTGCGGGGGCCGACGGCGCAAAGCAGTGCTGTGATTCGGCTGCCAGCGAGTGCCAGAGGCAGGATGAAAGTGGTGCAGACTGCGGAGCTAGCAATGCTGAGTGCGCCAAGCAGATTGAGCAGATGCTTGAGCACTGTGAGCAGCAGTTCGAGCAGATGGCAAAACTAATGGAAGTTCTACTAGAAAAGCTAGAGCCGCTTGCCGACGACCCCGAAGTCGGCCCCCAAGCCGCTGGAATAGCGAACTCGGTGGGCAACGGGCTAGTGGATTCCGGCGCACAACTGTATCAAGCCCGCAACGACTGCATGGAAGCATGCTTGGCTCAAGCGTGTACTGACACCGAATCCGCGATTGTGTCGGAGCCACCGGTTCCGCCGGCGCCCGTGGAGTCTTCTCCGGTAGTAATTCCGGTGGTGGTTCCGGCGGGAGCCACGGTAGGGGCCACTGTGGGGACTCAAGCTCCAGCGGCCGAATGCGCACCAACCTTGTTGCGGGAAGCCTGCGGTGATGCTGCTGGCGGCCTCTTGACAGGCGGCGCGACAGCACCTGCAATGGCAGGAACCATTACCGGCTCGGTGGAGGCAGGAATTACAGGATCTCTAAAGCTTGGAGCCTCTGCAGCACTGGCTACAGAAGCATTTGTCGGTGCTTTTACAGATTCTCTCTTGGATTTTGAGATGCCTTGCCCTGAGCCTGAGCCGGAGCCTTGCCCTGAGCCTGAGCCGGAGCCTTGCCCTGAGCCTGAGCCAGAACCGGTGCCCGAGCCCTGCCCCGAGCCTGAGCCAGAGCCTTGCCCCGAGCCTGAGCCAGAACCCGCGCCTGAACCCGCGCCTCCTGCGGAGAAGCTAGAGCATATGGGGGCTACACAGGGGCAAGCGCCAGTGGAACCGGCTGAGGCTGCTGTAGAAGAAAAGTCCCGATTCAACGATGCCGCTGAAACACCGAACACTATCAACGCTCCAGCCGCGGGGGAGTGGTAGCAGGTGATGAATACGTTTGAAAACTCTGGCAAACATCGTCAGAAGTATGATGCCATTACGCGTGACTATTACGCGAGCGCTTCGAAAATCAAGGAAAACTACGAGGCTCAGATAGACCGCGCGCTAGAAGAACTACGACGATTGAAGGAGCGTCGGCAAGCGGGGCAGAAAGCGGGGGAAGCTTGCGCCAAAACTGCGGAGCAGGAGGTAGCGGGCCGAAAAACTGTGCCGAAGAATATCTTCGCGGGCCGAGGGAGAAAGAGAAAGGCCCCGCGGTCGACGGTGAAATCGATTGTGCGGGGCGCCTAGGCTAACGGCCGAGTAGCGGGCGATCGGGATTTTCGGGGAGTTGCTGGGTGAGCCACTCCTCATCGCGGTTGGTGAGGCCCTTGATGTTGGTGTCCGGGTCGGCGAAGGCAGCGTACTTCTTGTCTGCTCCGATTGTCGCCAGTAGGAATCCGGTAAGTGCGGCGCGAGCAGTTTCTTGATGCTTGACGTTAGACTTGGAGAACCCCGCGAGACGGCGAAGAAGATTCGTCTCAGAGAATCCGGCCTGGGTGGCGTTATCGACCTCGCGGTAGACGCAATCGCCCTTCCAACTGAGAGCTAGTCGGAACGGGTTTCCTCGATCGAGCCACTGATCTTCACCTGGAGCGAGTATCAGGCCCGGGGCGGAAACATTAGTAGCCGCTGCAGTGGAGGAAGGGGAAGTAGTCGCGGGGAATACGCAGCCGACCGCGCCGATATCCTCGTGGCCTGCAGCTGCGAGTACAGCAACGCCGGCACCCATTCCGTGTCCAGCCAAGCCCAGCTTCTTGGGATGGACTACGACCTTACCTTCGCCGAGGCGGACACCTGCGAGAATCTGCAGGGAGGTCTCTAGGTCATTGGCTAGCCCGCGGTGATCAGCGAAAACGCCGTTTTCAGTATCGGGTGCTGCGACGGCAATACCCCACGTGGCGAGATGGCGAAGTGTGGCGTGATATTCCTTAATCGGCGTACGCCAGTCGTGGGCGAAGGCGATGCCGGGGATTCCGTTACCTTCGGCGGGCGTATAAACCTTTCCGGGCAACCCGGTGAAGGCGAGATCGCCTACCATCACGCGGTGAGGACCGCGCTTCGCGAGATTGGATGTCAGAGTCTTCAAATTTTCAGCCACGAGGCTTAGCTTATCTATAACCTCAAGCAGTTTGCTTGAGAAACAGGTTGGATGGGGTCTTTTTGCTGCTATTTAGGTAGCAATCCAGGGGTCGATAGCTCTTTACTCTGGCCGTGACCTTTACGATAGTGACGTTTCTTGACATGGCGGGTTATTCTGTTTGTCATGTGTGGAATCGTTGGATACGTGGGACACCAGGGTGCTCTTGATATCGCCGTCGATGCGTTGCGGAGGATGGAATATCGAGGCTATGACTCCGCAGGTGTTGCTATTGCCGATGGCCAGGGCCATATTGCTGTCGAGAAGAAGGCCGGTAAACTCGCCAATCTCGAAGCGGCGCTAGAAGAAACAGGCCGAGACAAATTCTCCGGCACCACAGCAATCGGCCACACCCGATGGGCTACGCATGGTCGCCCGGTCGACGAGAATGCCCACCCGCATGTTTCTTATGACGGCAAAGTCGCCATTGTTCACAACGGCATTATTGAGAACTTCGCCCCGCTTCGGAAGGAACTCGAGGAAGCCGGAATTGAGCTGAAGTCGGAAACTGACTCCGAGGTTGCAACGCACCTTCTCGCGCGTGCGATGGACGGGTCTGACGGCAATGGCACAGCCGGGGACTTTGAAGCCTCCGCACTTGCCGTTTTGAACCGCCTTGAGGGCGCCTTCACGCTGCTGTTCAGCCATGCGGATCACCCGGACAAGGTCATTGCTGCGCGTCGATCCACTCCTCTCATCGTCGGTGTTGGAGAGGGGGAGATGTTTCTCGGCTCCGACGTGGCTGCGTTTATTGCCTACACCCGCAATGCCGTGGAGTTGGGGCAGGATAACGTTGTAGTTATCACTGCAGATAGCTACAAGATTCTCGACTTCGACGGCAACGAGCAGGAGGGGCGTCCCTTCACTATTGACTGGGACCTGGCTGCGGCAGAAAAGGGCGGCTACGACTCCTTCATGATGAAGGAGATCCACGAGCAGGCCGCCGCTGTTCGCGATACCCTCGCTGGTCACCTGGTCGACGGTCGCATTGTGCTGGATGAGTCCCGGATGAATGACCAGGACCTGCGCGATATTGAGAAGGTATTCGTCGTAGCTTGTGGTACCGCATATCACTCGGGTCTGCTGGCTAAATACGCCATTGAGCACTGGGTACGCATCCCCGTCGAAATCGAGGTTGCGTCTGAGTTCCGCTACCGTGATCCAGTGCTGGATCGTCAGACGCTTGTAGTTGCTATTTCACAGTCCGGTGAGACTGCTGACACCCTCGAGGCTGTGCGTCACGCGAAGTCCCAGGGTGCTCGGGTCCTTGCTGTCTGTAATACCAATGGCGCGCAGATTCCGCGAGAGTCTGATGCCGTCCTGTACACTCACGCTGGCCCGGAGATTGGTGTCGCAGCGACAAAATCGTTCCTGGCGCAGGTCGCAGCAAACTACCTCGTTGGCTTGGCTCTTGCCCAGGCTCGTGGCACGAAGTATCCAGATGAAGTGACTCGAGAGTTCGACGAGCTAGAGTCCATCCCGGCCCTTATCGACAAGGTTGTCGAAAAGGGTGATGAGTTCATCTCGATGGCGAAGGAGATTGGCGCCATCCCGACGATGCTGTTCCTGGGGCGCCATGTTGGTTTCCCAGTCGCATTGGAAGGTGCGTTGAAGCTCAAGGAGCTGGCATACATCCACGCAGAAGGCTTCCCTGCAGGTGAGCTGAAGCACGGCCCCATCGCGCTGATTGAAGACGATCTGCCAGTCGTCGTCGTGGTTCCTTCCCCGAAGGGGCGTGCGGTACTGCACTCCAAGATTGTGTCGAACATTCAGGAGATTCGTGCGCGAGGTGCCAAGACAATCGTCATCGCCGAGGAAGGCGACGAGGCTGTTATCCCGTACGCCAATTACCTAATCGAGATTCCGGAGACCTCGACTCTGCTGCAGCCGCTTCTGTCGACCATTCCGATGCAGTTCCTGGCAGCGGAGATTGCTCGCCAGTGCGGCAATGAGGATATTGACAAGCCGCGTAACCTTGCTAAGTCAGTCACCGTCGAGTAGGTCATTGAAGTACTGATTGATTTCCCTATCGAGTTCCTCATCCGTGAGGGACTCGATTCTCTTTTCATCCTCCTCGGTTAGTTCGTAGTGCTCGTCCACTGGTTCACAGAATGACAACAGCCAGTCCATGTGGCGCTTGTGGATAGTCTCCATCTTCCGCGTCGCCCGCTTATCGAAGGTCTGCTTGCCGACGTTCTTGAGCGGCCCACTCGGGACACTGGTAGCGATGTCGCCTTCGCGTGAGGTCCATATCTCCGTGCCGTCCTCGAACCTGTCGATATTCCAACCCTCATGTGTTTTGAGGTTATGGTGGCGTCTGCACAGGCAGTGGAGATTTTGGCTGCTAGTCGGGCCGCCATCTTTGGGCGATTCGTGGTTATAAGGCTGGATATGGTCCAGGTCGCACTTGTGGGCAGGGACATCGCATCCGGGGAAGCGGCAGGTGCCGTCTCTGCCTCGCACTCTTGCGACCTGGCTTTCGGAGGGGCGATATCCGGTGACCGTGCTGTCGGAGGAGAGGCGAATATGAGTCGCGCGCTGAATCCACTCCTCGGTCGCGACCTCACTTAACCACCCCGCGCCGTCAACCCACGCGGGACCACCAGCGGCATCGCGGTAGACGTTGATGACGATTTCCGCGTTGGTGGAACTCTGCGCAAGTTTTAATAGAGCGTCTGCCTGCGTGCAGTCGTTTCCTTGGCTTATCTCTTGATTTCTAACACCCTGAATCGCCGCCATGAGCTCGGTAGCCCGGTCGCGTTCGAGGACAGCCGTGACAAACGAGTGGGTGCCGTCGCCTGCGTCGCTGACAGTTACTCCTTCCCCTTTGTGAACGCGCTGAGTGCCGTCGTTTCGGGCTCGGTCGTCATACTCTGCGACAAGATCACCAATCAGCCGAGCGAGGCGACGTACGCCAATAACTGCTTGGCGTGGTCGGACTGGAGTTAATAGCTCTACAAGGTGTGGCTCGACAGCGGCTAGTTGGTGCGGGGCGAGTCCAGCGACGCCGGTCGAAATGGCACGCAAATGAGAAAGCGAAAAGGACAAGGTTGTTTCTATGACCTCCCTTAGCTTGGGAAGCGCCTCGAGCAGAAGCCCAATATCGCACAGTGCCAGGCACTGACCTCGGCCTAAACCTGTGCGTACAGACAGCCGTGCGGCATGATTGTTGACATCAGTTTCCGGATCCGGCACGCAAGCGTCAATTAATTCCAAGTCCGCGCGATTACGGGCGCGAGCAAGCTCGCTGACCGGATCTGAGCTGCATTGGTTAGCCCAGTAAGGATCGCCTCTGAGCTGGTCGAATTTTCTCTTGCGATGTGACTTGTAAGTCGGGTCCATGATTCCCTCCCCATATTCCCCGAAAACCCCTTGGAAGATGCAGCTGTAGTGGCGTGAAATGCTTTTCGCCTATTGCTGCCAAATTGCTTCCCTTACACCATTAATCGTACACACTTTCGAAGGTAAGTCAATGCCTTTTGGAAAACCTTTACTGCTCATTTTGGGGCGATGTAAGGTGCGTAGGGTCTAGGAAGCGAGGGGCTTTCGTTAGTGTCGATTTCGCAGGTGAACGCGCATCCTGCCGCGGGGAAGGGCGCCCACAAAGGGCAGTACTCGGGGAGAGCGTGAGCGCGCGGCGCGAGGCCTGGCGCCCTGCGCTCGCCAAACGTCGCCCGCACCTGACTCGCCCGCTTGGTCCATCTCCTCGAGGTAATCGGCCACGGTCGCAATAGCGTTGGGAGAGAAGAGGATTGCAAGGTGGTCGGACCAATCTCCGGCTGCATCCGCATTGTTGACATTGCGAATATCGTGCCCCTCGAAAAGCGGTAAAAACTCGCCGTGCCACGGGGTCACCACCGTGTCGAAAGGGGTGCCCACATTCAGATAGTGCGGGCCGCGGCGTGTTAGTCCCCGCTCAGCCTTATTTACGCCGGTGATGTATACCGAATTAAGGCTCTGCTGCACCCCGGCCCGGCCGAAGACAGAATCGAGCGCGCGTCGCACGGGCAGGCCTCGCCGGTCCAGGGGCTTCAGCACTCGATAGGCAAGGCCTCCCGAGGTCCCGTGGTGGTTGCCCGCCAGCGAAACCACCGCTCGAACCGGGCTGTTGATCGCCGCGAACTCCTCCGCCTCATCTGGGGTGAGGCCGCGGGAGAGGGCGTCGTCGTAAAGCGAATCGATGTGGGCATTGGCGTAGATGCGGCAGTGGAGCGCGCCCTGGGAGTGCCCGACAAGATCGATGCGGCGGGCTCCAATGTGCGCACGGAAGGCGTCGAGGAGACTGCTGACCTCGTTAAATGCGTCGGCAAGGTCGGTGGAACCGTAGACTCCGGGTGCCTTGGTCACGAGGGCGTTAGGGTCGGCGCCGTAATCGAGGCAATAGACGGTGCGGCCCTCGGCGAGTTTAGGCGCGAGCATTGTGAAGGTGTTGAAGGAGTTCATCCAGGTGCCGTGGATCAGGACGACAGGGACCTCATCTTCAGGGGTGTCGAAGGGATCGCCTTCCAGTACCTCCCGAACGTCGCGCGCCCCGGTGGGGATCCACTCGGGATGGCGCAGAGAACGCGCGTAGGCCACCGGAAAGAGTGAGATTAAAGGGCCCTGGGCGCGTCTTCCAGTGAGGTAGTTATTCATAGAGCCCAATCGTAGGCTTGGGGTATGACCTACTGCTATACAGTCGCCGAAATTCGTGACGCGGAGCGGCCCTACCTGGACGCGCAGACGCGTGACGACGAGCTGATGCTCCACGCCGCGGCCGCCGTCGCCGAGGTAGCCGAGGGAATGGGCACGCGCGGGAGGGTTCTGCTGCTCGTCGGCTCGGGCGGAAACGGGGGAGATGCCCTTTACGCCGGGCGCGACTTGCTGGCCGCCGGGCGTGCGGTCGACGCCGTGTTATTGGGTAAAAATCCACACGAGCGGGCGCTGGAGGCCTTCCGGGACGCGGGCGGGCAGGTAATCCAGCTCCCACTGGAAAACTCGATTGGGAAACGCTACGGCCTGGCGATCGATGGAATCGTCGGTTTAGGTGGGCGCGGGCCCCTGCGAGTGTCGGCCGCGGGAATCGTGGAGGAGATCGAAGCGGCGCGGGTGCCAATACTCGCAGTCGATGTGCCGAGCGGAGTCGAAGCGGACACTGGACGCGCGGCCGAAAAGCATGTGCATGCAGCGAAGACCGTTACCTTCGGAGGGCTTCGCTACGCCCACGCCATGGCGGAGGCATGTGGAGACGTCATTTTGCGAGATATTCGCCTGGACCGGGTGAGCCCGGAGCTTCCCGGACTTGGGGAAACTCTCCTTGCGAACGCTCTAGCGAGCGGGGCGCGGCAGGTAGCGCTCCGGCACGCGCTCGAGGACGGTTTGATTCGTGATCGAAGCAGCCTTGTCCTCGAGCCCGGTTCGGCGGACCACAAGTACTCGACGGGTGTTACCGGGATTGCCGCAGGCAGCAGTCGGTATCCAGGGGCCGGAGTGCTGTGTGCGACCGCGGCAGTGCGCGCGACCAGCCCCGCGGTGATCTACCGAGGGGACGCCGAGGCCTGCGCCCGCGTCACGACGGCCCTGCCCACCGTCATCGCCCGCGCGGATACGGAGCCGGTATCTGAGATTCGGGTAGACGCCTGGGTTGTGGGACCAGGGCGGGGAACCGGCGAAGACGCGGCGCGCGAGCTTGGCGAAATTCTCGGGAGCGAAAAGCCCGTCGTCGTCGACGCCGATGCCCTAACAGTCCTGGCCCGGGAGGAGTCGTTGCGACAGCGCGTTCGCGACAGGGGCACTGCAGGGTTGCGCACCATCATGACCCCGCACGCAGGCGAGTACGAGCGACTCATGGGCAGGCCTGTTGCCGCTCCTATCGATGACGCTCGGGCTCTGGCCAGCGATCTTAACTGCGAGGTGCTGCTGAAGGGCAGGCGCACGGTTATCGCCGCGCCGGGAGAGTCTGGGGTTGATGTAGTCGTGGTGGACGCGGGCAGTTCCTGGGCCGCCACGCCCGGCTCCGGCGATGTGCTGTCGGGTCTGGTCGGGGCGTGGGTTGCCCGTGGCGCGGAGCTCTACGTCCCCGCCGTGATTCACTCCCGCTCGGCCTATCTCGCTGCGAGGACCGAGTTCGGCCCCGCCCCGTGTGATGCGGCTGCGATTGCCGAATCCATTCGCCCCGCCACCGCATGGCTGTCCCAATCCGACAACCAATCCGAAGGTCAATCCGGGACGGGTGGCACAATATCGCTATGACTTCTTCGCAGTCTCCGCAGCCTACCGTGCAGCCGCTCCTAACCCAGACAGTCAACCTCGATGCGGTCGCGCATAACGTCGCCACGATTAAGCAGATTAGCGGCGTCGACGAGTTCATGGCCGTGGTCAAGGCGGACGGCTATTCGCAGGGCGCGACGCAGGTCGCCCGCGCTGCGATTGGCGGCGGGGCTACGCAGCTGGGTGTCGCCACACTGGAGGAGGCTCTTTCGCTGTGCGCAGCTCTGTCCGACCCGCTTGCCGACGCCCCCGCGGTTCCAATCCTCGCCTGGATTTGGGATGCGGCGGCGGTCGACCTGGTCAGGCAGGCCGTGGAACAGGAGATTGAGCTGGGCATCCCGTCGGTCGCTCACGCTCACGCGGTTGCGCAGGCTGGCGCGGTCCTGGGGCGTAGGCCGCGCGTAACGGTCATGGTGGACACGGGGCTCGGGCGCTCCGGAATTTCTATGGCCAATGGAGACTTCGACGTTGCCGTAGGCGAGGTGGCCCAGCTGCATGCTGAGGAGAAGCTGCTGGTCACCGGTCTGTTTACCCACTTCGCTTGCGCGGACGAGCCGCAGCATCCGAGCGTCGATAGGCAGGCGGAGAATTTCCGAGCCGCGATTGCGGCGCTGCGCGAGGCGGGCGTTGAGGGCCTAGTTAATCACGCGGCGAACTCTCCGGCGGCGCTGGAGCGGCCCGACCTGGCGTTCGACATGGTGCGGCCGGGACTGGCCATCTACGGCGGAGAGCCCGTCGCGGGTGCGCGCCACGGCCTGCGCCCGGTAATGCGCTGGGAGGCCGCGGTTGTGCTGGTCAAGAAGCTGCCGAAGGGAGAGTCGGTCTCCTACGGGCTGACTTGGACCGCGGATCGAGACACGACTGTCGCCGTCGTCCCCTGTGGTTATGCCGACGGCATGATGCGTTCGGCGTCGGGGCGCTTCGAGGTCAGCATCGACGGCAAGCGATACCCGCAGGTCGGGCGCGTGTGTATGGATCAGTTCGTGGTGGACCTCGGCCCGGATTCCGATGTGCGCACCGGCGACATTGCGGTCATAGTCGGTGACCCGGAGCTGGGTGAGCCTGGCCTGGATGAACTCGCGAATGCGTCCGGGACGATCAACTACGAGATTCTGACGGCCCCGAAGGGTCGCACGCAGCGCCATTGGGTGCACTCGCGTGTCGTGCCGACGGCAGAGGACATGCGCTACCTCGGCGAGGAAATCGGCCGCACCCTGCGCGGAGGGGACCTGGTGATCATGGACGGGCCACTCGGTGCGGGCAAGACCACCATGACTCAGGGCATCGCCCGCGGCATGAACGTCCGGGGTCGTGTGACCTCGCCGACCTTCACCATCGCCCGCGAGCACCGGCCGCTGGACGATGGCGCGCCGCTCATCCACGTCGACGCCTACCGCCTGTTCGGGGAGGAGGGCCCGGATTCGGACGGTGCCGCCGAGCCGAGTGCCATCAGCGCATTCGACGCCCTGGACTCCCTGGACCTGGATACCGAGCTGGAGGACAGCGTTGTTGTCGCGGAATGGGGCACGGGCCTGGCCGAGCAGCTGGCGGAGAACTACCTGCGCATTACCATCGACCGCTCGCGTGCTGACGACACCCGCGTGGTCACGTGGGCCTGGTCGCGTGGGTAAGGTACAGGGCATGAACATTCTCGCCGTAGACACCTCGACTCCGCAGGTCACCGCTGGTATCGTCCGAGTGGCGCCCGGTGGGGAAGTCGAGACCCTGGCCGCGCAGCTCCACCTCGATGCCCGCGCGCACAACGAGGTTCTGGTGCCGCTGATTCAGCAGGCGCTTGCCGACGCCACCCTGGCCCCGGCCGACCTCGATGCGGTGGTAGTCGGCTGCGGACCGGGACCGTTTACGGGGTTGCGCGTTGGTATGGCGACCGCGGCCTCTTTCGCGGATGCCCTGGGCGTTGCCTGCCACGGAATCTGCAGCTTGGACGCCCTTGCTGCAGGTGTGAGCGAGGAACTGGTCGTCACCGACGCCCGGCGCCGGGAGGTTTACTTCGCCGCCTACCGCGACGGCGAGCGCGTTTTCGGCCCTGCGGTAGCCAAGCCCGCTGATGTCCTGGGACTAATCCAGCAGGAGCTGCCGGGCTTCGAGCCGGCGACCGTTCGCGGCAGCCTCGACCATGCAGAGCTGGTCGCGCCGGGCAAGGGGACCCAGGCGCTGCCGCAACCGGAGAACATGGCGCGCGTTGCCGGTTTCGTCGACGGCACGCAGGAGGCGCAGCCTGGCCCGCTGGTGCCGCTGTACTTGCGCCGCCCGGACGCCGCCATCCCGAAGTCGATGCGCTAAGAGGAGCATTCGTCATGGATCTTGTGCGACTGGGGCCGTCGGCAGCAGCCGCGTGCGCGGACATCGAGGCCGAGCTTTTCGCTGGGGATGACCCCTGGTCACAGGGGGCGTTCGTGGCGGAGCTGTCGGCGCCGAATAACTTTTACGTGGGCGTCGTAAAGCGGGAGGGGGAGCTGTGCGGCTATGGCGGCATCACGAAGTTGGGGTCTGCGGGGGCGGCGGAGTACGAGATTCACACGATTGGTGTGGCGAGTAAGTGGCAGGGGCGAGGGCTCGGCGCGCAGCTGATGGACGCGCTGATGGCCGCGGCGGGCGAGGACCCGGGGCCTGTGTTCTTGGAGGTGCGCACGGATAACGCCCCGGCGATTGCGCTGTATGAGAAGTACGGCTTCGAGCGGATGGGACTGCGCAAGAACTACTACCCGGCCTCCGGGGCCGACGCGTACACTATGTGTCGGCCTGCCAGCGCCTGTAACGATTCCGCATAGTTCGCAGGCGGATCGTTGACGCGCCATGTATCCCCGGAGTAGACCGGAGCCCGTGGCTAAAACCTATGCAGAACAACTCGTAGAAACCCTCCAGCGACAGGGCGTAAAGCGCATCTTCGGCCTGGTGGGAGATAGCTTGAATCCCATCGTCGACGCAGTGCGGCAGTCGGACATCGAGTGGGTTCACGTCCGCAACGAGGAGGCTGCGGCGTTCGCCGCGGGGGCCGAATCGCTGGTCACAGGTGAGCTTGCCGTCTGCGCCGCCTCGTGTGGCCCCGGCAATACGCACCTGATTCAGGGGCTGTACGACTCACACCGAAACGGCGCGAAGGTGCTGGCGCTGGCATCGCATATCCCATCGCGGCAGATCGGCTCGCGCTACTTCCAGGAGACGCACCCGGAGGCGCTCTTCGCCGAGTGCTCCGGCTACTGCGAGATGGTCAACTCGGCTGAGCAGGGCGGTGTCATCCTTCATCACGCGATCCAGTCGACGATGAGCGGCCACGGCGTCTCCGTGCTGGTCCTCCCCGGCGACATCACTACCCACGAGGTGGAAAACGACAACTACGTCACCTCCACCGTCAGCCGCGGTCGCCCGGTTTTGTTCCCGGACGCGGGCGAGGCCGCCGCGCTTGCCGACGCCATTAACGCCGCAAAGACCGTCACACTCTTCTGTGGTGCTGGCGTGAAGAATGCCCGCGAGCAGGTTCTGGCGCTCGCCGAGAAGATTAAGGCCCCGGTGGGGCATGCGCTCGGCGGGAAGATGTACATCCAGTACGACAATCCCTTCGACGTCGGAATGTCGGGCCTGCTGGGCTACGGTGCCTGTCACGACGCGTCCAACGACGCGGACCTGCTGATCTTGCTCGGCACCGACTTCCCCTACAACGACTTCCTCCCGAACGACAACGTCGCGCAGGTCGATATCGACGGCCGTGCGATTGGTCGCCGAACGACGGTGAAATACCCGGTCGTCGGCGATGTCGCGGCGACAATCGAGACGATTCTGCCGCACGTCGAAGAAAAGACGAATCGGAAGTTCCTAGACAACCAGCTGCGCAACCACGAGCGGCTGCTCAGCCAGGTCATCGAGGCGTACACCCACGGCGTGGAGAATATGACGCCAATCCACCCGGAGTACGTTGCCGACCTGATCGACCGTTACGCGGACCAGAACGCCGTGTTCACCGTCGACACCGGCATGTGCAACGTGTGGGCCGCCCGCTACGTCACGCCGAACGGCAAGCGCGAGCAGATGGGTTCCTTCCGGCACGGCACGATGGCCAATGCGCTCCCGCAGGCAATCGGCGCCCAGGCCGCGGACCGAAACCGCCAGGTCATTTCCTTCAACGGCGATGGTGGCCTGTCCATGCTGCTGGGCGAGCTGATTACCGTCAAACAGCACGACCTGCCCGTGAAGATGTTCGTGTTTAACAACTCCTCGCTCGGCATGGTGAAGCTGGAGATGCTCGTCCAGGGCTTGCCGGAGCACGAGACCGACCACGACCACGTCGACTACGCAGAGATCGCGAAAGCGGTCGGGATCAAGCACTTCCGTATCGAGGACCCGGAGGATGCCCCGCGCATTATTCAGGAGGCGCTGGCCTACAACGGTCCTGTCCTGGTCGACATGGTCACCGACCCGAACGCCCTATCTATCCCGGCAAACATCACTTGGGAGATGCTGATGGGTTTCTCGCGGGCGGCAACCCGCACCGTCTTCGGCGGAGGCGTCGGCCAGATGATCGACATGGCACGGTCGAACCTGCGTAACGTGCCGCGGCCGTAGCCGGGGGTAGGCGCCTCGAGATGCGGGGCCCGGTTGGTTGGGGTACCTGTAATGCCCATGACCAAAGGATTTCTCGTCAACCCGGACCTGACGCATCGCGTCATTGAATTCGAGCTGGACTCCGCCGCGGCCTTCCTCGGCGGGGTGTCCACCGACCGGGTCTCCGTTGCCTTCCAGGAGGACGGCTCACAATACGCCGCGCTTTTTAACGCCAATGCCAAGGCGGAGGGGGCGGAGCCGAACCCGGTTGCCTCCCTCGGCCGCAATGAGGCCGCCACCGGCAACTCGGCCTTCTTCTCGGACCCAACTACCGCCATCTGTGGCCCCGTGCTGTTCGTCGACGCGCAAGGCGAAGACATCACCGACGCGGAGATTGACAAGGTCAAGCATGGCATGCGCGCCGTGCGCCACTACCGCGATGACTACCCGGAGGAGTTCGCCCTGTGGCGTGGTGCCGTGATGAATCTGGGGCGCCTGGAGATTTAAACCGCATTGCATCTGGCCTAGTAACATCACGGTTATGACCGAGATGACCCTCCTGGCGATTGAAAGCTCCTGCGATGAGACCGGTGCCGCAGTCATGCGCATGCGGTTTGCGGACGACGGTTCGAAAACCCTCCCGCAGGTAGAGGTGCTCTCCAACGTGGTCGCCTCCTCCATGGAGCAGCACGCCCGTTTCGGTGGCGTCGTTCCGGAGATTGCCTCGCGCGCGCACCTCGAGGCGCTGCAGCCCGTGGTGCGCCAGGCCCGCGAGGAGGCAGCCGAGAAGCTCGGTGTTGACACCTTCATTCCGGATGGTGTCGCAGCCACCGTCGGTCCAGGCCTGGCCGGGGCGCTGCTCGTCGGCTCCGCAGGTGCCAAGGCCTACGCCGCCGCATGGGGTGTTCCCTTCTACGGCATCAATCACCTGGGCGGCCACGTGGCAGTGGGAGCCCTCGACGGTGCCGACCTGTCCAATGCTGTCGCGCTGCTGGTCTCCGGTGGGCACACCCAGCTTCTTCGGGTTCGCGGGGTGGGGCAGCCCATGGAAGAGCTCGGCTCTACGCTTGACGACGCCGCGGGGGAGGCCTACGACAAGGTCTCTCGCCTGCTCGGCCTTGGATACCCCGGCGGCCCAGTCATTGATCGCCTGGCGAAGCAGGGCGACCGCAAAGCCATTGCCTTCCCGCGCGCGATGATGCGCCAGCAAGACGCACGCTACGACTTCTCCTTCTCTGGCCTGAAAACCGCCGTCGCCCGATATGTCGAGGCCGCCGAGAAGGAGGGCCACGAGTACTCGGTAGAAGACGTCTGCGCTTCCTTCCAGGAGGCCGTCTGCGACGTGCTAACCAAGAAGGCCATTCGGGCCGCACAGGATGTCGGCGCCGACACATTACTACTCGGCGGCGGCGTGGCCGCGAACTCTCGGCTGCGCGAACTAGCGGCGGCCCGGGCAACGTCGGCGGGCATCACACTACACGTCCCGCCCATGAAACTATGCACCGACAACGGAGTGATGATTGGTGCCGCCGCCGCCTACCTCATTGCCGATGGCGCACAGCCTTCCGGGTACGCGTGCCCCACTGATCCATCCATGCCGGTCGAGGAGCCGATTCTTTCTTGCATTCATTCTTGTTGAGTGTTAGCACTTGCGCGGGTAGAGTGCTAACGAAGGTTGTTTGACACACAGTTGTTCACCCGCGACGACGGCTGTGCACGGCAGACCAACCGGCACAAAGAACATCGAAATACCGCATGTATGGAGGATTTCATCGTGGCGAACGTCAACATCAAGCCGCTCGAGGACCGCGTCCTCGTCAAGATCAACGAAGCAGAGACCACCACCGCATCCGGCCTGGTCATCCCGGACTCCGCTAAGGAGAAGCCGCAGGAGGCCACCGTTATCGCTGTTGGTCCGGGCCGCTGGGCGGATGACGACGACCGCATTCCTATGGACGTCAAGGAGGGTGACGTTGTCATCTTCTCCAAGTACGGCGGAACCGAGCTGAAGTACGCGGGCGAGGAGTACCTGCTCCTGTCCCAGCGCGACATCCTGGCTGTCATCGAGAACTAAGAGGGGGCCTTCCCACACATGGCGAAGCTTATTGCTTTTAACGAAGAGGCCCGCGAAGGCCTCAAGCGCGGTGTGGACACGCTTGCCGACGCAGTCAAGGTCACCCTCGGCCCGAAGGGCCGCAACGTGGTCCTGGACAAGGCGTTCGGTGGCCCGTTGGTTACCAACGACGGCGTGACCATCGCCCGCGACATCGACGTTGAGGATCCGTTCGAAAACGTCGGTGCGCAGCTGGTCAAGTCGGTGGCTGTCAAGACCAACGACATCGCCGGCGACGGCACCACCACCGCGACCCTGCTGGCGCAGGCGCTGGTCCACGAGGGTCTGCGCAACGTTGCCGCTGGCGCGAATCCGGTTGCTTTAAACCGCGGTATCGCGGCTGCCTCCGAGAAGGCTGTTGAGCTGCTGGCCGAGCGCGCAACCCCGATCACCAGCTCCGCTGCAATCGCGCAGGTCGCTACCGTGTCCTCCCGTGACACCGAGATCGGCGATCTGGTCGCGGGCGCTATGGACAAGGTGGGCAAAGACGGCGTCGTCTCCGTCGAGGAGTCGCAGTCCATCGCCACCGAGCTGTCCGTGACCGAGGGTATCTCTTTCAACAAGGGCTTCCTGTCTCCCTACTTCATCACCGATGTTGAGGCGCAGCAGGCAATCCTGGACGGAGCTCAGGTCCTGCTGGTCCGTGAGAAGATTTCCTCCCTGCCGGACTTCCTGCCGCTGCTGGAGAAGATCGCTCAGTCGGGTAAGCCGACCCTGATTATGGCCGAGGACATCGAGGGCGAGGCTCTGTCCGCACTGGTTATCAACGCTATGCGCAAGACCCTGAAGGTCGCCGCCGTGAAGTCCCCGTACTTCGGCGACCGCCGCAAGGCCTTCATGGACGACCTGGCTGTCGTCACCGGCGCCACCGTTGTCACCGCCGACACCGGCATGCACCTGAAGGACGTCGGACTCGAGGTTCTGGGTAGCGCACGCCGCATCACGATCACCAAGGACGAGACCGTCCTGGTTGACGGTGCAGGCACTGCCGAGGCTGTCGAGGAGCGCCGCAACCAAATCCGTGCCGAGATTGAGCGCACCGATTCCGACTGGGACCGCGAAAAGCTGGAGGAGCGCCTTGCGAAGCTCTCCGGGGGCGTCGCAGTCATCAAGGTTGGCGCCGCCACCGAGACCGAGGTCAACGAGCGCAAGCTCCGCGTCGAGGACGCCATCAACGCTGCCCGCGCGGCAGTGCAGGAAGGTGTCATCGCAGGCGGCGGCTCCGTGCTGGTTCAGATTTCCCGCGAGCTTGAGGCGTTTGCCGCGCAGTTCGACGGTGACGAGGCCATCGGCGTCAAGGCCGTTGCTGCGGCCCTGACCCGCCCGGCCTACTGGATCGCCGAGAACGCTGGTAAGGACGGTGCCGTCGCCGTCTACCACATCGGCGAACAGGAAAACGGCTACGGCTACAACGCCGCGACCGACGAGTACGTCAACCTCATCGAGGCCGGCGTCATCGACCCGGTCAAGGTGACCCACTCGGCAGTCGTCAACGCTACCTCTGTAGCGCGCATGCTGCTGACTACGGAAGCCTCCGTCGTCGATAAGCCGGAGGAAGAGCCGGCACACGACCACCACGGTCATGCTCACTAAAAATAGTGTGGCGGGGCCGCGAGCGGTCCAATAGAAAAAGCCTCCGTTCGGGAGTAAATCCCGGCGGAGGCTTTTCCTATGTTCAATCTACGTTCGGCGGGGCCTAACCGGCGGCGACGAGAACGCGCTCGCGCTCGCGCGGGGTGGCGCGGAGAATCTCATTGCGCTCGGACTCGCTGAGGCCGCCCCAAACTCCGTAGGGCTCCCCGACGGTCAGAGCGTGGCTGCGGCACTGCTCCAGAACAGGGCAGGAGCGGCAAATTGCCTTAGCGCGAGCCTCGCGCAGACTGCGGGCGCGTCCACGCTCGCCCTCAGGGTGGAAGAACGTTGCGGAGTCCGCTCCGCGGCAGGAGCCGTGCAACTGCCAATCCCACAGGTCGGCATTGGGCCCAGGCAGGTGGTCGATGTACGTCATCGGAACTTCAAGTCTCCTCAAAAACACTTTTTTCTTAGTGAGCCCAAGTCTGAAAAACGTCTGTGAACGGTTGGTAAACCGGAGGAGACTAAACGGGGTACTTGCGGAACAATTCCGAAGAACTTTTTGGGCCGGGGCCTAAAAACGCCGCGAGCGGCGCCCGTCGACGAATCCTGCGCAGTACTCCCAGGGAGCGTATCGGCGCACGTCGGGATCGAATTGCGGCTCGTGGACAGGCGACTCCTGGCCCGCAAGCAGCATGAGATAGTGCGTTTCCAGCACATCCCAGTTGTAGAAATGCTCTTCGCCACAGTCCTCGCAGAGCATCGAAATGCCGAGCAACCCTTCTGGGGTCAGCACCTCGCGGAACTCGCGGACGGCCGCCAGATCCTCGATAACCTCGCGGCGTTCCTGGTCCGTCAGCGGGGCGAAAGGCTCGTCGGGCTCGAGCAGGTTCGCCGGGTCGTCGGGGTCTCCCTCAAAGGGGTCCCGGGGTAGGCCCTCGAAAAAATTGTGGTTCACAATCATCACCGTAACAGTTACGTGCCCCTTGTTTGGAGTCTGGATTCTCCTTATTCATGCAGTTGGGTCTACCCTGTATGTAACGTTTGGCAACCACGAAGCGAAAACACCTCTGACACAGGTCAAGAGGGAAGCAGGAGGAGTCCATGAACAACCCAACCGGAATTAGCCTCGGCGGAGATAATCCCAACAAGATTCCACTAGTCGGCCTTACTTTTGATGACGTCCTGCTTCTGCCGGATGCCTCCGACGTGATTCCGTCCGGTGTGGATACCTCCACCCAGTTCACTCGCGAGCTGCGACTGAACATCCCAATCGTTTCCGCGGCGATGGACACCGTCACCGAGGCCCGCATGGCCGTTGCGATGGCCCGCCAGGGCGGCATGGGCATTCTCCACCGCAACCTCTCCATCGAGGACCAGGCTCAGCAGGTTGAGATTGTTAAGCGCTCCGAGGCCGGCATGGTCTCCGACCCGGTGACTTGCTCGCCGGAGGACACCATCGCTGACGTGGACGCCAAGTGCGCTCGCTACCGCATCTCCGGACTCCCGGTCGTTGACGCCGACGGCAAGCTGGTCGGTATCTGCACCAACCGTGACATGCGATTCGAGGCGGACCTGAACCGCAAGGTCTCCGAGATCATGACCCCGATGCCGCTGGTCGTCGCCGAGCAGGGCGTTTCTGGTGACGCCGCACTGAACCTGCTGCGCTCCCACAAGGTCGAGAAGCTCCCGATCGTCGACGGCGAGGGCCGCCTGACCGGACTGATTACCGTCAAGGACTTCGTGAAGAAGGACCAGTACCCGAACTCCGCGAAGGATGGCTCCGGTCGCCTTCTGGTCGGCGCTGGCATCGGCACCGGTGAGGACTCCTGGAAGCGCGCCCATGCGCTTGCCGACGCCGGCGTTGACGTCCTCGTTGTCGATACCGCCCACGCGCACAACACCGGTGTGCTGGAAATGGTCTCGCGTGTGAAGAAGGAATTCGGCGAGAACATTCAAATCATCGGCGGTAACCTGGCGACTCGTGGTGCCGCCCAGGCCATGATTGAGGCCGGCGCGGATGCCATCAAGGTCGGTATTGGCCCGGGCTCCATCTGCACCACCCGCGTCGTCGCTGGCGTCGGCGCCCCGCAGATTACCGCTATTATGGAAGCCTCCGTGGCCGCCAAGAAGGCAGGCGTCCCGATTATCGCCGACGGTGGCATGCAGTTCTCCGGCGATATCGCCAAGGCGCTGGCAGCGGGTGCTTCTTCCGTGATGCTGGGTTCCATGCTGGCCGGTACCGCTGAGTCGCCGGGTGAGGTCGCCGTCGTCAATGGCAAGCAGTACAAGATGTACCGAGGCATGGGCTCCCTGGGGGCCATGCAGGGCCGTGGCCTGACCGGCGAGAAGCGCTCCTACTCTAAGGACCGCTACTTCCAGGCTGATGTTAAGAGCGAGGAGAAGCTGGTTCCGGAAGGCATCGAGGGGCGCGTCCCGTTCCGTGGCAGCATCGATGGCATCGTTCACCAGCTAGTCGGTGGCCTGCGTGCCGCAATGGGCTACACAGGTTCCGCTACCATCGAGCAGCTTCACGACGCGCAGTTCGTCCAGATTACCGCTGCGGGCCTGCGCGAGTCGCACCCGCACGATATTCAGATGACCGTTGAGGCGCCGAACTACTACCAGCGCTAAGATGTAGCGGGCGCCGGGAAATACTGCGGCGTGAATCTTCACCACTGAAAGGGCATGCGAGGAAACTCATGCGTGACATCGTTGAAATCGGCATTGGGCGTGAGGCACGTCGGACCTACGAGTTGGCGGATATCGCCCTTGTTCCGTCCCGGCGCACCCGTTCATCGAAGGACGTCGACACCTCTTGGCGTATCGATGCCTACGATTTCGACATCCCGCTGATGACTCACCCGACGGACGCCCTGGTCAGCCCGGCATCCGCCGCGGAGTTCGCCCGCCTGGGTGGCCTGGCAGTTCTGAACGCGGAGGGTATCTGGGCCCGCCACGCAGACGCCGAAGAGAAGATTGCCGAGGTCGTCAAGGTTGCGCGTGCTGCCAAGGAAGACTGGGATTTGGAGGCCGCTAACCGACTCCTGCAGGAACTGCACGCAGCTCCTATCAACGAGGAACTCCTGGTCTCGCGGATTAAGGAGATTCGCGAGACCGGTGCGATTACCGCCGTGCGTGTCTCTCCGCAGCACGCCCGTGACCTGGCGCCCGTGGTTATTAAGGCAGGCATCGACCTGCTGATCATCCAGGGCACCCTGATTTCCGCTGAGCATGTCACGGCTCAGGGCGAGCCCCTGAACCTGAAGGAGTTCATTGGTGGCCTGGACGTTCCTGTGATCGTCGGTGGTGTTGTGGACTACCACACCGCGCTGCACCTGATGCGCACCGGCGCAGCAGGCGTCATCGTCGGCACCGGTTCGACAACTTCGGCGGAGGCGCTCGGTATCGATGTGTCGATGGCCACCGCGATTGCGGATGCTGCGGCAGCCCGCAAGGACTACCTGGACGAGACTGAGGGCCGTTACGTCCACATCATCGCCGACGGTGGCATTGAGACAGCGGGCGATATCGCCAAGGCAATCGCCTGCGGTGCGGACGCGGTAGCCCTATCTGATTTGCTTGCTACCACCGAGGAAGCCCCGGGTCAGGGTTACTCCTGGCCGTCGGCCGCTGCGCACCCAACCTACCCGCGCGGTTTTGTCTGGTCGAACATGGCTGAGTCGGAGAAGCTGGTGAGCCTGGAGGAAGCTCTGTTCGGGCCGTCGGCATCCGCACTGGGTGACCGCAACCTGGTCGGTGGCCTGCGCCGGACGATGGCCAAGTGCGGCTTCACCGATGTGAAGTCCTTCCAGCGCGTTGAACTTTCGGTTCGTCCGAAGGGGGTATAGCAAACTCCTAACGGGGTTACTGGCCGTCCTACATAAGTTCATTTCTCTGAGAAAAGCTCCATAAGATAAGTCACTTTCACTTAGGGTGTTAAGGAATATGCCCCATGCATATGCCTCACCCCAAGAGAAAGTGACTTTTTAGCTAATGAGTGCAACGCGCGACTATGACGTCATTATCGTCGGCTCCGGTTTCGGGGGTTCCGTCTCCGCACTGCGCCTGACCGAGAAGGGCTACCGCGTGGCGGTCCTGGAGGCAGGCCGACGCTATGAAGACAAGGACTTCGCCAAGACCAGCTGGCGCGTCCATAAGTACGTCTGGGCACCGAAGCTGGGCCTGTTCGGCATCCAGCGTATTCACATGCTCAAGGATGTGATGATTCTGGCGGGTGCCGGCGTCGGCGGAGGCTCTTTGAACTACGCCAATACTCTTTATAAGCCGGGGCCCGAATACTTCCAGCACCGCCAGTGGGCGCACATCACTGACTGGGAGTCCGAGCTATCCAGCCACTACGACAACGCATCCCGTATGCTCGGCGTTGTGCCTAATCCTACGACTACGCCTGCCGACGTCGTTATGCGCGAGGTTGCGGAGGATATGGGTGTCGGAGAATCGTTCCGGACAACACCGGTGGGCGTCTTCTTCGGTGAGAAGACCGGAGGAAAGGGTAAGCCGGGCGAGACCGTCGCCGACCCCTTCTTTGGAGGCGCCGGCCCGGACCGTACCGCCTGCACCGAATGCGGTGAGTGCATGACGGGTTGCCGTCATAACGCGAAGAACACCCTGGTCAAGAACTACCTTTACCTGGCAGAGAAGACTGGGGCGAAGGTATTCGACCGCACCACGGTCACGGCACTGCATCCTCGGGCCGATGGCTCTTGGGTTGTGGACACCGAGCGCACTGGCGCATGGTTTGCAAAGGGGAAGAAACAGTTAACTGCGGACCGCGTCATCGTCGCAGCCGGTGCTTGGGGCACGCAGAATTTGTTGCACCGGCAGAAGGCCGACGGTCACCTTCCTCTGATTTCGGACTTCCTGGGGCAGCTGACGCGCACCAATTCGGAGGCGATTCTCGGTGCGATGGGTTCGAAGATTGATCCGGCGAACGACTTCTCCAGCGGTGTCGCGATTACCTCATCATTCTTCCCGGATAAGGACACGCACATCGAGCCCGTTCGTTACGGCAAGGGTTCCAACGCGATTGCCGCATTGCAGATGATTATGACGGACGGTGACACAGGTGTGCCCCGCTGGCGTCAGGCGGTAAATGCTGCCATCGAACGCCCGGATTATTTGCTGCGTTTGGTCAACCTGCGCAAATGGTCGCAGCGCACGATCATCTCCCTTGTAATGCAAAATCGCGATAACTCCATCACGACCTACCTGAAGAAGTTCGGCCCGCTGCGCTTCCTGGTGTCCAAGCAGGGCGAGGGCGAGCCGAACCCGTCGTGGATTCCTGCGGGCAACGAGGCGACTCGTCGTGCTGCGAAGAAGATGGAACAGCGTGGCACTCACGGTGAGGTGATTGCCGGCGGCACCATCGGCGAGCTGGCGAATATCCCGCTGACCGCGCATTTCATCGGCGGCGCTACGATCTCGGATTCCCCGGAGCATGGCGTGGTCGACCCCTACCTGCGTGTGTGGGGATATCCGACCTTGTCTATTCACGACGGATCGGCCATGGCGGCGAACCCCGGAGTGAATCCGTCGCTGTCGATTTCCGCAAACGCGGAGCGCGCGACGTCGCTGTGGCCGAACAAGGGCGAGGAAGACCTGCGACCTGCCCAGGGGGAGAACTACGTGCGTATCGATCCGATTGCGCCGAACTACCCGGTGGTTCCATCGGATGCCCCGGCAGCCCTGAACCTGGGTATGCCTGCGATTCGGAAGTCTTGATAAGCTAAGGATCGTGTCTGATCAGGTGACTAAGCCCGTCCTCGTCGTTGACTTCGGTGCGCAGTACGCACAGCTCATCGCGCGACGAGTGCGCGAGGCAAACATTTATTCCGAAGTGGTCCCGCACGATGCGTCGGCCGAAGAAATCAAGGCGAAGAACCCGGCGGCCCTGGTGCTGTCGGGCGGCCCGTCGAGTGTATATGAGGACGGTGCGCCGAAGCTCAACCGCGAGTGGCTTGAGCTGGGCATCCCCGTGTTCGGTATCTGCTACGGCTTCCAGGCTATGACGGAGGCCCTCGGTGGTACCATCGCTGCGACCGGTGACCGCGAGTACGGCCGCACTCAGCTGTCCGTGGTTGGCGGTATTGCGCACGCGCATGCACCGGAGTCGCATGAGGTCTGGATGAGCCATGGTGACGCGGTTTCCAAGGCCCCGGAGGGCTTCACCGTTACCGCAACCACCAAGGGCGCTCCCGTCGCAGCCTTCGAGAACCTGGACAAGCGCATGGCTGGCGTCCAGTACCACCCGGAGGTTAACCACTCTCCGTACGGCCAGGGCGTTTTGGAGAAATTCCTTACCGAGATCGCGGGACTGAAGGCCGACTGGACCGCAGCGAACATCGCGGACGAGTTGGTAGAGAAGGTCCGCACCCAGGTCGGAGAGGACGGCCGCGCCATCTGTGGTCTGTCCGGCGGTGTTGATTCCGCAGTGGCAGCAGCTATCGTGCAGCGCGCCATTGGCGACCGCCTGACTTGTGTCTTCGTCGATCACGGCCTGCTGCGCCAGGGAGAGCGCGAGCAGGTGGAGAAAGACTTCGTCGCCGCCACCGGCGCGAAGCTGATTACCGTCGATGACCGCAAGGTATTCCTCGATGCCCTCGACGGCATCACTGACCCAGAGACCAAGCGCAAGACCATCGGCCGTGAGTTCATCCGCTCCTTCGAGCGTGCCGTGGCTCAGGCTCTCGACGGTGCTCCGGAGGGCGAGACTGTGGACTTCCTGGTCCAGGGCACCCTCTACCCGGACGTGGTCGAATCCGGCGGCGGCTCCGGCACCGCGAATATCAAGAGCCACCACAACGTCGGCGGCCTACCGGACGATGTCGAATTCACTCTCGTTGAGCCCCTGCGCCTGCTGTTCAAGGACGAGGTTCGTGCCGTCGGCCGCGAGCTGGGTCTGCCGGAGGAAATCGTCGGCCGTCAGCCCTTCCCGGGCCCGGGTCTGGGCATCCGCATCATCGGCGCCGTCAACGAGGAGCGCCTGGATACCCTCCGCCGCGCCGATGCCATCGCCCGCGAGGAAATGACCGCCGCCGGCATGGACAAGGTCGTCTGGCAGTGCCCGGTCGTTCTGCTTGCCGACGTCCGCTCGGTCGGCGTCCAGGGGGATGGCCGCACCTATGGTCACCCAATCGTGCTGCGCCCGGTGTCCTCCGAGGACGCGATGACCGCGGACTGGACCCGCGTTCCCTACGAGACCCTGGAGAAGATCTCGACCCGCATCACCAACGAGGTTCCCGAGGTCAACCGAGTTGTCCTCGACGTCACCTCGAAGCCGCCGGGAACCATTGAGTGGGAGTAAGGTTTAGCCTCTAGTTTTTTGGAGGTTTAGGCCGCGTCTGTGAGCTCGACTAGCTTGCGGGCGCGGCCCTTTTTCCATTTTGGCGGCTACAGTGGTGTGGTATGAGCATTGTAAAGATTAACGCCATCACTGTTCCTGAAGGTTCCGGCGAAGAACTAGAGCGTCGCTTCGCGGGCAACGCCTCCAAGATTTCGCAGGTACCGGGCTTCGTCGGTTTCCAGCTGCTGCGCCCGACTGCCGGGGAGAGTCGCTACTTCGTATTTACTGAGTGGGAGAGCGAAGAGGCCTACGACGCCTGGCGCAACGGCCATGCTTTCAAGAAGTCGCACGAGGGCGAGCGGAAGGCGCCGGTGTCGACGGGCGCTGAGCTGCTGGAATTCGACGTTGTGCTGGATGTGAAGGCACAAGCGTAAAAGGGGGCTTGGGAGTTTTCTTTCGCTAGCTGGCGGCGCCGCGCACTGTGGCGCCGTATTTTTTGAGCTTTAGTTAGAACGTGTGTTCTATGTAGAATTGTTTGGAGTCCGAGTATGGGGAAAGAATGTTCGATATTGCTGGAAGGGAGGAATTGTGGTGGTGCTGCGAAGTGGAGCGTCTCGTGCGCAGACAATTGCGGAGCTGCGTTCGGGAATTGCGGCGCTGTCGGGACTTCCAGGAGCGGATGCGTTCGTAGGGGGCTGGGGCGGCTCTCCTGAGGGGGAAGCTTTGCCGGTACCAAAAGCCCTGCGGCAGGTTTTGGGCGGCGTGGTGCGTCGGGGTGCGGTAAGTGCCATAGATCGTCCCGGTGCTGTGCTGTCTGCGTTGGTGGCTGAAACCACTCGTGTTGGCTATGTGGCCGTCGTGGGCGTTTCAGAGCTGGGGTTGCTGTCCGTTGTGGAGCAGGGGGGAGATTTGTCTCGGATCATGTGTGTCCCGGACCCGGGTGTACAGCCGTTTGAAGTGCTGGGGCTTCTGGCTGAAGGCGTTGATTTACTGGTGGTGTCGCTGCCAAAGGCCCCGGCGCCATCGCAGGCTCGGCCGCTGCAGGCGCGGCTGCGTAAATTCTCTACGGCCCTTATTTCCATCGGAGGCAGCTGGCCGGGGGAAAACACAAAAATTAGCAGCAGCGTGGAAGGCGTGGTTGGGTTATGCGCTGGGGGCGGCCGGATTCGTTCGGTGTCATACAGTGTCGTAGTCTCGGGCACTCGCTTCCCCCGGCGGCATATGTCGTGGAGGGTCGGAGATCGTGGGCCATTGGAATCGGCGCGAAACGTTGTGTCTTTCCCCTGGCCGGTGCAGGAGGTTGGCGCATGAGCCGGGTTTTTGCCCTTTGGCTGCCGGATTGGCCAGTGCAGGCGGCCCGGCTGGCGGGAGTATTGGATTCGCAGCCGACGGCACCGGTCGCGCTGTGCCTACAGGGTGAAATTAGCGTTTGTTCTCCGGCGGCTCGTAGAGCAGGGGTGCGCCGAGGTCAGAGTCGTCGGCAAGCACAGGCGCTGTGCCCGGGGCTGGGGCTCGCGGAGGCGGATGAGGGGAGGGACTCGGCCGAGTTCGAGCCTGTGGTTCAGCGGCTTGAGGCGATAGCGGCGGGCGTGGAGGCGTTGCGCCCGGGCCTAGCAGTCGTGGCGGGTGGGGGAGTGGCACGGTACTACGGTGGGGAGGATATCGCGCTGGAAAAGCTGGTAGACGCCGCGGCGGTGCCTGGCGTGGACTGTATGGTCGGGGCTGCGGACGATATCGTCACGGCGATTTTGGCTGCTCGCCGCGGGATTCTGGTCCCGGAGGGGGCGAGCGCCGGGTTCCGGGCAGGAGTGTCCCTTGCGGAACTGTGTGCGGAGACTTCGCTCGGCCTTCCGGAGGAATTGGCGGCCGCATGGTCGGAGCTGGGTTTGCGCACTCTGGGAGATGTGGCGGCTGTGCCGAAAAGGGCCGTCGCTAATCGTTTCGGAGCGCGCGGTGCTCGCTGGCATGATGTGGCGGTCCGAGGAGAAGCCCGTCTGGTTGCGCCGCGGTCTTTGCCCGCAGATCTAGCAGTGGTGCACGGAGCGTGGGAGTCTCCGTTGCAGCGGGTGGATGAGGCCTCGTTCGTGGCAAGGTCGCTTGCTGTCCGGTTGCACGATGTTCTGGCTGAGCACGGTTTTTCCTGCTATCGGTTGCTCATTGAGGCGCAGTTTGATGACAGCACGCAAGTGAGGCGGGTGTGGCGTTGCGCGGAGCCTCTATCTGAACGTGCCACGGCCGACCGGGTGCGCTGGCAGCTGGACGGGTGGCTCAACACAAGGGCGGCATCGGAGGAGGCCGAGGGACGGGGGATCGTCGAGCTGCGTCTGGAGCCGATGGATGTCGTTACCGCAGGGCTCGTTCGCCAGGACTTGTGGCGCGGAGGCGATGCCGCGGCGGCTCGTGCGCGGCGGTCTGCCGAGAGGGTGCAGGGCCTATTGGGTACGGACGCTGTCAGTAGGCCAGTACTGCGAGGAGGCCGGGGCCCCGGTGAGCGAATTGAGTATCTCACCTTCGGGGAAAGCCGAGAGCCCCGGGGCGGGTGCGCTGAGAGTGCTTGGCTGGGTGCCATCCCCGCGCCTAATCCCAGCGTGGTAGGAGCGGGGGCGGACGTGCAGTTGTGTGACTGCCGTGGAGATCCCGTAGGAGTGACAGGGCGTGCGACGGTGACGTCTGCGCCGAGAACTCTGCATGTGGAGGGAACCGAGTATCACGTCGAATCGTGGGCCGGGCCATGGCCTATCGACGAACGGTGGTGGGCGCCGGACGAAGCGCGCCGGGCGGCGAGAATCCAGGTGCAGGCGGTCGCCCCGAACGGCGATGTCCGGGCGATGCTGCTAATCGGGCGCAGAGGCTTGTGGAGCGTGGAGGGCATCTACGATTGACCCCCTTAGGCACGGCCCCTCCGGGGCGGGGTGCAGTACTACTTCGCCTCGAAGTCGATAACCAGCCGCGTGGGGTTGGACAGGGTGAAAACCTTGTAGCGCAGCTTCTCGCCCTTCATTCCAACGACGTACTGGCTCTGCCCCTCGAAAGTTCCGGCTCCGACAACTTCGTTGACTCCCGAAGTCTTTTCAGGGCGGACCGGGCCGGATGGGTAGTCAGTCTTTTCGAAGTCGAATGGGTAGCCGATGCCACGGAGGTCAACCGAGAGCTTCGGGCTGCCGTCGACCGAGATGGGTTTGCCCGACGCCTGCTGTGCCGGAATGTCCTCGTAGCGGATGAAATAGCCCGGTTTGCCCTCGCCTCCGAACTCGAAGACTATGCGGTCGTAGCCATCGTGAGATCCGATTCGGACATCCTCAATCGAGAGGTAGGAAGCGTCCGCCTGCGCAGCTTCGGCAGGGCCAAAGGAGAAATCACCGCCCGGCGCCGGATCGGTGTCGAGGGTGGCTTTCTCGGTCTTCTGATTCTTGGCATCGCCTGGAGCTGCGGAGGAGGAATCCGTCTTCATGGACACCGCCGCGGCCGTATCTTGCGTCTCTGAATCGCGAGCGCAGGATGCGAGGGAAAGGCCCATCGCAAGGCACAGGGAAGCCGCGAGTCCCGCGCGGACACGAGAGTTGCGGAGCGTGTGCATAGTCATACTCCTGACGGTATGTGTGACTGGTGGGAATATCAATTAGTTGTGTTACTAAAAAGCCAGTTCACTAAGAGTTGTTGTGAAACTGTTGCTAAACAGTGACCAAATAATCGCGCTTAACCCGAAAGAAACTTCAGTATTTCGCAGTGAGTGCGCAAAGCTCGGCCGACAGATTAACCTGGAAGCCATGACCCAGCAGGCCAAAGATGCAGCCAAACTAGATACCGTGTGCTCCGCGCAGTTCGACGAGCCGCTACCGGGAACTGCGAAACCGGGCAAGCTCTTTATCGCTCTGGAGCACCAGTTGGGTTGGTCTCGTGACATCCTCGACGGCGGGGTGTGGGGTGACGAGATCACAGGGCGAGTCAAGCATTGGCTGGCCGAGCGGGGAGCCGTGATGCAGCTGATCCGTAAGCCCGGGCGCCTGGGGCAGCAGCCCTGCGATGGGATCAACGTCTATATCTCGCACTGCGATCCGAGCGTCGGAGAAGGGGTATTTCTTGAGCATCGCTTAATCGCCGATGTTGAGGTACTGCTAGAACTCGATGTGCAGCTGGGGATCCCCACCGAAGGGGCAACCCGCGTCGATCATCCCCTCTACCTGGTGTGCACACACGGCAAGCGCGATCGTTGCTGCGCGGTGAAAGGGCGCCCGGTCGCGGCGGCTATGCATAATCTTTTCCCGGAGATGGTCTGGGAGACTTCTCACTCTAAGGGGCATCGTTTCGCTCCTGCTATGGTGCTGCTGCCGTGGAATTACTGCTACGGCCGCATCAGCGCGGTAGAGACGAAGGCCGTCATCGAGGAAGCTCAACGCGGAATCATCCACGCCGAAGGATGTAGAGGGAGGGGAATCTACCCTGCTGCGGCTCAGGTGGCCGAGTTGGCAGTGCGTCGTGAAGTGAACTCTTGGGGAGCAGACGACATCGCGCGGGTAGAGCTCAGTGATGACAACGCGTGCGCCGTAGTCACGCTTGCCGACGGGCCGGTCGCAGGCGGTGCGGAGGCAGAATACGAAGTGGCCCTGGAGCGAATCGTCACGCAAGGAGTGGTGTCCTCGTGCGGCGATGCTCCAGGGCCAAAGAAGGGCTGGGCTGCCGTGGAAGTACGGCGGCTCTAGCGGCTCTAGCGGCTTTAGCGGCGCATAATCTTCTTCGCCAGCCAGTTGCCGAATAGCTGGGCGACCTGAACAATCAGAATGATGACCAGCGTGGTCACCAGGGTCACGTTCCAGTCGAAGGCCTGGTAGCCGTAGGTGATGGCGAAGTTACCCAGTCCGCCGCCGCCGATGTAGCCGGCCATCGCGGACATATCGACGACCGCGATGAAGGCGAAGGTGTAGCCGAGGACCAGCGGTCCAAGGGCCTCCGGGATGATGACGGTGCGGATGATTCGCCACGGGCCCGCGCCCATCGCGCGCGCCGCCTCGAGGACGCCGGGGTCGATGGACATGAGGTTCTGCTCGACCAGGCGAGCAATGGCGAAGGTCGCGGCGATCGACATGACGAACACGGCCGCCTCGGTGCCGATGGTCGTGCCGACCACGCTCTTGGTCAGCGGGCCGATGGCTGTGACCAGGATGATGAACGGAATCGGGCGGACGAAGTTAATGAAAACGTTGAGCACCTGGTACAGCGGCTTGCTGCGCAGCACGCCGCCGTCGCGGGTGGTGTAGAGCAGCACGCCGATGGCGAGGCCGGCCAGACCACCGATAATCATGGCGATGCACACCATGTACAGCGTCTGCCCGAAGGCCTCGCCAAGCATCGGGCCGAGGCCTTCCCAGTTGGTGTTCTTGCCGCTGACGGAGGGCAGGGAGTTTAGAAAGTCGATCATGATTCAAGCTCCTCTACCTGGGTTAGTTGGGCAATGGCGGCTACGGCGGCCTCCGTATCGGTGACATCGGCTCCCGCTGCAGGCGTGAGTCGGAGGGTCAGGCGACCATAGGACTTCGCCTGAACGTTGGACACAGCGCCGTGCGCAATCGTGGCGGTTGCGCCATGGGATGCCGCCGCCTGTGACAGCGCAGAAATGTCCACGCCATCGTTGATGGTGATCGTGATCAGGCGGCCTCCGGCGCTCTGTACCGACTCGCGCTCACGGCCAATGGGCATGTCCCGCAGCGCCGTAGTGGCGAAGCGGCGCCCCACCTCGGTAGCGGGGTTGGAGAAGACCTCGTGAACGTAGCCGGTTTCCACGATGTTGCCCAGCTCCATGATGGCCATGCGGTCCGCGATGCCGCGGACGACCGACATATCGTGGGTAATCAGGACGATGGTGACACCCATCTCGCGGTTAATCCGGCGGAGAAGCCCGAGCACATCCGCCGTCGTCTCTGGGTCGAGGGCGGAGGTGGCTTCGTCGGCAAGCAGAAGGGTGGGCTCGGTGGCGAGCGCACGGGCGATGCCGACGCGCTGCTTCTGGCCGCCCGAGAGCTGCTCGGGGTAGGACTCGGCCTTATCGCCCAGGCCGACGAACTCGAGGAGTTCCTGGGCGCGGGCGCGGCGCTTGGCCTTCGGCATGCCCGCGAGTTCCAGCGGGTACTCCACGTTCTTAATCGCATTGCGCGAGGTGAACAGGTTGAAGTGCTGGAAAATCATGCCGATATTGCGGCGCAAGCCCCGCAGTTGGCGCTCGGACATGCCGGCGATGTCGGTTCCGTCGAGTAGAACCTGGCCGGAGGTGGGCTTTTCCAGGCCGTTAATCATGCGGATCAGCGTTGACTTTCCGGCGCCGGAGTAGCCGATGACGCCGAGGATTTCGCCCGGCTCCACCGTCAGGTTGATATCGGTGAGCGCGGTGACGTCACCGAATTTCTTGTTTAGCTCGCGGAATTCGAGCTTCGTTCCCTTGTTGGTCACGAGTGAATCATTGCCCCTATGGGTTGGCCCCTAGATTGTGGTGTTAGTTCTGCTCGCGCTGCTGCTTCTCGACGCGGTCGAGAATCTGCTGCAGCTCGTCCGCCGGGCGATCGACGGATACCGAAGTGCCCTTAGAGTCCTCGGCGACGGCATCCTGGACCTCCTTGGTGTGCCACAGCTTCGACAGCTCGGCAAATTTAGGATCCTTGGCCTTGTCGGCCTTGGTGACGAAGACGTTGATGTAGGGCTCGGCTTCCTTGGAGTTCGGGTCGTCCTGGAAGATCGCGGTGTTCGGGTCGATACCCGCGCGGTCCAGGAAGGAGTTGTTGATGATGGCCGGCTTGCCCTCGCCGTAAGCTGCCGGGGTCTGGGCTGCGTCGACTGGCAGGACCTTGACCTTGGAGGTGGCCTCGTCGATGTCGGCCGGGGACGGGGTGAGCAGGTCGTCCTTCTTTAGCTTCAGTAGGCCTGCCTGAACCAGAACGTTGATGGCGCGGCCCTGGTTGGAGGGATCGTTCGGAATTGCGACCTCGTCGCCCTTCTTTAGTTCATCGACGGACTTGTGGTCCTTCCAGAACAGTGCGAGCGGAACGATCTCGGTGGAGCCGATTGGGGTTAGATCCGCGTTCGCGCCGACGTTGTACTCGGCTAGGAACTTGATGTGCTGGAACTGGTTTACGTCGAGCTGGCCCTCATCGAGTGCGCGGTTTGGAGTCTGGTAGTCGGAGAAGTTCTGAATTTCTAGGTTGATGCCCTTTTCCTGTGCTTTTTGTTCGAAGACTGTCCATGCCTTCTTGCTGGCATCAGTGGTGCCGATGCGGATGGTTTCGCCGGAATCGCCACAGGCGACCAGCCCGGTGGCGGCAAAGGCGAGGGTGAGGGCTCCTGCTGCGAAGCGCTTGAATGCCATGAGAGTTTCTCCTTCGGTAAAAGAATTTTAATTTTGTTTGTTCGCACGTCAGGCCCTGTGTCGGCCAGCTGTGGAAGAAAAATAGACCAAGCGGTCTTTATTTAGTCTTAGACACTATCACCACCGCAGGTAGCACAGGAAACTTCCGGCTCGAGTAGTGCAATGAATTCGGGGGCGTTTTTATCTCGGGTGGAGGCTCGGGGGTGTGGGGTTTGTAAGTGGAGGTAGGGGCGCTGTCGGAGAATTCGAACATGTGTTTGGAATAGTCCGGCTTTTCGTCTAATCTTCCGTCTATGGGAAACGGCACGGAGGGGCTTTCGGGCTCGGGGGAGGCAAGGCCACTTTCGTGGTCTCGGATTGAACGGATTCTCTCTGGCAAGTTTGAGGGAAAACTGCATCCGCATGGGAGTTTTAACGGTTGGCGCGGTCATCTGGGGGAGGGGATAACGGGGGCTTTCGGTGTTTACGGGGGCGAGGGTGGTCGGTTGGAAAAGGACGCGCATAGTGCGTCTTTGAAGGGGGTCGAATTGCACTGTCGTTCGAGTTATTCCTTTCTGCGAGGAGCCTCTGACCCGCAGGAATTGGTTCAGGAAGCGGTGCGACTGGGGCTATCAGCCCTGGGCCTTGCCGACCGTGACGGGTTTTACGGAATTGCCCGCTTTGCAGAAGCTGCTGCGGAGGCCGGAATCGCCACCATCATCGGCGCGGAGCTGTCTCTGCCGCAGCGTCCGCTCACCGTGCTGGTGCGCGGTCCGGAGGGCTACCGCAGGCTCAGTCATGTTCTCTGTGACGCGCATATGGCCTCGGGTGAGAAGTCTGTGGTCTCTTACCCCTCGCTGCATGAATTGGCTCGGGCGGCAGGGGGCTCCTGGCAGGTGCTTGCCGACGTCGCCTGGGGCCCCGACATCAGTGAGCTGGTGGCGGCGTTCGGTGTGGAAAACGTGGCTGTGGAGCACCGCGTGGACGTGACTCCGCAGGCGGTGGACAACGCCGCTGAACTCAGTGCAGTGGCGCAGCGTTTCGGGCTGCGCGAGGTCATCACGTCGATGGCGACCGCGGCATCTCCCGGGGCAAGCAGGCTGGCCAGTGCGAAGCAGGCGTTGGCGGTGCGGGACAGTCTCGAGGGATATGAACCGCACCTGGCGCCGGCCGGTGGCGCCTGGTTGAGATCATGGGAGGAGCTGTGCACTGCGGCTGAAGAGTTGGGAGACCGACCCGGCGCTGTGCTTGCGGCAACCGAAGCCATAGCCGCGGAGTGTGCTTTTACCCTGGACCTTATTGCGCCGCAGCTGCCCGAGTGGGAGGTTCCGCCAGGTCATGACGAGAACTCGTGGTTAGCGGAGATTGCGCGTGCCGGAGCCAGACGTCGCTATGGTCCGGTAGGTGACGCCTCGGGCCAGTCTCGCCAGGATCGGGCGTGGAGGCAGCTTGAGCATGAGCTCAAGGTGATTCGGCAGCTCGGATTTCCCGGATACTTTCTTATCGTCCACGACATCTGCGAGTTCTGTCGCAGGGAGGGAATCCTCGCCCAGGGGCGCGGTTCGGCCGCGAATTCTGTGGTGTGCTTCGCGCTGGGAATTACAAATGTTGATCCCATCGGTGCGGGGTTGCTCTTTGAACGCTTCCTGTCCCCTGAGCGAGACGGACCGCCTGATATTGACATCGATATTGAATCCGGCAGGCGGGAAAAGGTAATCCAGTACGTCTACGAGAAGTACGGGAGGGACAATGCCGCCCAGGTCGCCAATGTTATTACGTATCGGCGTCGGGGTGCGCTGCGGGATTCGGCCCGGGCCCTTGGGTATGAGCCGGGAGTCGTAGACGCCTGGGTCAGCGGTACTGCTCAGCCCCCTCGGGAGGTACTCGGTCTTGCGGATCAGCTGCGCGGACAGCCGCGCCATCTGGGGATACATTCCGGAGGGATGGTGATTTGTGACCGCCCCATCGCTGATGTCGTTCCTGTGGAATGGGCGCGGATGAAAAACCGCTCGGTGGTGCAGTGGGATAAGGATGACTGCGCCGCCGCGGGGTTGGTGAAGTTCGACCTGCTGGGCCTCGGCATGCTGGAAGCAATCCACCATTGCATCGACCTGGTGCACCAGGTACATGGACGAGAGATCAACCTGTGGGAGATCGATATCGCGGAGCCGGAGGTTTACGAGATGCTGGCCAGGGCGGATGCGGTCGGAGTGTTCCAGGTGGAGTCCCGTGCGCAGATGGCGACTTTGCCGAGGCTCAAGCCGCGCACTTTCTTTGACCTGGTCGTCGAGGTTGCACTGATTAGGCCGGGCCCCATTCAGGGCGGTAGCGTGCACCCGTATATTCGGCGCCGGAATGGGCAGGAGGCCGTTACCTACGACCATCCGGTGTTGGAAAAATCACTCGGAAAGACTCTGGGGATTCCGCTGTTCCAGGAGCAGCTGATGCAGATGGCCGTCGATGCGGCTGGTTTTAGCGGGGCCGAGGCTGATGCGCTGCGCAGGGCAATGGGATCGAAACGCTCTGTGGAGAAGATGGAGGCGCTGCACGCCCGATTCCTAGAGGGACTGCGGGCCACCAACGACATCGATATTGAGACTGGCCAGCAGCTGTGGAACAAGATTGTGGCTTTCGCCGCCTACGGTTTCCCCGAGTCTCACGCCCAGTCCTTTGCTTCGCTGGTCTACTTCTCGGCCTGGTTCAAGTATCACTATCCGGCGGAGTTCTGCGTTGCACTGTTGCGGGCGCAGCCGATGGGCTTCTACTCGGCGCAGTCCCTGGTGGCGGATGCCCGTCGGCACGGAATCGGCTGCGACGGGCCGGACATCGAGTTCTCCGAAGTCGAGGCCGCTGTCCAAAACGGCCGGATCAGGCTCGGACTGGGCGGGGTCGCAGGGCTCGGTGCCGATGCCGCGGAAAGAATTGTTTCAGCTCGCCCCTTTTCCTCCGCCGCTGATATCGCGCGCCGGGCGAACCTCAACGTTTCACACATGGAGGCGCTGGCCCGTGCGGGGGCCCTTGGCTCGTTGGGGGTTGACCGTCGGCAAGCGATGTGGGCAGCGGGTGTGGCCGCAACAGAGAACGAGGGCATGCTCGAGGGGCTCACGCTTGCCGACGCTCCGGCGTTGCCGGGCATGACGCAATTCGAGCTCTCAGCGGCGGATCTGGCCTCTACCGGGGTGACCCCGGACGAGTATCCGGTGGCGGCGCTGCGGGAGGAGCTCAGAGCGCGCGGAGTGGTAGCTGCGGAAGAACTGCTAAGCGTTGCGGACGGGACTCGGGTGGAGGTAGCCGGGGTGGTGACGCACAGGCAACGTCCCGGTACGGCTGGAGGCGTGATTTTCCTCGGGGTAGAGGACGAGACCGGCCTGATGAACGTTCTGTGTACGCCGGGGTTGTGGGCACGGTTTCGTCCGGTGGCTGCGATGTCGCGAGCACTGATTATCCGCGGGATTGCGCAAAATTCCTCCGGCGCGGTGACACTTGTGGCTGATCGTCTCGAGGACATGGCCCAGGCGCTGGGGCGTCCGGTGGTCGCGGGTAGGAGCCGGGACTTCAGGTGATGGGGAGTCGGGAATGGGTGCGCCACTAGAATTGATTGGCATGCGCCAGACCTACGAATCCTCACTGTCCCCGGATGGTCGAGCCATCGCATTTATCGTCCGAGATCGTGGCTACCCGCACGCAGTGCAACAGGAGATCACGGATGAAGGATTGGGTGTCGAACGCCCGGTAAAGCTACCGGTAGAGGGGCCAGTGACCCGCGTGTTGCATTCGCCGAATGGCAAGTGGATTGCGTGCGAGGTCTCGCCGCGAGGCACGGAGCGCCTGGAAACCTGGCTGGTATCCACCAATCCGGCAGTCGACGGTGCTCGGCCGCTGCGGATGGACGCGGATATGAGGGCGACGCTGGTGGAGTGGGACGGCGACCTGCTTGCGATGAACGCCGTGGACGCCAAGGGCATAAACTTCGCCCGACTGGTCAGCCCGGGAAACTCATCCTACGAGGTGCTCGATCAGCGCACCGACAGCCAGTTGGTGGCAGCCGAAGGAGGCTATGGCCTGGTCAGAGTGGGGCCACGAGGGCATCGCGAACTGCTCCTAGTCGGGCCGGATAATCAGTGGCATCCGCTACTGCCCTCGGACCCGGGCTCGACGACGGAGGAGGGAATTCTGCTCTCGCACGAACATCCCACAGCAGGGAAGCTGACAGCTTTCGTACTGTCCGATCACGGGGCGGAGCAGCGTCGAGTTTTGCAGCTGGGAATCACCCCGACTTTCGAGGCGGGCGCAGTTCACACCGCAATTGATGTCGTAGTCGAGGAATTTATTGGCAACCCCGACCAGGATGTCGAGGAGTTTGTCATCAGCGAGGATGCCTCGACCGCGGCAGTGCTGTGGAATAACGGTGGCGTCACATCGCTGGAGGTGTTGACTCTAGGGGTTAATCCCTCCAGCAATGAATTGCGGGTCAACGTGCGCAGGAATGTCGAGTTGCCAGGAATGGTGGCGCGCGAGCTGTCTATCTCGGGTGATGGAGAGCTAATTTCGGTCACAGTGGAAGGGCCGGGTCTTGCCCCGACCGTGGAGATTCTGCGCAACGTCGGCGGAGTAATTGAGCCGCTGGATGCCGAGCGCACCGAGCGAATCCTAAAACTCGAAGAATCCAACCTCGAGTCAATGCCGGCGCCGGAATTGGTGTACTTCGTCGCCCGCGACGGCGTGGAGCTATCCGGATGGCTGTATCTGCCCGAGGCGGTACGCAACGGCACCGTCGAGGGGTTGCCGCCTGCGTTCATTCATATCCACGGAGGCCCAGAGCTTCAGGCCAAGCCGATCCACCATGACATTCTTGCCTCAATGGTCGATGCTGGCATGGTAGTTTTCACCCCCAACCTGCGGGGATCTTCGGGCTCTGGCCGCTCCTTCGAGCACGCAGGTGACCGCTATGGTCGCTTTGCCGCCATCGGCGATATCGATGCGGCGCGTGAATTCCTTGTTAATGCTGGGCTCGCGGATCCGGAGAAGGTCGCCCTGGGCGGTCGCTCCTACGGTGGTTTCATGTCGCTTTTGGCCTCGGCGTGGTACCCGGAGAAGTTTGCCGCCATCGTAGACGCATGCGGAATGACAAGTTTTGAGACTTACTACCAGTCCACTGAGCCCTGGCTGGCGCAGGCCGCGTTTCCCCGTTACGGCTACCCGTATCAGGACGCTGAACTGCTTCGGGACATCTCGCCACTTCATCGTGCCGAAGAGATGAAAACGCCGACACTGTTCATTCACGGTGAATGGGACACCAATGTCCCGCCTCGTGAGTCGGGGCAGATGCGCAATGCCCTGGACGCCTACGGGGTAACCACCGAGCTGCTTATTGTCCCTGGCGAAGGACACAAGTTCTCCAAGCCGAAGAGCCGAAAGCTGATTGGGGACACCATGCTGCAGTTCCTCGCAGCAAACGGGGTTACGGCAGCAAACGAATAAAACAACGAGAGTACAAAAGAGCAGTACAAAAAGCAGAGCGAAACCTATGCATAACGACGAATCCAACGACCCCGAGTCCTGGCTTTGCGAGCACACATGTCACGTGATGTTCGACCGACCGGTTATCCCACCGAATACGGGAAATGCGATCCGCATGTGCGCTGGGTCCGGCGCTATGCTGCACCTGGCGAAGCCGCTGGGCTTTAACTTCGACGACAAGAACCTGCGTCGCGCCGGGCTGGACTACCATGACCTCGCCGACGTCAAGCTTCACGAATCCATCGAGGACGCACTTGAGCTATTCCATTCCAGGGGTAGCCGAATCTTCGCGTTCACCGCGCACTCAGACACGTGGTACACGGATATTGAATACCGGCACACCGACGTTCTCCTCTTCGGCCCGGAGCCGACCGGGCTGGATCAGTCGGTGCTGGAGGATAGTCGGATCGCCGAGCTAGTACGGATTCCCATGCTTCCTGGGAGGCGCAGCATGAACTTGTCGAACGCCGCCGCCGTCGCGGCATACGAAGCCTGGCGGCAGCAGGGATTCGCGCGCGCAAAGTAGGCTTCTGCACTTAGTCCCCCCTATGATGAATGCCATGGCAGCGACAAAGCTTGATGGCAAACTGTACCGAGATGAAATCTTCGCAGATTTGGCGAAGCGCGTAGAGCGTCTGAAGGAAGCAGGCCACACTCCGGGCCTGGCTACCGTCCTGGTCGGAGACGACCCGGGAAGCCACGCCTACGTAAAGATGAAGCACCGCGACTGCGAGCAGATCGGTGTTGCCTCTATCCGTCGAGACCTGCCGGCAGATACCACGCAGGAGCAGCTCGAAGCCGTAATCGATGAGCTGAATGCGGATCCGGCTTGCACCGGCTACATTGTGCAGCTTCCACTCCCGAAGCACCTGAACGAAAACCGCATCCTGGAGATGATTGACCCTGAGAAGGATGCCGACGGCCTGCACCCGGTGAACCTCGGCAAGCTGGTGCTCAATGAGCCAGCACCGCTGCCGTGTACCCCGAACGGCTGCATTCACCTCCTGCGTCGCTTTGGTGTTGAGCTAAATGGTGCCAAGGTCGTAGTCATCGGGCGTGGCGTCACCGTCGGCCGCCCGATTGGGTTGATGCTGACCCGTCGCAGCGAGAATTCCACAGTCACCCTCTGCCACACTGGTACGAAGGACCTGGCCGCGGAGACACGTAACGCGGATGTTGTCATCGCCGCGGCCGGTGTGGCTCACATGCTCACCGCCGACATGATCAAGCCGGGTGCAGCTGTGCTCGATGTGGGAGTTTCGCGTGTCGACGGCAAGCTGGCCGGCGACATAGCCGAGGATGTCTGGGACGTTGCCGGATACGTTTCCCCGAACCCGGGCGGCGTCGGCCCGCTGACCCGCGCATTCCTGGTTGCCAACGTCGTCGAGAGGGCGGAGCAGCTGGCCGGCCTGAAGTAGGCCGCGTAAGGAACCGACCAGGACCAGAAAGCAGCTGATGAGAGAAATTGCCCGGCGTGCGCGCCCCGAGGATTTACCCGATCCGAAGGTCAATCCGCACACTAAGGACGAGGCCCCCATGGGGGCCGCCTGGCCGCTATGGGTGCAGTATGCGCTCTATGGGGCACTCTTCTTCGGTATTGGTGCTTTCCTAGTATTCCTCGGCCTTGAAAGATGGCGCCGAGCCACATTCATGCTGGGCATGACCATGATTTTGCTGGGCGTGATTCGGCAGTACCTTCCGGACAAGATCCTGGGCGTGTTCTCGGTGAGGTCGAAACTTTTCGACCTCACCTTCTGCACGGTCATAGGCGCCGGGATGGTTTTTCTCTCGGTCAGCGTTGACGCGCTGGGGAGCTAGCCCCTTTTCGCTTAGGCAGATTGGGGTAGCTCCGGTTCCTCCTTGAGGAACTTGCGCACAATTCCGTCGACCCGCTCGAACTCGGTCAAGAATCCGTCGTGTCCCACGGCGGATTCAATTCTTTCCAGCCCCAGGCAGTTGCCGAGATTGCGGGCAAGGTGTTCCTGCTGGTGGAAGGGGTAGAGGATGTCGGTGTCCACGCCGGCAACCATTGTCGGGACTTTCGACGAATGGAGCGCCTCGTTCATTCCACCTCGGCCCCTCCCGATATCGTGGCGGTTGAGAGTGTCAGTGAGCACAACGTATGAACCCGCGTCGAAACGCTGGGCCAGCTTTTCCGCCTGGTGGTCGAGGTAGCTCTCCACCTGGAATCGGTCGGCGGTGCGCATCGGGCTCAGCGGGTTTTCACCCGGCTGGGCGGTCGCGCCGAACCTGTCGTCGAGCTCGAGCTCGCCGCGGTAGGTCAAGTGCGCGATGCGACGCGCAAACCCTAGGCCACGATCCGGTGCAACGCCCTTTTCGTAGTAGTCTCCGCCGTGCCAATCGGGGTCGGATTCGATGAACTGAATCTGCGCCGACTGCATACCGATCTGCCAGGCGCTTGCGCGCGCGCCGACGCACATGACCAGCGCCTTGCCGACGAAATCCGGGTGCATCAGTGTCCACTCGAGGCTTCTGGCGCCTCCGAGAGATCCTCCGATAACCGCGTGAACGTGGGTGATACCGAGGGCCTTGAGCGCCATGTGTTCGACGGTGACGGTGTCGCGCACTGAGATAGCGGGAAAGCGTGAACCCCAGGGGCTGCCGTCGTCGGGATGCGGGGAGGAGGGGCCTGTGGTGCCGCGGCAGCCGCCAATCACATTGGTGCAGATGATGCAGTATTTGTCGGTGTCGAGGGCACGGGCGGAGCCGATCATGCCGTTCCACCAGCCCGCGGTCGGGCGGTCGATATCGGCGGGGCCGGAGGCATGCGCATCTCCTGTGAGGGCATGCTCGAGAACGATGACGTTGGAGGCGTCCGCATTGAGGCGCCCCCAGCGCTCGAACTCGACGGTCACGTCTTTGATGACGGCACCAGCTTCAGTGGTCACGTCGCCGATGCGGACGTGACCGGGTTCGCCCTCTGGTGGGAGGGAAACCGAATGCGGGGCAGATTCGACTGTCATGTTGTATAGACTACTCGGTCTGCAGCGACGTTTACGAACTATTCGGCTTTAAAGACGGCCGACTAGAGTTCGATGCTTTTAGTCGAGCGCGGCGAAGCCGGCATTGAGGTCGGCGATAATGTCGTCGACGTTCTCGATGCCGACGGAAAGGCGAATGGTCGCCTGTGAGATGCCGGCGCGGGTGAGCCCCGCCTCGTCCGACTGGGAGTGGGTCGTGGTGGCCGGGTGGACGACCAGAGATCGGACATCGCCGATGTTTGCGACGTTGGAGTGCAGCTTCAGGGCATCGATGAACTTCCAAGCCTTGGCGGTGTCGGCATCCGCCAGGTCGAAGCTGAGCACGCCACCGGCGCCTGCCAGCCCCAGCTTCTTCACAGTAGCGTTCCACGGCGAGGACTCCAGGCCAGCGTAATTGACCTTAGCGACCTTGTCGTTGGCTTCGAGGAACTCGGCCACTGCCTGCGCGTTGGAGTTGTGTCGCTCGATGCGCAGGGCCAGGGTGTCGAGTCCCTGGGCGAGAACCCACGCGTTGAACGGGGCTGGGGCAGCGCCGGTGTCGCGGAGAATGCCCGCGCGAGCGCGCAGTGCGAAGGCCGGGGCGCCCAGGTCCGCGAACTTCAGGCCATGGTAGGCCTCGTCGGGCTCGGTGAAGTTGGTGAAGATGTCGCGGCCGTCGCGCTGGGAGGTCCAGTCGAACTTGCCGCCATCGACAATCACGCCGCCGAGGGCGGAGCCGTTGCCGGTCAGGTACTTGGTCGTGGAGGCGACAACGATGTCGGCGCCGTGCTCCAGCGGGCGGAACAGCGCGGCGGTCGGCACGGTGTTATCCACGATGAGCGGAACGTTGTTGCGGTGAGCGACCTCGGAGATTGCCGGGACATCGAGTACGTCGACCTGCGGGTTGGCGATGGACTCCGCGTAGAAGCCGACGGTGTTGTCCTGAACCGCAGCCTGCCAGGACTCCGGATCGTCCGGGTTCTCAACGAAGGTGGCGTCGATGCCAAGGCGCGGGAGAGTGACCTTGAACAGGGTTTCGGTGCCGCCGTAAAGGCGCGGCGAGACGACAATATGGTCGCCCGCGCGCGCAAGGGTCAGGATGGCGGCGGTCTCGGCACCCTGGCCGGAGGCGAATAGTACGGCTGCGACGCCTCCCTCGAGGCTGGCGATGCGCTGTTCGACGGCATCGACAGTCGGGTTGGTCAGGCGGGAGTAAATCGGGCCGGCGTCCGACAGGTTAAAGCGGTTGGCGGCGTGCTCTGCTGAGTCAAAGACGTAGGAGGAGGTGTTGTAAATCGGCAGGTTGCGCGCCGAGGTCTCGCCGTCCGGGCTAAAACCAGCGTGAATGGTGCGGGTCTCGAGGCTCCAGTTGGTGGCATCGCTGTTGTCGTACTTGGTGGTCATAGTTGCAAGCTTCCTTAAAAAATATGTTTCTTGAACTGTGTGTAAAAACAATAGTGAACCAAGCTGTCTATTGCAAGAGGGCTGTAGAGAAGGGTAAAAGGGAGCGGGACTGACTCTAAATAGCCCGCTTGGTACGCAACTGCGGTGGGGTGGTCCGCCCTCAGTGTTTAAATAGTCAGTATGAGTTCACCCCACGAATCCGACGTACTAAACCGGTTCTCCCCGGCAGTGGCGACGTGGTTTCGTGACGTCTTCGCTGGCCCCACTGCAGTGCAAGAGGGGGCCTGGTCGGCAATCTCCGCGGGTGAGAATGCATTAGTCGTCGCGCCCACCGGCTCGGGTAAGACGCTTGCGGCATTCTTGTGGGCAATCAACTCCTTAGTCAGCGGGGGTAATGCGGAGAACCGGGGCTCCGGCCGTCGGAAAGCGGAGAGAGAACCGGACGGGAACGGGCAACGAGGGGTGCGCGTCCTCTACATCTCACCCCTGAAGGCACTGGGCGTGGATGTGGAAAATAACCTGCGCGCACCTCTGACCGGCATCAACGCGGTGGCGGCGCGGCTAGGAGAGGCACAGACAAAGATTTCCGTGGCTGTGCGCTCGGGGGATACGTCGCCGAACGAGCGTGCGCGGCAGGTCCGGAACCCGCCGGATATTCTGATCACCACGCCGGAGTCGCTGTACCTGATGCTTACGTCCAAGGCACGGAAAATCTTGCAGGCAGTCGACACGGTCATCATCGACGAGATTCACGCGCTGGCGGGCACGAAACGCGGTGTCCACCTGGCCCTGAGCCTGGAGAGGCTGGAGCGGCTTGTCTGCGCCAATTCGAAAGAAGACAGGCACATTCAGCGCATCGGACTGTCGGCTACCGTTCGTCCCCTCGAAACCGTGGCAAAATTTCTCGGCGGAGACCGGCCCGTGGAGATCATCAATCCGCCGGCACAAAAGGACTGGAAGCTGCGTGTCCGCGTGCCAGTGGAGGACATGGCGGAGCTGCCCGAGGCAAACGCCAGCAACGACTTCGACGGTAGCTTTGGCGGTGGCTTCGGCAGCGATGATGTACTCGACATGGAAGGCGATGCCGTATTCGGGGAGGGCGAGTCGGCCCTGCCCACGCGCAACTCCATCTGGCCCTTCATCGAGACCGAGATCTACGACGAGGTGATGTCCAACCGCTCCACTCTCGTCTTCGTCAACTCGCGCCGCACGGCGGAGCGCCTGACCAGCAGGCTCAATGAAATTCACGCCGAGCGCACCGACCCCGAATCGCTCACGCCGCCACTGCGTCGCCCGCCGGCCCAGGTCATGAAGGCTGTTGATGCCGTGACCACCGTGGACTCTGTAATAGCCCGCGCGCACCACGGCTCGGTATCGAAGGACGAGCGAGCTCGGACCGAGTCGATGCTGAAGGCGGGGGCTCTACGCGCGGTGGTGGCGACCAGCTCGCTGGAGCTGGGCATCGACATGGGTGCCGTGGACAAGGTCATTCAGGTGCAGTCCCCTCCGTCAGTGGCCTCAGGCCTGCAGCGCGTCGGCCGCGCCGGGCACGTCGTGGGCGCGGTGTCGAAGGGATCCTTCTACCCGCAGCACCGGGCGGACCTGCTGCAGACGGCCGTCATCGTCGATCGCATGCAGCAGGGCCTGATTGAGGAGCTGCATGTTCCCGAAAACGCCCTCGACGTGCTGGTTCAGCAGACCATCGCGGCCGTCGCGGTCGAGGATATTCACGTCGACGACTGGTTCGCCAGCGTCACCGGCGCCTACCCGTACCGCAACCTTTCCAGGGAGGTCTTCGACGCCGCCATCGACCTGACCTCGGGTGTCTACCCTTCAACCGATTTCGCCGAGCTGAAGCCCCGGGTCGTCTTCGACCGCGTCAATGGCATGCTTTCGGCCCGGCCAGGAGCGCAGCGCACCGCCGTGATTAATGGTGGCACCATTCCCGACCGCGGCATGTTCGGGGTATTCCTGGCCGGCGGGGCCGACTCCGGGGTGCCCCGCCGCGTCGGCGAGCTGGACGAGGAGATGGTCTACGAATCTCGCGTCGGCGACGTGTTCACGCTGGGCGCCTCTAGCTGGCGGATTGAGGAGATCAACCGTGACCAGGTCCTGGTCACTCCCGCGCCGGGCCACACCGGCCGCCTGCCCTTTTGGAATGGCGATCAGGCTGGTCGTCCCGCAGAGCTGGGTGCGGCGCTCGGTGCTTTCCGACGCTCCGTGCGTGCCAATTCCGCGAGCCTTGATACCACGGACCTGGACGAAAACTCCCGGAGAAATTTACTTGCCTACCTTGCCGAGCAAGCAGAGGCCACCGGCATCGTGCCCGACGAGAAGACGCTGATTCTGGAGCGTTTCCGGGATGAGTTGGGGGATTGGCGCGTGGTGTTGCACAGCCCGTACGGCAAGGGCGTCAATGCCGCGTGGGCACTGGCTGCCGGCGCGAAGTTCTCTTTGTCCACCGGCATGGACGCGCAGCCGGTGTCCTCCGACGACGGCATCGTGCTGCGCATTCCCGACTCAGATCGGGAGCCCGATGCCGAGCTATTCCGCATTGACCCGGGTGACATTGAGCAGATAGTCGCAGATCAAGTGGGTAACTCCGCGCTGTTTGCCTCCCGGTTTAGGGAGTGCGCCTCGCGTGCCCTGCTGCTCCCTAGTCGCAATCCCGGCAAGAGAGCCCCGCTGTGGCAGCAGCGGCAGCGCTCGGCGCAGCTGCTGGATGTCGCAAAGCGGTACCCGAAGTTCCCCATCGTCCTAGAGACTGTGCGCGAGTGCCTTCAGGATGTCTACGACCTGCCCGCACTGACGAAACTGTGCCAGGATCTGCAGCAGGGCAGGGTGCGCATCGCCGAGGTCACCACCCAGGAGGCGAGCCCGTTCGCCTCGTCGATTCTGTTTACCTACACCGGCGCGTTCATGTACGAGGGGGACAGCCCCTTGGCGGAGAAACGCGCGGCCGCGCTGTCTCTGGATCCGGCACTGCTGACCCAGCTGCTGGGCGGGGTGGAACTTCGGGACCTTCTCGACCCCGAGATCATCGCCGAGGTGGACCTGGACGTTCGCCGCCGTTCGGAGCGTCGGAAAGCGAAAACTGCGGAGCAGCTGATCGACACCCTGCGCGTGGTTGGCCCCATCCCGGTCGGCGAGGTGGGGGAGGTTTCGGATGTAAGCTTCGAGCAGGCGCGCGCGGAGCTGGGCTCCCGCGTCATGGAGGTGCGTATAGCGGGAGTGCCGCACCTGGCGCAGTCGCTAGACGCCGCTTTGCTTCGCGATGGCCTCGGCGTTCCCGTGCCCCCGGCGGTCGCCGCGCAGCCTGAGACTATTCCAGATGCCCTGGAGCAGCTAGTAACCCGGTGGGCCAGGACACACGGGCCGTTTATTCGCGGCGACGTTGCCCGCGCGTTCGGCCTGGCCGCAAGCGTTGCGCATTCGCTGCTGTCGAAGCTGGTGGAGCAGAAGGCCTTGGTTAGCGGCCACTACCGGCAGGGCATCGACGAGGCGGAGTTCGTTGCGCCGGAGGTCCTGAAGATTATCCGGACCCGATCGCTGGCGGCGGCCCGCGCGCAGACGGAACCGGTTAGCGCCTCCGCGCTCGGCCGCTTCCTGCCCGCGTGGCAGCAGGTCGCACCCGTGGGCGCGCGGCCGGAGCTGCGCGGCGCCGACGGGGTTTTCACCGTCATCGAGCAGCTTGCGGGCGTGAGGCTTCCGGCGTCTGCCTGGGAGAGCGTGGTCCTGCCGCAGCGTGTGCGCGATTATCAGCCGCGCGACCTCGACGAGCTCACCGCCAACGGGGAAGTGCTGGTGGTCGGCGCGGGCAGTGCCGGTAGCGCGGACCCGTGGGTGATGCTGCTGCCGACTGACTACGCGGCGCAGCTGATTGAGGTCCCCGACTCCTCCGAGCCACCGGTTCTCAGCGCGCTGCAAACAAAGGTCCTCGACGTGCTCTCTCGCGGCGGTGGCGGCGGCGGATTCCTGTTTAGCCTTATCGACCAGGAGGTCTCGGCGGGCGAGGCCGAGGACCCAGGCGCACACCTCGGAACGTCGCATACTAACGCCGACCTGCGCGAGGCCCTGTGGGCCCTGTTCGAGCTGGGGTTGATCAGCCCGGACGGTTTCGCGCCACTGCGCGCCAGGCTCAGCGGCTCCGGCGGCTCCAGCGGGACGAGGACCGCCCACCGCGCCAAGCGCACGCCAACTCGTGGCCGGCTGCGGATGGGGCGCACTAGTTTCGCGCAGGCGCAGCGTGCCATGGTGCCGCCGGACATGGTGGGCCGTTGGTCGTTGACCGTTCCTGCGGATACGAACTCCACGTCGCGCTCTGTCGCGCACGGTGAGGCCTGGTTGGAGCGCTACGGCGTCGTCACGCGGGGAAGCGTGGTTGCCGAGAACACTCTCGGTGGCTTCGCCTTGGCGTATAAGGTACTCACGCGTTTTGAGGAGGTGGGCAAGGCCATGCGCGGGCTCATCATCGATGGGCTCGGCGCGGCGCAATTTTCCACGCCCGCCGTCGTCGACCGACTGCGCTTGCTCGCCGATAGTGCCGACGTGGAGGGCTGGCCCTCCGGCACGACGGACCCCGAGGTCTACGTCCTCGCCGCCGTTGACCCCGCCAACCCCTACGGCGCCGCACTGCCGTGGCCGGAGCAGGGCCCGACCCGTTCCGCTGGAAGCCTGGTTGTGCTTGCCGACGGCCTCTGCGTCGCCTACCTCACCCGTGGCGGCAGGAACTTGAGCATCTTCACGCCGCCGGTCGGGCTGGATTACGCCGATGTCCTTCCCCTGGTGGTGTCGGCCTTCCAACAGGCGGTGTCGTCCAACATGATGAAGCGCATCGTAATCGAGAAGGTCAACGGCGAGGCTGTGATTGGCTCCGAGTGGGCGCAGCGTCTGCGCGCAGCCGGCGCGAGGATTACCCCGAAGGGCGTGCGCATCGCGGCAACGTCTGGCGCAGATAATGGAGGCGGTCGTGCCTGAGGGAGACACCGTCTACCGTCTCGCGCACCGCATGCAGTTCATGGTCGGTCGCGAGGTGCTGACCACGTCGATTCGCGTGCCGAAATACGCAGTGACCTCCTTCGATGGTAGCGTCGTGCGCCGCGTCTGGCCCTACGGCAAGCACCTTTTCATGGACTTCGGTGGCACCGTACTTCACACGCACCTCAAAATGGAGGGCACCTGGTCGGCCCATCGCCTCGGCGCGCGCTGGCACAAGCCCGGGCACACCGCGCGCGTCGTCCTCACGCTTGCCGACGACAGCAACGCCCCCGGTAGTCGTCCCATCGAGGTTGTAGGCCACGAGCTGGGGCTCGTGCGTGTATTCCCGTTCGACGAGTATGAGACCCACGTGTCCTACCTGGGCCCCGATGTGCTGGGAGACGATTGGGAGGAATGTGGCCGCGCGGAGGCCCGGCGTCGGCTCCTGGCTGATCCCGACCGCGCGATAGGGCTGGCGCTGCTGGATCAGAAGGTGCTCGCTGGAGTCGGAAACGAGTACCGTGCGGAGATCTGTTTCCTGGGTGGCTTTCACCCGGCCACTCCAGTGCGGTACGTCGATACGAAACGCGTGCTGGACTTGGCGCGAAGGCTGATGTGGGCAAACAGGCTCTCGCCGGTACGCGTGACGACGGGCGTAAAACAACCAGGCCAGACCAGCTTCGTCTTCGGGCGGAATCAAAAGCCATGCCGGAGATGCGGAACAACTATCCGCAAGGACACCCTTGTCAGAGACCCGGAGGAGGAGCTAGAGCGGATTATCTGGTGGTGTCCGAACTGCCAGCCGCTATTGCACCGGGCGCAGGAGTAGGAGCAGGGTGCGTTGACTGCGGCGATAGCTCCCTTCGGCATTTTTGCCAGCTTTTTGTAGGAAGTACGCTCGATTTTCGCGTTACTTCTGCCAAAAAGCTGGCAAAAAATCCGGCCGTGCGTACTTCTTTAAAGCCTTGCCTCAAAAGGAAACGAGCAGCAAGCATGAGAAAAGGGGCGCAATCAGGAAAAATCCATCTGATCGCGCCCCTTCTGCGGAGCCGGGGCTAGGCGCTTGGTAGCTAGCGCTGCAAGGTTACTTCTTCAGTCCGTCGATAATCTCGTTGAACTCTGCGGACGGGCGCATGACCGCGAAGGCCTTCTCATCGTCCGGCAGGAAGTAGCCGCCCAGGTCGGCCGGGGAGCCCTGAACCTCGAGGAGAGTCTTAGCGATGGACTCTTCCTTCTCGGACAGTGCCTTGGCGACAGGTGCGAATACCTCCTTCAGCTCGGAGTTTTCGTCCTGAGCTGCCAGCTCCTGAGCCCAGTACAGGGCCAGGTAGAAGTGGGAGCCGCGGTTGTCGATTTCGCCGACCTTGCGGGACGGGGACTTGCCCTCGTCGAGCAGGGTGGCGGTCGCCTTGTCCAGGGCATCTGCCAGGACGCTCGGGCGCGGGTCGTTGTCGTCGCTTGCGGCGTAGCGCAGGGACTCGGCCAGAGCCAGGAACTCACCGAGGGAGTCCCAGCGGAGGTGGTTTTCCTCCTCGACCTGCTGGACGTGCTTCGGAGCGGATCCGCCAGCACCGGTCTCGAACAGGCCGCCGCCAGCCATCAGCGGAACGACGGAGAGCATCTTCGCGGAGGTACCCAGCTCCATGATCGGGAACAGGTCGGTGAGGTAGTCACGCAGGACGTTACCGGTAACGGAGATGGTGTTCTCGCCGCGGCGGATGCGCTCGATGGAGAACTTGGTGGCAGCCACCGGGTCCATGATGCGGATGTCCAGGCCCTCGGTGTCGTGGTCAGCCAGGTACTCGTTGACCTTGGTAATCAGGTTGGCGTCGTGAGCGCGCTGCGGATCCAGCCAGAACACAGCCGGGTCGCCGGTTGCGCGGGCGCGGGTGACGGCCAGCTTGACCCAGTCACGGACCGGGGCGTCCTTGGTCTGGCAGGAGCGCCAGATGTCGCCCTCTGCGACGTGGTGCTCGATGAGGACCTCGCCGGCGGAGTTGATGACCTGCAGGACACCGTCGACCGGAATCTGGAAGGTCTTGTCGTGGGAGCCGTACTCCTCGGCCTTCTGAGCCATCAGGCCGACGTTCGGGACGGTGCCCATGGTTGCCGGATCGTAGGCGCCGTTTTCGCGGCAATCGTCGATAACCGCCTGGTAGACGCCGGCGTAGGAGGAGTCCGGGATGACCGCGAGGGTGTCGTTTTCCTCGCCCTTCGGGCCCCAGCCCTTGCCGCCGTTGCGAATCAGGGCCGGCATGGAAGCGTCGACGATGACGTCGGACGGAACGTGCAGGTTGGTGATGCCCTTGTCGGAGTTGACCATGTACAGTGCCGGGCCCTCAGCCAGGTCCTTCTCGATGGCCTTCTTGACGGCTGCCGCAGTGGCGTCGTCCAGCTTGTGGAGGCCATCGAGGATGGCGCCCAGGCCGTTGTCCGGGGTCAGGTTGGCTGCGGCCAGCTTGGACTCGAACTTCGGGAATACGGACGGCAGGAATGCCTTGACGACCTCGCCGAAAATCAGCGGGTCGGAGACCTTCATCATGGTGGCCTTCAGGTGCACGGAGAACAGGATGTTCTCACGCTGTGCGCGGCGAATTTGGGCGCGCAGGAAGTTAGCCAGGATATGGACGTTCATGCCAGTGCCGTCGATAATCTCGCCCTTGAGGACCGGCATGTCCTTCTTCAGGGTGATGACGTGGCCGTCGTTCGCCTCGAGCTGGTAGGTCAGCTTGTCATCGGCCGGCATGATGACGGACTTCTCGTTGTGGCGGAAGTCGTTGGAGGCCATGGTGGCGACGTTGGTCTTGGAGTCGGAAACCCAAGCGCCCATGCGGTGTGGGTGCTTGCGAGCGAAGCTCTTGACGGCTTCCGGGGCGCGGCGGTCGGAGTTGCCCTCACGCAGAACCGGGTTGACGGCAGAACCCTTGACCTTGTCGAATTTGGCGCGGTCGGCGGTCTCTTCTTCGCCCTCCGGCTGCGACTTGTACTTCGGGATGTCGTAGCCCTTTTCCTGCAGCTCGGCGACGGCACGCTTAATCTGCGGAACAGAAGCGGAGATGTTCGGCAGCTTGATGATATTTGCGTGCGGCTCCTTGACCAGGTCACCAAGAGCAGCCAGCGCGTCCTCGACCTTCTGGTCCTCCGAGAGGCGCTCCGGGAACTGGGCGAGGATTCGTCCGGCCAGAGAGATGTCACGGGTCTCGACGTTAACGCCCGCCTGGCTGGCGAAAGCCTCCACAATCGGCTTCAGCGAGTAGGTCGCGAGCAGCGGGGCTTCGTCGGTGCGGGTCCAGTAAATGGTCGCCATAGTGTTAGTACTCCTATCTGTTTTGTTCCACGATAACGCAGTTTTGATGATTTATGCGCAATGGGGCATAGCGCACTAATGCCATTTGTGATGCGAATAACGACGAGAAGTGACTCAAATCACATATGTGCATATTCGTACGTTTTTATGAATATGCGTACTTTTGTCTAAGCGGTCCGTCCCGTCGGCGCAGTCGTTTTCACCAGAATCTTGCCTCGGAACCATGCCTTGACCTCGCCCGTCAGGGACAGTCCGGTCACTACAAACAGCAAAACCCCGGCCACGCCTAGCAGCGCCCCAGAGTAGGTGCCAACAAAGAGGATGAAGGCTGCGGTGGCAGCAATGCCCGTTGTTGCTGTGGAGGTGGGTAGGAAAATGCCGGCGGTCGCACTGCGGCCTAGAAGAATCTCACGAACCCAGTACAAGCTGAGCAGTGCGACGACGAGTCCGGTTACAAGCACTACCGGAGTGACGACAAGTGGGAGAATTGCTCCGAATACAGTGCCGAGGCCGGCGATGGCTCCGAGGAGTCCTGAAGAATCGGCGTTTTTCGCGCCTTCTATCTCCGACAAATAGTAAAACCCTTCGAATGTTGCCCACAGCATTGTTAGGAAACTGAGGGCAAAGCTGGTGGACAGCAGAGCTGCGACCACACGAGGAATCTTAGGCAGGCGCTTCCACAAGTCTTTGTGTGCCGCGCCCTCTGGCAGCGGCGACACATCGCGGACAACCACCTTGGGCTTAGCGGGCGGAAATGGTGGATGCGCCGCAGAATCCGCGACCTTCCAGTCCAGGGCCGTATCGGTCGGCTGTGCAGAATCGGAATCGGTTGCGCTCTGATTCCTACTAACCTCAGTACCTGCAGGGGGCTGCGGGGAACGATCAGGAGCGGGGTGTGCGGCGAGCGAGCGCAGGGAGGCAATGGTGATTGGTGCAGCGTCGGTGTCGGCAAGCCTGCGGTCGTACTCGCCCCTGCGGTAGTCGTTGCCGAGAATGCTGAGTGCGGCCAGATTCTCCTGAACGGGGCCGGAGTTCGGGGCCAGGCCCTGCTTGCGCAGTTCGGTGAGGGTATTTTGAATCTGCTCACGCAGGTGCAGGGTAGAGTCCTGCGGGTTTAGGCCGAGGGACTCGTACAAATTGTAGTGCTGAAACACGGCAGAGAACTTCCTTCGCGCATAAATTTTCAAATGTTTTCTATAGCTAGGAACTTACCCGCGTTTAGTGAATGTGTAATTCTGCTTACAAAACCGGCTCATATCCGCTCCTGAGATAGTGGATGGCTAGATACGCGGAGTAGAGTCGCACTTCTGTCTGAAACCAGCCAGAAGCAGATGTGCGGGACTGCGGCAGGCACCCAACGCCTGCGCCACAGGTCTCGCTGCTAACGACGACATCAACGACCGGAAAGGATCCCCACGGAGAAGACTATGGATGTGCAGCAACCTACGAAGCGGGCATTCAAACGTCGTCCGGTTCCTCAGCAGGATCATGTTTCCGATCTGCGACGTGTGATGGTCCTGCTGGCCCTCAATGTCGGAGCATTCGGTATCGGCGTCACAGAGTTCGTCGCCATGGGCCTGCTGCCGTACATCGCGGATGCCTTCGGCCGCACCGAGGATTCCGCCGGGCGTATGATCTCCATGTACGCGCTCGGCGTCGTCGTGGGCGCTCCGTTAATCACGGTCCTGACCGGTTCAATCCCGCGCCGCCGGATGCTGTTGATCCTGATGGTCGCATTCACCATAGGCAACGGCGCGACCGTGTGGGCGGGCACCCTCGGATCCTTCGAGGCCGTGATGGCCTCGCGTTTCATCGCCGGTCTGCCGCACGGCGCCTACTTCTCCGTGGCAGGGCTCGTCGCAGCCTCGTTGGCCAAGCCCGGCAACCGCGGTAAGACGGTGGCACTCTCGGGCGTCGGGTTGGCGGTGGCGACGGTCATCGGCGTGCCCGCCGCGCAGGTGCTCGGACAGGTCTACGGTTGGCGCTCGGCCTTCGCCTTCGTCGCCGTGATTGGCCTGGCAGCGCTGGTGTCCCTGTGGTTCGCAGTGCCGCACATGAACCGCATGCCCAAGACTCGCCCAATCGAGGAACTCTCCGCGCTGGTCACGCCACAGGTCCTCCTCACCGTCGCCATCGGAACGATTGGCTTTGGCGGCATGTTCGCGGTTTACACCTACATCACCTGGACGATGACCGAGGTCGCAGGGTTGCCGGAGAGCTGGATCTGGATCGTCCTGATGGCCTACGGCATTGGCATGGTGGTCGGTACTTACATCGGCGGGTGGCTGTCCGACCGGATCGGCGAATGGGGCATCCTCGTTGCCCTCGTCCTCATGGTGGTCATGCTCACCGCGTTCTACTTCACCTCCGCGCATGCAATCCTGGGCACCGCGAACTTCCTCATCATCGGCCTGCTGGGCTCCATTTTGGTGCCGAACCTGCAGACCCGCCTCATGGACGTCGCCGGGCGCGCCCAAACCCTCGCCGCAGCCCTGAACCAGGCTGCCCTCAACATGGCCAACGCCGGTGGTGCGGCTCTCGGCGGCTGGATCATCGCCTCCGGTTACGGCTACCGCGCGCCCTCTCTGGGCGGCGCTGGTCTGGCGCTTGCCGCCATCCTCATCACCGTCCCGACCATCCTGCTATACCGTCGCCGCCGCAAGGTGACTCTGTAGGTAACGTATGGGGGCATGAGTCTTACCATCGCGACGATCAACGTCAACGGCATCCGCGCCGCCGTGAAGCAGCGCAGCGAAACTAACCTCGGTCTCATCGACTGGCTGAGCCACACCAGCGCCGACATCGTCCTGCTGCAGGAGGTCCGCGCCACCGACTCCCAGGCCGCTGCCGCACTCGCCCCCGCTCTCGACGCTGGCTGGCACTGGCTGGGCGCCGAGAACCTTACCGCCAAGGGCCGCGCGGGCGTGGGAATCCTCTCCCTCTTTCCGCTTTCCGACGTCTCGGTCGGCATCGGTGCGGAGGAATTCGCAGAGTCCGGCCGTTTCATCAGCGCCACCGCACCGGCCGCTGCGACGGGCCTGGATACGGACGTGCAGGTCGCAAGCCTGTACCTGCCCTCGGGGTCTGCACTGAGTGAGAAGCAGGACGAAAAGTACCGCTTCCTTGATGCGTTCTCGGATTACCTTGCGGGCGTCGGCAAGCGGGGCAGGCAGGGGCACAGTGCGGTGATTGGTGGCGATTGGAATATCTGCCACCGTGAGCAGGATCTGAAGAATTGGAAGACGAATAAGAAGAAGAGTGGGTTCTTGCCACAGGAGCGCGCGTGGATGGACTCGGTGTTTGGTTGCTGGCCGGATGAGGCTCCGCAGGATTCGCAGGTTTTGGCAACGGCAAAGGAGATGGAGGCCGGTGCTTTTTCTGATGGTTCCCGTTGGGATGCCCCGGCGATTAGTGCTGACCCGGATTGGTTTGATGTGACGCGGCGTCTGCGGCCGGATGAAGCGGGGCCGTGGTCGTGGTGGACCTACCGTGGTCAGGCTTTTGATACGGATGCGGGGTGGCGTATTGATTACCAGGCGGTGACGGCGCCGATGTTGGCCCGCGCGGTGTCATCGGTGGTAGACAAGCCGGCCGCCTATGACTTGCGGTGGACTGATCACGCGCCGGTGATTGTGGAGTACCGCTAGTAGACAGAGGAGGCCGAGTAAGCCGAATAGGCTGAGGAATCCGAAAGGCTCGAGTCTGTGCCGCCGCCCGCCAGCGCGGAGTCGGCCGCTAGCTGCGGGTTTTGCCGCAGCATGGAGGCGATGCCGTCGACGATTGCGAGCGCCCACTTTTCCTGCATCGCCGGATCTTTGAGGTCCTTGGCGAGGTTTTCATTGAGCACGCTGCCAAATGCCAGGGAGGCGGTGGGAATTACGGGAGCGTCGGAGCGCACGGTCTGCGGCGCGAGGCCCGTGTAGAACGTCGTCGGCCGGCCCTTGGAGTTGAACTTGCTGTCGGGGGCGAAGCCCCGGTAGACCATCGAATCGCGCAGCCCAGCGGCGAGCTGCCAAGTGGCGGGACGCCCCGCATCCGTTTCCAGGTCGTCGGATGCCGTGCCCACGCCGGAGGCGTCGACAATCGCGGATACTGCGAAGCCTCGATTCGGGCGCGATTCGTTCGCTGATTCCTCCGGGGTGCCGGTGGTAGTGCCAAAGACTACAGAGGCGGAAGCTTCGCTGCGGGGCACCAGGGTCGCGCCGCGCTGGGTGAGGATTTCCTGCACCCGCTTCTGAATCTTCGCAATGCCGGGAAGGATCTTGTTACTTAGCTGCGTCGTGGGGCCGAGGTAGTCGTTGATGGCCCGAACCGCGTTTTCACTGCTGTCGACGCTAATCTGGGCACCTGCCAGCGGGTCAACGGTCTCCGTCGGCGGTGCAATAATCGGCTGCCGCGCCGGCGCGAAAAGATCGCTCGGGCGCGAGGTCGGGCGCGGCGAGCTTTTCACAATTTGCCGCAGCTCCTCGGGGCTGAACATCGCGTTGACTGCGAAGATGACCGTTGCGCCATCGCGATAGACCGGCGTCAGCCCCGGCGAATGCCACGCCCACGATCGCATCGCCAGAGCCTCTGTGCCGTCGTTCTGCACGACCGGAGGAGACACAAAGATATAGTTCACGCCCAGTTTGCGCGCAGCCACGTCGTACTCGTTCAGCTCAGTCGGGCTCTCGGGCGTGCCGACGCCCAAAAGGTCCACATTCGTGGCCAACTTCGGGGAAGCTGTGGCGGTCTTGTCGCCGAACGAGAAGTGGCGGTATAACGACGGCAGCCCATACATTGCGTACATCCATGCGGAGCCGTCCTTACGGTCGTTGAGAATATGGCCCTCGTGGGCGTGAGGTTGCTTGTCCAGCCATTCGAGCGCCTGCTTATCGGCATCTGAGACATAGGTGGTGGCGAAGGACGCGCGGACCACCGAACGCTCCGACGGGCCGGTAACCCAGCTGATTGGCACCAGAGCGACCGCGGCCGCCACGCCGACGGCGATGAGCTGCGTTCGAGATGGTTCGTTGTCGGTTGCCCGGCTGTTTGTCAGGGAGGTTTTGACGGTGGGGTCGTCGTCAAGCGAGGCGGAGTCCTCGGATGGCAGGGAAGTTGTCTTCTCGTCGCGGTCGGCGCGCGAGCGGAGGCGGGAGACCAGCGCAGAAACTAACGCTACGACGCCCGCGATTGCGAGGGCAGCCAGCAGGACGCGCAGAATGCCCATGGCCGCCTGCACTCGGTAGGGCATGTCGTAGTAGAACATGCCAATTGCCTTGAGCCAAGTGCCGAAAGGCTCCGACCAGCGCACCTGAGCGCTATCGGAGACCATGAACAGCAGGCCGAAGGCCAGTGCTGGCCACGGCGTCCACGGGTGGCGGCGGAGTAGCGCGACCACGATTCCAGCGGCAAATAGTACGAGCATGACCAGCGGGAACTGAATATCCTCCGTGTAACTGGACATGCCAATCAGGCTTCGCCAGAGGGACTCATCGCGGGGGATCTTGATCTGCCCGGTAAACCCTGCCACGCTTTCGCCCTGGCCGAGTGCAGACAGCAGGATTGGGATGCACATAGCGCCTGCGATTACACCAATCAGGGCGGTGCGGATTAGGCCTGCCACGCTGGGCTGCGTGATAAACCACAACGCTACAAATAGGGCCACGGTGATGGCGGCGGCAGGGTGGACAGTCAGCGCGCCGACGATTGCCAATCCGGAGGGAACTATGTAGCCGCGCAGCGCCAACGCAGTCGCAGCAGGGACACAGGCGACGGCCAACAGATATGGCATAGAGGAGGTCTTCCACAGTGCAATCCAGATCTCCGGGGTCAGCAGCGACAGCAGCGCCGCTGCGGGGCCCGCGATTGTCGCCCATTTTGGACCTGCCACCGTGCGCGCCAAAAGTGCCATGCCTGCAGGCAGAATTAGGGAGGGGGCGAGGAATGAAAACACATTCGCGTTGAGGAAGATATCGCCCGGCAGCAGCGCCGCCATCGCGTGCCAGCCAGAGGGGTAAAAGGACTCCGAGTGCGTTTCCTGATGGAGAAGCAGGCCGGCCGAAACTGGCGAGGCGTTGCCAGTCTCCTGGATGAAGCGCAAGAAGTTCGTGTGCCACAGCATGTCCCAGGCTTCGCGAATCGAGCCGGGGCCTCCCGGAACTTGCGCCAGCGAGAACATCACGCGGGTTGTCGCAACAAGCGTGACCGCCGCGGTAATCAGCGCCGTGAGGTAGCCGGAGGAGAAGCTATCCGACGGAGTGGAGGACTTGATGAAGCTGCGGACAAGATAACTCAGCGCCGCAAAGAGAGCCCACATGGCGAGAACCAGAAACCACGAATGCGAAAGCCCTATGGCTTGTGCGAGCCAGGCGGAAAAACCGGTGATTCCCAGCATGATGGGGCCCGCCGTCGCAAGCGCCAGCATCGGGCGCATCCCCGAGACCCATCCAAATAGGGCTCCTGGGAGAAGCAACGCCACGATAGTCACGCAGATTGTCGCAATCATGAAACTCCTGATAAAAACGTAAAAATCACGCCTGTCGACCTCTGGTCGGGACACACGTATGAATCTAGTTTAAGCACCGGAGTGCAATCTTCTCGTTCAACCTCGCTTGCCGACGCTCTAGAATTAAGGAAAGTGCCAAAAGGCCACGCGGGTTGTTTGCGAACGACATGCAGGCAGCGTGGAGCCGAGGCATTGCAGGATACTCCGGTAGCGAAGGGAGCGTGCGGTCGGTGAAGCGGGGCAAACGTGAAGGCGACATGTCGGAAGGCGACATTAATCAGGACCACGCCACGTTGGAGGCACTTGCGCGGAGCCTGCAGAAGGACACCGGCACTGACGTCAACGTTTCCCTGGTAATCGCGGAGGGCATCCTTGTTGCCCTGCTGATTTTCTCGTTTGTGTACTCATGGCCCGTATGGTCCAGCCTCCTTCTCGTCGTGTTAGTCGGTGTTGTGGGAGCGGTATCGCTCTCCCGGCGGCCCGCGGTCGCCCCGCTGGAGCTGACCGCTGCCGAGAGGGAGCGTGTCCGGCGCGTCGTAAAGGAGCATGGAGTCCGCCCGGCGGTGACCTTGGTAAGGGGACTGTACCCGGACGAGCCCCCGGCGACAGCTAGCAGAACCGTGAAACTGGTCGTGGAGCGGATGCTCGCAGAGGACGATGCGCCGGCGGGTAGAAAGCGGCAGCACTAACCGCAAGTCGCTTCGTCTGACCCGCTAGACTAGGTGGCTATGAGCGAAAGCAATGGTCCCGAAGCAGCAAACCCAGCAGTAAAGGCCGCGACCACGACGCGCAAGCAGCGTGTTTTGTCCGGTATCCAGCCCACGGCGGACTCGTACCACCTGGGCAATTACCTGGGAGCGCTGAAGAACTGGATTAACCTCCAGGATGACTTTGATGCTTTCTACTTCATCCCGGACCTCCACGCCATTACCGTGGACCAGAACCCGAAGGAGCTGCGTCAGCGCACCGTCGCAGGCGCGGCGCAACTGATTGCGCTCGGCATTGACCCGGAGAAGTCCGTGCTCTTCGTGCAGTCGCACGTCCCGGAGCACGCAGAACTCGGCTGGGTGCTGACCTGCATGACAGGCTTTGGTGAGGCCTCGCGCATGACCCAGTTCAAGGACAAGTCCTCCAAGCGCGGAGCGGACCATACTTCGGCGGGCCTGTTCGCCTACCCGATGCTGATGGCCGCGGACATCCTGCTCTACCGTCCGCAGCTGGTGCCGGTGGGCGAGGACCAGCGTCAGCACCTGGAGCTGACCCGCAACCTGGCTCAGCGCTTTAACTCCCGTTACAAGAAGACCTTCGTAGTGCCGGACGCTCACATCATGGCCGGTTCCGCCAAGATTTATGACCTGCAGGAGCCGACGGCCAAGATGAGCAAGTCGGGTACGAACCCGAAGGGCATCATCAACCTGCTGGACGATCCGAAGGTGTCGGCCAAGCGCATTCGCTCGGCGGTCACCGACAATGACGGCGAGATTCGCTTCGATCGCGAGAACAAGCCCGGTGTGTCCAACCTGCTGGTAATCCAGTCGGCGCTGACCGATAAGACGGTTGACTCCATCGTCGAGGGCTACGCCGCATCCGGTGCCGGTTACGGCCAGCTCAAGGCCGACACCGCAGAGGCTCTGGAGGCGTTTACCACGCCGCTGCGTGCTCGTTACGAGGAGCTCATGTCGGACCGCGGAGAGCTGGAGCGGATTTTGGCGGTCGGCGCAGAGAAGGCTCGTGAGGTCGCATCGAAGACGCTGGCGGATGTTTATGATCGCGTTGGCTTCCTAAAGGCCGCGAACTGATAGGTGGCAGGTTAATGTAGAGGGTATGGCATCCTCTACCCAAAAAGATCCGAAGAAGACGGACCGCTACGGAATCGAACGCGTACACGCAGATGAACCGGGAGCGATTGACCGCATGCGCGACAAGTGGGGGTGGTTCGACCACCTCATGCGCATGCAGGAGCGCTACGGGGAGCAGGGCGGAAACTTCTTCGCCGCCGCTGTTACGTACTTCTCGGTGCTTTCGATTTTCCCGTTGATTATGACGGCGTTCGCGATTTTGGCCCTCGTACTGCGCGGTAATGAGGATCTGCTCAACCAAATCCAGTCCTTTATTACCGACTCCATCGACGGATCGATGGGTGACACCATCAACTCAATTATCGAGGGCGCGATCGACCAGGCTGGCGGCGTCTTTACGGTCGGTTTCATCGCGACTCTCTGGTCCGGGCTCGGCTGGATGGGTAACTTGCGTATGGCTATCACCCAGCTGTGGAAGCGTCCGATGGCTGCCAACAACTTCGTGCTCGGTAAGATTCGCGATCTAATTCGACTGATCGGCATGCTGGTCATGATTATACTGACCTTCGTTGTCACCGCCGTCGGAACCTCCGGCCTGACATCATCGCTGCTGGAAAAGGTGGGCCTGGGTGAGGTCCCGGGTATCACCGTCATTACCGGCCTGATTGCTATCGCTGTCGGTCTTCTGGCCAACTGGCTTCTATTCTTCTGGATGCTCGCCGCCCTGCCGCGCGGCAAAGTTCCGCTGAGTGCCGCGGCTAAGGGTGCCATTATCGGCGCGATTGGCCTGGAGGTTGTCAAGCAGCTCGGTAGCGTGTTCTTCTCCAACGCACTGTCGAACCCCGCCGGAGCGGTCTTCGGCCCGGTTATCGGTCTGATGGTTATCTTCTACCTCATTTGGCGCATCACGATGTACGCCACCGCATGGACTGCCACCACCGAGGAAGCTCTCCTCGAAGAGCCGCTCGACGCTCCCGCCCCGGCCGTAATCAACGTTCGTGCGGAGGCAGCCAGCTCGAGTGGTCTGAACCGCCTCTTCGGGCAGACGCGCAAGTAGCGCTCGCCCTCTGTTTCAAACCGGGACTCGCTTAACGACGGCGCTTTCCAGCGGCTACCGTTATAACTGCGGCGAGGCAAACAACTACCGCGATACCGACTCCGATACCGATTGCAGGCCAGGAATTTTCCGTCTGCATCGGACCACTGGGGTCGGTATTTTTGTCTGTGCCGAAGAAGGGAATCCGCGGGGTCTCGTCACCTTTAGCCTGAGTGTCCAGAGAAGCGATTGACGTCTCTCGGGGAGTATCGAATCCAGATTCGAGTAGGCCAGCAGCCTGCTCCCATGGGCGCGGCGCCTCGTGAACGGTTGTGTCCAGGAGAATCGTTCCAAGCCTTCGGCCATTTCTTTCTGCAACTCCCGCGAATGTGTGGCGGGCATCATCGGTGAAGCCGGTCTTGCCGCCCAGCGCACCTTCGAATCCGGAGGACAGGAGCTGATTATCGTTGGCGATGTCGAAGTCGTCGACTACAAGTTCTTTGTTGCCAGGGATTTTCGCCAGTTGTAGGCCGGAGAGGTTTAAGTAGGTGGGATTGCTGAACGCGGCCCGGAAGAACAGAGCCATGTCGAACGCGGAGGTCATTTGGCCGGGAGCGTCCAGTCCTGTGGGATTGAAAATCCGGGTGTCCGTGGCGCCTAGCTGCGCCGCTTTTGCATTGACCTTCTCCACGGTGGCGTCCATGCCGCCGAGCATCCGCGATAGCGCGTGGCCGCAGTCGTTGCCGGAATTGAGCAGCAAGCCCGTGAGGAGCGTCTCGACGGAGTATTCGACGCCTTCTACGATTCCGACACGAGAGCCCTCGATTGCGGCATCTTCGTATGTGGCACGCACCGATTTCTTCAGGTCGAGCTCCTCCAGTGCGACCAAGGCAAGGAGCACCTTAATCACGGAAGCCGGGCGGTAGCGCCCGTGGGGGTCCTTGGCCGCTAGGACATCACCGGTTTTTACATCGAAGACAATCCACGATGACGCCGTCACTTCCTCGGGAGTTTTGAAGGACGTGCCCTCGATGACATCGCATTCGGACATGGCGGTGCCACCGGCGGGGATGTCGGGAACCGGGAGCGGGGCGGGGGAGGTCGCGCCCGGCGTTGGGACCTCAGAGCTATCCACCGGGGGAGGGGGCGCGAACCGGAAGGGACAGGCGGAGGTGTCTCTCCTGAGCAAATCCGGGGATGGCTCGTCGTGATTGGAATCCGTCGGCTCCGTAGGGGCCGCCTCCTGCATGAATTGCGCGGGTTGCCCGGTAGCGGATGGCGCGATGAACCCGGCGGGAGCGAGCACTAGGTGTGCGGCCAGAGCGGAGGACAGGAGGATTCCCCTTCGCGTGGTCCAGTGTGAGTGGCAGGTCCCATCTTTGGCGCGGAGGCAATGAGAAGGAAACATAATAAATAGGACAATAGTGTCCAATCATGTGAAGGAAATAATTGGGATGTCTCCGGGTTGCTTATTCGGAATGGCAAAAGTGGCTTCAGGGACAGTTCGCCCGATAGTCTGACCACTATGCTTAATTCTTCGCATATCGACCCAGATGGTTCTTCACCTGACCTTGCAGACATCCGCAAAGTAGTGGCGACGCTGCCGAAGGTGCTGCTGCATGACCATCTCGACGGTGGACTCCGGCCGCAGACTGTCCTCGAGCTCGCAGAGGAGTGCGGCTATAGCGATAAGCTCCCGACCACTGACGTCGACGAATTGGCGCAGTGGTTCATCGATACCGGCAACTCGGGATCGCTCACCTCTTACCTCACCGCGTTCGCTCACACCTGCGCTGTGATGCAGACTGCTGAATCTCTAACCCGCGTTGCTTGTGAGGCGGTCGAGGATTTGGCCGCCGACAACGTTGTCTACGCGGAGCTGCGTCTCGCGCCGGAAAACCACCTGGAAAGCGGGTTGGATATGCAAGGTGTCGTAGACGCGCTCGTCGAGGGGCTGGCCCAGGGGGAGGCCCACGCTGCGGCCGCCGGAAAGGACATCACCGCCCGGCTTCTGATCTGTGCGATGCGCCAGAATGACCGCTCGAAGGAAGTCGCCCAGCTGACTATCGATAACTACGGAGAACGCTCCGGCGGCTACGTTGTCGGCTTCGACATCGCAGGCCCGGAAAATGGCTTCCCCCCGGCGGACCATGCAGACGCGTTCGCGCTGCTTCGCGAAAACCTGGTGCCGTTTACCATTCACGCGGGCGAGGACGCCGGTGTAGATTCCCTGCGTGATGCAGTGGTTCAGGGGGCGAATCGTCTGGGGCACGGCGTCCGCGTCTACGAGGATTTCACTGCCTCTCTCGAAGGCATCGAATGCCAGCAGGTCGCTTCTGCTATTCGTGACCGCCAGATTCCCCTGGAAATCTGTCCGACCTCGAACGTGCAGACCGGCGTGTGCGACAACCTCGCCGACCACCCATTCTCGCTTCTCGACGAGATGCGCTTCACGTGCACGGTAAACACCGACAACCGCCTCATCGGCGCGACGTCGATGACCAAGGAGTGCATGGCGCTGGTGTCGGTGTTTGGTTACGGGTACACCGAGCTTTTCGACTTGACCTGCCACGCCATTAACAATGCGTTCGCGGATCTGCCGACGCGAGAGCGCATCCTCGACACAATCATCTATCCCGCATACCTGAAGCTCACGGATGCTGACGGCGACGGCGAGATCGATGCCGACGAGTCGCTAGAGATGCATCTGAACTAGATGACTATCTGGGGATAGCTGGCTGTCAGCCTCCCGCTGACCCACCGGTCCCACAGGCGCTAGGTCAAGTGCATGGGAAGAGGGGACAGGGGAGGAGGGAGCGTTTTCCGCTAAAGCTGCTAAATCTTGGTAGTAAAGCGGGCGATTAGGCTCTTTTCGAGCTGCTCCCAGCCAGCCGCCTCTTCTTCGAAGGGCGGCACGGGCTCCGACTGCTCACCGGTGTCGAGAAGGTAATTCAGCAGCCACTGGAGTTGCTGGTTGCCCGCCAGTACCTCGTTGACTGCGTCGTCTCCGGCCCAGTCCGCGGCATCGGCAAGCAGCTCGTAAGCGCGGGAGAGCTGTTGGGCATCTACGTGGTTCGGTCCCGCCTTGATGTCGGTAGTGATGCCGGTGAAGGAGTACTCGTTTTCCGCGTGGACCACGGCTTCGAGCTCACCTGCGTTCGCAGCAGTAATGATGTCGTCCCAGGTGATGAGGGAAGCGAGATCGTGAGTCTTGTTTTCGAGAAGCCAGCGGACCATGGTGCGCGGCTGCGAGAAGGTGTGAATCTCGCCGGCGTGGCCGAGGAAGAGTGGTCGTGACCCCATGTAGCAGCGCAGGGTGTAGAGCGTGCGGCCTGAAATGGAAATCTTAATCGGGTCGATGCCGGCCTGGGCCCACACAGTCGAGTCATAAGGATCGCCGGACTCCGCGGCCTTTTCAGCTTCCTTCTTTTCCGCACGCTGCTTTTCCTCAGCGGCCCGGCGCTCGGCTGCAGTCTTTGCCGCCTGCTCCAAAGTCGAATTCGCCTCAGCTACGGCTGCCTCATCAACTTCCGGTGCCGAGCCAACGAGACCGTCGAAAGAGTCCAGGCAGGAATCCCAGTTGGAGCAAATGACGCGGCCTACTGCGGACCACTGCGCCAAGCCATCTCCACGGAAGTGCTCGGCACCATTTTGGGTCGCTGCCAGAATCGAGTTCGACGCAAACATTCGAGTAACCGGAGTCAATTCCGCAATCGCCCCGATGGAGCGGGCCACCGCCAGGATACGGTCTGCCCGGGAAACATTGTCGTAGTCAGGAGAACCGGCGAGAATTTCCGGCAGCCCGACCATGTCGTACTTGTTACGGGGCGCAGTGACTGCGGACTCCGGCAGGGTTTGCTCGAAGCGACGCCAGCCCGGGTGCCGGGTGAAATCGTGTTCCTTCCCCGACTTGACGAAAGCCAGCAGCTGTGCCGCCGAGCTGAACAGGTAAACGTCGTCGCCCCGCCCCAGCAGAGCCTGCCATTCTGCGCCACCCTCGCGCCAAGTTGGAGCCCATAGGGTGTAGAAAGTGCCCTGGGTCAGCTCGAGCTCAATGGGGACAATGCCTTGAGTGGCCATAATTATCGTCGGAATCCTTATTAACGTGCTTATAGATAGCTAAATGGGCGTGGGCTGCGCTGCCAGGAGGCCCGCGGCACAAACGCGCCCTTCCATCTTAGAAGCTTTGCCCACCCGCGCGATAGCCGCGGTTAGCCTGTCGGCCTGTAGAAGCCCTTAAAAGGCATGCCGATGTTCGTCGTCCGCACAGGGTTCAGCTGCACCGGGTCGCCAGCCTCAATCATTTGGCCGTCTCCTACCACCATCGCCACATGCCCATCCCACACAGCCAAGTCGCCTGGAAGAAGCTCATCCTGCCCGACTTGGCGGCCAATCGCTTGGTCCTGGGCTACACGGGGGATGTCAACGCCGGCCTGCCCGTATGCCCAATGCGTCAGGCCCGAGCAGTCCAGCCCTTGGCCTGGGGTATTCCCGCCCCACGCGTACGGAGTGCCGAGCGCACTCATCGCATTTTCCACCGCAGCCTTGGCCTCCGGTGTGGGTGCGCCGGCTCCGGCCGTATTTGCATCACTGCCATCTCCTGTGTCCTCGGGGGTCGCGTGTTCTTCCGGAGTAGTAGCCGGCGCAGCGGCGGCCTGCGCCTCCGCGGCATCCGAAAGAGCAGCAGGCAGGGGAGCCGGTGGAGTATCCACCGGGATATTCGCTGTCGAAGAGAGTGATTCAGTGATCGGCGCAAGGTCCTGGGCAAGCGTCGCCAGCACGGACTCCGCACGGCTCATGGCTTCCGTTGCGGCGGACGTTAGCCCAACACCAGCGGCGGCCATGCCTACCGGCCCCGCGGATACCCGCGACATTGAGAGCGTAGCTTTGGCTACGAATTGCGCGGCGATCTGCGCTAATTCCTCGATCGCACGCACTATGGAACTGCTGCCCTCGGCAATATTGCCGTCGATAACCTGCGCGCGGCCCTCCAAATCTGTCGCAGCGGCAGCAGCGCGCGCCAGACTCCGGGAGGCGGATTCTCCATCACCATCGGACCAGGCTTGAGCCACGGAGTTTGCTACCCCGTGCCATTGCGAGGCGGAGGCCGGGACCGTGGCCGCAATAGAAGACAGGGCAGGCACTGCCGCGGGATTAATTGCCTGCGACAGCGCGGCGGGGACCTGAGTCAATAGACCAATCGGGATCACAACGCATCACCTCCCTGGGCGCCGAAGCTGCCAAAGGGGAAAGCCGCAAACCTGTGAGCCCCAGCTTCCTCCGCTGATCGCGCCGCAGTGACCAGGCTGGTCAGTGCCTCCGATGCGCTACGACCGTAGTCAGCAAGTTGAGTGACCCGTTCGTGCTGCGCCGAAAGCGCGGCGGACGCGGCCTGGGCAAACTGGCCGATATAGGGAGCGTCGGCAAGCAGAGATAGAGGTTTGGCCGCGCCAAGAGCCTGCGCGGGGTGAGAGGGGTCGGAAGCTAGGCTGCCGAGTGAAGCGGCGCTTTGCCGAACGGCATCTGGTATAAGAGTGAAAGCTCCGGCGGGCTGGTATTGAGGGGCGGGCATGGTGGTTCCTTTCAAATCTGTGCGTCGTTTCCTGCCCCTCCTACTGAGGGGCGGTAAAAGTGCTCTGCATTTGTAGGCGCGAAAAATGCCCAAACGGTTCCATCAAATTTTTCGATGTATTTTGGAAGGTATGGAGATTACCGTTGTCGACCACCCACTGGCACAGTCCCGCCTGACTATCCTGCGTGATGAGCGCACCAATAACGCCGGTTTCCGCGCGGCTCTTGCGGATCTCGGCGCAATGCTGATTTACGAAGCATCCCGCGACCTGCCGGTCGAGGAGTTCGATGTCAAGACGCCGATCACCGTCGCCGACGGACACCGGCTGGAGGATCCGCCGATTATCGTCCCGGTCATCCGCGCAGGCCTCGGCATGATTGACCCGGCGCTGTCGATGATTCCGGACGCGCAGGTGGGCTTCATCGGCCTGGCTCGCAATGAGGAAACCCATGAGCCGGTGCCGTACCTGGAGGCGCTGCCGGAGGACCTCTCCGGCCGCAATGTTTTCCTTGTCGACCCGATGCTCGCTACCGGCGGTTCGCTCCTGCACGCGCTGAAGCTTCTGGTTGCGCGCGGCGCGGACAATATCACCGCAGTTTGCATCATTTCGGCGCAGGCCGGTGTGGACGCACTGGAAAACTCCGGGCTGCCGGTTCGCCTCGTGACCACCGTAGTCGACCCGAACCTCAACGAAGACGCTTACATCGTCCCAGGCCTGGGCGATGCGGGTGACCGCCTCTACGGTCCGCGCAACATCGACCTCTAAAGCTTCAGGGGCCGGTATCTAGTCCGAAGTGCCGCGCCAAAAAGCAAAAATTCCCCGAACGTGCCAGTCGCTTCTAGTGAGGACGCTGGCACTCGGGGGTTTGCGCATTTCCGGGGCGCAGTCGCATTTAGGAGCTCTTGCGGAGGGGCTCCCTATGCGGTTCCCCACGAAGCAGCTGGCTGCTTCTCAATCGGGTTGTTGTCCTTCGTGACCAGGAGCCCCTCGGGCGACATTTGGTACTTGTAGGAGCCGTTTCGTGCGACAATCCGGTCTTCCTCGTCGACGATAATTTCGGTGGAGAGGCTCCCGCTCGGAGCGTCGGAGCGGTAGTATTTGTCGCCGGAGCGATTCTCGCAGGCAGCGGCTACCGTGCCAGCCTCTGTAGCAAGTACCGCGAATGCGCGGTCACCGGGGTTGCAGCGCGCTTTGGTTCCGATGAACCCCAACCCGTCCAGGTCGTCGCGCCCGGTCCCGAAGTCTTGAATCCCCTTGGTCGGAGTTGTCGAGCGGGCGCTAGTCGAGGAGGACTCAGACTGAGAGTTCTCCGTCGTGGTGGTCGACTTCTCGCTGGTTCCCTTGGTGGGGGACGGGGTGCGGCGCGAGGTCTCCTCGGTTGTCTCCGTCGAGGGAGAGGTGCTGCTCGACGAAGATCGCTGGGGCTGGCTGTCGGTCGATGATCCCGTCGATGGTGCGGACGCGCCGGGCATCTCCTGCCTCTGCGGGCCGTTGTCCGTTTGCAGCGAAAGTCCGACCGCTACTCCGATGACAAGCACTAATAGGGTCGCCACTGTGGCGATGGCGATAGTGATGGGCCGGGAAGGATTGTCATTGGCGGACATACCTTCCATCATCGCAAAAATGTTACGAATGTTAAAGATGGTAATAGGGGGTAGTTGCGGTGTCCTTTCGGGAGGTCGGTTTCTCCCCGCAATCGCGCCCCGAGCGTCATCGATTTTGTGGCATCTCTACACTGAATAGTTGTGATAGAGGAGTTTATTAAGCAGTGGTGGCTCGAGCACGAACAGGAAATCCTGGGGTGGCGTCGGCATCTTCACGCGCACCCGGAGCTGTCACACATGGAGCACCAGACGACGAAGTTCGTCGAGGAGAAACTGCGTGACGCAGGTCTAGAGCCTGTCCTCTTTCCTAACACCGGCCTGATGGTCGACATCGGAGATATCGAGCTGGCCGACAACGGTGCCGGCGGAGAGCTCCCGGGGCGCCTGGCGTTTCGAGGGGACATGGACGCCCTTCCTATTACAGAAGCCACGTGCCTGGAATTTTCCAGTACGAATCCCGGAGTCATGCACGCCTGCGGGCATGACTTCCACACCACAATCACCCTCGCGACTGCACTCGCCATGGCCGAGTACCACCGCGAGCATGAACTCCCAACTCCTCTTCGATTCATCTTTCAGCCCGCAGAGGAAGTCATGGTCGGCGGTGCCCCCGAGGTAATCGCCGCCGGCGCCCTCGACGGTGTCGAGCGCATTTTCGCGGTGCATTGTGAGCCCAAGCTCCGCGTCGGGCACGTCGGCGTGCGCACGGGGGCGATTACCTCCGCCTCGGACACTCTCGACATCAAGGTCGAGGGGCCCGGCGGACATACTTCACGCCCCCAGATGACCGCCGATGTAGTCTACGCACTGGGCAAACTCATAGTCGACCTGCCGGGGTTGCTGTCTCGCCGTATCGACCCTCGCACAGGCACGGTCCTGACTTTCGGGGCAGTCCACGCAGGTTACGCCAACAACGCGATCCCGTCGGAAGGCGAGGTCAAGGGCACCCTGCGCACCGCCGACATCACCACCTGGCGCACTATTGACCCGCTGGTCCGCCAGCTCATCGAGCAAACCCTCGCGCCAACTGGGGTCACCCATTCCATCAAGTACGAGCGGGGAGTCCCGCCAGTGCTTAACGACGAGTACTGCACGGCGTTGATTGCCGAAACGGTGCGGAGGGTCGATGAGAATGCCGTGATTCAGGCGCCGCAGTCGTCGGGAGGCGAAGACTTTGGCTGGTACCTGGAGCATGTCCCGGGTGCGATGGCGCGACTCGGCTGCTGGTCGGGTAGGGGGGACAAACACGACCTGCACCGAGATGACCTGGTTGTGGATGAGCGCTGTCTTGGTGTGGGCGTGCGGCTCTTCGCCGGCATTGTCGCGCGCTACCAGGACGGCGAGCCACTTGTGCGGTCTCTCCACTAGACTGGTGGCAAAGCGCGGGAAAAATTATTGCCGCGCTTGGCGCTTTTGTGCGGGGACGTGCAAAAATGGTGCCTGTTGGTGTGCACCCAGTGGGCGCCTGGAGGAGCCGCTAAAGCGAACTTTTTAGTGGGCTCGTAAATTGAGTGATCGAGCATTTTCAGCCAAATTGGAGGACTTGTGGCTAAGAGAATCGTAATTATCGGCGGCGGCCCAGCGGGCTATGAGGCAGCTCTGGTCGGTGCCAAGTACGGTGCCGAGGTCACGGTTGTTGAAGATGCGGGAATGGGCGGTTCCTCTGTCCTTTGGGACTGCGTGCCCTCTAAGGCCTTCATCGCTGCGACCGGCGTGCGCACCGATATGCGCCGTGCGGACGAGATGGGCCTGCGCCCGGACTTCTCCGCGCGCAAGATTGACTTCACTGCTGTCAACGAGCGCGTGCGGCGCCTGGCCAAGCAGCAGTCCGATGACGTCCGCGCGCAGATGGAGCGCGAGGGCATCACCATGCTGCAGGGCCGCGGTCGCCTGGACGACCACGATCCGGGACGTGTGACCCACTACGTCACCGTCGACTTGCTTGAAGGCGGCGAGATCAGCCTTGAGGCTGACCTGGTTCTGGTCTCGACAGGTGCTTCCCCGCGCATCCTGCCGGGCGCTATCCCGGACGGCGAGCGTATTCTCACCTGGCGTCAGGTCTACGACCTGGAGGAGCTGCCGGAGCACCTCATCGTTGTCGGTTCCGGTGTCACGGGTGCCGAGTTCGTGTCCTCCTTCACCGAGCTGGGTGTGAAGGTCACCATGGTCGCCTCCCGTGACCGAATTCTGCCGCACGAGGATGCGGACGCGGCAGATGCTCTGGAGGAGGTCCTGCTGGAGCGCGGCGTCGACGTGGTCAAGAACGCCCGCTGTGACCTTGTCGAGCGCACCGAGGATGGTGGCGTGCGCGTTGTCACCTCCGACGGTCGCGAAGTCCTCGGTTCTCACGCGCTGATGACCGTCGGTTCCATTCCGAACACCGCCGATATGGGCCTGGAGAACTCCGGCATCGAGCTGACTCGCTCGGGCCACATCCACGTCGACCGCGTCTCCCGTACCAATGTCCCGGGTATCTACGCCGCCGGCGACTGCACCGACTTGTTCCCGCTGGCATCCGTTGCCGCTATGCAGGGCCGAATTGCCATGTACCATGCTCTCGGCGAGGGCGTTTCTCCGATTCGCCTGCGCACCGTATCTTCGGCGGTGTTCACCCGCCCGGAGATCGCGACCGTTGGTGTTTCGCAGGCTCAGATTGAGTCCGGCGAGGTCTCCGCGCGCGTCGAGGTCTTCCCGTTGGCAGGTAACCCGCGCGCGAAGATGCGCTCGCTGCGCCACGGCTTTGTGAAGCTGTTCTGCCGCAAGAATTCCGGCATGATCATCGGCGGCGTGGTTGTCGCGCCGACCGCCTCCGAGCTAATCCTGCCGATTGCGGTGTGTGTTTCCAACCAGCTCACCGTGGCCGACCTGGCCAGCTCCTTCTCCGTGTACCCGTCCCTGTCGGGCTCCATCACGGAGGCCGCGCGCCAGCTGATGGCGCACGACGATCTGGACTAACCAGCCAACTCGGCGTACTTTGTCTCGACCTCGTCTGCGGACGGGTTCGTGGCATGAGTACCGTCCGAGTACAGGACAGTCGGGACAACACGATTGCCGTCGTTGACGGACTTGACCCATTCGGACAGGTCATCGTGCTTTTCGACATCCCATGCCTCAAATGGGGTGCCCTTGCTCTTCAAACCTGCAATGAGGTTCTGGCAGAACGGGCACCATGAGGCCGCGTAAATGGTTACATGTTCAGTGGTCTTAGGCGTTTTCACGTCAGTCATGCTAATTGCAACACGCGCTGTCGGCGGAGTATTCCAGCGCGCACTCTGCGGACACGTCGGGCTTGCAATACTGGGGATCGGTAGAGGCAGTAACGGGGCCGCAAAGGCCTCAGCGCTAGGCCCGCGGATGCCACTTGGTCAACCGGTAACGGAGCCCCGTCGAAGAAGTCAGCCACTCGGATTCATGGACTTTTTCCCATTCGTAGAGATCGGGAGCTATGACAGGCACCGGCACCGACACCTCAATGTCGATTTGTGTGACGACGCACTCGTCGGCAAGCGAGAGCCCGTCGCGGTAGACGCGGCCCCCACCCATAATCCATACGGCGGGTTCGTTAGCGACTGCGGCGAGTGCCTGGTCGAGGCTTGCGAAGGCCTCAGCCCCGGGGAAGTCCGTCGAAGTGCGCGAGAGCACGATATTGCGGCGCCCTGGCAGAGGGCGGAACTTCGGGTTTAGAGAATCCCAAGTGCGGCGGCCCATGATTACGGGCGCGCCCATAGTGGTGTCCTTGAAGTGCTTCAGGTCCTCCGGAAGATGCCAGGGCATCGAGGAGCCATCTCCCAGGACACCGTCGCGTGACTGAGCCCAAATCATGCCGACGAATTCGGGCCTGGGCTTAGCAGCGTTGGCAGTCATGCGGGGCACCTTCCTTGCGGTGGGGACGTTTTATGAGCGCTTATACCGCGACCTGACCGCGGATTAGCGGGTGCGGATCGTAGCCGACAACCTCGACGTCTTCGAAGGAATAGTCGAAGATGCTGTCGGCCTTATTCAGCTTCAAAGTGGGGTAGGGGCGTGCTTCGCGGGAGATCTGAAGCTCGCACTGCTCGACGTGGTTGTCGTAGATATGGCAGTCACCGCCGGTCCAGATGAATTCCCCGACCTCGAGGTCCGCCTGCTGTGCCATCATGTGCGTCAGCAGAGCGTAGGAGGCGATGTTGAAGGGAACGCCGAGGAACATATCAGCACTGCGCTGGTAGAGCTGACAGGAGAGCTTGCCGTCCGCCACATAGAACTGGAACAACAGGTGGCATGGCGGCAGCGCCATGTTGGAAATCTCGGAGACGTTCCACGCGCTGACGATGTTGCGGCGCGAATCCGGGTTCGACTTCAACGTATCCAAAGCCTGAGCAATCTGATCGATGTGCTGTCCGTCCGGAGTCGGCCAGGAGCGCCACTGTACACCGTAGACCGGCCCCAGATCCCCGCTTTCCGACGCCCACTCGTCCCAGATGGTCACGCCGTGCTCCTGGAGCCAGCGGACGTTTGAGTCACCCCGGAGGAACCACAGAAGTTCGTAGACGATTGACTTCAGGTGGACCTTCTTCGTGGTGATGAGCGGGAACCCCTCGCTCAAGTCGAAGCGAATTTGGCGGCCAAAGACGGAACGCGTTCCGGTGCCGGTACGATCTGCCTTCTTGGTGCCTTCAGCGAGGATCTCGCGCAGCAGGTCCTCGTAGGGAGTCTTCACGGAATCAGCCATGTGGAGACTACTTGTTCTCGTTGGCCTTGAACTCCGCGACCGCGGCGAGAATCTCGTCAGCGAGGTCGGGGCGGCAGAAGAGCATGTCGGGCATGAACGTGTCGACATTGTTATAGGTCGGCTCGGAGCCATCCAGGCGGCTGACGTGCAGGCCTGCAGACTTAGCGACACCGACCGGCGCTGCGGAGTCCCACTCGTACTGGCCTCCGTCGTGGATGTAGGCATCGTGGTCGCCCAGGAGGACGTGCATTGCCTTGGCGCCCGCGGAGCCCATCTCTACGAGGTCCATGCCGAGCTTTTCGGCAACGTACTTCGCGACTTCCGGCGGGCGGGTACGAGAGACGACAATCTTGCCAGCACGCGGGCCCTGGACGGCCTTGGCCTCTCCTGTGTGGAAGACCTGGCCGAGGTCCGGCAGACCAACCGCCGCGTGGGTGGGCTTGCCATTCTCGACGAGTGCCACGTGAACCGCCCAGTCCTGGCGACCGCCTGCGAATTCGCGGGTACCATCCAGTGGGTCAATAATCCAGACTCGATCGCAGTCGAGGCGCTCGCGGTTGTCCGCGGCCTCCTCCGACAGCAGGCCATCGTCCGGGCGGTGCTGCTCTAGAACTCGCGCGATCCACTCTTGAGCGAGCGCATCGCCAGCGTCACCGAGGATACGGCCACGCAGCAAACCTACGTTCCGAACACCCTTGAGAATCTCACCCGCTCCGCGGGCGAGTCGGTAGGCAAGAACAGCATCTTCAATGTAGGCAGACATGGCTTCGATACTATTCGCCGAGCGAATATTGCGCCAACGTGCATCTAGTTGGCCAGGTAGAATTGAGTGGTATGCGATTGATTCTGAACATCATCTGGCTCGTATTCGGTGGCTTGTGGCTGGCCCTCGGATACATCTTCTTCGGCATTCTGGCGTGCCTTCTCATTGTGACGATTCCCGCGGGCGTGGCATCGTTCAGAATGGCCTCGTACGCTCTGTGGCCTTTTGGTAGGACCGTTGTCGAGACATCTCAGCCTGGATCTGTCGGCGCTGCAGGAGCTGCAGTGATGAACGTAGTTTGGTTCCTGGTTGCGGGCCTATGGCTGGCTATCGGTCACATCACTACGGCCGCTGCTCAGGCTGTGACAATAGTCGGTCTGCCACTGGCCGTCGCGAACATCAAGATGATTCCAGTAACTTGTTTCCCCTTCGGCAAAGTGATTGTCAGTGGTTACCGACCCGAGGGCTACACGGTAAAGCTGTAAAAAGGGAATCCGGCGGTGACCGGATCCCCTTTTGAATTTGTATTACTGCACTATGGTCTGCCGGCGGAGCTACCTGCGCCGTTTCAGCAGCATGCTAGCGCTTGTCGCGGTACCAGGTCAGCAGCGCATCGGTGGAAGCATCGCCGGAGTCCGGTGCGACCTCGCCGGTCACAGCGGGAAGCAGATCGCCGGCCTGCTGCTTGCCCAGCTCAACACCCCACTGGTCGAAGGAATTCAGGCCCCAGACGATGCCTTCTACGAAGGTAATGTGCTCGTAGAGCGCAATCAGCGCGCCTACAGCATCCGGAGTTAGTTCCTCAGCCATAATCGTGGTGGTTGGGCGGTTACCCGGCATGACCTTGTGCTCCACCAACTCCTCAGCGACGCCTGCGGAGCGGATTTCCTCGGCGGTCTTGCCAAATGCGAGCACCTTAGTCTGGGCGAAGAAGTTGCTCATCAGAAGATCGTGCATAGAGCCTTCGCCGGTTGCGGTTGGCAAGTCCTGTCGAGGGCGGGCGAAACCGATGAAATCGGCGGGAACCAGGCGAGTTCCCTGGTGGAGGAGCTGGTAGAACGCGTGCTGGCCGTTGGTGCCCGGCTCGCCCCAGAAAATCTCGCCCGTGGTGTAATCGACCCGTGAGCCGTCGGTACGCACGGACTTACCGTTGGACTCCATAGTCAGCTGCTGCAGGTACGCAGGGAAGCGAGAAAGGTCCTCGGAGTAGGGCAGGACTGCGTGGGATTGTGCGCCCAGGAAGTTCGAGTACCAGACGTTAAGCATCGCCATCAGGACCGGAACATTTTCTTCCAATGGCGCAGAGAGGAAGTGCTCGTCCATCGCACGGAAGCCCTGCAGGAAGCGCATAAAGTCCATAGGGCCGACCACGGCCATGATGGATAGGCCAATAGCGGAGTCCACGGAGTAGCGGCCGCCTACCCAGTCCCAGAATCCGAACATATTCGCCGTGTCGATGCCGAATTCCGCGACCTTCTCGGCGTTGGTGGAAACTGCTACAAAGTGCTTGGCGACGGCATCCTCGGAACCCAACTGCTCAATCAGCCAGCGGCGCGCTGCGTGCGCATTGGAAAGAGTCTCCTGGGTGGTGAAGGTCTTGGACGCAACGATGAACAGGGTCGATTCTGGGTCGGCCTCATCCAGGACTGCGCGCAAATCGGACGGATCCACGTTGGAGACGAATCGGGCGTCGATGCCGGCGGTGGCATAGGTGCGCAACGCCTTCGTCACCATTGCCGGGCCCAGGTCCGACCCGCCAATACCGATATTGACGACGGTCTTAATGGTATGGCCAGTGTAGCCTAGCCACTCACCGCTGCGAAGAGAACGAGCGAAGTCGCGCATGCGGCCGAGGACCTCGTGAACGTCGGCAGCTACATCCTGATTGCCGACGACCAGATTCTCCTCGGCGGGCAGGCGTAGAGCGGTGTGCAGTACTGAGCGTCCCTCGGTCGAGTTAATCTTGTCGCCGCGGAACATCTTCTCGCGAGCTTCCTCGATGCCAGCGACTCGTGCGAGCGCGACAAGATCAGAGAAACCCTCCTGGCATAGCAGGTTCTTGGACAGGTCAACGTGAAGAGTGCCCGCATCGAAAGTCAGTTTTTCTGCGCGGTCAGCTTCCGAAGCGAATAGATCACGCAGGTTTGTAGGGTTGCCGGTTTCGGCGCGTTCTTTGAGCGTTTCCCATTGCTTGGTGGCGGTGATTTCTGAGGTCATTTACCTGCTCCAGAGTCTCTGCATAGTAATCACTTCTTGCTGTCAGTCGCGGGTAAGTGGTCCACCGACTGTAGGTAATGAAACCACCGATTCTGGCGGTATCGCTTCCTTAGCGGAAAACCAATCTTGCGCATCGACAGCCTTACTCCCAAGACTAGTTACGTTTGGGAGAAACTGCTTGCGGCATTTTGAGCTCCATAGGTAGTTGACCATTGTCCTAGACGGCTCGACATCTTGTTTTTTGAGTTAAGTTTCAAGATGAATTATGAGGTTTTCGTTTTCTTCCGCTCGTTGCGTCCCCATGACAAAGCCCCTCCATCTCCCGTGTAAAACCCGGAGATTGGGTTTTGCGGAAAATAGAGGGGCCTGTTGACGCTAGCTAGTTGTTTGCTAAGCGAGCATTAGCATCGACTACCTACTGGTCCTCCTGGTTACGTCGACGCCAGAAGATCAGCGCGCCACCGATGACTATCGCGAGCGCAGCTAGACCCGCGATTACACCTAGCGCCTGTACACCGGTGCTTGCTAGCGAACTGGAACCGTTCTTGTTGGTTGCTGACGAACTGGACTTCGCTGCAGCCTCGGACTTCGAGGAGCTATTGGAGTTACCAGACGTGGCAGTCTTGGATGGGCTAGCGGACTTGGAGCCGTTACCCGGCTTTGAGTCATTACTAGAGCCGCTAGACGCACCTGGTTTGCTGGGTTCGCTTGGCTTACCCGGTTTGCTTGGCTTGTCTGGTTTCGCGTCGCCTGGCTTGCTGGGTTCGCTGGGCTTACCCGGTTTGCTTGGCTTGTCTGGTTTCGCGTCGCCTGGCTTGCTGGGTTCGCTCGGCTCGCTTGGCTTGCCCAGTTTGTCGGGAACCTCGCAGTTAGAAGGCAACTCGTGGGTCCAGCTCCATTCGGTCTTGGCGCCGGTCGGGAAGCGATAACCAGCCTCGGGAGCTACCACAACCTTAGCCGTTTGGCCGAATTCGTAGTTGACCACACCATCAGAGTTAGGCTGCACCTCCTTGCCGTCGACGGTAATCGTGTACTTCACGCCCTTCTTCTTCTCGACCTTCAACCACGGCTTTGTATCGCAATCTGTTGGGTCAAAAGAGCTGGGGGTGATTACCTCAACCGTGGTTAGGGGCTTGGACTTCGGATCTGTCGGGTCGGTACCTTCCTTGACTTCTTCGCCGTCGGAGAATCCGTCGCCGTCGGTATCGGCCTTGTTTGGGTCGGTGCCGAGTTCCTTTTCCTGTTTGTCGGTCAGCCCGTCGCCATCAGAGTCCTTGTTCGGCTGATCTGGTTCGGGCTTCGGATCTGGTTTGCTGCTCTCAGGCTTGGAGTCTGGATCTGTCGGGTCGGTACCTTCCTTGACTTCTTCACCGTCGGAGAATCCGTCGCCGTCGGTATCGGCCTTGTTTGGATCGGTGCCGAGTTCCTCTTCCTGCTTGTCGGTCAGACCATCGCCATCAGAGTCCTTGTTTGAGTCTTCGTCTGGCTGCTCAGGATCTTCCCCTGGCCCATCCTCGTCCGTAGGGGTCTTCGGATTTAGCGGGTCGGAGTCGTCCTTGTCGTTGATGCCGTCACCATCGGTATCGGGGTTCTTCGGGTCGGTTTTTGGATTGCCATTGACCTCATCGCCATCGAGGATTCCGTCACCATCGGTATCGGGGTTCTTCGGGTCGGTGCCGAGTTCCTCTTCCTGCTTGTCGGTCAGACCATCGCCATCAGAATCCTTGTTAGGATCCTCGCCCGGCTCCTCGGGGGTCTCGCCTGGCTCCTCGGGATCGGTGGGCTTCACTTCGCGCTTCTTCAGCTCAGCCGAGCCTTCGCTTGCGCCGAATTCCTTGTCGTCGATCTTCTGCTTTTCGACGACCGCCTTGACGGTGTGATCCTCGTTCGACAGTTTGGCATTCGGCAGCGTTGCGATGCCCTCGTCATTTGTTGTGGCAGTACCGATTGCTTTGTCACCGTCATAGAACTCGACGGTGACACCTTTGGGTACTGGGTTCCCATCCGCGTCGACGATTGTTGCCTTGATAGTAGCGGGGTTATCGCCGTCGACTGCAGTTTCATCGGTCCACTCGGCGCTGACAGTCGTCTTAGTTTCGCGGACCTGCTCTGTGAGGTTGAAGGTGAAGTTCGCTTCGGAGGCCTCGATGCCGACCTTGTTCTGTGCGTTTTTAACACCCAGGTACTTCGCGACGACAACTTGCTCACCCGACTTGCCCGCAAAATCGTACTTTATTGCGGCTACGCCGTTGTCGGCGTCGGAAAGCGTGTGCTCACCGATCTTTTCTTCACCGATGTAGAACTCAACCTTGCCGGTCTTAACCGGCTGCTTGTTAGCACTTTGAACGTCGGAGTGGGTGACGGTGACCTTCAGTTCAGTTTCTTCCCCAACGGTTACATCAGCCTTGGTGTCCTTGTCCCAAGTGGTGTCGGACTTATCGGAGATGGTGATGTGAACTTCGTCTGCCGTGACGGTGACCTGCGGGCTTGTGGACGGCAGCGCGGTGTTGGAACCGAGGAAGCGAGCTTCTAGACGGCTTTCTCCTGGCGCAAATGGGCGGCTGATGGTGAAGGTACCGTCGCCGTTGTTGTCACCTTCGCCCATGTTGAGGCCGTCGGGGAAGTCCTCGTTGTAGACCCAGAATTCGACTTTGCCGTCCTCACCGACAGGCTTGCCCTCGGCGACCTCAACACGAGCGGTAATATCCTGGAAGCCGGTGCCCATCTTCGTCCCCTCGGCGGGAGATGTGATGGTGGTGGTGGATTCACGCTGGTTGGTCTTGATACTGATTGTCTTAGGCTCAGACTTCGCTGCTGGCCAGGAGCGGTTGCCGGACTGTTCGTTAACAATCTCTGCGACCTCAGCGGTTAGCTGAATCGGCTTTTCCGACTGGGTTTCGAACTTGTGAGTCAGAGTCGCCTTGCCATCTTCGCCAACCTCAGCCTTGCCGATTTCCTCACCATCGGCCTTGAAAACAACCACCGGTTTCGTGCCATCAGGAAGTTGGCGGCCTTCTACGGTGTAGGTTGCCTCCAGAGGTACCTCGGTTCCCGGCTCAACACTGGGTGGGACCTCGCCAAGGGCGACGGTGGTTTTGTTTTCCGCCTTAACATCGACGGACTTCTCGTTGCTCTTCGCAGACAACACCTTGTACCCATCAGCCGCGGTGTACTCCTGCTGAACTGCACGGAAGAAAACTTCGCCGTCCCTGTCGTCAATGTCGACCTGGGTGCGTGCCAGATTGCCATCGACGGCTACAGGCTCACCAACATCTGTCCATTCTCCGTCAGCGGTGCGGAACTGGAACTGTACAGTTGCACCGTCGGGAAGTAGTGAGTCGTCTTTTTGGCGGGTCGAGCGTGCTTCCAAATCGACGGTGAGCTTGCCGTTCTCGTTCGGCTCGGCGGAGACTAGGGCAGCCTTGTCCAGAGTGATTTGGGAGACGATATCGGTCTTAACGACGTTGACCTTCACCAGTTCTGCACCTGCAGGGCCTGCATTGACAAAAACAGCATCGTTGGACCAGACTCCGTCTTCTGCAAAGGAAAGGGTGTTGTTCGTATTTTCATCTCCCTTGGGCCCTGCAGGAGCGCCAGCTCCGCGGAGCCCGAAGACAACAGTTCCTGTTTCCTCAGGTGCAGTCACCTTGAAGGTAACCTTTGGCAGGCGGAATGTAGTGTTCTTCGGTACTGATAGCCCCGCCTTGGGGTCATCATTGTGGGCACCAGGCCCGTTATTGACAGTTGCGTTGCTCGGTGCAGAGATACGAGCGTATTGACCAGTGGGTGAGGGGTTGCCGACCTCATCTACCCGCTGAATCGAGTAGACAGCAGTCGAGTTCTTGCCAATCGAGCCGAAGCCGAAGCCTTCACTGACACTCATGTCTGTGACGGTGACGTTCTGAGGAAGTGCAATGTCGTATTTAATACGCCCGACTTCCTCTCTGCCGGAAACCATCTGGCCCGGCTGAATAGTCACTTCAAAGCTTTCGCCGACCTCGACATTCTCAGGGTAAGAGACATCGACGTGGCGGAGATTTGTTAAATCCGTGTCAAGTTTCCCTCCCCATACCGTAGTGGCTGGCGCCATAGTGTCTACCGTCTTCGAGACTTTCGTTGCAGCAGGTGCCTGGCCCTTGTCTTGTTCCTGAGCCTGCGCCTGAAGGGCAAAGGGGTAGCTAGTCGTAGCTGGAGTCAGGACGAGCGCACTCGCGGTGGCAACTGCGAGCACAGTTGCAGGGATGCGTTTAGTGATTCGCATTATGTCAACTCTTTCTATAGGTGTGAGCGTGTATTTCTGTGCTGCTTAGGAGGAGATATTGCTTGGGCCTACTTCAACGTTCTTGACGTTGATCTCAATATTCTTCGAGCCCTTCAGCTCGTCCTTAGAGTCGCGGAACTGCAGGGTTACGACGTGCTTACCTGCATCGAAGATGTCCATCTTCCACTTCGCTTTGCCTCCGACCACAGCGATTTCGTAGTCTTTGCCGTCCAGCTGAGCCGGTTTCCCGTCGACCAGAACCTTCAGGGTGCCGAACACTCCCTTGCCGCCCGCGTCGTTGATGGTCACAGTTGCGGTCTTGCCTTCAACCTCGCCTAAAACGACATCGCCGCTGAGAGTCTCGCCCGGGGTGATGACCACATCGTTAATCTCGTCGGGGACATCTGGTGACTGCTCTACCGGATTTTCCTCGCCAGAGTCATCGCCACCGGGGGTTTCTTCACCCGGGTTCTCGTCCGGCTCTTCCGGCATGACTTCACCCGGCTCTGTGACGGTGATGTCAGTCGAGTCAGTCGCGTCGGTGAACTTCTCGGCGTCGGTAGGCGTGAAGGTGAAGGTCAGTTTCTGTGCGCCGCCCTTATTGAAGGTCAGGGGCAATGTGGCGCTACCGTTCGCGACATCGGCCTCGATCTTCTCGCCCTCCACTATCGTGGAGACTTTGCCCGCGGCGTTGTCCGGAGTGACGGTCACGTTTGCCTCGACGGGCTTACCCTTCTCGACGGACTGCGGCAGGGCGACCTTCAGGGAAACGTTAGTCTGAGTTTCTTCCTTCTGGGCAACGTTCAGAGTGGTCTCAGCGGTAGCCACGTTTTGCGTACGGTCTGCCGGAGCGTAATCGGCGGTGATGGTCAACTCGCCCGCGGTATCAGGAGTCAGTTCGAGAGCTGCCTTGTTGTCCTTTACCTGGACCTTCTTCTCTGCACCGTTGTACCTGAAGGTCACCTCGCCCTTGGCCTCCTTGGTGCCTTCTGACGGCGTGATCTGGGCAATGACGGACAGCGGCTTTCCGACGGTGGCCTCGCCCTCGGCAGTCAGCGCCAGAGCCGTCTTGGCGGCGGCCTTGATGTCCACGTTCTTCGTTGCGGTTGCAGTCTTGAAGGGCGAACCGGTCGATGGCTTGAACACTACCTTGAGCTCAGCGGTTCCAGTTGCATCACCGATCGGTAGGGAAGTGGTTGCCTTGCCGCCCTCAACCTTTTGCGTGACGACGGAGCCGTCGGCAAGTGAGAACTCGACCGTGCCTTCGGCCTTGGGGTTAACGGTGGCGGTGACATCGAATTTGCCGTCTTCAGCGTTTACAGACTCGGGTGCCTGGAGCTGCAGACCAGCGTCCTGTCCCTCGACAGTGACGTTCTGCTGGCCGGAGGAGCTGTTGAACTTCTTGTTATCAGCCGGGGTGAAGATTGCGGTGACCTGGTGGGATCCGGCCTCGGGGAAGGTCATCTGCGTCTTTGCGATGCCCTTTTCCACAGCAATCTCGGCGGAGGTCATGGAGCCGGACTTGAACACGACGGTGCCGGTTGCCTCGGCGGGGGAAACTTCGGCCGTCAGCTCAGCAGGCTCGCCAGCGGTGGCCTTAGCGGCGGAGACAGAAACGGAAGTCTCCTGGGCGGGCTGGTCCGCTTCGACCTTCACGGTAATTAGACGCGATGCACGCTGATCGAGAGGCGAGTTAGGGTTAGCCAACGGTCGCGGAGAGCAGCGCACGGCGGCAGTGAGGTTGATAGGGACAATTCCGAGCTTGGCCTGGATGCTGGCGCCCATGGTCAGGAAGTTCGCGTCATTAGCAAACTCTCCCGCATTGCCAGCGACGCGCACGCCGAAGTTGGCATCGCCCGGCTTAGTGGCCTTCGAGCGCAGCGTAATGGTTGGGAAAGTGAGGTTCAGCGTGGTGCCGGAAATGGTATACCGGACGCCCCCCGCCCGGGACGTGCTGGTGTTCGGGCCGTTCGCGATAGTGTTATTTCCAGCGTCGACTAGGCGGAGGATACGGCCCTTGGGGTCGGGGCTACCGCTTTCGTTGACCTGTAGAATCTTGAATCCCTTGAGGTTTGCCTTCGACTCATCGACGGTTCCGCTCACGTATTCGACGCCATCGGGAAGCTGGAAGTCCAGCTTCATGCGCCATGCTTCGGTGATTCGAGCTCCGAGTGGAAGGCCTGTTGGCAGCGGCACACTCACCGGGTCGATGGAGAACTTAGTGTCGAATTCTTCGCCGACCTTGACGGACTCGGGGCCATCAACGTTGACGGAGACATCGATGGGGCTATCGGTTGGGAAGTTCTGCGGTTTAGTGTAAGACGACGGCACAGCCTGGCAGGCCAGGTTCATTGTCGAGGTTGTCGCAGCCATCGCCTGCGGCAGGACGACGGCACCGCCAATCAGTAGCACGCCTGCCGACGCTACTGACGCAATCTTCTTATTTACGCGCATGCAATTTCCTTGCTGAGTAATCGTTGATGGGGTCGCCATCCGTTAGCAACAAGCTTCTTTTCAGGGGAGAGGGGTGTCTCATTAGTTACCCCTTGAAGTAGTTATTCTTATGGGGATATTGCGAACTCATGAACAATTAGTGAACTGGGGTGAAGCCTGCCTTGTGGCGGGCCAGTAGTTTGATAGCGATTGTTACAGTATCGCAATAAAGGCCAGTTGGCATGTGGAAAACTTTTCTGACCAGGTAAAAAGTAATGTGTCAAACATTCAACTAGAGCTTTAGTGTTAGCCTTCTTTAGGCGTTTCTTAGGGTTTTATATATTAAGTTAGAATTATGGCACCTCAATTTGTGGGGTGTGTAAACTAGGTAAACCTTGGCCTTTTCGGGGGTAAGTTGTGGGGATTGTATGTATGGCGTTTACCGGAGCTCTGGTGTGATAGTTCTGGCGTGTCTGAAAAGTTTTTATTTATGAAATATTTCTGACGGAGTCCGCCGTCACGCCTACGCTGGAGGCATGGCTAATAACCGACAAGCTCCGAAAAACTCATCAAACGCATCACGGGACGACGAATCCCGCTATGCCACTATTTTGGAGGGGGTTCCCACTGATTTGCTTCTTCGCGGAGAGTTCCGTGCCGCATCAGGCGGCGAGACCTTCTCAGTTATTAACCCTGCAACCGATAAGCCTCTAGTGGAGGTGGCATCGGCGAGCGAGGCTGATGCTCGCCAGGCGCTTGAAGACGCCTGCGCTGCGCAGGAGGCGTGGGCGGCGACCGCGCCCCGCGAGCGTGGCGAGATTCTGCGTCGAGTCTTCGAGCTCATCCATCGAGATGAAGAAAAACTCGCGCACTTGCAGTCCCTCGAGATGGGGCGCGCGCTCGCTGACTCTAAAGCTGAAGTTGGCTATAGTGCAGAATTCTTCCGTTGGTTCTCTGAGGAAGCTGTGCGAATCACTGGCGATTATCGCATCTCGCCCAACGGTGCTTCCCGCGTCGTCGTTGTGCGTCAGCCCGTCGGCCCGGTCCTCGCGATTACTCCATGGAACTTCCCCCTGGCTATGGGGGCTCGCAAGATTGCCCCTGCGCTGGCTGCCGGTTGCCCGATCATTGTCAAGCCCGCCTCCAAGACCCCTCTGACGATGCTTTATCTGGGCAAACTATTAGTAGAAGCGGGGGTTCCCGCCGGAGTAGTCTCCGTGCTGCCAACTGCGCATTCGTCTGAAGTTTCTAAGCTCCTCGACGACGATCGCCTGCGCAAATTCACCTTCACCGGATCTACCGAGGTCGGCCAGATGCTCGCCGCGAAAGCCGCCGAAACCTCCATGAAGGTCTCCCTCGAGCTCGGCGGCAACGCCCCCTTCGTCGTGCTTTCCGACGGCGATGTCGACAAGGCCGTCAAAGCAGTCAAGGCAGCCAAGCTGCGCAATGGTGGTCAAGTGTGCATCGCCCCGAACCGGTTCATTATCCACGAGGACAAGGCGCAGGATTTCGTAGATGGCGTCGTGAAGCTCTTTGCTGAGCTGAAGCTCGGCGAGGGGACGGACGCAGCGACCACTCTCGGCCCGCTCGCTCTGCGCTCTCAGCAGGAAACCGTGCGCGACCTGGTGAAGGATGCTACCGAACGCGGCGCGAAGGTCGTGTTTGGCGGCGCTATCCCGGATTTGGGTGGCGAGCTGAGCGATGGCTATTTCTTCGAGCCAACGGTCCTTACCGATGTGCCTTACGACGCCGACATCGTCCGTGATGAAATTTTCGGTCCTGTCGTCGCGGTCACGACCTTCTCTGACGACAGCGAAGCCCTCGAGCGAGCAAATGACACTATCTTCGGCCTAGCCGCGTACGTATTCAGCGAAAACCTAACCAAGGCCCTCGGGGCGGCGGAGAAGATTGAATCCGGAATGGTGGCAGTAAATAAGGGGTCGCTGTCGGATCCGTCAGCGCCCTTCGGCGGTGTGAAGCAGTCCGGCCTGGGGCGCGAGGGCGGATTCACCGGTATCGATGAGTTCTTGGAAGAAAAACTAATCTCCTTGGAGAACTAACCGAGGCGCCCGCGGCCCATCCGCAGCAGCGCTGACGCGATGGCGGGCCCTTCGGGGCCAAGCTCGTCGCGGAAGGAGTTGATGATCTGAACCTCGCGGCCGTGAACTAGCCGCGTGCCGCCCGAACCGAGACGGGTTTTGCCGACGGCCTTGCTAATAGCGGTGCGGCGGCGAATGGCATCGATTATGAGATTGTCCAGGCGGTTGATCTCCTGGCGGTACTGCTCAATCTCGGCGGAGCTCAGCGGATCGTCCGTGCCGGTCGGAGTGCGGACCTCGAAAGGGGAGACGGCCGCGGTGCCCTTGCCCGCGGGGGTTTCGTTGTCGGAGTTGCTGGAGAGTGCCGACGGATTTTCGCTCATGTGTCCTATTGTGCCAAACGGTCTAGTCCGGAGGCTCCGCTACTGTAGGAAACATCATGGGAAATGAAACTGGAATGTTGTTTGGCTCCTTCGACGCAGGCTCGAACGGGCGGGTGGGCGATAACGGCGATAGCGGAGTAGGCGCAGGTTTTCGGGCCGCAGGCTCGGGCTTGGGAGCGCCCAATTCGGCTGCGCCCAGTGGTTTTGGGGGCTGCGGCGGCATGGATCTGGATCCGGAATCGCTGCTGGAGGGGCTCAACCCACAGCAGCGGCAGGCCGTGGAGCATATCGGTTCGCCGTTGCTAATTGTCGCTGGTGCAGGCTCCGGAAAGACTGCGGTGTTGACTCGTCGAATCGCCTATCTGATTGGCACCCGTGGAGTTCTGCCAAGCCAGATTCTGGCCATCACCTTCACCAACAAAGCGGCGGCGGAGATGCGCGAGCGCGTGGCTGGTCTCGTAGGTGATCAGGCCCGCCGCATGTGGGTGTCCACGTTCCACTCGATGTGTGTGCGGATTCTGCGCATGCAGCACGACCTCGTGCCGGGGCTCAACTCCAACTTCTCCATCTATGACTCGGATGATTCGCGCCGTCTTTTGGCCATGATCGCAAAGGACATGAACCTCGACGGCAAGAAATTCACGGGGCGCGTACTGTCCTCGCGAATCTCGAACTTGAAAAATGAGCTCATTGACCCGGAACAGGCGATCTCGGACGCCACGTCAACCCGCAACCCATTCGATGACGTGGTGGCGCGGGTCTACGTTGAGTACCAGGCGCGGCTGAGGGCCGCCAACGCTGTCGACTTCGACGACCTCATCGGAGAGGTCGTGCGAATCTTCACTTCCTACCCTCAGGTCGCTGAGTACTATCGCCGCCGCTTCCGGCACGTCCTCGTCGACGAGTACCAGGACACCAACCATGCCCAGTACGTGCTAGTCAGTGCGCTCGTCGGAAAATCTGGCGGGGAGGTTCCCCCGAGTGAGCTGTGCGTGGTAGGCGACTCGGACCAGTCGATTTATGCCTTCCGCGGAGCCACAATCCGCAATATCGAGGAGTTCGAGAAGGACTACCCGGAGGCCACCTCGATTCTGCTGGAGCAGAATTACCGCTCTACCCAGACAATCCTCTCTGCGGCCAACGCACTTATCGCCCGAAACGAGAACCGCCGGGAGAAGAAGCTCTGGACTGACCTGGGTGATGGTAGCCAGATTAAGGGTTACGTCGCGGACAACGAGCACGATGAGGCTCGCTTCATTGCCAACGAGATTGACCAGCTGGTCGAGTCCGGGCCGTACAAGTACTCGGACGTGGCTATCTTCTACCGCACCAATAATTCATCGCGTGCGCTGGAGGATGTCTTCATTCGCATGGGCGTGCCTTACACGGTCGTCGGTGGCACGCGATTCTACGAGCGCCGGGAGGTGCGCGATATTGTCGCCTACCTGCGCATTATCCAGAACTTTGACGATGATGTTTCGCTGCGCCGCGTGATCAACACTCCGCGCCGCGGGATTGGCGACCGCGCGCAGGGGCACGTCTCCCTCTACGCGGAGGACGAGCGCATCTCCTTCGGTGGAGCACTCCGGGCCGTATCAGAGGGCAAGATTCCCGCAGTTGCCACGCGCAGCCAGAAGGCGATGACAGCATTCGTGGAAATGATTGATTCTCTTGCTGCGGACTACGCTTCCGGGGAGTTGGCGGACATAGGTGACCTGGTGAGCGCGATCATCGATCGCACTGGATACAAGGCCGAGTTGGAGCGATCCAACGACCCGCAGGACGCGACCAGGCTCGACAACCTCAACGAGCTCGTCAGCGTCGCCCGCGAGTTCTCCGCTGAGGCCGCGCTGATGTCCTCGATTGATGTCGGGGCGGACGCGGATGCCCCAGGGCAGAACGACGCGGGTTCGAGCTCCTTCGACATCTCCGACGGTGAGGCGGAGCCCGGCAGCCTGCAGGCCTTCCTCGAACGTGTCTCCCTGGTTGCTGATGCCGACCAGATTCCCGACGACGACACTGGCGTCGTAACCCTGATGACCCTGCACACGGCAAAGGGCCTCGAATTCCCCGTCGTGTTCCTCATCGGTTGGGAAGATGGGCTCTTCCCGCACCTGCGGGCACTTGGTGACCCGAAGGAACTAGCGGAGGAACGCCGCCTGGCCTACGTCGGCATCACCCGTGCTCGCAAGCAGCTCTACCTGACGCGTGCCGTGACCCGTTCGTCCTGGGGCTCCCCGCAGAACAATCCGCCTTCACGCTTCCTGGGCGAGGTCCCGCCTGAGCTTATTGATTGGCTCCGCGAGGGTCCTGCCCGGAGCTGGGGTGTAGGCACCGGTTCCGGCGGCATGGGAGCGGGAAGCGCCTTCGGCCGCGGCCGAGGCTTCGGCTCCAGCGGAGGCGGGTACGGCTCGTCCGGCTACGGCGGCGGGCGCGACAGCTTTGGCTCAGGCACCGGAGCTGGCGCTGGTGCCAGGAAAAAGAACAAGGAGCTGCATCTGGAACCGGGCGACAAGGTCGTACACGACAAGTACGGTCTCGGTACGGTCCTCGAGGTGCAGGGACTGCCGCCGCGCGCTACTGCGATGATCGACTTTGGCTCGGCCGGCAAGGTCCGGTTGATGCTGATGGGCGGCGTGCCCATGGAGAAGCTCTAGTGCCCGCTACTTCTTCGCGGTGATCCAGCAGTTGATTACCGCATCCTGGACTTCCGTGCCCGTGGCGTCGGTAAGCGTGATGTGCACCGGAAAATCCTTGCCCCCAGTCTCAGGGGCAATGGTGGAGAAGTCGGGGAGTTCTGCGGTGGCCACTGCGGTCAGGCCACCCTTCGAGATACGCTTGTAGTTGGTGGTCATGCCCTTTGGCACCCAGCGGTGGGTAGTCGGCACGCTCGCCTCGCAGAGCATGCCCATGGCGAACTCGGCGAGGTTGCAGGCCGCGATTGCGTGAACCGACTTGATGTGGTTTTGCACGCCCCACCACTTAGGCATGTGCGCAACGGCCCGCCCGGGCTCCATAACCTCCAGCTGTGGCAGGACGGTGCGGAAATAGGGCGCCACAAGGGAGGCGCTCACAGAAAAGAGTCGCTTGCCGACCGCCGGTACCCGCGATTCGGAGAGCTTCTTCCACGTGCGCAGTGTTTTGGTTTCAGTCATGCGCCTAACACTAGGGCTGCGGCTGGGCAGAGCGTGCCGGAAACACAAAAATCCCGCGCGCGCCGGGAGAATTTCCCTTCGACGGGAATGGCACAAACGCGGGAAAGCTTAGGGAGGGAGCCTACAAACGAACTCTACTACTGCAGGTTCAGGCCACGCTGGATGAACCAGGTAACCGGATCGACCGGGGTGGTGCCGTCCGGGTGGATCTCGAAGTGGAGGTGGGTGCCGGTGGAGAAACCGCGGTTACCCATGCCGGCGATGACCTCGCCTGCGCGGACGGCCTGGCCCACTGCGACGTAAATCGACTCGACGTGGCCGTAGACGGAAACCGAACCGTCGTCGTGCTTCACGCGTACCCACTGGCCGTAGCCCTGGGCCGGTCCTGCGTCGATAACGGTGCCGTCCAGGACGGACATAATCGGGGTATTGGTGACGTTAGCCAGGTCGACGCCGTAGTGGAAGGTGCCCCAGCGCGGGCCGAACGGAGAAGTCAAAATGCCGATGGTCGGCAGGGAGAGCTTCGGTGCTCGGGCCTGCAGATCGCGCGCGACTCGCTGCTCGTTGTACTGGAGTGCAGTTGCCAGCTGGTTAGCCAGGTTGGTTGCCGGGGTGAAGCTAGAGGACGCGAGAACTAGCGGAGAATTCTGCTTCGGCTGCGCTGCGCGAGTCTCGGTCTTCTTGAAAGTTGTGCCCTGCTCAGCAGCCGCCTTCGGGGCCTCCTGCGGGGCTGCGTCAGCGGACTGCGCCTGAGCCTGCGGTGCAGTAGTGGTATCGGTGTTGGTTACAGGCTGTGCAGCCGCAATCGCGGAAGAGGATGCGATGGTCGATGCGGACAGTGCAACGACTGCGGCACGCGAAGTAGCAGAGACCTCTACCTTGCGGTGCTTACCTCCGGTGCGGCGGTTGGAAAAGATCGACACTTCTTTAACTCCCTGGCAACGAGCTTTGTAACCTGTCTGTTATACAACTCGTCCGACTATAACGTTCCGATATCGTTCAAGCAACCCAGCTTTGTAAAAAACGTTATAAAAAACGGGCGAAAGTAGGGTGTCCCCAAGGGTGCTATGCGGTCGAAAGTATGAACTTTGGGCGTCGCTGCGAGGTTTGCGGGCATTTCGGTAGGGCGCGCCGCTGTGACGCTTAAATGTGGGGCGCGGGCCGGAAGCGGGCGACTTTTAAACTCTGTTTGCCCAAAATTCCGTCACATTGGTGCAGTTTTACAACAGGGGACTACAGAGGAACTGAGAGCTCTGGACCTCGACGGGTGCTTCTCAGGCGCAGTTGTAGGTCAGCTAGCCCCATCGCAATCTCATTCACACGCTGTCCGGCGCTCACCGTCGGGACGTTCAAGAACTCTCCACTGCTTACGGCGCGGGGATATTCCCGCTAGCCCCAAAGGGGTTAGGGTCATTAGATATTAGATAGAGGCACGCGCATCGGGCCGAAGAGTCCGAGTAGCGATGGGGTGCTACCCGAAACAACGCTCCGCAGGAAAGGACAACGCCACAGTGAGAGGCTCCGACCCTCGAAAGAAGTCCTCCAGCCGCGACCGCAACCGCAAGAGTCGTCGCGCAGGTGCCCGCGGCACGGCACGCCCGGTCACGCAACGTCATCCGCACACGGAGACGGCGCCACTTCCGGTCGACGCCGTACGCGGTTTGCGCCGTGCGCGAGCCGATGAGCAGGCTTCGTCGCAGCTGTCCGCAAGGGAGTCGGGGGCGTCGTCGGCAAGCGGAAGATGGCGGAGGCGAGATCACGTCAGCGTCTTTGGGCGGCGGCTGAGCCTTGCCCGGATCCGCCGATTCGGGCTGTCGGTCGCGGCAGCCGACGGTGTGGTCGTGCTGCTGGCCGTATCCCTTGCGCTTATCGGCGTGATTAGCCGAGGCGTGGGGATGGCATCGCTGCCCGCGACCGTCGCCGAGCTGTGGATGGCCCTCAACCTCGTGCCCTTTGCGTTTAACGGCACCACTTTGGGGCTCATCCCCGCAGTGCCCGCCATCGCGATGGTCGCGTTCCTCGCCTGGCGTATCCGTCGCGAAGTGGCAGACCGCATCAGCCTGCGAGACGTGCGCGCCCTCGTGGCCGCCTATCTCGGCACACCGCTGATCTTGACGGTCATCGCCTGGCTCATGCTTTACGACGCCTCCCAGGTTTTCCAGCGCATTAAGCTCCCGAATTTCGGTATTGCTCTGCTGGCGACTCTGCTCGTGCATCTGGCGGCGCTGTTCATCGGTATGGGGCAGAGGCTGCTGCGCGCCCTGCTGCGTCGTCGTCGGTTGCCCGAGTGGCTGCTCACTTCAGCGCGGCTGGCCGCAACCTACGTGCTGTGGCTATGCGCGGCTGGCCTCGTGGCCGTCGTGGCATCGCTGGCATGGCACTACAAGGAAGCACTGGCCGCGACTGCGATTACTTCCTCGGTGGGTGAAAACGTCGCGCTGTGGGGCTTGGCGCTGCTGTACCTCCCGAACGTAGTTCTGGGGGCGGTGGCTGTGCTTCTGGGCGGCTCCGCCAACGTCGGCGTCGCCGAGGTGAGCCTATTTGCGGTGACCCCAGGGCAGTTGCCTCCGCTGCCGATTCTGGCTGCGATGCCGCAGTCGCTGTTGTCGCCGACGTTCGGAGTCTTGGTCGTCGTGCCGGCGGCGATTGCTGTGTGGCGGGTCATCAAGTTCCTGAAGAGTGCCGACACCGAACGCCCCTACCTCATCATCGTGGCCGCGGCGGTGTGGTCCGGAATTTACCTTCTAGTTCTGGCGTGGCTATTCGGCGGTGAGGTCGGTTTCCTGGGCTGGTCCGGAGCCTCGTGGTGGCTGACGGGCCTGCTTGGATCTATGTGGTTCGTAGTCCCCGGAGCCATTGTCGTCGTTGCGATGACCGGTATGCCCTCCGTGGGCGGTTACCGTGAGAAGCCCGAAATTGCGGCCGAGCGCTTCGGGGACGTTCCGGAGGGCGGCGACGATTCTGCTGATCCTGAGGGTGCTCCTGAGGGGGCTGGTGCTGCTGAAGGCGTTGCTGAGGAGGGGTCAGAGGACACCGCTGAAGGCAGCAACGATGATGCGGAAACCGAGACGGAAGAGACTGACGAAGAGGACGCCGAAGAAGAACAGGCCCCGGTAGAGACGGAAGAGTCGTCGGAAAGCGAAAGTGACGACGATGGGGGAGACGCGGCAGCGGAGGCAGGCGCGAATCCGGAAAAAGAGGAAAAGAATCAGGGGTAGCGGAAATTTGGGCGACGGCGCGGCCTGGGTATGCTTATCCGCGTGACCGAAGCACAGCCCGTCGCAAATCCGTCCAATATTTCCTCCGCAAAGCCCCTGCGGCTCGTCGTCCTAGCCTCCGGGTTTGGATCGCTGCTGCAGTCGATGCTGGAAATGCTCGACACCGCAAAAGTGGAAATCGTCGCAGTCGGATCGGACAAGGACTGCCCTGCACTAGAGCGGGCCCAAAAACTACAAATCCCAACCTTCAAGGTGCCCTTCGACGCAGAAGCGAAGAAGGACCGAACAGGTTGGGATTTGCGCTTTTTGGAGGCTGTTTCCGCCTACTCGCCGGATATGATTGTCTCGGCGGGATTCATGCGCATCCTCGGTGAGTCCTTCGTTGAGGCGTTCAAAGACCGCATCATCAACACTCACCCCGCGCTGCTGCCCTCCTTCCCGGGGGCGCATGCGGTGCTGGACGCGCTGGACTATGGCGTCAAGGTCACCGGCACGACCGTACATGTCGTCGATACTGGGGTGGACACCGGGCCGATTCTTGCACAGGAACCGGTCGTCGTCGAGCGAGACGACACGGTGGAGACTCTGCATGAACGCATCAAGGTAGTCGAACGCCGACTTCTCGTCGATGTACTGCACTCGATTGCCGATCGCGGGATGGACCGCGACGGACGAAAGGCTTATCTGAAATGACCAACGACAGCACGCAGCGTAAACCCATCAAGCGTGCCCTGATTAGTGTCTATGACAAGACCGGGCTTGAACAGTTGGCTCGCAGCTTGCACGAAGCTGGCGTAGAAATCGTTTCCACCGGCTCGACCGCGGGCAAAATTGCCGACGCCGGCGTGCCCGTCACCCCGGTCGAGGACCTCACCGGCTTTCCCGAGTGCCTCGAGGGCCGCGTGAAGACACTGCACCCGCGCGTCCACGCCGGCATCCTCGCCGACACCCGCAAGGAAGACCACCTCGCGCAGCTCGAAGAGCTGGGTGTCGAGGCGTTCCAGTTGGTCGTTGTGAACCTGTACCCGTTCCGCGAGACCGTCGCCTCGGGTGCGTCCTTCGACGAGTGCGTCGAGCAGATCGACATCGGAGGCCCGTCCATGGTTCGCGCCGCAGCGAAGAACCACCCGTCGGTGGCCATCGTGGTGGACCCGGCTCGCTACGGCGACGTTGCCGCGGCGGTCGCCGAGGGTGGCTTCACCCTGGATCAGCGCCGCGGCCTGGCCCGCGATGCGTTCCTGCACACCGCAGAGTACGATGCTGCGGTCTCCGGCTGGTTCGTCGAGCAGCTCCGCAGCGAGGGCAGTGCGGGCGCTACCACCACACTGCGCTACGGCGAGAACTCCCACCAGTCCGCTACCGTGACCCGCGTCGGCGCGAAGGGTCTGGCCAATGCTCAGCAGTTGAACGGCAAGGAGATGTCGTACAACAACTACCAGGACGCCGACGCCGCATGGCGCGCCGCCTGGGATCATGAGCGCCCCTGCGTGGCGATCATCAAGCACGCTAACCCCTGTGGCATCGCCGTGTCCGATGAGTCCATCGCCGCTGCTCACCGCGCTGCCCACGCCTGCGACCCGATGTCCGCCTTCGGCGGCGTTATCGCCGTCAACCGTGAGGTCTCCGTCGAGATGGCCGAGCAGGTCAAGGACATCTTTACCGAGGTCATCGTCGCTCCCTCCTACGAGGATGGCGCGGTCGAGGTTCTGAAGGCGAAGAAGAACCTGCGTATCCTCGTCGCCGAATACGAGGCTCCTGTCTTGGAGAACAAGTTCATCTCCGGCGGTTACCTGACCCAGGAGCCGGACGTCTACCAGGCTGAGGGCGATAAGCCGGAAAACTGGACCCTGGCAACGGGCGAGGCTCTCTCCGCTGAGGACCTGGCCGAGCTTGAGTTCGCATGGCGCGCCGTGCGTGCCGTGAAGTCCAACGCAATCCTTCTGACCAAGGATAGCGCCACCGTTGGTGTCGGCATGGGGCAGGTCAACCGCGTGGACTCCGCCAAGCTCGCCGTCGAGCGCGCCAATACGCTTGCCGACGGTGTCAACCGTACAAACGGTGCCTTCGCTGCTTCGGACGCGTTCTTCCCGTTCGCGGACGGCTTGCAGGTTCTGCTTGACGCCGGTGTTAAAGCTGTCGTTCAGCCCGGTGGCTCTATCCGCGATGAAGAGGTCATCGCCGCTGCTAGGGAAGCCGGCGTGACGATGTACCTGACCGGTACGCGCCACTTCTTCCACTAGGCCTTCGGCGAGGACCGCTCGGTCCCGGTCTCTGCCTCTGCCCCTGCCCCTGCCCTCGATTTTTGCCAGCTTTTTGTAGGAAGTAAGGGGGAAATCGCTACTACTTCCTACAAAAAGCTGGCAAAAAATATTGCTGGTACTGCTGTGACCGCTTTGGGCGGTGAATTTTGCGTCAAAACTGGGTGGGCGGGCGCTAATCGTGCTTAACATTGTGGCTATGTCACGCAGAGCCGAAGCCCGCCAGCGCCGTGAGGGGGAGATTCTCACCGCCGCAGCAGCAATAATCGCCGATCGTGGTTTTCATCAGACTCGCCTAGAGGATGTCGGCTCTGCTGTCGGTATTTCCGGCCCCGCTCTATACCGCTACTTCAGCGGCAAGGAGGATCTGCTGGCGCAAATCCTCATCGACATCTCAATTCGGCTTGTCGACGGTGGCCGGGCTGTCCTTGAACAGGCAAAAATCGACGGTTGGGGGCCGGAACGCACCCTTCGTGAGCTGCTTGCTCACCATGTGAAGTTTGCCGTCACCGAGCCGGACCGGATTCGGGTTCAGGAGCGCGAAGGTGGGAACCTCGCTTCGCAGGAGCGGGCGAAGGTCCGCTCATTGCAGCGTCTTTACTTGGCAATGTGGGTAGAAGCGCTGCGTTCGCTGCAACCTGGTTTAACCGCGGACCAGGCACAGATGAAAGTGCAGTTAGTCGCGGGGTTAATTAACTCCTCTCGCCACGTGGTGAAGTGGGCCGGTTCTCAGCAGACCAGTGATAGTACGTTCATGATGGCCCTTGCTGCGCTAGGAATCGGTGAAAGAGAATGGGCTGGGTAACTGAGTAAAAGCGAATTTTCTCACCCTCGCGGTAGTTGTTGACCCGCTGTCTTCGTAGGAAGGCAGCGGGTTTTCCATCGGAAATGGCGGGGTTGGTCTTGCGTCTTGCGTGATGTCGAGAATTCGGTTTACCCCCGAAACTGTTAGTCGAGATTAACACCTGAGCGCCGTTCAATTCTTGTTTTACCAGCAAATGCTTCTGGTTTGAAAATGAGGGGCGGGCAAGTGGCGGGGGCGGGGCAATGTGAACTGGACTATGAAAAGCCTTGATGGGTGACGCGAGTCACATTAATCTTTCTGGAAAGAAAGTTAATAATCATTAACGGAAAGTATTTCGCCCATGACTCTCGCGACCGAAACCGCACAGCAAAACGCCGCACAACAAAAAACCGCCCAGCAGAACAGCGCGGCCCCCACAACCAATCGTGGCAAGCACGAGCAGCTCGTCTCCAACCTGAAAGGCCTTCTCGAACAGGCTGCAAAGGGTGGATCCGACAAGGCCCGCGCCCGCCACATCTCTCGCGGCAAGCTGCTGCCGCGCCAGCGAATCAATCAGCTGCTGGACCCGGGTAGCCCTTTTCTTGAGGTAGCTCCACTGGCTGCGCACGAGATGTACGGCGGCAAGGTTCCCGCGGCGGGTGTGATTGCCGGAATCGGGCTGATTCACGGCCGTCGCTGCCTCGTCGTAGCCAACGACGCCACGGTCTCCGGTGGCACTTATTACCCGATGACAGTCAAGAAGCACCTTCGGGCGCAGGAGATTGCCGGTCAGAATCGTCTTCCCTGCATCTACCTTGTTGATTCCGGCGGAGCCATGCTGCTCAACCAGGACGAGGTATTCCCGGACCGTGATCACTTCGGACGCATCTTCTACAACCAAGCGAACCTGTCCGCTCGTGGAATCCCGCAGATTGCCTCGGTGATGGGCTCGTGCACCGCCGGTGGCGCCTACGTCCCGGCCATGAGTGATGAGGCTGTGATTGTGAAGAATCAGGGCACTATCTTCTTGGCGGGCCCGCCCCTGGTGAAGGCCGCTACCGGCGAAGATGTTACGCCCGAGGACCTCGGTGGAGGCGAATTGCACTCCAAGACCTCAGGAGTGACGGATCATCTGGCGGTCAACGACGCCGATGCCCTGCGCCGCGTCCGCGATATCGTCGCGACTCTGCCGAAAGATCCCGAAGCGCCGTGGGACATCGCGCCGTCGATTGCTCCGAAGCGGTCTCAGACTGATCTCTACGACGTGGTCCCAACCGATTCTAAGACCCCGTACGACGTACATGAGGTCATCGAGATTATTGCCGACGGCGGCCAATACAAGGAGTTCAAGGCCGAGTTCGGCAAGACTCTCGTTACCGCTTTTGCCCGCATCCACGGTCACCCGGTCGGCATCGTAGCGAATAATGGCATCCTCTTTGCCGAGTCGGCCCAGAAGGGCGCCCACTTTATCGAGCTCTGCGACCAGCGCAAGATCCCGCTTGTGTTCCTGCAGAACACCACCGGTTTTATGGTCGGCCGCGAGTACGAGGCCGGAGGTATCGCCAAGCACGGAGCAAAGATGGTCAATGCCGTCGCGACGACCCGGGTTCCCAAGTTCACAGTCGTTATCGGTGGTGCGTTCGGCGCCGGAAATTACTCCATGTGCGGCCGGGCGTACTCGCCACGCTTTCTCTGGATGTGGCCGAACGCCCGCATCGCTGTGATGGGTGGTCCACAGGCAGCGATGACTCTGTCGACGGTTCGCCGCAACCAGATTGAGCGCTCGGGAGAGAGCTGGTCTGCCGAGGAGCAGGAGCAGTTCGAAGCCCCAATTCGTGAGCAGTTTGAGCGCCAATCCGACTGTTACTACTCGTCGGCCAGGCTCTGGGACGACGGAGTGATCGATCCCGCCGACACCCGCCGCATTCTCGGTATGGCGCTCGATGTCGCCAGCGCCGCGCCTCTCGACGACCCCGGCTTCGGCGTTTTCCGCATGTAGTCATTTCCCCGTTTTCAACCGCACTCGTCAGAGCATAATTTTTGAAAGGACTAGGTAGACAAATGACTGCCACTGCTGGAAACTTGACCGCCACTTCGACGGACGCCACCTCGAAGCCGGGCGAGTCAAATAACAACACCCGCGAGCTCTCGACTGTCCTGGTCGCCAACCGTGGCGAGATTGCCTGCCGCATTATTCGCACCCTGCGCGACAACGGAATCCGATCGGTGGCCGTTTACTCCGATGCCGACGCCGACGCGCCCCACGTGCGTCTCGCCGATGTCGCGGTCCACATCGGGCCATCCGTGGCGCGCGAGTCCTATCTCGTCATCGACAAGATCATCAATGCCGCTAAAGCGACCGGTGCTGACGGCATCCACCCGGGTTATGGCTTCCTGTCTGAGAACGCCGATTTCGCCGCAGCCTGTGCAGACGCTGGCATCGAGTTCATCGGACCGCCGGCTGACGCAATCAACACGATGGGTGACAAAATTTCGGCCCGCGCAGCAGTCGAAGCTCGCGACGTGCCCACCGTCCCCGGCCTATCCCGCCCTGGCCTTTCCGACGAGGAGCTCATCGAGGCCGCCCCCGGTATTGGCTTCCCCGTGTTGATCAAGCCGTCGGCAGGCGGAGGCGGTAAGGGAATGCACCGAGTGGAGGAGCCGTCGGCGCTGCCCGGCGCGCTCGTGACGGCTAGGCGTGAGGCGGCAGGCGCGTTCGGCGATGACTCGCTGTTCCTGGAGCACTTCGTGGACACCCCGAGGCATATCGAGGTGCAGATCGTCGCTGATAAGCACGGCAACGTCATCCACTTGGGGGAGCGAGAGTGCTCTTTGCAGCGTCGTCATCAGAAGGTCATTGAGGAGGCGCCGAGCCCGCTTCTCGACGAGGCCACTCGCGCCGCAATCGGCGAGGCGGCTTGCGACGCGGCGCGCTCGGTCGGCTACGTCGGGGCGGGAACTGTGGAATTTATCGTGCCCGCGAAGGAGCCCGAGAAGTTCTATTTCATGGAGATGAATACCCGCCTGCAGGTGGAGCACCCGGTTACTGAACAGGTCACGGGCCTGGATCTGGTCGCGCTGCAGGTGGCGGTGGCTTCGGGGCAGCCACTGCCTCTGACGCAGGAAGATGTCACGTTGACCGGGCATTCCATCGAGGCGCGCGTGTACGCGGAGGATCCGGCCGCGGGCTTCCTGCCGACCGGAGGCATAGCCACCCGCGTCATCGAGCCGAGCGGTGCGGGCATTCGCGTCGACTCCGGTATCGCTGACGGCTCCGAGGTCTCCTCTCTGTACGACCCGATGCTGATGAAGGTTATCGCCCACGGCTCCGACCGCACCCAGGCCCTGGAGCGACTTGACCGCGCGTTGGCCGACACCGTCGTTGCCGGTGTGGGCGTCAACGTGGATTTCTGCCGCTACCTGCTACAGGTGCCGGAGGTTCGCAGCGGTGATCTCGACACCGGGCTTCTGGACCGCGTCGCCGAGGGCTTCGCTGTGGCCGATACGCCTGACGACGCTTGCGTCGCGGCGGCGCTGTCCTGGCTGCAGGGGCGCTGGCCGGAGCATCCGGTATCGCCCTGGCAGACCCCGGATGGCTGGCGCTCGGGAACCCCGGCTGCGCAGCGAATCCGGTTCGGGGCGGGGGAGCAGTCCCGGTTGGTGTCGCTCGTCGGCACGCCCGCGCGTGCGACGGTGATTGTCGGCGATGTGGTCGCGGGACTGTCCGCGGAGGCGGAGGCGAAGGCGGCCCCGGGCGATGAGTACCCGCAGCCGCGCCACTACGAGGTGTCCGCCTACCGCGACGGCGAGAGCCTGCGGGTGGTATGCGACGGAATCGCCCGGCATTTCCTGGTCGAGACGATTTCCTCGGTGTCGGGGCAGGAGGAGTACGTGGTCTCAGGCGATTCCGGAACCTGGGTTCTGCCCCGTACGGAGGTCGTCACCACGGGCGCTGACGATGCCGCGTCCGGCAGCGGCGCAGTAGTTGCCCCGATGCCGGGAGCGATTATCACGCTGGTTGCGGAGGAGGGCTCCACGGTTGAAGTGGGCGATCCGCTGCTGGTGATGGAGGCCATGAAGATGGAGCACACGCTGACCGCTGAGGTGGCGGGCGTCGTGAGTTTTTCGGTCTCTCCGGGCGATCAGGTCGCAGGTGACCAGCAGCTAGCGGCCATTGCCGAGCAGTCCGGGGACACGGGCACGGTCGAGCAGAACTAGCGAATTACAAGACTTATCGAACCAAAACGCAGCACTGACACATAAATAAGGAGCACACCCATGAACCACATCAGCACCGCAGTCCTCGGCGAGGAGTACACCGAACTGCAGAAGGTTGTCCGAGAGTTCGCCAACGAGGTCGTGAACCCGGTTGCCGCCGAGCACGACCGCAACCACACCTTCCCATACGAGGTCGTTTCCCAGATGGGCGAGATGGGCCTATTCGGGCTGCCGTTCCCGGAGGAAGTCGGCGGAATGGGAGGCGATTACCTCTCTTTCGGTATCGCCCTGGAGGAGCTGGCGAAGGTCGACCAGTCCGTCGCGATTACCCTGGAGGCCGGCGTCGGCCTGGGGGCAATGCCGATCTTCCACTTCGGCAACGAGGAGCAGAAGAGCAAGTACCTGCCGGAGCTGACCGCGGGCAAGAAGCTAGCTGGCTTCGGTCTGACCGAGCCGGACGCGGGCTCCGACGCCGGTGCCACCCGCACGACGGCCCGTGAGGAGGGCGACGAGTTTGTCATCAACGGCTCGAAGCAGTTTATTACCAACTCCGGCACCGACATCACCTCTCTGGTCACCGTCACCGCGGTGACCGGGCAGGACGAGTCCGGAAAGAAGGAAATCTCCACCATCATTGTCCCGAGTGGGACCGAGGGCTTCACGGTCGAACCGGGCTACGACAAAGTCGGTTGGAACGCCTCCGACACGCACCCGCTGACGTTTAGCAACGTTCGCGTTCCGAAGGAGAACCTGCTGGGCACCCGCGGCCGCGGCTTCGCTAACTTCCTATCCATCCTGGCGGAGGGTCGCGTCGCCATTGCGGCGCTCGCCACAGGAGCGGCGCAGGGCTGCGTCGACGAGTCCGTCCGCTACGCCAAGGAGCGCAACTCGATGGGACGCGCAATCTCCGAGTACCAGGCGATTTCCTTCAAGATTGCCCGTATGGAGGCCCGCGCCCATACCGCTCGCATGGCTTGGTACGACGCGGCTGCCAAGATGGCCGCAGGAGTGGACTTCCGCCGTGAGGCTTATATCGCGAAAATGGTCGCCTCTGAGGCAGCCATGGACAATGCCCGGGACGCGACCCAGATTCACGGCGGCTACGGATTCATGAACGAATACCGCGTCTCCCGTCACTACCGCGACTCCAAGATTTTGGAGATCGGCGAGGGCACCACCGAGGTCCAGCTGATGCTGATCGCGCGAGGATTGGGGCTGTAACCGATGACCGACAACACTAACACCGCAAACACCGAGAACACCCGCGAGGTCGTTCAGCGAGGCCTCTGGTTCGAGGAGTATGAGGTCGGGGCGCGCTACCTGCATCGCCCGGGGCGCACCGTAACCGAGACCGACGATGTTTTGTTCACCACCCTGACCATGAACACCCAGCCGCTGCACCTGGACGCGCACTGGTCCTCCCAGCAACCCGGCTTCGGCGGGCAGCGCCTGGTCAACTCCATGTGGACACTGTCCACGGTTGTTGGGCTTTCCGTCGGGCAGCTCACGCTGGGCACCATCGTCGCAAACCTCGGCTTCACGGAGGTCGCCTTCCCCGCGCCGATGTTCCACGGCGACACCCTCTACGCCGAAACGGTTTGCCGCTCCAAGCGCGCATCGAAGTCCCGTCCCGGGCAGGGAATCGTCGAGCTGGAGCACATCGGACGCAATCAAGACGGCACCGTCGTCTGCCGCGCCGTCCGCTCCACGCTCGTCCAATGCTTACCCGAGGGTGTCCCGCTTGACGACGGAAACGTTGCAGGCGCGGAAGCGGGGAAGTGAGGAAACCGGCCATGACTATCCAACATTCGCAGACGCGGTGGCAGCCGACGGGGCCGGCTATCCTTTTCGCCCCGGCCGACCGGCCGGAGCGCTTCGCCAAGGCCTCCGAGCGTGCCGACATGGTCATTCTCGACCTGGAGGATGGCTGCCGAGCGGAGAACCGCCCGGCATCCCGTGATGCCATCCGCAGCTGCAACCTGAGCCCGGACTCCACCATCGTGCGCATCAACCCGCCGGAGACCGAGGACTACACAGCGGACCTTGAGATGCTGCGTGCAACCGCGTTCCGCCAGGTGATGCTTCCGAAGGCGTCCTCGGCAAAACAGGTGGCTGACCTGGTCGCAGACCTGGGGCAGGGGACTCAGGTCATCGCACTGATTGAGACGCCACTCGGTGTGCTCCGGGCGGAGGAAATCGCCGCGGCGGACGGGACTGCGGCCCTGTTCTGGGGCGCCGAGGACCTGGTCGCGGGAATGTCCGGTACTTCATCCCGTTTCACCGACCCCGAGGCACAACTCGCGCCGGGACGAATTCACTCCGGTGCCTACCGCACGGTCGCCGCACATGCCCGCAGCACAGTACACCTGGCCGCCGCAGCGTACTCCAAGGCCAGCCTCGACTCCGTCTACGTCGACATCGCAGACACCGACGGGCTTTCTGCCGAGGCGATCGACGCGGCAGCCCTCGGTTTCGCCGCAACCGTATGCATCCACCCCGGTCAGGTCCCAACCATTCGCGCCGCGTATAGGCCAAGTGACGAAGAGATTGACTGGGCAACCAGGCTCCTTCGCGAAGCCGCAAAGAACTCTGGGGCATTCAGCTTCGACGGTCGCATGGTCGACGCGCCGCTGTTCCGCCAGGCCGAGGCAATCGCGCGACGTGCCGGCGTCGGCAAGCAATAGTAACCACACCCACTGACTTTTCATCCCCTCCACAGACCTTGAACACCCGAAGGACAAACCCATGACTGCAACAATCAGCAACAAGGATGCTCAGCAGAATACTGCGGACCTGAAGACCATTCCGGCCCCGTACGGAAAGGACGTCGTCGACGAGGCCGGCAACAAAATGAGCCACGTCATCGGAGCCGGCATCGAGCAGGGAGCCGCGCCGCTACGCGACGAAACGCTCGGTGAGAACCTGCGCGCCATCGTGGAGAAGTTTCCCTCCCGTGACGCCATCGTCGATGTCTACGCCGATGTTTCCTTCACCTTCGAGCGTTTTTACAATCGAGTGTTGCGCCTGGCCAGCGCTTTCGTACGAGCGGGTTACCGCAAGGGTGACCGCATCGGCATCTGGTCCACAAACCGTTGGGAGTGGACCGTGGTGCAGTACGCATGCCATCACGTTGGTCTAGTGCTGGTCAACATCAACCCCGCGTACCGGCAGCACGAGCTGAACTACGTGCTGGAAAAGGCCGGCGTGCGCATGGTTTTTGCAGCCCGTCGCTACAAGGACTCCGACTACCGCACGATGCTGATCGAGGCGGCCAAGCAGCGCGGCGTGCACCTGGACAAGGTCATCTACTTCGGATCCTCCGAGTGGTACGAGCACATGCATGGCGACATCGACGACCTGTCCGAGTACACCTCGCAGCTGCACCCGGATGACCCAATCAATATCCAGTTCACCTCCGGCACCACAGGATTCCCGAAGGGCGCGACCCTGACCCACCGCAACTTGCTCAACAACGGCTACTTCATCGGCGAGATGCTGGGCTACACCGAGGAAGACCGCGTCTGCATCCCGGTGCCGTTCTTCCACACCTTCGGCATGGTGATTGGTACCTTCGCCGCCTTCTCCCACGGGGCGGCGACGATCATCCCCGCGCCGACGTTTAAGGCCCGCGAGACGCTGAAGGCCGTCCACTCGGCGAAGGCAACCAGCCTTTACGGCGTGCCGACGATGTTCATCAACGAGTTGGAGGAGGCCCACGACCAGGAGGAATACGGCTCACCGTACGATTTGTCCATGCTGCGTACGGGCGTGATGGCTGGTACTTCGTGCCCCTCGAAGACGATGCGCGAGGTCATGGACCGGCTCAATATGCACGAAATTGCCATCTGTTACGGCATGACCGAGACCTCGCCGGTGTCCTTCCAGACACGGAAGGACTCGCCATTGGAGAAGCGCGTCAACACCGTCGGACAGGTCATGCCCCACCTGGAGGCCCGCATCATCGACGAGGACACGGGCGAGACGCTGCCGCGCGGCGAGCAAGGTGAAGTCGTGGTCCGCGGATACTCCGTGATGAAGGAATACTGGCAGCATCCGGAGAAAACCGCCGAGGCTATCGACGCCGATGGCTGGATGCACACCGGCGACCTGGGAGTTTTGGACGACGAGGGCTACCTGTCCATCACGGGGCGCATCAAGGACATGCTGATTCGCGGCGGTGAGAACATCTATCCGCGCGAAATTGAGGAGTTCCTGTTTACCCACCCAGCGGTGGTGGACGCGCAGGTCATCGGTGTCCCGGACGACAAGTACGGCGAGGAGATTATGGCATGGCTCATCCTCCACGACGATGCCGAAGACCTCACGGCCGACGACATTGCGAGCTTCGCCCAGGGCAAGCTCTCTCGGCATAAGATTCCGCGCTATGTCCACGTCGTTGACGAGTTCCCGATGACCGCCTCCGGCAAGGTCCGCAAGGTGGAAATGCGCGAGATGGCGCCGAAGATTCTGGGGTGGGTGTAAGAACTTATGACGAAGACAACGAAGATGACTGGACGCGAACTGGTCGCGGGCTTGGTCGAGGATGGGATGACCATCGCAGTTGGAGGCTTCGGGCTCTGCGGGGTTCCCTTCACACTGATCGAAGGCGTCCGAGACTCCGGGGCGAAGGACCTCACCATCGTGTCCAATAACATGGGCGTCGACGGCCAGGGGCTCGGCATCCTGCTGGAGAACAAACAGGTCACGAAGGTGATTTCCTCCTACGTTGGGGAAAACAAAGAGTTTGCCCGCCAGTACCTCGAAGGCGAGCTTGAGGTCGAGTTCACTCCGCAGGGAACGCTTGCGGAGCGACTACGTGCAGGGGGAGCGGGCATCCCGGCTTTCTATACCGCGACCGGCGTCGGCACGCTGGTGGCAGAGGGAAAACCCCACGCTGAGTTCGATGGCAGGACCTACGTGCAGGAGCGCGGAATCGTCGCTGACCTCGGTCTAGTACACGCCTACTCGGGGGACATCGATGGCAACCTCGTCTACCGCCGCACGGCCCAGAATTTCAACCCCCTGTGCGCGGCATCCGGACGAGTGACGGTCGCGGAGGTCGAGCACCTGCTCGGACGCGGCGAGATCGACCCTGATTACGTAATGACCGCCGGCGTCTTTGTCCAGCATGTCGTGCGTGGCGATGGCCGAGAAAAGCCCATCGAGCAGCGCACAACGCGCTCCCGCAATACCGCCTCGGACCATGACGCAGGCGACGCCGCGACCGGAGAGGAAGTGTGAGAAGCAATGCCGAATAAGAACAACAAAACCGCCGTCGCAGCCGACCCGTCGAAGGCCGCTGAGGTTCTTGCCAAGGGCTGGAGCCGCGATGACATGGCCGCGCTGGCCGCCGGGGAGCTTCGCGACGGCGACTACGTCAACCTTGGTATTGGCATCCCGACGCTCGTGGCGAACCACATTCCCAACGGGGTGCGAGTGCTGCTGCAAAGCGAGAACGGGATCCTCGGAATGGGAGCCTTTCCCTACGAGGGCGACGAGGACGCGGACCTGATCAACGCCGGAAAACAAACGGTGACGCTGGTTCCCGGTGCCGCAGTGTTCGACTCCGCGACTAGTTTCGGGATGATTCGAGGCGGGGCCGTGAAGATGGCCGTTCTCGGCGCGATGGAGGTCAGCCAGTGCGGCGACCTGGCCAACTGGATGATCCCGGGAAAGATGGTCAAGGGAATGGGCGGGGCGATGGACCTCGTCGCCGGGACGCCGCGGGTCGTGGTAATCACTGACCACATCGCCAAGGACGGTAAACCAAAATTGGTAAAAGCCTGCGAACTGCCCCTCACTGGTGCAAAAGTAGTGAACAGAATCATTAGCAACCTAGGTAGCTTCGACGTCGCCGACAATCACCTGGTGTTGCGCCAACTGGCCCCAGGTGTCACGCTGGCCGACATCGAGGAGAATACGGAAGCCGCGTACGTCGTTGACCTCGAAGACTAACGCCCCAAACAGGACAAACTAGGAGATATAAGACTATGAGCAACCTTCCCGCCCCCAGCCCGAACGACGTCGTTATCCTCGCTGGCGCCCGCACCCCGCAGGGCAAGCTGCTGGGCCAACTGGCATCTCTGACCGCGGTCGACCTCGGCGCGCATGCCATTAAGAACGCAGTCGAGCGCGCCGGAGTGAAGCCGGAGGATGTCCAGCGCGTAGTTCTCGGTCAGGTTATCCTCGCCGGAGCGGGGCAGAACCCCGCTCGTCAGACCGCCATTAAGGCCGGCCTGCCGTGGAACGTCACCGCAGAGATCGTGAATAAGGTCTGTCTTTCAGGACTGGACGCGATTATCCACGCAACACGCATGATTCGCCTGGGTGAGGCCGACGTCATCGTCGCCGGCGGCCAGGAATCCATGACTAACGCCCCGCACGTCGCTCGCGGCGTCCGTCAGGGCAAGTCCTACGGTGGCCTGAAGCTGGAGGACACCCTCGAGCGCGACGGTCTCGTCGACTCCTTCGATGGCGTATCCATGGGCACGCTTACCGACGGTCCTAACGGCGACCTCGGCATCACTCGCGAGCAGCAGGATGAGGTCGCGGCCGCTTCTCACCAGCGTGCTGCAAAGGCACAGGCCGATGGCATCTTCGCTGAGGAGATTGCGCCGCTGGAGATTCCGCAGCGCAAGGGCGACCCGGTTATTGTCGATGCCGATCAGGGTATCCGCCCGGAGACCACCGTCGAGACGCTGTCGAAGCTCAAGGCCGTGTTCCTGAAGGAAAACGGCACTATCACCGCCGGCAACTCCTCGCCGATTTCCGACGGCGCGGCAGCCGTCGTCCTCGCATCGCGTGCCTACGCGGAAAAGAACGGGCTGGACTACCTGGCGGTCGTCGGCCAGGCTGGTCAGACCGCGGGCCCGGATAACTCGCTGCATGCTCAGCCGTCGGACTCCCTGAAGGAGGCCCTGCGTCGCGCGGAGTGGGATGTTCAGGAGCTCGACTTCATCGAGATTAACGAGGCCTTTGGTGCGGTTGCTGTGAAGTCGCTGCGCGAGCTGGACTACCCGCTGGAGAAAACCAATATCCACGGTGGCGCGATTGCTCTTGGCCACCCGATTGGTTGCTCCGGGGCGCGCCTTGCATTCACTGCTGCGATGGAGCTGAACCGTCGAGGTTCCGGTCGCGCAGGTGTGAGCCTGTGTGGCGGCGGTGGCCAGGGTGATGCCCTGCTGCTGTACCGCGACTAGTTTCCCGTGCGCTACATAGTTAGCTATATCCCGTCGGCGTTCCTCTGTTGGGGCGCAGGCGGGATTTTATGTTCTCTGCTGGTAGTGAGTCGTATGGGGCAGGTAGCGAGCGGGATTGTGCAGCTCGTGGAACGCGAGAGAATTCTCAAAATCTTGCGTCGAAAATCCATTGAAGTATGTTGTGAATCACAGTAAAGTTTTAGGGGAGAAAATAATGTGACGCCAACCTGTGAGGATGCCATTTTCCTATGACTACGACGATCACTGATGACGCCACTGCAACCGCCGGTGCTTCCGCGGCTGCGCCCTCCCGCTCCGCAGTCACAGCAGCAGCCGCAGGTTCCCTTGCCCTGGAATCGGCTCAGGTCAGGGCCGAAAAAGATGGACTGCGCACCGTCCCCGCGCCGTTCGGGCATGATGTCGTCGATGAGACCGGCAGCAAGCTGAGCCACGTCATTGGGCTCGGAGTGGAGCAAGGTGCCGCGCCACTGCGGGCGGAGACTCTCGGCGCGAACCTGCGGGCGGTTGTTGAAAAGCACCCGGCCCGCGATGCCATCGTTGATGTATACGCCGATGTCACCCTTTCTTACGAGCGCTTCTATAACAAGGTGCTGCGGCTGGCCAGCTACTTTGCTCGTCAGGGGCTGGTGAAGGGCGACCGTGTGGGAATCTGGTCTACCAATCGCTGGGAGTGGCCCGTCGTGCAGTATGCCTGCCATCACCTGGGGCTCGTTCTAGTCAACATCAATCCCGCATACCGCCAGAGGGAGCTCAACTACGTCCTGGAAAAGGTGGGGGTCCGCATGGTGGTTGCAGCGCGCCGATACAAGGACTCCGACTACCGAAGCATGCTCAACGAGGCGCGGAAGCAACGCGGGGTAACCCTTCGCGAGGTACTCTACTTCGGCTCAGCAGAATGGGATGAGGCCATCGATGGCGATATTGTTGACCTCAGCGAATTGATCGAAGGTATCTCACCCCACGACCCGGTGAATATCCAGTTCACCTCCGGAACTACCGGCTTCCCCAAGGGCGCGACCCTGACCCACTTCAATATTCTCAACAACGCCTACTTCGCGGGAGAACTACTGGGTTACACCGAGGAAGACCGCGTCTGTGTCCCCGTGCCGTTCTTCCACACCTTCGGCATGGGCGTTGGCATCATAGCGGCCATTTCCCATGGTGCCGCGGTCGTTATCGCAGGGCCGACCTTCAAGGCTCGCGAGACGCTCAAGGCCGTCCACTCGGCCAAGGTCACCAGCCTCTACGGCGTGCCGACGATGTTTATCAACGAACTCGAAGAAGCCTACGACCACGAGGACTACGGCTCACCGTACGATTTGTCCATGCTGCGTACCGGAGTGATGGGCGGAACCTCCTGCCCCACGAAGACGATGCGCGAAGTTATGAATCGAATGAACATGCACGAGGTCGCAATCTGCTACGGCATGACCGAAACCTCGCCAGTTGCATTCCAAACGCGGGCTGACTCCCCGCTGGAAAAGCGAATCGCCACGGTAGGACAGATTCATCCGCATATCGAGGCCCGAGTCGTCGATACGCGAACAAACGAAACCCTGCCCCGGGGAGAGCAGGGTGAGGTCGTGGTACGCGGCTACAACATTATGAGGGAGTACTGGCAGCACCCGGAGAAAACCGCCGAGGCGATCGACCCGGATGGCTGGATGCACACCGGCGACCTGGGAGTTTTGGACGACGAGGGCTACCTGTCCATCACGGGGCGTATCAAGGACATGCTGATTCGCGGCGGTGAGAACATCTACCCGCGCGAGATTGAGGAGTTCCTGTTTACTCATCCATCGGTGGTGGACGCGCAGGTCATCGGTGTTCCGGACGACCGCTATGGCGAGGAAATCATGGCATGGTTGATTCTGCACGAGGGGGCGGAGGAGCTCAGCGTCGACGAACTTGCAGAGTTTGCTCGGGGCAAACTGTCGCGGCATAAGATTCCGCGCTACGTGCATGTGGTGAAGGAGTTCCCGATGACGGCCTCAGGAAAGGTGCGCAAGGTCGAGATGCGCGAGATGGCACCGAAGATCCTGGGGTGGGTATAGGCGTGACGAGTGCTATGGGGCGACGGGCGGTCACGACGGGGCCAGTGGGAGAGGGGCTAACAGGGCAGTTTTGAACTAGGTTGGAAGCATGACTGCCTCCACGACTGCCTCCGCTTCGCGTGCCCTCGACGGCTCCCAGACATTCCCGTGGCTGCCCACGGGGCCGGCTCTGCTGTTCGCCCCAGCTGATAGGCCCGAGCGCTTCGCGAAAGCAGCCGAGCGTTCGGACATGGTCATCATCGATTTGGAGGACGGCGCGGCTGTCGATGGGCACGCGCAGGCGCGCGAAAATATCGTGAACAACCCGCTGGATCCGGCGAAAACAATTCTGCGGATTACTGGGCCGGGGACTCCGACATTCGCGGAGGACGTCGCGTTTGCCCGCGAGTGCGACTACGACATCATCATGGTGCCGAAGATTCGCGAGTCCATCCCGGAGGAGCTGAAGGGGCTAAAGATTATTGCGATGGTCGAGACCCCGCAGGCGGTTATAAATATCCAGTCGATTGCGACGCATCCGGATGTCGTCGGCCTGTTCTGGGGCGCGGAGGATCTCACAGCGGAGCTGGGCGGCGTATCGTCTAGGCAGAGCGTCGACGAAAACCCGCGCCGCGATTACCGCGACCCGCAGCGCATTACCCGCGCCATGGTACAGATCCATGCCGCGGCGGCAGGCATCGCTGCCATCGATGCGATTCATGCGGACTTCCGTGATGAGCGAGGGCAATACCTCGAGGCTCTCGACGCCGTGGGCTGCGGTTTCATGGCTACAGCCTGCATTCACCCCGCTATGGTGTCTCCGGTGCGCAAGGCCTACAAGCCGAGTGCCGAAACGCTCGCGAGGGCTAGGGCAATTGTGGAGCGCGCGGGCAGCAGCGTCGGGGCGTTTCAGCTCGACGGGGAAATGATTGATGCTCCAATTGTGAAGCAGGCGGTGGCTACGCTCACGCGCGCAGGGGAGCTGTAGGCGCGTCCCGCGGCACTCACTGTAGTCCCGCGGCACTGTAGCGCAGTCTTGTGACTGTAGCGCACGCTCTCGGCTGTTCTACAGTCACAAACCAGTGCTAAAGTCGCTAGCGCTGCTGGCACTATTAGCGCTCCTAGCGCTCCTAATTCGCAGCAGCTTCACCTGCGGGTCTTCGCCAAGTTCAGCGTTACCTGCCGGTCGATGCGGCCGAAGTTGTAGTACGCCGCGCAGGCGCCCTCGGGGGAAACCATACAAGTGCCGATTGGCGTGGCTGGGGTGCAGGCGGTGCCGAAGACCGCGCACTGCCACGGCTTGATGTGGCCGGTGAGAACCGAGCCACATTCGCAGGTGATCGGGTCTGGAATTCGGCGGCCCGGGACGTCGAAACGACGCTCGGCGTCGAAGGCCGCATACTCCTCGGAAATCCCCAGGCCAGAGTGTTCGATCCAGCCGAGGCCACGCCATTCGAACGTATCGCGCAGCGTGAACACGCGGTCCATCAGCTCCTGTGCGCGGGTGTTGCCGGCTGAGCGGACGACGCGGGCGTACTGGTTCTCCACGCGCGCGTTGCCGGCAGCCACGTCGCCGTCGACGAACTGCTCCAGCAGCAGAAGCACCGACTGCAGCACATCCAGCGGCTCAAAGCCTGCCACCGCGACGGGCAGGTTGAACTCTTGCGGCAAAAACTCGAAAGCGTCCGTCCCGACGGTGGTTGCCACGTGACCCGGACCAATGAAGCCATCCACTTTGGTCTCGCCACCGTTGACAATGGCACGCAGCGGCGGCTCAATCAGGACGTGGTTGGAAAACACCGAGAAGTTCTCCACGCCTTGACGCCGGGCGGCGTCCACCGTCACAGCAGTCGACGGGGCGGTGGTCTCAAAGCCAACGGCAAAGAAAACAACCTGCTTGTCGGGGTTCTCGGTAGCGATCTTCAGGGCGTCGAGAGGCGAATAGACAAAGCGGACATCGGCGCCGCGCGCGCGAGCCTGCATCAGGGAGGTTTCGGAGCCGGGCACGCGCATCATGTCGCCGAAGGTGGTGAAAATGACGTTATCCTGCCGCGCCAACCAGATGGCATCGTCAACCCGGCCCATCGGGATCACGCATACAGGGCAGCCTGGGCCGTGAATCAGTTCGATGTTCTCGGGCAGGAGGTTCTCCAGGCCGTAGCGGTAGATGGTGTGCGTGTGCCCGCCGCAGACCTCCATCAGAGCGATTGGGCGCTCGAGCTTCTTCACATCCTGCTCGATGCGGGCAAGCAGCTTCTTTGCGGCGGCGGGGTCGCGGAACTCGTCAACGTACTTCATGGCAGGCTCTTCCTAGTACAGCGTGTCCGGGGGTGTCCTGGGCGCTAATCAATCTTCGATGACGAGAACGACTCCACCTCGTCCTCGTAGGTGTCCCCACCGAGCTGCTTGATCTGCTGCAACGACAGCTGCGCTTCTTCCTCGTCGATCTTGCTCATGGCGAAGCCGACGTGGACAAGGACCCAGTCGCCTGTGGCCAGGGATTCGTCGATAAGCAGGTCGGTGGAAATCATGCGGGCGACACCGCCAATTTCGACGGTCGCGCGCGCTGAATCGTGGACCTCGGTGATGACTGCGGGGACGCCGAGACACATACGCTTGAAACTCCTGACGCTCTTGTCGCGCTTCCCATGGGCGATTTACAGGCTTTCCATCGCCAGCAACCTTTAAGACTACCATCGGGGACGTGACCGCCTTGCAATCTGCGCAGGCGTGCAAGTTTGTTAATTACCGGGCGCTTTCGCGCCGTGGCTGAAAAGGAATTGTAGATGCAGCCGAAGAACCGCCTTAATACCGACGAGGCCAAGGTCAACACCAATATCGGCCGTGTTCGTGCTCGCCCTTTTAGGCTTCTCGACGACTACGTCACCCTGCAACACGGCTCTGGTGGCAAGGCCTCTGCGGCGCTGGTCGAGCAAGTTTTCTTCGATGCCTACGGCAACGAGGTACTGGGACAAGGAGGAGACTCAGGGCTATTCTCGGCGCAGCCGGTGCTGGATGCGATGGCTGGTGCGGGGGATGGGTCCGCCGCTGCTGCGGGTTCGGGTACTACCCCGCGCTTGGCGATGTCCACCGACTCCTACGTCGTCAACCCGATTGAGTTCCCGGGCGGCAACATCGGCGACCTCGCTGTCAACGGCACCGTCAACGACTTGGCTGTGGCGGGCGCGAAGCCGCTGGCGCTGACGGCATCGTTCATCTTGGAGGAAGGCCTGGAGATAGAGACCCTGAGCCGCATCGTGGCGACGATGCGCAAGGCCGCAGACGCCGCGGGTGTCGCCATCGTCGCAGGTGACACGAAGGTTGTCCCGAAGGGAGCCGGTGACAAGGTTTACATCACCACCGCCGGCGTGGGCGTTGTGCGCGGTGATTACGCGGGTGCCGCCACGGATGGTTCGGTGTACTCGGGTGTCGAGGTCGGCGACCGTATTCTTATCTCCGGCCCCATCGCGGATCACGGCATGGCCGTTATGCTCGCCCGTGGCGACTTGGCCCTTGCCGCGCCAATTGAATCTGATACCCGCGCCGTCAATAGTTTGGTGGATGCGCTGCTCGCGGCCGCTCCCGGCACGCGCTGGATGCGCGATGCCACCCGTGGCGGGCTTGCGACCGTCGCCAATGAGCTGGCTCGTGGCACTGGCCTGGGTGTCGTCCTGGATGACGAGTCCATTGCCGTGCGCGAGATGACCCGCGGCGCCTGCGACATGCTGGGCATCGAGCCACTCTACGTCGCCAACGAGGGCACTTTCGTTGCTGTCGTTCCCGCAGATCAGGCGGATGTCGCGCTGGCCGCGCTGCGTGAGGCCGGTGCGCCTGAGGCCCGCGATATCGGTTCCATCGAGGAGGAGCCGGGTGCCTCGGTCGTGTTGGTTACTGGCTTTGGCGGCACCCGGATGGTGGACATGCTGGTCGGAGACCCGCTGCCCCGTATTTGCTAATTTTTCCTACCTGTGGGCGCGGGATCATGTTGTAGGCGTGCTATAGCGCACCATCAACATGATCCCGCGCCAACAGGTGAAGGCCTGTAGCCTACAGCGTGCCAACAAGTGCGCCTTGCGTTACGCAACAAACTCGCGTCAATTGGGGCGGTGAATTTATATTGGAAATTAGAAGATTGATGCGATTAGCGAACCAGCGACTACGAACATGGTTAGTGCAACCAAAACATCAATGGTTTTCCACGCCCTTGGTGATGAGAGCGCTGGTGCTAATTTGAAAGCCGCAAATCCCAAACTGCTAAACCATATAACCGAACCTGAAAAAGCGCCAATGCTAAAGACGTAGCCGTTGTCGTATCTGTGAGCAATGCTGCCCAGAAGTATGACGGTATCGAGATAGACGTGTGGATTTAACCAGGTCAGCGCTAACGCCGTAATTGCAATGCTTCTGACCTTCCACCTTTCTACATTAGGTGTATCGGGATGAGAAACCTTGAGCGCATTGTCGTTCTTGAGGCTGAGTAATGACTGAATTCCGATATATATCAGGTAGAATGCGCCAGCCCATGTCATCCAAGGAACAATCTTGGGGACTATATCCTGGAGGTATTTGATAGAAAAATAGCCAAGCGTAATCAAAACTGCGTCTGATGCTGCACATATGAATACGACAAGCGCTGTGTATTCACGTCGAATGCCTTGCCGGAGCACAAAGGCATTTTGAGCGCCGATGGCCGCAATTAACCCAAGCCCGGTAATTAGACCGGTAATAAATAGTTGACTCGAAGACACAATTCTTCCTGTCTATGGGGACGCCCTGAGGGGCGCTGATAAGTGATTACAGTGCTCTGCCGGAAAGATTCGCTACAAATTCGCTATTTCCTGCTGATACACTAATCTTTTTTTAGCCACCGATCAGTGCCATCGAAACGTAGTGAGTAAGACCTTCGTCCGTGGACAGCCTTATGATTGTTAACGATGGCTAAGTCCCCACCGTGGATAACTACGTCAGTTTGCGCTGCGTCCAGCTGCGATATAGCTTTCGTGAGTACGTTTTCTGCGTATTCATTTCCGGGGATTGTTTCCATGAAATAAGGGTCAATGTGGAGGCTATCTAGCTCGGTTTCGCCAAAAAGAACCGCACAGGGTTCGGGAGTGTCTCTCATCCGAAGCATGTTCTTCAGTGCAGCACTTTCAGGAGCAATTTGTTGGAGTTGTCGGATATGTTCATTATCTGGTCGAATGGAAAAACGTCTTTGGGCTAAAATTTGCCTTTCGGAATCCGACAAATTCAAATCGAAGATGTCAGAAAATGTCGTCGGTACTTGATCGTGATTACGAATTCCGGCTAAAAGCAAATAGTCGCAACGATTAGGGTGAAACGCATCTTCAGTGTGCCAGGCTAGTTCCACTGATCCGTGGCCGCTTTGCTCATCGCTATCACTTTTGACGGGCATTAGGTTTTGAACCATTCGTCCCCGTTGCAGAGTACGCCATGTAAAAGCTTGTCCCAAAAGGATGGAGATAAGGGCTAGCTGGGCTTCCTCTGCTGCTTGCTGCTCGTCGGCATAGCCTGATTCCCAGGACAGTGGGGTTGGGCCGCAAGTGTCCTGATTAACGGCTAGCCCTGAAACTAAAAAGACGCTGTATGTTTGGCTCTCTTGAAAACAGCTAACAGCAGAAATTAGACGGGGGGAGTTGCGCTGAAATAACCGGGGCGTGATCGAAAAAGGAATGGTGACGCGGATGGCCGAATTGTTGGACAGCCGTATTAGCGAGTTCTCGAATTAGCCTTGACTCAGAATTAGTCAACGTAAAAGATTCTATGCGCGCCAAAGCATGGCCTCCAAAATTTAACGAATTGATGGATACTGTTGTAAGTTCCGCAGGTCTGCGGTGTTTTTGCTCTGTGGCGTGCATTCTAATGAAGAGCCGTAAAGTTGTGGTCGGAATGCGGAAGATTTTAAAATTTTCAGTCTTTCGGCTTGGAATCACGGAACTGCAGGTGCAGCAATCTCCCCGCCATCGCCTGGCCGAGGCTCAGGCCCCCATCTCCCGGCGGCACGCTGCGATGCTGCAGTAGCTCGTACCCGCGTCGGGAAACGTCGGCCTCCAAAAGCTGCATCAATAGCGCATTGTTCGCGCACCCGCCGCTGACTCCCACAATTTTGGTATCCGCGCTCGCCGCCGCTTCCGCCAGCTGCTTGCCGACGACACCCGCGGCCCCACGGTGAAACTCAAACGCGGCGGCACCGGGGTCAGGCATTCCGAAAGCCCTGGCCACCACAGTTTCAATACCGCCTCCGACATCGGCTTCGACAGCGGCGTCAAAGCACTCGGGGTGTGCCCGTTTATACCGAGTCGCGGCGGCCTCGAGCTCCATTGCCGCCTGGGCCTCGTAGCTAATAGCGTCCCCGGAGCGCCAGCGTGGCAGGATCAACGCCGCAGCAGCATCGAAGATGCGCCCCAGTGAGGAACACTGCACCGTCCCGACTCCGCCCTTAATTTGCCCTTTCACCAGGTCAATTTCGGCTTCACTGGGGGAGGCGGGGCTCGGGGTGGTCAGGGCGTCGTAAAGCGAATCGGCGAGCGAGGGCAGGCCCCAGGCGGAGGTGAGGCCGAGCGCTAAGCGCCAGGGGTGCGTGACGGCTCGGTCGCCGCCGGCGAGGGGGAAGGTGGGGAAGTGCCACACGCGGTCCCACTCGGGGCCGGTCAGGTTGACCCGCAGAATCTCGCCGCCCCAGATGGTGCCGTCGATGCCGTAGCCGGTGCCGTCGAGTGCAGCAACAATGGCGCAGTCGTTGCCATGCGCGCCGGATGCGTTAGAGCCCCCGGGAGAATCGGTGGTGCCGGGACGGAGCAGGCGATGCTCCGCAAGCAGCGACAGTGCATGTGCCCAGTGATGCTGCACGGCGAGTAGATCGATGCCGAGGTCGTGGGCGAAGCGCTCGGCGAAGGAGGTGGTGGCGTAGCCGGGGTGGAGGTCGCAGACGACCAATTCGGGGCGTGCATCGCGGATGGACAGCAGCTGCTCGGCGGCGCGTTCGTAGGCGCGCTGGCTGGCCCAGGAGCCCATGTCTCCGATGTGTGCGGAGATGTGGACGAGGTCGTCGTGGGCGAGCGCGAAGGTGTTCTTCAGCTCACCGCCGGTGGCGAATACGGTCGGTGTAGCTGACTCAGCATCCGGAGGTATAGCGAGGTCAGCAGGGGAATCAGTACCCGCCGACACCGCAATCGGCAGCGGCGCAAAGCCCCTGGAACGCCGGGACGGTGCGGTGCCCACGAACACCGAGTCCTCGACGGGCACGTGGATGTCCCGGTCGTGCAGCACGAACGCGTCGGCGATTCGCCCCAGCTTCGCCAGGGCTTCGTCGTTGCCGGTGCACACGGGCTCGCCGCTGATATTGCCGCTGGTCACGACGAGCGGGCGGTCGCATAGCAGCAGGTGGATACCCGAGTACGGCAGCATCACGCCGAAGTACTCCAGCCCTGGGGCGATGCCTTCCGACAGCGCCGAGACATTCGCACCATCCTCGGAAAACGCCGCGCTTTCCGCGCCGCCCGCGGCGCCCTCCGAATCCGCCGTAGTCTTCTTCGCCGCAATCACAATCGGCGCCTCCGGGGAGGCCAGCAGGTCCGCCTCAGCGTTGGTCAGCTCGACTACCTCGCGCGCGGCATCCACATCGGGCACCATCACGGCCAGCGGCTTATCGGGCCGCTGCTTGCGCTGCCGCAGCCGAGCCACGGCGTAGTCATTCCGGGCATCGCACACCAGATGAAAACCGCCGATGCCTTTGACGGCCAGGATCGCGCCGTCGTCAAGCAGGCCGTGGACCTGCGCGAAGAGGGTGAGCACCTCCTCGCGCGTGCCGGCCTTGCCCCCGCTTGCCGACGCCGCCCCCGCCCCCGGCCGCACAAGGCTTAGGCGGGGACCGCAGTCGAAGCAGCTGACGGGCTGGGCGTGGAACCTGCGGTCGGCGGGTGCGGTGTATTCGGTCTCGCACGGGGTGCACATGGGGAAATTGCGCATGGTGGTGCGGGGGCGGTCGTAGGGCAGCTCGGTGATGATGGATAGGCGTGGCCCGCAGTTGGTGCAGGAGATGAAGGGGTAGAGGTAGCGGCGGTCGGCGGGGTCGAAGAACTCGCGGCGGCAGTCGGGGCACAGGGCGGTGTCGGGCGGAAGGAGGGCGCGGCCTGAGTCGCTGTGGCGGGAGGGGACGATTTCGAAGCCGGTTCCGGGAGAGGGGATGGGCGCGCGGAGCGGTACGAGCTCGCTTTCGGTGTGATTGATAATCCGCGAAAGTGCTGGCAGCTCGGTGAAGAGGGCTTGACGGAATTCGTCGATAGCGGCGGCCGGGCCCTCGGCCTCGAGAAAGACGCCGCGTTCGTCATTGCCGCAGAAACCGGTGAGGCCGGCGCGCCGGGCGATAGTGGCGACGAAGGGCCGGAATCCGACGCCCTGGACCACACCCTCGAGGCGCCAGCGGCGGCGGATATGGGCGGGGTGCGGTTGCGCTGAGGCAGTTTCCGCGGGAAGTTTACGCTCCCGACCTTGACCCAATCCGACCTGCATGTTGCCCACTCTACGCAAGGGGGCCGCGGACGCTGCTAATTTGGGGTTTGTGCACGAAGTAGCGTTGAGCATGCAGTTGGCGAAGGTCGTCACAAGGGCCGCCGAGGGGCGGACTGTGCGCTGTGTGCATCTCCGGATTGGGGCGCTGCGGCAGGTTGTTCCCGAAACGCTGTCCTACGCCTGGAACTTTGTCAGCCGCGATGCGAGCCTGGGCGAGGCGAAGTTGGACATCGACTGGGTCCCGGCTGTCATTGAGTGCCCGCTGGGGCATCGCAGCGAGGTCGGGCCGCTCGACGGTCTGGTTTGCCCCGAGTGCAGCCAGCCCGGGCACGTGATTTCCGGAGAAGAGTTCACCATCGTCGATATCGACGTGGATATAAACGCGTAGAGCAGACGCTTTAAATAAAGGTCACTAGCAGGAAAGACGGTATCAATCATGGGACGATTCCACCGGCACGACGGCGACGACGCGCACCATCACCATCACACTCACGAGCACGTCCACGACCGCGTGCAGTTGGCCGACCCGGACGACGTCACCCACGGCGACCACTCCGGATACGAGACCGGCGTCGAGCGCGTGACCATTCTGGAGGATATCTTCAGCGAGAATAATCGCCGGGCTGACTCCAACCGTCAGAAGCTCGCGGACAACGGTGTTGAGGCAATCAATCTGATGAGCTCGCCGGGCTCCGGAAAGACCGCCCTGCTGGAGAAGACCCTCGCCGCAGCCGAGGGCAAAATCCGCGTCGGTATCATCGAGGGCGACATCGAAACCGCCCTCGACGCCAACCGGTTGGAGGGCTACGGCGCGCAGATTTCCCTGCTTAACACCGGAAACGGTTTCGGTGGCGAGTGTCACCTGGACGCGCCTATGGTCTCCCGCGCGCTGGAGGGCCTGGACCTGTCCAAGCTTGACCTGGTCATGATTGAAAACGTCGGCAATCTCGTCTGCCCTGCGGAGTTCGAGGTGGGTGAGACCCGCAAGGCGATGGTCTACTCCATCACCGAAGGCGAGGATAAGCCGGTCAAGTACCCGGTGATGTTCCGCTCGGTGCAGGCGGTCGTGGTCAACAAGATGGACCTGGCCCCGTACCTGGATTTCGACATGGATCTCTTCCGCGCCAACCTGGAGAAGGTCAACCCGGGAGTCCCTGTGTTCGAGGTTTCCGCCAAGACTGGCGAGAGCCTGGATAAGTGGTTCGAGTGGGTTAGCCCGAAGCTTGCCGACGCCTAGGCCCCGGCCATCCACATTCTGAGAATCCCGGTCGCGATGCCCCACTATTTGGGGCGGTATTCCGGCCGGGATTTTTACGTTTGTGGGGAAGTGGCGAGGGGTGTGGAGACGGGTGAAGCCCGCCGCCACCTGCCTACTTATTTACGCAACGACTTTATTGCCATTTATCTTTATATACCTGCACCACAACGCCGTGATTTAAGTTTTTTATCAGGTGGATATACTGGGAACGAATACATCTCATTTACCTATGCAGAAGGCGCGGCGACAATGATTAGTGGCGCAAATTGGCAAGAGGGGACGCTCGGCGAAAACCTAGCCCGGGCTGGAGTCTCCCGACGCAGTTTTATGAAGTTTTGTGGCACCATGGCGGCGATTTTTGCCGCGGGTACGCCCAACGTAGGAGAAGCAGCGGCGCAGTCGCTCACCCCAACGGCAGAAGAGATTGCTGACAAGCTCGCGGCCGTGAAGAAGCCCAAGGTTGCATGGTTGCAGCTTCAGGAGTGCACGGGCTGCATGGAATCTGTACTGCGCTCCGGAGGCACCACGGCAGAGGATGTGGTGCTCAACCTCGTGTCGATGGACTACAACGAGCTGCTGATGGCGCCGTCGGGCCATGCTGCGGAGAAGGCCTTGGACGACCTCAACGCGGAAGACCACATTCTTGTGGTCAACGGATCTATTCCGACTGGCGAGAATGGCGCCTACTGCACAATCGGCGGCAAGTCCGCAGAGCAGGTGCTGCTGGAAGCAGCCGAGAAGGCCACCGCGATTCTCGCCGTCGGCGCTTGCGCGGTGTGGGGCTCCGTACAGGCGGCGCGCCCGAACCCCACCGGCGCCAAGGGCGTCGACGAAATCATTAAGGATAGGCCGGTCATCAACGTCTCCGGATGCCCGCCGATTGGCGAGGTCATCACCGCGACCCTGACCTACGTGCTCACCTACGGCAAGGCCCCCGAGGTCGATGCCGAAGGCAGGCCGAAGTTCGCGTATGACCAGCGCATTCATGACTCCTGCCCGCGCCGCGCGCACTACGATGCGGGCCAGTTCGTGCAGACCTTCGATGACGAGGGCGCGCGCAACGGTTGGTGTCTCTACGAGGTCGGCTGTAAGGGACCGTCCACGTTCAGCCCCTGCCCGATTGTGCAGTGGAACCTGAAGTCGGGATGGCCGATTGGTGCCGGGCACCCGTGCATTGGTTGCACCGAGAAGGACTTCTTCGATCAATTCACGCCGTTCTACGACAAGCTGCCGGACATCCCCGGTATCGGTATCGAGGCCAACGTCAACACGATTGGCTTAGGGCTATTGGGCGCCACCGCGGCCGGAGCCGCCGTTCACGCCGGACTGACTGTGGTCAAGACCATGAAAATCAAGCGCAGCAATGGAGAAGAAAAGCTACTCGCTGCGTTCGGCGGAGTCGAAGGCACTCCGGCTCCGACAGTGCCAAGCCAAGCGACAAGCCAAGCTCCAAGCGCAACGCAGACATCAACGCAGACAAGCGCGCCGGGTTCGACACCAGCGCCGGGTACCGAGGGGAAGTAGGGCACGTAAATGGCCAGTGAGAAAGTAGTCATTGATCCGATTACCCGTATCGAGGGGCACCTGCGCATCGAGCTCGAGCGCGAGGGCGACAAGATCACAACCGCCTGGAGCGAGACCACTCAGTTCCGCGGTATCGAAACGATTGTTAAGAATCGCGATCCCCGCGACGTCTGGGCCTTCGTCGGCCGAATCTGCGGTGTGTGTACCGGTACTCACTCGGTTGCCTCAATCGCCGCGGTCGAGGACGCGATCGGCTCGAACCCGCCGCCGCAGGCCCGCCGCATCCGCGACCTGGTCATCGCTTCGCAGGAAGTCCACGACCACGTCGTGCACTTCTACCACTTGCACGGCCTCGACTGGATCGACGTTACCTCGGCTCTGGAGGCGGACCCGAAGAAGACCGTCGAGTTTGCACAGTCGATTGGCTCTACCTGGAAGGGCAACACCGAGGAGACCTTCGCCCGCGTGAAGGATACCGTCAAGGGCATTGTTGATTCCGGCCAGCTGTCCATCTTCACCGGCGGCTACTGGGGACACAAGGATTACCGCCTGCCCCCGGAGGCGAATCTCATGGCGGTGGCTCACTACCTGGACGCGCTGGCATTTCAGCGCTCGATCATCCGCATTAATACTGTCTTCGGCGGCAAGAACCCGCACCCGAACTTCCTGGTCGGCGGCATGGCCTGCTCGATCGACCCGGATCGCTCCGAGACCGTCAACCAGGTCGGCCTGGACCAGATAAAGGCGTGGGTCGACGAGATTGTCGAGTTCGTCAACGACTGCTTCTACCCGGATGCAGTCGCAATCATGAGCGTCTACAAGGACTACTTCGACATCGGACGCTCCTCCGATACTTTCTTGGCCGTCGGCATGGCGGGCGCGACCTACTCTGGTGACCCCGCCAAGTCCCGCGTCGCAACCGTCCACCCGAGCGTCAAGCCGGGCGTCATCCTCGACGGCGATTACACCAAGGTGCATCCTTTCAAGCCGGAGCTGATCGAAGAGTTCATCAACTCGGCATGGTACGAGCAGGAAGCCGGAGACGATGCCGGACTCAAGCCCTTCGAGGGCGAGACCACCGCGAAGTACACCGGCCCGACTCCGCCGTACGACTGGGTATCGGATAACGAGAAGTACACCTGGTCCAAGGCTCCGCGTTACGACGGCCGCGCCGTCCAGGTGGGTCCCGTTGCCCGTGTCCTGCTGGCATACCTGCAGAAGGAACCGGAAACGGTACGCCTCGTGGACGAAGTCGTCGGGAAGCTGGGGATCAAGATTGAGCAGATGAACTCCACCGCGGGGCGCACCTACGCCCGCGCCGTCGAATCGGTGACGACCGCCAACTACCTGGCGGACCACATCCTGCCCGAGTTCATCGAGGCCCTGAAGGCCGGCGATATCGACGTTTTCGACAACACCAAGTGGGAGCCTTCGTCATGGCCGGATAAGTGCCAGGGCGTCGGCTTCATCGAAGTTGCCCGTGGCATGCTGAGCCACTGGGTCAAGATCGAAAACGGCAAGGTCACCAACTACCAGGCAGTCGTGCCGACCACCTGGCTCGCAGGCGGCCGCGACCCGAAGGGCCAGCTCGGTCCCTACGAGGAGGCGCTGGCTGGAGACGGCAAGCACCCGCTGGCCGATCCGGAGCAACCGCTCGAGCCACTGCGCACCATCCACTCCTTCGACCCGTGCATGGCCTGCGCGGTCCATGTGATGGATCCGGAGGGCCAAGAGATGTTTAAGGTGATGACATCATGACATCCTCAGCGGTTTCCAATGCTGGCCCCGCCGATAACGTGGATCCCGCAGGCCGGCTGAACGATTCGAACTGCGACGAGATTGTCATCGCGGTTATCGATGCGCATACCAGCCACTGGCTATCACCCTCCGAGGTGATTCAGGCGGCGGCAATCGTGCCTGGGGGGTCGACAGACCCGGTCGACCAGGCCCTGGCGACGAGCCTGCGCAGGCGCCGCGACGATCTCTTCCACACCGACGGCCGCCCGATGATGAAGCTGGTGCCGGACGAGTTCGACCCGGCCACGCCGGAGCGTCGTTACTCAATCGCCAAGGTCCACGGACTCGACATCGCGGACAAGACCGTCGACGTCGCCATCATGCGCGGTGAGCTGGAGTCCGTCGTCGCCGCGTCGAAGGCCAGCCGAGAGGAGCTGATTCTGCTCCGCCGCAACGCGAACATGCACCACGGCCGGGGACACCGCAACCTCGGCGTTGCGGTCGCGCCCATCGACGAGGACGGCAATGTTGGCGAGTTCGTCTTCGAGGGCTTCGTCGCCCTGGGCCTGCGCAAGCTCTGCCATGCCATTGAGGAGAACAAGAAGGGCTCCGGCTCCTGGGTGGAGGTCCATCTGTGGGGCACCTCCTTGCGCATTCAGCACTGGCTGAACCTGGTGCTGATGATCGTGATGACCCTGTCCGGCTGGTACATCATGCAGCCGTACCTCACCGATACCGCCTACGACGGTTCCGAGGCCGGTTTCGCCATGGGATACGTTCGCTTCACGCACTTCGTGGCGGCATTCGCGTGGATGGCGGTGGGGCTGTGGCGCTTCATCTTGCTGTTCATCACCCGCGATCGTCAAACTCGCTGGCGGGCGCTGTGGCCGATTTATAACAAGCAGGACGTCAAGGACCTTTTCGCTACGGTGCAGTACTACCTGTTCCTGCGCAAGGAAGGCCCGTTCTACTTCGCGCATAACCCGCTGCAGCAGATTTCCTACACTGGCATCTACATCATGTGCTTCATCCAGATGGCAACCGGCATGGCGCTCTACGGCATGCTGGATCAGTCCAATTGGCTGTTTGCGCTGCTTGCCACACCGACCCACTGGATCGGCATCGGCTACATGCGACTGATTCACACCGTAATCATGTACCTGATTTGGGTCTTCGCCATCATCCACGTCTACCTGGTGTTCCGCTCGGATACGGTGCACAATCACGGTGGCCTGTCCTCCATGATTGGTGGCTCCGTGTGGCTGCCGCGCGGCACCCAGCCCGTCGACTCCCCGCGAATTGGCTAAGCGCATGGATGATTCCCGCAGCACCGTCGCCCCCGTGGTGACGGTGCTTGGCATTGGAAACCCCGTCATGGGCGATGACGGCATCGGCTTGGAGCTGCTCCGCCGCCTCGCCCCCTCGCTTGCCGACGCCGGCAACGCCGACCCCGCCGATTCGGCACGGCTAGTGTGGACGCCGTCGGGACTTTCCGATCCGGCCGATAACCGCGGCCGCGGTGACGAGTGGGAGGGCTCAGTCGCCTACATCGACGGCGGCACCTGCGGAATGGAGCTGCTGCCGGTAATCCAGGAGTCGAAAAATCTCCTGCTGCTGGATGCGCTCGCGGGGCCGGGGAAACCTGGTGACGTCGTAAAGCTGGTGGGGGACCAGATTCCGCGGTTGCTGGCGGCGAAGCTCTCGGCGCACCAGGTCGGCCTGCTGGATTTGCTGACGGCGGCGCGGTTGCTCGGCTCTGAGCCGGAGCGAGTAGGCGTGGTCGGTGTGGTCTACGAGTCGGCGGACATGGTTGTAGGGCTTAGCCAGACGGTGCTCGGAGGGATTGACAAGGCGGTGCCGGTGGCCCGCGAGCTCATCGACGAGTGGCTGGCGGAACTCGACTAGCTAGCCCTGTTTCTCCACCTCAATGCTGGAGATTTCGAACTCGCGCCCGTGGCGCAGGTCGGCGGTAGGTGTACCGCAGACTGGGCAGGTCAGGGCGTAGAACTGGTCGATTTCGTGTTCGGCATCGCAGGTGGGGCAGTAGACGGTGGAGATAACCAGCTCCGCCTCGAACTGCGCGTCCTCACAGTCCGTGCCGAAGCTGGCTACCGGCCACGCGGCGATGAGCGAATCGTAGACTACACCCGAGCGGTCGCCGACGCGCATGAATACCTTGGTGACTCGGCGGCCGGGGGCCACCTCGGAGATTTTCTCGACCACGCTGGTCAAAAGCCCAAGCTCATGCACGACTACCATTATTGCCAACGCGACAGTGGAAGGACAGCAATGGCACCCTCAGAAAAGGTAAGCGTCGAACAGATCCAGCTCGACGAGCTTGTCGACCCCTTCGAGGCCAAGCTGGGTGTCTACCGTGCGCCCGACGGCACTGTAGATCAGGTCGCCTTCGACCTTTCCGGGCTGCCTCGTATCGATGGAATGCTTGTTGGCAAGCGGGCGGTCGATGTGCCGGACATAACCAAGAGGCTGTGCGGTCTGTGCCCCGTAGTCCACCACCTCGCTGGGGTGCGGGCGGTGGAGGCGTTGTTTTCAATTACAGAAATCTCGCGGACAGCCAGCCTGATTCGTCAGCTGCTCTGCGCCGGCTCGACGCTAGACAGCTTGGCCACGAAGTTCGTCGCCACGGACCGAGACGCCGCCCGCGCTATCAAACGAGCCGGCCAGGCGTGCCTCCGTGCTGCCGGGTCGCCGACACATTTCCCGGACGTCGCAGTCCCAGGCGGTGTGCGCAAGCCTGCTGACGAAGCGCTGGTCGCCGAGGCTCGGAAGGCGGTAGCGCAGCTGCTGGCCAGCGGAACCATCGTCGGCAGCGGGGACAACGGGGTGCCGAGCGGGAAGGACGGCCTGGACGGCAGTTTCGCCGACAATTTTCCTGGCCTCGATATAGCGGTGGTCGACGCCGACGGTGGCCTGGATCCGCTGGGGGACTACCTCGGCGTCGCCGTGCCCGGGGAGTCCGAAGCGCGAGTCTTCGCGGCCGCAGAATGGGGCAATCGCGTCCGGGAGACGGCTCCCGGCGACGCCGCGCCCCGGCCCGCTTTCGATTTCAGCCCGGCGAATGCGCCCTGCACCCAGCAGCCCCGCTTCTACAGGGTGGGGCCGATTGCGCGCCTGGCGGTCGTCGGAAGGCGCGGCGCGAGCCCGGCGGCGGCTCAAGAGCAACTGCTGGCGGATACGGCGCAGCGTGCGGCCGAGCTGCTGGACTCGTCGGACCTGCTGGGGGAGGAGATCCTCGTGAGGAGAGCGCAGGAGGCCGTCGAGGCGGCGGGGCTTGAGGGCAGCCGGACGGGCGTCGGCATCGTCGACGGGCCGCGCGGGCTGCTCGTGCACAGGTACACCGCAGCGGCCGACGGCATCATCACGGACTGTCAGATTATGACGCCGACCGCGCAAAACGAACTATGGCTCACAGAGATGTTGACCGAGCGGATGCGCGGCAGCTCGCTGGAGGAGGCCGGTTCCGGTGCCAAGCGAGGCGACGACGGAATCGAGGAGTCGATCTGGGCGGCGGACCCGTGCCTGCCGTGTAGTTCCGCGCCCGCGGGGCTGATGACGTTCAAATTCGAAGAACGCTCGCGGACGAAGTAGGGATATTGTCGAGTTAGCAGTCGCCGACTTTGGCGGTAGAGAGGGAAGCGTAAGACATGTGCCTGGGAATTCCGGCGAAGGTACTGGAGGTCACCGACGGCCCGCTGCCGAGTGCAGTGGTGGAAATGGCCGGTCAGCAGCGCAGCGTTTCCGCGATGTACGTTCCGGAGCTACAGGCCGGTGACTGGGTCTTTATCCAAAACGGCTTTGCTATGAACGTTTTAGATGAGGAGGACGCTCGCCAGTCGCTCGCCGCAATCGACGAGTACAACCTGATTGCCCATGTAGCGGAAAACGCGCCGAAACCCAGGCGTACTTCTTAAAGGCCGCTGAAAGTTTTCGGCGCGTTGGCTGGCGCGTGCCGGATGCAGCTGGAGCGCGGTCGGCTAATTGCGCTTTGTCTAGTTAACGCAGACCAGGCCGCCGGCGTCGATCTTTGGCGTCGGGTTCTCGGCTACGGCGCCGCCCTCCTGGCCGATGACGTCGCCGTTAGCGCCGTCGTCGGCAGGCGGCTTGGGGGCGGCTTCCGGTTGCGCGACCCCGCCGCCATCGACGCCCGGCCCCGAGTAGTCACCGGCGACAGTGACGGAAATGTGGTGCGGATTCAGGGTCGTGTCGTGGACAATTGGCACGCCACCGAGAGCCTCAGAGATGGCCTTGGCGGCGGGATCGTCCGGATCCGCCGCGTTGACCTGGCTGGTCGCGACGCCGGCGAACTCCGCATTCGAAACTTCGCCGCGCGAGTAGCCTTTCTCACCGAGTACGTCCGCGACCCGGCTCGCAAGCCCCTCGATGCCGGTTGCGTTGTAAACACTCACGGTCGTCGCCGCAGCGTCGTGGTCGGCTGGGGCTTTGTCCTCCGGAGCCTTCGCGCCTTCGCCCTCCTTGGGGCCGAGCAGGGTCTCGAAGTACTTGTGGACCTGACCCTTATCGATGGTCACGACGGATTCACCGTAGTCGCCCGTGCCGTCGATAGAGGTGACGGGGATAGTCTCGAACTTAACGTTTCCACCGGTCAGGCCCTGCATCTGGGTCGCGAAACCGGTGACGTCCCAGTTGTCGTCCAGGACAACAGAGCGCTGGACGGCGGTGCCCAGCTCAGAGAGCTTCGCCGGGTTGGACAGCGTGCCTGCTCCCAGCAGCTTATTGGCGAACGAGGCCATGAACACCTGCTGGCGAGTAATACGGTCGAGGTCGCCGCGGGGCAGCCCGTGGCGCTGGCGCACGAACGACAGGGCGTCGGGGCCGCTGAGCGTCTGCGGACCAGCTGGGAAATCAGCGCCCGAGAACTCGTCGTAGACCGGGGCGTTGAGGCAGACGTCCACGCCACCGATAGCGTCGGTAAGCAGGACAAATCCGAGCAGGCCGACCTCCGCGTAGTGGTCGACGGTGATGCCACTGAGATCGCCAATCGTCTGAATCAGCGCGAGGCGACCGGCCTCGGTCGAACGCTTCTCAATCTCGGCCGGATCCGTACCCTTCTGCGCCAGCTCCTCTTCGACCGCCTGCTTGGTGTTGCCGTATACGCCGTTGATCTTGGTATTGCCCAGTCGGTTCGTGTGTACGTAGGTGTCTCGGGGAATGGAGATAGCCGTGGCCGAGGAGCCGTCGGAAGGCACACGAATGATGATGATCGTATCGGTGTTGGTCGCCTTCTCGTCGCCGGCGCGGAGCATCTCGATTTCTTCCGGGGTAAGCGGGTTGCCCTTAGCGTCCGCGCGGGAGTCCGAGCCGACGAGAAGGATGTCCGTCGCGCCGTCCTTGGTGGCACCCAGACCGAAATCGCCACCGGAGCCCAGGTTGTCGGTAGTGCGGCCCAGCGTCCACCAGCCCACCGCGGATACGACCAGGAAAATCGCGGAAACGACGATGAGTGCGTTGCGCAGCATCGCCGGCCACGCCTGGGCGGTACTCTCGGCTAAGGAGGGTGGGGCTTGAATGTCCCGCGCATGACGCGGACGTGGCGATTGGCTACTCAAACCAGGCCTCCTGTGACAACGGATGAGAATAGTTTCTTCGGCGAGCACTTAGTGCGCGCTGGCACGGGCCGCCTGTTATTCGTTTACACGATAGTGAAAAAGAAGGATATGACTAAAATTACCCGAACGCATTCGAGCACACCTCAGGCTACGCCGAGCACTGCGGCTGCCGCAGGCGCCGCGGCCGCCGCTGAGCAGGAGATCTCGTCGCCGGTGTCGGCGCGTCGTAAAGCGAAGGTCGTGATCGTGGGGGCTGCGGGGCAGCTGGGTGTCGCGCTGCAGGCCTGCCCGCAGGCGGAAGCGTTCGAGGTAGTCGCCCTGAGCCGCAGCCAACTCGACGTTGCCAGCGCCGAATCTGTCGCCTCTTCCGACGCGCTTTCCGACGCCTCGGTCATCATCAATGCCGCGGCCTACACCGACGTTGATGGTGCCGAAACCGCCCCAGAGTCCGCGCACCTGGTCAACGCGCTCGGGCCGAAATACCTGGCGGCCAGGGCCAAGCAGGAGGGGGCATACTTAATCCACGTGTCCACCGACTACGTCTTTGGCGACGTAGTCCACTCTGGCCCGCCACGGCCCCTGCAAGTAGACGACGACACCGTTCCGAACACGATGTACGGGCGCACGAAACTGGTGGGGGAGACCAACGTTGTCGACTCCGGAGCTGATGCCGTCATCGTCCGCACCGCCTGGGTATGGTCCGGGCCGACCCAGCCGGAGGCGAAGGACTTCGTCTCGACGATGATTGGGCTCGCGCGGGGCGGGACGGCAGAGGGAAGCATAATTAACGTCGTCGACGATCAGCGCGGCAATCCCACGTTCGTCGGGGACCTCGCGGAAGGCATCTGGAAGCTGGCCGAACGCGCGGTGAGCGGAGACGCAGTGAGAGGAGTCGTGCATGCCACCGGCAGCGGAGATGCGACCTGGCTCGATGTAGCGCGGGCGGTATTCGCAGCCATTGGCGAGGATCCCGGGCGTGTGCGTGCGTGCACCTCGGCGGAGTTCCCGCGCCCGGCAAGACGCCCGGCGTGGTCGGTCCTGTCTCCCGACAGCTGGCTCGCCGCTGGCCTTTCGCCCCTGCCGGAGTGGGAGGCCACGTTGCGCAGGGTGCTGTCCTAGGCTTTATTACTGTGAATGAAACGGTTCCAAGCACACTCCCGCTCGGCGTAGTGACTGTCACCTTCTCGCCCGGGCGACACATCAGCGAACTGGTGGATTCGTTGGACGCGGCTGCCAGCGCCGGGACTCGGCTGATTATGGCCGACAACGGCTCGGTCGACGGTTCCGTCGAGGCGGAGACCGAACGTGCGGCGACTACCGGGGCGGACGTGAAGCTGCTGCGCACAGGAGGCAACATCGGCTACGGAGCAGCGGCGAATCGGGGCATCGCCGAGTTGGATCGCGCCCGCAGGGCGGGGGAAATAAACCCAGATTACGTCCTTTTGGTCAACCCGGACGTCATCTTTGAGCCGGGTTCGATTGACGCGATGCTCGATTGCGCGGCTCGTAATCCGCGGGCGGGTTCGGTGGGGCCGCTGATCCGTGAGGCCGACGGGAGCGTGTATCCGTCGGCGCGCGCAGTTCCGGAGCTCGTCTCCGGGATTGGCCACGCACTACTGGCGGATGTCTGGCCGTCGAATCCATTCTCGGCGCGCTACCGCGATGACTCCGACATGAGCCGCGAGAGGGACGCCGGCTGGCTCTCGGGCGCGTGCCTGCTGCTGAAGTGGGACGCGTTCGAAGCTATCGACGGCTTCGATACCCGCTACTTCATGTACATGGAGGACGTCGACCTGGGAGACCGGCTGGGCCGCGCCGGATGGCGAAATGTTTTCTGCCCGGCGGCGGAAATCCGCCACGCGCAGGGGCATTCGGCCAGCAAACACCCGGAGATTACGGTCAGGGCCCACCACGAATCCGCGTACCGCTTCATGTCGGATCGGCTCCCGGGATGGAAGTGGGCGCCGATGAGGCTGATTCTGCGCGCCGGGCTGTTCGTGCGTGGCTCCGCCATAATCGCCGTCAAAAAGCGTAGGAATTAATTTAGTCCCTTCGCGGCGGCTGTTTCGAGCGTGCCTATGCAGCGGATAACCAGTTGCCGTCGACCGTCGATTAGGACAGAAAGTAACCGATTCTCATGACCACCGAAGTCCGTTCCAACACGGGTGCTGACGCCTCGAACGAGGCCGGCGCTGCTCTGGCCGAGCGCACCGACGCAGTCATTCTCGTCGGCGGGCAGGGGACGCGTTTGCGGCCTCTTACGGTTAACACGCCGAAGCCGATGCTCCCGACCGCGGGGCGCCCGTTCCTCGAGCACCTACTGGGGCGAATCCGCGCAGCCGGAATGACCCACGTGGTTCTCGGCACTTCCTACAAGGCTGAAGTATTCGAGGAGCACTTCGGTGACGGTTCCGACCTCGGGCTGGAGATTGAGTACGTCGTCGAGACTGAGCCTCTTGGCACCGGCGGCGGCATCCGAAATGTCGCGGACAAACTGCGTTACGACACCGCGATGGTGTTCAACGGCGATGTCCTCGGCGGCACCGATTTGCGGGCGGTCCTCGGCACCCACGCTGAGAAGGACGCGGACGTGACCATGCACTTGGTGCGCGTCCCCGACCCGCGCGCCTTCGGTTGCGTGCCCACTGACGCCGACGGCCGAGTTCTCGAGTTCCTCGAGAAGACCCAGGATCCGCCGACCGACCAGATCAACGCCGGCATTTACGTTTTCCGCCGCGAGGTCATAGAGTCGATTCCGGCTGGCCGGCCGATTAGCGTCGAGCGCGAGATTTTCCCGGCGCTCCTGGACGGTGGCAGGGCTGTCTACGGTCACGTCGACTACGCCTACTGGCGCGACATGGGAACCCCGGGAGACTTTGTCCGCGGTTCCTCCGACCTGGTTCGCGGCATCGCCCCCTCGCCGCTGCTCGAAGGTCACCACGGGGAGTCGCTTGTCGACGATTCAGCCTCGGTCGGCGGAGGCGCCCTGCTCTACGGTGGCTCCGTGGTGGGCCGCGGCGCGGAGATCGGTGCGGGAGCCCGCATCGATCAGTCTGTCATTTTCGACGGTGCGCGCATCGGAGCGGGAGCGGTGATTGAGAGGTCGATCGTTGCCGCGGGCGCGGACATCGGGCCTCGTACCGTGGTCAGCGACGCGATTATCGGCGAGGGCGCTGTCGTTGGCGCCAGGTGCGAGCTGATTAATGGCCTGCGAGTATGGCCGGGTGTGACAATCCCCGATCACGGTGTGCGATTCTCCACTGACGTCTAGCGAACCGGCGTCTAGCATTGTCTCGGCCGAGGTGAGCGAATAGGAAATTTGGTCCGTTTTAGAGCGCCAGGAGTGGGGCAGCGCACCCATCCCTCAACCTGTACTTAATCCCCAACGCGGGGGGAGTGGGTTCTGGGGCAATAGAGAGTTATTCCCAATTTCCCCGTTCGGCTTGACCGACAGTGGGTTACACGTGTGTAATCACAAATGTGTGTTTCGCACTTTTCCAGCCTCTAACCGGCTTGGATGCGGTCTGTGACAAGGTCGCGATTGTGTGAGCAAGACCCAAGTAGACCCAAAGTTATCGTCGGCAGGAGGCCCTCAGCATGGATAAGTCCAGCATGTTTGATGGCAACTTCGCGGTCGATCATGAGACGAATGCGGGTGAAGACCACGTGACCGAAAGCTCCTCTGAGAACCAGCCTCGACCGTTGGCAGAGTGGGCGGATGACCTCTCCGGTCTTTTTGAGGCCGTAGATCAGGATTGGCAGGAGCAGGCGCTGTGTGCCCAGACTGATCCTGAGGCCTTCTTCCCGGAGAAGGGCGGTTCGACGCGTGAGGCGAAGCGCATCTGCCGTGCGTGCGGCGTTCGCGATGAATGCCTGGAGTTCGCCTTGGAACACGATGAGCGCTTCGGTATCTGGGGTGGCCTTTCGGAGCGTGAACGCCGCAGGCTGAAGAAGGAAATCGGCTAGCCGTATCCTAGCGGCCTGCTTAATTTTCCGGGCTCAATATTCTGGCTCTCGCGAGTTTTTGGTGAGGGCCATTTTTTCTGTCTATCCCACCTGTGTCGCCGGACGGCTTATAGGAAGTCCTCGTCGAAGTCCGAGTCGACGTCGAGGGGCTCAATCCCGAGGTAGACGGCAACGAGCAGCGTAAGCACGTGGCGTAGCAGCAAGTCGAGCTCCCGGCGGTCGCCGACTCTGCGTTCGATGGGGCGACGGAAAACCACCACGCATGGTCTGGTGGGATTGCCCGCCCGGTCGATGCCCGCTGGAATCAGTCGGCCCAGAGGGACTGCGCCGTCGGCGACGATTTCCTCAGGCAGGTACATCCCAGGGCTCAGCTGCATTCGGGGGATTGTGTCGATGGCGATGTCGAGGTGCGATAGTTCTCGGGACCACCGCTGATCCAGCGGGGAATAGGCGTCGATGACGGCCTGGTCGAATGATTCAGAACGGCTCTTCCACCGGGGAACCTCAGGGGGGAGCAGCGGTCCACGGGGGCCGCGGCCGCGGCGGATTGATCGGCGGATCCCGCTGTGGTTGACGTTCATAGTTGGTGAGTCTAATTCCCGTTGTTGGCTTGCTGTGGGATGTGCCGCGCAGCCGTCGTGTTTTGGGGCTCATTTTGCGGCAGCTCTATCCCCGTGCTGTCCCAATACTGTGAAAAAGTTCAAGTAAAGGTCTAGACTTTGCACTTGTGAGTGTATTTCGTCGTTGCTGCCGTCCAGGCTGCGGTAAGCCCGCAGTAGCCACCCTGACCTACGCCTACTCCGAGTCGACTGCCGTACTGGGGCCGCTCGCTGCTGCCTCCGAGCCCCACAGCTGGGATTTGTGTGAAAAGCACGCGCGCTCCATCACGGCACCACTGGGCTGGGAGCTCGTGCGCTATGACGTACCGACGGCCGCTCAGGACGACGATGACCTAACGGCACTGGCGGAAGCAGTTCGCGAGGCCGGTCGCAACGCCACGGGTTTGGTCCTCCGCGAGGAGGAGAAGGACAATCGCCCCCAGGCTTACAAGATCGATTCGAGCAGGCATCCGTCGGCACGCAAATCGGCGAGGGGGCATCTCTACGTGGTCCCGGATTCGGATGAGGGCAGCGAGTAGGCGCGATTTTAACGCCCCAGCTTCGTCGAAGTTATCAATGGCCTCTCTGCGGCGAGTAATATCTTCCTAGATTGATTCTTGACCCAGAGAGGCTTTTTCGTGGGAACCTACAACCGTTCCGATCTGGACGCCGCCATCAAGGCCTACGACGTTCGAGGTGTCGTCGGCGAGGGCATCGACCCGGACCTCGTCGGCGATATCGGAGCTGCCTTCGGCTACATCATGCGAGGAGAGGGGGCCACTCGCGCTGTCGTGGGCTATGACATGCGTGAGTCCTCCCCGGAGCTGGCGGAGAGCTTCGCCCGCGGTGCCGCGGCGCAGGGCCTAAACGTGACGCTGCTGGGCATGACCTCCACTGACGAGCTCTACTACGCCTCCGGCGCTCTCGAGTGTCCGGGAGCGATGTTCACGGCCAGCCACAACCCGGCGAAGTACAACGGCATCAAGATGTGCCGCTCGCTCGCACGTCCGGTGGGCGAGGAAACCGGTCTGGGCAAGATTAAGGATCTTCTGGTCGACGGTATCCCGGAGTACAACGGCGAAGCCGGCGCAATCGACACCAAGGACGTGCTGGCGGATTACGCTGAGTTCCTCCACTCGCTGGTGGATGTTCGTTCGGGCCGTCGCCTGAAGGTCGCCGTGGACGCCGGCAACGGCATGGGCGGCCTGACGGTTCCCGCAGTGCTGGGCGAGGACTTCGACATCGCGGACCTCTACTTCGAGCTCGACGGTAATTTCCCCAACCACGAGGCCAACCCGCTGGAGCCGGCAAACCTTGTGGACCTGCAGAAGTTCACCGTGGAGACCGGCTCCGATATCGGTATCGCCTTCGACGGCGACGCCGACCGCTGCTTCGTGGTGGACGAGCTCGGAAACCCTGTCAGCCCGTCGGCGATCTGCGCGCTGGTCGCCTCGCGCTACCTGCAGAAGTTCCCCGGAGCGACGATCATCCACAACTTGATTACCTCGCACGTCGTGCCGGAGATGATCGCCGAGAATGGCGGCACCGCCGTGCGTACCCGCGTTGGCCACTCCTTCATCAAGGCGCAGATGGCGCAGTCGGGGGCCGTCTTCGGCGGCGAGCACTCCGCCCACTACTACTTCAGTGAGTTCTTCAACGCTGATTCCGGCATGCTCGCGGCGATGCACGTGCTCGCCGCGCTGGCGGAGCAGGACAAGCCGCTGAGCGAGTTCATGGCGGAGTACACCCGCTACGAGGCCTCCGGCGAGATTAACTCCCGCCTGGGCAGCGCCCAGGAGCAGAAGGCTAAGCAGGCCGAGATTGAGACCGCTTTCGCCGAGCGCACCGCCTCCTCCGACTGGATGGACGGCCTGACTATCGAGCTGAAGGATTCCAAGGCCTGGTTCAACGTCCGCGCCTCCAACACCGAGCCGCTACTGCGTCTCAACGTCGAGGCTCCCACTCGCGCCGAGGTCGATGCCCTCGTCGACGAGGTCCTGGGCATCATCCGCGGCTAGGCCTGATTCGTGACTGTCACCCGCGTGCGCGCCAGTTAGGGCAAGCTAGGAGTATGACTTCGTCTCAGCACGCTCTGCAGGATGCCCTGTTTTTCCGCGCTTCTGGGGAAGGGGCCGCGCTGCGCGCCGTAGTCTCCGCCGTGCGCGAGGGCGCTTTCTCTTCACTGTCGCTGCCCCGTAGCGTTGTGGTCCTGGCGGGGGACCGGAGGGCGAAACTCGCCGCCCGCTCGGTAGTTTCGCTTGCCGACGATGCCAGGGCCCCAATCGTGGTTGCGCAGCAGCTGCCGAACTACGTCGGGGCACTGGATTTGGTGATTGTTGCAGATGAAGATCCGGGAAGCCAGCTTGCGGAGCAACTGTCGGAGGCCGATCGACGGGGTGCCGCAACAATCTTGGTTGATCCAGGGCAGGGGCCGCTGCGCGCAGCTGCCGGGGCATCGACGATTGTGATACCGCGGCCGGCGTTGGCAGAGGGAGGTTCCTTCAACGGCTACTTCGGCGTCATAGCCAGTGCGCTTACAGAGGCCGGGGTGTCTACGATTGCGCCTGCCGGCGTGCTGGAGGAAGTCGCCGACGCCGTCGATGTCGATATTGCTGCCTGCTCTCCGCAGCGCGACTTAACGGTCAACCCCGCGCGCCAGGCCGCGTCGTGGTGGGCGGAGCGAAGAAAAATCTGCGTTGGATCGAGGGGAATCGGGGAGCCCATTGCCGAACTAGCGGCACTGCTGCTCCTCGAGGCCGGGCAGGTTGTGCACGCTACGAGCAGCGTAGCGCTGCTGCAGAGCCTCGGCGTTCTGCTGTCGGAAACTCACAGTTCCGGTCACGATATTTTCTACGACCCGTATATCGATGACGAACCCGAAGGGTCTTCAGTGCTACCGTTGGGAGCGATTGTTATCGCCTCGCCGAATACAGCGGACCTCCTCCAGGACCATTTTGGCGAGACGGAATGGGCTCGCGTCGAGTGCCCCGCGCTTGATGCTTCGGCTCGGCACCCGTTGGTTGACGTCTGTGTCTCCGCGGCGAGAGTTGCAGCTATCGCTGCCTTTTCCAGCCGGGCCTAACCCCGCATGTCAGCGTGTAATTAAGGAGTGATTTGGGCATGGACCTCTTGGACCCCGTACTTCAGTCGTACCCCTGGGGCTCTCGGACGCATCTTGCCGACATCACCGGTGTGGCTTCGCCGACGGCAAAGCCATGGGCCGAACTCTGGTTCGGGGCGCACCCGCTGGCATCGGCGACGGTAGACGGCAAAGCGCTGGATAGTGTCATTGCAGCTGATCCCGTGGCAGCACTCGGAGCGCGGGCTGCGTCGGAAAGCGAAAAGCTTCCCTTTCTTTTGAAGCTGCTTGCTGCGGACGAGCCGCTGTCGCTGCAGGCGCACCCGACTCTGGCGGAGGCGCAGGAGGGGTTCCACAGGGAAAATGCCCAGGGCATTCCGCCGACGGCGCACTTTCGAAACTACCGCGACGATAATCACAAGCCGGAGCTCATCGTCGCCCTAACCCAATTCGATGCCCTGGCGGGTTTTCGTCCGGTTGAGCGCACGAAGCAGATGTTCGAGGAGTTCGGGGTGCCCGAGCTCGAGCACTACCTGGGCCTATTGGACTCGGTGGACGATGAAAGTAGCCTCCGGGCTCTGTTCACGACGTGGCTGACACTGCCGCAGGACGTCCTAGACGAGCTGGTGGAGGCCACCGCGAAGCGCTGCGCCGAATACGGCGGTGACGATCCCGAGTACCGGCTGGTCGCCGAGACTACGTGCGAGCTGGCAAGGAAGTACCCCGGTGACCCGGGAGTCCTTGGTTCTATGCTGCTCAACAGGCTGCGGCTCATGCCGGGGGAGGCAATCTTCCTGGGGGCGGGACAGCTGCACGCGTACCTGGGCGGTATGGGCGTGGAAATCATGGCCAATTCGGACAATGTGCTGCGAGGCGGCCTGACCTCCAAGCATGTGGATGTCGTCGAGCTGTTGAGGGTTTTGTGCTTCGAACCGCTGGAGGCTCCCGTGCTGCACGGCAGAGTCGACGGCGAGGGGTGGAGTAACTTCGATACTCCGGCCAACGAGTTTTCCCTCGCCTCGACTAGGGTTGAGTCCGGCGAGAGCGTGGACTTCGGTCGGGACAGCGCCACGATTGTTCTGGTTACCGAAGGAAAAGTGACCTTGTCTAGCGGGAGCCAAACGCTCGACGTGCCCTGCGGGCACGCGGCGTGGATTCCGGCGGCGCAGGCTAGCAACATCCAGCTGCGTGCGGAACCGCAGGAAAATCAAAGCTCTGTGGCGGCCCAGGAAGCCGCGGACACTGCGCGTGCCACTGGTGCCCAGGTGTTTGTGGCAACAGTCCCGCGCTAAAAGGGTTCTATGAGGCCTCGTGGACGGGGCTAAAACCGGAAGAACTTAGAGACATCGGAGAAGTAGCCGCTCCCGGAATCTGACTTCTCCGAGCCAGCCTTCTCAGGCTCTGCATCAGCGGATTGCTGCGGCGCAGTGGTGGTGGGCTGCGTCGAAGTGGCGCTCGTCGACGAAGGTGCTGTTGGTTCCGCGCCCGCGGGACGCAGCGACTCCGGCATAGCAGGTTCCGGCTGTGCCGCGGACTGCTTCTTCGGCTGCTGGGTCGACGGTGCAGGCTGCTCAGTTGCCGTGCTCTGTGGGGTCTCCGCTTCGGAGCTCGTGCTCGGCTTGGAGCCGGAATTCTGGGGCGACGATGGCGCCGCGGGGACTGAATCCCGCTTGATTTCTGGCTGCTTGGTGCTCGAGGGCTCGGGGGACTGGCTAGTCTCAGGGGCACTCTCGCCCGTCGGCGCCGTTTGCGCGGAGGGAACTACGGGAACCGGCTTACTGGGAACCGGTGCTGCAGCTTCCTGCCCCGTGGAAACATTAGTGGGCTCCTGGGGCTTGACGGCGTTGCTCGGCAACGGCCCCGAGGGGATGTACGCGCGAGGCGGCAGGTACGGATCCTCCGTTGCCCGCTGGGCGGGAGAGGTCGAATCCGAATTGCTGGACGAGGCGCTGGTCGAAGGGTTCTCGGTTGCCGAGGAATCCCGCTTAATCGCTGCATCATCCGCCTTGTGGGGCAGCATGTCGCTGGCGCTTTCGACCGTGGTCGCCGTGACGGAGTTGGCTGCGCCCACCTCTGCGGACTTTTCTGCAGAGGCGCAACTGACGAGAACTCCCGAAAGGGGAAGCGCGGCTACGAGCAGAGAGCCAAGGATTTTCTTTCCCACGCCAGTGTCCTTTCGTCAGCGAACTTGTGCAAGCACTCCGTTGGTAACGTTTCCATTACGAAGTGTGGTCCCTAACTTAACACGGCTGTTATCTTTCTGATAGTGTGCGACTCGGATTTTTCCTAGAACCATACATCTGGATACCCCCATTTACCGGGGAAAAGGTGTGCTTTATCCTAAAAACAAAATTTGCTACTTGGGCACTTTTAAATCATTGCTGCTTCGGGTAAAACGGCGATGAAAGGTACATGCAAGACACATGCATCGAAGGGAAAAGCCTATGTCTGTGTGGGAATCGGAAATCTTCTCTAACGACTCGACCATCGAGCTATTCGATGAACTGCAGGATCTCGATGTCGCTGACCGTGTCGACGCCCTGGTGGACGCCTGTCAAATTGCCCTGAGCAGCGATAACGAGGACGAGCAGCTGAGCGGTATTGCGGCCGCTATCGTAGCTGCGATTTGGAACGGCGCTCCTTTCTCTGGCGGAGACATCGTCGAAGATTATGGCTTCATCCGGGAGGGCATTTCGGAAAACGCAGTCGGAGGCGACAAGCTGCTCGAGGTCGCGGCGGAAGTATTCGAAAACCTCACCTCATCGCTCGACGAGTCTACGCAGGCCCTCCTCGAAGATTTCGTAGAGACCGTCGAGTAGAACCTATTTAGTAGGGCGGTAGAGTAGGGCGAGACTTATTCGGCTTTCGCCTGTTATTACCCCCGGCAGCAGGCGGGTTCTCGTGTCCCCATTCTTTTTGGGGAGTGCATCGGGCGGGGCTGCAAGAGAAGTTCCCGTATCAACTTTCATTTTCTAGCGTGACAAAGAGGCAGTACATGTCGTCGAAGAACACTGACTATAAGGTCGCAGACCTTTCCCTGGCTGAGGCAGGTCGCCACCAGATCCGTTTGGCGGAGCACGAGATGCCCGGACTGATGGCGCTGCGTGAAGAGTACGCGCAGCAGCAGCCCTTGGCCGGTGCCCGTATTTCGGGTTCCATCCACATGACGGTGCAGACTGCGGTCCTCATTGAAACGCTGACCGCCTTGGGCGCTGAGGTTCGATGGGCTTCCTGCAATATCTTCTCCACCCAGGACGAGGCCGCTGCCGCAATCGTCGTCGGCCCGAACGGTACCCCGGAGGACCCACAGGGCGTACCTGTCTTCGCTTGGAAGGGCGAGACTCTTGAGGAATACTGGTGGTGCCTCGACCGTATCTTCGATTGGGGAGACGAAGAGGCCAACATGATTCTCGACGACGGCGGTGATGCCACCATGGCTGTCATCAAGGGCGTCGAGTTTGAAGACGCCGGCCTAGTTCCGCCGACCGACGAGTCCGACTCGGACGAGTTCATTGCCTTTAAGGACATGTTGCGCCGCAGCCTGGAGGCGGACAATGGCCGCTGGCACCGCATCGCAGAGTCCGTCAAGGGTGTCACCGAGGAGACTACGACCGGTGTCCACCGCCTCTACCACTTTGCAGAGCAGGGAGTTCTGCCCTTCCCGGCCATGAACGTCAACGACGCCGTGACCAAGTCGAAGTTCGATAACAAGTACGGCACCCGACACAGCCTCCTGGATGGCATCAACCGCGGCACTGACATGCTGGTGGGCGGTAAGAATGTTCTGGTCTGCGGCTATGGCGACGTGGGCAAGGGCTGCGCCGAGGCTCTGTCCGGCCAAGGCGCGCGAGTTCAGGTCACCGAGGCCGATCCGATTAACGCTCTGCAGGCTCTGATGGACGGCTACGATGTCGTTCGCACCGAGGACGTCATCGCTGATGTCGACATCGTCATCACCGCGACCGGCAACATGGGCATCATCACCTTCGAGCACATGCAGCAGATGAAGGATCACGCCCTGCTGGGCAACATTGGTCACTTCGACAACGAGATCGACATGCACAGCCTGCACCACCGCGATGATGTCCGTCGCGTAGAGATTAAGCCGCAGGTCGCTGAGTACATTTTCCCGCATGCCGACGGTGTCGAGCGCTCGCTCATCGTCCTGTCCGAGGGACGGCTGCTCAACCTCGGAAATGCCACGGGGCACCCGTCCTTCGTCATGTCGACCTCGTTCGCTGACCAGACAATCGCCCAGATTGAGCTCTTCTGCAACGGCGACAAGTACGACAACACCGTGCATCGCCTCCCGAAGATCCTGGACGAGAAGGTTGCCCGCATCCACGTCGAGGCTCTCGGTGGCGAGCTGACTCGCCTCACCAAGGAGCAGGCCGAGTACATCGGCGTTGACGTCGAGGGCCCGTACAAGCCCGAGCACTACCGCTACTAAGCCTGCGAGTCCGAGCGCACAACAATGATTATTGCTATCGAAGGCATTGATGGCGCGGGGAAGAACACCCTGGTCACGGCGTTGTCCGAGTCCCTGCGCGCTCGTGGCTTGATCGTGGAGAGGATGACCTTCCCCGCGTATCGGCAGACAATCTTCGCGGACCTCGCAGATCAGGCGCTCCACGGACAGTTGGGCGATACCGCAGAGTCCGCGTGGGCCATGGCTCTGCTTTTCGCGCTCGACCGCAAGGACCGTCGGGAAGCGATTGCGCAGGCCGAGCGGGACAGCGACATTCTGATCATCGATCGCTATGTCGCCTCGAACGCGGCCTATTCCTTCGCTCGAACCGGGGACCGGGCGATTGTCGATTGGATCGAGCGTACGGAGTTCAGTGAATTCGGCCTGCCCACCCCCGACCTGCAGGTCTGCTTAGCGACGCCCGTTGAGGTCGCCGCTGATCGAGCGCGCTCGCGGGAGCAGTCCGATGCCAGCCGAGTGCGCGATGTCTACGAAAAGGACGGTTCGTTGCAGAGCCGAACTCTTGCCGCATACTCGGATTTGGCGGCGAGCGAATGGGGCTCGCCCTGGCTGTTCCTGACGGGAGATGACGGGGTCTCGGTGCTCGACGAGTGGATTGCCACGAACTTTCGTTAAGTCAAGATGTTATTGAATTACGGCTAGAATGAAATCCATGACGTCAAAAATCCTGGTAGTAGATGATGATCCGGCTATCGCTGAGATGCTTACGATGGTGATGGAGCGCGAGGGCTTCGAGACCGTGGTCGTGGATAACGGCCTGGAGGCAGTTGAAGCTGCCTCCCGTGAGAACCCGGATTTGATTCTCCTTGACCTGATGCTCCCAGGCCTAGGCGGTGTCGACGTGTGCCGTAACGTGCGCGAGACCTCGTCCGTCCCGATTATCATGCTCACGGCGAAGACCGATACGGTCGATGTGGTTTTGGGTCTGGAGTCGGGCGCCGATGACTATGTGACGAAGCCCTTTAAGCCGAAAGAACTGGTCGCTCGCGTTCGCGCTCGCCTGCGTCGCCAGGAGGACGGCCCCAGCGAGACCATTGAGGTCGGCGATCTTACTATCGACGTCCCCGGTCACGCGGTGTTCCGTGCTGGTAAGGAAATTTCGCTCACGCCTCTGGAGTTCGACCTGCTGCACGCCCTGGCATCCCGCCCGAAGCAGGTATTCTCCCGTGAGGAGCTGCTAGAGAAGGTCTGGGGTTACCAGCACAACGCGGATACCCGCCTGGTCAACGTCCACGTCCAGCGCCTCCGCTCCAAGATTGAGGTCGATCCGGAGAATCCGCAGATTGTTTTGACGGTTCGAGGCGTCGGTTACAAGACCGGCGAATAGCAGTTTCGGAGCCGGAAGTCGTTCGTTTTGGGCCAGATAATCTCACAAGTCCGTTCGCGTACTGACCGCGCTGTCTCATGGGGCGTGACCCTGTGGCGCACGTCCATCCAGACGCGCATCCTCACCTCGGTCGTGCTGCTCAGTGCGCTGGTTATTGCGATTGTCGGCTTCGCGCTGGCATCGATGGTTGCGCAGCGGTTGGTGGATGCGAAAGTCTCCGCGGCCGATGAGGAAGTCGACCGCGCCAGGGTCGTCGTCGAACAGGCGATTGAGAATTCGGCTGCAAACGAGCTGCAGGCGCTGCTTAACGTCGGGCGCGAGGCTCTGGTGGACCGCGCGGCGGGGACTAGCTCCGGCGCACTGACGTCGTACGAGCCCCTGCTTGTCGCGCCCGTCCCGCGCGGGACCACTGTGGCCTCTTCGCCTATCGATGCCGATATCCCGCAGCGTCTCCACGACATTGTGCGGCAGGGACAGATCGCCTACCAGGTGCGGGAGGTCACCGGCCACGATGGTTCGACGTATTCGGCGCTGATTATTGGCACCCCGACGACGACAACGGTCGACGGCCTCGAGCTCTATCTCGTTATGCCGATGGCGGCGGAGGAATCGACGATTAACCTGGTTCGCAGCCTGCTGCTCGGCGCGATGTTCGTGATTACGCTGCTTCTCGGCTCGATCACGTGGTTCTTCTCCAACCAGGTCACGGCACCTGTGCGTTCGGCCTCGCAGATCGCTCAGAGGTGGGCGGACGGTCACCTGCGCGAGCGCATGGTGGTCCAGGGCGAGGACGACATGGCGCGTCTGGCGATGAGCTTCAACAAGATGGCAGAGTCCCTGTCCAACCAGATTCGCCAACTCGAGGAGTACGGCAGCCTGCAGCGGCAGTTCACGTCCGATGTGTCCCACGAGCTGCGCACGCCGCTGACGACGGTGCGTATGGCCGCTGATTTGATTGCCGACGGCGCGGAGGACCTCGACCCCGCAACCCGCCGAGCTTCCGAGTTGATGAACTCGGAGCTCGAGCGATTCGAGATGCTCCTGAACGACCTGCTCGAAATCTCCCGCCACGATGCCGGCGTCGCGGATCTCTCGGCCGAGAAGGTCGATGTGCGCCGATGCATTGACGCGGCGTACCAGCAGGTTACGGTCGTGGCCCAAGAGTCCAAGACAGAGGTGCGGATGCACATGCCGGACGAACCCGTCGCGGCCACGGTGGATACTCGTCGTATCGAGCGAGTTCTCCGCAACCTTATGGCTAACGCCATCGATCACAGTGAAGGAAACCCTGTCGACGTCTACGTCCGCGCCAGCGATTCCGCCGTGGCGTTCACCGTCGTCGATCATGGCGTCGGCTTGAAGCCAGAGCAGGAGGAGCTGGTCTTCAACCGCTTCTGGCGCGCCGATCCCTCCCGAGTGCGCAGAACCGGCGGCACCGGCCTCGGTCTCGCCATCGCCCGCGAGGACGCACATCTCCACGGAGGCGAGCTCGAGGCGCACGGAATCCCCGGGGTGGGAAGCTGCTTCCGACTCACTGTTCCCCTCGAACCGAACGCCGCAATGGGCCCCTCGCCGCTGCCTCTGCAGGTGCTTGACGACGAGTCCTCGGTGCAGCAACCCAAGGAGATCCTTGACGACGGCAGAGGAGAGTCCGGGGAGACTACGGGAGCCGAACGTCGGCAAGCGAACAGCGGAGATGAGGAGATCTGAGGACTGTGATGAGCGAATTCCAACATCCGCGCTCTCCGCTGCGGCGTAACGCGCGCAGAATCGTGGCGGTGTCGGCGGCGCTGGTTCTCGGTGTGGCAGGCTGTACGACCGTTCCCAGGAACACGACTCCGCACGTGCTTCGTCCCTTCGAGGCGCCGCAGGCGAGGATTGACGTGCCGAAGCCTCGCCCGAACGTCAACGCGGATCTCATCCTGCGTGATTTCTACGCGGCGGCAGCGCACCCCATCGACGATTACGCGGCGATGCGCGCCTTCATGACACCCGAATTGGCGAAGAGCTGGAATCCCAAGGAGCGCGCCAGAATTGTCGACGGCATCAATCTGATTTCTACAAACTCGGAGTCGTCCAATCAGAATCGGCAATCCTTCACTGCCCGGGGCAATGGTGTCGGCCTAATCGGCGATGACGGCGCGTACGAGCCCAACACTGCGGCGCTTGAGGAAAGCGTCGAGATGGAGCTGGGTGCCGACGGGCAGTGGCGCATCTCGTCGATTCCCGATGGGGTTGTCATGGAGCGGCAAACCTTCCTAGACAACAACGCGCCCCGCAATATTTACTTCCTGGACCCTTCCGGAAATCAGCTGGTGACGGAGCGGCGCTGGCTCTATCGTGGTGTCAATGACGGCGCCACCGACCTGCTGACGAAGCTGAAGAACGGTCCCAGCGCGCCGTTGATTCCCGGCGTGACGACGGTGCTTCGCAACACCGCCTCAATTTCCGTGGAGGCGGGGCCGGATATCACCGCTGAAGGCCGAACCGTCAATATCTCGGGACTGGGAGAGGTAGATTCCGACCTGAGAACGATGCTGGCCGCCCAAATTGTCTGGACTCTCGCCAGCGCGGACTTCCGCGGCCCATGGCTGCTGATGGCGGATGGTAAACCACTCGTGCCCAATCACGAGGGCCCCTGGACGAAGGATAGCGATGAGATTCGCTCCTTCGACCCCAGCAGGATGCCGGCGGATCTCGTGCGGATGCGCACGGTCGACAACGACGGCATCTACGAGGTTGTGGACGGGCGAGCTAACCCGATGGGCAAGGGCTGGCGCGCAACCGGAAGCACGATCCTCACTTCGGCTGCCGTCGGTGTGGACATGGAGGGAACGGAGCTGCTCGCCGCGGTATTCCGGGCCAGCCGGGACAACAACGCCGAGTCCACCCTCATGCTGGGGCTGGCCAGTGGCACTCCGGCGCCTGTCCTGAAGGGGCAAAGCCTGACCCGGCCATCGTGGTCGCCAGATGCCTCGGCGGTGTGGACCGTCAAGGACGGCAATAAGGTACTGCGCCTAGTTCGCTCTCCCGAGTCGTCCCAAATTGTCGCCGAAGAGGTGGACACTAGCGAACTCGAAGGGTTGTTGGGTGAGGGTGACCAGCAGATTTCGGAATTCCGCGTGGATCCCTCCGGTACCCAGGTCGCGATGATCGCCAACGCCCAGGTCTACATCGCGACTATTGAACGCAGCGAGTCCAAGCCCTGGAAGCTGACGTACCCGCGCCGAATAGCTCTGTCCGAGGGGGTTAGCCCGCTGTCTCTCACCTGGTCGGCTAACCAGACGATCACAATCGGTGCTTTCGGATACGAGTCGCCGATGTGGCGCGTGTACCCGGACGGGGCGACCAGCTCGGTGCTGCCCAAGCTGAACCTCTCGCCGCCGGTGACGGTCGTCTCTTCGACGTCGTCGAGGCTCTACGCGCTCGATACCAATGCGCTGATGGAGTTGATCTCCGGAGAGGGCGAGGAGCAGTTCTGGCGAAAGGTGCCCGGCGTTTCGGGACGAATGGCTCCGGTTTCCGTCGAGTAGCGGCCTGGCCCAAATCAGCTAGGCTCCAAGGGAGATTGCGCCTCACAAGGGGAAGGGGCGCGAGAGTAAATGGAGGGGGATGGCTCTGTGTACCGTCGGAAACCTGAACTTGGAGCATTCGCCGACAGAGCACTGCGACAGGTGCAACATCTCGTGGGCGCGGTGGGAGAGCTACTTGTTCCACCGCAATGTCCGGGGTGTGGCAGGTCTGGTGAGTGCGTTGAGCATGGGAAGTCCGGGGATCTCTGCCCGCAGTGCAAGGCGCAATTGCAGCAGGTTCCGAGAAGATTTTCTCCTCGCGCTAGTTTGAGGGCGCCCGCCTGGACTTGCGGGCCGTATGCCGGGGCTCACCGCGGAATAATCCTGTCCGCAAAGGAGAGGGGAAGCCGTCGCGCCAGGGAGATTATGGGAGCTGTGGTCGGTGCTGCGCTGGGGAACCTTGCTGCGGTCGGCGAGATTATGCCCCCGTTAATCACCCCCATCGTCCTAATTCCGGCACCTACGCGCCGAGGCTCGGCACGGCGAAGGGGTGGCGATCCGGTAACTCTGGCCTGTGAGTTTGCTGCCGCGACAATGCGCGGAGTGGAAGTGTTGTCGCTGGTGCAGACGCAAGCGTCGACTACGGACTCCGCGGAACTGGGAGCCTCGCAGCGTCGCGCGAACTTGTCAGGACGAATCCTTCCGAACGTAACCGCCGGGTCCGAAAAACACGCTCAACTGCTGAAACTCTGTGAGTCTGCCACAGTGGTACTCGTCGACGATGTGGCGACGACAGGTGCGACAGCCTCCGAGACTGAGTTGGTCTTGGCCTCGTTAGGGGTGCGCCTCGACCTCGTCTTGGTTGTGTCCAGGGCCTGAGGGAAGGGCCGTCGGAAAGTGGCAAAAGATTTCCTGCAGGACATGGCGTGGGTTACCCCCGTGTCTGTATCCTTGGAGGTGCAGTAAGACCCGTCACCGTAGACGCCGTGAGTAATCCCGCTCACGGAAGGGCGGTGGCCATACCGGGAGGTAGGTAGCAAGTGTCCACACCTGCTGACAACAACGAGGTACTCAGCCCGAACGCTCAGGTAACCATTACCGGGCGCAACGTTGAGGTCCCAGAGCACTTCGCCGAGCGTGTGAAGTCGAAGCTGGCCAAGGTTGAGCGTCTCGACCCTACATTGACCTTCTTCCACGTTGAACTTCAGCACGAGCCGAACCCGCGCCGTGCAGATCGTTCCGATCGCATTCAGATCACCGCAACCGGCAAGGGCCACCTCGCCCGCGCCGAGGCTAAGGAAGACAGCTTCTACGCTGCGCTCGAGTCCGCTCTGGGCAAGATGGAGCGTTCTCTGCGCAAGGTAAAGGCTCGCCGCAAGATCAGCCGCTCCGGCCACCGTGCCCCGATTTCCGTCGGCGAGGCAACCGCTTCGCTGGTGGCGGAGGCCCAGTCCGAGCAGGCAACGAAGGCGGATCCGTACGAGGACAAGGTCGAGGACATGCAGCCTGGCCAGGTCGTACGTACCAAGCAGCACTCGGCCACCCCGATGTCCGTTGAGGACGCGCTGTCCGAGATGGAGCTCGTCGGTCATGACTTCTTCCTCTTCGTCAATGAGGAGACCTCTCGTCCGTCCGTCGTCTACCGTCGTCACGCATTCGACTACGGCTTGATCGAGCTGGAAGGCGAGAAGGAGTAATTCTCCTTCTCCTAAAGTCAGCCGGGGCTAGATGCCCCGGCTTTTTATGTCGCCTGTGGAAATCGCAGGGGATAGGAGGCGGAGCAGGATAGGCGGAGCCCAACCTGCCTTCGAAGCTGCATCCGGGAGTTGCCGTGTCTACCAGCATCGGCGTGCCAGAGACGCACCTGTCCCTTTCATGAGAAGATCGGGTTCGTCGTATAATTGAACACTTGACAGTCAGAAGTACGATTCATCCGGCCGGAAAGGTCCTAATTTAGTGTTTTCGCTCAGCAAATTGCTCCGCGTTGGTGAAGGTCGAGCCGTAAAACGGCTCGGAAACATCGCGGATCAGGTCATCTCTCTGGAAGACGATTACGCCGCCCTGTCGGATGAGCAGCTGCGAGCTAAGACGGATGAGTTTAAGCAGAAGCTTGCGGATGGCGCAGACCTCGATGAGCTGATTCTCGACGCTTTCGCCACCGCCCGCGAGGCTTCGTGGCGTGTTCTGGGCCAGAAGCACTACAAGGTCCAGATTATGGGCGGTGCCGCGCTTCACTATGGCAACGTTGCCGAGATGCGCACCGGTGAGGGTAAGACCCTGACCTGTGTTCTCCCCGCCTACCTGAACGCGCTGAGTGGCAAGGGCGTCCATGTGGTCACGGTGAATGATTACCTGGCCAAGCGCGATGCCGAATGGATGGGTCGTGTCCACCGTTTCCTTGGCCTGGAGACTTCCGTTATTCTCTCCGAGCTGACCCCGGATCAGCGCCGTGTCGCCTATGCCGCGGACATCACCTACGGCACGAACAATGAATTCGGTTTCGATTACCTGCGCGATAACATGGCGCACTCCTTGGACGACCTGGTTCAGCGTGGGCACAACTACGCCATCGTCGACGAGGTCGACTCGATTCTTATCGACGAGGCGCGTACGCCACTGATTATCTCGGGCCCGGCGGACGGCGACCCGCGTTGGTACCTCGCGTTTTCCCAGATCGTTCCGCGGATGAAGCGCGATATTCACTACGAAGTTGACGAGCGCAAACGCACCATCGGTATCCGCGAGGAAGGCGCCGAATTCGTCGAGGATCAGCTGGGCATTAAGAACCTCTACGCGCCGGAGAACTCTTCCCTGGTGGGTTACCTGAACAATGCGGTGAAGGCAAAGGAGCTCTTTACCCGCGATAAGGACTACATCATCCGCAACGGTGAAATTCTCATCGTCGATGAGTTCACCGGTCGCGTTCTGGCAGGCCGCCGCTACAACGAGGGCATGCACCAGGCTATCGAGGCCAAGGAAGGGGTGGAGATCAAGAACGAGAACCAGACGCTGGCTACCGTGACGCTCCAGAACTACTTCCGTCTCTACGAGAAGCTGTCGGGCATGACCGGTACCGCTGAGACCGAAGCGGCCGAGCTGCACCAGATTTACAAGCTCAACGTCATGGCCATCCCGCCGAACCGTCCGAATCAGCGCCAGGACATGCCTGACCTGATTTACAAGACTCAGGAAGCCAAGTTCGCGGCGGTCGTCGAGGACATTCGGGAGAGCCACGAGAAGGGGCAGCCTGTCCTGGTCGGTACCACGTCGGTGGAGAAGTCTGAGTATCTCTCCCGCCTCCTGCAGCGCGAGGGCATCGCGCACTCGGTGCTCAACGCCAAGCATCACGATAAGGAGGCTGAGATTGTCGCGCTCGCTGGCCGTCTCGGCGCAGTTACTGTGGCTACCAACATGGCCGGCCGTGGTACTGACATCGTCCTGGGTGGTAACCCGGACATCGTCGCCGACCTGAACCTGCGCGAGCGGGGACTGGACCCGGTGGAAACTCCGGAGGAGTACCAGGAGGCTTGGGATAAGGAGATTGAGCGAGTCCGCAAGGCCTCCAAGGAAGAGGCTGAGAAGGTCCGCGCGGCCGGTGGCCTGTACGTCCTGGGCACCGAGCGCCACGAGTCCCGCCGTATCGACAACCAGCTCCGCGGTCGTACCGGCCGTCAGGGGGACCCGGGCCTGACCCGCTTCTACCTGTCTATGCGCGATGAGCTCATGGTCAGGTTCAACGGCCAGCGCATGGAAGCGCTGATGAACACCCTGAACGTTCCGGACGATGTTCCGATTGATTCCAAGGTCGTCTCGAACTCCATCAAGAGCGTCCAGACCCAGGTGGAGAGCCAGAACTTCGAGATTCGTAAGAACGTCCTGAAGTATGACGAGGTCATGAACCAGCAGCGTAAGGTCATCTACGCTGAGCGCCGTCGCATTCTCGAGGGCGAGGATCTCAAGACCCAGGTGCGCGATATGCAAGATGACGTCATCGACGCCTACGTCGGTGCCGCTACCGCGGACGGCTATGTGGAGGACTGGGACCTCGACGAGCTCTGGCACGCGCTCGAGTCCCTCTATGGCCCGACCTTCAGCTCGCAGGAACTGATCGATAGCGATGAATTCGGTGCGGCCGGCGACCTGTCTGCGGCTGACCTGTCGCGTGCGCTGCACAGTGACATCTCGGCTAGCTACGATCAGCTCGAAGACGCGGTCTCGGCAATCGGCGGCGAAGAGCAGATGCGCAATATCGAGCGCTTCACCATCCTGAACGTCATGGATCAGAAGTGGCGTGAACACCTTTACGAGATGGACTATCTGAAGGAGGGCATCGGCCTGCGCGCAATGGCTCAGGCGGATCCCCTGGTGGAGTACCAGCGTGAGGGCTACGACATGTTCACCGCCATGATGGACGGCATCAAGGAAGAATCTGTGCGCCAGATTTTCCTGCTCCGCAACCAGATCATACCGAGCTCCGATAGCTCGGCCGAGAGCCAGCCTGCAGAACTGCCGACCGACGAAGGGGCTTCGCCGACGCAGATGACCTACTCGGGGCCGAGCGAAGACGGCAGCGCCGAGCAGCAGCGCGTCGACAACGACGAGCCGGGCAACCGCTCCGAGCGCCGCAGGGCCGCCCGCAAGCGTCGCCGTTAAGGGCCGTCACCAAGCGAATTCTGTTGAATTAAAGGGCTTACCCCGCCTGGGAACCTCCGTCACTCGCGAGACTAATAAGGATGCCGGCAAGAGGCAGCTTCTAGATCACGCGGAAGGCGGTGAGCATCCAGGTGCGGGAGCCTTTTTCTTTTCGCCGGCTGAAGGTGCCGGTGAACGCGCGGACTCGGGGGCCGATGCTGCAGCTGCCTATGAACTCGATCTTCGCCCCAGAGACGGAGAGACTGGGATGAAAGGATTGCAGCGCGACGCCCTTGAGATGGGTGTTCTTGGAAAGCGTTAGCAGTGCCGCGTGCGTCTTGGGGTCAACGCTGATTTTGCGCAGGCCATCGATACGCCTGCGGCCCCCGACGATGTCGAAGACGAGTTGCGTGATACCGCCGAGGCTGCGCCGTTCCTCGGCGCCGATACCCGTATTCTGTGGCTTTTGGCGCACGGCACGTTGGATTTGAGGAGCAGTTTTCCTCGGCTGCAGGCTGTGCATTTCGCGGGTATTTTTCTCGCGGCTACGCATATCAATCGTGTGCAAAAGCCTGAATCCCGATGCTGGGACAAGGTGCTCGTGCATGGCGAGTTCTGCGTAATTCATGGATTAATCCCCCCTGTAATCCCGATAATTTCTGTGTTTTCCCCCACGGTGGTACCTATTTTGCTACAAATTTTGCGCTTTCGCTGGAGTCGGTGTCACATTTTTCTGCCGGGGGCATTACCATATCTGCCATGCGCGGAATGATTATCGATTACTGTGGCGTCCTCGACGGCACTGATGAAGAGCAGGCTCGCTGGCGCAACCTTTTGGTTGAGGCCCGTGCCGGTGGAGTGGCCCTCGCTGTGCTTTCGAACGACCCAGGCGGTCCTGGTGCGGATCCGATTCGCAAGCTAAAGGATGATGGCCTGGTGGATGCCGTCAATCTCTCGGGGGAGATCGGGCACGAGAAGCCGAGCATCGAAGCTTTCGATATTGCTGCCGCCAGCATTGAGCTTCCTGCGCGCGATTGCGTCTTCGTGGACGATTCGATCGAGAACATTCACGCAGCCGTTTCCCACGGGATGGTCGGCGTCTTCTACCAGCAGTTCGACCGTGCGGTCGTGGAGATTGCCGGCTTGCTCGGGCTTGAGGGCGAGTTCTAATGCGTGTTTACATTCCCGCTACGTTTTCGATGCTGGAATCGCTGAACGAAGACCGCTTGCTGCACGCCCGTAGCGGTTGGGGATTCGCGGTTACCGAGTCCTTGCGCGATTTCTACACTGATGGCGACGACGAGGAGCTGGCGGATATTGCCTTTGACGAGGCCTCTCGCGCCTCCCTGCGCCTGCTCGATGCCGAAGCGGAGGGGGCGAAATTCGCTTTGCGCCGCGTTGTAGTCTCCGCGGATGTTGACGCGGAGCCGCAGTCGGATATGGGAGAGGCTGTTGTGCGGCTGACTGGCCCTGTTTCTCTTTCCGACGTCGCGGCGCTGCATATCGACGTTGCCCAGTCGGAGGAGAAGGTTCAGGCTGCTATCGCCGCCGTTGATGCCGCCGATCTCGGGGACGAGGACGCGGAGCTGGCTGTCGGGGATGCCCTGGAGATTCCGCTCGCGTGGTACGACGTCGCAGAGCTGGGCATGGTAGTCGAGCTGATGTAAAGGCTTCATGCGTTCCGTCGCGGCGGGGAAGCTGCGGAGTGAATAGGGGAGGGGAGTAAAGGCCGGGTTGTGTGCCCGGCCTTTTTTCATGCCCCCCAGTGTCCTTTCCAAGAGAAATATGTTTTTAGCACTTGACTAATAACCTACTGCGCCGTAGGCTACGAAATCGTAAGTTTTGAGGGTGTAAGTAAAGCGAAAAGGTCAAGTCCTAGTCGCGCGCCCTCGCTGCCAGACGAGGAGGCCTAAGCGTGAGCATTATCGGCACATTGTCGCGAGCATTTAAACACCTGTCCACGCCACTGCTGCCGGATGATTACACGTATCTGGTCAACCCGCTATGGTCGCGTCGCAGTCTGCGCGGCCAAATCGAATCCGTCACCCGCACCACGCCGACGACCGCGGAGCTGGTTATCCGGCCGGGCTGGGGTGTGCCCACCGACTTCCGAGCTGGACAGTTTATCGGGATTGGGGTCGACGTCGGGGGCAAGTATCTCTGGCGTTCGTACTCGCTGACTAACGCGCCTAAACCTGCAGATGGATTGTTGACAATTTCGGTCCGCGCGCTCGAAGAGGGCTTTGTTTCCCAGCACCTAGTCGCCTACGCCGAGCCTGGAACCGTGGTGCGGCTGGCTGCCCCCGCCGGCGAATTCCATCTGCCGCAGCCGGTTCCGGCCCGCATCGCTTTTGTTACTGCAGGGTCGGGTGTCACGCCGGTTATCTCGATTCTGAGGGACCTAACGCGCCGAGGAGTCTCCTCGGAAGTCGTGCACATCCACTCCTACCGAGGTGAGGAAGACGCGGTCTTCCTTAACGACTTGCGAAACCTCTCTGCTACTTCGGGCAGCCTCGACTACACGCTGCACGAGTGGGACACCGCGACCGCGACCCGTCTGGATAGCGGCTCCGTCGCTGAGATGATTCCGGACTTTGGCCAGCTGGCGGCGTCGGAAAGCGCGTTTGCGTGCGGCCCCACAGGCCTGCTGTCCGATCTGGAAGAATCCTTCCCCGGAGTGAAGACGGAGCGCTTCGCGGTGGACCGCGCGGGCGCCGGCACAACCGGCGGAACTGTGGACTTCGGCAGCAGGGGAACCGCTAGCGTCGATGGTGCGACCACCATCCTCGAAGCGGGGGAACAGATCGGCGTAACGCTGCCGCACGGATGCAGGATGGGTATCTGCGCCACCTGTGTTCAGCAGCTTTCCGACGGAACGGTGCGGGATATTCGCAACGGTGACACCTTTGAAGCAGGAGAGCGGATTAGGACATGCGTGTGTGCGCCGGTGGGGGACGTGTCTTTCGACCTATGACAGGCCCCAAAAATACACGAATTAGACACCCTAGATATCTAGACACCGTCGCGAAGCTGCGATGAAACTGCGAAGGACTCTTTGACAATGGCTATTTCCGATATCGCCTCCTACGCCCACCTGACCGAAGAAGACGTAGCGGAGATTGGGAGGCGCTTCACCGAGATTGAGAAGCAGCACCGCGAAACACTCGGGCAGGCCGACGCCCGCTATATTCGCACGCTAATCCGAATTCAGCGCACGCTGGAGGCCTCCGGACGCGGCCTGCTGATGGTGCCCACGGCGGGGCTGGCCTTAGACCGGCTGAACCTGCTGCCAAAGAGCTGGAAAAACACTGCTCATTGGGGATTTACCTGGGCGGGAGTGTCCGCACTGGGGCTGGCGAAGATCCTGGAAAACCTGGAGATCGGCCACAACACCATGCACGGGCAGTGGGATTGGATGAACGACCCCGAAATTCACTCCGCGACATGGGAGTGGGATAACTCGTGCCCGTCGTCTGGATGGAAGCATTCGCACAACTTCGTGCATCACAAGTACACCAACGTCATCGGCATGGACAACGACGTGGGATACGGCATCCTACGCGTCACCCGTGACCGCCGCTGGAAACCGACCACCCTGCTACAGCCGGCGACAAATGTCGTGCTTGCCAGCCTGTTTCAGTGGGCCGTCGCGTTCTACGACGTGGAACTGGGTCGCGTCTTCGCAGGTAAGAAGGAGTGGTCTGAGACCCGCGCCCAGCTGATGGAGGTCTTTGCGAAATCCGGCAGGCAGTTGCTGAAGGATTACGTCCTCTTTCCGGCAATCTCCGGGCCGCGCTACAAGCAGGTGGCTTTCGCGAATATGATGGCTAACCTGGCCCGAAACGTGTGGGCGTACGCGGTAATCTTCTGCGGACACTTCCCGGATGACGCCGAGACCTTCACCAAAGAGCAGTACAGCACCGAAAATAAAAACGAGTGGTACCTGAGGCAGATGCTGGGGTCGGCAAACTTCCACGGAGGGCTGGCGCTGTCAGTTTTGTCCGGAAATCTGAACTACCAGATCGAGCATCATCTCTACCCGGATATGCCCTCCAACAGGCTGGCGCAGATCTCCAAGCAGGTGCAGGAGATTTGCCGTGAGTACGACTTGCCATACAACACGGGATCCTTCCCGAAGCAGTTCCTTCAGGTTCAGCGCACAATACTGAAGCTATCCCTGCCGGATCGGTTCCTCGTCGCGGATCCGGATAACGCGCCGGAGGTGCGCTCAAACGATGCCTTTAGGAAGCATCCGGAAATCGAAACCGCTCTCGACGGGACCGCTAGTCCGCGCCGCGGCCTAGCTACGGGCCTGCGTCTGCTTAAACGCCTGCGCCCGTCAGTGCGTGAGATTGTTCGCGCGTACACGGGGCGCTCGACGCATTAGGACTTCTTGGGCTCCGCAGGCTTATCTGCAGGTTTCACCGCAGACTTCTCCGTGGCGCTTTCCGCAGCGGGTTTTTTGTTCCAGGGCATGTGCTGCTTGCGCGGAAGTCCCAGGCTGGAGCGGATGATAGCTACCGTTAGGGAGGCGGTCGCTGCAGCGAGGAAGAGTGCGAGGTAGGACTCCGAGCTCTGCCCGGTGAACTCGACTGTGACGATCAGCGCGAAGAACGGAGCCGCCATCGAAGCGGACAAGAACGCTGCGGCTCCCAACAGCGCGTAATCGCTCAGCGGAATCGATGGCATGATGGGCTCGACTAAGCATCCGACGATGAAGCCGCTGAGCGCGCCGATGGCAAAGCCCGGGGTCAGCACGCCGCCGACCGCGCCGGAGCGGAACGTCATCAGCACGGCAATGGTTTTCGCCGCGAGCAGCATGACCGCGAACCCCAGCAGCGGCCGGTCCAACAGCACCGTCGACGCTGCGATGCGACCGTTGCCGAGTACCTCAGGAAGCCACAGGGACACCACGCCCACCGCGGTAAACGCCAGCGGTATGGACCAGGCACCATGCCAGCCGGTGGGGGCCTTCTCACAAGCGCGAGAGCTGGCGAAGCGAAAGGCATACCCGGCGGCACCGCATACGACCCCGAGGAGCAACGCTGCGCCCAGGTTGCCCCAGCCCTCGGACAGCCCGATTGGGTTGTAGAGGGGGCTATTGCCCACGACGATGCCCGAAGTGACGGTCGCCACCGCGGAGCAGGCCAGCACGACCATCACCGCGGTGATGGACAGCGAGCCGAGGAGAATCTCAAGCGAGAAGATCGCCCCGGCCAGGGGGATGTGATAAATCGCGCCGAGCCCGGCGCCCGCGGCTGCAGCCACCAGGATTCTCCTGGTCAGCAGGTCTACCTTGAGTCGCTCCGACAGCTGCGAGGCCATCATTGCTCCGGCCTCTCTGGGCGCGTTCTCGCGTCCCATCGAAGCACCTGCGGCGACGGTCGCCATCTGGAGCATTACGTTGGCCAGCGTCGCCCACACGGGCATCAAGCGACCGTTCATACCGGCCTCTACACTTTCAATAGGCGTTGCGAGTTTCCTCAGCGCGGCCCACGCTGGGCCCGCGACCAGGCCCGCCAGGACGATGCCCACGAAGCGCTGCATGCCCGTGGTCCCGTCCGTCACGACGGCCAGATCGCCCTCGTGCTGGCCGTAGACCAACCACTCGATGCCGTGCATGGTCAGCGCCAGGCCAGCTGCGACGAGGCCCGTAGCCAGGCCGATGACGAAGGTATAGATGCACAGCCGAACCCAAGTTGTCGGTTCTGGATGGTCAGTCTCGCTCAATGTCTAGCTCCCAATCCTCATTGGATGCCAGCGCTCCGAGCAGCCTGCGCACCGCCATAGCGCGACGGTAGAGAGCCCCCTCGAGTTTGTCGAATGCGCACTCGGGATCCGCAGGTGGTCCCAGGTGTGTGCAGCCGCGCGGACATTCTTGCGCCGCCTCGGCAAGATCCGGAAATACCTCCAGCACCGTCTCGGGTGTCACGTGGGCCAGGCCGAAGGAGCGAATTCCCGGGGTGTCGATAATCCACGCTGCCTCGCCGGATTCTGTCTCCCCACCGCCGTTCGAGACACCGCCTGCATCGCTTTCCGACGGGGGCAACACCAGCGCCACAGACTGGGTCGACGTGTGGCGTCCCTTGCCGACGCCGCTGACGGCGCCCGTCATCCTGTTGGCATCGGGGATTAGGCGATTGACCAGCGTGGACTTGCCGACACCGGAGTGGCCGATCAGGGCGCTGACCCGTCCCGGCACATCGACCAGTTGGCGGAGCGGCGCAAGATCGTCCTCCACGCCACAGACCACCACCTCGACGCCTAGCTCTCGGAATTCGGCGGCGAACTCCTCAGGGTCTGCGAGGTCCGACTTAGTCAGACACAAGACGGGGCGCACCCCGCCGGCGTATGCCGCGACAAGGGCGCGTTCCACGAAGCCCGTGCGCGGTGGCGGGTCCGCCACTGCGCTGACGATGAGCAGTAGCGATGCGTTTGCGACGACAATACGTTCATAGGGGTCGTTGTCGTCGGCCGTGCGGCGCAGAACCGTAGAACGATCTGCCAGCTTCACAATCCTGGCGAGGCTACCCTCGCGGCCGCTGACGTCGCCGACGATGCCCACCCGGTCACCGACGACGATATTTGTGCGCCCCAGTTCACGGGCTCGCATGCACACGACGGTGATGTCCGGAGCCTCATCCAGCACGACGCCCCAGCGGCCGCGATCCTTCGTGACCACCATGCCCCAGTGGGCGTCGGCGTGCGCCGGGCGGTCCTTAGTGCGGGGCCTCGAGCCTTTTCCCGGGCGAATGCGGATATCCGATTCGTCCCACTGACGGCCACCGCGCCTGCGCGCAGCCACGGTTAGTCAACCGCCTTAGAGACTTTATCCGCGAAATTCTCACCGGCGGGTCCGTCGGGGGCGTCGAGCTGTCGGGCTACCTGTTCAGCCAGCTCTGCGGGCGACGGAGCGTCGATTCCGAGCATCTTCATCCAGCGCATATCGAAGTTCGGCATCGTCTTTGCGGTCGTTGCGATGTTCTCCACCACAACACCCGGGGTGCGCAGGCCGATAATCGCGCCGGCCGTTGCCATGCGGTGATCCGCGTAGGAATGCCAGAGACCCCCGTGCAGAGGAACGGGGTCGATGCGGATGCCGTCGTCAAGCTCGGTGGCCTTGCCCCCGAGACGATTGATTTCGGTGGTCAGCGCGGCGAGGCGGTCCGTTTCATGGCCGCGCAGGTGTGCGATGCCGGTGAGGACGGACGGAGTGGTTGCCAGGGCCGCGATGGCTGCGACGGTTGGGGTGAGCTCGCCGATGGCGGACATGTCGAGCTCAACGCCGCGCAGCTCGCCGGGGCGCGGGCCGGTGACGGTGAGGCTGTGACGGCCGTCTGGGGACTCGTTGAAAGTGACGGTTGCGCCCATCTGGGAGAGAATGTCGCGAATCTGATCGCCGGGCTGGGTGGTTTGCGCCGGCCAGTCCGGGATGGTCACGGTTCCGCCGGTAACGGCGGCGGCACCGAGGAAGGCCGCTGCGTTGGACAGGTCCGGCTCGATGACCCAGGTGCGTCCTTTAATCTCGGTCGGGCGGATCTCGAATACAGTGCGCGGGCCATTGGGTGTCGAGACCTCGCGCTCGTCCACCTCGACCCCGGCCTCGTTTAGCATGTCGATGGTCATATCGATGTGCGGGCGTGAGGGGACCTCGCCGGTGGGGCGCAGAATGAGCCCACGACCGTAGTGCGGTGCGGCCAGCAGCAGTCCGGAGACGAACTGGCTGGACGCGGAGGAATCAATCTCGACCTCGCCGCCAATGTCGGGCGTGTGCTCGGGCTGGACGGAGTCTCCCAATGTTGCGCCCCGGTTCGGCCCCTGCGGATTGACCGTAAACGGAAGTCGGTCGCCGTCAATCTGGACCCCGAGTCCTCGAAGCGCTTCGAGGACAGCGGACATCGGCCGCACGCGAGCCTCCGGATCGCCATCGAAGAAGACCGCGCCCTGGGCGATTGCCGCGATCGGAGGGACGAAGCGCATGACGGTGCCCGCCAGCCCGCATTCGACCACGCCGCCGCGCAGCTTGTGAGGGGTGATTTTGAGCGTGTGGTTCGGAGCTCCCGCGTAGTCCGAATTGGCGTGAATTTCGGTTCCCATGGCCCGGAGTGCGTTCATCATCAGCTCTGTGTCGCGGGAGCGCAGAGCTCCGTGAATCGTCGAGGGGGTAGACGATAGTGCTGCGATGACGAGCGCCCGGTTGGTGATTGACTTCGAGCCGCCGACCGTGACCGTCGCGGCGAACGGTGGTCGGGCCTCGTCGGTGGCATTTTTACCTGCCGGGTCTCCAGCAAGGTCGACTGTCGGGGCGGGCCAATTCTTATTTTGGGAACACACGTAAACAATTATGGAACAAACCGGTGTGGAACCTCGACCGGAGGGGCCCATAGCTCAGGCTATATTCAATGATTTCGTCACGATTCGCCCGTTTCGGGGCACAATCGGAGACATGTGTGGTCGCTTTGTCACCTTCACCGTCGAGGAGGAACTGCTGGGCATCCTCTCTCGCATCGATGGGCTTGACCCAATCATCGCGGATGGTCCACTGCCTTCGGAACGCTACAACATCGGACCGACTATGCCGGTTGTGGCGCTCGCGCGCGGCCCAAAGCAGGTAGACGCAGCCCCACAGACACCGGGAACTATCGCGGCTACCGTCAGATGGGGACTCATCCCGCACTGGGCCCGCGAGATTCCCACGACCCCGTACTTCAATGCCCGGAGCGAGACCTGGCGCGATAAGCCCACCTTCCGTGACGGTCAGCCATGCGTGATCCCCATGAATGGCTGGTATGAGTGGCGTGATGGTCGGCCCTACTTCGTCAGCCTCTCCGGCCCGGGCGCACCCACACACTCCGCCCCGGTTTTCACTGTCGCCGGGCTCTGGGCGCGCTGGGGCAGCGTCGTGTCCGCCACCATTCTCACCACCGCCGCAGTAGGGCACCTGGCTGATCTCCATCACCGCATGCCTCGTGTGCTTGCCGACGGTGAGGTCGCCGACTGGCTCGACCAGGCCGATTGGGCCAGCGAAGGCGACGTAGGGGTGACCGCTCCGGACCTGGTGTCGCAATTGACGGTCCGGGAAGTCGGGCGCGCTGTCGGCAACGTTGCCAACGACGGGCCGCACCTTCTCGACGACCCCGGAGGCCAGACGCAGCTGCTCTAACGCTGACTAGCGGGCAATGTCGGCGACGACAGCGTCGGTAAGCGAGGCCAGGTTTGCGGGGGAGAGCTCGATGTCCCAACCGCGGCGACCACCGGAGACGAAAACCGTGTCGAAAAGTGTGGTGGACTCGTCGATGACGGTGGGCAGGCGACGGCGCTGCCCGAGAGGGGAGATTCCTCCCGGGATGTAGCCGGTGGAGTTGCTGGCCTCGTGCGGGTCAGCCATCGCCGCTTTGGACGCACCTAGCGCGGCAGCGGCAGCCTTCAGATTGAGCATTCCCGTGGCGGGCACGACCGCCGTTGCAAGACCCGTGCGTTTGCCGGAGAGCTCGATGATGAGGGTTTTGAAGATGCGCTCGGGCTCGACCCCGAGGTGCTCCTCGAGCCAGGACGCGGCCTCTTCGCCGAAATTGTCGTCACCGTGGGGAAACTGGTGCACCTCGAACTCGATTCCGGCCTTCTGACATGCGGCAATGGCGGGTGTTGCGCCGTAGGAGGCGTTCTTCTTGGACTTCTTCGAGCTCTTTGTGGACTTCTTCGACATGAGCCCCATCGTGGCACAAAACCCGCAGAACGGTGTTATCGCATTCGTTTCAGCTCCGCGCGAAGAACCAGCCTCCGCGCGGATGCCCGCGAATGCTTAAGTCGCTGCGCAGACGGCTGTGCCATGCGTGCGGCGTGCGATGAACTAGGATTAGGGGCATGTCAGGTGATCAGACAGCAACGTCGTCGGTACGTACCGATGAGTCGGACGCGGAGCTTGCGGAGCGCTTCGAGCGCGATGCTATGCCTCTGCTGGACCAGCTCTACGGCGCGGCGCTGCGCATGACTCGGAATCCGGCGGACGCCGAGGATCTGGTCCAGGACGCTTACATGAAGGCCTTCCAGGGCTTCCGCTCCTACAAGCCGGGCACGAACCTGAAGGCATGGCTGTACCGAATTCTCACCAACGCCTACATCAACAATTACCGCAAGGCTCAGCGTCGCCCTGCGGAGTACGCGACGGATGACATCACCGATTCGCAGATTGCGGAGACCGCCTCGCACGAGTCGATGGGGTTGCGCTCCGCAGAGGTCGAAGCGCTGGCCAAGCTCCCCGACGATGAAATCTCGCAGGCCCTGATGGACCTGAAAGAGGACTACCGCATGGTGGTTTACTACGCAGATGTCGAAGGGCTGCCGTACAAGGAGATTGCCGAAATTATGGACACTCCTATCGGTACGGTGATGAGTCGGTTGCACCGTGGAAGAAAACAACTCCGAGAGGCGTTGCACAACGTAGCTGTGGAACGCGGCTTCTTGAGGGAAGAGAAGAAGCAGAAGGAGGAATCTCCGCGATGAGCAAGGACACCGGTGACGAGAAGGGGCACGCTCACGCCCCAGACCATTCGGCTACGGGTGGATGCGACAGCGAATTCTGTAAGGACGTCCACCGCCGTCTGCACGCTTTCCTGGACGGGGAATGTGATCCCGATGAGCGCCGCTTCCTCGACGAACACATTCACGAGTGTCCGCAGTGCCTCGAGGAGTTCGGATCCGAACAGGCCATTCGCCAGCTGCTTCGCCGTTGCTGCCAGCAGTCCGCGCCGGCTGAGCTGCGGCGGCGCATTACTACCCGAATCCGCGTTTCCTATACCTCGGTGGACTACCGGCGGGGCTAGCGCGGCGGTGGGGCTCGCCGCCGGGCTAAAGAAAACACCGGGTCGGCGTAACCGCCGAACCCGGTGCGGATTTTTGGTGGAGCTAAGGGGAATCGAACCCCTGACCTTTGCATTGCGAACGCAACGCTCTACCAACTGAGCTATAGCCCCGAAACAGCTACCTTGGTTGGTGCTAATGGAGCACCCCTTGGCAACGAATTTAACCCTACTCCTCGCCGTCCGACAGAGACAAAACGCCAGGCAGGCAAGTAGAAAAAGAAAATCCCCGTCCCGCGTCCTAGAGGCTGGCTCCAGGTGCGGGGCGGAGATAATCAAGGCCGAAATGAATCGGCAGGCTGCAGCTTAAGTGCGACTTAGCTGTTCGGACGACGTCCGTGGTTAGCCTTCTTCTTGCGACGGTCCTTGCGCTTACGGCCACGCTTGCTCATGCGCTCAGCCCTCCTTCTATCGGGTCAACTGTTTCAACCGGTATAGATTACACGGTCGCCGTGTAACCCCTTTAATCAGAGTGATTCTTTTAGACGGTGGCGCGGGTGCGACGTGCGCGTCCGCGGTTGCGACGGCGCTTGAGCGCGCGACGCTCGTCCTCGCTCATGCCACCCCAGACGCCGGCATCCTGGCCGGTCTCGAGTGCCCAAGCGAGGCACTGGGAGGTAACGGTGCAACGGTTGCAGACGACCTTTGCCTTTGCAATCTGTGCCAGAGCCGGGCCGGAGTTTCCGACCGGGAAGAAAAGTTCCGGATCCTCTTCGCGGCATACGGCCTTGTGACGCCAATCCATGACAATCTCCTAGTAAAAGTTACTGGCCCGGGTGTGGGCGAAATAGTTCGTGCGGGCGAGAAAAGCAGGAATGGATTTCGGCAACTACTGCGAAATCGGGGGTTCATTGCCTGAATTTCTCTGGCTTTTAGGCTTCTAAAACGAGGTGAAGTCCGGTGATTATCCGCATGCGGGATAACGGCCGGCTATCGAAATAAGGGCCTAAAAATGCAGGACTGGCTCAAGGTACTTAAGTAGTAGGTCTTTTGCCTGTCCCGCTGACGAGTACATGATTACATGTGATTGCAGTTTCGTAAAGAGGAAAATGAATAAAAGTGCTAAAGCTCACAAGAAAGTGAAGTTTAGGTTAAAAAGCCAGGTCAAGAGTAGCCGCTTGTGGGGGTAATTGGCCGTTTTGGTTAAAGCGGCCGTGGAGGTGTATGTGGCCCTGGCCAAGTACCTCCCCTAGGACTGCCGGGACCTTCTCCGGAGCCTGTCTATCACGCGCTTGCCGAGCATATTCAAAAGGCGTTCTTCCACCGGGCGGGACGCCACGGTTTTGGTGAAACGCGAGGCAGTGTAGTCGTCGGCAAGCGCGGCGACATTGATTCCCCGTTTCTTGACCCTGATGAGAAGCTCGGTGCGTTCGTCGATGTACTCGCCGTCGAGCTGGAACTTCAGCGGGCGGCTGGTTTCCAAATGAACTTCCTGCGCGTCGTCCGCGCGGATCTCTCGCTCCGGCACTCGGAAGGTATCTCGCAGCCCCGTGAGAGCCCCGGCCAGATTCGCCGCGGTGACCAGGCCCGCAATCCCTTGAAGGGAAGTGACTCCGTAGAACCCCAGGCCGCAGTGGACAGACATCTTCGGGTTGGTCACCACAGGAAGATCGCCGAGGAAGGTCCAGGGATTCGCGTTGGAGACAATAGCGATTGGGATGTCGCGGCCCAGTTCGCGGCCGTCGACTGTTGCGCTAATTCGAGGTGGGTTGGACTGGATGCCGCGCCAGGCTCGGTAGACCTCCGGCAGGTATCGGAAGTAGGAAGCTCGCGTTCCTCCGCTGCGAAGTCCGTCCATTGTGGCGATTACCTCAGCGTCGATGCCGACGCCGGCGTTGACTACGAAACAGCGGTCCGCCGCGTGACCGATGCTGATGGAGCTGCGTATACCGCGGCTAATAAGTCCCGCCACGTACCAGGCGGCGTCGACGGGGTTGCGCGGAATGCCCAGCGAACCCGCGAGAACGTTGGCACTGCCCGTCGGGACGATGGCGAGTGTGGGCAAATCATCTGCCGCGGGCGCAGAAAACGGGTCCGATCCGAGCATTCCGTTTACGGTCTCGTTGACAGTACCATCGCCGCCGAGACAGATGACGTAGTCAAAATCCTTCGCAGTCAGGCCTGTGACGATGTCTGTAGCGTGGCCCTTGTATGCCGTCAAGACGGACTTGATGATCAGCGATTCGACAGAGCGAAGTGCGGTCACGATGTCTTTCATCGCGGCCGGGGTGTTCGTCGTCGAGTTTGGGTTAGAAATAAGCAGCGCACGCACACGCCAAGGGTAATGCATGGACAGGTGTGCGCGTGGCTAACATGTAAGCCGTGACTTCCTCGCGAAATTTTTCATCTCGTTCCGCTTCGGAATCTCAGCAGCAGGCGGGCTCCGTGGGTATCGCGGCGCCGAAATCGGTGCTGGCCGGGGCATGGATTGGAATCGCAGAATGCGTTCTGGGGCTGGGCTACGGGGTGTTCCTCGTCGTCCGTGACCTTATGGGGTACCGAGACCAGGCTGCGGTCATCTCGGGCTGGGGCACTGCTCTGTGGTTTTTTCTGATCTTTGGCGCGGTTATGGCCGGCGCGGTAATGCTGCTGCGCGGGGCCCGCTGGGGGCGAGGTCCGATTATCATGCTGAACCTCTGCCTGGCCGGCGTTTCGTACTACATGTTCACCTCGGGGGCGCTGAGCCTGGCAATCCCGACTGCCCTATGCGCCATCGCCGCGCTATTCTGCATGTTTAACCCCAAGGCCGTCGACTGGGCGGCAAGGTCGATGTAGCTGCCGCTAGGCGATAATCCGCAGCGCACTGACATTTTTACCACGCTGCACAACGAGCGTGTCTCCGATTACAGCAAGGGCAGTGGGGCCCTGTTCGCTTGCCGACGGTCCGTCGGTCCCACCCGCTTGCAGTTCGGCAGGCAGCGGCAGTGTACCGATGACTCTCAGCGCGTCTCCGTCAATCACTGCGATACCGTTTGAGACGGGCATGAGGATGTGCTTGCCCCAGGGGGCGGGGGTTCCGGTGGCCTCCGGGAAAACGAAAGCCTGATCGAGCTCGTTCGGGTTGAATCCGATGAGTCCCGCCGCAGAAAACCACGTCATGTGGTGGGGGAGGTCCGCGGTGTAGGGGGTCCGAGGTAGCTGGGTGTCGTCCTGCGCTGGCAAGACGGGTTTTGCCTCGGGTGAGTTCGCAGGCAGGGGGGTACTGCTCAGGAGCGTTCCGTCGCTACGGTAGGAAAGGATCTCGGTGCCTCTGACGACGGCTGCCGTATCCTGGCCGACCGCAGCTAACCGCATCCCCGGGACGGTTCTGCCCAATTCGATATCGGCGGCAACTTCAGGTTTCCGCGATTCCTCCGGCTTGGAGTCCTGCAGTACGAGGCGAGCCTGCCCGCTACAATCGTTGAGCACCGCCAGGAATTCCACACGGGTGAGTGCGCTGATAATGGAGCATTCCGGGTGAGGTTGCAATTTAGGTTCAGCGGCCGCGGGGATGTCTCCATACTCGACCACCCGAACCAGGTCATTGCGCCAAAGCTCCAGGAATCGTTCGCTGTAGATACCTGCGTATGTATTGGACCGAATTGTCGCAGGCTGGTCGGGGGCGACGGAGCGGCGGGTAGCAACGTACTCGCCGGTGGCCGGCTGCAGGGACACCGTTTCACCGCATCCCGCGGGCCCCTTGAACGTTGCGAAAATCAAACCGTCGCTGGACGAAAGTGCGCACAGGTCAATGTCGCGCCTATAGTGCCAGCGTTCCTCGCCGGTCTGGACATCCAATGCGCGCAGCCCTTGGCTTTCGGGGATGACAATCAAATCCTCAATGGCAATCGGTGCCTGGGCTACAGCGTCAGACTTCGTCGCCAAATCCGCCTTGGTCGACCATTGCGGAGCCAGGCTCACGGGCATCGACGCGGGGTCGTTTGCTGCAGGGGCCTGCACTCTCGCGGCCGCTGCGGCTGTTGCGCCGGGAACTTGGGTGCGGTCGACTCCCCGCACAGGGGCGGTCCACCATGTCCAGCCGGAAACTAATGCGACCGCAGCAACAATCGAGGCCGACGCGACACGATTGCGTCGGAGTCGGCGGTCTCGATGTTTGGGCGCAGGAGAACATGCATGCCCAGGTAATTGCCTTGAAGGTTGCGTTGCTCTTTTCGGCACTGTTAAAGACGCCTAACGGCGTCGCCTCCTATCCCCGTGGCGAGGCCTGCGGCCGTCTCCGCCGTCGCGGGCACCGCGGGCACTTCGGTTACGACGGTCACCCCTGCCGTCGCGGCCTCGCGGTGGACGGGCTCCGAGGACCGGACGGGAAGGCCCTACCTTTTCTTCGACTCCCTCGGGGATGTCCAGGGCTTCGGCCAGCTCGGGTGAGTTAGAAAACCAAGTGGGGATTTCCGCCATGTCCAGATTCAGCGAGTCAGAAATCATCTTCCACTTCTGCAGCTCGTCCCAGCCCACAAGGGTGATCGCGACACCGCTGTGTCCGGCGCGGCCAGTGCGGCCGATGCGGTGGACGTAAGTCATTTCGTCGTCCGGAACCTGGTGGTTAATAACGTGCGTTACATCATCGATATCGATGCCGCGCGCTGCGACATCGGTGGCTACTAGAACATCGACGTCGCCGGTGCGGAACGCGGTGAGGGAGCGCTCTCGAGCGGGTTGGCCCATGTCTCCGTGGACCGCGGTGACCAGGAATCCACGTTCTCCCAGTTGCTCTGCGACGGAAGCTGCTCCGCGTTTGGTGCGGGCGAAGATAATGGTGCGACCGCGCCCCTTAGCCTGCAGGATGTGGGCAATAACCGAGACCTTATCCATCTGGTGAGACTGGAATACGACCTGCTTCGTTGTCTCGTGGACAGTAGCTTCTTCCTCGCCAGACTCCGCGCGGATGTGTACCGGCCGCTGCATGAAAGTGCGTGCCAGGGTTAGAATCGGCCCCGGCATCGTGGCGGAAAAGAGCATTGTTTGGCGTTCCTGAGGTACCGCAGCGAGGATTTTCTCGATATCCGGGAGGAAGCCGAGATCTAGCATCTCGTCGGCCTCGTCGAGAACCAGAACTGCAACGCCCGATAGCTCGAGGCTGCCGCGCTGATAAAGGTCAATCAGGCGCCCCGGTGTGCCGACGATAATGTCGACACCGGATTCGAGCTGTTCAATCTGCTCATCGTAGGGGCGCCCGCCATAAATGGTGCAGATGCGAAGGTTCGTGGATGCCGCGGCGTGGTGAAGATCCTCGCCGACCTGGACGCACAGTTCGCGCGTGGGGACAATAATCAGACCGCGCGCGGTGCCGTCCGGTTCTGGAATTCGAGCATCGTCAAAAACGCGGTCGATTAGGGGGACTCCGAATCCCAAGGTTTTACCCATGCCGGTTCTGGCCTGGCCGATGATATCGGTGCCGTCGAGCGCCAGGGGCAGTGTCAGCTCCTGGATAGCAAAAGTGCGGGTGATGCCCTGGCCCTCCAGCGCATCGCAAATCTCGGCTGCGACTCCCAGTTCGACGAATGTCGGGGACGGGGACACTGCCACGGCGACTCCTTATATTCAGGAAAACAATCGATTTATCAGTTCAGGGTTAATCCTAGCTTCTTTGAGAATGGTTATGATGTCACCTATGGATATCACTATTGGATTCGTAGCCAACACTCGCGAGCTCAGCATTGAAAACGTCTCCGGTGGGGAAGAGAAGAAGGCAGACATTGTCGCCAAGCTGCAAGCCGGTGAGGGGGTTATCGAGCTGACGGATGGCTCCGGTCAGACCTATCTCGTGCAGGCCGAAAAGGTCGCTTACGTCCGCACCGGTAGCGTGTCCGACCGGAAGGTCGGCTTCTTCGCCTAATGCAGCAGGAACCGTTTCTCGTTCACATCGCTAGGCAGTGGGGATGGCGCGCCTACGCCATCCCCGTTCTTGTCGTGCTTACGGCCGTCATTCTGTTCGATATCTTTGCCCCATCTCAGGGATCGACGCAGGGGCAGGCCACCATGGAGTCGTCGGCAAGCGAGGAGAGAAGCGGTGAGCCGGGGCCTATCCCGGCTGAGAAGTACAACTCCAGTTTTGAGGTGGGGGATCTGCCGCCGGGCCCTCCGTTTGCGGAGAAGTCCTCGGGGGAGTTTAAGGAAGTTTCGCTGCCCCAGCCAAAGGTGGGGAAGGGCTCCGAGAAGCCGGTGGCCTACGCCGTTGAGGTGGAAAGCACAGTGGATGCGACTCTCAGTGGCGGTGGTGATGCCTTCGCTGCGACTGTAAACGCAATCTTCGCCGATCCGCGAGGTTGGACTGCTGATGAGCGCTACTCCTTCGAAGCCGTGAAAAAGGACCGTAAACCCACCATGCTGATTCAGCTTGTGGCGACCGAGACCGCGCATCAGATTTGCGGAAATACCCTCGGGATGGAGACGTCCTGCTTTATCTCTGGCCAGTCGGATGGGGAGCCCGGCCGCGTCATCGTGAACAATGCGCGATGGTCGCGAGGGACTATTGCTTTCCAAGGTGACCTGGGACTCTACCGCCAGTACCTTGTGAATCACGAGGTCGGTCACGGTCTGGGGTATGCCTCGCACGAGCCGTGTGCGGTTGATGGCGCAATGGCGCCAATCATGATGCAGCAGACGCTCAGCCTGTCTAATGATGAGCTGCATCGCATTGACCCCAACGAGGTCTATGCTCCAGACGGCAAGAAGTGCGCTCCAAATGGATGGCCGTACCCGATGGGGCCGCAGGATAAGCAGGCGGCACCGACTCAGGAAGCGAGGTAGCCGAACTCATGCCGGCAGACTTGAAGACCCCTCCGCAGCATGTCCTTGACGCCTTCGGGGCGAAGGGCGAACCTACGCGAGCGGGTCGTGCCTGGGATAACGGGTGGGTGTACGGCTCAATCGTCTTGTCTCCCGTGCACAATCCGGCACAGGCGCTGTGGTCAGCGAAGTTACGTGATGCCGCGGACATTGACGGCGTGCGGGTTGCCAGCTCAGTACGAACCTCAGATGGTCGCCAGATACTCGCAGGTTGGCAGGCGCGTCATTTCGTAGGTGGGGAGCTAGTCCCGCGTGCGGACGAAACCATTGTCGCCGCGGCTCGTATCGAGGAATCGCTGGCGGGAATTTCCCGGCCCCAGTTCCTCGTCGATCGGAAGCCGGACTTATTCGTGACCTGTGATCGCGCTTCCTGGGCAGCAGATCCTATCGAGCTACTCGAGCAGGTTCTAGACCCAAACAGTATCCCGCGCTCCGATTGCGCCGAGGCCCTGACTACCGCCGGCGATTTGCTCGCGCACCGCGACGAGCTTGTCGTCCCCGCAGAGTATGTGCAGATCTGCCACGCAGATGTTGTGGGCACCCTGCTTTACGACGGCTCCACGGCGCCGATTCTCACGGATATCGTGCCGGCATGGCATGTCCGTGGGTGGACCGCCGCGCTTACGGCAGTCGATAGCTTGTCGATGATGGGTGCAGACGAAGAATTGCTTCGTCGCTTCGACCATCTGCCTGATTTTGGGCCTCTCTTGGTGCGTGCGGCTTGTTACCGACTCTTTGTCCATGCAGTGCACCCCGAGTCGCAGCCGGGTGCATACCGAGGTTTGGCCCGAGCGGCCTCTCTGGTTCGCGCATTCGTCGGAGGCTAGTGGCGGGCGGGGGCTAGGCGGCGTCTTTTTCAGTGTTGACTCTTTCGCAGGGGGGGGGCAACCTCTCCCGCGGGGTTTTTCCTGGCTATCGGCCTACTCTCGCTCATATTCGAACAAAAGTGCGATACCTGTCCGCAAGTTGTGTCACAATGTATGGCATGAAGCTAGAGGGGATGCCGAAAGTCCGTTTTGTCCAGGGAGGGCTGGCTTCGGCGCGGTCCTGGCGGGGCACTGAGGCTGAGTTGCTATTGCCATCGCTAAACCCGGGCCTGGTCGTTGGCGGTAGCGTATCGCGGCAGCCCGTTGTCGGGATTTTGGGTGGGCCGGGCACGGGAAAAAGCTCTTTGTTGGTGGATCTCGCCGTGGACTACATGCTGGCCGGAGTCCCCGCGGAACGGATACTAGTAATTGCGCAGTCCAAAGAGGCGGCGGCGCAACTGCGCAAAAACGTAGATGCGCGTTTGGCTGCCCATCATGCGGAGTCGGCGGGGGAGAACTCTTCGGAATGGTTGAAGGGCGCTGGGCCCGGTGGCATGGTACGCGCCCTGCATTCTCTGGCATTCGCCGTAGTGAGGGATGCGGCGGTAGGACGGGGTGAGCCGGAGCCATCGTTGACCACAGGCGCCCGCCAGGATGCGGTTGTTCGACAATTGCTGGCGGGCCATGCTGAGGATGGGGGCAGCTACTGGCCGCAGTCCTTACGCCCGGCTTTGTCCTATCTGGGGATGGCACGAGCTGTCCGTGACTTTCTGCTGCGAGCGGCGGAACGCGGTCTAGACGGTTCGGATCTCCAGAAACTAGGGGAAGAAGAGGGTATTGAGCAGTGGGTCGCCGCCGGAAAATTTATGGATGAGTATCAGCAGACCATGCGTCTCGCATGGGAACCGAGCTTGAACGCTGCGGAGCTTGTCACCAAGGCACTGGCGGAAATTGATTTAGACCCGTCGGTCCTTTCGCGATGGGGCAAGGAAATTGTTCTGATAGACGATGCGGAGCATCTCTCTCCGGAGTCTGCGCGCCTTGTCCACCGCTTTGTCGAGCAGGCGGCGGTAGCCGTGATTGCGGGGGATGAGGATCAGTCGGTATTTCACTTTCGTGGAGCGAGCAATGAGTATCTTCGCAATGCAGGCCGGGGCGAATCCGGCCAGGTAATTGAGCTACAGCATTCGTACAGGTGCCGCCCGGAAGTGGCGGCCGTGGCCAATGCCGTGGCACAGAAGCTGCCGAAGCCTCCCTCCTACCGCGGCATTGAATCTGCGGGGATGGTCGAACGAGAAAAACCGGCAGAGCAGAAAGTGAGCAGAGCGCACGCCTCGGTGCGCATCTCCACGTTGCCGACGTCGCTGGCGGAGCGCGGAACTATTGCGGATTATTTGCGCCGGGCGCATGCAGAGCGAGGAATTGCGTGGCGGGACATGGCTGTTATTGTCCGTGCCGGAGCGGGGGAAACTTCGCTCTTCCGAGCCTTATCGCGGGCGGGAGTTCCTGTCCAAGTTGATCCCACGGATGTAGTGCTAAGCCAGCAGCGCCTGGTTCGCTCTCTGCTAGTTGCGGCTAAGGCGACCGAAAACCGGCTGCAGGATCATGAATGGGATGAGTTTCTCGCGGGGCCCTTGGTCAACATGGATCCAATTATCAAAGCACGACTGCTTCGCGGAATTCGTCGCGCAGATTTGGGCGGAGCAGCAGCTCAGCAGCAGCTTATTGGCTTGCTGCGGGCAGATCATCTGAGTTCGGCGCAACAGGCTCTTATAGTGCAGCTTGCGGAGAGGGAACAGAAAGCGCTGGCTGTACCGTTGGCAATTCTCAAAGAGGGCAGGGAGGCACTTGCCGGCGGGGTGGAATCGACACTGTGGGCGCTGTGGAGCGCAACCGGGCTCGCGGAGCACCTCACTGCGGCGTCGCTGCGAGGTGGAGCCGCTGGGGCATCGGCCGATAGGGACCTGGACGCGGTAATGGCGCTATTCGATTTCGCAGGCGACAGTGTGGAGCTGAACCCTAAGCTTTCATTGAGCGGCTTCATCACCTCGGTGGAAGAGCAGGAGCTACCAATCGGGACGCGGGATCGCAGCGGAATCGAGCGGGATGCGGTCCGAATCTTATCGGCTCACGCTGCGCTGGGGAGGCAATGGTCCGTAGTAGTCGTGGCAGGTGTCCAGGAAGGCGTGTGGCCGAATTTCGGGGTCACGGGCTCTGTTATGAAACAGGACCAGTTCATTGGCCTGATGGACCACGGAATCGCCCCCAGCGAGTATGTTGTGGCGATGGCGGATCAGCTCGCGGAAGAACGTCGCCTGATGCACGTCGCGGTATCCCGTGCATCCGACGAGCTGCTCATAACTGCGGTGAATTCTCCGGACGAGGTCGGTGTCCCCAGCCCATTCGTCAACGAGTTGGCAGAGGCCTTCCCCGAAGCGATCGTGAATGTCGAAACCGTCGTGAATACCGCGGTGGGCCAGAACGATGGCGATGCCGAAAGTGACGGTAAGAGCACGGACACGCTATCGGGAAATTCCCATGAGCAGACTCTCCGCGTCCTATCGTTGGAATCCCTGTTGGCCGAGTTGCGAGCGGCGGCAGTGTCTCCTGAAGAAACCGAGACTCGCCGTCGGCAAGCGGCTCGGCAGCTGGCTCGGTTGGCGAAAGAGGAAGTCCCGGGGGCTCACCCGAATTCTTGGTGGGGCTTGCGACCTCCGTCTACAGATGTTGCACTGATTGAGGGCAAGCCGATTGTGGTTAATCCTTCGAAAATTGAAAGTGCGCTCAAGTGCCCGCTGAAGGCGATGATGGACAAATCTTCACCGAGCGAGGCAATGCATCTGGGCTCGGTCTTCCACCTGGCGGCCGAAGCAATTTCCAAGGGCGTATCGGTGCCGGAGGCGACAGAGGAAATTCGCCGAGTGTTTGCAGATTTGTCTGGGGACCCTGAATGGAGACGAAACCAGGAGATAGAGCGCTGGGTGGAAGCCTTGCACGCATGGGATCACTGGATCTCGGCGAAGAACGATATGGGGTCTGAGGTAAAGGTCAAGGTGGCGTTGAATCAAGACGTCACGATTGTTGGCCGGATCGATAGGCTGATTGCAGATTCTGATGGTGCTCTGCAAATCGTCGACATTAAGACGGCGAAGAACCCTGCTTCGAAGGAAGAGGTGCAGGATCACGCACAGCTGGCAACGTATCAACTCGCGCTGTCCTGCGGACAGCTGATCCACAGCGCAAAAGGCACCGAGATTGTCAGCGGCGATGGCGTGGACACCTCCGGGGCGTACTTGGTCTATCCGCGAAAGCCCGCTAAAGGGTCCATTGCCACCCGGGAACAGGCAAAACTGACCGAAGAGCAAGCTAATCAATGGAAGCAAAGGGTGAAAAAGGCGGCAGAATCCGTGGTGGGGCCCAAGGCTTTCGCAATCGCGGGTGACCATTGCAAGTTCTGCTCACTGCGAAAAGCATGCCCAGCTGCAGAGGGACAGCGATAGACATGGAGTCGAAGATGAAGGATATTGATCCGATTACCCTGTCGCGGATGATGGGGCAGGCATTTCCCCCGACAGAGCAGCAAGCGGCAGTCATCGGTGCGCCACTTGAGCCGATGCTCGTGGTCGCGGGCGCCGGCGCCGGAAAGACCGCAACAATGGCGGCGCGAGTCGTATGGCTGGTCGCAAACGGCTACGTTCGTCCGGAGGAAGTACTCGGCCTAACCTTTACCCGCAAGGCAGCCAACGAATTGGGCGTGCGCATCCGGCAACAGCTTCACCAGTTGGCTGGGGCCAGGGACTTTCGCGCGGAAGCCAGCCCGGAAGTTCTGCGAAGGCTGGAAGTAATCGCTCCGTCGACTTCAACTTACGATGCCTACGCCTCGGAGATCGTAAAGAACTACGGCCTATTGCTCCCCACAGAGCCAGGCGTAAGCATTCTTGATGGGGCAACGCAGTGGCAGCTGGCATGGGATATTGCCCTCGCTGCGAAAGCGATTAAATCGGATATAGCGCCGACAACGCTCGCAGAGCGAATCATTTACCTCGGTGCGAATATGGACTCGAACTTGTCCTCGGTGTTGGAAACGAAAGAAGAAACCGAGGCGTTCATCCACAACATTCAGCAGTCCCCAAAAGGCCCGCGGCAGCGGGCGGAGATGCAGACTGATTTACAAAACGTAATCGACGCTCAGAGGCAGCGTCTCGAGTTGCTACCGCTTCTGGAGCAGATGCGAGCGAAATGCGATTCCGAGAACCTGGCGACTTTCGCCACACAAATGGCGCGAGCAGCACAACTGGCCAGTCGATTTGAGGAGGTCGCCCGCGCCGAACGCTCGCGGTTCAAAGTTGTGTTGCTCGACGAATACCAAGACACCTCGCACACGCAGCGTCTCTTCCTCCGAGCTCTGTACTCCGGGGCATGCGTGACCGCAGTGGGTGATCCGATGCAGGCGATTTACGGCTGGCGCGGTGCTACTGCAGAGAACCTCAACCAGTTCGTGAGCGATTTCCCTCGGTCGGACGGCAGTCCAGCGGAGAAGAAGCAACTGACCATTTCGTGGCGAAACCCAGCTACAGTTCTGGACCTCGCCAATTCCCTCTCCGACAGTGCCTTCGCGGGGCAGAAGCGTACGGTAGAGCGCCTTACCGCTGGGCCCAAAGCAGGAGACGGAGAGGTTACTCTGTCCGTGTTGGGTACGGGAGAGGAAGAAGTCGGCTATATCGCAGACTTGTTGGCTGAGGAGATGCGACAGAGGACTGCGGTCGGCCAGAGCCTCAGTGCCGCGGTGCTCGTGCGTACCAACGAGGAATCGCCCGCGTATCTAGATGCTCTCTCAGAACGAGGTGTACCTGCAGTAATTGTGGGTCTTGCGGGACTTCTCAGCCTCCCAGAGGTGATGGATATTACCTCGACGATGAAGGTACTCATTAACCCGAGCAGCGACGAAGATACGCTCCGACTGCTACTCAGCCCCAGGTTCAACATTGGGGCAGCAGACGTGGAACAGCTCCGTGTTCGAGTCCAGCAGCTGGCGAACGTGGGGCAGAGCGAGCGGCATGATTCGTCCGCGGATACGATGCTGCCGAAATCTCCGCTTGAAGAGTTCGCTGCACGGCTAGATGCCCTCGTTGAAGAATCCGAGGAAGCCGGCGAAACTCTCGGCTTGGCCCATGCGATTGCTGACCCCGATATCCGGTTCAGTGACGGCACGCCGCTCGCTCGCGGTCAGGAATCGGAAAATGGTCCTATGGTCAGTGGGCGCCTGCTGAATTACTCCGAAGAAGGCATGCGCCGAATTGCCGAATTGGGAGCAATCCTTCGTAGACTGCGTAGATTCTCCTTGGTCAAAACGTTGCCCGAGCTGGTCGAAGATATCGCTGAGGAGCTGGGGATTCGTGTAGAGGCCGCAGCTGGTCAATTTGGCGAAGCGACTGCGATTACACGTCCCACAGTGGCGCACATTGACCGTTTCGTGGATATCGCCGCACAGTACTCCCAGACCAATTCAGACGATGTTTCGGCGTTTCTCGGATATCTCGATTTCGCTATCGACCACGATGGCGGACTCGACCGCGCTCCGGTTGAGGTTCCACCGAATTGTGTCCACATTCTGACGATGCACAAGTCGAAGGGCCTGGAATGGGATACCGTCGTCGTACCGCGGGTAACTGCAGCTCAGTTTGATAAGCCGAAAGTTTCATCCTGGTTGAGTCGGCCGGATATTGTGCCGCCGGGCGCGGTCGCAGAAGTGGCTCCGCTAGCGAAGGAGAATGCTTCAGAAGAGAAATCTTCGCCTGGCGAAGTGGACGCTGCACTGACGCAAATGGAGGCGTCGGAAAGCACGGTAAACGGGGTACCGGAACTGGACATCTCAGGGGCCGAAAACCAGTCCAAGCTAAAAGAAGCACTCAACGAGTACAAAGACCAGCTCCGCCAGTTGCTAGTTGAGGAGGCGCAACGGCTATTCTACGTCGCAGTGACCCGGGCCGAGCGCAAACTGGTTGTCACGGCGAGTATTCGCCCCAAAGCGAAGAACAAAACATCGACGGAACCGTCGCATGATTTCACAAAGATTGCCAAGAAATTCCCCAATCACATTGACGTGTGGGTGACCAAGGAATCAATCCTGGAAGGAGGCGGAGAAGACTCCGAGACTTCCGCGGATGCAGATAATCCGGCAATCGACGGGGCTTTGTGGCCGGCGGATACGCTCGGTAACCGTCGTGAGCAGGTGGAGGCCGCAGCCCGAAATGTGCGACGTTTTCTCGAGGATGGTTCTGACGAAGCTCCCATCAAGGACGATTTGTCTCAGGTCTGGGAGTCCGAGACAACACTTCTTATCGAGGAACTGCGCAGGAAGAAGGCTGACGATATCGTGTTGCCGATGCCGCAGAGCCTGTCGACCAGCGAGTACCAGGCTTTGGTGAGCGATCCGGAGGGCTTCGCCCGCCGTAAAGTGAGGCCGGTTCCGTTTAAGCCCAATCGATTTGCTCGTCGAGGCACAGCGTTTCACGCGTGGTTGGAAAACCGCTTCCAAGCGCACAGCCTGCTGGATGACGAAGACCTCTACTCTGACCGGCTCGATGTTTTCCTGGAGCAGGAAGAATCGGTGTCAGAGCGGGAGCTGCGTAATCTGCAGGCAAACTTTGAGGCGTCCGAGTGGGCCGACCGTACCCCCGAATACGTCGAGGTGCCCTTCGAAATCTCCATTGGTGCTCGCAGAATCATTGGGCGCATAGATGCGGTTTTCAACCTTGGTGGGCGTTGGACCGTCATCGATTGGAAGACTGGACGGCCGCCGCAGGGGAAAGCTCTCGAGATCGCGGCTCTACAGCTGGCAATATATCGGTTGGCCTGGTCCGACCGGCTGCAAGAAATGGGGCTCGATATCTCACCGACTCAAATCAGCGCAGGGTTTTTCTACGTCGGAGCAGGGAAGACCCTGATGCCGGATGAAGCGCTGTTGCCAAGCAGGATAGAGTTAGACAGGAAAATGAAGGAGCTCCTGAGTTAGGAGCCTCCGTTTCACTAGGAAAGGTGGGAGTGGGGCGCTTTGCGTGAGCCAGTTCGCAACTCCTCGGGGCATGAGGCCGAGCTCGATGATCTGCCCGATCACGCGTTGCTCGGTGTCATTGGACTACCTGAATCGGCGCCCAAGAACCCGTGGCGCCTAATTGTCAGGCGGCTTAATTACGCCGCAGTGTTGCTCCTGATTGCATCCCTGGTTGTTTATTACGACAAGGGCGGATACACAGAGGATCTCACCTTTGTCGATTCCCTATATTATTCGGCGGTCAGCCTTTCTACGACGGGCTACGGCGATATCACCCCTGTGACTCAGCGGGCTCGCATCTTTAACATCCTGATTATCACCCCGTTGCGAGTTGCGTTCCTGGCACTCTTGGTCGGTACGACCTTGACGGTCTTGACACAGGAATCTCGAAAGACACTGCAGATTCAGCGCTGGAGGAGACAGTTGCGCAATCACACCGTTGTTATCGGCTACGGCACTAAGGGCCGTTCCGCCATCGCCGCTCTGCTTGCCGACGGCGTTGATCCCGCCGAAATTGTGGTTATTGACACGAATAAGCAGGCGCTCGAGCACGCTACCAACCAAGGGCTTGTGACGGTTCACGGTTCGGCGACGAAATCAGATGTGCTTAAACTCGCCGGAATTCCAAGGGCTCGTTCGGTAGTCATCGCCCCGAATAAGGACGACACCGCGGTGCTCGTTACTCTCTCCGTACGTGAACTTGCTCCTGGAGCATCCATCGTTGCATCTGTGCGAGAGTCTGAAAACCGCCACTTGCTCACTCAATCTGGAGCAGACCAAGTAGTGATTTCCTCGGAAACCGCCGGCCGAATGCTGGGCCTGGCCACAGTGACCCCGTCCGTTGTGGAGATGATGGAAGATCTACTCAGCCCGGACGAAGGATTCTCTGTTGCGGAGCGCCTGGTTACTGAGGAAGAGATTGGCGCCAGCCCGAGGCACCTCGCTGATATCGCCCTGGGAGTCGTGCGTTCTGGTGAGCTCTACCGGATTGATTCACCCGAGTGCGAGTCGGTGGAACCCGGTGACCGGCTGCTGTACGTGCGTCGCGTCTACAGCAGTGACGAGTAAGTCTCGGCGGGTAACGGCATGCGACTCGAATAATCCACGATTTTTAGAGATACGAGGGGGACTTACTCGGTGACGGAGCGCGATAACATGCCGGAATACCTTTCTGGCCTGGACCCTGATCAGAGGGAAGCAGCGACGGCACCGATGGGGCCAGTATGTATCCTCGCAGGTGCCGGTACGGGTAAAACCCGAACGATTACGCATCGAATCAAATACCTCATCGACCAGGGCTTTGTGCAGCCGCAGAAAATTCTGGCGGTGACCTTCACGTCGCGAGCGGCAGGGGAGATGCGTGATCGACTCGCCGCTATGGGAACCCCGGGCGTACAGGCTAGAACTTTCCACTCAGCGGCACTGCGCCAATTGCGTTACTTCTGGCCACAAGTGGCAGGCGACATGCCTTGGAAGCTGCTGGACGACCAGAAGTTTCGAGTCGTCGCGCAGGCCGTACGTCGCATCGGACTCGACGGCTCCAAGGAAACCATTCGCGATGTCATGGGCGAGATCGAGTGGGCAAAGGCCACACTGGCGGGAGCAGAACAGTACGCGGACGCGTTGAAGAAGCACGGGCGTACAGCTCCAATCGCGGCCAGCAAAGTAATCGACTGCTACCGGGCATATGAGGACATCAAAACGACCCCCGATGGGCTGCTGCTAGATTTCGATGACCTACTAATTCACACCGCGGGTGCGATGGAAAATTCACGTGCCGTGGCGGAGGAATTCCGAAACCAGTACCGATGCTTCGTCGTCGATGAGTACCAGGACGTCACGCCCCTGCAGCAGCGAGTTCTCAACGCGTGGCTGGGCGAGCGCGACAACCTCACGGTAGTCGGCGATGCCAACCAGACGATTTACTCCTTCACCGGAGCGACTCCGCACTATCTGATGAACTTCTCCCGGGACTATCCCGAGGCCACGGTCGTGCGCCTTCAGCGCGACTATCGTTCAACGCCGCAGGTTGTTGAGCTCGCGAATGAAGTTATCGGTCAAGCGAAGGGGCGTATCGCCGGGTCGCGTTTGAAACTGGTTGGGCAGCGCCCGGAAGGGCCTGAGCCCACTTTCAACCAGTACGACGATGAACCGATGGAGGCGCGCGCCACCGCTCGGACTATCAAGCGTCTGATTGATTCGGGTGTGCAGGCATCCGAAATCGCAGTTCTTTACCGAATCAACGCCCAATCTGCTGTCTTCGAGCAGGCGTTGTCGGAGATGGGCGTGCCTTATCAAGTACGCGGCGGCGATGGGTTCTACCAGCGCCCCGAGATTCGCGATGCCATCTCTGCGCTCGTGCGGGTCTCTCGTTCCCCAGCAGTTGTCCGTTTGCAGGGAAAGGATTTGCTTGCTCAGGTTAAGCAGGTATTTGCGGGTCTTGGTCTGACCCCGGAGGAGCCGGAGGGGGCCGGGGCTCGGGAGCGCTGGCAGTCGCTCAGCGCGCTGTTCGATCTTTGTCGAGACCTCGTCCACACGAACCCGGAGCTGAATATCCAGGCTCTCTTGGGGCAGCTGCACACGCGTCAACAGGCAAAACATCCGCCGACGGTGCAGGGGGTGACTCTCGCCAGCCTCCACGCGGCAAAGGGGCTCGAGTGGGACGCCGTGTTCCTAGTCGGGCTTACCGACGGCGCGTTGCCCATCCAACACGCACTGAAGAAGGCCGAGCATTCCCCGCTTCAAGCGACCGAGGCCATCGAAGAGGAACGTCGCCTGTTCTACGTGGGCATCACCCGAGCTCGCGAGCATTTGGAGCTGTCCTGGTCGCTCGCGCGAGCAGAGGGCGGCCGAAAGACTCGTCAACGTAGCCGCTTCCTCGACGGCCTCGAGATTGGTGTGTCTGATCATAGTTCCGCGCAGGCGAATCCGCAGTCTCGGCGAGCGAAACGAAAGACTCGCCAGTGCAAGGGGTGCACGAAGCCGCTGTATACGGATGCCGAGCGCATTTCTGGGCGCTGCGAGGAATGCCCGGTGACTGCGGATCCTCAACTGGTGGAGGCAATTCGGGCGTGGCGCCTGGAGGTTTCCAAGGAGATGTCCGTGCCGGCGTTTGTCGTGTTCTCCGATGCGACCCTTCTAGCAATCGCGGAGCAGCAGCCGACGACTCCGGAGGAGCTCCTGGAGATCCCAGGTATCGGAGAGGCGAAGCTGACACACTACGGTGATGGGATTTTGGCGCTGGTCAACTCATTCGTCGACTCGTAGGGGACCCGCATACCGGGCACTGCGGATGCGCAGTGAAACCTTGACGCGTTATTTCGAGGTTTTCCAGGTCAATACGCAGTTCGTGGCCGCGCAGGCTGCTCAGGTCGCGACGCCTTAGCTGTCCTAAGAGCAACGAAACCGCCGCCGTGGTCCACTCCGAGGATGCGACGGGCACGTAGGTGCGCAACTGCAGCGCCAGAAGATCCCGTGCCGGGTCGCGGTCTCGGCGGTGGGCCTCGAGGCACATTCCGCATGGGGGTTTGGTCCCGGGGATTCCTTCTGCAGCCTGACCGGAACTCCTACGAAGCACGGATACCCCATGCGGTGTTACCAGTGGTCCCAGAATAAGAGCGCCATCGCGGAAGTGCGTGTACAGATGCTCAATACCGCGGTGGTAGAGCACCCTAGTCAGCGGCAGGCTCGGTACCTCCATGCCGGTGAGCACGACGAGACCGATCTCTTCAGCATTCGCCTGGGCTAGCCAACGCGTGGCATTTCTACTGGGTGCCATGGCTTTAGTCAGTGTGGCGCTGCCCGTTCTGCGCAGCCCCTCGTGCAGCCCGGTTCTCAGCCCATCGCGTCCGATGATGGTGTGGCGTCTTCTCCACGGGCCCTGTTGGGTTAACCCGGCCCTAACCAGGTCGTCGTGAAGCGCGGAGACGAAACTCTCCGGCAAAGACGCGGTGGACCTCGCCCGCTCGAGCTCCTCAGCCAGCGGCCGGCCCCGATGGGCCGCGAGTAACGCGGAAAACACGGGGCCGGGTGCGATGCCGTCGTCAAGCGGGAGAATCAGCGAGCGGGCGGACTCTACCCCAAACTGAATTCGAGACCCCGGTCTCATGAGAATCGGCACTTCCGGGCGCAACGCTGGGCCCTGTTCCGGAGCGGACACGGAAACTCCCCCTCATTTCCCTACAATTTCCCCCATGGGCTCTATCAGTACACCGGGGGAGTGTCTCCCGCAATCGGTGCGGGGACACGTCTGCTACGTATACGCTGAAAAGCATGGATAAGAAGCGACCCGATTATGGGCCCGACGTTGAGGTGCGGCGGTCAAGGCGTCGTCGTCGGACGGTGTCCGCTCGTGCTGAGGGCAATCGGATTGTCGTGATGGTTCCTGCTGATATGCCGCCTAAGGCCGAGCAGCAGCAGGTGCTTGAAATCGTCGAGCGCGTGCGCAAGAAGGTCGGAAACGGCCTGGACAATAAGGACCTGGAGCGCCGCGCCCGGACTCTGTCCCGAACCGTGTTGCAGAACAAGCCACGCTTCGAGTCAATCAAGTGGGTCAAAAATATGTCCCGCCGCTGGGCTTCGGTCACCGGGGGCGTGGAGAAGCCAGGCCGGATTCGCATCTCCCATAGGCTTGCCGACGTCCCGGATTACGTTCTCGATGATGTGATTGTGCACGAACTAGTCCACACCTTTGTCGAGGGCGGGCATACCGAGGAGTTTTGGTATTGGGCCTCGCAGGCTCCGCACCATGAGAGGGCGCGCGGCTACCTGGAGGCCTATCAGCGTTGGGGAACGCAGAGCTAGGAGGCTCTACTAGGCGTTGCCTGGCTCGTCGTCCGAGCCGTTGTCCTTCTCGCCGCTCTCGGCCTCGCGGCGGAGCTGCTCTTCCAGCTCGGCGATGGGGTCGAAGTCATCCGACTCGGTGCCACCGAGGACGGAGTCGATGAACGCTGCGGAGTCGTCGAGGTCTTCCGCGACAGGCAGGAAGTCGGGGTGATCCCAGACCTGATCGCGGCGTTCCATACCGACGGCCGTGGTCAGGCGACGCCACAGTTCGGTAGCCTCGCGGACCTTCGGGGAGCCCAGGTCGATGCCGGTGGCCTTCTCCAGAGCCTGCTCGGCGCCCTCGGTGAGGCGACGGCGGCGCCAGGCTTCGTCCAGCTGTGCTGCGCCGGTGAGGCGCTCCCCGAGAGCATCGGTGACAACCATGTCCACCCAGCCTTCGACGAGCGCGAGGAGGGTCTGGAAACGGGAGCGGGCGTGCTCATTGCGGGAGTTGATCTTTGGCGATAGGTCCATGTTCTGGAACTGCTGCATCGCCTCTTGCATCTGCTGGGGATCCTGGAGTCCCTCCAGGTTCAATCCGCGTGCGGCTTCCTCGATAGAGGAGTAGTCAATCTGGATTCCGGCGGCGTATTCCTCGACGGAGGAAATCATGCGCTCTACGAGCCACGGCACCCGCGCGAACAGTCGCTGGTGTGCGGCCTCGCGCGCCACTGCGTAGATGTAGAGGTCTCGCTCGGGGACTTCCAGCTCTTCCGCCAGAGCGGTCAGATGAGTGGGCAGCGCAACCGCAGCGCCGATAGTGTGCAGCGGTAGGCCCAGGTCCGAGCCCGTGAGCGTCGCCTTCGCCAGGCTGGCCAATGCGCCGCCGAGCTGCGTGCCGAAACTCATGGAGTTCATCTGGTTCATGATGCCCATCATCGGGCCCATCATTTCCCGAGCTTCCTCCGGGACGCCTTCCAGCGAAGCGTCGTTCATGCGTTTGGCCACAGGATCGACCAGGCGCTTCCAGGTGTCCATCGTGTTTTCGAGCCACTGCAGGCTGTTCCAGGCCTCGATGCGGTTGGCGCCCGCGGGCAGCGTCGTCGCGTCATCGAGCCAGAGCTCCGCCAGGCGCAGGGAGTCGGTGAGCGCATCGCGGGCCGAGTCTTTGATATCTGTCGGCTGACCAATCCTGGTGCGGGCGACGCGCTCTGCGACATCATGGTTGACCGGTCCGGAATTGGACTGCGCGAACTGCTGGCCCATGCCGGAAAACATCTGGCCAAACTGGTTCAGGATATCGCCGAGGTTCGGCTGTCCGCCGGAGTTACCAGGACCACCGGAGCCGGAGCCGCCCCGACCGTTGCCCGTAGCCGAGTCGTCGGAGCCGCCGGCGCCGTTGCCACCGGGAGCGCCGAACGGGAAGCCGAAGATGCCGAAAGGATTCGACTGGTCACCAAAACCACCGAAGCCACCAAAGCCGCCGAAGCCACCCTGGTTGTTGTCCTTGCGGTCGTCGCGATCGTCGTCGCCGTCGTTGTTGCCGTTCGGACCGAAGCCAAATCCGTTTGAACTCATGTCCCCACCGTACCGGGTGAGGATAGGCATTAGCACGCAAAGGCGCCATATCCGGGCCAATCTTCGCGACCAGCGAACACGGTCGACAATCCGAACGCAACTATCGATTTGAACTACGTCGGGAATGTAGGGTGGATACCCGTGAAACGTCGTACCCAAACCCTCCTCGTCGGCGCTGTACCGATTGTCGCCCTCGCAGGGGTCCTCTCCGCTCCGGCCCTGTCGGTCCCCTTCGCCGCACAGGGGCCGGGGCCGCTTTTCGATGTCCTGAGCGACGTAGAAGGCAAGAGCATCATCGAGGTCTCCGGACCGTCTGTGGACAGCAAACCGTCGACAGGCGAGCTGGATATGACGACCGTGGCGGTGCACCATAACCTCTCCCTGCCACAGACGATTGCGATGTGGCTGGACTCCGACAACGAGATCGTACCCATCGAGGCGGTGTTTCCTCCGGGGCAGAGCCAGGAGGAAGTCGAGGAGGAGAATAAGGCCGCATTCACGGAGTCGGAGGCCAATGCCACCTCGGCTGCACTAGCGCAACTCGGACTGCCGACCGAAGTGTCCGTGGCTTACACGGTCCCGGGCAGCAACGCGGAGGGAAAGCTGCACGAGGGCGACGTGATTATCTCGATCGATGGGATTAAGGCCACAAAGCCCGATGCGGTGAAGGACCACGTGCAGTCGCTGAACCCCGGTGACGCAGTCGAGCTGAAGGTGCGCGGTGAAGACGCGGCCAAGGAGCGCACGGTTGCGATTGAGCTCGGGGAAAACCCGCATGCCAAAGGTGCGGCGCTGCTCGGGATTGGCATGTCGACCCAGTCGGCAGGGCAAACCAAGGTGGAGTATCAGTTAAGCGGTATCGGAGGGCCGTCGGCGGGATTGATGCTGACGCTCGGCGTAATCGACAAGTTGAGTCCCGGCGACTTGACCGAAGGTCATCACATTGCGGGCACAGGCACCATCAATGCGGCGGGGATCGTCGGCGAAATCGGCGGTATTAAACACAAAATCTCGGCTGCCCGGGATTCCGGGGCCGAGCTGTTCTTTGTGCCAGCGGGCAACTGCGTCGAGGCTCTCACCGCGGACGCAGGGGATATGAAGTTGGTCAGGGTGAGGAATGTGGACGATGCCCTAGCCGCGATTAAAAACCCCGGCGCGGCGCCGTCCTGCTCCTAACCTGGGGACTCCTATTTCCCGTCGCTGAACGCGGAGAAGCTCTGGGTTGCCTGCCACTTGTCCACTTCCTCTGCGGTCGCGCGCAGCTGTGGGTCGAAGGACAAGTAGGCCTTGGTCTCGCGAGCAATCAGGCCAGACAGAACAATCAGTCCGATGAGGTTCGGCAGCGCCATCAGGCCGTTGAGTGCGGAGGCGACAGCCCAGACGGTCTCCAGCTGGGTGACTGCGCCGACGAAGACGATGCAGGTGAACAGGCCTCGGTAAAACACTGTGCCGCGTCGGCCCACAAGCGACTCGAATGCGCGCTCGCCGTAGTAGGACCAGCCAAGCATCGTGGAGAAGGCGAAGAACACGATGGACATTGTCACAATCGTGCCGCCCCAGTGGCCGGGCAGGCCGCGAGAGAAGGCCTCGGCGGTTAGAGATCCGGCATCCTCGCCGCCGAGCTCCCATGCGCCGGTGGTGATGATGACCAGGCCGGTGAAGGAGACGACGATAATCGTGTCGATGAAGGTCTGAGTCATAGAAACCAGGCCCTGGCGCACCGGGTGCGAGGTCGACGCAGCGGCAGCGGCGATAGCGCCGGAGCCCAGGCCGGACTCGTTGGAGAACAGGCCTCGAGCGACACCCATCTGAATTGCGGCGATCAGGCCAGCGCCGGCGAAACCACCGACGGCGGCGGTGCCGGTGAACGCGTCGGTGAAGACCAGCGCGAGCGCGCCGGGCAGCGCGGAGATATTGGCAATAAGGACCCAAACCGCGGCGCCGACGTACAGGATGATCATCAGCGGTACGAAGCCCGCGGTGATTCGGCCGATGGACTTGATGCCGCCCATCAGCGCTGCGCCGACCAGGATGAACATGATCATGCCGGTCAGAATCGGGTCGATGCCGAAGGACGCCTGCAGGTTGGTTGCCACGGCATTGCCCTGGGTCAGGTTACCGATACCGAATGCCGCCAGTGCGGCGAATACTGCGAAGAGGATGGCCAGGGTTTTGCCGAAGCCGTTCGGAATCGCCTTCTTCAGGTAGTACTGCGGGCCACCGGACTGCTCGCCGGCAGCGTCCTTCTGGCGGAACTTAACGCCGAGGAAAGCCTCGGAGTACTTCGAAGCCATACCGAGAACGCCGGTGACCCACATCCAGAACAGCGAGCCCGGGCCGCCGAGACCGATGGCTGTTGCAACACCGACGATGTTGCCCACGCCGACCGTTGCGGCCAGGGCAGTCGACAGTGCCTGGTAGTTGGAGATGTCGCCCTCTGCATCGTCGTCATTGTGATCTAGCAAGCCCAGGCGCAGTGCCGCGCTCAGCTTGATCAGATGGATGGCGCCGAGACGGACTGACAGAATAATGCCCGTGCCAATCAGCGCGGGGATGAGGAGGTAGGGACTCCAAATGAAACTATCCGCCGCAGCGGCGAAATCGCTGAAACTTTCCATGTTGTGAAACTTTACTGATAAGTTCCACAAAATCCGCCCCGGCGTTCAGGAAAAGCACAGGAAATAGGCTAAAAGCCGAAAAGTGGAGGTAAAATCACCCCCGTAAAAGCGCAAGCTACTCCGCCAATCAATGTGAGAAACAGGTATCCGAGCGCCCTCCAAAAGTGTTGGGACAGTCGTTCCCCGACCTCACCCGCAAGCGTTGACCATGTCGACATCCCGCCCGCGAAGCCAACCATCACCGCAGCCCAGCTAGCCTCCCGCCACAGTCCCTCGGCCCCTCCGCTTGCCGACGCCGACTCCCGCAGCGTTGCGTACGCCATCCCGGCGATTAGGCAGGCAAACATGTTCGCGGTAAACGTTCCGGCAAGCTTGGTCCCGGTCTTCTTCTGTGCGGCGACAGCTAGGGCGTAGCGGACGATCCCTCCGAGTGCGGCGCCCGCTGCGACCGCGCAGATCAGCAAGGCAGTAGTCATCGCACAGCTCCTAGGTCTTCGCGGCTTTCTCCTTGGTCCGGTGTCTCGATGTGGCGCATCGCCTTTGCCGCGGCTGACCCCGCCAAGTAGGCCAGTGGGCACCCGGCGAGATGCAAAAGCGCCACGACGGTGAGTGCAACGGGGGAGACCGAGGCGCCGTCGGCAAGCAGAAGGGCGAAGGCCGAAAACGTGGTGAATCCGCCGCAGATGCCGGTGCCCGCAAAGGAGAGACATGCCGGTCGATTGGGCAGTGTGACAATCAAGATGCCGAAGATGAGGCAACCCAGCAGGTTAATTAGCGTGGTCGCAGAGAGGTCTGAGCGGACTGCCGAGGAGACGAGGAAACGCGCCACGGCTCCTAACGCAGCACCTGCGCCGACGGTCAGTGCAAGGGGCACCCCGGAAAACCGGGAAACCCGGTTCCGTCGCGATGAGGGAGATTCGAAAGGCTTGGGAGATGGAGGAGACGAGAGAGGCGGGCGAGACGGGGGAGATGTCTCAGGAGTCGGTTTCACCTGCCCAATGCTACTGCTTCAGAACTCAGGCAACGAGCGTCGCCCGGTATCGCGGCCATACCCCTATTGCAGGGCATCGCGGGAGGTGCGAGAGGTCTCATGCTGCAGGGAGGTATCAAAAAAGGGACACTTGAAAGTGAAGCGCATTTCGATATCCAACTAGCAGGAGGAAACGCACAATGGCTCACGAGCGCGCCGGGCAGCTGGCCCAACCATCCGACCTCATCGATATTGCGGAGTTGGTCACTGCGTACTACACGCGCCACCCGGACCCGGAGAACCCGGACCAGCAGGTAGTTTTCGGCACCTCTGGGCACCGCGGATCCTCGCTGGACAGCGCATTTAATGAGGACCATATTCACGCCACCACCCAGGCCATTGTCGACTACCGTAGTGGCCAGGGCATTGAGGGGCCACTGTATATCGGGCGCGATACTCACGGTCTGTCCGAGCCCGCGATGGTCTCCGCGCTGGAGGTTCTCACCGCCAACGGCATCACTGTCATGGTCGATGCGCAGGAGCGCTACACCCCGACTCCGGCAGTCAGCCACGCTATCCTGACGCACAACCGCGATATCGATGGCGGCCCCGCGGGCTCCAACCCCGCGCGTGCCGATGGCATTGTGATTACGCCCTCGCACAACCCGCCGCGCGACGGTGGCTTCAAGTACAATCCGCCGACCGGCGGCCCTGCGGATGCGGACGCGACGGATTGGATTGCCGCTCGGGCCAACGAATACCTCGCTAAGAGGCTGGATGGCGTGAAGCGTCAGGTAGTGGAAAAGGGCGGTGACCTCATCGTTAAACACGACTACCTGCAGGCATACGTTTCTGATCTGCCGAACGTGGTCGACCTCGACGCCATCCGGGACGCGGGTGTGCGCATTGGTGCGGATCCAATGGGTGGTGCTTCGGTTGACTACTGGGGCGCCATCGCGGACATGCACAACCTGAACCTCACCGTGGTGAACCCGCTGGTCGACGCAACTTGGCGTTTCATGACTCTCGACACCGACGGCAAGATTCGCATGGATTGCTCCTCGCCGAACGCCATGGCCTCGCTCATCGGTAACCGCGATAAGTTCAACATCTCCACGGGCAACGATGCTGATTCAGACCGTCACGGCATTGTGACTCCGGATGCGGGTCTGATGAACCCGAACCACTACTTGGCCGTCGCGATTGATTACCTGTTCGCGCACCGTCCGGGTTGGTCGGAGGGTACCGCGGTCGGCAAGACTCTGGTGTCTTCCTCCATGATTGACCGCGTTGTTGCGAACCTGGGGCGCAAGTTGGTCGAGGTCCCGGTCGGATTCAAGTGGTTCGTCCCCGGCTTGATGGAAGGCACCATCGGCTTCGGCGGCGAGGAATCCGCGGGTGCTTCGTTCCTGCGCCACGACGGCACGGTCTGGTCGACCGACAAGGATGGCATCATCCTCGACCTGCTGGCCAGCGAGATCACCGCAGTGACCAAGAAGACCCCGTCCGAGCTCTACGCAGATCTGGCCGACAAGTACGGTGCACCGGCTTACGCGCGCACCGATGCCGATGCCAACCGCGAGCAGAAGGCAATTCTGAAGAAACTCTCCCCGCAGCAGGTCAAGGCGGACACCCTCGCAGGGGAGAAAATCGTCGCGAAGCTTACGGAGGCTCCCGGAAACGGGGCCGCAATCGGCGGCCTGAAGGTTGTGACGGACAGCGCTTGGTTCGCGGCACGTCCGTCGGGTACTGAGGACAAGTACAAGATTTATGCGGAATCCTTCAAGGGCGCCGAGCACTTGGCGCAGGTTCAGGCCGAGGCGCAAGAGGTAGTCTCGGAGGTCCTGAAGGGATAACCTGTTTGTCTATGAAAGACGTTTTGGGCGCGATTGCGCGCTTCGGGCTGGCGATTGTGTGGCTGGTCTCTGGCGGCATCAAACTGATGGATCCGCTGGCATCCCGCCAGGCGGTTCAGGCTTTCGAGATTATCCCGCGGGATTATCTGCAGGCCGTCTCGGTAGGCTTGCCTGCCCTTGAGGTTATTCTCGGCCTGCTGCTGCTCTTCGGTATTTTCCTGCGGCCAACTGCCATTGTGTCGGGCGTGCTCATGGGGATATTCATCGCCGCGATTATCTCCGTGTGGGCCAGGGGACTGCAGATTGACTGCGGCTGTTTCGGCGGTGGCGGGTACAACCCGGAGGTCGGCCCGGCCACCTATCTCACGGAAATCGCCCGTGATGCGGGATTCCTGCTCTTGGCGGTCATCGTCTACTGGCGTCCGTTTAGGCGCCTGGCCATCGCGCCCTAGATGTTCTCGGCGGCGTGTTCCGTCGCTCCCTCATGGGGGTTAGTAGGGTGGACTTTCTCCACCGCTGCTACCCCCATATTTTGTTGATCTAGTCACAATCAGTGATTTCTTAGCATTCCTTGTAGGTCGTGAAAGTATTTCTCACTATCGTTATCCGTGTGAGTCAGAAAATTCAGAACCCCAATCAGAAGGGCAATGGCTTCATTATTGGCCTCGTCGCCCTTGTCGCAGTTGTAGTTGTCGTGATTGGAGCCGTCGTATTCATCGGCCGCAGTCAGCCAATCAAGGGCGTCCCGGATGAGGACGTGAACTTTAGCGTTGCTCTCGACGGCGATGTCATTCGCCTGGGCCAGCTCGACGCCAAGGATGCGAAGACTGCCACTGTGTTCGAGGACTTCTCTTGCCACTACTGCGCTGACATGAGCGGTGGCGGCCATGCAGATGAACTCAAGGCGCTTTCCGACGGCAAGATGATTGTCGAGCAGCGCACTTTGAACTTCCTCGATGGACAGCGCGTAGAGGATCGGGACGGTCATTCCACTCGCACTTATGCAATTGCTCGAATGATTGCGGAGTCCGGCAATGCTAAGGCTTACTGGAACTTCCACAACATGATGATGGAGCAGCAGCAGACTGCGATTAACTGGGATAACAACGATTTTGCTGACCGCCTGGATCAGCTGGGTGTCGATGGCGACATTGTGAAAAAGGTCCGTGCTGGTGTCGATCTAGCTGAGGCACAGGCGAGCGCCACTAAGAATGCGAACGACCTCGAGAAGCGTCTTGGCTCGGTCTCCTCTCCACATGTGTTCGTCGACGGTAAGGATGTTCTCGATAATATTGCCGCCAACGGTGGCCTGGGCGAGTGGGTTAAGCAGGTTCTCGCTTAAACCTTCAATATCGCGACCCTTTACTGTCGTGCCTTGAAACGGCCCCTTTGCGCCACAGCAAATTAGTAGCGTAAAGGGGCTTTCACATGCTGATTTGTAAATAATTCGATGCGGCATGTAACCTGTAACAAGTCCACAGCGACGGGGTCGAAAGGTCCTGGTTGTTGTTGGTTGTCTGGGGCTATGGCGCAGCTGGTAGCGCATCACACTGGCAGTGTGGGGGTCACGGGTTCGAGTCCCGTTAGCTCCACCAGATAAAATCCCGGTTCTCGAAAGAGGCCGGGATTTTTGTATTTTTGTCTAGGGGGCTACTGGGTGTAGGGGCGCTTTGTCTAACGCTGTATTTATGGTCTTATAGGTGCCCTAAATGGGGATTGTAGGCAATAGCAGTTTTCGCCGGTTGGTGGAATACTGGGTGTATGGCATACAACGACGATGTAATTCAGAAGCTGTCCGCTGAGGAGTCCATGGAGCTGATGGCGACACAAACGTTTGGTCGTTTGGTCGTACGCCGTAAAGATGACATGGATTTGTTTCCCGTGAACTACGTGGTTCATGAGGGCAATGTGTACTTCCGCTCGGCTGAAGGTTCGAAGCTCTTCACGGTCGCCTTGAATGATGACGTTCTGTTTGAGGCTGACTTGGTTGAGAGGGATGAGGATGCCGCATGGTCGGTCATTATCAAGGGCAATGCCGAGGTTCTGAAGAGCCGTGCGGAGATTGCTGCTGCTGACGAGCTTCCTTTGAAACCGTGGCTGCCGACTTTGAAGTACAACTACGTTCGGATTGTTCCGAATGAGGTCTCGGGTCGTCGTTTCCACTTAGGGGAAGAGCCGGAGCGCTACTAAACGTTCTGGATATGGCGCTTTGCTAACGGCGGGCGGAGGGTGAGAATCTCTCCCTCCCGCCGTTAGCTACTTTTTTAGAAGTTAATGGATGAAATTTCTTAAAACTGCCTCGTCTTGCAGCCTAGGGCGTTACAGTCGCTGTTGTGACGGGGATCATAGATCAAAACGATGGGGCGCCAGCACTGCCCAATGTGCACGAGCACTCCCCACGGATGCAGAAAATTGTTAACGAAGCGCGGGCGATGCTTCGCGAATCGGGCTGGAGTAGCATCAGTATGCGCCGCCTCGCGGCGAGGCTCGATGTGAAAGCGCCTTCGCTGTATAAGCACATCAGCGGTAAAGAGGAACTCCTCCAAATGCTGCTGGCGGAGAGCCTTTATAGCCTGGGGCAGCGAATTCACGCCGCGATCGACGACGAGCCTACGGCCTCAGCGCTCCTGAATGCCTACCGGCAGGCGGTTCTCGACGATCCGCATGGGTATCGGCTGATGAGCCGCACGAAGTTCGTGAACATGGCCTCGCCGTCAACCCTCGACGCGTGGATTCGAGAGGCCTTCATTAAGGTTGCCGGCGAGGAAGCCAAGGGCCTGGCCATGTGGGCATTTGCTCATGGTCTTGTGACTGCCGAGCTAGTTCAGGACGTCTCTCCGGCGGACGAGGAATCAAGTTCAGAGACTTCCGCCGCGCAGACGATAGATCCGGAGAAGGCTGAGGCCGTCGACGGAATTTGGGCCGCCGGCGCGAAGGCTTTCGATTAGCGCCACCACGTCTCTGCGGGGCCTGGAGGGACGGTGCGCTTGTGTCGGCTGACCGTCCAAAATTTCTCAATTCGAGCAGCGTCCTCGGGTGATACTTCTCGTCCCTCTAGGTAGTCATCGATAGCGGAATAGGTGAGGCCGAGTGCGACCTCGTCTGGAAGCGCGGGCCGATCTTCCTCGAGATCGGCAGTGGGGATCTTCTTCCAGGTGCTATCGGGCGCGCCGAGATGGCGAAGCAGGGCGGCACCCTGGCGCTTGTTTAGCCCCTGGAGGGGGATGAGGTCCACGCCTCCATCGCCATGCTTTGTATAGAAGCCGGTAATTGCTTCGGCTGCGTGGTCTGTTCCTACGACGAGCATGCCGTCGACCCCGGCGATCGCGTATTGCGCGATCATGCGCATGCGCGCCTTGATATTGCCCTTGTTGAAGTCGGAGACGGTGGGGCGTTGGAATCCCACCGGCTTGGATTCCATGCGGTCAAGCGCTTGCTGAACCTGCTCGGTCATCGCAGTAGTGGCGGGCTCTATATCGACCGTGATGGATTCGTCGGGCTGGATGAAGCGGAGGGCAATCTGGGCATCGTCTTCGTCGGCCTGCACACCATGGGGGAGGCGTACTGCGATGAAGCGCGCATCGGTGCCCTCGTCGCGAAGCCTTTCAGCCGCCAACTGACTCAGCTTGCCGGCCAAGGTTGAATCCTGGCCGCCGGAGATGCCGAGGACGAATCCTCTCGCGTGCGCCGCCCTAAAATAATCAACTAGGAAGCTAACGCGGCGATCGACCTCTTCCGAGGGATTAATCTCAGGATAGGTGTGGAGCTGTCGAATAATCTCTGCCTGGAGCGAGCCATTTTCGGGCGGGGTGATTGTCATGTGGCCAACTCTACCGCTGTGGCAGTCGCTGTCGATTAGCAAAAGCCCAGTTCTTTATCGAGCAAGTGCCGCGGGGATAGCGGCCCTTGCCCTGTGCGGTGGCAGAATTTGCAGAGTGAATCTGACCAGAGAATCTCAGCATCAACAGCATCCGCCAGAGGGGGAGACTACCTCTCTGAAGTCTGTGGCGGTGGCGGTAATCGCAGCGCTCGGAGGCCTCCTTTTTGGCTATGACACGGGGGTCATCTCCGGCGCCCTACTGTTCATTCAGCGCTCCTTCGAACTCACCGCGGGGCAGGAGTCGACCGTTACGGCGATGCTCCTTGTCGGCGCGGCAATCGGTGCCTTCCTGGGCGGCCGCGTCGCCGATACCCTGGGCCGACGCGGAACCATCCTTCTCGGCGCCCTGGGGTTCATCATCGGCAGTATCTGGTGCGCTTTCGCGTCTAGTGTATTCGAGCTGGGGGCGGCCCGGACTCTCCTGGGCGTTTGTATCGGCGGTGTTTCCATCGTCGTGCCGATGTACATCTCAGAGATGGCGCCGACCCACGTCCGCGGTCGCCTGGTCAGCCTCAACTCGCTGATGATCGTCATCGGCCAGCTCGTGGCGTTTCTCACGAACTCCGCTCTCGCGGCCTCGGGCTCGTGGCGGCTAATGCTCGGGCTGGGTGCCGTTCCCGCGGTCGTGCTGCTGGTCGGAATGCTCATCTTGCCTGATACGCCTGCCTACCTGATTAGGGAGGGAAAACCCGGGAAGGCTTTGGCGGTCATGCGCCAGATGCACGGCCCCGACGCAGAACTGGACCAGGCCGCGGTGGCGGAGGCGTCGGCAAGCGCGGATCAGAGGGCGGCGGAACGGGCGGCCCTGAAGACCCCGTGGGTGCGGCGCACGGTGGTCATCGCGATGCTGATTGGTGTGACCCAGCAGGTCACCGGCGCGAACGCAATCATGTACTTCGCGCCGACCATGATGAATAAGGTTGGCTTGTCGACGGAGAGCTCGGTCTATACGTCAATCCTCATCGGTACCGCATCGGTGATCTCGTGTGCGGTGGGAATGAGCATTATCGACAAGGTCGGTCGTAGGAGGATGTTGATTATTGGCCTGATCGGTTGTGCGGCGTCGCTGTTGGTGCTGGCTCCGGTCTACGGGCTGTCGAAGGACTCTGCGGTAGGTTCGGTCGCGTCACTTGCGCTGATGACGGTGTTCATTGTGTTCCAGCAAGCGGCCGTATCGGTTGCGACCTGGCTGCTTATTTCGGAGATTGTCCCGAACGAGGCCCGGGGGCTCGGAATGGGGCTGGCTGGACTCGCGCTGTGGGTGGCCAACTGGTTCGTGGCGCAGGCATTTCTCCCAATGGTGGAGGCGGTCGGAGGCGCGTGGTCATTCTTCTTCTTCGCGGTGACCGGCGCGATTGCCCTGGTATTTACTCTGCGCGCCGTGCCGGAGACGTCCGGAAAGACGCTCGCGGAGGTGCGGGAGTACATGATGGCGGCCGCGCGCTAACCCCGAATCCTCTGTCGTTTTTGGAGTTAGCAGATTATTTAGGTAACATGGCCGTTCGTGTCGTGACGCGTGCTGTTGCAGCCTAGGTGCTGCGAGGGTGACAGCGTCACCAGGGAAGGTGCAATACGGTGCCTTTCCTTTTCGGAGCCGAGAAGAAAGGAGCGCCCGAATGAAGGTCCGCAAGTCCCTTCGGTCGCTGAAGAACAAGCCGGGCGCCCAGGTCGTGCGCCGTCGTGGCAAGGTCTACGTGATCAACAAGAAGGAGCCGCGCTTCAAGGCCCGCCAGGGCTAAGCCCTCCAGGCTGGAAGCTAGCCGCTTGTTTTTTCAAGCTTTTTAAAGCCGCCCCGGCTGACCACTTTGATGGTTGGCCAGGGGCGGTTTTCTTTTATGTTGATGGGCTTGGTTGGTACGGCGCCGATGTGGTGCTTGGGGCGGGCCGCGTTTGGACGACATCCGGAGCTGCTGTGCTTATTGGTTTAACCGAAAGGCTTTGATAGCTCTTTTTCGACAATTTTGTGCCAATTTTGCCCCTGAATTACAAGCTTGTTGCCCCGGGCTGTACAACATCTTGTGCGTGAGAATTGGGCGAACTGGGAATTTCAAGCTTGTTACTACTACATCTAGTATAACTAGAGTTTTTCTGCCCCCAAGTGTAGTGTTTTCGGTGTTGCGCCAAGGGGCGTCGGAAAGCGTGGAGCGCTTCCTTTAGGGAAGGTCTCCGGGCGGTGCGGCGCCGGCGATAGTTACGAATTAGTGGTCTTACCTTAAAGCCAGAAAGTTTGTGAGAGACATGGTTACCGTTTACAGCAAGCCCGCCTGCGTCCAGTGCCGCGCGACCACTCGTGCCCTCGATAAGGCCGGTATTGCCTACGACGTCGTTGACATCACCCTCGACGATGAGGCCCGTGACTATGTCATGGCGCTGGGTCACCTTCAGGCTCCGGTCGTCGACACCGGGTCCGAGACTTGGTCTGGTTTCCGCCCGGATCGCATCAAGGCTCTCCAGGCTGCTTAGTTTCTACTTAGTCCCCGCGTTCTTTGCTTTTATCCCTAAGGCAAGGCGCGGGGGTTTGTGATGTAGGGGATGATTTCTCATGTTCGTGGTGTATTTCTCCTCCGCAACGGGGAATACGCACAAGTTCGTAGAGAAGCTGGGGATTAAAAGCGCGCGGATTCCACTGCGGCGCAAGGATCCCGAGCTAATCGTTGACGAGCCCTATGTCCTGATCTGTCCGACGTACGGCGGGGGTGTATCCATCCATGGTGATCATGCCCGACCCGTGCCTCCGCAGGTCATCCGCTTCCTCAATAACGAGCACAACCGCTCATTGATCCGAGGGGTTGTTGCGGCGGGAAATTTGAACTTCGGGACCGACTACTGCAAGGCCGGCGATATCATTGCCGCTAAGTGCAAGGTTCCCTACCTCTATCGCTTCGAGCTCATGGGAAACGATGAGGACGTACGAATCGTGCAGCAGGGGCTTGAGCAGTTCTTCCATGGCAAGGCTCGGGCCAGCGCCTAGGTCTCGCCAGGACGGTGGGGCGGCAAGACCGTTGCGCGAGGCGTCGGGAAGCGCGCAGATTAGAAGCGTGCGTTAATAGTGCGGTGCGGTAATTCGCACCGCGTTGACTAATACCTATTTCAGAATCAATTAGACAGTCCACTGAGGAGTTAGTTGTGAGTGACAAGGGTCGACAGGTTGCCGAGCCGGTAGGCGAGGGGCAGCTCGATTACCACGCGCTGAATGCGCTGCTGAATCTCTACGATGAGAACAACAAGATTCAGTTCGACAAGGATCGTCAGGCGGCTCGCCAATTCTTCCTGCAGCACGTCAACCAGAACACCGTCTTTTTCCACAACCTGAAGGAAAAGCTCGACTACCTGGTTGAGAACAAGTACTACGAGCCGGAAATTCTCGAAAAGTACGATTTCGAGGACGTAAAAGCCCTGTTCAAGCAGGCCTATGCGCACAAGTTCCGCTTCAAATCCTTCCTGGGCGCGTACAAGTACTACACCTCGTACACGCTGAAGACCTTCGACGGAAAGCGCTACCTCGAGCGCTATGAGGACCGCGTCTGCATGGTCGCCCTTACGCTTGCCGACGGAGACCTTGCCCTGGCAAGCCACCTGGTTGACGAAATCATCACAGGTCGCTTCCAACCGGCAACCCCGACGTTTTTGAACTCCGGTAAGGCCCAGCGCGGCGAGCCGGTGTCCTGCTTCCTGCTGCGTATTGAGGACAATATGGAGTCGATCGGCCGCGCCATCAACTCCTCCCTGCAGCTGTCCAAGCGCGGCGGCGGCGTCGCTCTGCTGCTGAGCAACCTGCGTGAACAGGGCGCGCCGATTAAGCACATCGAGAACCAGTCCTCGGGCGTCATCCCGGTCATGAAGCTGCTGGAGGATTCCTTCTCCTACGCAAACCAGCTCGGCGCACGTCAGGGCGCAGGTGCCGTGTACCTGCACGCGCACCACCCGGACATCATGCGATTCCTCGACACCAAGCGTGAGAATGCGGACGAGAAGATTCGTATTAAGTCTCTCTCCCTCGGTGTGGTCATCCCGGATATCACCTTTGAGCTGGCCAAACGCAACGATGATATGTACCTGTTCAGCCCGTACGACGTCGAGCGCGTCTACGGTAAGGCCTTTGCGGATATCAACATCACCGAAAACTACGACGATATGGTCGAAGATCCGCGAATCCGCAAGACCAAGATCAACGCCCGTCAGTTCTTCCAGACCATCGCCGAGATTCAGTTCGAGTCGGGATACCCGTACATCATGTACGAAGACACCGTCAATCGCGCGAATCCGATCGAGGGCCGCGTGAACATGTCGAACCTCTGCTCGGAAATTCTGCAGGTCAACACCCCGTCGAAGTTCAACGACGACCTCTCCTACTCGGAAATCGGCGAGGACATCTCCTGTAACCTGGGCTCTTTGAATATCGCGATGACGATGGACTCTCCGGACTTCTCCCGCACCATCGAGACCGCAATTCGTGGGCTTACCGCGGTGTCGGAGCAGACCTCCATCGATTCGGTCCCGTCGGTACGCAAAGGCAACGACGGCTCCCACGCCATCGGCCTGGGGCAGATGAACCTGCACGGCTACCTCGGGCGCGAGCAGATTCACTACGGATCCGAGGAGGCCCTCGACTTCACGAACGCCTACTTTGCGGCTGTTCTCTTCGAGGCTCTGAAGGCCTCCAACAAGATTGCGCGCGAGCGGGGCCAGAAGTTCGCCAACTTCGAAAACTCCGACTACGCCAGCGGCAAGTACTTCGATAGCTTCGATCCGGCGGACTTCCAGCCGAAGACCGAGCGAGTGAAGGCAATCTTCGGAAACTCGAGCGTCCACGTTCCGAACGCGGAGGACTGGGCTCAGCTGAAGGACGATGTCATGGAGCACGGCCTGTTCAACCGCAACCTTCAGGCCGTCCCGCCGACGGGCTCGATTTCCTACATCAATAACTCGACGTCTTCGATCCACCCGATTGCCTCTCGCATCGAGATTCGCAAGGAGGGCAAGATTGGCCGCGTCTACTACCCGGCGCCGCACATGGACAACGACAACCTCGAGTACTTCGAGGACGCGTACGAGATTGGTTACGAGAAGATTATCGACACCTACGCGGTGGCGACGAAGTACGTCGACCAGGGCCTGTCGCTGACCCTGTTCTTCAAGGACACGGTCAGCACCCGTGACATCAACCGCGCCCAGATTTACGCATGGCGCAAGGGCATCAAGACCCTGTACTACATCCGTCTGCGCCAGGTCGCGCTGGAAGGTACCGAGGTCGAGGGTTGCGTGTCCTGCATGCTGTAGTTTTTAGCGACTAGCTGCTAGCTGTTTTATGGCGGGCGTCGCCGGGAATTTTCCCGGGAGGCGCCCGTTTTCGTTTCCTAGCGCCCTTGGAAAGATCCAGTCGGGCCACCCGTGTTCCAAAAGTTCCGCTTCGCAGTGCGGAACAAATGTAAATATCAGTATTGACGTATGTTTGAGGTGGGTCTACTCTAAAGATTGATAGAAGCGATGGCTCTTCCTCGGCGCCGTCAGTGTGAAAGAACCGCCGAGGGCGGAGGGGCGTCGGAAAGCATAGGAAGGGCTCGCAGGCCCTAAAAGAGGGGAGAGGTGCCCAATGTCCGAGAAGAAGAACACCCCGCATATCAACCCGAAGGGTGCGCCAATTGCGGAAACCATCCTCCTGCCGGGTGACCCGCTGCGCGCAAAGTTCATCGCAGATACTTTCCTGGAGGACGTTGTCCAGTTCAACGATGTCCGCAATATGCTCGGCTTCACAGGTACTTACCAGGGGACTCCGGTCTCGGTTATGGGCTCCGGCATGGGCATGCCGTCAATCGGGATCTACTCCTACGAGCTGATCAATTTCTTCGAGGCCAAGAAGGTCATTCGCGTCGGTTCCATCGGCGCCCTCCAGGCAGATATTCCGCTCTATGACGTCATCGTGGGCGCCTCGGCATCGACCGATTCCAATTTCATGGACCAGTACAACTTGCCCGGCACCTATGCTCCAACCGCATCGTGGAAGCTGCTCAAGGGCGTTGTCGACGAGGCCGAGAGGCAGAATGTTCACGTCCATGTTGGCAACATCCTTAGCTCGGATGTCTTCTACAACGACGACGAGACAGTCAACGAGCGCTGGGCTCGCATGGGCGTCCTCGGCGTAGAGATGGAGTCGGCGGCACTCTACGCAATTGCCGCGAAGGCCGGCGTAGACGCGCTGGGCGTTTTCACCGTGTCCGACAACATCGTCAAGCAGCAGGCCATCAGCCCGGAGGAGCGCCAGACCGCTTTCGCCCAGATGATGGAACTGGCCCTCCCGCTGGCGAAGATCTAACGGCGGTGCGTCATGAGTAATACCTCCACCAGCTCCACCGGAGTCGCGCACAATCCCGCAGCTCCGGCATTGAACCCCAAGGCCGCAGTTCCCGTCCTACTGTTCTCGTTCGTCTTCTGCCTCGTGCTGGATAACGGCTTCAAGTTTATGACCAAGCCGATCGCGGAGTCGCTGGACCTTAGCGTTTCCACGGCCAGCCTGCAGGCAACTCTCGCCGGCATCCTCATCGGTATCGGTGCGGTCGTCTACGCAGCGCTGGCTGACAGCATCAGCATCCGCAAGTTGATGCTGGTCGGCGTCGCCTTCGTTGCGGTTGGCTCCCTGCTCGGTTTCTTCTTCCAGGGAATCTGGGCCATGGTCCTGATCGCCCGCATCATCCAGACTGCCGGCCTGGCCGCCGCGGAGACCCTATATGTGATCTACGTGACGAAGTACCTAGGCGAGGACGATCAAAAGACCTACCTCGGATTCTCCACTGCGGCATTCCAGGGGTCCATGCTGATCGGCACGCTGACCTCCGGTATCGTCGCCACGTACATCTCGTGGCCGGTGATGTTCCTCATCGCGCTGATTCTGCTGCTCAGCGTTCCCTCCCTTATTAAGAAGGTCCCCGAGGAGCAGCAGACGAAGGGCAAGCTCGATATTTTCGGCCTTTTCCTTATCGCCGTGATCGCAACTGCGGTTATGTGGTTCATGCAGGAGTTCAAGCTCTGGTGGCTCCTTGTTGCGATTCTGGGAATCGCGCTTTTCGTCTGGCACATCAGGTCCCACGAAGGAGCGCTGGTCAGCCCCGCGTTCTTCACCAATGCCCGCTACGTCACTTCTCTGGTGATTGTGCTGGTGGTCTACATGGTCCAGCTGGGATATGTCGCAATCGTTCTGCCGTACATGGTCGACGAGCTCTATGGAATCTCTCTCGATGGCGCCGCGTACATTCTCGCCCCTGGTTACCTGTGCGCAGTCATCGTGGGCGTGCTTTCCGGCAAGATCGCGAAATTCCTATCTTCGCGGCAGGCCATTATCGCCGCAATCTGCATCATCGTCGTGGCGCTACTGATTCCCGCGGTGTTCGTCGGAGCTTCCGTGGCCACGGTAGTCATCTCGATGATTCTGTTCCCGTCCGGCTTCGCGCTTATGTACGCGCCGCTGGTCGCGACCGCGCTGGAGAGCATCCCCGCGGAGAAGACCGGTGTCGCCATCGGCTTCTACAACCTGACTATCAACATCGCGGTGCCTGTCGGTATCGCAGTAACCGCGAAACTTGTCGATATGCGCCCGACCTTCCTGTCATCCCTGACGATTGCCTCGAATGAGTCGCAGGGTGTCGCCGCAACGAACCTTTGGTTCCTCGCTGGCATGGCGCTAATCGGCCTTGCCATTTACTTGGTTTCCGATCGCGTTATCACTTCCAAGGCTGCGGCTCGAAACTAGGAAAAGCCGCTACGTTCCCTTTCTTCTCCTTGCTTTAGGACGCCCGCTATGGGGCCGTCGGCAAGCGGGGAGGGGTGAGCCCAGGTGTCGGCCAGTTTAGGTCGGCGGCCTGGGCGTTTTTGTGTGGCGATACTTGTAATAGTGGGGCTGGCCGGATTGGGCTAACTGGGTGTGGCCATTTGGGCTAAACTGCCATAGGTAATGGCTCCGAAGAGAGCCGATTTTGTGAGTCGTCCTTTCGCTGGGCGCCAAACGCCTACTTTCTCTCCGAAATCTCCTATGCCTTATATATAAGGAATAGGGGCGTTGCGGGGCAGGGACGGGGCTGTGGCTGGTCCGGCGGATGCAAGGGGGCGGCTAGGAAAGGAAATGGGAGAGGTCTACAGCATGAATATCGACGATTGCCCACCCTCAACTCCGGCGCACCGCGAAAAGCACCCAGAGGCTCGCGAGTGCCCGATTGCGGCGATTGACTGGAATACCATTCCGGACGATAAGGACCTTGAGGTATGGGATCGGCTGACCGGTAACTTCTGGTTGCCGGAGAAGATTCCGCTATCGAACGACATTAAGAGCTGGAATACCCTCAACGCCCTCGAGCAGCGCACAACCATGCGCGTGTTCACTGGTCTGACCATGCTCGACACGATCCAGGGTACTGTCGGCGCCGTCTCCCTTATTGGCGATGCGCTGACTCCGCACGAGGAAGCCGTTTACACCAACATCGCGTTCATGGAATCCGTGCACGCGAAGAGCTACTCGTCGATTTTCCAGACTCTGGCATCCACACCGGAGATTAACGATGCCTTCCGATGGAGTGAGGAAAACGAGTACCTCCAGAAAAAGGCCAAGATCATCATTGATTACTACGAGGGCGAGAACCCGCAGAAGAAGAAGGTTGCCTCCACGCTGCTGGAGTCCTTCCTGTTCTACTCCGGCTTCTACCTCCCGATGTACTGGTCCAGCCATGCGAAGCTGACCAATACCGCGGACATTATTCGACTGATCATTCGTGATGAGGCCGTTCACGGTTACTACATCGGTTACAAGTATCAGCGAAACCTGGAGAAGCTGACGCAGGCGGAGCGCGACGAGCTGAAGGATTACACTTTCGACTTGCTCTTCGATCTCTACGACAACGAGATTCAGTACACCGAAGAGATGTACGACGAGCTCGGCTGGACTGAAGACGTCAAGCGCTTCCTGCGATACAACGGCAACAAGGCTCTAAACAACCTCGGTTACGAGGGCATGTTCCCGGCCGATGAGACTCGCGTGTCTCCGGCAATTCTCTCGGCGCTGTCTCCAAATGCCGACGAAAACCACGACTTCTTCTCTGGCTCCGGTTCTTCCTACGTCATGGGCAAGGCTGAGGTTACTGAAGACGAAGACTGGGATTTCTAAGAACTTCTTCTCTGTGAGAATTCTTAATGACCACTGCCACACACGGGGGTAGCACTCCTAATGAGAGTGCTCCCAGTGTAGGGGGCATTAGCGCAGGTTAAGACAATTCTCAGGAAAGAAAAACTGGGATTACCGGGGAAAATGACAATTTAAGAAAGCTAGTCGGCCTTAACTTTTTCCCAGGTTCAGGCTAGACTCTGCCACATAGCGATAGGTGGACTCGCGCGTGCGCGTTCGCCTGCACTATTCTCAAAGGACAAAACTTATAAAATCCTGTAGGGGATTACAGGATTTACTTCGCGTAGTAAGGAGGAAGAATGACTGCAGTAGCGCCTCGCCCTGATCATGGCGTAGTTGCGCCGGAACGGCCGCAGCCGTTCGGACATGGGCGTAAGGGTAGCTTGGCGTGGGATATGCTGACCACGACCGACCACAAGAAGCTGGGCATCATGTACATCATCATGTCCTTCTCGTTCTTCTTTGTCGGCGGTCTGATGGCCCTGCTTATCCGTGCTGAGCTCTTCCAGCCCGGACTTCAGTTCCTTTCTAACGAGCAGTTCAACCAGATGTTCACCATGCACGGCACGGTGATGCTGCTTCTGTTCGGTACCCCGATCGTCTGGGGTTTTGCTAACTACATCCTTCCGCTGCAGATCGGCGCCCCGGACGTAGCATTCCCGCGTCTGAACTCCTTCGGCTTCTGGCTGACCACCATTGGTGGCATCCTGATGCTGTCGGGCTTCCTCACCCCGGGCGGTGCAGCTGACTTCGGTTGGACCATGTACTCTCCGCTGAGCGACCCGATTCACTCCCCGGGCGTTGGCTCGGACCTGTGGATTGTCGGCGTTGGCGTCGGTGGTGTTGGTACCATCGCCTCGGCCATCAACATGACTACCACCGTGCTGTGCCTCCGCGCACCGGGCCTGACCATGTTCCGTATGCCGATCTTCACCTGGAACATCCTGGTTACCTCGATTCTGGCACTGCTGATCTTCCCGATCCTGACTGCCGCCGCTCTGGGCGTTCTCTACGACCGCAAGCTCGGTGGCCACATCTACGACCCGGCCAACGGTGGCGCCATGCTGTGGCAGCACCTGTTCTGGTTCTTCGGTCACCCGGAGGTCTACGTCCTCCTCCTGCCGTTCGTCGGTATCATCACCGAGGTTATCCCGGTGTTCTCCCGTAAGCCGCTGTTCGGCTACGCAGGTATGGTCTTCGCAACCCTGTCCATCGCTGGCCTGTCCATGGCCGTCTGGGCACACCACATGTTCGTTACCGGTGGCGTTCTGCTTCCGTTCTTCTCGTTCATGACCTTCCTGATTTCGGTCCCGACCGGCGTGAAGTTCTTCAACTGGCTGGGCACCATGTGGCGCGGCCACATGACTTTCGAAACCCCGATGACCTTCGCTCTGGGCTTCATCGTCACCTTCCTGTTCGGTGGTCTGACCGGCATTATGCTGGCTGCCCCGCCGCTGGACTTCCACGTCTCTGACACCTACTTCGTCGTTGCTCACTTCCACTACACCCTGTTCGGCACCCTGGTGTTCGCCTCCTACTCTGGCGTTTACTTCTGGTTCCCGAAGATGACCGGTCGTATGCTCGACGAGAAGCTGGGCAAGGTTCACTTCTGGCTGACCTTCGTCGGCTTCAACCTGACCTTCCTGGTTCAGCACTGGCTCGGTAACGAGGGTATGCCGCGTCGTTACGCTGACTACCTGGAGACCGACGGTTTCACCACCCTCAACATGATCTCCACCGTTGGCGCCTTCCTGCTGGGTCTGTCTGTCATTCCGTTCATCTGGAACGTCTTCAAGTCCTGGCGTTACGGCGAGGTCGTCACCGTCGACGATCCGTGGGGCTACGGCAACTCCCTCGAGTGGGCTACCTCTTGCCCGCCGCCGCGCCACAACTTCACCTCTCTGCCGCGCATCCGCTCCGAGCGCCCGGCGTTCGAGCTGCACTACCCGCACATGGTCGAACGCCAGCGTGCAGAGGCTCACGTTGGTCGCCAGCTCTAAAAGCGAGTCTGACACTCTGAGTAATTAACTACGCGAATCTACGACCCCCTCCTTAAGGCCGAAAAGCCGGGAGGGGGTCGTTTTGCAGTTTTAGCTCCAGCGGAAGCGGGGGGCGCGGGCGGGGGCGGGGCAGCATAAAGGTTTTCGATCGGGCATCAAGGTCAGGTGTCGGGGGAGAGAGGGCCTTCAAGACCAAACGGAGCTAGGTCGATTCAAAAGGCCTGGTGTGGTGTCTGCAAAAAACTCAGCGCATGCAATACTTAGAACGTGCAAGAACAGTCAAATGCCCTCACCAGTCAGCCGTCTAGTTCCCACGAAGAGTCCGTAGCTCTCGCTCCCGGTCTTGTTCCCATTGTGATTACCGCGTTCGGTAAGGACCGCCCGGGCGTATCCGCAACCTTCTTCCGCGTTTTGTCAGCGCATGGCGTCCAGGTACTCGATGTCGAACAATCCGTTTTTCGCTCGATGCTTTCGCTCGGCGCATTGGTCGGTGTCGCCGAGGATAAGGTCGACACTCTCCGCGAAGGACTAGTCGAGTCCCTCAAGGGACACGGCATGTCGGTCAAGTTTGACTCCGCGTCGACGTCGCAGCGTAGCTCCGCGTCGACCCATGCAATCGTTGTTCTCGGCAACCCGGTCAACGCTGAAGACATTTCCCGAATCGGTCAGACGCTGGCGGACTACGGTGCCAATATCGACACCATCAGGGGTATTGCTGATTACCCGGTCACGGGCCTGGAGCTGTTGGTCTCTATCCCTAACCCGAAGCCGGGCGCCGGCATTCCGCTGCGTGCCGCATTGGCCGAGCTGGCTCAGGCCCAGGACATTGATATCGCAATTGAACGAGACGGTCTGCAGCGCCGTTCCAAGCGACTAATTTGCTTCGACGTCGACTCGACTCTGATCACCGGCGAGGTAATCGAGATGCTCGCCGCACATGCCGGCCGCGAAGCGGAGGTCGCCGCTGTCACCGAGCGTGCGATGCGAGGAGAGCTTGACTTCGCCGAGTCCCTGCACGAGCGCGTAAAGGCGCTGGCCGGCTTGCCCGTGAGTGTTCTGGAGGAGGTTAGCAACTCCATCGAGTTAACTCCGGGCGCTCGCACTACAATCCGTACTCTCAAGCGTCTTGGTTACAAGTGCGGCGCGGTCTCGGGTGGCTTCATCCAGATTCTCGAGCCGCTCGCCAAGGAGCTAGGGTTGGACTTCTACAAGGCGAATACCTTGGAGATTGAGGACGGCAAGCTGACTGGCCGCGTTGTCGGTGGAGTCGTCGATAGGCAAGAGAAGGCCCGCAGCCTGAAGGCATTCGCCGAGCAATCGGGGCTCCACATGCACCAGACCGTCGCGGTCGGCGATGGAGCCAACGATATCGACATGCTCTCGGTTGCTGGCCTGGGCATTGCGTTCAACGCCAAGCCGGCGCTGAAGGAGATTGCCGATACGTCGGTGAACGTCCCGTTCATGGATTCGATTCTGTTCATGCTGGGCATCTCCCGCGATGAGATCGATATCGCCGATCGGGAGGACGGCACTTACCGTCGCGTGCCGCTCGAGCAGTAGTGGGTGGTCCAGTAGTGGTCAACCCAAATGACGGCGGTGAGATTTCGGCGCCGAACACTGGGCCAAAGACTGCACCAGATTGGTTCCGAGCCGCGCATTCGCTTCTGCCGCACCCAGAGTATCGAGACCCTGGCGAGGACGAGCCTTGGGCCATGCCCATTGTCCTCGAGATTGCGAAAAAGGATAAGCCATCGCGCACGGCCTTGCTGGAGGCATCGGCCATCGCGGTGGTTGCCTGCTGCCTCGACCCGCGAGCGGCTGACGGCACGTCGGCGTACCGAGAAGGTCTGGTGTCCTGGTACGGGGCTCGAATCCGAAAGCTCTCGCGCCGCGCCCGCAATGTGGGCTGGGACCGCGCGCAACTGGCGCCGGGCGTCACCGCCGAAGTTTCCGGAGCCCGTGCCCGCGCCCTCGTCCCCACACCTGTAGCCGAGGTTTACCCAGAGGTGGCCAAGTTACAAATTTCGGGTACAGATCTGCCTCACGACGAATCTTCCGTCGCCACCGATGCGGGGCAGACGGTAGAGGGCATGGCTCCCACCATTTGGGTCGACCGCGATCTGAACATGTCGGTGGGCAAGGTCGCGGCCCAGGTCGGTCACGGGTCGATGCTCTTCGCCGCGACGCTGTCGGTGCAGCAGGCCTGGGAATGGGCTCAAAACGAGTACGCGCTGCGAGTGCGGGAAGTCCCGAGGGAGCAGTGGCCTGACGCAGAGTCGCGGGCGGTGGAGGTCCGCGACGCCGGCTTCACTGAAATCGCGCCAGGCTCGGTCACCGTTGCGGTGACGCTAGGGTCCTAGCCCCGCGCGGCCTCCATAGCTTTCAGATCTTTGCGCAGGATCTTGCCGGTGGCTGACTTCGGGATGGCATCCATGAACTCCACGGCGCGGACCTTCTTGTAAGGGGCCACGCGCTCGGCAACAAATTCCATGACCTCGTCGGCGGTTAGGGACTTGCCCTCCTGAACCACCACGTAAGCCTTCGGGATTTCCTCACCGTCGGACTGGCGAATCACGCCGCTGCAGGCGGCATCGGCGATGTCAGGGTGGCCGAGGAGAACCGACTCCAGCTCCGCTGGTGGGACCTGGTAGCCCTTGTACTTAATCAGTTCCTTAAAACGGTCGACGATATAGACGTTGCCGTGGCTGTCCAGCTCGGCGATATCGCCGGTGCGTAGCCAGCCGTCGACAAGCGTGGCGGCGGTGGCTTCGGGGTTATTGAGGTAGCCGACCATGACCTGGGGGCCTCGGATCCACAGCTCGCCGGGCTCGGAGCGGCCCTCGCGCGGCGGATCGATTTCGAGGAGCTGCTCGGTTTCTACATCGACTATTTTGTACTCGGTGTTTGGGACGGCGCGACCGATGGAATCCAGGGGGCTGTCGTGGCCGATGCGGATATGCGCGGCGGGGGAGGACTCGGTCATGCCGTACCCTTGCGCCATCACGCAGTCGAGGCGCTTCTCGACCTGCGATGCGAGATCTAGCTGTAGGGACGCAGCGCCGGAGAAGATCGTCTCCAGGGAGGACAAGTCGTAGTTGTCCACCGCAGGATGCTTGGCCAGGCCCACGGCGATTGGCGGAGCGATGAAGGCGAATTTCGCGCGGTGTTCCTGGATAATACCGAGGAAGTCCAGCAGGTCGAATTTCGCCATCGTGTACTGCGTCGCGCGGCGGTAGAGGCAGAGGTTGAGCAGAGCGGTCAGCCCGTAGATATGGAAGAAGGGCAGCACGGTCACCGCGGGGGTGTCCTCGCGGAGCGCTTCCTCGGTGGCGGCGCCCGCCTGGAGTACATTCGCGATGAGGTTGCGGTGGGTCAACTGCACGCCCTTCGGTACTCCAGTGGTGCCGGAGGAAAACGGGATGACGGCGATGTCGTCGCCCAGGACATCGACGTCAGGGGCGGTGTGTCCTTCGGCTAGCATCTCGCCCATGCCGTGCAGACCGGTTAGTCCGATGATGCGCTCGGGCGGAAGCCCCGCGCTTTCCGCACCGCGGGCTCCGGCCCAGCCAATCGACGAGGTCGTCAGCATCATAGTCGCGCCCGATGCCTTAATCTGCTTCTCTACGTCCTCCGCTGTGGCGAGTGATGCGACCGTGGTGCACGTCGCTCCTGCGCGCAGGATTCCGTGAAGGGCGACGGCGAACGTTGTGGAGTTCGGGCAGTGCAGGGCCACGACATCGCCCTGCTTAATTCCGCGGTGAGCCAGCGCCCCGGCGAAGGCCTCGATGTCGGACTTCAGTTCCCGGAAGGTGGCCTGTGAGCCAGAATCTACGATGGCCAGCTTGTTTTCATGACGCTCGTCGAGCTCTCCGAAGAGCAGATCGAAGAGCGAGTAGTCCGGAATCTCCAGTGATGGCAGGTTGCTGGTCAGCGGCATTGCTTAAGGTTCCCTCCGTCGAAAATGGAAAAAGCGCAGGCTTTAGCAGCCTCGGCACAAATAACTGTGTTGCGCATCACATTAGTGGTGGAAAGTAACTGCCGCGGTAGTTTTCCGAAATAGGCCGCGCCAAAAATTATTAAGACTTAAACCGCTTCTGCACCAGACGCTCAAGAGCCCCCGTCGCAACGCTCAAATCAGTCGTGCGCCAGAAGTCCGGCATGGACGCGGCGATCCAGGACCCGTACCGGGCCGTCGCCAAGCGAGAATCCAGCACTGCAACCACGCCGCGGTCGTTGACACTGCGTAGCAGCCGGCCCGCGCCCTGCGCCATCAGCAAGGCGGCGTGAGTTGCGGAGACCTCCATGAAACCGTTGCGGCCGGCGGCCTTCGCGGCGTCGGCACGCGCGGACAGCAGCGGATCGTCGGGGCGGGGGAAGGGGATGCGGTCGATGAGAACGCAGGACAGGGAAGGACCGGGAACGTCGACGCCCTGCCAGAGGGTCAGGGTGCCGAATAGGCAGGTGTTCTCGCTGGCTGCGAACTTGTCTACCAGGGCGCCGATGGAATCATCGCCCTGGCACAGTACGTCGAAGGGCAGGCGCGAGCGCATCTCCTCGGCCGCAGCCTCGGCGCCGCGGCGCGAGGAAAATAGCCCCAGTGTACGGCCACCGGCGGCCCGGATCAGCTTCTCCATGATGTCGAACTGCTCCGGAGTCGCTCCATCACGCCCGGGCTTGGGCAAATCCCGCGCGACATACAGGATCCCGGATTTCTGGGGATCAAAGGGCGTGCCGACGTCCATGCCGTCCCACGCCCCGGAGGGCAGCCCCCACGCGGCCGCCATCGAGTCGAATTTTCCGCCGAGCGCCAGCGTCGCCGAGGTGAGCACCACCGTGGACTCGCCGAAGAGCTTGTTGCGTAGCAGGTCAGCGACGGAAAGCGGGGCCACATAGATGGCGGAGCGCTCGCCGAGCCACACAACGTCGTCGGAGTTAAACTCCAGGATCCTCGCCACAGTGTCGTGCATGTTCTCCACCGCTGCGCGGACGGTCTGGCGCTCGGTCGACTCGGAGCTCTGCGTAGATCCCGGGCCGTCGGAGGCGCTCAGGCTCGACCCGGAGCCGCTGCCATTTGAGCCGCTCGAGCTGCCAGAGCCGCCGGTCTTCGCCAACACGGTCTGCAGCTGCCACAGAGCATCGCGCACCGAGGCCAGGGCCATGCCCAATTCCCCGGGGATTTCCTCCAGGGCGCCCGAGTGGGCGTCGGCAAGCGAGGAGACGATTTCGGAGAGCATGTCCGTCGCATCGGTAAGGGCGGCGATTTCCTCGGCGGCCCCGAATTTCTTGGCGCGGCGGGCCATCATCGCGATGCCGGTAGGCGAGAGCTCGTCCGTGGCGACGGAGGTGATGCGCGCGTCGAGTTCGTGCGCCTCGTCGACGACCACGCACTCGTGCTCGGGGAGGATCATCGCCTCGGAGAGCGCATCAATCGCCAGAAGGGCGTGGTTGGTCACGACGATATCGACGTTTGCGGCCTCGCGCCGGGCGGCCTCGGCGAAGCAGGACTCGCCGAAGGGACAGCTAACCGCGCCGACGCACTCGCGGGCGGTGACGGATACCTGCCGCCAGGCCTCGTTGGAAACGCCCTTGTCCAGGCTGTCGCGGTCGCCGGTGTCGGTCTCTGAGGACCATTCGCGCAGCCTCATCACATCCGCGGCGGTGCGGCTCAGCTGCGCGGGCTCGATGAGTGCGGCGGGCTCGCCGTCGGCGTTCGGATCCTCCGGGTCGGCTGCGACGTTATTGACCTTGTTCTGGCACAGGTAATTCGAGCGGCCCTTCAAAATCGCGAAGGTAGGCGTGCGGTTTAGCAGTGGCTCTAAGGATTTGACCAGGCGCGGCAGGTCGCGTTCGACGAGCTGGCGCTGCAGAGCAATAGTCGCGGTGGAAATAATGACGGATTGCTCCGACTCCATTGCCTGCACAATCGCAGGAATCAGGTATGCCAGTGACTTGCCCGTTCCTGTTCCTGCCTGCACCGCGAGGTGACGCTGCCGATCGAATGCGCTGGCCACAGCGCGGGCCATCTTGACCTGATTCGGGCGCGTGGCACCTCCGAGGCCTTTGACAGCCGCGGCCAAGAGCCCCTCGATGTGGTCGCCGTCGCTGATACTCGTCCCGAGACCTTCGTTTTCCTGCGTCACCTTGTCCGACACTAACTTTCAGGCCGCCTTAGACGCCGTGGAAGCGGACGGAGATGACCGGCTCGTCCTTCGACAGAGCGAGGCCCTCCCATGGCAGCGTGACCAGGACCTTCGCCAAGTGCGCGCGGGATTCCTCCAGCGTGGGCAGACCCTCGACCACCTCTCCGTCGCGCATTAGCGGCACGGTCAGCTCGCGGTGCTTCAAATTGCCGACTTCCGGCTTTTCGCTGCCGAGCGGGTAGGCAATCTCCTCGACCGCAGTTCCGGAGCGGCGGCAGGTGCGAATTGCGGCCTTCGCGCCGCCGTGGCTGTGCTTATCGCGCGAACGCTTTGCGACGGGTACGCCGTCGACCTCCACCATCTTGTAGACCAGACCGGCCGTCGGTGCCCCGGAGCCGGTGACCACGGAAGTGCCAACACCGTAGACATCCACGGGCTCGGCCCGCAGCGCCGCGATGGCGAATTCGTCCAGGTCGGAGGAGACCACGATGTTGGTGTTGTGCGCACCGAGGGAATCGAGCTGCTGGCGGACCTGGCGGGCGAGGACACCCAGGTCACCGGAGTCGATGCGGACGCCGCCCAGCTCGGGGCCTGCGACCTCGATGGCCGTGTTGACACCCTCTGTGATGTCGTAGGTGTCCACCAGGAGCACGGTGTCAATGCCGAGTGTGTCGATCTGGGCTTTAAAAGCCGCGGCCTCATTAGGAGTGCCGTCCGGGTTGGTGTGCAGCAGAGTCCACGCGTGCGCGGCGGTGCCGGAGGCCGGAATCTTGTAACGAGCCGCGGCCTCCAGGTTGCTGGTGGCGCTAAACCCCGCCAGATAGGTGGCACGAGCGGCAGACACCGCGGCCTCTTCATTGGTGCGGCGCGAGCCCATCTCAATAATCGGGCGCCCGCCGGCGGCCGTAACCATGCGGGTCGCTGCGGAGGCAATTGCGGAGTCCGAGTTGAGGATGGACAGGATAACGGTCTCCAGAATCACGCACTCCGCAAAAGTGCCGCGAACTACAAGAATCGGCGAGGCGGGAAAGTAGAGCTCGCCCTCTCGGTAGCCGTCAATCTGTCCCGTGAACTTGTAATTGCGCAGGTAGTCCAGTGTGTGCTCATCCAAAAAGTCGAGCGACGCCAGCTGCTCTTCGGTGAAGCGGAAGTTACGTACGGCCTCCAATACACGCGCGGTGCCCGCCACGACTCCGTAGCGACGCTCGTTCGGGAGTCTGCGCCCGAATACCTCGAAGGCGCACTGGCGGTGCGCAGAGCCGTCGGCGAGCGACGCCTGCAGCATGGTCAGCTCGTACTTGTCGGTCAGCAGGGCGGTGGAGGTGTACGTATCAGTCACGCGCCCAAGTCTAGTCGGGGCGGCGGATTACACGGAAGAAACGTACTATCCTGGGGCGTATGAGCATGCCAGCAGCAACACCGATGCCCACGATGGACGCCGATGTCGTCACCGAATCGAACCGACCCTGGCAGTGCATCGTGTGGGATGACCAGGTCAATTCCATGAGCTACGTCACCTACGTGTTCCAGATGCTCTTCGGCATGGACCGCAAGAAGGCCCACGCGCTAATGATGACGGTCCATACCGAGGGCAAGGCTATCGTTTCCTCAGGCGAACGCGACAAGGTCGAAGCTGACGTGAAGAAGCTGCACAAGGCCGGGCTCTGGGCCACCATGCAGCAGGCGGACTAGACAAGATAAGCGGGAGAATTTAGCTATGCGTCCATGGAAGCGTAAGAAGTCGATTCTCGGCGGCGGCGCCAAGTATGTCACCACCTTCGAGCCTGCCGAGCGGGATCTGCTGCTGAATCTCGCCTCCACCGTTGCTGATGCTTTCATGGAGCGTGCCCGCACCGCGCCGAAGGACGAGCTAGCGGAGCTCACCGGCATGCCGGTGGGGCACTCCGAGGCGCCCGAAGATCCTCGCATGGCGCGCCTGCTGCCGGACTTTTCCAAGCCGGGCGAGGAATCCGTCGAAGGCGAAAACGCCCTCATGCGCCAGCTTCACGAATCGGACATTGTTACGGACAAGCTGCACGCGCTGCGCTCCATCATTGACGCAATTGAGTCCAATGAATCCGGGCAGGTAACGATCACCGAAAATGATGCTCACGCATGGGTTGCCGGCATCAACGATCTGCGCATTTACCTTCATGTCTCCATGGAGGGCCTGCACGGCTCACTCGAGCAGGTTGAACAGACTGATGCCATGTACCAGTGGCTTTCCTACAACCAGGAATCCCTGCTCGATCAGCTCATGGGCGAGTAGCCTCGACGTATGACCGAGTCTCTTCCCGAGCCTGCGAACGCTCTCAATCCCGACCTCCAATCGCTCCTTCCTCGACACGCCTCGAGCACGCCCTTCGGCAGCTGTTTCGAGATTGGCCCGGGCTCTCTGTCCGGCATTGACGGAATTTCGCTGGGGCATGCGAGCGCGGGGGACACCGGCGTGACTGTGATCGCTGCCCCCAGCGGTGCGGTTGCCGCCGTCGACGTCCGCGGCGGCGGTCCCGGTACCCGCGAGACTGACCTTCTGGCTCCCGAGAACACCGTCGAGCGCGCCCACGCCATCGTCCTATCCGGCGGATCTGCCTTTGGCCTGGCCACCGCTGATGGCGTCATGCGCGCGCTCCGCGAGCGCGGCCTGGGATTCGAGGTCACCCCGTCCCGCCCCGACGTCATCGTGCCAATCGTCCCCGGCGCCGTCATCTTCGACCTTCTTCTCGGCGAGCCCACCGTCCCCACCGCCGACCTAGGCCGCGAGGCCCTAAATCGCGCGCTTTCCGACGGCCCGGACACGGCCTCGGGCAGCATCGGCGGAGGGACAGGGGCAATGGCCGGTGCAATCAAGGGTGGTTTCGGCCAGGCTAGAGTCACATCTGCAGACGGGAAGTACTGGGTGGCCGCAGGTATGGTCGTCAACTCCTTCGGCGCAGTCATTGATGCCGAGGGCCGACTGTTCGGGCTACCGGAGGGGCCCCAAGTGTCGCCTCAGTCGCTTCAGTCGCTGGATAAGGTATTCGTCGGGCGAAGCAAGGTTTTGGTCGAGCCCGCCTCGGCGGGGCAGACGTCGGCAAGCGTGCGAAACACAACAATCGGCTGCGTAATCACAAACGCGCCGCTGTCGGCGCCTCAGCTAAAACGGCTGGCGATGACGGGACATGACGGGCTGGCCAGGGCGATTCGTCCCGCGCACGCCCCGATGGACGGCGACACCCTCTTCGCGCTAAGCACGGCTGAGCCCGAGGGAGCGACCCCAGAGGTAGTTGCGCTGCTGTCCGCGATGACCGCCGATGCGGTGCAATTCGCTATCGTCGATGCTGTTGCCAGCGCCACCGGGCGTGGCGGCGTTGCATCGATGGGCGAACTAGAATAAGCCGAACTTGAGCGAAAAACTTAAGCGAAGAAGGTGAGTGACGGCGATGACCGATTACTTCAGCCGGAATGCCGGATACCGCAGCCCGGGAAGCTCGCCGTATAACGGGGCGATGGGCTCGCCCTCGGGTGGCCAGCTTTCGCGGCGCCAATCGGGGCAGCTGATGCCTCGCGATCGTGATGGCGGAATCGGGTCGGCTTTGGGTACCGCGATAGGCTTCCTCGTCCTCATTTGGGTCGTATTCTTCGTGGACCAGTACGTTTTCTTCGGTGAGCTGCGCAATTTTGGCGTCCAGCCGAGGGACACCTCCACGTGGTGGGGCATCTTCTTTGCGCCTCTGTTGCACGCGAATTTGTCGCACCTGATGGCCAACTCGCTGCCAGGAGCGTTGTTTGCCGGGCTGATTGCGCTGTCGTCTAAACGCCTCTTCTGGCAGGTAACGCTTCTGGTTACGGTTGTCGGAGGCGGTCTTACATGGCTGCTCGGTGGCATCAACACGGTGCACATCGGAGCGTCGGGACTAATTTACGGTTGGCTCGCGTTTCTCATCGTGCGTGGCTTTGTGAACCGGCGAGCGTGGCAGATTCTTCTCGGAATCGTGTTGGCCTCGACCTACTCGGGCCTGATTTGGGGTGTTTTGCCCACGCAGATGGCCGTCAGCTGGCAGATGCACCTGTTTGGCGGACTCGCCGGTATCTGGGCCGCGGTGATGTTTAAGAGGGGCAGGCAGAATTAAAGTGAGGCCAGGAGGCGCCGAAAAATGACCGAAAGTGCAGGCCACGAGGTACCCGATCGTACCGCTCCAATCGGAGTTTTTGACTCTGGGGTCGGCGGGCTGACCGTAGCTCGAGCGATCATGGATCAGCTACCGCACGAGTCGATGATTTACATCGGCGATACCGCGAATGGCCCCTACGGACCCCTGAAGATCGCCCAGGTACGCAAGCACGCGGAAGCCATCGCCGACGATCTTGTCGAACGCGGCTGCAAAATGATTGTGATCGCCTGCAATACCGCCTCGGCAGCCTTCCTGCGGGATGCTCGCGAACGATACCCGGTCCCCGTCGCCGAGGTAATTCTGCCCGCAGTGCGCCGCGCCGTATCGACGACGCGAAACGGCAAGGTGGGGGTCATCGGAACGAGCGCCACGATACGTTCCCGTGCCTATCAGGACCTGTTCGACGCGGTTCCCGGGGTAGATGTTTCGGCCGTGGATTGCCCGCGATTCGTGGACTTCGTCGAGCGGGGAATAACCTCGGGGCGCCAGATCCTGGGACTGACGGAGGGGTATCTGGCTCCTCTTCAGGCGGATGGCGTCGACACCTTGGTACTCGGATGTACCCACTATCCGCTGCTGTCCGGTGTGATTCAGCTGGCGATGGGGGACAACGTGACGCTGGTCTCCTCGGCAGAGGAGACCTCCAAGGACGTCCTTCGAATCCTCACTGAGGCGGATATGTTGGCGGACCCGGAGGAGGACCCGGCGCCGGTGCGGAGTTTCGAGTCCACGGGCGATCCGCAGACGTTTGCTGCGCTCGCACACCGCTTTCTGGGCCCAGGTATTAACCAGGTCACTATGCACGGCAGAGTGTGAGCTTTCTTATTTATCAGTAGCGCTGAACCAGTTTCCCTCTACTTTTTGACTCCGAACGTGGCAAGCTTGAACTATGCGAGTGAAGGTACTGGGATGCACGGGCAGCATGGGAGGCCCGTTGGCGCCAGCGTCTGGCTACTTTGTACAGCTGGATAACGGCAGCTCCTTCGTGATGGACATGGGGCCCGGCGTCCTCGCCGAGCTGCAGAAGATTGCCGACCCGGCCGCCTGTGACCTCGTTCTTTCGCATGTGCACCCTGACCACACGGCAGACATCCCCGGCTTGCTGGTCTGGCGTCGCTTCCATCCCACCGCTCCCGCGAAGTCCAAGAACCTTTTCGTCGGTCCGGACGATATCTGGGAGCGCATCGGTGCCCTCTGTGCGGCCACGGGAGATGAAGGGGACCGCGACTTGTCCGACACCTTCGACAACGTCGTCGCACGCCCCGGCCAACCCCTGATGATCGGCGGTTCCGAAGTAGACGGTGGGGCCGTCGTCACGCCCTATCCGATGGTGCACCCGGTGCCGACCGTGGGCTACCGCGTGGAGGCAGACGGGTTTGTCGTCGCGTACTCGGGAGATACCGCGTGGACCGATGCGCTAGTAGACCTGGCCCGAGATGCCGATGTCTTCATCTGCGAGGCCACATGGTGTAAAAAGACCGACGGCGTGCCTCCGAACATGCACATGTCGGGCTACGAAGCCGGCCAGGCGGCGAGTCTCGCCGGGGTCAAGAAGCTCGTGCTCACCCATATCCCTCCGTATGCGGATGGGCAAGAGGCGCTCGAGGCCGCCCGCACCACCTTCGACGGCGAGATTGAGCTGGCCTACCTGGGCCAGGAGTTCGGCAGCGACTAGCCGTAAACCCTCTGCTCGCGAGTACCCTTGCGCCGGTAGGGTAGTGGGCATGACTGAATTTAATTCCGATTTCCGCCGCGCAGACGGTCGCGCACTCGACGAGATGCGCAAAGTGACCATCACCCGCGGCTTCACCGATAACCCGGCGGGCTCCGTGCTGGTTACTTTCGGCAACACCCGAGTGATGTGTACCGCCTCCGTGGAGCAGTCCGTACCACGCTTCAAGCGCGATTCCGGCGAGGGTTGGCTGACCGCCGAGTACTCGATGCTGCCGGCATCTACTCATGAGCGCATGCCGCGCGAGTCCATGAAGGGCAAGGTCAAGGGCCGCACCCACGAGATTTCCCGCCTAATCGGACGCTCGCTGCGCGCCGCCGTGGATTTGAAGGAACTCGGCGAGAACACCATCAACATCGACTGTGACGTGTTGCAGGCCGATGGTGGTACCCGCACCGCCTCCATCACCGGCGCCTACGTCGCGCTTGCCGACGCCCTGACGTACTTGCACGCAGCCGGCGCCGTGCCGGGAACGCCGCTGAAGGCCCCAGTTGCCGCAGTATCCGTCGGAATTATCGACGGCCGCGTCTGCCTGGACCTCCCCTATGAGGAGGACTCCCGCGCAGAGGTTGACCTGAACGTGGTCATGACCGCCGAGGGCAAGTTCGTCGAGATTCAGGGCACTGGCGAGGAAGGCACCTTCGACCGTGTCCAGCTGAACCAGATGCTCGACTCCGCGGAGAAGGGCCTGCGTGAGCTGATTGCTGTCCAGCAGGAAGTCCTGCGCGCTCCCTACCCGGGGAAGCTGCCGTGAAGCTCCTCGTAGCAAGCCGAAACGCCAAGAAGCTGGCCGAGCTGGACCGAATCCTGCGTGCCGAGGGCATCGAGTCGGTGGAACTGCTCTCGCTCGCCGATGTCGATGAGTACCCTGAGCGCCCCGAGGATGGCCGCACTTTCGCCGATAATGCTTTCATCAAGGCCATCGACGGTGCCGCCTATACCGGTCTTGCATGCTTGGCTGATGATTCGGGTCTGAGCGTCGACGAGCTAAACGGGATGCCGGGTGTGCTCTCCGCGCGTTGGGCCGGCGGGCACGGAGATGATGTCGCAAACTATGAGCTGCTTCTTGCGCAGATCTCTGACACTCCGGATGAGCGTCGCACCGGCGCGTTCCGCTCCACCTGCGCGCTTGTAGTGCCCTCACTTGGCGATGTCGCCGGGGCACAGAAGGCGCTTGCCGACGCAGGTTTCCCGGCGGTCATCGATGATTCCGGTAACCTCCTGCTGGTAGTCGAGGGCCGCTGGCCCGGCACTATTCTGCGTCAGCCGGTAGGGGACAACGGGTTCGGTTACGATCCGATTTTCGCTCCGCTTCCCGAAGAAGGCGGCAGTGACGATGGAACTCTATCCGCGGCACAGCTAAGCGCCGAAGCCAAGGACGAGTACAGCCACAGGGGGCGTGCGCTGCGTGCCTTGGCGCCGGCGCTGAAAATTCTCGCTGAGTTGGCCTAAAAAGGAGGTCTAGCCGCGGTGCGTTTTTTTGGGGGGGCTTTACTTCAGCTTGAAAGCAACCTCGACCTCATCGCGGCGCTTGCGCTCCACGATGAAAGACAGGAAGGGTACGACGCCTCCGAGCGCGGTGACCATCCACTTTGATGGCTCCCACCGAGCCCTGGTTCCAAGATTCACTACAGCGATCAGAAAAGCCATATAACCGTAGCCATGGATGATTGCGATTATTGTAAACCAACGAGGTTTAGCGGTATCTAGCCCGAAATCCAGCCCGATTATGCCGTAAATGGTAATCATAGCCGCGACTAGAAGTAGCAGCATGACACCGGTGAAGTAAGCGGTGATGGAGAAAAACGTCAGGGCCTTCTTCACACGCTCGCGACGGTTTGGATTGATGGTGTTCACTAAAAGTCCTTTGCTTTGAGTTTGTGCCTAGTTCTTGATACCTGGGGGGGAGTTCAGGCTGGGCCCGAACAACTAGTTGGTGGAGGGGCGAGGATGCTTGCGCGTCCCGTCCGGGTTGGTCGGAAGGAAATCGTCCGGAATCTCAGTCATTACGGCTGGATCTTCTGAGATGGCAGCTTCCTCATTGCCCTCAAGCCGTTCCTTTTCGTAGGCCATGTACTTTCTATAGGCCCAGATGAAGAAAAGGCCGAACGCCGGCCATTGCAGTGCGTAACCCAAGTTTTGGAAGGAACTAGTGGTGTTCCACCTGCTGAACTGCCAATATGCCAGTGCGATGGTCGCCCCGACCAAAATGATTAGGAATGTCAGCTGCACCGCACGAGTGCGAGCGGGAATTTTTACCGGTTGCTGATTGGCTTCAGACTGCTGTGTGGACACAACTCCACCATAGCTAGTGTGCCGATTATGAGCGCATCACTGGGGGCGCTAGTAGTTTCCGCTATTAGGAAATCTGCGACCGAGACGTTAAAGTATGAAAAGCCTAGACTGGGATAGGGATTGAATCAGTATCCTGGCTAGAGCGAATAAGCGCCTGTGGCGGAATTGGCAGACGCGCTGGATTTAGGTTCCAGTGTCTTATGACGTGGGAGTTCAAGTCTCCCCAGGCGCACCAATTCTAGAAAACCTCCTGGACGATAAGCCCAGGAGGTTTTGTTTTTGGGCGGAAAACGCCCGATACACGCTGTTGTGAAATCCTAATGATTTCCGTATGAAAACTAGGGTCCGCTACGAAACGCCTGGCGCGTCGAGTTGCGAGTATTCGCCGTGACATAGCCGCGTTGCCGTGTCGGAAGCCTTCGGTCTGCACCGCATGTTGCTCGCGGCGGTGCAATCGTCGGCGCGCGCATAGTCTCGACTTCGACGGCAGCGTAGTCCGTTCCCTGGCTTTGGGGGCTGGCGCTGGTTGGTTTCGGCGTATCGGTGACGGCTCCGATGTGTTTTTCCACCTTGGCTCTTAGTGCTCATGGCTCGCGCCTGGACGATATGGTCGCGCGGGTGATTCTCTTCAACTATGGCGGTTGAGGCTGTCGGCGGGTCCTAGTGATACTGGATTGAGGACGTTATAAAAATCGACCAAGCCCTAGGGGTAAGAAAATGAAGAAACCTCTGGCACTCGCTGCGTCCGCACTGTTCCTGACCGCTGCGGCGTGTTCCGGTGGAAGCTCGACGGAGGCGGCCAAGACCGTGACGTTCGCCGATGACGATCGCATTCAGGCCGGCTACCTGGGTGCGAATATCAAGGGTGAGGGCACGGTCACCTGCAAGATTGAGCACGAGGGACGGGTAGTCGCGGAGTCCAACCAGACTGGCAACTACGCCTACGTCAATTGCCCGATTGAGCGCGACCTCGACTAGCGTTGCAGGTATTCTGAGGCGGTCGAGGCCCTAGCGGGCCTGTCGTAAGCCACTTATCTGCAGGAAGGAGCAGGGGGGAATGAGTATTTCGATGCATCTGGACGAGTACATGGAGAGTCGGGGTATTACGCCGGACGATACCGTGGTCGTCGATGACCCCTGCTCGGTTTTTGACGGCAGGGTGGAGCGCTCGGAGAAGCTGGACAATCCGGCATCTCAATTACCACTTCCTGTGTCGGGGGATAGCGCGGACGAGGAGTCGGAGCGGCGCCTTGCCGCGGCGGAGGACTCGCTGAAGAAGCTTATGGACTGACCCGAGGCCGAGGCTCTCGCATATGAGGGCTCGGCGTGGCGCTACCGGAGTGATATTTGTCACTAAAACTACTTCTGGTAGCGCTATTTTTATGCGCTTTTTCTTCGGGGTGTGCGTCGGCTGTGGATCCTTGTTTGGGGATGGTCGACGGAATTGTATTGCCTTAAAAATTAATTCTCGCCAGCGCTGTTCTAATTCTTGAACTGACTGGGGTGCCGCTTCTGGCGGTCGTTCTGCCTTGGGCTTGTCTTGTATGTGTAAAAACATACACAAGGCAAACACTGTTCCCTGTGGGATGGAAAACATGATGGAATCCTCATGATTTTGTGGCATATTGTTCTGACGAATATTCGGACACAAAACTTTGTCCGGAGTCCACACTTCGTCAGCAAAGGACATAACCCACGTGAAATTCGAGCAGATTGCCGCCCAGTCCCGTAGCGATGCCTCCGAGATTGCACCCTTCGCCGTAACCTTTGCAGGTCAGTCCCTGCCCTGGTTGGACACCTTGGCCGAGTCCATCGCCGCGGGCGCCGACACCGGAATCCGAGCATCTCTCGCCGAGTCTGACAATCGCCTCTTGCCGCTTGCCGACGAAATGGCGGGCCAGCTCCCGGACGGCTTCGACCCCTTTGGCTGGGCCAGCCCCGCAGAGGGCGAAACCCCGTTTTCGGGCGATGCCCTGACCCCGGCGACCAGTGTGCCGGGCATTTTCCTGGCGCAGCTTGGAGTCATCGAGCAGCTGGCAGCCCAGGGGATCTACCTCGCCGACGCAGTCGCCGCTGTCGGACATTCCCAGGGCGTGCTGGCGGCAGAGGTATTCGACGCCCCGGAGCGCGTCGAAGAGCTCATTTCCCTGTCCCGCCTGATTGGCGTGGCTTGCTCGCGCTTTACCCGTGCCGCGGGATTCGGTCGCGCGCCGATGCTCAGCGTCTCCGGCCTGACCACGCAGGAGCTGGAGCCGCTGCTGGATTCCGGATGCGTCATCGGCCTGCGCAATACCCGCACCACGAACGTCGTAATCGGTCCCGACAAAGAACTGGAGACCCTGCAGCAGAAGCTGGAGAGAGTGGGCTCCGCGGCCGGTTCCGAGCCTGGCAAGGGAAATGTTGAGGTCTCGTGGGAGCGCCTGAATGTCGCAGGAGCCTTCCACCACCCGGCGCTCGAGCCAGCTGCCCAGTGGGTTGCTGCGCGCGCGACAGCCGTAGGCATCGACTTCGAGTTCGCCAACCGCATCGCGCGTACTATTCTCGTCGATCCGATCGATTGGTCCGCCGATGTCCGGGGCCTGATTGATGCCGGCGCCACCACGCTGCTGGACCTGGGACCTGCTGCCGGCGTCGCAAAGCTGACCCGAGACAACGCCCGCGGCTACGGTGCTGTGGTGATCTCCGCGGCGACCGCGCAGGGGCAGCGGCAGCTATTCGAAAGCTCATCGGCAATCGCGCATCCGAAGCCATGGAGCGAGTTCGCGCCGCGGCTGGTCTCGGGGACCGCGCAAGGGGCGGGGGCTCCGCGTGTGGAGACGAAGTTCACCAAGCTGACCGGGCGCTCGCCAATCATCCTCGGCGGCATGACTCCGACGACCGTCGACCCGCAGATTGTCGCAGCGGCGGCGAACGCGGGCTACTGGGCCGAGCTTGCCGGTGGCGGCCAGGTCACCCCTGAGATCTTCGAAGCCAACATTTCGCGACTGGCGGAGCTGTTGGACGAGGGGCGCAGCGCACAGTTCAACACCATGTTCCTCGACCCCTACCTGTGGGGCATGCACATCGGTCAGCGACGCCTGGTTCCGCGCGCGGTCGCCGCAGGCCGTCCGATTGACGGGGTGACCATCTCCGCAGGCATCCCCGAGGTCGAAGAGGCGGTGAAGCTGGTCGCGGAGCTGCGCGCCGGAGGCATCCCGCACATCGCTTTCAAGCCGGGAACGGTAGGCCAGATCCGCTCGGTGCTCGCCATCGCGGACGCGCTGGAGGACGAGGGAACCGAGTACCCAATCATCATCCAGGTCGAAGGAGGTCGCGCCGGCGGTCACCACTCCTGGGAAGAGCTCGACGAACTGCTGATTCGCACCTACGCGGAGATCCGCGAGCGCGACGTGGTCCTCGCAGTGGGAGGCGGAATCGGCAAGCCGGAGCAGGCTAGCGATTACCTGCTGGGCACCTGGTCCAAGACCTACGGGCTGGCACCGATGCCGGTTGACGCGATTATCATCGGCACCGCCGCGATGGCCGCGAAGGAATCCACCGCGTCTGCGGGTGTTAAGCAGCTGCTGGTCGATACTGTCGGCACCGACAAGTGGGTTGCCTCTGGTACTGCCACCGAGGGAATGGCCTCCGGTCGCAGCCAGCTTGGCGCGGACATCCACGAGATCGACAATTCCGCGGCGCGCGCCGGGCGCCTCCTCGATGAGGTCGCCGGCGATGCAGAGGCCGTCTCGGCGCGACGGGACGAGATCATTGCCGCCATCGACGCGACTGCGAAGCCGTACTTCGGCGACGTGGAGAACATGACCTACGCCGCGCTCCTGGATCGCTACCTCGAGCTGTGTGCGCCGGACGACGAGTTCATCGACCCGACCTGGGCGAGCCGCTTCGTCGGCCTGGTCGACCACGTGGAGGCACGCCTGAGCGAGGTCGACGAGGGCTCCTTCACCGCTATGGCTGACGAGGACGCTCTGCGGGGCGCTCCCCGCGCGGAAATTGCAAGGCTGTCGGGCCACCTCGCCCTCGACTCCCGTCTGCACCCGGCCGACGTGGCCTTCTTCATCAACGAGTCCTGCCGCACCCCGGGCAAACCGGTCCCATTCGTGCCGGTCATCGGCGCCGATGTCCGCCGCTGGTGGCGCTCCGACTCCCTGTGGCAGGCCCATGACTCCCGTTACGACGCCGACGGCGTCTGCATCATCCCCGGCCCTGCTGCGGTCGCCGGAATCACGCGTGCCGACGAGCCCGTTGCTGAGATTCTGGGGCGCTTCGAGCAGGCTGCGGCGAAGGCGCTAGCCGACGCGGGCAATCTGCCTGGCGCCCTCGATGATCTTCTCACTCGCATCTTGAATGCCCCCGCGGTCTGGTGGGCCGGGCGACAGCAGGCCAACCCTGCGTTGGCGCTGGGCCCCGAGTCCGAGTGGATCTGCGTTTCCGTAAACGCAGATGGCGCCGAGCGCCTCGAACACCCTGGCACTGGTGCAGTGCTGGAGAACGCCAACGAGCAGCAGCCGGGCAATGACACTGCAGGCATTGCTGACACTGCGATTCTGACCGTCCCACTGAAGGACTCCGCGCCCGCCGAGCAGCAGCTCCGCCTGGTCATGCGACTGTCCGAGGACAAAGGGGCCCTCCCCGTCGTCACGCGAAGCGACGCGGCGGGAGCCATGCGCGAGCTGACGAAGATTGCGGCTGGCGGCGAACTGGCCGAGGTCACGGATGGAGTGGCGACCTGGCAATCGCAGTGGAACCCGCTGGATGCAGCCGATTATGACGCGGTGACTTCCGCGCCGGGGACCAAGGGGGAGACGGCTCCCGACATCCTGGTGGGGCATGCGTGGCCCGCGATTTTCTCTGCGGTCTCAGATGCGACGACCGATGCCGGTGAGGACGTCGTTGAGGGCATGCTGGCCCTGGTCCACCTTGAGCACCACATCCGGATGCTCGGCGACTTGCCGGAGCAGCAGACGACCCTGACCGTCACTGTGCACGTGGATGAGGTCGTCGACACTGACCTGGGGCGCGTCGTCGTCATACGCGCCGAGATCGCCGACGGCGAGCGCGAGGTGGCAACACTGTCCGAGCGGTTCGCCATCCGGGGCCGCAACGGCTCCGAGACCGCCAAGACCAACACCGTTCCTTTCCCGACTGTGCAGGACACCCCGCGTAGCCATCGCGGCACCCTGACCGTGACCGCGCCGACCACAATGAAGCCCTTTGCTGTCGTCACCGGTGACCGCAACCCGATCCACGTCGACGACCGCGCGGCTGCCCTGGCGGGCTTGCCGGGTGTCATCGTCCACGGCATGTGGCTTTCCGCCATGGCCGAGCACGCGGCTGTGGCGGCATCGGACGCCGGTATCGGCAACCGAGTCATCGAGTTCACCGCGACGATGATGAGCCCGGTCCTGCCGGGGCAGAAGGTGCTCTTTAACGTTGAGCGCCGGGGCTTCGACACTCGCCCGGGCGCGGGCGAGGTTCGCGAGATCACCGCTACTGTAAGCGGCGAGCTAGTCCTTACCGCTACCGCAGTAATCGCGGCGCCGACCAGCGTGTACGCCTTCCCCGGGCAGGGTATTCAGACGCGCGGTATGGGCCTTGCCGCCCGCACCCGCAGCGCCGCGGCCCGCAAGGTCTGGGATAACGCCGACCGTGTTACCCGGCAGAAACTGGGCTTCTCCGTGCTCGCAATCGTGCGCGATAATCCCACCGAGGTCACTGTCGACGGTGTGCGCTACTTCCACCCGGAGGGCGTGCTCAACCTGACCCAGTTCACCCAGGTGTCCATGGCAACCCTGGGGCTGGCCCAGGCCGCTGAGCTGCGCGAGGCCGGACTGTTGGACGAGGCCGCATACTTCGCCGGTCACTCCGTCGGCGAGTACAACGCCCTGGCGGCGTTCGCAGGCGCGCTGGACGCTGATGCCGTGCTGGAGGTCGTCTACCGCCGAGGTCTGACCATGCACTCGTTGGTTCCGCGCGACGAAAACGGCCGTTCCAACTACGGACTGTCTGCGCTACGCCCGGACAAGATCGGCGTCGCCGAAAACGAAGTTATCGACTTCGTCGCCGCAGTCGCGGAGGAAACCGGCGAGTTCCTTGAGGTCGTGAACCTGAACCTGGCCGGCAAGCAGTACGCCGTCGCAGGCACGGTCAAGGGCCTGGCCGCTCTCGCCGACGAGGCCGCCCGCCGCAGCCCCGACGGCAAGGGCTACGTGCGCATCCCGGGCATCGACGTGCCCTTCCACTCCCGCGTCCTTCGCGACGGTGTGGACTCCTTCCGCGCCCATCTCGACCGCCTGCTGCCCGCCGAAATCGACCCGGATCGCCTCGTTGGCCGCTACATCCCGAACCTGACCGCCACCTGCTTCGAGCTCACCGAGGCTTTTGTTCGCCAGATGGCCGAGGTCGCCGAGTCGGAAATCCTCGACGATATCCTCGCCGACTTCGCCGCCGCGGCCGCCAACCCGGCGCGCCTGGCCCGTACGCTGCTCGTCGAGCTTCTGGCCTGGCAGTTCTGCTCGCCCGTGCGCTGGATTGAGACCCAGGATCTGCTTTTCGACGCTCTCGGCGTCACCCGCTTTATCGAGGTGGGCGTGGGCACAGCGCCGACCCTGGCGAACCTGGCGGCCCGAACTGCAGGCCTGCCACGTCACGCCAGCCGCGATATCAGCGTTCTCAACGTCGAGCGAGACGCCGATGCGGTGTTCATGCGCGACGAGGTCCAGCCTGAACCGAAGGAAGCAGACGAGGACTCTGCAGTGGACTCTGATGCGGCAGCCTCAGCTGCTGTGACCAAGACCCTGCCTGAGGCACCCGAGCGCACCCAGGAGATTCCCGAGGCTCCGGCACCGGCCGCACCGGCAGCACCGGCGGGAGCGGCCGGCTCGCCGAATCAGGCAGCCGCAGGAACCGTGCGCCCGGACGACATCACCGTCACCCCGGCGCAGGCACTGGAGGTCCTAATTTGCCAGTGGACGAAGGTCCGCCCAGACCAGCTGGGTGCCGCAGATTCCATTGAGACCCTGGTCGATGGCGTGTCTTCGCGCCGCAATCAGCTGTTGCTGGACCTCGGCGTCGAGTTCGGACTTGGCTCGATCGAGGGCGCCGCCGATGCGGAGCTGCCCGACCTGAAGGCCAAGATAGACGGCATGGCTCGCGGATACTCCGCCTTCGGCCCGGTTCTGTCCGAGGCGATTGCGGACGGCCTGCGCCGCGTCACAGGCCCCGCGGGTGCCCGCCCAAACCACATCGCAGATCGCGTCCGCGACACCTGGGAGCTCGGCGAGGGCTGGGCCACCGCCACCGCAGCAGAGGTCATGCTCGCCTCTCGCGATGGGGCGTCTCTGCGCGGCGGCGACCTGGCGCACCTAAGCCCTGCCGCGCCGACCTCCACCGCTGAGCTCGACCAGCTTATCGATGCCGCTGTCGTCTCCGTTGGTGCAGCCCGCGGTATCGCCGTGGCGAAACCGCAGGCCGGCGGCGGGGCAGCGGGAGTTGTAGATTCTGCGGCTCTGGACGCCTTCGCCGAGCAGGTCACCGGCTCCACCGGCGTTCTGGCCGTGGCTGCCCGCACCATCCTGGAGCAGCTTGGCCACGAGTTGACCGGCGCGATTGACTTCGATTCCGACGACGCTGACGAGACCCTCGTCGACCTGGTGGCCGCCGAGCTGGGCTCTGACTGGCCGAAGCTGGTCACGCCGCACTTTGACGCGAACAAGGCCGTCGTAATTGATGACCGCTGGGCATCGTCCCGAGAGGATCTGGCTCGCATGTGGGCTTCCACCCCCGCAGGCCTGGAGTCCGTACGACCAGCCAGCATCGACGCTTCCGCCATCGCGCAGGCCGGTTGGTGGGCACGCCGCGCAGATGCCGCCGGCCGCTCCGAGTTGGCAGCGGCCTACCGCGCGCTCGCCGAGGACGCCTCCACCGCAACAAAGGATGCGCAGGGCCTCCAGTTTGCCAGCGACGTCGCGGTCGTCACCGGCGGTTCGCCGAATTCGATTGCTGCAGCAGTGGCCGCGAAACTGCTGGAGGGAGGCGCGACCGTTATCGCGACAACCTCCAACCTCAACCACTCGCGCCTTAGCTTCTACAAGGAGCTCTACCGCACTCACGCCCGCGGCAACGCTGCGCTGTGGGTAGTGCCCGCCAACCTGTCCAGCTACCAGGATTTGGACGCCGTCATCGAGTGGATAGGCGCCGAGCAGACCACCACAATCGGCGCTGACATCGTGGTCACCAAGCCCGCGCTGGCCCCGACGCTGCTGTTTCCCTTCGCCGCGCCGCGCGTGTCCGGTTCGCTTGCCGACGCAGGCCCGGCCGCCGAAACCCAGATGCGTCTGCTGCTGTGGTCGGTGGAGCGCCTCATCGCCGGGCTCGGCAACCTGGGCGGTGACACCAACGTGGCGCACAGGCTGCATGTCGTCCTGCCGGGCTCCCCGAACCGCGGTCGCTTCGGCGGCGACGGCGCCTATGGTGAGGCCAAGGCTGCACTGGATGCGGTAGCTACCCGCTGGGGAGCGGAGGACGTCTGGGGCTCGCGGACTACGCTGGCCCACGCCCACATTGGCTGGGTGCGGGGCACCGGTCTGATGGGCGGTAACGACCCGCTGGTCGAGGCCGTCGAGGCCAAGGGTGTGCGCACGTTCTCCACCGAGGAGATGGCCGACCGTCTAATCGAGCTTGCCGGTGCGCAGACCCGCAGCCAGGCGCTTGACGCACCCGTGGTCGCTGACCTGACCGGTGGTCTCGGCGAGGCGGACCTCGATTTGTCCCGCCTGGCAGCCGACGCCGCTGCGGCTGGCAGCGGCGCTGGGAAGCAGGAGTCGTCGGAAAGCGGGGAGCGAAAGCTAAGTGCTCTGCCGAGCCTGCGCACCCCGGTGGCCCAGACTGCGCCGGACTTTGGCGGTGTCACGGTTGCGCCGGAGGACATGGTGGTCATCGTCGGTGCGGGCGAGCTGGGGCCGTATGGTTCCTCCCGTACGCGCTTCGAGGCGGAGCTCGGCGATATCTCCGCGGCGGGAATCGTGGAGCTGGCCTGGTCGATGGGACTGATTTCCTACGACAACGGTTGGCTGGACGCAGACGGTAACCCGCTGGCAGAGGCGGAGATTGCCGAGAGATACCGCGATGAGGTGCTCGGTAAGGTGGGCGTGCGCCGCTACGGCGACGACGGGGACCTGGTCAACAACACCATGACCGAGCTGACCACTGTCTACCTGGATCGCGCGCTTAGCTTCCCCGTCCGCGACCGCGCGGCGGCTGCGACCTTCGTGGACTCCGATCCGGAGCACACCACCGCGCGTCCCGACGAGGAGACCGGAGAGTGGATTGTCACCCGCGCCGCCGGAACCCCGGTACAGGTGCCGCGCCGCATGGCGATGAGCCGCTATGTCGGTGGCCAGATCCCAGAAGGCTTCGATCCGTCGCGCTACGGAATCCCGGCCGACATGATGGACAACCTGGACCGGGTGAGCTTGTGGAATATCGTCTGCACTGTTGACGCGTTCCTGGCCTCTGGTTTCGACCCGGCAGAGCTGCTCGCTGCGGTCCCCCCAAGCCGAGTGTCCTCCACGCAGGGCACCGGTATCGGTGCGATGGAATCACTGCGCAGCCTCTACATTGACGGCCTGCTCGGCCTGCCGCGGGCCAACGACGTGCTGCAGGAGGCACTGCCAAACGTAATTGCGGCACACGTCATGCAGGCCTACGTCGGCGGTTACGGTCAGATGATCCACCCGGTCGCCGCGTGTGCGACGGCCGCGGTGTCGGTGGAAGAGGGCGCCGACAAGATTGCGCTCGGCAAGGCCGACTTCGTCGTGGCCGGTGGCTTCGACGACCTGTCCACCGAGGGCATCACGGGATTCGGCGACATGGCCGCCACTGCGGACTCCGCGACAATGGACGGCAAAGGCATCGAGCGGAAGTTCTTCTCCCGCCCGAACGACCTTCGCCGCGGTGGCTTCGTGGAATCCCAGGGCGGCGGTACGGTGCTGCTGGCCCGAGGCAGCGTCGCCCGGGACATGGGCCTGCCGGTCCTCGGTGTGGTGGCCTACGCTCAGTCCTTTGCGGACGGCGCGCACACCTCGATTCCAGCGCCGGGACTGGGGGCGCTGGGCGCGGCGTGCGGCGGGGCAAGCTCTCGCCTGGCGGACTCCTTGGCAGCCCACGGAGTCTCCCCGGACGAGGTCGCAGTGCTGTCCAAGCACGACACTTCCACCAATGCCAACGACCCGAACGAGTCGGAGCTGCATGAGCGGATCGCCGATGCGCTCGGCCGCGATAAGTCCAACCCGCTGTTTGTCGTCTCGCAGAAGTCCCTGACCGGACACGCTAAGGGCGGCGCCGCGGCCTTCCAGATGATTGGCCTGACCCAGGTGCTGCGCAGCGGCATCATCCCGGCTAATCGCTCGCTGGACTGCGTCGACCCGAAGCTGGGCGTCCACGGCCGCCTGGTGTGGCCGACCGCGCCGCTGCGCTTCGGCCAGGCCCTGCCTCTGAAGGCGGGCTTCGTGACCTCGCTCGGCTTCGGACACGTCTCCGCTCTGATCGCAATCGTTCACCCGGAGGCGTTCTACCAGGCTATTTCCATCTGCAACGGCGAGCAGGCCGCAGAGCGCTGGCGTAAGGCCGCGTCCACCCGCGAGGCCGCTGGCCTGCGTCGCATCGACGACGCCATCTACGGCGGTGAGGTGCTCTTCGAGCGCCCGGAGGCACGCCGCCTCGGCGACGGCGGCGAGTTCGGCTCGCCGGAAGCACTGGAGAAGGCAGTTTTGCTTGCCGACGATGCCCGTCTCGTCGACGGTGTCCTGACCGTTGCGCCGGGCCAGCGATGATTGGAACCGACAATGATTGGGACTGATTTAGTCTACGTTCCGGTGTTCGGAGAGCAGCTCCGCGCGCCGGGCACGCGGTTCGCCCAGCAGGTCTTCGCGCCCTCAGAACTCCTGGTGGCACGTCGGCGCGGGCTGGAGGACGCGGCGTATGAGCGCCACCTGGCCGGGCGCTGGGCTGCCAAGGAGGCTCTAGTCAAGGCTTGGTCGCAGGCTGTTTTTGGAATGCAACCGCCCCTTGACCGCGACAGTCTGGACTGGCGTGAGATCGAAGTCGTCCCAGATGCGTGGGGACGAATCAGCCTGCGCGTGACGGGCCGCGCCGGTGCGGCCTTCGCGGCGCAGTTTGGTGACGAGCCCGTGACGTCGGCAAGCATCTCCCACGATGGCGACTACGCCATCGCGGTGGTGCAGCTCTAAGACAGGGGAGGGGCGCCTAGCTGCGGTCGGCGGAGTTATCGCCGGCGGGGCGCTTGCGCCCGAACCACATTCCGGCTCCGAAAATTCCGGCACCCAGGACAGCCCCGAGTGCGCCGATACCCAAGGCGCCTAGCGGGGAGATGGCACTCGTTGTAGCGGCCTGCTCGGTCTGCGCGTCCTCGGCCGAAGTAGCCGAGTTCTTCGAGCCCGCGGTCGCCTTACCAGAGGCCTTGCTCGAGGACTTCTTGCCGGAGGCTTGAGCCTTGGCCTTCGCATCGGCCTGCTTTTTAGCGGCGCCCTTCTTCGCCGAGGCGATTTCCTTGGCACTGCCGCCGACGGACAGGTCGGTCACAGTGTCCTGGCTGCGGTCGGAGGAGCCGTGGGCGGCCATGGTGAAGACGGCGCAGTCATTATCGAGGCAGTTCGCGGCTGCGGTGACGGCCTCTACCTGCAGCGTTGTGGAGAAGCTGCCGTCTGCGCTCATATCGGAGGTGCGAACGTAGGCAGCGGTGGCGAATGCGTCGGCGTTGGTGGTGGAAAACTTCGACTTTTCGCCGACGGCGACGTAGATGCCGTTGCCGGTGGTCTTGAAGCCACTGCCGGAGATCGTAATCGGGGTGACTCCGCTCGGCTGGATGGTGGTCGTCGACAGAGACACAGACACCGGTCCGGCCGAGGAGTCGGAGGAATTGCTTCCGTCACGGGAGCTCGAGGAGGACTGCCTGGATGCGCGCCCGCCGGTAGAGCCGCTCGCCACTCCTGGAGCCCCAGCACTGCTCGCCGAGCTGCCGGTTCCGCTGTTTCCTCCAGCAGGCAGAGTAGCCTCCTGCTTTTCGACGCCACCGGCGAAGGAAACTGCCGTTGCCGTGTCCTGGCTGCGGTCTTGGGATCCGTGCGCCGCAATCGTGTAGACGGAGCAGGCATTGGACAGGCAGTCGGCCTTGCCGAATACAGCGCTGACAGGAAGGTCCACGCTGAAGCTGCCGTCGGCGGCGAGATTGCCGCGGGAGGCGGAGACATACTTGGTGTCCGGGCCGAAGGAATCGGCATTGGTGACATCCATCTGATCATTCTGGGCGATGCCGACGTAGATGCCGTTTCCGGAGGTCTTAAATCCCTTGCCCGTGACCCGGATAGTATCGCCATCGGGGTTGAGGCCCGTGGTCTTAGACAGAGAGACGCGTGCCCCCGAGGAGGAGGTGCTCGCACCGGTGTTGTTCTTGGAGGAACTACCCGCTGTGGAGGGGGCGGAGGAATCCGAGCCGTTGTGAGGGTGTTCGGCCGGAGCCTTGGTCGAATCCCCGGTGGGAGCGCCGGTGGGAACAATCCCATTCGGGAGCTTAAGAGACGGGCTGTCGGGCCACCACGAGGGAGCGAGGTCTCCTAGCAGGCCCTTGCCGGAGGAATCGTCGGAGTTGGGGCTCGAGTTATCCTCTGTTCCGAGCTTGGCCGCAGCCCCGGCAAAGGAGATGGGAACCCACTGATCATTCGACCGATCGGCGAGATTCGGAAAGGCGCTAAACGAGGCGATGTAGCACTGAGTCTGTGTGCAGTCGACGTCTTTAAAAGTCGGGGAGACCTGCATCTCCTGAGAGAAGGAACCGTCTGGACTCACCGTGACCTTCGCCGCGGAGCCATAGGTTGAGGGGTATCCGCTGGTAGGCTGCTCAATGGTCTGGGCCAGGTAAATCTTGGCGCCTGCCGGGTAGCCGGCGCCGGTGACGGTCACGGTATCTCCGTCGGAAAGCTCGGAGGTGGAGGAGATTTGAAGGCTCCTGGAGGACTGCGCGTCCTGGGCTTGAAGGAGAGTGTTGCCGGTCGAGGTGGGGGCAGCCGTCGCGACAGTGAGACCTGCGGGGGCGATGGTGCTGGCCAACAGTGCGGTAGATGCGACGGCGGCCGCACGGATTCGGTTGGTGCGGGTGGGATTAAAACGGCGGGCGGGAGAGATCTTCTGGGCGTTGCTAGCGGCGTTGGACGGCATCGTGGACAACTCGTTTTACCTCATCAGTGGGTTTTCGGTCGATGGGACTTTATCGATGGTGGTCTCTGAGGCAGCCTGGTCCGATGCCTCCTGGTGGAGGTTGGAGGAGAAGGCTACCTCAATATAGAAACAATATAATGAGGTAAGCCTACGTTAATAAAAATAACGTAGGCAAAATGAAAGTTGATGGGGGTAGGGGATGGCCGGCTAGTCCTCCTGTGTTGTGCCCGCCGCATGTGCCACCGACATGAGGTAAGCAATCATCATGCGCTTAATCTCCTGCACGGTCAGGGTGTAGTGAGCCTGGCGTTCCTGGACGGACCCCGGCCGGTCGACGGAGTAATTCAGCAGCGCATAGGTGGCGTTGATTAAAAGGTTCGCCATAAACCTCAGGGCCTCTTCGTCCGAGGTGAGGGCCAAGGGGCGCAGCACCTCGGCAATTCCATTGACCAGCTGTTTCTTGGTGTCCTCGGCGGTAGCGCGCGTGGCCGGGGTGGATTGCACGGCAAGCCACACCGCGCGACGGGAAACATCGTCGCGCCAGAGCGCTGCCAGGTGATCGATGAACTCCGAGAGGAAGTCCGGCCATTCCAGGGCCGGAACGTGCTGTGAGAAGCGAACCATTTCCGCCACGACCGCCTCGGTGTCCTGGCGATCTAGCTCGCAGATCATCACGTACTTGTTGGCGAAGAACTGGTAGAGGGTGCCGATGGCAATATCGGCGCGCCGAGCAACCTCGTCGAAGGTGAAAGACTCAAATCCTGCATCGACGAGGACTTGCCGTGCTGCCGAAAGCATGCGTGCGTAGCGTTCCCTGCTGCGCTGCTGCGCCGGAACGCGTCGAGGTCTTAGAATCTCGGGCTGCTTTTGCTCCGTATTGCCTGGCGTACTCACTGGTGCTTAGTTACTCCCGGCTACTCCCAGGTCACGCAGGACCCGCTGCACGTGACCCTTAGCCCGAACGTTGTACCACGCCTTTTCGATCTTGCCCTCGGCATCTACAAGGAAGGTCGAGCGGATGACGCCCTGGACGATCTTGCCGTAGTTCTTCTTTTCTCCGAAGGCGCCGTAGGCCTCGAGAACGGACTTATCGGGGTTAGATAGCAGTTCAAAGTCCAGCCCATGGTCCGCACGGAACTTGGCTAGCTTTTCCGGCTTGTCCGGGGAGATGCCAATTACCGCAATGCCCGCATCATTTAGAGCTGCGCTCTCATCGCGGAAATCGCAGGCCTCGGTGGTGCAGCCAGGTGTGTTGGCGCGAGGGTAGAAGTAGATGAGCACTGGGCTGCCCGTGTAGTCGGACAGGGAGACGGTTTCCGATTTGTCGTTCATCAGGTTGAAGGACGGGGCCGCTGTGCCGGGTTCAAGGCGGACGTTGTCGCTGCCGAACTCTTTGGTGTCGGTTTTCTCGGAAGTGTTAGCCATGGTTTCAATCGTAACGATTCCCGGTGGAGTCGTGGCCTTTTTGATCCTCCACGCCCCATGCCTTCGCCGGAGGTGTTAGTCTTTTGGTTGAACTAAAACTATCGATTCTTAACTATTAGGGAGTTTACGTGGCTCGCAGCATCGAAGACATCCAGCGCGATATTGAGCGCAACCGTAACCAGCTCGCCCGTACTCTGGATGAGCTCTCCGTGCGCACTAATCCGAAGAACGTCGCGGAGGATGCCAAGACCCGCGTTACCGACGGGCTGAAGGAACCCAAGGTTCAGGCTGCCATCGGTGTGGTTGCGGCCCTCATTGTCGGCGGCATTGTTCTTTCCGTGTCCCGCGGGCGCAAGCGCAACAAGGAGCTCGACCGCATCCGTGAGATGATTGAGCAGGCTGCGAAGTAGTTTTCCGGTAGAGAAAAATCGGGGTCGATGACCAAGAGTCATCGGTCCCGATTCTTTTTGCTTTACGACGCGTTGAACGCCTTTTGTAGCACCGCCTCCTAGAACGCGACTACGTACTTGCCCGAGAGCTTCTTTTCTTTCAGTCCTTCCCAGGCCTCGGGGGGGGGGCGAGGGGGCGGTCTTGTAGGGCATGTTGACTTTGTCTTCCGCCGCCAGTGAGGCAACGTTGTAGTATGCCTCCGCGGCCTCTTCATCGGTGAGGAGGAAGTTGGTGTTGCTGGCGATGCTAGTCAGCTTGTTGCGGAAGGCTGCGGCGGAGTAGGCGGCGAGACCTGGAACGCCGAGTGCTGCCGCTAGCTTTGAATCGATGCTATTTGGCAGTGCAATGGTTCGAGCCTCGGCTAGGTTGACATGCTCGCTGAGGGACCCCTCAGGTGGCGTGACGCCGTAGAAGTAATGGCGCTTGCCAGCGGAATCCTCGGCGATACCCCCAATCCGAGTGCCTGCCCTGGAGAATAGGGGCGAAGCGGGAATTTTCCTCCCGAGAGGATTAGGTTGATCGGGTTAATTGCTGCCGCCAGAACTGTCGAGCGGTATCGTGGAAAAACAAAAAACAGGTAGGTTTTGAAACCTACCTGGCTTGATTGTGCGCCATCAGGGACTTGAACCCCGAACCCGCTGATTAAGAGTCAGCTGCTCTGCCAATTGAGCTAATGGCGCTTTTCGTTTCCTGCGTTGTGGCTTCTTTCGAAGTTCCTCGCTGGCAACGAAAAGATATATAACCAGGTTTTTACTTACTTGTAAAATCGCCTGGTCGGAGGCGTATTTTTAGCCGCGTTGAGAGCATGTTTTTCGGGTTTTATGTCGCGCGGTACGGAGAATCTTTCTGAAAAAGTTCTCGATTGGTCAAAAGAGGGGGTGAGCCTGCGTGCCTATGTGGGAATGGTTGCGTTTGGGTTTGGGGTTTGCCTGTGCGGCGGAAGTACTTGCGGGGGCGGGGTTGTCGGGAGCTTGTGAGGGAATGTAACGGGACGGTGACATTTTTCGGGATTGACTGCGTTTTGCGTGGTCGGCGCATGTAGAGGGGATTGCGCAAAGTGTTTGCCTGCGTTACCTTGATGCGGTGCCTGCCGGGGTTGTCCTATGGAATTTTTTCTGCAGACGGCGAAAGCGGTGGGGCGAAATCCGCTTGGCCTCGTTGCTAAATCTTGACTGGAGTGTCGGCCTAAAAGGCTTTGAGTTGGCACGAGTTGGGGCTAAGTTGTTTATCTGTACGCAAAAAGTTGCGTACTTTTATTACTTATAAATTAGTAATCTGGAGCGTAGGACTAGATGCGGAATTCACTGAGGCGCCTTGGCTTGGCCGTCACTGCTACTGCGACGGTGTTTACGATGGCCGCTTGTACGCTGGGAGACCCGGCGGAGCAAGATAAGGCAGAAAAGTCCGCAAGTGCTGAAATAAGCGCGAACGTAAAAGATGACGAAACTGAGGTCTCCGTAGTAGACCCGATTGTCGTCAAGGTAGGGGAGGGTCACAAGCTCGACAGTGTGACCTTGACTAATCCTGAGGGTAAGAAGGTCAAGGGAGAAATTAATCCCGAGTCGGGCGAGTGGAACAGTACCGAGCCTCTCGGCTACTCGAAGACCTATAAGCTCGAGGCTCGATCGGGAAAGGAAACCCTGAGTAGTTCCTTCAGCACCGTCGAGCCGACCACCCAGACTTACGGTTACGTTTCTCCGGCAGACGGTTCTACCGTCGGTGTCGGTCAGACCATCGCGGTGCGTTTCGACGAGTCAGTGAAGGACCGGAAAGCGGCCCAGGACGCTATCGAGATCACTACCGAGCCCAAGGTTGAGGGTGCCTTTTACTGGCTGAACAACCGCGAGGTGCGTTGGCGCCCGGAGAATTATTGGCAGCCGGGTACAAAAGTCAACGTCAAGGTCGATATCTACGGCAAGGATCTCGGTGGCGGCTACTACGGCCAGGAGGAAAGCGAGACCAGCTTCACCATCGGTGACAAGGTCGTTGCCATCGCTGACGATGCGACCAAGACTATGACCATCGAAAAGAACGGCGAAGTTATTAACTCGATGCCGATTTCGATGGGCTCCAATGTGTGGCCGACGCCGAACGGTACCTACATGATCGGAGACCACAACCAGCACATGGTCATGGACTCGACCACGTACGGGCTATCGCTGGATGCCGGCGGTTACCGCACCCCTGTCAACTACGCCACCCAGATGTCCTACTCAGGCATCTACGTCCACGGAGCACCCTGGTCGACCTGGGCTCAGGGCAGTGTCAACCAGTCCCACGGTTGCATTAACGTCACCGATGCCAACGCCAAGTGGTTTTTGAACAACACGAAGCGCGGCGACATCGTCATCGTGAAAAACACCATCGGTGAGACTCTCTCCGGGGTAGACGGCCTCGGCGATTGGAACATTCCGTGGTCGACTTGGAAGAAGGGCAACGCGGACGAAACTAGCTCCTGGTAACGACAACGGGGGGATTGCTGCAATAGCCTTAGCCCCCTGGAGTCTATTCGCCGAGTATGCCGCGTTCCTGCGCCTTCGCCACAGCGGCGGTGCGGGAGCTGACCCCGAGCTTGGTGAAGATATGGACCAGGTGTGACTTAACGGTCGCCTCGGTAAGAACTAGATGCTCGGCAATCTTCCGGTTCGACATTCCTGCGGCTACGAGCTCCAGAACTTCGAGTTCCCTCGGCGTTAGAGCAGATATCGGATTGCGCATCCGACCCATCAACCGTCCTGCAACTTGGTTGCTCAGGACGGTTTCTCCTTTTGCGGCCCTGCGAATTCCCTCAATGAGCTCTCCGGGATCGGTGTCTTTGAGCAGGTATCCAACCGCACCTGCGGTGATTGCGCCGAGAACATCGGAGTCCGAAGAGTAATTCGTCACAACCAACACCTCTGGCGCTTTGTAGCCTTCCCTGGACAGGCCACGGATAGCGCTCGTCGCATCTACTCCTCCGGCGCGGGTGGTGGACCCCGGGGCGTCGCCGAAGCGCAAGTCCATCAACACTAGGTCGATGGCGTCGCTGGCGCCGTCGTTAAGCGAATCGCGCACCGCCTGAATGGCTTCGTCGGTGGTTGCGGCCTCGGCGACCACAGAAATATCGGGGGCCGATTCAACGACTGCGCGCAATCCGGCGCGAACGATTGGGTGGTCGTCGGCGATGAGTACTCGGATGGTGTTATCGGAGGTCATGGAATCTCCTAAGTTTTAAATAGCCGGTTTGACTAGAGGCGCCTGGCAGTGCGCATCGCCCACCGCAGGCGGATTAGGCGCATCTCGGAATGGAAATGGACACTCCGCAGCCGTGGCCCGGAGTCGACTCGATAGTGAAGGTGCCGCCGAGGCTTTCTACACGCCGCTGGGTATTGATGATACCGACGCTGCCACGGGAGAATTTCTGCTTCGGATCAAAGCCGTCTCCGTTGTCGACGACATCCAAAATGACTTCATCCGGTTGATAGGTCAGTGTCACGCGGCAGCGCGTCGCGTGCGAATGCTTGACGACGTTCGAGAGACTAGACTGCGCAACCCTGACAATCGTGGCTTCCACGTCCGCGGGAAGACGCGCGGGTTCGCCGTCGACGAAGAAGGACACGGCGTCGCCAAGAATCGTGGTGCCACAGACTTTTTCAAGGGCGCTGGGCAGGTCGGCGTCGGCAAGCGGGGCGGGTTGAAGGGCGGCGATGATGCGGCGGGTTTCCGCGAGATTGTCTGAGGCGACGGTCCTGGCCAGGCGGAGGGCCTCGAGTGATTTGGTGTCGTGGTTGGTATCACTCATGCGAGCCTCGACAGAGTGCAGCAGGAGCTGGATGGAGGACAGTCCCTGCGCGACGGTGTCGTGAATATCCCCGGCAAGCCTTGCTCGCTCGTCGAGTTCACCCGCCCTGCGGGAGAGGGCCTCGGAACGCGCGCGGGCGGCGGAGAGCTCTTCCAAAGCACGGGTTTTCGCGAGAGTTTCGCGCTGAAGAAGGCGAAACCCCAGGCCGACAGTCAGGGAAAAAGCTCCGCCCAAGAGCGGGCCTATAACGCCTCCGAAGGTCAAAGGTGCGTGCATAGCGATGGCGCAGATAGCCGTGATGGTGGCGAGTCCGACCAGGATGACACTCGGCACTCCGCCTGTGACCTGCAAAATAACGAAAAATAGCGGGAAGATCAGGAAGGAAGCATCGAGAGTGGCGAAGGCTAAAGCGGCCCAGCTGAGCAAAAGGGCAATCAGCCAGCCCAGAAGCATGGGATTGCGACGAGTCAGTGCGACCTCGTTGCGCACGGACCCCATCCGTGCCCGGCCAATCGGGCCGAAAGAGCCGGCAAGATAGATTGCGAAAAACAGGATGGCGCAGGTGAGGATGTGCCAATTGGGATTGGGCAGGACGGAGACGACAACCAGCACGGTCACCAGAATGTCGAGCGAGAAACGCAGCCCCAGCCATATCCGATCGAGAGTTTCGGGAGTATCCACGCCCTTGAGCCTATGCTAGGGGCCGGTCCGTGCGGGGAGCGGCACGTCGTCACGGGCAGGTCGCAAGCGACCACGTCGGCGCAGCACGGCAGTGGGGTGGACGGTGTATCAACCGAAAGATGGATACCAATTTCATCACCACTGGCGATTTATTTCCCCTGGTAAGTGGCGAACATAGTAGGCATGTACCAGTCGATGAAAGAACTCCGCGCCGCACCCGGACGTGCCGCTCTGATCACAATCACTGTCGGAATGATCGCCGTCATGGTGACTTTCCTTTCTTCCTTGGCGGCAGGCCTGTCAAACCAGTCCGTCTCCGCGCTCGATGAGCTCTACGGCGACAATGACGCTGTCGTCATCGCGGACGGCGCGACCTCGCTGTCTTCCTCCAGTCTCGATGCTGACCTGAAGGATAAGGTCGACGAGTGGGCGACCGACAAGGGCGCCACGGTGCGCGAGGTCAACCTCGCCCGTGCCCGCGCCGGCGAAACCCCGGTCACCGTTATCTCCGACCCCGCGCTTGCCGACGATGAGGTTGCCGTGACCAAGGGCGTCGCCGGTCCGAAAAACGACGAAGGAGCCACGCCTCTGACTCTGGAGGAGGGCAAGGCAATCACTCTCAGCGGCCCGATGGGTGACCACGACGCCATCGTGAAGACTCTGCTTGGCGACAAGTGGTTGGATCATCAGGCCGTCGTGTTCGCTGGTAAGGACACCATGAAAGCTCTCACCGGCGGTGCTCCGGTTCCACCCTCGGCACTGGTTGTCGACGAGTCGAAGGGAGAGATGCCGAAGATTGACGGAGCCTCCGTGCTCCGAGGCGGCGAGCGTAACAACCTCTCCGCTTCCTACCAGGGCGAGCAGACCTCGCTAAATGCCATGACCACGATGCTCTACGTCATCTCGGCCCTGGTTGTCGGCGCATTCTTCACCGTATGGACGGTGCAGCGCCTGCGTGGCGTGGCGATCACCTCGGCCCTCGGTGCTTCTCGTTCCGTGCTCGTCGCGGATTCTCTCGCACAGGTCATTGCTGTCTTGATTATCGGTGTAGGTGGCGGAGTCGCTGTCACCGCGGCCGCGGGCTGGGCGCTGGCTAACGCAGAAGTGATGCCGGTCGGAATTGACCTGACCACAACGGTTATCCCGGGCCTCATTCTCGCCGCTACCGGTGTTGTCGGGGCGCTGCTGGCCCTGGTCCCGGTATTCCGGGTAGACCCCACGACCGCTCTGGCCAACGCATAAAACATCCACGGACCCGACTACATACGAGAGGATCTTAAATCCCATGAATTCCACCAAGGCTCCCGTTGCCCTGTCCCTGGAGAACATTTCGCTGAAGGTTCAGGACGGCAACACCACTCGCACAATTCTCAACGACATCTCACTCGACATCCACGCCGGCGAGGTAGTCGGCCTGGTCGGTCCCTCCGGCTCTGGTAAGTCCACGCTGCTGACAATCGCTGGCTGCCTCAAGCAGGCGGACGAGGGCATCGTCACCCTTTACTCTCGCAACAAGAACGAGGCTATTGACCTGCGCGTCAAGGGGGCCGAAGCCGCTCGCGTGCGACGTCACCACATCGGCATCGTATTCCAGCAGCCGAACCTGCTGCCGGCCCTGACAGTCAAGCAGCAGCTCATGGCCATGCGCCGCCTGGGACATGTATTCCGCTGGGCGGAGGGCGGCCGTCGTGAAGCTGAAAAGCGCGCTGAGGAGCTGTTGGAGTCCGTCGGGCTCAAGGGCCTCGAAAACCGCCGTATCTCGCAACTGTCGGGAGGCCAGCAGGCCCGCGTGAACGTTGCCCGGGCACTGATGAACAACCCCGAGGTTCTGCTTGTCGACGAGCCCACCGCAGCGCTTGACCAGAAGACCGCCGGCGCGGTCACCCGCCTCATCATGGACGTGACGCACAAGATGAGAGTTGCGACCCTGTACATCACCCACGACCTGGGGCAGCTTCATGGAGCGGACCGCATCGTCGAAATGATCGATGGGCAGCTGCAGCACTCCAGCCACGAGCGTCTGACGGATGCCGTGACCGCCGGCTAGGCGGCGGACCTGAAATAGAAAAATCCCCTGACCACCGATGCGGAAGTCAGGGGATTATTTTGGGGTGACTGACGGGACTCGAACCCGCGACACCCAGGATCACAACCTGGTGCTCTACCAACTGAACTACAGTCACCATTGTGCAATTCAGGCCACTAAATTGGCCGTTGTCTGCAGCGAGATATATGGTAACGCACGCGCGGCAATAAACAAAACTGCAGTTCAGTAGCGTTTTTAACGCTGTCTAGCCGCGAATGTCGCCGAACTTTTCCGCAGAGGCCTCAGCGGCGGCGCGAATTTCCTCGCCATTCGGGCCCGGGTGCGCCACCATCATCACTCGACGGTAGTAGTCGAGCTCCCGGATCGATTCCTTGATATCCGCGAGCGCGCGGTGGGCAAGCCCCTTTTCGGGAGCGCCCGCAAGGACACCCGGGTACCAGCGCCGAGCCGCCTCCTTGAAAGAGGAAACGTCAATCATCCGGTAGTGCAGGTGCTGATCCAGCTCCGGCATGTAGCGGTGGATGAACTTTCGGTCGGAGGCAATCGAGTTTCCGGCCAGGGGAGCGGTGCGGGCATCCGGAACCCAGGCCCGCACATAGTCCAGCACCGCTTTTTCTGCTGCGGTGATGTCGATTTCGCTGGCGCGGATTTCGTCGTCAAGCCCAGAATTGGCGTGCATCTGCGTGACAAAATCATCCATTTGGGCCAGCTCGGTTTCGGTTGCGTGGATGACAATATCGACGCCCTCACCCAGAACATTGAGGTTCGCATCCGTTACCAGGGCTGCGATTTCAACCATGACGTGGCGCTCCGGCTCGAGGCCAGTCATCTCGCAGTCAATCCAGACAATGCGGTCTTCCGCGGGGGAAAGGTCCAGGTCGGGGTCGTTTTGTGCCATGGTTTCACCTTGATAAATCGTAGTGGGCTGACGTGTTTCTGCTCAGATTCTTCGCATCTGAGAACTTAAGTTCCGAGCATAGTAGCCCTCGGGTTCTGATGGCTTCGATCTATTGGTAAAATCAGGTGGTTAGACAACGAATTCCGGGAGAAGCTAAAACCATGACCCGTGCTGAAGAGGCCCCTGATACGACCGTCGCGGCGGGGATTGAGTCGAAGAAGTCCGTTGATGATGTCATTATCGCCGCGGCGCGCGAAAGCATCATGGCAATTGGCTTACGCAAGACCTCCATCGCCGAGATTTCTCGCAAGGCCGGGGTGTCCCGCCCCACTGTCTACCGCCGCTACGCGGATATCGGAGAGCTAATCGCGGAAGTCATCAACCGTGAGATTCTGCACACCCTCGAGGGTCTCACCTATGTCCCCGGTAACGCTCGCGCTCGAATTCTGCTGCGCATGCGCATTGTGATGGAGCGGATCATCGAAAACGGTTTCTTTACTGGCCTGGTAGAGACCGACCCGGAGCGCGTGCTGCAGATGATGACCCGCCAGATGGGTAGCACGCAGCTGGCCATTGTCGACAAGTTCATTGTTCCTGGCGTTAAGCATGGCCAGGAGGACGGGTCGATTCGCCAGCACGATCCGTACAAGCTCTCTCGCAATATCTTCCGGCTGACGCAGTCGCTCGTTCTTACCTGGAAGCCGCTGGGGGATGGCACTGAGACTGATAGTGAATCAATCGACGAGGTCGTCGACCTGGTCGACCGCTACCTGCGCCCGGACGCGGGCGAATAAAAGCCGAGAAAGATTTTGGCGCCCCCAGAAGGATTCGAACCCGCCGCAAACAGCCTACTGACCAGGAAAAACACCATAAATTTCGCTAAATCCACGACAATTCCACGACATCTGAACTACAAGACACCGCGCAGCTGCTCATCCATCACAGCAGCCACCGCATCCAGGTCACCGTCGAATAGGTCAGCGTAGGTATCCAACGTCATCGCCGCACTCGAGTGACCCAACTGAGACTGCACCACCTTCACCGACGCGCCAGAACCAACCATCAACCCGGCCGCCACGTGCCGAAGCCCGTGCGGTGTCACATACGGAAAATCAGGGTTCGCCTCCATCACCCGCTCAAGGTTCCCGTAGTACCAATCCGGCTGTGACGGCGTCGGCAATGGGCCACCATTACCCGCAGGCCACAACAGCGCGTCGGGGGCTCGGCCGTCGATGAGTTTCTCTAGCATTCCCATGACCTTCTTTGGCACCGCGACAGTACGACGCTCATGCGTCTTCGGCGTGCCAATCACCACCTCGGAGCCGACCGTGACGGCGTTGCGCTCTACGTGCACGCGGCCGCGTAGAACGTTGACGTCACGCACTCGGAGAGCCGCTGCTTCGCCCCACCGCAGGCCTGTGGTGGCCAGTAGCCAGATAAGCTCCGGCCGCTTACAGTTCTTGGCTAGAGTCTTGACCTGCTCACCGGTCAAGTACACCTTCGTTGCCTTCGGCTTGCGCGGCAGACGAACACCACGGGCAGGGTTGATGGCCAGCACGCCGTCACCCACTGCGACGTCGAGCACCTGGGCTAGGCAGGCGTGTGCTTTGCGTACGGTGGATGCCCCGCCTGTGATGCCGGCGAGCCAGGTCTGCACATCTGAGCGCTTGATACGGCCTATTTGCCACCCGCCCCAGTACGGTTCGACGTGCACCCTCCACGTGGACTCTGTGGTTCGGTAGGTGGACGGTTTGAGGTGAGTTTGCGCGGCGAGCCACGCGGTGCCGAGATCGTGCACGGTGCGGCGACGTTCCGTCTCCGGTGACCAGGTGCCCTGGCCTAGGTTGATGGTGTTGGCCGCGGCCCACGCTTCAGCTTCGTTCTTAGTGCGGAAGCCTTGTTTTGTGCGGCTGGTGCCGTCTGGGGCGCGGTACTGGACACGCCAAGCGTGGCCCCTAGACTTCTTATAGCGTTTAATCGACGCCATTGATAATCTTCTTTCTGTCGCTGGTTAAGCCATCGCCTCGGCTCCCCGGCGGCACCTTCGGGGCGCTCCCTAGACATGGGGGTAGAGCGCCCCCATTGCTGTAACTGGATTGCTTTTATGCGCGGATTATCCGAGCAATATCCACACAAAACTAACAAGTAGTAATAGAACTGAAACTCCGAGAAGCAGGCTCAGCGCTTCAGCGGGAGTATCATCATCGGAACCATTGCTAATTCCTCTCGCTGCATCAATATCAGCGTTCATTTTGGCGCGGCGAGCCTTTTCCTTAGCAATATCGCTCGCAGTGATGGACGGAACAGGTGCTCCACTTCGATGTGCACCTTTATATGCTTTTGGAACATCATAATTTGATGACCGCGCGACAAGCGTAACTCCGGATGGGATTGCGTTGTCTCCTGCTAGCAGAAAAAGAGAGAGCTCGAAATAATTACCTGATGCCCCTGCATAGAGTTTCCCCTTCACGGTGGGGGTATATCCACTGGCTATGACCCTATAGACAACCTGTCGATAAGTGGATGTGCGGTCATTGGGGATATATCCCACAACATTTCCCTCATATCGAACACTGATTGCATTCGCATCATATGGATTATCGGGCTCAGAGATAAGCTCGAACCATCTAATCCCAGGTGATATTTGTCGCAGGTGATGCTTATATGCATGCACTCCTTTTACTTTTACAGTGGGGCGCTGAGATGGTGTCAGTTTTATTTTCCTGCCCATGACCTTTGTCTTTCCTGATTATCTCGCCAGATCCTTGCAATGTCTGTTGTTACGTTGAGTTCTTTTGCGATTCTGCGTAGCTGTGGCCCGTATATCTGCTCTACTAACGCGTATTCGACTGTGCTGATAAGCAACTCGGCCGCCATGCGGTCCGCTTGCATTTCCTGCCTATCGGTTGCTGGTGCCGGGTGTCCAAGCCACATGTGGGCAAGCTCGTGGGCGAGGGCGCAGCGAGTCTGGGCATCATCCATTCCGTGACGAATACTGATGCGATTCTCGGGCGGAATCCAGGCACCTTGTGGCCCTCCCCGGTGCCAGGTAACGGCAATCCCGGCTGTTTCGGCTAAGGAGATGAGATCATCAGTCGATGGGGTCCTCATTTCGCTTGATCCGCTCCTCGTTCTCGTCGGTTCCGTTCTTGGCTGCGTGGGGGATGCTGTTGTCCCAGTCTGTGACGGTGCCGTCATGTGTAGCAGGGCGGGCGGATTGGAAGTTAACAACATTCGAACGGTGTTCGATTATTGCCGCGAGTTTCCGGTCGCCGCCTTCTTCAAGGCTGAGTAGTTGCTTGATGATGTCTACTCGGTGTTGGAGTTCGTCGATGAGTTCCTGAGCGTCCACCTGAGATAGGTCGAGGGTTGGGGCGACGGTGGTGAGCGCGGCTTCTTCTTCGGTGATGAATTCGGCTTCTACGAGCGCTTCGAGGACGTTGACGTCGTAGGCGCGGGCGACCTTGACCACGAAGTCCGGGTCGGCGCGAGCGCCCTTCTTCCAGCGGGTGAAGTTCGAGGAGCTAATGCCGGATTTCTTGGCGGCTTCAGTGTTGTTGTCGTCGCCCATGATGCGGCTTAGGTATGTCCACCAACGTGTTTGTGTCATATCACTAGCGTAATTGCAGACCTGCAAAACTGCAAGTCATTACCGCAAAGCAAAACGAAGTTTGCATTACCGCAAACGCTGTGTATAGTGAATTGCAGAGCAGCAAAGGCCGCTTGCAGGAATCGAAACTTCCCAGGTGGGGAGGAGGAAATGTGACTACAATCGACACCACCCGCGTCCGCCAAGGATGGGTAGACAAGACCCTAGATGAACTCGGAACTGTGACCCGATTCGCAGAAAAACTAGGGGTCCCAACCTCCACAGCATCGCGCTGGATTGAACCCGGCAAGGACGCAAACGGTCGGTTCGTAGGCGCCGTACTCAACAACTTCCCGGTCGAATTTGATGACGCCTTCGTCACCGTCCGCGAAGAGGTTCAGGTCGAACGCGTACGAATGCGCCGCCGTCGAGTCGCCGCATAAGAAAAGTCCCTCGCTGGAACGAGGGGCGAAAGAAAAACTCTAAACAAAGTCTTAAGGAGAAACTTACATGACTACTGAACTTGTATCAATCCCGTTCCGCGGGCAGTCCGTGCAGTCGGTCGAGATCGACGGAAAGCCGCACGTAGTGTTCCGCCCGCTCGTTGAGTCACTCGGTCTTGATGCCGACTCCCAGATGAAGCGGCTCCGTCGCCACTCATGGGCAACCACGGTCAAGATGACCGGGGTTGGGCTTGACGGCAAGACTCGCGAAATGACTTGTATTGATCTTCGGACGTTGACGATGTGGCTTGCCACCATCGACGAAAACCGCGTCAGCGAAGAAGCTCGCCCGCTGGTAGTTGCTTACCAGTCTGAAATCGCCGATGTCATCGAGTCTTACTGGGCTAACGGCGGGGCAATCAACCCGCGCGCCACTGAACACCAAATCAACGCGTTGATTCGTCAGTCGCAGATGCAGATGGAACTTTGCCAAGCAGCGAAGGGCCTGATTCGCGCGGAGCACCTGGAAGCCAAGGCGCGCATCATTCTGGCTCGCGGTTTGGGTGAAGCGCCGGAACTCGACCCCGGAACGCGACCGCTGTACACGGCGGACTTCCTGAAGGAAAAGAACCTGTCGCACAAGCGTCTGAAGTCCGTGGCCGGGGTGTTCGGTAAGCGGATGAAGGCTGCGTACACCCTGGAGCATGGGCGGGAGCCGGAGAAGTATCCGATGAATCTTCCGAATGGTCAGGTGCGCCAGGTCAACGCATACACGGAGGCGGACCGCCCACTCATGGAGCAGGTCTGGGGAAAGTACTACGCAGTGCAGGGGAGGTGAGTTGTCGTGAAGATTAACTTGGACAATGTTGATGTTGAGGTCGTAGGTGACGAATTGATCGTCTGTGACAAGGCTGGTGGTCGGGTGAAGGTGAGTGTGGACGAGGTGCCAATGCTATGGAATGCGCTGCAGTTGGCACACCGTCACATGAGTCATCACTGATTGAGAGTTTCGACGATGTCTCGTAGGAACTCGTTCATTATCCGCAGTTCGTGCTCAATGTTTCCAAGGCGCGCTTCGACATCGTTGAGGATGTAGGTCGGTTGCGTGTTCTCGGAGATTTGTTGCAGCAAATCGGAGTCTTCCATTTTTGAGTCACCTCACTTTCTGGGGAAGTGTCCCCGAAGGTTGATTGTAGTGACGGGCTGCGGTTGTTTGACCTGCAAATATTGTCACTGTGACGTAAATAGCCCTTGAGGTAGCCAGGCCTCCATAGTTGTTCAACGCGACACATGGGCGCGGGAAACCGAACATAGTTTCGAGTTTCTGTTTGTTGTTTGAAAAATTCTATAAAGTCGGCCCAGATACAGGCCGGGCGAGCGTGGTGAGTAGATCGCGAAGACCCCGGCAAGCAGTCACCACGACTGCAGGCACCCCGCACATAAGCGGGAGGTAACGCGGGCCGAACCAACCAAATACCCAAAAAGGTCTTGTACGGGCATGGCACACACTCAGTCACTTCCAGTGCCACCCAGTTCGACTCTGGGCAAGACCACTGGGCGCGTCAATGTCACCACCAAGCAGCCCCCTCTTTTCCTTGCTTTCAAGGGGGAATGGGTTGAGGACCGTCAGCCCCGCATGCGTGGATCGAAGCTGAGGCAACCCTTCCCGCGTGAAGCCTTTCAGCACGCGAGCCCCAGCTGCGCGCCCTACCAGCAAAACCTAGAAGCGAAGAAAAGGAGACAGAATTATGAACACGTCTATCGCAATTCTGGTGGCATTTTCTGTAATTCACCTAGTTTCTTGGACTCTAGTCCTAGTGGCCAAGATGGTAAATTCTGTGAGCTATACGGGCGGGTCTGTGACTTACACCATTTGCCAAGACTGAAATTGCAAAGCTTCGGAAATCGATGGTGGAATACTCGAAACCAAGCGTGCTTAACACGGTTCCACTTCCAATACTCAAATTCCCCATCTTTAAGAAGTTCAAAGCGAACTGCCTGAGGGATTAGGCCATAACGGTCCTCAGTGACCCAGGTGACGATGAGGAAAGCTTCTTTTTCCTGTTTTGGCGTCAAGTCAAATTTCGCTACTACGGGTTCGGACGAGGAAGTCAATGGCGTTGGCGCTTCTTTGAGAATGCGAAACGCATTACCTACACGTAACGCGATTTCAAGATTATGCCGTTCGCCCGGCCCCTCGAGATGAACTTTCACTGAGGAAGGGGAAACGGCTGGCCCATTGCCGATTTGGACAGTGTGAGCGGCCTTATGGACTTCAACTCTAATTCCGCCATCACGATTGAACTGTCGATGGGCAAGTGACGTCTGTTTAGCGGCGTACCAAATGGCAAAAGGCGCTGTGGCGCCAGCCCCAACAGCTGCCAGATTAGCGAGTGTCTGAAGATCCAACTCGGCTTAACACCTATTCGTTCTATTCGCCCCCGTGACCTGCTGCAACCAGGCACGGGGGCTTCTTTTACTACCTAGAGAGGGGTAGCAATGAAAACTTTATCAGGGGTCACATACTTCAGCCCCAAGGAAGTAGCAGAACACACCAGTTACAGCGAATACACCATCCGCCAAGCCTGCCGACGCGGAGAACTCGAAGCCTACCAACGCGGAAAGCGCAGCAACTGGAACATCCCCGAACATGCCATCGACCCATGGCTCCGCGGCGAAACCTTCTACGGCGGTGACGCAGCATGAGCAAACACCGCATGACCCGCGCCGAGCGCGACGACCTACTCGCCATGGCCACAGCAGCCGGCGTACTCGAAACCCGCCGCCCCCGGCGCAGCAAGCCGCGCCACCGCAAACCAGAGCAGTACCACTACGACCGGCGCATGGCCGCCTTTGTCCTCACCGTCGCACTCCTAGCAATCGGCCTCATTGTCATAGGCACCGCCCTGATCAACATCGGCATCGACAACGCCGCAGGCTACGCAGGGATGACCAACCGATGAAAACACCCGCCGCTATGCCAAAACACAACAGCCTAACCCCGCTACCTGACCTCGGGCGCACCCCTGACCCGTGGGAAGTGGAAGACCAGCGCTTGCAACGGGTCCTCGACCAGGTGCGTGGTGTCTACGAGCAGGTCGCCGAGTTCGCGGAGCCCGAGGACACGGCCAGCCTGACCATGCTGATTTTTGACCGCTTCGACGAAGGAGCCCGACCATGACACTGCGACCCATCACCGCAGCCGACCGCGCCCAAATCCGCGCCGACTACCGCCAACTCCGACGCCATCTATCCGTCAACGGCACAATCCACCGCATCACCCAAGCCCGACAAGTACACAACATCGTCGTGCGCAACGTCTGCGGAGACCTCATCGACACCGACCAAGCCCACCTCCGCGTCACAAGGACAACCGCGTGAGCAAAAACTCCTACGTCGAGTATCTCGCACACCAGGCCCTATACGCGGAGTACGCACGCCCAGGGGGCGGCTGCCACCCAGCACTCAAACGGCTGCTGTATGAGCGCGGCTGGGCAGACCCCGCAACCGGGCGACTGACCGACGCAGGGCGTCGCCACATGGCCTACCTCATCAACCAGCACATCATCAGCGGTGCACCAATCCCAGGAGATCCATATGAATCCTGCTGAATTCCCCGATGTCCGCCCGCCGGCTGGAAGGCATTATCCCGAAGACGACGTGTCTGACATTGCGGTGTCTATCGGCTGCTCGACTGCGGTGGTCGCATTTATTTTGATTGTCATTTTTATCGCCAGTTTGTAAAAGGAGTTGCAGTGCAGAGTTACAGGAACCGTAGTGGTGACGTTGTTATCGATGAGCATTTTCTCGATGAGGACGTGTTTGTCACTGCTACCAGTCAGAAGGTCACGTGCCCGGTGTCCGTCTATTTCGGCGACAACAGTCACGACTTGACATCAGGAGAAGCTCGTTGGCTTGGAACTGCCTTGATTAAATCCGCGAACCTGGCTGAAAGGGGAGAGGAGTGACACGGCTTCAAATCCCCGACCGTCTGCACGTGGTGAAAGACCCGGCGCCACCCGGCACACCGGAGTGGGAAAGACTGGTCACTGCATCGAAGGTCGCCGGTATTGTCGGTGAATCCGCCTACGCGACGCCATATAGCGTGTGGAATACGATGCGGGGCATCAGGATTGAGCCTTCCGGTATGGAGGACCGGTTCTTGACTGGCCACGCGATGGAGTATGCCCTGGCCTACTGGTGGGCGCAGAAGAACCCAGACTGGCGACTTTCAAGGGGAGAGGTGCAGGTCACCAACCCGCATCTACCGTTCCCTAACGCTGCCACGCTTGACCGCATCGCCACCCGTAAAGGCCACGTCCGTAGCCCAAAGCATTCTCGTTGTGTGCAGTTCAAAACTGTTAGTGGCTGGGATGAGTATCAGAATCTCACGCCGGAGACGATTCCCGCGGACTGGCTGATTCAGGAAACGTGGGAAATGCTCACTAGCGGTCTGACGCAGATGTCTGCGCTGATTGTGGTGTGCGGGCCGTTCTACGAGTGGAAGCAGCTGGAAGTGCCGTGGCTACCCGAGTTCGCCGTCGAGCTCGTTGAGTCGACGGAGCACCACTTGGAGCTTGAGGAACCGCCGGCTCCGACTGCGCCGAATGATTACAAGATCGCGAAGCTTCGTCACCCGGATATCGACGATGACGCCGCACCGGTGACCATCGATGCGGATACTGCTGCCGAGTGGGATGTGCAGAAGGCTGCGGCGAAAGCAGCTGGCGCCACGCAACGAGCAGCCAACAAAGCAGCTGAGGTGGCCGGGGCGAAGCTACTGGAAGCAATGGGTACAGCCGCGACCGCCATTAACCCGGACGGGTACGTCATCGCTAAGCGAGTCGCTACGAAGAAGGGCGTGCAGCTGCGTCACGTGCCCCTGCCGGAGGAGAAATAAATGACACAGAAACCAACCACCACAACAACTACCCGCGCTGAAAACAGTGCGGGTTTTCCTATCCCAGAAGGAGAAACCATGAACCTACCAGCGACAACAGGCAGCCAGGGTACTCAAATGCCGGCGCAGACGCTCATGCAAAAGGGTGTCGAGAAACTCCGCCAGCACGCTGGGCTCAAGCAAATGGCCTACGACTACGCCGAGTTCATCACCAAGACCGGAGCGTGCCCAGCGATCTATAAGAACAAGCCGATGGATGCCGCGGCAGCGATTATCCGCGGCACAGCCCTTGGTTTCGACCCAGACGGAGCACTCGAAGCGTTCTTCGTTATCCAAGGCAAGACTGGCATGTACGCCCGAGCGATGATTGCCGTCGCAGAAAACGTTGGCTGCCGAGTGTGGGAAGAAGAGGCCACGGACGATTCGGTCACATGGTGCGGTATCCGCCCAGGCGATGACAAGGTCGAGCGTGTCACGTGGACGATGGAACTCGCTGAACGCGCAGGGTACACGCGGAATGCGAAGTACAAGACGAATCCTCGGGAGATGCTGCGCGCGAAGTGCCAGGCCGAGCTTGCCCGTATCGTCGCCCCAGGCGCATTGATGGGGCTGGTGTCGGAAGCGGAACCGGATGCGCATAAGCCGGTGCGTGCTGAGGCAACGCGGGTTGATGCCCAGCAGGGTGGCGCGTTGGGGGCGTTGGAGGCGGCACGACAGCGGGTCCACGCACGCCGCCAACCAGAGTCGGAACCGGCGCAGGACGCGGACGTGATCACTGATGATGACCCGCAGCTGTTAGCCGCTGTTGTCGACGAGTATCTGAGCGAGATTCCGAAGGCCCAGTCGCAGGATGAGGTCACCAAGATCATGAATGCCGCCAAGGAAGACGGCCTGCCACAGGAGCAGTTCGACACGGTTCGCCAGGCAGCTAAGGCACGTTGGGGGGAACTCAACAATGCGTAACCCGAACCTTGTAGTTATTGGCGGCAACCTGGGCCGTGACGCGAAGTACGCGGTCACGCAGTCCGGCAAGGAGGTTGTGTCGTTCTCGGTTGGGCATACCAGGTCGCAGTTTAATGAGCAGTCCAAATCCTGGGAAGAGATCAACACAACCTGGTGGAACGTCACCTACTGGGGTAGTGACAGGGAGGATCTACAGCGCCTGTCTGAGCAGTTGACGCAGGGCCGTCGTGTGATTGTGACAGGGCGTGCTGAGCAACGCCCGTATACGACGAAGGACGGCCGCGATGGTGTGTCTCTGGACCTGCTCGCAGCCACGGTGAGTTTGGTGCCGAAGATTGGGCGTGACACTGCGGTGTCGAATACTGCGGCGGGGTTTGATTCCTCGGCTCAGCCGCCGTGGTAGGAGTGACGCCACCGTATGAGTATTCCCGCCGTCAGGTGGGTGACTAAGGATGTTAGAGGTATTACCACCACGGAGCGGGCAGTGCTCTACATGCTCGCTGACATGGCCAGTGAGCGGGATGGTCTGCAGCAGGCATGGCCGTCTGCGGCGACTATCTCAGAGTCGATTGGTATCAGCCACCGGACGGCGTACCGGGCTCTAAATTCGTTGGAGGAAAAAGGGTTTCTTGCCCGTGGGGATCAGAGTCTGGCGGGCAAGATTCGAAGCGACCGTAGGCCGATTGTGTGGTGTCTGAAAACACCGTGACGGGGTGACACCGATGTCATGCCGTAGCGTTTTCACGACCTGACACTGGTGACCGAACGACCTGACACTGGTGACCGAACGACCTGACACTGGTGACCGAACGACCTGACACCGGTGTCATACAAAGCAGTAATAGAAGCTAATAGTTAACCCCGCTCGCTCCGCTCCGCTCACTCCGTTCGCTGCGCTTCGCTCCCTGTAAGACTTCCCGAAGCGGTAAATATCCCGCGGCATGACACTGGTGACATACCGCCACACACCCACCCAGCCACACCGGAGCGCCACCATTGACGCCCTCCCCACAACCCCATATCGACCGCGCTCTCACAGCGCGGTTTTTTCATGCAAGGAGAAACCAATGAGACGAAACCGAGCCTCCGCCAAAAAAGCCGGAGCCACCTTTGAAAGAATCGTCGCTGACTATTTAGCCGCCACCGTTGATGACCGCATCGACCGACGCGTCAAAACCGGCGCAAACGACTGCGGAGACATCGCCGGAGTCCGCACCCCCTGGAACGACCGCGTAGTCATCGAATGCAAAAACACCACCCGCATGAACCTCGGGTCATGGATCAACGAAGCAGAAACCGAACGGGTCAATGACGGCGCGTACATCGGCGTCGTTGTCCACAAACGCCACGGCAAAGGCGACCCGGCGCAGCAGCTGGTGTCGATGACACTGGAGACGTTCGCGAAGCTGCTGGACGGCAAAACCGGAGAAGATGCGCTGTGAGCCGTTTTAAGCCGTCCGACATTGGCCTGTGGGTACTTGTCGCACTCGGCATGTGTTTGTCCATCTACAAGACACTGAGGGGGCGAAATGGGCATTAAGAAAAGCCAGCGCCCACGTATCAAACTAGAAGGACGCACCACACTCCGCCTAACCCACGGAACAACCATCATCGGAGAACTCGCCGTAACCACAGGCGAAGAGACCATCCCAGACGCAGAAGAAACCAAGGTCAACGATGGGAAAACACTCGTCGTAGACAACTGGCTGAAAACCGTCCCCAACCGACGCCGACACCTGAAACTCATCAATCGCAACGGGCAGGACTACATCAAAGTCGAGTCACTCACAATCAACGCCGAAAAAGCAGCAAAAGTAGTGGACTTCCTGCAATCGAAAGGAGTCGATGCAATAACCCTTCACGGGTTCCGCATGGCGATTGACATGCACAGAAAGAACAACCCATGACCACATACCGCTACAAGGTGAAGCACATACCAACCCGTGTGGGTGGATTCTGGCGAGTCTACGACCCTGACGGCGACCACATCGCCAACTTCTTCACCCTCCCGGAGGCCATCACCTACGCCACCGAACAAGCCCGCACCCGAGAAATCACCCTCCCCGCCGAGGACGTGGTGCAACGCGACCCCGACCCACTCAACATCGACACCGGCACCCACCTCGACGCAGGCGACGCGGGTACCGCATGGCTCTCCTACAGCCAACCCACCCGCGAAGACATCACAACCCTCGCAACAGCACTACTCAGACACGCGGAGACACTCACATGACCACCAAGCACTTTGAATTAACCGATTACACCATCACAGTCGATGGGCGCACTCTTCACCGTATCCGCGCTACCCGTGACATCCCCGAGCAGGGAGTAAAAGCTGGCGAGCTGGGCGGGTATGTGGAAAGCGAAGAGAATATTTGGGGCACCGCGTGGGTGCTCGGCGACGCTCAGGTGTCCGGCAACGCTCTGGTGTACGGCGACGCTCAGGTGTACGGCGACGCTCAGGTGTACGGCGACGCTCTGGTGTACGGCGACGCTCAGGTGTACGGCGACGCTCAGGTGTACGGCGACGCTCAGGTGCTCGGCGACGCTCAGGTGTACGGCGACGCTCAGGTGTCCGGCGACGCTCAGGTGTACGGCAACGCTCAGGTGTCAGGCAAAGCGTGGGTGTCCGGCGACGCTCTGGTGTCAGGCAAAGCGTGGGTGTCCGGCAACGCTCAGGTGTACGGCGACGCTCTGGTGTCAGGCAAAGCGTGGGTGTCCGGCAACGCTCTGGTGTACGGCGACGCTCAGGTGTACGGCGACGCTCAGGTGTCAGGCAAAGCGTGGGTGTACGGCGACGCTCAGGTGTACGGCAACGCTCAGGTGTCCGGCGACGCTCAGGTGTCAGGCAAAGCGCGGGTGTCCGACAACCAGCATGTCCTAACACTCGCCCCCATCGGCTCCGAAAGCGTATCTATGACTCTCGCCCGCCAAAAACCAGGCACACAGCAGACCGTCACCATCGGCTGCTGGACAGGACCAATCGACGACATGACAGCCGAGGTAGAACGCCGCGCGCGCAAGTGGGAAGGAACCGAACAAGACAAGAAACGATGGCGCGACGAATACACGCTAGCTGAAAAACTCTGCCGCACCCGCATGACCATGTGGGAGCAAGAAAAGGAACCCAAATGACCACCATCAACGACCTCGAAGAGCGCATCAACGGCGTTGAAGCCGCCCTCAACGAGATGAAAGCAGACCTCGCAGACCTCAAAGAACAGGAATCCGAGCCGGAGAAGCCGCAAGGGTCACTGTTCGGCAGGTGGGCAACCCACCCCGTCCACGGGCGCGGCATCATCGGCAGCCGACACTCCGACGAGGACTCCGAAGTGCTGTTCGCCTACATCAGTGAACATGGCAGAACAGGTGCAATCTGGGTATACGTGCGAACTAGCGACCTCACCATCGACCCCGCCACCCTCACCACCGTTGAGGACTACCGGAACGCGCCAGTCGGCACCATCGTCGAGGACCATAACGGGGACGTATATGTCGGCGACAGCATCGGCTGGCACACCTACGACGGCGAATACGACAGCAAGGAAATGGTCGGGATGGGCACCGCCCGCGTCATCCGCTGGGGGGGGGGCAGGCAAATGACCACCTACCTCCGCACCCGGACGGTTGATGACCTCGACGGCTTCATTGTGAACCATCCGCCGGTTGCTGTGCTCGGTGACGCGAAAACCCTCATGGACACCTTCGGGGACAAGCACCACGACTACCACCGCGAAGGCGAAACCTGGGTACGTGTCCGACCGTACCGCATGAACCCCGACGGCACCCCAGACCACGACCGCACCCAATGGGACAATGCAAACGGCCAACTCACCAAGACCGTCGAGGACACCCGCCCGTATCACCCAACCGCCGCCGAACACCACTACGTCTGGTACGAGGAGACCACATGACCCCCACCGACCAAGTACGCGCCCTCGAAGCCGAACTCCAACACCTCCGCGATGCTCTCACAGCAGAGCAAGACCGTCGCCGACGCTACCAGGGCGCACTCAACCGCGCCGAAGACAGCATAAGAACGCATCTTGACAACGCAATATCCAAATGGGACGACGCGCACGCCGACGGCAGCGAGCCAGGCATGACGATGTACACCCAAGAATGCGTGGGACTCACCTACGCGCTAAATGCCCTCGACCGCGCTAGAAAGGAAGCCGAAAAATGACCCGCCGCGCCCTCGCGGGCCGCTTCATCCTCACCACCGAACCCCACCCGCACGGCACACACCTCAAAATCAAATCCACCAAATCCGCCCAAAAGCTCGTCGTCGTGGAAGAAGAAATAAAACCCCTCGCCCACGCCATGCTCAACATCACCCGCCCGCCCCGCTACAAGGTGTGGGGCACCGTCATCGGAACCCTCCCCACCGGCAAACGCCGCACCTGGTCAGTCGCCCAAGCAGGAAACGAAGCCACAACCGGGCGCACCTTCACAACCTGGCAAGAAGCCATGCGGTACGCCAACCAACAAGCAAAGGGGGGAACCAAAAATTGACGCTCCTCGAAGACATCATCGAGCAAGCCAACGGCGCCACCGTACTCGTCGCCTACTGGTTCAAGCACGAAGCCAGCCGCATACTCCAGCGCTTCCCGCAAGCCCGGGCGCTTAACGCCAGCGCGGACTTCGCCGACTGGAACGCCGGCCGAATACCGGTCGGCCTGATCCACCCGGCCAGCGCCGGACACGGCCTCAACCTCCAGACGGGCGGCCATATCTTGGTGTGGTTCACCACACCCTGGTCGCTCGAACTCTACGAGCAGACCAACGCCCGCCTCCACCGCCAAGGCCAAACCGAGCCGGTCAGCATCATCCACATCACCACTACAGACACCATCGACGCCCGTGTTGGTCGTGCCCTCGACGGCAAGGCCGCCACCCAAGAAGCGCTTGTAGCCGCCGTCGCGGCAGAACTAGGACAAGGAGAACCCCACCCATGACCAGAGCGGAAGTGTGGAAAAGCGGCCTCGTGATTCCAGGGTCACGAGTCGTTTGGATGGCGGCCTGGGAAGAAAAGCCAGATAGCCCAGACGTCAGATTTTGCCGGGTAGCGAAGGGCTTCCCGACCTGGCGCGAAGCCCTCGACTACGCCAACAAGAAAGTGAGGGGAAACTAGATGACAACGCTTGCCCGCGACTACACCACCCTGCGCACACTCGCCCCCCGGCTCGAGCAGCTCAAGATCGCAGACAGTGCACAAGCCACCGACGACTACACCCCACCAACACCATTCGGCCCCAGCCCACCTTGCAGCCTCACCTGGCTCGACTACCAGTGGATGATTGAGGACATGCTCGCACGGACTGCAGCGCAAGTTCGACGCGACACCGGTGGGTTACACGGACGTCCAGTGCCCGGCATCGCAGGCAACGCAGGATGGCTCCTTGGGCAGATTGACTACCTTGAGGGTGCAGAATGGATGCGTGACCCGGTCTGGCTCGCCGAACAATACCAGTGCGAACCAACAGCAGACACCATGGCCAGCCTCACGCACGACTACGCCGCCCACCTCGACGCTGCACTCGAGCCACCACTCGACGGCAGGCCAGCAGGCACAGCCCTCGAAGTCGCATGGGAAACCGGGGTGCCAGTTGAGACAATCCGCACATGGGGCAAACGCGGACGAATACCACGATTCAAAGGACCACACGGAGCATGGATATACAGAGTGGTCGACATCATAGCGGCTTCACAAAAAGGCACGGTACGGCCATGAATACGGATAAACAGAGGGTGGGTCTTCTACTATGACTCTTGTGAAAGCGGACGAAGTCTCAGTCAAATATGATGGCGTGGCCGTCGATGATCACTCGATGGATGCAACACAGCTCGGCCCAGCGCTGCTTGCCTTCGGAAACTTGGCCAGAATTACGCAACAGACTGTTGACCCATTGTCAGGCAAACAGATTACCGCTAAAGTTCAGGCGTTTAACGCAGGTTCGTTTGAAATCATGTTTGGCCTTGACTCGTCGATTCTTGAGCAGGCAATCAATCTGTTTACGGGGAAACCGCTGACTGGCGCAGCCACGGCAGCAACACTCGGAGGGGTAATCCTGCAGGCGATAAAATATGTCAAGAAAGAAGCAAAAGAAAAGAAGAAAGTAAGCCGCGATCAGCTAATCAGTGAGCTTGGCGACGAGCTTCTTGCGGCGCACGTTTACGAGCTCAAAAGCAATAGGAAGTTTCGGGAGCAGACCGGGAAACTAGTCAAACCGGTAACCAACACTGGGATCGAATCGATGTCGCTAAAGAACAGCAACATTCCAGGGAAGTTGACGATTGACTCACAAGATGCGGAGGCGATCGAATTGCTAGCAGAAGAGGAAACAATTCTGACTAGAGTTGAATCAATATTGGTAGAGGTAGACACCCCGGATATTGGCGCCCCGCTCAGCCGAATGTGGCGATTCAGGTCGGAAAAGTACGGGACCTTCAGGGCAAAGATGCTTGACCAGGACTTCGCGACGGCGGTAGAAGCTGGACGAATTTATTTCGCGGCCGGTAAAAGATTTGAAGCCCGAGTACGAATCGAAGATGCTCTAGTTGATGGGGTAGTAGATAAGACAAAGTTTGAAGTCGTCAGTATTCAGGAAGAAGCCGACAGTCAGACAGAACTCGAATACTGAGGGTGGTATTGACATCTGAACCACCCATCTGCCTATAATCAATGCAGCAGAAGTGTAAGAAGCCCGCACCAGGCACAAGTCCGGTTGCGGGCTTCACGCATACCTAGGCAGGTGATACACATGGCTAGGGCTAACCGCATCTGCTCCCACCCATCATGCGGACAAACCGCAAAGCCAGGCTCCGGACTCTGTGTCGTCCACTCTGCCGAGCGCGACGCTGCTCAATGGCGAACAACACCAACCAAGCGCACGCGCGATTGGGCTGAATATAATCGTCGCCGCCGAGTGGTAACGGAATGGCGAGCCAAGTATGGCAACGTGTGCCCTGGATACAAACGGCCACCGCATCCCGCCAATGACCTCACTGCTGAGCATGTGCACGCGGTCGCCGACACCGGTGACGGCAGCGGCCGGCTGACAGTTCTTTGTCGGTCGTGCAACTCGCGGCACGGTGCGGAGACCCGCAACCAATACCGCTAACAAGGCTGTGGCCTTGACCCCAGGGGGGTAGGCCGACCACGACGATCACCCCGCACCGCGCATGAGGTGAAAAAAGACCTGTACGGGTTCCCAGTATGTGAGATTGGGGGTGATTGAGATGCCAGGACCGGCACCAAAACCCGATTCCGAACGCCGCCGACGTAACGCCCCAATGGCTAACACAGTGCGGCTGCCTAGAGAAGGACGAAAAGGGCGAGCACCAGCGTGGCCGATGGGTGGACGCGCACCCCGGGGTTGGGCTGACCTGTGGAAGAAACCGCAGGCGGTGATGTGGGAGCGCTCCGGCGACGAAATTGTGGTGGCGCGTTATCTGATTATCCGCAATTTGATTCAGCAGCCGGAGAATGCGGATCAGATTAACGCGACGGCGCTGTCGGAGCTGCGGCAGTTGGAGGACCGCCTGGGGCTTTCGCCGATGGCTCGGCACCGGCTGCGGTGGGAAATCGTTGAGGACGAGGTGGATGCGCAGCGGCAGGCCAAGCGGTCTGCGGCGCCTGCTGCACGCAGGGCTCGTTTGCGGGTGGTCGCTGACGAAGCGTGAGGGGAGCGTGATGGGTAATGCCGTGGCGCGGTCCAGAGTATGACGGGGAGTTTCCGTCGTTGGGTTGGTCGGTGGTCGACTGGATTGAGGCGAACTGTGTCATTCCGGATGGTGACCATAAGGGTGAGCCGTACATTTTGACTGATGAGATGGTGGCTTTCCTGGTTCATCATTATCGGTTGAAGCCGGATGCGACGGAGGATAAGCCGCGCCGGGCGTGGAATTATCGTCGTTCGCAGTTGGTTCGTCCTCAGAAGTGGGGGAAGGGTCCACTGACCGCGGCGATGATTTGTGCGGAGTCGGTCGGCCCGGTGGTGTTCGCAGGGTGGGATGCGGCCGGGGAGCCGGTTGGTAGACCGTGGCCGACGCCGTTGATTCAGGTGACGGCGTCGTCGGAGGACCAGACTGCGAATGTTTACGCAGCACTGCAGCCGATGATTGAGGAGGGCCCGCTGGCTGAGGTCATTCCGGACACAGGTGATACTCGTATCAACCTGCCGGGTGGTGGCCGTATCGATCCGGTGACGTCGAAGGCTCGGTCTAGGCTCGGTCAGCGCGTGACGTTCGTCGTTCAGGATGAGACGCAGATGTGGACGCAGTCTAATGGTGGTTTGCTGCTGGCGACGACGCAGCGTCGTGGTTTGGCTGGTATGGGTGGCCGGTCGGTTGAGACGACGAATGCGTGGGACCCGGCGGAGAACTCGGTGGCGCAGCAGACGTTTGAGTCGAAGGCGCCGGATATTTACCGTGATTTTCGTCAGGCTCCGGCGTCGCTGTCGTATCGGAATAAGCGGGAGCGAGCCAGGATTCACCGGCACGTGTACGGCAATTCGTGGTGGGTCGATATGGAGAATATCGAGTCTGAGGCTGCGGAGCTGTTAGAGACGGATCCGGCGGAGGCGGAGCGTTTCTTCGGTAACCGAATTGTTTATGGCCGTGGTGCGTGGATTCCTGCGGACACGTGGGAGTCTGGGGACCGGGGTGAGCAGCCTGCTGATGGCGCGCCGATCTGCTTGGGGTTTGATGGTTCGGAGAATAACGACTGGACGGCTATCACAGCTATCTCGATGGATGGGACGGTGTTTATTCCGACGTTTGGGCCGGATGAGCAGCCGACGTACTGGAATCCGGCGGAGCATGGCGGGCGTATTCCTCGTGATGAGGTTGATGCGGCGGTTGATGAGCTGTTTGAGCGGTATGACGTGGTGCGTATGTATTGCGACCCGCAGGATTGGCGTTCCGAGATTGGGGATTGGTCGGTTCGTCATGGTGATGAGCGTGTGTTCGAGTGGGCGACGAATCGTATTTCGCAGATGTTTGAGGCGTTGAAGACGTTTGAGACGAATCTTGCAACGGGGCGGGCTGGTCACGATGGTGGCAAGGCGTTGGGTATTGCGGTTGCGAATGCTAGGAAGGTGGCCCGGCCGGGGCAGAAGTACATTCTCGGTAAGGCTACGGAGGCTCAGAAGATTGATATTGCGATGGCGATGGTGCTGGCGCATGAGGCGTGGGTGAATTCGATGGCGTCCGGGTGGGTGCCGCGTGTTCAGAGCCGGGTGTTGGTGTTTGGTCGTAGGAGGCGATGATGACGGTAGCGGTTAACGATGGTGGGTTGTCTCCGGATGAGCAGAAGCTTCTTGAGTCGTTGCATCGGAAGTGTATGCAGCAGCGTGGCCGGGATTATGCGAATGAGCAGTTGTATGCCGGTTTGCAGAAGGTCGCCCAGTTGGGTATCGCGATTCCTCCGGAGGTGGAGCCATTTGCGTTTCCGATGAATTGGCCGCGCATGTATGTGGAGGTGTTGGAGCAGCGTATGGATGTGCGTCTGCTTCTGCGCTCGGGCTCTGTTGAGGAAGATGCGGAGTTGCGAACTGACTGGGAGGCTAACAGCCTTGAGTTGGAGCAGCATTTAGCGCATACGGATTTGCTTGTGTATGGGCGGTGTGTGGCGTCGGTGTCGTGGCCTGATCGTGACTCGGGGGCAGACTCGGCCGGTGATTCGGGTGGAGTCGCCGCGGGATATTGCTGTGAGCGTGGACCCGTATACGCGGGATACGCGCGGGGCTCTGCGGGTTTATACGGACGAGTCGGGTATTGAGCAGCGTATGACGTTGTACTTGCCGAATGAGACCGTCCATTTAGCGCGGGAGGCTGGCAAGGACCGTGTTGTGTCGCGTGACCGGCATAATCTTGGCCGGGTTCCGGTGGTGTGCCAGTGGAATCGGCGTATGTCGGGAAGGTTTTCCGGTACTAGCCAGATGGAGGACATTAAGCACTGGGTTGGTTTGATGGCCCGGGTGGTGCTGAATCTGCAGTTGGCGATGGAAACGATTGCGACGCCGCAGAAGGTCGCGATTGGTGTGTCCCAGAAGGACTTTGTTGACCCGGATACTGGTGAGGATTTGGACCCGTGGGAGACGTACATGGGGGCGATCTGGGCTATTTCTCGGACGACGAAGGAGGGCGTAGACGTTAAGCAGCTTCCTGCGGGTGATCTGGGTGGGTTTATTTCCACTGTGGAGATGATTACGAAGCAGGTGGCGGGTCAAACTGGTCTGCCGCTTCGTATGCTTGGTCATTCGACGGTGAATCCGGCGTCTGAGGGCGGTATTAAGGCAGATGAGGCGCGTCTGGTGAAGACTGTGGAGCGGTTGAATACGACGGCTGGGGTGTTTTGGTCGTGGGTTTTGGGGATTGCGGAGCGCGTTCGTACTGGTGTGTGGCCGGAAGGTGCGCCGATTCAGATTGAGTGGCGTAATCCGGCGACTCCGACGTTGGCGGAGATGTCGGATGCGATGCAGAAGCAAACTGGCGGAAAACCTGTTTTGTCTGTTCGTGGTGCCATGAATCAGATGGGATATTCGCAGGCTCGAATTGATAAAGAGCTGCAGTGGCTTGGTGAAGAGGACGCCGCGATGGCTGGCTTAGACGTTCGTTTGGGTCGTGGTCTCGCCGAGGAGGTCTAGTTGGGTATCACATGGTCGCATCGCTCTCTGCCTCCAGGGGTTAGGGAGGAGGCGCAGGCGCGTTCTGCTGTGATTCGAGAGACCTTGCGGTATATGCGTGGCACGGCGATGCCTCGGAACACCCCTATGGATGTAGACGCTTGGCTAGCGACTAAAGCTAATTTGATCGCTCCGGCGATGGCCAAGGCACAAGCACAGAATCTTTCTCTTGTAGACAAGACGATGGGTATGTCGCTGACTGCCACGGGCTACCATGATTCGCCCATAGGCTTGATTGTTCCGGAAGCGTTCACGGGGTATATGCCGGATGGGCGTGAGCTTGGGTTCATCAAGCATGCCGTAGCGAATAGAGTCCGCGAGCGGATGGCCTTGGGGGCGTCTCAGGCAGAAGCGTGGAAAGCCGGCAGTAAGCTGCTTGCGACGATTGTTCAGACGGGGCTGATTGATACTCAGCGGATGGCGAAGGCCGTAGCTGGGCTGGCCAGGCCGAGAACATTGTATGTCCGTATGGCGAATGTGCCGTGTTGTCCGCGTTGCGCGATACTTGCGGGAAAGAAAGGGTACTGGTCGAAGCCGTTTTTGCGTCATCCAGGGTGTGATTGCACGCAGATTCCATTAGCGGAGGGGAAGGACGTCGAGTTATCTGGCCCGCATTTCGATGTGGATGCTTATTTTAAGTCTCTTAGTGAGGCAGAGCAGGATAAGTACTTCACCAAGGCGGGCGCTGAAGCTTTACGTAATGGCGCTGATTATGTCGAAGTTGTGAATTCGATGCAGGGGCTGACCGGTGTCGGTGATGATGTGAAGCCGTTTACGCGGTACGGGGCACCGCGAAGTGGGTGGAGGCGGCTGTCAGTTCCGGAGATTATGCGGCGTGCCGATGGCGATGTGGACCGTATGCGGGAGTTGCTTCTTCAGTACCGGTACATTCGTCCGGAGCGGCGTTACGGCCCGGTTAGTCGTGTTGATTTTTCGAAAGGCTGGCCGCACGACAGTGACAACTTAGGTGAGCTAGCGCAGGAGCTTCCAAAGAATGACCCTAGACCAGTGCCGTCGAGTAAAGATTGGGCCCATATTCTAGATGGGGAGCCTATTGTCCCAGGGAAAAAGATTCAGGGAGGTCATCGGCATGGCACTGGGCGGGAAAGAAAGACTGAGTTTCCGCGCTGGTGGTCGGATGATGACATCAAAAAGGCTGTCTTGTTGACTATCGAGGCTCCGCATGCGTCGAAAGTATTCGGTACGACAAGAGTCCTATATCGTGTAGTAGATGAGGTGTTGGTCCAGGTGTCGTACTATCCAGACCCTGACAGCAGCGGAAGCATGATTCTTGGGGCTTCATACCCGAAAAACGGAAGCGGAGTAGTGAAGAACATCGGCGGGAGGGCAGTGGAACAGCCCTTGGATGTATCATTAGTTCCAAGAGAGTAGGAGGTGCGGGGAATGATTGAAATTGTTAATCGGCAGCTTGTCGATGCCGACGCGTTGGCAATCATGGATTCTGTATGGAATCAGTTACCGAATGATTTGCGTGCATACGCGGCATCGAGCTGCGACGATGACGAGGACGTTAGTGCTGTGATCGCTATCCTGGACTATGCACTTGCTACTGGGCTTTCCGTTTCTAAGGCGGCTCTCAATAAGGCGCGAAGTTTGGCGGAAAAGCTTTCTCGCGATGTCGATGCTCGTCGAATCCTTGAACTTGTTGCTGGGCTTAATGAGGCTGGTACGAAAGCAGCCTAGGAAGCACTATAACCTTTCAACCCATCCCTTCTTGGGGTGGGTTTTTTCATGCACTTTTTCTTATCCGAGATGGAGGAAAACCAATGTTTAAGAATCGTCCAATGTGGATTCGCGCGATTGAAGGCGCGGATGAGAATAGTGCCGCTGGTGCACCTGTCGAGGCTTCGGCTAGTGAAGATACTGGCGCGGAGCGCTCTACAGGTCAGGGCGGCCAGGGCGACACCCAGCCTGTCGAGGATGCTGAAAATCCCGACGGGCTGGGTTCCAAGAGGGCTGTGCTCGCTGACCTCGCGAAGGAGCGGGATAAGCGTCAGGAGCTTGAGGCTCGGCTTGCGGAATTCGAGCAGGCGGAGGAAGAGCGCAAGCGGTCCGAAATGACCGAAATTGAGCGACTGCAGGCGGACCTTGAGGCCGCGCGTAAGGCCGAGGAAGACGCTCGTGCGGAGATTGCCAAGCGTGATCTCGACGCTGAGCGGGCGCGGATTGCAGCAGAGTTTAAGATCCCAGCCGCGATGGCTGGACGCATCGCCGGTGCGACGCCGGAAGAGATGCGCGAGGACGCCAAGGCTTTAGCTGAGGCGATTGGCCCTTACACGGGGCCTGCGGATAAGTCGGCGGGCCGTGGCGGTGGCCAGGTGACGCCGACAACGTTAGAGGCCGCCATCGCGGCTAAGTACCGAAACTAAGGAGGATGCCGAATATGGCACCGATTACTCTTGAGCAGGCGAAGCTCAACACCATGGAAGACTATGATCCGGCGATTATTGATGAGTTCCGTAAGAACTCGACGCTGCTGGACATGCTCACTTTTGACCGCGCGGTTTCCCCTGCAGGCGGAGGCGCGACCCTTGACTACGGTTACCGTCGCGTCAAGACTGAGCGCGGCGCGGCGTTCCGAGCCCTGAACTCTGAGTACAAGACTGAGGCCGCAACCACCGAGAAGCACTCAGTGACTCTGGCTCCGCTGGGTGGCGCGTTCGAGATTGACCGTGTTATCGCGAAGCTTGGCCCGGCCGCATCTGGTGAGATTGTGTTCCAGATGCAGCAGCTGATTAAGGCGACCAATGCGCGTTTCCTTGATGAGGTTATCAACGGTGATACTGCCTCGGAGGAAATTGAAGAGCCTGTCGCTGACGCGAAGGCCGGGTTTGACGGCCTGTCTAAGGCACTGCTTGGCTCCGACACTGAGGTAAAGGAGTCCGGTTATGATTGGTCGGAGTTCGCTTCTGCTGAAGAAAGCCTGACCGTTCTTGATCACCTGGACGAGTTCACCAGTGTTCTCGATGGTCCTCCGACTGTGCTGATTGCGAACCGGCGTGTTCTGGCGAAGATTCGTGCAGCCGCGCGACGCGCCAATCTGTACACCAAGTCCCCGGTTGACGGTCTACAGATTAACGGGGTGCCGTTGGAGCGCGAGACTATCGGCAACCTGGTGCTTATTGATGCTGGCACTAAGGCGGGCACTAATAAGCCGATTATTCCGGTGACGAAGGGCGCGACTGATATCTACGCGGTGCGTCTGGGGCTGGATGGTTTCCACGGTGTGACGACCACGGAGGGCAGCATGCTGCAGACGTGGCTGCCGGACTTCACTACCGCGGGGGCTGTGAAGAAGGGTGAGGTTGAGCTTGGCCCGGTGGGTGTTGCTCTGAAGCGGACTAAGGCTGCTGCGGTTCTGCGTGGCGTCAAGATTTCTGCTGAGGAGGTGTAGTCCGTGCGTGTATTCGCACCGAATAAGTATTACTGCGGCCGTGTTGGCGCTGACGTCTTCGTTAACGGCGTCTGTGAGAATGCGTCGGAGGCGCAGCGTTGGTACTACGTCGGCCGCGGGTACCGCATCGAAGATGAGGAACCCGTCGTGGAGCTTGCCGGCCCGCCGTCGAAGCGGGCCGCTGTCGGCAAGTGGCGGGAGTTTCTCGGTTCCCAGGGCCTCGTGTACCCGGAAGGTGCGGCGCGGGCTGACTTGATTCGGCTGTGGGAGGAAGCCAATGGCGAAGTTTCTCACGAGCCTGCGGGCGGTATGGCCTGACGCTGATTCCGCGGAGCAGGTGCGTCTCGAGCGGTTGGTGGATCGTGCTGAAGCGCTGATTGTGCAACGGTTTCCGACTACCCTGAGGCGCGTCGAGGACGGGTCCCTGTCCGTTACTGTCGTCGCTGGTGTAGTGGAGGACATGGTCAATCGTGCTGTGGCGTCGCAGGACCGTGGCGGGGTGGAGAAACTCGCTTATCCGGAGGTCACGATGGAGTGGGGCAGTGGCGGGGCTGGTTCTGGGTCGCTGCTGTACCTGACCACGGACGAATTGCTGGCATTGACCCCACCTGAGCCGTCGGCTGCTTTCACTGTGTATCGGAGAGCGAGACCGTCATGGTAGGTGTGACTGTGCTCTTTCAGCCCGGGTGGGTGCTGCGGTTGCGGAAACCTGCTGGTGTTGACCCGGTGACGGGGAACGATGCTGGAGTCAATGTTCGTGAGGTTCCTGGTCGTGGTTTGGTGCAGGCGCCCCTGTGGACTGGGTTCTCCGAGGTTACAGACAAGGCGCTTGTTGATGAGCGTCTCGTTATGTGGTGCCCGCTGGAAGGCCCGTCTGTTCCCGTGGACTCGCAGGCAGAGTTCGTCAGTCCTTCTGGTGAAGTTTGGCAGGCCATCACTTCCGGCATTTGGAGGGGTATTCCGGGCAGTAGCCCTGAGTATGTGGCTGTCCGTGTTCGTAGAGCGGAGGAAAAAGATGAGTGATGTAGTCCGGTTCGTCAACGCCGACGGTGATGTGGTGATTACGGCACACGGTTCGGCCGCGCATCGTGATTATCTAGCGTCGCAGCCAGTTGAGTCTGCCTCTGTTCGTCCTGTTTCGCGGAAGGAGGGCTCGAGTGGCGAGGCTGACTCTGTATCGGCAGGCGCTGAGAGCGGAGGCGCGGCGGGAGTCGATGAGCCGGCGCAAGGAAATCGCCGGAGAAATCGCAGCCGACGCAAGGAGTAGGGCACCTGTAGTGACGGGTGCCTACCGGGGCGGAATCGGGGTGGAGGCAAATTCTGATGAAGTGCGCGTCGTTGATAACGATGATGACGCAATTCACAAGGAGTACGGAACTTCTGATACCCCTGCGCATGCGGCGCTGACGAATGCGGCGATGCAATACGGCAAGTACTCGGGAACAAGGCCAAGGAGGTAGACCATGCGACAGCCAATGCCTTATGTCCCGGGGGCGATTCGTGCGTGGCTACTCGACCAACCAGGTTTCGTTGACCTGCTGCATGGTGGGGCGGTGTCTACTAGGGACTTGCCGGACCCTCTAGTGAAACCACACGTGCTGGTTTCAACAGTGGGGCATGTTGGGCCCGACCCGATGCTGCGTCGCCTGATGATTCAGGTGACACCGTGGGCGCCGGGGCGAGATGCATCGGGGCTCGATGAGGACCCGGATGTGACCGTGTGGAACCTAGCCGCGACGGCTGGGGAACTGCTCGGACGGGCGAAAAATGTTGTTCTCGATGACAAGCATGCATGGTCGGCTACCTGGGTTGATGGCCCAATTCAACTTTATGACCGCAATCGAGGTATTGACCGAACCTTGTATCAGGCGCCGGTCCGTTTTCAGGTTCACCTGCGACGCAGGCAACCAATAGCAAGCAACTAACAGCACCCCGAGTGGGGTGCTTTCTTTATGCCCCGAGGCTGGGGCGGATTGGAGACTTATGTCTACTTTTGCAGATCCGAGTAAGGCGTATCTGTGGCTCGACGGTGATGCTTTCCGTGGTAAGGCAGGCGCGGAGCTTCCAGAAGACGTGTACGCCGCAAAGCTGGAAGGTTTTGATGCCTTCGGCGGTATTGAAGCTGGCTTCGAGCTGACTTCCGAGCAGTCAATCACTAAGAAGAAGGTATTTAACTACCGTCAGTCCGCGTACAAGGTTGCCCGAGACCCGCTGGATGAGGGTATGAAGTTCCGTGCGGTGGATAACACCAAGGCGACGGTAATGACCCGTATGCAGGGTGGCAAGGTCACCATGAAGGGCAAGAACGGTGTTATTGAGAAGGGCATTGGTGAGGAATTCTCGCTGCTGGTGCGTCTCGATGACGGCGCGGATAAGACCGCGTTTTTCTGTCCGCGTGCAACTCTGTCGGCGCCGGCAACCCGTGCGGCGATGGATGGGCAGAACCTCGACGGTTGGGAGTTCGCTGTGACCTTCCTTGAGCCTTGCCAGGAAATTCTTCCGAAGGTTCCTGAGGGGCTCAAGGAAGCTGTCGAAAGTACTGAGGAGCTAGGGGACGAGGATAGCCACTTCGGCTGATAGCCCTGATGTAGCGCGTAGGGCGGGCGCGTGTGCGCTTCCGGGATGGAGGCCCGAATTTACCCGCCCCCTTTTTTTATTGGCCTAGTGATTAGGAGATTTCCGAGATGGAAAATAACACCGAGAAGATGGAGTCTTTCGACCTTCTGGACGCACTGTCCGTGAATGCTGGCGAGCCGGTTACGGCTACCTTGTTGGGTGTTGATGTGATTATCCGACGAAACTTCACCGGTGATGAGGTGCATAAGTTCATGACAATGCACACGGTGGACAACGCTGGGGAAACAATCAAAGACCAGTTGGCTGGTCTGGTTGATGCATTGTCTGCGTCGCCGGAGAAGGAGCAGGCCGCGCTGGTGGATAAGATTCTGTCGCTTACGGTCCCGGAGATTATTCGTGTGGCGGTGCGGCTTGGACAGATCGCGGGGCTTCGTGATGAGGCGGGAAATTTCCTGAATGGTGCGCCTGCCTTGTAAACCCTCGGGCGCACCGCGAGGCGCTGGTCGGGTTCCGGCGTGAGTATGGGCTCGATTGGCGTGAGTGTCGACGCACCATGTGGCATGTCGACCTGGGGGCTCTTGTTGATGGATTGCAGGACTGGTCGCTGACGGACGAAAACATTGCACGCCTGGTGGACCGTGAGGACTATTGGCTGAATTCGGAGTACGCCCAGTGGACGACGGACCCGAATGACCCTGAGGTGGTGGCGGATCGTGAGAGGCGCCGTCGTGCTGGGGTGAAGCCGCCGCCGGTGCCGTTGCTGCGGCCGGTGGCGCGTCGTCCCAGACGTCAGCAGGTCGAGTTAGAAGAAGCATTTATAGAGCGTGTGACCTCCGCTGGTGCTCAGGTGTCGCGGAAGGCGTCGCTGAGTGAGTTGCGCGCTGCGCGCGGAAAGTAGGTAGACGGTGGCCGGTGGCAAGATTGACATTCTCGTCGAACCTGATTTGAAGGGGTTTGAGGGAAAGCTTGAGTCTGGGCTTGGTGGGGCGCTGGGTACGGCGGGCAAGATTGGTGCCGCGCTTGGTGTTGCTATTGGTGGGGCGGAGATGTCTCGCCAGATTATCCAGGTCGGTATGGACTTTGAGTCGCAGATGAATACTATGTCTGCGGTGTCTCAGGCCACTGGTACGCAGTTGGATGCTGTGGCGGCGAAGGCCCGTGAGTTGGGTTCGGATACGTCGTTGACGGCGACGTCGGCGTCGGATGCGGCCGCTGCGATGACTGAACTTGCTAAGGGCGGCTTTACTGTTGAGCAGTCGATGGAGGCTGCGAAGGGCACGTTGCAGTTGGCTGCTGCTGCGCAGATTGATGCGGCTGAGGCGGCGACGATTCAGTCTCAGGCGTTGCAGTCGTTCAGTTTGGGTGCTGAGGATGCTGCGCGGGTGTCGGATATTTTGGCGGGTGCGGCGAATGCGTCGTCGGCTGAGATTGGTGGTATCGCTCAGGGTCTGCAGCAGGCTGGCGCTGTCGCCAACCAGTTCGGTGTTGATATTGACGACACGTCTACTGCGTTGGCGATGTTTGCAAACGCGGGTATTCAGGGGTCTGATGCTGGTACGTTGCTGAAGTCGGCGTTGCTGGCGTTGACTGACCAGGGTAAGCCCGCTCAAGCTGCGATGGAAGAACTCGGGCTGTCGGTGTACGACATGCAGGGTAATTTCGTTGGGTTGCCGTCATTGTTCGAGCAGTTGGCGGAGGCGCAGAAGTCGATGACGCCGGAGGCGTATCAGGCGGCGACTGCGACGCTTTTCGGTTCGGATGCGATGCGTCTGGCCGGTATTGCGGCGGAGCAAGGCCGTGATGGTTTTGAGACGCTTCGGGATGCAGTGACTCGGTCTGGGCAGGCTGCGGAGGTCGCAGCGGCGCAGACGGAGGGGCTTCCTGGCGCGATGGAGCGGCTGCAAAACACTGCGGAGGAAGTCGGGCTTGCAGTCTACGACGCTCTTTCCGACAAGCTTGTAGCTGGTGCTGACTTAGCAACAACTGCGTTGGAAGCTATTGGTCCTGCTCTTGCTACAGGGCTTGGCGCTGCCTTGGATGTCGTCGGTGGTGCAGCATCAGCCCTTGACGGGCTGGAGGGTGCGGCGATTGGTGTCGCTGGTGCGTTGGCCTTGTCCTCTTTCACGGATTTTCCGGGACGGATGAATGCGGGCACGGGAGCCTTGCGTGGCTTCGGCGAGCAGATGAAGGTACAGAAGTCGCTTGCGAAGGCTGCTGGGGTTGAGCTCACTAGCGTCGGCGCGGCGATGGCGACCATGGAAGCCCGTGTCCCGACGATCCATCGTATGAGTGAGGCGTACCGGAAGACTGGTGCGCAAGCCCGCGCGATGGGAACCCTGACTCTAGCGGCGTCTACGCAAGTTGATGGCATGCACCGTAACTTGCTGCTGGCTAAAGGTTCCGCGCAGAAGTTCGGCGGAGTCCTCGGCGGTTCGGTCGCCGGTGGCCTGTCGCTGGCGAAATCCGGTGTAACTGGGATAATCAATGCCTTGGGTGGCCCATGGGGGCTGGCGATTGCTGGCGCTGGTTTGGCAATCGGGCACCTGATTCAGAAGCACCAGGAAGCTAAGCAGGCTGAGGAAGAGCATAAGGCAGCGCAGGAAGCGCTACGTGAATCACTAGACCAAACTACGGGTGCGATTACCGCGCAGACCCGTGAACTTGTTCTGAAGGCGGCGCAGGAGTCGGATGCCATAGATACCGCGCGTGAACTTGGGATTTCTCAGGAGACCCTCGCGGATGCGATGACCGGTGTTGAAGGGGCACAACAAAAGGTCAATGCCGCGATTGATGTTGGTTCCCGGAAAGCCCTGGAGAGCTCGAAGGCGTGGGAAACATCCGGGCGGAATCTCCGCGGGATGGGCATCACTGCTGAAGACGTGAGCGAAGCAATTTTCGGCACGGGGCAGGCGTCGCAGGATGCGATGGACAAAATTATGTCCAAGGGGCCTGCTGCCGTTGATGCGTTCAATAAAGTCGCCAGCGGGGTAAAAGACGCGGATGAAAAGTTCAAGGGCCTCCGTGACCAAGTCAACCGAACCTCGGATGATCTCGACAAGATTGAGGCTGAGGCGCAAAAGGACCGGCTGGCGGCGCTCAGGGACTCGACGGAGAAGACCAAAACAGCGATGGAGCTGCTCGGAGACAGCATCATTTCTATCCCGGATGACAAGAGCATCAAGGTGGAATCTGACGCCGTCAACGAGGAAACCCGGGCGAAGCTCGAAGAGCTCGGCGCGAAGGTGACAAACCTGCCCAATGGTGAGGTGCTCGTAGAGTTCTCGAACCATCTGGAAATCGTGTCCCTGCTCGACTCCCTGGGAATCAAGATTGCCAACTTTAAAGGCAATATCGAGATTACGAACAATAGCCCGGAGGTTGAGGCGCAGCTCGAGCAGTTAGGCCTCAAGGTGACTGATTACGAAGGTCACGTGGTTATTGATTCCAATGATGAGGAAGTCAAACAGCGACTCATCGAATTGGGGCTCATGGCCGAAGCGGGAGTGCATGGTGATCTCACTATCACGGACAATGTTCAGGATGTTTTGTCCCGCAAGGATGGGCTAACAGCTCCGACAAAGTCCGAACACACAGTGTCCGACAACACTGATGATGTCCAAAAACGCAAAGACGGGCTGAAGTCCCCAACCGACTCGAAGCATGATGTTAAAGACAACGTCGCTGACGTCAACGCGAAGAAGGAAACCCTCAAGCGGCCTACGTCGTCACAGCACACGATTTACGTGCGGCAGGTTGAGTACGCGAACAGTGCCGGAGGAACTAGACCGCTCCCACTGTCAATGCAGTGGCAAGGTGGTTACTGGCCCGGCCCCGCGTACGCATTGGGAGACCGGCACGACGGCTACCGGCTTCCACTAACCGGGCTGGGCACGGAAATCCGAGATGGGTTTCTCGCCCTCGACGGCGCAGGCATACCAACGGCCCGCCTGGACGCCGGTGAATGGATCATCAACGGTGCATCTTCCGCAACGTTCGATGAGCTACTCTTCGCAATTAACAACAACACTCCCAGGGCGCGCGCAGCACTAGCGGCGTTCGAAGAACTACCTGGCTACGCCGAAGGTAGAGACCCAAAGAAACGCAGCAATCGTAAAAGCAGCGACCCTGACATTGAAGCCTCCGATGAGAGCACAGACACCAAGGACGAGCAGTCCGGTGTTGATCGTGCCTTCGAAGAACTGAACCCAACCCAGGGCGGCCCATACGTGTATGGCGGGACCTTGCCCACTGGCGCGGACTGCTCCGGCTATGTCGGCCTGTGGCAGTCGGTGCTGGAGGACCGGAACCCGCGCACTACGCGCCTGGGAACAACGGTGTCCCTTCTAGCGGGGCAGTGGCCAAACTTACAGCCCGGAACCGACGGTGTGTTCATCGTTGCTACGAACCCAGAGCACATGGTTGCTCAGTTGGACGGGGTCAACATCGAGTCCGGTGGCTCCGGAATGCAGATTGGTGACGGGGCGACTAGCCCATACAATCTGCCGAATGCCACGCTGTACTACCTTCCTGATGAGTACATCAAGGGCGGTACCGGTTCAGGGAAGTCGAAGCGCGGTAGGTCTTCGTCAAGTAAGCCGAAGAAGACTGATGCGGAGACCGAGCGAGAGCGGTTGGACAAAATGGCAGCTGAGTCGCAGCCGCATCTTGCCAGGTCGAACGTGCAAATACCGCCGGACCCGATTGTGACCGCGGCGATGACACCCGCGAATGACCCGGATGGTGTCAAGGAATTGACCAAGGGCGGGGCGTGGACGGAGCGTTTCGGTCTAGCCCACAATGCCTCGGCGGAAGACAAACTAGTTGAGTACTTGCTGTGGGCTTACGGGCAGGATAACGAACCAGACTATGAGTTAGCACGGGCGTTTACTGAAGCAAATGATCCGACAGGTGTCCGCTCCATGATCGAGGCGGGTGTCTGGACAGGGCGCTTCGGGGACCACTACCGGGCCGGTAAGGACTCGCAGTTGGTCAAGGCTGTGCTGGCTGCTCGCCGTAATGGTGGCTACTTCACTATCAAGTTGAACATGCTTGAGGACGAGTTGGGTGATAAACCGCGTTCGGCCTCCGAGCTTGCCGGCAAGGTTGCGAAGGTAGCCGCTGAGGGCGCCGTTAGTGACTTGATGCAAGTGTTGGGGCAGGACGATGAGTTTGGCCCAGTTGTCGAAGTTGGTCTTCTGGCTGGCAAGCAAGCCTTCACTCAGTCTCAGGGAGTAGATGCGTCGGGTCGCATTGTTATCGAAGATACGACGGCGAAGTCGTCCCCGACGCGCCAGGGTATTTCCGAAGCGCAGGCGGAAGAGATTCAGCCTGCTGGTGCGTCTGTGTATGACCCCGGGCGTGGAACGGAGCAGTGGTCAGGGCTGATTGACAAGGCCCTGTCGATTACTGGTAACCCGTCGGGGTGGAAACAGCCGATGGTGGAGCAGGGAGATATTGAGTCTCATGGTGACCCGTCGGCGGTTGGCCCGTCGTCTCCAGAAGGGGCGCCGGCTGGCGTGTGGCAGGTGAAGCCGGGCACATTCCAAGCGTTCCGTGACCCCGGGTTGGTCGACGACGTGCACGATGTGCTGGCCAATGGTGTTGCTGCCCTGAACTACGTCAACTCTCGGTACGAGAAACTGCCGTGGCCGACAGCCGCAGGTTATCAAGCGGGAGGTCGGGTCACCGCGGCCCGGTCTGGTGGGCGCGGGCCGGATGACAAGATTCCAGCGTGGCTGGCTGAAGGCGAATACGTGGTGAGTGCTCCGGCGGCACGCCAGAACCAGGCTGTCCTTGAGCTAATCAACGGAGGTGCAGAGATTGCGCATCTTGCGGCTGACACTGTGGTACAAAACGGCACGCGCCTGGCGACGCTGGGTGTTGATGCTATGGCCGGTGCCGGTGCTATCGGCTCGCTGGGTATCCCGGGTATCGGTGGCGCTTTGGCCCCCTCCGCTGAGTCCGTGATGGACATTGGTGGAAAAGCCGTGGAGGCGCTATCCGAAGTGGCGACACAAGTGTCGAACCGTGTTATCGACACGGTAGCCAACAGCGCTACCGAGTTCCTAGTCGGCGACGCACAGTCACAGCGGCGCGAGTACCAAGCAAACATGGTGCGAGACGCTGCGTTGGAGTCGAGGGCTCAAGCGATGCGCGAACAAATGGAGCAGTCCGTTGCTGCACAGCGGCCAGTCAACGTTAACGCCAATGGGTATGACCGCCGTGATCTGGCGGCTGGTATTCGGCAGGCACGATACGAGGAACGATGGGAGAGTGGTTTCTAATGCGAGGGGCTATGTTCCCGGAAGGCGCCGCGAATGTGGTGCTCGCCGGTCCTGGCGCTGCGGCAGGATTACCAGAACGCGCGTGGCACCTATCTGATTGGCCATCCAAGGTGGCGAATGAGGAAGGGGTTGCAATCGCGGAGGGCTGGGCTGATTTTCAGGAACCCACGGTGACGCATCAGTGGTTCACTCCGGCGCAGTCCCATGGCGCAGTGTGGTTGGGTGCTGTCGCGGACCCGCGTCGTTTCCAGTTGCCGATTACGATGCACGCCACACGTGGTAAGGCGTTCGAGATTGTGCGAGACGAGTTCTTCACAGACCTGAATTTCACTACCACGTCGAGGCTGTATGTGAATTCTCCTTCGGGCACGGTGTGGCTGGATGTGCGTCTCGACGGTCCTCCGATTGTTGGTGACGTGCGGCATGACGACGCGATTGTGCAGGAGCAGGATTACCTGTTGCCGATTGTTTCGGAGCAGGCTTTTTACCAGGCGCCGGAGGTGGCCCGCACGTGGGTGTTGGGTAAAGGCTGGTCGCCGTCACCGGAGCTTTGGAATTTCGGTGACGTTCCGGAGTGGCCGGTGTGGACGCTACGTGGGCCTGGTGTGTTCACGATTCCAGATATTGCCCCGAAGGACTTTGGGCCTGTCGAGGGGTGGTTACTGGATTTGGTTCCATCCTGGCTTAAGGACATGCTCCGCATGGGGCAAATCTTGGTTGATAAGCAGACGACGGTGATGTTGTTGCCTGGCGAGACGATGGTTCTTACCGGTGACCCGGCTCGGCGTCTTGCGGTGTCGGATAAGCGTAAGGATGCGCACCGGTGGCTTGGTGGACAGCGTCCGCTGTACCAAGTGATGCCGCACACGCGGTGGGATGTGTCAGGGCTTCGTGTCGTTGGCGGTAAGCCAGGTGTGACGTCGGCTGTTGTGCAGATTGAGCCTAGGAGGCGACGCCCATGGTAGCCCCGTTAGATCTTGACCAGGCTGTTGCGGCTATGGAGGCGGCGAACCGTCTACGAGTAGACACTCCGACGAGGATTGACCTGTGGTCTCGGCATGGCTTCGAGGGAACCGTGGGGTTGTTCGAGTCGGTGCAGGTTCGGTGGTCGGCGTCGGGGCAGGCATCATTTGTGATGCGGGGTTCGGATCCGCTGGCGGCGTTAGTTCGTTCGTGCCGTAAGAACTTGGTGCGCGTGCGTATTTGGTACGGCAGTCAGCACTGGGATGGGCGCGTGTGGGTGTCCCGAGATTCCGGTGTCGGCTCGGAATGGAAAGTCACGGCCGAGTGCGTCGGTGTTGAGCGTATCCTCGACGGGATCCTAACGTACCCGGAGCCGTTGGCAGGTATTGAGTGGGCGCAGGTACTGCGCAAATCGGTGTACACCGGCCCTGTTGCGACGGGCTTGTTGGCGCTGGTGGCGTTGAATGTGCAGCGGTTACAGCGGCCGCATCGTCAGCTCGGTTTGCCCATCGATGTGATTCCGAAGAATCCCCTGCTTGACGGTTCCCCGTGGCGGACCTGGGCAGTGGCGATGGAACCTATTTCCCAGGTTGCGGAGGAAATGCTTAAAGACGCGCAGGGGTACAGGCTGCGTGTCCGCCAGTGGTTGCCGGGAGATGAAAAGCCGCATCCGCTGTGGCTGCACACCACGCCTCGCATTGTTGTTGATGTTGTGCAGTCTCCGTGGCTTTATGGCGTCGGTGGTGGGTTGACGGTGTTCTCATCGTTGGCCCGTGAGATGGCGACATTCGTTGGTGACGCGGTCGGCTGGATTGCACAAGGGGCCTCCCGCAACCTGTCGAAACGCTGGAGTGAGCTGGTCAACGGCAAGCCTATCCCCGCGGTGATTTGGCAGGAGGGCTGCCCAGGTGTTCTCGACGCCAACGTTGATAATCAGCACCCGCAGGCCGCTGCCGCAGTGGTGGGCGGCGCCGCTCCGGATTGGCTGAACACGCTAATCCAGGACGGTTCGGAGTTGGCTGTCACGTCTCTACTTGGTGGCCTGGGTATCGTCATGCCAGGTTTGGGCGGAATCGTCGGCAAGGCGCTGACGAACAGGGTGGGTACGTACCAGCGGACTGTGGACTGGTCGACACTACTGCAGGTCGGGCCCGAGGCTATCCCGGAGACGTTTCAGTCCACCTCGGCCGCACTAACGCTATCGGCATCCCAGGCCGCAAGGTCGGCACTCATGGAAGCAGCGCCGCAAACGTTCACCGAGTTGACCGTCATGGACGGTATGCCATGGAGGTTCGGTGAAGACTTCCAGGTTGGCGACAGTCTCGGATGGTGGCACATGGACGGGGAACTCTACGTCGGCCCCTGCACGGGTGTGGACATGAGCGTCACCCGTGAGGAAGGCGCAGTTATCAAAGCGAGTATTGGCACCCCGCCGATTATCGCTCCTGGTGAACAAGCAAAGCGCATCGCGTCATCTGCGGTGACTATCGCGAACGCGCTCACTCTCAAGTACTAAGGAGGAAAAGAAATGGTGTCTTTTAAGATTCCGGCGGTGCTGGAGCTCCTGCTGAAAGACCAGTGGGATATCCGGTCTACACAGCGCGGTGTACTCACAATGGAGGGTGGTAACACCATCACCGCGGAAATCCCGGCCATCAAGGGGGATAAGGGAGACCCGGGCCGTGATGGTTTGCCACCCCGGTTTCGTGAACCTGTGCACGAGACAGAGTTGCCGCACCCGAAATCGCTAACTAAGCAAGATATCGGCTGGTTCTGGCCGATTATCGGCTCATCCACGGTATACACATACAACGGTTTTGACCTCATCCCGATTGAAAACTATCTCGGTGCCCGCGGCCCTGTAGGGCCCGCCCCGAAAATTCGCATCGGGGAAGTCAATGCTGCAGACGCGCCGCGAGTCGTAGCTCGGGAGGACAGCGACGGCGCAACGATTCTTGACATTGATGTGCCGAAGGGCAAGCAAGGTGAGCAGGGCATCAAGGGGGATACAGGCAACTCTGCGTCGATTAGTCGAGCAGACGACTACGACGATGGTGGGAAACCAGGCCAGCCTGGTGACGTTCTTACCCTCCGCAAGGATGGAGACTGGGGCCCAGCACGGCCACAGCTTGGTGCGGGTGTGGTAAAGAGGTCCGGGTCGGATGAGAACTGGCGGGCTATCGATACTGGCGCGTTCTGGGGCGGGGACTACGTGGGTATTACTGAGTTAACGGTCCCGCCTCAGCCGTTTCCGTGGGAGCCAGAAGTCTACGGCATGGTCGATTTGAAGGTTGACGGCATCATGGTGCGGATGGATGTCGAAGCGCGACTTGGTGCGGTTTCAGGTCCACTCCTTGCGCTGGGGCCTGGCCCATCGTCGAACAAAATGATTGGCGAATGGGTTACCCGCCAGATTGTGCCCGCGGCTGATGAGACTGCAAGCTTTAACGCTTCGTCGACGGTCGTTCCCGCAGGGCAGTCGGCTGTCATTCACTTGATTGCGCGGCGTGTGGAATCGTTATCGAAAATTACCCTGCAGACTCGTAAAGAGCGGGCGTACCTGAGAGTGAATGTCAACCCGGTGCGGGTGGAGTCTGAGCTATGAGTCTCCTAGATTCGATGGGGCTCGGCCGTGACCTACGTGACGAGGGGGCCGTAGGCCAGTTCGAAACGGCGGTTGCGGCGCCGGCGGTAACACAAGCTGCGGGTGACTGGGATAGGCAAATGCTGGGCCCCTTGCGGCAGCAGCAGGATTATCTCGCTGGTGTACGCGGATACTGCGCGGCGTACATGTCAAAGAACATCAATGGTGAGTGGGGGCCGGATAACACTAGAAAACTACCGTTTGACGCCCAACATGGGGAGGGGGCGAAAGGCGCTCATGTCGACCCGGAGAAGGGCGGCATCGTTTTTGATGAGCCTGGGGTGTGGCTGGTGTCGCTGTATACCACGGCGCGGTGGACAGCCTATACAGCTTCGTGGCTTGATACGGACTCGGTTCGTGTGACAATGCGCGCCAAATCGCCGAAGGGGCAAGTCTTCGACGAGAAGATACTGCAGCATTTATCCGGTAAGTCTGCGGTGTCTCCGACGATCACGGTGCCAATGGTGGTGAAGGAAGCGGGTTCCTACATTGAGGTGGAGGGGTGGTCGTCCCGCTACCGGTGGTGGGACGGTGGCACGAAGTTCTCCATGCTGACAGTGGTGAAGCAGGACAACCGGCCGGAAAAACCAGGCGCGTTGACTGTGTCTGACGAACGGAAGGAAACGTCACAGTGACATTTAAGACTTTTGTGATGACCGACGAATGGAGAGTCGCCCAGCCTGGGGACGTCGATGATAAGGAAACTCAGATGCTCCGGCGGGGTATCACTGGCCACGCGGAGTTAACACCAGTCCTGCCTGAGGGCACTCGTGTCGATGATGACCCGCGCGCCTGGTCTCTACTGTCTCGAACTGTACGAGCTGATTATCATCTCGGTAGGCTGGTTGGCCCCGATGGGTTAGACGGTGTTCGCCTTGTCGGCTGGGTAAACGGGAAACCTGTCGCGTGGAAGGTCAAGCGTCAGCTTCGATTCAACCGTGAAACGCGCATTAAGCTTCCCGATGTTGTGGTGGCTCCGGTAGAAGATACGGCGCATCTGCCAGATCTCGCACCGATGGACCCCGATGATATTAAGCGGCTGCCGGAAGTGCGCGTGGCTATTAATGACGTCATCAACGACATCCGTGTTGTTAAGGATGGGCTGGCCGAGGCACGTGAGAATGTGTCAAAGGTAGAGGGGTTGGCTGATCGTGCTGAGAAGGCCGCGGCTACTATTCCCGCGTTCGAAGATGCTGTTGTTAAAGTAACGTCCGCGTCTACTGTGGTGGAGGAAGCGACGCGCCGGGCGGAGGCCGCGGCGGGGGATTCGGAGATGCACGCGGAGGAAGCCTCTGCTTCTCAGGTGGCGTCGGAGTCGGCCCGTGATGAGTCGAGGTTGGCGCGTGATACTGGTACTGCGGCACGGGATGAGGTTACATCTCTGGCGGTGTCGATTAAGGCTGATAGGTCTGCTGCTGAGGAAGCGGCCCGCAACGCTGAGGCCACCGCAAAACGTGAGGCGGCTGCAGCGGTCGCCGCGCTTGTGGACTCGGCCCCGGAGCACCTGGATACCCTTGCGGAGATAGCCCAGCTGTTAACGAAGCAAGGCGATGCGGCATCAGCGTTGACGCAGACGGTGGCAGGTAAAGCACCGCTGAAGCACACGCATCAGGTGGGTGATATCTCGGGGCTGCAGGCCACATTATCGGGTAAGGCAGAGGCGTCTCATCAGCATTCGATTTCTCAGGTTGAAGAACTGCAGTCGACGTTGGATGGGATTCGTGATGAGTTGGCCAAGCGCGCTAGAGGTAATTTTGATTTCACCGTTGCGACGAAGCCTCCCGGGCCGGGTACTCCGGCGACGACAGTGACGGTGATTACGAAGGTGCTGCCGTAGTGATTTTTCATGGTGGCAATACTGTGCAGCGCGTGTTTGTCGGGGAGCAGGAGGCCACGGAGGTTTATCGTGGCCGTGACCTCATTTGGGCGAAGCGGCTCGGCGGCATGTGGCGTTATGTTTTCGAGGGCCGCGGCGGCGTCTACGATGCGCACACCTACGCCGCTGAGAACGGGCAAGGCAGACTCAGCGTGGAAGATACAAGTTTCCCGTTCTCTGTCGCCAGCGGCTACCCCGGGCTGGTGTTCATGACAGCCAACCCGGTGCAGGTCACCTCCCATACGGCGATGGTGCTGCATTCTGGGCTGCTTGCCCCGCCGGTCGGGGAGGATATTCTGCTCGAGGTCGAGTTGTTTATGAACGGCAACGATGCCGGGGCGTGGGAATTCGGCCTGTTTAATAACCGTATTGGTCTGGTTTTTGACCGCACCGGTCTAGAAATCAATATGCGGCCGCGCCTATGGGCGGGGCGGAACGAGACGAAACTGCCGCTACATGGCGCTGCTGATGATTCGGAAGTAGAAGGGCGTAAGGGCGGCCATGTTGGGCTATGGATCAGCCCAAAGAACGGGTGGGTGCGCGCCTACCTAGGGCGGGAATTTGTGAAGGAGCTGCCGCTGGATAAGTCGGTGCTGTTTGCTGACCGGCCGTTGAATTTCCGGTTTGCTAACCGTGCCGCGTTTTTCATCAGCCCGATTGGTCCATTTACGCCGGTGCCAGTCCCCATTTTCCCGCCTGGTATTCATGCCGTGCAGCAGTCCACAGGGGTCATGGCGTTCCGGCGTGCGCATCAGCTCGGATGGACGGAGGGATACGTCGAACCGCCACCGGAGCCGACCCCGGAAACTGATACTCCGACAGTAGAGGCTGATAACTCCCTGTCGCTAGAGGTTGAGTACGTGGTGCAGGGTTCGCATCGTGTGGAGGTTCCGCAGTGGGCCCGCTCGGTACAAGTCGTCGCCCTCGGTGGTGGCGGTGGTGGTTCCGGTGGGGATGCGTTGGGGTTGGGGGCGTGTAATGGTGGCGATGCCGGGCAGTGGGCGTCAGGGACGTTTACGGATTTGCCGGAAACCTTGTCGCTGTTCGTGGGGGCTGGTGGGCAGCCAGGGGCAAGTGTTAAGGGCGGCTATGAGGGGCAGGCGTCGTGGGTGCGCACTGGCTCGGGGGATGTGACTGCAGCACCCGGTGGTGGTGGCCAAGGATATGGTGATCCCATTGGTAGGTCCGCGGGGGTTAGGGAGTTTTTTGGTCGCCGTTTTGTCGGCGGCGAGATTGCGTGGCAGACCGAGCCTGGTAAGGCTCCGGGTGGTGGCGGTGGTGCTGCGAGCACTAAGCCCATCGGCCGCACGCTAGGTGGTGCTGGTGGTGCCGGTAAGGTGTGGCTGCGCTTTTCATCGAACCCATAATTCGTTCAAGGAGGTAGAGCTATGGTCACAATGCCAGTCGATAAGGGCTTTTACGTCACCTCTGGGTTCGGTCCCAGGTGGGGGACGCACCATTGGGGCACTGATTTCGGGTGTGATGGCGGTTCGGGTGGGAAGCCGATTTACGCGGTGAAGGACGGCACCATCGCGCGTGTCGGCCCCGCGACGGGGTTCGGCCAGTGGATTGGGGTTGACCACCCGGCCAGCAACGGTGGCGGTGAAACGATCTACGGCCACATTATTCCCGAGGTGTCGCTTGGGCAGCAGGTGCGTGAGGGGCAGCGTATTGGGCGCATTGACCCCAACCGCGCCACCAACGGAGGTGTTGACCCGCATCTGCATTTGGAATGGCACAGGTATTCATGGGTGCCGCCCGGCCCGGATCGTCTTGATCCGATGGTGATGCTTAAGGGTGCGCGGTGGCCGGGAGAAGTTAAAGCGCCTGTTAGTGAATCTACGGAGGTTAAGAAAGTGGCTGATAATGCCGTTGATATTGATAAACACCATCTGATTACGTTTGGTCGGCCTACGCCGTTACCGAAGAAGCGAATCATCGTTCACACGACGGAGAACACTCCGGGCACGTCCTCGCAGGCAATCCTGGATTACCAGGTGCGCAGTCGCACGGGGTCGTATCACCGACTAGTGGACGCGACCGGCAAGATTACGCTCGCCAATACGGATGATTGGCAAACCTGGTCGGTGGGCAACAAGGGCAACGATATTGCCTTACACGTCTCCCTTGTGGCGCAGGCGAAGATGACCCGCCCCGAATGGCTAGCACAGCCAAAGATGCTGGAGGGCTGCGCTCGCGTTGTCGCGTATTGGGCGCGCACCTACGACATCCCGCTAGTGAAACTAACGCGCGAGGAGTTGGGGGCCGGAAAGCACGGTGTCGCCGGACACCTGGAGGCGCAGGTATGGGGCAATACTGACCACTGGGACCCTGGCTACCACTTCCCCTACGATGTGGTGCTCGCCAGGGCGAAGGAAATCAACGCCGGTAAATCAGCCCCGGCGGTGGCAATCCCGCCATCACCGGCACCGAAGGCACCGCTGACGCTGGATACCCCGTGCAAGTCGCATGTTCCCGGTTCGAAGCATGTGGCACCATTGGCGGACTACATCATGTATATCGACCGGGGCGTGTATGAGGGCCGCAGGATGATTGACAGCAACGCGAAGCGTCTGGAGGCGTTGGAGAAGAAGTTTGACCGGCTGCTTGAGTTGGTCGAAAAGAAAGAACAGTAAGCACCCCGGCGGGGTGCTTTTTTCATGCCCGCGTGATCGTCGCGCGGGCTTTTTCTATAGCCATAGGAGGCAAAAAGTCATGGAAAAGATTCGATCTATTGTTCCCGCTGGTGCGCGCCTGACCTGGTACGCCGTAGCGTCCGCTGTGATCACTGCGCTGGTGTCGTGGGGCGTGCTGAGCGAAGAAGCGGCACCAGCCGTGACCGGCGTAGTCATCGCGGTGGTCACCCTTGTTTTCGCGATTGTGCACTCGACTACCCCGTGGCGGCAGGCCCTGTACGCGGTGGCAGCGAGTGTGGCTGTCCTCGGCGCGTACCTTGGTTGGGGCAGTGGCGTACAGATGGATGCGCTCCTAGCCGTGATTGCGCCGGTGCTGGGCATCACGACGGCGGCAGCCACCACCAACGCCGGCGAGTATGTCGGTGAGCACCGGGCGGGGGAGTAGGCCATGTTAGGGTGGGTGTTTAGCCCGCGGCTTATTGCGGCCGTGTGGGCGGTGTTCGCGGCATCCACCTCGGCAGGCTACTACGGCAAGAGCGTCAGCGCGCTTACTCCTGTTGAATCGGTTCTGCCCGCGGGGAGCCCGGCGTTTGCGTGGGCGGTTGCTGCCACTTTGCTCATCGTTGGGGCTAGTGCGCCGGTAACCGCCCGGTGGGCCGCGGTCGGGCGGGTTTCACGGACGATTGGGATCGCGATTGTGGGGGCGCTGCTGGCTATGTGGGCTATTAGCTTCGCGATTGATGCTGTTGTTGATGGCTCTCGGATGTGGATTAGCGCGAAGAATTACTCGATGCTGGCCGCAACCGCCATAGCGTCGGGCGCTGTCATGGGACGAAACTATGCCAAGCACTAAGGAGGTCTTTCATGGACTTCGGTTGGGCAGACCTTCTTGCAGCGCTCCCGGGAGCAATCGTTGGCATCGTGGTCGCATGGCTGGGTCTTAAGGGCCGCAAGGAAGAGGCGACGGTTCAGTTCAACGGTGACCTTTTGCAGCGGCAGGGGGATCGTATCGCGCGGCTTGAGACTCGCCTGGATGATGTCGAGGCGGCGCTGCGGGCGACGCAGGTGTTGTTGAGGGTCGAGGAGGACCGCACGCATCAGTTGCGTCGTGCACTGGAGGACGCGATTGACTGGCTGCGTGACTTTGTTGATTGGGTGCGCAGTGACCGTAAGGCTGCGCCTCCGGAGCCGGATATTTCGGATTTGGCGGCGGTGGTGCGTGCGTCGTATCAGTCGCCGACAGCCAGGAATCCTCCGCGGGACGAGTTAGATTAAGCATGCCCCACTGGTTTAGTTGTTCGGGTTTTTCGAACTTCTGGCTGGTGGGGCTTCTTTTTTGTGTCTGCTAATCGCACGACATTTCCACGACATCTGACCCAATATCGCCCAACATTAGGCAATATTAGCGGGGGTAGTCCGATAGGGGAAAACCCCGCCTGAACTCGCAAAACACCAGTTCAAGACGGGGGGTAGAAACGTGCCCCCAGAAGGATTCGAACCCTCGACCAATCGGGTAGAAGCCGACTGCTCTGTCCACTGAGCTATGGAGGCTGACAAAGAACTTATTGTAGCGTCAACCGCCGTGGCTCACGCAATCGGGGCAGTGCTCGAGGCTTAGTCTCGTGGCGGAAGGTGCCTTTGGGAGTTGTTGCCCCTCCAGGCAATTAATATGTGTGCCCGCTACTCTGTGTGGTTTAGGTGTACAACCGGTTCTTGTCCGAGCGGATAACCCGACTAGGCTTGGCACTATGACTGCCGCAACCCTGGTCGATAGCGACCCCGCTATTCCGAAGGACAAAAAAGTTCGCAAATCCGCTGGCTGGTATTTGCTTTTCGCAGCCGTCGGCGGCGTGTTGGCCGGAGCGTTGTCGCTCGTGTTCAACATGGACTCCCGCTCCACGTTGGGTATCCCGGACCCGGGCGCCATAACGACGTTCGGTTTCCCCTTTGCGAAAGCCGCCGGCGAGCTGCTCGCTGCTCTGGGGGTGGGCTCTTTCATGTTGTCGGCTTTCGGCACTAAGCCGCGTCACGACGGCACGGTCGACCTCGATGGTTACACGGCCTCTCGTGCAGGCATGTGGGCAATGCTCGGATGGGGTCTGATTGCGCTGTTCGAGATTCCGTTGGTGCTTTCGGACGTATCAGGTCAGCCACTTTCCACGACTATCCAGCTGAGCAATTGGTCGGTGTCTCTCGACCAGACCTCGGAGGGACTGGCGTGGTTGTGGGTCGCGATTTTCGCCGGCATCGTGGCGTTGGGTTCTTCGCTGACGCGGAAGTGGATTTGGCAGCCGGTTTTCTTCGCAATCAGCCTGGTGTCGATGATGCCGCTGGCCGTTGTTAGCCACAATGCGACGGGCGGCGCCCACGACTACGGTACGAACTCCTACATTTGGCACCTGACCTTTACTGTGTTTTGGGTGGGCGGCTTGATGGCGATGGTCGCTCACGCGCGCCGCCGCGGCGACTGGCTCCCTGAGGTCGTGCGGCGTTACTCCTTTGTGGCTCTGGTGTCCTTCGCCGTAATGAGCGTCTCCGGTTTCATCAATGCTGCCATTAACGTCAGCTGGTCCGACCTGGTGAGCAACAACTACGGAATCTTGGTTCTCGTCAAGGCTGTGCTGATTATTCTTCTCGGTCTTTGTGGCTACGTGCACCGCAAGCTCACGATTCCGGAAATTGAGCAGAAGCGGGATAATCGTCCGTTCTGGCGCCTGGCCATCTTAGAGACAATCATCATGGCGCTGACTATGGGCGTGGCAGTTGCCCTGGGGAGGACCCCTCCGCCGCCGAACTTCTCCGATCAGGCGGGCGGTGAGGGGCTTCCTCCGATTACCCAGATGCAGGTGAAGTTGGGCTACAACCTGGACATTCCTTTCGGCTGGGAGGCAATGTTCACTCAGTGGCGCTTCGACATCTTCTTCGGAATGGCGGCAATTGTCGCGGCCTGGATTTACCTGTACTGGCTCTACCTGTTGAAGAAGCGCGGCGGTACCTGGCCGATTGCTAACACCCTGTGGTGGGTCGGCGGCTGCGTATTGCTGTTGTTTACCTCCTCCAGTGCGTTGGGCAAGTACATGGCCGCCCAGTTCTCGGTTCACATGACTGCCCACATGCTCTACTCGATGGGTATCCCGGTGATGCTGGTTTTGGGTGGCCCGGTCACCCTGGCTCTGCGTGCCTTGAAGCCGGCCGGCAAGAATGGTCTGCCGGGGATTCGCGAGTGGCTGGTCGTGTTTATCAACAATCCGGTCTCGCGTTTTCTGACTCACCCGGTCGTGGCTACGGTGCAGTTCGTTGCCGGTTTCTACCTGCTGTACATGACTCCGCTGTATGACTTCCTGGCGGATGAGCATGCGGGGCACCTGTTCATGAACATCCACTTTTTGATCTCGGGCTACATCTTCTACTGGGTGATTATCGGTGTCGATGCAGCCCCGCAGCAGATTTCCCCTGCTGTGAAGATGGTGACGCTGATGGGCTCGCTTCCGTTCCACGCCTGGTTCGGTGTTTCCCTGATGCAGTCGCAGCAGGTGCTCGCCAAGGAGTACTACTCCACGCTGGATCTGCCGTGGGCGGTGAATCTCCTGCAGGATCAGAACATCGGCGGTGCTGTGGCGTGGGCCGCTGGTGAGGTTCCGCTCTACATTGTCACCGTTGCCCTATTTGTCCAGTGGAGGCGTGCCGACGCCAAGGATGCAGCCCGCTACGACCGTGTCGCGGAGCGCAATGATGATGCGGAGCTCGAGGCGTATAACGCGATGCTCGCGCGGATGAGTGGTCAGGTCGGCGTGGCTGGCGAGGACGAGCGGGACTACTACACGTCCACGGTGGACGCGCAGCACCCAGTTCACATGGATAACCCCATCGACGCGTCAAAGAAGCGACACCGCTAGGGGCCCGTCGTTTAGCGATCTTTCGAGGGCCTGTGGACAGTTGTCGTGTGAGGCAAGTTGTCCACAGGCCCTCGTTTTTGGTCTTTCGGGAGTGTCCTTGCCCGGGCATGGTGGGAACTGCGGCGGTGAAATCCGGTCGGTCTCAGCGCCGCAGTTGTAAGTACACACGCTACTTGGGGGAGGAAAACCCATGTCCGAAGCATTGATCACTGTGGTCGGAAACGTCGCGCGTCAGGTTGAGAATCGAAATACCAACTCTGGAGCCAAGGTCTGTAGGTTCGTTCTCGCGTCGAGCAGGTCTTGGAAGGGAGAAAGCGGCTGGGAGCAGTCCGAGACGTCCTATTTCGATGTGGAATGCTGGGGGAAGCTGGCCGAGAACGTTAATAACTCGCTGTGGAAGGGGCAGGCCGTCATTGTGCATGGGCACATTCGCACTGATTCCTGGACTGCTGATGACGGCGGCACTCGCTACCGCCAGAAGATTATTGCAAAGGCGGTCGGGCCAAATCTGAAGCGCCACGTGGCCACTGTTAAGACCTATACGGAAAAGCCGCACGAGCAGCCGGTCGGGCAGGAAACGTTCGGTGGAGCCTCTGCAACTCAGCAGGTAGGCGATTACGCCGGGGAGGCAACCGTCAATCCCGCTGAGGCGGATAATCAGGGCCACGGAGATAACGAAGAGCGCCGCGAGCCCGCGCTGGTCGGAGCAGGCGTCTCCGCAGGTGCTGGCGCGGGGGAGTCCGCAGCAGACAGTGCGGATACGCCTTTTTAGACCCGCCTTTCGGCCGATTCTGCTCTGTGTTGAGGCCGGCGACAGCGTTGTGAGGAGCAGTCGGTGAGGTGTGCTGTTCCTTACACGCGTCCTTACACGCGCTGGCCTCGCCTTCTAGGATAATCCGCCGGATGGCGGGATTTTGGCCGTGCAGATTGTGCCTTTACCGCGCTATGCGTAACCTCTACAGAGATTGTTTAATTTCCTTTAAGAGGGGACGAATTTCCACCATGGGTGAGTTCATCTACCAGATGAAGAACGTGCGCAAGGCGCACGGCGACAAGCTAATCCTCGACAACGTCACCATGGCGTTCTACCCGGGCGCCAAGATTGGTGTCGTCGGCCCGAACGGCGCTGGTAAGTCGTCGATTTTGAAGATTATGGCCGGCCTTGACCAGCCCAGCAATGGCGAGGCATTCCTAGAGCCGGGGGCCACCGTGGGCATCCTGCTGCAGGAGCCGCCGCTGAACGAGGAAAAGACTGTCCGCGGCAACGTCGAAGAGGGGCTGGGGGACATCTTCGAGAAGAAGGCTCGCTTCGAGGCTATCGCCGAGGAGATGGCCACCAACTACACAGACGAGCTCATGGAGGAGATGGGCAAGCTCCAGGAGGAGCTGGATGCTGCCGACGCTTGGGAGCTCGATTCCAAGATTGAGCAGGCTATGGACGCTCTGCGCTGCCCGCCGGCGGACGAGCCGGTCACTCACCTCTCCGGTGGTGAGCGTCGTCGTGTCGCGCTGGCCAAGCTGCTGCTATCCGAGCCGGATCTGCTGCTTCTCGACGAGCCGACCAACCACCTGGACGCAGAGTCCGTCCTGTGGCTGGAGCAGCACCTGGCCAAGTACCCGGGCGCTGTCCTCGCCGTGACCCACGACCGTTACTTCCTGGACCACGTTGCGGGCTGGATCTGTGAGGTCGACCGCGGCAAGCTCTACCCGTACGAGGGCAACTACTCCACCTACCTGGAGAAGAAGGCCGAGCGCCTCGAGGTTGCGGGCAAGAAGGACGCGAAGCTGCAGAAGCGTCTGAAGGAAGAGCTAGCGTGGGTTCGCTCCGGTCAGAAGGCTCGCCAGGCGAAGAACAAGGCCCGCCTCGAGCGCTACGAACAGATGGTGGAAGAGGCCGAGAAGTACAAGAAGCTCGACTTCGAAGAGATTCAGATTCCGACCCCGCCGCGCCTGGGCAACCAGGTCGTGGAGGTCTCGCACCTGGACAAGGGCTTCGACGGCCGCACCCTGATTAAGGATCTCTCCTTCACCCTGCCGCGCAACGGCATCGTCGGCGTTATCGGCCCGAACGGTGTCGGTAAGTCGACCCTGTTCAAGACTATCGTCGGCCTGGAGCAGCCGGATGCCGGCGACGTGAAGGTCGGCCAGACCGTCAAGCTCAGCTACGTCGACCAGGGGCGCGAGAACATCGACCCGGAGAAGACCGTGTGGGAGGTCGTCTCCGATGGCCTGGACTACATTGTCGTTGGCCAGAACGAGATGCCGTCTCGCGCGTACCTGTCCGCTTTCGGTTTCAAGGGCGCCGACCAGCAGAAGCCGTCGAAGGTGCTCTCCGGTGGTGAGCGCAACCGGCTGAACCTGGCTCTGACCTTGAAGCAGGGCGGCAACCTGATTCTGCTCGACGAGCCGACCAACGACCTCGATGTCGAGACCCTGTCCTCGCTGGAAAACGCTCTCCAGCAGTTCCCGGGCTGCGCCGTCGTGATTTCCCACGACCGCTGGTTCCTGGATCGCACTTGTACACACATCCTCGCCTGGGAGGGCAACTTCGTCGAGGGCCAGTGGTTCTGGTACGAAGGCAACTTCGAGGGCTACGAGAAGAACAAGGTCGAGCGCCTGGGTGAGGATGCGGCACGTCCGTCCCGCGTCACCCACCGTAAGCTGACTCGTTAGGCTTTCGCCTTTCGACGTCGCCCACGTCGCCCCGAGATGCTCTGGTTAAAAACATCTCGGGGCGAAACTGTCCAAATCAGTGTGCTGATGCGCCTATAGTCATTGCTATGACCCAATCAGCACCGTTTCGTACTACTGTGGCCGTGCGTTGGTCGGATTTTGACCAGTACGGCCATGTAAATAACGCAGCTTTCCTTGAGTATGCTCAGCAGGCCCGCGTGGACTTCGCGGTTCGTGTCCTCGGCGGTGGGGAAGGTTCTGGTTCCGGGTTCCCGGCGTCGGTCGTCCGACGGATGGAAATCGATTATGTGCGCGCGATTCTCCCTGATACGCGCGAGGTAGTTGTCGATACCGAGATTATTGCGTTTGGTCGCACCTCCTATACGCTGCGCCAGTCGATCAGCGATGAGCACGGTCATGTCACTGCTGTCCTCGAGACTGTTATGGTGATGTTCGACCTGGAGACTGCCACTGCCGTGGAAGTTCCCGCGTCAGCGCGCCGTGAGCTGGAGCGGTTCGCGGCACCAGCAATTGAAGAGAAGTAGATGCCCACATCTCCAACCTCGTCAGTAGCCGAACTGAGTATTGCGACTCGGGCTGCGTTGAAAAACCTCGGAGTGCTCGCGCACAAAGCGCTCGCGATAGATTCTGCCGCCGTTATGCGCCTGCGTACGAGGGAAATTGAATCCATGCACCAGGATTCCTCCACTGCGATGAGTCAGGTGTGGGTCAAGACCCCATTTGGCCCCTTGGCGACCAGGACGCTCGCCCTGTCTGCGGCCCCGGACGATGTAATTGTTACTGCTGCGGATGTTAAGGACATTGCCGTTCGTGCCTTCGCGAAGCAACGCTCCAGCGACGACGTTGATGCTGATAAAGACGCAATCACGGCGCTTCCGTACCGCATCCCCGCGCAGTCGTCGGCCGGGTGGCCAGGCTTTCTGCCCGTGCTGGATGGATGGGAGCCTGTCGACTACGTCCCAGCCACCGCATTCCGCACCCTCGAGCGCCAGGCCCGCAATGTTGCGACTGAATCCTCTGGTCCCGTCGGCTTGCCGACGTCGCTACTTGACCAAAAGGTCCTTTCTGTAACGGGGCAGGCGTCGGAAAGCGAAGTAGACGTGTCGATGCGCGATGTGTTCGCGCTGTGCGCGATGGGATTCATCCCGGAAAATCCTGCCGAGAGGGAACCGGTGCGCGTGTCCGCGAAGGGGCGCTGGCATCGACTCGACGGACGCTTTGGATCGATCTTTACGATGGAGTCGTTAGCGGTTCTCCCCATCGTGGGGTGAGCCGAGTGGCTGTCCGTCAAAAGTAGGGCATCGGGGAGAGAGCCTACTCTGGCTGGTTGATGAGCATGTCCGCGACTTGGACCATGTGATTCCACATGGCATCGCGGTAGGGCTGGGGGAGATCGGCATCCGGAATCTCGGCTAGTGAGGCGCTCATTAGCTCTAGCCATCTATCGTGTTCTGCCATACCGATGGAGAACGGAAAATGACGCATTCGGAGACGAGGGTGTCCGCGCTGTTCATTGTAGGTATGTGGTCCTCCCCAATACTGAATGAGGAATAGACGCAGACGATCTTCGGCACCTTCCCAATCGTCCTGCGGATACATTGGTCCAATTAAATCGTCTGTCCGCATGCGCGTGTAAAAGCCGTGTACGACCCGGTTGAACAGATCCTCGCCGCCGACGGCGTCAAAAAGGGTTCGGGAAGAAGTCATGGAATCGAGTGTAGTTCCTTCGGTTCAAACTCGGTGCGCGGTGATGCGAGGGAAGATTTATATGAGCCAGAAGGATTACTCCTCAGGGCGGAAACCATCACAGCACAGGCAGAAATACGAGGTAATCGCGTATAAACGGTCGAGGAAAGTATTTAATCACTCCGATACAAAGTGGTGTGAGTAGCACAGTGAAAATTGTTCATTTTAAAGAAGCGATAGCCGTTGCGGCGCTCGTGGGCGTGGCCTGGGCCGGGCCCGCTGCGTTCGCTGCGGTCGCACCGTCACCGAAAATAGACGCTACCAATGGAGAGCCGATTGTTCTCGACGGTTCTGTCGCCAAAGTCAGCTTTGATGCGCCGGAAGGCTGGCGCATTGCCCCCGGCGGAGGTAATGAGAAAATAACCTTGGCCAAGGATGACTCGGTGCTGATAGTCGAGGTTATGACCGGAGCCGATGGCACTGAAACTTCCTTGTCCCGAGCGATGTTGAACCTCAACCGTCGCGGAATTAGCGCAGTCTGGGATCAAGATCGTATCACTGTCCCGAAGGCCATAGAATCCGGGGATAAACGCGAGGATTTGAAGGGACAGATGTGCACCGCAATTGATCCCGCGACAGTTTCGTCGTCATCTCGTGCCGGTAGCTGCGCCATCGCATCGGGAAATGAGCTCGCAATTATGGTCATTGCGCTGGGGGCTCCTGTTGAGGAGGGCGCCTCGGGTGAAAGAAATGTGGGCAACGGATCGAGCGACAGCAATGTACTCCCCGAGCAAGTCATGAAGTCGATGAAGGTAGAGCTTGTCGCTGACAGCGATCAGCCGAGCGAGGGAGGCGATCGTGAATAATACAACTATCAACAATCAAGATGGAATGAGGTCGCAACCGGGACTTGGCAACGATGCCACATGGTGGGTTCTGGTCGTCCTCGGAGCCGTATCTCTGGCATCGCTGGCAGCGGAGTTCATTCCTCAAATTGATAAGAACCCTTCTGAACTAGGGCTTGTCATCGGAGCGCTGCTGGTAGGCCTGGTCATCCTAATTTTCCTGGTGTCGCTGTTTGACCGCACCAAGGTCCGCAAGGAACCCGGGCAAAAATGATGTGGCTCTACGCCTTTGTTCTCGGAGGACTGATTGGTCCATGGGTTGCCTTAAAGGGCAATGAGGCCATGCAGGAAGGCCTGGAAGGATTCGTAGAGCGCAATGCACTTGCGGACTGGTGGCCAGCGCTTTCCGCCCCTGCCGTCGAGGAATTGGGCAAAGGCGCAGTTGTATTCGGAATCATCGTGGTATTCCGCTATCTGGTAACTCGCCCAATCCACGCCCTCTACGTCGGTGTTGCAGTGGGATTCGGGTTCCAAATCACTGAGGATGTGCTCTATGCGATGTCGGCTGCGCTAGATAGTCTAAACAGCGACTTTGCTGGAGGAATCCAGAGCGCCATCCTACGAACTGCTACGGGCCTTATCTCTCACTGGATATATTCTGGCTTTGTTGCAGTCGGCATTGCCTACCTGATGGGAATTACATACAAGCCGACTCCGCGGACAAAGCGAATCGGAGTCGGAGCTGCACTTATCGTGGCAGCCATTGGACTGCACTTCCTCTGGAACTCGCCGCTTTCCTTCGAAGATTCAGCCGTCGTTGGCTTGCTGTTGATTGTCAAGGTCATCGTCGTTTTCGTTGCCTTCGTTGTGTTGGTACGAGTCTTGGTTAAACAGGACCGAGAGGCCCTCGGCCTTCCGAGCCGAAAGGAGCGTAGAGCTCAGAAGAAGGCCGAAAAGCTAGCCAAAAAGCAGGCCAGCGAGCAGGCCGAGCAAAAGGTTGACCAAACTGCCTAGCGTGGTGCAGGCGGATTGCCATCCTAGGGGCAACGCCACGTTCCTCTAAGCTCTATCGATCTCGCGAGCGCGCAGCGCCAGCTTCACCAGGTGCTGTTGCTCGGAGATGATGCGCTTGACAGGCGCCGGGGTAGCGCCGTCGCGGAGGATTACGTCCGCGGCGGCGATTGCAGCTTCGGATACATCCCAGCGCGGATAGAAGCCTTCGAGCAGGCTTGCTGCAGTTTCTGAGGAATACGTCTTCCACCAGCCAGGTGCGACGGCGAAGTAGTGCTGCGTCAAAGTCCCCACCGAATCCGTCGCACCAATGGCGGCGCGGGCGGCGTCGTCAAGCGGCTGGGAGAGAACCTGCCCCGCGCCGGGCGCGGTGAACCCGGCCATGAGATGGCGAATCACAAGATTCGACGGTGCGTCGGAGCCTGTGGTGGTTGCCTCGGCCCACACGCGGGTCTTGTTGACCAAATCGGGAATTGAGGCGCGCGATGCGATGGCGGCCTGTGCGCCGAGGGCGGACTTGTCCTCGGAAGCGAGCGCGGCGATCTGATCCTTGCCTGCCAGACCTGCGGCAACCAGGAACTTCAGCGCGCGCCAGCGCATATCCGTGTCTACGGTGACGGCGCGAATCCCCGCCGTATCCGAGGCCCCCTCCGCGAGTGCGCGCATCGCCGCAGTCACATCGCTTGCCGACGATGGGATGGTCGCCAGGGCGTTGACAAAGATGAGGGCGCGGTCTTCGTCAGCCTCGTTGCGTGCGAGCTCGAGCAGGCCCTGGGCCAGTCGGTCGCGGCCGGTGTGCGCGGCCCAATCCGGGTCGGCGTACTGCTCGACGGCGGTGACAGCCTGGGCAATGACGCGCTCGAGAACCGAGAGCTTGTCCTCCCCGGAAGCGCCCCGGAGGACCAGGTCCACGAAGTCGCGTGCGCGCATCTGACCGGCCCGGACCATCTGCCAGGTCGCGGACCAGCAGACGGTGCGAGGCATGGAATCGGCGAAATCGCCGATGTGGTCGATAACCGTCTCCAGGGACTTCTGATCCAGGCGGATCATGGAGTAGGTGAGGTCGTCGTCGTTGACCAGGACCACATCGCCCGCAGGGGTGTCCACAAGTGCAGAGACCTCGGTGCGAGCGCCGCGGATGTCGACCTCGACGCGGTTGATGCGCTCCAGGACTGCGTCCGCGCCCTCGCCGCGCAGCTTGTAGACGCCCACGGCAATGCGGTGGTCGCGCAGCTCGCCCGCGCCGGGTTCCGCGCCGTCTTGGTCTACGGCAAAGGCTGTGTACTTGCCGACGGAGGTGTTAAATTTCGGCGACAGCGTGGTGATGCCGGTGGTGGATAGCCACTGCTCGGCCCAGCCGGACAGGTCGCGCCCCGAAGCCTCGGACAGGGACTCCAGCAGGTCTGCGAATGTGGCATTGCCGAAGCGGTGGCGTGCGAAGTGCAGGCGGGCGCCCGCGAGGAACTCCTCCTGGCCAACGTAGGCGGCAAGCTGCTTCAGCGTCGATGCGCCCTTGGCGTAGGTGATGCCGTCGAAGTTCTGCTCGACTGTGTCGATATCGCTGGCATCCGCGGCAATCGGGTGCGTGCTGGGCAGCTGATCTTGCTGATACGCCCACGCCTTCTCCACGTTGGCGAAGGTCGTCCAGGCGTGGCGGAAATCGGAGACCTCGGCCTGTGCCGCGGCTGCGGACCAGGTGGCGAAGGACTCGTTGAGCCACAGGTCATCCCACCACTTCATGGTGACCAGGTCGCCGAACCACATGTGCGCCATCTCGTGCAGGATAGTGTCGTTGCGGCGCTCGTAGAGGTAGCCGGTCGTCTTGGAGCGGAACACGTATTCGTCTCGGATGGTCACGCAGCCCGCATTTTCCATTGCGCCCATGTTGTACTCCGGGCAGAAGATCTGGTCATACTTGCCGAACGGGTACGGCTCGCCGAAGTGCTTGGCGTAGAAGTCGAAGCCCTCCTTGGTCTCCTTGAACAGGGTATCGGCGTCCAGGTGCTCCGCGATGGACTGGCGGCAGTACAGACCCAGTGGGATGGTCAGCTCGCCGTCGGGCTGGTGCTCGCGCGGGGTCTCCGGGTGTGGGGCGATGGTGCCGGTCCAGGAATCCGTGACCTCGTACCAGGGGCCGGCGCAGAAGGCGACCAGGTAGGTCGACAGCGGAACGTCGACAGAGAACTCGAAGAGCTGAGCGTCGTTGCGAGTGGTAGCAGCTCCGGTTGCATCGCTTAACTGTGCCGCAGAGTTTGACACCACGGTCCACCCCTTCGGTGCAGTCACGTGCATCGAGTAGGTCGCCTTCAAATCCGGCTGATCGAAGCAAGCAAACACGCGTTTGGCATCGGCCGTTTCAAACTGTGAATACAGGTAAGTTTCATTGTCGGCAGGATCCTGAAAGCGGTGAATGCCCTGGCCATTATTGGTGTATCGGCAATCTGCCGAGACAACGACCGTGTGCTTGCCCTTGGTGAGATTCAGCGCAATCCCTGACTCGCTGCTGTAGCGAGCAGCCTCGGTAGCGTCGGAGCCGTCGATAAGCACCCTGTGCACGTCTGCATCGCGTAGGTCAAGGAAGGTTTCGCCGTCTTCGCGGGCGGTGAGCTCAATTGTCGTGATGGATGAGAAGGTCGGTGCCTCTTGATCCGAACCAATTGGGGCGGTAGTGAGGTCTAATACAATGTCGTAGTGATGGATCTGCAGGAGGTTGGCACGCTGCCGAGCTTCAACGCGAGTCAAATTCATCGATGTCATATTTTCCAGGGTAGCGATAGCCGTTGTCGAAGCGGTTGAAAGATGAAGGACTGGTGCCCAACCAACTGAAGTCCTGCAAGGCGGATTACTTTCTCTTACACTTACGTTAATGAGCGAACTATCTAGAGAAATTCCAAATGCAATCGATCGTGTGAACGCAGCTTGGGATCGGATTGAGGCCATGCTTCCCGCCGAAGCACTGGGGGATCCTGCTACGGAGGCTGAACTCAATCAGTTGGAACAGGACCTCGGTTTAGCTCTCCCTGACTATGTGCGCGCATCCTGGTTGCGTCATGCATCGACTGATGGGGATTCATGGGACGGCGGTTGGATCGCCTCCCCGGCGCAAATCTCAAATGATTACCGTATGTGGACAGAAACCGAGGCCAACGGTGGATTTGAGGACTTCCTTGAGGAGGCCGACGACAACGCAGATTCAGATGGCAAGTGGTACCACGAGGCGTGGATTCCGCTGACTCATGATTACGGTGGAAACCATATCTGCCTAGATACTCGTTCCGGTCGCCTTGTAGACATGGACCACGAGTCGGGATCGTCCTTCCTTGACACATCAGATTGGGTTGCTTACCTCGAGAACACAGTCCATCTTCTAGAGACTAAAGGTCGCCCTTCGACCTACTAATCCCCACAGCGCTTCAATTCCCCCAAGGCGGAAGTATTGGTGCCAACGTTTTCACCAGTCGAGAGAATGGTGATGCATCAATAAAGGTGTTGGTCTACTCTGGTGTTACTTCTCAAAAAAGACTTCTAAGAAAGGACACCGGAAGATGGGTAACCGTAAGCACGTGACCTTCTACTTCGACGTTTCCTGCCCCTTCTGCTGGCAGACTTCTCGCTGGATGAAGGAGGTAGAGAGGGTCCGCGACATCGAGGTCGAATGGATTCCGATGTCACTGTCCGTACTTAACGAAGGCCGTGACCTCCCCGAAGACTATGTCAAGGCAATGGAGGCCAGTTGGGGGCCCGCCCGCGTCTTCGCCAAAGTTAAGGACGAGGCTCCGGAGAAGGTCGACGAGCTCTACACTGTCATGGGCACCCTGATCCACCCGGGCAAGCAAGGCGGAAAACAGGGCTACGGAGCCTACGATGCTGTCATTGCCGAGGCGCTTCACAAGGTCGGACTCGACGCCAGTTTTGCCGAGGTCGCAAACAGTGACTCTTACGATGAGCGCCTACGCTTCTACCATGCCGGCGCGATGGATGAGGTCGGTGATGAAGTCGGAACGCCCGTCGTGAAGCTAGAAGAGACCGCATTTTTCGGGCCGGTTATCACGCGCGTGCCCACCGGCGAAGAAGCAGGCGAAATCTTCGACGCGGCAGTGCGACTCGCACAGTACCCGTACTTCTTTGAAATCAAGCGCTCGCGCACCGAAAACCCGCAGGTTTAGCGCACCCGTACTCGCCGTCGGAGAGGGGATAGGTCAGGGGACTGGAGCCTAGCCGAATTCTTTTTCCGCCTTCCAGGCGGGCGGAATATAAACGCAGGTCGGGTCAGATGCGGTGTAGTCATCGGTCAACGCGTAGGCCGTAGACCGGGATCCGCCGCACACATTGTGGTACTCGCAGACACTGCACTTTCCATGCCAGTTGTCGGGATCGCGCAGCGCCTTGAATACCGGCGACTCCGCGTAGATCTCCTGGAACGGTGTGGTCTTGACGTTGCCGCAGTGAAGCGGCAGAAACCCGTTTGGGTAGACGTCGCCAATGTGGTCGATGAAAGCAAACCCGGAGCCGGAATTGACCGCCATCGGGGAGCGTGGGCGCCGTGGCTTTTCCGGCACGGCTCCGAGTAGCCGCGCTGTCTCCGCGGTCAGGTAACGATAGAGCTCGCCGCCCTGATACAGAGGTAGCCTCTTCTCCTTGGCCTCTTCCTGCTGCATCACGACGCGGCGGTACTGCGGCGCCTCGGTCGTCTTGATTGCGATGCGGTTGGAAATATCCGATAACCAGTGCAGGACATCCTCGCGTTCGTCAGGGGAGAGCGCGCCGAGGTTGGCTCCTCGACCCGTCGGGACTAGGAAGAAGACGTACCACATCTTCGCTTCCATCTCGATGACGGTCTTAAGCAGCGCCGGAGCCTCGTGGATATTGTCCTTCGTCAGCGTCGAATTGATCTGCAGCCTATACCCGGCCTCGTTGATATACGGCGCCATCTCGAGGGTCTTTTCGAAAGTGCCGGAAAAACCTCTGAACTTGTCATGGGTGAGGGCAGTTGCGCCGTCGAGCGACATCGACATTGCCTTGCCACCGGCCTCGCGCAGAGAGCGAACCCGCTCGGGAGTCAGCCTTGGAGTCACAGAAGGAGATAAGGACATGTTCAGCCCGAGCTCCGTGCCGTAACGCACCAGCTCTTCGAGGTCTTCGCGCTCGAAGGGGTCACCGCCGGTCAGCACTACCAGGGGCCTGGGCTTGCTATACGACGCCAACGTTTCCAGCAGCAGACGACCCTCCTCCGTCGTTAGCTGGAAAGGATGCGGTTCGTGCTGCGCATCTGCTCGGCAGTGCTTACACACCAGGCCGCAGGCACGCGTGACTTCCCAAATAACAATAAAAGGCTTGGTGTTGATGTCGTGGCGGACTGTGCGTACGACTGGCGCATGATGCCCGTGGGCGTGCGAATCAACTTGAAAATGGGCTTGTGGCGCGGGAGACACAGTGAATGCACCTATTCCTTACTGCAAGTAACGTTCCGGCAGGCGGCATAAGAGACTGGAAAAGCTGCTGCGTGCCCAGCATATTCCCGTAAGCCTTACGAAACTCGTCACGCTACCTAAATACGGGTGCATCAGTGGATGCTAGAGGCGATATTGCACCCCGCCAACGCAAGAATCGGTGCCGATGTCGCTACACTCGTACTCATGCGTATTTACCTTGGTGCAGACCACGCCGGTTTTGAGATGAAGAACCTGATTAAGGCCCACCTGGAGAAGGCTGGCCACAATGTCGTCGACTGCGGCGCCCACACCTACGATCCTGCAGATGATTACCCCGCATTCTGTATCGAAGCTGCTGCCCGCACTGTCGCGGACCCGGAGTCCCTGGGCATTGTCCTCGGCGGTTCCGGCAACGGTGAGCAGATTGCTGCTAACAAGGTCAAGGGCGCCCGCTGTGCTCTGGCCTGGTCCGTAGAAACCGCAAAGCTGGCGCGCGAGCACAACAACGCACAGCTGATTGGTCTTGGAGGCCGCATGCACTCGGAGGAGGAAGCACTCGCTATCGTTGACGCTTTCGTCTCCCAGCCGTGGAGTGAAGAGGAGCGCCACCAGCGTCGCATCGACATTCTCGCTGAGTACGAGAAGACCGGCGTAGCCCCTGAGCTGCCGGAAGCCTAAATCTAGGTGAGCCCTCTAGGTGGAGCACAAAGACTAAAGAAGCCCTCGAGCACTCGATTCACTTGTGAAGCGAATCGAGTGCTCGAGGGCCTTTTCGTTTAGAAAGATTAGGCGGGAAGACTAGAAATCGAAGCCGTCAAAACCACCGTCGAAGAATCCGCCATCGTCACCGCCGGAATCACCACCGAAGAGTCCTCCGAAGAAGCCCCCGTCTTCTCCGCCATCTGCGCCTGCATCCATTCCGGTATCGGGCGCTTCACCAGCATCCGCGCCGAGGCCGCCACCCTGATCGCCGAGGTCGCCACCAAAGTCCTCGCCTGAACCGGCGCCGCTTTCAAACGCCGCCGCATCGTAGTTCACGCCGGACATTCCGTTGAAAAGCGCGGAGAAGAGGAACATCGAGCCGACTGTCCAAGCACCCGTACGCAGCGCAGTCTGCCACCAAGGCTCCGAGTACCAACCCGCGGGAACCGGACGACCTGCAACGCGACCGCCAGGGTAGTAATTGGGAGTCTCAGGTGTGGCGTGTGGAGAAGCCGCGATGGTGTGCCCCTCATGCTCAATCGTTCGAGCCTCGGTAACGCTACCCGCAGACTTCTGCCCTTCCAGCGGGGGAAGTGCAGGGCCGGCCGGCAGCCCCATGATCTCGCGGGCGGCATTCACATAGTGCAGCCCCTCAAGCGCCGACTCACGTGCCAGCTTGGCCTGTGCCGGGGTATTAGCAGTCGAGATTTGTGAAGACGCCGCATTGTAGCGTTCAGAGGCGTCGGCAAGCGCCTGAGTCGAGGCAGTGTCCGTGCCAGACAGGGAGAGGACCTGCGAGCCGAGGCGTTCAATCCAGCGGCGCGCATCCGCTACGGCGTCTTCCAACTGATTGTTCTGCCGCTGATCGAGTGCAGCATTGGACCGACGCTGTGACAGAGAGGCGACTACAACAGCGCCTACAACGACAATTGCGATAAGGATTAAGGCCCCCATGGGCGTATGCCTCCAAAGAAGGAAGTTTGCGGGTGTGACGTTAACAATAACGCCGGAAACATCCGAAAAGTTCCCCGCGAGATTCGAGGCGGCGCCGGAGGGCCTATAGGTTGTTTACTTTTCTTCGTCGTGAGGCTGGCGGGCCTTACGATTCGCGTGCCAATCCTTTACGTCCTCGGAGTCCCACAGTGTCAGTCCATGGAGCTTCGTGGTTGGGACAGGAGCCTTGCCGCGGCCAGCGTAACTCGTAAAAGTTCCGCGTGCGGTGCCAGAGTACTTCGCGCACTCCACGGCGGTCCACAATTCATGGCCGGTATCGGCGTCAATTATTTTGGGTCGCATAGGGACAAGGGTACTCGGCCTTGGGCGCAATTCCGAACCGAGCAAAGATATTTTTACATTAATGCTGCATAGGGTGGGCAGCACATTCTCTAGGAGGTTTTTGGTGGTTCTGGCTTTCCGTTTGATGATGGAGGGGGTGATTATTATTGCAGGTCAGCTTGGTTTTTGTGTGCTTCAGAGCTTGGGGTGGGTGTTTCTATGGGGTGGGGTGGGGGCACGTTTTCGGGATGGATGGGCGGAAACGGCTAATGCATTTAGGCAAAAGTATTAGGCGTCATCATTAGTGAATATTATTTGCAAATAGCACCATAGAATAATTGTTAAGTTTTGCTGTGTTGTAAGGTAAGAATTTGGTAAATGTCTTACTCGATGGCCTTGTCGGTCCCGGGGTGAGTGCTCAAGAGCGGGTGAGGCGCAGGTGCGGCTGACGGGCTTGCCGTTCGGGTGGAGGGCGGCGCGATAGGTATTTGGGGTATAACGAAAAAGCACCGCCATTGAGGCGGTGCTTTTTAAATTGGAGGGGATGACGGGAATCGAACCCGCGTCTTCAGCTTGGAAGGCTGAGGTATTAGCCACTATACGACATCCCCGCAAGTTCATTCGGCCAGCTGTTGCTCACGGAATTGGCAACGGTTCGCCACTCGAACTGTCGGTACGAAGAATAATAGCGTCTTTGTTGGGAATCGAAAAACGTGCAGATAGGCGCAGGCTTTTGCGTGAGAAACCGGGCTCGCGACATTCGTTGGCTAGCCCGGAAGCTCTGCGAGACCTTGATTGAATCGGCGTTGAAACTGGAAATTTGGTCGCGTCGGTTTCCGCAGCTTCCGATGTGCTACCTGTCTTAGTTGGGGGTTGTGTACCGCACTGCGGAGTGATTGGTTAGACTGTCTCTGCTGTTATCGAGCGGCCTAGTTTGAGAAGCAGTCGCTTCGTTGGTGGTTCCTGCGACTATGTCGTGAAAAAGGAATCCGGCGGGGTAAGAGATAATCGAAAATCGTGCACGCAAGCGGTCAGCCTAGAGTGCGAGGATGGTCGTTAGTCGTGTGCCTGCATAACTTTTGTTTCGCTTTCCGACGTTGGCGCGGCCGGCCAGTGGCGGCCTGGGGTTGCCAGTGGCTTCGCAGAGTCGTGGCGAAGAACATGAGAGATGTGGTTGCATAGCATCGTGGTGGGAATTGCTAAAAATATTTCTGGCCAGGTTGTTTTTGGGATTTTGTGATTATTTAAAACGTCAGGTAAATCTATACGGGTCCGTTTTGTTCGCACCTTTTGGTGTGGCTTTCGGGACCCAGTGATTGGCCACGTTTTGTGGTCTGCTAGGTTTTCGAATGGCGAATACGGGGTATGGCGCAGCTTGGTAGCGCGTCCGCTTTGGGAGCGGAAGGCCGTGGGTTCAAATCCCGCTACCCCGACCAGTATCACGGGCACTCCCGTGGTCTATGAATTAATCATCGAGTTACAGGAGAGTGCACCAGTGAAGGCCTCCGTTGAGAAGCTTGGCGACACCCGAGTAAAGATCACCGTCGAAGTTCCGTTCGAGGAGCTTAAGCCTGAGTTTGACCAGGCCTACAAGGCACTGTCTCAGCAGGTCCAGATTCCGGGCTTCCGCAAGGGCAAGGCTCCGGCAAAGTTGATTGAGGCCCGCTTCGGCCGCGGCCCAATTCTGGAGCAGGTCCTGAATGACATGGTTCCGTCCCGCTATGACCAGGTCGTGCGCGAAGAGGACCTGAAGGTCCTGGGGCAGCCTGAGGTTGACATCACCAAGCTGGAAGATGGCGAGGTCGTGGAGTTCACTGCTGAGGTCGACGTCCGCCCGGAGATTGAGCTGCCGAAGTTCGAAGACATCGCCGTTGAGGTTGATCCGCTGGTTGCTGACGAGGCTGCCGTTGACGCGGAGCTAGAGAACCTTCTGGCTCGCTTCGGCACCCTGACCGGTGTTGACCGTGCGGTTGAAAAGGATGACTTCATCTCGATCGATCTGTCCGCCACCATCGACGGCGAGGAGCTCGAAGAAGCTTCTACCGAGGGGCTTTCCTACCAGGTTGGCTCCGGCGACCTGATTGACGGCCTGGACGAGGCTGTCACCGGCCTGTCGAAAGGCGAGTCCAAGGAATTCACCACCAAGCTGGTTGCTGGCGAGCACGAGGGTGAAGACGCTCAGGTCACCGTCACCGTCCAGTCTGTTAAGGTTCGTGAGCTGCCAGAGGCAGACGACGACTTTGCTCAGATGGCATCCGAGTTCGACACCATCGACGAGCTGAAGGAAGACCTGGCTCGCCAGGTTGAGAACACCAAGAAGGGTGAGCAGGCTCAGCAGGTTCGCGACAAGGTTCTGGCGGCCGCCATGGAGCAGACCACCATCCCGCTGCCTGAAGGCGTTGTCAAGGAGCAGGTCGAGGGCCAGCTGCAGCAGCTCCTCGGTCAGTTCGGTGGAGACGAAAAGGTTCTGAACTCCATGCTGGAGGCTCAGGGCACCACCCGCGAGCAGTTCGACGAGGACTCCAAGAAGTCCGCTGAGGAAGCCGTCCGTACTCAGCTCTTCCTCGATGCTCTGGCGGAGGAGACCAAGCCTGAGGTCTCCCAGCAGGAGCTGACTGACCACATCCTGTTCACCGCTCAGTCTTACGGCATGGACCCGAACCAGTTCATCCAGCAGATTCAGCAGTCCGGTCAGCTGGGCAACCTCTTCGCTGACGTTCGCCGCGGCAAGGCTCTGGCATCCTCGATTGTCAAGGCCTCCGCAAAGGACACCGATGGCAACGAGATCGACCTGAACGAGTACTTCGGTGAGGTCGAAGCGGAAAAGTCCGAGTCCGAGGACAACGCTGCCGAGTAAATCGGTTCTTGCTGTAGTCATCTATTCCAGGCACGGAAGCGCTGAATGCTACGCTGATAGCGAACATGGGCCGTACCCGAAACAAAGGGGCGGCCCTTTTCGTTACCCTCTAGTGAATAACAAATCTCGCAAACTTTACGGAAGGGAAGTAGACCCCGATGAGCGATAACTCCCAAATGTCGGCGAACTCTGTCTTTGACAAGCTTCTGAAGGAGCGCATTATCTGGCTGGGCGACCAGGTGGATGACGAGATTGCCAACAAGCTCTGCGGTCAGATGCTGCTGCTTGCTGCCGAAGATCCCGAGGCCGATATCTCGCTGTACATTAACTCTCCCGGTGGTTCCGTGACCGCAGGTATGGCCATCTACGACACCATGCAGTTCGTTCCTTGCGATGTTGCTACCTACGGCATGGGTCTCGCCGCATCTATGGGGCAATTCCTTCTCGCGGCCGGTACAAAGGGCAAGCGTTACGCGTTGCCGCACGCGCGGATTATGATGCACCAGCCGTCGGCAGGCATTGGCGGTACCGCCTCCGACATCACGATTCAGGCTGAGCAGTTCGCGCAGACCAAGAAGGAAATGGCGCGTCTTATTGCCGAGCACACCGGCCAGCCTTTGGAGCGAATCGTCGAGGATTCCGACCGCGACCGTTGGTTTACCGCGACGGAGGCCAAGGAATACGGGCTTGTTGACCACGTAGTGAATTCTCTGAAGGACACTGCGAAGTAATCGCGAAGAGAGGCACTTTGATGAATATGGAGATTAATAAGATGCAGATGCCACAGTCCCGCTACGTGCTGCCTTCCTTCGTCGAGCACTCGAGCTTCGGCGCAAAGGAATCGAATCCTTACAACAAGCTGTTCGAAGAGCGCATTATCTTCCTTGGCTCGCAGGTGGACGATACTGCCGCAAATGACATCATGGCGCAGCTTCTGGTCCTTGAAGGGCTGGACCCGGACCGTGACATCACGATGTACATCAACTCGCCGGGTGGTTCGTTTACCTCCCTGATGGCTATCTACGACACGATGCAGTACGTGCGCCCCGACGTGCAGACGGTGTGCCTCGGCCAGGCTGCCTCTGCAGCTGCGGTACTGCTCGCAGCTGGCGCTCCTGGTAAGCGCGCAGCGCTGCCGAACGCACGCGTACTAATCCACCAGCCGGCAACCCAAGGTGTTCAGGGACAGGTCTCTGACCTCGAGATTCAGGCCGCTGAGATTGAGCGTATGCGTACTCTTATGGAAGAGACCCTGGCTCGTCACTCTGGTCGTACGGCAGAGCAGATTCGTAAGGATACTGACCGTGACAAGATCCTGACTGCCAAGGAAGCTGTTGAGTACGGAATCATTGACCAGGTCTTCGAATACCGTAAGCACAACGCTTAAAAGTTTTGCGCCCGAGCGTGAGCGTGGGTAGTCCAGATGGGCCTGCACTCACGGTAAGGTGGTCGGAGCAGTTGTAACACTAGAGCGGAAAGGCGGCCGCGGAAGCCTAATGGCACGTATGCAAGAAAGCGCAGATTTGCTGAAGTGCTCTTTCTGTGGGAAGAGCCAGAAGCAGGTCAAGAAGCTCATCGCTGGGCCGGGTGTTTACATCTGTAATGAGTGCATCGAGCTCTGTAACGAAATTATCGAAGAAGAGCTCAACACTGGAGCCGAGGCCGCTGCAGGCGACGATCGTCTGCCTCGCCCGAAGGAAATCCGGGATTTTCTGGACGAGTACGTCATCGGCCAGGATGTCGCGAAGCGCACGCTCGCGGTGGCGGTCTATAACCACTACAAGCGCATTCGGGCCGGTGAAACGGGCGGAAGCGATGAGGTGGAGCTGCAAAAGTCTAATATTCTGCTGCTCGGCCCAACCGGCTGCGGCAAAACTTACCTTGCCCAGACGCTGGCTCGTAAGCTGGACGTTCCCTTTGCTATTGCGGATGCAACCAGTCTGACGGAGGCAGGATACGTCGGCGAAGATGTGGAGAACATCCTGCTGAAGTTGCTCCAAGCTACTGACTTCGACGTGGAGAAGGCACAGCGCGGAATTATTTACGTCGATGAGATCGATAAGATTTCGCGGAAGTCCGAGAACACCTCGATTACCCGTGATGTCTCGGGCGAAGGCGTGCAGCAGGCTCTGCTGAAGATTTTGGAAGGCACGGTGGCCGCAGTTCCTCCCCAGGGTGGTCGCAAACTGCCGAACCAGGAATTCATCCAGTTCGACACCTCCAACGTCCTCTTCATCGTGGCTGGCGCTTTTGCTGGCCTAGAGAAGGTAGTCCAGGAGCGCGTCGGCAAGAAGGGTCTCGGCTTCGGCGCTGAGGTCCGCTCCGTAGGCGATGCCGAGATGGCTGATCCGTTCCGAGATGTGCTGCCAGAAGACCTAGTTCGCTTTGGCCTGATTCCGGAGTTTATCGGTCGCCTGCCTGTGCTTGCATCGGTTACGAACCTGGATGAGGATGCCCTGGTGCGTGTCCTGACCGAGCCGAAGAACTCCCTGGTGCGCCAGTACCAACGTCTATTCGAAATGGACGGCGTAACGCTCACTTTGGACGACGAGGCTCTGAAGGCAATTGCCGCGAAGGCGATTAGCCGAAACACCGGTGCTCGTGGCCTGCGCGGAATTATGGAAGAGATTCTGGTTCCGGTGATGTTTGACGTTCCGGACCGCGATGATGTCTCCGAAGTAATTGTGCACAAGGAATGTGTAACTGAAGGTGCAGCGCCAGAAATGGTTGAGCGCAGCTCCGATAAGAAGTCGGCCTAGAGCTTGCTAATTTCGCCGGATTTTGGCGACGTCAAAACAAAGAAGGTGGGTTCCCATTAGGGAGCCCACCTTTATTTTTAGTGCTTGAGTGCTGCGGCAAACGCCAACTTGAAAGCTACCGCACGTGCTACTGCTTAGTCGTCCATCCCGTAGATGTCGCGATAGTCCGGGGCGTTATCGGAGGTCAAGTCGTGTGTATCCGGATCGGGCTGGTCACCGTAGACTTCGGCACCGAGTGCGGATTCGTTGACGTTGTGTGACGCAAGCAAGGAAGTGTAGGAGCTGCCTGGGGCATTACGTGGTGAAGAGGTCAGCAAGCTAGTAACGGTGTCCTGTGCAAACTCGCGAAGCTTATCTGCCAGCACCGTCGATGTCATCTCAATCCCGTAGAGGTTTTCGAAAGTGCGCTGGTGCAGCGTCGGGAAAGTAGCCAGCGACAGGACCAGGATGTACAAGTCCAGCGCGGAGATATCGGTGCGGAAAGCGCCATAATCACGGCCGAGCAGCAGGATGCGGTCAAACTCAAGCACAATAGGGGATTGGCCGCCGATGCCCTGTGTGTCCTCCAGTGGAAGCACCGGGTGGATGTTCTCCTGGATAATGAACCGGACCGCCAACGGGTTCGCCGAGAAGCAGTCGTAGATTATGCCAACGACGTGCTGCAGCGCTTCAACCGGGACAGTAGAGTGCGTGCGCATTGCTTCATCGCTGGGGCGAACGGTTTCCAGGACGTGCTGCCATGTAGCCCGGTAGAGCCCCATCTTGTCACCGCAGTGGTAGTGCAGCATGCGCTTGGAAACACCGGACGACGCCGCGATAGTGTCCAGGCGGGCATCCGCATACCCCTTTGCGGTGAATTCTTGGAGGGCCGCAACCAAAACTGCGTGGGGGATTGCATCAGAGGAGCCTGGAGACTTCATGAAAATCCTTTGCCTGGTCGTTTGGGTGAAACAGTGACTTTAGCTACCTAATGGGGGTAAAAACCCATGTTGGCTATTGATTGCGGAAGAAATAAGTACGTCCGCTTTAGGTCTGGCTTAATGCTATCGGGTTTTGCCCGAGCGATTGCCGCATCGCCCCCGTCTGCGCTATATCCGGCAGAACGTTAGAGTGAAAACTGTATTGATTCTCCACTCGAGAAAGGCTTGTAGTGAGCAAGACTCCCGTAAAGGTCGCAGTAACCGGCGCAGCCGGTCAGATCTCCTACTCCCTGCTGTTCCGCATCGCTAGCGGTTCTGTCTTCGGCCCGGAAACCCCGGTTGAGTTGAATCTGTTGGAAATCACTCCGGCACTGCATGCGACCGAAGGCGTCGCAATGGAGCTGTTCGACTCGGCATTCCCGCTTCTTCGCGGAATTAACATCACCGATGACCCGGCCAAGGCCTTCGACGGTGCGAATGCTGCATTCCTGGTTGGCGCAAAGCCGCGCGGTAAGGGTGAAGAGCGTGCAGCTCTGCTCGGCGCCAACGGCAAGATTTTCGGCCCACAGGGGCAGGCGCTGAACGATCATGCTGCGGATGACATCAAGGTTCTGGTTGTCGGTAACCCGGCGAACACCAACACCCTGATCGCCGCTTCCCACGCCAAGGACATTCCGGCAGAGCGCTTCACCGCAATGATGCGCCTGGATCACAACCGCTCCCTGTCGCAGCTGTCCACCAAGATCGGCGTTCCGACCACCGAGATCAAGAACATGATCGTCTGGGGTAACCACTCCGCTGACCAGTTCCCGGATGTCACCTACGCAACTGCTGCGGGCGAGAAGGTATCTGACAAGGTCGACGCCGCATGGTTGAACGACGAGTTCATCCCGCGCGTCGCTAAGCGCGGCGCCGAGATCATCGAGGTCCGCGGATCGTCCTCCGCAGCTTCCGCCGCCGCTGCCGCCTGTGACCACATGCGCGACTGGGTTCTGGGTACTCCGGAAGGCGACTGGGTCTCCGTTGCACTGCCTTCCGACGGCTCCTACGGCATCGATGAAGGGCTTGTCTTCGGTGTTCCATGCCGCGCAGAAAACGGCGAGTGGGTCCGCGTCGAGGGCCTCGACCTCTCTGACGAGCAGCGCGCGGGCATCGAGCGCAACGTCGTCGCACTGCGTGAAGAGCGCGATGCTGTGAAGGACCTGCTCGGTTAATCTGGCATCTCTCACTGCCTTCTAAAAGTTAAGGGGCGTATTTCGGCTTTCGTGGCCGGGATACGCCCCTTATTTTGCGTTGCTGAATTTGCCAATTCGATGATGGCCGATGGCACCGTCGGAAAGCCGTGCGAAGTTCGGTCCGGCCGAGGCGCTAAGATGTAGCGCGTGACTGAGAACAACGTGGACCAGAACAAAGCAGATAAGTTGCCCAAGTCGTGGAACCCGGCTGAGGTAGAGGCAGATCTCTACCAGAGCTGGGTGGATGCCGGCTATTTCAAGGCCGATCCGTCGAGCGATAAGCCGGCTTACTCTATTGTGCTGCCGCCGCCGAATGTAACGGGGCAGCTGCATATGGGCCACGCTCTCGACCACACGTTGATGGACTCGCTGGTGCGCCGTAAGCGCATGCAGGGCTATGAGGTCCTATGGCTGCCGGGTATGGATCACGCGGGTATTGCGACGCAGACCAAGGTCGAGGCAATGCTCAAGGAGACCGAAGGCAAGGACCGCTTCGATTACGGCCGCGAGGAATTCGTGGAGAAGGTCTGGGAATGGAAGAAGGAGTACGGCGGTCGCATCGGCAATCAGATGCGTCAGATCGGTGACTCCCTCGATTGGTCGCGCGAGCGTTTCACGCTGGACGAGGGGCTTTCGCGCGCTGTTCAAACCATCTTTAAGGAGCTCTTTGACCAGGGCCTGATTTACCGCGCGAAGCGAATGGTCAACTGGTCTCCGGTGCTGCAGACGGCCATCTCGGATATTGAGGTCAAGTACGAGGACGTCGATGGTGAATTGGTCTCCTTCCGCTACGGAGACGGGGAGGATTCCCTAGTTGTCGCTACCACTCGTGTGGAGACGATGCTGGGTGACGTCGCTATTGCCGTGCACCCGGAGGATGAGCGCTACACCCATCTCGTCGGCAAGGTCCTCGATCACCCGTTCCGTCAGGATTTGAAGATTCAGGTTATTGCGGATGATTACGTCGACCGCGAGTTCGGTACTGGCGCGGTAAAGATCACCCCGGCACACGACCCGAATGACTTCGCGATGGGTCAGCGCCACAACCTGGATATGCCGGAGGTTATTGACACCACCGGGCATATCTTCAACACCGGTACCCGTTTCGACGGCATGGATCGCGCCGAAGCGCGCACCGCACTGACCGAGGCGCTGCGTGAGCAGGGGCGCATTGTTAAAGAGATTCGCCCGTACGTGCACTCGGTGGGCCACTCGGAGCGCTCCGGTGAGCCGATTGAGCCTCTGCTGAGCGAGCAGTGGTGGGTCAAAGTAGAGGAATTGGCGAAGATGTCCGGCGACGCGATTCGCTCGGGCGACACCGTAATCCATCCCGCATCGCAGGAGCCGCGCTGGTTCGACTGGGTTGACGACATGCATGACTGGTGCATCTCCCGTCAGTTGTGGTGGGGCCACCGAATCCCGATTTGGTACGGCCCGAACGGCGAGATTGTCTGCGTCGGCCCGGATGATGAGGCTCCGACCGGCGAGGGCTGGCGCCAGGACCCGGACGTGCTGGATACCTGGTTCTCCTCGGCCCTGTGGCCTTTCTCGACAATGGGCTGGCCTGAAGCCACCGAGGAGCTGGCGAAGTTCTACCCGACGTCCGTGCTGGTCACCGGCTATGACATTCTCTTCTTCTGGGTCGCGCGCATGATGATGTTTTCGACCTTCGCCGCGAAGCTGCCAAACTCTCCTCTGGGGGAGGGCGCCGATGGCCGCCCGCAGATTCCGTTCAAGGACGTCTTCCTGCATGGCCTGGTCCGCGACGAGCAGGGGCGCAAGATGTCGAAGTCCCTGGGCAACGGCATCGATCCGCTCGATTGGGTACGCGACTACGGAGCCGACGCCCTCCGCTTTACCTTGGCCCGTGGCGCGAACCCGGGCTCGGATCTGCCGGTTGGCAACGATGCCGCGCAGAGCTCCCGTAACTTCGCCACGAAGCTGTTCAACGCGACCCGTTTCGCCCTGATGAACGGCGCACAGGTCGGCGAACTCCCGGCTCGTGAGTCCCTGACGGACACCGACCGCTGGATTCTGGACCGCTTGGAGCAGGTCCGCGCCGCAGTTGATACCAACCTGGATGCCTACGAGTTTTCCAAGGCCAACGAGGCTCTCTACCACTTCGCATGGGATGAGTTCTGTGACTGGTACCTGGAGATGTCCAAGGTTGACTTCCCGCGCCTGGAAGAGGGCGAGGAAATGACCGAGGAGCAGGCCGCTCGCGCCGCGTCGACCCGCCTGGTGCTCGGCCGCGTGCTGGACACCCTGCTCCGCCTGCTGCACCCGACCATGCCGTTTGTCACCGAGACGCTGTGGAAGGCGCTTACCGACGGCTCCGAGGGCTTCGCGGAGTCCCTGGTCGTCTCGCAGTGGCCGGATTCCTCCATGACCACCGACGGCGCAGCTGTTGATGAGGTCGCGGCCCGTCGTATCGAGGACGCCCAGAAACTGGTGACCGAGCTTCGTCGATTCCGCAACGACCAGGGCGTGAAGCCGTCGCAGCGCGTTCCTGCTCGTATGGATATTGCTGCAGCTGACCTGGCTGACCAGGAGGGCATCATTCGTTCCCTGGCCCGTGCTGCGGTCCCCGCGGATGGCTTCAACGCCACGGCCTCGATCGAGGTTCGCCTATCGCAGGCGACCGTCGTGGTGGAGTTGGATACCTCCGGCACAGTCGATGTTACGGCGGAGCGCAAGCGCCTTGAGAAGGACCTGGCTAAGGCGGAGAAGGAGCTCGAGGGGACCAACAAGAAGCTGAGTAACGAGGCGTTCTTGGGCAAGGCTCCGGAGCACGTCGTGGAGAAGATTAAGGCTCGCCACCAGGTCGCCCTGGAGGAAATCGAGCGCATCAAGGCTCGTCTGGAGGGACTTCCGCAGGCATGATTGACCCGCGCGATGAGATCAACATCCATTTCGGAGACGAAGAGTCGGAGGATGTCGTAGTTTCGTCCGGCGCTCCTGCGGAGTCCGATGAGTTCGATTTCGACCCGGCCGACACCCAAATCGTCGAGGATCTGGAGCCGCGTGAGCTAGCCGGATTCATGGACGACGAGCCGATGCCGGACGATATGCGTTTGGGAGAGGTCTCGGTTTCCGAAGAGGGGCTTAGCCTCCCCGTCGATGTTGATCGCCCGGTCAATGAGCCAGCACCTCTGCACGTCAGCCCCGATGAATTACGGGAGCTGGCCGAGGTCGAGGCGGAGCTGGATCGTCGCTGGCCGGAGACGAAGATTGATCCTTCGCTCGAACGCATCGAGCTGCTTATGGATATTCTGGGGCACCCGGAGCGGGCAACCCCTGTTATCCACGTTGCCGGTACCAACGGTAAAACTTCGACGGTCCGCATGATTGAGTCGCTGGTGCGTGCTCTGGGACGCCGCACAGGTCGAACCACAAGTCCGCATCTGCAGATGGTCACCGAGCGGATTGCAATCGACGGTGTGCCGATTCATCCGCGGGACTATGTCCGCATCTGGCGCGAGATTCAGCCCTACGTTGAGTTGGTCGATGCGAAGTCGGCGGAGAAGGGCGGCCCGCAAATGAGCAAGTTCGAGGTGCTCACTGCGATGGCGTACGCCGCTTTCGCCGATGCTCCGGTCGATGTCGCTGTAGTCGAAGTCGGCATGGGCGGAACGTGGGATGCCACGAACGTTGCGGAGGCCGATGTCGCCGTCATCACTCCGATTGGCCTCGATCACACGGAGTACCTGGGCGACACCCTCACTGAAATCGCAGGTGAGAAGGCCGGAATTATTAAGTCGCGTTGGAATAAGGATGACCTCCTGACCCCGCCGGACAACGTCGCCATCGTCGGTGAGCAGGACCCTGAGGCCATGGAAGTGCTCATGAAGCGCGCCGTGGAGATGGACGCTTCGGTTGCCAGGGCGGGGGCAGAGTACGGTGTCCTCAGCCAGCAGTTGGCCGTTGGCGGCCAGAATTTGACGCTGAAAGGTCTTGCAGGCGAGTACGACGACATTCACCTGCCGCTGCATGGCCAGCACCAGGCCCGCAACGCGGCTACTGCGTTGGCCGCGGTCGAGGCCTTCTTTGGGGCCGGCCCTGGACGTCCGCTCAATATCGATGCCGTCCGCGAGGGCTTCGCAACAGCGATCTCCCCGGGGCGCCTGGAGCGCGTCCGCTCGACTCCTACGGTGTTTATCGACGCCGCACACAACCCTCACGGTGCGCGCGCACTGCGCGAGGCCCTAAGCGCCGAGTTCGATTTCCGTCGCGTCATCGGCGTGCTGTCGGTGCTGGGGGAGAAGGACGCGCGCGGTCTCCTGACGGAGCTCGAGCCGTACTTCGAAGAAGTGGTCATCACTCAGAACTCTTCGCCCCGGGCTCTGCATTACGACGACCTGGCGGACCTCGCTGAGGAAATCTACGGCGAGGAGAGGGTACACCGTATCGAGACGCTGCCGTCGGCAGTTGAGCTGGCGGTTGCCCTGGCGGAGGAAACTGACTCCGGCGACGGCATTGTGTCCGGTTCCGGCGTGATTGTTACCGGTTCGGTAGTAACCGCGGGCGAGGCCCGAACTCTATTTGGAAAGGATCCGCAATGAGTGATGCACAGTCAGCTAGCGGCGGCGGGGATCGCGAGTTTGCTGCGCAGGATCGGGAGGATCTCCGCGCATACCGTGAAGGCAAGGACCTCACTGCCGGCGGCCAGTACGGGCCGCTAGGCGCCGGTCACGCCCCCGCCAAGGACCCGCTGAAGGGCCTACGAGGAGTCATGGCCGGCACCTTGGTCATGCAGTCGATTTCAGTCCTGCTCGGTTTGACCGTCGTAACGCGAGTTGCGGGTGGCCAGCTCAACGAGACGTTCTCGATTACCTACATCAGCATTCTTGGCATCGCGCTTTTCGTGATGGCTTTCCTACAGAAGCGCAGGTGGGCGCTGGCGGCGAATATTGTGCTCCAGGTTTTTGGTATTCTCGCAGTGTTTACGCACGTGTCGATGGGCTTTGTCGGCGTATTTTTTGCGGTGGTGTGGATGTACATTTTGCACCTGCGTAAGAACCTGATCCAGCGCATGGAGCGAGGGCTGCTGACTACGCAGCATACGTAGTAAGATGCTGACCATGACTGAACGTACTCTGATTCTGATTAAGCCGGACGGTGTCGCACGAGGTCTAGTCGGCGAGGTCATCTCTCGTATTGAGCGCAAGGGCCTGAAGCTGGTCGCAATGGACCTGCGCGTGGCTGATGAGGCCACCGCGAAGGAGCACTACGCCGAGCACGTCGATAAGCCGTTCTTCGGTGAGCTGGTTGATTTCATCACCTCCGCTCCGCTGGTTGCCGGTGTTATCGAGGGGCCGAACGCGATTGCCGCTTGGCGTCAGCTCGCCGGTGGCACCAACCCGGTTGAAGCTGCTACGCCGGGTTCCATCCGCGGTGACTTCGCTCTCGAAGTTGCTAACAATGTTGTCCACGGCTCGGACTCGCCGGAGTCTGCTGAGCGTGAGATCGGCATCTGGTTCCCGAACCTGTAAGTAGCGCGAGCTGTTGAGCTCACCGGCCGCCTTGGCAATCCTTTGTTGATTGCCGGGGCGGCTTTTTCGTGCCATTTTCGGGGCAGTGATGCTAACTCGCCAGCAGCCGCTAAAACTGGGTGGGGTGGCACCTGCCCCATCGCTGGGGTTTTCTGTGCGACAATGGAGAAGCAACACGTGTGAGTTCGCTCCAGTGGCGGAGTATTCCCAACTTCGCTACTGAGATCGCTGAACCCGCTCCGTGCGTGCGCAAAAGACTTTATAACTGTTCATCCATCGGCGTTTTACTGCCGGTGTCACATCGTTGCTCCGCGAAGCTCGCGTCGAAGGCTGCGGTTTAGGCGTTAACTCGGCCTGTAACAAACCGCTATTTTGGCGTGCGCTCGTGGCGGAGCGTCAAGGAGAAATCAATAAAGTGGCAGATTACAGCCAGGATGTTGTGGCGAAAGCCCGCGACTTCGATCCGTCCTCTGCAGCCGCAAAAACCCGAGTACACGTCCTCGCTAAAAGCCTGGGCCTGACCTCCAAGGAGACCATCGAGGCTCTGGGGCACGCGGGGATTGTCGTTAAGTCGGCATCGTCCACCGTCAACCAGAACCAGCTCGAGGCGGTCCTGAAGTTCATCACAGATACCGCGGACAAGCCCACGGAGAGCCCCTCCGCCCTGCTTGCCGACGATGCCAAGGCCGTCACCGATGCGGAGCCGAAGAATGCTCCAAAGGCCGATGAGTCCGACAAGCACGCCGAGTCCTCGGCCGCTGAGGAGACGGACGCAGACAGCAAGCCCGCCAAGAAGGCCGCCAAGAAGAAGGCTTCTAAGAAGACGGAGAAGAAGGCGGCGGCTAAGAAGACTGCAAAGCGCGCTGCCAAGCGTTCTGCGAAGAAGGATTCTGACAACGCGCAGGTGAGCAAGGATAGCCAGGAGCAGCAGAAGGAAGAGCGCAATACAGATGCGCCGGTGGAAGCCGCGGTGTCGGAAGCCGAATCCGAGGCGAAACGCAGCGAAGAGCCCAGCCAGCAGCGCGCTCAAGAGCGCAGTGAGAAGGCACCCGCGCGTTCGCGCCGCCGACGTGCTCGTCGTTCCTCATCTGGTAATGAGAAGGTAGAAATTGTTGAGTTCCGGCCGGAGAAGGTCAACGAGCTCCACGACGTTGAGCCTCCGATGACGCCCGAGCCGAAGAAGTCCTCCGACGAGCAGGCGACATATGCGCCGATTTTCCTGGCACCGCAGGCTGCGCCGGTAAGTGCGTCGGCACAGGATGACGATGACGTTAAGGGGCAGGAGCCCTCGGCAAGCGAAAGCGGTAGCGACCGTAACGACACCGACCGCGATCGTCTTGATGAGCGCCAGCCGCGCCCTCGCCGTCGCCGTCGCGGTCGTGGGCGTCGTCGCGATGAGACTGGTAGCGAGGAAGCCTCGCGCGCGTCGCAGGATGCTAGTGAAGCGCCGGCCGAGGAGCCGGAGCAGGTCGACGAGCCCCAGGCAATCAAGGGTTCGACGAGGTTGGAGGCCCAGCGTCGCCGCCGCAACGAGCGTCGGGAGGAGTCCCGTAAACGCCACGTCATCTCGGAGGCGGAATTCCTTGCCCGCCGTGAGTCGGTCGAGCGGACTATGGTGGTGCGCGAGCGCGGTCGCCACGATCACGCTGGAATCGTGACTGAGGTCGGTGTTCTGGAGGACGACCTGCTGGTCGAGCACTTCGTCACCTCCGACACTCAGACGACCCAGATCGGCAACATCTACCTCGGTCGAGTGCAGAACGTGCTGCCAAGCATGGAGGCTGCGTTCGTCGATATTGGAACCGACCGCAACGGCGTGATTTACGTCGGCGACCTAAACTGGAAGCTGATGGGTGTAAAGTCCCGCTCGCGCAAGATTGAGCACGCGCTGAAGGCGGGCGACCAGATCCTGGTGCAGGTCACCAAGGATCCGATTGGGCACAAGGGAGCCCGTCTGACCACTCACATCTCCATGGCCGGGCGATTCCTGGTCTACGTCCCCGGTGGACGCAGCGCGGGTATTTCCCGCAAGTTGCCGGAGCCGGAGCGCAAGCGTCTGAAGGAGATTCTGGCGGACGTCACCCCAGAGGGATCAGGCACCATCATCCGTACCGCAGCGGAGGGCGTGTCGAAGGAGGCTATCGAAGCCGACATCCAGCGACTGGAGAAGCAGTGGCAGGACATCTTCGACGGTGCTGAGAAAGCCAAGGCCAAGCGTGGAGCCAAGCCGATTACGCTCTACGAAGAGCCGGATATGCTGGTCAAGGTTGTCCGCGACGTTTTCAACGAGGACTTCACCCGTCTCGTCGTGGAAGGCGACCGGCCGTGGAACACGGTTACCGATTACATCGGAGACCTCGCCCCTGAGCTTGAGTCGCGCCTGCAGCGCTACTTTGCCAAGGAGCACGGTGGAGCTGATGTGTTCGAGCACTTCCGTATCGATGAGCAGCTCGCGAAGGCGCTCGATCGTAAGGTATGGCTGCCGTCGGGCGGCACCCTAGTCATCGACCGCACCGAGGCGATGACCGTAATTGACGTCAACACCGGCAAGTTCACGGGCTCGGGTGGCAACCTCGAGGAGACGGTCACCAAGAACAACCTGGAGGCTGCCGAGGAAATCGTGCGCCAGATGCGCCTGCGCGACCTCGGCGGCATGATTGTCGTCGACTTCATTGACATGGTTCTGCCTGAAAACCAGGATCTGGTCCTGCGCCGCCTCAAGGAGGCACTTGGCCGCGACCGGTCGCGCCATGAGGTCTCCGAAGTTACCTCGCTTGGCTTGGTCCAGATGACCCGTAAGCGCCTGGGCACGGGCCTGCTGGAGACCTTCTCCACCCCGTGTTCCTGCTGCAATGGTCGAGGCCTGGTCATCCACATCGACCCGGTTGAGCACGATCAAAACGGTTCCCAGCGCCGAGGCGAGGGCAAGAAGCGCCGTGGAAAGTCGGGCGAGCACGCGCCGGGACAGCACCCGGCGGCTCTGGCGATGCACCGCGCCCACGACAGCGAGGAGCACGCTGAGGCGAGCGAGAGCGCGAAGGGCAAGGCTTCGAAGAAGAACTCTTCGCTTTCCGACGACTCCGTTGCTGAGACTCGCGCATTGCAGGAAAAGGCAGCAGCGGAGCAGGCTTCCTCCGAGGAACGAGTAGCTGCAGCTGTAGAGGCAGTCGTTGTCTCCTCCGAGAAGGAAGAGCCGAAGCCTCCGCGGCGGAGGCCCCGCCGTGGGCGTGGCCGTGGCCGTCGTGACGAGGAGCGCGTTGAGGACAAGCGCGCCAAGCGCAACGAGGCCTCCGGCGTCGACGCCGATTACGATGCCGGTGACGATCTCGCCGCTGTCGCTGCGGCAGCAGTTGCAGAGGCTCGGGACAAGGACCCGGAGGAGCCCTCGGATGATCGCTACGTGGCGCATCGTCCGCGGCAGCACCGTCGGGCCACGCGCCGTCGGGTTGCGGAGCACGTTGCGGTCGATGCCGCAGCACAGGAATCGGAGGATGCGGAATTCCAGCCGCGTCGCGAGCGTCGTCGTAAGCAGGCTGGCAGCGAGGAGCGCGCGGCTGAAGCGCTTCGCGGCGATGAGTCCGCCGGCGGCGGTCGGCGCAGGTCTAGGCGAGCTCGTCGGGTCTCGCGCAGGAGCGAGGTCGACCAGCTCGAGTCCGGCAAGGACACCGTAGTCGACCACGCAGTGGACAATGCGGAACCTGTAAAGTCCGAAAAGGCCGGAAAATCTGGAAAGACTGAGCCCGCCAAGTCCTATGAGGAGGCGGTAGAGGAGTTCGAGCGCTCGCCGCGTCGGCGTCGTCCGACTCGGGGTAACTCGCGATCGGACCGCGCTCCTCGCAAGGAGGACTTCGACTCCCCGGTTTCTTCGGCTAAGCAGTCTCAGCAGAATAACCGGAAGGCCGCTGAAGAGCGGGAGCCAAGCGAGGAACAGACTGTTGGCGTAGAGGAGAGGGCCGGTTTCAGCCATCGCCGTCGTCGTAGGGCGGTCAGAACTTCTCCTGCCCGCAAGGCCACACGCGGGCAGTCCAATGCGGATAGCCCGGAGTCCAAGCCGGGAAACAAGCAGCGTAGGACTGATCTGGAGGCGGTGGAAAAGGCGTCGGAAAGCGAGGCCACCTCTTCTCGTCGGCGCGGCGGTCGAACCCGCAGGGCGGTGCGCAAAACCTCGCGCTAGAACAAACCGGGGGAGAGGCGTAAATCTCCCGTGAACTGCTCGAATGCATCGTTTTCGCCCTTTCGGACGAGATCGGCATTCGGGCAGTTTGTAATTTAGGGGCGTTTTTCGCTACTCTTGACCAGTCGCTGATTAGTAGGCGTATCTGGCTATGCCCGCAACCGTGAGTGCGAAGCACGCCGCTAATCGCAAATCCATTGTCCAGTCAAGGGGTTAGTGAATCCCTTGAGTCGAGTTTCTTAGATAAGGGGTAGCCCTCCTATGTACGCGATCGTCAAGACCGGCGGCAAGCAGTACAAGGTTGCCGAAGGTGACCTCGTCAAGGTCGAGAAGATCGAGGGTGAGCCGGGTTCTTCCGTGGCTCTCACCCCGGTTCTGCTCGTCGATGGCGCAGATGTAACTGCGGATGCCGACAAGCTTGCCAAGGTTACCGTTAACGCCGAGATCGTTGAGGCCGCTAAGGGCCCGAAGATCCGTGGCATGCACTACAAGAACAAGACCGGCTACAAGCGTCGCTTCGGCCACCGCCAGCAGCTGACTGTTCTGAAGATCACCGGCGTCTCCAAGTAATCCGCCGAAATCAAACTTTTTAGCTTTTCCCTAGGAGAAAATCATGGCTCACAAGAAGGGTGCATCCAGCACCAGCAACGGCCGCGACTCCGAGGCTAAGCGCCTCGGCGTGAAGCGCTTCGGCGGCCAGCAGGTTAAGGCAGGCGAGATTCTCGTCCGCCAGCGCGGTACCTCGTTCCACCCGGGTGAGAATGTTGGACGCGGCGGCGACGACACTCTCTTCGCTCTGAAGGCAGGCGCTGTTGAGTTCGGCACTCGCCGCAACCGTCGCACTGTTTCCATCGTTGAGAACGCCTAAGGTCTGATTCTTAGCATCTCAGGTGAGCGGGCACATTGTCCGCTCTCATAGAGCCGATTCCTTTGCCACTGAGTGAAAGGAGTCGGCTCTATGTGTCTATGTGGGGAAGTATCTTTAAATCATGTCTCGTTTTGTAGATCGTGTAGTGCTGCACTTGCAGGCTGGCGACGGCGGCCACGGCTGTAACTCTGTGCTGCGTGAGAAGTTCAAGCCGCTGGGTGGCCCCGATGGTGGTAACGGCGGCCATGGTGGCGACATCGTGCTCACTGTGGACCCGCAGGTCCATACGCTGATGGACTTCCACTTCCATCCGCATATCAAGGCCTCGAACGGTAAACCCGGCGCTGGCGATCACCGCAATGGCGCGCGCGGCGAGGACCTGGTTCTTGGCGTACCCGAGGGGACTGTCGTCCTGACCGAGGACGGGGAGGTCCTCGCTGATATGACGGGCAAGGGCGCTCGTTTTATCGTGGCGGAGGGCGGCTACGGAGGCCTGGGCAACGCTGCTTTGGCGAACAAGAACCGCCGCGCGCCTGGCTTTGCGCTGTTGGGCGAACCGGGCGAGGCCAAGGACGTCGTCCTCGAGCTGAAGTCGATGGCTGACGTGGGCCTGGTGGGCTTCCCGTCAGCCGGTAAGTCCTCACTCGTTAGCGCAATGAGCGCGGCGAAGCCGAAGATCGGTGACTATCCGTTTACCACTCTCCAGCCGAACCTCGGTGTGGTCAATGTCGGGTACGAGTCCTTTACTATCGCCGATGTTCCGGGGCTAATCCCGGGTGCTTCTGAGGGGCGAGGCCTCGGGCTGGACTTCTTGCGCCACATCGAGCGCTGTGCCGTGCTTGCGCACGTCGTCGACGCCGCGGCGCTGGAGGGAGACCGCGATCCCGTGTCAGATATCAAGGCGTTGGAGCAGGAGCTGGCGAATTACCAGACCGTGCTCCAGGCCGATGTCGGGCTGGGCGATTTGCGGGAACGCCCGCGCATCATTGTGCTGAACAAGACGGATCTTCCCGATGCGCGCGACATGATCGATTTGCAGAGGGAAGAGCTGGAAGAGTTCGGCTGGCCGATTTTCGAGATTTCCACTGTTACTCATGCGGGTCTGAAAGAGCTGACCTACGGGCTAAAGGATGCGATTGCGGCCTACCGCAAGGCCCATCCGCTCAAGGAGGAGGCGGCGCCTAAGGCCGTCATCCGCCCGCAGAGCGTGCGCGGCAAGCGCAACGAGGGTACCGAGTTCACTATTGAGAAGGACCCGAACAACGAGGGCGGCTTTATCGTCAAGGGCCGCAAGCCCGAGCGCTGGATTAACCAGACCGACTTTGAAAACGACGAGGCCGTCGGATACCTCGGCGATCGTTTGGCGCGCCTGGGCGTCGAAGATGCGCTGGCCAAGGCGGGCGCGAAGGTCGGTTGCCCGGTCACGATTTCCTACCTGACCTTCGAGTGGTATCCGCAGATGGTCGCTGGTGCGGAAGACTTTGTGCCCACCGGGCGCGGTACTGACGAGCGTCTCTACGTCAACAACCGCACCAGCGCGGAGGAGCGCAAGCGCGCTTCTCAGGCTCGCCGCGGTCTTATCGACGAGTTTGATTTTGGCGATGGCCAGGTTGCCGATCGCGAGCGTTACCAGTAGACACGGTAGATGGTCTCTTTGAAGTTATAACTATCCATTTGGAAGTGAGTGAGGAAGTCATCCCTACGGAAAGCCCATTGATGACAGGTAGCAGTGTCGACACCACCGATGCTCGCAAGGCACCGGAACAGGAGCGCCAGGAGCTTGCAGACGCCATGAATGTCTCCACCGACAAGGTGGAGAAGGCGACGGAAAATCTCTCTCCCGGCTCGAAAGGTGGCTTCGACTCCGCGACGCGTCGCGCCATTCGCCGAGCCAAGCGAGTGATTGTCAAGATTGGCTCCTCCTCGCTGACCGGCCCTGACGGTCGAACCGACCCTGAGCGAATTGACTTCATTGCGGACGCCCTTGAAAGACGCATGGGCATCAGCGATGTCATCGTTGTGTCATCCGGCGCTGTTGCCTCTGGTATGGGCCCACTTGGGCTGAGCACTCGGCCGACGGACCTGGCTACTAAGCAGGCTGCAGCGGCTGTGGGACAAGTGCGCCTGGCCCAGGAGTGGGGGCGTTCCTTCGAGCGTTTCGGCCGGACGAGCGCTCAGGTGCTGCTGACCGCCGCCGATGCGGGTGTCCGCGACCGCGCTCGCAACGCTCAGCGCACGATTGACCGGCTGCGTCAGCTGGGCGCGGTTCCGATTGTCAACGAAAATGACACAGTTGCGACCTCGGAGTTTCGCTTCGGCGACAACGACCGTCTCGCGGCTCTGGTCAGCCACTTGGCGTACTGCGATGCACTTATCCTGCTTAGCGACGTAGACGGGCTCTATGATCGCAATCCCGCGGATCCGGGAGCGAAGTTTGTTCCCGAAGTGCGCAGTGGAAACGACCTGAAGGGCGTCGTGGCCGGCGGTGGCGGCGCGCTCGGAACAGGCGGCATGGCGTCTAAGGTGTCGGCGGCTCGCCTGGCCTCGCGTGGCGGCGTTCCCGTTTTGCTTACCTCCACCGCTAACATCGGCCGCGCCCTGGACACCGCTGATGTCGGCACGGCATTTGCAGCAAAGGAAAACCGCCTGAGTGCGTGGAAGTTCTGGATGCTCTACGCGGCGGATAGCTCCGGGCTTCTCCGGCTGGACGCCGGTGCTGTGAAAGCGGTGACCGAGGGGCGCAAGTCCCTGCTGCCGGTGGGGATTACTGCGGTTGACGGTGAGTTCTCTTCGGGGGACATCGTGGATCTGATTGGCCCTAACGGTGAAGTCGTGGGGCGCGGTGAGGTTGCCTACGACTCCGAGGAGCTGCTCGGCATGATTGGCTATCACACAGAACAGCTCCCGCGTGACATGCAGAAACCCGTGGTGCATGCCGATTACCTATCTGACTTCGCATCTAGGGCATAATTGCTAACATGCTTGCCAAAATTGTTGGATTCGTGGGAGAGCTGCTTCTGACCGCCGGCGTTCTTGCGGCGCTCTTTGCGTTCTATCTGCTTTATTGGACCGGTTTGGAGACCGGGAAGATTCAGAGCGAGGCGAAGGACAACCTGCGTAACGCTTGGGCCGCACCGATTTCCGCTTCAGCGCAACCGGCTGACCCTGCCGCAGTGGATGCGCCGGGCGCTCCCGCGGCTTCGACGGATTGGACCCAGGGCAGCGCCGTTGCTCTTCTGTCTGCTCCGAAGGCCGGCGTCAACGAGTTGGTCGCATTCGAGGGCGTGGACCAGGGCGTGCTGGCCGGTGGGCCGGGCCATTACCCAGGTACTGCGTTGCCGGGTGAGGTTGGCAATACCGCTTTCGCTGCGCACCGTGATGGCCACGGTGCGCCGTTCGACAACATCGATCGCCTGCACACGTGTGATGACATCACTGTAGAGACTCGTGAGGCGATTTATCACTACAAGGTCCTGCCTGACGATGGTCTGGCGGGCGCAGGCGAGGCGTTCGACTGTGTTCCCGACGGCATTGAGGTGCCGCAGGTCCAAGGCCAGCACATTGTTACCCCGGACCGCAGCGATGTCATTCTTCCGATCGGGAATGCGCAGATGCTGACGTGGACAACCTGTCACCCGCAGTGGGATAACACTCACCGACTGATTATTCACGCAGTGCTGGCTCAGACAGAGATGAAGGAGGCCGCATAAATGTATGCAGCATTTTGGCGCGCGTTACCGGGCCCGTGGTGGGTTCGCCTGATTATCACAATCATTGTCCTAGCCGTGATTGTTTACTGCCTCATGACCTTCATTTTCCCGTGGGTGGCTGCGCAAATGCCATCGAATGACGTATCGGTCTAGTGGCTTGCCCGCTATGCTTAGCGCATGGCTTTAACTAATGATTCGCAGTCCGTACTCCCGAATGCCTCAGATTCTGTGCTGACTCCCGAGCGCGCCGCAGAGCGCGCGGAGGTTTTAGACAAGGCCACTAGGGCGAAGGCTGTCGCTGGTGAGCTGGCGCGGTTCACATCGGCACGCAAAAATGAGCTGTTGCTTGCCGCGGCGGGGGCCTTGGTCGAGCGCACAGAGGAGGTTCTGGCAGCGAATGCGCAGGACATAGAGGCGGGCCAAGAGCGTGGCCTGTCCGAGTCGCTGCTGGATAGGCTCCGTCTGGACGCGGAACGGATTGAGGGGATTGCTGGCGGCCTGTGCCAGGTGGCGGCGCTGCCGGACCCAGTCGGAGAGGTTCTGCGGGGGCGCACTCTTCCCAACGGAATTAAGCTGTCGCAGGTCCGTGTGCCGCTGGGGGTAATGGGCATGGTGTACGAGGCGCGACCCAACGTCACGGTCGACGCATTTGGTCTTGCTCTGAAGTCGGGCAACGTTGCGCTGCTGCGCGGTTCGAAGTCGGCGGTGAACTCCAATACTGCGCTGGTGAATGTGTTGCGTGGGGTGCTCGCTGACTACGGCGCCCCGGAGGATCTGGTGCAGTTACTGCCGTGTGATTCGCACGATTCGGTTCAAGACCTGATTACTGCGCGTGGCTTGGTGGATGTTGTTATTCCTCGGGGTGGCGCCGGTTTGATTGAGGCCGTGGTCACCCGCGCGACCGTGCCCGCCATCGAGACCGGCACCGGCAATTGCCACATCTACATCGATGCTTCCGCCGACCTCGACGAGGCAATTGCGCTGATGCTCAACGGAAAGACTCGTCGCCCGAGCGTGTGCAACGCCACAGAGACTGTGCTCATCGACGCCGCCCTTGATTCTGCAGACCAGGCCCGTATTTTGGATTCGCTTGCCGACGCCGGTGTTGCCGTCCACGGCGATGCCGAGAACCTGGCAGTGTCGGGCTGGGGCGGCGAAGTAATTGCCGCGAACGAGCAGGACTGGTCGGATGAGTACCTGTCGATGGACATCGCAGCCAAGATTGTTGACGGTGTCGTGGGTGCGACCGAGCACATTGCTCGCTATTCCTCAGGTCACACCGAGGCGGTAGCCGCACGGGACTGGGGCGTGTGTCAGGAATTCGTCGACCGCGTGGATGCCGCGGCCGTGAACGTCAACGCCTCGACCGCGTTCACCGACGGCGAGCAGTACGGGTTCGGCGCGGAGATTGGTATTTCCACCCAGAAACTGCACGCGCGTGGCCCCATGGGGCTGCCGGAGTTGACCAGCAGCAAATGGATTCTGGCTGGCCGTGGCCAGGTGCGACCCTAGAATTCCCAGTCGGAGTTTTCGGTGGCTTCGGCTCGGCCGATGACATAGGCGGATCCGGAGCCGGAGAAGAAGTCGTGAGTCTCCGAGGAGTCCGGAGTCAGGGCCGCAATGATGTCCGGTTCGACATCGGCGGCCTGTTCTTCGTAGATGGCGGGGTATCCGAGGTTCATCAGCGCCTTGTTGGCGTTGTAGTAGACGAATGAGCGTACGCCCCGGATGAGGTTGAAACCGTCGTAGAGCTCATCTGTGTAGTCGAACTCTAGGCGTAGCAGCTCGTCGATGAAGGTGAATGTGAAGTCCTCCATCTCTGCGACTCTTTCGGGATGGGCGTCGAGGCCGCGCTGGAATTTGTAGCCGGAGTAGTAGCCGTGGACTGCCTTGTCGCGGAGGATGAGCCGAATCATGTCGGCGGTGTTCATCATTACGCCGCGGGCGGAGAAATGCAGCGGCAGGTAGAACCCGGCGTAGAGCAGCAGAGACGACAGCAGCGTCGAGGCGACCTTGCGCTTTAGCGGATCCGTGCCGGCGTAGTGGCCCATGACTGCGTCGGCACGCGCCTGAAGCTTGGGGTTGGCGACGGCCCACTCGTAGGCGGCGGTGATCTCGGGCGTGGAGCACATCGTCGAAAACACCGAAGAGTAGCTGCGCGCGTGCACGGCCTGCATGAACGCGATGTTGGCGTATACGGCTTGCTCGTGTTCGGTGCGAGCGTCGGGAATCTGGCTGATTTCGCCGACGCTGGCCTGGACAGTGTCCAGCAGAGTCAGCCCGGTGAAAACGCGGATGGTGAGGTCCTTTTCGGCCTCGGGCAGTGTGCGCCAGACGGGCAGATCGTTCGACAGCGGTACCTTCTCCGGCAACCAGAAGTTAGAGGTCAGGCGAAGCCAGACCTCCAGGTCCTTGGCGTCTGTGATGGCGTTCCAGTTGATTGGCCGCATGGGTGGGTTGGTATCGGGGGAGTTGGCGGCGTCGGAAAGCGGTCGCCATTGGGGAGGGGTGATGCTGCGGTCGTGGTAGGTGCTGGTGCCGTTCGGTGAAGTGGCGGACATGGGGGTAGACAGACCTCCTGGTTATAGCGTGAAAAAGAAAAGAAGTATTCGGATTCCGGACGATTGAGCTAGGCCAGTTCGGCCTTTCGTGCGAGTAGGCGTGGCCAGTGTTCGGTGAGGCCCTTGCGGATCGCTGCGATATCTGCGCTTGTTCCGAGCAGCTCGAACCGGTAGAGCTCTGGAACGTTGCACTTTCCAGAGATGATTGGGCCAGCGCAGCAGAATGCGTTGCCGAAATTTGTGTTCCCAGAGGTAATGACCCCGAGTAGGTGCGAGCGGTTGCGCTCGTCATTGAGGAATTTGATGACCTGCTTCGGCACGGCGGATTTGAGAGCACCGCCTCCGTATGTCGGGGTGATCAGAACGTAGGGTTTATCGACGAAAAGCGCGGGGTCCTTCGCCCGCAGCGGGATTCTGTGGCTGGGGAAGCCGAGCTTATCGACGAAGCGGGCCGTGTTTTCCGAGACCGAGGAGAAGTAGACGATGGTGCACATGAGGAGCGCAAAAACCTATCAGTACGTAGTTGAAAACATTAAAGTTCGTAGCTGCGTACTATAGGGGTGTGGAGGTGGTGCTAGCAACGCCCCAGAGTGAGGCACATTTTGAGATGCTTTGGCACTATTTGACGCCGGTGTCGGCGCCAGTGTCGGTGGCCGAGCGGACGCGGAGGGCCGCGGCGCTATCGAAAGACAGGGCCGGGTTTTCTCCGGAAGCGCTGCGCAGCGAGATGGTCGCAAGCGGCTCGGAGCGCTGCGATACCGTGAAGCTAATTCCCGGCTTAATGCCCGCGCCGGTGAGTGTGCGCAGGAGGTCGGGATTTCCGTCGTGAATACGCGCGATGATTATGCGGTCGCCCACTGCAGAAGACAGCAGCGGGAATGAGTGGGTTTCGGGCAGAGACCCGTCGCTGGCCGGGATGGGATCCCCGTGGGGGTCAAACTGTGGATGGCCAAGCTCGGCATCGATGCGGCTGAGGAAACGGTCGCTGGCTTCGTGCTCGAGGCGCTCAGCGTCCTCGTGCACCTCGTCGATTGTGTAGCCGAGTTTTTTAAAGAGGAAAGTTTCAATCAGCCTGTGCCGGCGAACCATCTGAAGCGCCAGCTCGCGGCCGAGCGCAGTCAATTCGATGCCCCGGTAGGGTTCGTGTTCGACGAGGCCCTGCTTGCTCAGCCGGCTCACGTGGTCCGAGACGGTTGAGCGACGAAGCTCGAGGCTATCGGCCAGGTTGGACGGCGTGACCGGATCGACAGTCCACTCCTGAAGGGTGAAGATCGATTTGAGGTAGTTCTGGGCGCTCGCCGATAGTGCCTCGATGTGCATAGAAAGTAATTCTATGAGTTTCCGACGGGGTAGAGTGCCATACATGTCCGACGGCACGAATTCGAAGTCAGCTGCGCGCAAGCAGCGCATCGGAGTGATGGGTGGCACCTTCGATCCGATTCACAACGGCCACCTGGTCGCGGCCAGCGAGGTCGCGGATCATTTCGACCTGGATTTTGTGCTGTTTGTGCCGACGGGTGAGCCGTGGCAGAAGCGAGGCCGAAAGGTCTCCGATAGCGAGGACCGCTATCTCATGACCGTCATCGCCACCGCGTCGAACCCGCAGTTTTCGGTGTCCAGGGTTGATATCGACCGCCCCGGCGACACCTATACCGTGGATACTCTGCGCGACCTGAAGGTCATCTACCCGGACGCGGAGCTATTCTTCATCACCGGCGCGGATGCGTTGCAGAAGATCATGACCTGGCGGGACTGGGAGGAGATGTTCGACGCCGCGACCTTCGTCGGCGTCACCCGGCCGGGCATTCAGTTGCGCAAAGAGGACCTGGAGGGGCTCGATACTAGTCGGCTGCACCTGATTGAAATCCCGGCGATGGCAATCTCGTCGACGGACTGCCGGGCACGCGCGGCGCAGGGACGGCCCGTGTGGTATCTCGTGCCCGATGGCGTGGTTCAGTACATTGCTAAACGTGGCTTGTACCAGTCATCTACGGGAACGGTTGGAAGCGTCAGCCCGGCGACATCGGCCTGCGAGACCAGCGGAAGGAATACGGCGCACGCGGCGTCGGCAAGCGAAAGTTAGCAAAACTTCGCCCGGGCGGTACATTACAAGTACAACTTTTAGATCTGATTGACTCTCCGACAGGGAAATTTTTAAGGAGCTGAAGTCTTCGTGACTGCACAAGCACGCGCTGTGGAACTCGCCACCATCGCCGCAAAGGCCGCCGACCGAATGAAGGGCGAAGACGTGGTGGTCCTCGACGTGTCTGGCCCGGTTGTTATCACTGATGCGTTCGTACTGGTCAGTGCAGATAACGAGCGCCTTGTCAACGCAATCGTCGACGAGATTGAGGACGACCTGCGCGAGGCCGGGGCGAAGCCCGTGCGCCGCGAGGGCGTGCGCGAGGGGCGCTGGGCTCTCCTGGATTATGGAGAGATTGTCGTCCACGTCTTCCGCGACGAGGAGCGCGACTTCTACGGCCTGGACCGTCTGTGGCGTGACTGCCCGCGGATTGAGGTCGAGGGCCTCGAGCAGGCGGCTGTGGAGGAAGGAAAGGACGCGGCTCGTAACGCCCGTTCCATCGACGAGATTCCTCTGGCGGCGCAGAACCCGGACTCGGACGAGTTCTAAGTGGCTCCGGCTCGCGAAGCGCACATGGGCACGCGCCGGCGCCTGATTATGCTCAGGCACGGGCAGACCTCGTACAACGCCACGGGCAGGATGCAGGGGCAGCTGGATACTCAGTTGTCCTCTGCCGGCCTGGCGCAGGCTGAGGTGGCGGCGAAATACCTAGCGACGACGGAGAAGAGCATCACTCGCATCGTCTCCTCCGACCTGTCGCGCGCTGCGGAGACCGCCCGTGCACTGGCGGAGGCCACAGGCGTCGAGCTGACGTTGGACAGCCGGCTGAGGGAGACCAACCTCGGAGTGTGGCAGGAACGCACCTACGAGGAGATTGATTCGGAGTTTCCCGGCATGCGTGACCGCTGGCGCCACGACATGCACTGGGCTCCCGAGGGCGGTGAGACCCGCTTCGAGGTGTCCAACCGGATGCTCGCGGTAGTTTCGGATCTCGCGCAGGATCCTGCCTGGGAGACGGACACTTTCGTTATCGTCTCCCACGGTGGCGCGATTGCTGCGGCCGCCGCGGCGCTTCTGGGAATGCCCCGCGACCACTTCAGCACTTTTAACGGTCTCGGCAACACAGCCTGGGTGGACATGGAGCAGCGCACGCGCGTCACAGGCGAAACCAAGTGGTACCTCAACGCGTTCAACGCTAAGGCCCGTGTGCTCGAGGCCACCCTCGGCGCCGCCCGAGCGGAGGGGAGCGGCTATGCCGGGTGACGGAATTGTCCGCATTGTAGTCGACGACACCGCCTGTCTCGTACCCAGAGTGGCTAAGCGCCTGGACATTACGGTCGTCCCCGTCGGCCACAATGTCGCGGAGGACGAGGAAACGACCTCAGCGATTAGTCCGCTTTCCCTATGCGCGGCCTACGCCCGTGCGTTGGAGCGGTCCAGCTCTGATGCCGGGGATGCCGGCGTGGTCGCAATTCACATGAGTAAGGGGCTTTCCGCTACGTGGGCGAATGCTGTCACCGCGGCGGGAGTGCTCGAAGGCGTGACCGTCATCGACTCGGAAACTATCGGCGCGGGTCTGGGTGCCGCGGCTATTGCTGCCGCCAAGGCTGCCCGTGCCGGTGCCAGCAGGGAAGAGGTCGCCGACGTCGCACGCGATGTCCTCGAGCGCTACCGGCTGTGGTTTTATGTGCCAAAGCTGGAGCCGCTGCGCAAGGGCGGGCGCATACCAACCGGGCAGGCTGTTATCTCCACTGCACTGGCGATTAAACCAATTGTCGGGATTAAGGAGGGATCACTCGCGCTGGTCGCGAAGTGTCGCACCGAGGCGAAGGTAAGGCAGCGGTTGGTCGAGTTCGCCTCTCAGACGGTCGAGCACAGTACCAACGTCGACCGTCCGACTCACGTGTTGCTGCACCACGCTGATGCCGCGGAGGAGGCGGAGGAGCTGCAGGCAATGCTGGCCGAGGCGCTTCCGGAGGGCACCCGCTTCAAGATCTTGCGCCTGCCCGATTCGATCGTCGCTCACACCGGCCCGGGAGCTTACGCCGTGGGGATTATCTCCGGGGGCTCGCCGGATACCTCCGCAATCGATTTCCACACTGAGCTGGGGGCCAGCGTCCTCCATTCGCTTGCCGACGGTGCCTCGGACTCGACCGCTGCCGGTGCGGCGGTGGCTTCCTCGGAGGATATAGACGGCAGCGCTACCGCCCGCGAGGCGGGGCAACGCACAGTTGTGACTGACGAGCAGGGGATGCCGCTGTTTACGACGGTCGCATCGAAGCTGCCGACGTGGAGTGAAAACCGTCGCCTGGCGATGGAGAAGGCCGACCGGTTGGCGAGGGCCATTGCTGACCTTCGCCGCCGGGATAAGTCGGATCCCGAGGGGGCGGCCTTCGGGCAGGAGCCGGATCAGGACGCTGCTTCGTAGGCTGTTGTCCACAACCGCCGTATCCATCCACAGGCGGGATGTTTTCCGGCTGATGCGGCCGGGGCTGGGGCCTGGAGTCGGCTACAGTCACGGCCCGTGAGCACACTGCGCAAGAGACTGTCCGACTGCCTGGAGCCAATCGATGGCGATGAACAGCTGGCGATTGATTTTTCGACCCGTCGCCTGGCGTTGACGCCGCGTGCCGCGTTCGCGCTGGTAATCGTGGCAGTCATGGTTGCGATGGGCAGCATCGCGGCGCTGTGGTGGCCGTCGTCAGACGCGGTGCAGATGCCGCCTCCGGCTGCATCCGATTCGGCCCCGCAGGTTGCGCCGACGTTGCAAGGCGGGGCCGGGGCGTCGTCAGGAGAAACGGGGTCAGGTGGCTCGACGGGAGCGGTAGGCGGCGGCCAGAACCAGAATCCGCCCGGACCTCTGGTCGTATCGGTGGTGGGGCTCGTCGCGAAGCCAGGGGTCGTCGAGGTGCGGCCCGGTGCGCGAGTCGTGGAGGCGATTGACAAGGCGGGAGGGCTTCTGCCGGAGGCGAATCCCGCGAGTGTTAATCTCGCAGCTCCGCTTGCTGACGGCCAGCAGATCGTCGTCGGTGTCGAACCCGCGCCTGTGGCACCCGGAGGCGTAGGAGGTGCGGGTATTTCGGGCGCTGCGCCATCGGGGGCGACGCAATCGGGCGGGGCAATCAATATCAACACCGCCACTGCAACGCAGCTGGAGGAGCTGCCGGGAATCGGTCCTGCGACGGCGACCAAGATAGTGGATTTCAGGGAGAAGAACGGCCCTTTCCCCAGCGTCGATGCGCTTGAGGAAGTTCCGGGGATCGGGCCGGCGAAGGTCGAGGCGCTCAAAGATGCGGCCACCGTCTAGCGAGAATCAGCTCCAACGCGCCAGAAGCGGCGTCGCTCCGGGATTGTTCGGCAGGGCTGCACTGGACATGCGGCTCGTCCCGACCGCGGCCCTCGTCTGGGCGACGGTAGCAGCGCAGGTGATGTTTCCGCGGGCGGGCCTCGGCGCCGCGTTGACGGTGTCGGGGCTGGGGCTCGTCGCTGCAATCACCGCGCTGTGGCCGAGGCTGACGACGAGCGGGAATATTCGAGCAATAATGTTCTTTTACCGGGCCCTGCCAACGCTCGTGGCTCCAGCGCTGGTGGTGGCTGTGGCGGCAATGTCGACGTGGATAAAGCTGCGCAGGGCACAGCAGCATCCATTGAGCGACGAAGTCGGTGGCGTGGCCGCGACTGAGTTTCGGCTGGCCAGCGACCCGGAGCTGACGCAATTCGGCTCCAGCGCCACCGCCACCGTGGAGGGGCTTCCCGGCAAAGTCGCCGTCTTCGGAGACGAGGCGCTCCTACATCTGCGCCGCGATACCGTGGTCGAGGCTTCCGCGGTGGTTAAGGAGTCGACGCGACCGTCGGTAGCCGGGCTGGAGTTGACAATTCGTGGCGAGCCCACGGTAATCCAGCCCGCCCAGGGCATATCCGCGCGGGTTCGGGAAACACTCCGGGATAGCTCCTCTGAACTTTGGTACGGTCCGGACCGCCTGTTTCCCGCGATGGCCATCGGCGACGAGAGTCGATTCACCCCTGCGGACAAGACGATGCTCAATGACTCCGGGCTGTCACACCTGTCGGCGGTATCCGGGGCCAATGTCGCCCTCGTCGTCGGGGCGGTGATGCTGGCAATGAGCTGGGCCGGGCCTCGGCTGCGCGTTGCGGCCGCAGCTGTAGTCCTGGCGAGTTTTGTCTCGGTCGTCGGGGCCGAGCCCTCCGTGCTGCGGGCGGCAGTGACCGGCACGGTGGGGCTGGTCGCAATTCTGATGGGACGCTCGGGGCAGTCGATTGCCGCGCTGTCCGCCGGGGTAATCGGCCTGGTTATCGCCTTCCCCGATCTGGCGGTTTCCGTGGGTTTCGCCCTGTCCGTTGCGGCGACCGCTGGCCTCGTACTCCTCGCGGAGCCACTGGCTCGCCGATTGATTCTCTACCACCGGTTCGCCTCCCTGCCTGCGCCGATTGTCCGGGCGGTGGCGGTGGCCGTCGTCGCGCATTGCGTGACCGTTCCCGTGCTCGGGCTCTTGGTCGGCCAGGTTAGCAACGTGTCCCTGGTTGCTAATCTCCTCGCCGCTCCTGCGGTTGCTCCCGTGACCATCACCGGTTCTCTAGCGGCCTTCGCCGCAGCGCTCGGCCTGTCGTGGCTATCGACCGCGATGGCCTACCTCGCCGCCCCCTTCGCATGGTGGATCTACCACGTCGCGGCGGCCTTATCCTCTGCCGTCGCACCGGCCACCGACACCCGCGGAATCGCCGTGTCCTGCCTGCTCACCGCCCTTTGCTTTACGACGCTCTGGCTATGGCCCGCCGTGATGACCAACGTGGCAGCGACCGCAGCGACCGCTACCGCGGTAGTCTTCGGCGTGACGAGCATCTTCGGCCTCGATATTCCCAGGGCAGCACCCGGGTGGAGCGCAGCGGTGTGCTGGGAGGATAACGGCCCGGTCTTTATTATTTCCGTAGTCGATGCCAGGGGATCGCCGGCTCCGGCGCCACCGGCGCCGGGGAGTGTTGACCGCAGCGTGAGCCGTCGGTGTCGCCTGGCGCTGGGGCTGAGTCAAGTACGGGCCCGTCAGGTCACGGCTGCCCAGGCACGCGCGAAGGTGGTGGAGTCGCCGTCCTATGTGGACAAGGCTGCGGTGGGGCAGACGTCGGCAAGCGAAAGTGAGCCCCTGTGGTTTGTGGCGGTTGAGTGCGGCAGGCGCGTCCGGCAGGTGGTGTTGACTCCGCAGGGAACTCCCTTAGTGTGCCCCGTCAGGGATGGGCCTCAGACGCTGTATCCTGATGGCAGCGTATGGCGGGGAGCTCATGGTTCCGACACGTGGCAGCGTAGAATTTACGGCAATGGAACCAACGCGAGAGTCGACGTTGGACTATAGCACCGGGGGTGCCTCCCCGGCCGATGGCAGGAGGATGTCGCTTGGGAGCCGCGTCGCCCGTGAATCTCATTGTGGGCAAGGAAGAGCTGCTGAAAGATCGTGCTCGGCTCGCGATTGTCGCTGCCGTCCGCGCAGCTGCGGCCACCGAATCCGATCCGGGAGGACGCTCGGTTCCCGTGACGACAATCCGCGCTGGCGACATGACTGCGGTGGACGCAGTGGAACTATTTAGCCCATCGCTATTCGGTGATGACCGCATCATCGTCGTGACGGACTGCAACGACGCGGGCAAGGAACCCGCCGCGCTGCTGATGGGCGCGGTGAAAGACCCCGCGCCGGGCATCACCCTAATCCTGCTGCACAGCGGCGAGGGGCGGCAGAAGAAAATGGTGGCGGACCTGCGGAAGATGGGGGTTCGCTTCTTCGAGGCGCAACCTTTGAAGAAGGGCGACCTACCCGGTTTCGTAGGCGAGGAGTTCGCGTCGCACGGGGTAAAAGTGCGCCGCGATGTGATCGACACCGTGCTGGACGCAGTCGGCAGCGACCTGAGGGAACTGGCCACCGCAATCTCGCAGCTGTGCGCCGATACTGCGGGAAAGGTAACGGCGGAGGCGGTGCGCACCTACTACGGCGCATCCGCGGAGGTCTCGGGTTTCGAGATTGCCGAGCTGGCACTGCGCGGGAACGGGGGACAGGCGCTGGCGAAGATGCGACGCGCCCTGCAGCTGGGAATGGCAGCCCCGCTGCTGGCCGCAGCCCTGACGGGAATGGTCGGAGACGTAGCGCGTCTGCACGGGGCGCGGGGTATCAACGCGCGCCGGGACGCGCACCGATACGGGATGCCGCCGTGGAAGCTGGAAAAGACGCAGCGGCTGGCATCGGCCTGGTCGACGCCTGCGATCGCGAGGGCCGTAGTGGTCGCGGCTCAGCTGGACGCGGATACGAAGGGAGCGTCTGCGACTCCGGAGGTATCTCTGGAGCGCTCGGTAGTGGAGATCGCTCGCCTAGCGCAGCAGTCGCACCGCAGGTAAGCGGGAATAAAAGCAAAAACGCCGCCCCCCACGGAACGTGGGGGAGGACGGCGCTTCATTCACGGCGCAAGATGCCGGAAATACCTCAAAAGCCGGCGCTAGGCCAGGCCGTGAGAATTAACCCTCGAGCTTGTTGAAAGCCTTGGCCATACCGGACTTCTTGTTAGCCGCGGTGTTGCGGTGGAAGACGCCCTTGGTGACAGCCTTGTCCAGCTTGCGGGAAGCAACGCGCAGCTGAGCCTCAGCAGCAGCCTTGTCGCCGGCCTCAACAGCAGCGCGGAACTTGCGGATCTCGGTACGGACTGCGGAGCGGATCGACTGGTTGCGCAGGCGAGCCTTCTCGTTGGTCTTAACGCGCTTGATCTGGGACTTGATGTTTGCCATCGTGAATACCTCTTGTATCCGTAGTAGTTGGGATTGCCACCGACACCACCAAAATTCCTATTTGGCCACCGTTATTCCCTCATCAACCTCGCCCCGATCTCGCCGGGGGTGATTAGCCGTGAAAGGGAAACTCTAAAACGGCGCAACCGATGAAAAACGCGAACCCAAGGTCCTGCCCGCGCACATCAGTCAAGAGTCCGTGTGGACAACTCGAAAAACTCTAGCACAAAAGGCGCACAACCCCTAACCAGGGCTATTGTGTAGGCGGCACTGTCCCACCTGGGCCTAGCTCCAGCCGTAGTCCGCGCGCAAGCGCGCTGCGATGAGATCGAAGCGCTTGCGCGGCATCACTGCGCCTGCGCGGCGAATCCCGGATTCCGGGACCTCTAGGATGCGGTCGACGCGGACCCACGACGGCTTCGGGTCGACGTTCCAGGAGCCACTGCCGATGGAAATCCATTCCGGCTGGTCAGCGTGCTCCTGTCTGGAAGAAATGAGCATGCCCAAAAGGTTCTGGTTCTGGCGTCCGATAACCACCACGGCGCGCTCTCTCAGCGGTGCATTTTCGCCCTCCAGCTGGACCGGGATCCACACCACTTCTCCCGGATCGGCCTGGCCGTCCATGTCCGGGGCATAAACAATCGTGCGCGCCAGCTCGGCACTTGGCCGGGCAACCGTTGCGGGTTCACGGTGGCTCAACATTGCCTCGGAAGAGTCGTCGGAAAGCGAGCCTGTGGTGCCCAAGCCGAGCAGTGAGTTGAGCTGCTCGAGCGCCCCATCCAGAGAGTCCGGGCCACGGAACCACTCGGTTCCAGCGAAAAGGCGCCTGCCGAAACGACGGCGGACTCGTCGGATCCATCTGTCGCGGGAAGCGTCGTCGGAATCGGTGTGGGAAGTGGGGCTCATGGTGACCAAGTCTAGTGGCTAAGTGTGCAAGTGCTGTTTAGTGCGGGGCAAATCAGTAGGTAGTATTAGCCGTGACTGGAGGCTGCGCGTGATGCTCGTGTAGGCCCTTTTTGACCCCTTTCGAGATTTTCGGAGTAGACCCAACGTGACCAAGAATTTTGCGGAGCAGACTTTTACGGACCCGGCAAGGATTCGCAATTTCTGCATCATTGCGCACATTGACCACGGCAAGTCCACTCTGGCGGACCGTATCCTGCAGTTGTCCGGCGTGGTGGAAGCGCGTGATATGCGCGACCAGTACCTGGACAACATGGATATTGAGCGCGAGCGCGGCATCACCATCAAGGCGCAGAACGTACGCCTGCCGTGGGTGCCCAAGACCGGTGAGCACGCGGGCGAGGAGATTGTCCTACACCTGATTGATACGCCTGGCCACGTCGACTTCACCTACGAGGTCTCGCGTGCACTCGAGGCGTGTGAAGGCGCGATTCTGCTTGTCGACGCCGCCCAAGGCATCGAAGCGCAGACCCTGGCGAACCTGTACCTCGCCATGGAAAATGACCTGGAAATCATTCCGGTCCTGAACAAAATCGACCTGCCGGCCGCAGATCCGGAGAAGTACGCAGACGAGATTGCGCACATCATCGGCTGCGAGCCGGAGGATGTCCTGCGCGTTTCCGGAAAGACCGGCGAGGGCGTTGAGGAGCTGCTCGACCGCGTCTGCGACCTGGTTCCGGCGCCGGTCGGCAACCCGGACGCGCCTGCTCGCGCCATGATTTTCGACTCCGTCTACGACACCTACCGTGGCGTGGTCACCTACATCCGTGTGGTTGATGGCCAGCTGAAGCCGCGCGATGTCATCCAGATGATGTCCACGGGTGCGAAGCACGAGCTGTTGGAGATCGGCGTGGTCTCACCACAGCCTAAGAAGTGCTCTGGCCTGGGCGTCGGTGAGGTGGGCTACCTCATTACCGGCGTGAAGGACGTCCGTCAGTCGAAGGTCGGCGATACCGTCACCCTGAATTCGAAGCCCGCCGAGGAGCCGCTCGAGGGGTACGAGGACCCGAAGCCGATGGTCTACTCGGGCCTGTTCCCAATCTCTCAGGCGGACTATCCCGACCTGCGCGACGCACTGGAAAAGCTCCAGCTTAACGACGCCTCCCTGACCTTCGAGCCCGAGACTTCTGTGGCGCTCGGCTTCGGTTTCCGCGGCGGCTTCCTGGGCCTGCTGCACATGGAAATCACCCGTGCGCGCCTGGAGCGCGAATTCGACCTGGACCTGATTTCCACCGCGCCGAACGTTGTCTACCGCGTGGTCGCAGAGGACGGCTCGGAGATCACCGTCCATAACCCGAGCGACTGGCCGGAGGGCAAGCTGCGCGAGGTCTATGAGCCCGTGGTCAAGTGTACGATTATCGTGCCAAGTGATTTCGTGGGCACCACCATGGAGCTGTGCCAGCAAAAGCGCGGTGAAATGGGCGGCATGGACTACCTGTCCGAAGATCGCGTCGAGCTGCGCTACAAGATGCCGCTGGGCGAGATTATCTTCGACTTCTTCGACATGCTGAAGTCCCGCACCAAGGGCTACGCCTCCCTGAACTACGAGGAGGCCGGCGAGCAGCTGGCGGACCTGGTCAAGGTCGATATTCTGCTGCAGGGAGAGGCCGTGGATGCTTTCTCCGCGATTGTTCACCGAGACAACGCGCAGTGGTACGGCAACAAGATGACCAAGAAGCTGCGTGAGCTGATCCCCCGCCAGCAGTTCGAGGTGCCGGTTCAGGCCGCTATTGGCTCGAAGATTATCGCCCGCGAGAATATCCGTGCGCTACGCAAGGACGTTCTGGCTAAGTGCTACGGCGGCGATATCTCCCGTAAGCGCAAGCTGCTGGAGAAGCAGAAGGCCGGTAAGAAGCGCATGAAGAACATCGGCTCGGTGTCGGTACCGCAGGAGGCATTCGTGGCGGCACTGAGCACGGACGAGGGGAAGTAGGACGCAGGGGGGGGGGCTACCGGTTCTTCCGGTAGTGCTCGAAGACTTCGTCGGTCAGAGCAGAGCTGTGGAATCGACGGAAAATTCCGGAATCGCGGTATGCCATTAGGTCGATTGCGAATTGTCTTGCTTTCGGCAGCATTTCTGGGTCGTTTTCGAAAAAGTCTCTGACAAAGCCGACGGGAACTCCCACGTGGGTTGTCTCCACCATCGGGTAGATCATTTTTGCCGCTACGCCAGTGAAAGTATCGGTCTTAAAGCTGACTTCTACTTCGTTCAGGTCGATTTCGTCTCCAAAATCCATTATGTCCGCGGGCAAATTGAAGAAGACGAAGTAATCGGTATCGTCCGAAAAACTGCTCGGGTCTGTAAAAGGACGACGAGGGAAATAGGCGAATTCGAGCGCACCGACGTTTAGCGTTGCCAGGCGTCCGCCTGCTGTACTTGGCCAGTCGGAAATGGTCCAGTATTTCTTCTCGAGACTTACAGCATTGGGAATGATTGCGCTCAGGAAAAACGAAATGTCGTCAAGTACGCACTCATATATTTCTTCAGGGACATCCTTCGGTACGTGCGACAAAAGCTTACTTTTTTGATTGGATTTCAGATGCATGCGGCTTTCCAAGTCCGGCAACTCGTATTCGCCATCACCTAGAAGCCAATGCTTTTGATATTCGATAGCCACTTCAACATCGAGAGCGCTTCCCTGGGTATGCCCGAAGTTCATCACTTTGTTCCGCAGCTTGTGGCCTAATGAGAGCTGTCGCTGAATTTCTTCGCGCTCGGCTTGGCGAAGGTCTCCTTCAGGCATTTCCCTAAACCAAAGAGTAACGATGTCATCCCAGGCAGAGTGATGCGCAGACCCGTGACGATGAGTGCTAAGTCGGGTGACAATGTCATTCGTCAAACCGACATAGCGATGCGAGTCTTCAAATTCGAGTACATAAATTCCTTTTCTTTGGTTTCCGACCAAAGGAGAAATCGATGTGCCGGGTTTCAAACTCCAGCACTTGAATGTAATGCCGGGCGCTACCTCTAGAGAATCGTTCTGTTTCGCTACTACTTCGGAGTCTTCACTCAGAGTCTCGTACTCTGGTTCTTCTCCTGCTGAGACTTCTATAACTTCAACTGCTTCTGAGCTGTTTAGGGCACTTGAGGTAGGGGAAACCTGGGCTCCTTCATCCACTAAATCACCGCGAATAATAGCCAGGACTAAAGCCTCCTCGAGATAGTCAATTGACTTAGCGGTCAGGCGAGACAGCCCAAATAGGGCTATCGTCTTTCGGTAGAGGCCTTCATGGTCGAGTGCTGTTGTTGAGTTTTCTGCAACTGAAACTAGAGCGTTAGCTAATTCAGTGGTCGGAATCTCGCTGACAGTTCGGCCTCCATTACTTACTCGGTATGCTCTCCAAGTTGCAGCGGAAGATCCTTCTCTCCAAACGAACGAGCGGTTCCCTTCTTTAATCAAAACTCCACCAGGAATGCGGTATGCAATAGTTCGCTGGCGATTACGCGGTACCCGCTTGTATCCAAACCTCTTGCCAACTTTGCGGATTAGAGCATCTAGCTGGATGGGTGCTTCAACGGCGACAATTTCAGCAATTGCCGCTTCTAGTCTGGCCCGGGCATCTTTCGAAAGCCGTCCGCGAAGTTCATCTGGAGTGCCTACGAGGTCTGTTGGCCCACAGTTGTATTTTTCCGCCTTAATTCCCGAGTGGCTCATTTGCCTAATTATTCTAGGATCCTCGAGCTGCCGCATGTGCACTGCTAGATGAGCTGAGATTTGACAATGCGACGAGCAGCACCGCTGTAAGGTGCTGGGACTTTAGGTCTTGTATCGGTTCTGGGCTGAATCATTTTTGCGCTCATCCCATTAGGTGGGATAAAAATATCACATAGTGAAACGCATCTTGGTGGTTCCACTAGCCTGCAAAAAGTATCAACTAGAACCGAGAACTCATGTCTACTTCGTCAAACACCGTCGTGAGCAAAGAAGACTCCTCTGCAAAACTCGCTGTCACGGTATTCCCAGTTATTATCCTTGTTGCATTTGCGCTTGGCTTCCTGCTTCCGGAGGCTGTTAAGCCGTATTCCGGTCAGGTGACAATTGCATTGGGCATCATCATGTTCGGAATGGGACTTACGCTGACTTTGCCTGATTTCGGCTATGTCGCAAAGCGTCCGTTGCCAGTACTAATAGGCGTGATAGCGCAGTTTGTTATCATGCCCGCCCTGGCGATAATGCTGGTTAAGGTCTTCGGCCTACCGTCCGAACTCGCGGTTGGCGTCGTATTGGTCGGATCTGCGCCGGGCGGAACAAGCTCCAATGTGATTTCTTATCTGGCCAAGGGGGATGTGGCGTTGTCCGTCGCCATGACCACAATCTCGACGCTGCTCGCACCAATCTTCACTCCGCTGCTTACGTTGTGGCTGGCCGGTCAGTACCTGCCAGTGTCTGCATCGGCGATGTCGATTTCCATAGTAAAAATGGTCCTCGTACCAGTTGTCTTGGGACTAGTCGTCAGGATGCTATTGCGAAAGAACGTCGACAAGATTCTGCCAGCACTGCCATGGATTTCTGTCTTTGGCATCGCTTATGTCGTCGCTGCCGTCGTATCCAAGTCTGCAGACACTCTCGCGCAAGCGGGCCTTCTCGTGCTTGCGATTGTGTTCCTGCACAATGCGCTCGGCTATGTTCTCGGCTACTTTGCTGCAAAACTCCTGAAGCTCGACGAAAGCGCAGCGCGCACTACTTCGGTCGAGGTAGGGATGCAGAACTCCGGACTTGCTGCAACCCTGGCAACCACTTACTTCTCGCCGCTGTCCGCGCTACCGGCAGCAGTTTTTAGCGTCTGGCACAACATCTCCGGTGGTCTGCTGGCTTTGCTGTACCGCCGAGCCGATGCCCGTAAGCAGACCCGCGGCTCATCTCAGAGCTAACCTCGCTTCGTTCGCACCAATCCCACCAGCCCTACTTCCTGTCCTGATTAATATCCGGTGTCGCGGCCTTAGTTTCGCGGTGTGAGTCGTAGAACTCCGAGTTCTTGGAAAATTCCTCATTCAGCTTCGACACACCGTCGCGTTCTACCAGCGTCTTCCGACCACTGAACAGGTCGGTGCCAAGCCCCAGACGATCGCCCTTAACCTTGACTCCGATGGAGGACAGGATCGTGGGGAAGAGGTCGAAGGGCGCGTACTGGCGGTTCTTAGTCACCGAATCCGGCTGGTCCGTTCCCTGCACCGGGTTCAGGATGAAGTTTACAACCGTGCGGCTGTAGTCCTCATCCCAGCCTTCGAAGAAGTGCTTATCCATCGAGCGGTGGTCGCCCGTCACAACAATCGTGGTGTCTTTGGACCACGGCTGCGCCTGGATCCACTGAATCAGCTTGACGGTTTCTTCCTGCGAGTACTTGATCACATTCGCATACTGGCTCGCATAGGGCCGATCCGTCATCTTCGGTGAGGCGTAGCCATCGGGGAAGTGTGTGTCCGCATTCTCCAAAACAAAGTAGAACGGCTTCGATCCCTCACCCAGACGTGTCAGGTCGGTCTTCGCGAACTCGTAAAGCTTGTCGTCTTCGAAGCCCCACCACACGTGGTAGTCCTGCGGAATCAGCCCCTGCGACTTGGCGTATTTGTAATCGAAGACGTGGAAGTCGCCGTGCCTACGGTAATAGTCGCCCAGCCCGCCCCACTTGGCGCTGGCGCCGAGCATGAATTCTGTCTCGTAGCCGGCGTCGTGAAGCAGGTCGCCGGTGGTGGTGAAGTCCGGGTAGGACATCTGCTTGCCGTCGCCTGCGCCGGAAGCCAGCATCGGCACGCCTGCCCACATGTTCACCATCGCGGCAATCGAGTGCCCCGACGCGTAGAGCTGCTGCGGCCCGCCGTACTTATCAGTGTGCGAGAAGGAGACACCGGTCTTGGACAGCTCTGCGAGTTCGGGCATCAGATTCTCATCCATGTAGCCGCCCATGTCCTTGGAGTAGTACGAGTTCTCGACCGACTCCATGTAGATATGGATCAGGTTCCGCTTCTTCTCCGGCATCTGGACGTTCTCCGCGGTCGGCGCCACGTAATTGGCCTGGATATAGTCCGAGTGTGAAAACTCCTGGCGCAGTATTCCTGCCAGCGGAACCGTGTTGAAGGCAAACACCACCGACCCAACAAGCAGCGCGGACATCGCCGTCAGCACCGGCCCGCGCAGTCCAAAACCTTTGCTTTCCGACGCCCGCTCGGTCTTAACCTTCCCGAACCTAACGGCAGCGTGAATTAGTCCCAGGCAGGCGCCAATAACCGCGGTAGCAATAACGGGTACAACCATGAGGTTGAGGACCGCGAGGTCCTGCTCCTGCGTGGATTCTCCGCCGCCTTCGGTGAGCAGGAACATGAAGTGATCTGCGCGAATGTCGCCGAAGGTCTTGCCGAACCAGAGCGGTACGAAAAAGAACAGGCCAATCAGGAAGCCCAGTACGGCACCGGCAATGAATGACAAGAAACTGCGGGTCCTCGGGGCGCGCCCGTAACGTCGTCGCTCAACAAGCAAGCCCTTGGCGAATCCTGTTTTGACCAGAAAGAACAGGGTGCCGCCGAAGATGAGCGTCGTAAAGCAGTAGACGGCGGTGAGCCCCAGCGAGAGGGAGCCACCGTAGAGAGCAGTCTTCCCGACTGCGAAGAGGAAGAAGATTACGGCGATGGCGTTTGCTGTGAGCCCAATGGCAGCGCTTCGGAGCAGGGCTTTGCGAGTGCGCCCGAAAAGGGCCGTGCCAAGCGTGATAAGGGCTGCGAGCACGGCAAATTGAACGAGGATAATCACCTGTCCAGTTTATAGAGGCAGGGGTGTGAAGGGGCAATCTTCCTCGCGGACTGTGAGGGAGGTCCTACAATGAGGGTTCAACCGATTGAAAGGCGTTTTCCTCGCATGAAAGATCAGACCAAGCTCGTCCACTCCGGGTATGTTCCGGGCAATACGGATCCGCGTCAGGTTCCTATCGTCCAGTCGACGACGTACACCTTCGATTCCTCCGACGACATCGCGGCCGTTTTCGATGAGCCGACCCATGCCCTGATTTACTCGCGTTTCGCCAACCCGACCGTGATGGCAGTGGAGGCTAAGGTCGCAGACCTCGAGGGTGGGGCTGCGGCGATGGCGACGTCGTCGGGGCAGGCGGCGACGGCCCTGTCGATTATGAACCTCTGCTCCGCAGGTGACTCCTTCGTCGCTTCGTCGGAGATCTACGGCGGCACCTCGAACCTTTTCGCCACCACCCTCAAGCGCTTTGGCATCGAGGTCATCTTCGTGGATCAGGACGCTCCGGAGGAGGAGATTGCGGCAGCTTTCAAGCCGAACACGAAGGCGCTGTTCGGCGAGATTATTGCCAACCCGGCGATGAGCGTCCTGGACGTCGAGAAGTTCGCCCGCATCGCACACAGCCAAGGCGTGCCGCTGATCGTGGATTCCACCTTCGCAACCCCGGTGCTGTGCAAGCCCATCGAGCACGGTGCCGACGTGGTCGTGCACTCCACCTCGAAGTACATGGATGGCCACGCGATCCAGGTCGGCGGCATGATCGTCGATGCCGGCACGTTCGACTACACCAACGGTAAGTTCCCGGGCTTCACGGAGCCGGACGAGTCCTACCGTGGTGTTGTCTACACCAAGGATTACGCGCCGGCGCCGTTCGTGATTAAGGCCCGCATGCAGCTCCAGCGCGACTTCGGTGCCTACCCGGCGGCGCACTCGGCGTTCATGCTAAACCATTCGCTGGAAAGCCTGGACGTGCGCATGCAGCGTCACTGCGACAACGCCCAGAAGATTGCCGAATACTTGGAGACCCGTTCCGATGTTCTAAACGAGGTGCGCTACCCGGGTCTAAAGTCCTCGCCGTACTACGCCACGGCACAGAAGTACCTAAAGGGTGCATCGGGTGTTGTCACCATCGACCTGAAGGGCGGACGCGAGGCAGGCACCACCTTCATGGATGCGCTGGAGATTGTCACCCGACAGGTTCACGTCGCCGATGCACGCTCCTGTGTACTGCACCCGGCCTCGACAACGCACCGCCAGGTGCCGGATGAGCAGCTACCGTCGGTCGGCATCACGCCGGGTCTGGTTCGACTCTCCATCGGGCTTGAGGACGCGGACGATCTCATCGCCGACATTGAGCAGGCGCTGGCGAAAGTTCAGTAACTCAAAATGTTGATGAGAGAAATCACGCTAACCTAAGTACGTGGAATCCATTTACCTCATCGCGATTTTGTTCTCCATCATCGGGGGACTGGGCGCCTCGATGCTGCGCCTGCCCCCGCTGATTGGTTTCTTGGGCGCAGGCTTCGCCATTAGCGCGGTGGGGTTGGAGAAGATTCCCTTCATCGATTCTTTGGCTGAGCTCGGCACCACGACCCTGCTGTTTACTATCGGGCTGAAGCTAAACCCGAGGGATATCGCTGGTCCACGCGTGATTTCGTCAGGGCTCGGGCACGCGATTGCGAATACCGCCATCTTCGCGGTCCTATTCGGTCTTGCGGGGTTCCTGCCACTGCGCGAGCTGACCGGGCTATCTGTCACCGCGCTGATTTACATAGGAATTGCCACGTCCTTTTCCTCCACTGTATTTGTGATGAGCCAGTTGGAAAGCCAAAACCGTGGTGGCTCCGCCGTCGGCCGCATTTCTATCGGCGTCCTGGTGCTGCAAGACATCATCGCCGTTGGCGTTCTGGTCGCCTCGTCGGGGAAGACCCCGGAGGTATGGGCCCTGGCGCTGCCGCTGTTGTTGCTGCTTAGGCCAATCGCCGCGCGCATGCCGGACCGCATGTTCCGCACCGAGATGCTGGTCCTCACCGGCATTGGCATCGCGGTCGCCTCATACTCGCTGTTTGAGCTCGCCGGACTGTCGGGCTCGCTGGGCTCGATGATCGCCGGCATTATCCTGTCCGGGCATCCGGTCGCTGAGCGCCTGTCGAAAGCCCTCATCAGTGTCCGCGAACTGCTCCTGGTCGCCTTCTTTATTCAGATCGGTCTCGGCGGGCTTCCCGACGCCGGCGGTTTCCTCATTGCCGGAATCCTGGTGGCGTTCCTGGTCGCCAAGGCTGCCATATTCATTGTGATTCTGCAGCGTATCGGCATGTCTGCTCGTACCAGTGCATTGTCGGGGTTGACGTTGGCGAATTACTCGGAATTCGGCCTGATTGTCATGGCCGTCGCAGTGCAGCAGGGTGTGTTGCCGAAGTCGTGGACGTCGATAATGGCAGTCGCGGTCGCGGGCAGCTTTATTCTCAGCTCGGTAATCATGGCGAAGGAAGAGCAAATTCTGAAGGTTCTTCAGCGCGTGGTGCCGGAAACACCGGCGGAGCGGCTTGTCCCGGATGAGCGCCCGGTGAAGGTTGTGGGCGCCGATGCTCTCGTCCTCGGGATGGGGCGCGTAGGAGTGGGCGTCTACCGGCGCCTAACTGAGGAATATGGTCTCAACGTCTACGGTATCGACTTCGATGAGGATCGAATCGAGCGCCTGCGCAGGCTCGGTTACAACATCATTTCCGGGGATGTTACAGATACCGAGCTCTGGCGGCGCATCGAGCTCGAGCAACGCCCGAAGCTTTACGTGTTGGCTCTGCCCGGCCACAGTGACAGCGTCGACATGGTGGAGAACATTCGCCGCTACGACACCAGCGGTGTCATCGCCAGCACCACGAAGGTACTTAAGTTCAAAAATGTGCTTGTCGACGGCGGCGCGGACGTAGCCGTGTACCTCTACGACGGCGCAGGTGAGGAGCTTGCGGACCAGGCGATGGAGATCGTCGCGGAGCGGGCGTAGTCGGTCAGGATTTTATGGCCCGGCCTATGCTCGTGGCATGACTGATTTGTTCCTCGTGCGCCATGGCGAAACTAAGTGGTCACGCTCCGGGCAGCACACTTCCATCACGGACTTGCCGTTGACCGATCACGGTCGTGAAGAAGCGAAGGCCCTCGATGGGTGGCTCGACACCAATGACTTCGGTTTGGTCTTGGCATCGCCGCGTCGGCGTGCCCAGGAAACCGCTCGGCTGGCGGGCTTTCACAATTTCGAGGTCGACGATGACCTCGCCGAGTGGTTCTACGGCGACTACGAGGGGATTACCTCGGAGCAGGTTCACAAGGCTGTGCCAGATTGGCAAATCTGGACGCATGGAGTCCCCGGGGGAGAAACTGCTGATCAGGTGCGTGAGAGGGTGAGACGCGTCGTAAAGCGGGTCCAAGAATCGGGTGTCGAGAAGGCGATTGTTTTCGCGCACGGGCACTCGCTGCGTGCTCTGACAACTGTGTGGTTGGAACTTCCGATTACGCTCGGTGCGTCATTCCCGCTGAATACGGCATCCCTGTCGGTACTTGGTCGCTATCACGACCGTCCGGCGGTGCTGCATTGGAATCTGACGCGTGCTGTAGCCTCAGAGTAAGTGAGGAGAGAACTCATATGGAAAGCTGGCAAGTCGAAAGTCAGCCGGAAGGTTACAAAGCTTACGAAGCTGATGGTGTCACCATTTGCTGGAATGCCGAAGTCTGTCAGCACTCGAGGAATTGCGGTCATGGCAATGCCGACGTGTTCGACTACGACCGGCGGCCGTGGATTGATTCCAATGCGGCCAGCCCCGAGGATATCGCTGCAGACATCGATCGGTGTCCCTCCGGTGCGCTGAAGTACCGGCTGAAGTAGGGGCGGGGCATTAGGAGGCGGCAAAGTCATCGTCGGAAAGCTGTGCTTCGGTGGCCCCATAGCGGTTGGCGAATGTCCGTTTCATAGTGTCGATGACCTCGGCGCGGCTGGCTCCGGTCTGGCGTCGCAACGGATCGACGCGCTTCTTCGCGCTGCGCAGGCCCTTATCTGCAATCTTCTCCTTGCCGATGCGCAGGACCTCCATCATCTTGTCGGCATCGATGTCGTAACTCATGGTCACATGGTGCAGCACGGTGTTGCCGCGGCACTTCTGGGCCGCACCGCCGATTTTGCCGTCGTCGGAGATACACCGCACAACCTGCACATTGTGCTTCTCGACGCCACTGGGTTCCAGCTCGTTGACATACGACTGATAAGAACCGATGACTGTTGCCCGGTCCTCCCAGTCCCAGAATCGCAGCGTCGGGCCGCGCTGCCCGGAGTTGACCTGGTCGAGCAAGACCTCGTCCAGTGCGACGTTCATGACCGTGGGCAGGACGCCCGGCTGGATGATTTCCCAGGTGAGGTCCGTGAAGTCTACGGCCTGCGTGAGTGCGCGGCGGATAACTTGGGCGATGACGTGAGTGTCGAAGCCGTGCAGCTTCACCTTGTGGCCGTCGCGGTCCTCGAAGACCTTCAGCGCCGCGTCGAGGCGGGCCTGCAGGTGCTCGGCATCGTCGCTGGCTGGGGCGCTGAGAAGGGAGTCGTTAATAATGTCGTAGGCCTCGTCCGGCTCGAGGAAGAAGTCACCGGAGACGCTCAGTAAAGAGATCGTGTCGCCGTGGGTGCTCACATCCGCGATCACCAGCTTTCCTCCGGGGACCTTCATCTCGGAATGGTAGGTGGTGGGGTTTGCGTCCGAAGTATTTTGTGTACTCGTCATACAAAATTATGGTGCTCCGCTTAGCTCGTTGCGGCTGTAGGGGATTACGTACCGCCTCCGAGCAGTCGTGACGCATCCGGATTGAGGGTAACCATGTGGACACTTCGCTAAACTACTTCGGTGTTTAGTTCAAAAACTCTCGACCACCGCGCCCGGCGAATCGTCGCTTGGGTCGCGGGGCTCAACCTGTTCGGATTCCTCCTTGAATTGGTCATTGCCTCGGTGATTGGCTCCGCCGCGCTGTTCGCCGACGCCGCAGACTTCCTCGAGGACTTCCTCATCAACCTGCTGGTGCTCACGGCCCTTGGGTGGTCGCTGGCGAGCCGTCGGAAAGCGAGCTTTGGACTGGCCGGCCTGATTCTGATTCCGGCGATTGCGGCATTCGGCATCGCGATTTGGAAGATGATTAGCGGCGAGGCGCCAGAACCATTCACCCTGTCCACGACTGCCGTGGTCGCCATGGTGATTAACCTGGTCTGCGCGCTGCTGTTGATGCGCCTGCGCGGTGCCGACAGCGCGCTTGTACGCGGTGCTTGGCTGGCCGCGCGTAACGACGTCCTGGCCAACCTCCTCATCCTCGCCGCCGGAGTGGTCACCGTATTCTGGTTCAGCCCATGGCCGGACATCGTGGTGGGGCTGGTCATCGGCGCGATTAACCTCTCGGCGGCCAAGGAGGTCTACGAGCAGGCCCAGGCGGAGGACCCGGAGCTCGAGCTTGACGAGGACGATGACGATGACGACTAGGCGGGCGTAGGGGGGCGCTGGGTTGGGTGGCCCGCCCTCCACAATTTTTGCCAGCTTTTTGTAGGAAGTGTGGCCAAAAATCGCCTTACTTCCTACAAAAAGCTGGCAAAACGGAAGAGAGGCGGACACGGTCGGCCGAACGCGCCCACTACACCGACCCCTCCTTTTCAATGACAAGCATTCTGGCCTCGCCCTGAGGATGGGCCACATGCTCGTCGCCGGACTCTGCGAAGCATATGATGCCGGGCGTGAGCGTATGAACCTGTTCACGCCCGTCTTTGCGGTAGTGCATGTCGACGATGCCATCGAGAACTACAAAAACCTCCTCGCCGTCATTGACATGCCACTTGTAGGGCTGGTCGCTCCAGTGCAAGCGCACAGTGGTTGCTCCAGTCAGAGTTGCGATGTCCGTTGCACCCCAAGGGTGGTCGGCGGTGAAGTCCTTGGCTTCGATGAATTTCATGTGTCTGAGGCTACCGCCACTGCGCCTCGTTCGGGTCAATTCCTTCGGCACGAGCCTGAGCCTCGACGAGATCGAGCAGGTACTGGGAGTGGCCCCGGTACATCTCGTCGAATCGCGCATCTGCAACGTACATGCGCGCCAGCAAAACCTGCTTCTCACGTCCCGCCTCGTAGAAGCGAGTAATCGACGCCAGGTGACGGTCGACAAGTTGCGCTGCCTCGGCGGAGCCGGGAGCAACGTTGCGGGAGTGGGCGTCGGCAAGCGAGGAGACGAAATCCTCCATTTCAGCCTTGACCTCGGCCCAATCGCCAGCGGACATGTTTTTCTGGGCCTCCTGCGACTGCTGCCACTCGGGCGTATCACCCCAGCGCTGCTCGGCCTCTGCCTCATATTCGGGCCAATTTCGGCCGAAGAGCTCGGCCTTCTTCTCCGTATCCATTGTGGTGTCCTCCTTGAGCAGTGTCTCTAGCGACCGGACCATCCGGCGCAGATCCGCAATCTTCTCCACGAGCAGATTGCGCTGCGTGAGCAACCGCTGACGGCGAGTCTTCGGGGATGCCTCCTCGGACACGAGTTCCGCGATGTCCTTAAGCGGAACACCGGCGGAGCGGTAGACCAGAATCTCTAGGGCGGAATCGACATCATCCTCGGTGTAGAGGCGGTAGTCGGACCACGTGCGATACTCCGGGCTGAGCAGGCCAATCGAATCCCAATGCCGCAAGGTGCGAGTGGTCACGCCGAGTAGTTCGGCGATCTCTCCGATTGTGTACTCGTGGGGTTCCTGGGGGCCTGACGGGGACGTGCTGTAGAGACCATCGTTGTTGCTCACGGGACTAATCCTTGTGTTTGACGCGACGTCAAGGTCAAGGGGACCTTAGACCCGCAGGTTTCTCAGGCGGTTAATTGCCGCTGCTACTTCGTGGATGCGGGGGCGCGCGAGTCGCCCGGTGTGGCGGTTATCGGCCGCATCGTCGAAGGTCGAATGACAAAAATCCACGTATTCCTCGGCGAGTACGTTCGCCAGATCCGCGTTGCCGTCCAGCCGTTCCACCACGCGGTTGAGAATGCGGGCAATAGCCTCTGTCTGCGAGGAATCCATAATCTGGCTGACGGCGCGGAGATCTAGGTCCTCGCGCCCGTACTGAATCAGCTCGCGGCAACGGGCGTGGGGAGGCTTCGGCGGGCGCCCATTCTTCGAGCTTTTACCCGGCCGGTCGGCGGTGATGAATCGGCGAGCATCCTGGGCAAACGCCGAGGCGGAAGTCTCTGAAACAGAACCCTTGCGCAACACCCGCGCGCGCTCTGTGACGTCGCGGGCCTGGTAGGAGTCCATCGCGATGACTGTATCCGCGACGTCAATAAACGCGCCGGAGCCACCCGCGACGATGACGGTCGAAACACCCTGCTCGTCCCACAGTTCACGCACGCGTGCGACCAGCGGCGTAATCGGCTCGCGCTCGTCCGGTACCAGGGCGCGCATGCGCTCGTCACGGATCATGAAGTTGGTGGCAGAGGTGTCCTCGTCGATTAGCAGGACGCGAGATCCCACCTGAAGCGCCTCCACCAACCCTGCGGCCTGAGAGGTCGAGCCGGAGGCGTTCGTCGTGGAAAAGCGCGTCGTGTCATCGCCGGAGGGTAGCCCATTAATAAACGGAGAGATGTCCACGCCCGTGATCGCGCGGCCGTCCTCGGCACGCAGGGCCACGGCGGTGGAATCCGCGACGACCAGCTCTCGGCCGTCGCCTTCGATATGGTCATAAACGCCCGTGACCAGTGCAGACAACAAAGTGGACTTGCCGTGGTAGCCGCCGCCGACAATCAACGTCACGCCCCGCGGGATCCCCATTCCGCGCACGCTCCGCCCGGAGGGCAATTCAAATTTGCGCGCCAGCGTCTCCGGCGCGGTAAACGGCTTCGCGCCGGGCTTCGGCTGCTCGCTGTTGCCCGCCCGGCGCGGCAAAATCGCGCGGTCCGGAATGAATCCAATCAGGCCCGCCTCGGCGACAGCTGTACGCAAGCATGCCTGGTCGTACTCCAGGCTCGCGGCCGCGTCGAGTTCGCGCGCGGGGGCGGAGAAAATAGCGTCGGCAAGCGCGCGTGGGAGGTCCTCGCAGATTAGGCGGGCGGCCTCGCGGCCCATAATTCGCCGGCCGCGGGCGGGCAGTTGGATCTCTAGGCAGATTTGTAGTTCGTCGCCTCGCTTGCCGACGCCCCCGCCATCGTTGCCGTGGAGTTCCGTGACGGCGGTGCGGGGGAGGACCTGCTGGCCGGGGCGGTCGATGTGCAGTCCCCGGTTTCCGACGGCCCGGGCGAGGCGGCGGCAGAGGTAATCGAGTTCGGCGGTGCTGAAGTGGCCCGGGCTCTCGATAGAGGCGCCGTCGAAGGGAAGATCGGCGACGCTGATGCGCACACGCGCCCGCGAGGGCGGGGCGTATGGGTCGGACTGCACCTTGTCGATAATCAGAGTGACGTCTGCTGCCTGAGTGGAGGATCCGCGGGTGCGCGGGACTTCGAGTTTGTGCGGTCCCCGTAGAGACTTGTAGGCCCCGTAACTTTTGCCATCGAGGCTGGTCAATCGACGATGCAGATCAGATGGCATGGGGGAGTCGGGGCCTTTCTGGTTGAGGTAGGTGGGTGGGCAGCAGCGAGTAAACAAGCCCTGCGCTGCCCCGAGTCTAGTCCCTGCGACGTGCGACCTCCGGCGGCGTGCTGCCGGGGCGGTGGATGAACCAGGCCACGGCGGCGGCGAGCGCCGCGATGCCAACCACTCCACCGATTAACCACGGGCTTGGCTGCATGAACTGGGCGGTTCCGACCTCGAGGAGGTCCCCGGCTGCGCTGAACTCGTCCTTTGAGGCGAAGGCGAAGTTCATCAGATGGCCCAGCAGCACGCCGCTGCCCATACCGATTAGTGTTGTCATCGCCGCCTGAATCGCGGCGATGGAAGCGGTCAGCCGAGGCAATCCGCCAATCGCCAACAACGTGGCGTTGTCCCTGCGAAGCCCCGCCGCAGCCAGGATGATTACCAGCATCATCGCGATGGCGGAGAACCCTATGACGATGAGGGTACCGAGCGAAGACGTGCCTCGAGACATTCCGTAGTTAAACGATACCGTGATGATGTTGCTGAACTGGCCCGGAGTTTGCTTCGCGAGAGAGGAGAGCTCTGATTGCTCCCGGTCAGAGACCGCCTGGTCCAGCGGAATCGCATAGCCCAGAGTCACTGGTTGCAGTTTCAGCGCGGCAGCAGCCTGCGGCGAGAAGATGATGCTTGTGACACCTGGAACCGGAAGGACCGCGGCGGCGGTGAAGCCCATTGTGACTCGCTCGCCCTGGGTGCCGGAATCTGCGCCATTCTCGCCGTTTTCACCAGTACCATTGCCGCCGTCAATATCGGCAAAGTCAGCCGTCACCGAGATGTGGCCGAGACCGTCATGCCGCTTCTTCAACGGGGTGGCACGGGGCACCAAAATCCCACCGTCGGCAAGCGTGCGTTCAGCGAGGGCAAGTTCCCGCCCGTCCAACGCCCACATTCCGAGGTCACCGGGTTCTTGCACGAGGGCCGTGTGCGACAGAGAGGTCAGAGGCGATGCGGATGAAAGGCGAACCATGTCGTGGTAGCAATCCTTGGCGGCCTGCTCGTCCGTGGCCGCATTCTTGCCGTTGGATCCGACGAAGCGTTTAGGAAGCGTGGAATTGTAGCTGTCCTCATCGACCGTGCGGCTACAGCGGGACTCGTAGTTGGGGGTCACCTCGGCACCAATGCCGTTGCTCTCGCCGCTATTCGGGACAATACCGCGAATCTGGTAGGACCGCGGGGCACCGAGAGGACGCATGACCGCCTCCGTCGCCGAGCGCGTTTGCTTTTGAAGGGCCTCATCCGTCAGGTCGACCTCCTGCGATGACACATATGGTGCCACCACGGCCATCGGCGAGGACGTGGTGTATGTTTCCATCGCAGCCTCCCGCCGGGCCTGAGCCTGCTCGTTGACGACCGTAAGGCTGCCGACGAATGTCAGGCATAGCAGCGCCGCCGCGATCGGGACGGTGCGCACGGACTTGCGCAACAGACCGCGGCTGGCGATGCGAAGAGGCAGCGGTGCCCGTCGCAAAGCCTTCGCGATGAGGAAGATTAGAGCTGGCGTAGATGCGGCCAGTCCTGGAAGGGACAGCAGAACCATAATCGGCGAAGTGCTAAAGACGGGCTGCCATTCGCTCGAGGTGCCAGCAAGGGACGCAGTCACCACAACCGCCAGCAGGATAGCTAGGTATATCGGCCCGGCGACCATCCACTTCTTCCAGCGGACAATGCGGTCCGGCTCGGCACCCGCAATCCCCGCGGCCAGCGCGTTGCGCGAGGCAATGAGAGCGGGCACAACTGCAACCAGTACGGATCCGGCCATAGCCGCGACGAAATACCCGAGCAGTGCCCATGGGGCCAGAGTTATCGGCCAGCCGGGGTAGTTAATTGCCCAGGCCACAGCCGTGAAACCGGCTCCTGCAACCACGCCTGCCGACGCTCCCAGCGCACCGGTCGCGGCCGCGTACGACAGTACGGCCAGCCTAATATGACGGGGGCTCGCTCCCTGCGAGCTCATCAGCGCGAACATCCGAGTGTGGCGGCTCATAGCCAGGGAAAATACCGGAGCGATGAACAGAAGAATTAGGAAGATAGCGATACCGTAGAGCGACAAAATCATCGCACCGAAAAGGAAGCCCTCGGCACTTCGGGAGCCGCTCTGGGCCCCGTGCGTCGGAGCAGGGCTTTCGGGGGCATCAGTGATTGGGTGTTCCGAGGAGGCAGAGACCGTGAAGCCTGCCTTGTTGAGCTCCTGAACATCCGGCCAGCGCAGCTCCCGGCCTCCGAGAACCCAGCTGGGCTCGCTCAAGCTCGAAGAAACGCGTTTGTCGGCAAATTGCTGTGCGGCGTCCTCGACGAGTGTGTCTGGCGCGACCGCAGCCATCCCGGACGGGGAGATATCGGTAACCGTCAGTTGTTTTGTTCCGACCGGGGCCCGGACCGTTATGGTGTCGCCAATTTCGACTCCAAGCTCATTCGCATCGGAGATCGGTAGAACTATTCCGCCTTCTTTGATTCGGGAGCGGTAGCTCTGGGGCAGCAGTTCGATTGGGGACTGATTGACCTGCAATTGCGATATGGTGCCCCGCTCGGTGCTGGCGCTGACCCGGACATTCGTATCTAGCTGCGCAGTCAGTCCCTGTGGCAGGTGTTTATCCAGGTAATCGCTGAAATTCGCAGGGGCTTCCGGCACGCGCCCGCTCGCAGATCCCGTGCACGAGGTTGACGACCCGTCACCATTTTGCGTGCATTGCCCACCGCCGAAGTGCATCGTGTGAGGGCGGGAGACCGACTCGAAGCTAAGCGACCGGGAGGACTCGTCGACGGTCATCGCCGTCGCAACAGCCACGGGCAAGGCGATCAGCAGTACAGCCGCGAGCAGCCGCAACGGGGTCTTAAACATGTCGCGCACGACCGGGCGCGCGGATGCTTTAAGAGCACTGAGACCTTTCATTGCTGGATCGCCCCTTCGCCGTCGTTGCCTTCCTGGCCAGCCGCGCCGTTTTCGCCGGTGAGGACGCCATCGCGCATCATCAGGACTCGGTCGGCCCAGGCCGCAAACCTCGGCTCGTGGGTCACCAGGATTCCCGAGGCGCCGGAGTCGACGCGGGCGCGGAGGATCTTCATGACAGCATCCGCCGTCGAGGTATCGAGGGCGCCGGTTGGTTCGTCGGCAAGCAAAACCCCACGAGGGCCGATTAGTGCGCGGGCGATGGCGATGCGCTGGGCCTGCCCGCCCGAGACTTCCTCTGGGAAGCGGTCAGCCAGACCTTCGAGCTCGACCGCCTCAAGTGCCTCCTCGGCGCGCTCGCGACACTGCGCGGGGGAGAGTCCGTCAAGCTCGAGTGGCAGGGTGATGTTCTCACCAACGGTCAGCGTCGGAACCAGGTTGAAGTGCTGGAACACAACGCCGAGGTGGCGTCTTCGCAGCTTCGCGGCTTCTGCCGCGCTCAGCTGCGTCGCGTCCTTGCCCGATACCATGACGCTTCCCGACGTCGCCGGCTGCAGCAATCCAGCCACGTTCAACAGCGTCGATTTGCCGGAACCGGACGGGCCCATGACTGCGACAAGCTCGCCGTGGTGCAGCTGCAAATTGACGCCCCGCAAGGCGTGCACCTCGCGTGCGCCGGAGCCAAAGGTGACGCTGACATCACGCAGTTCGAGGGGCAGGGGCTTGGCGGCCTGTGACGTCTGCGCGGACTGTACGTTCGCTTTGCTCGTGTTAGTCATTGGTTTTCTCCTGCGCGTCGGTGGGGGAGGTCGAAACTGGCGTGCCGCTCACTTGCATATCGCTCGTTAACTTTGTTGGCGGAGCCAGCGACTCTATTCGGTCGAGCCAGCGCAAAATGCTCTCCAGCTCGAAAATTCTGCGCTCGACGTTGAGTCTCGCGGCAGTGCGGGCCTCCGGCATGCTCGATGCCTCCGCGGAAAGAACCCGCAGCTTGCGTAAGGTGGCGAAGCGCTGTGTGTCCATCAGTACGATGAAATTCTGCGGGTCGCGCCAGGCGGCTAGCGCGAAACGAATGACAAGTTCATCGCGGGTGCTCTCGGGCTGTTCGACGGCCTCTGCCCACCACGCGCGCAGCTCGGTGACTCCGGCGTTAGTGATTTCGTATTGCTCGACCGTGCGCCCCGATTGGGACGTTGATTCGTGGCTGACAACGAGGCCGTCGCGCGTGAGGCGGCTCAAGGTTTGTGAAACCTGGCCCTGGTTCAGGGAGTAGAGCCCACCCATTTCCTCTTCGAAGGCTGCGCGCAGTTCGCTTGCGCTAAGTGGCGCTTCTCCCAGAAGGGTCAAGAGTGAGTGTTTGATGGACATAGGGGATATTTCCAATCCAGTAAAACCACTGTTCGGTGGATGGTTACCGGGTAACCATAATGCTAGGTTACCCAGTAACCAGAGGGGGAGTCAATGGTTTTATTCGACGCGCTGAACCACTCGGCCGGGCGGTAAGGTATTCGCATGACCCCGAACCCCGCTGATCCTGAGACCGCGGAAACCGTCTCGCACGCACAGCCCTTCCAGCGCTCCAATGCCGCCCGCTACGTCTGGGCGCACGGTCTTCAAAACGTCGGTGACCAAATCGTCGCCGCGAAGACGCTGCTGCCGTGGTTGCTGCAGTCGGCAGGCGCCCCGGGCTTCTTCATCGCGATGCTCGTGCCCATCCGCGAGTCCGGCTCGATGCTCCCGCAGGCCGCGTTGACCCCATGGGTGAAGACTCGCCGCCGCCGCACCGCGGTGTGGAGCGTAGGAGCGCTCGGCCAGGCTGCCTCCGCTGCACTAATTGCGTTGGCAGCCCTCACACTCACCGGGGTCTGGCTCGGTATCGCGGTTGTTGTGGCTCTCGGCTGCTTTGCGACGGCACGGGCCCTATGCTCCATGGCCTCGAAAGACGTGCAGGGCAGGACAATTCCTAAGGGCCAGCGGGGCCGGATCAGTGGGCGCGCTACCATGCTCGGTGGCGTTGCAGCGGTCATTGTCGGAGTCCTCCTGTGGCTAGTCGGAGAACGTGTGACCAGCGGAGTCGTTGCCGCGCTCATCGGGCTCGCGGCGCTGTCCTGGGTGGTGGCGCTGCTGATTTTCCGGGGTGTCAAAGAGCCTGCGTCGGAAAGCGAATCGAAGGGGCCGAACCGTTCGTGGTGGCGCGACACCTGGGCGCTTTTTGTGCGGGATAGGCACTTCCGTTCGTTTGTTATCGTGCGCAGCCTGCTGCTGGTCACGGCGCTGTCGACATCGTTCATTGTCACGCTGAGCGCCGAGGTCGGGGTTGATATTGAGCAAAGCGCGGCAGGCGCGAGTGACGCAGCAGCTGCGGGGCCGGGAATCGGAGTGTTCGTCATCGCAGCTGGCATAGCGGCGCTGATCGGCGGCAAGATTACGGGGCTGTGGTCGGACCGGTCCTCGAAGGCCGTGCTGATGTATTCGGCGCTGGTGGGTTCGGTGATTCTCCTGGCCCTGGTTGCAAGTGCTCAGTGGCTACCGGTGGGCGTTAACGGTTGGGTGTTTCCTCTCGGATTCTTCGCCATGAGCGTTGTCCATGCGAGCGTGCGGGTGGCCCGGTCGACCTACGTCGTAGATATGGCGGAGGGGGATAAGCGGACCGAGTATGTTGGGGCGTCAAACACGCTGATGGGGGTCGTGCTGCTCATCGTGGGTGCCGTCTCTGGTGTGATAGCGAGCTTCGGGTCCTCTGCGGCGCTGCTATTCCTGGCCGCTGTTGGTATGGTCGGCGTGGCGATGTCCTTCATGCTCAAAGACGTCAGCGCCCACGACAGCGCCGCAATTTAGCACCGTCGCCGCAGGTGGATTGGGTGTGTATAGCGTCGCGTGGGGCCTAATCGAAGAACGATTGTCCGAAGCTCTTGGCTTTGCTCTTGACCAGGTCAATCGTCAAAACCGAGCCTATGACGGCCATCCGCTGTCGGCTATCCAACTGCGGTGACAGGTGCAGCGCGTAAATCTGTTTGCCGAAGAACTCTTTAGCCAGGCCGTTCCACTTCTTGTCAATGCGGGCAATCTCGCGGCTACCGGCGCGCAGCGTGAAGTCGAAGGCCATGAAACCGCCATCGATATCGACATTGCCGAGCCCCTCGACCGTCAGTGTGAGCCGCGCGGTCAGCGAAATCAGTTTGCGGCGCACCGACGCGAGGTGGCCTCCGTCGGGGCAGCTGGAAATCTCGAAGGTATCTCCGAAGAAGTCATAAGGGTCGCTGACCTGGAAGAGCGGCTCGCGGATACTTCCCGCTTCGTCGATTTCTGCGACGTGAAAGCGACGACTAAACCCCAGCAGCTTCTTCAGCTCGCTGCCGGATTCCACAATCGTTGCAATCTTGCGGCCGTGTGTGTCGAAAATGAAAAAGTCATCGCGCAGGAATGTACGCGTCTGACGGATGACGAGAGTGTTGTTCTCCAGCAAGGGGTGGAATCCTGGGGCGCCCATGGCCCCAAGGCTAGCAAGCCACCCGGATTGGCCCCTCCTCGACTTAGAACTCGACAACCATCTTTCCGGTATTGCCGCCGGAGAAGAGTTCCAAAAATGCCGAGGGCATGTTCTCGATGCCGTGGCGGGTCGTCACATCGAATTTAATCTCACCTGCGACTACCAGCGGCGCAATCTGCTCCTGGAACTCCCGCGCCAGGTGTAGGTAGTGGCCGAGGACAAAGCCGCGAAGCGTCAGGCATTTGCCAATCGCCAGCACCAGATTCTTCGGCCCGGCCGGGCGTTCGGTGGCGTTGTACTGGGAGATCGCGCCACACAGGGCGGCGCGGCCAAATGTATTCATCGCGCCGATGGCGGCCTCGAGATGTTCACCGCCGACATTGTCGAAGTAGAAGTCGATGCCGTCGGGAGCTGCGTCGGCAAGCGAATCGGCGATTGGGCCGTCGTGGTAGTTGAAAGCGGCGTCGAAGCCCAGTTCGCGCAGGCGGGTGACCTTCTCCTCTGAACCTGCAGATCCGATTACACGCGCTGCACCGAGGTGCTTGGCAATCTGGCCTGCGGCTGAGCCAACCGCGCCGGCAGCACCAGAGATGAAAACGGCGTCGCCCTCCTTCATCTCGCCGACGGCGGTCAGGCCGACGTATGCGGTCAGGCCGGTAAGCCCCAGGATGCCGAGGTAGGCGTGGGCCGGGGCCAGGCTCAGGTCGACGGCGGTGGCCTCGGAGTCATCGATAACCGCGTGGGTCTGCCATCCCATCGAATGGCGCACGCTCGCGCCGACCGGGAACTTCTCCGACTTGGAGGCCACTACCGTGCCGACCGCGCCGCCGGTCAGTGGCTGGTCAATCTGGAACGGCGGGATGTAGGACTTCACATCATTCATACGGCCGCGCATGTAGGGATCAACAGTGGCGACGGTGTTGGTGACCAGGACCTGGCCGTCGGCAAGCTCTGGTAGGTCCACGGTCTCGAGTCGAAAGTTCTCGGCGGTGGGCATGCCGGAGGGGCGGGAGGCGAGAACCCACTGCTGAGTGCTCGTCGGAATCGGTGCGGTGGTCATATCTACTCCCAATACTTATGTGTTTAGATATTCACGGTATGTGCGGGGTGCCACCTTACCCGAACTTCCTATTGGGCCTCCACGATTGATGCAAGGCGCGAGATCATCGCGTCGAGCTCGGGCAGGAGAGGTAGATCCGGTAACCGCTTTGCCACGACATCGCGCACCGATCTGTACCACCACAGCTGCCGGTCGGCGCCGGCATTGAAGCGCTCCCAGACTGCGGTGCCATCGGCCTCGAGATCTGCCAACGTTGCGCTTAAGTTGTGGAACTTGTCGGCCGCGGCAACGATAACTGATCCCTCCTCAGCGCGCGCTAGTGCCTCCAGGTAGGCATCGGCGCGGCCCTGCCAGTCGGAGATGGCTTCGCTTTTAGTGACTCCGCGCACGAGCGTCACGACGTACTCGCCGAATTCGCGGCGCATCTGCTCCTCGGAGTAGGCTTCGGGAACGTCCTCCAGAATGTCGTGGAACAGTGCCGCGACCAGCGTGTCCTCGTCGTCGGTCGCCCTCGCCGCCAGCAGCATCACGCTGACCGGGTGGCTGATGTAAGGCACGCGCGTCGACTTACGATAGTGCCCATCATGGGCGCGCGCCGCCGTCGCCATCGCCGCCAGAAGCCTCGGCGTGGGGGCCAGCGAGCTGCGCCCGCTTGCCGACATCTGCAGCAACTGTTCGTCCTCGTTTCCACCTGCGGGGCTGCTGTGCATCAAGTCTGTCATCTATGCTGTGGTCCTTTCTTTCCTAGTGTCGATGTGTCGATTATGCGGCGTGAGCGTGGACGCAGGTCAGCATTCAGCGCGAGTTGTGCAGTACACGGCTTCGCCATCGAGTAGCGCACTCGCTAATGCGATACGGCCCCTCAAATAGAATGACTTCCATGACCGTCGCCGAAGTAGATCCCCTGATTGAGACTCTGTATCGGTTTTCCGACGTGATTGGTGTGCTTCTCATGGGGATTATCGGCGGCACCATAGCCCGACAGCGCGGCTACGACATCGTCGGATTCTTCTTCATCGCGCTGTTCTCCGCGCTCGGCGGAGGCATGATTCGCGACGTTTTGATTAACCGGGGGACGGTCGCTGCGATGAGCGAACCGGAGTACCTGATTCTCGCTTTCACCGGTGCCCTTATCGCACGATTCGTCTACTTCAAAGGTAAGACCTGGGACTATGCGCAGGCCCACGGTGACGCCGTCGTCTCAGGACTGTGGGCCGCCACCGGAACGGTGAAAGGTGTCGCATACGGTCTTCCGGTCTTGCCCTGCATCATGATGGGCGTGTTCACCGCGACCGGCGGGTCCATGATTCGCGACATCGTGACCGGTCGCGTGCCCGAGGTGTTCGGCGGGAACCAGCCGACCGTCATACCCGCAGTGGCCTGTGCGGTGACTGTCATCGTCGGGCATCATTTCGACTTCCTGGCAGTGGCTATGGTTGTCGGGCCGCTAATCAGTATCGGCCTATCCCTGCTCGGGTTCTGGGCGAACTGGCGGGTGTCAGCGCGGTCCGACTGGGCTCCCATCAATGACACCGCAGCGCAAATCGCAGTACTGGCGCGCCGGGCCGAGGGCAAGGGCCGCGAAGTTGGGCGTCGATTTGAACCCGCCCGGTTGAGGGCGTGGCGACACCGCCAGATGGAAAAGGCACTGCAGCGCCGCATTGAGGTCGAAGTCGGTAGAGGTGTTTCCCGCCGCACAGCCGAGGCCAATGCGGAGGAATTCCTGGATGAATTCAACGCCGAATTTCCCTCTGCGCCGACGGAAGGGGCATCGGAAAGCGAATCGAAGCTGGATTTCGGCGTGGACCTGGCGGGGGACTCCTACGACGACTACGGTGCCAACGCGCAGCGGCGTGAGCGCGAGTACCGGGAGATGCTCGATAGGATTCTCGCGGATAATGAGGCGACGGACCTACTTATCTCGCGGCTAATGAAAAAGTACAACGAGCGGGATTAGAACGCGCTCGGTAGATAGTCACGCGGCGATTGCAATCCGCGTAGTCTCCTACACTACTAAGCATGAGCACACGTCACTTCGGCCTGGACATCACCGAACATCGCATCGAGGTTCCCTGGAATCCTTTCAGCGGGGCATCGGAAGGTGGGACCTTAGGGAGTAGCAGCCCGGCACCAGGGGAGACTTTTGAGCTCTTTGCCCGCGAGATTACCGCACCAGGTATGGCCGAAGCTCCGGCTCTGGTGTATCTGCAAGGTGGACCCGGTTTTCCGGCACCTCGGCCAACCTCGGCAAGCGGAGTTATTGGGGAGGCGCTGAAACATTTCCGAGTGATTTTGCTGGATCAGCGTGGCACGGGCAGGTCTGGCCGCATCGATGGCGTCAACCCGGCTTCGGCCGAGCGGCTAGCGCTGCTTCGCCAGGAATATATCGTCGAAGATGCTGAGGCGCTGCGCCGACACCTGGGGGTCGAGAGCTGGTCTCTGTACGGACAGTCCTTTGGCGGCTTTTGCATCACCTCCTACCTGTCGCGGTATCCGGACTCTGTCGACCACGCCTACCTCACTGGTGGGCTGCCGGTGCTGGACCGCGGTGCCGATGATCTTTATCGGACGACCTTCGGCAAACTCAAGGTCCGCCACGACCGCTTCTACCGCGAATACCCGTGGGCGCAGGATCGAATCCGCGAGATTTGTGCGCACCTCGACCAGTCCGATGAACGCTTGCCGACGGGGGAGCGTCTGAGCTCCCGGCGTTTCCGCACCATCGGCATCGAGCTTGGCCGCGGAGACGGCTTCCACAATTTGGCTTATCTGCTGGAAGAACCATTCCATGGTGGTCGCGCCGGGCTGAATGGGTGTGGGCGGGAGAAGCGGCTGCGCACTGACTTCCTTGTCGACGTAGGCGCACGCGTCAGTTTCGCGGCGGGCCCTCTTTATGCGGCAATTCACGAATCCATCTACGGAGGCGTCGGTGGGCAGTCGGTAACCGGCTGGTCCGCAAACCGCATCCGCGAGGAAATACCGGGTTTTGAGGAGGCCGCGGACCCTGCTGGGGCAGAGACGTTCTATCTCACCGGCGAGCATATTTTCCCTTGGCAGTTCGAGGAAGATCCCGCACTGGTGCCGCTAAAGAGTGCCGCCGAAGAGTTGGCAGGCCACAAATGGGAGGGCTCTCCGTACTCGATCGAGAAGCTTGCCGACGCACCGGTTAGCGCCGCTGCGGTGTACCTCGACGACATCTTCGTACCTTTCGAATTTTCGATGGACACAGCCGAAGCGTATGGCGACCTGCGCACGTGGGTGACCAATACCCGCCAGCACGACGGAATCCGTCACGATGGGGCGGGGATTTTTTCGACGCTGCGTGACTTAATAGAAGAGCGTTAGGTTCAAATGCTTGCGTTAGTTCAAAATACCCTCCAGGGTATTTTGGTGTAGGGTTGTGGACATGCCAAACGCTGAATTTTGGAATGAGCGATTCGCCGCCGACAGTGATAGCGGCACTTCGCTATTTGCGGGCGAGCCGAATGCGACAATCGCAAAGCATGTGGAGGCAATTCGAGCTAGCTTTTCCGAAGGCGAGACCCCTCGCGCTATCGACCTCGGCTCTGGGCGAGGCCGCCACACTGTATGGTTGACGCGCTCCGGCTGGAGTACAACCGCCCTTGACTTCTCCTCGGTGGGGCTCGAGCACACCGCCGCAATTCTGGACCACGAAGGTCTCGACGCCGAACTGGTCGAGGGAGACCTCACGCAGTGGAATCCCGAACCGTCAAGCTTTGAGCTTGTCCTCGCGTCATTCATTCACCTTCCCCCAGCTCAGCAGCATCGTCTCTGGGAGATGGTGGCGAGCGCCCTTGTTCCCGGAGGCTACCTCGTCTCCGTCTCGCACCACCCGGATAACCAAATCCATGGGCCGAAGAACCCGGAGCTTCTCTATACCGCGAAGGATGTCGTTGCAGCCTTCGGCGATACCTTCGAAGTGATCGCCGCTGAGAGAGACGTCGTAAAGCGGGTAGAAGACCGAGAGGCGGTGGATACGGTGGTGGTCCTACGCAAACGCTAGCCGGAATGCGCGGGGCAAGGCCCTGGCAATCCGACTAGCGGCGAGGAGGACGGGCAAGCGGGAGCTATGCGGCGAGGCCGTAGCTCTCGTCGATAGCGCGGGACTTCGCCTTCTCGTAGTCGCGCGTGCCGACGAAGACCTCGTGGGTATACGGGTTAACGCCAAGCTTGCGGGCACGGTAGAAGACGTAAGACAGGGCTGCGATGTTCGCAACAAGCGCGATAATCGACACGGCCAGATTGATGTTCGGATTGTTTACCGAGTCGACGGAGAAACGGGAGGCATCCTGGAAAACCGGGACTGTCTGGGCGAACATGCACCACAGTGCCAGGGTGAAGGCGCGGTTCTGAATCCAGCCGCCCTTGTTCCACAGGGCGTTGGCGACAGTCGGGGCCAGCAGTAGTGCGAAACCACAGTAGAAGGCGTGGGTGGGCAAGCAGTTGTAGGTGTAGCAGAAGTTCCACAGGTCATAGGAGATGATGAACACCCACGTCATATCAAACCAGAGCATGTCGTGGCGCTTCTTGGATGCGTAGATACCCCACCAGCCGGTCATCACGAAGATGTTGATTAGGCCAGCGGTGCCGTTGAAGACGTTGTGCCAGCCGCCGTAGAGGGTGACGCCCTCGGAGGAGACCCAGGTGGTATCCCAGGCGCGGATGGCGGACTCAAAATCGGAGACCACCGCAATCAGGATGTTGATTGCGACGATGACGAAGGGGAATGCCTTGAACCAGAAGGCCTTGCCTAGCTTGCCCCAGCCGTACTTCAAGATGATGAAGCCTATACATCCGGCGGTGGCGGCGTAGAGCTTCGCGTAGTGGAACCAGCTGTTCATATGGACATAAGTCTGGTTAGTCAACGCCCATTCGGCGCCATTCCAGGCGGCGATGTAAATGGTGGCGAAATAAATGCTCAGTCCGGCGGGCAGGACCATAAACAGGGCGATGCCACCTGCCCTGGAGCGACGGCCGATTTCATTGGCGGCGAGAAGAGCGGCGAAAACCATGACCCAGCCGAGCCATTGATAGCCAGCATTATCGCCGTAGACGTCGAACAACATTGTTCGTCAGTCCTTTCACTAAGACGTGCGTTGAGGGCTTTGGGACCATCTCACGCCATGTCCGTGAAAGCCCTAACTGTTTATTCGGGCAAAGTGAGGGCGTAGGTTTGCCTGTTCGTCATTGCATAGGGCTCTAAGTCGGCCCGGTTCATTACTTATAGGAACCGCAAAGGTACGGCAATCGCTTTGTCTAATTCCAATCGTAATTATATGTTTACATCTTGTCGATGGGTGTCACTGTGGGAAAGGTCATTGTGGTCTGCGTAGTCTGTCAAATTGGGCTAGGCAGGAGTGCTGAAGTCGGACATGATTATCCCGGCCAGAATGCTGAGTCCCAGTACAGCCAACACCGGCCATTTATGATCAACGACAATTGCTACGAACTCTCGAACCTTTGCACTCGGCCAGAAATACCGGGCGGTGCGTGCGCCCGTGGCAAAGCCCCTGAGTCCGGCCTTGCGCATCATCAATGCCCCGCGAAATGCATGATAATCGGAACTTGCTACCGCAATCCAAGGGTTGTCGGGAACGTCTTCGCGTCCTTGGAGTAGCTCCGCAGAGAACTTGAGATTCTCCTCGGTGGTCCTGGAACGGTCTTCTACAATCACCCGACTCGGGTCAACCCCCTGCGCGATGGCGTACCGCGCCATCGCTTCGGATTCCGGGCAGGGCTCATCTGGCCCCTGGCCGCCGGAGAAAACCAGTATGGTGTCTTTGCCTTTCTCAATGGCTTTCTCCGCGACCTTAATTCCGTGATCGACGCGGCTTCGCAGCAGAGGAGTGAGATTATCCCGGTCGCGGACCTGTGCGCCCAGGACGATGACGGCGTCTGGACGTTCGCCAAAGCGAGTGAAGTACCACTCGTAGAAGACTGTGTAGACGATAAAACATACGAAGGCCAGGCCGATGTAGACAACCGTTGGAAACGCCGCAACGAAATAGACTTCCACATCAGACAGCTGCCGGTCCGTAAGCGAAGAAAGAACTGAAAAGTAGAATACTCCGGTGTAGGCAAACAGCGCTGCGCCTATGAAGCCCGAGGTCAGAGCTGCAGCCGAGCGCCCCTCCTTGCGCCACACAATGAACATGTTGATGACAAGAAACCCGCCGAGTACGAGAGGCGCAGACGCTAGCACTGCCATCCAGACTACGACGAAAAGCGTTACTAAAGGCGCTGCTATCAGCGAGAATGCTGTGGCGACGGCCAGGACAATCGCTGCTATTGTGGCGAAAAATGAAAACGTGAAAAGTACCCCAGGCCAGATAGAGCGAGGTTCCTTGCGGAACCAAACCACAAAAGCGATAACGAGGGCGATTGCTAGATATACGAACACGGCACTTACCTTATAAGTATTTTCTAGGCGTAAGTACAAGAACTCCCGAGTAAAGAAGTATTTTTGCGCTTCTTTAGCTCGGGAGCTTGGGGCTTGTAATCCTGCGCTTTGCCTAGCAGCAGCGCGACTGCGGATTAGCCTCCGCTTCGCAGTGCCTGCGCCGCCAGTATTCTCGCTCGGTAGGGATTGGCTCACCTGGATGGTGAATGCGCAGGTGCTCGCAGTACTTCTGGTAGTCGTGGTCGCCCATGAGCTCGCCGATGTACCATGCCACGGCGCGCAGCGGCTTCAGTGCCTGCGCAATCATTAGTGACCTCCGACGTGCGCGTGCGAATATGCGGATTCCTGGAACCTGCGCGGATCGTTCGGGGCGATCTGCTCCCACTGGGCCTCGATCTCCTTCTCCACCTCTGTGCGGCGGAACCCGATTGGCGCGAAGTAGCGCGATCCGACATACGGCTCAACGCTGGTGCCCACGTCCTTGCCGGCGGCCGCGCCGTTGCGCAGGGCCTTGGCAATCGTCATCAGGCCGGTAATCACAACAATCAGTGTGACGACCGCGAACACCACAGACAGCGTTCCCTGCACGGCCGTGTTGCGAATCACCGCGTCGATGGCTTCTGGGGTCTTCGCGGTCTTAAACTCGGTCAGGCCCTGCGCCTTGGCGTCCTTAAATGCGTTGTGCAGCGCCCAATAGCCAATCTTCGGGTCCGAGTGGAAGACTTTCTGCCAGGACGCGTACATCGTCACGATGAGGTCCCACACCAGCGGCACTCCTGGAATCCACGCCCACTTCACCAGGCCGTGCTTTACGACGACGACGGTCATGAGTGTCAGCGCCATAGCGGCTAGGAGCTGGTTTGCAATACCGAAGAGCGGGAACAGCATGTTGATGCCGCCCAGCGGATCGGTAACGCCCATGACCAAAATCGATCCCCAGCCCAGGCAGACCAGGGCCGAGGTCAGCAGGTTACCAACGGTCCACGAGGCATCCTTGAACTTGGTCAGGCCCGGGATGTTGCCGACGGCGTCGGCAAGCATGAAGCGGGCAACGCGCGTGCCTGCGTCGATGGTGGTGAGGATGAACAGTGCCTCAAACATAATTGCAAAGTGGTACCAGAAGGCTTTCAGAGAGTCTCCGCCGAAGACATCGGCGAGGATGTGGGACATTCCGAACGCCAGCGTCGGGGCGCCGCCAGTGCGGGAGACGATCGAGTTCTCGCCGACGGACTGTGCCGCGGCGGTGAACGCGGCAGCGTCGACGTCCGGGGTATTCAGGCCCAGGCTGTTGACGTAGGCGGCGGCGGTCTCGGCGGTACCACCGGTCAGCGCTGCGGAAGCGTTCATGGCGAAGTACAAGTGCTGGTCCAGGATGACCGCGGCGCACATGGCCATGACGGCGACGAAGGACTCCATGATCATGCCGCCGTAGCCAATCATGCGCATCTGGGATTCCTTCTCCACCAGTTTTGGGGTCGTACCGGAGGAGACCAGCGCGTGGAAACCGGATAGGGCGCCACAGGCGATGGTGATAAAGAGGAAGGGGAAGAGCTCGCCGGCGAAGGCGGGGCCGGTGCCGTCGAGCGCGAACTTGGTGATGGCGGGCATCTGAATGTCCGGGCGAACCAGCAGAATACCGACGGCCAGCAGACCGATGACGCCGATCTTCATGAAGGTCGACAGGTAATCGCGAGGTGCCAGCAGCAGCCACACGGGCAGAACCGATGCCAGGAAGCCGTAGCCGATCAGGGCCCAGGCGAGGGTGGTCTTGGACCAGAGGAACATCGCGTGCCAGGTCGGGTCGGCATTGACCCAACCGCCGGCGATAATCGCCAGCAGGAGCAGGATTACGCCGATAACGGACACCTCGGAAACACGGCCCGGTCGGATGTAGCGCAGGTAGAGGCCCATGAAGATTGCAATCGGAATCGTCATCGTGATGGAGAAAACACCCCACGGGGACTCTGCCAACGCGTTGATAATCACAATGCCGAGGACAGCGATGAGGATTGTCATGATGACTAAGATGCCGATGATGGCGAAAATGCCGCCGACCTTGCCCATTTCGTCGTTAATCATTTGGCCAAGCGAACGGCCCTTTCGACGGGTGGAGATTGCCAGGACCATGTAATCCTGCACAGCACCTGCGAAGACGGCGCCGAAGACGATCCAGATGGTGCCGGGCAGGTAACCCATCTGCGCGGCCATGATGGGGCCGACAAGTGGGCCTGCTCCCGCGATGGCCGCAAAATGGTGGCCGAAGAGCACTCGTCGGTCCGTCGGCATGAAATTTTTGCCGTCGTTGTAGCGCTCGGCAGGAGTGGCGCGGTCATCGCGTGGGCGAATTACCTTGTATTCGATAAGGCGGCCATAGAAGCGGTAGCCGATGATGTAGGTACCGATTGCGGCGAGGACGAGCCAGGTTGCGTTGACTGTTTCTCCGCGGTTGGTGGCAATCATGGCCCAACCTGCGGTTGCAATGATCGCGATAATCGCGAAGATGATCCGCTTTGCCATTGGCATAGGCCGGCGATCGACATAGCCCACCGGCGGAAGATCGGCATGTGGTGTGAGAAGTTCGACGCCCGGTCGATCTGCGATCTTCGACGCGGAAACTTCGGTAGTTTGCTCTGCCATTGCACCCCTTTTGTAAAATCTCAAGTCCAACCACCGCCTGGTCATTGTTGGCGGTGGTGGGGAGTCGTGAAGCCTAAAAGACGCTGCTGCCCCAGGGGTGTCGAGGCTATAAAGGCGCTGCTTAAAACTGTGGTTTAAGTGGTTCCTAGTGCATCTTTTAGTGGATACTCAGTTTGTATAAGCGGTAAGTATAGGGCATCGGAAATGTTGAAACTTACAACGGTTATAAAAATGCGACCACCGTTCACCCGTGTGGAGTGAAAACAGTGGTCGCGGTGGGGGTGTAGGAGAGGCTATTGAGTAGCCGAGGTGCGAGCAGCGTCGGCCTTGCGCATCACATCCCGCTCGTACTTGCCGACGAAGATCATCAGAACGAAGGCAACGACGACGACGCCAATGAGCGTCGCAAATGTGACGTCCCAGCCTGCGTAGTCGATGAGGAGACCGACGCCGGTGGAGGCGAGCGTCGCACCGAGAAGGTATCCGAAAAGGCCGGTAAAGCCAGCGGCAGTTCCCGCGACATACTTTGGCGAGAGGTCAATAGCCTGGAGGCCAATCAACATGATTGGGCCGTAAATCAGTGCGCCGATGAGGGAGATGAGCACGTAGAACATCCACAGAGGGGCCGTTGCCGGTAGCTGCCAGTAGACGAAGATTGTGACACCGGTTCCGACTAGGAAGAGCATGCCAGCGCCGGAGCGCCAGCCCTTGAAAACCTTGTCGGAGACCCAGCCGCACAGCAGGGTGCCCACGATGGCTGCGCCCTCGTAGAGCATAAAGCCGATGATTCCGCCGGTGACGTTGGTCTTATGGAGCTCGTTGGTGAGGTAAATCGGGATCCAGTTGAGCACACCGTAGCGCAGTGCGTAGACGAACACATTGGCCAGGGCCAGCATGACAACGACCGGGTTGGTCAGAACGTGGTTCTTAATGGTTGCGAACCAGGATTCCTTGACCTCGTTGTCGTTGCCTTCAACCTTGTCGGGATCGTTGCGGTATTCCTCGACCGGAGGAAGTCCCATGGACTGGGGATTATCCCTGATGAGCAGGTAGGCCACGGCTGCGATTACAAGAGCAACGATGGCGGGCAGCCAAAAGGCAGGGGTCCAGTCGGCTTCGGATGTTGCAAAAGCCTGTAGGCCCCAGGCGGCCAGGGCGCCGCCGACTGCAGCGCCGACGTTGTGGGCGGTGTTCCAAATCGACATCAAGGTGCCGCGTTCCGACGTCGAGAACCAGTGGACCACGACGCGTCCAGAGGGCGGCCAGCCCATACCTTGGAACCAGCCGTTGATGAACATGACGGTTGCGAAGATGGCGACGGAAGCACTAATCGCAGGTATGAACGCAATCAGTAGGTTCATAACTGCGGAGAGTGCGAGTCCAAGTGGCAGGAAATACCTTGCGTTCGCCCTGTCTGACAGCATGGCCATAAAGAACTTTGACAGGCCGTAGGAGAAGAGGACGGCATTGGCTACGATGCCGATTCCTGCAGCGCCTAGGAGGTCGTGTTTTTCCAGAACCGCGGAGACAAGCGGAATATTGTTGCGAATGAGGTAGAAGCCCGCGTATCCGATAAAGATGCCCATGAATACGTTGAACCGCCATGTGCGGTATGTCGGGGCAATCTTTTCCTGGGGGAGGGGAGTTGCTGGCCCAGGCGCGCTGAGCCAACCGAGTCCCTGACTGCTCACGATGAGAGTCCTTTCGCTGAAGTCCGCGATAGCCATTTCGGGGCTGTTTTTGCGGCCACCGAATCAGTGGCTGATGCGGAGAGCTGTATCGTTTCAGCATTGAATTTACAGCGATTTCAGCAGAGGTTAAGAGGGAATTAACTTTGCTCGCAGACAGACTCTTTGGATGTGTAAATGTGAAAAAGATTAATGCTTGTCGTGTTTTAGAGAATCTCGTTAATCTTCTCAGTGGGCCGTGCCATCCTTACCCCCTTATTGGTGACGACAAAGGGGCGCTCGATGAGTCTCGGGTGTGTAACCATTGCGTCGAGGAGCTCCTCGTCGGTTGAGTCCTTGCTGAGCCCGAGTTCTTTGAATTCCGCTTCCTTTGTCCGTACGGCATCGATTACATGCAGGCCCGCGGCGTCGATAAGCGAGGAGAGTTCCTCCTTGGAGGGTGGGGTGTCGAGGTATTTGATGATTTCGGGCTCGATGCCGGCGTCTCGGAGTGTGGCGAGGGCCTGGCGGGATTTTGAGCAGTGGGGATTGTGGTAGATCTTTGCGTCCATATTTTCATCATGGCCCACTTTGCTCTCCGTGGTACGGGCCGACATAAAAACTCTTAAGTTCACGTAGTTGAAAAGAATAGATGGGGGCTTTAGGCTAAGCATTGTTAAAAATACGAATCATGGTCTCGCTTGCGGCCAGTTCTCACAGGAAAAGAGATTGAGCTAATGAAGTCTGCGCACAGTTTTTCTCAGCGCCCCCGGTACGCCCGTCTTGCCGCGGCAGGTCTTTCCCTCGCGCTCGCGGGCGCTAGCTTGGTTGCGTGTGGAAGCGACGAGGGCAAGACCGCGTCCGGAGGCGACGCCATCAAGGTCGTTGCCTCCACAACTCAAATCTGTGATTACGTCAAGCAGATGGAGATGAAAGAGGTCGACCTGACCTGCCTCCTCGCCCCGAACGCCAGCGCCCACGAGCTGGAGATGACTCACGAGCAGCTGGCCGCTACTTCCGACGCTGATCTCCTCCTGGTCAACGGTGTCGACCTGGAGCACTTCCTCGACAGCGCCGTCGAGTCCTCCGGCTTCAAGGGGACCATGCTGGTCACCAGCGGGATTCTCACCGCCAACGACGTAGACAAGGCGCCGGAGCAGATTGAAAAGGCCCCGAACGGCAATTACACGATTGACCGAGGCATCGAGAAGGTCGACGTTGCTCCGTGGCCGTTCCCGCCGGAGGAGCAGGGCGAAGAGCCCGAGTTCCGCTACGACCCGCATGTGTGGACTTCCCCGAAGAACGCCAAGGTCCAGGTCGCCAACATTGGCTACGCCCTGGAGAAGGTCGCCGATGAGCGCGGCGACAAAGACATGAAGTCCAACATCGCCGAGCATGTCAAGGGCTACCAGGAAAAGCTCGATGCGCTCGACGGCTGGGCCCGCGAGTCGATTCAGACCGTCAAGGATCCGGTGCTGTTCACCAGCCACGACGCGTTCGGCTACTTCTCCAAGGAGTTCGGCATCAACTTCATCGGCGCTGCACTGTCCGACTTCAACGAGCAGCAGGACGCCACCGCGGAACACATCAAGGAAGCTGCAAAGACCGTTAAGGACTCCGGCGCCACGGCACTTTTCGCGGAGAATTCCAACAACTCCAAGTCCATCGAAGCTATCGCTAAGGCAGCAGGCGTGAAGGCCATCGTCGGTGACGATGCACTCTACGGCGATTCCCTCGGCCCGGCCGGCACTGCAGGCGAGACCTACATCGACTCGATTGTCCACAACGTCACCACCCTGGTCGAGGCCTGGGACGGCAAGGTCGCGGACCTTCCGAAGGGAGTCAAGTGACCGACCTCGTCAGCCTGCGTGACGCAGCGTTTACCTACGGTGGTCCCGCGACGGTCGAGCATGTCAACGCTGCCGTCCGTCCCGGGCAGGGCCTAGCGCTCATTGGCGCTAACGGCTCGGGCAAGACAACTGTGCTCCGTGGAATCCTCGGCGCAGTCCGGTTGTCCAGCGGCGAGCTGACTAACAACGCCACCCGTATTTCCTATGTCCCGCAGGTGGCGGATCTGGACCGCACTTTCCCCGTCACGGCCTTCGATGTCGTGGCAATGGGCGTGCTGCGCGAACTCCGCCCCTTCCAAATGCTGGGCCAGCGCAAGCACCGCGTCACGGAAGCGCTTTCCAAGGTCGGCCTCGCCGAACGCGCGAACGTCCGTTTCGGGAATCTCTCCGGCGGGCAGCAGCAGCGCGTTCTGCTCGCGCGTGCCATCGTCGCCCGCCCTGAACTGGTGCTTCTCGACGAACCCTTTAACGGGCTAGACACCGAAAATCGCGCAATGCTGCTCAACTTGATCCACGAGCTAAAGGCCGACGGCACCGCGATTATCGCGTCCACGCATGACCTAGTCCTGGCGGAGGAGGCCTGCGAGAAAACACTGATCGTGTCGCAAACCCCGCGCTTTGGCGCAACCGAGGATCTGGTGCCGGCGTATGTGGGTTGATCTGGCTAACACAGTCGGAATCGCCCCTTTCATGTTCCGACCGCTAGTGCTCCTGATTGCCCTGGGAATCGTCTCCGGGCTGGTAGGCGTGATTGTGAACCTGCGCAGTCTCGAGTTCAATTCTGAGGCGATGGTACACTCCATCTTCCCCGGTATCGTGGCCGGGGCCGTATTCGGCGGAATCGACATGATTATTCCAGCGGCGGCGGCGCTCGCGGTTGTTGTGGCAATCGTGTTGGCGGTTGTGTCGCGCTCGCGCGTGTCCGAACCCGGAGTTGCTGTTGTTCTGACCAGCTTTTTCTCCCTCGGCGTTATCCTGTCGTTGAAGAAGGGCGATCAGTCCGGCCAGCTGGAGGCATTGATGTTCGGGCGCCTGCTCGAGGTCACGGACTCTCGTCTCAACAGCGCGCTCGTCGTGTGTGCTGTCGCGCTCATTCTCATCGCAGTGACCTGGAGAAAGCAGGTATTCGTCGCCTTTGACCGCTCGGGAGCCCAGGCCTCGGGGGTCAACCTTTGGGTTATCGACATCGCCATCAATGCTGCGATTGCCGCCGTGGTGGTGTCGTCGGCAAGCGCGGTGGGAGTACTGCTGGTGGTGGGCTACCTGGTTGTGCCCGGTGCGGCGGCGCGCCTGGTTTCTTCCCGCGTGACGACGATGATTCCGGTTGCAATCGTCATTGGTTGCCTCAGTGGCGTCGTCGGAATGGCGCTGGTTCCGCTTGGCCCGGTTTCGCCTCAAGCAGTTGTGGCTCTGACGGCGGTCGCCCTGTATTTTGTGGCGCTGGGACTGCGGTGGGTGCAGCGCGATCGCGTAGGGGAGCGTCGCCGTGGCTGATATCCTGTTACTCCCGATTATCGAATTAGTCCTGGTAGGGGCGCTGTCCGGGCTGGTCGGCGTGTTTGCGGTGCTCAACCGACAGGTGTTTTTCGCCGAGGCAATTACGCACGCCACGTTTCCCGGTGCGGTTATCGGTGTCGTCATCGCGGCGGCGCTGGGGCTAAACCACTCGTGGATTTCGGTGTTCCTTTTCGCGGGTGCACTGCTCATGTGCATTCCGATAGGTGCGCTGTTCGGTTTGGCACGAGTTGGGACCACGGCGTCGGCGGCCGGCATTGTTCTTACGCTCGGATTCGCGCTGGGGTACTTCCTCAACAAGTGGTTCTCGCCGCTGCCTGTAAAAGTCGATAGCTTCCTGGTGGGAAGCGTGCTAAACGTCGACGGCGTGGATATCGCGCTGTCGGGCATCCTATTAGCGGTAGTGCTTGCTATTGTCGTGGCGAGGTGGCGTTTCCTGGTCTTCTTTACGTTCGACCGCAGCGCCTATGCGGTGGCGCACTCGGCGGGACGCACCCAGGCGCTGGTCAGCGCGATGATCATGGTGACCCTGGTGGCGCTGATTCCCGCAGTGGGCACAATCTTGTCCATCGCGCTTTTGGTAGCTCCTGCGGCGGCCCTGGTTGGGCTGGTCACAAACACGAAACTTCTTTTCATTCTTGCTCCGCTTCTGGGGATTGCCATCGGGCTTACCGGCCTGGGCGTTGCAGTGTGGGCAAACTTGTCAGTCGGCGGGTGTATAGGGGCATGTGCTGGGGCTTTTTACCTCCCCCTCAAAATTGCGTCGACGCGCAATAACGCTAAAATCTAAGGAATGTACGTGGAGGACCTACCCGAGAAGACCCAGGACTACCTGAAGGTGGTCTGGGATCTGCACGAGCGCACCGGTAAGAAGGTGACGCTCGGCGATGTCGCAGATCGCATGGGCGAGAAGAAGCCCACCGCGAGCGAAGCAGTCAAGAAGCTCGCCTCGCGGGGATTCGTAATGCATGAGCCCTATCAGGGAATTAGCCTGACGGAGAAGGGCCATGATGTCGCCATGGTTATGGTGCGCCGTCACCGTCTGATCGAGTGCTTCCTGTTTTCCAAGCTCGGCTACACCTGGGATGAAGTGCACGCCGAAGCTGAAAAGCTCGAGCACGCAGTGTCGGATGAGTTCATCTCGCGCATCGACGCGCTGCTGGGGCATCCTAAGCGGGACCCGCACGGCGATCCGATTCCGAGCGAGGCCGGCGAGATTGACGCTGCTGTGCACACCGACCTGACCGATATTCCCGTCGGCGATGTTGTGGTCGTGGACCGCATCAGCGATTCGGACCCGGAGCTGCTGCGTTACCTGGCGTCGGCAGGCGTGGGACCGGGATCGGTGCTGCGCGCGGAGCAGGCCCCGTATGCGGGAATGCGTGTTTTCTCCATTGTTTCAGCCGTCGCGGTGGGGGACGGTGAGACGCCCGCTGCAGGCCAGTCCGTCCATGTGGCAGACTCAGCACTATGGGCAATCAAGGTGACTCCTCGGGAGAGCTAACTCGCGCCACCGCGCGGGCCTATGTTCGTGCGACAAAGACGCTACAGGGGCCGAATAATACCGTCCAGGCCCCTGCTTTTAGCTTTGCTGATGTGAAGCGCACGCGTGCCGCAGCTTTTTCCAGCGCGGAGCTTCCCGACGTCCCCTTCGGGGGCATTGCGCTGACACCTGCGGAAAAGAAGGCTCGGATCGACCACGCACGGCTGCAGTTGGCGGAGTCCTCGGGCCAGATGAAAGCGCTCATTGCCCATGAGCGGAAGCTGGCGGAGTCCTCCCGCACGACGGGCCAGGCAATCGGCATGACGGTCGTTGCGGCTTCCGTGGTGTTCCTGAGTTTCGCCCTGGCTTACCTCAGCCACCTTGGCGCAGTCGGGCTTTTGGATCTCTAGGGGAGGCGATCTAGCGGTATGAGCAAGGGGTCATCTAACGGCTGCGTCTGGTTGTTCCTGATAATAATCTTCTTAGGCGCGCTGATGTGGCTGGTCGGAGCCGCCCTGTGGCTGCTGCAGTTCATTATTCCAATAGTTGGCGTACTCATCGCCCTGGGGCTCGCGGTCGATTCCTGGTCGAGGGTGAAGCAGCGTCGGCAGGCGGAGAGGTTGGCAGAGCTAAGCCGCGCGGAACTGGTCTCTATCGCGACTGAGTCCGAGTACCGGCTGAACGAGATCATGTCCAAATGGGACGCTGTTGCCAGGACCATGGGCATTGGCACAGCGTTTCGCGAGGCGTTTTCCAGCGGGCAGGCAACGCCCGAGCTGGTTCAACTCAGGGCGGATCTGACGCGGGCGGAGCGTGTTTCGGAAAGCCTCCGGGCGGCGATCGGAAATGCCGAGGACGCAGACAAAGAAGAGCTGGTCGACGTCATCGAGGACGCGGATCAGCTCTGGGCAACTCTGACCGAGCGCTACTGGGGATCTTCGTCAAGCACGTGATCCATGAGGTCGCCACGGATGCGTCCGCGGACTGCGTACCAGCCGATGACCAACAGGACACAGATTCCGACGAACATGAGAATCGTCGGACGGCCCACGCTGGCATCGAACCACATAGACAGAATCACAATCACCAGGAACGCAATCGCAATCAGGTTCGTCCATGGTGCGAAGTGCAGACGGTAGGACGGGCGCTGCTCGCCGACGCCGGGGAGGGCGGCCGCGGCGGCGTCGAGTGAGTCTACGCTGCGCTGCGTGCGGCGGATGAACACCCAGTGGGAAACCAGCACGGAAATCCAGGTACCTGCGATGCCGATGCCGGCGAGGTTCATGACGATTTCGAAGGCCTTCGTGGGGTAGACATAGTTAATCATCACGCCAATCAGGCCGAGCACCGCGGTGAGCAGGATGGCGTTCATCGGAACCTGGTTCTTGTTGAGCTTGGAGGCAATCTTGGGGGCTTCGCCGGCAACCGCGAGGGAACGCAGCGTGCGGCCGGTGGCGTACAGGCCGGCGTTGAGGGAGGACAGTGCGGCGGTTAGCACGACGACCTGCATGATATCGCCGGCGTGCGGGATGCCGATGCCGGAGAAGAAGGTCACGAACGGCGACTCGTCCGCCGAGTAGGCGTTCCAAGGCAGGACCATAATCATCAGAATTACGGAGCCCACGTAGAAGAATGCGATACGCCAGATCATGGAGTTAATCGCCTTGGGTAGGATGTGCTTGGCCTCCTCGGCCTCGCCCGCAGCGACGCCGACCATCTCTGTTCCGCCGAACGCGAAGACCACGCCGAGGGACAGGGTGACCAGCGGCATTAGGCCCATCGGGAAAAAGCCACCATTTTCAGTCAGGTTGTGCACACCGGCAGTGTGTGTGCCGACGCTGGCCCCGGTCACAATCGCCCAGATTGCAATAGCCATGAAGGCGAGAATTGCGGTGACTTTGATGAGGGCGAGCCAGAATTCGAATTCGCCGAACGCCTTTACTGACAGGATGTTGAGGACCAGCACCACGGCCAGCGCTATCGTGGCCAGCAGCCACTGCGGGATAGCTTGGAACGAGGGCCAGTAGTGCAGGTAGAGCGCGACTGCGGTGATGTCCGCCATAACCGTCGTCGCCCAGTCCAGGAAGAAGAGCCAGCCGGTGAGGTAGGCGCCCTTTTCTCCCGTGAACTCGCGCGAGTAGGAGACAAATGCGCCGGAGGAGGGCCGGCGGATGGACAGCTCACCCAGCGCGCGCACCATGATGAACGCAATCACGCCGCATAGCGCATAGGAAATGGCCAGGGCGGCGCCGCCCTGCGAAATTCTGCCGCCAGCGCCGAGGAAAAGGCCGGTACCAATTGAGCCGCCGATGGCAATCATCTGAATATGGCGGTTTTTCAGGCCCTTGCTATAGCCGGCATCCGCCTTATCTGTGGCCGGAGTTTTAGACATACTCATTGTGAGTACTCCTGTTAAACAGGGGCGACTCATGGCGGGAAGCACAAAATTTGGCCACTCGGCGAAGGTCCGCACAACCGCCAACTGGCACTTTGTGGGCGCCGAACTCCATGAATCTAGCGCTTTCCGACGTGGATTACTGCGCCATGGGGCGCCCACACCAATATGCTACGAGCAATTTTAATTGCCAAAAGTTCGCCTAAACGGCTTGCCGATGTGTGAGAAATCGCGCAATCAAACCACTGGTATTAGTGCAATTCACTGGGTAGTAGCCAGACAATTCCTGGGGGGGGGGGAAAGGAGCATAGTTAGTCGACGGTGAGAACAATCTTTCCATCCGCGTGGCCCTCTTCAAGAGTTCGGTGCACCTCGGCAACGTCAGTTAGCGGTGCCGTCCGGCCTATGTGTATCTTCAGCTCTCCCCGGCAGATGCGGGTAGCAATGTCCTCGACGATACTGGGCACGTTCGAAATGAGGGGGATTTGGGCCTCGATGCCACGCTCCTTAGCGGGAGTGAGATCCGCGAGGGAAGGCAGGACGACGATGCGCCCGCCGGGGCGAAGGATATCCAGAGAGGGAATGAAAGTATCGAAGTAGACGGCATCAATGACGACATCGATGCCGTCGGGACTTTCGGCGCGAACTGCGTCGAAGACATTTTCTGCTGTGTAGTCGATGTGTTGGGCGCCGAACCCGGTTAGCTTGTCGTGGTGCCGCGCCGATGCGCTGGCATAAACTTTCGCTTCTCGGGCCAAGCAGAGCTGGGTGATGAGCTGGCCTACGCCGCCACCGGCGCCATGGATGAGAACTGTCTCCCCCTCGGAGACTTTTGCCTGCTGTTCGACTGCCATCTGGGCGGTCAGGCCGGCGAGGGCGATGCCGGCTGCCGTGATATCGTCCATTCCCTCAGGAACCTGCACTAGGCCACTTGCCGGGAATACATTGTGGGTCGCGTAGGTGCCACGGATGTCTGAATGGGAACGCATCCCGAACACGTGATCGCCCGGCGAGAACTCTGTGACCCCCTCACCAACGGCGAGGACAACGCCGGCAGCTTCGCGGCCCAGGGTGCAAGGTAAAATTAGGCTGCTGCTCAGCCCGGAAGATCCGTCGCGCATCTTGTAGTCGAGCGGGTTTGCGCCGATTGCTGTGGTTTTGAAAAGGACCTCGCCGGAACCGGGCTGCGCGGGCTCGATTGGTGTTTTCGAAAGGACGTCTGCGGACCCGAATTCCGCAATGGTCATCGCGTATGCGTTATCAGTATTTGCGGGCATGTCCGCAAGTGTAGACGTTGTCAGCCGCCGCCGAGACAGGTTCTGCTGTGGCTGCTCACTTTTTAACGTGGCTCAAGGGCGTGGGTACCGTTGCCCCCGCAGAAGCTCCGTTGCATAGAACGGTCTGTGCAGTGGCGTAGAATTCACGGCCATGAATAGCGCTAACGCTCAGCAAGGTCAGTCCATCCACCCGGACAATTCGGAAGAAGACCGCGCAGCCAGAAGGGCCATCGTGGTATTCCCCTTCATCATCTTGGCTGCATTCTTCCTGGGCTTTCTCGCACCTGGAGCAGTAACGTTTATCGTGCCCTACATTAGCGTCGCGCTCGGCCTAATTATGTTCGGGATGGGATTGACTCTGACCGTTCCAGATTTTGCCCTCGTCGTAAAACGACCGTTGCCGGTGTTGCTCGGTGTCTTCGCTCAGTTTGTCATTATGCCTGCCGTAGCAATAGCGCTGGTGAAGGTTCTGGGTTTGCATCCTGCGCTGGCGGTCGGTGTCATCTTGGTTGGCTGCGCGCCGGGCGGAACTAGCTCGAACGTGATCTCCTACTTGGCCAAGGGAGATGTGGCGTTGTCGGTGTCGATGACATCGATATCGACACTTCTTGCTCCCATTTTTACTCCGGTACTGACGTTGTGGCTGGCCGGAGAATATCTGCCGGTTTCCGGTGGGGCGATGGCAATGTCCGTTGTCAAAATGGTGCTGGTTCCAGTTGTGGGAGGCATAGTTGTGCGCATGCTCCTGCGTGGCGCAATTGACCGCGTACTACCGATCCTTCCGTGGTTGTCTGTCGCGGGGATCGCCGTTGTCGTAGCGGCGGTGGTGTCGACCTCTGCGGACAAACTCGTCGAGGCGGGGCTGCTGGTGCTATTGGTTGTCGTCTTGCACAACGCCCTTGGCTTTGTCCTTGGGTATGTGGGAGCAAGACTGTTTGGCGTAGGCGAACGCGCTGCGCGCACTACGTCAATCGAGGTGGGCATGCAGAACTCCGGCCTCGCAGCTACTTTGGCCGCAACCTATTTCGAGCCAATGGCAGCTCTGCCCGGTGCTGTTTTCAGCGTATGGCACAACATTTCCGGCGGCTTGTTAGCCATGTACTACCGCCGCTTTGGCCACAACGATGCTGCTGAGCGCAGGTCACGTGCTAGCGGCGCGAATGCGTCAAGCGAGGCTGGCGTTTAAGCGTCGCGAAGTCCCAGGGCTTTGGTGACAGCATCGAAAGAGTCGGCGTGGTAAGCCTGCAGGAGCTTTGTTGCGCGGGCTATCTGGCTGGAGGAGAGGGCCTGTGCTATCGGCCAGTGGTGTTCGGCGAAGCGCATATGCAGGCCTTCAGCCTCGGGACAAGAAAGGAAACACAAGCGGAGTTGGGCCTGAATTGACTCGGCTGTGTTGAACAACTCGGGGGACTGTGATGCAGCCGCAATGCTGAGATGGAAGGCATTGTTACGTTCGGCTAGTGTCCGAGAACCGTCCTGCAAGATTTCGGTGAGGTGGGAGCCGAGATGGCGTGCTCGAGGTCCGTCGAGGGATAGGATGGCGCCGCACTCAGCGCTGCGCCGGAATGCGTAGAGCTCTTCGATTCGCTGCAGGTTAAAACTTGCGACAAAGACCCCATGGTGGGGCTTGTGGGTGAGCAGCCCTTCCATCTCGAGTGTCCGATATGCTTGGCGGATGGTGTTGCGGCTGACACCCAGACGGGTAGCGAGCTGCGTTTCCCGCAGCTGTTCGCCACTAAAGTGCTTACCGTCCAAAATCTCCCTACGCAGGGTAGAAGCTGCGACACTTGCTACTGACGGGCGATGGAGCGGAGATCTTTCGGTTTTGAAACCGACATTGCCGCATGGGCGTTCGGGGGTGCTCATGTAACCCAGATTACTTAACAGCTTTGGAGTGTCGGTCGTCACGGCCTATCATGCAAGAAATATTGTTCAACAATTTTGTTGGATTAGTCGCTTCGTTGGATAGGGCTCACAAATATGGACAACATTCAAGACTCTCAGCCCGTAGAAGAGAAGAAAGCATCGCACTCAACGGAGGCTAGAGCCAGAAAAGCTGCGTTGCTAGGCGCTGTATTCCTGATGGCAACTAGCGCGATTGGACCCGGCTTCCTTACTCAGACCGCAACCTTTACGGCAAAACTTGGCGCCGCATTCGCCTTCGCCATCCTCATCTCGGTCCTTCTCGATATCGCGATTCAGCTCAACGTCTGGCGGGTTATTGCTGTCTCCGGGCGTCGCGCACAAGAGCTTGGCAATGCAGTGCTGCCTGGGCTGGGCTGGTTTATGTCAATATTAGTTGTCGTTGGTGGCGTGGTCTTCAACATCGGCAATGTCGGTGGCGCGGGCCTTGGCGCAAATGCAATGCTGGGCATCGATGCCAAGATTGGCGGTATAGTCACTGCGATCGTCGCCATCGGCTTCTTCCTGTCTCGCCGAGCGGGGATGGCCCTGGACAAGGCCCTTGTTGTGCTCGGTGCCGTGATGATTCTGGTCACGGCAATTGTGGCTTTTAGCTCGAACCCACCGGTAGGGGAGGCGCTGAAAAATACGGTCATGCCTGGCACGATTGATTTGTTGGCAATCATCACGCTGGTCGGTGGCACCGTCGGCGGCTACATCACCTACGCTGGCGCCCACCGCATGCTCGACTCGGGCGCCGGTGGCGTGGAGCATCTAGCGCAAACCACCCGCTCGTCCGTCACCAGCATTATCGTCACCGCGGTTATGCGGTTCCTACTTTTTCTCGCAGTCCTTGGCGTGGTTGCTGGAGGCGTGGTTCTCAACACGGAGGGTAACCCGGCAGCCGAAGCTTTCCAGGCTGCCGCGGGGGATTTGGGCATGCGCTTTTTCGGCGTGGTTCTGTGGGCCGCGGGCATTTCGTCGATTGTGGGTGCTAGCTACACCTCGGCAACGTTTCTGACCCGTTCGTCGGGAAGCGATAACAAGACGCAGAACACGGTCACGATTGTCCTGATTGCAATCTCGACGCTGCTCTTCGGCATTATAGGCACCGCGCCGGCGACGCTGCTGGTTTTTGCCGGTGCCTTCAACGGGCTGGTGCTTCCAATCGGTGTCACCGTTCTGCTTTACATCGCGCTGTTTCGGTCCGACCTTATGAACGGCTATAAATACCCCAAGTGGTTGGCGGCCATCGGCATCCTCGGTGTCGCAGTGGCCTGGTTCCTCGCATGGCGCTCTTTCGGCGGAGTGTTCCAGATGCTTGGGTAGCCTCGAGCAGATTACGTCCGCCAAAATCGGGGCTTAAAAACATTTAGTAATTCTCACCAGGAAGGAACGGCAGTGCACATGGGCGCCACTATCGATCTCAACTCTGACCTCGGAGAAGCTTTTGGCTCGTGGACGATGGGCGACGATATCGCCCTTCTCGATATCGTGACCAGTGCGAACATCGCCTGCGGTTACCACGCCGGTGACGCCAGTGTCATGGTGGAGACCTGCGAGGCTGCGGCTGCTCGAGGAATTCGCATCGGCGCGCACGTGGCCTACCGCGATCTCGCGGGGTTTGGCCGCCGTCGGATGGACTACTCACACAGAGAGTTGAGAGCCGAAACTCTCTATCAGATCGGTGCCCTGTCTGCCTGCGCGCGGGCGGCGGGCGCGGAAGTCTCCTACGTCAAGCCCCACGGAGCCCTGTACAACCGAATCGCTGTGGACGAAACGCAGGCTGCCGCAGTGGTGGAGGCGCTCCTCCTCGCACGTTCCACCTGCGGCGACAACCTAGCGATTATGGCGCAGCCGGGATCCGTCATCGAACGGCTTAGCCTCGATGCAGGCCTTCCCGTGATTCGTGAAGCCTTCGCGGACCGGGCATACAACCCGGATGGAACGCTGGTTTCGCGAGCGCTCGAAGGTTCTGTCATTGTTGACCCGGATGCCGTCGTCAAGCGTGTTATCGCGATGGCTGACGGGGAGCCGATTACTGCCTATGACGGTTCTCCTCTAGCCGTGCGGGCTGACTCCATCTGCCTGCACGGCGATACCCCCGGAGCGGTCGAGCTCTCCCGCAAGATTCGCCAGGGGCTTGTCGACGCCGGGGTCACCGTCGCTGCCGACACTTAGCCCTTACTCGCAGATCTCATCGACCGCCGTGATTGTGACCCTGCGAAAAGAAAGGATTAGCCTTCACCATGGCCGAAATTCGCCCGATGGGAACCAACGCACTGCTCATCGACTATTCCTCGTCATCCAATCCATTGGCGAAGGTGCTTCGTGCGCACGCTGCAGCGGTCGAGATCGAGGGGCTTGTTGACCGAGTTCCCGCCGCTCAGACACTTCTGCTCCGCTTTGAAGGACCTGCTCGTCGCTATCTCGGCGCGGTGGAAGCTGCGCTGCGCGGAGGCGATGCGCAAGGGCACACCGTCGGCAAGCGAAAGACAGTAAAGATTCCCGTTCATTACGACGGCGCCGACCTCGAGCCTCTGGCCGGGACGCTGGGGATGAGTCCCCAGGCGCTGATTGATTGGCACTGCGAGCGTCCGTGGACCGCAGCCTTCGGTGGCTTCGCACCGGGCTTCTACTACATGGTGCGCGCGGGCGGCGATGGGTGGCCGAAAGTCTTCGATATTCCCCGCTTGTCGACGCCGCGTACCCGGGTGCCGAAGGGGTCGGTCGGGCTGGCGGGCCAGTTCGCGGGCGTGTATCCGATTGATTCGCCCGGAGGCTGGCAGCTTCTGGGGCATACCGATGTTGAAATGTGGGACCTGAGCAGGCCCAATCCGGCGCTACTGGAACCGGGGGCACAGGTGCAATTTGAAGCGATCGGCTCGGGACGCGCGGTATAGAAAGGGGTCGGAAGAGATGAAAAATTCCATTGAAATTATTCGGCCCGGCGTTTTGACGACCGTGCAGGACTTAGGGCGCGCGGGGCAGGGAAGCCTGGGCGTGAGCACCTCTGGCGCGTTTGACCGTGAGTCGGCGGCAGCGGCCAACCGCATGGTTGTGAATGAGGAGAGTCTGGCGGTTCTCGAGTGCGTCGTCGGCGGGCTAGAGTTTCGTCTCGCGCAGGGGGCCATCGTCTCCTTCGCGGGAGCTCACGGCGAGGTGACTGTCGAGCAAGACGACAAGGTCATCAAGACGTCGATGAACAGTCGAATCGTGGTCGGAGCAGGGGCGATTGTCCGGCTTGGAACCTTCGATGCAGGCTTGCGGGGATACGTCGCAATTCGCGGCGGGATTGACGTCGAGCAGGTGCTGGGTTCGCGTTCTTGCGACACTCTCGGCAAGCTCGGTCCGGCGCCGCTGCGCGCCGGCGAGGTGCTGGAAGTCGGCGACCCTGAGTATTCGACGGGTTCCTCCATCGCAATCTATCCGGCACCGCACTGGTCGAGCGAGGCTGCCCGTCTCGATGTTGTGCCGGGCCCTCGGTCGGACTGGTTCACGTCGGAAAGCGTGTATGAATTCTTCCACGAAACGTGGACTGTGACGCAGGAGGCTAACCGGGTCGGGCTTCGGCTGAGCGGTAGTGCTCTTGAGCGTCAAGTGACACATGAGCTGGCCAGTGAAGGAATGGTTCCGGGGGCGATTCAGGTCCCCGCGTCGGGACAACCAATTATTTTCGGTCCGGATCATCCGGCGACGGGTGGTTATCCGGTCATCGGTGTTTTGACTGAGCCGTCGCTGTCGAGGGCTGGGCAATTGGTTCCCGGGGCGAAGGTGCAATTCCGTCGCGTCAGGACGGCGTATACATAGGAGAATGACCCCCTCTAAGAAGCTCGCCGCCAACAGCAGCGAATGCACAGCCGACGGCCCCCAAAGCTCCCATCGCTGGCGCGTGCTCGCTGTTTTGCTAACGGGCATTTTTATGGCGCTAATGGCGGTCAGTATTGTCAACGTTGCATTACCGAGTATTCAGTACGGACTACAGGCACGCGATGCCGATATCCAATGGGTGCTCAGCGGGTTTGCGCTCTCGTTTGGTGTAGTGCTGGTGGTGGCCGGCCGGGCCGGTGATCTACTCGGGCGTGGTGGCCTCTATATCCTGGGTATGTATATCTACACGGCAGGAGCCTTCCTCGCTGGACTTTCATCGAACGTTGAAGTGCTAAATGCTGCGCGTTTCATCATGGGGGTCGGCGCAGGTTTATTCAGCCCGCAGGGAGCCGGGATGATTCAGCAATACTTTTCCGGCAAGGAAAGGGAAATAGCGTTCGGATACTTCGGAACGGCGGTGGGAATAGCGGTCGCAATCGGCCCTCCACTAGGAGGATTCCTTATTCGCCTTGGAGGTGCGGAGCTTGGATGGCGGCTTACGATGCTTGTTAACGTGCCAGTTGGCCTATTGACAATCTTCCTTGGTTTTCTACTGTTTCCACGGCCCTACCTACGAAGGCTCCGGAACAATAAGGGGGAAGCAGTCGGAGCTTTTCGTACTGTCAAGGCTCTCGATCCGATTGGTGCGCTCCTTTTGGGGCTTGTCGTTGTGACCTTGATGTTGCCATTTTTGGAGTCTGAGGCAGCCACGTGGATCTGGGCACTATTGCCGGTTTCCGCAGCATTGCTGTTTGTGTGGATAAGGTGGGAAAAGTACGTCAAAACTACCGGTACGGCTCCGATGATTGACCTCGAAATTTTCTCGCTACGAGGTTTTCGCAATGGAGCTGTGATTGCCACGCTCTGGTTTTTTGGAACAACGAGTATTTGGGTTTTGGTGGCCCAGTACTTCCAAAATGCCTTAGGGCACTCGCCATTGGTATCGGGATTAATTGGCTTGCCGGCTGCAATCCTCAGCGCCTTCGCATCGAATTGGGCGGGCCATCACGTAGATGCCTATGGGCGCAAGATTGTCGTCGGTGGCATCGCCATTACAATGGTCGGACTTCTTTTAACCATCGGGGTCATCGCGCTAAACGACGCATACGGAGTCAGCGAATTCTGGTCAATTCTGACTCTATCTTTAGCAGGTGCCGCTGGTGGCCTGGTCATTTCTCCGAATCAAGCATTGAGCTTGCGACACGTGCCGATAACCTATGCGGGGACTGCCGGCGCAGTGTTGCAGACTGGGCAAAGAATTGGCACCTCAGTCGGCTTGACGATCATCCTCGCTGTAACCTTCGCTGTGAAGGATTCCTATAGGTGGCAGTTAGGAATTATCGCTGGCTATGCGACCATCATTGTGGTCTTTCTGCTCTGTTTTGCGGTGGCGATGAAAGATGCAAAGTTGGGTACTCCTTCTGCAAAGCTAAAAAAGCTGACCGACTGAGGAAAGGAAAATAGACGAAATGGCGGAGTCATTTTTCCAAGCGGCTCGCAGTGGATTGTCGAGCCGATTGGCTGGGGAGAGCACAAACGAACGGCTTCCTGTACATTGGCTCAAACCGGTGCGCTCTTTCGTCATCTATTTTCTCCTGGCCCACGTTATTTTTGGCCTAATTTTGATGGCTGACGTCGCATCTTTATTGGCGCGCTTTTTCACGCTCAGCGATTCCGCGGCAGAGCAAATTGTGCGTTCTGAGGAAACCGGTCAACAATTATTTGAGCAGTTGAATGAAAACAATCATGGCTGGTCAGTACTGTTGATTAGCTACAGTGAAATGCTGGGGATTTTCAGCATTATCGCCGCGATTGTCGTTGCTTTAACCGTGTCTGCCAGTGCCAAGATTAAAGACCTGGATCGGGAGCTAAGGGGGCTCGACAGAGATGCAGAAATAGAGCGAATCGTCGAAGATCGCTCGGTCGACATCGATATGCTCTATGGTGGTCTTCTGACGGCTACGATGGTCTCTCTCGTCTTGACCGTTCTCTATGGGCATGGGGTCATCACGGCTGCCGATGGGAGCTGCTCTCCAGCACAGGGGACCTGTACGTTTACCGGTGATTATCCATGGGATGTGTTCGCACGGCATTGGATGCTTTTGATAAGCCCCAAGATGCTGTTTTTCCTGTTTATGGCATTCTTTTTCTTGATTCTTGCGCTGTCTGCAAGTGACTCCGGGCGACTACGAGGACAAATTCTGCGGAGAATTGATCTGTCTAGGCAGCTAGCAAAAAATGAACGCACGCTGGCAATGTTTGGGGCTCTACACGATGGACCCGATGGAACTCCCGGAGTTCTCCCCCGCGTGCCATGGGGAATTCGACTCGCTAGCGCGCTCTGCTACGTACTGCTTTCCTGGCTCTCGCTTTATCTAATTATTGTCCTCTTCGGGACGGTCCAGCGTCTCGTCGGTGGAGATGCCTTTAAAGAGGTCGTCCAATCTTGGTTCGAGCCACAGCTCTTAGTTGGCATTTCCCTTCTCGCGATTGTCAGCATTATTAGTGTGTTGGCGGTGATTCTGGCAATGGGGCTGACCAGGCTACATCTGGTCAATGACGTCTATTACATAATTGTCACAGTTATTATCGCGGCAGTTCCGGTGACCTTTTTAGTGGCAGTAGTTTCACGTTATCCGGTTGATTTAATCGGCCTGATACTGCTCTATTTGGCGGTCTTGCTCGTGGTGACTAACCTGCTGTGGGGTTATGCAATCTATTCGGTCCGAAAGGCCGTAGACAATGCGGAAGCAGCAGCATATGTAGAAAAGAACGACGCCGTAGACGGCAACGGTGATTCAGAGGTGGACCGCGAAGTTACAAGTGCCCGCCCGCGCCAGGGTTTTACGCATGGTTTCGCTGTTTTCTTCTCCGCATTCTTGCGCGGAACCCTCGTCCATCGCGTACGTAGGGTGCAGTTTAATTACGCTGAGGTCACAGCTGAGCTGGAGCAGTCGGAAGAAAACTAGGATGTGTTGTCATGGCTCAATTTGATGAAGTACAAGTTAATCGTAAGAGTTTTCTAGAATTGACCCCGACGGACGTCTACGCAATCGCTGCGCTGCGTACTGATGTCTTCTATCTCGAACAAAAATGCAGTGAGCCCGAGATGGATTGGCGCGATCTGGAGCCTAACGCCGAGCACTACTTTATTCGGGACAATGACGATACTCGTAGGATCATCGGGTACTTACGTGTAATCGCCACTGTCGATGAATCCGTCAAAGACTACCCGTTAACCATCGGACGGGTAGTAGTATCCTCGCAACACCGAGGAAGGTCCTTGTCTTCGCAACTGCTACAGGCAGCACTGACAGCTCATCAAGGTAAAGGTTTTGTGCTGCACGCTCAGACTCACGCCAAGGGCGTGTATAAGAAAGCCGGCTTCCGCGAGGTCGGTGAGACCTTTACGGAAGCCGGCATCGAACACATCACTATGGTTCGTGACGGGGACTAGCTATACAGTAACCTTCTGCGAGGTCAATTCACGGTTGAGCGCATCAATGCTCGATTTTGCATCTCCAATCAGCATGTCGGTGTTTTCGTTGAAGAACAGTGGATTCTGCACTCCGGAGTAACCCGAGCCTATCGAGCGCTTGAGCACAATGACGCGTCCGGCCTCCCACACCTTGAGCACCGGCATTCCTGCAATCGGGGAACCTGGCTGTTCCGCAATCGGGTTGACCGTGTCGTTCGCGCCAATCACCAGGACGACGTCGACCGAGTCGAAGTCGTCGTTGACCTCGTCGAGCTCCAGCACCACATCGTAAGGGACTTTGGCCTCTGCCAGCAGCACATTCATGTGGCCGGGTAGGCGACCGGCAACCGGGTGGATGCCGAAGATGACTTCCTTGCCGTCAGCGCGCAGGTTGCGGACCAAATCGGCGACCGCGTATTGAGCCTGAGCCACTGCCATTCCATATCCCGGCGCGATAAGAATCTTGTCTGCCGCGCGCAGAATCTCGGCGGTGTCCTCGTGGTTGACCTCGGTGTGCGTGCCCTCTAATGCGCTTGCCGACGAATCGGCCTCGGCCCCAAAGCCGCCGAGAATAACGTTGGCGAAAGAGCGATTCATGGCCTGGCACATGATGTAGGACAGGTACGCGCCAGAGGAACCGACCAGTGCACCGGTAATAATGAGCAGCGTGTTGCCCAGCATGAGGCCGGTGAAGGCTGCGGCCCAGCCGGAGTAGGAATTCATAATCGACACGACCACCGGCATGTCTCCGCCGCCGATGGCGACGACGAGATGCCACCCCAGGAAGAGCCCCAGTACCGTCACTGCGACCAGGCAGCCCCACGCGACCGAACCGTTGTCGGTGGCGATGAAGACGCCGAGTCCCGCAACTGTGACCAGCAGAATGACAACGTTGAGGATATTGCGGCCCGGCAGCAGCAGCGGAGCGCCCTTAATCTTCTCGGAGAGCTTCAGACCAGCAACGATGGAGCCCGTGAAGGTCACCGCACCGATGAAGATGCCCACGTAGACCTCTCCGAGGTGGAAGGCCTGGGCGTCGGCAGGCACCTCCTCGGCGAAGATGTAGGAGTTGAAGCCGATGAAGATGGCACCCAGGCCGACCAGGCCGTTGAACAGTGCGATGAGTTCGGGCATGCCGGTCATGGCGACCTTGCGGGCGCGCTGGATTCCGAAGACACCGCCGAGCCCCATGGCAACGGCGATGAGGATCAAGGTGACCAGTGGGCTCAGGTGGGTCTCCGGCTTCGTCGCCGAGGTGACCAGTGCCTGGAAAATTGCCACGATGACGGCCACGCCCATGCCGGCAATGCCGAGGGAATTGCCGCGTCGGGCGGTCTCGGGCTTAGACAAGCCGGAAAGTGCCATCAGGAAAAGGACCGCGGCGACGATGTAGCCGACGTTCGACAGGCGGTAGGTCCAGTCGAGCAGTGTTGTGGGATCGATGGAAGTCATGGGGAGCTTAAGCCTCCTCTTTCACGAACATGCCGAGCATGCGGTCGGTGACGGCGAAGCCACCGAAGATATTGATGGAGCTGACGACGATGGCGGCGAACGCGAGTCCTGAAACCAAAGGGTTTGCACTTCCTACCTGGAGGATCGCGCCGACCAGGACAATGCCTGAGATGGCGTTGGTCTCACTCATCAGCGGAGTGTGCAGGCGCGGAGTGACAGCGGAAATCACATAGAATCCCAGGACGATGGCCAGCGTGAGGACCATGAAGTTGGCGCTGACGCTGTGCGGTGCCGAGAGCAGAACTGCGAGGGCCAGCACACCGGTGATACCCAGGGCGATCTTGGCGCCGATTCCTCCGGAGCCCAAAAACCCGACCTTCTCGGGCTCGTGCTCGTGGAGTGCGGCTTGGTGCGCCTGCTGTTCCTGCAGAGGGGCGGCAGGAGTGACCGCGACCTTAATGGGCGGCGGAGGCCACAGGATATCGGACGCTGCTCCCGGCTGATTCGCCTTGGTGACGGTAATGCCGCGGACAATCTCGTCTTCGAGATCGAAAATCGGCTGCCCGTCCTTTTCAGGCGTGATCAGCTTGAACAGGTTGACGATATTCTGGCCATAAAGGGAAGAAGCCTGTGCCGGCAGTCGCCCGGCGAGGTCTGTGTAGCCGATGATGGTCACGCCGTTGTCGGTAACAATTGTCTTGCCGGGTACGGTCAGCTCGCAGTTTCCTCCACCCGCAGCTGCCATATCCACGATGACACTGCCGGGCTTCATGCCCGCGACATCATCGGCGGTCAGTAGGAGTGGAGAACGGCAGCCGGGAATGTTCGCGGTGGTAATGACGATATCCGCCAGTGCGGACTGCTCGGAGTAGAGCTTCGCTGCAGCCGCGGCCTGATCGTTTGTCATTTCCTTGGCATAGCCGTCTTCGGACTTTTCGGTCTCGGCTGGGATGGGAATGAATTCCGCGCCCATGGATTCGACCTGCTCACCTGCCTCAGGTCGGAGGTCGGTCGCCTTGACGACGGCACCCATCGAGTTTGCGGTACCAATCGCCGCAAGGCCTCCGACACCAGCGCCGATGACGTAGACAACCGCAGGAGGGAGCTTGCCTGCTGCCGTGACCTGGCCGGTGAAAAGGCGCCCGAAGGCCGATGCCGCCTCGACAACTGCGCGGTATCCGGAGATGTTGGCCATCGAGGACAGGACATCCATGGACTGCGCTCTGGAGATTCGCGGGACAGTGTCCATGGCGAGGGCGGTGACGTTCCTTGCAGAGAGCTCTTCCACCAGGTCCGCGTTACGGCCAGGGGCGAGCCTCGAGATAAGGATGGCCTCGTCGCGAAGCTTCTCACGGAACTGCTGCGGGGGAGTATCGAGCGTGACGACGATATCGCTGCCCCACACGGATTCGTCGACAACGGTGGCGCCTGCTGCCTCGTAGTCCGCGTCGCTAAATTTCGCCGCTAGGCCGGCGTTGGCCTGTACTGCCACGTCGTAGCCGAGTTTGATTAGCTTGCCGACGGTTTCTGGCGTTGCGGCCACGATTGTCTGCTGGGGATCGGGTTCTAAGGGGATGCCGATTCTCACTGGATTTCTCTTTTGCTTGAGTTCTGGGGTTCGTATTGTGTCGTGGGGCTCGCGGGGTCGTTGCGAACGGTCGATTTCGGTGTTCATCAAGGTATGCGCAACCGTTCGGGGGCAATGCCTCTTTCGAGGAATTAATGATGAAAATATTTGGATAACGGTGATGTAGTCGACTTTTGCTGTTGACTGCGGGGGTGATATGGGGGTGGTGAGTGCCTGGGTGTTAGCGACGGATGCGGTCTGATGCAAAGTGGGTGTGCCGCAATAATTTGGTTTCGGGGGTGGAGTGGGGTGGGTTTTTGTGCTCAGAGCCTGAGTGCGTGCTTGAAAAACTCTTATTTTTTATGAAGTTGCGTTTTACAATTCCTCCTATGGGTACCAATGCTCCGAAAAATGTTAATGTCACCGCGTCTGAGAATCTGCTGCCTGAGGCTGGGAGAGGGGCGGGCTTCCGAGGCTTTCGCCGAAAGGCGCTGGGTATGGCCATCGCGTCGGGAGTGGTCCTCGCAGGGCAGATTCCTGCTCAGGCATTGCCTCTTCCGTTCCAGCTGCCGGAGGGCAACGATCGCGTTGCGTCGACGGACTACTCGCAGTCGCCGATCGTTCAAAAGATTGGCGACGGTCTTGTAGACGTCATGTCGAATGGCGGGGAAAAAACCGCTCCGTACGCCCCGACGGCGGGAGCGATCCGCAACACTTTCGGAAACGTCGGCCCGCACCCGGTAGCCGTGACGCGTGAGCCGCTAACCTGCGATGGCCTGGTCTACACCGTTTACAACCAGGTTCTCCGAGAGCTGCACGGTCTCAACCAGACAACTGACTGCTACGACGTTTTCCCTGAGACTCTGACGGGGAATCCGGCAGGGGCGCAGCTGATTTACCCTGCTGATATCGGGTCAATGGAATCCGCACCGCTGATGATTCTCAGCCCGGGCATTGGTACTGAACCTGGGATGTACGACCGGCAGGCGCGCCTCTACGCCAGCCACGGCTACGTTGTCGCGATGGGCTACAACTTCACCAACTGGTTCGGTCCGCAGATGGTCCTCGCCGCTGCAACCGCGGCGGGAGCCAACACCGATGAGGACTCCGCGCTGCACAACAAGATTGATTTCTCGCGAACCCTTCTGGTGGGGCACTCTGCCGGTGGTGGATCGGCAATGTTCCTCAATAACTCTATGGATCCGGTGTTCAACAAGCTCGGATACAACATGGTGACCCGAGGGGTTGTAGCACTTAACCCGGGGCCGTCGGACTTCGGCAAGCTGTCCAAGCCTACGAATATCCCATTGCTCGTTGCTGTGGCAGAGCATGAGGATATCGTGCCCAAGGGAGGCGATCGCATCGGTTACTCGCGCGCCACCGGCCCGGCTTGGCTTGCAATGGTCAATGGCTCCTACCACGGAACGTACCTGGACCTTGCGGACAAGAACGCCTATGGTTCGCTGGTCCTATCGTTCTCGGAGTACTTGCTGGAGCGCAGCCCTCGCGCGGTCTCCGTCTACGAGGGCGATAACTTCTCGCTGGCGACCGACGCAGAGTTGAGCGGCGTCGAGCGCAAGGGAATCTAGCCCAAAAGCGGGCTTGTTGCCCGGATGCGGGCACCTATAGCATTGCCAGGATTCCCGGCACCGACAGCGCGGCTACGTAGTAGCCCATGAAAAGTACGCCCGCGTGTAGCCGCGCTAGTTTGATCAGCGCGCCTCCGGCCAGGCCAACGATGAGAGTCACGACGAGGCCGATGATTCCGCCCTCCCATAGGCTGACTACGGTCACAAGCCCGGTGAAGGCCGCGATGATAGCTTCGTGGCTAACTCGGGTGACCACGAACTTCGCAGCAGAGTGGGCGTAGCGCATGACAAACGGGTACGCGACTGCGACAGCGGCGAAGGCAGCCAACAGGCCGAAAATGAGGAATTCGCCCGTGGACAGCTCGGTCGAAAGGTTGTGAATCACGCCGGTTTCGCCGTTAGTCTCCCAGACAGGCGGTGCGTTGAACAGGGGCGCGGCAGGCCCCGCGGCTACCGGGCTAAGGGGGAGGCCGAACGCGATGAGGGGAATCAGCGACTCGGCCATGTAGGTCGACTCGGTTGTCGCATTCTTGGCCGCCACTGCCGTGGTTAGCCGCTGGTAGCCCTGTTTCACCCGGCTAGAGACCACCTCGCCCATCAGCACCGTCATTGCAACCGGGGAAAACACAAAAGTTGCGCTGGACACGGCGGAGGATAGGGAGATGGCTTTAAGCTGCGTGGCATCGAGGAAGCGTAACGGGGACGGATAGATAAGACTCTTTGCGTTGGTTCCGTTTGATTCCGGTGCCAAGTAGACGTTGGCGGGCGAGGAGGAGCGCGCAGCCCGGCGCATCCGGGGCAAGAGCATGCTCGCAAGCGCGAAAATCATGGGGCCGATGGCGATGCCGAGGAAGTAGCTGGTCGCAAGTTTGACCTCAAAGAGACTTGTGAACTTCTGCAGCCCCAGGATGAGGAGCACAAAGGGGATTAGCGCCAGCACAGCCCGCCAGCGTCCGGGGGCTGAGTAGGCGATGGCGACCGCCGCGAGCAGGAAGAGCCACGGGGCGATGGAAGAGATGAAGTCGCCGAAGGGCGAGAGGATCCAGGCGAACAGGACTGCCAGCGGAATTGAGATGACTGCGGCAATCGCTCCACCAGCCACGGCCTTGCGAAGTGCCAGGTGCTGTAGTCCGAGCGCACGCATGCGGTCAGCTTCCTCCATGAGAGGTACCGCCAGGGTGTCGCCCGGTATACCGAGGAGCATGGTCGGCACTGCGTGGGTCATGTGCTTCGAGATCGCACCCGCCAGGAAAAACGTGAATACACCGGCGGGCGGTACGCCTAGCAGAATGACTACGAGAGTCAGCGGTGCAATCGTGGCGGTCTCGTCAGTGCCGGAGACGACACCAATTAACGTGAACACGGCAGCGCCCACGAGGGCCATCGCCACTGCGATGGGCAGATCCGCGCCAAGGCTTCCAAAAAACTCGGTCACTTGCTGCCCCCAGTCTGCGAAGCCGAGCCATCAAACCATTCGGTCAGGCCGGCATCAGCGAGCTCCGCCCGCGACTGCTTTGAGGCTTCCTGGAGATCGCCGAGCCCCATGGGCTGGTCCGCAATCTCGGCGACGGCTTGCTGCACTCGGGTGACATCGTGGGAGTCCTCGGTGACCCGACGCGCAGGCGGGAACAACCAAGACAGGACAACACCGGCGAATACGCAGCCGACGAGTCCCGTGACCAGTGACCATGCCTTCGCCAGTTCCGGGTCAGCCACGAACGCGCCGATGAGTGCTCGGCCGCCGTACAGCCCGACAAGGGCGCAGACAATTCCGACGATGACGCCTACTGCCAATCGGACCCCGATGACAGTATCGCCCCACACGAAGAGGTATCCGTGAGGGGCATTCTCGGGAGAAGTTTTCATAGGAAAGAGTCTAAACCCGGTCCCGGATTGCCTCCTTGAGCGGGACAAGAAAAAAAGTTCCCAGCGCTCTATTCCGCGTTGGGAATGAGTCGCTCAGCGGCCTCGACAATGGCCTTGCGCTGCTGCTCGGTCAGACTAAAACCGTTGATGAAGTCGTTTGCCCAGAGTCCGTCGGAAATCATCTGCACTACGAACGCCGCGCATGCATCGGGGTTGGTGGCGATGTCGTCGGCAGGCGGGTTTCAGCGGCTTAGGTGACTGGCCCAAATTTCCCGTAGTTCGGGCTCGGAGGAGGAGTCGATGGCCATCATCAATTCGGCGCGGGTTGCTGTATTAAGCGATACCTTGAGGTTCGCCCGAAGCCGGTCGGCGGGGGAGAGCTTGTCAGCGGTGGCGCCTGCGGCTTCGATCAGCTCTTGCTCCCACTTTTCAGCCATGTACTGGTGTACGGCCCTGACCATGTCGTCGCGGGAGGGGAAGTGGTAAATCAAGCCGGATTTGCTCATCCCGCTGCGCGTCGCGACATTCTCGTAGGTCACATCCGACATTCCGGACTCCTCGATAATCTCGACAATTGTGTCGAGGATGAGCGTGCGCTTACTCGTGCGCATAGATGGTCTCCTTCGGATTGCCTCGGAACGCGACTGCGGTGGCGACGGCGGCCCCTAGGGAAAATACTGCCAGAACGACAAGAATCGAAAGGTACGCGCTGTCCAGGCCGCCGCGGGCGACGTCGGCAAGCGCGGGGGAGGAGAGAGCTTCATTCATGCTGGCGGTGACCCCGTGGGGCATGTGCCAGCTGTAGAACATGGGAAGCAAGCTGCCGGTTACTGCGACGGTGAGGAGCGTTCCGAACTCGTAGGAGACTTCCTCCATCGCCGAGGCCATGCCCGCCTTCGACGACGGCGCCGAGCCGATAATCGCGGTCGACGACACGGACATGACGGAACCAGATCCTGCGCCGAGTAGGACTAGCCCCGCTGCTGTGAGTGCGAATTGCCCGGTGGAAACACCTGCGAAAAGCGTCGCCAGCCCCGCCGAGATGGCCAGAAAGCCGCCCGAAATTAGCGTGCGGAACCCCACCTTGTGGAGCACCGCGCCGCCGAGGACCGACATGGGGAAAGATGCCACCGCCGCAATCGCGACGAGCAGGCCTCCGTGCAATGGGGAGTAGCCGGCGGACATCTGGAAGCGCTGCGTGGTCATCAGCTCTGCGCCAGCCAGCGCAAACATTGCGCATCCCGCAGCAAGAACACCGCCGGTGAACATCGGGGAGCGGAAGACTCGGAAGTCCAGCAGGGGCTCGGCCCACTTCGCTTGCCGATGCTGAAACGCCACGGCACCGATACCGCCCAGCGCGATCGCTGCTAGGAGCATCTCGGGATGCCTGTGGCCGGCGACTTCCTTAATCAGAAGAACGAGGCCGAGCATTGCCAGCATGGCGTAGAAGCTGGAGAGGAAGTCCCAGTGTTTAGTGAGGTCCGTCCGGTTCGCCGGAGCGAAGATAAGGGTGCCGACGATTGCCGCGATACTGACTGGGACGTTGATGAGGAAGATGGAGCCCCACCAGTAATGCTCCAGCAAGAATCCGCCCACGACCGGTCCTGCGGCTGCGCCGAGTGTTGCGGTAGCCGCCCAAATTCCGATGGCGGTACTCAGTTCTCGCGGATTGGGGAAGGTGATGCGGATCAGTGCCAGAGTTGCGGGCATCATTGTTGCCGCGCCGAGGCCTAAGAAAGCACGCGCTGCCACCAGTGACCACGCGCCGGGCGAAAAAGCGGCCGCTAGTGATGCCACGGTGAAGATTGCAAGACCGATGAGGAACATGCGGCGATGGCCGATGCGGTCGCCTAGTGTGCCGGTGCCCAGTAGCAGTGCCGACAAAACCAGGGGATAGGCGTTGATAATCCATAGGCCCTGTACCTCTGTGGTGTGCATTTGCTCTCGCAGCACGGGCAGGGCGGTGTAGAGGACGGAATTGTCCACGCCAATCAGGAATAGGCCCGCGCTGACGATTGCGAGGAACGACCATCGCCCTGCCGCCGATTCGGCACCGCGGGGCGCAGTACTCGGTGCTGAGGTGCTGGTTGTTTTTAGCATGTCATAACTGTAACGAACGTTCGGTTTAGTTTCAATCGGAGTATCTGACCGGCAAGTCTTCGATTTAAGACACAAAAGTAGTTCGAAAATAGCGCTCTAACCAGCGCTTTAAGGTGCATAAAGTAAGCCATGCCTTCCTCGGCAGGAGCCCCAAAAAGGTCTAAATTGGTGCTCATGGTCGAGGTACGAATTCACGGACGAGGAGGGCAGGGCGTCGTCACTGCCTCTGATCTCGTCGCAATGGCTGCTTTTGCCGAAGGGCGTCACGCCCAGGCATTCCCCTCATTCGGCTCTGAGCGCACCGGGGCTCCGGTCGTCGCTTACTGCCGAATTAGCGACAACGAAATCCGCACCCGCGAGCCGGTCCTCGAGCCGGATCTGCTTATCGTTCAGGACCCGACGCTGCTTCCAATTCTGGATGTCTTCTCCGGGCTTAACGACGACGGCTACGTCCTAATCAACTCGTCGAAGCGGAGCGCGGAGTTAGGGCTCTCGGAGCTCCAGGCGAGCCAGCCGGCCGGACATTTCATGACGATCCCGGCGACGGATATCGCCCGCGAACACACCGGCCGAACGGTTCCGAATGCTGTGCTCTTGGGCGGCATGGCCGCACTCACCGAGCTGATTGAGATGGAGTCGGTGGCCGACGCGATTATGCAGCGGTTCCCCGGGGTTGTCGGTGAGAAGAACGTCGCCGCAGCAAAGGCGGCATTTGACCTGGTGAATCGCAAGAAGTCCGAAGCGAAGGCGCAGGAGGCGTAGAGAAAATGCTCAAGCAAATTGAGGGCAGTCAGTCGGTCGCGCAGACCGTCGCGGCGTGCCGTCCCGAAGTTATCTGCGCGTACCCAATCTCGCCGCAGACCCATATCGTTGAAGCTCTGTCCGCACTGGTGAAGTCGGGAAATCTCGAAGGCTGTGAGTACGTCAACGTAGAGTCCGAGTTCTCCGCAATGTCGGCTTCAATCGGAGCTTCCGCAGCAGGCGCGCGAGCCTACACTGCAACGGCCTCGCAGGGTCTGCTCTACATGGTCGAGGCCGTGTATAACGCCTCTGGCCTGGGCCTTCCGATTGTGATGACGGTGGCCAACCGAGCTATTGGTTCGCCCATCAACATCTGGAATGACCATACTGACTCGATGAGCCAGCGCGACTCCGGGTGGCTGCAGCTTTACGCCATCGATAACCAAGAGGCTGCTGACCTGCATGTGCAGGCTTTTAAGATTGCCGAGGAACTTTCCCTGCCCGTCATGGTCTGCATGGATGGCTTCATTCTGACCCACGCTATGGAACAGGTCGATGTCCCCGAGGTTGCTGACGTGGACAAGTTCCTCCCGCCCTACGAGCCCCGCCAGGTCCTCGACCCCGCTGACCCCATCTCCATCGGCGCGATGGTCGGCCCCGAGGCCTTCACCGAGGTCCGCTATCTGGCGCACCACAAGCAGATGGAGGCCCTGAAGGTCATCCCGCGCGTGCAGAAGGAGTTCGAGGAAATATTCGGACGCTCCTCGGGAGGCCTGCTGCACGAGTACCGCACCGGCGACGCCGAAACGATTATTGTGTGCCTCGGCTCCGTCACCGGCACTCTCCGGGATGTAGTGGATGAGCGTCGGGAAGCGGGGGAGAAGATTGGCGTTCTGTCGCTGGTGTCCTTCCGCCCGTTCCCCTCTGAGGCGGTGCGCGAGGCGCTGAGCAAGGCCAAGCGATTCATCGTTTTGGAAAAGGCATTCTCGGTCGGCATTGGCGGCATCGTGTCTTCCCACTGCCGCGCCGCGATGAGAGGGCAGGCGTTCGTCTGCCACGAACTGATTGCAGGACTGGGCGGTCGCGACATTACGAAACGTTCGCTGCATGAGTACCTGGACAAGGCAGTTGTTGACGATGTCGCCGACACCACTTTCCTCGATCTAGACCACGAGCTGGTCGACCGCGAGCTAGAGCGCGAGACACTGGTCCGGCGCTCTGGCGCTATCCCAGAAAACCTTTTGAAGGACGTGTCCAACAAGGCCATGGTCGGTCACTACTCCGAGGAGACCCACAATGACTAGCGCGACCCCGCTTCCGACCCCGCGCTTTCGCGCCACGGAAATTCCCTCCCGCGAGGAAGCCAAGTTCTACCAGGTTGGCTCCTTCGCGGTAGGCAATCGCCTAGTGGAGGACGAGCTACGCTCTGTGCAGTCCGACACCGAACGTTTTAATTCACTGACCTCGGGGCACCGAGCCTGCCAGGGCTGCGGCGAGGCACTTGGTGCCCGCTGCGCGCTCGACGCTGCGGTTGCTGCCGCGGATAAAAAGGTAATCGCCGTCAACGCGACGGGATGCCTGGAGGTGTTTTCGACTCCGTACCCGGAAACGTCCTGGAATCTGCCGTGGATTCACTCGCTATTCGGCAACGCGGCAGCCGTGGCCACGGGAGTCCAGGCCGCTATGAAGGCGAAGGGGCGCCAGGACGTGCGTGTTATTGCCCAGGGTGGCGACGGCGGCACCGTCGACATCGGCTTCGGCCCGCTGTCCGGCATGTTTGAGCGTAACGACGATGTGCTCTACATCTGCTATGACAACGAGGCCTACATGAACACCGGTGTGCAGCGCTCCGGTGCGACCCCGCCGGCTGCCCGCACTGCAACGACCCAGCCCGTCGGCGAGCATCCGGGAAATACCTTCGGTCAGGGCAAGGATTTGCCTCGCATCGCTATGGCCCATGAGATTCCCTATGTCGCGACTGCAACCGTGGCTGACCTGCGGGACCTCGAGTACAAGGTCACCCGCGCGATGGAGTTTCGCGGTGCCCGCTACATTCACGTGCTCGTGCCGTGCCCGCTGGGCTGGGGATCGGCATCGAATCACACGCTAAAGGTGGCGCGTATGGCAACTCAGTCGGGCATGTTCCCGGTGTTCGAGGCTGAATACGGCGAGGTCACCTCGGTTGCGAAGATTCGCAGGCCGGTCCCGGTGACCGAGTACTTGAAACTGCAGCGCAGGTTTGCGCACCTGTTCAAGAAGGGTGCGGATCCGTCGGTAATCGAACAGCTGCAGGCCGGAGCAGATCGTAATATCCGCCGGTACAACCTCGTTGACGAAGAGGCTCTTGACCTGTTGGAAAAGCCCGTGGGGCCGTCGGCAAGCGATCCGGTGAGCGTGACGGACATCCCGCCTACAGGCCATCAGGTGCCGGTAGCCGGCCAGGATAACAACGAGCGTTAGGGAGGAAAGAGCAATGAGTAACCAGGAATCGCAGTCCGGCTCCGGCAAGGATGCCGCCCAGGACTCGATCAAGGGCGGTTCGAAGAAGACATTGTTGCCCTTTGCCATTTCGCTCGATGTCGGATCTTCGCTGGCGAACGAGACTGGCTCGTGGCGCACCGAGCGTCCGGTTTACGTTGATCTGCTGCCGCCCTGCAACAAGGCGTGCCCGACGGGGGAGAACATTCAGCAGTGGCTCTACCATGCGGAAGAGGGCCACTACGAGGACGCCTGGCGTGAAATCATGCGAAACAACCCTCTGCCTGCTGTGATGGGGCGCGTTTGCTACCACACTTGCCAGACTGCGTGTAACCGCGCACAGGTCGACGAGGCCGTCGGGATCAACGCGATTGAGCGCTTCCTCGGCGACAAGGCTATCGACGAGGGCTGGGCTCCAACTATCGCGTGCGATTCGACGGGCAAGAAGGTTCTAGTCGTGGGCGCGGGCCCCTCCGGTCTGTCCGCGGCGTATCACCTCGCGCTATTGGGGCATAGCGTCACAGTTCGAGATATGGCGGATAAGCCGGGCGGCATGATGCGCTACGGCATTCCGTCGTACCGACTTCCTCGTGAGGTCTTGGATGCGGAAATTCGCCGCATCGCGGATATGGGCGTGACGTTCGAGATGGGCGTCCGTGTTGGTGACCTTGCGGCTGCTCGTGAGGAATTCGACGCTGTGTTTACCGCTGTCGGCGCTGGTCTTGCCAAGAATATTGGTGTTCCGGCGGGTGAGGCGGCGCACGTGATGGATGCTATTGACGTGCTGGCCAATGTCGAGAAGAACGCCGATGCTGACACGGGCGTTCAGCCGCTGCTGGGCCGCACTGTTGTGGTCTACGGTGGCGGCAACACCGCTATTGATGCCGCGCGTACCGCTAAGCGTCTTGGTGCTGCTGATTCGGTGATTTTGTACCGTCGTACGCGTGAGCAAATGCCGGCCCACGATTCCGAGGTCCTGGAGGCCGAGGAAGAGGGCATCACCATGCGTTGGCTCTCCACGGTCAACCATGTCGAGGGTGGCACCATCAAAATTGAGAAGATGGAGCTGGACGAAAACGGCTTCCCGCAGCCGACCGGTGAGTACGAGGATTTGGCCGCGGATTCGTTGGTGATGGCACTGGGGCAGGAGTCCGATCTTTCGCTTTTCGACGGCGTTGACGACATCCACATCGATCGCGGCGTCGTTGCTGTGAATAATCAGATGATGACGGGACTGCCCGGTGTCTTCGCTGGTGGAGACATGGTTCCGAGTGAGAAGAACGTCACGGTGGCCATCGGGCACGGAAAGAAGGCTGCGCGCTATATCGACGCGTACCTCTCGGGTGCCGAGTATGAGCCGCCGGCGAAGCACGGTGATGCCACGATTGACCGCATGGAGACGTGGTACTACTCCGATGCGCCGCACAAGGTTCGCGCGAAGTTGGAGGGCGCTCGCCGCGCTTCGAACTTCGACGAGGTAGTGCAGGGTCTGGACGAGGAGTCGGCACTCTTTGAAGCGCGCCGTTGCATGAGCTGTGGCAACTGCTTTGGTTGCGATAACTGCTTCGGCGTGTGTCCGGATAACGCGGTGCTGAAGTTGGAGCCGGGCAAGTACGAGTTCAAGTACGACTACTGCAAGGGCTGCGGCGTCTGTGCCGAGGAGTGCCCGTGTGGTGCCATTTCGATGGTGCCGGAGGAGATTTAGCCTCCTCCGAACTCATCGGGCTGGCAGCGCTTCCGTCAGTCTTCGTCGGTTTTGGTCAGCGCTTTCCTGCGCCAGTCGGCGCCCGGTACATTGCCCGGTGCATTAGCTTCGGACGTTTTCCCCGATGACGGCGGGTACTGTCGGCGGTGCATCGCCGAACAGTTCCCGCTGGTATTCGTTCTGCTCGAATGTGGTTGCGTCGTTGTCTTTGATGCTGGCCACATTTGTGACCCTGCGCGTTGAGGCCTTTCCTCCGCCGTGCGTGTGAGAGCCTCCTTTGCTACTTAGCGCGTGGGCTAGGCCGCTTCGCCCGCTTTCCGACGGTGTCTTGCTGTGCAGCACCGACGTTCCTCCAGTGCCGGATTGCCCTGCACCCATCGTCGGCGTTCCGGCGCTGAGGCCGGGACGTGCAGCGCCTCCGAGTGGGGACGCACCGGGTGTGTTTGGCGACCCGGCCGAGAGCGGTGGGGCACCGAAAGGCTGTGAGCTAAGACTTCCCATGGAGGGGTATCGGGCAGTTGAGCCCAGGGCGCCGGACCTTGGGAACCCCGGAGTCGTCGAATTCCTCAGCGTCCCAGTCGGAAGATTTTGTGGATTGGAACCTCGAACGGTGGAGGGGGACATATGTGATGGTGACATGCCGTAGCTCTGGGTTCCAGTGGTCCGAGCGTGGCGAGGTGATGAACCGGCTGCCGCTGGTGTGATTCCTACAGGTGGTGGAACGTCGCTGAAGCGTGGCGAGGATGAACGTGCACTATTGCCGCCAGTGGTTGGGTAACCTGCCATGTTTCCTGTGCCTGAAGGTGTCACAGCGGGCGAGAAGGGCGTTGATGCTGGTTGCGACCCAGCGGAGCCGAGCCCACCAGTCGGTGAGGTTGGCATTGCCGAGTTCGAGCCAGTTTGCGGCGGGGTAGGGCTGCCACCGTGAGGCGTACCAGACATTGTGTTGGGTGAGTTGGGAATAAAGGCTCCGGCTGTGTTTGGGGCAGACGCGGTCTGCATGGTGCCGTTCATACCGTTAGGGGACAGGCCTGCCTGTGTGGCACCACCTAGCCCCGCAACATTGATTCCCGCAGTTGCAGCGGAGGTAGCTCCGCCGCCTCCGTCACCGGATACAAGATTGGGGATTCGTGGAATCGCAGTCTGGAGTTGCGCTGTATAGGGACCTGACAAGAATGCTGCTACCTCAGCTTGAGCGAACGCTTTTTGCGCTGCTGGGTTCTGGAGAGCCTTCGACTCGGCCTCAATCGCGCTGAGAGCCGAGATCGCCATGGTCTTAATCGCGGGAAGTGCGGTTAGATGTGAGGCCATGACTTCGGAGGACGCGGCAATGGAGGTGGCTCGCGCAGCGAGCCCGTTTAGCGAGGCATTTGCTGCGTTGAATACTTCGCCATGGTTTGAGGCGAGCAGATTGGATGACACGGTCGCCAGATCCGCGGCGAGGGTACTCATCGCTGCAGCGTACGAGGTCCAGTAGGCGATGGCGTCGCCGATTGCGCCGTCGTTCGTCGCTGTGAACATTTGAAGCAAGGTTGAGGCGTCGAAGGATGCCTCGGCGGATACCGGGACGGATGCGAATTCCAATGCGCCAGCGCTAAATGGCGGGCGCCTGTTAAAGAGAGCGACGGTCGAAGACAAAGACGATACTGTCTTGCTTTTTCCGTTTTCTGGATCGAAGTTTCGCAAAACTCGGGAAACTTCGGATTCGTGATCGCTCAGTACGCGTTTGAAATCGCCAAGGTTGGTAGAAGCCCAGGTGAGCTGTTCTCTTAGCGCTTGGCCAATTGAAACTGAACTTCCAGAACAACCGACGATGGCGCGACTGTGGTGATTAGCGACGGATTGAAGTGAAGGAACAGGCGAGTAGGCGGTTAGGGATGGTGCATGAATATTGCCCATCGCGTTCGCAAAACTGATGTTTTGGATATTCAAAATCGCTGAATCGATTGCTGGCAAAACTGCAGTAATCACATTTCCCCCTGTAGATAAGCCGAAATTACTGTGTTGACGCGGGAACATCCTTCGTTATGGAAGTCGTCGATAGTCAATCCGGTCGTATCGGTTACGAACCCGACGCTTCCCTTCGGAGTCTCGATCGTTGCCACGCAGCCGTTTTCTCCGGTTGGTGCATTTTGATGTGAAGTCACCCAGCTCAATTGGTCATCTTGGTGGGTGACAGGAGAAGTACCGAACATTCTCATCTCGATGTGATTCAGTGATTGGTACCAAATTGCTAGAGGGGAATTTGCTGCGTCGCGTATTACACAGCCTCTTTGTTGAGGTCTATCGATTTTGCTTGATGCTAACGATGTCTTGCGGAGACCCAACTTCTCCAACTTGGCCATTATCTCCGGATCGTCACAAGGATTCGTGAGTACGAAATCCGACGCAGCATAGTCGTAGTGACCATCGGGCCCCAGTCGGGCATCGCCGGGTTGCGCTGGCTCCCTCGGCGGTAGAACGCCTGGTGGGAGTCCATCTCGGCCAGCCACAGGTGCGTCGCGCCCATCCTTCGCGCCGGATTGCCCGATGCCTGTCTGTAAAGGCTGCTCAGATTGCCCATTTTGGGCTTGACCGCCAGCTGCCGAGCACCCCGCAACAGTCAGCGATCCGGCCGCCAATATGCTGATTAGCGTGGACATTCCTCTATCCACTTTCCCTCCCCAAACTTATTTTGTGTGTGCAGAAGTTATAACACCGTGGCCGGACTCATGCGCGTTGGATAAGAGCGTCGACAAGCGGAGCTGTGGATAACTTCGCGCTTGTGGACAACCTCGCCCAGAGAGGCCGGAAGGAGGGGACGAAAACGACGCAAAGGGCACACTTTGGCCGGCGCAGTCCGGAGGTTTCGCTAGACTGTGCAGTGCATTACAAACCACGGGAGTGCCAACCGATTTTCCGGCACTGAGAGGACGCTAGGAATCGAGCGTCGACCGGTCGAACCTGAGTCTGGGTAATTCCAGCGTAGGAAAGGGATGTGTCGCTCATGGCTTCACGCGTATCTGTATCTGCTCCGCCGAAGGAAGGCGAAGTAACTACCGGCCCCATTTACCGCAGCCACAAGCACTACAACGAGGTTGCCTTCAGCAACGATTTCGGTGAGGCCACTCTGCGTGTCCCCGTCCGTCGCATTGACCTGACGGATGGCACCCACTTTGATGCCTATGACACCTCGGGCATCTACACCGAGGAGTCTCCGGCGCTGAATCTGAAAGAGGGTCTAGCCAAGGTCCGAGATTCCTGGCCGTCGGCCCCGGCGGTCGCTGCCTCGGTCGATGCGCCTGCCGACGCGCCGAAGGTCCGTACGCAGCTGGCGTGGGCTCGCGCGGGAATCGTTACCCCGGAGATGGCCTACATCGCGGCTCGTGAAGGTGTTGACGTGGAGGTTGTCCGGGAGGAAGTCGCCGCTGGTCGCGCGGTTATTCCGGCGAATCACAAGCACCCGGAGATTGAGCCGATGATTATCGGCAAGCGTTTCGCCACCAAGGTCAACGCCAATATCGGCAACTCTGCGGTGACCTCATCGATTTCTGAGGAGGTCGAGAAGATGGTGTGGGCTACCCGCTGGGGTGCGGACACCATCATGGATCTGTCCACGGGCAAGGATATCCACGAGACCCGCGAGTGGATCCTGCGTAACTCTCCGGTGCCGGTCGGCACTGTGCCAATCTATCAGGCGCTCGAGAAGGTCAAGGGCGATCCGGCGAAGCTGACCTGGGAAATCTACCGCGACACCATCATTGAACAGTGCGAGCAGGGCGTGGACTACATGACGGTCCACGCGGGCGTGCTGTTGCGCTACGTCCCGCTGGCGGCCAATCGCGTGACCGGTATCGTCTCCCGCGGAGGCTCCATTATGGCCGCGTGGTGCCTGGCTCACCACAAGGAGTCCTTCCTCTACACGCGTTTCGCAGAGCTTTGCGACATTCTCGCTCAGTACGATGTCACCTTCTCCCTCGGCGACGGCCTGCGTCCCGGCTCTATCGCGGACGCCAACGATGAGGCGCAGCTAGCAGAGCTGCGCACCCTCGGCGAGCTGACCAAGATCGCGAAGTCACGCGGCTGCCAGGTCATGATTGAGGGCCCGGGCCACGTGCCGATGCACAAGATTGCCATCAACGTGAAGTGGGAAGAGGAGTGGTGTGAGGAGGCACCCTTCTACACTCTCGGCCCGCTGGCTACAGACATCGCGCCGGGCTACGACCACATCACCTCCGCCATCGGCGCCGCAATCATCGCGCAGGCCGGCACCGCGATGCTCTGCTACGTCACCCCGAAGGAGCACCTGGGTCTGCCGAACCGCGACGACGTCAAGGTTGGCGTGATTACTTACAAGATTTCCGCTCATGCAGCGGACCTGGCCAAGGGGCTGCCGTGCGCACAGGAGCGCGATGACGCTCTGTCGAAGGCTCGCTTTGAGTTCCGTTGGCACGACCAGTTCGCGCTGGCTCTCGATCCGGATACCGCGCTGGATTACCACGATGAAACCCTGCCGGCGGAACCCGCAAAGACTGCGCACTTCTGCTCTATGTGTGGGCCGAAGTTCTGCTCGATGCGCATCTCCAAGGATGTGCAGGACTACGCCAAGGAAAACGGGCTGGATTCCGTGGAGGCCATCGAAGCCGGTATGGCCGAGAAGTCGCAGGAATTCACCGATGCCGGCGGCCGCGTCTACCTTCCGATTGCCTCGGAGTAGTCGCCTGAACATCCCAATCGCGCCGCTATGAAACCAATCACATAGCGGCGTGACCAGCGAAAGTGCTCGCAGACCGGATCGCAAGCAGCGGCGAGCATTATTCGCTTCCGGCAATACCACTATTCTTGATTGAGTTGCGTTCGTTGTCACCAGTTAGAGGAATAGTTGAGCAGGCACAGATTGGCTGATTCGCGTCGCGCAGTACGTCATCGCGAGAGCACTCCGCGAGTGATGAACGGGGCCTTAATCCTGTTGGCGCTTGTCACAGGTGGCCTACTTTCCTGGATTTGGCATGGTCGCGTGCAGCCGGATGACTGGGCCTCGCTGTGGATTGGAGGGATGCTCGTCGAAGGCGGGCAGGGCGCACACCTCTACGATCATCATCCGGAAGATTTCTCCGCGATGTCCGGGCAGCCCTGGCTGGATGCCGCCGCCCAGGTGCCATCACCGTTCCCGCATCCTTTCGTGCAAAATCCGCTCGTCGCATACGCGATTGCCCTACTCACAAAGGTGATGTCTTTCGAAGCGTCCGTGACGTGGCTGCTGTTCCTATCGGGCTTTTGCCTCGTCGTGCTGGTGGCGAGTGCATACAATTTGTGGTTCCGATCCACGATGCCCTGGGGAATTGCAGCGGTAGCAGTTGCCGCGGTTTCGACCCTGCCGACGACCATTAATTCGCTGTGGCTAGGACAAACCACGCCGCTGATCGTTGCGGGCGTTGCCTATGGAATTGCCGCGTCCAGGTCACGTCCGTGGCTAGCGGGAATCCTGCTGGGCATTGTGGCGATGGTCAAGCTGACCCCGATCGCCCTCATCGTCGTGATGGCCTTTTTCGCTTCCCGACGTCTCACCGCCTATTGGGGTGCCGGCACTGCTGTGCTGCTTGGGGCCTCAACGTGGCTTTTCGTAGATAGCCATATCGTTTCCACGTGGCTGGAGCGCATTAGTGAAATTGGTAGTGCGGTTCTGGTCGGCCCCGTAAATCAGTCTCTGGCCTCAATCATTGCGTCGGAAAGCGTTGGTGCGACCTACTTGGTGACGGTGGCGGAAAACTACCCTGCGAGTGCGAAGCTGCTGCCCGCAATCCTAGCTTTGGTCATGACACTGATTGCCGTTGCAGTGGCGTGGTGGAATAGGAAATTCCGCTTCGAAATCCTCATTGTGAGTGCCTGGGGAATCGCAATTGCGTTTTCCTCGATTGTGTGGACTCACTACATGCTTTCTCTGGTGCTCTTCGCGACCGGATTCATCGCGATGTCGGGCTCGCGGCTCACTCGTCAGTGGCCATACCTCGGCGTGGCTGGGCTAGTGGTGCTGCTGAGTTTCCCGGTGACTAATCCCATCGCTGCTACGCCTATGACTGCGGGTTTCGCCTACTCCGGAATCACGGCCATGATTGGGGCCGGTGTGTTCCTCGTCGCTGTCGGAGCGCTGCATGCTGCGGCAACGAATCACGTAAACCGCGCGGAACCGATGGTGCTTTTCGACGCCGTTTCGCGCGTCGTTAAGCGAGGGAGGATGCGTGCTCCCGATGGGGAACAGGTAACTAAGGCCTAGCGGCTGAGCATTGTGACGATGTCGCGGGCGGACATGTCGGAGTGGACCTCGTGTGCGTCGCGGTCGACGTGGTGACCGAAGTGGACTGCGTTGGCGTGAGCGTCGTCGTGGTGGACGATGGCTTCGCGGAGCGACATGGCAAAGTGGGGGCGCTTGCGGTCGAAGGAACGCGGGAAGTGGTGTGCGAGGCTCAAGTCGTGTCCTTTTCTCTGCGGATGTTTGTTTAGGCCGTGTGGGCCATGCATGTCCGGAAGTGGTTTTCCCTTCCGTTTTGTCACTTTATGCCCGAATATCTGTGAAAAACAGTCAAGGTGGTGAATTTTCGGCCGAAAGTGACTGATTAGATGCCCGTTCCCAACATGAAAGGTGAATCACATTCCTTTGGCAAGTGATGGAAAAATCGCAGATATTGGCAGTTGATTACCGTGGCTTCCTGCCGGAGAGCCGGAGCTTTATACAATGAAGAAAACGCCCCTTGGGTGGCACAATGCCGCAGCTCAAGGACGCTGAATCAAGGCCCCGAAGAAGTAAGGCTAGAGGAGCACATGACTGACACGCAGCAGAAAGCCCAACGCGGAGACTTTCGTTCGGTTCCGGCTACGGCGAAGGCGCACGCGCAGGATTTGATTGAGTTTGTCCAGGCATCGCCGAGCTCCTTCCACGCTGCCACGCAGGTCGTAGAGCGGCTGGCGAAGGCCGGAGCAATGGTCGTCGACGAAGCGGGGCAGTGGCCGAGTGCACCGGGCGCGTACGTCATGCGCCGCGACGGCGCGGCTGTGGCCTGGATTGTCCCGGAAAAGCGAGATTCCCTCGAAGGCTTCCGTATCGTCGGCTCGCACACTGACTCGCCCGGGTTTCGAGTGAAGCCTTATCCTGCAGCAGCTTCCGTCGGCTACGCGCAGGTTGCGGTCGAGGTCTACGGCGGCGCGCTGCTGGGCAGCTGGACCGACCGCGAAATCGAGTTCGCAGGCCGAGTGATCGACCGAGAGGGCAAGGAGCACCTGGCCCGCACCGGTCCGGTCGCCCGAATCCCGCAGCTGGCAATCCACATGAACCGCGGTGTCAACGAAGAGGGCCTGAAGCTCCACCGCCAAAACGAGACCACGCCGGTTATCGGGCTGGAGACTTTCGGCGCGGACATCTTCGACACCATCGCCGCAGCTGCGGACCTCGACCGGGATGACATCGTCGCCTGGGACCTCATCTCCTGCGATACACAGCCTCCGCGGATCTTCGGCACTCACGGCGAGCTGCTCGCCTGCGCCCGCCTGGACAACCTGCTCAGCGTGCACTCTTCGCTCGTCGCCTTCGAGGCCCTGCTCGCCGATGGCCTCACCTCGCCGGACACCACGCTGCACACCGTGCCTGTGATGGTCGCCTTCGACCACGAGGAGGTCGGCTCCGCCACCACAACCGGTGCCGCAGGCCCGCTGCTTTCCGACGTCCTCACCCGCATTGCGGTCAGTCTCGGCTGCGATCTCGAGCGCACTCAGCAGCTCTACCGAGGCTCGGTGTGCCTGTCCGCCGATGGCGCCCACGGCGTTCACCCCAACTACGTTGGCGAGCATGAGCCGGGGCACCGTCCCCAGCTGAACGAGGGGCCGGTCATCAAGATCAACGCCAATCAGCGATACGCCACAACAGCCGCCGGGCAGGCCGAGGTGATCCGGATTGCGAGGGCGGCGTCGGCACGCATTGGGCAGGACATTCCGGTGCAGAGCTTCGTGTCGGCCAACCACAAGCCCTGCGGGTCGACCATCGGCCCGATCACGGCGACGAGACTGGGCATCGACACGGTGGATATCGGCGCGGCGATGCTGTCTATGCACTCGGCCCGCGAGATGTGCGGCACTGTCGACCCCTGGTGGCTGGCGGAGCTCAGCCGCGAGTTCTGGGTCTCGTAGGCAAGCCCCGCCGAGGGGACACCTCGAGTGCGGCAGTTGCGGCGAGGGTCAGAGTTTTGCCCGGGACTTTGACATAGTGCAGCGGGTTTTCTGTAAAGCTAGGTATATGACTGATGCTAATGACACTTTGCCGTCACACCGCCTGGAAGTCCCCATTGACGAAGCGGTGGGGTGGCGTCGAACGCTGCATCAAAACCCGGAGTTGAGCTTCCGCGAGTATCAGACTTCGGACATGATTGAGGACTTGCTGGGACAGTGGGACATCCCCACCTATCGGCTCACTCCGACATCGGTTATTGGTGTCATCGAGGGCACCGCCGACGATCCGAAGACCGGCCGCGTCATCGGATATCGCGCAGACATCGATGCTCTGCCGATTCAGGAGGAAACCGGACTGGAATACGCCTCCCGTAACCCAGGCGTAATGCACGCCTGTGGCCACGACATGCACACGGCTATGCTGCTGGGCACCGCGAAGGTGCTGTCGGGAATGCGTGACAAGCTCCATGGCAAGGTTCTCTGCATCTTCCAGCACGCCGAGGAAATGCTGCCAGGCGGCGCTCGCGAGCTGGTGGAGAAGGGCGCAGCGGATGATCTCGACGAGGTCTACGCATTCCACGTCGCCCCGCATCCTGTGGGGCACGTCGGAATCTGCCGGGGGCGCGTGTCCACCATGTCGGGGATTGTGTCCATTTCCATTCGTGGCCGCGGCGGGCACTCCTCGAATCCGCAGCTGTCCATCGATCCGGTACTCATCGCCAGCGAGGCGACAATCATGCTGAACACGATTGTCTCCCGCGATCTGGACCCGAAGCACATGAATATTGTCAATGTCGGCTCGCTGCACGCGGGTGAGGCTGGCAACGTCATCCCGGATACTGCGAACCTGGAGGTCTCCATCCGTTCGGTTGATGAGACCGACTGGGAAGCCGTCTGCCAGCGCATTGAGGCGATTGTCAACGGTGTCTGCCAAGCGCACGGTGCGCAGGCCACATTCGACTGGCAGATTCCGTACCCGATGGTCGTCAACGCCGATCTTGCCGTCAACCGTGCTTGGCACGCCGCGACCAAAGCAGTCGGAGATGCAAAAGTTTTCGCGGCCGACCCGTGGGCGCCCTCGGATGACTTCTCCTACTTCTCGCGTGAGGTCCCGGGCTGCTACATGTTCCTCGGAACCGGCGGCCCCGAAGTTGGAAACCCGTACTTCCTGCATAATTCCAGGTTCAAGGTCGTCGAGCGAGCGATGATTTCGGGGATGCGCACAGAAATCCAGATTGCACTCGATGCGCTGGATCCCTCGGCACCGACCCCGCCGGAGATGCCCGAGACGAAGAAGACCATGCCGTCGGCGGGCTCGGTCGCGCAGCGCCCGCGCAACCCCGGCCTGGGCACCCCGCAGTCTCGCGCGGGTGAGGTTCGAACCACTGCGCAAGATCAGTCCACGTCAGCCCCGGTATCCGGTGAGCCGACCCCGCCCGCATCAGGAGAGGATGCATAGGACAATGTCAGTCCAATCTCACACCCCATCATCGTCCACTCCCGATTGGGCCAAGTGGGCCATCGGTTGGCACGTCTATCCGCTGGGGTTCGTCGGAGCGCCCGTCCGTGACAAGAGCTCCGAAGGGGCCGGGGAGGGCGTGTCGGCCGGGCGCATCCGCAAGCTGATCAACTGGCTCGACTACGTTCAGCAGGCCGGATTCAACGCGCTTCAGCTTGCGCCGGTCTTCCAGTCGACCACGCACGGTTACGACACCGAGGATTACTACAGCATCGACTCCAGGCTCGGTTCGGAGGAAGACATCGCCGCCGTTATCGCCGCGGCGCACGAGCGCGGAATCAAAGTGCTTTTCGACGGTGTTTTCAACCACATTGGCCAGGAAGCACCGGCTTTGAACGCGGCGCTGTCGGACCCGGAATCCTCCGAGGCGGAGCTGTTTGCCCTGCGGCACACGGAAAATGGCCCCGAAGTAGATGTCTTCGAGGGGCACTCCGGATTGGTTGAGTTCAACCACGACAGCCCCGCGACCGCCGAATTCGTCATCGACGTGATGGACTACTGGCTCAGCCGCGGCGTGGATGGGTGGCGCCTCGACGCCGCGTATGCGGTGGACCCGAAGTTCTGGGCGAAGGTTTTGCCGGAGATCCGGAGCAGGCACCCGCATGCCTACATCTACGGCGAGGTAATCCACGGTGATTACCCGAAGATCGTCGAGGAATCCTCCATGGACGCCGTCACCGAGTACGAGCTGTGGAAGGCCATTTGGTCCTCGCTAAAGGAAGAAAACTTCTTCGAGCTGGAGTGGACTCTCAAACGCCACAACGGCTTTATGGATTCTTTCGTGCCTGTGACCTTCGTCGGAAACCACGATGTTACTCGTATTGCCACGCAGGTCGGCGCACCGAAGGCAGTGTTGGCAGCGACTGTACTGTTCACGGTCGGTGGAATGCCGCTGGTTTACTACGGCGACGAGCAAGGATACACGGGTACAAAGGAGGAACGTGAAGGTGGTGACGACCAGGTGCGCCCCGAGTTCCCGTCCTCCCCGGAGGAGTTCTCTTCACTGGGGGCGGAGGTATTCGAGGCCTACCAGCAGCTCATCGCGCTGCGTCGGCGTTTCCCGTGGCTTTACTCCGCTCGCGTTGAGGTAGAGGAAGTCCGAAACGGCTACCTCCGCTACCGCGCGCAGGCCACTGATCCCGAGCTGCTGGGAGACCAGGGGATCTCTGGGGCCGGGGCCGACATGCCCACGCTGACAGTGACCTTAAACGTGGAAAACGGTGCCACCGAAGCGCACGTAAGCGCCGGTGACACCGTAGAGTTTTCCTACCCCTACTGAGATTGCCTACTGGGCGGGAGCCTGGTTCTGCATCTCCTGGCCCGGGGCCATCTCCTGCTCAGGGGTAGCGGACTCAGCGCCGCCCTTCTTCTGCTCGAAAGTAGCCGCAGGGTTCTTCTGATCGCCGACCTTCACGTCCGAGTCCTGCTCGTTCGGGGGCGAGCAGGCGACCAGTGCTGCAGCGGCGATGGCGGATGCGGCGATTGCGCCGGCGATGCGGTTACGCATGAATGTGGCTCCTCTGTCGGTAATCAACAGCATGTTTAGTCAGTGACAGCGTCTCTGACAACTTAACTAGGCTGAACTATTACTCAATATCTTAAAGGATACTTAGAGTTTTGCGGGAACCAACGGGCCAATCGCCCCCGCTCCCATGCAAAGGGTGGCCCCGGGGGTGGCCTTCTCGATGGTCACGCGAAGCGTATTGCCTCCGCCGTTCAAGTTCACATATCGGGGTCGGAGCTGGTCATTCATATGAACAACGGTCGATCCCGCCAGCGTCTGCTCCTCCGTCTCGAACGGGTTGGGCAGGGACAGACGGACGTCCATGTTTTCCGAGGCAGTCGCCGGGAACTCGAGTACCCAGTCGCCGAGCTTGATGATGCCGTTCAGCGGAATCTCCACCTTTGCGGACCCGTTGTCGCCGACCACAATCTCGTGGCCACATTGCTCGACAGGGCCGTCCTGGACGCGGGTGACTTCGGAGACCTTGGCATCAATGAGCGCACCATCAGCGCCGAACATGCGGGTCACACCGGTGACTCGGTCAAACTGTGGCCGGTCGTCCGTCTTATCGAAAACGTGGGAGTACATGTTCGTCGGTGCAGCCACAGGGAGCAGAACCTCGAAAGGAACCGGCTGGTCGATGAGATTGTAGTCGAGAGCCTTGTTTTCGCCCGCGGCGTCCGCCTCGGCTTTGAGCGCCGCGAGAGAGCGCTGAGTGGTGTCCAACCACGCGGTGGTAGCATCGTCCTGCCAGGCCGCGCGGTAGGTAACCACCGAAATCGACGAGGACACGGCGAGTACTGCGCCCAGGAGCCACAGCATCGACCTAGTCCGCTTGGGAAGTGGCGCGGGAGCCTCCGAGGGCGGGGGAGTGCCCGCGCAGGAGATGCCGATGCAGACACCAATCACAATTGCGACATCCGCGTAGTAGTGCAGAGTGTGGGCGAGCAGCCCGGAGGTGTTCTCCCCGGACCGGAAGATGGTAATCGCCATCAGGGTGGCGAAGATATAGGCGACCGCAATCGTCCACGGAGCCCAACCCCGGTAGTCACGGCCAATGAGAATCGCGGACAGGACCAACAGGGCAATTCCGCCGACGGTGATCAGGCCGGCGGAGGCGTCGGCAAACGGCTGGCCCGGAAGCCACCGCTCCCAGCGTCCCGGACCACCGGCCATACCGGAGAAAATCTGGCCGAGACCGTTGAAGAAAAGTTCCGGCTTCAGATTGGATCGTGCGTGGCTGACCGTGTGCGGGACGCCGAAGTAGTACCACAGGGCCCAGCCCGCGGTGAGCAGCATTGTGGGCATCCAGATGTTCACACCCCGGCGCAGGACCTCCTTCACGTTGCGGCGCTCCATGTACGCCAGAGCGCTGACCAGAAGAAGCGAGACCGGAGCGATGGCAAGCGACTTCTCGAAGAATCCGAGCGCAACGAGGAGGATGAGGAACGCCCCGATGTAATTAATCGGCTTCGGCGGCACCTCGCGGCGGAGCGTCGTTCGCACGGCGATGGTGAGGAATACAACGAACGCCAGGTGGAACGGGAGGGCATTGATGCCCGCGGACCACCAGGTGCCACCGGGCAAACCCAGCGGCGACCACGCCACCATCGCAATGAGAAACGCGGAAGCCCACGTGCGGCCGGTGATGTGCTCGAATAGCTTCGCGAGCGCGACTGTCAGCGCAGAAGAAAGGAAGAGCAAGATGGCCGCGGGGAGCCACCAATTCCAGGGCGCGATAATCGCTGCCAGCCCCTGTGTTAAAAACGATAGCGGCGCGAGATGGCCGTCGTGGTCCTGGAGGAGGAACTCCTTCGACAAAAGCGGCTTGTCATACAGGTGGCCCACGACGATGAAGTCATCCCAGTAGAACGTTCGGCCAGTCAATACGAATGCGCGTTCCACCAGCTGCACCACCGCGATGACCGAGACTACTGGCCACCACAGCTTGTTGGGCATGCTCAGCACCGGCCCCCAGGGCAGGACTGGGAGGTAGTACAGGCGGGACTTGGCGCGGCTGGCGGCGCTCTTGGCCGCGTTCTTTAGCTTCGAGCCACTTCGTTCCTCTTCGGTTCGCTCCGCTGCGGACGGGGAGGGATCGGCGTTCGTCATGGCTACTAATCTATTAGGACGAAGCGAGGAAAGTGGAAGCTTGTTGTAAGCTTTCCTGGTTAATTCCGCTCATCGAGGAGAAAAAGAACATGTCAGATTCGACCGCTACCGGAACTTCCGCATCCGCGGCCAACTTTTCCTGGCGCATCATCGACATCGTCACGGCTGCTGTCCTCGGCATCGCCGTCGGTTTCATCTTCGTGGTGTGGAACGTCATCGGTGGTGCTGGCTACGATGCCGTCAACGCGCTAACCCCGGGCCTGGGCGGCCTGGTGGCCGGCGTGTGGTTCCTCGGCGGTCCGCTTGGTGCCTACATCATCCGCAAGCCGGGCGCAGCTGTCTTCGTCGAGGTACTTGCGGCGTCCGTCTCCGCCCTGATTGGTAACCAGTGGGGTATCAGTACCCTCTACTCCGGCCTGGCCCAGGGCTTCGGCGCGGAGTTGATCTTCCTCCTGTTGGCTTACCGCCGATTCAACGCGGCAACCGTCATCATCTCAGGTCTCCTTGCCGGTGTCGGTGCATGGACCTTCGAGCTCTTCACCGGCAACCTAGCCAAGACTGCGCAGTTCAACGTCATCTACCTCATCTCTAACGCCCTGTCCGGCGCCATCCTGGCCGGTGTGCTGGCCGTTTTCCTGACCAAGGCATTGGCCGCCACCGGCGCGCTAGACCGTTTCGCCGCCGGCCGCGAGCGCCACGGCGAAATCTAGGGGACCTCACATGGCCGCCCGCCCCGTCCCCGAAGAATCACCGAAGCGCGGTCCGTCGTCACGCGCGCGCCAGGAAGAGGCGGTCTGTGCGCGCGGCTTTGGCTATCGGCACGCGGGTAGGAAAAAGCCTGCGCTTGCCGACGTCACCCTCGACATTGCGGCGGGGGAGAAAGTGCTGCTGCTCGGCGCGTCGGGCGCGGGGAAGTCGACCTTCCTGGGCGCCATTGCGGGCGTTTTGGGGGACGAGACAGACGGAGAATCCAGCGGAACACTGCTGGTTGAGGGCAAGCCGCCCGCTGCGGCGCGGGGCGCTGTGGGCCTTGTCCTGCAGGACCCAGATTCGCAGACCATCAGTGCGCGCGTGGGAGACGACGTGGCGTTTGGCGCGGAAAACCTGCGGGTAGCGCCTGGAGAGATCGGCAATCGCGTGCGCTCCAGCCTCGACCTGGTGGGGCTGGACCTGCCGCTGGATCACCCGACCAAGGCGCTGTCCGGAGGGCAGAAGCAGCGGCTGGCACTCGCTGGAGTGCTGGCCATGGGGGCGCGAATCATCTGCCTCGACGAGCCGACCGCCAACATCGACCCCGCAGGCGTGCCCAGGCTGCGCGATGCGGCCATCGCCGCCGCAGATGCTACGGGCGCGACGCTTATCGTCGTTGAACATCGAGTGGACGCGTGGGTCAGCCACGTCGACCGCATTATTGTGCTCGGTACCGAGGGTCTGATTGCGGATGGCAGCCCGGAACAGGTGCTGGACGGCTACGGGGCGGCGCTGAGTGAGGCAGGCGTCTGGGTGCCCGGTGCTCCGCCAGCCCTGCCCGAAAGGCAGAAAATACTTGGGGAAATTGCGCCGGGCAGCGCGGCGATTGCCACCGAAGGACTCAGTATCGGGTACGGAGCAGGCAAGTCGTGGTTCAGCCGCGAAGAAGACCGCAGGATTGTTGCCGCGGACGTCTCACTGGCGATTCCCGCGGGTGCCTCTACCTGCATTGTTGGCCGCAACGGCACCGGAAAGTCGACGTTGGCCCTAACTCTGGGAGGCCTGCTGGAACCTTTCGGCGGGACGGTGTCCCTAGGAGCGGGACGTGGGACGGGTGCAGGCGTAGACAACGCCAAGGCGACGGGGCCGAAAACAAATCCGTGGAAGTGGCCCTCGAAGAAGCTCGCGGCACGAATCGGCACAGTGTTCCAGGATCCGGAGCACCAGTTCGTGACCGGCTCGGTCCTGGAAGAGCTGCAGCTGGGGCCCCGCCTGGTGAGGCAGGACGCCGGCAAACGCATCGAGGAGCTGCTCGAACGGCTGCGCCTGGTAAAGCTCGCCAAGGCCAACCCGTTTTCGCTGTCCGGCGGGGAGAAGCGTCGTCTGTCGGTGGCGACCATGCTGGCGACCGCGCCGGAAATTGTCATTCTGGATGAGCCGACGTTCGGCCAGGATCGCAAGACCTTCGTGGAACTGCTGGGCCTTCTGCGCGGCCTCGCCGATGAGGGGCGAACCGTCGTGTCCGTGACCCACGATCCTTTCGTCGTAAAGGCGATGGGAGACTACGTAATCGACATGGCGGACTTTGCGCTCGAGGCGGGAGCACAACGGTTGGGGAAGGACGGTAGCTCGGCATGAGTAGCAGCAACGGCGACGCCGCCGAGACGGTTTCCCCGCGAGGGTGGCTAAACACGGTTAATCCCGTCGCTCGGATTATCGGCCTGTTCCTTATGACGACGCCGCTGCTGATCTCCATCGACTGGGTATCCGCCGCGGTAGCGCTGGCCTTCGCGGTTGCCGCTGCACCGCTGTCCGGGCTTTCCGCACGTCAGCTGACCGCCCGGGCGATTCCACTTATCGTCGCCGCGCCGATCTCCGGCATTTCCATGGCTCTCTACGGCAATCCGGAAGGCAGGGAGTACTTTTCCTTCCTCCTCGCCCACGTCACAGACAATTCCATCGCTCTGGCCATGGCGATCATGCTCCGTGTCCTCGCGGTGGGTTTCCCCGTCATCGTGCTTACGGCGGGAATTGACCCGACGGAGCTGGGCAACGGGCTGGCTCAGGTGCTGCGCCTGCCCAGCCGTTTCGTGCTCGCCTCCGTCGCCGGAATCCGGCTTATTGGCCTGTTTATCGACGATTGGCAGGCCCTGTCAAGAGCTCGCCGTGCCCGTGGCCTCGGCGACCATGGCCGGATTCGGCGCGTGCTCTCCCAGGTCTTCGCGCTGCTGGTCTTCGCCCTGCGCCGTGGCGCGAAGCTCTCGACCGCGATGGAGGCCAGGGGCTTCGGCGCACCCGGGCCGCGCACCTGGTGGCACACGTCGAGGCTGCTCGCCCGCGACACTGCGATAATTGTCGCCTGCGCGCTTATTGCCGCCATCGCAATCGGTGTCTCGGTGTGGGTGGGCGAGTTCCGCTTCCTCGGCGTGACATAGTTTCCCAGTGACATAGTCTCCGCCTGGAATATCCCCCTCGGCGGAACGACAGATTTCGGAGGTAGCACTGCGGTGATTCTTCTCATCGACGGCCGCGCCGGCAGTGGCAAGACGACGCTGGCGGGCAAGTTCGGCCGGATCCTGGGCTGGCCCGTCATCCACCTCGAGGACGCCTACCCGGGGTGGGGTGGCCTCGCCGCCGCCTCCGATAAGGTCGCCAGCTCGATTCTGAACCCGCAACTTTCCAGCGCCGAGCGTGGGTTTCGCCGCTGGGACTGGTACGCCGACAGTTTTGCCGAGTGGGTCGAAACCCCGGAGTCGCCCTCGTTAATCATCGAGGGCTGCGGGGCGCTCTCCCCGGCGAACCTCGAGGCCGCGGCGTCGTTAGGCGATGGGCAGGTCTGGGGAGTATGGGTGGAGACCCCCACCCACGAGCGCTTCCGCCGCGCGATTGCCAGGGATAACCACTTCCGTTCGCACTGGGCCATGTGGGCGCAGCAGGAGGACTTGCACATCGTGACGCATAATCCGCGGGCGCTCGCCGAGTGGGTGATCCGCAATGGCTAGCTCCTGCATGCGCGCCATCAGCGCCGGGCTAGGTGCGGGCTTCGGCGCAGTGCTTGTCGCGGGCGGAATTCGCGTCCTGCGCGATCCGCTCCTGCGCCCGCCGAGGCTGCCTCACCGCCGACCAAAACCCTGGGTCCTGCCTCTTGCGGGCTGCGCGATGGCCTCCGCTAGTCTGCTCGCCGTGCGCTCGTCTTGGCCTTCTCGCTTTACGACGCCCACCCTCCTCGGCCTTGCCATCCCCGGCGGGGCGGGAGTGGTGTTCGAGGCGGTGCGCCTATTCAACGGCTTCGGCTGGAAACGTTTCGGGGCCTGGCATGGAGGCGGTCCGGATAACGTCGTCGTGTTGGGCTGCGCGCTTATCGACAACGCCCCTTCGGAGCTGCTGCGCAGGAGGCTACGAGCTGCGCTGGAGGTGGCGGGTCCGAAGACGCGGTGCATGGTAATGAGCGGCGGTATCGGAAACGATACGGGCTCGACCGCGACCATCTCCGAGGCGGAGGCGATGGCGCAGTGGGTACGCGACCGCGGGGGCAGCCAGGGCGGGGGTACCGGACTCGAGGGGGAGCCCCGGGGGAGCAGTTTCCGTGGGGCAATCGTGGAGGAGCCCGTGGCCACAAACACCTCGGAGAATATCGACTTTTCCCTGCGCGAACTTGAGCGCGCTTGCCCGAATTCTTCCGGTATAGGGCTAACGGTGGTCGTAACCAGCGATTTTCACGTGCTTCGCGTGAGGAAGCTGCTGCGCGAAAAAGGCCTGGATTCCTGGAAGGCGGTGGGCGCTTACACACCGATCCGGTACTGGGCGACATCGATCCTGCGTGAATTCCTGGCGCAGTTCATTCTCTGGGCGCCGAAGGGCAGCCGTAGGATTTTGCGGATTTCTACAGTGACGCGGCGCGCAAGCAACTAGGCTGGGGTGAAACATTTACTGAAAAGTTTCGGGAGGACCAGACAGATGGCTTTGACCCCAGGATTCGATCTTTTCCAGCTTCCGGAAGAGCACCAGGAGCTCCGTGCCGTTATTCGCGATCTTGCTGAAAAGCAGATTGCTCCGTATGCAGCAGACGTCGACGAAAACGAACGCTTCCCGGAGGAAGCCCTCAAGGCTCTGAACGAGTCCGGTTTCAACGCTATCCACGTTCCGGAGGAATTCGGCGGCCAGGGTGCTGACTCCGTCGCAGCCTGCATTGTCATCGAAGAGGTCGCACGTGTCTGTGGCTCCTCCTCGCTGATTCCGGCGGTTAACAAGCTGGGCACCATGGGGCTAATTCTGAAGGGCTCGGACGAGCTCAAGGCCAAGGTTCTTCCGGACATCGCCAATGGCGAGATGGCCTCCTACGCTCTCACCGAGCGCGAGGCGGGCTCCGATGCCGGCTCGATGAAGACCCGTGCGGTCCGCGAGGGCGACGAGTGGGTCATCAACGGCTCCAAGTGCTTCATCACTAACGGCGGGCGCTCGACCTGGTACACCGTGATGGCAGTCACCGACCCGGAAAAGGGTGCCAACGGCATCTCCGCGTTCATGGTTCATAAGGACGATGAGGGCTTCCGCGTTGGCGGGCTCGAGCACAAGCTCGGCATCAAGGGTTCCCCGACCGCGGAGCTCTACTTCGAGAACTGCCGCATCCCGGCCGACCGTATGATCGGCGAGGAGGGCACCGGTTTCAAGACCGCCCTCGAGACTCTCGACCACACCCGCCCCACCATTGGCGCGCAGGCTCTCGGTATCGCGCAGGGCGCTCTCGACTACGCGGTCGGCTACGTCCAGGAGCGCCAGCAGTTCGGCAAGCCGATCGCTGCCTTCCAGAACACCCAGTTCATGCTCGCCGACATGCGTATGAAGGTCGATGCAGCTCGCCTGATGGTTTACACTGCGGCCGCCAACGCGGAGCGCGGCACCTCAGAAGACGGCGGGCGACTCGGCCTGATGGCTGCAAACGCCAAGACTTTCGCCTCGGATGTCGCAATGCAGGTGACCACCGACGCAGTCCAGCTGCTCGGCGGCTACGGCTTCACCCGCGACTTCCCGGTCGAGCGCATGATGCGTGACGCCAAGATCACCCAGATCTACGAAGGCACCAACCAAATCTGCCGCATGGTCGCAGGCCGCCAGATTCTGGCTGAGGGCAAGAACCGCTAATCTCGGTCGGGCGCCTTTAGAGCACGAAGAGACCCCCAGCACATCTGCTCTGGGGGTCTCTTTGCGTCTTCTGCAGTGGGCAGCCGAGTGGCTGAGCGGGCACCTTATGTTGTGACGAAGAATTTGCTATTGCGCTCGCCGCGGTAGGACTGGGCTGTAGCCGTGGCCGCAACAATGGAGGCTACGACGATCAGTCCGGTGGTGAGATAGCCCAGAATTCCCGGCGATTCGGCGCGGCCGGCCAGTCCTGCGACTGACAAAGCGGCATTGATGACGAAAACTGCCGCGGCGACAGAGAGCACCATGCGCGCGGGGGAGCTTCCGTAGAGAAGCTTGCCAGCCATCCACCAGCAGGCGAAGGCCGTCGCAGACTGAATCAGTACCGCGAAGGCAAGGCTAATCGCCAAAGAGGTCTGTGCCTGCGAAGTGGTCATGTCCTGCGCGTTTACCAAGCGATCGACTTCGTCATCCCATTTCAGCAGCGCCGTAACCAGCGTGAGTGCTAGGGCGGGGAGATAAATGTAAATCGAGAGTCTCCACCACTTGAAAGCCATAGCCGCGTGGAAAGGGACATCGGAAGTTGGTCGAAGTGCCATAACAAGAACTTTAAGTCAGTTCGACGGAAAAGAACATGAGTAAAGGAACACGCACCAACTTTTTGCAGCACTGCCCGGCCCGTCACTAGACTGCGCTGGTCCTGTGCGGATCCGAGAAGTCAACGCCCTGCTCGCGCCAGATGCGCAGAAGTTCCTCGCTGCCCTTAGCCCGCGCTAGGGCAAACTCGTTTGTGGTCGCCGGAATCGGCTGGAAAATTGTGACGTCCGCGCCGTCGGCACGCACGGGTGGGATCTCCGAACGAGTTAAAACGAAGCCGGTAAAGGGGGCGTGCTCCCACAGGGGGCTGCCGAAGTCGATGAGCGCGCCGTCGGTGAGGACCAGACCTTCGATGCTGGGCGATGCTGCGAGAATGCCGAGCGGACGGATGATGGCGTCGAGGCCACCTCGAATCGGAATAACAAGTTCGGCGCGAGGTCCGCTGGTGGGGTCGACGACCATCGCGGAGGGGTCCTGCATGGGCTCCGCGCTGCAGCCGAGGGTGGCGTAGGTGACCATGCGGTCCTTATCCGGGCCGAAGCGCAGCAGCTTCAGCGGAGTCGAGCCGAGGAAGGTGAGCTGGGCCTCTCCGGGAGAGGATTCCTCGAAGTATGCGCACAAAGACTCCCGGACCGACTTCATAATCGCCTGCGGGTCGGGGCCGGCTGGCTCGATGGGGCCAGTGAGGTTATCAAACATTATGGTCACTCCAGTGTGAGAAATTGCAGGTGCGCTGGGGCTCGAATCAGTCGGCCATGGCGGGGGAGAGTACGACGTGGTCGGCCCAGGCTTGGCCGAGGTTGAGCCTCGAAAGCCATCGGTCAACGCTGTCTCCGCAGGCGGCAATCGCGGCGCGCGAATGGAGGGCTCGTTCAATCGCGCGTTCAGTCTGGTCATCGCTGATGAGCCCCTCCTGGTGCGCGGCAACCAGCTCGTCGACGTCCTCGACGAGAACCTCGGTGGCAGCACCTTCAGGCAGCGGCGCGACAGCATCCCCGTCTACGGGGGACTGGAGGATATCCAGATAGAGGTCGGTCACCTTCCAACAGTTGTCGTTCGTGCGGTCGATATCTACGATGTCGACGTAGCGAACATGCTCGAGGCGCACGCCCGGGCGGAAGTGATAGATGCTAATCCGCAGGCCAGCATCCGCCAACAAGAATGACTCGAGGTAGCCGAATTTCGGGTGGTCCATTCCACGGCGCATATAGAGGCGCGAAGGGGAAAGCCGCCGGAATTCGTCCACGCTGCGCCGGAACCCCTTGGGATCCGTGTTTACCTGAGCGGCGATGTCGAAAAACTCGACCTTGGGCGCGTGGGCTTTAGAAGTGGCTGCAGGCATGACAACAACCATAACCGCTGGACGACGGCGCGGGAAAGGAATAGCAAAAACCCACTCGCATCGCGCGCAAGGGCACGAGGCAAGTGGGCTACGAGGTCGGAGATAGAAATCCGAATTTGCTACATGACCGGGAAAATGCCGGCGGTCGGGGAGTAGTTGCAGTTGACCGCGCCGGACTCCTCCTGGGTGGTGATGCCGCCGGAGAGGACGGCGAAGACCAGGCCCTTTCCGGTGTCTGCAGTTGCGTTGACAGCTGCCGGGCCGGACTCAGCGTTGATGCCGTTGTTCTCCAGGGTGGTCTTACCGGTGCGAGCGTTCGCAATGTTGATCCAGTAGACGTTCATCTCGGTGTTCTGCTGCTTAGCCAGTGGCTTGGTGCCCAGGCCGGTGAAGATGAAGCCCAGCTGGCCCTCGCCGACACCCGGCAGCGGCAGCGGGGACGGACCCGGAACGGAGGTGGCCAGGCCGATCGAGCGGGACTCTCCGCCGATGCACTTATCAGCCATGGTCGGAATGAGGAACTGGTTGGTCTTCGGAGCGCCTTCCGGAACCTTGAAGCCCGGCTCGCCCGGGCCCTCGCCGGTAAGGAAGTCGATGCCCTTGTTCAGCTTCTCCTTGATGTCCTCCGGGACACCCGGCTGATTGATGGCATTGCGCACAGTGCCGTAGATGTTCGGCGATGCCCCGTTGATGAAGTCAAGCGACGGAGTAGCCGAAGCCGCGGGAACAATACCTGCGGTGAGAAGTGCAGAAGCGCCAAGGGTGGCTGCCGCGCGGCGCAGCAGGGAACGTCCAGTCGAAACCACGGTGAAGACCTCTCGTTCGTGGGCTAGGAAATTTCGAATCGACCAATATCTTAGAACGTCTCGGCGCGGTAACGAAAAGGTTTGGAAGAAAAAGCTTCAGTTAATTCACAGATGATTTTAGGAATCGTCCACGGCGCGCCTAATTGTGGCACGTGTTTTAGGTGTGTTAGTTAGGGTCTATGGCTATTGGTGAGACTGATGTTGTTAATGGTGTTGTTTTGGTCTGACGGTCGCCGAGTCAAGGCTGACCCCGTGTGTCACAGCTGTGTCATTAGGCATATGTGGTTGGATTCTGTCGCATCACTGCTGAGGTGAAATTGGTGCGAGAATGGAGAAGTATTCCGTTCTTCGGAGGTCTGGCAATGGGGGTAGTTGGCGGGGGTGCAAAGGGGGATAAGGGGCAATGAGTGGCCGTCGATAAGCGGTTCAGGCCTGCGGGGCTAAAGGCGGGCGGAGGGGAGTGCGGTCGAGTGTTCCCTCAGTGCGAATAGGAGTAAAGTGTAGGGCGCTTTGCTGCATGTTGATGTCGCATGTCTCGCTTCGGGGCTGTGGTCGCGGCGAAAGTCCGCGCCGAACGATGTTCGGGCACTGTGCCGAAGTTGAATTTCTAGTCCTCTTAGCTTGTTAGGAGCTATCCGCCTGTGAGCGATACTGAGTTCCGTAATGTCGCCATCGTCGCGCACGTCGACCATGGCAAGACCACTCTCGTGAACGCGATGCTGGAACAGTCCGGTGTCTTCGGCGACCATGAAGAAGTCGCAGACCGTGTGATGGACTCCGGTGACCTTGAAAAGGAAAAGGGCATCACCATCCTCGCGAAGAACACCGCAATTCGCCGAAAAGGTGAGGGCAAGAACGGCGAAGACCTCATCATCAACGTCATTGACACCCCGGGCCACGCTGACTTTGGCGGCGAGGTTGAGCGCGCCCTGTCCATGGTCGACGGTGTCGTGCTGCTGATTGACTCCTCCGAGGGGCCGCTCCCGCAGACCCGCTTCGTCCTGGGCAAGGCGCTCGCCGCCTCGATGCCGGTCATCATTGTCGTGAACAAGACCGACCGCCCCGACGCACGTATCGACGAGGTCGTGGAAGAGGCGCAGGACCTGCTTCTGGAGCTCGCCTCCACCATCGAGGACCCGGCCGCCGCCGAGGCCGCCGAGCGCAACCTCGAGCTTCCGGTCCTGTACGCCTCCGGCCGTGCCGGTAAGGCCTCGACCGAGAACCCGGGCAACGGAAACCTGCCGGAGTCCGATAACCTGCAGCCGCTGTTCGACGTCATCACTGAGGTTCTGCCTGAGCCGTCGGCGGAGATTGACGCGCCGCTGCAGGCACAGGTCACCAACCTGGACTCCAGCTCCTTCCTCGGCCGTATTGGCTTGATTCGTATTCATAAGGGCCGTATCCGCAAGGGACAGCAGATCTCCTGGGTTCACTACGACTCCGACGGCCAGCAGCACGTCAAGACCGCCAAGATCGCTGAGCTGCTCCGCACCGTCGGCGTCACCCGCGTGCCTACCGACGAAGCGATTGCCGGCGACATTGCAGCAATTTCCGGTATCGACGAAGTCATGATCGGCGACAGCCTCTGCGACGTCGAGCACCCAGACCCGCTGCCGCGCATCCTCGTTGATGAGCCGGCGATCTCCATGACCATCGGCGTGAACACCTCTCCGCTGGCCGGTAAGGGCGGCGGCGACAAGCTAACCGCGCGCGTCGTGAAGGCGCGCCTGGACCAGGAGCTGATTGGTAACGTGTCGCTGCGCGTTCTGCCGACTGAGCGCCCAGACGCCTGGGAGGTTCAGGGCCGTGGTGAGATGGCTCTGTCCGTCCTGGTGGAGACCATGCGTCGTGAGGGCTTCGAGCTGACCGTCGGCAAGCCGCAGGTTGTTACGAAGACCGTCGACGGCAAGGTCCAGGAGCCCTACGAGCACCTGACCATCGACGTGCCCGAGGAGCACCTTGGCGCTATCACTCAGCTGATGGCTGCTCGTAAGGGGCGCATGGAGCACATGGGTAACCAGGGCAGCGGCTGGGTTCGTATGGAATTCCTGGTTCCGTCCCGCGGCCTGATTGGCTTCCGCACCACTTTCATGACCGAGACCAAGGGAACCGGTATCGCCAACCACTACTCCGCCGGCTACGGCGAGTGGGCGGGCGAGATTAAGGATCGCATGACCGGCTCGCTGGTTGCCGACCGTACTGGCCAGATCACCGCATACGCGCTGATCCAGCTGGCTGATCGCGGCACTTTCTTCGTCGAGCCGGGTGACCAGGCCTACGAGGGCATGGTTGTCGGCCAGAACCCGCGTGATGAGGACATGGACATCAACATCACAAAGGAGAAGAAGCTGACCAACATGCGTTCCGCCACGGCCGACGCGACGGTCACGCTGGCCGCGGCTCACCGCCTGACCTTGGATGAGGCCATGGAATTCTGTGGCGCCGACGAATGCGTGGAGGTCACTCCGGAGAGCATCCGCGTGCGCAAGCAGATTCTCGGCGCGACCGAGCGCGCCCGTGCCCGCTCCCGCGCGAAGGCTATGAACAAGAAGTAGTCGCTCGACCTAGAATCCGCGGCGTCGAGTAATCTCGTCGGTATGTCTAGTATTAGCCGCCGTCACGCAGTATCCGGTCGTATCCTTACGATTTCGTCCGTGTGCGTGGCGGCGGCTCTGCTGTCCTCGTGCATGGCCAATCCCTCGGATGCCCCGACGGTCGAGGGAGCTCCGGAGCCTCCAGAGCAGAAGCAGGTGCAGGAGGACCAGCAGAAGAAGATGCGGGAGGTCTCGGTTGGAGTTGATGAGTTTGTAGAGGGGTTCAACCCTCACCTTCTCCAGGACATGTCCCCGGTCACCAGCCTGGTCGCCAGGCTAACCCTGCCCAGTGCCTTCGTCCCCGATCCTCAGACCGGCGATAACTGGTTGATGAATGAGGACTTGCTGGAATCTGCGGTCGCCGTCGACGCTGGAGCCTCTGGTGCGACGGAGCATGTTCGCTACACAATTCGGCAGGGTGCGCAGTGGAGCGACGGCACGCCGATTAGCGGCGAGGATTTTCGTTATCTCTACTCGCAGGTGACCTCGACCCCGGGAGCGCTCGATCTTGCAAGTTACGAGCTGATTAAGTCGATTGCGGTATCGGAAGCTGGGCGCCAGATTGACGTGACCTTTAAACATCCGGTTATGCAGTGGAAACACCTTTTTGCGAGTTTGCTGCCGGCGCATCTGATGCGTACGTCGACGGACGGTTTTTCTTTGGCGAGCCATTTTCCGGCATCAGGCGGGCAGTACACGGTAGATGCTATGGATGTCGGCAGAAACGTCATCCGTCTGGTCCGCAACGATCGCTACTGGGGTAAAACTCAGGCGACTTCCGAGGTTGTAACGCTTCGGGCCATGCGCAGCGCAATCGATGGTGCCGAGCAGATGCGCTCAAGCCAGCTCCAAGCTGCGCAGATTAGGCCAGCCCAGACCACCGCTTTGACCTACAGCCTCGTGCCCGGCGCTAGCGAATTCATTCACGAACCCCCGCGGAGCTTGGTGTTCTCCACGAATCTCGCGGCACCCCGATTGAAAAACGAGGCAATCAGGAAAGCGCTGCTTTCAACCATCAACGTTGAGCAGGTTGCGGAGGTCGCAACAGGGCGTAGCGCGGCTGATTCCGCGGAGGCACAGGTTTCCTCCTCGGCTGTCAGTCGGCCGGAGAATGCGCAGCAGGATCAAGCTGGTGGCAACGCTGTGCCCGCGGATCAGTTTTCCAGGGTGTTTAACCGCGACAATCCTCTCCGCATCGGAGTGGTCAGTGATGGATTGGCAGCGCGCGCTGCCGCCTTTGCCGTTTCCAACCAGCTGACTTCGGCGGGGATTCCAGCCGTAGTGGTTCCCACGGAACAGTCGGATTTGCTTAGGACGGATCTTCCTTTCGGCACGGTCGATGCGGTTGTGTCGTGGAGCACGCCTGCGACGACAATGGCAGCGGCGCGAGACAGATACTCTTGTACGTCCGGGGCGGTCGGTTCCCTGGCTCCGGAGAGGACGGAAGGCTCCTCAGCTAGTGCTCGTCAGACCGAATCGTCGACGGAGAAATCCTCGGAAGGTGCGGCTCCTACAGCGATTCCTTCCCGGGAACGTGATCAGGGCGATGATTCAGCAGAGAGTATCGTCGCACCCTCCTCGGCTGCCCGCGGCCAGAACCTCACCGGCCTGTGCGATCCGAAGATCGATCGTCTGCTCAGCCCTGATACCCCGGAGGTTCCGGCTTCCCTGGGGCAAGAAATTCAGGCCCGAAGCATTGAGTTGAACTTGGTGGACGACGCCTTGCTTACGGTAATTGGCCCGAGCATTGAGATGCGCCCGAGGGGCCAGGACAAAGATCCGGCACAGTGGCCGAATGACCCGGTTGTGGGGCGACTGGTCGGCCTTGGCAGCGTTGCCCGAGTCGCCAGCGCTTCAGATGTTTCCGCAGAGGATAAAGAGGAGAAATAGGCACGTGAAGTTGCTTTTCGTTCACGCCCACCCCGACGATGAGTCGATTTGGACCGGGGGCTTGATTGCCGCGGCCGCGCGTGCGGGGGCGTCGGTAAGCGTGGTGACCTGCACAATGGGAGAGCTAGGGGAGGTCATCGGCGAGCCCTACCAGGGGCTGGTGGCGGATGCCTCCGACCAGCTGGGAGGCTTCCGGGTCGCGGAGCTGCGCGAGGCGCTGCGCCATCTCGGTGCCAATGGCCCGGGCAACGTTCCGCAGTTCCTCGGTGGTGCGGGGCGCTGGCGGGACTCGGGCATGGTGGGGGACAAGGGCAATGGGCACCAGCGGGCCTTCATCAATTCCGGCGATGAGGCGGTCGAGCAGCTCCGCGCGATTGTTGAGCAGGTCCGGCCAGATCTCGTCATCACCTACGACGCCGACGGCGGCTACGGGCACCCCGACCACATCCGTGCGCACGACATTACGGTCGCTGCCTGCGGCGACCGCTTTCCGACGCTGTGGGCGGTCACGGACTGGGATGCCATGCGGGGCGGTCTGGATGCCATTATGGTTGTTCCGGATAGCTGGCGGAGCTGCGGAGTGGATGACTTTGCGACCGCGAAGGGGCAAATCGAAATTACTCTCGACGATGCCGCGGTGGCTGCGAAGACCGCAGCGATGCGAGCTCATGCGACCCAGATCTGGATGGCGGATGGCTCGGTCAGCGAGGTCAATCCTCAAGCAGCGGTGGGAAGTGTCGACGGCACAGGTCGTGCACGCGCGGTGTGGGCGCTGTCGAACCTGGACTGCCAGCCGATGCTCGCAACGGAGGCCTATCGGCTGGGAACTGCGACGCGGGAAACTATCGATCGGCTCGCGGAGTTGGTGCCGGTGCACGTCAAAGAAGAGCTGGAGGAAAACTAGTGGCGGAGTCCAAGCCGGAGGTTCAGCCTGCGTCGAAACCGGACTCTGGTTTCGGTTCTGAGAAGCACTGGGGGGACCCGAATCGCTCGCAGGCGCGGGAGGTTTTCTACGCTGGCGAGGTCAGCGGCGCTCTGGTGTGGCTTTCCGCGGCCGCGGTGGTGTCGCTTATTCTTGAGGTGGTTTTCCTCGGCGCCTGGGTACATATCGGTTCTCTGGCGGTGCCGGTGCCGTGGACAATCCCGGTCGCGTATATCGCGAATTTGATTATCACCAACACCGCGCTGCTCTGGACTCAGGAGCGCGCGAAGGCCGCGGTGCCGGTCATTGCGTGGACTGTGGGATTCGCGGTTTTGCTCTTCTGGTCTGCGATGCCTTTCGGCGGAGACATGGTGTTGGGACAATGGCTGCGCACCGTAGTTCTGCTGGCCGCTGGCGTGATTGGCGGAGTATGGCCGCTGCGCCGCGTGCGCTCGTGCTCGGGTCTGTGATTGCTCACGCAGACTGAATCTGAGCAACTTTCGCGCCCGTCTTTTCCCTGCAAACCAACCGTTTGGGGGCATGTTTTAACAAGTGTTCGGCGGCGGGTTTTCAATTCCCTGGGCGTTGCGTGTTGAATCGGGTATGGGGGTTGGGTGTAGACTCCCAACCAGAATATACCGCTCTGTCTATATTTGAGTTCCTGCCAATTCTCAGCGGCTGGCGCAGCTCGAGGTTTTACGGCCGGGTGGCATAATCGAAAGTTAGCCGAAGATCCCATGTTCTTATGTTGTGAAAGGTTTTAGAACCTAACTATGACGTACATTATCGCGCAGCCATGTGTCGACGTTCTGGACCGCGCATGTGTTGAAGAGTGCCCGGTCGACTGCATCTACGAGGGCAAGCGAATGCTCTACATCCACCCGGATGAGTGCGTGGACTGCGGCGCTTGTGAGCCCGTTTGCCCAGTCGAGGCAATCTTCTACGAAGACGATGTTCCGGACGAGTGGATCGAGTACATCGACGCCAACGTGGACTGGTTCGATGAGCTCGGCTCCCCGGGCGGTGCAGCCAAGCTTGGCCCACAGGACTTCGACGTGCCGTTCATTGAGGCTCTGCCGCCACAGGCAGAGGACTAGTCTTTCAGTAATTTCGTCCCCCGGGGAGGGCTTTCGCCGTGACCAATTCCGCATCCGACTCCGTCCGCGGCCGCGCTCGTGCCCGCGTCACCCCAGGCTCCCGTCTCCCGCAGTTTCCGTGGGATTCGCTTGCCGACGCCAAGGCCATCGCCACCGCGCACCCGGAAGGCATTGTGAATCTGTCGGTCGGAACCCCGGTCGACGAGGTCGCACCTCTGATTCGCACGGCGTTGGCGGACCACGCAGAGGAGCCGGGCTACCCGGCGACGGCGGGAACGCCGCAGCTGCGGCAGGCCATCGTTGACGCGATGGAGCGGCGCTTTTCCGTAACGGGGCTGTCCGCAGCGCTAAAGGGCGGCAACGTTCTACCCGTCGTCGGCACGAAGGAAGCGATTGCTTGGCTTCCTTTCCTACTCGGAATCGGGGAGGGGCACACGGTGGTCATCCCGGAGCTTTCCTACCCGACCTACGAGGTCGGCGTAAAGCTGGCCGGCGCGGAGCTAGTGCGCGCTGATTCCCTGACGCAAATTGCTCCCTCGACCCCGAGCCTGCTGTTTATTAACTCCCCGGGTAACCCGAACGGCAAGGTGCTGGGCGTGGAGCACCTGCGCAAGGTTGTGTCGTGGGCGCGCGAGCGCGGCGTCATCGTCGCCTCCGACGAGTGCTACCTGGGTCTGGGCTGGGAGGCCGAGCCGGTCAGCATCCTGGACCCGCGCGTTTGCGATGGCGATTTCACCAACCTGCTCGCGATTCATTCACTGTCCAAGACCTCGAATATGGCATCTTATCGTTCCGGTTGGTTCGCCGGCGATTCCGATTTGATTGCCGAGCTACTATCCGTGCGTCGTCACGCGGGGCTTATGATGCCGGGGCCGATTCAACATGCCACCGTCGCCGCGCTTTCCGACGATGCTCACGAAGCCGAGCAGAAGGAGCTCTACTGCAAGCGCCGGGCTGCGTTGAAGCAGGCCCTGGAGTCCGCGGATTTCCGTATTGATGACTCGGAGGCGGGCCTGTACCTATGGGCAACTCGTGGCGAGGATTGCCGGGCGACCCTGAACTGGCTGGCTGAGCGGGGAATTTTGGTGGCCCCAGGAGAGTTCTACGGGCCGAAGGGCGCCAAGCATGTCCGTGTCGGCCTGACCGCGACTACGGATGCGGTGGAGTCGGCTGCGAAGCGCATCCGCCAGTAGCGTTGTTTGCGCGCGTTGTTCGCGCTGTGTTGTAGGAGGAACTGGTTCGTTGGGCAGGGCTGCTGGCAATCGCGATCCGTGGTGGGGGCAGGCACGGGACAGAAGTGCCGCCCAGGTGAGCCAGGACGCGCACGACGCGGAGGGCTACATCCCCTTCGAGCCGGTGATTGTGGCGCAGACGGACGAGTTTTTCGTGGCGGACAAGCCACCGTTTTTGCCGTCGACGCCGAACGGCAGGATTGTCGCCAATACGGTCCAGGAGCGGCTGCGGCGAAAGCTGGGAGAACCCGAAATCGTCGCAGTGCATCGTCTGGACATGATGACTTCAGGGCTGTTGCTGCTGTCCCGAAACCCGGAAACGCGGGGCGCATATCAGCAGCTTTTCCAGGACTGCGCGATTGAAAAGGAATACCAGGCGCTGACGGTGATGCCGGACGATTGGGCGCCGGGTGAGTCGCGTGAGATTGAGATTTTCCTGCACGACAATCCGGGAAAACCTGGTGTGAAAGTTGTGGGAGCCGACGATGAGGGGGCTCGGCCCGCACACACTACGGTGACTTTTCTGGGGCCCATCACTGCCGATATCGGCGACTGCCTCGGCGGCACTGGGGCCCATAACGTGGGTTGTTCCTGCGGCAGCTGCGGCACGCTGATGCAGGTCGGGCACTGGCGGTTACAGCCTCACACGGGCCGCACGCATCAGCTGCGCGCCACGATGGATTGGCTCGACTATCCAATTCTCGGCGAGGACACCTATGGTGCCACGGTGAAAGCACAGAGTGGCAATCTTTTGGCGGGCCGGTCGGGACGGTCGGACCGGGAGGGTAAGGCTGGAGAGCGCAACTACGCTTTGGCCCCGCAGCTGCGTCTTCTGGCAGTGGGGCTATCCTTCACTGACCCAATTACAGGCGATAAGCGCTCCTTCCGCACCGGTCGGGATTTGTACCGGGCGGAAGAAGCGCTGTCGCAGGACTAGGCTTCTGTTTTCTCTTTAGCTAAGAGGGCTAGTCCCAGTGCTGTGCGGAGCGCCGCTGGAGCTGCTCGCGGAACTGCGCAGTGGTGTTCGGTAGCAGTTCGCCGTTGGACCAGTCGAGGATGACGCCGTACTGACGAATCAGATCCAGGGTATCCAGCTCACCGTCGCGGAAGCGTTTTGCAACCTGCTCGGGATCGGAAGCCAGTAGTTCCTTGCGAGTAATCCGCAACTTCTCGCGCAGTTCGGTGGTGGCGGCTTCGTCGACCTCGTAGTGATCGATTTCCGGATCGATTGCTCGGATGACGACACCGTAGTCTTTCGCAGCCCGGTCTACGGAGACATACTCGTCGATGACGTCCTCGAGCACGGCATTGATATCGCGTTTGAGCGGATCGCCGTACCCGCCGCCACCGGCGGCTGGGCGCTCGAAGGCGTCGCCCGCGGTTACGGTCTCGTTGGAGAACACCGCGCCCAGGAAGCGCTCGTCATCGGTGCCTCGGTTCAGCCAGACGCCGTGCGGGATGGACGGCAGGCCACCCTGGATTCCCCAGGTCACCGAGCGCGATCGGTCACAGCAGTAGCTCATGACGGTCTGAGAGCAGTCGGTGAGCACGCCGCCCTTGGATACGCCGACACCGCCGCGGAATTCGCCGGGGCCCGCCGAGTCGGTAACGAGGCTGTGGTGACTGGTCAGCACAGGGGAAAGCCTCTCCTGCGCCTCAACCGGTTGGACTGCCAGGCCCGGCCCGAACACTGGGGCTGTGGCGCTGGACCCGTCGCGGTCGGTGCGCCCACCCCAGCCGCCGGCCATCCAGTCGTACCACATGAAGAAATCGCCGCGATCTGCCGCGTCCACTGCGTTGCGGGTGTCCTGGCCGCCGATGAGAAGGTACTCGAGGTTGAAGGAGCAAGCCAGGGCCCGCTCTTCGAAGAGCTGTGACCAAATCTCGAATACAGCGTTCATAATCTTCTCGTACGGCCCGGAACAGAATCCAGTAACTGCGTGGGGGATACCCGCATTGACGACGGTCCCCTCGGGGCCCAGGTCCACGTCCATTGCGCGGTACAGGCCGGAGTTCAGGGGAACATCGGGAAAGAAGGTCTTGGTGCCTGCGACGATTCCGGAGAATGCCGATCCGTAGCCGGCATTGAGGAAGCTGGCCACTGCAGGAGCGGACCCGTCGAGGGAATAGGAGATTCGGTCGCCGGAAATCCGCATGGTGACCTTGATTGGAACTAGTCCCTCCTCCTTGGCGGGGTCGAGGTCCAGGTAGTCGACCGTGGACCACTCGCCGTCGGGAAGCTCTGCGACGCGGGAGGTGACGATGTCTTCGACGTAGTCCTGCACCTCGCGGAGGGCCGTGCGGATTGTGTCCACACCGTACTTTTCGACGAGGCGGTGAATCTCTCGTTCGCAGACCGCGGTGGCCTCGGCCTGGGCTCGCAGGTCGCCGATGATGATCTCGGGGCTGCGGGTGTTTGCGGCCAAGAGTTTAGCGATATCGTGCAGGAATGTGCCCTGGCTCCAAACTCGAATCGGGGTGATGCGAAGACCCTCGGAGAAGTAGTCGGTCGCGGAGACATCGAAGGATCCCGGCACGGTTCCGCCCGCGTCCGCCCAGTGACCTTTGTTCTGGGCGAAGGCGAGCAGCTCGCCCTCCCAGAAAATGGGGCGGAGGAAGGAGACATCGTTCATGTGTGTGCCGCCGCGGTAGGGGTCGTTGACACAGAACACGTCGCCGGGGTGGATATCATCGCCGAACTCCTCGAGTACTGCCTGACACTGGAAGTGAAGGGTGCCGACGTGGACTGCGATGTCCTGGTCGCCTTGCATGACCGTGTTGCCGTGGGCGTCGCAAAGGGCGGAGGAGAAGTCGCGCGAATAGATGACGAAGGAGTAGCAGGTGCGGAGAATCTGCTCACTCATGAGGTTTACCGAGGTCGCGAATGCGTTCTTGAGCACCTCGAAAGTAACTGGGTCGAGTGTTCGCCTGCTGTTGGCGTTATTGGCGATATCGCCGTTCGGGGTTGCCATAGTTGGTCCTTATCGCGTTGGGAAGCGGAAAAAGTGAGCGGGAGTAGGGAAAAGCTGTCTAACTGGCCTTGCCGATGTGGATTCGGATATTGCCCCATTCGTCTATTTCCGCGGCGTCTCCTGGCGGGACGACGGTGGTTGCGTCGAGCTGGTCGATGATGGCGGGGCCGTTCAGGCGGGCGCCGGAGGTGAGCTCCTTGCGGTCGTAAACGGGAGTGTCCTGCCAGCCGTCTGCAGAGGAGAAGTAGACGTTACGGGTGCGCTCCGGCTTCGCCGCATCGTGCGGCTCGACGTCGAAGTGGGCGAAGGGCGGGTTTTCAATCTCGCCGATTGCTGTGAGACCGATTTGGTAGAACTCGACCGGCTTGTTCTTGTCGGCGAAGGAGTACTCGCGCTCGTGCTCCTCGTGGAAGAGGGCGATGGCATCATCGAGAGGATTGTCGGATTCGGGAAGCTTAATTGTCAGCGAACGCCACTGGCCGCGGTAGCGGATGGAGGCGGTCGGCTCGAACTTCATGCGTTCCTCGGGGATACCCTCGTGGCGGAGCCGGTCCTTGGCTTCGGCGATGAGCTCCTTGAACTGCTTCTTCAGGTCAGCAGGGTCGATATCGTCGACGGAGGACTGGTACATGCGGCTCAGGTCGTGACGGATGTCGACCAGAAGGCAGCCCTGGGCGGAAGTGACGCCCGGGTGTGGCGGGATTACAACAGTCGGGATGGACAACTCGCGGGCGACCTCGGCGCCGTGCAGGGCTCCGGCACCACCGCCGACGACGAGGACGAAGTCACGGGGATCGTAGCCTCGGCGGATGGACAGCAGACGCACTGCGTCCGCCATGTTGGCGTTGGCGACCTGGATGACATTTTCCGCCGCCTCTTCCAAACCGAGCCCGAGAGGCTCGGCTACGGTCGAGACGATTGATTCTTCGGCCTTGGACTTATTCAGCTTCAGCGCGCCGCCGATGAGTTCGGTGCCGAGCCTGCCCAGCACAACGTTGGCGTCGGTATTAGTGGCGTCGGTGCCTCCGCGCTCGTAGCAGACGGGTCCGGGGTCGGCTCCGGCGGACTGGGGGCCGTTGCGCAGGGAACCCGCGTCGTCAATCCAGGCGAGCGAGCCGCCGCCGGCGCCGATTGTCAGAACCTCGATGGAAGGGAAGGTGATGGGGAAGCCGTACTCGACCTGCCACTGCTTGGTAATGCGGATATCGCCCTGGTAGACCAGGGAAATATCGGTCGAAGTGCCTCCCATTTCCAGGCCGATGGCATTGGCGTAGCCGCAGCGGGTGGCGATGTCCTGCACCGCGATGGCACCTGCTGCGATTCCCGATGCAGCCAGGCGTACCGGGTACTTGGTGACCATCTGAGGAGTCATGGAGCCACCGCCGGAGTGGAGCAGTAGGAGGTCGGATTCGTAGCCGCCGTCGGCAAGCTGAGTGCTCAGGCGGTTGACGTACCCGGAGACCAGCGGAGCGAGGACGGCGTTGGAGACGGTGGTGGAGAAGCGCTCGTACTCGAAAATCTCGGGGAGGATCTCGGAGGAGGTCGACACCGCGATTCCTGGGATTTCCTCCCGTAGAATCTCGGCCATCCGCTCCTCGTGGGTGTTGTTTGCGTGGGCGTTAATGAAACAGACGGCAACAGTCTCAATTTCTTTGCGGGCCAGGGTCTTCGCGACCTTGCGGGCGTGCTCCTCATCCAGAGGGTGGACGACTACGCCGTCGTAATCGATGCGCTCGTCGACCTCGTAGCGGTCGCGACGACGGATGTATGGGTCTCCGACGTCCTCGTAGGCATCCCAGAGCTCGTCCTTCGTGCCGTCGCGGATCTCCAGAACATCGCGGAAGCCGGTGGTGGTTATCAGCGCAGCGCGCGGGAAGTTGCGGGTAATCAGTGCGTTCGTCGCAACTGTAGTGCCGTGGCTGAGCCCGCTGACAGCGGGAAGCTCGACGTCAGCCTGGGTGATGCCGTTCATCACTGCACGCATTGGATCGTCGGGGGTGGAGGGAACCTTTGCGACCTTGAGGTCGTGCGTCTTGGTGTCGACGATGGCGACGTCGGTGAAGGTTCCGCCGACATCGACGGCGACTCGGAATCGTTTCTCGGGGTTCGTCATGGGCGCTGTGCGGCCTTTCGGGTCGGAGAGCGTTCGCTTCTCGTTGTCTTCGAAGCGGTGACAACGTTGCCGTTAACTCTCCAAAAATTGTGACTCAGGTCGCAATGTTTTCTCACACAAGTAGAACGAAAATTCTTGTGAAATCGCACAAAACGGCACGCCGTGGGCCTAAAATTTTCCACTAAGAAACTTTGTCTGCCGAAAGGTTTTTGTGTTCGACGTACAAGATATCCTCCTCGCCGAGCCACGGCTGCGCCCGGTTGGCAGGCCCCGCAGCATCCAGGCCGAGGGGCTGTGCCGCGTCGGTGATGGCGACATCGCCGGGTGGCTCGTACTTGTCGACCTCACCAGCCCCGGCTCCCTCAACACCGGCCGAGCGCCCTCGCCTGACGACGCCGACACCACCTCGATCCACACGCTGCTGCGGCAATGCAGCGATGCCGCGGCCGTGCTGTGCCGCAGTCACTCGCCGTCGGCCCAGGTCGAAGCCACGGCGGAGAGCCTCGGCCTGCCACTGATTCACGTGCCGTCGCAGGTTACCCCGAGGGAGCTGATTTCCCTGGTGCAGGGGTTAAACAGCGCTCGCACCGATACCCGTGCGTGGCGGAGGCTAAACGCGCTCGGGGTGCTCGCCGAGTCGCTCGCCAGCAAAGCGCCGGAGCAGTCACTGCTGACGAAATACTCCGAAATCACAACAAATGTCGGCCTGGTGATTTCGCAGGATGGGGAAATCGTCGCCAGCGTCGGGGAGCTGCCGGTGAGGACCATTGAGCGCACTGTTCGCGGAGCTGAGCCGCGTATGCGCCAGTTCAGCATCGGCCGATGGCTACTCAGCGCCTTTCCCGTTGAGCCGGAGTTGACCTCGTGGAGCCTTGGCAGCGGGTATTGGCTTGTGCTGGGCAAACGAGCCGCCAGCGCAAGCGATTATGTGGCACAGTCCGCGCCGGTAGCCTCGGCGCTAATCCAGCTACTCAAAGTGGCTGCCCGTTCCCGGCAACAGCACTCCCGGGCGGAGCAACTCCGCGACTCGAGGGTGGTCTCCGAGCTGGCATACGGCACCTCCGACCCCGAGAGACTCGAGCTCCAGATGATCTCCCGCGGTTTCTCCAGAGGTGCGGGCTACCGGGTCGTTGTTGCCGGGCAAGGCGTGGTTGCAACCGATCCCGGTATCGCCGTCGAGGCTTTGGAGCGGGCGGCAAATAACAAACTTCCGGTCGTTGTCTCGTCCCTGGAGCGGACACTCGTCCTTGTTGTAGCCGAGCAGCCAAACGAGGGCGCACTGGAGTCGCTGTGCGCGGCACTGCCCAGCCCAGTGGGAATTTCCGGCCTCGCCACATCAGTTGACCTGGGTTCCTGTTTGTACAGGCAGGCGCGTCTTGCCAAACTCGCCGCCTCGCTTTCCGACGCGCCCAACATCCCCGCTCACTTCGAGCGCTGCCGGCCCCTCGTTAAAGCCGTTGGCGCCCTCGACGATGCCGCCGCGCGCTCACTTGCCGCTGCAGTGGAGCAGAAAGTGGGCTCAATTGCCGACGGGGGACGGTTCGCCTCCGCGCTGGTGGAGGAGAGCTTTGACGTCCGGCGGGTGGCGAAGCGCATGCAGGTGCACCCCAACACCGTGCGCAACCGTCAGGCGGCGCTGCTGGGTGATGGGGTGCTCAAAGCGTCCGACATCGAGCTCTGGTACTTCACGGCGGGTGCGCGTACCAGCAAATTCAATGCCGGAGAAGAGTAACTAGTTCGCGTGCAGTTCTGCGCTGAGCTGAACCTTCTCAGCTGCCCACGGCACGACCTCTACCGCGCCGCTAAGGGAGTTGCGGCGGAAGAGCATGTTCGAGCCGCCGGAGAGCTCCTTGGCCTTGATGGTCTTGGTGACGCCGTCCAAGTGAACCTGGCACTTGGTTCCTGCGGTGACGTACAGGCCAGCTTCGAGCACACAGTCGTCGCCAAGCGAAATACCCAAGCCGGCGTTGGCGCCAAGCAGACAGCGCTTGCCCACGGAAACGACCTCCTTGCCGCCGCCGGAGAGGGTGCCCATGATGGAGGCACCGCCGCCGATGTCGGAGCCGTCGTCGACGATGACGCCCTGGGAGATGCGGCCCTCGACCATGGAGTTGCCCAGGGTACCGGCGTTGAAGTTGACGAAGCCCTCGTGCATGACCGTGGTGCCCTCGGCCAGGTGGGCGCCTAGGCGCACGCGGTCGGCGTCGCCGATGCGGACACCGGTCGGGGTGACGTAGTCGACCATGCGCGGGAACTTGTCGATGGAGTAGACGGTGACCTGGCCGCGGCGGGAGAGCTTGGCTCGGGTGACCTCGAAGCCCTCGACTGCGCAGGGGCCGAAGTTGGTCCACACGACGTTGCTCAGCTTGCCGAAGACACCCTCGAGGCTGATGCTGTTCGGAACCACCAGGCGGTGAGAGAGCAGGTGCAGGCGCAGGTAGGCGTCGATAGCGTCCACAGGTGCGTCGGCGAGCGAGGCGATGGTAGCGCTGACCACGCGGCGAGTGGTGCCGCGGTCGGCGTCTGCGACGGCGAGATCGGCGAGGTAATACAGCTCCTCCGGAAGCTCGCTAGCGTCGAGGGCGCCGGTGGCGGTGTTAGTGGCTGAGCCTTCCTCTAGGAGTTCGGGTGCTGGGAACCAAACATCCAGGACGGTGTCGTTGTGATAAGTGGCAAGGCCGATAGCTTGTGCTCCAAAATTCATGGAACCCAGGCTACCGGCCTTTTTCTCAGTGAGGTAAACCAACCCGATAAACGGGTGGGGACGGGGAGGGGCTGTAGCGGCGCCTGCGCGCCCTAGACCTCGCCGTCAGTGGTGGAGACGGACTCGCGAGCAGCAGCACGGCCCTTCTTGGTCAGGGCTGCGACGATGGCGAGGAACGCGGTCACACACAGCACGGCAATGACCTGCTGGCGAGCGCTTTCGTCGGTAAGCATCACGACACCCAGGCCGAGGATCAGGACAACGGCGACCCAGGACAAAACAGGGTAGCCCCACATGCGGACGGAGAGCTCGCCGTTGGCTTCCATCTGCGGGCGCAGCTTGATCTCCGACAGTGCGATGACCAGCCAGATGACCAGCAGACAGCCGCCGACCGCGTTGAGCAGGAAGATTAGGACGCTCGAGCCGTCAAAAATGACCTGCAAGCCGACCGAGATAAACGCGAAGACCATCGACATGATGACGGCGCGATTCGGCACGGCGGAGGAGTTGGTCAGAGCGAAGAAGCGCGGGGCCTCGCCGCGGGTGGACATGGAGTACACCAGGCGGGAGGAGGCGTAAATCTGCGCGTTGAACGCGGAGAGCAGCGCCAGGACGATGATGGCTTCCATGAAGCCGACGACGCCCGGGATGTTCGCCTGCTGGAGGACCAGCGTGAACGGGGACTGGGCGGCGCTGTCAGCGCCGTCAATCTGCGAGTACGGCAGCAGCAGGATGATGACCATCACGCAGCCGAGGTAGAACACCGAGATGCGGAAGATGACCGAGCGGACGGCCGCTGCGATGGAGCGGCGCGGGTCGTCGGCCTCCGCAGCTGCGATGGTGACGATCTCGATGCCGCCGAATGCGAACGCCACCGCGAGCAGGCCTGCGGCGATGCCGGAGGTGCCGTTCGGCAGGAAGCCGGACTGCGCGATGTGGGTGGAACCGACGAAGGTGGTGCCCGGAATCAGCCCCAGGAAAATCAGGAGGCCAATGACCAGGAAGGCGATAATGACGGCGACCTTAATGAATGCGAACCAGAACTCGAACTCGCCGAATCCGCGCACGTTGGCCAAGTTGACGACTGCGAAGAAAACGACGCAAATCAGGCCCGGGATCCAGCCGGGCACACCGAACCAAGCGCCCATGATTGCGCCGGCACCGGTGATTTCCGCGCCGAGGACCATGATCAGCATGAACCAGTAGAGCCAACCGAGGACGAAGCCCGCAGAGGAACCGAAGGCCATCTCGGCATAAGTGGAGAAGGAGCCCGAGGCCGGGCGGGCGGCGGACATCTCGCCGAGCATCTGCATAACGAGCACGACGATGATGCCGGCAATGACATAAGAAATGAGGACGCCGGGGCCTGCGGCCTTAATTCCGACGCCGGTGCCCAGGAAGAGGCCGGCGCCGATGGCGGAGCCGAGGCCCATCATGGTCAAGTGACGCACCTGCAGTCCCTTGCCCAGCTGGGTTGCCTCTCCGGTGGTGGAGGTCTGTTGCGATTCGGTCATGGCGAAAACTCTACCGTGCGATAACCAGGGGCGATAAACGCAATCTGAGATTACCCCCATTAACCTAAAAGGAAATTCTTAGGTGGCGGGAAGTGCGCCGTTCGGTGAGGTCAGCTCGGTGCGACGCATGCACACGGCGGAGTGGTCCGGGTGGTGGTAGAAGTGCATCTGATCGCGCCCGGAAATTTCCCATGCCTGGATGCGGCGATTCTCCGCGGGAATGTCGATTGGGGTGTTCTTCGCGATCAGAATCGTCTTGTCAATCACGCAGTCGTTGCCAAGGTTGACACCAACCGTTCCCGCCGCAATATCGATGTGGCAGCGCTCGCCGATGGTGACCGGGAGGCGATTGCCGTCCTTGTCATGAGATGCCGAGATGGAGCTGGACAGGCCGATCTTGGTGTGCGCTCCAATAACAACGCCGGAGGACAGGCGGCCCTCAATCTTGCACGGCCCCAGGGAGCCGGAGTTTAGGGAAACAAAGCCCTCGCGCAGCACGGACGTTCCGGGCGCCAGGTACGCGCCGAGGCGCACCCGCTCGGCCTCCGCAATGCGCACGCCACTGGGCAGGACGTAGTCGACCATACGGGGCATGCGGTCTATGGCGTAGACGTGAATCAGGCCGCGGACGCGCAGGTGCGTGCGGATTTGTTCGAAGTTGTCGGGCAAACACGGGCCCTTGTTGGTCCACGCGACAACGTTGAGCAGTTCGTAGAGCCCCGTCGTATTAATCGTGTGCGGCTTGACCAGGCGGTGCGAAAGTAGATGCAGGCGCAGGTAGGCGTCGTGGGCGTCGATCGCCGGCTTCGACAGGTCCTCGATGCTAGTGCGCACCGCGACCTGCTCGACCCGGCGATCCTCGTCGAGGATGACCTGGCGCAGAAGCTGCGGAGTGAGATCGTGTGCGCCCAGTCGCCGAGTTTCGGAGACCGCGACATCTTCGCTGAGTGTCGGTGCCGGATACCAGGTATCGAGGACCGTGCCGTCCATTGCGATATTGGCGATTCCCGTAGCAACAGCACCAGATGTAATCATGATTCTTAATACTACTTGGTCGTGTCAGATTTTCGCGAAAGGTAACGGGGCGTGCAGCAGGATGCACAAAAGGTAAGGCGAGCGGCCGCAATGAATCAGTTCAAGTACTGGCTGATTGGGAGCTTCATCGCCGCGGTCGCCATCGCGTTTTTGGGTCTTGTGCTGGACTTCGGCGCCTTGTTCTACCTTGGGCTCGCCCTTTTGTGTGTCTGGACCGTGGCCGCCGTCGGCGCTAGCGGTTTCACCCTTCCTCCTCGCGCGATGCCGATTGGGCTGTTCGGCGTGCTGGTTGCCGCCGCTGCCGCGTATCTCGCTACCGGATTTGTATTCACCTCTCTGGCCGCATCCGTGGCCGTGGGCCTCGCCGCTGGAATCGCCACTCGCGCCGTCGTCGAGCGCCGCACCCGCCGCCAGGAATCTCGTATCGATGCCCTCCCGCTCTGGGAACGCGACGAGCTAGGGGACCTCGCCCGCACGCTTCGCCCCGCTTACCGACGGGACGTCGACCCCACGCCGACTCCGACTCCACATGCGACGGCAAAGATTGTCGCAGCCGTGGCGAAGCCTTTGGCGGGCTCGACCGTTATCGTCAGCACGAACGAAGCGCGCCCGGTTCTGGCCGTCTATGGCTCGCGCGTGGCCGTGGTTTACGGCCCAGGGGCCGGGGCAGCACACGGTGCTGAGGGGGCGTCGGCAAGCGACGGGGCGCATGCAGCGACCGGGGTGAGCGCGGAGGAGATTCTCGTCCAGGTGCTACCGGAGGGAACGAAGATGCGCGCGTTCGAGCTGGCGGAAGGCCTCGAGGAAGCGGCGCCGGGCAGGAGCTCAATTTCGCTGACCGAGCCCCATGACCTGGCGACCTTCCTGGGAGGCGGGGCGCCCGCTAACGGTGACGCGGTGACCGGACGCGCAGCGCATATCCACCACAAGATTTTGGTTTCGCTCGCGCACAATGGTTTGTACGCTGGTGGGATGTGAGCACCTTTTTAGATTTACACGCAGACCCTATTGACCTGACCGCCGCGCTGGTGGACATTGAATCCGTCTCGCATAACGAGAGGGAAATCGCTGATGCAGTTGAGGAGGCCCTGCACAAGATCGCGGAAGCCGACTCTTCGATTGAGGTGCTTCGAATCGACAACAACGTCATTGCGCGGACGCACCGGGGACTGCCGCAGCGCGTCATCCTGGCCGGACACCTCGATACGGTGCCGACGGCGGACAACGTGCCTTCGCGGAGGATTGTCAGCGATCGCGGGGAGGACTCCCTCTTCGGCTGCGGCACGGTGGATATGAAGAGCGGAGACGCAGTCTACCTGCACGCTTTCGCCGAGCTCGCCACAAGCGATGAGCTGCAGCGCGACCTGACGCTGATTATGTACGAATGCGAAGAGGTCGCCTCCGAGTTCAACGGCCTGCGTCACCTGTCGGAATCGCATCCCGAGCTGTTGGTCGGCGACGTGGCGCTATTGGGCGAGCCGAGTGGCAACGTCATCGAAGCGGGCTGTCAGGGCTCGATTCGCCTGCGGCTGACCGCGCACGGAACCCGGGCGCACTCGGCCCGAGGCTGGCTCGGCGATAACGCGGCGCACAAGTTGGCGCCGATTCTTACCCGCATCGCTGCTTACCAGGCAGACACCGTAGATATTGACGGTCTCGAGTACCGGGAGGGCCTCAACGTGGTCCACCTGGAGTCCGGCGTGGCCACCAACACGCTGCCGGATGTCGCCGTGATGAAGGTGAACTTCCGCTTCGCACCGAACCGTAGTGCTGAAGACGCGATGGCGCACTTCCGCGAGGTATTAGGGCTCGACGAGTTTGCCGCAGAGGACCTGACTGTGGACGTCGAGGACGTCAGCCCCGGAGCCCTGCCGGGCCTGCATGCCGCCGCGGCGCAGGAGCTAGTTGAGGTGGCGGGCGGCGTCGTCAAGCCAAAATTTGGCTGGACCGACGTGGCGCGCTTTTCGGCGCTGGGCATTCCCGCGGTGAACTTCGGACCGGGCGACCCGGCGTACTGCCACAAGGTCGACGAGCAGATTCCAGTGGCTTGCATTAGCGCACTGTGGGAGGATTTGCGTCGCTATCTCACCGCACAGCCGAAGCAGGCCTAGCCGGAACGTTTCCGCAATGCGCGCGCCGGGCGGTTGGCATAGATTCTTTAGGGTATGAGACCCGTTCGCACACCTTCCCCAGAAAAGCAGCGTGCCCTGCGCGGCCCCATCGCGATCCGACACGAGGGCACCCCGCAGGCTTCGACGACGGACCGGCGCCTGCTCGATAACAACGCGAATACCGATTGGCTGCACACCGATACCTGGCGTGTGCTGCGCATTCAGTCGGAATTCGTCGACGGCTTCGGTGCGTTAGCGGAGATTCCGCCGGCGGTCACCGTCTTTGGCTCTGCCCGGATTCGAGAGGATCACCCTTACTACCAGTGGGGGTTCGAGTTGGGGCAGGCGCTGGCCAAGGCCGGGTACGCCACCATTACCGGCGGCGGCCCGGGGCTAATGGAGTCCGCGAACCGTGGTTGCTTCGACGCTGACGGGCTGTCGATTGGGCTCGGTATCGAGCTGCCGCATGAGCAGCACTTGAATGACTGGGTCGACCTCGGCATGAATTTCCGCTATTTCTTCGTGCGCAAGACCATGTTTTTGAAGTACTCGCAGGCGTTCGTGTGTCTGCCGGGTGGTTTCGGCACGCTCGATGAGCTTTTCGAGGCCCTCGTCATGGTTCAGACCGGCAAGATTGTCGACTATCCGATTGTGCTTATGGGCCGCGATTACTGGGCCGGTCTGGTGGACTGGCTGCGCGAGCGGCTGGTTGCCGAAGGAATGATCGATGAGGCGGATCTGGATATCTTCCTTCTCACCGACTCTGTCGAGGAGGCCATGGACTACATCGTCGAGGCGCACTGCGAACTCTTCGCTGACCGCGGGCAGCCGCAGACCTAGTCCAAGTAGGCTTGACGACGTGCATAGCTTCTACCAGTCCTCGGCAGTGCCCGCGGTGATGGCGATTGTCAATCGCACCCCGGACTCCTTCTACGACCGTGGAGCGACCGCGGCGGAGGATGCAGCCCTGGCGCGTGTCGACGCCGTCGTGGCGGCAGGTGCCGAAATCGTTGACATCGGTGGCGTTAAGGCCGGTATTGGGGCGGAGGTTACCGTCGCAGAGGAGATTGACCGAGTAGTCCCGACCATCGCGAAGGTGCGTCAGAGCTACCCGGACCTGCACATCAGCGTTGACACCTGGCGCGCCGAGGTGGGCGAGGCCGCGATTGCCGCCGGCGCGAACCTGATTAACGACACGTGGGCCGGGCACGATCCCGAATTGGTCGAGGTCGCAGGTGCCCACCGGGTCGGTTATGTGTGTTCCCACACGGGCGGTGCGCTGCCGCGGACGAACCCGATTCGCGTACGTTATGACGATGTTGTCGAAGACGTTATTGCCGAGACAGGGCGCCTGGCCGAGCGGGCGATAGGCGTGGGAGTGCCGGAGAACATGGTGCTGATTGACCCAACGCACGACTTCGGTAAGAACACCTTCCACGGACTCGAGCTGCTTCGGCGCTGTTCGGAGCTGGTGGCTACGGGGTGGCCGGTGCTGATGGCGCTGTCCAACAAAGACTTTGTCGGCGAGACCCTGGATCGCCCACTGACTGAACGCGTGGCCGGAACCCTGGCCGCTACCGCGCACGCGGCGGCAGCTGGCGTCGCGGTATTTCGCTCGCATCAGGTCGCCGAGACCGTCGACGTGTGCCGGATGACGCTCGCGATTGAGGGGAAGTTCCAGCCCCTGCACCCGGTGAGGGGGCTAGTTTAGATGCTCATTGCGGCTGTCATCGCGATTTATCTACTGGTCGCCTTACTTTTGGGGCTGGGGCTTTGGAAGCTCTTTTCCTGGCTGGAGTCTCTTTAGCGCGCTCAGTGCCCCTTATAGTCTCTGGCAACTGAACTTGCCGGAAAAGTCTATGATGGAGGGAGTAGTCGAGACGCCCTCTAGAAATCATTCTTCTGAGAGTGACGTTGGAGTCGGCACTGGTGCCGATGTCGACATCGTCAACAACTAAGGAGTTGTAATGGCCGCAATGAAGCCGCGCACCGGCGATGGCCCGCTGGAGGCAGTCAAAGAAGGTAAGAAGGTTGTTATGCGGGTTCCGGCCGACGGCGGTGGCCGCCTGGTGGTGGAGCTCACGCCGGATGAGGCCAAGGAGCTGGGTGCGGAGCTAACCGCGGTAGTGCAGTAGCGCGGCTAGTTTGGCGCCCTGGATTTTGCCCCTAGATTCCAAGTGTGGCGCTAGTCATAGGCGGGCTTATTCTCCTCTTAGGCAATAGACGGGTTAAGATTAATGAACGTGTTTTTAACGCGTGACCCTATTTAGCCTTGAAAAAGACTTGAGAAGAGGAGTGGTCGAAGTGCTCGCTGACATCATTGATGTGCTCGCAGATCCCATTGACGGCACTGATTTGGCGTTTGGTGATTCCGATTGTTCCACTCTGAAGTCCGCGTCGGGGCATAGTTACGATATTGCCCGTCAGGGCTACGTCACCCTCGCTGGAGGCGCTGGCCTGCGGTACACGGGTGACGATGCCAAGATGATTACCGCCCGCGAGGAGTTCCTGTCGGGCGGGCACTATGCGCCTTTCGTTGAGGCTGTCACCGGCAATGTTCAGGATGTTCTGGACGATGCCGGGGTCGCAGAGGATGCGAGCCCGGTAATTTGCGAGGTCGGCGCCGGAACCGGTTACTACCTGGCGCACACCCTCGACGGTGTTGCCAACTCTCGAGGCGTTGGGCTGGACGTTTCCGTCCCTGCGGCGAAGCACCTGGCTAAAAGCCATCCGCGCGTGGGTGCAGTTGTAGCTGACGCGTGGGCGCGTCTGCCGCTGCGCGACAACTCTATCGACGCGATTACTGTCGTCTTTGCCCCGCGCAATGCTGAGGAATTTGCGCGCGTGCTCAAGCCCGGTGGGCAGGTCGTTGTTCTTACTGCCACCACCGGACACCTCGGTGAGCTGCGCGAACCACTCGGGATTATCGATGTGGAGCGCGGCAAGGTCGAGCGCATGATTGCTCAGGCCGAGGGGCACCTGGTTCCTGTCGGGGACCCGGAGCTGGTCGAGTTCGGCATGAATCTGAACCAGCAGGCTATCGCCACCCAGATCGGAATGAGCCCGTCGGCACGCCATATTCACCCGGAGGTGCTGCAGGAGCGAATTGCGGCCCTCCCCACGGAAATGCACGTGACCGCCCGCGCGTACGTTACGCGTCTCGGTCGTCCGTGCGACTAGGCCTCGTTTGGCCCCGGAGGGGGCCGCGCGGCTCCGGTAAAGACCCTGGTGCTTCAGCCAGCGCGCTAGCTTTTAACCTCGGTTGCGTGAATCTGATCGTCGAGGTCGTCCGGTGCGAGGTCTGCGTCGGAGAACTCGGCCGTTAGCGGCAGGCGCAGCTGGAGGTCCGTACCTGGGCAGATCTCGATGGTTCCGGAGCGGAGCTTGAAGTCCAGGACGTGCCCGCCGCCGGTGCCTCCGTCTGCGAGGAAGTGGACATGGCAGCCGGGCACTGAAATGCCCTTTTCATAAACCGGGGTGCGGAAGCCGGCAATTGTCCCGGTGACATCCTCAAAGTCCACCGAGGCGTCCTCTTCTGTCGCATTAATCATCTTCTGGTACGGCTTTTGCTGCTTGACCACGGTGCGGGTTTTCACCCATTCGAAGTCTCCGGTGATGCGCAGCGCGTACATGAAATTCTGGCTTGGGACCTTGCTGTCGATAATTGGACTGATCTCGCTGCGCGTGAGGTTCGGGGGAGCGTCGATTGCAATGTGGGGGACGAAGTTGGTGACGACCGTGTAGGGGCTGCGCTGGCTCATCGAGGCCTTGCACGCGCTGCCGTCGCCGCGGACCTGCCAGCAGACACCGTCGAGAATGATCATTTCGCCGTCGAGCCCGTCGAAGGTGCCGATTCCGAAATTGCCGTGCCCCAGGATCTCGCCAATCGACATCTCGCCGTCGTAGATGCCGTCGAGCAGGGCGGACATGAGGGAATTCTGGAAGAACGTTTGCCGGACGGTAGGCAAATTGAGCTGAGGCGTCATGACTGCCATCTTATTCCTCGCCCCACTAAGGCCGGTTCGTTTGCCTACGCGCACACGGCTTCTGGTAAGCGTAACGGAGCAGCGCGTAGCGCCCCGTGAGGTATTCATTCACGGGGGTGATTGTTGGCTACATCAATGATTTGTAGACTTCTACGGTTTCCTGAGCGATTGTCTCCCAGCTGAAGACATCCTCGGCGCGCTTCTTGCCCGCTGCGCCGACTTCCTTAGCGTGAGCACGGTCGGAGACCATCTTGTTCACGGCGGCCGCAATGTCGCGTTCGAAGCCCTCCGGGTCCGCCTCGTCGTAATGCACGAGGGTTCCAGTCTCGCCATCGACGACCACCTCCGGGATGCCGCCGACGTCAGAGGCGACGACCGCGGTGCCGCATGCCATTGCCTCAAGGTTTACGATGCCGAGCGGCTCGTAGATGGAGGGGCAGACGAAGGAATCGGCAGCGGTGAGGATCTCCTGGATGCGCTCCTTTGGCAGCATCTCCTGGACCCAGAAGATGCCGTCGCGCTCAGCCTGTAGATCGTGGACCAGCTGCTCGGTCTCCTTCGCAATCTCCGGGGTGTCCGGAGCGCCAGCGCAGAGAACCATCTGTACGTCCTCATCGAAGTGCGATGCGGCCTTGACCAGGTGTGCTACGCCCTTCTGGCGAGTGATGCGTCCGACGAAGGCGACCATCGGGCGGTTCGGGTCGACGCCGAGTTCCTCGAGGACGGACCAGCCGTTTTGCTCCTTGGACTCCTCCCATGTCGGGCGTGGGTGCCAGAGCTGCGTGTCAATGCCGTTGAGGACTACGTGAACCTTTTCGGGGGCGATGCGGGGGTAAGCGTCTAGGATGGCATCCTTCATGCGGGCGGATACCGCGATGACCGCGTCCGCGTACTCCATTGCGTTGCGCTCCGACCAGCTAGAGACGTCGTAGCCACCGCCGAGCTGCTCGCGCTTCCAAGGGCGGTGGGGCTCCAGCGAGTGCGCAGTAGCCACATGTGGAATGCCTTTCAGCAGGCCGGTGAGGTGGCCGCCGAGACCTGAGTACCAGGTGTGCGAATGGACGACATCGATGTCTGTCGCGGCCGCTGCATTGGCCATGCGCAGGCCTGTGGAAAGCGTCTTAATCGACGCGTTCGCCTCGCCGAGCTCCGGGTCAACTCCGTGGACGTAAACGTCGGCTTCATCGCGGGGGCCGCCCATGCAGTGGACGTCCACATCGACACCGTCGAGCCCACGCATAAAACGGGTCAGTTCGGTTACGTGAACACCTGCTCCGCCGTAAATCTCCGGAGGGTATTCCTTGGTCATCATGGCAACTCGCATATTTCCAGCGTAACCAGATTCATTCAGCGGTGCCGTCTTATGTGGGGTAGGGGTAGGGGACCTTCACGGCGAGGTTTGTAAATCGCATATAGGTTGGAGGACGTGAGGAGTCAACCACATGTATTGTCCATTGTCCTTGCCGGTGGCGAAGGCAAGCGTCTCTTCCCGCTGACGGAAGACCGCGCAAAGCCCGCCGTGCCCTTCGGTGGTAGCTATCGGCTAATCGACTTCGTGCTGTCGAATCTGGTCAACGCAGGTTTCCTTAAAATCTGTGTGCTGACCCAGTACAAGTCCCACTCGCTCGACCGCCACATTTCGCAGGCGTGGCAGCTCTCCGGTATCACCGGTCAGTACGTGACGCCTGTTCCGGCGCAGCAGCGGCTGGGAAAGCGCTGGTTCACCGGCTCGGCTGACGCGATATTGCAGTCTCTCAACCTGGTTTATGACGAGGACCCGGAGTACGTAATCGTCTTCGGCGCTGACCACGTCTACCGCATGGACCCGGAGCAGATGCTGGATGCCCACATTCAGTCCGGCGCCGGCGTGACCGTTGCGGGTATTCGTGTCCCGCGCTCGGAGGCAAGTGCGTTCGGCGTCATCGACGCGGATGAGAACAACCGGATTACAGAATTCCTGGAGAAGCCGGCCGATCCGCCCGGTACCCCGGATGACCCGGATTCGACCTTCGCGTCGATGGGTAACTACGTCTTCACCACCTCCGCGCTGATTGAAGCGATTAAGCGCGATTCGGAGGATGAGAATTCCGACCACGATATGGGCGGAAACATTATCCCGATGCTCGTGGAGGAAGGCGAGGCCTACGTCTACGACTTCAAGGACAACTACGTCCCGGGAGAGACGGAGCGCGACAAGGGCTACTGGCGTGACGTCGGTACCATTGACGCTTTTTACGAGGCTAATATGGACCTAATCTCGGTCCACCCAGTCTTTAACCTCTACAACAAGAAGTGGCCGATTCACACCTTCTCGGAGGAGAACCTGCCACCGGCTAAGTTCGTCCAGGGCGGTATCGCCCAGGCGTCCATGGTCGGCGCCGGAACAATTGTCTCCGGTGGTACTGTCCGCAACTCGGTGCTGAGCACCAACGTTGTCATCGAGGACGGCGCTACTGTTGAAGGCTCGGTGCTCTTCCCGGGCGTCCGCGTCGGACGCGGAGCGGTCGTTCGCCACGCCATTTTGGATAAGAACGTCGTCGTCTCCGACGGTGCGATTATTGGTGGCGACCCGGAGCGTGATGCTGAGCGCTTCAAGGTCAGCCCCGGCGGTGTCGTGGCCGTAGGTAAGGGACAGGTCATCTAGGGCCAAAAGTTTCTTTTACCAAGTTTGAAGGCCCCTAGCGCGCGGATGCGTGCTAGGGGCCTTCAAACGTCGCGGCGCCCGGAGCGGGCCAGCCAGGATGCCAGCCCTGAAAGTTTCAGCTAGCCCTTGACCAGGATTGTTGCGCCCGCTGCGATTGGCAGACGAACCACCCTAGCTCCTTCGAGCTCGAGGAGCTGCTGGTCGGCCAGGCGGGCGGCAGCGGTATCGCGATCGGTGCGGGAGGCATCCTCTACTGTTCCGTCCAACAGCGCCCCCGGAATGACCAGCACGCCGCCTTCGCGGAGCAGCGGCCAGGCCTTTTCCTGAGCTGCGAGAATCGCGGACGGCTCGACATCCAGGTAGACCAAATCGTAGGAGCTCGGCGCCAGTCGATCCATGACCTCAGTTGGGGGCGAGGGAAGGAATCGCTGGCGATTCGGGCGGATACCCGCGTCCCGGAACGCCTGCTTAGCGAGTGCCTGATGCTCGAGTTCAGGGTCGATACAGGTCAAGACGCCATCGTCGGCAAGCCCGGCCATGAGGTGCAGGCCTACGACACCAGCGGCGGGGGAGGCAATGACTGCGGCGGGGTGCCCCGTGCGGCGCGCGCTGGCGAGCGACATCATGGCGGTCAGGAAGGCGCCGGTCATGGCGTCGGGTACGGCGACGCCGTATTCGCGGGCACTCTCGACGGCACGGCCAATCGCATCGGACTGCGGAGTCGTGGCATTGACATGCTGCACGACGGCATCGAGGGCGGTCAGCGGGGAAGAGGAGGAAGAGGTATCGGACACGCTTCCCACAGTAGGAAAAAGCTTTCGCTTGCGGAACTGGCCACGCCGAGAGGGGTGTTACCAAAACTTGTTTGGACTCTCAACGTATTTTCAGGATATGGTCAATGAGTACCTAAGGTCAGTGAGGAAAACTAACTGCCATGACCAATGAGAATTCCCCGCGTGTCAGCCCTATTGATGGTGCTGACCCCGCCGTCGGTGCAGACGCTGTGCTGACCGGAACTGCCGCTTATGACGCGGGAGTGGGGGAGATGCCGTCGTGGACCGAATTGGTCGCTGCCCACGCGGATAGCGTTTACGGTCTCGCTTACCGGCTGACGGGTAATAAGCACGATGCGGAGGATCTCACGCAGGAGACCTTCATGCGCGTGTTCCGCTCTCTGAAGTCGTACCGCCCCGGCACCTTCGAGGGGTGGCTGCACCGGATTACAACTAACTTGTTCCTAGATATGGTGCGCCACCGCCAGGTCATCCGCATGGAGGCCCTGCCGGAAAACTACGATCGCGTGCCGGGCACGCTGAAGACACCTGAGCAGGCCGTGGATGACGCCACTTTGGATCCCGACCTGGAGGTTGCCCTGGCCGAGCTCCAGCCGGATTATCGCGCTGTTGTGGTTCTGTGTGACGTGGTCGGGCTGACGTATGAGGAAATCGCCTCGACTCTCGGCATTAAGATGGGCACCGTGCGCTCTCGCATCCACCGTGCCCGCTCCAGCCTCCGCGCTTCGTTGGAGCGCCTCGAGCGGGAGCGTCAGAACACCGCAGAGGTTGTTCACACCGCGTAGGCGCGAAAGCGCTATTGTGGGCTTGAATCACGTAAGTTTCCGGTGTGCGTAAGTTTTCCACCGGGGATTTCTTCTTTCTCGGGGCGCTGTTTTAGGAGGTGTTGTTGGTGGCACGGCCACTTCATGATGACCACTTCCTTTCCACCGAACATCTCGGCACGGAGGCTATCGCCGCTTTCGTCGACGGTGAGCTCTCTGCGACTGCGGAGCGCCGCGCTCAGGCCCATCTCCTGGCTTGCCCCGAGTGCCGCCGGGAGGTGGCTAGGCAGCGCCAGGCGGCCAAGCGGCTGCGGGATAGTGAGGCCCTGCATATTCCACCAGAGTTGCGTGCGCGTCTGGCGGGGATGTGTGATTTCGCAGATCCGCGCTCCGAAACCTCCGGTGCCGCCAGTGGCAGCGCCGATACTCGTGATGCGCGTGGCCTCGCGTATCGCCGCCCGGAGTCTCTGTCTGCGGCACTAGAGCAAATCGTCCGAGGAATCCGCAAAGGTGGGCATCGTCAGTGACTGATCATCCGACCGATCAACCCGGTATTGCCGACTCTCCCTTTGCTCCCGGAGCCGATCGCGCCGAGGCCACAGGTGGTCTCCAGAGGGGGCCGAAGGATCCCTCGCTTGCCGACGCCGCCACCGCCGAGCCCGAATCATCGCCCTGGCGGGAATCCTGGTCGCGAATGGTAGCCGGCCGCCCGGCACGCAAGGTGTCTGCGGAGCGCGCTGAGCGTAAACCAGTTGTTCCGCACGTGGGCGTTCGTCGTGTAATTTTCGGAAACGACGTGCCCTGGCGCGTGGTTGCGGCCTCGGCGGCAGCAGTGCTGGCGATTGGCGGAATCGGCGGGTTCGTTGGCGGTTGGGCAGGTAAGACGTTCCGCGCCGACTATCAGCGGGTGGAACTGCAGCAGGTCGAGGGGCGCCCCGGTGATGGTTCAATGACGCAGATTGGCAAGGTTGCCGAGGCCCTGCGCCCTGCGGTTGTGTCGATTGCGGTGCAGGCCGGGCAGGTTTCGGGGGTCGGCTCGGGCTTTGTCATAGACGATAAAGGCCACATTCTCACCAACAACCACGTCGTCTCTGCTGTTGCGGATAAGCCAGACATGGAAATCTCCGTGACCTTCTACGATGGAGCAAACCTCAAGGAAGTGCCCGCCAAGGTTGTTGGCCGCGACACTAAGACGGATCTCGCGGTTATCCAGGTAGTGGATGTCGCCGGACTCACCGTGGCTCAGCTGGGGGACTCGAACAAGTTGGCAGTGGGCGACACTGTCATCGCGATGGGCTCTCCCCAGGGACTCGGCGGAACGGTAACCTCCGGCATTATCTCAGCACTGAATAGGCCCGTGCGCCTGCAGGCGGAGGGCACCGACACGGATGGTTTCGCGGATGCGATTCAAACGGATGCGTCCATCAACCCTGGTAACTCCGGTGGGCCGTTGGTAGATATCCGTGGCGCAGTTATTGGCATCAACACCGTGATTTACACAGTCTCCGGTGGCTCCCAGGGGCTTGGTTTTTCCATCCCGATTAATTCGGCGGTCGCGGTCGCGGAACAGCTCATAGCCGGTGAGGAACCATCGCATCCGGGTATCGGCGTGACGGCGAGAACCGTATCAAACGGTGCGTTTTCCGGTGCTGAAGTGGCGACGATTTTGCCGGGAGGCGTCGCGGATCGGGATGGCTTAAGAGAGGGAGATGTGATCACCGCAGTGGGAGACAGGTCGGTGTCGTCAGCAGACGAATTGACAGTTGCTCTCTGGACCGTAGGCGCCGGTAATGAAACCGTGATGAAGGTCGTCCGTGACGGGGCAGAGATGGACGTTTCCATTGCCCCGGAATAGGCCCCTGGCGATACGCCCATTTACGGGACTAGCGAACCATTCTTCGGCTAATCGTGCATTGGCAGGTGGCGCCAACTAAGGTGGTATAACGTGTTTTCAAATGTTGGCTGGGGCGAAATCCTCGTACTCTTCCTAGTCGGTCTCGTCATCGTGGGGCCTGAGCGCCTGCCGAAATTAGTGCAGGACGCGCGTGCGATGCTGCTCGCAGCAAGGACGGCTATCAACGATGCGCGGGAAAACCTCTCGGGCGAGTTCGGCGAGGATTTCGATGATTTACGCAAGCCACTGCAGGAGCTCAACGAGTTGCGGCGGCTGAATCCGAAGACCGCCATCACACGTACGCTTTTCGACGGTGACGACACTTACCTCGACATGCTCAGCGGCAAGCCGGCTGTCGGAGGTGGGGCGCAGCCGCAACAGCCTGCACAGCCCACAGCGCAAGCGCAGCCGCAAGCCGGTCACCCCGGCGAATGGCAGAACCCAGTCGCACAGGCACAAGCCCAGCAGAATCAGGCCGCGCAGAATCAGCAGCCTGGCGGCGTAGCCAAAAGCCCCTGGCTCGACGACGACATTCTCTAATCGTTCTGACGCAGGATGTGCCGGCACGAAAATAAGAAGAGGCCCTGCTATCCAATCCTGAAATAATCGCGAGGATAGCAGGGCCTTTTTCTATGTGCTTGAAAGCGCCGAGGGCTGCAAGACGTGGGAGTCGTCGGCAAGCGGAGAGCTACTTCGGGGTGACGCCGAGGCCGAGAGACTTGCCGGCCAGAGACTCTCGGCGGACGAAGAGCTTGTCGGCGATAGCGCTCAGCGCCGCGCCCGCACCGTGCTCTGGGGCGGAAACGACAACCGGAGTGCCCTTGTCTCCACCCTCGCGGAGAGAGGTGTCCAGCGGGACCTGGCCAAGCAGTTCGACCTTGCCGCCGGTAATCTGGGTGAGGCGACGTGCTACGGTTTCGCCGCCACCTGCGCCGAAGACCTCCATCTTGGAGCCGTCCGGCATCTCCATCCAGCTCATGTTCTCGATGACACCGGCGATACGCTGACGGGTCTGGAGGGAGATAGTGCCAGCGCGCTCGGCGACCTCGGCGGCGGCCATCTGCGGAGTGGTGACAATGAGCAACTCGGCGTTCGGGACTAGCTGGGCCACGGAGATAGCGATATCGCCGGTTCCCGGAGGCAGGTCGAAGAGGAGAACGTCCAGATCTCCCCAGAACACATCCGCGAGGAACTGCTGAATTGCGCGGTGGAGCATCGGGCCGCGCCAGACGACGGGGGAGTTGTCATCGACGAAGTGACCGATGGAAATCAGCGAAACGCCGTGCGCCTGCGGAGGCATAATCATGTCATCCACCTGGTGCGGCTTATCCTCGGAGCCCATCATGTGGGGGATGGAGTGGCCGTAGACATCGGCGTCGAGGATGCCGACAGACAGGCCCTTCGCTGCCAGAGCGGCAGCGAGGTTCACGGTAACGGAAGACTTGCCGACGCCGCCCTTACCCGAGGCGACCGCGAAAACGCGCGTGCGGGAATCGGGCTGTGCGAACGGAATGACAGGCTCGGAGGCGCTGCCGCGGACAGCGTTGCGGAACTCCCGGCGCTGCTCATCGTTCATGACGTCAGTGGTCACGGTGACGTTGCCAACACCGTCGAGGCCCTTCAGGGCGGCCTCGGTGCGCTCGACGATGGTGTTCTTCATCGGGCAGCCGGCAATGGTCAGGTAAATCTCAACCGCGACGTCGTTGTTATCGGCAATCGAAATGGACTTGACCATTCCGACCTCGGTAATCGGGCGTCGAACCTCGGGGTCCTCGACGCCTGTCAGCGCGGTGCGTACTTCAGGTTCAGTAATCGTAGACATTATGTGTGAATCTTATCGCGATAGGGGGTGTGGCAAAGAACTTCGCCGCAAAATTGCTGATTAGTCCGCAGACTGCGATTTGTCGGAACTGTTTTCCGGCTCCTCGTGGTCGGCATCGGTCGCCTCGTAGAAGCGCTCCTCGATACGGTTGAGCACGTCGGTGAGGTCTTCGAGTTCGTGGCGGAGGTAGTCTCGGGTAACAGCCTCGCTCACGATTGCACGCACACCGGCAATCTCGCGAGCCAGGAATTCGGTATCGGCCTTTGTCTCCTCTGCCCGGCGGCGATCCTCGGCCACTGCGGCGCGGTCACGGTCCTCCTGGCGGTTCTGCGCCAGAAGGATAAGAGGTGCAGCGTACGCCGCCTGCGTGGAAAACGCCAGGTTCAGCAGGATGAACGGGTACGGATCCCAATTCCACCAAAATCCGCCGATGTTCAAAGCCACCCAGGCCAAGACGATAATCGTCTGATACGCCAGGTACTTACCTGTACCGAGGAAGCGGGCAATGGACTCGGCGATCTCGCCGACGCGGTCACCGTCGAAATCGATTGCCTTTTTCTTGCGGTCGACGACTGGGGTATCGAGGCGGGTTCGGTCTTTTACGTGGCGTTCCTTCGTACTGCGATCAGCCAGTGTGGCCTCACGGGGCTGATCCGAAGTGAAATCTTTGGCCATGGTGGGAGCACCTCCTTCTGGGGAATATCTGAGGGGAGTTAGTTGGGCTGCTCAGAGCCGGGCCGGATGCCCGCTTCGCGCCAATCCTCCGGCAGGAGGTGATCGAGGAGATCGTCGACTGCAAGGGCCCCTAAAAGGTGTCCCTCGTTGTCAACCACTGGGCCGCTGACCAGGTTGTAGGTTGCGAAGTAGCGCGCTGCAGTGTCATCGTTATCCTCGGCATAGAGGGGAGGCAGGTCCGGGTCGAGAATGCCGCCGATCTGGGTCGATGGAGGCTCGCGCAATAACTTTTGCAGATGTACGCAGCCTAAGTACCGTCCGGTCGGCGTAGCTGTTGGCGGGCGAGTGACAAATACCATCGACGACAGGGACGTAGGCAACTCCGGGTCGCGTGCCCGGGCAAGGGCCTCAGCGACGGTAGCAGTGGGTTGGAGAACCAGTGGGTCGGAAGTCATCAGGCCACCGACGGTGTCCGGCTCAAAATCCATGAGGCGGCGCAAGGCCTGGGATTCCTCCGGGGCCATGAGATCTAGGAGAACATCGGCACGGTTGGTATCGAGCTCGCCGAGAAGGTCGGCTGCATCGTCCGGATCCATTTCCTCCAGAATGTCGGCAGCACGTTCGATAGTCAGGTCTTCCAGGACTTCTGCCTGGTCCTCGTCTGGGAGTTCCTGGATGATATCGGCCAGCATTTCGTCGTCAAGCGCCTCTGCGATAGTGCGTCGGCGGTCAGTCTCCAGCGTCGAGATGTAGCGCGCGGCGTCGGCTGGGCGCATGTCCAGCACCTCGCCGACAAGATTGGCGTCGGCGGCCTTGGGGGAGGTGCCGGCGCCGAGGCCATGGATGTGATTCCACGGGGCGACCGCGACATCGCGGCGGCCGCGCAGACCCTTCTTCGGGCCGAGGGCAGCTACCTTTGTCAGAATCCAATCTCGGGTGCGATTGCGTTCCAGCTCAATGTCAGTGAGCTCCTGCGGTACGCCGTGAAGGTGGTCGAGTTCCGGGTCATCAATCTGAATCTTCGCTCCGACCAAGTCTCCGATGATGGTGGACTCGCCAGGACGAGTGCGGAAGGTTTTCATAGAGATCTGGCCCGAGAGCAGCAGAATCTCGTTGGGCTCGACCGCAACGCGGCCCATGGGGATAAAGACGCGGCGCTTGTCGGTCATCTCTACCACGAGGCCGAGGGCGGAGGACGTTTTGCCGTGTTCTCGTAAGCGGACAACCACGTCACGAACGCGCCCGATGGCGTCGCCATCGGAGTTGCGGACAAACATGCCAGAGAGCCGACCCGCGTAGACACGGTTGATTGTAGACATGCCACCACGATAGCGTCCGGGTATTGCCCGGGAACAATTACCAGCGCAATTTCGTTGAAATGACAGGAATTCTAAAAAGAAACTAGCAAAAAGGGGCTGGTGGGCAAACACATGGTCAACGGAGTCAACGGTGGCGCAGGTGATGGCGGTAACACCCCGTCGCGGATTGGTGCCCGAAAGGTGCCGGAGGGATGGCCTGTCGGCAGTTTTACTGACTACGCCGAGGCTCAGGCGGCGGTGGATGAGCTGAGTGACCGCGATGAATTCCCCGTGTCCGACCTTACGATCGTGGGCGTGGACCTGATGCAGGTGGAGCGCGTTGTCGGCAGGCTGACTTGGCCCAAGGTCATCGGCGGAGGCGCGATGTATGGCGTATGGATGGGCCTTTTCTTCGGCCTAATCCTGGGGCTATTCCAGGACGACTGGGTCAACCCACTCATCGTCGGAATCGGCATGGGCGCCATCTTCGGCATCGTGATGGCCGCCGTGCCGTACGCGATGCAAAACGGCAAGCGGGATTTCTCTTCCACAACGGAGATTGTCGCCCGCCGCTACGACGTCCTGTGCAACCCGCGCAACGCGGAGCGCGCCCGTGACCTGCTGGCACAACGGGCGTTGGCAGGACGAGGCGGACAGGGCGGCCAGCGCGGGCGCTGAGCCAGAAACCTACAGCCACTTGTTCCTGCGCAGCAGCCAAACTAGGAACGCGACAATGCCGAACATGAGGACCAGCACCGCGTAGTAGCCGTGCTCCCACTTGAGCTCCGGCATGTTTTCAAAGTTCATGCCGTAGATGCCCGCAACTGCCGTCGGCACGGCGAGAATCGCTGCGTACGCGGAGATGGTGCGCATGTCCTTGTTCTGTTGCAGCTGAATCTTCACGGCCGCGGCGTCGATGAGGGAGGACAGTCGCTCGTCGAGCCCGGTGACCATGTCGGCGGCGACCAGCTGGTGGTCGAGGACATCTGAGAGGTATCGGCTAATTTCCTTCGGGACGACATCGTCGCGCATGTTCATCAGAGTGCGGAGCGCGGGCGTGAGCGGCTCGATGGCGTGGCGCATTTCCAGAATCTCTCGCTTGAGGATGTACACGTCCTCAATATCCGAGTCGAACTTCGGCTCGAAGACATCGTCCTCCATATCCTCTACGCGGTCTTCAAGCTGGTGGGCAATGCGCAGGTAATTATCGACCAGGTTGTCGGTCAGCGCCCACAGCACTCCGGCCGGTCCGTAGTCGATTGCGTCGGTGTTGCGTTCTATGCGTTCACTAATCCGCACCATGTCAGATTTGGGCATGCCCATCCGGATTGTGATGACGTACTCGGCGCCAATGACAATCATCAGCTGTCCTGAGCGAATGATTTCGTTTTCGTCCTCCGCGAGGCCCTCGGGGGAGTAGTGGATGGACCGCACGACGAATACCACGTGGTCGTCGTGAATCTCGATCTTGGGGCGCTGACGCGAGGTCAGCGCGTCTTCGACGGTGAGGTCATCGAGTCCGTAGAGCTCCGCAATGGCGTCCATCTGGGAGGCGTTTGGCCGTGACAGAGACAGCCATGTGAACCCCTCGCCGAAACGCCGAACCTCCGCCAGGCCGGTGAAATGATCGAAGGATCCGGGAAGCCGCTTGCCTCCGATATACACGCCGCAGTCGCGCAGGGCATCGCCCACTGCGGTCGACTCCATCGCCTTTCCGCTTGCCGACGCCGCACTCGTCTTGGTTACCCGCGACACCGCGGACTTGGCCACGCTGCGGGCCGTCGACGTGGCCCTCAGAGCACGGGCAGTTTTGGAGCTTTCGGAGTTGGCGAATCGAGGATTGCGGGGGTCCTTGGCGGAACCATTTCCATTGGCGTTTTGAGTTGCCATGGGGCAGACCTCACAATCGTCGTTGGGATACGCTAGACAACGATGAATCATTTTAGACGCGCCCTGTCGCGGATACACTTCCACCCGTTTAGTGTCAGCGCTGCGGGGCTAAGAGGTCTGCGTTTTTCCTTTTGGCGCAGTGGTTTTGTCGCGTCGTCAATGGCTGGTTTGACCCTGTTTGGCTCGGCGTGCGCTGCCTTCGAACCGACGATGCAGGAACCGTCACTGCAAAATTCCGTTGTTTCTGTCGGCGCCGACCTTGCCAACCCGGAGCAGAAGGTACTCGCAGAGGTCTACGCGCAGTCCTTCCCCCGCAGTGGTAGAGAGGGCACCGTCATCGGAATCGGCAATGAACAAGATCGGGTGAGTTTGGTTCGAAACGGTGCCGTTCTTGTGGCCTTTGGCTGTACTGGTGAGCTTTTGGGGATCAGCGACCCGGCTGCGGCGAAATCGCTGGCGGAGGAATTCGCTCAGGATGAGGACCCGAATAAGAAGCTGAGCGAGGAGTGGAAGTCGAAGGTTTATGACGCGTTTTCCAGGTCGCTGCCTGGAGAAGTAATGGCAACCGACGCGGGGGATGCGCAGGGCTGTGAGGGCGTAGATGCGTCGAACCCCGGGGCATCGCTGCCCCAGTGGGTGGTTCCTTTCTATCTCAAGCCATCCCTGGTGAGGGAGGATAGGGTGAAGGTCCTCAACGAAATCGCCGGATCCTTGACCACGAAAGAGCTTAAGGAGATGACCGAGAAGGTCAGAGACGGCAAGGCGCCAGCTTCAGAGGTTGCTCGGGATTGGCTGAGCCACTGATTATGAGCCTGTAGAGATACGAAGAGGGCCCCTTTAGGAACTAGTCCAGAACTAGTTCCTAAAGGGGCCCTCTATTGCGCGGTTCGCCACTTTCGGGTGCTTGTTTTACAGCCGAGAATCGGCGCTGGCGAGCCCCTCTAAGTTGCGTGGGGCTCGCCTTGGCCAAAGCCGTTTCGTGGCTTACTTGAAAGCCTCTTCCAGCAGGGCCTTTTCTTCGGCCTGGTGCACCTTGGCCACACCGGTTGCGGTGGAGGACTGTGCACGGCGAGAGACGCGGGTCATCTTCGGCATATCCGGCAGAACCTCCGGGAGGTTCAGAGCCAGGAACGGCCACGGACCCTGGTTCGCCGGCTCGTCCTGGACCCAGCGGATTTCTTCGAGATCCGGGTAGGAGTCGAAGACTTCCTTGAGTCGGTTGTTCGGAATCGGGTGCAGCATTTCGAGACGGACGATGGCGATGTCGTCGCGCTTGTCCTTCTTGCGCTTCTTCTCCAGTTCCCAGTAGATTTTGCCGGAGCATAGAAGCATCTTCTTGATTCCGGACTTGTTCTCGGAGGAGAAGTTCGGGTCGTCGATGACAGCACGGAACTTGGTGTCGCCGGTGAAGGCCTCGACCGGGGAAACCGCCAGCTTGTTGCGCAGCATGGACTTCGGGGAGAAGACCACCAGCGGACGGTGCAGGTCCGACAGGATGTGGCGGCGCAGCAGGTGGAAGTAGTTTGCCGGATCGGACGGCTGGGCGACAGTGTAGGAACCCTCGGCAGCGAGCTGCAGGAAGCGCTCGATGCGTGCGGAGGAGTGATCCGGGCCCATGCCCTCGTAGCCGTGCGGAAGCAGCAGAACCAGCTTGGAAGTCTGGCCCCACTTAGCCTCACCGGAGGAGACGTACTGGTCGATGGTGGTCTGGGCGCCGTTGGCGAAGTCACCGAACTGTGCCTCCCAGAACACGGCCGCATCCGGATTACCAAGGGTGTAGCCGTACTCGAAGCCCATGCCCGCGTACTCGGTCAGTGCCGAGTTGTAGATCATGAAGCGACCGCCGCCATTGGCCTTGCCGTAGGCGTCAATCGGGTTGTACTCCGAGCCGTTTTCTGCGTCGATGAGGACTGCGTGGCGAGATGTGAAGGTACCACGACGGACATCCTCACCTGCAAAGCGGACATCGATGCCGGCGCCGGTGAAGGTACCGATAGCGAGGAGCTCTGCCATACCCCAGTCGATGCCGCCTTCCTGCGTCATCTCTGCGCGCTTCTTGGCGACAGGTGCGACACGCGGGTGAACGGTGAAGCCCTCGGGGACGTCGACGTAAGTCTGGCCGATTTCAACCAGCTCGGCCTTGCTGACGCCGGTCTTCAGGCCGTGCGGCAGGGGCTGGGAGCCAGCAATACCGGTCTGGTCGCCCGGCTTCGCGCCCTCAGTTGCGCGGACTTCGTTGAAGACCGCCTCCATCTGGTCGTGGAAGTCGCGGCGAACTGCCTCGTACTCCTCCTGCGAGATGTCACCGCGGCCGATTAGGTCCTCGGTGTACTGTGCGCGAACGCTTTCCTTTTCATCGATGACCTTGTACATCAGTGGCTGGGTCATGGACGGATCATCGGCCTCGTTGTGGCCGCGCTTGCGGTAGCAGACCAGGTCGATGAAGACGTCCTTACCGAAGCGGTTGCGGTACTCGACAGCCAGCTGGCCGACCCACACGACTGCCTCCGGGTCGTCGCCGTTGACGTGGAAGACCGGGCAACCGTACGCCTTGGCGAGATCGGTGCAGTAGTAGGAGGAACGGCCCGAGTCCGGCGACGTCGTAAAGCCGATCTGGTTGTTCACGACGACGTGGACAGTACCGCCGACTTTGTAGCCACGCAGGGACATCAGGTTCAGGGTTTCCTGGACGATGCCCAGGCCAGCGAAGGATGCGTCGCCGTGCAGCAGCAGCGGCATGACGGAGTAGCCCTCTTCGCCCTTGTTAATGAGGTCCTGGCGGGCACGAGCGAGACCCTCGACGACCGGGTTGACGGCTTCAAGGTGCGATGGGTTCGCAGTCAGGGTGACGTCGATTTCGCCGTCGCCGAACATCTGGATGTGGCGGCCGGTGGTACCCAGGTGGTACTTCACGTCGCCGGAGCCACCCACCTGAGCGGGGTCAATGTTGCCCTCGAACTCGGTGAAGATCTGGTCCAGTGGCTTGCCGACGATGTTGGCGAGCACATTCAGGCGACCACGGTGCGGCATACCAATGACGACCTCGTCCAGGCCAGCGCCTGCAGCGGTGTCGATTGCGGAGTCCATCAGAGGAATCAGCGACTCGGCGCCCTCAAGGGAAAAGCGCTTCTGGCCGACGTACTTGGTCTGCAGGAAGTTCTCGAATGCCTCGGCGGCATTGAGTTTCTGCATGATGTACTTCTGCTCTGCGTGGGTCGGCTTCGGCTGACCGCCCTCGAGACGGTCCTGAAGCCACTCGCGCTCCTCGCGGTCGAGGATGTGGGTGTATTCGGAGCCGACCTTCAGACAGTAGGCGTTGCGCAGGCGGGAGAGTACCTCGCGCAGCGTCATGGTCTCCTTGCCTCCGAAACCACCCACGTTGAAGGTGCGGTCCAGATCCCAGAGGGTCAGGCCGTGCTCTTTAATGTCGAGGTCAGCGTGGTTTGGAGCGGAGGTATTCGGCTGATCGTAGCGCAGCGGATCAATATCGGCCAGGAGGTGACCGCGGGAGCGGAAGGCCTCAATCAGGCGCATGACGCGGGTGTTCTTGTCGATACCGGTGTTCGGCAGGTCCTGTGCCCAGCGAATCGGGGTGTAAGGAACGTGCATGTCCTGGAAGATGTGATCCCAGAACTTGTCATCAATAAGCAGGCTGCTCATCGTGCGGAGGAATTCGCCCGACTCTGCGCCTTGGATGATGCGGTGATCGTAAGTGGAGGTGATGGTAACTAGCTTGCCGACACCCATCTCAGCGAGACGGTCTGCGGAAGCACCAGCGAACTCGGCCGGATAATCCATGGAGCCGACACCGATGATGGCGCCCTGGCCCTTGGTCAGACGAGGTACTGAGTGGCGGGTACCAATGCCGCCCGGGTTGGTCAGGGAGATGGTGACCCCCTGGAAGTCCTTACCGGTCAGCTTGCCGTCGCGGGCACGAACGACGATGTCCTCGTAGGCATCGACGAACTGCTTGAACGACAAGTTCTCACACTCGCGAATTGCAGCGACGACGAGGGAGCGGGATCCGTCCTTCGCTGGCATATCGATAGCCAGACCGAGGTTGATGTGCTCCGGGGTAACCAGAACCGGCTTGCCGTCCTCAACCTTGTAGTTGTTGTTCATGTCCGGGTGGATCATGACGGCCTTGACCATGGCGTAGCCAATGATGTGGGTGAAGGAAATCTTTCCACCGCGTGCACGCGCGAGGTGGTTGTTCACCAGTGTGCGGTTTTCGAACATAAGGCGCGCAGGCATATCGCGAACCGAAGTTGCGGTAGGCATCTCAAGAGAGATGTCCATGTTCTTGGCAATCGCCTTAGCAACGCCGCGCAGCGGAGCCTCGTTGCCCTCAATGGCAGGGGCCTTGTCGGCAGCGTCCATCGGGGACTTCTTTGGTTTTGGCTTAGACGGCTTGTTAGGGGTCTTCGTCGGTTCAACGCCCTTGGATTCGCGGCGTCCGGTTACAGCGGCTTCCTTTTTGGTCGCTGCTGCGGGCTGTGCCATCTTCGAAATATCCTCACCCTTTTGGGTTGGAGCGTTCGTCGCGAAGTAATCGCGCCACTCTTTGTCTACCGACTGAGGATCCTTCTGGAATTGCTGGTACATTTCATCGACCAGCCATTCGTTCTGGCCGAAGCTCATGTCGCTGCTCACGGCAGGTACTCGCCTCTTTTCGTCTTTGTTTAGCTAACTCACGTTTATTTTAATTTGCGCGAGCTTTTGGGTGTCATTCAAGGATAACGAGAATTTGGGAATCACTCCACGCGCGCGCTCCCTATATGGTACTTGCTCCAGAGTTCTGCGTAATGTCCGCCCGCCGCCAACAGATCCTCGTGGGAGCCCTCTTCAATGATTTTGCCGTGATCGAGTACGAGGATTCGGTCTGCGCGGGCCGCGGTAGCGAGGCGGTGGGCGACGATTATTGCGGAGCGCCTTTGCGAAGCGCGGTCGGTCGCCTCCAGAATTGCCGACTCCGTCGCCGGGTCAAGCGTAGCTGTTGCCTCGTCAAGTAACAGCAGCTCAGGCGACATCATTTCAGCCCTTGCCAGAGCAATAAGCTGGCGCTGCCCGGACGAAAGCCCGCGACCGTCGGGGCCGACGGCGTGATGGAATCCGCCCGGGAGGCTCGCGATGGTTGATAGAGCTCCGACGTTTTTCGCCGCCAGCTGGATTTGGTCTTCTGTCGCGTCAGGAATTCCGTAGGAAATATTTGTTGCGACTGTCCCCGAAAATAGGTGTGATTCTTGGGGTACGTAGCCGAGAGCTCGACGCCAACTGCTCAGCGGGAACTGTCGGATATCGGACCCGGAGGCGAGCACCGCCCCGTGCGTTGGGTCGTAGAACCGGGCGAAGAGTTTGATAATTGTCGACTTTCCGGCACCTGTAGCGCCCACGATAGCGACGGTTTCTCCGGGGGTAATCGCAAGGCTGAGTCTGTCGAGGATGTGGGGTTGTTGAGGAGCGTCTTCCTTCGAGGGGTAGGAAAATGAAGCGCGGTCTAGCCGCAGTTCTCCGGCGGCGGAGTCGGCCGCGTCGGATCGTTGCCCCTCATCGAGCATCGGAGCTGTGCACAGTAGGTCGCTAATGCGGTCGAGTCCAACCTTCGCTTGCTGGTACCCGTCGAAGACCTGGGACAGCTGCTGGACCGGGCCGAAGAGCATGCCCAGGTACAGAGTGAATGCAACCAGAACGCCGGGGGAAATGGATCCCGAGGCGACGTGGCCGGCACCGACTGCGAGGACTGCTGCCGTGGCAATCTCAGAGATGAAGTTAATGCCGGGGAAGAATGCGGCGACGGCTATCTGCGCTTGCTGCCTGATTCGGCGATACTTATCCGATTCGGCGGTAAATGATTCGTAAATGTCCTGGGTGCGGTGGTACATGCGGGTTTCGCGCAGCCCGCCGATGGACTCCTGAAAATCCGCGTTGACACCGGAGAGCTGCTCACGCGCGGCTTTGTACAGGCGTGATGACACCCTGCGGAAGATCAGCGTTGCGATAATAATGACCGGCAGCGTCGCCAGCGCTACCAACGCCAGCGAAACTTGCGTCAGCAGTAGAAGCGTCGAAACACCGAGCAACGTAAAGATTGCGATCGCACCTTGCGCGAGCCCGGTTTGCAGGAATGACGACAGCGCGTCGATGTCCGTTGTCATTCGGGTCATAATCGCGCCGGAGCGATTGGCCTCGAAGTAACTAATTCCGAGCGTTTGAAGGTGCCGGTAGCAGCGCACCCTCAGCGCGTAGAGAAGCCGTTCACCGGTCCGCGCTGTAAGAACTGCGTTCGTGGCCACCGCCAACCAACTTGTGAGGACAATTAGGAGCCCACCAGTAGCCGCCGCGAATAGGATCGCAAGGTTCTTCTCTGCGATGCCATGATCAATCGCGTAGCGCACGAGCATTGGGAATGCGAGGTCTGCGACAGCGATAAGGGCGAGCAGGCCGATGACAGCAGCGAATAGTCCGCGCACGTACCTCAGAAGGGTACGGAGGGAAAACGGCCCCTTATTATCCAGTGCAGCCTCGGGAATTCGGGGTAGCTCGTCCGCAGGCGGCAGACTGTCGACCCTGTCGAGCAGCTCGGGAGTCGCGGGGGCGTTAGCCAGCGCAGCGCCCATGCCTCCTCGACCCCCGCCGCGTCCGGGGTCCATTCCAACCGGGCGCTTGCCTCCTCCGGCTAGGTCCGGCTGCCGGTATTCGTTTGACGACGGAGCGTCCTGCTGGTTTGACGGCCAGAGCTTATCGCGGCTGGGGATTTCACAGTCCGGCGGGTCGAGAACCAGGCTTTCGGGCTCCGGTAGGTTTCGGCGATCGATATCCATCAGGTCCGTGAACCGGGGATGGGTTGCGATCAGCTGTTGCTTCGTGCCTATTCCCGTGATGGACCCATCTTCGAAAATCACGATGCTGTCGGCGTGCTCCAGGGTGGAGGAGCGGTGCGCGACGACGACAAGTGTCGTGTCTGCGAGTTGGGTCTCTAGTGCGTGGAAAATATTTGCTTCGGTGTTGGCATCGATGGCGGAGGTTGCATCGTCGAGAACTAGGATTCGCGGGGCAGCCAGAAACGCGCGGGCAAGGGCGACGCGCTGCGCTTGGCCTCCGGAGAGGTTGTGTCCGCGTTCACCAATGGCGGTATCCCAGCCTTCGGGCAACTCGTCTACGAAGTTGATCTGGGCAGATTTCGCTGCTGCCGCCACTTCTTCATCTGAGGCGTCAGGCTTGGCGAACGCGATGTTTTCGCGTAGCGTCCCGGCGAACAGGTACGGCGAATCGGGAATGACCGTGACGGCTTGGTACACCGAGTCCGAGAGCATTTTTGCTGTGTCCGCGGATGGGCTGTCCGCCGATGCAGCGCTATCGGAATGGGTCAGGCTAATGCTGCCCGCATCTGGCAGATAGTGCCGCGCAATAAGTTCCGTGGCAATAGTCTTGCCTGCGCCGGGCGGACCAACCAATGCGACAGTTTTTCCAGCCTGAACGCTGAAAGAAACGTCGTCGAGAAGCTTGCGCCCGCCACGCAGGTGCGTGACGTGGTCGAAGCGGAGGCCGAGGGGGCCTTCGGGAAGCGGGAGTGGTGTGGACGGTTCGGGGTTGTCGGGGCGGGCGTCGAGAACATCGTTGATGCGGTCGATGCTGGCGGAGGTCAGCTGCAGTGAGATGACCATGTTGGATACGAGACGAGACAGCGTGGTCAGGCTGGTGAGGTAGGTCGCGAAAGCGACGAATGTGCCGAGGGTGATGCTGCCGTTAATCGCGAGCCAGCCGCCGACAGCGATGTTGCCTACGAGGGACAGCTGCGGCAGTGATTGAAGCGCGGGTTGGAACCTTGCGCTGAGCTTGGCGGCCCTCAGGCGCAGAGAATAGAGTCTCTCAGATTTTTCTCGCATCGCTGCGGATTCCCGTTCACCCTGGGCAAAGGCCTTGACGACGCGGATACCGGACACGGTTTCCTCTACATGGCCTGCTATTTCACCCGCCTGTTGTTGGGCGGACCAGGTTGCGGCATGCAGTTTGTCCCGGGAGCGCAGGGCGATAAACACGATGATGGGAGTCACTGCAAGGCCGACGAGGGTCAATGGCAATGACAGGGCCACCATGATTGCGACGGTCAGAGCCAGTTTGATGACCGAGCTCAGCGTAAGCGGCAGCATCGCAAGCAGCCCGGAGACTCCCTGGAGATCGGAGATGGAGCGGGAAACTACTTGTCCGGTGTTGAGTCGGTCGGCCGCGGGGCCATCGAGATTCTGCAGGGAACGGAGGATTTTTAGCCGGAGGTCGTGCTGGACGTCGATGGAGAGTTTTCCCGAGAAGAACCGCCGACCGCCCTGGGCAATAAAACGGACGGTAGCCACTGCGAGGAACACTGCGATGACGGCTGTCAGCGGCTGGAGTGTGGGCAGCAGGTTTGCCGAGATGCCACCCGAGGCGTCTCCGGTTGCGACGTCGATTGCGTCACGCGTCAGCAGCGGCAGCACTGACTCGAGGACCACTACGCCTAGTGCGGCCACGATGACGCCCACTAAAGGCACTGGGCGTTTAGCCGACTCCCGCCACAGAAATTTCATTGAGGAAGGAGAATCTTGTGCCATGTGGGATCGCCGTCTCTGCTGAGGGTGCTAGCGCACCGGTTGGTGAGAATTGAAACTCGACAGGGGGAGGGGATGTGCCTCTGAACTAGTTGCTCTTGGTCAGCATCTTTCCGTCGAATTCTGTCCAGGAGGTGGGCACCGGGCCGAGGGAAACGCGCGTGCTGTCAATCATGGTGTTACCCATCTTGCGGTTGGCGGTGGCACCGAGGACGGCGCCAATGCCGAAGGGCATCAGCTTGCCGATTAGCGCGAGGCGGGCATTCTTCATCAGGCGCTTCTTCGCCTGCTTGATCAGCAGCTTGTTGACGGTGCCCAGTTGCGGAATCCCGAGGCGGGAAATCATGCCGGCCACCGATGTCTTCGAACGGTTACGCAGGGATTCCTCGCCGAGGAGCGAGGCGACGAGCGCCGTGCCCTCCGAGCCGCTCATTGCTGCCAGGATGAGAGTGCGGCGGCGTTCCGGATCCTCGATGTCGATATTTCGCAGAGTTGCCGATGCCAATGTGTGCCACGCTGCAGCTTCGAGGAAAAAGAGGGACTCACCGGTTACAGCTGCCATGCCGGTGATGAAGCCGATGCCCGGCAGCACCGCGGTGCCACCGGCTGCGCCGCCGGAACCGGTGACGACGTTGAGAAAGTGCTTGTCGATGCGCTGCTGAATCTCCGCCGGCGTCTGATTGGGCTTTTTGTTGTGCATCGCCTTGACGTAGCCAGAGATTGCCGAGGACTGCCACGACATGGCCTTGTCCAAAGTCTGGATAAGGAGGGTGCCCAGTTTGCCGGCATCCCTCTGGATGGCTTCGGGGGCAGAGTTCACCGCATCAGTTACGGTATTTGCAGAGCCCTTTTTCTTGTTCGAGAACATTTTGTCAACCTCCTGTAGTGGTCATGGTGAGGTACTCATGCCTATTCAAACAGAAATGCGGTTTGGAACATTCCGCTGTTATGGCATCTATACATTTAGGAATCCCATTCTTAATCGAGCTCCCGGGAGTTGTATTCGGATGCGGTTGCACTTGAAAGGGGTACGCTGTGTGTTTGGGTAGCGCTTCGGAGCCTATTCCTTCTGAATACTCTCGACTGGTCGCGGAGTTCCCGCGGTTTTCTGCCGACGTAATTCCGCATGAGGGAGCCGAGCAGTGGCATCCCACGACCGATGCGGTGGCGGCAGGCATTGACGCTGGGCGCAGTTTGTTTCCCATGCCCGATGTCGTCAAGGACGATCGTTTCCAGGCCCAGTTGTGGTGGTGGTCGATGTGCGGCGCGGTAGTCGGGCCGTCGCTGGCCGCGGTGCTGGCGTATGGCCGCGGGCCAGTTTGGGACTGGTCGCAGTGGACTGCGTTTCGGCGTGACAACTATTGGGTGGGATTTCAGTCGCACCAATTTCGCGATATCGATTCTGACGATGCGGAGGCCCTCCGAGCTTTCGGTGAGGAGCTCGCCGCATTCCTCACCCCGCTTGCCGACGCCGTTTCCACCGTCGGCTCTATAAAGGTGGCGCCGCTGTGGGCTGTGGCGTCTGACGCGGTTGCAAATGCCGCTGTTGCCGCGGGCAACGAGCTGATGGAGCCCTGGCGTGGCGCCTTGTTGGGCAAGTATGTTGTCGAAGGTTTGGCCAAGGTACATAAAGTGCCCACACCGAGGTTTGTAGATTCGTGCAATGGCGAAGTCGGCCCGTGGGACGAGGAGGCTGCCGAGGCAGGGGAGGAGCCCGACTTTGACGTGGTTACGCACCTTGAGAGGGCGACCTGCTGCATGATCCTGCATAGCCCTAACGCGGATTTGTGCGTTTCGTGCCCGAAGCGTTCGCGCGAGGAACGACACGGCCTGTGGGCTCAGTACTAATTCCGGTTGCCGGCGGGGGCAGGAAGAATACACAGTGGAGCGAATCTGACTACGATTGTCTGCGGGTAGAGGCCGACAAACTTTCAAGGGAGGAACCCACTCATGAGCTTTTTCGAGCAAATTGCTGCCGCGTTGGATCGTGACGGCATCGAAAGCCGTGTGAACGATGACACACTGTTTGTGCCGATTACTTCTGACCTGGAAGTTCAGTTTGTCACCATCGATGAAAGCATCCCGGCCGCTGAAGTATATGTCGCCGCCGCAGACGTAGATGATGAAGACGATGAGTTCGAGGCTGTGCTCGTCTCCGCCGTTTTTTCTGTTGAAGACGCGGTAGCCGCTGTGGCACATCACGTTGCGACGGATCAGGTTGTTGGATTGTTACGCACTCTGCTGGACGGTGATGACGATCGCCTGGCAGATTTGGCCTTCGAGCAGGACCCGGAGGAAGCGACGCTGCTGACTGCCGAAGTTGGCGATTCTTCTTCGGTGCAGGTCCTGGTGACTGCTCACAACAACATTCCTAGCGCTCATGTTCGCTTCATCTCCCAAGATGCGAATCTGGATGACATCGTGGATCAGGCAATCGCGGAGTTCTGGGATTCCGATACCGAAACGGTTCTGACCGACGATGACCGCCGGCGTATGTTTGCTGACCTTTATGCCGATGTTCAGGATTTGCGCAATGAGGTGCTCACGCTGGGCTCCTTCGAGGATTTCGACAAGTTGCTCGACGTTTTGGCGCTCGTGGTCGACCGAGCAGAAGACTGGGAAGACCAGCTGGCGCCTGTAGATGACGGTTACGCCGAGTACTTCTACTCTGATCACCTAGACGCCTTCGCTCATGATCATGACGAGGATGATGAAGATGAAGAGGGCGAAGAAGCAGAGGACTAGGACCTCGTAGATCTGGTTTCGCGGCAGCACTGATGCCGTCCCGTCGCGCACTTATGCAGCATAGGGGCGCGGCGAAAACAGTGCTTCTGGTGAAGGTAAAGGGCGCCCGTCACGCGTGCCGACCCAGCTAAAACGGTAGCCAGGTACCGATGGCACGGTGCCATCTTCATGAATCCTTTGGGCATCCATCCTGCGATGCATGGCCTCGACCACGCTTCGGGCACAGCGCCGATTAGCCAGCTCCGTCCGGTTACCCTTTCCACCACTCAGGTCGACGATCTCCGTAGCGGTTTTCACTCTGACCGATACGGAGAAAATGAACATGGGTTCTTCCTTGAGTAGCAGGTACTCCGCATAGTCCCGCGAGAGCCGGTCGATGAGTGACCGGGGGATTTTTATTCGCGATGTGCGGACGGTGACCCTGTGCCCGTCGGGAAGCGAAAAGGTGTGGTCGAGCGCGCCGTGGTTACTATGGCGGCCTGCGCAGGGGTGGCGGAGAAATGTGGAGACTAGCGCGAGATCCTCGGAGCAGGCGGCGCGGTAGCGTTCGGTCAGTGCGGGTAGGGGGAAGTGTAGGTCTTTCACAGTGCCTTTGGACATGGCTGCAAGTTATCGAACAGTGCGGACCTCACACGCCGAAGGTTTGAACAAATGTTCGAATTTGGGCGTGGGGGGTGCAAAGGGGGGGGTATCCAAAAGGGGTTCTTCCTGGCACTTTGTTCGCATTGAGCCACGTTTTGGTAACAGGTTCTGCCCTCGCCTGGGGATTCGAAAATAGCCTATTTCAAAGCAAAGAATTCTTTATTAGGGTGGCAGGCGTTCCAGTATCAAAAAGATAAGAATGTGAAAGAGTTATCTCATGAAGCACTCTCGACGCTGTGCGATGGTCGCAGCGGTGCTGACTGCGGTGGCAGTGTTTGCATCGCCCGCGGCCGCTGCTCCAGTGGTTGGGCCGGGGGACCCGATTAGGTCTCCCATGGCGGATAGTCCGCAGGAAAATAACCGTTATGTCGGTGTTCCTATGTGCTCGTCAGGAGTTCCGGGGACGGTGACTGATCACTTTGGGGAAAAGCATCGCGTCATGCTGACGGCCGGACACTGCGTGAATTCGCAGAATGTTCCGGGGCTGCCCATCGTCAATGGCGAGGTCTACGTTCCGACTAAGCAGGGTGACCAGCATATCGGTAAGGCTGGTGCGCATCGCTTTGAGGTTCCGGTAGATGACAACAATCCGTCTACTCTGTTGCGGGCTTTTAATGGGGCCGACTACGGATTTATTGTTCTTGACCCCGAAGTTGCAACGACCGCGGCTTCTTACTCAGAAGATGAAAACGGTGAAAGTCGTGGGGAGCCAGTGGTTATGACTGGAATCCAGGATAATCGCACACTGGAGCCGGGTGAGGTTTCGGTTGATAACTTGGGCAAGCCAATTTGTATTGACGGTTCTCGCACTAGTCGGTCTTGCGGGCATCAGGTGTTCCGTGCTCGTAATGGGGTCTGGTCAGTCGGGCTGGGGATGGATCACGGTGACTCGGGCGGAAATGCCTACAATCCCGAGACAGATGAGGTCATTGGCGTGAACTCGATGGTGATTGGTCCGATTTCACGTGTTCAGCCTGCTGATGTGGCAATCGAAGAAGCCTATGGTGTGCCTGATGGGCAAGTAGCGGAAAATTTCCAGGTATCTGATAGTTCCGCGCAACGCAATACGGAATATCGGACTATTTCAGAGGACAGCGCTGCAAATGCGGACTACCAAGCTCGTCATCCCAAACCATTAGAAGAGCAGATTCCAGGCCTTTCTCCGGACTTGGGAAGCTTGGATTTGCCAGGCCTGCCCGATATTGCGGATTTTCAGATGCCTGCTGGCATTTCAGGAGTCTGATATAGGTATCACTGTAAGGATTAAGCATTCAGGTGATACCTGAGCGTATTCCTTACAATGGATTTCATCCGTCTAATCTGCGTTTCAGGATGGCGAAACCCGCACGCTGAAACCCTAACGAGGAATGGAAGTGGTAAAGGATATGAGAATTACAAAGAAGTCTGTAGTCATCGCTGCAGCGGTGGCTACCTCGGTGGGGGGATTCGCGCCCGCGGCCATTGCCGCTCCGAATGTAGAGAAGCCGGTAATTGGACCGGGGTCTCCGCTACGCATGCCGTTCCCAAGCAACCCGGAGGTTGAGGGGCGACATGTCGGAAACCCAATGTGCTCCCTCGCCGTACCTGGAACAGTTGTTGATGCGGAGGGGAAGTCGCATCGTGTGATTATGACTGCTGGGCACTGCCTGAAGGCTGAGGACGAGAAGACCAAGGAAAAGCTTAGTGGCAAGTACTTCATTCCCACGAAGCATGGAGATGTCTTGGTAGGGCAGGACGGTCTGGCCACCGATGTGATGCCCTCGGAGGAAGACATTCAGAACACAAAGTCAGCCGGGGAATTCTTCAATACCCTGTTCAACTCGGGTGATTACGGTTTCATTGAGGTCAACGACAATGTAGAGACCACCTCTATCTCTCATTCCGTCGACGAATTCGGTGAGGTTCACGGCGAGCCGGTTCAGATTGTAGGGATTCAGGACAACCGTACCCTGGCTCCGATGGAGATTTCCTTCGACAACGCGGGCCAGCCTGTATGTACGGATGGCTCCCGTTCTGGACGTAGCTGTGGCTTCCAGATGTTCCGTGTCCGCAACGGTGTGTGGGCAATCGCTCCGATTGATCATGGCGATTCCGGCGGAAACGCCTACAACCCGGAGACTCGCGAGGCCATTGGTATCAACTCGATGGGTCTTGGCCCAATTAGCCGCTTCCAGCCTGCCGATGTAGCCCTGGAGGAGGCCTACGGAATTCCGGACGGCCAGGTCAACGAGCGCTTCAAGGTTGCCCAGTCCAACGCTCCGCAGTCTGAGTTCCGCACTATTGATGAGGACTCGAAGTTCTCCGAGCAGCACAAGCCGAAGGAAGGCTCCAAGCTGGGGCCAATCGCCGACGTTCTCCCAGAAGGCGTCGAGATTCCTGATGAGGTAGGTAATCTCATCCCGGATCTGCCATCGCCGCAGCTGCCGGGAGCGGGTGCTGAAGCTCCGTCGTCGCCGTCCCTGCCGGGGCTCGACTCCGTCATCGGGCAGGCCGGAATCCCCAACCTGTTCTAGTCCGCTCGGCTAGCTGCCTACTCGCTTCGCGCCGCTTGCCGACGCTTTCTCCATCGCCCCTTCTCGCTGCAGCAGCGGGGAGGGGCTTTTGCGATATGTTCTTACATATGAAACAAAATGACTGCGGACAATCCGATGTTGAATTGGAGCTCGTTCGTAAGCTGGTGCGAGATGCGGATCCAACAGGAGAGAGGTTTGCGCGAGTTTTCCGGCAGACTTATTACCTTCTCTATAACGGTCAAAAGACAGGTCGGTACCGCTGGGATCAGCTCTATAAGACTGAGAAAACGCATTTCGGGACGTTGATTGAGATAGCGATTCGGCATGAGTTCTCGGACATCATCGCCGATGGAGTTCAGAAGCATCTGGACTATCGAATTGGGGGAAATGACGTGGACTGTAAATTCTCGATGAATAAGGCATCCTGGATGATTCCGGTTGAGGCGGTAGGTGAAATTATCATCGGATTGCATTCGTCGGATGAAGATTCTTGTTTCAGTGTATGTGTAGAGAGGGCCTCCGAGAACCGCTTGACTCAGGGGACTAATCGCGATCGAAAGCGTACTTTTACCAAGAAGGCTCGGTCTGAGATTGAGTGGATTTTTAATGATGCTCCACTACCGGTTAACCGGTTGCTTCATTTGTCGGAGGATGCCCGGGATGAGATTTTCTCACTGGGTTCAGGGCAGAAAAGGGTCAATGAGTTCTTTAGGCAGTCGCTGGGGCTCGTAGTAAATCGCGAGGATATAGCTACGGTGGCTCAACAGAAGGACTACATGAAAAGGGTCCGCGGAAACGGCGGTGCACGTACAGCGTTGAGGCCTGAAGGGATCGTTATACTTACCGGCAAATATCATTCGGAGCTCGCGTTCAAGCTTTCGAGGCAGAAGCTGCGTCCGGATGAATTGCTTGCGCTGAGGCTTGCGCCCTCTGATGGAAAAGCTTCCAGGGGTTCTCAGGCTTCGATCGAGGGAGCCTGGTGGAAAGTAGCGGAGCCCGACGACCCAATTGTTGAAGCTCCGAACGTGAAATGATGCAGCGATTCGAAGCGCCAACTGAAAATAAGTAGAATCGCTTGAGAAATAAGCAATCAGTTCGAATTAATGTTCGAATGATGGTTGTGTTTAATCCGGATACTGGGCTAATTTTCCGCCTTAAGGCACCAGGTAGCTTTGTTTGGGGAAGGAGACAAAGATGGCGCATCTTACGTCTTTGGAGATCTGTGCTGGGGCGGGCGGACAGGCGCTCGGACTTGAACAGGCGGGTTTTCACCATGTTTGTACTGTCGAAAATGATCCGGATGCTTGCAATACGCTGCGACTAAATCGTGATAACGATTTGATTCCCAGTGCCGCGAGGTGGAATGTGCGTGAAGATGACGTGCGCAATCTCGTCGGCGCTGATTTTGAGGGAATCGATTTGTTTGCAGGCGGAGTGCCGTGTCCCCCTTTCTCGATTGCAGGCAAACAGCTTGGTGCTGATGATGAGCGGGATCTTTTCCCGAAAGCGCTGGAAATAGTGGCTGGGGCGTCACCGAAAGCAGTACTACTGGAGAACGTTAAGGGGCTGTCTCAGCCAAGGTTCAAGACTTACCGCGCTTCAGTGATAAACGAGCTAAATCGACTGGGATATGAGTCGCACTGGCGCCTAATCTACGCTTCTGAACACGGGGTGCCCCAGCTTCGTCCGCGCTTCGTGCTGGTGGCCTTAAAGGAAGAATTCGTACCGTATTTTCATTGGCCGGAACCGGTAGGAGAAGCGCCGACGGTCGGCGACACGTTGAAGAAAGAAATGGGCTCTCGGGGTTGGCGCGGAGCTGATGAGTGGGCGAAGAATGCCGATAAGATTGCTCCGACGCTTGTTGGAGGGTCTAAGAAGCACGGTGGCCCTGACGTCGGTCCTTCCCGCGCACGAGAAGCATGGGCCAAGCTGGGAGTTAAGGGATCGTCCATTGCGGAATTTCCACCATCGGAAGACGATCCGGTGGACCAACCGCCACGCTTGACGGTAGCGATGGGTGCTTTGATCCAGGGGTTTCCGCCAGAGTGGCGTTTCTCAGGTAAAAAGACTGCCGCTTGGCGACAGGTCGGGAATGCGTTCCCTCCGCCGGTAGCACGTGCACTAGGAACTGCTATTTCGGATGCCCTTAACAAGCAGACGGTGTCGTTGGCGTACCAGGACATGATTGCCGTCTAGTAACTTGCGCGCTTAGTTCCGGGGCGGGTCGCCCCGCCAGCCAGAAAGGACGTCTACCTTGTTATCGCATCGTCTGGGCCGAGGCCTCCGTCGGAAAGCGAAATGCGAGGCGCAGGCGATAACCGGGGCGAGCGTAGGTGTAGCGGGAGCAGACAGCGCGACGGCGGCGGCTCGAAAGCAGCCGATCCCGCGGGAGATCTGGATTCTGGTTTCGGCGGCGTTCATTATCGCCCTGGGGTTCGGGCTGATTGCGCCGATTTTGCCGCAGTTTGCCCGAAGCTTCGACGTCGGTGTGTTCGCAGCTAGCTTTGTGGTCAGTTCCTTCTCGATTTTTCGGCTGCTCTTCGCCCCGGCATCCGGAGGGCTGGTGGACAAGCTCGGCTACCGGCGGACGTATCTGACCGGTATCGCTATCGTGGCGGTCTCTACGTTGCTGGTTGGCATCGCGCAAAACTACTGGCAGCTGCTTGCTTTTCGGGCGCTCGGCGGAATCGGCTCGACAATGTTCACGGTCTCGGCGATGGGGCTGATCGTCCGAATCTCGCCGCCCGCGATTCGAGGGAAGAGCTCCGCGGCATATGGCTCGGCATTCCTACTGGGCAACGTGTTCGGCCCGATGATTGGCGCTGTGATGGGAGCCTGGGGGCTGCGAGCGCCGTTCTTCATCTATGGTGGCGCGCTGATTGTGGCCACCGTAATCGTCGCGGTGATGCTGAGTGAGGAGCACTTGCGCCACGTCGTGCCGAAGCGGACCACGCCTGTGCTGAAATTCGCCGAGGCCGTCCATGACTCCGCCTATCGCAGCGCGCTGTTAGGTGCCTTCGCCAACGGTTGGTCCAACTTCGGCGTGCGCGTTGCAATTGTTCCGCTGTTCGCCGCCGCTACCTTCACGCACGCCAGCGGCTCGGGTGCGGTAACTGCGACAGCCACCGCAGGGCTCGCGCTGACGGCCTTCGCGCTGGGAAACGTTTCCGCGCTGCAATTTTCGGGCCGGCTTTCCGACCGCATCGGTCGCAAACCGCTCCTCATCACGGGGCTTGCCATTAACGGCATCTTCACCGGCGCAATCGGGCTGACCTCCGGCGCGGTCGCACTGCTCGCCCTCTCCGCCGCTGCCGGCTTCGGCGCGGGCATGATCAACCCCTCCCAGCAGGCAGTACTTGCCGACGTTATCGGTTCCGACCGTCAAGGCGGAAAAGTGCTGGCCAACTTCCAAATGGCGCAGGACCTCGGAGCGATTTCGGGCCCGCTTATCGTCGGCGCCATCGTGGACGCTGCGGGCTTCACTGCGGGATTCCTAGTCTGCGGCACAATCTCGCTGGCAGCGATGGTCGGGTGGATTTTCGGCCGCGAGACCCTGCCAGCCACCGCGGCGGAAGGGGGGGGGCACGGCAGAGGGCGCTGCAACGGTAGCGGCTACTCCTTCTCGTCCAGGCGGCGGCAAATAGCCACATAGATAGCACCTGTGATGTTGTGAACCACCGCTGCCACAGCACCCGGAAGTGCCGCCTCCGGGGTGAAGAACTTCGCAGCCATGCCGGAAGACAGGCCCGCCGACTGCGTGCCCACCTCGACGGCGACCGTGCGCTTGGCGGAAGTTGGCATGCCGACGAACTGACCCGCCAGGTAACCCAGCGCGTAGCCGAGGACATTGTGAACAATCACGGCAACAAAGACAATCAGGCCAATTTTGGCCAGCGATTCCGCATTCTTAGCAACGGCGCCGAAGACGACTCCACCGATACCTAAGATCGACACCCACGGCAAAATCGGCAAGATCTTGTTGATAAACGAGTCGGCCACGAAGCGAATGAAAAGGCCGCCGATAACCGGTAGGAGAACCGTCTGGCATAGCGACCACGCCATGCCCCAACCGTCGACCTCGGTGTGGGCGTCGGCAAGCATGAGCATGAGGAAGGGCGTCATGATCGGGGAGACCAGCGTTGAGATGCTGGTCATGGCGACTGAGAGGGCCACGTCACCGCGAGAGAGGTAGGCGATGACATTGGAGGAGGTGCCGCCGGGGACAGAGCCGAGCATCAGTAGGCCGACAGCGAGCGCCGGGTTGAGACCGAGGACCTTAGCGACGGCGATTGCCAGCAGCGGCATGATGACGAACTGCGCGATGACGCCGAAGAAGATTGCCAGCGGGCGCTTCGCCACCTGCTTGAAATCCGGGATGGTTAGGGTCAGGCCCATGCCGAACATGATGATCATCAGGAAGTAAGTGATGTATCCCGTCAGTGGCAGGAACGGCGACGGAAAGTAAAAGGCCAGCGCGGAGCCGGCGAGGATGAAGGCGGGAAAGGCCAGGACCTCGAAAGTTGCGGCGGCCTTCGACTGCTCTCCGTCGTGGAGCGGGGTGTCATCGGGCAGTTGCTGGGCGTCGGCGTCGACGGGAGCGGAGCTGGACATAGGGAGAAATCTTTCGAAAAACGTGAGATAAAGTGCGCGAAAGTTCCCGAGCGATTCTGGGTGTGAACGGCTCAGGGCTTATGTGGGGAAATAATGAGAATAGAAATTGTTGTGCGGAAAAGTTAAGCGCCTATGGTGTTGGAATCTCAAGAAGGATACCCCTGAACAGGTGGTTGGTAGTTGGGGGTGAACTGGCGTTTTTCGTTCGATCTTCGGGGGAGTGACACGTCAAGTACTAAGAATTTCTTAACTGGCGTAATTTCTGACCTGTACATCACGCGTGTACGGCCACGTATCAGCGACGGCTAGTAGTTTTTTGTCGCGACTTTGCTTGGCAGGCTGCTGAATCGTTTAACAAAATATTCGCTAATCAGGGCTCTCAAAGAGAGGACACCATGGCTGAGAACTATCAGACCACCGGCCGCGAGGGCGGCCCCGTGCTCCCGGCATCATCACCTCAGATTGCCGAGCCAAAGAAACCCCGCAAAGACCGCACCCACTGGCTCTACATTGCGGTGATTATCGCAGTCGTCGCCGGCGTAGCGCTCGGCCTCTTGGCCCCGGGCGTAGCTGTGAAGCTCAAGCCGCTGGGCACCATGTTCGTCAATTTGATCAAGATGATGATTCCGGCGGTAATCTTCTGCACCATCGTGCTCGGTATTGGCTCGGTCCGCGCGGCCGCCTCCGTGGGTAAAGCCGGCAGCCTCGCACTGGCCTACTTCATCACGATGTCGACGCTGGCCCTCGGTGTCGGCCTGGTCGTCGGCAACATCATCGAGCCGGGCAATGGCCTCAATATCGAGGCGCACAAGGGTGCGGCCAGCGAGTTTGTTAAGAACGCCGCGGAAGCCAAGGGCATTGTAGGCTTCATCCAGTCAATCATCCCCGAGACGGTATTCTCCGCGCTGACATCCGGCTCTGTGCTGCAGACGCTGTTCATCGCGCTGCTTGCCGGCTTCGCGATTCAGGGGCTCGGCAAGGCCGGCGAGCCGGTACTGCGGGGTGTCGCACACCTGCAGAAGGTCGTGTTCAAGATGCTCGCCATGGTGCTGTGGCTCGCCCCAATCGGTGCGTTCGGTGCGATGGCTGCGGTCGTTGGTTCCACCGGTTGGGCGGCGGTGAAGGAACTCGCCATCCTGATGGTTGCCTTCTACATCACCTGCACCCTCTTCATCTTCGTAGTCCTCGGCCTCATCCTAAAGATCGGCGCTGGCTTCAACATCTTCAAGCTACTGCGCTATCTCGGTCGCGAGCTTCTGCTAATCGTGGCTACCTCTTCCTCCGAGTCGGCCCTGCCGAACCTCATGAGAAAGATGGAGCACGCAGGCGTCGATAAATCCACCGTCGGCATCGTCGTGCCCACCGGCTACTCCTTTAACCTCGACGGCACCGCCATCTACCTGACCATGGCCTCCATCTTCATCGCCGATGCCATGAACAAGCCGATGAGTATCAGCGAGCAAATCGGCCTGTTGATCTTCATGATTATCGCCTCCAAGGGTGCCGCCGGCGTCACCGGAGCCGGCATCGCGACTCTCGCCGCCGGCCTGCACTCGCACCGCCCAGAGCTTCTCGACGGCGTTGGCGTCATCGTCGGTATCGACCGATTCATGTCCGAGGCGCGCGCACTAACGAACTTCTGCGGTAACGCAGTTGCCACCCTGCTCGTCGGACGTTGGACCAGCTCCATCGACCGCGATCGAGTACACCAGGTTCTCGACGGAAAGCTGCCATACCGCGATACCGAGGACGACAGCCATGTGAACATGGCGCGTCCTGATGTCACCAATCCCGCCACGGCGACCCTGCAGCCGACGCCGCAGGTCGACTTGGATCACTACCGTCACTAGAAGACGGTGCGAATCAAGCGCCGAGGAGCCGTCGTAAAGCGGACGCGCACCTCGGCGCTTTTCCATGGGCTTCGGCGGTAAAGGGAGCGAGCGGAGGCGAGTGTGAGATAGGTCGCTCGAATGGTTTTTTGAAGGCTACAAGCGTAGCGTTAGCAAGCGGTGTGAAATGCCGGCGACAAAGTCGCACGGGAACTAGCAACGGTGGAAAATTCCCTGGTGGAACACCTTAGATGCGCGCAAACCGCGACCACATCCCCAGATGAAAGAAGAGATGGGGTTTCGGCGTGGCTTTTCTAGATTGAAAAGGCGAGCGCAATCGGGCGAAAACATGAGGGTGCCGACCTGCGGGCACTGGAAGAGAAATGCGTATTGGGCGGGTCAAGATGTGCGACCCAAATGGTGAGACAACAACTGTGAACAATGAGTGTGTGGGCAACAAGGCCCAGGAAGAGCCCCAAATGGCTGATAATGAAATGAATGTAAACGGCGACGAGATCCGCGAGGACTACAACGTGGCCCAGGAAGAAGCCCAGGGCGCGGAGGCTCCGGTAGAGGCCGTAGAGATTGCCGACGAGAAGCTTGCAGCGAAGGCAGAGGAAAAGGCTGCAGGAAATGCAGACAAGGACGAAGACGACGACACTGTCCGCTTCGACCAGCTGGACCTGCCGGACGAGATTGTCCGAGCAGTGCGCAAGGTTGGCTTTGAAAAGCCTTCCCCGATTCAGGCAGCGACGATTCCGACCCTGATGAGCGGCCGTGACGTCGTTGGCCTGGCGCAGACCGGTACCGGTAAGACCGCGGCGTTTGCTCTTCCGATCCTGGCTCGAATCGACCGCAGTGTGCGTGCGCCGCAGGCCCTCGTGCTTGCCCCGACGCGCGAGCTGGCACTGCAGGTGGCGGACTCCTTCCAGTCCTTCGCCGACCACCTGGGCAAGATTCATGTCCTGCCGATTTACGGCGGGCAGGCATACGGCGTCCAGCTTTCGGGACTGCGCCGTGGTGCACAGATCATCGTTGGTACCCCGGGTCGCGTCATCGATCACCTGGAGAAGGGCTCGCTGGACATCTCCGGCCTGCGTTTCCTGGTTCTCGACGAGGCAGACGAGATGCTGCAGATGGGCTTCCAGGAGGACGTTGAGCGAATCCTCGCAGACACCCCGGAGGAGAAGCAGGTTGCGCTGTTCTCGGCGACCATGCCGGCAGCGATTCGCCGTCTTTCCAAGCAGTACCTGACTGATCCGGAAGAGATTACCGTCAAGTCGCAGACTCGCACCGCGGACAATATCCGCCAGCGCTTCCTGATGGTCAGCCACCGCAACAAGCTTGACGCTCTGACCCGCATCCTCGAGGTCGAGGAGTTCGAGGCGATGATCATGTTCGTGCGTACCAAGCACGAGACCGAGGAACTCGCCGAGAAGCTGCGCGCCCGCGGATTCTCCGCTGCCGCAATCAACGGCGATATCCCGCAGACCCTGCGCGAGCGCACCATTGACCAGCTGAAGGACGGTCGCCTCGACATCTTGGTGGCCACCGACGTCGCTGCCCGTGGCCTGGATGTTGACCGCATCTCCCATGTGGTCAACTACGACATTCCTCACGACACCGAGTCCTACGTTCACCGCATCGGCCGCACCGGACGTGCCGGCCGCTCCGGCGAGGCGCTGCTGTTTGTCACCCCGCGCGAGGGGCGCCTGCTGCGTTCTATCGAGCGCGCCACCAAGTCCCAGCTGCACGAGATGAAGCTGCCGACCGTCGACGAGGTCAACGACTCGCGCAAGCAGAAGTTCTCCGATGACCTAACCGAGGCTCTTGCCGATCCGCAGGTTGAGGTATTCCGCGAGCTCATCGAGGAATACGCCGAGGAGCACGACACCCCACTGGTAGACATCGCCGCAGCGATTGCCGCCCAGGCCCAGTCCGGCGAGTTTTTGATGAAGGAGCCGCCGCGTAGCCGCCGCGACAATCGCCGTGGCAACGACCGCGACCGCGACCGCTTCGAGCGGGACCGCGGCCGTGGCGGGCGCGATGGCCGCTCCCGGGGCGAGCGCGGTCAGGGTAAGCGCGCCGAGCAGGTCGAGTTCGACCGTGAGGGCATGACCACCTACCGCATTAACGTGGGCCGTCGTCAGCACGTGCGCCCGGGCGCCATCGTCGGTGCCATCGCCAACGAAGGTGGCCTGTCCTCCAAGGACTTCGGCCACATCGACATCCGCGGCGACCACACCCTGGTGGAGCTGCCGTCGAACTTGCCTCAGCAGGTCATGGACAATCTCGCCGACACCCGTATCTCGGGCCAGCTGATTGGCCTGCAAGTCGACGACGGCACCTCCGTTGACGACGGCGACGACTACCGCGGCGGCCGTGATGACCGTCGTGGCGGACGCGGCGGCTTCCGAGGCGATCGTCGTGGCGGACGCGGAGATCGTGGCGGACGCGGTGGATTCCGCGGTGACCGCGATCGCGATGATCGTGGCGGACGCGGAGGCCGAGGACGTGGCGGTTACCGCGGAGACCGCGACGGTTTCCGTGGTGGACGCGGGCGTCGCTAAGCATAAGTTACGCCAGGCCCTGGCGCTGGGGTGACCTGGTGCTGGGGTCGGCGCTTCGTTTGCCCCACATAGAAAAATAGAGCTGCGTTTCTGCAAGGTTTCACCACGGTAGATCTCGTGGAGCCTCGCCGAAACGCAGCTCTAATTTGCGTTTTAGGCGCCCTTTTTAGGCGACTACTGCCGCCATCGGGCACAAATCAGCGCGAGTCTTAGACGAAGAACATCAAGACTGCGGCGATGAACCAAAGAGCGGAGAAGATTCCGGAGAACATCGCCAGCTGCTTCTTCTGCTTGTCCCAGTCGAGGTTTGCGGCTTTAGCGGCGCGCTCGGCGAAGTCCGGATCATCCGCGTCCTCGTCCTCATCAGCGACGCCGAGACCCGCCATCATGATGCGCTGGCGCGGGATAATCATGAAGAACAGAAGTGCCCACGCGACAATCGCCAGGAGGATGGCGGCGTGCAGCGCGCCGGCCTTGACGTAGGTCGAAATGTCCATGAACATCACGCCGAAGCCCAGCAGCGGTACCAGCAGGGACCACATGCCGTAGGTGCGGGAAATCGCGTGCATGGTTCGGGCGGCCCCGATCGTTCCTGCCTCGCCGCCGCGGGCTGCGAGCGCGAGCTTCGGGAACATGGAAATGGCGACGGTCACCGGTCCGAGCAGCAGAATCGCGGCTAGGACATGGACCATAGTGATAACGTTTTGCACGTCATACCTTTCTAGAATCGGTGAGCCCCGATACGTTGCAAGGGCATAAAAATTCGCCCGAGTCCTTGTTAAGACGTATCTCAGGGTGAGGGCTTGGAACTAACTTAACGGGAAAGTCATTTTTTCTCTATTCCGCACGCATCGGCTAGCGCATTCCAATCGTCCTTCGACACCGCCAAGCCCCATTTCAGCGTGACGCGCAGATACCGATTCGCATAACTGCACCGCAGCGCCGTCGAGGGCATCCATTCCCCGGGAGTTGCGTCCCCCTTGTCCCTATTGACCGAGCTGAGCGTGGGCACCAGGTTCGCCTCGATATCGTTGCCGAACTCTCTGCGCCGCTTCGCCTCCCATGCGTACGCCCCGAAGTCCCACGCCGCTGCCAGGGGATAGACATGGTCTATGTCCACCTCGTGACTGCCGACGCCGTCGCCCGTATAAGGGTCGGCGATTGGGGTGTCGTCGGCAAGCGAACAGCTCGCACCCCCGAACCACATCACCAGCACTCGGTGGCGGGTATTGCAATCGGCGGGGCCCGACCACACATCGAATCGATCGCGCTTGTAGCCGGTCACCGTGGGGCGAGACTCTACAACTCGCACCTGCGTCAGCTGCTTGCCGACGGCCTCGGCATCGGCCGCACTCGATGCAGGGGCAGGCATCGCGCCTAAAAGGCGCACGGCGAGGAATGCGACGAGGAAGGAAGTGACGGCGACGACGGCTAGGCCACGCACAGACAGAAAAACGCGCATACCTCTATAGGCGCGAAAACAGCGTTTTCGGTTCCATAGAAGTATGCGCGTCAAAAATGCGCGGCCGTAAGGGGTGAGAGGCGACTAGTCTCGGGCGGCTACAACGGCACGTTCGAACTGGTCGACAATCTCGCCGCTCGGCTTGGCGGTGGCGAGAGTTACGGCAATCATGACAACAGTCGCGGCGGCGAAGCCCGGGACGATTTCGTAGATGGTGTCGGTCAGCGGGCTCATTCCCCAGGCGAAGGAGACGATAGCGCCCGTGATCATGCCCGCAGCGGCGCCGGTGGCATTGAGACGCTTCCAGTAGAGGGAAGCCAGCAAGACCGGGCCGAAGGCGGCGCCGAAGCCCGCCCACGCGAAACCAACAAGGTTCAGAATCGAGCTGTTCGGATTAGCCGCGATGAGAGCGGCGATGATCGCGATTAGTGCCACTGCGACGCGAGAGAGCGTCATGTAGGTCTTCGGGCGCAGGGATTTGTTCACGGTCGCCTTGAACAGGTCCTCGATCAAGGCAGAGGAGGACACCAGCAGCTGCGAGGAAATGGTGGACATAATCGCCGCCAGCACCGCGGTCAGGATGAGGCCTGCAATCAGCGGGTGGAACAGAATCCTGGTCATGTCTAGGAAGATCGTTTCGTAGGATTCTGCGTCGGTGACATTCGCATTCGGGTTCGTTGCGAAGAACACGGTGGAGGTCAGCGCGACGATGACCGCGCCGAGCATGCACAGGAACTGCCAACCGATACCCCAGCGGCGACCTTCGGTGGCGTCCTTGGAGCTGCGTAGCGCCATGAAACGGACAATAATGTGCGGCTGTCCAAAGTATCCGAGGCCCCAGCCGAGAAGGCCGATGATCGCCAGTGCAGACGTGCCCGAGAACATGTTGAAGTAGCCCTCAACTGGCTTGCCATCGCTTCCGGGGTAGGGGTTGTTAGCGGCGAAGGAGAAGATATCGGCCACGGAGTTTCCGTGGTTGACCAGGTAAATTAGGCCTGCAACCGGCACCGCCGCCAGGGCTATGAACATGATGACGCCCTGCACCGTGTCGGTGTAGGACACTGCGAGGAAGCCGCCGAAGAGCGTGTAAGCGACGGTGATTGCCGCGACCAGGAGCATGCCGACGTGGTAGTTTCCGCCGAAGGTCGACTCCCAGTAGCGGCCACCGGCGACCATGCCGGAGGACACGTAGAAGGTGAAGAACAGCAGGATAATTAGGCCGGCCGCGACGCGCAGAATCTTTGTACGGTCATGGAGCCTGTTTTCCAGGAATGACGGAACGGTAATCGAGTTATGCGCAATCTTTGTGTAGCTGCGCAGGCGAGGGGCGGTGAACTTCCAGTTCAGCCAGGCACCGATGACGAGGCCGATGGCAATCCAGGTCTGGTTCAGGCCGGAGAGGTAAATCGCGCCGGGCAGACCCATGAGGAGCCAGCCGGACATGTCGGATGCTCCGGCGGACAGCGCAGCGACGAAGGGGTGTAGGCCGCGCCCGCCGATCATGTACTCGTCGTACTCGGCAGTTTTGCGCCATCCCGACCAGCCGATGTAAATCATCGCGAGCAGATAAATGCCTAGCGCGATGATGAACCAGGTCTGTTGGTCCACAGCAATCTCCTTAATAATTTCTTTCAGTTTCGTGTTCAGTGCTTTTAATCTCGTGCCATAGACGTTTGCATGTGACGGCCGTCATTGCAAAACGGCATCAGCAATTTCGACCCGTTTTGACCTGGGGGAATGTGGTTTCTTCCCAGGTATATGCCCACATTGGAGTCGGGTAAGGCTTCTGTCGGGGGTATTTAGCCATCGCGTTTAATAATGCTTTCCGACACTAGTTCGAACAGGTGTGCTAATATATTGAAGTATTGGGCTTGTATGCACGGATGCTGCGTCCAGAGTCTTTGATAGAACAGGTGCGACTCGTCAGGGGAGGGGCTGGGAAGGCATGGCAGAATCGAAAACTAGTCGCGGCGAAATGGATGGAGGTGGCGTGCGGTGGCTGAAGGTGAGTCGCTGACGCAGCTGCTTCTTCATGCGTTCTGGAAGGATGATTCGGGCCTTCATCTTTGGGTTGAACGCCCTGAGGGGCACCGAATTGTCGCCGAGGTCGATTTGCTGGAACTGCCGCCGGAACAACGCCGATTGTTCTCGGTATGGGGCCGCGGCGGTGATGCAACGGTGTCGCTGAAGTTGCGGACTCCGAAGGGGCGGCAGGTGGAGCGAAAGGTTCCCACCAAGGTGTTCCCGCCGTGGAAGGCCGTGCGGGTCCTGGCCCAGCTCCAGGAGGAAACGTACTCCCAAGCGATGGCACCTGATTTGTGCTTTTTCGTTGACGTTCTTCGGGGGCTCGAGCAATTTGCGAGAACGGGGCGAGCGTTAATTGGTCTGTCATGGGAAGACAAACAGTGGTGGCCGGTATGGCGGATGTCGGAGGGCTTGAGCGAGATCGCGTGGCGCAGCCAGGTAGTGCAGCGTACTCCGCCCGTCCTTGTAGAGAACGGAGGGGCGACGGTGGCTGAAGACTTCATAAACAGAATGTTCCACTGGACCGTCAATGCACTGCTGTCAGACCTGGATGAACCGGCAGCGCAAAGACAGAGTTTTGTGCGTGCTTTACTGCAGTCCGAGCCCTTGGATAGGGCTCTGCCCGGGGTTGCGTCTGCGTTGTCGAAGTGGCGATCTTCCGCGGATAGCGAAGATGCTCGGCTGCTCATGGTTATCGAAGAACCTGCGAATTTCGAGGCACAGCTGGAATCGGCGACTGACCTTGAATTGCCACAGTTGTTGGACATCGCCCGGGAAGACGAATTTTCGCCGGCGCGGGACCGCTTCAGCGGAGTCCTGTGGCCTCTGCGGATGTACTTCCGTGTAGGCGTCACGGCGCCGGAACGTCTGAACCCAGATATGTGCAGGCGTTCAGTATTGGCCATCTTGAGGCCTCAGCTTCAGCGGGCCCAGGAGGCATTTCCACCTTTTGCCGCGGCGCAGGCTGCGGGGTACGGGCTCGACTTGATGTTGACCTCGGAACAATTGGTCGAGCTGGTCTCTACCGGAATCGCCGAGTTAGCGAAGGTCGGAATTGACGTAATGCTTCCTGCCAATTGGAAGTCAGCGGAGACCGAGCTGCGGTTGCATACCCGAGTTCCCGATACCGAACCTGTTGGCCCGGCGGGGCGGCGTTCGGAGCCGAAGTTGGGCTTTAACCAGCTGGTTGATTACGAGTGGAAACTCGCTGTCGGCGATACGGTGCTGAATGATTCAGAGATGCGCCAGCTCGCGGAGTCGAGTACGGGCCTCGTCTACCTGCGCGATCGGTGGGTTCACGCTGACCCGGAGGTTGCTCGTGAGGCGCTGAAGTTCTTGGTCGAGCAAACCAAAGCGGGAGAGGAAACCGGCAAAGGACAGGTCTCTCTCAGGGAGCTCGTTTTCGCCGACGGAGTAGAGCGGAAGGCACCGGTTCCCGTCGCGTCACGCGACCCGGGGTGGCTTCGGGCTTTAGTCGCCAGCGCGGATTCAGAAAAGTCGGATGCGGTGGAAACTCCTGTACCCAACGGTTTCGTCGGACAGCTCAGGCCCTATCAGCAACGGGGGCTGACATGGCTTAGCGGAATGTCGAGCAAGGGATTCGGGGTCATTCTCGCGGACGATATGGGGCTCGGTAAGACGGTACAGATCTTGGCCCTTTTGCAGCGTGAGCGCGAGGAAAACCCGGCAGCTCCGGCAAGCTTGCTCGTTGCTCCTACGGGAGTGCTGCGGAATTGGTTGTCAGAGTCGGCGAAGTTCACACCGGAGCTTAAGGTCGGGCTACTGCACGGAGCGAACCGTCCGCAAGGAGAGGAGCTCGCAGAGTTCGTTGCAGCTCACGATTTAGTGGTCACCTCGTATGGCATCGCTACCCGTGAACGGGATGGGCTGAGTGCTATCGAGTGGGAACATGTTATTGCGGATGAAGCCCAGGCGATTAAGAACCCGAATTCCCAGGCCTCTAGGGCATTGAGGAGCATACGGTCTCGACAAAACATCGCAATGACCGGTACTCCAGTCGAAAACGATCTCGGCGAGTTGCGGACAATCATGGATTTTTGTAATCCGGGGATGCTGGGCTCAGCCAACGTGTTTCGCAATCGTTTTGCCATTCCTATTGAAAGAGACGGGAATGCAGAGATGCTCGCACAGTTGCAGGCTCTCACGGCGCCTTTCATCTTGCGCCGCATGAAGTCCGACCCGGCGATTGCGCCGGACCTGCCGGCTAAGAATGAGCATGTCGAGATGGTGACTCTCACGGCAGAGCAGGCTTTCCTCTACGAAGGCGCAGTAAAAGATCTCGAGGCAAAGATCAAGAGAGCGAAGCAGTCGAAGGCGGGTGAGTTCGGGAGAAAGAGCATTATTTTGTCCGGAATCATGAAGCTCAAGCAGATTTGCAATCATCCTGCGCATTATCAGCACGATGGTTCGGGCATGCTGAATCACGGGAGCCATCGCTCCGGGAAAGTTGAACGGCTAGAAGAGCTGCTCGATGACATCGTCGAGGCAGGTGAGAGGGCTCTCGTCTTTACCCAATTTGTTGAGTTTGGTCAGATGCTTTCCTCCTACCTCAGCAACCGTTTTGGAGTGAGGATTCCTTTCATCGAGGGTTCCATGACTCCGAAGCAGCGTGAGCGAGCCGTGACGGAATTCAGCTCCCCGGAGGGAGCTCCCGTAATGATTCTGTCGACGCTGGCAGCGGGTGTGGGAATCAACTTAACGGCAGCTAACCACGTCATTCACATCGATCGGTGGTGGAATCCCGCCGTGGAAAATCAGGCTACCGACCGCTCGTACAGAATTGGCCAGGTCAAGGACGTGCATGTCCACAAACTAGTCAGCGTCGGAACGCTGGAAGAGCGCATCGACGAGTTGATTTTTGAAAAATCCGAGCTTGCCGATGCCGTGGTGCGCGCCGGTGAAACTAAGTTGACTGAGATGGATTTTCACCGCCTACGTTCGCTGTGGCAGCTCGATCAATCGCGCATCGACGGTGTCAAAAAAGCGCAGCGTTCAGCTAAATCGGTGAAGGGAAGCGCCGTGGCGGGAGAAGACCCGTCCGATGGAACGGACTCCGATAATGTGCTCGTTCTGCGACAGAGGGGAGGGAAGTAAAAGATGTCGATTGACAACAACGATCCGGCTAAGGATGTCACCTGGGGCGACAACGTTATCTTCGCCGAGTTTGGAAAGAATCGAGCTGGTAACAAAAGCGGTAAACGGTGCAGAACGCGTCGCACAACGGGTGAGGCTACGCCAAGTGCGAGTTCGGCTATAGAAAAGCTGCTGGCGACGCAAGATTGGGCCGGGGCGTTTCAGGACGGTGCGCGTAGACGGAAAACGCGCGATGCTGTGGAACCACGTACAACGTTCGCGCGTTGGACATGGGAATTTATTCTCCGGGGCTGCGACGAAGGACGAATCCGTCGTGGCGAGAAATATTACCGAGAAGGCCAGGTACTGAGTACCCGCATTGCGGATGGTTACGTTCTCGGCGAAGTGCAGGGGAGCCAACTCGACCCTTTCTCAGTCTTTATCCGCTTCCCACGGCGTGACCGCACCGACGTAGATCGCGTTTTGCAATGGCTCGTCGATAATCCTGCTGCAATCGGTGATTTCGAGCGCGGTGAACTTCCTTTTGACCAGATGGAGGCTCTCCTGTGCGATACCGAAGAGCACGTTTACTGTGAATGCACGTGTCCTGATCCCGCGCCCGTGTGCAAGCATGTGGTGGCGGTCGCCTCGCAGCTAGTCTCGCAAATCGATGATGAGCCCCTCTCACTTCTGGAGCTCAGAGGATACCCAACCCGCGAGCTGCAGCGTCGGCTGGCGGAGCTCACCGCTGAAAAGCCGCGTCGTGCGCCTAAACGCCTGGGCCTCGGCGGACAGGTCCGGCCTGAGACCAAGCCGGAACTGAAAGTCGTGGACGAGACTTCGAGTCACGCTGAACCGGTTGCCCGGCCACGGCCTGTCGACACCGATTTTTGGGGGCGTGATCTGCCACGAGTCGAGGTTCCGGAATTGGAAGAAATCGATCCACTGGTGCTTACTGACCGCAGCTTGCTGCACGAAGCACTTCAGCCCACTTGCGTCATCTCGCGGGAGACGATTAGGGCGGTGTCCGACCTGGAAGACTGTTGGTATCACTTGAAGCAGGCTCTGAGCCTGTCTCAGCGGGAGAAGTAGGAGGGACGGCAAAACCATGGTGAGATTTATCCATACGTCTGATTGGCAGTTGGGCATGACTCGTTGGTTCCTCGAAGAGAATGAGGGCGAGGCACAATCGCGTTTTGACGAAGACCGTCTGGCTGCGATCGATCGAATCGGTGCCTTGGCGGTCGCGGAAGGCGCAGAGTTCATCGTTGTAGCTGGCGATGTTTTCGATTCGAATACGTTGCCCGAGCGAGTTTTTCAGCGCGCCGTCGACAGGATTTCTCAACTGCCCGTCCCGGTGTACCTGCTTCCTGGAAACCATGATGCTTTGGACGCATCGTCGATTTACCTACGTCCGGCTTTTAATAGTCTGAAGAAAGCCGGAATCCATGTAGTTAGAGATAGCGAGCCGATTCAGGTGCGGGAAGGCGTCGAAATCGTTGGAGTTCCGGTGAGAGGGAAGTACTCCGCTGAGGACATCGTTGGCCAAGTGGTATCGCAGTTGGAAGCAACTGAGGACATTCGCATCGTGCTAGCACACGGGCAGGTTGAAGGCTTCGGGCAGGATGCAGGTGCCACCATCGACATCGACGAGATTCGGAGCGCGCAATCCCGCGGAGCACTCGACTACGTCGCATTAGGTGATTCGCATTCCACCGCGCAGTTGGATGGCGCAGGGCGCGTTTGGTTCTCGGGCGCTCACGAGACCACAGCCTACGACGACAAGGAACACGATTCCGGAAACGTCCTGGTTGTGGACGTCGATAAGCCGAGGTCAACAGTCTCAGATGGAACATCTACGGTGACAGTGACCCCGACCCCCGTGGGCGCTTGGCATTTTCACGCGATTAGCAAAGACGTAATGAGTTTTTCCGACGTGGAAGATTTCTTCGCGGAACTAGATGCGCTGCCCGGAAAGACGACTACGGCAGTTAAGTACTCGCTTCGAGGCAGCGTGAATCTTGCGGAAATATCGGAGTTTGAAGCGCGCATGGCCGTTCAGGCATCTAGGTTCGCCGCGCTTTATCGCAGACAAAGTGGTAGCGATCTAACTGTGGTAGCCGAAGTGCACGACATCGAGCGACTGGGTCTCAGTGGATACCCGCTGAAGGCAGCTCACGAGCTCAGCGCTCGAAGCCAGGGGCATAACGACGATGGCACTTCCATTGCAGAGGAAGACCGGCAGGCGGCGGCAGATGCTCTGCGGTTGTTGGCCAGGCTAGTCGGGGAGAAAGAGTAACAGCATGCGTTTCCACGAAATTGAGATGCACAATGTGCGCGGGATTGACTCCCTGGCCGTTCGGGACATCGCTGACCGCGGTGTGGTTGTCATTTCGGGCGAGAACGAGTCTGGAAAGACAACCATCGCGGACGCGTTGGAAGCCGCGTTGACCGTGAAGTGGAAGTCCCGTGCGGCTGAAGCTCTCAGCTTGTATAGCCATAACACGCAGGACAAACCGAGGATTAAAGTCCGCATGGAGCTCGATGGCTATGAGTTCACCCTGGACAAAACGTTCGGAACTACTAAGGATGCCGGAACCACTATCACGGTTCACACACCGCATCCTGGAACGCTTAAAGATGAAGCAGCGGAGAAGTGGCTAGAGCAGCGCCGGGATAGCGCCGATACGGAAAACCTGTGGCAGGTTTTCGTGGCGGAGCAAGGGCAGGCGCAGAAAACGCTGTCTCTCGGCGGCTTCACACAGATCACCAATGCACTGCAGACTGCCACCGGACAGCGAGCTGAAACCGCGGCCGAAAGCGGGATTTTCGATGCCGTCAAGCAAATCTTCCACGAGTTCTACACCAAGGCTGGCAAGCCAAAGAAGGCGCTTACCGACGTGGAAACAGCCCTCAGCGAAGCTCGGCGGGTGCGGGACGAGGCGGCGGAAAAGGTTCGGGAGTTCGATGCTCTCAACGAGGAAGCCAACAACAATGAGGAAAACCAGAAAGCGCAGCGTGAGCTACTTCCGACTGCGGTAGCCGAAGTCGCGCGTTGGGCTGAAGCTGCTGAGGAACTACAAAAGTTTCGCGTTGCCGTCGATGCTGCAAGGCAAAAAAGCGAGTCAGCGCAGCAGCGTTATGACTCGGCGGTGAAAACTCAGCAAGACCGAGAGGCGTTGATTGGGGAGCTCGATAAGGCCTCTGCGTTGGTCCAGTCGGTTCAACAGGCTGCGAGCGAACTCGAGAAATCGTATTTGTCAGAGAAAAACAACATTGACAAGGCGCAGGCCAAACGAGATGCTGCGGTGAAGGAATACCGTGCTGCCCGAAAAGCGGAAGACACCGCAGCCGTAGAAGTCCAACTCGCGGAGTTGCGCGATACTAAGCAAAAGCTGTCTGCCCGAGTTGAAAAGATTGAGTCACTGCGCGAAAAACTTGCCGAGCATCGTGCCGCAATTGCCAAGAATCCCGTGGAGGACAGTGCCCTCGAAGAGGTACAGAAGGCAGCCGGAATCCTTCGGACTGCTATGGCCGTGTTGCAGGCCGCAAGTCCTGTAGCGAAGGTGACAGCGAAAGCTGCCGCTGAGCTGACAGTCGATGGTGAAAAAGTGACTGTTTCACCGGAAGGCGAGGCGGTCACCCGTTACATCACGTCACCGGTGGCCTTCGCTGTTGGCGATATCGATATCGAGGTCAGCCCCGGAACTGGAGCGGAAAAATCGCAACGAGAGGTCCACCGGGCCGAGGAAAAGCTGCGTGACCTCCTGGAAAATCTAGGGGTGGATTCGCCCGAGGAAGCTCAGCAGTCGAATACGCGGCGTCGGCAGGCTGAGCTGGAAGCCGAGAGGCTGGAGGTTGCGCTGGAAGAAGCATCTGAGAACAGGGATTTTCTGAGCGTGCAGGAGGACCTAGATAGCGTCACCTCAGGCGTAGACATAGCGGCCGAGCGCTATCAGGAACTGTCCGGGGAGCCTGCTCCCGAGGAAATCAGTATTGAGTCTGCGAAGGCCAAACTCGAGGACTTGGCCAAGACTCGAAGGCAGGCCGAAGAAAAGCGAGAGCAAGCCGACGGCGTTTTGAGTGTGCTCGCCAGGCGGCCAGCGCAGGAAAAGTACATGGAGGCTGTCAGTAACCTGGAGAGCGCCCGCTCGGTTGAGAAGGTACGAGCAGATGCTCTAAGCGGTGCTCGGGAAAAAGCCTCGGACGCCGAGGTCTATGCCACGGTGGAAAACCGCAAAAAGGAGCTTGAAAATGAGCTCGCCAGTTTCGCGGAGGCACAGGCGGAGCTTTCAAAGCGCGATGCCGAAGACGTGGCGGATTCGCTTGAAGGCGCCCGCGGTCGAGTGGAACGCACCGAAGCGCGCTTGGCCGCGCTGGAGAAGCGGCGCAATGAAATTCGAGTCCACCTCGATTACTTCGACAGTGCCAACGAGAAGCTGGCCGCTGCCGAAGGGGCAGTGGAAAGGGCGCAACGGCAGTGGGCTTCCGTGTCCCGGCGCGCCCTGGCGGCGAAGACCCTGTACGAGACGCTGGTGAAAGCGCGTAAGGAGTCTCGTGCGGCGATCGCGGCGCCGCTTTTGAAGAAGCTGGATGAATACGGTGGAAACGTGTTCGGCCCGGATACGACGTTTGAAATGAGTGAGTCGCTGGAGATTTCCTCACGCTCGAATGCGCAGGGCAGTTTCGCGGTTTCGGACCTCTCCGGAGGAGCCCAGGAGCAGCTGGACATCCTGCTTCGTCTCGCCGTTGCCGGTGTGATGGAAGGCGGTCAGGGGGCGCCTGTGATTATTGATGATGCGTTGGGCTATTCTGATGAGAATCGATTGCGGAGAATGAACAACGCAATCGCCCGCGCGGGCCGAGACATGCAGGTTATTGTGCTGACATGTGACGAAAATCGCTTCGATCGCGTAAAAGATGCCCGCCTTTTAAAAATTGTTGACCTGGCAATAAGGTAGGCTCAGTGGGTATGCAGGAAGTTCAGTGGTTAACCGATCAAGAGCAGAAACTATGGCGTTCGATTCTTAACGCGAAGCGAGCTGTCGATAGGGCGATTGATTTGCAGCTCCAAGAGACGCTGGATATTTCCACCGCAGACTTCTCGGTGCTCGTTGTCCTCTCGGAGGCGGAGGGCAATGTTGTCCGCATGCGTGCTCTGTGCGATGCTCTTGACTGGGATCGCAGCCGCATGTCGCACCAGATTACTCGTATGGAACGTCGCGGTCTGGTGACCAAGGAGCGCTGCGAGTGTGACAACCGCGGCATCGACGTGCAGCTGACCGGGCACGGCCTGGAAATCATCAAAAAGGCCGCCCCGAACCACGTTCGATTGGTCCGTCGGGTTATCTTCGATGTCCTGGGGCAGGACACCGACTACGAGAAGATTTCCGGCGTACTCAACCAAATCGCGGACGTGGCGGACCAGCAGCGCGACCGCGAGAGCTAGAAGAACTCGAGCCCTTGGTCGGTTTATAACAATTGGGTTCTATATCGATGATTCTCGCCCGGGCAGAGGCAATCACCATTAGCCTTATCGGGTATGAACTCTTACGAATGGCTGAACGATGACGAACAGCTTTTCTGGCAAACGATGGTGGCTGCTTTCCGCGGAGTCGAGCGCAATATCGAACGTAGCCTCCGTTCCCGCACCGGCCTGACCTTCGCGGACTTCACCCTGCTTATTGCGTTGCATGAAACTGAAGACGGCATCATGCATGTAGACCAGGTGTGTGACCGACTCAAGTGGAATCACCCGCGCGCACTCTTGCATACAAACCGACTGGTAAAGCGTGGTCTCGTGCATACAGAGGAGCCTGGTGAAGACCCCGACTCTGACTACGTCATTGTCCTCACAGGTGTTGGCCGGCATGTATTCGTGGAAGCAACCCCGGACTATGTCGACACCGTGCGCACTGAGGTTATCGGCCAGTTGTCTGAAGAAGATCGGGTCAACATGATGAAGTGCTTCCACGCTGTTTTGCGCCGCGCATAGCTGCCCACTTAGGCTTCTGCTTAACCGCATCCGCCGAGAAAAACTGGTGGCTAGGGTCCACGGCGGACTACTACAGCGCCCGCCAACGCCCTTTTCCCGCTTTGGGAGAGGGCGTTTCTTTTTATGCACACTTAATCAGGTAAGGTAACACTGGCTTTACATAACAGGTAAGGCTAGCCATACTCATTATTCCTGTTGGCTCGACGACTCACTCGTCGTCGCAGACTAGTGACGCCTAGCGTTCGGGGAGGGGCTTATCATCGTTTCTCTCGCGCCTGTGTCGACCAACGGTGAAGTACACCTGGGAGTAAAAACTCGACGATGAAGAATTCGAAGATTCTAGCTGTGCTGGGTTGTGCGGCGTTGACGCTTACTGCGACTGCCTGCAATTCCTCCAGTGAAGATGCTGATGCAGCTGGTCCTGGCGTCAAGGGTGCCGCGCTCACCGTGACCGACGTCGTCGGCCGTAACGTTTCCTTTGAGAAGAAACCGGAACGCGTCATCTTGGGCGAGGGGCGGGCCATGTTTGCGGCTGCAATGCTCGACCGCGAAAATCCTGCAGAGCATGTGGTCGCCATCGGCAGTGACCTTCACGCGGCTGCGCCCTCCTTCGAAAAGAAGCTGGTCGACGCGGCGCCGAAGGTCGGCGAACTCCCACAGATTGGTCAGATTCACAAGGGAGACGTCACCGTTGAGAATCTCATCTCGCACAAGCCGGATGTCGTCGTCATGACCCTTGACCACAAGAAGGCCGCCGAGCAGTCTGGCTTCCTCGAGAAGCTGGACCAGGCGGGCCTGAAATACGTTTTCACCGACTTTCGCCAGAAGCCGCTGGAAAACACTCCTAAGTCGGTGAAGCTGCTGGGGGATATCCTCGACGAGAAGGAATCGGCCAAGAAATTCACCGACTTCTACACCGACAAGGTCGATTCGATTGTCGCTCGCGCCGCCAAGATTCAGGACAAGCCGAAAACCCTCGTCTGGCGCGCGGCAGGACTGAAGGACTGCTGCTCGACCGTGAAGAACTCCAACCTCGGCGATCTCGTCAATGCCGCTGGTGGCGAGAACCTGGGTGATACCCTCCTCGACACCGAGTCCGGCGATGTTACTGCCGAGAAGGTGCTGTCGGTCCAGCCGGAGCGGATCTTCGCCACGGGCGGATCGTGGGCGAAGGATCCGAAGAAGCCCGAGGTGCTGCCGCACGTCGAACTGGGCTACGGCGCCACCCGGGAGACCGCGGAAAAGACGCTTGCAGGTCTGCTCGCCACCCCGGGTTTTGATTCCCTGAAGGCTCCGAAGGAGGGCGAGCTGCACGCTGTCTTCCATCAGTTTTACGACTCCCCGTACAACGTCTTTGCTCTGGAGCAGTTCGCGAAGTGGCTGCATCCGGACGAGTTCGCAGACCTTAATCCAGCGGCCGACTTCGCCAAGTTCCACGCGGACTACCTGCCTTTCGAGCTCAGCGGCGAGTTCTTCGCAACCCTGTCGGCCGCCGAGGTCACCGCTGCCGCGGGTCGCTAGAGCCGGAAAAGTAGCCCTCCTCCACGCATAATTCGCACTTTCAACTCAGGAATCACCCATGACTAAACTCGACACGGCCGTGCCCTCTACTGCGCTTGCCGACGAGACCTCGGTGGCGGATTCGGCCGCTCAGTACAGGCGTCGTTCTGCGCGGAAGTCCGCAATCATCGTGGCGCTGGCGTTGTTGGCACTCGGAGCTTTCGTAGTTGCCACCATCGTTGGCCCGGTTCAGCTGACAGTTGGCGACATTCTCCGCGGTATTTTCGCCCCGGATTCCGTCGACGAGACGACCCGGACTGTGCTGTGGAGCCTTCGCCTTCCCGCCTCCGTAATGGCAGTCCTCATCGGAGCAGCCTTGTCCCTGGCGGGGTCGCAGATGCAGACAATCCTCGATAATCCTCTGGCAGAGCCTTTTACTCTGGGGATTTCCGCGGCCGCGGCATTCGGCGGGGCGAGCTCGATCGTTCTGGGGTGGGTACTAATTCCACACCCTCAGTTCAACTTGGCTGCGGTGGCCTGGATGTCGTCAATCATCGCCGTGGCGATTGTCGCCGCGGCCTCAATCTGGCGCGGCTCCGGCAAGGAATCTATGATTCTCCTCGGCATCGGCCTGGTATTCCTTTTTCAGGCGCTGCTGGCGCTTCTTCAGTACCGCGCCACGACGGAGGCCCTGCAGCAGATCGTCTTTTGGACGATGGGGTCACTGCAGCGTGCCACATGGATTTCCAACGGAATTATTGCTCTAGCGTTGGCAATCGCAATTCCCTTTAGTATCAAGTACGCCTGGGCCCTGACCGCGCTGCGGCTCGGTGACACACGGGCGAAGGCCATGGGCATCAATGTCGAGAGGCTGCGCATCGCAACGCTCGTCGTGGCATCTCTATTGGCCGCGACGGCCGTCGCTTTTGCCGGAATCATCGGCTTCATTGGACTTGTCGGCCCGCATGTGGCGAGGATGCTGGTGGGCGAGGAGCAGCGCTTCTTCGCCCCGGCTTCCATGGCGGCTGGGGCGGTGTTGCTGGCGGGTGCCCACGCGGTGTCGATTACTGTCGTCCCCGGGGTCGCTGTCCCCATCGGCATTATCACGGCGATTGTGGGTGTCCCGTTCTTCGTCGCCCTAATCTTCATGCGCCGCAGGGTGGTGTGGAACTAATGAGCGTTTTCCTTGATGTTCGCGATGTGCACGCCGGATACGGCAAGCGAAAGGTGTTATTGAGCGCGTCGATAAGCAGACTGGCCCCAGGAACCGTGACTGGGTTGCTTGGTCCGAACGCGGCCGGCAAGTCCACACTAATGACCACTATTGCGGGAATCCGCAAGCCCAGCGGCGGTGAGGTGGTGGTTTCGCGCGCGGAGGGAACTGTTGCGGGCGACGAGCAGGCGAGGGCTCTCGCCGGAGCCGAGTTGCGCGATGCGGTGGGGTACGTGCCGCAGGACCTGCCCTCGACGGCATCGCTGACCGCCTTCGAGTCGGTACTCGTGTCCGGGCGAAGGGCTGGTTTGGCGTCCGGTGGTGGAATTTTCCGCCAGCGCTCGGGGAGTCTCGAGCAGACGGCGGCGGCGCTGCGCAAGGTAGGTATCGAGCATTTGGCCGACCGTTTCGTGGGCGAGCTCTCCGGAGGTCAGCGCCAACTCGTGGCCGTGGCCCAGATGCTGGTGCGAAACCCGGAGGTCATGCTCCTCGACGAGCCCACCTCTGCTCTCGACCTGCGACACCAGGTGGAGCTGCTGCAGCTCATCCGCGCGGAGGTCACGCAGCGCAGCTGCCTGGCCCTGGTCGCCATTCATGATCTGAACTTGGCGGCGCGCTACTGCGATCAGGTTGTGGTCCTCTCTGCAGGTCGAGTGCTCGCGCAGGGCAGTCCCGCGCAAGTGCTCACCCCCAATCTGCTGCAGGAGGCCTACGGTCTTCGCGCGCGTGTGCTTGACGACGACGGCGTCCCCGTCATCTGCCCCATTGCGGAGTCCGCGTAGCAAAATGACACTTTCGCCGGGCCTTTGGTAAAAGGCTTCGACGGGGTGGTAATATTTCAAGTCGTTGCGCAGAGCGCGGCACGCCCCCGTAGCTCAGTGGATAGAGCGCCGGTTTCCGGTACCGAAGGTCGGAGGTTCGACTCCTCTCGGGGGCACAATTTTAAACCCGCCTGAACTGCGGTTTTGCTAGTTCAAGCGGGTTTTGTTGTATTCGGATGGGGGGAGTCGATCTACTGCTGCGGTCGGCTGACAGTGCCGTCGGGGTAGCGTGCAAAACGGCCCTCCTCATGCGGAGCGATGCTGCCTGCTGGGCAAGGTCTTCACCGTCGACGTTTAGGACACCCTCGAGCGAGTAGAGCATGCGGATGGTCGAGAGGCCTTTCGTCGCAGGCAGAGTAAGGTGCTCGCCGGGCAACCGGGGATCTCCCGCGATTGAAAACTTCTTGATTATTGCGCTCATTGTTGCTCCTTGTTAGCGGGGGAGGGGGTGTCTAGAGAGGAGAGAATCAGGCTGTCTAGTCACCTCGACAATAAGTTGTCATGCCAATACTCCAATGGGGTGCAAGGCATTGTTTTCCGGTGTGGAAAGTAATATGATTTCCCTTATGGAAAACAAGCCGGGTGCTAAGCAGCGCCAAGTAGCTGAGGCTGATCAGATCTCACCGGTGGATGCCCGAGCGGCACTCAAGGAACTCTCGGCCATTGATCCCAGTCTGGTAGATGGGGAAAGTGAAAAGAATAGAGTTCGCACGAGCTATCACCCCGCATATGTCGGCGTGGCCTCAATTCTGTTCGGAGTCTGCACCGGGTTGATCGTATGGGGCACTGCCTGGTCTTTCGTTCCCTTGGCTGCGCTAGCGCTGGTGATCGCCGTCTACGAACTAAGGTTCCGCAAACGTGCGGTCCGGCTTGCATTGAGGCAGGACCCGTTCGCAGCTGACCCGCGTGCCACGTATAGAAGTTTCGCTTACCTCGTGCCTATGTGGATCATCATCATTGCAGGGACACTTACCGACGAGAACCTTGTGCTATCGGTGCTGCTCGGGACCTTGGCAGCCGGGTTGACGCTGCTGGCCTTCGTTAAGGGGTGGCTGGACTGATGGAGCAGGGCAACGGTTGTGCGCAGCCGGAATTCGACCCCACTATCCATCCAATCAATCGACTGAAAATTTGTGCGACACTCCGCTACCACGGGGCAGTAGCGGGCACAATTCGCTATGAAATGAAGTTTGCAAAACTTCGAGATGCCGTAGACGTATCTGACGCGACGCTGTCGAAACAACTTTTGGCATTGGAGGGGGCGGGCTATATTGCGCGAACTCGGGATTACGGCGCCACCAGGGCTAAGGATGTTGTCTGGGTAAGTCTTACGGAAAAGGGCCTGTCCGCATTCGAGGCACACATGGCATATCTGCGCACAATGGCAGAGATCGACTAGTGAGCGAGCCTCCGTAGCGGCAGCTACGCAGGAGCCGAGTTAGGCAAACGCAACGCAGACAAAAGACCCCGGCAGTCTAACTCCAGGTGGGAACGGGATACCTGGGGGAGACTTAGCTGCCGGGGTCTTAAGTTTATTGAACAAGCGCTGCGAGGCTCGCCTGACCGTCTAGCCTGCAATAATCACCATCAGCGTGCGGGGGCCGTGGACACCCTCAACTCGGTTCAGCTCGATATCCGAGGTAGCCGAGGGCCCAGAAATCATTGTAATCGGCACGGTCGGATCGGCATCGCGCAGCCGCGAAATCGACTCCGGGATGCCGTAGACCACGCTGTCGGCGGGAACAACACAGATGTGCACGTCCGGAACCAAGGTCAGCGCGCGGCGGCCGCACGCAGGCGAGCCGTCCAAGAAAATCGTGCCAGTCTCCGCGCAGGTCACGGCAGAGCTAGTCACGATCGCGTCCAAGGCATCGAGGTCGCGGACTCCCAAACCCTCGTCAACGCGAATTTCGCCTTTGCCCTCGTCCAGGCCGGAGACCCAGGCCTTATCGAGGCCGGATGGAATACCAACAATCTTGGCACCTGCGTCGGCAACGGCCTTCTTCACGGCCTCGTTGATTTCCGCTGGCTCCGCGCTGCAGCGGCGGACATCCGCCTTGTAGTCGGCGATGCGCTCGTCGGCAAGCGAAATGACCTCCTCGCGCGGCATATCGGAGGTGCGTTCGTAGTCGCGGGGGACGGCGAAGTGCTCACCCGGGGTGCCGGTGACGACGCCGGCGCTGGAGGCAAGATCCTTGCCCGAAAATGCAATCTTCTGGGCGTTGCGGATGCGGCCCAGGATTTCTTCCTTAGCGGTTGAATTAGTCATGTCCTAGGCCTCCTCATCGGCGACGCGGCCGTTGATCTTCGTGGGCACCTGGTTCTGCGACTCGCGGGCGAGATCGGACTTCAACTCATCCGACTTCCACAGCTTGCGGAACGGGGTCTTCGGCGGCACCGGGGTATCGCGCGCGTCGGCCCATCCGCCGAGGAACAGTGGCAGCCAGTGAATCTCGCCATCCTTCAGGCCGAGAACTCGAGCCAGGGAAGCCATCTTCACCGTCATGTCCCAGATCCTCTGGTTGCCCATCACGAAGCCGAGGGTCTTGAAGATCTTGCCCTCGACCGGCGGGGTGTGCTCGCTGACCTTCTTATGGCGCAGCTCCAGCAGAGCGGCAGGGATGTCGATGCGCACCGGGCAAACCTCGAAGCAGGCACCACACAGGGACGACGCATACGGCAGGGAGGCGTTCGGGTCATCATAGGAATCCATGCCGGTCAGCTGCGGCGATAGAATCGCGCCGATCGGGCCCGGGTATACCGAGCCGTAGGCGTGACCGCCGACATGCTCGTAAACCGGGCAGATATTCAGGCAAGCCGAGCATCGGATGCATTTGAGAGCCTCGCGGCCGATCGGGTCAGAAAGGGTCGCGGAGCGGCCGTTGTCCAACAGGACGATGTGGAAGTTCTTCGGGCCGTCACCCTCCGTCACACCGGTCCACAGGGAGGTGTAGGGGTTCATGCGCTCGCCTGTCGACGAACGCGGCAACAGCTGCAGGAAGACCTCGAGATCCTGGAATGTGGGCAAAAGCTTCTCGATGCCCATCACGGAAATCAGAGTCTCCGGCAGAGTCAGACACATGCGTCCGTTTCCCTCGGACTCCACGATGGCGACGGTCCCGGTCTCTGCGACACCGAAGTTGGCGCCACAGATCGCGACCTTGGCCTCCATGAACTGCTCGCGCAGGAACTTGCGGGATGCCTCAGCCAGGTCGGCTGGGTTCGCCTGCAAATCCGGATCCACTCCAGGGATACCCTTGAGGAAAATCTCGCGGATGTCCTCGCGGTTGCGGTGAATAGCCGGGACCAGGATGTGGCTAGGCATATCGTCAGCCAATTGGACAATCAGCTCAGCGAGGTCGGTCTCGCGAGCGGTGATGCCGGCATCCGCGAGAGCCTCGTTCAGGCCAATCTCCTGAGTCGCCATCGACTTAATCTTGACGACCTTCTCCTCGCCGGTTTCCTTGACCAGCTCGGTGACGATCCGGTTAGCTTCGGCGGCGTCACGCGCCCAGTGGACGTGGCCGCCGGCGGCCGTGACGGAAGCTTCGAACTGCTCCAATAACTCGGGCATACGAGCCATGACATCGCGCTTGATGTGGCTGCCGGCCAGGCGCAGCTGCTCCCAGTCGTTCTTTTCCGCCACGACCTTCGCACGCTTGGTGCGAATGGTGCGGGTGGCATGGCCAACATTCTGGCGCATGCGGGTGTTCTGCAGTTCGTCGTGGGCGGCCTTGGTAAAGCCGCGGGAACCGCGGATGTGGCCGACGCCCTTCGGAGCGCGCGGAGGCAGCGTGGGCATTCCAACGTTGACGGGAGCCATTACTTCTCACCCCGCAGAAGAACTTCCTGGCGCTTGTGTAGGTCAAAGGGATTTTCCTTAGTGGACGCGAGAATCTCGGCGAGGTGTACCGCGTGGACGCCCGCATTCTGACGGCGCAGAGCACCACCGATGTTAAGCAAGCAGGATGCGTCACCGGCCGTGACGAACTCGGCGTTAGTAGCGCGGATATTAGCCGTCTTGTCCGCGACCATCGCCGCAGAGGTCTCGGCGTTCTTCACCGAGAAGGTGCCGCCGAAGCCGCAGCATTCGGCAGCGCCGGGCAGTTCGCGCAGGTCAATCGCCTCGACTGCGGACAGCAGCTTCCAGGGGCGATCTCCGACCTTAAGAACACGCAGGCTGTGGCAGGTCGAGTGGTAGGTGACCGAGTGCGGGAAGTACGCCCCGACGTCGGTGACTCCCGCGACGTCGATGATGAACTCGGAGAGGTCCAGGGTCTTGTTGGCGCAGGCGACGGCTGAGGTTGCCTGAGACTTGGTGCCGTAGCGTTCGGCAATCATCGGGTGCTGGTGGCGTACAGCGCCGGCGCAGGAGCCCGACGGCGCGACGACATAGTCAATCGACGAGTCGGAGAAAGCATCTGCGTAATTATCCAGCTGCGGAAGGATTTCCTTCTGATAACCGGTGTTGACGTGCATCTGTCCACAGCAGGATTGCTGGGTGGGGAAGACGACTTCGCATCCGAGACGAGTCAGAATCTTGGCGGTGGCCTGGACTGCGTCCGGAAACATCGTGTCTCCGATGCAGGTTGCGAATAGTGCTACCTTCACGGTGACTCCAAAGGGGTTTTAGTGGGTAAGGCTATGCAGTTGTACTTGGTATGAATTTTACGTCAAAAACACCGGCGAGCTTTATCGTGAAAGGACAGAGCGAGAGTGGGAACTTTCACACTTACCGCGAGTGCCGCGCCGGGGCGGGGAGAATAGGGGCAGGAGGGCATCGTCGGCAAGCGAATGGAAAACGGGGAGGGTAAAGTTCCCTCGGCTGTGGCAGACCTAATAGGATAGGCAATCGTGAATCCTGCTGATCTTGCTGTACTAGTCCGAAAAGTCACTGTCGACGTGCTGGCGTCGCACGATGCTGATGTCTCCCTCGTGCCGGAGGCCCCCACCGTTGAGCGTCCGCGAAACCCGGAGCACGGCGATTACGCAACGAATATCGCCATGCAGCTGGGCAAGCGCGTAGGCATGGTGCCGCGCAACCTGGCAACGGAGATTGCTGAGGGGCTCAGCAACTCGGAGGGCGTCGACGTAGCTGAGGTCGCAGGCCCCGGCTTCATTAACATCCGCCTGGCTGCGGACGCGCAGGGCAAGATTGTCGCGGAAGTCCTGGCCGCTGGCCAGGCCTGGGGTAACTCAGACATCAACGCCGACCTCGACGTCAACCTGGAATTCGTCTCTGCGAACCCGACTGGGCCGATTCACCTGGGTGGAACCCGCTGGGCTGCCGTCGGCGATGCCCTCGGCCGCGTGTTGACCGCCACCGGAGCCAAGGTCACCCGCGAGTACTACTTCAATGACCACGGACGCCAGATTGATCGCTTCTCGAATTCCCTCGTCGCGGCGGCGAAGGGGCTGCCGACTCCGGAGGACGGGTACGGCGGAGAATACATCCACGACATCGCCGCAGAGGTGCTCAAGGGCAACCCGGCAGCGCTCCAAGGAACCGACGAGCAGGTTCAGGAGAACTTCCGCGCCGCAGGCGTCGAGATGATGTTCGCCCACATCAAGGAGTCCCTGCACGAGTTCGGCACCGACTTCGACGTGTTCTTCCACGAGAACTCCCTCTTCGCGTCCGGAGAGGTGGAGTCGGCGGTCAACTCCCTCAAAGAAAACGGCAAGCTATACGAGCACGACGGCGCCTGGTGGTTGAAGTCCACCGACTACGGCGACGACAAGGATCGCGTGGTCATCAAATCCGACGGCGATGCCGCCTACATCGCGGGTGACATCGCGTACGTGAAGAATAAGTTTGACCGCGGTCACAACCTCGCCATTTACATGCTCGGTGCTGACCACCACGGTTACATCGCCCGCCTGCGCGCTGCCGCCGCTGCGCTGGGCTACAACGCGGACGGCGTTGAGGTCCTCATCGGACAGATGGTCAACCTCCTGCGCGACGGTAAGGCTGTGAGGATGTCCAAGCGTGCCGGAACCGTCGTTACCCTGGACGACCTCGTAGAGGCCATTGGTGTGGATGCTGCGCGCTACGCGCTGATTCGCTCCTCCGTCGATTCCAGCCTCGATATCGACCTGCAGCTATGGGCTTCTCAGTCCAGCGACAACCCGGTCTACTACGTGCAGTACGGCCACGCTCGACTCTGCTCGATCGGTCGTCGCGCCGCAGAGGCTGGCGTAAGCAGCGAGGGTGCCGACTTCGGCCTGCTGGTGGAGGACCGCGAGGGCGAGCTGATCCGCACGATCGGTGAGTTCCCCGCAATTGTGAAGGCGGCCGCAGAGCTGCGCGAGCCGCACCGCATCGCCCGCTACGCCGAGCAGCTTGCCGGCGTGTTCCACCGTTTCTACGACGCCTGTCAGATCCTGCCTAAGTCCGGCGAGGAGGCCACAGACCTCCACCGTGCTCGCCTGGGCCTGGCCGAGGCCACTCGACAGACACTCGCCAACGCGCTGGGGCTTGTCGGCGTGACCGCCCCGGAGCGGATGTAAGACCTAACCCAAGGGGTTCCCCGCCTACGCCGCCGGCAGGGAGGAAAAGGAGATAAAGCGTGCCAATTCTCGGCAACGGATTCGAACTCGGCGGATACACCCGCCCGGACTCAACCGGATTCAATGATCTGCCCGCTCACGTTTGGCCGTCCACCGCGCGCCGCCGTGGTGCTGACGAGCCCCGCCCGGGGTCGGTCGAGGTCGGCGGCGTCAGCCTTACCGAAATCGCCGAAGAGTATGGCACGCCAGTCTTCGTAGTAGATGAGGCGGACTTCCGTTCCCGCTGCCGCGCCATCGCTGAGGCCTTCCGCGGGTCTGGCAACGTCCACTACGCATCCAAGGCGTTCCTCTCCAAGGCCATCGCCCGCTGGGTCAGGGAGGAGGGGCTGCACCTCGACGTCGCCTCTGGCAACGAGATGGCCGTGGCCCTCGCAGCCGATTTCCCGGCCGCAGACATGACCTTCCACGGAAATAACAAGTCGCGGTCGGAGCTGAGCGATGCCGTTTCGGCAGGCGTGGGTCGAATCGTCCTCGATTCTCGCTCTGAGCTGCGCCGCCTGTCCGAGGTGGCCGCTGAGGCCGGCGTCGTCCAAGACGTTTTGGTCCGCGTCAAGCCCGGCGTGGAGGCTCATACCCACGAGTTCATCGCAACCGCTCACGAGGATCAGAAGTTCGGCTTCTCCATCGCCTCCGGCTCCGCCCTCGCTGCCGCCGACGCTGTCGAGGCCGACCCGAACCTGCGTCTGGTTGGTCTGCATTGCCACATCGGCTCCCAAATCGTTGACTCGGACGGCTTCATCCTCGCCGCCGAGCGTGTTTTCGGTGTCGTCGAACAGCTCGTCGCGCGCCACGGAGTGGAAATCTCTGAACACTTCACCATCCTCGACTTAGGTGGCGGCTTCGGCATCGCCTACACCGCCGGCGAGCAGCCCCTCGAGGTAGCCCCGCTTGCCGACGAGATTCTGCGCGCCGTCGAGGAGCTTGCGCAGCGAATCGGTATTCCTACCCCGCACGTTGCAGTCGAGCCCGGCCGCGCGATTGTCGGACCATCGATGGTCACGGTCTACGAGGTCGGCACCCTGAAGGACGTCACCGTCGATGACGGCGTGACCAGGCGGTATCTGTCGGTGGATGGGGGAATGAGCGACAATATCCGCCCGGCACTGTACCGCTCGGTCTATGATGGTCGAGTAGTTAATCGAGAAGTTTCTGGCTCCCGCATCCCGACCCGCGTCGTAGGAAAGCACTGCGAGTCGGGCGACATTCTGATTAACGATGCCGCGTACCCGGATGACATTGTCGAGGGTGACTTGTTCGCCCTGGCTGCGACTGGTGCATACTGTTACGCAATGGCCAGCCGTTACAACATGCTGACCCGCCCGCCGGTGGTGTCCGTGAAGGACGGTGCGGCAACCCAAATTTTAAGAAGAGAAACCGTACAAGACTTACTTAGCCTGGAGTGTGAAACCCCACGATGACTGCCGCAACGAATAACCCAGGAAAGGGCGAAGGCCAGAAGGTCGGAGTAGCCATTCTCGGTCTCGGCACGGTCGGCACCGAGGTGCTGCGCCTGCTGAATGAGAAGTCTGAGGACTTCGAGCGCCGTATCGGCGGACCCGTTGAGGTCGTCGGAGTAGCGGTGAGCGACAAGTCGAAGCCGCGCCCGAATGTTAATCCGGACCTGATTACCGACGATGCATTCTCGCTGGTCCAGCGCGACGATGTCGACCTGGTCATCGAGGTTATCGGCGGTATCGATTACCCGCGTCGAGTCGTCCTCGAGGCGCTGCGCGCGGGCAAGTCCGTCGTTACAGCTAACAAGGCCCTGGTTGCGGCGCACGGAGCGGAGCTTTCCGACGCCGCCGACTCCTCCGGGGTGGATCTCTTCTTCGAGGCGGCAGTCGCGGCGGCGATTCCGGTCGTCGGTCCGCTGCGTCGCTCGCTAGCGGGCGATACCGTCAACAAGGTCGTCGGCATCGTTAACGGAACCACGAACTTCATTCTGGACGCGATGGACTCCACCGGCGCGGACTACCAGGAGATGCTGGCAGAGGCGACCCGCCTGGGCTACGCAGAGGCCGACCCGACCTCCGACGTCGAGGGCCACGATGCCGCATCGAAGGCCGCGATTCTCGCAGGCCTGGCTTTCCACACCCGCGTGACCGCGGCCGACGTCTACTGCGAGGGAATCTCCAAGATTACCGCGGAGGACATCGCTGCAGCTAAGAGCGCCGATTGCACCATTAAGCTGCTTGCCACCTGTGAGCGCGTGGTGGATGAGGACGGCTCCGAGGCTATTTCCGCCCGTGTCTACCCGGCCCTGATCCCTCGTCGCCACCCGCTGGCGACCGTCCGCGAGTCTTTCAATGCTGTTTTCATCGAGGCCGAGGCTGCGGGTCGCCTGATGTTCTACGGTAACGGTGCCGGCGGTAACCCGACCGCATCGGCTGTCCTCGGCGACCTGGTTGCCGCCGCCCGCAATATCGTCCACGGCGGTCGTGCCCCGGGCGATTCCACCTACGCCAACCTCCCGATTCTGGACTTTGGACAAGTGCGCACTCGTTACCACATTGACCTGCACGTAGATGACCGCGTTGGCGTTCTCGCCGATGTCGCTCGCACCTTCTCCGACAACGGTATCTCCCTGCGTACCGTGCGCCAGGAGGGGTCCGACGAGGGTGCTCGCCTGGTTATCGTCACGCATCAGGCGCTCGAGAAGGAGCTTGAGGACACCGTCGAGCAGCTTCGCGCTAACGACGCAGTCCTGGCCGTCAACAACGTCATCCGCATCGAGGGAATGGACGTCTAAGGTGGCTCAGGAACTTTTCCCAGGACAGAAGGTACGCGTCACGGTCGCGGGTTCTTCGGCGAACCTCGGCCCCGGTTTCGACACGCTAGGCCTTGCGGTCTCCCTCTACGACATTGTCGAGGTCGAGGTCACCGAGTCCGGTGTCGCCGTGGAGATTCACGGTGAGGGCGAGGACGATCTTCCCCGCAACGAGTCGCACCTGGTCGTCCGCGCAATTCGCGCCGGCCTGCGCGCAGCGGGGGTGGAGGCCCCGGGCCTGTCCGTGGTCTGCCACAACGTCATCCCGCAATCGCGAGGCCTAGGTTCTTCCGCTGCCGCCGCCGTCGCCGGTGTCGCCGCCGCCAACGGTCTGGCAGGCTTCCCGCTTACCGACGAGCAGGTCATCCAGGAGTCCTCGGTATTCGAAGGCCACCCGGATAACGCCGCAGCATCGGTCCTCGGCGGTGCTGTAGTGAGCTGGACGGATAAGCCTGTCGACGGCCGTACGGCCCCGCAGTACCACGCGGTGGGTGTGCCGGTGCACGAATCGATTCGCGCGACAGCTCTGGTGCCGTCCTTCCACGCTTCCACAAATGCTGTGCGACAGGTGCTCCCGAGCGATGTTTCGCACGTCGACGCGCGATTCAACGTCTCGCGCACGGCCGTGATGACGGCCGCGCTGCAGTCCCATCCGGAGCTGCTGTGGGAAGGCACTCGCGACCGACTTCACCAGCCTTACCGTGCCGACGTTCTGCCAGTCACAGCGGAGTGGGTTAACCGCCTGCGCAACCGCGGCTACGCTGCGTTCCTGTCTGGCGCTGGCCCGACCTGTATGGTGCTGGGCGCCGAGCCTGTGTCCGAGAAAATTCTCGACGATGCCCGCGAGTCGGGCATCAAGGTGATGGAGCTTGGCATTGGTGAGCCCGTCAAGGTCGAGGTAGAGAGCTAAATTTCAAAAGAGAAGAGGCTGGCCCGGAGGCCAGCCTCTTCTTGCGAGGGGAGGTTACGCACCGGCTAGCTGGTAGCTGGTCATGGAAACACTGCCGGCTTGGTATCCGACTGCGAACTTCTCAGGGGTTTGGCCCTCAGTCTCTGCGAGTGCTGCGATGTAGAGCAGCGGGATGAAGTGGTCCGGGGTCGGCACGGAGTGACGGAATTCCTTCTCCTTCATCAGATTCATAACGTTGCCGGGCTCCGAGAGCATAATTTCCTGAGCCTTCTCGTCGAAACTCTGGGCCCAGTCGTACCCGCCGTCGGCGATGGAGAAGTCGATTGCGCGCAGGTTGTGGACCACATTGCCGCTGCCGATAATCAGAATGCCGCGGCGGCGCAGGACGTTGAGCTTCTTGGCCAGCTCCATGTGGTAGTCCATGCCCTTGAAGGCATTAATGCTCAGCTGTACTACCGGAATGTCAGCCTTCGGAAAAACGTGAGCGAGGACGGACCAGGTTCCGTGGTCGATGCCCCAACCGTCCTCGTCCATTCCAACCCAGTCTGGCTTAATAACCTCGGCTACCTCGTGAGCCAGCTCGGGCAGGCCGGGAGCGGGGTAATTGAACTCGTGGAGCTCTCGCGGGAAACCGTAAAAATCGTGGATAGTCCGCGGATTGGGCATTGCCGTCACCAGGGTGGCATTAGCGTACCAGTGTGCACTAATGGCGAGGATGCCGTGGGGCTTCGGCACGCTCGCGCCAAATTCGTTCCAGGCCTTGGTGTAACGGTTGGACTCGATAGTGTTCATCGGAGTGCCGTGGCCGATGAAGGCCGCCGGCATGAGGGGAGTGGTCAGTTCGTTCGTCGTCATGAGATAATTCTGACACACAATATGCGGACGTATCAACAAATATTGCTGTGATAAAGACTCTATTTCTCACCAGGGCCTTTGAGTTTAAGGACGTCGTACTCTCCGGCACTCAGGTGGGCGCGCAAATCCTTCTTGTCGAACTTGTCCACCGAGGTCTTATCGATTACCGGGACGAAGGTCCAGTACTCTGGCAGCATCCACTTGGGCAGCTTCGGGCGGAGCTGATCGCGCAGCCGCTCGGCAGTCTCCTTCGTCGGAGGCACGTGCGGGTACAGCACTGTGACCGCAAGGGGACGCTCGCCCCACTTCTTGTCGGGCATGCCGATGATTGCACACTCCACGACCTCTTCGGACTCCATAACGAAGTTCTCCAGCTGGGCTGAGTAAATCCACTCACCGCCAGAGCGAATAACGTCGCGGGCGCGGTCTTGAATTGTCAGATACCCGTCGCGAGTAATCGAGCCGACATCGCCAGTGCGTAGCCATCCGTCCTCGGTGAACTTCGCCGCAGCATCGTCGACCTCGTCGCCGCGGAAATAGTGGGCAGCCCCGCCGACATCCTCCGAGGGGGAGTGGTAATAGCGTGCGGTGACGGTATTTCCCCTGACCTGAAGCTCCCCCTGATTGCGGTCGTGTAGGTCGAGGACCCTCTTTCGGTCGTCCACGATGCGGAACTGCATGATGTCCGGGAATCGTCCCTGGCTGACTCGGTAGCGTTCGCGGGTCTCGCCAGATGCGCCGTAGGGAGGTCGTGCGACAGTGCCAATTGGGGAAGTCTCTGTCATGCCCCAGAAATGAATCACATCCACGCCGTACCGCTCTTCCCACATTCGGATTAGGGCTGGGGGCACCGGGGAGCCGCCGGAGAAAATTTCCTGCAAGCTCATACGCTTTGGTGGGTTGTTCAGGTAATGAACCATAAGGTTGATCCACAGCGTCGGCACCCCCTGGGCGATGCGTGGCATGGAGGTCTCGATAATCTCGGCCAGCCGTGGAGCAGACAGGTCGGGCCCGGGGAAGATCAGCGAGGCTCCACACATGAACGACGCTAGCGGGACGCCCCAGGAGAGAACGTGGTAAATGGGGACGCAGCACAGCCAAGGGGTGCCGTGAGCAATAGCGAAAGAATCAGTAGTGCGCATATTTAGGCTATGCAGATAAAGTGACCGGTGGCTGTAGATGACGCCCTTAGGAGCACCTTCGGTGCCGGTTGAGTAGCACATCGCAGCGCCCTCATTCTCGTCGACCTCAGGCCAGTCGAAGCGGCTGGGCTTGCCGTCAATCAGGGATTCATACGAGTGCCATTTGGTGCCGGCGGGAAGCTTCGCGGCAGCAGCGGAAAGGTCCCCGATGCCAGTAAAAATAATGGTTTCGACTCCGGGGCAGCGTGGCAGAATCTCAGCTAGAAGGTCGGCCATTGAGGTGTCCGAAATAATGACCTTGTCGTCCGCATGATTGATAATGTGCACAATCTGATCCGGCATCAGCTGCTTGTTAAGGGGCTGAAACACTGCTCCCATGGAAGCCACTCCCAGGAAGACCTCCAGATGCTCCGCGCAGTTGTACAGCAGGGTGCCAACTCGCTGGTCTCCATCGATACCGAGCTCGTCGCGCAGCGCGTGGGCCAGCGCGCTCGCGCGCGAAGCTATGGCCGCAAAGGTTGTGGTCTCGGGGCCCTCCTCAGTCCACGAAGTCACCGGGGTGCGGCCGTGAATAGTTCGGCCGTATTCCAAGATCTGGGCGACATTGAGGGGGATGTTGTGCATTGTGCTGCGCATGCAAACTAGATTACCGACTCCCACCGGCACTTCATACGACTATGGGAACGATAGGTAGGCGGTGTTGCTACTAAAAGGGGGAAAGTTTATCCTTGACTTATTAGGTCGGTAGGGTCGAAATCCTAGCCAACTCCCACTCCTTAGTTGCCTCAGTCGCTGAAGTTCAATACGGTGGCACGGCGTGTACCGGGAGAAGAAGTTTGTGGTCTTTCAGCCCGATTCGAAATTCTTACGTGGCCTAATCTCCAATGAGCGTCCTCAATCCTTAAATTTTTCGGAATGTGGCGCCACGCTTCCCGTGCGGATGCAGTCTGATGCGCTGTCGGGCTTCACTGCTTTGCCGGGGTTCACAAGTTTTCGTAGCGCAGCTGGTTCGTCGGCAAGCGCGAAAAACACGCGAAGACGTGCGATGAGCCGGTTCGAGGAAGCGGAAATAGAAGACGCACACCCTGCGTATTGTCCTGCAGGGCTAGTCGATGAAAGGAAATCCGTGACTGATACGGACACCACTGCCACGGCAGGCGGCCCAGAAAATCTTGCGGCCCTCCGAATGGCAGAATTGCGCGCGATTGCTTCCAGCAAGGGAATTCGCGGCATCTCTGCGATGCGTAAGCACGAACTGATTGAGGCGATTAAGTCCGGCGGCAAGTCGGCTGCCAGCAACGCCCCAAAGCGCACCCGGGCAAAGAAGGCTGAGGCCGATGGGTCGAAGCAGGTCACCAGCGACAATGGTGACGACCACAGCAAGAAGGACTCTGGCCGGGAGAAGGCCGAGAAGGACAGCGGCGACAAGAATAACGCTGAGAAGAAGAACGCTGAGCGCGATAGCAATTCGCGGGGCGAATCCCGACCAGATCGCGGCGAGGAAGAAATGTCGCGTTCTCAGCAGCGTCGCAACCGCAGGAATCGGGCACGGCAGCGCGAGCAGGAACAGCGCGAAAACCGTGAGAACCGAGACAACAATGACAATGCCGCCAGTGGCGGCAACTCCGCCGGTGAATCGTCGAAGAAGGACGACTCTAACGGCGGCAACGGTAATAACGGCGGAAACGGCGGGGATAACCGCGAGGGCCGCAATGACGAGGATTCGCGTGGCGGGCGTAACCGGCGCGACCGCCGCGGCCGCAACAACGACCGCGGTGACCGCAACAACGACCGCGATGGTGAGGGGCGTGGCCGTCGCGGGCGTCGGAACCGGCGCGACCGCCGCGGCCGTGACAACAACGGCGGCGGGAATGGCGGTCAGGACGAGATTCGCGAAGGCGATGTCCTCCAGCCGGTCGCCGGCATCGTCGACCTGCTGGAAAACAACACCGCGTTCGTTCGCACCTCCGGTTACCTTCCAGGCTCCAACGATGTGCTGGTCTCCGCGCAGTTGGTCCGTAAGTTCGGCTTGCGCAAGGGCGACGCTGTCACTGGCCAGGTCCGCATGCCGCGCGAAAACGGCTCCGGCCAGGTAACTCACGGCAACGGTCGCAACCGCCGCAAGTACAACCCGCTGGTCAAGGTCGATACGATTAACGGCCTCGACCCGGAGCAGGCCAAGCAGCGCCCGAACTTTGCAAAGTTGACCCCGTTGTACCCGAACCGTCGCCTGCGCCTGGAAACAGAGCAGAAGATTCTCACGACTCGCGTGATCGACCTGATTATGCCGATTGGTAAGGGCCAGCGTGCTCTGATTGTGTCTCCGCCGAAGGCCGGTAAGACCACGATTCTGCAGAACATCGCTAACGCGATCGCCACGAACAACCCCGAGTGCTACATGATGGTCGTCCTCGTTGACGAGCGCCCGGAGGAAGTCACGGACATGCAGCGCAGCGTCCGCGGTGAGGTCATCGCCTCTACCTTCGACCGTCCGCCGTCAGACCACACTGCGGTGGCCGAGCTCGCCATCGAGCGCGCAAAGCGCCTGGTTGAGCAGGGTCAGGACGTCGTCGTCCTGCTGGACTCGATCACCCGCCTGGGCCGTGCCTACAACAACTCCTCCCCGGCGTCGGGACGCATCCTCTCCGGTGGTGTCGACTCCAACGCACTGTACCCGCCGAAGCGATTCCTGGGCGCTGCGCGCAATATCGAGGAGGGCGGCAGCCTGACCATCATCGCCACCGCGATGGTGGAGACCGGTTCCGCAGGCGACACGGTGATCTTCGAGGAGTTCAAAGGTACGGGTAACGCCGAGCTGAAGCTCGACCGTAAGATCTCCGAGCGCCGCGTCTTCCCGGCTGTCGACGTCAACCCGTCCGGCACTCGCAAGGACGAGCTTCTGCTCGCCCCGGACGAAGCTCGCGTCATGCACAAGCTGCGCCGTATCCTCTCCGCGCTGGAATCCCAGGCGGCCATCGACCTGCTGATTAAGCAGCTGAAGAAGACCCGCAACAACCAGGAATTCCTGATGCAGGTCGCGTCTTCCGCCCCGATGGCTGCCGACGTTGATGTGGACGACATGCTCTAGCTGCGGTCAACCAACCGCAGACAAAGCACAACATCCACAGCAACACTAAAGAAGTAAGGTTTTCATCATGGCTAACCAGGTTTCCGCAGTAGACGATATCCTCTCCGAATATCACGGACTGGAGGCGCAGCTGGCCGACCCGGATTTGCACAACGACGCCAAGCGCGCCCGCAAGGTGGGCAAGCGCTTCAACGAGCTGCAGCCGGTCATCCAGACTCATGCCAAGCTGACTCAGGTCAAGGAGGACCTGGAGGCGGCGCGCGAGATGGCGCACGAGGACTCCGAGTTCGCTGCCGAAGCTGACAGGCTCGCGGTTGAGGCGGAGGAGCTCGAGGAAAAGCTCGCCGACCTGCTGGCACCCCGCGACCCGCACGATGGCGACGACATCGTCATGGAAATCAAGTCCGGTGCCGGTGGCGAGGAAGCGGCCCTGTTCGCGGGTGAGCTGGCCCGCATGTACCAGCGCTACGCGGAGAAAAACGGGTTCACTACCGAGATCCTCGGCCTTTCCGAGTCCGACCTCGGCGGCGTGAAGGACATGACCATGTCCCTGCGAGCTAAGAACCCAACCCGCGATGGCGCTTGGAGCGTGTTCAAGTTCGAAGGTGGCGTCCACCGCGTCCAGCGCGTACCGGTCACCGAGTCTCAGGGGCGAATCCAGACCTCCGCCGCGGGCGTGCTCGTCTATCCCGAGCCCGACGAGGTCGAGGACGTTCAGATTGACGACAAGGACCTCCGCGTCGACGTCTACCGTTCCTCCGGCAAGGGCGGCCAGGGCGTTAACACCACGGACTCCGCAGTCCGTCTGACCCACCTGCCGACTGGTCTGGTCGTGACCTGCCAGAAGGAGCGCTCGCAGATTCAGAACAAGGCTCGCGCGATGCAGGTGCTGGCCGCTCGACTACAGCAAATGCGCGAAGAAGAGGCCGCCGAGGCAGCCTCCGACCAGCGCAAGTCGCAGGTCCGCACCATGGATCGCTCCGAACGCATCCGCACCTACAACTTCCCAGAGAACCGAGTCTCCGATCACCGCATCGGTTACAAGGCCCACAACCTCGACTCCGTTCTCGGCGGGGACATGGAGGACCTGCTCAAGGCCCTCCACGACGCTGAGCGTGCCGAACGCCTTGAAGCCGAATAATTCGCCCGATGCCGCATGCAGCTCGCCCAGCCTGCCGGATTCCGTCCGCAGTCTAGGCGAGCTCATGCGCTATACCCGCTCCGAGCTTATCGACGCTCACCTGGCCTCGCCCGAAGCCGATGCCCGAGCAATATTCGAAGCCGCAACCTCGGCGGGGCCGGCAGATATCCTTTTCCATGGCGACGAGGAATACACCGGCGACGGGCGCGAGCTCCTCGCGGAAATGATTGCCCGAAGGGTGGCGAGGGAACCGCTTCAGCACATCCTCGGTACTGCACCGATGTTGGGGCTCGAGCTAGCTGTCGGGCCCGGGGTATTCATTCCCCGACCGGAGACCGAATTGCTAGCTCAATGGGCAATTAATATGGCCCGCGGGCTGGTTGGCGAGGGCGTCGGCAAGCTTCGGGTTGTAGACCTCTGCACCGGTTCTGGCGCATTGGCGCTGGCAATCGCGGAGGAGGTGCCGGAAGCGAATATTCTCGCGGTAGAGCTTTCGGACGAGGCACTGGTCTGGACCCGCAAAAACATCGCTGCCTGCGAACAGCGGTGGGGCGGTCCACGAGTGTCACTGATGCAGGCTGATGTCACCGATGTTTCGGCTCTGCGAGCCAATCAATCCCTCGACGATTGGTGGGGCAATGCGGACATAGTTGTGTCGAACCCGCCCTACGTACCGGACTCGACCGAGGTTTTCGAAGAAGTCATGGCCGACCCTCACTCCGCAGTTTTCGGCGGAGACGATGGGCTCGATGTCATTCGTCCTATGATGAACGTAGTCGATGCACTTCTTCGGCCCGGAGGCGTAGTCGGAATCGAGCACGATGATTCGTCAGGCCCTGACATGATGTCGCTACTCGGTGCTCAATGGGAATACGCTTCCGTCTCCGTGATGCAGGACCTGGCCGACCGGGATCGTTTTACCGTCGGCAAGAAGCCAGAATAAGAGATAGTCGGAATGCGCGGTCTTTTGCTGCGCAGGATAAAAGGTAGACCAGGAGCGTAAACGCCAAATGAGCAGGATTATGGACTGCAGCACGGACGAGAATCGTGAGCGCGCAATCACCGCCGCGGTAGACGCGGTCAAGGCCGGGCGCCTTGTCGTCATGCCCACGGACACGGTTTACGGCATCGGCTGCGATGCTTTCGACAACCAGGCGGTAGCTGCCCTGCTACGTGCGAAGCACCGTGGTCCGGACATGCCAGTGCCGGTCCTCGTCGGGTCTTGGACCACTATCGAGGGGCTCGTGCGTGAATATCCTCCGGCCGCTCGTGCGCTCGTCGAAGCATTTTGGCCTGGAGGGCTGTCCATCGTGGTCAACCAAGCCCCGAGCTTGCCGTGGAATCTGGGGGACACGGCCGGCACTGTGATGCTGCGAATGCCGCTGCACCCGATTGCAATTGAGATTCTTCGCCGCACGGGCCCTATGGCAGTCTCAAGCGCAAACATTTCGGGTCAGCCTGCGGCTCTGAACGCCGTACGCGCGAAGCAAATGCTCGGAGGTGAAGCCACAGTTTACGTAGATGGGGGAGAGGCCACGATTGGTACGCCTTCAACCATCATCGACCTATCGACTCCCACCCCGAGAGTCCTTCGCGAGGGAGCGGTTTCTCTCGAATCGATCGCCGAGGTATTGGAAACGACACCGGAGAGACTCCGAGGGCAGTAGCGAGCAAGTGACGTTGGTAAGCCTTTTTGCAGCGCAATCGGGTGGAGCGGGTGTGCCCATCCGAGAGCTTGCCATGCTCGTACTCGTGGCGGCGGCGGTCAGCTACCTGCTGACGGGGGTGGTTCGCTATGTTATGGTCAAGTCCGGGTGGCTCGATCAGCCCCGGTTGCGGGATGTTCACGACATCCCCAAGCCTAGGCTCGGCGGCGTCGCAATGTTTACGGGAGTAATCGCCGCAGTGGCTCTGGCGTCGATACTCCCGGCACTCAATAGGGGTTTTCCTCCAATGACCCCGGATATGAGAGCCATCATCATCGCGGGCTCGGTTCTGCTTTTGGTCGGAATCGCTGACGACTTATTTGATTTGGACGCGCTTACAAAGCTGCTTGGCCAGGTTGCGGCTGCCCTGATTATGTCGTTTATGGGCGTTAGTTGGTACCTGCTCTACATTCCCTTTGGTTCGGGCAGCACGCTAATTCTTGATCCAATCATGTCTACAGTCTTGACTGTTCTCTTTACGGTCGCGTTGATTAACGCTTTCAATTTCGTCGACGGCATTGATGGATTGGCCTCGGGGTTGGGGATGATTGCAGCGGGTGCCATCCTGGTCTATTCGATGGTGATGCTGCACGACCAGGGAGGCACAGTTTCGGCCTATCCACCGGCAATGATTTCAGCATGTCTCTTCGGTGCGTGCCTTGGTTTTCTTCCGCACAACTTCGAACCCGCTCGAATATTCATGGGAGACTCGGGTGCAATGATGATCGGGCTGATGTTGGCTGGCGCCTCGGTGTCTGCCTCAGGCCGAATCGCACCGTCAATGTACGGAACTGCGGACATTATCGCGTTGATGTCGCCAATTGTTGTGGTTATCGCAGCCATTAGCGTGCCAATGCTCGACCTGCTGCTGGCAATTGTCCGGCGCGTCGGACAGGGAAAGTCACCGTTTTCGCCGGATAAAATGCACCTTCATCACCGGCTATTGTCAATGGGGCACAGCCATCGTCGAGTCGTACTCGTTCTCTATCTCTGGGTTTCTGTCATCGCATACGCCGCAGTCGCCACCACAGTTTTCCCCGTTGGGTTCGTCGCTTTCACCTCCGGTTTGTTGCTCATTTTTGCGGTGGTATTCACAATTCGCCGGAGTCGCGATATGCCCAATAGGGGAGAAGGGTCAAGGAAAAGGTACAATTTGCGACCGTGACTGACAATAATTCTCCGGCTGGAGCTTCAAAAAAATCGAAGTATGACGATTCCCGTCGCCCCCTGCTCGCCGCAGCGCGCGCCGGGGCTATCGCACTGGGGATGCTCACGGTCCTATCCCTGTTGGTCTGGGGAGGGAAGAACGGAATGGCCGGCGTCTGGGGTGTGCTCCTGGGGGCTGCGATTAGTGGCAGCTTCGTGCTTCTGACTGTTCTCGGCGTGCTCTTCACGGCAAAAACTTCTCCTACCACGACCCTTGCCGTGGTGATGGGAGGATGGTTGCTGAAGATTGTCATTCTGATTGGCGTGCTGATCATCATTAGAAATCTTCAGTTTTACGACCACCTGACATTCTTTGTCACGGTTGTCCTGACCCTTGTCGTCACTTTGGGGGCGGAAGTGTGGGGAATGTCGCAATCCAATCTGACCTATGTGCAGCCGAACCGAGACTAATTCCCGCGTTGACCTGGCTGAACTCCGGAAAATAGCAGGTAAGCCCTAAATTTGCGGGGCGGGAGCTCGCTATACAACTTCTGAGGCCGAAACCCACATGGGTACTCGGCCTCTTTTTGGTTTTCGGGGTCGGAAAGGTGGGGGTGTGCCGGGTGGGTAAATCTGTGTCGGAACTGTTATCCTGAGCAATGGGTAAGACGGCCTGTTCATGAATAAACATAATTTGTTGTTCTTCTTGCAGGTAACGGTCCCCGTGAGCGCCGTGCTGATGAGCGAATGGAATCCGCGGCGCGACACGTTAAATGACGTCCTTCGCACCGCTTGACAATAGTTCTAGCGGCCCAATCACGGGAGAGAACGCTGAGCGTTACAACACTTGCCGAGATGAAGGGGGAGTTCCACTCGCCCAACTTGCAGGAGGAGTATTTCCCGGGTGAGCAATTTGGTGACTTCCTGCTAGGTGGTGCTGGCGATTGGTTCGCCCTTGACCGCCTGATGGTCGTTCGCCTGTTGATGGCCGTGATCGTCGCCGTGTTCTTCGTCGTCGCAATGCGTCGCCCGAAGCTCGTGCCGACTGGTCTCCAGAACGTTGCGGAGTTGATGCTGGACTTCGTCCGCATCCACATCGCGGAGGAGATTCTTGGAAAGAAGGAGGGACGCCGTTTCCTTCCGGTTCTGGCCACCATCTTCTTCCTTGTTATCTCGATGAATGTCGCAGCCATTATTCCTGGCCTGAACATTTCGCCGAATGCCCGAATCGGCATGCCGCTGATTCTGGCTCTGTTCGCTTACATTGCCTTCATTTACGCGGGCTCGAAGAAGATGGGCTTCTTCAAGTTCCTGAAGTCGGCAGTGGTAATTCCGAACTTGCCGCCGGTGCTCCACTTGATCGTGGTGCCCATCGAGATTTTCTCCAACTTCGTTCTCCGCCCAGTTACGCTGACCATCCGTCTGATGGCCAACATGCTGGCCGGCCACATGGTTCTAGTCCTTCTGTTCGGTGCCACGAACTTCTTCTTCTGGCAGCTGAACGGTTGGACCGCCCTCTCCGGGTTGACCCTTGTTGCTGCGGTCGCGTTCACGCTGTTCGAGATGCTGGTGATTTTCCTGCAGGCGTACATCTTCGCCCTGCTGAGCGCCGTATACATCGAACTGTCGCTGCACGCAGACGAGCACTAGCCCATACATATGAGGCCGCTTATCGGCAACAGGCCTCGCAAATTTAATAGCAAGACCCACTTGACCCACAACCCCCGGGTTTCAACAAATTCAACATCAATTCCCGGGGATCCTTTAAGAAAGGGAACGGTTCATAATGAACGACGTCATCCTCTCCGCCCAGGACGCAGTTGCTAACACCAACCCGGGCCTGAAGACCATCGGCTACGGTCTGTCCACCCTGGGCCCGGGCCTCGGCATCGGCATCGTTGCCGGCAAGACCGTTGAGGGTATGGCACGCCAGCCTGAGATGGCCGGCCAGCTGCGTACCACCATGTTCCTGGGTATCGCCTTCACCGAGGCCCTCGCCCTGATCGGCCTGGTCGCAGGCTTCGTTTTCTAAGTCCGGACCTCAAGCGGAGAACACGTAAACCATGACAGATTTCACCTTTTTGCTAGCGGCGGGTGAGCACCTCCCTATGGGAGAGTCCATCAACCCGCTGCTGCCAAAGACCTATGACATCGTCTGGTCCGTTGTCCCGCTGGTTATTATCCTGGTTCTCTTCTGGAAGCTCGTACTTCCGAAGTTCCAGGAGGTCCTGACCGAGCGGGAGGACCGGATTGAGGGCGGCATTGAACGCGCTGAGGCTGCACAGGCCGAGGCAAAGGCCGCTCTAGAGAAGTACAACAGCCAGCTCGCAGAGGCCCGTACTGAAGCAGCCAAGATTCGCGATGAGGCCCGTGCACAGGGTCAGCGCATCATTGCTGAGGCTACGACCAAGGCTAATGACGAGAGCGCCCGAATCATCGAGTCCGGTGAGAAGCAGCTTGCTGCCCAGCGTGAGCAGGTAGTAGCAGAGCTGCGCAAGGAAATGGGCCAGAACTCCATCAATCTTGCTGAGCGCCTCCTGGGTGAGCAGCTTTCCGACGACGTTCGTAACTCGTCGACGATTGATAGTTTCCTGTCCAACCTTGACACCGTGGCCCCGGCCGGAAAGTAGGCGACATGCACGCAGCAAGCCGCGAATCCCTGGCAGTCCTCGGCCAGCGCCTGGATGCCGCTATTAGCGGTGAGGGCGCAGCCGTTGCTAACGCTGCTCAGACTGGTTCCGAGCTTTTCGACATCGTCGAGGTCCTGGACTCCGACCGCGGCCTGCGTGTCGCTGTCGCCGACCCTTCGGCGACTGCGGAACAGCGTTCTGGAATCCTCCGGAACCTGTTCGCGGGCAAGGTATCTGAGACGACTCTTAACATCGTCGTGGATGCTGCCGCGCAGGTATGGTCCACCCCGCGTGAGATGCGCGAGGGACTGGTAGAGCTGGGCCGCCGTGCCCTCCTTCGCTCTGCCGAGAGCCAGGGACAGCTCGAGACTGTTGAGTCCGAGCTGTTCCAACTGGGACACATCCTGGCTGAGCAGTCGCAGCTAGAACAGCTGCTGGCCGACAAGGCCGCAACCCCCGAAGCCAAGCGTGGGCTCCTCGCTTCTGTGCTCTACGGCAAGGTCACCTCGGTGACAGAAGCCCTGGCATTGCAGGCGGTCGGACGCCCAACCAAGCGCCCCGCGGACGACATCGACTCCCTGTCCCGGCTAGCCGCCGGCCTGCGGAACCACGTCGTCGCTCGCGTGACCAGTGCCACTGCCGTCTCTGACGAGCAAGAGCGTGCGCTGGCGGACAAGCTCGGCCGAGTCTACGGCAAGGCGATGTCCATCCACACCGTGGTCGACAAGTCGATCCTCGGTGGACTGGTCATCCGGGTTGGCGACGAGGTCATCGACGGTAGCCTATCGACGAAGCTCGAAAAGCTGCGCGTCGGCCTCGGCTGACGGATGGTTTAGACGATTAATCACTGGAAGAATATTACCGAGAGCAGGAAGAACATGGCGGAGCTGACGATCTCCTCCGACGAGATCCGTAGCGCGATTGCGAACTACACCTCGAGCTACTCCCCGGAGGCCTCCCGTGAGGAGGTTGGCGTTGTTATCAGTGCAGCTGATGGCATCGCCCAGGTTTCGGGAATGCCGTCGGTCATGACGAACGAGCTTCTCGAGTTCCCGGGCGGCGTCATTGGCGTCGCACAGAACCTCGACACCGACAAGGTCGGCGTTGTGGTCCTGGGTAACTTCGAGTCGCTCAAAGAGGGTGACGAGGTAAAGCGGACGGGTGACGTCCTTTCAATTCCGGTTGGGGACAAGTTCCTCGGCCGCGTTATCAACCCCCTGGGCCAGCCGATTGACGGCCTGGGTGACATTGAGGCTGAAGAGGACCGCGTCCTCGAGCTGCAGGCACCTTCTGTGCTGCAGCGTCAGCCGGTCGAAGAGCCGATGGCAACTGGTATCAAGGCCATCGACGCTATGACCCCAATTGGTCGTGGTCAGCGTCAGCTGATTATTGGTGACCGTAAGACCGGTAAGACCGCGGTCTGCCTGGACACCATCTTGAACCAGAAGGCTAACTGGGAGTCCGGTGACCCGAGCAAGCAGGTGCGATGCATCTATGTTGCTATTGGTCAGAAGGGCTCGACCATCGCTGGTGTGCGCCAGACTCTCGAAGAGCAGGGTGCACTCGAGTACACCACCATCGTCGCTGCCCCGGCGTCGGACGCCGCAGGCTTCAAATGGCTTGCTCCATTCGCAGGCGCCGCACTGGGTCAGCATTGGATGTACCAGGGCAAGCACGTCCTGGTCATCTACGATGATTTGACTAAGCAGGCTGAGGCATATCGTGCAATCTCCCTGCTGCTGCGTCGCCCGCCGGGACGCGAAGCTTACCCGGGCGATGTCTTCTACCTGCACTCCCGTCTGCTGGAGCGTGCTGCAAAGCTCTCCGACGACATGGGTGCCGGCTCGCTCACCGCGCTGCCGATCATCGAGACCAAGGCAAACGACGTGTCGGCGTTCATCCCGACTAACGTCATTTCCATTACCGACGGTCAGGTCTTCCTTGAGTCCGACCTGTTCAACCAGGGTGTCCGACCGGCTATTAACGTCGGTGTCTCGGTCTCCCGTGTCGGTGGTGCTGCTCAGACCAAGGGCATGAAGAAGGTTTCCGGTAACCTGCGTCTGGACCTCGCGTCCTACCGCGACCTGGAAGCATTCGCTATGTTCGCCTCCGACCTGGACGATGCCTCCAAGCGCCAGCTGGAGCGTGGTCAGCGTCTGGTCGAGCTGCTGAAGCAGCCGGAGAACAAGCCGCAGGCTGTCGAGTACCAGATGACCTCCATCTACCTGGCAGGCGAAGGCGAGTTCGACGACGTTCCTGTTGAGGATGTCCGTCGTTTCGAGGCAGAGCTCATGGAGAACCTGCAGTCCACTCAGCCGGCTGTCTTCGAGCAGATTGCCGGTGGTGTTCCGTTCTCCGACGAGTCCAAGGCTTCCCTGAAGTCCGCAACCGCAGAGTTCAAGAAGTCCTTCCAGACTTCTGAGGGCGCCCCGCTGGCTTCTGAGGCTCCCGTCGACGCCCTCGCCGACGGTGAAGTCAAGAAGCAGCAGATCACGGTCTCTCGCAAGACTGCCCAGAAATAGGCAGGTTGTGAAAGTAAATGACCGTAATCGCAACAGAAGGGAGGGAATAGGACATGGCGAATCTTCGTGAACTTCGAGCCCGAATCAAGTCGGTGAACTCGACTAAGAAGATCACCAAGGCCCAGGAGCTTATCGCGACTTCGCGCATTACTAAGGCGCAGCGTCGCGTGGCAGACTCCCAGCCGTACGCCGACGAGATTGAAAACGTGATTGGACGACTCGCTTCGGCATCGTCACTGGATCACCCAATGCTCAACGAGCGTGAAGGCGCACAGCGTGTCGCTGTCTTGGTCGTTACTAGTGACCGCGGTATGTGTGGCGGCTACAACCACAACGTCCTGAAGAAGGCCGCGGAACTGCGCGCCAATCTTGAGGAAAAGGGACACGAGGTTGTCATCTATGTAACGGGCCGTAAGGGTGCCGATTACTACGACTTCCGCGGTGTCGAACTGGCCGGCACATGGGAGGGCTTCTCTCAGGATCCGGACTACGCTGCAACCCATGACGTGCGTCGTCATCTCATTGATGGCTTCACTGCATCTTCTGAGGGTAAGGCGAAGTACCGCGAGGGCCTTCGTGTCGCTGAGGGCGAGGCTGTTCAGGGCTTCGACCAGGTACACGTGGTCTATACCGAATTCGTATCCATGCTGTCTCAGGTTCCGCGCGCGCACCAGATGCTCCCAATTGAGCCGGTGTTCGAGGAAGAAGAGTTTAAGCAGGGAGAGGACATGCTGAGCAACGCTTCGGATGACCTTTTCGCGGACTACGAGTTCGAGCCTGATGCCGATACTCTGCTGGCAGAACTTCTGCCGCAGTACGTGTCCAAGACCCTGTTCGCAGTGATGCTGGAGGCGGCAGCTTCTGAGTCAGCAGCCCGACGCAACGCTATGAAGTCTGCAACTGATAACGCGACCGAGCTGGTCAAGGACCTCTCTCGCGTGGCCAACCAGGCACGTCAGGCGCAGATTACCCAGGAAATCACAGAAATCGTCGGTGGCGCCGGTGCGCTCGACGACAGCGGAGAAAGTGACTAGATATGAGCACAGCTCTAAGTGAGCAGAACACCACCACGGCTGTGGGCCGTGTTGTGCGTGTCATCGGTGCCGTCGTCGACGTGGAGTTCCCGCGTAACGAACTGCCGGCACTGTACAACGCACTGACCGTGGAAGTGACCCTTCCGTCGGTCGCAAAGACCATCGTTCTGGAGACGGCGCAGCACCTGGGTGACAACCTGGTGCGGACCATCGCCATGGCCCCGACCGACGGCCTCGTCCGCGGTTCTGAGGTCACCGATACCGGTAAGCCGATTTCGGTGCCGGTCGGTGACGTCGTCAAGGGCCACGTCTTTAACGCGATGGGCGACTGCCTGGATCAGCCGGGCCTCGGTCGCGATGGCGAGCAGTGGGGCATCCACCGTGAGCCGCCGGCCTTCGACCAGCTCGAGGGTAAGACCGAAATTCTGGAGACCGGAATTAAGGTCATCGACCTGCTGACCCCTTACGTTAAGGGTGGCAAAATTGGTCTCTTCGGTGGCGCCGGTGTCGGCAAGACCGTTCTGATCCAGGAAATGATTACGCGTATTGCACGCGAGTTCTCCGGTACCTCGGTCTTCGCAGGTGTCGGTGAGCGTACCCGTGAGGGCACCGACCTCTTCCTCGAAATGGAAGAGATGGGCGTTCTCCAGGACACCGCCCTCGTCTTCGGCCAGATGGATGAGCCCCCGGGAGTCCGTATGCGCGTCGCTCTGTCGGGCCTGACCATGGCGGAGTACTTCCGCGATGTTCAGCACCAGGACGTGCTGCTCTTCATTGACAACATCTTCCGTTTCACCCAGGCCGGTTCTGAGGTCTCGACCCTTCTGGGTCGTATGCCTTCCGCCGTGGGTTACCAGCCGACCTTGGCTGACGAGATGGGCGTCCTGCAGGAGCGCATTACCTCCACTAAGGGCAAGTCGATTACGTCTCTGCAGGCCGTTTACGTGCCCGCCGACGACTACACCGACCCGGCTCCGGCAACGACCTTCGCCCACCTCGATGCAACCACCGAGCTTGACCGCTCGATTGCATCGAAGGGTATTTACCCGGCAGTGAACCCACTGACCTCGACCTCTCGTATTCTTGAGCCGTCGATTGTCGGTGAGGAGCACTACCGCGTTGCGCAGCAGGTTATTAACATCCTGCAGAAGAACAAGGAACTCCAGGACATCATCGCCATCCTCGGTATGGACGAGCTGTCTGAGGAGGACAAGGTGACCGTACAGCGCGCACGTCGTATCCAGCGATTCTTGGGTCAGAACTTCTTTGTTGCTGAGAAGTTCACGGGTCTGCCTGGTTCCTACGTGCCGCTTAAGGACACCATTGTCGCCTTCGACCGCATCTGCAAGGGTGACTTCGATAACTACCCGGAGATGGCCTTCGACGGCCTGGGTGGCCTCGACGATGTCGAGAAGAAGTACGCTGAAATGCAGAAGAAGTAAGGGGCATCCTCATGGCTGAAATCACCACTGAACTGGTCGCCGTCGAGCGACCGCTCTGGAAGGGCAAGGCGACTTCGGTTTCTGCCCAGACCACCGAGGGTGAGATCGGCGTGCTGCCCGGACACCAGCCGTTCCTTGGCCAGCTGGTCAATAACGGCTCGGTGACCATTAAGACCGCAGACGGCGAAACTCTCGTCGCCTCGGTCCAGGGTGGGTTCATTTCCGTATCCCAGAAGAAAATCTCAATCCTCGCGGACTGGGCTATCTGGGCCGATGAGGTTAACCTCTCGGAGGCCGAGGCCAACCTGACCTCGGATGACCCTGCAGTAAAGGCACAGGCGGAGTCCGAGGTTCGCGCGGCTCGTCGCGCGGCGTCGGCTCGCTAGTGACCTGAGCATCCGGTCGCACGACCGTATTCTTCCTGCTTCAAACTCTTGCAAGGAGGCGGGTGTTAAGAATTATTTTCTTAACGCCCGCCTCCTTCGGGTTTTAGCCGACATTTCCGAGCAACACGGTGCATCTGGGGCTAGAACGGCAGACTTTTTATTCGTGTCTGAGTTTCGGGTAAAGTTTTTAAAAAGCCCTCTTTCGCTTTTAATCGAAGGAATGTCTTCTATTTCACCCGATAGTTAGGCTGACACACTTTGTTTTCGAGCGTTACCCTGTTTTCCATCTTTTTGATGGCAATCGGTCTCATTCTTGTCGCCGGTGGCGCGCTTGCGCTCTGGCGTTTCGCAAGCTTGCACTCTAAGGGAACTCCCGTAATCGTGCGTCCTTTGCCTGCTAGCGATGGGGCTGCTTGGCGCCATGGCGTTATGGTCTATTCGGAGTCCGTGCTGAAGGTTTATAAGCTCCGTTCGCTCCGTCCCGGCGCAGATGTCTGTTTCTCCCGTCACGACGTGTCGATTGTTGATCGCAGAGATCCAACGATGGTCGAGGCGGGATTTTTTGATGACGGATTAAAAGTTGTTCGTATTCAGACTCGATCGGTCGGGCAGTGGGAACTGGCCCTGGACCCCTCTGGTGATACAGCACTCGTTGCTTGGGTGGAGTCGTCGCCGTCAGTTCGCCAGACACGAGTCCTGCCCACGGATATCGAGAAACGCTTTCGAGCAGTAAGCGACCGTCAGCGCGGTGGTCAGCGGCAGGGGCATCAGGGGTTTTAATCAGCGAATTCAAACGCTACGGCCGAATGGTCAAACCACAGGGCAACTTTTTCGCGTGTATGAATCGGGTTAGGGTAGTGGAATGCGCCTAGTTATTGCCGAATGCTCCGTGGACTACGTAGGACGTCTAAATGCCCACCTTCCAAAGGCACCACGTCTTCTCCTAGTTAAGGCGGACGGCTCGGTCTCTGTGCATGCCGACGACCGCGCGTACAAGCCCCTCAACTGGATGACGCCACCGTGCACGCTCTCGGAGAAGGACATTCTCGACGAGGCTGGTGAGGACACCGGTGAAAAGCTCTGGGTCGTCGAAAATAAGAAGGGCGAACAACTCCGGATTACTATCACGTCGGTTATTTCCGATGTCTCCCATGAGCTAGGGGCAGACCCCGGACTGGAAAAGGACGGTGTGGAGGCGCACCTACAGCAACTGCTAGCTGACCAGTTCTCTACCTTTGGGGATGGGTACACACTGATTCGTCGGGAATATCCGACTGCGATCGGTCCGGTTGACCTGTTAGGCAGGGACGACACGGGCGCCACTGTAGCTGTTGAGGTGAAGCGTCGCGGCGGTATTGACGGAGTCGAGCAGTTGTCCCGCTATCTGGAGATGCTCAACAGGGATGAGCTTCTCGCGCCGGTTGCAGGAATTTTCGCGGCACAGGAGATCAAGCCGCAGGCGAGGACCCTCGCCGAGGACCGCGGCATCCGCTGCGTGACAGTCGACTACGACGCATTGCGCGGTCTGGATTCCGGCGAATTGCGGTTGTTCTAGATGCCGCGGCGTAATTCCCGCAAGAAAAGTCACAAGGGGCCGCGAAGCAGCGCCAAAGGCCGAAACTCGTTGCCTAGGTTTGGGAGCACTTTTCAGCAAACGCGAACCGAGACTGGGCCATCGGGGTGGGAAGACGTGGACTTCGCAGTTCGCAATGTCAGCGCCGGGCAGTCCACCAAGGTCTACCGCTGCCCGGGCTGCGACCAAGAAATAATGCCGGGAACCTCCCATATCGTGGCATGGCCCGTAGGCTATGGCGGGGGTAGCGAGGATCGTCGCCATTGGCACACTAATTGCTGGCGAAAAAGGGCCCAACGCACCATCACTCGCCGTTGGGGATAGCGAGCGAGGTCGGTTCGCAGGGCCCGTTAAGCGACCGTCGTAAAGCAGGCGGCCCTAAAGATAGAGGCGATTACTCGGCCGGCTCTACCAGTTCGAGGAGAACGCCACCGGCATCCTTCGGGTGGACAAAGTTGATGCGAGAGCCTGCGGTGCCAATCTTGGGCTCCGGGTACAGGACGCGGGTGCCCTGCTCCTTCAGGTGAGCCATGAGCGCCTCAAGATCAGTGACGCGGACTGCGTACTGCTGAATGCCGGGGCCCTTCTTGTCCAGGTACTTAGCGATAGTGGACTCTTCGTTGAGAGGGGCCAAAATCTGAACCAGGGTGCCTCCTTCGACCTTGTCGGCCGGGCCGAGCATGGCCTCGTGGACGCCCTGCTCCTCGTTGACCTCATCGTGGTAATTGATGAAGCCGAGGTTGGCGCGGTACCACTCGACAGCGGCGTCGAAATCCGGGACTGCGACACCTACGTGATCGACGGCGACGACGTACTTATGGGGAACTGGAATGTGCGACTCACTCATGTAATCCAGGATACGCGCTATCATCGGCGCCATGATTGTTGCATTCTCCGTTGCCCCCACATTTTCCGATCCTGACCAGGGCATGGCCGAAGCGGTCGCCGAGGCGGTGCGTGTGGTGCGCGAATCAGGGTTGCCGAATGAGACAAACGCAATGTTTACGCTAGTGGAGGGGGAATGGGACGAGGTGATGGCTGTAATTAAGCGGGCCACGGAAGCGGTCACCCGCGTCAGTCCGCGGACATCGCTGGTGATTAAGGCGGATATCCGCAACGGCTACACCGGCCAGCTCCGCGCGAAGGTCGACGCGGTAGAGCAGGCGCTTGAAGCCTCGGAGTAGGGCGGAAGAATTGTCCGGGCGCCACCCGGATATCTTAAAGAGCAGCGAAATAAGAAGGAGCGATACTTTCTCTCATGGCCCATTCACATTCCCACTCCCACGGACATTCTCACGGCCACTCCCACGGACATTCTCACGGCCACTCCCACGGACATTCTCACGATGGCCACCACGAGTGTTCGACGCCCCCGCCACCACCCGGCACCGTTGATCTGGAACGCATGCATCAGCGCGCAGAAGCCGAGCGTAAGCGCAAGGAGGAGCTCGAGCGGGCGACATCCGATCAGGGGGAAGGGCTGCCTCCGGTAGTGGAGGTAACTCCCCAAAACCTCGAAGGGGAAGTGGTACTGCGCTCGGAGCAGGTGCCAGTAGTCGTGCTGATCGGTGCTGCTGGTGCTGCCGATTCGCTTCGGCTGCGCACCGAACTAGAGGCCATGGCCCGTGAAGCGCAGCTGAACTGGATTTTGGCGTGGGTCGATGCCGATGAACACCCGCAGTTGGCGCGAGCTTTTGGCGTGCAGGCCCTGCCGACGGTGACCGCCGTCGCAATGGGGAGCCCGATTGGCATGTTCGCGGGGGAGAAGACTCGAGACTGGCTCGACCAGTGGATAGCGCAAGTCATGGAGGCCACGAAGGGGCGTCTCAAGGGACTGCCCGCAGGTACGCGCATGGCCGGTGAGGGGGAAGACCCAGAACAGGAAACCCCCACGGACTTCTTTGGCAATCCAGTGCCGACATCGGATCCTCGCCTGGAGCAGGCAGAGGACCTACTCTCCGAGGGCGATTTTGACGCAGCCCTAGCTCTCTATGACGCGATGTTGGACTCCGAACCGGCGAACGCCGGCCTGAAGCGTGCACACGCCAACGTCGCATTCTTCGCCCGCGCCGCTAAGATCGACCGCTCCCGGGACCCAATTTCGCTTGCCGACGCAACCCCCGGCGATGTTGCGCTAGCCCTCGATGCGGCAGATGTGACCATGCTGGTCGATGATCCGGCGAAGGCTCTCGATCGTCTGCTCCGGCTGCTGCCGGTGGTATTCGGTAAAGACCGCGAGGAGATCAGGGAACGGCTGCTGGAGTACCTTCTCCTTTTCGACGCCGCGGATCCGGCGGCACTCGATGCACGCCGCAGGATGGCCAGCGCGCTGTTTTAGCTTGCTGGTTTAGGCGTTGGTGTATGGCCAGTCGTCCGGGGCCATGAAGTGGTAAACGCTGCCCATGACGACGGCCATGAACGCCAAAAGCAGGCTGAAAAGTAGCGCCCGCGTGACCAAGTGGCGCTCGCGGTACCAGGCATAGAAGGCATCGAGACGTGCGGCTAACCAGATATTTAGCCGGCGCGTTGGGGGATGGACGAGGGACAGAATGCCCAGTGCCACGAAAATACACAGCCATCCCGGGGCGGGAGTCGGCAAAATGACAATCCCGAAAATCAGCAGGCTGAAGCCAGCGACGAGAAGGACCGGTGAAAGGAAGGGGCCGTACCACTGAGTCCGCATGTGGAAATGACGTTTCTGCATGCGGTTCATCAAGTGGTGGACTTTCTCTTCCATCGGGCCTCGCTTCCTTAAAGCTTTCTCTATCTTGCCATGATTGTCGCCCGCTAGCGCATTTCCAGGAAATCATTGGAGTGCAGCTGGGACTTTCAGGACGGAATCCGAAGTTAAGAGTTTTCGCAGTTGATAAAGTACTGTGGACAACTTGTTGATTGGATCAGCTATTTTGTTTGGCTTGTTGTTTTAGGAGCGTGCATGCGTGCGAGGCGAGGGGCAGCGGTAACTTGCGCGGTGATGCCAGTGGCGATGCTTCTGTCCGGCTGCACCATCGGCGGAGGCGGCGGGGAGGGGGAAGCCCCCAGCCGGAACGCTGAGGTTAAGTCGCGAGAAACCGGCACCGATTGGAGCACTAAGAACGCGGTCAAATGGACTGATGCGCAGCGGTCGCTGGACGGGGCGGCGAAACGCTTTTCGGATAACTATGGGATTGAGCTTTCGGCGTATGTGCGGGTAATCAGTGGGCCCTATAAGGGGCTGACTGCTTCGGTTGGGGAGGATAAAAAGGTCTATTCTGCCTCGACGATTAAGGCCCCGCTCGTGGTGACGACTCTCATCAAGTTTGGAGATGATCTCGACCGCATCGTACAAGTAGCCCCGGAAAATATCGTTGGCGGTACGGGCGCGATTACCTGGGGCGGCCAATACACAATCGAAACGCTGCTTCGCTTCGTGATGGCGTACTCGGACAACGCCGCGGCAAACACTCTTATAGACCTGGTCGGTGGATTTGATGCCGTCAATAAGGTTATTGCGGGTGCAGGCGTGGACAGCGCCAAGTACCACCTTGGAAACAAGATGAATATCCCGAATCCCACAGGAGACCGATCCTGGATCACTCCGAGCCAGGCAGCGTTGTTCGCGGCCCGGCTGCAGGAGGCCGCAGATGGATCGACGGCCTACGACTTCATCTCCCGCTCCGCTGCTCGGACAGCGTTGCAGTACCTCACCTACGGCGGCGCGCAGAAGTTTGCTGCCTACGTTGGGTCCGCAGCGCAGAAGACGGGCGATACGGAAAAGGGCACCAACGATCACGGAATCCTCTACACTGCGGCTGGGCCGATTGCCTTCGGAGTCGTCACCCGTTTCTCGAGCCCCAGCAATGAGCTTGCCGACGCTCTGCTCGCCCAACTGGGCTCCGAGATTGCGTCACTGCTCCCGGACTTCAATGCGCTGGATGAGAATGGCAAGCCGTTTTCTGCTTCGGCTGCCGCTAGTTGGAGCGAGGACCGTGACGGGGACGGTATCGCCGATAGGCTGGGGCAGCTAGACGACGGCAGCTCCCCGGTCGACGATGTCGACGAGGAGCTGCAGCCTGATTGGTATAGCCCGTTCCGGGGTTAGCCCTGCCACTTCAGCCATACGGCGGAGTGAGCCGGGATGACTAGGTCGGCAGAGAAAGGCTGGCCGTTCCAGCCGGACTCAACGGCGGTGACGGTGCCGTTTTCGCCGTAGCCGGAGCCTTCGTAGCGAGAGGCATTGGTGTTGAGGACTTCCTGCCACTGGCCACCCTTCGGCAGGCCAATTTTGTAGATCTCCTGGGTCTGGCCGGAGAGGTTGTAAACGCAGGCCATTGCCGAGCCGTCCGAGCCGTAGCGCAAGAAGGAGACAACGTTGTTGCCGGAGTCATCAGCATTAATCCACTGGAATCCCTCCGGTCGGTCGTCCTGGCTGTACAGCGCCGGGTTTTCGGTGTAGAGGGCGTTGATGTCCTTAACCAGCAGCTGAATGCCGCGGTGGAATTCTCCGCCCCAGCCATCGAGGTTGTCCCATGCGACCGACTCGTCGTGGTTCCATTCGCGATTCTGGCCGAGATCCTGGCCTTGGAAGAGCAGCTGCTTGCCAGGGTGCGCCCACATGAATGACAGGAACGAGCGCAGCCCCGCAGCCTTGTCCCAGTCGCCGCCCGGCATGCGCTCCCAGAGAGATCCCTTGCCGTGGACGACCTCGTCGTGGCTGATTGGAAGAATGAACTTCTCGGAGTAGGCGTAGACCATCGCGAAGGTCAGCTCGTGGTGGTGGTAGGAGCGGTAGACCGGGTCGTTGCCAAAGTATTCCAGGGTGTCGTTCATCCAGCCCATGTTCCACTTCATGGAGAAGCCGAGGCCACCGTTTTCGGTGCAGGCAGTTACGCCCGGCCAGGATGTGGATTCCTCCGCGACGGTCAGGAAGCCCGGGTGGTGCTTGTGAACGGTGGCGTTGAACTCCTGCAGGAACTGAACGGCATCGAGGTTCTCGCGGCCGCCGTACTGGTTCGGCAGCCACTCGCCCTCGTTGCGGGAGTAATCCAGGTAGAGCATGGAGGCCACAGCATCCACGCGGAGACCGTCAATGTGGAACTCCTCCGCCCAGTACAGGGCGTTGGCGTAGAGGAAGTTGCGGACTTCGTTGCGGCCGAAGTCGAAGACGTAGGTGCCCCAGTCGCGCTGCTCGCCGCGCCGCCAGTCCGGATGTTCGTAGCATGCGGTCCCGTCGAAGCGAGCCAGGGCGAACTCGTCCTTGGGGAAGTGTCCCGGCACCCAGTCCATGATGACGCCGATGCCGGCGGCGTGGAAGGCGTCGACAAGCGCACGGAATTGGTCTGGCGTGCCGAAGCGGGAGGTCGGGGCGTAGTAGCCGGAGACCTGGTAGCCCCAGGAACCAGAGAATGGGTGCTCGGACACGGGTAGGAATTCCACGTGCGTGTATCCCATCTCCACCACGTAGCGGACGAGCTGTTCCGCCATTACCTCGTAGGAAAGACCCTGCTTCCAGGAACCCAGGTGGACCTCGTAGATCGAGATTGGCTCGGCATTCCAGTCAACCTTCGCTCGACGCTGCATCCATTCCTCGTCGCGCCAGACGTACTCGCTCTCGGTGACAATGGAGCCGGTCGCCGGCGGGACCTCTGCGGCGCGTGCCATCGGGTCGGCCTTATCTCGACGCTGTCCTTCAGGAGTGGTGATTGCGAACTTGTAGACATCGCCTTCGCCGACACCCGGGATGAATACTTCCCAGACACCTGCCCCACCCATGGACCGCATTGGGTACTGCGCGCCATTCCATCCGCAGAAATCACCGACGACCGCTACACCCTGGGCGTTCGGTGCCCAGACGGAGAAGGAAGTGCCTTCGACGGAGCCGAGCTCGGTTTCGTAGCGGCGGACGTGCGCGCCGAGAACCTTCCACAACTCTTCGTGACGGCCCTCGCCGATGAGGTGCAGGTCGCCCTCGCCGACTGTCGGCAGGAAGCGGTAGCCGTCTGCGCGCTCAATCGTTTCACCCGTTTCCCAGGTAATGCGGAAGCGGTAGTCGAAATCATCGCCGCCCGGAACTAGCGCGGCAAAGACCGAGTCGCCGAGATTCTCCGCTTCGAACTCGCCCCTCGTCGTGACAACCACGACCGACTTGGCCCCGAAGAGCCTGGTCCGGACGACGGTATCGCCATCGATGACGTGAGCGCCGTAGCTGCCGTGCGGGTCATGGTGCGTGCAGTAGTGCAGTCGCTCCATATCGCCGGAGTCGATTGCGAGGCGAGGATCTGAGTGGACTCTCATGGAAGGTCCTTCCGAGAATTTTGCGGGGTGATGTTTTATTGCTCTTAAGACTCCAGCCTAACGATTATCGCTAGCGGCAACCGTTAGGCTGGGGAGATTGCGGGGGAGGGGCGGCATTTAGCCCTCGTAGTCAGACACCTCTCGCCACGCCAGCTTGTAGCGCAGTTCCTCCGAAACCACCGGAAGCTTCACGACGTGAGCGACGTTGTTCCACGGCTCGAGGCGAATGAAGTTGTCGCGGCCCCAGTTGAAGTGCGAATCGGTGATTAGGTCGGTCACGTCCATGCGGTCGTGGTTGCGATGTCCGACGTAGTCCATGTCGATGTGCAGCGTGCCCTCCTGTGCATTCCACGGGTCGAGGTTGATGACGACCAGGACGCAGTCGCCGGTGACCGGGTCGAGCTTCGAAAACGCCAGCAAGTTGTCATTATCGACTTCATGGAAGTGCATATTGCGCAGCTGCTGCAGGGACGGGTGCTCGCGGCGGAGCTTGTTGAGCGTGGCAATGAACGGTTCCAACGAGTTGCCGGTTGCCAGAGCCTGGTCGTAGTCGCGGTAACGAAGCTGGTACTTCTCGCTGTCGAGGTATTCCTCGGAGCCGTCCTTTACGGGCACGTTTTCGAACAGCTCGAAGCCGGAGTACATGCCCCACAGCGGTGACATCGTCGCCGCCAGGGCAGCGCGAATGGCGAATGCTCCGCGGCCGCCCTTAACCAGGAACTCATGCAGGATATCGGGAGTGTTTACCCACAGCGAGGGGCGAGCGATATCCGCGTGGCGAGTAATTTCCTCGCCGAATTCAGTCAGCTCTTTCTTCGTGGTCTTCCATGGGAAATAGATGTAGGACTGGGTGAATCCGGCCTTGGCAAGACCGTAGAGGCGCGCGGGAGCGGTGAAGGCCTCCGCCAGGAAAATGACCTCCGGATTCGTCTCGTGGATGGTCTCGATGAGCCACTCCCAGAAATTGCCCGGCTTCGTGTGCGGGTTGTCGACGCGGAAGACCTTGACGCCGCGCTTAATCCAGAACTTCACGACGCGCAGCACCTCCGCATAGAGGCCCTTCGCATCGTTGTCGAAGTTCAGTGGGTAGATGTCCTGGTACTTCTTCGGCGGATTCTCCGCATAGGCGATAGTGCCGTCGGGAAGCACTGTGAACCAGTCCGGGTGCTTCGCGGCCCATGGGTGGTCTGGTGCGCACTGGAGAGCAAGGTCAATCGCGACTTCGAGGCCGCGCTCCTGCGCGGCGGCCATGAATTCCTTGAACGCGTCCTCGCCGCCGAGTTGCGGGTGGATAGCGTCGTGGCCGCCTTCGGCGGAACCGATTGCCCAGGGGGAGCCAACATCGGTGGGCTCGGGAGTCAGCGTGTTGTTGCGGCCCTTGCGGTTGATTTCGCCGATTGGGTGAATCGGTGGCAGGTACACGGTGTCGAAGCCCATGCGCTTGGCGCGGTCGAGCTGGGGGATGGCGGTCCTGAAGGTGCCGTGCAGGAGCTCTCCATTCTCGCCGAAGCCGCCGTTGGAGCGCGGGAAGAACTCGTACCAAGAGGAGTACAGGGCGCCGCGGCGGTCGACCTTAATCTTGCGGGTCTTGCCACGGGTCAGAAGGTCGCGGACAGGGTGGGCCTGGAGGATGGCGCGGGTTTCGTCCGACAGCGCAGCGGCAATGCGGGCGCGCAAATCACCCTCGCCACGCAGGCCTGCAGCGATGGAGCGGAGATGGTTGCGGTGGATGGCCGCTGCGGAGGCAGCGGCGCGGTCGAAGAGGCGGGCGCCGATCTCGAGATCGTTGGCGAGCTCGGCCTCAGACTGGCCCGCCTCGTACTTCTTGGTAATCGCGTTGCGCCAGGTCGCCATCGGGTCGGACCAGGCGTCGATGCGGATGGTCCACAGGCCCGGCACATCGGGGACGAAGATGGCGTTTACCTGGTTCGGGTCATGGTCGGAGAAGTGCATGGGAACCCGCTGGGAGCGGGAGGCGAAGGCGGAATCCTTCGGGCCTTTCACATTCAGCGTCGCGTTCAGGGCGTCGTGGCCTTCACGCCAGACGACGGCGAAAGCAGGAACAACTTCACCGACTACGGCCTTCGATGGGGTCGCGCCACCATCTACCTGGGGGCGCGTGTCGTCAATACCAATTCGGCCAGTCATCTAAGGTGATCTCCTCTTCTCCTGGGCCCACCGAGGGGATTGGCCCCACGGCAACCCGAGTGAACTCGATTTGCTCCCCATCGAGAGTAGTTGAGGAAGTTTCATCGCACATTCGGGGCCGGATAGGGCACGATAGAGGTGTGTCTGATTTGGAAGAAGAATTCAACGAGGATCTGCTCCTAGATTTTCGTGGTGTGAATCTGGTCCGCGGCGGCCGCACGCTGGTAGGGCCTATTGATTGGCAAGTTGAACTCGATGAACGTTGGGTAATTTTGGGGCCAAATGGTGCGGGTAAGACCTCTCTGATGCGCATGGCCGCGGCTGAAGAGTTCCCAAGTTCAGGGGTGGCCTACGTGATGGGGGAGAGAATCGGACGCACCGATATGCGCGACCTCCGCACGATGATTGGCCTGACCTCGTCAGCGATCGCGCACCGAATTCCGAACGATGAGAAGGTCGCAGACCTAGTCATCTCCGCCTCCTACTCGGTATTGGGGCGTTGGCGGGAAACCTACGAAGAGATGGACTTCGAGCAGGCCGCTGACATTCTGGAGCGCATGGGTGCTGAGCACCTGGCAGACCGCACGTGGGGAACCCTCAGTGAGGGCGAGCGCAAGCGCGTCCTAATCGCCCGCGCGATGATGGTCAACCCTGAGCTGCTGCTGCTTGACGAGCCAGGGGCTGGCCTCGACCTGGGCGGCCGAGAGGACCTCGTCGGATATCTCGGGGAATTGGCCCTCGATCCCGATGCCCCGGCGATGGTGATGATTACTCACCACGTCGAGGAAATTCCGTTCGGTTTTACTCATGCGATGCTACTCGATGAGGGGTCCGTCGTCGCGCAGGGACTAATTAATGATGTCCTGACAGCAGAGAACCTTTCGAAGGCTTTCCACCAGCAGATTGCAGTGGACACCATCGACGGCCGCTACTTCGCGCGTCGCGCGCGGGGCCGGGCAGCGCATCGGCGATAGCTAAACAGGTGATTTAGGAGTCAGTCCGTGGTTAGCCAGGATCAGTTCACACCCGCAGCGCCGAAGCTGGCTGCGACAGTACTTCTGCTCCGCGACACTGATAGGGGCATTGAGGTCTATGTGCAAGAGCGGGTGGCCTCGATGCGATTCGCCGCGAACATGACAGTTTTCCCGGGAGGCGGCGTCGATCCCAGGGATTTTCCCGCGCAGGGGCAGACCCGCCAGGCGGGTCGTGAAGCGATTGTCGACGGGGCATATGCGGCCAAGCTAGGGACAGATGTGAGGACGGCTCACGCCCTGGTGTGCGCGGCCGTTAGGGAGACATTCGAGGAAACTGGCACCCTCCTGGCCCGGCACATTGGCGGCTCAATCGTTGAGGACTCCTCTCGGTACCACGCCCAACGCGGGCAGCTAGAGGCATGCGAGCTGGCATTTTCCGAATTCTTGAGCGCCGAAGAACTGATTTTAGACCCCAGTCTGATCCGACCCTGGGCCAACTGGGTTACCCCTAAGACGCAGCCAATCCGCTACGACACGCACTTCTTCCTGGCGGCCCACCCTCCGGGGCAAGTCGCAGACGGAAATACGTCCGAGGCATCCTCGACCGGATGGTTCCGGCCCTCGTCGATACTGGACGGCTGGCGCCGTGAAGTTATCGGACTAATGCCTCCAACTTGGGCCGAGCTGAAGCGAGTGGAACAGTTCGCTACGGTCCGGCAGGCGCTCGACGCCGCAAATGCCGAGCCTATTCGCCGCACGAGCAGCGACTTCTTAGAGCAACCGTTCATGGACGAGTATTTCGCAGTCGCCACGCACATGGGGCACTTGCGTCGAACGTCGCGCGACGACCACTAGTAGACGAGCCAACAAGAAATATAGGAGTAATCACAGTGGCGCTCTCCACCGCCGAGGTCAGGGAAATTGCCGCGCACCCGGAGTGGGTCAGCGCAGCCCAGGAGCTCCCCTTAAGCAAGAAGAGCTTAATCTCGGACCTCGCCACCGTGCGCAAGGTCTGCGGTGACTACTCCCGCGCAGTTGTCGAGGTCGCGGCCGCCCGCAAGTCCACCGCCGCCAAGTTGCCCGGGAACTGGATTATGTCCTCCGAGGCGGCGCAGCAGGCGACCCCATACCTGGTCGCCACTGCCCGAGCCCGCCGGCTAGCCGCATCCGCCTATACCTCTTTCGCCGATGTGACCTGCTCCATCGGCACCGAGGTCGCCGCGCTTGCCGACGCCGGCCTCCGCACCGTCGGGTCCGACATCGACCCCGCCCGCCTGGCCATGGCTCGCCACAACGTGCCGGCGGGCGCCTTCTTGCAGGCCGACGCACTAGCGCCCGTATTCGATGCGGAAGTTGTCATCGCCGATCCGGCGCGCCGGGCAGGTGGCCGGAGGATTGCACGACCGGAGGATCTGCTTCCGCCCCTTCCGGATCTTGTCGCTGCGTGGCGCGGTAGCCAAATGGCAATCAAGTGCGCGCCGGGCCTGGACTTCGCCGAGTGGGAGGGAGAGGTTGCCCTGGCCTCGGTCGATGGCGCGGTGAAGGAGGCATGCCTTTATAGCCCGGGACTTGCGACGGTGCGCGAAGGCCGGCCGGTGTCGAAGTCTGCGACGGTGATTGAGGTCGTCGATAAGCGAAATCCACTGGATTTGAGCTCTGCCCGCGTGCGGCAGTACGACGACGCGATGAGCGATGAGTGCGAGGTGCGCTCTGCCGGGCGCTACATCGTCGATCCCGACGGGGCAGTGGTGCGTGCGGGTTTGGTCCGCCACTTCGCGGCGGAACACGGGTTTTGGCAGTTGGACGAGAGGATTGCGCACCTGTCCGGCGACCGATTGCCCGAAGGGATGGCGGGCTTTGAGATGATTGAGAAGGTGGGGCTGAAACAAGTGCGTAAGACGCTGGCGGCGCTCGACTGTGGCTCTGCTGAGATTTTGGTCAGGGGCGTGGACGTTGACCCGGACGCGTTGCGTAAGCAGTGGAAACTCAAGGGGGTTCGGCAGCTGTCGGTCGTTATTACGAGGATTGGCAAGACTGCTGTGGCCTTTATCTGCGGACCGCGCACGGTAGGCGAGTAGCCGAAATGGGCCGGGGGTAGCGGGTGGGGATCGGTGTTCGCTTATGGTGGAGCCCGCGGAGGTTGTTGACCGGTGCGCAATGATCCACGTGGTGACATGCGGAAACGGCAAATGCCAGGCGAACGGCGGGTTCCTCCGAAAGAAAAAATTTAAAAAAATAACGACATTGTTATCTGGATCACCTTCGCATCCATGATCAGTTCTGTTATCTTCAACACAGATGACCGAGAGCGTGGTCTGTTTCACTAAGGTTCGTGAACTCGAGAACTGGAGGAAACGGCCGGTGCAAGGTCAGATAAAAGTTCACCAGTAATCAACCAGTAAGGACGACAGAAAAATGCCGAACATTGTGGTTCTGGTCAAGCAGGTTCCGGACACCTGGTCCGAGCGTAAGCTCACGGACGACAATTACGTGCTCGATCGCGAGTCGGCCGACGCCGTTCTCGATGAGATCAACGAGAACGCTGTTGAGGCTGCTCTGCAGCTGAAGGAAGAGCACGGCGGAAACGTCACCGTCGCCACCGTCGGCCCGGACCGCGCCGTCGAGGCTCTGCGCAAGGCCCTGTCCATGGGCGCTGACGACGCAGTAATCCTCTCCGACGAGGCTATTGCCGGTTCCGACGCAGTCCAGACCGCGTGGGCTCTGTCCAACGTCATCGACACTCTCGGCGACGTCGACCTAATCATCACGGGTAACGCTTCCACTGACGGCGGTACCGGTTCCGTCCCGTCCGTGCTCGGCGTCTACCGCGGCCTGCCAGTCCTGACCCACCTGCGCTCCGTCGCCATCGAGGGCGATTCCATCACCGGTGAGCGCGAGGTTGAGGACGGCGTCTACCAGCTCAAGGCATCCCTGCCGGCTGTCGTCTCCGTGACAGAGAAGGCTAACTCGCCGCGCTTCGCTTCCTTCAAGGGCATCATGGCGGCGAAGAAGAAGCCAGTCACCGAGCTGACCCTGGCCGATGTTGCGGCCGAGGCCGAGCAGCTGGGTAATGAAAACGCTGCAACCGCTGTCACCGGCGTCACCCCGAAGCCGGAGAAGACCGCTGGTGAGCGCATCAACGACGAGGGCGACGGCGGCGTGAAGCTGGCTGAGTACCTCAAAGCCAACAAGTTCATCTAGTTCGTTTGACGCGAATCAAGACATAAGAGACTTTAAGTAGGAGAAAGATCACTATGACCGACGTCCTCGTTCTCGTCGACCACGCAAACGGCGAGCTGAAGAACACCACTGCTGAGCTGCTCACCGCAGCAAGCGCGTTCGGCACCCCGACCGCTGTCGTCGTTGGCACCCCGGGTACCGCAGCCGGCTACGCCGAGACCCTCGCTGCGTACGGCGCTGGCGAGATTCTCGCCGCAGAATCTGACGATGCCGCAAAGTACCTGATTACCCCCGAAGTTGACGTCCTCGTCGGCCTCGCCGCCGAGCGCCAGGTTCCCGTCCTGGTCTCCGCTTCGGCCACCGGCAAGGAGATTGCCGGTCGCGTCGCAGCCCTGACCGGCTCCGGCCTCCTGTCCGATGTCATCGCCATCAACGACGATGCCTCCGTGAAGTACTCCATCTTCGGTGGCGAGTACATTGTCGACGGTGTCGGCTACGGCGCATCCCCGGTCTACGCTCTGCGCCCGGGCTCCGTTGATCCGGTCGAGAAGGCCGGCTCCGCAGATGTCACCGAGGTCGCATTCCCGGAGATCGGCGACAACGCCGTCGAGATCGTCTCCTTCGCACCGGCTGAGGGTGGCGACCGTCCGGAGCTGACCGAGGCTAAGATTGTCGTCTCCGGTGGCCGCGGTGTCGCCTCCGGCGAGGGGTTCACCAACGTTGTCGAGCCGCTGGCAGACGTCCTCGGTGCTGCAGTCGGCGCATCCCGCGCGGCAGTCGACGCCGGCTACTACCCGGGCCAGTTCCAGGTGGGCCAGACCGGTAAGACCGTCTCCCCGGACCTCTACATCGCACTCGGCATCTCCGGTGCTATCCAGCACAAGGCAGGTATGCAGACCTCCAAGTCTATCGTTGTCGTCAACAAGGACGAAGAGGCTCCGCTGTTCGAGATTGCAGACTTCGGTGTCGTTGGTGACCTGTTCGACGTTGTCCCGCAGGCCATTGAGAACCTGAAGTAATTTCCGACGCTGTCGCGTGTCGCGCGCGGCGTGAGGGCGGGCTAGGGCGCAAATCGCCCCGGCCCGCTTTTTCGCGTCCACACCGGCAGCTATACTTCCGGCCATGTTCTCCGACTCCGCCGCGCCCCGGTCAAGACTTGACCGGCACTTCCTTGACCACGCCGCTACCACTCCGCTGCGCCCAGAGGCTCGGGAGGCCCTGATCGCCAACTTGGACCTGTCGAACCCCTCCGGCCAGTACGCCACGGCCCGCGTCGCGAAGCGGGTACTGGAGGAGTCGCGCGAGGAGGTCGCGGAGCTGCTCGGCGCGGACCCGATTGAGGTGGTCTTCACCTCGGGCGGCACGGAGGCGGATAACCTTGCCATTTCGGGCCTCTACTTTAAGTCGCCGGGCTCGGACATCGCGGTGCCCGCCATCGAACACGACGCGGTGCTGAAATCCTGCCGTCACCTGGAGCAGGAGCACTGGGCGAAGCTCGTCGAGATGCCGGTGAGCCCCGACGGGCGCGTGGACCTCGACCGCTTGCCGACGTTCGACCGCCGTTCCACGGCCCTGGTCACCTGTATGTGGGCAAACAACGAAACCGGCGCGATTCAGCCGGTGGGGCAGATCGCGGAGGCGGCGAAGGCGGCGCGAGTCCCGCTGCATATCGATGCGGTGCAGGCCGCCGGGCACCTGCCGTTGGACTTCCACGCTTCGATGGCCTCGACGATGGCGGTCTCCGCCCACAAGTTCGGCGGGCCACGCGGCATCGGTGCGCTGCTGGTGCGCCGCGACGCGAAGCTGACGCCCCACAATAACGGTGGTGGCCAGGAGCGGGGCCTGCGCTCGGGAACACAGGATGTTGCGTCCGCGGCGGGCATGGCCGCGGGGCTTCGTGCGGCGATCGCCGACATGGAGGCCGAGGACGCCCGGCTGCGGGCTCTGACCGCCGATCTGGCCGCTGCGATTTCGAGCATTGAGGGCGCTATCGTGCACACGGTGCAGCCCGCTCTGCCGGGCCACGTGTACGCCAGCTTCCCCGGGGCCGAGGCAGACAGCCTGATCATGCTTTTCGACGCCGCTGGTATCGACTGTTCGACGGGCTCGGCGTGCAGCGCCGGGGTAAACCGGCCGTCGCATGTCCTGCTGGCGATGGGGGTTTCCGAGCCGGTGGCCAGGGCGTCGATACGCTTTACACTTGGGTGGACCACCAGCCAGGAGGATGTCGACGCGGTGAAGGCGGTGTTGGAGCAAACCGTCCGGCGCGCGCGGAGTGCGGGCATGGCGTAGTCGAGCCTTGGTGGTACGGTGACACGTGCACAAAATCTGGAACCGGGAGGAAGGTGCGCTATGCGAGTACTGGCTGCGATGAGTGGAGGCGTCGACTCCTCAGTGGCTGCGGCGCGGGCTCTGGCGGCCGGGCATGAGGTCGTGGGCGTGCACCTGGCACTGTCGAAGGACCCGCAGTCGGTGCGCGCGGGCTCTCGCGGCTGTTGCTCGCTGGAGGACTCCGGCGATGCCCGCCGCGTCTGCGACGAGCTGGGCATCCCCTTCTACGTGTGGGATTTCTCGGAGCGCTTCAAGGAAGAGGTCATGGATGACTTCTTCGACTCCTACGAGCGCGGCGAGACGCCGAACCCCTGCCTGCGCTGTAACGAGCGCATCAAGTTCGCGGCCCTCCTAGAGCGCGGCGTGGCGCTCGGCTTTGACGCTGTGGTGACCGGCCACTACGCGCTGCTTGCCGATGACGGCCTGCTGCGACGGGGCCGTGACCCGAAGAAGGATCAGTCCTACGTCCTCGGTGTGCTCGACCGCGAGCAGCTACGCCGCTCGATGTTTCCGGTGGGGGATACGGAGAAGCCACAAATTCGTGAAGAAGCCCGCGAGATGGGCTTAGGTACGGCCAATAAACCGGACTCCTATGATATCTGCTTCATCCCGGATGGGAACACCCAGGCCTTCCTCGGTGCGAAGATCGGCCGCCGACCGGGCGCGATTGTGGACAAGGCGACGGGGCGCACCGTCGCCGAGCACGACGGGGTCTACGAGTTCACGATTGGCCAGCGCAAGGGCATCGGCCTGCCCGGTCCCATGCCGGACGGTCAGCCCCGTTATGTCACGGGGATCGACGCGCAGGCCGGGACTGTCACGATTGGCACCGCCGACGACTTGAACGTCACGGTGCTGGAGGCTGACCGCGCGATTTGGTTGGCGGACCCGGACGAGGTCGCTTCCGGTCCGGTGCAGGTGCAGGTACGCGCGCATGGCCGCGCCATCGACTGCGAGGTCGAGGTCATCGCCGGCCCGGACGACGAGGTTACGGGTCGCGGGGGAGCGTTCCGCCTGAAACTTGCCGAGCCACTGCGGGGTGTCGCGCCTGGTCAGGCCGCTGTTCTGTACCGTCCCGACGCGGCTGGTGACTACGTGTTGGGCTCCGCGACGATTGTGGCGACCCGATGAGCGTGCCCACCCAGACCTCCTTTCTCGGGCTGGGGCCGCTTCCTGGGACGCACCCGCACGAGGCTGCCGAAATGCTTATCGGCGAGTCCATGGAGGGGCGCGTCCATCTGCCGGTCCTGCCCGCGCGGGGGCTCGGCTCGGACCTAATCGGCCGCACCGCAGCGCTGATGGCCGACGTGGACCTCGACCGAGGACCTCGATCGTGGAAGGTCTCCGACAATCCCTCGCGACTGTCCTGGCTGGCCCAAGACTTCCTAGACCGTGACATCGACGCCTGCGAGGAAGTGTGGGGATCCACCCCTGCCTGCCTCCGCCTGGTCGCCACTGGCCCCTGGACCATGGCGGCCAGCGTGGAAAAGGCCTCCGGTGCGCTGGTTGCATCCGATTTTGGTGCCGTGCGCTACTTCGCGCAGTCGCTGGCTGCGGGGCTGTTGGAGCAGGCCGCCGACGCCCGCCGTCGTTTCGGCTGCGATATCGAAGTTCTGCTTTCTGAGCCTGCCCTCGGTGCTGTCGCGCAAGGGGCGATCGAGGCCCCGTCGACGCTGATGGGCAATGATGGTTTCCTTCCCGCGCAGGGCTACCGCGAGATTGCTGAAATTCTCCGTCAGGTCACCGGGCCGCTGCTTGCCGACGGCATCCACGTCACGGTCGCCCTTGCGGGCTCGGACGGTATTGCGGCTCAGGCGTTGGTCGAGTCCGGAGCGTCCGGGTTCTGGCTGCCGCGCACGCAACTGCGCACGACCGCACAACTCGATTTTGCGGTAGCGGTGCTGGGCTCTGACATGACCCTGGAGTTGGGAATTGTGCCGGTTCACGCGGATGGTCGGGAGGAGCACTCGGGGATTCCGGTTGCCACCTCGTCCCGGGAGCTGGCCGAGGCGGCTGCACTGCTCTGGGACGAGCTTGGCTTTTCCCGCTTGGACATTGCCGGGAAGCTGAAGCTCACGCCGGTCGGTGGCTTTGCCTCCAGTGCCGCCGACGAGGCGGCGGCCCAGTTAGGCGCTGGCCGTCGGGCGGCCGAGCTACTCCGACGGGCCGCAGGAGACCTGGCCCGCGACGAATGAGGCTAGGCGACGAGGCCGTTGAGATAGTCGGCCAAGTAGGGAAGTGTGAACTCGAGCTGTCCGGTGGTAACCGGGGTAATCAGCTCCCGATAGATGAGATCGTGGCGCAATTGGGAGACGCCCGAAAGCTGTCGCCCCATCCGGCTCGCAATGTCTTTTGTGGCAACGGGGGCTCCGTCGGGAGCCAACGCTGCCATGGCAATGAGAAATTCAATCTGCTTCGGTGGGACGTTGCGCAGCGATGGCGCGTGAACTTGGCGCCCAATCCTGCGGATAGACTCCGCCCCGGCTTCCTCGACGTGGCGAATGGTAATCGTGTCCGAATTATCAAGGCGGGCCTTGGCCCACGCCACCGAACCAATTGTTTGAATGAGATAGGGGTAGCCGTGGCTCATATCGGCGGCGTGGGCGGCTGCTTCTTCATCCATGCGTCGATGCCCGAGCGCTGCCGTCTTCTCAAATATGTCCTGCGTAGTGGCGGAGTCGAGACGGCCTAGGGATACTCGTTCTGCCCTCCGCAGGAACGTCGTGCTGTCTAGCTGCAATAAATCTTCGATTCCGCTTGGCAACCCAGCTGCGACAAACGCTATTTCCGTGTCGTCGCGGTTGAGATCTTGGATGACATGGGCGATCTCGCTTAACTGCTCCGGGGTTGCGCTTTGGACCTCGTCGAGTGTGAGCAAAATTCCCGATTCGTAACGGGCGAGGAGGGCGGATAAATCCTGGAGTTGGCTCAACAAGTTTTTGCCGGGAGCGTCCGCGGAATCATTGATGGAGGTTGTGATGCCGCCGATTCCAGCAATGGACACTCCGGTGATGCGGCGTGTTGCCGTAGCAGGAGCGGAATCGATGTGCGCGAGAGCCCGGGGGATAGTGACGGAGGTGAGCTCCGCGATCATCTCGGCCCCGATATGTGCCCGAAGGGCAATCCAGCCGAGCTGCTGCGCTGCGGCTTCGAACTCGTTGAGCAGAACAGTCTTGCCGATTCCGCGACTGCCCGAGATGAGAGTTGTGCGCCACGGGTTGCCTGGGCCTTCGGCCAGAGCTAGTTGGAAGGAGTCGAGCTCGACGTCGCGTCCGCCGATGACCGCAGGTGAGCGGCCGAACGTGGGATGGAATGGATTGCGAGGAGAGATGGTTTCGCGCTCAGTTCGAATCTTCACACGTCGATGGTATCAACAGATAACCCACATTGCCATGGATAATTTGGATAATCAGGGCATTTATGGATATTTGTGGCGGGATGGATAAAAACATTACCGCCGGGCTCGCACCCTACGCGTCCGTCGGCCATCCGAACGTCATATCTGAGACATCCTTGCCCAGCCCCGCCAAATACTCCTGCAGGGACTTGCGCCGCTCGTAATACGTCACGGCCTGCAGCTCCATCAGCTTCTCGGCCGACAGCTGCGTCATCTCCGGGTATTTGCGCGCCATCATCCACGCGATGCGAGCCGCAGCCAAGGCATCCTCGGTGGCATCGTGCGCCGCATCCAACCGGACCTTATAGTGCTGAGACACGTCCGTCAGGGTCCTCTTACCCTTGCGGAACTGGTCATAATGCTGATCCAACACAAAGGGGTCTACGACTAGGCCATCGATGGTGAAGCTAGGATCCTGCGACAGCAGCACCGTCAGGTCATAAGTCGCGTTATAGGCGACCACCGCAAGGCCATCTGCCCATGCCTGGCGCAGCCCCGCAATGGTTTTGGCCAGGACCTCATCATGCGGACGCCCCTCGGCCCGGGCCTTTTCCGTAGTAATCCCGTGAACATCGGAAGCCGCCTTCGGAATCTCGACCCCCGGATCTGCGAGCATGATGCGGGAGTCCTTCGCACCGTCGGCAAGCCGAACCAGCGCGGAGGTGACGATGCGGCAGGTGCGGGGGTTGGTGCCGGTGGTCTCCAGATCGAACGCGAGCATGCGCGCGGGATCGAAATTGTTCATGCCATCACTGTAGCGGAGGGGCCGGACCAAGCGGATTACACATAGAATGAGCGACGTGACTTCCTCGAGCGAGACCCAGCAGCAGGCACCAGCCCCTTCCGAGATCCGGCAGCAGTGGCAGGATCTGGCCGACCAGATCCGCGAGAACTCGTCGCTGTATTACACAGGCCAGCCGGTGATTTCGGACGCGGAGTACGACAAGCTCTTCCGCGCCCTGCAGGACCTCGAGCAGCAGTGGCCGGACCTCGCGGTTCCCGACAGCCCCACCCAGCAGGTCGGCGCGAGCGTCGAGACGCCTGCCGACGGCGAGGTCTTCGAGCCAGTCGAGCACCTGCAGCGGCTCTACAGCCTGGACAACGTCTTCGACGAGGCGGAGCTGCGCGACTGGCTTACCCGCACTCCGGCGAGTGCCTACCTGACCGAGTTAAAGATCGACGGTCTGTCCATCGACCTCGTCTACGAGAGCGGCCGATTGGTACGCGCCGCTACCCGAGGCGACGGTCGTGTGGGAGAAAACGTCACCGCCAACGCCCGCACCATCGCCGACATTCCGCACGAGATCACCGCCACAGAAGGCCTGGATATCCCCGATGTTCTGGAGGTTCGCGGCGAAGTCTATATCTCGCTGGAGGAGTTCGAGCGAATCAACGCCGACCGCGTGGAGGCAGGGCAGAAGCCGTTCGCCAACCCCCGCAACGCAGCGGCGGGATCGTTGCGCCAGAAAAACGTAGAGGAGGTCGCCAAGCGGCGGCTGTCCATGATCTGCCACGGCATCGGCCACATTGAGGGCTGGCGCCCGCAGTCCCAGCACGCCGCTTACGAAGCGCTGGCCGCCTGGGGGTTCCACGTCTCGCCGTACACCAAGCAGGTCCACTCGGCGGAAGAAGTGGTGAAGCAGATGCTCTACTGGGGCGAGCACCGCCACGACGCCGAGCACGAGATGGACGGCCTGGTGGTCAAGGTCGACGACCTCGCCGAGCAGCGTGCCCTCGGCGCGACATCCCGCGCCCCGCGCTGGGCGATAGCCTACAAGTACCCGCCGGAGGAGGTCACCACCGATCTGCTCGACATTCGCGTCTCCATCGGCCGGACCGGCCGCGCCACCCCGTACGCGGTGATGAAGCCGGTGTTCGTCGCGGGCTCGACCGTGGAGATGGCCACACTGCATAACCCCTCCGAGGTGCGCCGCAAGGGCGTGCTGATTGGCGACCGCGTCACCATCCGCAAGGCCGGCGAGGTCATCCCCGAGGTACTGGGCCCCGTCGCCGATGTCCGTGACGGCTCCGAACGCGAGTTCATCTACCCGACGCTGTGCCCCGAGTGCGGTACGCGACTGGCCCCCTCGAAGGAAGGCGACGCCGACTGGCGCTGCCCAAACACCCGCTACTGCCCGGGGCAACTCCGCCGCCGCGTCGAATTCCTCGCCTCTCGCTCCGGATTCGACATTGAAAACCTCGGCGAGCGCGGTGCCGCCGACCTGATTCACAGGGGAGTGCTTGACGACGAGTCCTTGCTCTTCGACCTCACCGAGGAAGACCTGCTGGAATCAGAGGTCTATACGACCGCGAGCCGCAAGTCGCTTTCCGCCAACGGAAAGAAGCTGCTGGCAAATATTGAGGCCGCCAAGGATAAAGAACTCTGGCGTGTCCTGGTCAGCCTGTCAATCCGGCACGTCGGTCCGACCGTGGCCAGGACGCTGGCCCAGAAGTTCGGGTCGATGGACGCGCTGCGCAGCGCGACGCGCGAGGAAATCTCCGCCATTGACGGCGTGGGCGAAATCATCGGCAACTCGGTTGCGGACTGGTTCCAGGTGGACTGGCACCGCGAGGTCGTCGAGCGTTGGACGAAAGCGGGCGTGCGCATGGCCGATGAGGTCACCAATCGCCCCGAGCAGGTGCTCGAGGGGATGACGGTGGTGGTCACGGGCTCCCTGGAGGGATTTACCCGCGACAGCGCCAAGGAGGCAATCATTAGCCGCGGCGGCAAGGCCGCGAGCTCGGTGTCGAAGAAGACCGACTACGTCGTGGTCGGTGAGAACGCCGGCTCCAAGGCAACCAAAGCCGAGGAGCTGGGCCTGACCATCCTCGACGAAGAAGGCTTCATCCGCCTCCTAGATCTTGGTCGCGTCTAGCTTCCAGACCTCGTTGGCGTAATCGCGGATCGTGCGGTCGGAGGAGAAGCGGCCCGAACGGATGATGTTCAGGAAGCACTTCTTCGCCCAGGCCAGCTCGTCTCGGTAGTCGGCCGCCATGCGGTCGCGGGTTTCGCGGTAATCGGCGAAGTCGCCCAGTACGTAGTAGACGTCGGCAGGCTCATAGCCATTGGACTCCAGCAGCGAGAAGTGCAGGTCGTGGAACAGCCCTGAGCCGCCGTCGTCGAAGGTGCCGTCGATCAGCGAGTCGAGTGCGCGCTTCAGGCCCGGCACGGTCTCGTAAGTGCCCCGGGGGGAGTAGGTCTGGCGCAGCTGAGGCAGTTCCTCCTCCAGCGCGCCGAAGATGTAGGCGTTGTCGTTGCCGACGGCGTCGACAATCTCGACGTTGGCGCCGTCCATGGTGCCCAGCGTCAGCGCGCCGTTCATCATGAACTTCATGTTCGAGGTACCCGAGGCCTCCTTGCCCGCGGTGGAGATCTGCTCGGAGATATCCGAGGCCGGAATGATGTGCTCGGCCGGGGTGACGTTGTAATTCTCCACAAACGCGACCTGCAGGCGACCTTCCATTTCGGGGTCGTTGTTAATCAGCTCGGCGATGGAGTTGATGAACTTAATGATTGCCTTCGCGCGGACGTAACCCGGGGCCGCCTTCGCGCCGAAGATGAACACGCGCGGGGTGACATCGAGTTCAGGGTTGTCCTTGATGCGGTAGTAGAGGTCCAGGATATAAAGCGCGTTGAGCATCTGGCGCTTGTACTCGTGTAGGCGCTTGATCTGGGTGTCGAAGATGGCGTCCGGGTTCACCGCGATGCCCTGGCGGTGCTCCAGCCAGGTGGCGAACTCCCTCTTGTTCTCGTGCTTAATCTCAAGAAGCTCGCGCAGGACCTTCTCGTCGTCGGCGAAACGCTCCAGCTCAGCCAGCTTGTCCAGGTCGGTGACCCAGGCGTCGGAACCCGACAGGCGGGTCAGCAGGGCAGACAGCCGCGGGTTGCACTGGTTGAGCCAACGACGCGGGGTCACACCGTTGGTCTTGTTGTTGAACCGCTCCGGCCAGATATCGTGCCAGTCCTTGAGAGTCTCGCGCTTGATGATCTCCGTGTGCAGCGCAGCCACGCCGTTGATGGAGTACGCCGCGTAGCAGGCAATCCACGCCATGTGGATGCGCCCGTTCGAGATGGGGGCCATGTAGTCGATCTTGCCCTGGTCGTATCCCGCGTCGGCAAGCTCCTCGCGGAAACGGCGGTCGATCTCGCGAGTAATCTCCAGCACACGTCCGAAGAGACGGTCGAAGATAGAGTACTCCCAGGTCTCCAGGGCCTCGGCCAGGACAGTGTGGTTGGTGTAGGCGAAGGTGTGGGACACGACGTTCCAGGCATCGTCCCAGCTCATGTTGTGCTCGTCGAGGAGCAGGCGCATCAGTTCGGGGATGGCGAGCACCGGGTGGGTGTCGTTGAGCTGAATCGAGTTGTACTTGTGGAAATCGCGCAGGTCATCGCCGTGGTTTTCGATGTAGGTATCAATCATCGTCTGCAGCGACGCGGAGACGAAGAAGTACTGCTGGCGGACGCGCAGAACCTTGCCCTCGTAGGTCGAATCATTCGGGTAGAGAACACGGCAGAGATCGTGGACGCGCTCGCGCTCGACGATGGCGTCGGTGAAGCGCTGGGAGTTGAAGGCGTCGTAGTCGAACTCGCGCATCGGCTCGGAGTGCCACAGTCGCAGCGTGCCGACGTTATCGGTGCCGTAGCCGGTAATCGGCATGTCGTAGGGGACAGCGCGGACGACGAGGTCGTCGAAGGTGACAATCTTGGCGAGTTCCTCGCGGCGGACTACGAAGGGGTAGCCCTCCTCCATCCATGGATCCGGGTGCTCGTCCTGGAAACCGCTCTCGAAGGTCTGCTTGAACAGGCCGTAGCGGTAGAGTATGCCGTAGCCGGTCACCGGCAGGTTCTGCGTCGCACAGGAGTCCAGGAAGCAGGCGGCGAGACGGCCAAGGCCGCCGTTGCCGAGTGCCGCGTCGTGCTCGGCCTCGAGAACGTCGGAGAGATTCTTGCCGTAACGAGCGACTGCGTCACTGGCCTCGTCGACCAGGCCGGTGTTGAGGAGGTTGTTCAGCAGCGCGCGTCCCATGAGGAATTCCGCGGAAAAATAGTGCTGCTGGCGGGTCGAGGCATATGCTTCGGTGGTGCGCTGCCAGGCATCGGCGATGTTATCGACTACGACGCGGGAGAGGCCGGACCAGAACTCGGTCTCGGTAGAGGACTGGGGGATCCGACCGGATTCGGCGCGAACGTGGGAGCCCACGAGATCGCTCAAATTCGACATGAAAAGCCTCCTTGAATTACACAGTATCGACCAAGACTCTACCGCCTTGGGATTAATGCTGCGTGTTCAGGAGACCTTGCGCGTGTACACCGCTAGCCGACGCCGTGAATCGGCGAGCTGCTAAGAAATGATCGCTCCGACGATGGTGCCGATACGGCCAAGGTGCTCAACCTCGCTGGGCAGGAAATCGGGGCCGCCGGGGCGGCCGATAATCAGCAGCAGCCCGTCGCCCATCGGGGCGGCTGCGATGGAGGAGTCCATCACCGTCCAGGACTCCGGAAGCCAAGTTTCCTCCTCGGTGTCTAGGTTTCGCGGCGAGGTGACAGGGGCCTCTGGCAGCGAAGCGCCGTTGTCTTCGGGGGCGGCAACGGAGGAGGCCTTTCGCACCCAGCGGTCACCGTCGGCGCCAAGGATAATTGCCCAACCCGCAGTCATAGTGCGAGGTAGACCGTCGACGATGTCCTGCAGAGCACGGTCGAGGACCTTTGTGTGCTGGGAAAAATCGGCCAGCATGGCGATCTGTCCGCGACGGTCGACGGAACCGGAGAAGGGGCGAATCGAATCGACTTCTACGCCGCTGATGGACTGCGCTGCGGAAATGAGCGTGTCCGGCAGACTGCCCGAGGGGAGATCCACAACAATATCGTCGACGACAAGGCCATTTTCGCCGTGGTGGACGACGTCAACGCTGCGGATGTCGCCGCCGACCTCGCCGAGAGCGGCCGCAACATATCCGAGCGAACCAGGAATGTCTGGCAGCTGGACGCGAAGGAGATAGCTCATGGCGGAGGACGAACCTTTCAATGTTTTAGGTGCATGGGGTTTGCCATGCTGAACGGTGATTCAGGTTACATGGTTTAAATGTGAATTGGTAGGTGCGGTTGCACCAGTGTGGTCTGAATTCGCCTGGGCGTGCTATCGGGAATGACAGATTTCGCGGGCCCTTCGGCGGACTCTTGAGCGGACCCTCCATGCGAGCGGGGAAGGGGAGCGACTACTGTGGGAGGGTAAGTTCGCCGTGGCGCGGTGGTTCGCCTGTCGCGGCAGTACACGACGAAGATATTTTCACCGGTTCGTAGGAAACGAAAGGGGTACTAGCGTGCCAGCTATCTCGCGCGATGAGGTTGCCCACCTAGCACGATTGTCCCGTCTGGCACTGACTGATGCCGAACTCGACGAGTTCGCCGGTCAGATTGACGGCATTATCAACCACGTCCAGGCAGTGCAGGAAGTGGCGGCAGACGATGTCGAGCCGATGAGCCACCCCTCGTCTCTGGCCGGCGTAATGCGTGAGGATGTTGTAAACCCGACTCTGACTCCTGAGCAGGCCCTGGACCAGGCTCCTTCGAAGGAACGCCAGCGCTTCGAAGTTCCCCAGATTCTCGGCGAGTAGGAGAAGGATTAGAGATGACTGCAACCCCTTCGGCTAACCCCAACCTGCATGCCGCTGTCGCCGATGATTCTATCCTCGGCCTGACAGCCTTCGAGCTGGCGCAGAAGATTCACGCCCGTGAGCTGACCTCCGTAGAGGTCACCCAGGCATTCCTCGACCGCATCGGCGCAGTGGATGAGGGTATCCACGCCTTCCTGCACGTAGGAGCTGAGGAGGCCCTCGAGGCCGCGCGCAAGGTCGACGAGTCCCTTGATGCTGGCGAGGCCCCGGCGTCCCCTCTGGCCGGCGTACCGCTAGCTCTAAAGGATGTCTTCACCACTACCGACGCCCCGACCACCTGTGCGTCGAAGATGCTCGAGGGGTACATGAGCCCCTACGACGCCACGGTGACCGCCAAGCTCCGTGCAGCCGGTATCCCGATTCTGGGCAAGACCAACATGGACGAGTTCGCTATGGGCTCTTCTACCGAAAACTCTGCTTACGGTCCGACCCATAACCCGTGGGATATCGAGCGTACCGCGGGCGGTTCTGGTGGCGGTTCCTCCGCGGCTCTAGCATCGGGCATGGCCCCGCTGGCCATCGGCACCGATACCGGCGGATCTATCCGTCAGCCCGCTGCGCTAACCGCTACCGTCGGCGTTAAGCCAACCTATGGCACGGTTTCCCGCTACGGCCTCGTTGCCTGCGCCTCCTCCCTCGATCAGGGCGGTCCGACCGCTCGCACGGTCCTGGACACCGCGCTGTTGCACGAGGTCATCGCGGGCCACGACCCGAACGACTCCACCTCCACTACACAGCCGATCGCTGACGTCGTCGCAGCGGCGAAGGAAGGCGCCAGCGGCGACCTGGCGGGTGTGAAGGTTGGTATCGTCAAGCAGTTCGACCGCGCCGAGGGCTACCAGCAGGGTGTGCTGGACTCCTTCCACGACGCCGTCGACAAGCTGAAGGCCGCCGGAGCGGAGGTCGTCGAGGTGGACTGCCCGAACTTCGACCATGCCCTGAGCGCCTACTACCTGATCCTCCCGTGTGAGGTCAGCTCGAACCTGGCTCGTTTCGATGGCATGCGCTACGGCCAGCGTGTCGGCGATGACGGAACTCACTCTGCCGATGAAGTCATGGCAATGACCCGCGCCGCAGGTTTCGGTGACGAGGTCAAGCGCCGCATTATCATCGGCACCTACGCGCTGTCCGTGGGCTACTACGATGCCTACTACATTCAGGCGCAGCGTGTCCGCACTCTGATTCAGCAGGACTTTGAGCGCGCCTTCGAGCAGGTCGACGTCCTCGTCTCGCCGACTACGCCGACCACCGCGTTCAAGCTGGGGGAGAAGGTCGATGACCCGCTGAGCATGTACATGTTCGATCTGTGCACGCTACCGCTGAACCTCGCCGGCATGTGTGGCATGTCCGTTCCCGCAGGTCTGGCGCAGGATACAGGCCTGCCGGTCGGCCTGCAGATTATGGCTCCGCGCCATGGTGACGATCGCCTCTACAAGGTCGGCGCCGCCTACGAGAAGCTGCGCGGGCCAATCAGCTAGCGCTCGACGCCAAAGCCCATAACTAAACACGTGAGAAGCCGTCCCAAATCCGTTGTGGAAAAGGGGCGGCTTCACGCATGTTAATGAAGTTTGAGTGTTCAAGCAGGAATGCAACCAACCTGGGTAAGGAAACTAACCTTGTCTCACGCTAAGGTCTCCCGCCAGCCCGCGGGGAGAAAAGCGATAGCGGCCCCGCTGCTCTATGCCACCTTGACAGTGGTGGCAATCGCCGTGAGTATCTCAGCCGCGATGGTATTCGGATCAGCTGACATAACGTGGAACGCGACAATGTCGGTAATCGGCCACCATCTCTTCGGAACTGAACTGCCCAGTGAAGTGGCAAAGAGCTCGGACACGATCATCTGGCAGCTGCGGGCGCCCAGGGGAGTGCTGGCAGCCATAGTCGGTGCGGGATTGGCTGTCTCGGGTGTGGCCATGCAGACACTTGTGCGAAATCCGCTGGCGGATCCGTACTTGCTGGGAATCTCGGCAGGAGCAGGAGTCGGGGCCACTGCAGTGATTTTGTTTGGTGTTTTCTCCGATGCCCCCATCGGCGCCCTGACTTTTGGCGCGCTGCTCGGTGCTGTGGCGGCCACCATCGCAGTCGGAGCTATTGCGCGCGCGGGCGGCGGGCTGACCCCGCTGCGCCTAGTCCTTTCCGGCGTCGTTTTATCGGCGGCTTTTTCCGCGCTCAGTAGCTTCATGGTGTTTGCGGGGCCTGACCCGCGGGCGGCCCAATCAGTGATGTTTTGGATGCTCGGATCGGTGGCCGGCGCAACCTGGTCGAAAACGGCCATCCCCTTGGCAGTTCTACTGATGACGTTGGCTTTTTTCCTGCTTAAGGCCCGTCATCTGGATGCTCTTGCCACGGGTGACTCCACCGCTGCGGCGGTCGGCATTAACGTCTCCGCCCTGCGCAGCCAAGTATTCGTGGCGCAGGCCGTGCTGGTGGGCACACTCGTCGCGGTTTCGGGAGGTATCGGCTTCGTGGGCCTGGTCATCCCGCACCTGACCCGCATGCTCATCGGGGCGGCTCATCGGGTTGTTCTTCCGCTCGCTGCGCTGTTCGGTGGCCTGTTCCTGGTGTGGGTGGACATCGTCGCGCGAGTCATCGGCGGAAGCCAAGAGATGCCGCTGGGCGTCGTCACTGGCCTCATCGGAGCCCCGTTGTTCCTCTACCTGATGACCCGCGGCAACTACACCTACGGAGGTTCCGAATGACCCTCCCCGTACTATCCGCCGCGAGCCTCCGCTGCGATATTGCAGGACGGACAATCGTGGACGACATCAACTTGAAGTTCGGCTCCGAGCCGATGACCGCCATCGTCGGCGTTAACGGCGCAGGTAAATCGACGTTGCTGCGAGCCCTGGCCGGAATCGATCGGCCGGCCGCCGGCGAGGTGCGCCTCGACGGGGTGTCTCTGGCTTCGATACCGCCGCGGCAGCGCGCGCGAGATATGGCTTTCGTCGCGCAGAATGAGGTTCCCCCGCAGGAGATGCGCGTGTCCGATTTCGTCTCGCTGGGGCGGCTGCCATACCAGAGACTGTTTTCGGGCAACTCCGCGGAGGACAACGACCACGTCGAACGTGCTCTGGAGCTGGTCGGCCTGATCGATGTCGCAGATCGCTCGTGCGGGGCTCTCTCCGGTGGCCAGCGCCGACGGGTCTGTATCGCCCGCGCCATCGCGCAAGACTCGCCGATTCTGCTTCTGGACGAGCCGACGAACCACCTTGACGTCCGCCATCAGCAGTCGGTTCTGAGGCTGGCCAAGGACTCCGGGGCGCAGGTTATCGCCGCGATTCATGACCTGGATCTGGTGATGAACCACTTCGACCGAGTCATCGTTATCGACGGCGGGGCAGTTGCGGCTGATGGTGTCCCGTCCGAGGTGCTCACCCAGGAACTGGTTGCCGGGGTCTTCCACGTCGACTCCTGTCAGTTCTGCTCGCCATACGGCCGCACTCACTTGGCCATTGAGCGTGAGCTCCATGCCGAATAACACTTGACCATTCCCAATCCATATCGCCTGAGAAAGGAAGCCAACCAGCAATGATCCCACTCAACTCCCATCCCCGCCCCTTCGCTTTCCGACGCAATCGGCGTGCCCTCCGCGGGGCCGCCGCGACAGCAGCGGTGGCGGCTGTCGCCTTCGGCGCAGTTGCCTGTTCTGATGACGCCGCGAAGACCGATGCGTCGGGAAGCGTGACCCTGACTAACTGCGGCGAGGAGGTGACCTACCCGGCTACGGCGAAGAAACTGATGATTAACGACGGCAATATCATTTCGCTGGCGCTGGCAGTGGGCGCGGAAAACGAGATTGCCGCGGTGTCCTCTGTCAACCGCGATATCCCGATTCTGACGGCCGCCTATGGTGATGCCATCAAGAGCAAAGAGCAGGTATCGGCTGAATACCCGAACCTGGAGGAGGTCTTGGCAGCGGAGCCTGACGTGTTTATCGGTGGCTGGGGCTACGGCTTCGGCGAGGACAAGGGCCTGACCCCGGAGTCTCTGAAGGAGCACAACATCGGCTCGTACATTCTGACGGAGTCCTGCCGGCAGGCCGACACCGAGGGGGCAGCGCAAGACGGCAGCGGTGACCCGGGCCACAAGCGCGGTGTTGTTGACCCGTGGGAGGCTATCCGCATCGACCTGCGCAACGTCGCTAAGCTGACCGGCCACGAGGACAACGCAGACAAGGTCATCTCCGACATCGACGCACGTCTGAAGAAACTGGATGCCGCACCGAAGGCGGAGAAGAAGCCGGTGGGCTTCGTATTCGACTCTGCGGGCGACGCTCCGTTCACCTCGGGTGCGTTCGGCGCGCCGCAGGGAATCCTGGACAAGGCTGGAGCGACCAACGGAACAGAGTCAATCAAGGACACCTGGACTACGACGACCTGGGAGCACATCGCCGAGATGCAGCCCGATTTCATCACCCTGGTCGAGTACCCGGGCCAGTCCTTCGAGGAAAAGATCAAGGCCCTGCGCACCAACCCGGCGACGAAGGACCTGCCGGCGGTCAAGGAGAATCGCTTCGTCAACCTGCCGTACGCGATGTGGACGGAGTCTCCGCTTAACGTCGATGCCGCAGAGCACGTGCGCAAGGCGTTGGAGCGCTTCGGACTGGTTCCTAATTCCGAAGTCTCCACTCAGCTGGATTTTCCGAAGGACCTGCCGGGAGTCGAGTACTTCCAGTAGCCTCCATCGATCCTTTGACCGCGCCAGGCAACATTGCAGTGCGCGCCACACGGCCTCGACCGGTGTGGTGTGTCTAACTTTTACGGGCTGTGACGTGGGCTAACGGCAGGCACGTCAAGCATAGAAAACTATCGAGTACTAAGGTGGGCATCATGCGAATTGCGACCCTAACTTCCGGTGGCGACTGCCCCGGCCTCAACGCCGTTATCCGTGCCATTGTCCGTACCAGCTCCAGCGAGTACGGCTCCACCGTCGTCGGATTCGAGGACGGCTGGATTGGTCTCATGGAGGACCGCAGGGTTCAGCTCTACGACGACGAAAGCATTGACCGCATGCTTCTGCGCGGTGGCACCATGCTCGGTACCGGCCGAGTGCACCCGGATATCCTCATGTCGAACCTTGACCGCATCAAGGAAAACCTTGACGACGCCGGTATTGATGCCCTCATCCCCATTGGCGGCGAGGGCACTCTGAAGGCGGGCAAGTGGTTGTCCGATAATGGCATCCCGGTTGTCGGTGTGCCGAAGACCATTGACAATGACGTCAACGGAACCGACTACACTTTCGGCTTCGACACCGCAGTTGCCGTGGCAACCGACGCCGTCGACCGCCTGCACACCACCGCGGAATCCCACCAGCGCGTCATGATTGTGGAGGTCATGGGCCGCCACGTCGGTTGGATCGCGCTGCACGCCGGCATGGCCGGTGGCGCCCACTACATTGTGATTCCGGAAAAGCCCTTCGACATCAACGAGATTGTTAAGTCGATGGAGCGCCGCTTCCAGATGGGCGAGAAGTACGGCATCATCGTCGTCGCCGAGGGCGCGGCCCCGAAGCCCGGCACTATGGAGTACGAAGAGGGCGGTGTCGACCAGTTCGGCCACCAGACCTTCAACGGTATCGGCCAGGTTATCGGGCAGGAGATCAAGAGCCGCACCGGCTACGACGTGCGCACTACGGTGCTCGGCCACATTCAGCGTGGCGGCACCCCGACTGCATACGACCGCGTTTTGGCGACCCGCTACGGTATCCACGCCGCCCGCGCAGTCCATGAGGGCGATTACGGCAAGATCGTTGCCCTCAACGGTGAGAATATCGATCGCATCGATATTGATGACGCCGTAGCCGAGCTGAAGGTCGTGCCGGAGGGGCGGTACAGGGCCGCTGCGGCGCTGTTCGGATAAGGCCCACATTTAAAACATCACAAATCGGCCCGGGTCGGAGATTTCGGTTTCCGGCTCGGGCATTTTCTTGTTATAGATGTTGATATAGGTACATTTTTCCCACTAACTCAATAAGGATTTCTATCTCATGTGGAAAAGAGCCACAGCAATTGCGATGGCCTTCGTCGGCCTGACAGTCGGCGCGGGCTTCGCATCGGGCCAGGAAATGATGCAGTATTTCGTGGCCTTCGGCATCAACGGCCTATGGGGCGTCATCCTCGCCTCGGTAGTGATGGCGATCAGCGGCCTGGCGGTGCTTTCTCTCGGCAGCTACTTCCAGGCTGACGAGCACTCGGCCGTCTTCGACGAAATCACCCAGACGTGGATCTCGAAGATTCTCGATATCTCGGTGATGATCACCCTGTTCTGCACCGGCTTCGTCATGTTTGCCGGTGCTGGCGCGAACCTGGAGCAGCAGTTCGGCATCCCACTGTGGATCGGTGCGACCCTCATGGTCGCCCTGACCCTGGGTATTGGCATGCTGGATGCGGACAAGGTCAGCCGAGTAATCGGCATGATTACGCCCTTTATCATCGTCTTCCTTCTGGGGGCTGGCCTATACACTCTGTTCACGGTCGACACCACCCTGACGGAGGCTGCGCAGTACACCACCGAGTTGAAGACGACGCTGCCGCACTGGTCCATCTCCGCTTTGAACTACGTCGGCTTCTGCGTCATGGTGGCGGTGTCCATGTCCATCGTCATCGGCGGTAGCTACCTCAACCCGCGTGAGGCCGGCATTGGCGGCCTGATGGGCGGTTCTATCTACGCAGGTCTTCTGACTCTGGTGACCTTCTCGCTGTTCTACTCGGTGAAGGACGTCGGGCACGAGGACATGCCGACTCTGGCGATTGTGGACTCGATTCACCCGGCCTTGGGCACCGTGATGGCAATCATCATCTACGGAATGATTTTCAACACTGCCATCGGCATGTTCTACGCGCTGGGCCGCCGCGTGACCCGCAATACGCCGCAGCGTTTCCGCGCCTTTTACATCGCCTCCGTGTTGGTTGGCTTCGCCCTTAGCTTTTTCGGCTTCAAGACGCTGGTCGGCTACATCTACCCGACGCTGGGCTACATCGGTATCGCGCTGATTATCGTTTTGTGCATCGCCTACGTGATGGGGCGCAACAAGATGGTGGAGGAGTCCGCCCGCCGTGGCCGCATCCGCAAGCTGGCCCGTCGCAAGCTGCACCCGGGCAAGAAGTTCACGACTGCAGACCAGAAGAAGCTCGACCGGGCGGTCGCTGCCTCTAACGTCTCCAACGTGGACCTGCAGGAGACCGTCCGCGACGACATCGTCGAGGAGCTCGTCAACAACGACGACATCGACTTCACCGAGGAGGACGCCGAGCGCATCGTGGAAAAGGACAACGAGCGCTTGGAGCGTCTCGGTGAGATTGAGGAAGCTCACGAGGAAGATGACCCGCGTGAGACCGCCGTCAATTCCTTCCCCGGCGAGACAATCTCTACCACCCCGAAGAAAATTGCGGGTACAACTAAGGACGCCATCAAGAAGGTCGTCCACCCACGCCAGAAGAAGGGCTAATCGGCAGTTCTCATTCCGCAGTCCTGTAGTAGAAGGCATCGCACCGATAGGGAAGTGCGATGCCTTCGTCGTATCCGAAACCGAGGTGCTCGCCCAGGTACCAGCGCAGGTTGTCCTCCACCTTTGCGCGCGTGGCCTCCTTCGAGCGCAACCAGTAGGAGCGGGTGCGCGCCAGCAGTACGATGTCCTCTAGCCGAAGCGTCTGCTCCCAGCCCATCCGCACCTCGGAGGCCAGCTCCATTTGCTTGCCGACGGTCGGGTAGAAACCGGGCCGGAGAATATCGCCGGCGTGCATGATGCGTGACAGCCGGTGGACCCAGGGGATGGAAACGTCGAGGGTGTTCCAGACCAGCACGGCCACTCCGCCGGGGGCCAGGACGCGGGATAGCTCGGCCGTCGCCGCGTCCGTATCTACCCAGTGCCAGGTCTGCGCGCAGGCGGCGACGTCGACGCTGTGGCTTTCCAGTCCGGTCGACTCCGCGGTACCGCCTAAGACGCAGGCCTCGGGACAGGTGATTTTTAGGGCCGCCCGCATGGCTGCGGAGGGCTCCACGGCCAGAACCTCCGCGTTGGGGTAGGCGTCGGCAAGCGAGGAGGTGAGTTTGCCGGTGCCCGCGCCGATATCGCATACGGTGTGGACTGAGGAGGCGTGAGCTAGCTGGGTCAGGGCGGCGATGACCTCGGCGGGGTAGCCGGGCCGGACGCGGTGGTAGCCGGAGGCACCATCGGCGCTCGAGCCCAGGTCGTCATCGAAGGTCGCGCCGGCGCGGAAGCGGTCGGAGGCGTCGCGAAAGAGCGGCTTATCGCGGCCAGATGTCGGCGGGATGGGCGGGTGTTCGTTTCTTCCGGGCACGAGTTATACCCTAGGGCACGCGCGAGGGGCGGACGCTAGTAGACTAGCCAAACATGACCGCTGCTTATGCTGATGACCTGATGGACTACGACGAGGTCCTACAACGCTTTGAACCTGTGATGGGCATGGAGGTGCACGTTGAGCTGGCGACGGAGACCAAGATGTTCTCCGCCTCCTCGGCGCATTTCGGCGCGGAGCCCAATAGCAACGTCGACCCGTGCAGCCTTGGTCTTCCCGGCGCACTGCCGGTGGTTAACCGCAAGGGCGTGGAGTGGGCTATCAAGATTGGCTTGGCGCTGAACTGCGAGATTGCGGAGTCCTCCCGCTTCGCGCGGAAGAATTACTTCTACCCGGATCAGCCGAAGAACTACCAGATCTCCCAGTACGATGAGCCGATTGCTCACGACGGCTACCTGGATGTCGTGCTCGACGATGGCACCGAGTTCCGTGTGGAGATTGAGCGCGCCCACATGGAGGAGGACACCGGCAAGCTGACCCACCTCGGCGGTGCTGACGGTCGCATCCACGGTGCGACCCGCTCGCTGGTGGACTGCAACCGCGCTGGCATTCCGCTGATTGAGATTGTGACCAAGCCGATTATCGGCGCCGGTGAGCGCGCCCCGGAGGTCGCCCGCGCGTACGTCTCCGCTCTGCGTGACCTGGTCAAGTCCCTGGGCGTGTCCGATGCCCGCATGGATCAGGGCTCGATGCGCGTGGACTCGAACGTCTCTCTACGCGCGGTGGGCCAGGAGGAGTTCGGCACCCGCACCGAGACGAAGAACATCAACTCCCTGAAGTCGGTGGAGCAGGCCGTGCGCTACGAGATGCAGCGCCAGGCTGCCGCCATCGTGGCCGGCGAGGAGATCGTCCAGGAGACCCGCCACTACCAGGAGACCGACGGCACCACCTCCAAGGGCCGCCCGAAGGAGTCCCAGTCGGACTACCGCTATTTCAACGACCCGGACCTGCCTCCGGTGCTGGCTCCGCGCGAGTGGGTCGAGGAGATTCGCGCAACGCTGCCGGAGCTGCCGTGGGTGCGTCGTGCCCGCATCCAGTCCGAGTGGGGTCTGAAGGACGAGGAGATGCGCGACCTGGTCAACGCCGGTGCGCTGGATCTCATCGTCGAGACCGTCGAGGCCGGTGCCGGTGCCGCAGAGGCCCGCTCCTGGTGGGTCGCCTACCTGGCGCAGAAGGCCAACGAGGCCGGCGTTGAGCTGGGCGAGCTGTCGATTAGCCCGGCGCAGGTCGCCCGCGTGGTCGCCCTGATTGGCGAGGGCAAGCTGACCAACAAGCTCGCCCGCCAGGCCGTCGACGGCGTGCTGGCCGGCGAGGGCGATGTTGATGAGGTTGTCGCCGCCCGTGGTCTCGAGGTTGTGCGTGACGACGGCGCCATCGAAGCCGCTGTTGACGAGGCGCTGGCGAATAACCCGGACATCGTGGAGAAGTACCGCGCCGGAAACAAGAAGGTTGTCGGCGCTATCGTGGGCCAGGTTATGAAGGCCACCCGTGGCAAGGCCGACCCGGCACAGGTCAATCAGCTGATTGCGAAGAAGCTGGCCTAGGCTTTGGGCCTTTGTCCCCGGTTTTTAGTCCGGGGACCCGCCGGCGGCACCGTTATTCGGGAGCCTGACGACTCGCTCGTCGGACTCGGATACGGTTCCGCCGGCGTTTTTGTTCGTCGTGGCGCCCCACACCTCGAAACCGTCCTTGGCCGGAACCGCCACCACGTGTGAGATCTGGCCGAACTCGCCGTCGACCAGTGTCTCGGGCGTGCCGGTGATCCTCCACGAGGAGCTCGGTCCGGTGTGCTCGGCGCCGATTGGCAGACTGACGACCTTCTCCGCGCCCGGGATGGCAATGATTGCCCGGTCCGCGATGACCGCGCATCCGCCGATGGAGTTGTCCAGGTCGACTCCGCCAAGGGGCTCGATGAGCCCGCCCGACCACTGCACCAATTGGGGGATTCCGTCGAGAACCGCTGTGGCCAGTGCGGGCATGTTCTCCGGGCCGTGGCAGAACTGTTTGAACTCGATGCCTGGGTCGCCCATGAGGAGCTTGTTGATGAAGTGGCCCGACCTATTGGGGTCGAAATGGATGCCAAGGATTCCCGGTTCGGACAGCTCCGGCATCTCGCGAACATCGGCGGGGGAGGCCTCTCCGAAAAGCGTCACGCGGGCCACTGTGTCGTTCTCGCGCAGCACAAATACCTGGCGGTCTTCGACGACGGACGGGCTGGCGAGTATCTGCTTCGCCGAGGATCCGAGCTGAGCAACCTTACGCGATGGCTTGCCGGGGCTGACAACGGACAGGGCGCCGTCGGCAGTGCCCACCAGGGTCTCGCCAGGGCCCAGCGGCGCGAGCGCGGTGGTAAGCGGCAAGCAGGCGGCCAGAGTCGTGTCGTCGGTGTCGCAAGGCCCGCGCTTGTCGGCCTCCTTGCTGGTCGTCGGTACCGGGGTTTCGGGCAGGTCCGGCGAGGAGAACTTCGGCATTCTGACACCGGTGGGTTCGGCCGTCCGCTCGGAAAAGGAGGCCTCGGGGGCTGCGGAGGGGCTGAAACATCCGCCGAGCGCTAGGGTCCCGGCCAGTGCCGCGGCGAGCGCACAACCGCGCAAGTTTGCGGAGGGGCTGTGGCGGCGTTCGGCACTCATAGAGGACAACATTACCTTCTGGAGCATCGGCCATGCCTGCCGCGATTATCGGCCCTGCTGTTTTAGTGTGTTGGGTGTGAGCGACCCAGAGAAGTACCCGAACGACCGCGCCCTCGAGAATGTGGAGGACGGATTCGATGACGATCTCGACGTCCCGACCTACCGCAAGCTCGCAGAGCCCAACAACGACGACACGGCCGAGACGCAGCAGTTCCCGGGAGTACCCGCACAAGAGGCTCCGGTGACCGAGACTCCCGATAAGCCGGAACAACCCGAGGCTCCTGCCGTTGCTGCAACCGAGGAAAAGCCGGTGACGGAGCAGCAGCCGAAGCCTCGCTACGACGCCTACGCGGCCGCCGGCCGCACCGCGCCGCAGGTAATTGCGCCGGGCGGACGCCCCTCGGCGGAGCCTGAGCCAGTTGCGGAGCCTGAGCCGGAGCAGCAGCCCACCGAGGCCTTCATCGCACCTGACGAGCGTGAACTCAACGAGTCGGACGCCGATAACAACGAGGAGCTGGCTCAGACCGAGTTTATGGAGCGCCCGGAGGCCTACCCGGCGGATGATTTTTCGGACGAATATCGAGACGCCGATTACAACACCGGCCAGACCGCGGTAGCCGCAGGCGCGGTAGGCGTCGGGGTCGCAGGAGCGACCAACTCGACCAACCAGGACCCGGCATATTACGAAGACACCGACTACCTGGATGATGAGGAAGAGGAAACTCGCCGCGGCACCATCGACTTCGGCCTGCTGATTCTCCGCCTCGGGCTCGGTGCATTGCTGGTAATCCAGGGCCTGACCACGTTCCTGGGCTGGGGCGGCTCCGGCGGTACCGGCGCCATCGCGGCCGATTTCGAGGCGAACAACTTCGCCCTGGCCAGCGTCATGGCCACAGCAATACCCACCGTCCAGCTGCTGGCGGGTGCGCTGCTGATCCTTGGCCTCGCGACGCCGCTCGGCGCCGCCCTGGCCCTGGCGTTGTCGGCGTACCTCAGCATGTACGAGGTCGCGACGGCCTCTGCTGGTGCCACCTTTGTCGGCTCCGAGGCCTCCGGAATTCAGCTGCAACTCCTCGTCACCGTCATCGCGCTGGCGATTCAGTTCACCGGACCGGGCCGCATCGGCATCGACTTCAGCCGCGGCTGGGCCCGACGCCCGCTGGCCTCGTCCTGGATCTTCTGCATCCTCGCAGTGGCCGCCGCTGTGGGGCTGTGGTGGCTGACCACCAACACCCTGCCTTTCGTTGGTTAGCCCGTCGGTAGGATAAGATGCCCGTTGTGAAAAAGACGGGCAAAGCACTAAAGACCACCCTTGCGGTGGTCTTTTGCACGTCTGCAGTCGCCGGGGCGGGGGCCTGGTCCGCGTCCCGGCCCGTAGCTTCCGCCGATGCGGTTAAGAAAAATTTCTCGTACGCGGCGTCGGCAAGCACGATTATGGCGCAGGCAGGCAGCCTCCCTCGCGTCGAGCTCAGCGCTCTGGGCGAGATCTCGACCGACGAGCGCACCGAGATGGCGATTGCCTACGCGCCGGTCGGCCTCGGCTACCGCACGAACGGCGCCGAGAGCCCTCTGCCCGCGCTTTCGCTGATTAAGCTCTACATCGCGCAGTACGTCGCCGAGCACGGCTCACCGGAGGATGTCTCCCGCGCCGCCAAGATGGTTTCGCTTTCCGACGACAAGCTGGCGGAAAAGCTCTACGAAAAGTTCCCGGATTCCGTCAATGCTATCGCGCGCAAGTACGGCCTTCAGGAGACCTACGGAGGCCGGACCTGGGGCGTGTCCAGGACTTCGGCGACCGACGTCGTGCATTTCGTGTCGCAACTGCGCGAGGAGCAGCCGGACTCGGTAGTGCTGCAGGGCATGCGGAAGTGGTCCAAGATTGCCGCAGACGGATACCGGCAGGACTTCGGCCTGGCCAGGATGCCTGGGATTGAGGGCGCGAAGCTGGGGTGGTCGAACAGCAGGGGATGGCATTCCTCCGTGGTGTTCGGGCCCGGTTACGTCATCGCCGCGGTCACTTTCGGCGGCAAGAAGGAGCACACGATGGACGTGGCCAAGGCCCTGGCCAACGTCGAGTTTTCCGACCTCACACCGGAGCCGTCGGCAAGCACAAAAAAGCCCGCGGCCGCTTCCAGGAAGAGCGGTTAACCGCGGGGCAAAGAGTTTTTGAGACGGGGGCAGCGCCGCCTAGTCGACGATGCGAACCGCGCCTTTGTCTGCGCTGGAGGCCATCTTGGCGTAGGCGCGCAGAGCCTTGGAGACCTTGCGCGGGCGGGGCTTGCGCGGGGTAAACGGCTTGTCGCGCTTTAGCTCCTCATCGCGTCGAGCGGCCAGCTCCTCGTCGGAGACCTGAACTTCGAGGCGGCGCTCGGCGACGTCGATGTAGACCGGGTCGCCGTCGCGGACCAGGCCGATGGCGCCGCCGGCGGCGGCCTCGGGGGAGACGTGGCCGATGGACAGTCCGGAGGATCCGCCGGAGAAGCGGCCGTCGGTGACGAGGGCACACTTCTTGCCGAGACCCGCGCCCTTGATGAACGCGGTCGGGTGCAGCATCTCCTGCATGCCCGGGCCGCCCGAGGGGCCCTCGTAGAGCACGAAGAGGACCTCGCCCGGCTGCAGGGTGCGGTTCAGGATAACGGAGACCGCCTCCTCCTGGCTCTCCACGACGCGGGCAGTGCCCTCGAAGTGGAACTGGTCCTCGCTGATACCAGCGGTCTTCAAAATCGCGCCATCTTCGGCGATGTTGCCGCGCAGGACGCACAGTCCGCCCTCTGCGGTGTAGGCGTGCTCCATGTCGCGGATGCAGCCGTTTGCGGCGTCGGTGTCGAGGCTCTCCCACCGGTTGGAGGTCGAGAATGGCTCGGTGGTGCGGACGCCGCCGGGTGCGGCATAGAAGAGCTCGATAGCCTCGTCAGTGGCCTTGCCTCCGCGGATATCCCAGTTGTCGAGGTGCTCGGTCAAGGACGGGGAATGGACGGAGTGGACGTCCATGTTCAGCAGGCCGCCGCGGCGCAGCTCGCCGAGGATGGCGGGAATTCCGCCGGCGCGGTGGACATCCTCCATGTAGTAGTCGGAGTTCGGCGCGACCTTGGAAAGGCAGGGGACGCGGCGGGAGATTGCGTCGATGTCGGCGAGGTCGAAGTTAATTTCGCCCTCCTGCGCCGCCGCAAGGATGTGCAGCACGGTGTTGGTGGAGCCGCCCATCGCGACATCCAGGGTCATGGCGTTGACAAATGCGTCGCGGGTGGCGATGTTGCGCGGCAGCACGGACTCGTCGCCCTGTCCGTAGTAGCGCTTCGCCAGGTCGACGATGAGCTTGCCTGCGCGGGTAAAGAGGTCGCGGCGGGCTTCTTGGGTGGCGAGGGTGGAGCCGTTACCCGGCAGGGACAGGCCCAGGGCCTCGGTGAGGCAGTTCATCGAGTTGGCGGTGAACATGCCGGAGCATGAACCGCAGGTCGGGCAGGCAGAACGCTCAATGTCGAGCAGATTGGCGTCGTCGACCTTGTCCGAGGCCGATGCCGAGATAGCCGAAATAAGGTCAGAGCCGGGCTTGACGACGCCATCGATGACGACGGAGGAGCCGGACTCCATCGGCCCGCCGGAAACAAATACGACCGGGATATTCAGACGCAGTGCCGCGTTGAGCATGCCCGGAGTAATCTTGTCGCAATTGGAAATGCACACCAACGCGTCGGCGGTGTGGGCGTTGACCATGTACTCCACGGAGTCCGCGATGATTTCACGGGACGGAAGAGAGTAGAGCATACCGTCGTGCCCCATGGCGATTCCGTCATCAACAGCGATGGTGTTGAACTCGCGGGGCACGCCTCCGGCCGCGGTGACTGCCTCGGCGACGATGTCGCCGACATCTTTCAGGTGCACGTGGCCCGGGACGAACTGGGTGTAGGAGTTCGCGATTGCGATAATCGGCTTGCCGAAGTCGCCGTCGGTCATACCTGTTGCTCGCCACAGCGAGCGCGCGCCGGCTGCGTTGCGTCCGGCGGTGGTTACTTTCGAGCGAAGGGGAATCATTGGGGCTGCCCTTCCTATCTGGGTGCAAGATTGATGCGAGTAGTTGTAGACCTACATCATAAACACAAAAAGCCCCCAAAGTCTCATTTCATGGTCAACTATGTCCACATAATGAGATTTGGGGGTTTATTGTAGGGGTCTTTCTAGCTTTCCTTGTCCTTCAGGACGGAGTAGCCATCGCGGTCGAAGACCTCGACCTTTTTGTCCTCGGCCTCGCGGGCCGGGGTGACCGGGTCGGGTATGAGGCCACCGGTTGCCTCCTTCAACTCAGGCAGCGAGTTGAAGGAAATCGCCGGGAGGGCGACGTGCTTGTCGCTTCGAGTTACCGCGAAAGCACGACCACCTTTGTTGAAGAAAATGCCCTTGAAATCGGACCAGGGGACCGAACGGCGCTTCGCTAGCAGGTACACAGCAGTGATTCCGCGCGGGCCAACAGTGGTCCGGACTCTGAAAATCCACACTGTGTAGACAATCGGTGCGAGTAGAGTCACGGCGAGCCACGGTGTGAAGCCGATGCCGATGATGCACAGCACCACCATGAAGGCCACGATGAAAAGGTGAGTTTTCAGCGGGCGGAAGCGGCGCGTGGAAATCGCGAGCTTACCGTTCCCTCCGTTGCGAGGGGTCGAATCAGTCATGGCAGTCGATTGTAGCTTCCCTATTGTGCAGGAACTGAGCTTGGCTCGGCGTTGCCGGTTGCGTCAGGCTGCGAATCCCCTGTCGGGCTCTCGCTCTGGGAGGTAGACGTTACCGTGCTGCTGTCGGACTCGCGAGTCGTCTGCCTAGGTGGCTGGGGGTTGGCCGTGTTCGGCTCATCTCGAGTCGGCTGGTCTGGGGCACTGGTCGTGGACTGTGGGGAGCTTTGCTCCGTTTGTGTCGGTGTCTGAGGTGACGTCGGCGTTGACTGCGGGGCAGGCTCGGATTTGGGGGTAGACGTTTCTGTCGAGCTGTTCCACCTGCTTGGGGCAAGCCAGCCGGAGGGGCCATCCTCAGTTTCAATAGTTGCCAAATTCAGCACCGCGAGGACAGCGAAGATTACAAGCAGCACGACCGTGGAGACTCGCGCGCGACCGCCGGCGGAAAGCACCGCGCGGATGCGCTCGCGGGTGTTCATGTTCTTCCAGTTTGAGGCGTGCTCGTTGGGGACGGCGTCGGCAAGCGCCTCCTGCTCCTCCTTTTCCCGTCTTACATCGTCGAGGTGTGCACCGACCTTGGGGATATCCGAGCGGGAATTGCTCCCCCGCTCGCGGGGTGGTGTGGTTGAAAGGGTGGACGTGACAGAGTCGGGCATCTCGGAAAAGGCTTCCGTGGGGCGGGAATCGGATTCCGTGGCGCGGGTTTCCTGCTCTGCGAGCGCGGACAAAATTGTGGTGTCGCGGGCGTGGCCGGTTACTTGTTCGGCTGGGCCAAATCCCGTCTGGGATGCGCGCTCGCCGTAGTCGTCCCACCAGGTGTCGATAACTGCAGCGCGAATCGCTCGCTCGATTAGCCACTGATCGCCAGGGGAGCAGTCCACCACTAGGCGCATGGTCACGGTCCAGGGCAATCCCATCGCAGTGGGGGGATTGAGGGCAGTGGAGGACTGCAGGTTGATTTCGGAGAGAATCGACCGCCTGACTGAATCCAGGGTGATCGCGCGATTGGCGGCGGCCAAAGTCCTTTCTTCGAGGTCCTTAATGGATCCGCCTGCGGTCATGGGAACTGGGACCTCGACGACGGCGCGTGACCACTGTGAGGAGTAGTTAATGCACATGCGCGCCTCGGAGTTGGGGATGAGAACCTCTTCGCCGTTGAGGGTGCGAATAGTGGTGGCGCGCAGCGTCATGTTCACGACATCGCCCTGAACCGTGCCCGAGGGGGAGTGAAACTCAACCCAGTCTCCGATGCCGTATTGCTTCTCGGCGATGATAAACACGCCACCGAGGAGATCGGCGATTACTCCTTGGGCGCCAAAACCAATGGCCGCGGAGACTACGGTCGCGGGGATGGCGGCGGCGGTGAGGGAGATGCCAAACTTCGCTAGAATCGCCAAAATCAGCGCGAAGTAGGCGATAACCTCAATGATGTAGACGACGGCGCCGAGGAGGGCGCGACGGCCCTTGGCCTGCTCTTCCTCGGAGTCGATATTGCCGGCTGCGATGGCCAGCACGAAGCGGCGAATTCTGGGTACTAGAATTAGCAAAATGACAAGGGCTGCGATGGCTAGGCCATTATTGGCGAACCATTGCCATGATTGCCACAGCATGTATTTCAAGAATTCCATACTGCAACCGTAGGCGGTCGGCCTTAAGTCCGGCTGAGTATATGGGGATATATCTACTCAGAGACGCCGAGCGCTCCGGTCTGGCTCGTTTTGGTGGGGGTGGGGGTCCACGCCAAATGGGGGAGAGAATGGGACGAAATCGGAAAGTGTCCAATTAGTGAGATTGACTTCTCACTATGTGGACGTTAATGTTGTATCCATCATCACATCAACGTCGCGTATGCGCATGTGGCTACATGTGATGGACAGCAACTGCCCGCCTCACCCAGACCAGGAGTGAAATCGTGAACGCGCACGAGCAGCACAGCCCATCGCCGGCACAATTTGCCGCCAAGTCACGCGCCGGTTCTGGCGCCCCCGAGCGCATTACCGGTGCGCAAGCGATTGTCCGATCGCTCGAGGAGCTTGGCGTTGACGTAGCCTTCGGTATTCCGGGCGGCGCAGTGCTCCCGCTCTACGATCCGCTGTATGACTCGGAAAAGCTCCGCCACGTCCTGGTGCGTCACGAGCAGGGCGCGGGCCACGCGGCGACCGGCTACGCGCAGGTCTCCGGCAAGGTCGGCGTGTGCATCGCCACCTCCGGTCCGGGCGCGACCAACCTCGTCACCCCGCTTGCCGACGCGCAGATGGACTCCGTGCCCGTCGTCGCCATCACGGGCCAGGTCGGTCGACCGCTGCTGGGTACCGATGCCTTCCAGGAAGCTGATATCCGCGGCGTGACCATGCCGATCACCAAGCACAACTTCATGGTGACCGAAGCTGAGGATATCCCGCGCGCTATCGCCGAGGCTTTTCATCTGGCGTCTTCGGGCCGCCCGGGCGCGGTTCTGGTAGACGTCCCGAAGGACCTGCAGAACTCAACTATTGACTTTGTTTGGCCGCCGCAGATTAATCTGCCCGGCTACCGCCCGGTGACCACCCCGCACTCGCGTCAGATTGAGGAGGCTGCGGAGCTGATCGCGTCCTCCAACAAGCCAGTTCTCTACATCGGTGGCGGCGTGATTAAGGCCGATGCTTCGAAGGAGCTCATAGCATTCGCCGAGCAGACCGGCGTGCCGGTCGTGACCACGCTGATGGCGCGCGGTGCATTCCCGGACTCTCACGAGCTGCACATGGGAATGCCGGGCATGCACGGTAAGGTCTCCGCCGTCGCCGCCCTGCAGAAGTCCGACCTGCTGATTACCATTGGCGCGCGTTTCGACGACCGTGTCACTGGTCATCTCGAGTCCTTCGCTCCGAACGCCAAGGTCATCCACGCCGACATTGACCCGGCGGAGATTGGCAAGCTGCGTGAGGTCGATGTCCCGATCGTCGGCGATGCACGCGAGGTCCTGGCTGCCCTCTCCACGGCTTACACAGACCTGAAGCTTTCCGCCCCGAATACCGCAGAATGGCGCAGCTACCTCGATAAGCTCTGCGACGATTTCCCACTGGGCTGGGAAGATCACGAGGACGGCTCCATCTCGCCACAGTTCGTGCTGAAGACCCTGTCCGACATTGTCGGCCCGGATGCCGTCTACGCGGCAGGCGTTGGCCAGCACCAGATGTGGGCGGCACAGTTCATCGACTACGAAAACCCGCGCACGTGGCTGAACTCCGGTGGCCTCGGCACGATGGGCTACTCCGTCCCTGCGGCGATGGGCGCGAAGGCCGCGGCCCCGGAGAAGGAAGTCTGGGCCATTGACGGAGACGGTTGCTTCCAGATGACCAACCAGGAGCTGACCACCTGCGCCATGGAGGGCTTCCCAATCAAGGTCGCTCTGATTAACAATGGCAACCTGGGCATGGTGCGCCAGTGGCAGACGCTGTTCTACGAAGAGCGCTACTCGAACACCAAGCTGCGCCCGGAGGACAACTCCTACCTGCCTGACTTCGTCCGACTGTCGGAGGGACTCGGCTGTGTCGCGATGCGCGTCACTAAGAAGGAGGAGGTCGCGGAGGCGATCAAGAAGGCCCGCGAGATTAACGACCGCCCGGTCGTAATCGACTTCATCGTCGGTGAGGACGCACAAGTGTGGCCGATGGTCGCAGCCGGCAAGTCCAACGACGAGGTCGAGCACGCCCGCGGCCTGCGCCCGCTGTTCAACGACGAGAATTCCGCGGCGGAAGCTCCGGCGGACATCCACGACAAAATGGACGAGAACGCCGAGGACGCGGCCTTGAAGCCCGAAGCACATCACCCGACCATGAAAGCCCGGTAATCGGGGCTCGACGATAGTAAGGAAGCGAGTCAAAACAATGGCAGAACTGCACACCTTGTCTGTGTTGACCCTCGATGAGCCGGGAATTCTGGTCCGCATCGCCGGCATGTTCACCCGCCGCGGGTTCAGCATCCAGTCCATCACCTCGGGCGAGACCGAGACCGAGGGGGTCAACCGCATCACGGTTGTCGTCGAGACTGAGACGCTGCCGATCGAACAGATCACCAAGCAGCTGAATAAACTGGTTCCGGTCCTCAAGGTCGTCCGCCAACCCCCGGAGACGATGGTTTCTCGAGGGCTGCTGATGGTGAAGGTTTCCTGCGACAACACCAATCGTCCGCAGGTTGTCGACGCCGCGAATCTGTTCCGTGCCCGCGTGGTGGACGTCTCCCAGGAGTCGGTCATCATCGAGGCAACGGGCGAGCGCTCGAAACTTCTCGCTCTGCTCGAGGTTCTCGAGCCGTTCGGTATCCGAGAGCTGATTCAGTCCGGTACCGCCGCAATGGCACGTGGTCCGAAGCCGATGCTTCAGGCGCGCTAGCGGCAAGCTAAAAATTCCATAACTTAAGTTCCCAGTACCTTTACCTTTAACCTTTCCGATTTCGAAAGAGGCTTTCACTCTCATGGCTATTGAACTGCTGTACGACGCAGACGCAGACCTGTCTATCATCCAGGGCCGCAAGGTCGCCGTCCTGGGGTACGGCTCCCAGGGCCACGCCCACGCTCAGAACCTGCGCGAGTCCGGCGTCGAGGTCGTCATCGGCCTGCGCGAAGGCTCCAAGTCCGCTGAAAAGGCGAAGGAGGCTGGCTTCGAGGTCAAGTCCAACGCCGACGCTGCTGCATGGGCCGACGTCATCATGGTTCTCGTTCCGGACACCACCCAGGCGAAGGTCTACACCGAGGACATCGAGCCGAATCTGAAGGACGGCGACGCTCTGTTCTTCGGCCACGGCCTGAACATTCACTTCGGCCTGATCAAGCCGGCCGAGAACGTTACCGTCGGCATGGTCGCTCCGAAGGGCCCGGGGCACCTCGTCCGTCGCCAGTTCGTCGACGGCAAGGGCGTTCCCTGCCTGATTGCGGTTGACCAGGACCCGAAGGGTGAGGGTAAGGCTCTGGCTCTGTCCTACGCTTCCGCCATCGGTGGCGCCCGCGCCGGCGTTATCCCGACCACCTTCCGCGAGGAGACTGAAACCGACCTCTTCGGCGAGCAGGCCGTTCTGTGCGGCGGCACCGAGGAACTGGTCAAGACCGGCTTCGAGGTTATGGTTGAGGCCGGTTACGCACCGGAGATGGCCTACTTCGAGGTTCTTCACGAGCTAAAGCTGATCGTTGACCTGATGTTCGAGGGCGGCATCGCCAACATGAACTACTCGGTTTCCGACACCGCTGAGTTCGGCGGCTACCTCGCCGGCCCGCGCGTCATCGACGCTGGCACGAAGGAGCGCATGAAGGAGGTCCTGAAGGACATCCAGGACGGCACCTTCGTCAAGCGCCTGGTTGCCAACGTCGAGGGCGGCAACAAGGAGCTGGAGGAGCTGCGCGCTTCCTACAACAACCACCAGATCGAGGAGGTCGGCTCCAAGCTGCGCGACCTGATGAGCTGGGTCAAGGTCGACGCCCGCGCCGAGACCGCCTAGTCAATAGCCGATCATGGCTCACCGCCCCGCCGAGGATTTCTCGCCTCGACGGGGTTCTTTATGTGTTCTCCCCACACCCGCTGAGATAGGGTAGAGGCAATTCCCGCATTTTTAAACGGAGGTAAAACGTGCGAGTTTCCGCGATGGCCCGCCGCATGACGGCCACTATTGCGCTGGCCATATCGATTGCGCTGGGCGGCACAGTGCTGGTCGCCTGTGGTGGCCCTGACAATGGCGTCGCGGCTAAGTCCGTCTCGAAGGAACCCAAGGTGCTTGCCGACGACCTGTCGGCCTCCGAGGGACTACTGGACAGCTCCGAGGCCGTTGTGGTGTCGTCGGCAGGCGAGGCGGAGCAGAGGCGGGCTGCCGCTATTGCGGTGGCTGCGAAACTGCCGATGCTGGTTCTCGGCTCGGAAAGCGATACCGAGAGCGAGGAGACCGCGCTGAGTCCGAAGAAGGACGCTCGCGGGCATGTCGCGGGGGCGGAGCGTGCGAAGGTCGAGAAGGAGATCGACCGCCTGGGTGCAAAGACCGTGCTCACGGTCGGTGCGGTGGACATCACGGGCAACAATGAGCGTCAGATCATCCGGGATCCGGGCACGCCAGAAGGGCTGAAGGAGATTGTCGGTGTCGACTTCCAAGTGCTCGATAAGCCGGAGTCGAAGCCGTCGCGCGCCATCGCCGAGATGGATGCTGATAAGCCCTCGATCGTTGCGGCCGAGGCGTCGGGAAGCAAGCTGACCCAGGAGGAGCTCGACCGGGCTCACGTCGGCAAGGACGACAAGGGAGCGCAATCCGCGACCCTGCCTAAGGGCGAACCGAAGGAGAACTCCAAGGCGTTGGCGTTGGCTGCGCCTGGGACGGGCCTGGCCTCGATTGCCACGGCGCGCGCGGCCGGGCTGAACGTCGAGTGGCTGCCGGTCGGCGATGCTCGTGCTACCTCTGAGTCGATCGAGGCTGCCCGAGGCGACAAGTCGATTGTCGCCCTCGGATCTGTTTTCGGTGACGCTAAGAAATTCGAGCAGACCATCAAGCTCGCCAAGGACGACAGCATCAAGGAGCTGCCGGGCGGTGGCACCCTGCTGTTCCCGGGCCGTCACTTGGTTGCGACCTATGGTCACCCCGGTGCCGCGCCCCTCGGCGTGATGGGCGAGGAAGATCCGGAGGACGCAGTCAAGACCGCGAAGGAGTATGTCAAGAAGTACGAGAAGTTCGCTGACGATCCGGTTCTGCCCGCCTTCGAAATCATTGCCTCGGTCGCTCAGGCTTCGCCGGGGCCACGCGGTGACTACTCCGAGCCCGCACCGATCGAATCCCTGAAGCCCTATGTTGACGCTATGACCAAGGCCGGCGGCTACGTGATTATCGACTTGCAGCCGGGAAGCGCCGACTTCCTGGACCAAGCGAAGTTCTACGAGGAGCTGCTGAAGATGCCGAACGTCGGGCTGGCTCTCGACGCGGAATGGAAGATGGAGCCGGGACAGGTTCCGGCGACTGAGGTCGGCCATGTCGATGCCGCGGAGGTCAACCGAGTGGCCGAGTGGCTGGCGAAGCTGACTCGCGACAATAAGCTGCCGCAGAAAATGCTGCTGCTGCACCAGTTCCAGCTCCAGATGATTCGCAACCGTGAAAACCTGGACCTGTCTCACCCAGAGCTTTCCTATGTTCTGCATGCCGACGGTCATGGAACTGCGGAGGAGAAGTTCGAGACTTGGAACGTCCTGCTGCAGGACCTTCAGCCGGAGATTTTCGAGGCCTGGAAGAACTTCATCGACGAGGATAAGCCGATGTTCACTCCCGAGGAGACTATGAATATCGAGCCTCGGCCGTGGTTGATTACGTACCAGTAGTACGAAGCTAACGCGTGGGGGAACGGCGCTTACGCCCTAAACAAAGGGTAGTGAGCGCCGTATTGTGTATATAGGCACCCCCGCCAGCTCCCCCCGGAGTCTATGATGAGTAAAGCTGTGCGCCGACGGAAGGGTGTCAGCGCACATATCGCATGCTAAACACGAACAAATCAGGAGATGCTTGTGAGCCAGAACGCTCGCCCCGTTGTCCTTATTGCTGACAAACTGGCACAGTCCACCGTGGATGCTTTGGGTGATTCCGTTGAGGTTCGTTGGGTCGACGGTCCGAATCGCCCCGAACTCCTGGCGGCAGTCGGTGACGCGGATGCTCTGCTGGTCCGCTCCGCCACCACCGTCGATGCTGAGGTGCTAGAGGCTGCACCGAACCTGAAGATCGTCGGCCGCGCCGGCGTCGGCCTGGATAACGTCGACATCGACACCGCTACGAAGCGCGGCGTCATGGTCGTCAACGCCCCGACTTCGAATATTCACTCCGCTTGTGAGCACGCCATCGCTCTGCTGCTGGCCACCGCTCGCCAGCTTCCGGCAGCTGACGCGACTCTGCGCGAGGGCGAGTGGAAGCGCTCTTCCTTCAAGGGCGTCGAGATCTTCGGCAAGACCGTCGGTATCGTCGGTTTTGGTCACATCGGCCAGCTCTTTGCACAGCGCCTTGCTGCTTTCGAGACGAACATCATCGCGTACGATCCGTACGCCAACCCGGCCCGCGCCGCACAGCTCGGTGTTGAGCTCGTCGAGCTCGAAGACCTGATGGCTCGCGCCGACTTCGTCACCATCCACCTGCCGAAGACCAAGGAAACCGCCGGCATGTTCGATGCTGACCTCCTGGCAAAGGCCAAGAAGGGACAGATCATCATCAACGCCGCTCGCGGTGGTCTCGTCGATGAGCAGGCGCTTGCCGACGCCATTAAGGCCGGCCACATCCGTGGTGCAGGCTTCGACGTCTACGCTTCCGAGCCGTGCACGGATTCTCCGCTGTTTGGCCTCGCTGAGACCGTCTGCGCGCCGCACCTCGGTGCCTCCACCGTCGAGGCCCAGGACCGTGCCGGTACCGATGTCGCGAAGTCCGTTCTGCTTGCTCTGGCTGGCGAGTTTGTCCCGGATGCCGTCAACGTCTCCGGTGGCGCCGTGGGCGAAGAGGTCGCCCTGTGGCTCGAGCTGGCTCGCGAGCTGGGTCTGGTTGCCGGCGGCCTGCTTGAGGGGGCCCCGGCGGCCGTCGAGGTTACCGCGCGAGGCGAACTGCACACCGAGGACGTAGAGATCCTCGGTATGTCTGCAGTCCGCGGCCTTTTCTCCAACATGGTCGAGGAGCCGGTTACCTTCGTCAACGCTCCGCGCATTGCTGAGGAGCGCGGCGTTACCTTCACAGTCGAGACCGAGCCGGAGTCCGTCTCCCACCGCTCCGTCCTCGAGGTCAAGGTTATCGGCGCAGATGGTTCCACCTCGACTGTGGTCGGTGCGCTGACCGGTCTGAACCGGATTGAGAAGATCGTCCGTATTAACGGTCGCGGCATCGACATGCGCTCCAGCGGCCGCAACCTCTTCCTCCTCTACAAGGATGTTCCGGGTGCGCTCGGTCGCGTTGCTACCGCCCTGGGTCAGGCCGGTGTCAACATCGAGGCTGCCGCACTGTCCCCGCAGGAAGACGACCACACCGCCATCCTGGTTCTGCGCGTCAGCGAGGAGGTTCCGGAGGAGCTCGTCGAGAAAATCTCGGCCGACATCTCCGCCACCCACGCGCTGCAGCTGCAGCTGGACTAAGAGCCCATAAAAAATCCCCCGCCTCTCGTTGAGGCGGGGGAATTTTTTAGCCCTTCATAGAGCCCTTCTCAATCATGTTGATGTGGAAGTCGAAGGCGGTGCGCAGGTCGTGCGGGGTAGCCAGCGCCGGGGCCTTCTTCAGCGCGCGCTCGTAGTATTCCTCGAGCAGCGGCTGGTAGTCCGGGTGCGCGATGGAGATCATCTTTGCGACGCGGTCGCGCGGTGCCAGGCCACGCAGGTCGGCGACGCCGCGCTCGGTGATGATGACCATGGCATCGTGCTCGGTGTGGTCGATGTGCGAGACGAAAGGAACCACTGCGGAGATTGCGCCATCCTTCGCCAGCGACGGTGAGATGAAGGAGGAGATGAACGCGTTGCGGGTGAAGTCACCCGAGCCGCCGATACCGTTCATCACGCGGGAGCCGTTGATATGGGTGGAGTTGACGTTGCCGTAGATGTCCGCCTCAATCATGCCGTTGGTGGCGATTAGGCCGACGCGACGGACGACCTCCGGGTGGTTGGAGATCTGCTGAGGACGCAGGATGATGTGCTTACGGTAGCGTGCGGCCTCGTTATTCATCTTCTCGGCGGCCTCGGGGGACAGGGAGAAGGAGGTCGAGGACGCGACGGTCATCTTGCCTGCGTCGATCAGATCCAGCATGCCATCCTGGATAACCTCAGTGTAAGCTTTGATGTTTTCGAACTTGGAGTCAAGCAGGCCTGCCATCACAGCGTTCGGGACGTTGCCGACGCCGGACTGCATGATGTACTGGTCGTATGCCAGGCGACCAGCGGCGACCTCGCCGTCGAGGAAGTCGAGGAAGTGGCCGGCAATCTGCTGAGAAGTTTCATCGATTGGCTTAAACGGCGCGTTGCGGTCGGGGGCGTTGGTCTCGACAACGGCGACAACCTTGTCCAGGTTGATGTCGATGTACGGGGTGCCGATGCGGTCGCCCGGGGCGTTGATCGGAATCGGGGTGCGGTTCGGCAGACGCTGGATGCGGTAGATATCCGCCATGCCCTCGAGGTCGAGGGACTGCCAGGAGTTGACCTCAATAATGATCTTGTCCGCGTTGTCCAGGTATTCAACGTTGTTGCCGATTCCGGAGGAAGGAATGATGTGGCCTTCCTCAGTGATGCGGGTGGCCTCGACGATAGCGGCATCGATGGGGAGGAAGCCCTGCTCGATGTACTGCGGGGACTGGGACAAGTGAATGTCCTGGTACTTCGCGTTGCCGGCGTTGATGGACTTACGCAGGGACGGGTCGCCCTGGTAAGGCATGCGGTAGTTGATGATGTCCGCTTCGGCCATGACACCATCGCAGTCCGGTGCGGTGGACGCACCGGTGTAGATGTTGACCTTGAATTCCTTACCCGCGGCGTGGAGCTCCTTGCCTCGGTTCGCCAGAGCGGTAGGCAGAGCCTTAGGATAGGCAGCGCCGGTGAAGCCGGAGATACCGATGCTGTCTCCGTGGTTAATGAACTGAGCTGCCTCGTCGGCGCTCATTACTTTTCCGCGCAATCCAGCGTGTGCAATGCGATCAGACATGTGTGCTCCTATCAGCGAGTAAGAATGTTGTCATCGCCAGTAATTCAATTTGGCGACAAACTTATCACGCGCTAACAGTGTGATGCCACACTCGCTGGTAGGGGAAGTGATAGAGCTCACTAGAGCAGCTCGCGGACCTCTTCGTCTGTAAGCATCGCGTCTTCGAATGCCTTCAGCGTCGCGTCCGGGTCGAAGTTGACGCCAATCAGTACGACCTCGTTCGACGGTGGAATGTCGGTCTGCGCCCACATTGTTGCCGGGGTGATCTTGAGATTCGGTCCGGCCTGGCTCCATACCTGCGCGACCTCGAGGCGGTCGGCGATCCAGCAGTGTCCCTTGGAACGCACGAGACCCTTGGTAGCGCGCAGAGCCTTAATCAGGCGATCGCGGTCGAATGGGCGGTTACCTCGGAAGACTACGGAGGAGATGCCATATTCCTCAGTCTCCGGAGTGTGCGGATTCGCGAGCTCTTCCGCGTAGCCGTGGAAGGTGGCCGCGGTGGCTTCATCGTAAAGCGCTGCGTCAAGAACGGCTTCGGTGGCAATCTCGCCATTGGTGACGCGGACGATTTTGGCGCGCGGGTTCATGGCTCGCACGGTCTCCTCGGTGCCGCCCGTCAGCTTTTCTCCGGCGATGTCGGACTTGGTGATGAGGATAAGGTCAGCGAACTCAACCTGGTCCACGAGGAGGTCGGCGACCGTGCGCTCGTCGTCAGGCGTGGCCTGCTTATCGGCCTCGGCCAGGGAGCGGCCCTGGCGTAGGCCGGTGAGGAAGGTGGAGGCATCGACGAGGGTCACCATGGTGTCAATGGGGGCCACGTCCGCGAGGCGGCGGCCGTCCTCGAATTGCCACTCGAAGGTGGCGGCGACGGGCATTGGCTCGGAGATGCCGGTGGATTCGATGACAATCTGGTCGAAACGGCCGCTGCGGGCGAGCTCTCCGACGTTTTCGACGAGGTCGTCGCGGAGAGTGCAGCAGATGCAGCCGTTGGACAGCTCGACGAATCGGTCCTCGCCGCGCTCCAGGTGTGTGCCCTGCTCGATGAGGGCGGCGTCGACGTTAACCTCGGAGAAATCGTTGACGATAACGGCAATCTTGCGGCCAGCCGAGTTGGCCAAGAGGTTGTTGAGAAGGGTGGTCTTGCCGGAGCCGAGGAACCCGGACAAGACGGTCACTGGGGTGGGGGAGGTTGGTGAGGTGGACGGGGTGGGTGCATCAGTTGAAGTCACTCGACCAGCCTAGCGAACTGAAAACCGTTGTCAATAAACGAACATAAAATGCCGCAACATGGATAACATGCACTGCCCTAATAGGCATTCACTTTGTGTCTGGGCGGTTTTTGAGACCTGGCTCACAACGCTGTTGTGCAGTGGATTTGGTTGGTAGTGATGGCAATTGTGGTGTGCCCAAAAATGGGGGCGTGGCCCTGTGGGGAAGTGAATAAAGATAAGGGCAAATTGATAAGGTTGGGGTGTGCTTCGGTGTCCGTAGCGCCACCCCAATAGTCGCGTTGGGGATAATTTTTGCCGCGAGTTGACCTGTTTCAAAAGGTGCTCGCGTATAGAAAGGTGAATTCATGTCAGATCGTATTGCCCATGCGGGGCTCAAGAGCAAGGTGATGACCGCGCAGGAGGCCGCGCAGTTCATCAACCATGGGGACATGGTGGGCTTTGCGGGTTTCACTGGCGCCGGTTACCCGAAGGTTGTGCCGCCGGCTCTCGCCGAGCGCATGGAGGCTGCTCACGAGCGCGGCGATGAATTCAAGATCAAGGTCCTGACCGGTGCTTCGACCGCCCCTGAGCTCGATGGCGCGCTCGCAAAGGCGAACGGTGTTGAGTGGCGTATGCCGTACCAGTCCGACCCGGGCATGCGTAACCGCATCAATGCTGGTGATTCCTACTACAGTGACATCCATCTTTCCCACTCTGGCCCGATGACGGAGCAGGGCTTCTTTGGCAAGGTCAACGTCGCAGTCGTTGAGGCTGTCCGCATCAAGTCCGACGGTTCCCTGATCCTGTCCTCCTCGGTGGGCAACAGCGTCTCCTACCTGAACGCCGCTGAGAGAATCATCATCGAGGTCAACTCCTGGCAGTCCGAGGATCTCGAGGGCATGCACGACATCTACAATGTCGGGCTGCCTCCGTACCGTAAGGAGATCCCGATTCTGAACCCGGGTGACCGCATCGGCTCCACGGGTGTTGCAATCGATGTTGACAAGGTTGTCGCCGTCGTTGAAACCAACGCCGAGGACCGCAACTCCGCATTCAAGCCGCTCGATGATGACTCCAAGGCCATCGCTGGCTACCTGCTTGACTTCCTGGACTCCGAGGTTAAGGCTGGCCGCCTGCCGGAGAACCTGCTTCCGATGCAGTCCGGTGTCGGTAACATTCCGAATGCCGTGCTCGCGGGCCTGCTGGACTCCAAGTACGAGAACCTGACCTCCTTTACCGAGGTTATTCAGGACGGCATGGTCGACCTGATGGATGCCGGCAAGCTGGCCGTCGCTTCTGGTACCGCCTTCTCGCTGTCCCCGGAGTATGCGGCTCGTATGAACGACAACGCCGCCGACTACCGCGAGAAGATTGTTCTGCGCCCGCAGGACATCTCCAACAACCCGGGCCTGGTCCGCCGCATGGGGCTGATCACCACCAACGGCATGATCGAAGCTGATATCTACGGCAACGTTAACTCCACCCACGTCGCTGGCTCTCGCATGATGAACGGCATTGGTGGCTCGGGTGACTTCACACGTAACGCTTACATCTCGACCTTCGTCTCCCCGTCGATTGCTAAGGGCGGTGACATCTCCGCGATTGTCCCGATGGTCTCTCACGTCGACCACACCGAGCATGACGTCATGGTCATTATCACCGAGCAGGGTCTGGCTGATCTGCGTGGTCTTGCTCCGCGTCAGCGCTCCCGCGTTGTTATTGAGAAGTGTGCCCACCCGATGTACAAGGAAGCTCTCCTGGAGTACGTCGAGCGCGCCGAGAAGGCCACTCCGTTCATGCATACCCCGCATGACCTTGGCGCTTCCTACGACTTCCATCGCCGCTTCCTTGCGAACGGTTCGATGAAGCCGGAGGCTTAAACGTCTTTTTCTTCCCGCTTGCCGACGGTTCTTCCGTTTGTGGGCGGGAATTTTTTGCCTGTGACGGTTGGTGGATTTATCTGCTACACTGCAGGAGTCCATATAGTGAGAAGGGTATCTCAAAAATGACTGAGGCAACCGCTGCAACCGCCACACCGCTGAAGATCGCCGTTATCCCCGGCGATGGTATTGGCACCGAAGTAACCGCTGAGGCGCTGAAGGTCCTCAAGGCAGCAATCGGTGAGTTCGACACCACCGAGTACGATCTTGGTTCACGCCGCTACCTGCGCAACGGTGAGCTGCTTACCGACGCCGACCTTGACTCCCTGCGTGAGCATGACGCCATCCTGCTTGGCGCAATCGGTGACCCGGAGAACGTACCACCCGGAGTTCTGGAGCGTGGTTTGCTGCTGAAAATGCGCTTCGCACTGGATCATCACGTTAACCTGCGCCCGTCTAAGCTCTTCCCGGGCGTGGAATCGCCGCTGAAGAACCCGGGCGAAATCGACTTCGTCGTGGTGCGTGAGGGCACTGAAGGTGCCTACACCGGCAATGGTGGCGCGATTCGCGTCGGCACGCCGCACGAGGTCGCCAACGAGACCTCGGTGAACACCCGCTTCGGTGCCGAGCGCGTGGTCCGCTACGCCTTCGAGTTGGCCATGACGCGTCGCAAGAAGCTGACCCTGGTGCACAAGACCAACGTGCTCGTTCATGGCGGTGGCATGTGGCAGCGCACGGTCGATGAGGTTGCGAAGGAGTACCCGGAGGTTGAGGTCGATTACTCGCATATCGACGCCGCCACCATCTACCTGGTCACTAACCCCTCGCGCTTCGACGTGATTGTCACGGACAACCTCTTCGGCGACATTATTACTGATGAGGCGGGCGCTGTTTCCGGTGGTATCGGCCTGGCCGCGTCCGGCAACATTGATGCCTCCGGTACCAACCCGTCCATGTTTGAGCCCGTCCACGGCTCGGCGCCGGACATTGCGGGACAGGGGATTGCGGACCCTACCGCCGCGATTCTGTCGGCCGCGATGATGCTGCGCCACCTGGGCCGCGAGGACGATGCCAAGCGCATCGAGGCCGCGGTCGAGAAGGACATGGAGACCCGTGGCAACGGCCCAATCAGGACTGCTGAGATCGGCGATCGGATTGCTGCTGCGCTGAAGTAACTTTCCGAACCCCCGCTTTCACCACCTCGTCGAGGCTTAACTCGAGCCCGTCGACGGTGGTGATTTTTGTGCCCTCAATAAAGTCTGCAGCATGGCCGGACTCCTGTAGCTCGGCGATGACAGCGTCGAGTAGGGAAGTGGCGGCTGGCCTAGCAGAATCCGCAGCCCCAGCCGCCCCAGCCACTAACGCATCTCGCGTAATCTCGGCATGCCCCAAATGCTGTGCCGCCTCGTGGAAGACGTGCACGATTACGCCCTCAATCGAGGCGCACCACCAGCGCTCTTTGTCGGTCGGGACACACGCAGGTGGTGCGGAGCGGTCGACGCTACGAAGCTCCTCTAGACACCGCGCAATCGCGGCGCGTTGCTCGCGGTATATCGCAAGCTCCTCGGCCACGCTTCCCGACGCCGAGAACTCCCCAGTCCGATCGCGGAAATAATCGCGGCCCAAGCAGACGCGCTCGAGCCAATACCGGGCCGACCCGCCCACGTGTCGAAGCAGGACGATGGGAGTATTAATCGCCGGGATCGGTAGTTTTTCGTTCGCAAGGGCGTCGTCAAGCGAGGCGACGAGTGCGGCGAGCTTGTCCATGCGGGCGAGGATGTGCGAGTCGAGGGGCCAGGCAGGGTTGGAGGTATCCGCAATGGGTGTATCTGTGATTTCGCTCATGCGCCCACCTTACGGGAATCTACAATGGTTCCATGACCGAAAATATGAGCGTTGAGCTGAGTGAAATCGCCGCATTTCTCGCCGGCACGCGCCCCTTCTCGGAGCTTTCCGACGCCGAACGCGCCACTATCCCACCGCTTCTGACCATGCGCTACGCGCGCCGTGGCACGGAGATTGTCCACGCGGGCGCGGACAACAGACACTGCTTTATCGTGCGCTCCGGCCTGGTCGACGTCTTCGACCCTGCGGGCACACTGCTGGACCGCCGCGATGTGGGCGACCACTTCGGCTACTCGACGCTGCTGTCGGGGGAGCCGAGCCTCTATACGATGACGGCGGTAGAGGACAGTCTCTTTCTTGTCATTTCGGACGAGGTGTTCGAGCACCTCAACAACACTTTCCCGCAGATTCGGCGCTACTACGGCGGTGAGAATGCCCGCATTCGCGCGGTGGCATCGAAGTTGCGCTCTACGGCGGCGTCGGAGTCGCTGCGCACGCGCGTGGGAGAGCTTGCCGTGGCGACTCCCATTACATGCACCTCTGAAACGACCGTCCGCGAGGCCGCGCAACTGATGACAGAGAAGAACATCTCGAGCCTGCTGGTGGTGGATTCAGGCGCCCTCGTTGGCATCATTACTGACCGCGACCTGCGCCGCCGCGTACTGGCGAAGGGGCTCACCGCGGAGACAACTGTCCGCGAGGTCATGACGCCGGATCCTCTCACGATCAGCCCGGACATGCTTGTTTTCGAGGCGATGCTGCTAATGGCCGAGCGCGGCTTCCACCATCTCCCTGTCCACGACGGCGCGCAGGTCACGGGCATGATCGTTATCGGCGACCTGCTGCGCAGCCTGCACACCGATCCGGTCTACGCCACCGCGACGCTGGCGCGTAAGTCTGACATAGGCGAGATCGCCCAAGTCGCCGACAATGCCCGCGCGATGGTCGGCCGTTACCTGGACCGCGGTGTCTCGGCCGAGGAGGTTTCGAAGTTGCTGACCTCCATCGCCGACGCGGTCGTCCGCCGCCTGGTCACACTCGCGGAAGAAAAGCTCGGGCCCCCGCCGGTGCCTTATGCGTTCGCGGTCCTCGGCTCGCACGGTCGCGGCGAGATGGGCCTGGCCTCCGACCAGGACAACGCGCTGATCCTCTCCAACGACTATGACCCGTCCAACCCTGCCCACGCGCGCTACTTCGCCTCGCTTGCCGACGCTGTGTGCCACAACCTGGATAAGGTCGGCTATCCGCTGTGCCCGGGCGACATGATGGCTTCCAACCCCGCGTGGCGCATGACGGTCAGTCAGTGGGCCGATGCCTTTCACGGGTGGATTACTGCTCCGGATGGCGACGCACTGCTGCACGCACAGACGTTCTTCGATATCCGGGGTGTTGCGGGCGATACGCAACTCGTTGACGACCTGCGCGCTGCCTACGTGCCGATTGCCCAAAACTCCACGCGCCTGCACGCCCACCTGGCGAAGCTGGCGGCCTGGCGCGAGCCTCCGCTGGGATTTTTCCGGGGACTTGTGTTGGAAAAGGGCGGCGACCACGCGGAGACTCTGGATATTAAGAAGGGCGGCACTGCCGCGGTGGTGCAAATGGCGCGCCTCTTCGCCATCGCCGCCGGCTTGCCGCAGTTGTCCACCCGCGACCGTCTTGCCGCAGGGGCAGGCGCCGGCAGCGTGAGTAGGCAGGGGGCGCAGGACCTAGCCGACGCCTTCGACTTCCTCTGCTCTGTGCAGCTGCATCACCAACAGCGCCAGGCAGCAGCCAAGCAGGAGCCGGACAACCATGTCGCCCCGAAGTCGCTATCCCGTCTAGAGCAGGAGCACTTGCGCGACGCCTTCGGCGTCGTCCGCAAGATGCAGCAGTCCCTCGGGGCGAAGTACCCGATCCGCTCGATGTCTTAAGGGGGCTCGACATGTTCAGCAGCCTTACCCGCCTGAAGACCCGCCGCGCCGCGGGGCCGCTGCGAAAGCTCTACGACACGCCCGTCCGCGATAATGCCTGGCTGGCCGTCGACGTGGAGACCACCGGACTGGACCCCGCCCGCGACCGCCTGCTGTCCATCGGCTGGGTTGCGGTCGAAGGCCACGACATCGTTCTCGCGGAGTCCGGCTACGTCGTTATTCGCGCCGACGGCGCGCACGACAGCGTAGGCGAGTCGGCGACCATCCACGGGCTTACCGACGACATGCTGGCGACAGGCGTGTCGGCAAAGGTCGGCGTCGGCAAGCTGCTACAGGCCCTAAGCGGACGGGCGCTGCTGGCGCACTACGCGCAGATGGAGATCGGTTTCTTGGATCCGCTGTGTCGAAAGCATTTCGGAGCGCCTCTGAAGGTCCCGGTGGCGGACACGATGGCGCGCGAGTATGAGAAGATGCTGCGCGCGGACCAGGAACCGAAGCGCGATGAGCTACGCCTGTGGTCGCTACTTGAACGGTACGGAATCCCGCCAATGAAGGCTCACCACGCATTCAACGACGCGTTAGCCTGTGCCCAAGTGTGGCTTGCACAACAGGCGGTGTAACCTACAACTCATGCGTATTGCCAGAATCGCCCACCCAGAGGGCATGTGCTTCGCGCTCGTTGAGGGCGAAGGCAACGAAGTTACTTTGAAGGAAATTGAAGGTCACCCGTTCGGACAGCTGAACAAGACGGGCCGCCAGTGGCCGCTTTCCGACGTGCGCTTGCTCGCCCCGATGCTGCCGTCGAAGGTTATCGCCATTGGTCGTAACTATGCCGACCACGTCGCGGAGGTGTTCAAGAAGTCGGCGGAGTCGCTGCCTCCGACGATGTTCATCAAGCCGCCGACGGCCGTCATCGGCCCGGAAGCCCCGATTCGCATCCCGGACTTCGCGACCAATGTCGAGTTCGAGGGCGAGCTGGCGCTGATTATCGGCAAGCCGTGCAAGAACGTGAAGAAGGAAGACGCGCACGACGTTATCTTCGGCTACACGATTGTCAACGATGTCTCCTCCCGCGACCTGCAGTTCGCTGACGGGCAGTGGGCCCGCGCGAAGGGCATCGACACCTTCTGCCCGCTGGGCCCGTGGATTCAGACCGAGCTGGATTACAACGAGCTGCCGATCAAGGCGCACCTGACCCATGAGGGCACCACGGAGACCAAGCAGGACTCCAACTCGAACCAGATGATCATGTCTATTCCGGAGATTATCGAGTTCATTACCGCCTCGATTACCCTGCTTCCGGGCGATGTCATCTGCACCGGCTCCCCGGCCGGCACTGCGGCGATGTTCCCGGGAGACCGCATCGAGATTGAGATTCCGGGTATCGGCCGTCTCGCCAACCCTGTGGAGCGGGCTTAGCTGAGCTGGGAGCTAGCCTTTCAGCTAGCTCAGCCCGAACGCGCGGAGCACAGTGCCCAGTTTGGCCTGTGTCTCCGCTAATTCTTCTTCTGGGTCGGAGTGCTCGACGATGCCGCCCCCGGCCCACAGTCGCGCAACGGTGCCGGCCGTGTTGATCTCGGCGCAGCGGATGGAGACCACGAACTCGCCGTCGCCGTCAGCGTCGCACCAGCCGACGGCGCCCGAATAGAAGCCTCGGTCGGTCTCAACGGCCTGGATGACGCCGAAGGCGCTTTCGGTGGGGGTGCCGCAGATGGCCGGGGTTGGGTGCACCACCAGCGCGAGATCCAGCGCCGACAGTGTCGGGTCCTTCAGCTCGCCCCGGATGTGTGTGGCCAGGTGCCACATCTCCGAGGTGCTCATGAGCTCGGGTGTTTCGGGCACCTCGATGTGCGAGCACAGGGGCGCTAGGTTGGCCGCGATGTCGTCGACGACAAAGGCGTGCTCGGCGAGGTTTTTCACTGAATCCGCGAGCCTGCGCGCATGCTCATCGTCGACCTGCTTGTTGCGCGAGCGCGGCAGCGAGCCCGCCAGGGGGAAAGCCTCCACGGTGTTGCCTCGGCGGCGCACCAGCATCTCGGGCGAGGAACCAATCAGCAGCTTGCCTTTGTAGTCGGTTCCCGCAGGTGAGAGGTCAACGACGAAACCGTCACGGTTTGGGGAGCCATCGATGAGGCGGGCCGCGAGCAGCAGCGGGTCAATCGGCGGGTCAATATCCAGCTCGATTGCGCGCGCCAGCACAACCTTGTCGAGCCCAGAATTCGCGATTGTCCTGATTGCGGCGTCGACCCGCTCCATGTGCTCCGCGGGCGCCGGATCTTCCGCCACGACTTTCGCGCGCAGCCTCGGTGCGTTCCAGCGGTAGTGCGCCGGGGGCTCGAGCGGGTGATCGGCGCGGATGACATCGCGCGGCACCGTCAGCGCAGCAGGCTTGTCCAGGTCGAAGGGCAGCGCGCCCACGACCATGCGGTGGATGCCGGAGCGTAGCTGCTCCGCGGCGAGCCAGGGGTCCGAGATCTGCTCGACCACACCCTGCGTGCGAATCGAGCCGCGCGCGCGGGAGAGCAGGAAGTCCGGGGCGGTCGCGGGGCGCGATTCGTCCCAGCGCGTCGACTTCTTCGGCCTCCTCGAGACGGCCTCCGGTTCCTTGTCCCCGCCGGAGAAGTCTCCAAAGGCAGGGTGATTGTCCATCGACATACTCGCCGTGCCCTCCTCGTCGCCGCAGGTCTTTTCCGTCAGTTTAGTTGTCGCGCTAACCCCTGCCCAAAAACGGCATGCCTGCTGCGGTGATTGTCATGTGGTCCACCACGGCCTGGGTGGGCAGAGACGCAGCGTACAAAAACGCCTCCGCGGCCTGCCTCGCGTCGAACATCGGCTCGGCGCCGGGACCTGCCGTGAACGCTCCGAGCAGGTCCGTCTTCGCGTTTCCGATATCGATGCGCGTTGCCGTGATGCCGTAGTCGCGCCCGTCCAGCGCCAGCACCCGGGTCAGCCCCGCCAGTGCGCTTTTCGACGCCGCATACGCCGCCGTGTGCGCCCGCGGTACTTGCGCGGCAATGGAACAATTCACCAGAACACGGCCGCCGCCAGCCGATTTCATAATGCCGAAGGCCTCCCTGGCGCACAGGAAGGAACCGATCACGTTGGTGTCGATGACCCGGCGGAAATCCTCAACGTCGGTGTCGCCGAACTCGGCCGGAGCTCCGGGAAGGCCGGCGTTTAGCACCACCGCGTCGATGCGGCCGTACCTAGCTAGCGCGTCGCCGAACATGCTCCGCACCTGTGCCTCGTCGGTGATGTCGCACGTGGAGTAGGTCACGGGCCCGGCTGTGGCCGAGCAGACGTCGGCAAGCGAGGCTTCCGTGCGCCCACAGATGTGGACATTCCAACCGGCACCCGCGAAGGCCAGTGCAATTTCGCGGCCGATGCCCGCGCCGCCCCCGGTGACGACGACGGTCCTGATTTCACCTTGTGTCTCGTTCATGGCTCCCATTGTGCCTGTGCATTGGGCATAATGTGCGCATGATCACGATAGTCAACTGCTCCACCGTGTATGCAGGCCTACCCGCGTGCGATGCCGTCGCCGCCGCGCGTGCCGACGGATACGATGCCGTGGAATTTTGGTGGCCCTTCGACTCGGCGACCCCGGCTCCCGGCGAGGTCGAGGCGTTCTGCGGGCTTTTTGGCGCGGGAGTCGAGCTGCGGGCGATGAATCTCTGGGGCGGGGACATGGCCGCAGGCGAGAGAGGAGTGCTGCATCGGCAGCAGCTGCCGGAGCGTCATTTCGAGGCGGTCGGCGAGATTGCCTCCGCCACCGGGCTCAAGCGTTCGAACGTGCTGCTCGGGCGCTCGGGCACAGTGACGCATCAGCAGCGCGACCGTCTTGCCGAGATCGCGCAGCGCCTGGGTGAGTACGGCGTGACGGCGCTGGTCGAGCCTCTGTCGGGAATGGACGATTACCCAATCCGTGACCCCTGGGCCGCAGCGGAGCTGGCCGGAAAGGCGGGGTGCGCGGTGCTGGCCGACTTCTACCATTTCGCGGTCAACGGGGTGGACGTGGATGCCTGGCTGGAAGACGTCGAGGAGAGGCGCCAGCCGCTGCCCGGGCACGTGCAGGTCGCGGATTTCCCCGGCCGCGGCGCGCCGGGCTCGGCGTCGTTGCCCTTGCCCGATTCGATCGCGCGATTGCGGGCAGCCGGATATGCGGGGGAAATCGCGGGGGAGTGGATATAAGAAGCTGGACTCGGATACCGGTAGGGGTATGATGGTTGACATGAAAACTAACGAGTCTGTCATCGACCGCATCATCCGTATCGTCCTCGCTGTAGTATTTGGCATCGTTGCCTACAAGACCACGGGTGCGGTCTCCGTCCTTATGTGGGTACTGACTGTGATTGCCGGTCTAACCGGCATCGTCGGCTTCTGCCCGCTCTACCGCGTGTTTGGTATCTCCACCTGCAAGGTGAAGTAGATATTGCCAAGGGGTATCGTTTGAAAGCATGTCTGATGTTCGCGTTCGCTTTTGCCCGTCGCCAACTGGTACCCCGCACGTTGGCTTGATCCGCACGGCCCTGTTCAACTGGGCTTACGCCCGCCACACCGGCGGCAAGCTGGTTTTCCGCATCGAGGATACGGATGCGGCCCGTGACTCCGAAGAGTCCTACCAGGCGATTATCGACGCCCTGACGTGGCTCGGTATCGACTGGGACGAGGGTATTAATGTCGGCGGCCCGCACGAGCCCTACCGTCAGAGCCAGCGCAAGGACATCTACGCGGACGTCCTGCAGCGCCTGATTGACGCCGGCGAGGCATACGAGGCATTCTCCACCGCGGAGGAGGTCGAGGAGCGTCACAAGGCCGCAGGCCGCGACCCGAAGCTGGGCTACGACAACTACGACCGCGATCTCACCGAGGAGCAGAAGGAGGCCTTCCGCGCAGAGGGCCGCAAGCCGGTGATTCGCCTGCGCATGCCGGATGAGGACATTGTCTTCGAGGACCTGGTCCGTGGCCGCATCGAATTCAAGGCCGGCCTGGTTCCGGACTTCGTCATCGCGCGCTCCAACGGCGAGCCGCTCTACACCCTGGTCAACCCGGTTGACGACGCCCTGATGGAGATCACCCACGTCCTGCGCGGCGAGGACCTCCTGCCGTCGACCCCACGCCAGATTGCACTCTACGAGTCGCTCAAGCGCATCGGTGTCGCCAAGTTCACCCCCGAGTTCGGCCATCTGCCGTTCGTGATGGGTGAGGGCAACAAGAAGCTGTCCAAGCGCGATCCGCAGTCGAACCTGTTCATCCATCGCGACAACGGCTTCATCCCCGAGGGCCTGCTGAACTACCTGGCGCTGCTGGGCTGGTCCATGGAGGGTGACAAGGACGTCTTCTCCATGGATGAGATGGTCGCGGCCTTCGACGTCCACGATGTGCTGTCCAACCCGGCCCGCTTTGACCAGAAGAAGGCCGATGCCATCAACGCCGACCATATCCGCATGCTCGAGCCCGGCGATTTCGCCGCTCGCCTGCGTGACTACCTGGAGGGCCACTTTGACTTCCCGGCGAACTTTCCGGCCGACCAGTTCGATTTCCTCGCCTCGCTTCTACAGACCCGTGTGAAGACGCTTTCCGACGCCTGGGACCTCTCGAAGTTCCTCGTCGTTGAAGAGGACTCCTTCGAGTTCGACGAGAAGTCGGCGCGCAAGAATCTCAAGGAAGATGCCGTCGCAGTGCTCGAGGCGACCATTGCCGCAGTCGAGCCGTTGGACGAGGCCTCCTTCACTACGGAAAACATCGAGGCCGCGCTGCAGAAGGCCCTCATCGAGGACCTCGAGCTCAAGCCGCGCAAGGCCTTCGGCCCCGTCCGCGTTGCAGTCACCGGCGCCCAGGTTTCCCCGCCGCTGTTCGAGTCCATGGAGTTACTCGGCCGCGAGCGCACCCTGTCTCGCCTGCGCAAGGCTCAGGCTGTCACCCCGTGGCAGGTCGAAGGTTAGGCTGACCAGCGGATTTGCCCTGCGAACTGCGTATTGGTTATATTATTCCTCGTTGCGTTCGCAGCGATGGCCTATGGTGTAATTGGCAACACTACGGTTTCTGGTACCGTCATTCTAGGTTCGAGTCCTGGTAGGCCAGCAGAATTCTTACTCTGCTGATTTCAATTTCTGATTTAGCTCGAGTAAAGAGTTCAGTTCTAAGCCCCGTTCGTCTAGCGGCCTAGGACGCCGGCCTCTCACGCCGGTAACACGGGTTCAAATCCCGTACGGGGTACAAAGTTGCGCTCGTTGCGCTTCTTTATTGGCCTATGGTGTAATTGGCAACACTACGGTTTCTGGTACCGTCATTCTAGGTTCGAGTCCTGGTAGGCCAGCAGAATTCTTACTCTGCTGATTTCAATTTCTGATTTAGCTCGAGTAAAGAGTTCGGTTCTAAGCCCCGTTCGTCTAGCGGCCTAGGACGCCGGCCTCTCACGCCGGTAACACGGGTTCAAATCCCGTACGGGGTACAAGTTACAAAAACCTCCGCTCTCTCGTTAGAGTGGAGGTTTTTCGTCGTAGACTCGGCCCTATGAGGAACACCAAGCTCGTTTGCATCGGTCTCGGCCACGTCGGCTCCTACGTTTTGACTTACGCCATGGAGTCGGGGCTTTTCGCGGAAATCGTCACCATCGATACCGCTCCCGGCGTAGCCCACGGCGAGGCCCTCGACCAATCCCAGTCCACCGGAGTTCCCGGAACCGACTACGTCGACGTTCGCGCCGGAGACTACACCGATTGCGCTGACGCCGACATGATTATCGTTGCGGCGGGCGCGTCGATCCTGCCGGACCCGGATAATCCCAATGCCCGCCCGGACCGCGCGGGGCTGGCAAAGCGCAGCGGGGACGTGGTCCGCGACGTCATGCCCAAGATCGCCGGGCAGACCCGGGACGCAATCGTCGTCTTTATTACGAATCCTCTGGACGCGGTCGTGCATCTAGCGCACCAGACCGTGGACTACCCGGTGGAAAAACTTTTCGGCACCGGTACGATGTTGGATTCGGCCCGCCTGCGTTGGGTCGTCGGAAAGCGGCTTGGTGTGGACCCGAAGTCGGTGACGGGCTACATGATGGGCGAGCACGGGCTTACGGCGGTGCCGATTCTGTCGCGGCTGAACGTGCAGGGCACCGGCTGGGAAGACCTAGAGACGTGGCACGGCGAGCAGCTGCCCGGGCCGGAGGAGATTAAGGATGCCGTTGTTGGCGCCGCTTATGACGTCCTCAATGCCAAGGGCTGGACGAACGCAGGTGTGGCGCGCTCCGCTCTGGAGATTGCGCGGACGGTCATGCTGGATCAGTGCAGCGTGCACCCGGTCTGTACCCGGCTCGATGGAGAATACGGCCTGCCCGATGTGTCCCTGTCCATGCCTGCGGTCATAGGTCGGGAGGGGATTGTTCGCCGGATGCCGCCGAAGCTAAACGAGTGGGAGATCGAGCAGCTGCGCGCTTCCGCGGATTATATTTTGGCCACGGTGGAAAAGATGAAGCCCTAAAATAACTGAGCATGAGTACGCAAGCGCCCGCCGAAGCCAAGCGGCACATCCCCGAGCTGACCAGCATCCGCGCTATCGGCGCGTTCGGCGTCCTGCTCACTCACGCCGCCTTCTGGACGGGCAATTACACGGACGACTGGACCGGCCGTCTGAATGGGCGCTGGGAAATTGGCGTCACTATCTTCTTCGTCCTGTCCGCTTTTCTGCTCACCGGGCACTGGCTGGATAGGCTTGCCGACGGTTCCTCCGCGCCGCTGCAGCGCCCACCCAGCGTAAGCAGGTACTTCCTCAGCCGTGCGAAGCGCGTCCTGCCGGGGTATTGGATTGCCGTTACGGTAGCGTTTCTCGTTCATGTGGGCGATAATCCGCCAGCCACGGGCGGAGGGTTTTCCGGCTGGCTTCGCTCGATGAGTTTTACGCAGACACTGCAGTTCGGTTGGATCCATCCCGGCTTGTCGCAGATGTGGTCGATGGTCGTCGAGGTCGGTTTCTACCTGGTTCTGCCACTGCTGGGGTTGGCCATGTGGACCCTGGCTAGGGGGCGCTTTAAAGCAGGGCCGATTCTGGCGGTCATAATTCTTTTTGCGGCGATCGGGCCGGTCTGGACCGTTTTTTCTCACGAGGTTGAGGCGCTGCCGGTGGTCTCGCGACTGTGGCCGGTGGCGTACTTCGACTGGTTCGCCGCCGGTATGATTCTGGCGTACGGGCGTCGCGTCGGGTGGCGGGCGAATTTGCCGATGTGCTGGGCACTTGCATTTGGATTTTTCATCGCCTCGACAACTACCCACGCCGGACCTGCGACCTTGGTTCCGGAGGATGTCTACCAGGCGCTGTGGAAGACGCTACTCTATGGCCTGACCGCGGTGTTCTTCGTTGCGCCGGTGGCCCTGAACGTCGAGGTAGGTTGGCTGCGTCATCCTGCCATGGTGTGGCTGGGCGAGATTTCCTACGAGTTCTTCCTGGTTCATGTCCTGGTTATGGATTGGGTTATGTCTGAGATGGGCTACCAGGTATTCCAGGGGTCGATGTTGGCGGTGGCGATTGTCACGGCGGTGGTGTCGATTCCCCTTGCCCGAGGGCTTCGCTGGGTAACCGATGTAATGACGGGCAGGGGCGGACCGGTTAGCCCCTGGGGGTCGAAAGTCTAATTGAAACTCAGTTGTCCAGCTGTTTTTCTGGAATATGTGAGAGATAGCAAAAATAAAGCCCTACTAAAGTCTGTATCGGTCATTCTGCTTGGCTCTGCACTTAGCTCCGTCTTGCTGGCCCCCGCCGCCGAGGCCCGCGACTCCGGCGACTGGTTCCCGGGCAACGATTCCGAGATGGTCAACGTTCCCGGCACCACGGATTCGACGTTCGACTCGCGCGTAGAGCCGCTCGTGGGCCCGCGCGAACACAGCACTGTCGACTACGTCGGTTCGATGGGGCCAATTACGGGCGGAAACCGTAAGGGGATTACCAAGTTCGGTCCCCTAGCTCCCAGTTACGACGATTCTGCTGCTGAGGGGACTGCGGCGGTCGAGAAGTCCTTCTCTGACCATAACAGCCACGGTGGACAGCGCCAGCCCGTGATTTGGACCGGCTATTCGCAGGGCTCGGAAGTTCTCGGCGATGGCGCGGAGCGCGCCGCGGACAAGGGGGAGGTGGCCGAGGGAGACCGGATTCTGCTCCTTGCGGACCCGCGCAGTCCGTGGGGAATCCACCAGACAGCTACGACGCCGGCCGGCCGGGCGGTCCTTGGATCCGTCGGGTTCACACCGAAGGGGGCGCGAAACCCTGCGGACACGGGCGACGCCCAAGTCACCGAAGTCGTGATGAAATCCGACCCGACCGCGAATACTCAGTGGGATCCGTCCCGGCCGGCGGAGTCCATCGCCGTGAATCTGGTGGGGCAGACGATGGTGCACGGCGGCGTGAGCCCTACCAACTATGCCTACGCGCTGGATCCGTCGAGCGTGGAGGACGCCAAGTACTACAAGTCGGTTGAGGGAAATACCACCTACGCGGTGGTGGACACTCCGCATCCGTTCACGCTTGCGCAGGAGAAGGCCTATCACGACCTGGGAATTGAATATACAGACGAGGATGTGGACTCCTGGGAGCAGCGCTGGCAGGAGTACTATCCCATCTCTGAGCCGACTCCGGAAAACGCCGCCGTGCCGATGCGTCCCGCGACCCGCCAGGAGCTGGAGCAGTCACTGCCTCCTAAGGATTGCCAGCCGGCCGACGTCAGCGAGGACGAGCGTATGCCTCTGGAAAGCGCAACCCAATAGCGCGTCTGCTGCCGCGTCGGGATTAATCTAGGAAAGTAATATTGATATCTCTTTCCTAGATTGAAGGGCTAAGAGGTCTCGATGAAACGTTTGCGTTCGGGATGACTCGTCCGGTGATTCCGGTCGCCTGCCTGATGATTGCCTGCTCCAGCGTCCCCGCGGGGATAGCTGGAACAAGCGGGAAAATGCTCGTTACTGGGTTGAGCCGGCTACCGCGGCTAGTCCTGCTCGAGGGGCCCGAGCTCCTCGACGAGCACTTCCTGCGCGACCTTCATTGCGGAAAAGGCCGCCGGCGCGCCACAGTACCCGGAGGCGTGCACGATCGCTTCGGTGATCTCGGTGCGGGTCAGGCCGTTGGCCAGCGCGCCCTTGATATGCCCGCGCAGCTCCTCGGTCGCGCGTAGGGCAACCAACATTCCGATGTTGAGCAGCGAGCGATCTCGCTTGGCGAGGCCCTCGCGGCTCCAGACGGAGCCCCACACGGTCGCGGTGATGTGCTTCTGCAGCGTCTCTCCGTCGGAGCCCGCGTTGCGGGCAAGCGCCGCGTCGACGAATTCGTCGCCCATGACTTCGCGGCGGATGTCGATGCCGGCATCGTAGCGTTCAGAGGAGAAGAGGTTATCGTTTGGGTTGCTCATGCTGTTTTAGCTTAGGTCAGGAGGGGCGACGACATTGACAAAGGCTCCCTAACCTGCCTGAAAAACATCGTTGACCTGCTGATTAGGAAGTTTTCAACAACGCTTGCTACTCTTTGTCAAGTCCGCAGCGAGCAGAGATGCTTTTGAGCAGATTATGCCCCGTTCGTCTAGCGGCCTAGGACGCCGGCCTCTCACGCCGGTAACACGGGTTCAAATCCCGTACGGGGTACAAGGCTTCTCCCCGCAATCCTTTCGAGGGTTGCGGGGAGTTTTTGTTTAGCTCAGATGCTGTGAGAGCTCCGCGGCGGTCATTTGAACCGCGTTCGCAATGCTGTCGATACTCTTCACGATTCGGCTAGTCGGGCCGGCTATTGCGAGTGCGGCCACGACGCGCTCACCTCTGAATATAGGTGCTGCGACCCCGCTGACCTCGGGGACGACTTCGCCTCTGTTTATGGACACTCGCTGTTGCCTAATCTGCTGGAGTTCTTCTAGGGCCCGTTGCCGCTGCATGCTGTCCTTTATGGCTTCGTCCAGGTATCGTTCGGCGAATCCGTCGGGGGACCATGCGAGAAAACACTTTCCCGAACTGGTCGGATAGAGCGGTCGGCGAGTTCGCTGGGGTACCGAGTAGCGGATGATCTGGGTCGATTCGAAAGACTCCGAGTACACAACGCCGTCGCCGACAAATCGAGAAAGCATGACCGATTCGTCGAATTGGTCGCGCAGCTCTGCAAGGAGTGGGCGTGCTGCCTCCTCCACGGAAGCGGGCGCACGGGACAATAGCGTGCCGACTGCCGGCCCCACGAAATAGGTGCCGTTGGTCTCGGTCAGGTAACCCAGCGCCACTAGGCCCTTTGTCAGCGCGTGGAGGGAAGACTTCGGGGCCTGTAGCTCGAGTGCCAGGGTGTTGAGCCGCACGCCGTGGGGGGACTTCGCTGCTTCCTCAAGTATGCCCATCACTCGGGAAACCGTACGGTGCTCTTTTCCTGCAGGTTGAGTTCTCATTGTTCGGGCCGCTCTTTTTGCTTCAAAACTTTTTTAGCCAAAACCTTGACAGTATCTTTTTGTGATTGAAATCATAGTTCGTATGCAAGATTGGCAGTTCCTATATAGGAACGCAAGCCGACGGCGACGCTAATAGGCGTCGGTAAGCGGAGGGAGGCTCTAGTTGAGGAGAGGAAAAGGCCTGTATCGAAAAGTGGCGGCCGCGCTGACTGCGGCGGCGGCCCCGGTATTCCTGGCGAGCTGTACGGCGGGTGGCGACGGCTCTGCGGCAAAGCTCGTGATGGGCGACAGCTTCAGCGCGAAGCATCCGATGGGGGCGGGCGGCACTCAGAAGGTGGTGAAGGCTCTGGAAGAAATGGCTCCTGAACTGGGGCTTGAGTTCGAGTATTTCAGCAGCGGGCAGCTGGGCAAGCAGTCGGACATGGCCACGATGGTGCGCACGGGTGCGGCGGACATCGCGCCGATTTCGCCGGCGTATGTCGGTTCGGAGATGCCGCTTGCCAGCGTCGGTGACCTGCCGGGGCTGGGCAACGATTCCTGCGTTTCGGCCTACGCACTGCGCAATCTTATGGACAAGGGCGGGATACTCTACGAAGAGGAGCTAAAACCGCTGAACCTGCGCGCGCTGTGGGTTGGGTCGATCCCTTCCTACGAGGCTCTGACGGCCAACCGTGAGGTCCGCGTTCCAGGGGATCTGAAAGGCACGGTCCAGCGTTCGACCGGAGGCGCCCATGACCGGGTGGTTGACTCTGTCGGGGCGGCCGGCGTGGCGATGCCGATCGGCGACCTCTACGAGGCCATCACGAGGGGGACGGTAGAGGGGACAGTCGCGTCGCCAGTCTCGATTACGCCGTATGGGCTGCACGAGGTCTTGCGTTACTCAACGAAAGGGGCGAACCTCGGCTCCTTCAGCACGGTGTTCGCCATAAACGAGGACACTTGGCAATCCCTCACGCTAGAGCAGCGGCGGGTCCTGTCCGAGCTGGCGGACGACGCCCAGCAGAGCCTGTGCGAGGGGCTCAACGACTCCGCTGACAAGCAGCTGGTTGAGATGGAGAAGGAAAACGTGAAGTTAATCGACGTGTCGCAGCAGCGGTCCGAGTGGGATGCGCTGGCAAGGCCTATTCGCGACAAATGGGTACGCGACCTAGAGGCCATTGGCCGACCTGCTGGCGAAGTCATGAGATCTTACGAGAAGGCCCTGCAGGATAACGCCGGCCGCGCGGAAAGGGGCAAGTGATGGAGAGCATCATTCTCCACCCCGGCCATCACGGCACCGGGCGGCGTACGACTTACGGCTTCATTACCGATGACTATCAGGCGCTTCACCGCTTCCAGAATTTCATCTCGGGTATCTGTGCGTGGATTGCCGGTACTGCGACCGTCACTGTCGGAGTGCTGACCGTGGTCGAGGTATTCATGCGCGGTGTCCTGGCCCGCCCGCTCGGGTGGAACGTCGGCTTTTCGGAGCGCTACCTCATGGTGGCAATCGCATTTTTCGGTCTTGTCACGGCGTATCGGACGGGTGCGCATATTGCCGTCGCTTCCCTCTATGGGAAGTTTGCACCGCGAACGCGGAAAGTATTGATGCTGCTCACTGAGGTTATCGTCGCCGGCGCATTCCTATCTCTGGCGGTGGCGGGGGTCGATAACGTTGCCTTCTCTGTCTCCATCGACGAGCGAATCCCGCCCGGAATGGCCGATCTTCCGTGGCCCAGCTGGACCTGGCGGATCCTCGTGCCGACCGCCGCTGTGCTCGGATTCGTCGTTGTCGCAATAGATATTTTCCGTGAGCTCACCACTAGCTGGTCCGCACCCGCGACGGATTACGAGCCAGGAGAGGAGTAGGGCGTGCTTTTAGCAATCATTCTTGTCACACTTATTGTGCTCATTATGTTGCGAGTGCCAGTTGCCTTTTCGATCCTCGGCACTGGATTTCTCGGGCTAGTCCTCCTCGGCGGGCTTGGACACGCATTGCCAATCCTCGAAACAGCCCCCGCCACCGCGGTGCGCAATTCCTCTCTATCGGCCATTTCTCTCTTCATGTTGATGGCGCAGTTCATGCTGATGTCGGGTCTGCTGGACTCGCTTTTCGACGCCGCCAGGTCCCTGGTCGGCCGCATTCCGGGCGGCACGGGTGTCGCCTCGGTGGGCGCGGGCACGGCATTCGCCGCGGTGTCCGGATCGTCGACCGCGGCGGCCGCGACCCTGGCCCAGACGTCGACGAAGCGCATGCTTTCCGAGGGCTACCAGCAGACCGTCGCTAGTGGCCTTGTTGCCTCCGTCGGAACACTCGCTGCGATGATTCCGCCGAGCATTATCCTCGTTTTTTATGCGATTACCGCAGAGGCATCGGTGGGAGATGTCCTGGTAGCTGGGTTTTTCCCAGGCCTGCTCATCGCAATTGCTATGGTGGCGACGATGTACGTCGGCATGGCCTTTCAGAAAGGGGCAGTGCCGGCCGGGCAGCGTTCGACCTGGGCGGAGAAGTGGAAGTCCCTGTGGCACGCATCGCCGCTGCTGTTCATTTTCGTTGCAGTCGTCGGCTCGATTTTCCTCGGAATTGCGACACCGACAGAGGCTGCCGCGCTCGGCGCGTTGGTGGCGTTGATTCTGGTTGTTGCACGCGGGCGCTTTACGACGCAGAAGTTCTTGGTTGCCGTGGCGGAAACGGTGAAGTCTACCGCGATGATTCTTGCCATTGTTATGGCTGCGCACGTGTTGGGGCACTTCCTGACTGAGACCCGCACAGCTCCGAAGCTGGTTCAGGCTATCGAGGATTCCGCCATGCCGGCGCTGCTTGTAATGGTTCTCATTGCGGCGTTTTACGTTTTGCTGGGCTTCTTCATGGATCAGGTTGCGATCATCGCGTTGACCGTGCCGATTGTCCTGCCCGTGGTTGAGGAACTGGGATACGACGCAGTGTGGTTCGGAATCTTTATGATTCTGCTTGCCGAAGTGGGCATGATTACGCCGCCGATGGGGCTTAACGTGTTCGTGGTTTCAAAATCTTCGGGTATCCCAGCGGTGGTTGTTTTTAGGGGAGCGTTTCCCTATGTGGTCGTCATGCTACTGATGGCGATGGTGTTTCTGCTCTGGCCGGGGCTAGTTATGTGGGTTCCGAATCTGATGGGATAGCAAAAAACTAGTCGGGGACTAGTGCATGAAGTATTAGTACAGGAAACCGAAGTTGATAGATCCCTGGTTCGGCACGTTGTTGATGCCTGGTGAGGGAAGGGGGCGGGGAGCTCGGGGACCGTGCGGCCTGCTTTTGTGTCACACGGGATTGTGCGTGACTAAGCGGTGGTAATTCTCGTTAATCAACCCTCAGTGTTTTCTTAACTCGCGGCGATTCGTATGAACTCCGCGATGTCGTCACTTGGCTCGTATCCTCGCCGCAGTACCGCACTGATGGGGCGATCGAAGCGAATCTCGGCGGGGAGAATCGTAATCTTTCCTAGTGTGACCTGGTCGGCAATTGCGCCAGTAGAAATTATGGCCGGAGCGTTGAGGGCTAGAATTCCAGACCGCTGAGCCGAAAGTGAACCGAACTCGCCCGCCGGTTCGGCCATATTTCCAAGCGCGTCCTCGATGACTCGACGGCTTCCTGATCCTGGTTCGCGCACAATCAACTGCGTGCTGCGTAAAAGTTCTGCGGAAATAATGGCTCTCTGCTCCCATGGATGGCCCTTGGGCACTGCGACGGCCAGTTCGTCGGTTCCGATTGCTACTTCTTCTAAGTCGTGGCGGGGTTGTCCTCCTTCGACGATTCCTAACGGGACGGTCCCCTCGGCAACCATTTCCCGTACCTTATGAGAATTGGCCTGAAGCATGGTCAGCCGCACTGATGGGTGTCCAGCGTGGAACGTTGCTGCCCACCCTGGGTAGTAGATCTCTGCAACCGTATTTGATACCGCGATACTGAGACGTCGGGGGCTATCGTCGGCAAGCAAAGTGGAGGCTAGGGAGCTGAAATGTTGGCACGCGCCCAAAAGTTCAGGAATTGCGCCGAGGATTTCCGCTCCGCGCTCTGTCGGGGAGACTCCGTAGGGGGATCGGTCGAATAAGTCAAAGCCCAGTGAGCGCTCGGCGCGGGCGATGCGGGCTGACATGGTCTGCTGGTGGATGCCGGATTCGCGGGCGGCCATCGAAATGGATCCTGTGCTGGCGACGGCCAGGACGGCCTCGAGCTCTTCCACTGCAGGTAGGTTGGGGTACATGTTTTCATGGTACCCCTGACAAAAATCGTTGTTGCCCTGGTTTCTTCGTCGGGCCCGCTAGGTTTGCAGCATGCATGTGGTTAGGAATATCGGTGCGCGGACGAAAGGTGGGCGTAGCGTTCTCGCACCCCCGGGGCCCGCGTGGGCGGGCTCACTGATGGGTACTTCCATCTTTGCGACTCTCGCTCAAACTCATGGCGTGCCCATTGTTCCGGCGCTTCTCATGGTGGTCGCCATTGGGGCGTTTGTATTCATCGTGGTCGGCTGGTTGTCATATCGCAATCCCGGGTGGGGCAGTCATCTTATGGCGCCGTGGGGAATGTTCGCGATGGGGGTGATGTCTGTAGGCTCCGCCGCGACGGCCGTGGTGGGGCAGGGATTGTGGCAGGAAGCTTCCTGGTGGTGCGGTGCGCCGCTGGCCTTCGTTGTCTGTCTGAATCAGTTGCGCGGCTTCCCGGGGGTGCCGACTTTTCAATGGGGGCTCGCTCTTGTGTCTCCCATGGTCGCTGCGACAAGTGCTGGGCAGCTGTCTGCCCGCGGTGGATTGTTTGCCGATTTCTATCATTGGGCGGGCGTTGTGGCCTTTTGTCTCGCGTTTTTCACCGCGTTGCCGATTTTTGCTCGCTGTTACCTCGCTGCCATTTACGGGCGCCTCGATATTCCCGAAACCCTTGCCGGCACCGCTTGGATTCCCCTTGGGGTGGTGGGGCAGTCCACCGCCGCTGCGCAGGTTCTTTTTGGGGGCAGGTTTGCAGTGGTCTATGGGTTCGCCATGCTCGCCGCCGGGATTGCTCCCGCCGTTTTCGCTTTCCGACGATTCGTGCGTGCCGTTATCTGCTGGGCTGGCTATAGTCCCGGTTGGTGGGGGTCGACTTTTCCTGTTGGCACCCTGTGTCTGGGGGCGCACTTGCTCTCCGGTGCGACCGGATATGCGTGGTTGGACATAGTTAGCGTCGGTTTTCTGGCTCTGTTGGCCGTGCACTGGGTCGCATGTGTTGCTCGTTTTGGGTGGTGGGCGATGGTCGAATAAGGAGATGTCGGGAAAATATTCGATGAGCTATTTACTAATGATTCGAATGGGTGTACGATTTGGGTAGCTAGAAAAACAAGGCTTTCCGCCGGGGAGGGGATTGCTCGTGGGGGAAATGGAATCGGCTTACTGGGCGCATCAGCAGCCCGAAGATGAGCTGTCGGCTCTGGTTCGGTCGTCTAATCTCGCTTTGCTAAATCTGATTGAGGCATGTTGTCCGGACGGTGATGACGATGTTGAGCTTCACGCCGGCACTCTCGGTATTCGACTGGGGCTGAGTCGCGGGAAAGTTCTGCAGCTGTGCGAGATTGGGCTGATGTTGCGCCGAATGCCCCGGGTGGCGGCTTTCGCTCGGGAAACTGCGGCGCTCGGTCTACCGCACCTGAATATTATTTCTAATGGCACCTACGGCGTATTGGATGAGCAGGTTGAAGCCGTCGAGGCGGAAATCCTGGAGCTTCTGACTCCGGTGAAGTGTCGGCAGGCAATGGTTGGTCCGCGGACCTTGAACAATCGGATTGGTGATATCGTCGCTGAATTCGACGACCGGGCGCGTGGAGACGGGAAAGTCCCGAATGTGGTGTCTTCCGAGTCCGTCACTCTGCAGACACTGGATGGGGGAGAGTACTCGCAGATTATTGCGACCCTGCGGCCAGATCGCGCGCATCTAGTTATGTCGGCAATCAAGGCCGCATCTGACAAGTTGACCGCAGGCAAGCGCAAGGAACAGGAGGAGCCCGCCGGTCGCGTCCCCCTGCCCGAAGCCTTAGTCAAGTTGATCACGCAGCAGACCGAAGCGGAGGTTGTGTTAAATATCTTCCGCAGCCCGGACTCGGACAATGCCTGGTTTGACGGTGCTGAGTGGCTTGGTGCGCTCGCGACCGAAGAGTGGATGCGCGAGGTGACGCACGTTCGGCTATCTGGGGACAGTGCCACGGACGGCTACCATCCGACCCCTGCCCAGGTTGCTCGCGTGCACGGCAGGGATGGCACTTGCCGCTTCCCGGGCTGTGAGACCCCGGCGCATAAGTGCGACTTGGATCATATTCAGCCCTTTGACCAGGAAAGCCCTGAAAGCGGCGGGCCTACAGATACTCAAAATCTGCACTGCCTGTGTCGTCGTCACCATAACCTGAAAACGCACAAACTTTTCGATGTAACCGCGTTTGAAGATGGCACCGAGTTGTGGACTTCGGTTGACGGCACCACAGCAGTCAGCGTCCCGAGCGGCCCGATGGCCGGCTTCGGGCGGCAGACCTTCGACCAGCGTATGACGCGAAAGCTCAAAGCCAGGCACCAAAACTACATCGACTGGCTGATGTCTTTTTCCGTGTCCACGGTCTTCGTTGAGGATGAGGATGAAGAGGAAATGTCGGGGGAAGATAGCAGCGACAAGTAGTTGAGCAGTTCTTTGGGCCGGTCGCAGTAGAACTGTATTTCAGTGATTTTACTCGGTTTTTTGGCTTGCCACGGCCATTGGTCAGGTAAGGCAGCGGTGGGGTGTGTAAGCATCAGTCTGACATTTGTGCCATTGCTGCCACCGAGTATAAGAACTCCGCTGGTGATGTCGCGTGCCTTCGAATAGTAAGACCTGTATTGGCAAGCGGAGGACACGAAGGATAGAGGCACACGGCAGATTTCCTTACCGAAATGACGAAAAACAATCTCATTTTTGGTTAGGAAATGCGGATAGACAAAGCCGCGACCGACAAATGCCCAAAGGAGCAGTAGGGAATATACGGAAACGAACAGTACAACCCACCGGGTGAGACCAGTAAGAAGTAGCTCAACTACAAAAATTTCGACGACTGACACGCAAGTCATCGCAATTGGGAGTGAGAGTCTCCCAGACTTAGCCAGGATAGGTTGTGAGTCTTCGGGAACAGCAAGGATTTTGCGAATCCAACGAAGGAGATCCCGCCAAAGTGCCAATTCGTGAAGGAGAAGACGAATTCCCGGGTGCTTGGCAGCCAAAGTAGTAACTTCTTTGAACTTCATAGACCCTGATCTTCCGCAATTTTCTTGGCCATTTCCGCATACGCCAATATTTGGGCTCCACGAATCTCTATGTCAGCGGCGTTGAGATGAATTTCATTACCCGGGCTAAGAGGGAGACCTGCCAGCCAGCAATCAGGGAATAGCTCTTCGAGTTGGCTCACTAGCTGGGTTGCTCGATTCGAATTTGGCTCAAGTTTTCCGAGCTGAAGCCAGATATCCTCAATAGCCCTGCTTGTCTCGACGATGTGCAAGTTTGTGAGCCTTTGTCTGAGAGCCTTCCAAGTGTCCTCATCTGCAATTTTTAATAGCGCCATTATTTGAAACGAAGCAATTTCACGTGCTGCGAATTCCTCATCGCGAAAAATCTGTCGAAGTAAGATTTGGATATCGTCGGGGACTGCAAGTTGGTGATTGCTCAGAGCTAGGAGGCGTTGGCGTTGCGACTTAAGCAGTCGAATTTTGTCGTCGAGTAACGATAAGGCGCGGTCAATATCGACTTCATCATCAATGTCGGAGAGCGGTACTCCTGCGTCAGAAAGTGCCTTAGCGCGGAGTATTCGTGCGAGATCTGAAAAACCATAGTTTCGGTATCCATTGGCATCTCGTAATGGCTCCGGGACAATGCCTATCTGGTGATAATGCCTGATGGTCCGTGGAGTGCAGCCGACAATTCTTGCGATATCCGAGGTGCGCATACCTCAATCCTGAACTATGACGCTACGTCATAGTCAAGGCGCTAAAGCCTCGCGTGCCCGCGCCTAGACTGATCTTCCCGCGGTGCCACGGCTAGCGCTGCGGCGGGAAACGCTGCCGTCACTGCGAACAGTGCGGGGAACCCGAACGCGGCGACAATGGCGCCAGAAATTGGGGGAGTCGCCGCGTAAATAATGTTCTGGAACGTGTTTTGCGTGCCCATCGCGCGGCCCGACCAGAAGGGTCCTGCGTACTCGGCCACGGCGGTGAACGCCAGGCCATTCGGGCTGACCACTGCTACGGCCAGAGCGCACGCCAGGATGGTTCCGGTGAGTCGCAGGCCAGCAGCGTCGGCAAGCATCATTGCAATCGAGAGCGCGGCGGTGACTGCGGCGACCCAGCGGTAGGGGCGAATGCGCGAGCGGACGCGGTCGGATACAAACCCCATCGCCGCGCGTGAGCCAGCACCGAGGAGCTGGGCGACCATCACAATCGATCCGGCCGCGCCACTGGAATAACCAACCGACAGTAACCAGACTAGGATGTACGCGCCCATCATCGACTGCGGCCAAGACAGTAGAGCCGAGGCGATGTGGATGCGAACCAGGTACCGCGACCCTCGATAGGGGCTTGCCGTCTCGGTAGAGCTGTGCGCGTCGGGGCGCGGTGGATTCTTGACTCCGATGAGCACCAGCACAGCGAGGGCCGCGCACAGTAGTGTGGGCATCAACAGGGCCCCGGAAATGCCGTAGGTTTGGGCCAGCGGGTGCATCGTGACCGCCGATAGTGCCGCGCCGAGCGGCTGTGCCATCTGGCGGATGCCCATCGCCGTTCCGCGCTGATTCGGCGGGTACCAGCCTGACACCACCCGGCCCGACGCGGAATTCACGCTCGCCGCGGCGCAGCCCGCCATAAACAGCGCACCGCCTAGTAGCGCGGGGCTTGCCGACGCCGCCCAGGCTGCTAGCGCCGTCGTAAAGGCGGTGGAGGATAGGCCTGCAAAAAGGGCCGCGCGTTCGCCGTAGCGATCGACGAACCATCCCCAGGCGATGAGGGTGAAGACGATGCCCGCTGCGGGCATGGCGGCAATGAGGCCTGCGGCGGAGAGGCTGAGCCCGGAATCCTCGAGAGAGGGAATCAGAAAAGGCACGCCCATGTGGACGACGGAGGAGCCCACCGCCGCGAACATGGACAGAAAAAGGACGACGTGGCGGTAATAAGAAGGCATTACAGGCGCGAGCTCATTTCCTTCGCGGCCTCCAAGACTTGGGTGCCCCAGCACTGGTACGGGGAGGGCAGCATGCGCTCGACGGGGCCGGACACGGACAGAACGGCAATCATACGGCGGTGCGCATCAAATACGGGAGCCGAGACGGAGGCCAAGGCGGGATCGCGCTCGCCCATTGACTCGGACCAGCCAAGGCGGCGGCAGTCCTCGAGGTCCTGCTGGGTGAAATCTGCCTCGGGAAGGAGACGCTCGGCCAAGTCAACAGGGCCGAAGGCGAGAAGAACGCGCGCGGCGGAACCGGCCGTCAGAGGCATGCGCGAGCCGACGGGAACGGTATTGCGCAGGCCGGTGGCGGGCTCCATGGATGCGATGCAGGTGCGGGTGTCGCCGGTGAGACGATAAAGCTGGACGGATTCGCCGGATGCCTCGACTAAGCGGGGGAGGATGTGGGCGGCGGCGTCGGCAAGCAGGTCGGTGGTGACCGGAGTAATCTCGGTGAGGCCGGGACCAGTGGTCCAGCGGCCATCGGGGGTACGGGTGACCAGGCGGTGGACCTCGAGAGCGGTGGCCAGGCGATGTGCCGTGGCGCGGGGCAGCCCGGTGTCCTCGCAGAGCTCGGCGAGAGTGCGCGGATGGTCCGCAACTGCCTTGAGGATAAGTACCGAGCGGTCGAGAACTTTAATGCCGCTTAGGGCAGCGGTCTCCGATGTGCTAATCTGTCCCATGCCATGATATTAACATCTCATAATTTGAGATAAAAGGTGCGGGAAATAAAACCCGCAAGTTCACATCCGGAAGGCGGCTCACCCACCATGCGCACCACGGACACCAGCCCGAAGACCCTCGCCGAGAAGGTCTGGCGCGATCACGTTGTCAAGCAAGGCGAAAACGGCGAACCAGATCTGATTTACATCGACCTGCACCTCGTCCACGAGGTTACCTCCCCGCAGGCGTTCGATGGTCTGCGCCTTGCCGGACGCAAGGTGCGTCGCCCGGATCTCACCATCGCGACCGAGGACCACAACGTTCCTACCACGGTTGCCGGTGGCGCTATCAATCTGATTGCCGAGCCGACCTCCCGCACCCAGATTGCAACGCTTCGCAAGAACGCCGAGGAGTTCGGCATCCGCCTGCACCCGATGGGCGATCGCGAGCAGGGCATTGTTCACGTCGTCGGCCCGCAGCTGGGCCTGACCCAGCCGGGCACCACCGTCGTCTGCGGCGACTCGCACACCGCGACTCACGGCGCGTTCGGCGCGATGGCTTTTGGCATTGGCACATCCGAGGTCGAGCACGTCCTTGCCACCCAGACCCTGCCGCTGAAGCCGTTCAAGACCATGGCGGTCAACGTCACCGGCGAGCTGCAGGAGGGCGTTACCTCCAAGGACCTGATTCTGGCGATTATCGCCAAAATCGGCACCGGCGGTGGTCAGGGGCACGTCATCGAGTACCGCGGCTCGGCTATTGAGAAGCTGTCGATGGAAGCACGCATGACCATCTGCAACATGTCCATCGAGGCGGGTGCCCGTGCCGGCATGATCGCCCCGGACGAGACAACCTTCGAATACCTGAAGGGGCGCCCGCACGCTCCGGCAGGCGAGGAGTGGGACTCCGCCGTCGAGTACTGGAAGTCCCTGGTCACCGACGATGACGCAGAGTTCGACACCGTCGTCGAAATCGATGGATCTGCGCTGACCCCATTCGTCACATGGGGTACCAACCCGGGCCAGGGTATTCCGCTGGGCGAGCGAGTCCCGGACCCCGAGCTAATCGCCGAAGACTCCGAGCGCATCGCCGCCGAGCGCGCACTCGAGTACATGGACTTAGCTGCCGGAACGCCTATGCGCGAGGTTGGCGTCGACGTCGTGTTCGTCGGCTCCTGCACCAACGGCCGTATCGAGGACATGCGTGCCGTCGCCGATGTATTGAAAGACCGCAAGGTCGCGGACGGCGTCCAGATGCTCATCGTCCCGGGCTCGGCAAAGGTCCGTGAGCAGGCAGAGGCAGAGGGCCTCGGCGAGATCTTCACTGCGGCGGGCGCTGAGTGGCGCATGCCGGGCTGTTCCATGTGCCTCGGCATGAACCCAGACCAGCTGACTCCGGGCCAGCGCTGCGCGTCGACCTCCAACCGTAACTTTGAAGGACGCCAGGGCAAGGGTGGTCGCACCCACCTGGTCAGCCCCGCCGTCGCCGCCGCCACCGCAGTGGCCGGCCACTTCGCGTCCCCCGCCGACCTATAAAATCCGCCGACCCGTAGAGAATTAAGGAACTCACCAATGGAAAAGTTTGTCACCCACACCGGCGTCGGCGTTCCCTTGCAGCGCTCCAACGTCGACACTGACCAAATCATTCCGGCCGTTTACCTAAAGCGCGTTACTCGCACCGGCTTTGAGGACGGCCTGTTCTCCAACTGGCGCAACAACGAGGCCGACTTCGTCCTCAACCGCCAGGCCTACGCTTCCGGCTCTGTCCTGGTCGCGGGCCCCGACTTCGGCACAGGCTCCTCCCGCGAGCACGCCGTCTGGGCCCTGATGGACTACGGTTTCCGCGTCGTCATCTCCTCCCGCTTCGCCGACATCTTCCGAGGTAACTCCGGCAAGGCCGGCCTTCTGGCCGCTCAGATGTCCCAGTCCGACGTCGAGTTGCTGTGGAAGCTGCTCGAGGCCAACCCTGGCATGGAACTCACGGTCAACCTGGAGGCCCGCACCGTCGAGGCTGGCGAGCAGGTCCTCCCCTTCGAGGTCGACGACTACACCCGCTGGCGCCTGATGGAGGGGCTTGACGACGTCTCCCTGACGCTACGCAATGAGGAAGACATCGTGGCATATGAGAACAAGCGCCTCAGCCACAAGCCGAAGACGCTGTAGCGGCTCGGCGTTTCAGGTAGCCCCGCCTCCTCGTGTGCACTTTAGCGCTCGTTAGCGACTGTAGAGCAGCCGAGAGCGAGCGCTAAAGTCGCCAACCAGCGCTAAAGTGCCCGTGGAGGAAGCCGTCCGGTAGCTCACCCCTACTTCACCGGTAGCGCCGAGGCGTAGTAATCGGCGGTGGTGAGCACACCGTCGTTGAAGCCGAGCACCCAGGCGGAGCCCTTCTTGCAGTTGATTTCACCATCGAGCGGCAACGTGCCCTTCGCGGACAGTGATGCCAGAAGATCGGGGATGGTCAGCCCCTGCGAGCAAATCACGCTGACCCCACCCTCGGCGATGACCTCGGCGAAGGCCTTCTTCGCCTTAACTAGGTTGGAAATCCAGAACTCGTCGCCGAAGCGCTCGTCGACTGTGACATCCATGCCGAGCTCGGCAGCAAGGGGTGCGACCGTGTCCTGACAGCGCACCGGTTCCGCCGAGTAGATGCGCTCAGGCCGGAACCCCTCCAACGCAGAGACAAGCAGCTCCGCCTGCCGACGCCCCTTCTTGTCCAGTGGGCGCAGGGAGTCGTTGCCATTCCAATTCGCCCGGCGATGGGCGCGCCCGTGGCGCACCAGAATCACGCGGGTGTCGGGCTCGTTGCTCATGCGTTTGCGGGCCTTGGCCAGAACCTCGCGGTCGAGCTCGTAGGACACCAGCTTCTCCGCTTCGTCCCAACCTACCCAACGCAGCTCGTTGACCTCGGAATTCTTCTCGAAATCGCCGTCGAGCACCTCGGCGGTCCAGTACCAGACCAGCTTGGTGCGACCAGCGACGGGATAAGAGACGTTACCGAGCAGCTTGCCCAAGCGCACGCGATAGCCGGTTTCCTCCCAGATCTCTCGCACCGCCGTGGCCAGCAAGTTTTCCCCGGCATCCAGCTTGCCCTTGGGAAGGGACCAGTCGTCGTAATGCGGGCGGTGAATCACACAGACCTGGGGGTCCGCAGGATTTCCCCGCCAGAGGACGGCACCGGCGGCGAAGGTCGGCTTGGAGATACCTTCGGCGGGCTTGACGGGAATCTCCGTGAGGCGGCCGGTGACGAAAGTGTCGCCTTTGCGGTCCTTGTCCTCTTCGTGCATCATCTGAAATTCCCTCCGAGTCTCGACGTTATGTCCAGTTACCCAAGCTTAGTAGCCGTTCGGGGGTTCGTCGCGCCGGATTGCTCGCTAGACTGGTGGCAAATTACACACGTGAGAATTGAGGCGAGAGCGATGGTGGCTGTATCGGTAATGGGCGCGGGCTCCTGGGGTACGACGCTCGCGAAGGTATTCGCGGACGGCGGCAATCCGGTAAAACTGTGGTCGCGCCGGGCTGAGCAGTCCCAGCGCATCCAGATTACCCGCGAGAACCACGACTACCTGCCCGGACTGTGGCTGCCTAACAACATCGAGGCAACCTCCGACGCGGAGTATGCGCTTGCCGACGCCGACGTGGTGGTCCTCGGCGTTCCCTCCCAGACCCTGCGTTCCAATTTGGAGGCGTGGAGAGACCACATCGGCCCGAAGACGATCCTGCTGAGCCTGGCGAAGGGCGTGGAGAAGAAAACCCATCTGCGCATGAGCGAGGTCATCGCGGAGGTCACTGAATTCGAACCCGAACGCATTGCCGTTCTTTCCGGGCCAAACCTTGCTCGCGAGGTTGCGCTCGAGCAGCCCGCCGCCACCGTCATTGCCTGCTCGGACGAGAACAACGCCAAGATGATTCAGGCTGCCGTGGCGACCAAGTACTTCCGCCCCTACACGAACACCGACGTAATCGGTTGCGAGATCGGCGGCGCCTGCAAGAACGTCATCGCGCTGGCCTGCGGTATGGCCTCCGGGCAGGGACTCGGCGAGAACACCTTGGCCACCATCATTACGCGAGGGCTGGCGGAAATCACCCGCCTGGGTGACGCGGTAGGTGCCGAGGCGAAGACCTTCGCAGGGCTCGCGGGAATCGGCGACCTGGTGGCCACCTGCTCCTCGCCGCTGTCTCGTAATCGCACGTTCGGTGACCGCCTCGGCCGCGGTGACACTCTGGAGCAGGCGCAGCACGCGACCCGTGGCCAGGTTGCGGAGGGCGTGATTTCGTCCATTTCGGTTCGTGACCTCGCCCGCAGTAACGGGGTAGAGATGCCAATTACCGAGGCCGTCTACGCCGTCTGCCATGAGGGGATGAAGGTCGACGAAACGATTCGCGCCCTGATGGGTCGCAGTCGAAAGTCAGAGTAGAATCTCCAACCATGACTTCGCCGAATACTTCGCCTGAAAACCGCATCGCCGTCGCCGTAATCTACGGCGGCGCTAGCCCGGAGCACAATGTCTCCTGTGTCTCGGCCGGCGCGATTATGGAGCACCTGGATCCGGAGCGATTTCGCGTCGTCCCCGTTGGCATTACCCGCGAAGGAACGTGGACCGTCGGCACCAGCGACATTGAGTCGCTCAAGAAGCACGGCCGGGAACTGCCCGAGGTACCCGCGGGCGGCGAGGAAATCGCGCTGAGCGTCGATTCCGCCCGTCGCGGCGAGCTGCGCTTCATCGCCGGAGACCGCGCCGGTGAGGTCTATGACAAAGTTGACGTCATCTTCCCGGTTCTTCACGGTCCCCATGGTGAGGACGGCACGATTCAGGGCTTGTTCGAGCTGTCCGGCGTGGCCTATGTGGGGCCGGGCGTGTTGGCGTCGTCGGCAGGCATGGACAAGGAGCGGACGAAGAACCTGCTGCATGCGGCGGGTCTTCCCACGGGCGATCAGGTCGTGCTGCACCTCGGTGAGGAGCTGACCGAGGGGGAGAAGGAGCGGCTGGGGCTGCCTGTGTTTGTGAAGCCGGCGCGCGGCGGCTCCTCAATCGGCATTTCGCGTGTCGACGACTGGGCGGCCCTGGGCTCGGCCATTGCTCTGGCCCGTGAACACGACTGGAAGGTCATCGTGGAGGCCGGAATCGACGGCGCGGAGGTGGAGATCGGTGTCCTGCAGCGCGCGGACGGCGAGATTCAGGTGTCTGTCCCGGCGCTGCTGAACGGGACGGAGGACTCGGATGAGGGCTTCTACGGTTTCGAGACGAAGTACCTGGATGACGTGGTCACGGCCCAGATTCCAGCGCAGCTGCCGCAGCAGGTGCTCGATGAGCTGGCAACGGACGCGCGACGAGCATTTCGTGCTCTCGGTTGCGACGGCCTGACCCGCGTCGACTTCTTTGTCACGGAAGCGGGGCCGATTATCAACGAGGTCAATACGATGCCAGGGTTCACCCCGATTTCGATGTTCCCTCAGATGTTCGCGGCCTCCGGGGTGGCCTACCCGGATTTGCTGGCCGCGCTGATCGACCGCGCGCTGGTGGCGCGGAGGTAGTTCTTACTTCGCCTCGGAGGGGGAGGTGTTCTTCAGGTTGTCTGCAACGACACCGGAGACTACCGGCAGCAGGCTTGAGGCATCCGACATCGGCATGTTCACGGCGACGAAGCGCTCGCGGCCGAGGGCAAACCAGGTGCCGGAGGTGCCCGACGACAGCGTCGGCTCGTTGAACCACACGATGTCGCCGACCTGGGTCAGCTGCTTAGCCACGCCGTAGCTCGGTGCCTCGTCGACGCCGCAGCGCAGGGTAATCGGGTCGGCGTCGGTACCGCCCCAGACCACCATGTCCTTCGGCAGCTCGGTCGGAATCTCATCGGCGCCGAGAATGTGGCGGCCGCCGAGCTCCTTGGGTAGGGCCGAGTTAAGGCCCTTGCAGAGGTTGTCGGCCTTCGGAGCAGCCAGGTTCGCCAGCGGGATCGGTCCGCGCTTCGGGGCGTTGTTGTAATCGGAGTCGGGGCGCAGTGCCTCGGCGAGGTCCGCCAGGGCGTCTTCGGCGTTAGCGTTGCCCTCAGCGGTGATGGCGACGACAGGCTCGCGGCCGACGGTGAACCAGGTGGACAGGGAGCTATCGGTAGAGTCCACGACGCGCAGCCACTTCACGCCTCCGACCTCCTGCGTCGATGCCAGGTCGTTGTACTGCGCCGGCACGGGGGCGCCGCAGCGCAGCGTGATGCGATCTTCGTCGATGTTGCGGTACACGGCAGCGCCCAGCGGCGCGGGCTCGGCAACCTGTGCGCGCACGAGACCCGCCGCGCGACCCGGCAGGCGGTCGAGGAGGGCAGCGCACTCGGGGGAATCGTCTGCGGGGAGCTCCGGGTTGGAAATCGCGACCGGCTGGGCCGCCTGCTTGTCCTGTACGTATTTGGCAACGCCGATAACGCCCAAAACCGCAACGACCGCTACGGCAAGTGCGATAGCCGCGCGCCGACGGCTACTGTTGTTCTGTACAGCTTCTCCCGATTGAGGTGCGTTTCCCATAAGGCCAATCCTACGTTGCGCCGGGGAGACCGAGACAATGACTCGTTAATGCCTACTTAATAAGGACCGTGAGAGTAACCGTGACTGAGCAGTTTGGCGGACCGCCCCGCGAACAGACGATTGCTGATATCGGCGAATTTGGTGTGATTGAAGCGATTCGGGCCATCGCCCCTTCTGCGCGCAACGGCGACGATGCCGCAGTGCTGACCCAGACAACCCCGAACGCCCGCTTCGTGGCCTCGACGGACATGCTGGTGGAGGGGCGTCACTTCCGGTTGGACTGGTCCACGCCCCAGCAGATTGGTGCGAAGGCCGCAATCCAAAACTTTGCGGATATCGAGTCGATGGGTGCGCGCCCGACGGCAATCCTCTTCGGCATCTCCGCGCCTCTTTCGACCCCGGTCCGGGTAGTAACCGGAATCGCGGAGGGGCTGTGGGGCCAGGGCAAGCAGTGCCCCGCAGAGCTAGTCGGCGGCGATGTGGTCAGCGGCGACAGCCTGGTCATCTCCATCACGGCAATGGGGGAGCTCGGCGGTCTGTCGCGGCCGCTGCTGCGTTCTGGCGCGAAGCCGGGAGACACCCTGATCGCGTCGGGACGCATCGGATACTCGGCGGCGGGTCTGGCCCTGCTGGAACGCTTCGGCTCACCGGGCGCGGTCCCGGAGCAGTTCGCGCCGCTAGTTGCCGCGCACTGCACGCCCGAGTTCGAATACCGCCGCGGCTCGACCGCGCGCGCCGCAGGAGCACGATCGCTGACCGACAACTCTGACGGTTTCGTCGTCGACATCGGGGCGATTGCTAAATCCTCCGGAGTAACCGTCGAGGTCGATGGGGATGCAATCGCTCCCGACGAGCTGATGTGCGCCGCCGCGGATCACCTCGGCGCCGACCCGTGGGACTGGGTGCTCACGGGAGGGGAGGACCACACGCTTCTCGGCTCCATCCCAGGCGAGCCCCCGACGGGGTTCCGCCGCATTGGTCAGGTAGTACGCAGCAAGTTTGATGCCGTGCTCATCGACGGCGAGGCCCCCGCGCACGACAGCGGCTGGGTGTCGTTCTAGCTGGGTGCCGTTTCGAAAACAGATTAAAAAGAAGAGAAGTATGATGGCGGACGCTAACAATTCAGCTAAATCAGCAAATCCAGCGCCACTTCCCGTCGAGGAGGGCTGGGCCCGGGTGCTCGAGCCCGTGGCGGATGATATTCACCGCATGGGGCAGTTCCTCCGCGAGGAAAATGCGGCCGGTCGCGGCTACCTCCCGGCGGGCTCCGATGTTCTTCGCGCCTTTACCTACCCGTTCGACGAGGTCAAGGTACTCATCATCGGCCAGGATCCCTACCCGACGCCGGGGCACGCGATGGGACTTAGCTTCTCCGTGCAGCCGGATGTGCAACCGGTCCCGCGTTCGCTGGCGAACATCTTTAAGGAGTACTCGGCGGACCTGGGCCTGCCGACGCCTGCCAACGGCGATCTCACCCCGTGGTGCCGCCAGGGAGTTGCGCTGTTCAACCGGGTACTCACGGTCTCGCCTGGCGCGCCGGCGTCCCACCGTGGCAAAGGTTGGGAAGCAATCACTGAGCACGCCATCAAGGCGCTGGTCGCCCGTGACAAGCCGCTGGTGGCAATCCTCTGGGGCCGCGACGCTCAAAACCTGCAGAAATGGATGCCGGGTGTTGACTGCATCTGTTCTCCGCATCCGTCGCCGCTGTCGGCGTCGAGAGGCTTCTTCGGCTCGCGCCCGTTTAGCCGCGCGAATGACTCATTGGAGCGCCAGGGTTCGGCGCCCATCGACTGGACCCTGTAGGTAAAGTGAGTGTCCATGTCATTGGAGTCTTCGGTTGAATCCCTAAACGGCCAAGCGATCCTCGGCTGGGTTCGCCGGGGTGTCGACGTTCTGCAGCGCCGCCGCGACGAGATTAACAGCATGAACGTCTTCCCGGTCCCGGATTCGGACACGGGGTCGAACATGCTCGCCACCCTGGGCGCGGCATATTCGTCCGCGGAGCAGGTCGATTCCAGCGATGTGCGCGCCGTGGCCGCAGCACTGGCCGCCGGTGCCGTCCGGGGTGCCAGGGGCAACTCCGGAACCGTCCTGTCCCAGGTATTCCGCGCGCTGGCTGAGGCCGCCTCCGACCGGGGGATCACCGTCGCCGCCATCAGGCATGCGCTGAAGCTGGCGGTGCGCCACGTCGCTCACGCGATTGCCAACCCCGTCGAGGGAACTATCCTCACCGTGCTGCGCCACGCGGCCGTGTCCGCGGAGGAATACCAGGGCGAAAGCGTCGCGGAGCTCGCAGCCCATGTCGCCACCGCCGCCCGCGATGCGCTGGGCAAGACTCCGAGCCAGCTGTCCGCCCTGCGCGATGCCGGGGTGGTCGACGCCGGTGGCGCGGGGCTGGTGCTGCTGTTGGATGCGCTTTCCGACGAAATCTCCGGCCGCAGCGCGGCGCCCGTCGACCTTCACGTTGATGCCGCGGCGCCTTCCGCTCCGGAGATGGAGGTCATGTACGTCATCTCGCTACAGGGCGCGGACGCTGCCAAGGCTCTGCGTGAGCGCCTGGACCCGCTGGGCAATTCTCTCATTGTCGCCGGCGAGGGGGAACCCAGCGCGAGCGCGGAGGAGGGCAGCGTCTACATGGTCCATATCCACTCCACGGACCCCGGCGCAGTTATCGAGGCCGCGCTGGATTTCGGGCGCCCGGAGGGAATCAGGATCGAGGTCCTGGAAGGCCTCACCGTCGCGGTCGGTGGCGAAGGCTCCGCGACGAAGGGGAAGCGGGTCGTCATCGCGGTCGTCCCCGAGGGGCCGCTGACACAGCTGGTCTCCTCCTCTGGGTCGATCGCGGTGTCGCCGACTCCCCGTGCGGACGCCTCGCAGGACGCAGACAGCGAGTTCGATGATGACGTCATCACCAAGGTTCTCGCCGCCATGCGCTCAGTGCCGGGGACGGGCGAGGTGATGCTCTTGCCAAACGGTCTGGTCAGCGGAGACGAGCTGGTGCAGATCGAGATGACCGCGGCCGCCGGGCAGCATACCCTCGGCATTGTTCCCACGGACTCGATTGCGTCGGGTCTGGCCGCGCTGGCCGTGCACGATGCCTCGCGGCCGCTGGCAGTGGACGCCTACGCCATGAGCGAGGCATCGTCGGGAATCCGCACGGCCTGCCTGAACGCCGAGCAGGATCGTCCGCTCGATGAGGCCCTGGTCGCCACGGTCACAGACATGCTGGGACAGGGAGGCGAGCTGATTACGCTACTGCTGGGCAACCACGCTGTGGCCTCCGCAGTGGAAGTGCTGCGGGCCGAACTCGCCCGCACCCACGCTCACGCCGATGTCGTCGCCTACGACGCGACCGGCATTGACGACGCGATCCAAATTGGAATCGAGTAGCGATGCTCGGCTGGCTCGGCTCGGACTACGCCCGCACCCCGCTCAATATCGTGGTGGGGCCGAAAATCGCAAAGAAACTCCGCACTGCCTACGGGGTTGAGACCGTCGCCGACGCGCTGACCGTGTTCCCGAAGCGCTACGTTGCGCAGGGTAAGAGCCTGGACGTCTCCTGGTCGGACCTGGGCGACACCATCACTACGGTCGTCGAGGTTGATAACATCCTGCCCGCGCCCGCCCACGGCAGCTACGACCGCAAGCGCCCCCTCAAGCTCGTCGTCAGCGACGGCGTGCGCCGACTTCCGGTCGCGATCTTCGGCCAGGAGTGGCTGCGCAAAGTTCTCTACCCCGGGATCCGACTGCTCATCATCGGCACCTTGAGCGAGTTCCGCGGCGAGCTGCAGCTCAAAAACGTCGACTGCATGGTCTTAAACAACGACGGCACGCCCGGCGTGGCGACCGGAAAGCTCGCTACGCTGACCAAGACTGCCAAGGGGCTGGCCGAGATGCAGCGGCTGCTGACACGGCCCTACCTGCCCATTTACCGCGGCCGCAAGGGGGTCGCCGGCATCCACATGGCTCTGTACATGCAGCGCATCCTCGAATGGCTACCGCTGCAGCCGGACCCCCTCCCGAAGCCGCCGCTCGGCCTGCCCGCCTTCGACGACGCCCTGCGCGGCGCTCACTTCCCGACAGTCGCCGGGCCGGATATTGCGCTCGATCGCCTCAAGTACGACGAGGCACTCGAGTTGCAGCTGGCCGTCGGCAAGCGGAGGGAAGTGCAGGAGACTCTCGAGGCGCCCACGTGCGCTGCCCACCCGGGCGGGGTGCGCGATCAGCTGCGCGCCGGGCTGCCCTTTTCGCTTACCGACGGCCAGGACTCGGTCGCGGCCGAGCTGGAGCAAGATCTGGCGGGCTCGCACCCGATGAATCGGTTGCTGGCTGGTGAGGTCGGCTCGGGTAAGACGGTCGTGGCGCTGCTGGGGATGGCGCAGGCGATAGATGCGGGCAGGCAGTGCGTGCTGCTCGCGCCGACGGAGGTTTTGGCGCAGCAGCATCACCGCTCGATTTCGGCGATGCTCCGAAAAGCGGGCGTCGACGTCACCGTGCGGTTACTGACTGGCTCGGCTCCGACTGCGCAGCGCAGGCAGACCCTGCTGGAGGCGGTCAGCGGCGAGGCGGACATTGTAGTCGGCACGCACGCGCTGCTCAGCGAGGGTGTTGAGTTTTTCGACCTCGGCCTGGTTGTGGTGGACGAGCAGCACCGCTTCGGCGTCCGCCAGCGCGATCGGCTGCGCAGTAGGGGGCGTGGGGGACTCACCCCGCACCTGCTGGTGATGACGGCCACCCCAATCCCGCGTACGGTCGCGATGACCATCTTCGGCGACTTGGCTGTCTCGCAGCTGACGCAGCTGCCGAGCGGGCGCAAGGAAATCCAGTCCTTCGTGGTACCTACGGTGGAGCTGCCGCGTTGGGAGGAACGCACCTGGGAGCGAATTGGCGAGGATATCGATAAAGGCAACCGAGCGTTCATCGTCTGCCCGCGCATTACTGCCGACCCTGAGCAGTTTCTCGACGAGTCGGTGGAAAACGTGACTCGTAAGGCGCGGGAGAAGTTGCCGAACGTCCGCATCGGGCAGCTGCACGGCCAGATGGAGTCCGAGGAAAAGGACGAGGTCATGCAGGCATTCGCCGCCGGCGATCTCGACGTGTTGGTCTCCACTACAGTGATTGAGGTGGGCGTCGACGTGCCGGAGGCGACCATCATGATGATCCGCCGCGCCGAGAGTTTCGGTATCTCCCAGATCCACCAGCTGCGCGGGCGCGTCGGCCGTGGCGACCGTGGCGGCCTGTGCTTTTTGTGCACGCACACTCACTCTGGCACTCCGGAGCGGGCGCGGTTGGAGCGCATCGCCGCCACCACCGACGGGGTGGAGCTCGCCGAGCTGGACTTGGCCACCCGCAGCTTCGGTGACCTGCTCGGCGACGACCAATCCGGCATTGCCACGGGTCTTGGGCTGGTCGACCTCACCACTGACGGCGCCATCATCGAGCGCACTCGTGCCGACGCCTCCCACCTCCTGGCCGAAGCACCCGATCAGGTCGATAGGCTGATCTCGGACATCGACGACGAGCAATCGGGATACCTCGACCGCTCGTGAGTAAACTGTGCTGCATGGTAGATGTCTGTGCACCCTTTGCTGGAGTAATCCGCTGGGAAGTTGCCGCGAATGATGCGGTGGCGACCGGCCAAACGATTGGCGTCGTGGAGGCCGTCAAGCTGGAGGCCCCGGTCGTAGCACCCTGCCCCGGAACGATCGCGGAGCTCCTCGCCGGGGAATTCTCCGACGTCGAGGGCGGACAGCTCTTGGCACGCATCAGCCCGTCGGCAAGCGAGGGGGAGTAAGTCCAGATGACCCGGATTATTGCAGGCCAGGCGCGCGGACGGAAGCTGGTTGCGCCGAAGGGGCAGGACACCCGGCCGACTACGGACCGAGCGAAGGAAGCGCTGTTTTCCTCCTGGACTACGCGCTTCGGTCTGGAAGGCACGAAGGTGCTGGACCTCTTCGCAGGGTCGGGTGCCCTCGGGCTGGAGGCGGCCTCGCGCGGGGCAGGAACGGTCGTTTTGGTGGAGCACAATTCCAAGGCGGTCGAGGCCATCGAGAAGAACATCCGCACGGTCGGGCACCCGGATGTGCGCGTGGCGCCGATGAAAGTCTCAACGTACCTGGCCGGTACCCCAGGCGTGCTCTTCGACCGCGTAATCGCGGACCCGCCCTATGAGCTGGCGGGAGAGGCAGTTACGGAGATGCTCGAGGCGCTGCGTGCCTTCCTCGCTCCGGGCGCGGTGGTTACGGTGGAGCGCTACCGCGACGATGAGGAGACCATGTGGCCGGAAGGCTACGAGGTACTGCAGCAGAAGCTGAAGCGCCGCATTCACGGGATTGCCCGCTTCGACACCGCCATTTTCGAGCCAGCAGATGACGCAGAAGACTAGGACTTAAAGTAGATGACACACGCATGCTGCCCGGGATCCTACGACCCGATGACCTCCGGCCACCTGGATATTGTGGACCGCGCCTCCCGCCAGTTCGACCGGGTAACGGTGCTGGTGACGCACAACCCGAATAAGCAGGGCATGTTCAACGTGGACGAGCGCATCGCCCTGATTGAGGAGTGCACGGCGCACCTTAACAACGTCGAGGTGGACTCCTGGTCGGAGCTGCTGGTCAACTACACCTCCGAGCACGACATCTCCTGCCTGGTCAAGGGGCTGCGCTCGGCGGCGGACTACGAGTACGAGGTCCCCATGGCGCAGATGAATCGTCGCATGACGGGGATTGAGACGCTGTTTATGGAGGCAGACCCCCGCTACGGCCACGTTTCCTCGACGCTGATGAAAGAGGTCGTGCGCTACGGCGGCTCCGTAGAAGGTCTCGTGCCTGCGCCTGTCTTGCGCGCCCTGCAGCGTCGTCTCACGTAGCATGAGGTTATGTTTCGCGTCTTTGAATCCCTCGATGAACTAGTCCAGATTATTGAAGAGGCCCATGGCGTGCCGCTATCGGCCAATTGCATGGTGCCTCGCCAGCGCGTGCTCGAGCTGCTCGATGAGCTCCGCGATGCTTTCCCCGCAGAGCTTGACGACGCCCAGGACGTCCTGGATCAGCGCGACGAGATTATTAATGACGCGGAGTCGCGGGCGAACAACACAATCGCATCGGCCGATGACGAGGCTAACCGCATCATCGACGAGGCCGAGGCCCGCGCGACTCAGGAGATTGATGACGCGCATGCCCGCGCGGATGCGACGATTAACTCCGCCGAGGACGAGGCACAGCGCGTCCGGGACGATGCCCAGCGTGAGTACGATGACGTCGTCGGCCGCGCAGCCGCGGAGGCTGACCGCCTGGTCACCGCCGGTAACGATTCCTACGAGCGCTCGGTCGCCGAGGGTCGCGAGGAGCAGGCCCGCCTGATTGCGGAGTCCACCGTTGTCCGCGAGGCGAACGAGGAGGCCCGCCGGGTCGTCTCGGAGGCCCACGCCGACTCCACCCGACTGCGGGAGGAATGTGACCGCTACGTCGACGGCAAGCTGGCGGAGTTCGAGGAGTCTTTGTCTACCACGCTGCGCAGCGTCAGCCGCGACCGCTCCGCGTTGCGCTCTGGCGCGGGCGCTGCGGGGGCGAGCGAGCCGCGCGAGACCCGTGAACCGCGTGAGGCTCGTGAACCGCGTGAGCCGCGCCGCCGCTACGAGCGTTAGGGCGATTACCGGGGGACAGGGGTAGAATATCGTCCATCATGACTGACTCATCCCCATTTATTCTTGACGTTTCCCACTGCCTGCGGGATTCCATGCCCGAACAGTTCCGTAAGGTGGGCGACACCCCTGTGCGCATCGGCGCCGAGATGATCGGAGTGTCGGAGGGCACCGAGGTCGTCGTCGATGGTGTTATGACTAACCTGGGCGGCGGCGTCATGGTTGACGCGACTGTGACCGCGCCCGCCTCCGGTGAGTGCGTCCGCTGCCTGGCGGGCCTGGACAAGGAGCTGAGCATTCACGTCAGTGCGGTGTTCTCGGGCAGCGACGACTTCATCACAGGCGATGAGGCCGACGAGGACGATGACGAGGTGCTGGAAATCGTCGACAACACTGTCGATATCACCCAGGCCGTCATCGACGAGGCTGTTTTGAACCTGCCGTTCAATCCCTCCTGCGAGAACCTCGGCGTCGACTGCCGCGAGTCCGGCACCGACGTGCCCGAGCCGGACGGAGTCTCCGGCGAGGAGGAGAAGGTCGACCCGCGCTGGGCCGCACTGGCCGATAAGTTCCAGGACCTGGAAGAAAACTAAAAAGGAGAGATGTCGGATGAGCCGCAAGCGTCGGCTAACCGGAGAGGCCGCCCGGAGCGCGGCCTTCGACAGCGTCGACCACGCGCCGCTGCTGAAAAACTTGGGCGTGGAGCTGTCGGACGACTCGCTGCGCCTGGCGCTTACTCACCGCAGCTTCGCCAACGAGAATGGCAACCTGACCAATAACGAGCGCCTGGAGTTTTTGGGCGACGCGGTGCTCGGCATGTGCGTCGCGGAGGAACTCTACCGCCGGTTCCCGGACCGCGCGGAGCAGGACATCTCGAAGATGCGCGCCGGCGTGGTCAACATGTATGCGTTGGCCGACCTGGCCCGCAGAATCGGCCTTGGCGAGCACATCCTGCTCGGCCGCGGCGAGAAGGCCACCGGCGGCGATGACAAGCACTCGATTCTCGCGGACACCACCGAGGCTCTGCTTGGGGCGATTTACCTGCAGCACGGCTTCGAGGTTGCCAAGGCCACCGTGTTGCGCCTGTTCAGCGGCATGATTGACGATGCTCCGACGGAGTCCCGCGGCCGCGACTGGAAGACCCTGCTTCAGGAGCGCATCGCCGCGAAGAAGCTCCCGGCGCCGGAGTACACGGTCAAGACGACCGGCCCGGACCACGACCTGACCTTCTACGTGGACGTCCTCCTCGACGGCGTTGTCAAGGGCTCCGGCACGGGCGGCACCAAGAAGGAAGCCGAGATGCAGGCCGCCCACCAGGCGCATACCGCTCTGAGCTAGTCGGCCATTCCCAACGCCCATGCCCGAACTCCCAGAGGTTGAATCGGTCCGCCGCGGCCTGGAACCGTACGTGCTCGGCGCGCGCCTGGACGATGTGACGGTGCTTCGTGACCGCGCGGTGCGTCGGCAAGCGGGAGGCGCCACCGAGTTTTGCGGGCGCACACGCGGGCGTAGGGTCGTCGGCACGGATCGGCGCGGCAAGTTCATGTGGCTTGTGCTTGACGACGGCTCGGCCATCACCATTCACCTGGGAATGAGCGGCCAAATGCGGATCGAGCACCCCGGGGCGGCGCCCGGCAGGCACACCCGGGCGGTCTTTGAACTCAGCAACGGACACGCGGTGCACTTCAATGACCAGCGCACTTTCGGCTGGGTCTGGGCGACCGAGATGGCCGAGGCGTTCGGGCGAGAGGTTCCGGTGCCCGCGAGTGAGATTGCGCCGGACCTGATGGAGCAGGGGCTGGACCCGGTGAAGTTGGCCCACAGGATGCGCCGGTCGCACTCGGCGATTAAGAGGGTGCTGCTGAACCAGAACGTGGTCTCGGGAATCGGCAACATCTACGCCGACGAGATGCTCTGGGCGGCCCGGGTCAACGGGGAGACACCCGCCAGCGACATTTCCGTGCGGAAGTTGGCGCAGCTGGTGCGGGAGGGGCAGAAGGTCTTGATAGCGGCGCTGGACGCCGGGGGAACTAGCTTCGATTCTCTATACGTGCACGTCAACGGCGAGAGCGGCTACTTCGACCGCTCGCTCCACGCCTACGGACGGGCGGGGCAGCCCTGCGATCGGTGTGGCACAACCATGGTGCGGAAGGTCTTTATGAACCGCTCGAGTTATCTGTGTCCGCGTTGTCAACGCTAAGATTTTCCTATGAGCTTCATGGAAACGGCGACCGATTGGGTCAACGCCTGGAACGACAAGTACTGGCTCTTCATGATTGCGCTGCTGATTTTTGCGGGCCTGTACTTCTGCTGGCGGACCATTTTGGTCCAAATCCGTTACATCCCGGAGATGTTCCGCGCGATTACGGAAAAGCCCTCCGACATCTCGGAGGGTGTGAAGGGAATCTCGGCCTTCAAAGCCTTCACCATTTCCGCGGCCTCCCGCGTGGGCACCGGTAACGTCGCCGGCGTGGCCGTGGCAATTACCACGGGTGGCCCCGGCGCGGTGTTCTGGATGTGGCTGCTGGCAGGTATCGGCGGCGCGACCAGCTTCATCGAGTCGACGCTGGCGCAGCTGTATAAGGTGCGCGACCACGACTCCTACCGTGGTGGCCCGGCCTACTACATCACCAAGGGCCTGGGGGAGAACTGGCGTTGGATGGCGACGTTGTTTGTCCTGGCCATCACCGTGACCTACGGTTTCGTGTTCAACGCGGTGCAGTCGAACTCGATTACCGCGGCTATTGCGGAGTCCACCGGTAATGATTCCACCGGCTTCAAGCTGGGTATCGGCATTGTCTTGGCTATTCTCACCGCGATCATCATCTTCGGCGGCGTGCAGCGCATCTCCGCCGTGACCCAGGTCGTCGTGCCGATCATGGCCGTCGCCTACATCGTCCTCGGCCTGATTGTCCTCGCGCTGAACATCACCGAGGTCCCGGCCATGATCGCCCTGATCTTCGAGCACGCTTTCGGTATCCGCGAGATTGCAGGTGCCGTTGTGGGTACCGCCATGATGCAGGGTATTCGCCGTGGCCTGTTCTCTAATGAGGCGGGTATGGGTTCGACCCCGAACGCCGCCGCGACCGCTTCCGTATCCCACCCGGTCAAGCAGGGGCTGATCCAGACCATGGGCGTCTACTTCGACACCTGGGTCGTCTGCACGATCACCGCCGTGATCATCCTGCTGTCGGACCCGTCCTTCGGTGGCGATGCCGAGGGCACCTCGCTGACCCAGGCGGCACTCGCCGCGCAACTGGGTGGATGGGCGATTCACGCGGTTACCATCATCATCTTCTTCCTGGCGTTCTCCTCCGTGGTGGGTAACTACTACTACGCGGAGGCCAATGTGCCCTTCCTGTCCAAGAGCAAGGCCGTCCTGAACTCGGTTCGCAGCCTGGTCGTCCTCTGCGTAGTCGGCGGCGCAATCGGTTCGGTGCCGCTGGTGTGGTCCTTGGCAGATACCTTCTCGGCGCTGATGGCGACCATCAACATCGTCGCGATCCTGCCGCTCGGCGGCGTTGCCGTGGCGCTGCTGAAGAATTACTCGGAGCAGAAGGCCAAGGGTCTCAACCCCGTGTTCCACCGCGATGACCTGCCGAACGTCCGAGGCCACGCCAACATCGAATGCTGGGACGGCTCCGACCCGATCACTCGTCGTGAAGCCTGAGGCTAGCGCGGTCGCGCGACTGACGGCGTGGGTGCATGGCCACGTCCAGGGGGTGGGCTTTCGCTGGTCGACGCGCGTGAGGGCCCTCCAGCTGGGACTGCTCGGCTACGCGAAGAACTATCCGGACGGCCGCGTGTTGGTCGTCGCGGAAGGCCCGCGTGAGGCCTGTGAGGAGCTACTGGCCTGGTTGGAGGGGGATTCCACGCCTGGAACGGTGAGCACGGTCGTAGCTTCCTACGGCGAGGCGAAGGGCGAATACAGCTCCTTCGACCGCAAGTAGGTAATATTTTCACCCATGTATTTGAAATCGCTGACTCTGAAGGGCTTTAAGTCCTTCGCTTCGGCGACCTCAATGAAGTTCGAGCCCGGCATTTGCGCGGTCGTCGGCCCGAACGGCTCCGGCAAGTCCAACGTCGTTGACGCCCTGGCCTGGGTGATGGGCGAGCACTCGGCGAAGACCCTGCGCGGCGGCAAGATGGAGGATGTCATCTTCGCCGGGACCTCGGGGCGCAAGCCGCTGGGCCGCGCCGAGGTCACGCTGACCATTGATAACTCCGACGGCGCGCTGCCGATTCAGTACCGGGAGGTCTCCGTCACGCGCCGCATGTTCCGCGACGGCGCCAGCGAGTACGAGATTAACGGCTCCCGTGTGCGCCTCATGGATGTTCAGGAGCTACTCTCCGACACCGGTATCGGCCGGGAGATGCACATCATCGTCGGCCAGGGGCGCCTGTCCCAGATTTTGGAGTCCCGCCCCGAGGACCGCCGCGCCTTCATCGAGGAGGCGGCCGGTGTACTCAAGCACCGCCGCAGAAAGGAAAAGGCGCAGCGCAAGCTCGCCTCTATGCAGGGCAACCTCGACCGATTGCAGGATCTCACCTCCGAACTGTCTAGGCAGCTGAAACCCCTGAAGCGCCAGGCCGAGGCGGCATCCCGCGCCCAGACGGTCCAGGCCGACCTCCGCGATGCCAAGCTGCGTCTGGCCGCGGCGGACTTCGTGGACCTAAAGGCCAGCCTCGAGGACATCTCCGGTCAAGCTCGCCTGATTGAGGAGAAGGTCGAAGCCGCCACCGAGCGTGTCGAGATAGCCGCCGAACGCACCGCTGAGCTCGAGTTCGAGCTGGAGGAGATCACTCCGGCCGCCGACGCCGCCCGCGACCTGTGGTTCCGCCTGTCTGCTCTCGGAGAGCGCGTCCAGGCCACCGCGCGCATCGCGGCCGACCGCGCAGCCGACCACTCCGTCACCCCGTGGACCGGGCCGGACCCCGATTTTTTGGAAAAGCGTGCCGACGATGCCGCCGCTGAGGAGGCCACCCTGCAGGAGACCGAGGACGAGGCTCGCGAGCGCCTGGAGTCGGTTCGCGAGACTCTCTTCGACGCGGAAGAGGAAGCCCGCGCTGCCGAGGCCGAGCACCTAGCCGCCGTGCGCGCCATTGCCGACCGACGCGAGGGCGTCGTGCGTTTGATTTCTGCGGAGGAGTCCCTGCGCACCAGGCTCGAAGCTGCCCAGGAGGAGGCGGCCCGTCTTGCCGAGCAGACTTCGGAGGCCGATCAGCGCCGCGCCGACGCCTCGGCAGCAGTGGAGGCCGCAGCAGAGGAGCTGGCCACCGCGGAGTTGGAGGGCCCGGAGTTGCAGCGCGCCCACGAGCAGGCCAGCCGCGAGGCGGAGGCCGCGACGGCGCGACTGAAAGAGCTGCGCGTCGACGAGCGCGACCTGGAGCGTAAGGTCTCGGGCCTTGCCGCGCGCATCGAGGCATTGGAGGCCGCGCGTGCCGCAGCCGCTAATGATGGCACCGCGTGGCTGAAGGACTTGCACGGGCTGGGCAGCGTCTCCGAGGTGATTGAGGTTGGCTCCGGCTGGGAGAAGGCCGTCGCGGCAGCTCTCGGCGGCGCGGCCGAGGCCCTTGTCGCGGAGTCGGGGGAGGAGCTCATCTCAGAGTTGCTCGAATCCGGCAAGGGCAGCGCGGTGGTGTTGTCCGAATCGGACAGCGCCGCGGCCAGCGCCAGCGAGACTTGGCGCCTGGATATTTCCCTGCCCGCACACGCGACCTGGCTGCTCGACCACGTCGAGATCCCGTCCGCGCTGTCGCGTCCCCTGACGGCCCTGCTGGTCGATGTCGTCGCGTGCGAGGAGGCCGCCCAGGCCGCGGACATCGTGGCCCAGGACGCGCGCCTGCGAGTCGTCGACCGAAGCGGTGTCCTGCGCGGACCCGGCTGGGTCTCCGGCGGCACGGGTGGCCGCCAGTCTGGCATGGAGATCTCCGCGGATATCGCCCAGGCTCGCGAGGAGCTCGAGGTCGCGCGCGAAAAGCTTGCGGACCTCGCCGGTGTCCTCTCCGGTGCCGCTGCAGAGGAAGAGGATCGGCGTACCGACGCTGCAGCCGCCCGTGCGGCCCTGCGCGAGCACCAGCAGCACATGAAGGTCTTGAATGACGCGCGAACTCGCGCGACCTCCCAGCTCGTGGGTGTGGTGCACGACTCCGAGCGCGCCGAGAAGCGGGGCGCGGAGGCCACGGCCCGCGTCGAATCCCTGCGCGCGGAGCTGGATGAGGTCGCCGATAGGCTCGCCAGGGTGGACCGGGATCCTGAGGAGGGCGAACCGTCGACAAGCGAGCGCGACCGCACGGCGGAGGCCCTGACCGCGGCCCGCGCGATGGAGACGGAGGCGCGGCTGGCACTGCGTACCGCGGAGGAGCGCGCGGGTAGCGTGCGGGGCAAGGCCGAGCGTCTGCGCAGGCAGGCTGCGGCGGAGCGCGTCGCGAAGGCCCGCCACGAGGACGCTCAGGCGGCGCAGGTGGCCCAGCGCGAGCTCGCGGGCGTCGTGACGGAGCTGGCAGAGGACCTGCGCGCGAAGGTCGGCGTCTCGCTGGCCCGGGCGGAGGCCGATCGCGATGAGACCGAGGCGACGAAGAAGACTGTCACGGCCGCGCTCGCGCAGGCCCGCAACGAGTCTTCCGCCGCGCAGCGCGAGCTGCAGGCGCTGACCGATTCGGCGCACCAGGGTGATATCGCCAAGGCGCAGGCGCAGGTTCGCGTCAATGAGGCCTCCGAGCGGATCGTGGATCAGCTGGGGCTTTCCGTAGACGACCTACTGGCTGACTTCGCCCCTGGCGAGGACTTCGATCTTGCCGCGATGACCGCCAAGCTCAAGCAGGCGGAGAAGGACCTGCGGGTGCTAGGCCGCGTCAACCCGCTCGCGCTGGAGGAGTACAAGGCGATGGAGGAGCGTTACTCCTTCCTCTCCACCCAGCTTGACGACGTCCTGCAGGCGCGCAAGGATCTCATGGGCGTCGTCGAGGAGGTCGACGAGACCATCCTGCAACTCTTTGCCGACGCATGGGAGGACGTGGAGGCAGAATTCCCGAAGGTATTCCAGACTCTCTTCCCGGGCGGCGAGGGCCGGCTTGTACTCACGGAGCCCGATGACCTGCTCACCACGGGCATCGAGGTGGAGGCGCGGCCTCCGGGGAAGAAGGTCAAGCGCCTGTCGCTGCTGTCAGGCGGCGAGAAGTCGCTGACCGCGCTCGCGATGCTGGTTGCCATCTTCCGCGCGCGCCCGAGCCCCTTCTACGTCCTCGATGAGGTCGAAGCCGCGCTTGACGACGTCAATCTCCGGAGGCTCATTGCTCTGCTGGAGGAGCTGCGGGAATCCAGTCAGCTGATTGTAATTACCCACCAGAAGCCGACGATGGACGTGGCCAACGTGCTCTACGGCGTAACTATGCGAGGCGACGGTGTCACTCGTGTTATTTCGCAGCGCATGACCCCGGTTTCCGCGTCCGCCGCGGAGCCTTCCGCTGAGCCTGCTTAGGCGTTATTGCATAATAGGGAGCATGACTCCTACTCAGTGGATAATCGTTGCCGTAGCGGCGCTCGTCATCATCCTTCTTCTGCTCGTCGCGGGCTACCTGCGGCGGAAGAAGAACGTGGTCTCCTTCGAAAAGGACGAGCGGCCCAAGGAGCTGACGCAGCAGGAGAAGTCTGGTAATTACCAGGCCGCCGGCGGCTTCAACTTTGCCCCGGCGGCAGGTGATGCGGGACCAGCGGGCACGGCTGAGAAGGAGCCGGAGCTGCTGCCCGGACAGGAACTCCACGCTGAGCCGGAGCCGAAGGAAGAACCGCTGCTGCAGATTCCGGTGTCCGAGGCGCCGGTTGAAGAGCCGGAGGCCGAGCCCGAACCGGAGCATGTGGAGGCCGAGCCACAGCCGGAGCCCGTCCAGGAGACCGTCGAAGAGCTTGCGCCCGAAGCAGGGGAGTCTGAGGTTGTTGTTCCGGAGGCGGAACCGGAACCCGAGCCGGAACCAGAGCCCGCTCCCGCTCCCACCCCCGAACCGCAGCTCGACGAGATTGAGCCCGCAGAGGGCCGTCTCGGCCGCCTGCGCGGTCGCCTGTCGCGTTCCCAGAACGCCATCGGCCAGTCGGTGTTGGGCATCATCGGTGCGGGTGACCTGGACGAGGATGCTTGGGAAGAGGTCGAGGATACTCTCGTCATGGCTGACCTGGGCGCAGAGGCGACGGAGCGAGTCGTCGATAAGCTTCGCCAGCGCATCGCCAGCCGCGGGGTCAGCAGCGAGGCGGAGGCGCGCGCGATGCTGCGCGAGGTGCTGGTAGAGGAGTGCCAGCCGCAGATGGATCGTTCGATTCGGGCTCTGCCGCACGAGGGCAAGCCGGCCGTGATCCTCGTCGTCGGAGTCAACGGCACAGGCAAGACCACGACCACCGGCAAGCTCGCGCGTGTTCTGGTCGCGGGCGGTCACCGCGTTGTGCTCGGCGCGGCCGATACTTTCCGTGCGGCCGCAGCCGATCAGCTGGAGACCTGGGGGCGTCGCGTCGGCGCCGAGACCGTGCGCGGCGCTGAAGGCGCCGACCCGGCCTCCATAGCGTTCGACGCTGTCTCCCACGGCATTGAGACGGGCGCGGATGTCGTCCTCGTCGACACCGCTGGCCGTCTGCACACCAAGGTCGGCCTGATGGACCAGCTGGACAAGATTAAGCGCGTCGTCGAGAAGAAGGCTCAGGTCGATGAGGTCATCCTCGTCCTGGATGCCACGGTTGGCCAGAACGGTCTGATGCAGGCGCGCACGTTCCGCGACGTCGTCGACATCACGGGTGTCGCGCTGACCAAGCTGGACGGCACCGCCAAGGGCGGCATCGTCTTCCAAGTTCAAAATGAGCTGGGCGTGCCGGTGAAGCTGGTCGGCCTCGGCGAGGGCGCCGACCACTTGGCCCCCTTCGAACCGCAGAGTTTCGTCGACGCTCTATTGGGCACGCACTAGGAGCCACGGATCGCGCGGCTCACTCCAAAGCCAAAATTTTTCCCCCTCTGCTGCATTTAGTAATAGGTGCAGGTGGAGGGGGATTTTGTATGTTAGTCAGTTTCTCCCGCCGACCCCAAAGTTTCGCAATATAGAAAGAAACTACGCAAATACGGTGACTAATGCTCTATATTAAGAACCACCAACTCAAAACCAGGGAGGTTCTCATGACACCTGAGCAAGTCGCCGCGCAATCGGGAAACGCGGCCTGGATGCTTATTTCGGCGTCATTGGTTCTGTTGATGACCCCGGCGCTGGCACTGTTTTACGGCGGAATGTCCCGTCAGAAGTCGGTGCTGAACATGATGATGATGAGTTTCGGCGCCGTCGGCGTCGTCGGCGTCGTCTATGTCCTGTGGGGATGGTCGATGTCCTATGGGTCCGAGTCAATCGGCGGTATCTTTGCCAACCCCTTCCAGTACTTCGGACTGCGCGATTCCATCACGGACTCTGCAGGCAACTACATCGAGGGCGCATCGGGGTATGCCAACATCATAGACATCGGCTTCCAGCTGACTTTCGCCTCCATTTCGGTGGCGCTAATTTCGGGTGCTCTGGCTGAGCGTGTGAAGTTCTCTACCTGGCTATTTTTCGTCGGTGTGTGGGGCACTCTGGTCTACTTCCCGCTAGCGCACATGGTCTGGGGCGGTGGTCTGCTGAGCCACTCTTCGCAGGGCATATCCGCAGCGCTGTTCGGAATCAGCGGGGAAAAAGCCGCAATCGCGCCAATCGACTTCGCGGGCGGCACGGTGGTGCACATCTCCGCGGGCACCGCCGCGCTGGTGCTTGCGCTGACCATTGGAAAACGCACGGACTTTATGCGTACTCCGCATCGCCCTCACAGCCTTCCTTTGGTAATGCTCGGTGCTGCGCTGCTCTGGTTCGGCTGGTTCGGGTTCAACGCGGGCTCCGCCTTCGCAGCGGACGGGGTAGCGGGCTTGGCCTGGTTGAACACCACGGTTGCCACTTGCGCAGCAATGCTCGGCTGGCTTGGTCTCGAGCGCGTCCGCGACGGACATGCAACATCGCTAGGTGCCGCCTCGGGCGTAGTTGCGGGCCTGGTTACCATTACACCTGCCGCGGGCGACATGACGCCGCTGACTTCGATTATCCTCGGCGCAATCGGCGGAGCCCTCGGCTGCTGGGGAGTCGGCCTGAAGTACCGCTTCGGTTTCGATGACACCCTCGACGTAGTCGGTGTCCACCTGGTCGCGGCGCTGTGGGGAACTATTGGCGTCGGCCTGCTGGCGACCGACCGTGGCCTGTTCACCGGCGGCGGGCTCGACGGGGTGAAGCTCTTTGTCATCCAGGTTCTCATTGCCGTTAGCGCCCTGGTCTTTGCCGGTATGCTGACCGCAGTTATTGCGGTTGTTCTGGGCAAAACCGTCGGCTGGCGCGTGGACGACGAGGCCGAGTTCGAAGGTATCGACGTCGCGCAGCACGGCGAGTCCGCCTACGATTCCGCTAATCAGGACGCGTTTTAGTCTTAGGAGCCAATGAAAATGAAACTGATCACTGCAGTTGTTAAGCCATTTACGGTCGTCGACATTAAAGAGGCTCTGGAGGAACTTAGAATCCACGGTATGACGGCTACTGAGGCGAAGGGGTATGGCCAGCAGAAGGGACACACGGAGGTCTACCGAGGTGTCGAGTATGCCGTGGATTTCGCGAACAAAACGCGACTGGAGATAGTGGTCAACGATAGTCAGCTTGACGACGCCCTTGAGGCGATCTGTACCGCAGCTCGGACCGGGAACATTGGAGACGGCAAGGTGTGGGTAACTTCTGTTGAGCAGGTCATTCGGGTTCGAACAGGCGAGCGCGACTCCGAGGCGATATAGAAGGTATCGATGCCTTACCGTGCCCCAGAGCTAATACAAGGAAGCTGAAAAGAGTCTGTTCCTGCCTCCATTGGCGCGCTTGGCCAGGTAGAAAAAGACCTCGGTGCCGCCGCGGTGGTCTCCGTAGAGGTTGCGCGGGGCGCCGAGGCCAATTCAAGCAAATTTAGGGGAAGCCTAGTGGGAACTAGTCATCCTTGGAGTTCTTGCGTGCGTAGCGGGTAGCTGCGACACCGCCGACCAGAAGTGCCAGGGCGGCACCGCCGAGAGCGGTTGCCTGAACGCCTGTGACGGCGAGGCCATTGCCCTTGGAATCCGTCTTCTTAACGACCTTCTTATTGTCCTTCTTGCCGTCCTTCTTGGAATCGTCGGACTTGTCGCCTGGCTTCTCCTCGCCCGGCTTCTTATCGTCCTCGCCCGGTTTGTCGTCACCTGGCTTGTCTTCATCTTCAGACGGTGCGCAGTAGCCGAAGACCCCGGTCTTTGGATCCTTTCTGCCCATGTCACAAGGCGAGCCATCCGGGCAGTTGGCGGTGTCGTCAACAGCAGGCGGAATTCCGTCATTAGACGGCTTTTCTTCCTCTGGCTTCGGTGCTGGCTTGGAATCCTCCCCGGTGCCGCAGGCGCCGAAGATTCCGGTTACTGGATCCTTCTTACCCATGTCACGCGGGGAGCCATCTGGGCACGTTGCGGAATTGTCAACTGCGGGCGGGATACCATCGTTGGACGGCTTTTCAGGCTGTGGAGTCTCAGCGTTTTCTACACATTTGAAAGTGCCACCAACGTTTTCGAAGTGTTGACCAGCTGGACAATCCGATGGCACGGGGGCAGGAACCTGAGCGGTAGCAATGCCAGCGCCGATTAGCATGCCAGCCGAAGCAGCGGCTGCGACCAGGGTGGAGGAGTACTTCTTCATCGTCGAACCTCGCATATTCAAGGGAATAGATGGAGTGAAGATTGGGCTTAACGGGAAAGCCCACTTGTAGTTTTGGGGCTAATAGCTATTGAAAAGCATTATCAGTGCTGAGTATGCGAAGGGGGTAAATGAGATTTGTTGACAGGTCCAAATTGCTGTTTGAGCAGTTTGATGCTTATATCTCAAAAGGTTAATGCGTACCCCCTCAAAGGGGCACAACGTGCAAAAGATCCCTGATACTGTCGAGCATCAGGGACCTTTAAGGCTTAGCCGATATTGCTAGGGACTTTAGGGCTTAGCGGTCCTTGCGAGCGAATCGGGTAGCGGCGACACCGCCGACCAGAAGTGCCAGAGCGGCACCGCCCAGGGTGGTGGCGTCAACGCCGGTAGCGGCCAGGCCGGAGCTATGAGAGGAAGAAGCCTTCTTCTCCTCAGCCTTCTTCATGTCCTTCTTGGAATCGTCCTTCTTGGCCTCGGTAGCCTTCTTGGAGTCGTCCTTCTTGTCAGAATTCTTCTCGTCCTTCTTGGCCTCTACGACTTTGTTGCCGGACTTCTTGTCGTCCTTCTTGGACTCGTCCTTCTTCTTGTCGTCGGACTTCTTGTCGTCCTTCTTGGCCTCGTCCTTCTTCTTGTCGTCGGACTTCTTGTCGTCCTTCTTGGACTCGTCCTTCTTCTTGTCGTCCTTCTTGGACTCGTCCTTCTTCTTGTCGTCCTTCTTGGACTCGTCCTTCTTCTTGTCGTCCTTCTTCTTGTCGTCCTTCTTGGACTCGTCCTTCTTCTTGTCGTCGGACTTCTTGTCGTCCTTCTTGGACTCGTCCTTCTTCTTGCCGTCCTTGTCGGTCTGGCCCTTGTCGGTCTGGCCCTTGTCGGTCTGGCCCTTGTCGGTCTGGCCCTTGTCGGTCTGGCCCTTGTCGGTCTGGTCCTTGTCGGTCTGGCCGTCCTTGTTGTTGGGCTTCTTCACGCACGAAAGTTTGCCGTCTTCGATAGCTACTACTTGCTCAGCGGGACATGTGATGTTCAGGTTATCTGTGGGCTTCTTCACATCGGCGTTGCCGCACAAAGTGGTGCCGTCTGGGAAAACTTCCAGATTACCGGGACATGTGATGTTCAGGTTATCTGTGGGCTTCTTCACATCGGCGTTGCCGCACAAAGTGGTGCCGTCTGGGAAAACTTCCAGATTACCGGGACATGTGATGTTCAGCTCATCTTTGGCGTTGCCAGGTGCAGTCTCAGTAGCGCTGGCAACACCAGCGCCAGCGAGCATGCCAGCGGAAACAGCAGCGGCGGCTACGGCCGAGGAAAACTTCTTCATGGAAACCTCTCTAAAGAGTCAAACGGTAGAGATCAATGAAAACGGGGAGGCCGTCGTTCGTTTACGGCCAAGCTCAAACGCGGGCTAACCAGGGTTAACCGAGTTCATGGCTTATCTTAAGCCCCTAGGTGGTTTCCTGTAATTCGGAGGAATTGCCGATAAAGAATGTCATTGTCGATCGGTGTGCGCTGGCCTGCCAATATGGGTCTGAATCCATAAATTAGTTTACATCAATTCGGGGGTGGAAATCTTAAGTATGTTTTAGGCTTGGTCGGCGAGATTGTTATCGGCTGTTTATCGATTCAAATTGATGACGGTCGAAATTGCCGCTTTTGACGCAGTGTGTCTGCATAACTGCGTAATACATCAAACTAAGTAACGGAATGATAGCAATCTGAGTTGTTGTTCGCGTGGTTGCTAAGAAATTCTTAAGGAAGCTTTGGCTCCGTGTCTTTGTGCCTCATTCCTTTTGGTGGGGCGATGGTATTGAGCGGGGCGGTGCATAAAAAGTATGGATATGTGCCAAACGCGGTAGTCAACGGGTACGGTAGAACGGTTAAGAAATGACAAGGCAAAAGGGGAGCTGGAAACTTGTTTGAGTCTCTTTCCGATCGATTGACGGGTGCCCTGCGTGGCCTGGGCGGGAAAGGCCGCCTGACCGAGGCGGATATTAACGCCACCGCCCGCGAGATTCGGCTGGCTCTTCTGGAAGCTGACGTCTCTCTGGAGGTAGTTCGCGCATTCGTCAAACGCATCAAGGAACGCGCTAACGAAATCGCCAAAAACCAGACGGTCAACCCGGCGAACCAGGTCATTGAGGTAGTTAACGAGGAGCTCGTCAATATCCTCGGTGGGGAGACCCGGCGACTTAACCTGTCGAAGCAGCCGCCGACGGTTATCATGCTCGCCGGCCTGCAGGGCGCGGGTAAGACCACGCTGGCCGGCAAGCTAGCTAAGTACCTCACCGGGCAGGGTCACACCCCGGTCCTGGTTGCCTGTGACCTGCAGCGCCCGGGTGCAGTCCAACAGCTCCAAATTGTTGCTGAACGCGCCGAAGTGCCCTGCTTTGCTCCATTCCCTGGAACGAGCATCGACTCCACCCATGAGATGGGTACTAGCGAGGATAACCCCGTCGACGCGGCCTTCCGTGGCCTGGCTTATGCGCGTCAGCACCGTCACGATGTGGTGATCATCGACACCGCGGGTCGTCTCGGTATCGACGAGGTTTTGATGAAGCAGGCCTCGGACATCCGCAATGCGATCAACCCGCACGAAGTCCTCTTCGTCATTGACTCGATGATTGGTCAGGACGCGGTCGAGACCGCTAAGGCTTTCCGTGATGGCGTTGACTTTACGGGCGTGGTGCTTACCAAGCTCGACGGCGATGCCCGCGGTGGTGCTGCACTATCCATCCGCGAGGTCACCGGCAAGCCCATCCTTTTTGCCTCCACTGGCGAAAAGCTCGAGGACTTCGATGTCTTCCACCCAGACCGCATGGCTAGCCGGATTCTGGGCATGGGTGACCTGAAGACCCTCGTCGAGGTCGCCGCTAAGGAAATTGATCACGAGCAGGCCGCCAAGTCCGCCCAGAAGTTGGGCTCCGGCGAGCTGACTCTCGAGGACTTCCTCGAGCAGATGATGATGGTCCGCAAGATGGGCCCCATCGGCAACATTCTCAAGATGCTCCCGGGCGGTGCCGAGATGTCCAAGGCCGCCGAGATGGTCGATGAAAAGCAGCTCGACCGCATTGAAGCCATCATCCGAGGAATGACCCCGCAAGAGCGCGAAAACCCCAAGATCCTCAATGCTTCCCGACGCCGCCGTATCGCCAACGGCTCCGGCGTCTCCGTATCGGATGTCAATCAGCTAATCGAGCGCTTCAACGAAGCCAAGAAGATGATGTCCCAGATGGCTGGGCGCTTCGGAATGGGTGGTGGACGCCCGTCGAACCGCAAAAACAAGAAGGGGCGTAAAGGTAAAGGCGGAAAGCGCAAGGGCGGTAACCGCGGGCCGACTCCGCCAAAGGGTATGCGCGGCGGATTCCCCGGAATGCCAGGTATGCCGGGAATGGGCGGCGGCATGCCGGACATGGCCGAGCTGCAGAAGCTGCAAAAGCAGATGGGCAACCAGCTGCCGGAAGGCTTCGAGGGGTTTGACCTCAACAACCTCGACTTCGGTCAAGGCAAAAAGAAATAAAGGATTGGTTTGATTCAATCCCCGCCGCCTAGGACAAAATTGTGTTCAGGCGGCGTTCTAGTATCGGGGCAAAGGTCAACGCCAACTCGTCAGTGATGTGATTGCTGTCCCGGTAGACATAGATATTGCCAATAATGTTGTGGCAAATTCTGTCGTCGCAAAATAGGTTGCTAAAGTCCATGTTCCAGCCGTGCACGTAGTCCTCAAGAACTTCTTTCGCAGGGTTGGTCGCCGAGAGTGCCAGCTTTCTCCTAACCACGCAGTCATCCTGGTTCTCGCAGGTAGTAGGAGAAAACTGGTTGAAGTCCTTATCAAAGGCCCAGGGGTTATCGCGGATAGCAACGAAATCGGTGCCGCGAGCCTCCATTGCGTCAAAGAACTCTATGTACCCGTCCGGAACATAGTCTCCAAATTCGGGTTCATCGAGCTGGAACCTTGGTCGTGTCGACGTCGTAAAGACCACCTCTGGATCAAGCTCGTCGATGCGTTCCAGCGCGAGTTCAGTCCATTCAACGCAGATGTCACCGACGCCCTCAATCGGAGCGAGCGTGGCCGGGCAGCCCTGCCGGAGTAAGACGTGTAGCTGGTAACCATTGTTCTTCGCATAAGCGTTAATGGGGGCAAACCAGTGCTCAATGTGTGAGCCGCCAATCATTACAAGGCGCTTTTCCCCCTCGACGTCGCCGTAGATGCATTCTTCGGATTCGTTGCGCCAACGCTTGTGAGTGATAAAGGTATCGACGGGCTCCGGCCCTTCTGCAAGGCAGCCGTCCATCGCTGGCTCCGGCCACAGGTCCCGAATAATGTCCCTGTCCGGCTTCGGTGTCGCCTCGGGGGTCTCCCATCCGTCGGAAAGCGTCAGGATGCCCGGGTAAGAGGCGGGGTCAAGCTTTCCGCCGATTGCTCCCTCAATCCGTGCCTGTTGGACCGCCTGCAAACTCAGCATGCCGACGGCCGCAACAGCGCACATCCCAGCGGCGGCCACGCGGTACGCAGCAGCGCGACTAGTGCGCAGCCTTGTTACTGCCTGGGAAAAGACCGGCTGGATGCGAGTTGGTCGTCGCGATGACTGGGCGAGGGGAATCTCTACGAATCGGTTAGTCAGGTACGCGAGCAATAGCGAAAGAGCAATGACAGCCGTGCCCAAGGCAACGGAGGGGGAGTGCTGGCCAAGCAGATGGGTCGCCAGAATCAGAATCGGCCAATGCCACAGGTACAGCGCATAGGCCCACTGCCCCAGGCTGCGGGCCGGGCGGCTCGCCAGAAACTTCGACACGAAGCCCGCGTCCGGACCCGCCACGATAATCAGCGCGGCGCCTATCAAGGGCCACAGAGTCCACGGCCCCGGGAATTGGGCCGCGCCATCGAAGAGGAATCCAGTCGATATGACCAGCGTAAGACCTGCAGTGGCCAGGAGTGTGGAGGCCCACGAGGGCAGCGTCGGCACGCGCTTAGTAAGCGCCAGCCCCAGCGCGCCTCCAAGGCACAACTCCCACAGGCGACTGGCGGTGGAATAGTAATTCCAGCCCTGATTTACATCATGTAGATAGAACGCATAGGCGCCCGAGGCAATCGTGATAATCCACAGAGTCGGGAGCAAAATAGCACGTAGCCTTCCCCGCGTTGCGTCTATTCGACGAGCCTCGGCGACGGAGGTGACAGCACCGACGATGCGAGGCGAACGCGTCAGCCAAGATAGCAGGAAAATAAGCAGAATAGCCCCAAGATAGAATTGGCCCTGCACGGACATAGACCATAGGTGTTGCAGTGGGGAAGTCTCCCGGTCGGCAGCTGCATAGTCCGCTCCCTGGATAGCCAGAGCGTAATTCTGGTAGTACAGCAGCGACGCTTCAACCTGGTGAGCGTTATCGAGGGTGCGCAGAACCGGAACGGCGAAAATTACCGTCACCGAAACGGCAGCCAACACCAGGGCGAGGGCAGGGAAGAGGCGTCGGATCGTCCGCCAGATGGACCACCACGGATTGATGGACTGTCGGGGATTAATCGCATTCCTGTACTGTGCACCGAGGAAGAAGAACCCGGACAGGAGCAGGAAAACGTCCACCCCACCGGAGACCCGGCCCACATAGACGTGAAAAGCCACCACCAGGGCAATCGCGATGCCTCGAAGGCCATCGAGGTCAAAGCGGTACCGGCTCGGGCGGGCATTCGCATGAGGTTGGGCTGGCTTCACATCAGTTGACGTTACCGCAATGCTGTAGAGCATTTTTTACTGGGAGCGCTTTTGCTGGTATTATTTCTCGAGTTGTCTGCGTCATAGCCAGGCAATGCTGCGAATTCATCGGACCCGGCTACGGCCGCCCGGTGGTCACCCGCAGGTTTAAACATTGAAAGGGCAAAACCGGCCCTCTGCATTAGAAGACTTATTTTACAGGGCAGAGGGTGCATAAGTATTGCCCAGTGACATTGGAAAAGAGGAATACCTCATGGCAGTCAAGATTAAGCTGCAGCGTCTCGGTAAGATTCGTACTCCGCAGTACCGCGTCGTCGTTGCCGACGCTCGTACCCGTCGCGATGGCAAGGTCATCGAGAACCTGGGCATCTACCAGCCGAAGGAAGAGCCGTCGGTCATCAAGATTGACTCCGCGCGCGCACAGTACTGGCTGGGCGTTGGCGCTCAGCCGACCGAGCCGGTTCTGGCTCTGCTGAAGGTCACCGGCGACTGGCAGAAGTTCAAGGGCCTCGAGGGTGCAGAGGGCACCCTGAAGGTTGCAGAGCCGAAGCCGTCGAAGCTGGAGCTGTTTAACAAGGCTCTGGAGGAGGCCAACAACGGTCCGTCCGCTGAGGCCATCACCGCTAAGCGTCGTGAGGCTAAGGAAGCAAAGGCCGCTAAGGAGGCCGAGGCTGCTGCTAAAGGCTGAGGCTGAGGCTGCCGAGTCCGAGGCTGAGTCTGCAGAGTAATTAAACTCTAGAATCCGGGCGCTGCCCTATACTTCGATTCGAAGTTGGGTAGCGTCTTTTTCTATCTTTTGACTGTCTATTTTTGGGAGTGCATCGGGTGAGCGATCTGGTACAAATCGGTCGAGTGATCAAGCCTCACGGTGTCCGCGGAGAGCTTGTCGTGGCGCCAACTACGGATGATCCGGAGGGCCGCTTCGCCAAGGGCGAGTCGGTGCTGGGCAAGCAGGCGGGGAAGGAGTCCACGCTGACGATTAAGTCCATGCGCCCGCACCAGGGCCGCCTCCTTGTTGCGTTCGAGCAGGTACCGGACCGTACCGCCGCCGAGAGTCTGCGAGGTATGAAGTTTTTCGCGGAGCCAGTCTTCGATGAGGATGAGGACTCGTATTACGACTTCGAGTTAGTAGGCTTGCGCGTGCTGAACTGTGGCGCAGTGGACGAGGAAACTGCCAACGCCCGTGCCTATGAGGGCGCGCAGCCAGAACCAGTCGATATCGGAGAGGTCGCCGGCGTTGTCCGCGGACCTGTGCAGCGTCTGCTGGAGGTTTCGCTTGACAGCGGCGGCGAGGCGCTGGTCCCATTCGTCCACGCGATTGTTCCGATTGTTGACCTAGACAACGGCGCTATTGTGATTACCCCGCCGGAGGGGCTGCTGGAGCTGTGACTGCGATGAACATGCGCCTTGATGTTGTCACTATTTTTCCCGAGTACTTAGAACCGTTACGTCACGCCCTGCTAGGTAAGGCTATTGAGCGCAATATCTTGAGCGTCGGTGTCCATAACCTGCGGGATTGGGCCCCCGGCGTGCACCAGGCTGTGGATGATTCGCCCTACGGCGGAGGCCCCGGCATGGTCATGAAGCCCCAGGTGTGGGGCCCCGCGTTGGATGACATCGCGGCGGCGGGCATGGACGGCCTCGGCGGTCAATCGCTCGATTCCGCGGTGCCGCACCTGGATAATGTCCGGCACGACCAGAAGCTGGGCCTGGCGGAGGAGTCTTCGTACGCCGGCGCAGTAGGGGCGGTGGATGAGTCGGACAAACCTCTGCTCATTGTTCCGACCCCGGCGGGGGAGCCGTTCACGCAGCAGATGGCGCAGGAGTTTTCTCATGAGGGCCACATTGTTTTCGCTTGCGGTCGATACGAAGGCATCGACCAGCGCGTGGTGGATGACGCCGCCAACCGCTACCGGGTCCGAGAGGTCTCGATTGGTGACTATGTATTGATTGGTGGGGAAGTCGCGGTACTGGTCATCGCGGAAGCTGTCGTCCGGCTGATTCCGGGTGTGCTGGGTAACCGGAAGAGTCACGAAGAGGACTCGTTCTCCGACGGTCTGCTGGAGGGGCCGTCCTACACCAAGCCACGCATTTGGCGCGGGCTGGAGGTTCCGGAGGTGCTGCTTAGCGGTAACCACGCTTTGGTGGACCGGTGGCGCCGAGACCAAGCTCTCAAGCGCACCGCCGAGCGCCGCCCGGACCTGCTGGAGACCGTCAATCTAACAGATCGCGACCGCGAGGCGCTGGAGCACTAATGGCACGGGTGACACGGGTCGGAATGTGGCTGCTGCTGCTCGCCGCGGCCGTCTACGCGACGTTCATCCACGAGGCACTGGTGGGCTATCCGTTAGACCCGACTGTGTCCTTCCTCTCCGAATACGCCGCCTTTTCCAGTCCCTACCGGCCCCTCTTTGCCGGTTCGGACCTTCTAGCGAGCGCCCTGGGCCTGTGCGGATTGGGGATGTTGGCGGCGTCGGGGAGCGGGAGAGGCTGGACTGGCTGGCCTGTGGCGCTTCGGATAGCGGCGGCGGCGTTGGCGGTGGCGTGGGCCTGCACGCTTGCGGATGTTTTCGTGGCGATGGAGTGCGAGGAATCCCTGCCCACGTGCAAGCCGACTACGCCCGGCTATGGGCACATCGTGACTTCGACACTGGCCTCGGCAGGGCAGTTCGTGATGGCTGCGGCACTGTGGACTCGACATCGGATTCTCTCCACGGCTTTCGTAATTGTCACCGTTTGGGTCTCAGCGGCAGCGGTTTTTGAATATCCGGTCGGCATAGGGCAGCGCATCCAGATTGCGCTCGCCTGCGTGCTGGTTGTCTGCCTGGCGGTGGCGCTGGGGAAACATGAAGAAATAAAGGAGTAACTTTTTCGTGGCACGAGCCAGAATTGCATCGCCGATTCACGTCGTCGGCTGGATTGTTGCGCTGGTGGCGCTGGCATGGTTCACGCAGACCACCGTGGCTGGGAAGCTCGACGGCTCATTTGCGCAGTTGGTCTCAGGACTGCACGGCGGAACCTTTGACTCCGTGATGCTGACTCTCAGCGAGGTCGTCCGGCCCGCCTACATTGCGCCAGCTACTTTGGTTGCGGCGCTAGTCCTGTGGTGGCGATTCCGTGTGATGGCCTTGCTGCTGCCAGCATCCTTCGGCGCGTCCATTGCTGTGACCTACGCGATGAAGTGGTTCCTAGACCGCGATCGCCCCGGGGAGACGCTATCCCTGGTCAACCTGCACGACGCCGCGTTTCCCTCCGCGCATGTCGCGGGAACGACGAGCACCGGCATGGCCGTCATTCAGCTGCTCCTGCCGGTGCTGCGCAACGCCGCCCGCAAGCTCCTCGACGCCGCGATCATCGCACTGATTGGCGCCGTTTCGCTGTCTCGCGTGTGGGTCGGCGCGCACTGGCTGACCGACATCATTGGCGGACTGATTGCGGGAATCGTCGGCCTCATTGTCGCACTGCTAGTGCTTAGGAGATGGCAACGAGGACGGCGTCTCCGCTTCGCTTAGCCTCCTCGTAGAACGCCACGAGCTCGCGGTAACGCTGTGCGGCCGTGGACTCGTCGATAAGCGAGCCGTTGTCCGCGATGCGGGCGGAAAGATCAATGGAGGCGAGAGTCTGGTGAACCTCGCCCACGCGATTGGCGCGGATGACGGCCGACATGGGCTTGCGGCAGACACGCTCGGCACCGAGGATCGCCTCGGCAAGCGGGTCGCCGAGGGCCTGGCCGTCAATCGGGTTTCCGGTCAGGGTGCGCAGCAGGGACTCCCAATCAGTGTCGATATCGAGCGCGTTTTCTTCCGGGACCTGCACGAAGTGCTCCAGAATAATCTTCTCCGCCCCATCTGCGACAAGCCCCGCCGTGCCGCCCTCTGTGGTGTCCGCGGGCGCGGCGACCTCGACGAGGTGGGCGGCCTCCGCATCGGAAATGCGAAGATATTCGGCGCAGAGTGTCTGTTTCATCGGGGTCCTTTCCCAGTCGGGGCAGTGTCCCCACGATACTAGCGCTGCTAGTAAAGTGACCCGGGTGAATTCATCAGTGATTGCCCGAGTGATTGCCCAAGAACTCTCCGCCGCCGGTACCGAGGTTGCGGAAAGCAATGTTGCGGCCGCCATCTCTCTCCTCGACGAGGGAAACACCGTCCCCTTCATCGCGCGCTACCGCAAGGAAGCCACCGGAGGTCTGGACGACACGCAGCTGCGCTTCGTCGAAGAGCGCGTCGCCTACCTGCGCGAGCTAGAAGACCGCAAGCAGGCCGTCCTCGCCGCAATCGATGAGCAGGGCAAGCTCACCGATGACCTGCGCGCCCTCATCCTCGCCTGCGACACCAAGGCCCGCCTGGAGGACCTCTACCTGCCGTTCAAGCGCAAGCGCAAGACCAAGGCCGACGTCGCCCGCGAGGCCGGTCTCGAACCGCTGGTCGAGTCTCTGCTCGCCGATCCTTCCGCCGATGCCTCTTCGCTTGCCGACGGGTTCCTCACCCCAGAGGCCCAGGCCGCCGGTTTCGCCACCGCGAAGGACGCCCTGAACGGTGCCCGCGCAATCCTGGTCGATCGCTTCGCGACGGACGCGGACCTTGTCGGAAGCGTCCGCGAGAAAGTCTGGCATGACGGACGCGCCGCGGCCAGCGTCGTCGAAGGCAAGGAGAAGGAAGGCGCGAAGTACCGCGATTACTTCGAGCACGCGGAGCCGATTGCGTCCATGCCGAGCCACCGCGTGCTGGCCGTGCTGCGCGGCGAGGCCGAGGGAATCCTGACGCTGAACATCGACGCGGGCGCGGATGAGGAGTACGAGCACATGGTTCGCTCCGCCTTCGACCTGCCCGACGGGGGCGCTAGCGCCTGGATTGACCAGGCGGTCCGCTTCGGCTGGCGCACCAAACTGGAGGTCTCCGCGGCCCTGGATGCGAGGACCCGACTGAAGGAGCGTGCCGAGGCCGAGGCCGTCGATGTCTTCGCCCGCAACCTGCGCGATCTGCTGCTCGCGGCGCCCGCGGGCCAGCGCGCGACTCTCGGCCTGGACCCGGGATACCGCAACGGCGTCAAGTGCGCTGTCGTGGATTCGACCGGCAAGGTCCTCGATACAGCGATTGTGTACCCGCACCAGCCCCGCAACGACTGGTCCGGCGCCAAGGAGCGCCTAGCTACTCTGTGCGCGACGCACCGCGTCGAGCTGCTGGCAATCGGCAACGGCACCGCTTCCCGCGAGACCGAGATGCTCGGCCGCGAGATTGCAGATCTCATCGCCCAGGCCGGGGGAGCCAAGCCCACCGCAGTTGTTGTCTCCGAGGCGGGTGCATCCGTGTACTCCGCATCCCCCCTGGCTGCGGCCGAGTTCCCGGATATGGATGTCTCCCTGCGTGGCGCCGTGTCCATCGCGCGCCGACTCCAGGACCCGCTCGCCGAGCTGGTCAAGATCGACCCGAAGTCCATCGGCGTTGGCCAGTACCAGCACGACGTATCCCAGACGAAGCTCGAGCACACCCTCGATACCGTGGTCGAGGATGCCGTGAACGCAGTCGGCGTCGAGGTCAACACCGCCTCCGCGCCGCTGCTGGGCCGCGTGGCTGGTGTGTCCGCGGCGGTCGCGGAAAACATTGTCGCCTACCGAGACGCCAACGGTGCCTTCACCTCCCGCAAGGAGTTGCTGAAGGTCCCGCGTCTAGGACCTAAGGCGTTCGAACAGTGTGCGGGATTCCTGCGCGTCCACGGCGCTGCGAACCCGCTCGATTCCTCCGCAGTGCACCCGGAGTCCTACGGCGTCGTCGATCGCATCGCGGCCTCGGTCGGCATTGGCGTGCAGGAGCTGATTGGTAACTCCCGCGTTCTCGCCGGAATACGCGCGGCCGATTTCGTCGACGAGGCTGCCGGTGTCGGCTTGCCGACCGTCCGCGATATCCTCGCCGAGCTGGATAAGCCCGGCCGCGACCCCCGCCCCGAGTTCGTCACCGCGACCTTCAAGGAGGGCGTGGAGAAGGTCTCCGATCTCGCCCCTGGCATGATTTTGGAGGGCACTGTGACCAATGTCGCGGCCTTCGGCGCCTTCGTCGACGTCGGAGTCCACCAAGATGGTCTGGTGCATGTTTCCAATATGGCCCGAGGCTACGTTTCCGACCCGCACGAGGTGGTCCGCTCCGGCGAGGTTGTCAAGGTTAAGGTGTTGGACGTCGACGTCGAACGTAGCCGAATAGGTCTATCTTTGAGGCTTGACGACGATGCCGACGCTGCTGCAGCTCAGCCGCGCCAGAAGTCTCAACAGCGTGGTGGGAAGCGCGGCGGTGACAAGCGTGGACAAACGCGGGGCGACAAGCGTGGTGGCGGCTCCATGGCGGACGCGCTGCGCAGGGCCGGATTTTAACGGGCTAGCTCCGGGCGGCGTCGAGGCGTGAGTTGATGTCTCCCGCGACTGCTTCCGCCATCCCATCCGGTACGACCACGGTGTAGGCGGGTCCGGTGATTGCGTACCCCCATCCAATGCTTGCTGTGGAGGGGGCCGCAAGGTCGAGTTGAGGGATAGTTACGCCGGCGTCCCAATGCGTGGCCATGCGCGTCGGCAAGCGGTGGGCGATGGCGAGAATCCACGCGAAATGGGCCACGGCGAGCACGCTCGGAACGATGATAGTGCCACGGATAATCCACGGGTCGAAGCGGGGAATCTGGGACATGGGCGGAGGCTATCACGAGGCGGTGTTACACCGTGAAGGTCCTCGGCTTTTGCGGAATTGAATCGGCGTGGGGAGGGGACCAAGGAGGAGTTTGGTTACTGACCAGGCGGTGTGCAATAATTTCCAGGTTGTCTTATTAGACAGCTTTACCTGTTTCGGGCACGAACCGGCCGAGCGTCCCTTCTGTGGGAAAGAGCCGCCAGGGTCCTCTGTCTATGCAAAAAGTAAAGGAATCAGTTTCCATGAACATTCTTGACAAGGTTGATGCAGCGTACCTCCGCGACGACATCCCCGAGTTCCGCGCCGGCGACACCGTCGAGGTTCACGTAAAGATCGTCGAGGGTAAGAACGAGCGCGTCCAGGTCTTCAAGGGCGTCGTTATCCGTCGCCAGGGCGGTGGTGTCCGCGAGACCTTCACCGTCCGTAAGATCTCCTTCGGTATCGGCGTTGAGCGTACCTTCCCGGTTCACTCCCCGAACATCGATCACATCGACGTCGTCTTCAAGGGCGATGTCCGCCGTGCGAAGCTGTACTACCTGCGCAACCTGCGCGGTAAGGCTGCACGTATCAAGGAGCGCCGCTAGTTTCCGGTGCCCCGATAACCCCGTCGAACGGATCCCAACCACGGAAGTTCGGCGGGGTTTCGCTATCTCTTAAGCTATAGTTTTCTCCATGACCGCCGACGCACCGCGAGACGACACCGCATCGAATACCATAGGTAGTGATACGCGCCTCGAGCAGTTCCAGAAGCTGGAGGAAGAAAGCGATAAGACCACGCCGTGGTACATCGAAATTCCAATTATTATCGTCATCGCCTTGCTCATTAGCGTTGGTGTACAGACCTTCATTGGCCGTATCTACGTAATTCCGTCGGAGTCCATGCAGCCGACATTGAACGGATGCACAGGTTGCACTGGTGACCGCATTTGGGTAGACAAGATCGCCTACGAGTTTGGCGATCCGAAGCCGGGCGATGTCCTCGTCTTCAACGGCCCCGAGTCGTGGAATAACGGCTTCGTATCACAACGCTCTACCAACCCTCTGACCAACTCCGTCCAAACCCTCGGATCCTGGATCGGCCTCGTAGCGCCGGATGAGAACGCGCTGGTTAAGCGAGTAATCGCCACCGGTGGTCAAACCGTTCAATGCCGCCCGGGAGACCCTGGCATCATGGTCGACGGCAAGGTGACCGACCAATCATTCATCAAGACCCCCGCTGACCACCCAGTCGATTCCGCTGTAGGTTCGGAGCAGTGCGGCGGTCCATATTTTGGCCCAGTCACGGTGCCGAAGGATAGCTTCTGGATGATGGGTGACAATCGAACAAACTCCCGCGACTCGCGATTCCACATGGGCGATGAATTCCAGGGCGCGGTGCCAAGGGATAAGGTCGTTGGCAAGGTGCAGGCCATTATTCTGCCGTTCAGCCGCATCGGTGGCGTTGATGACCCGGATATCCAGGCCAACTAATCAGAACCTGCCCTTGCCCGGTGCCTCAATCCGCTCGCTCAAGCAGTCCCGCACGTACGAGGTGGCTCTCTCCCAGCGTGGATTCGGTCCCGTCGCCGGGGTAGACGAGGCTGGTCGGGGCGCATGCGCCGGCCCTATCGTCATCGCCGCCTGCTCGATGCCGGACCGCACGATCCCCGAGCTGGCGCAGCTCACCGATTCGAAGAAGCTCTCGCAGTCCGCCCGCGAGCGACTTTTCCCACTCATCCAGCGCTTCGCCACCGCTTGGAGCGTGGTAGCCGTACCCGCCGCCGAGATTGACGAGTTCGGAATCCAGCACGCCAATGTCTCGGGTATGCGTAGGGCCGTCGCGCGACTTTCCTCCGCGCCAGGCTATGTGCTTACCGACGCCATGAAGGTCCCCGGTCTACGTTCGCCGTATTTACCGATTATCGGCGGAGACGCTGCGTGCCGGTGCATTGCCGCGGCGAGCGTTCTGGCCAAAGTCACTCGAGACCGCATTATGGTCGACCTCGCCGGCCGGTACCCGAACTACGGGTTCGAGGGGCACAAAGGCTACGGAACGGCCACACACATGGATGCCATCGAGCGTGTCGGGGCGTGTGCGGAGCATCGGGCGTCGTATAGCAATGTGCGACAGGCCCAGGCCGTGTTCTTGTCCCAATCCGGTGTGTAATCCGGCTAATCTTGACCAGTAAATCCGCACACCCTTTAAAAGGAGCCGACGCGACGTGAGCGCTGAAGATCTTGAAAACTACGAAGCTGACGTAGAACTGTCTCTCTACAAGGAGTTCCGTGATGTCGTCAGTCAGTTTTCCTACGTCGTCGAGACTGAGCGGCGCTTCTACCTGGCCAATGCGGTTGAGTTGATTCCGCACAACACCGATGGCGAGGTCTACTTCGAGCTGCGCATGTCGGACGCGTGGGTGTGGGATGTCCACCGCCCAGCGCGTTTTGTCCGCTACGTCCGCGTAATTACGTTTAAGGACGTCAACATCGAGGAACTGGACAAGCCTGACCTGCGACTTCCGTAGAATTCCGGTTTTCCACAGTCGGAAAACTATCCACAGATAAGGCCCCACGCACGCCAGTGTGTGGGGTCTTGTTCGCGTCTGTATGCGACAGTGGGGCTCGTCCATTGGGGAAAAGGGATGAGGGGAATACAGATGGCGAAGCGGATTGCCGTTGACTTGGCGGAGTATTGGGAGGGGCTAGCGGGCCTGCGCCTGAGTCACTTGGAACCTAAGCAGTTGGGCGCGGTCGGTGAGGAGATTGCCTGTCGCGAGCTAATCAGTCGGGGCTGGAGCCTGCTCGACCGAAACGTGCGAGTGAGCCGCGATGAGGTGGATCTCTTGTTCTACTTCGACGGTGACCTGCACGTGGTGGAGGTGAAGACCCGGAGCGGATACGGGTTTGGTCTGGGGCGCGAGTCAGTCACCCCGGCTAAGCTCGCGAAGATGCGCAGGGCGGCGACTACCTGGCTGGGGACGGACCGCCCCAGCAGGCTATACCGCTCCATCTGCTTCGATTGCGCGGAGATCACCGTTGTCACAGAATTCGAGGTCGAATTTGACCTGATCGAGCGAATCGAGTCGCCGTGACGGTGGGAACTGCGCTGGCCGTGGCGCTCAACGGGGTCGAAGGCGCGATTGTCGAGGTAGAGGCGGATGTCGGCCGGGGTCTTCCCGGAATGTATATCGGAGGCCTGGGTGATGCCGCAGTGGGAGAGGCCAGGGAACGCGTCCGCACGGCCGCCGCCAACTCGGAGATGGACTGGCCTCGAACGAAGATTGTCGTAAGCCTCTCGCCGGCCCACATGCGTAAGCACGGCACGGGCTTCGACCTCGCAATCATCTGCGCGGTTCTGATTGCTCGCAGTGACAACGCCGAGGCCAAAGGGCGCCTGAGGCGAACCGTCCTCATCGGAGAGCTCGGTCTCGACGGCTCGATTCGCCCCATCCGCGGCGTACTCCCCGCGGTCATTGCCGCTCGCGAAGCCGGCGCCCGTTGGGTGGTCGTTCCCGAGGCGAACGCGCAGGAAGCTGCGCTCGTCGATGGAATAGCTGTAGGTACAGCCGGAACCCTGCGTCAGCTGTGGCAATGGGTTATCACGGGCGAGGGGATTGTCACCCCGAAGCCGCAACCCGCATCGCAAAAGCCCTCTTCGGTGGACCTAAGCGATGTAGAGGGGCAGGGCGAAGCTCGCTTCGCCCTTGAGGTCGCCGCCGCCGGAGGGCACCACCTATTCATGCAGGGGGCGCCAGGCACCGGAAAGTCCATGCTCGCGGAGCGCTTACCGACGATTCTTCCGCCTCTCAGTCGGCGCCAGCAGCTCGAGGTTACGGCGATTCACTCGGTTGCAGGCTCTCTTGAGGACACGGGGGCCTTGGTGCTATCGCCGCCCTTCGTGAACCCGCACCACGGTGCAACCGCCGCGGCCTTGGTCGGAGGAGGTGCGATACCGAAGCCCGGGGCAATCAGCCTCGCACACAATGGCGTGCTTTTTCTCGACGAGGTCACACTGATGAAGCCTGCCGTGACCGACGCGCTGAGGACACCTCTAGAGTCCGGCACGGTGACGCACATGCGAACCCACTACAAGGTGGTATTCCCGTGCCGTACGCAACTGGTGATGGCAGCGAACCCGTGCCGCTGTGGTGCGGCCTACGCCAGCGAGTGCACCTGCACGGCTACAGACCGCGCCCGGCACGAGCGTGCTTTGTCTGGCCCGCTGCGCGACCGCATCGATATCAACGTCACGCTCACGCCGTCGGGCACAGTCGTCGGACGCGGCGAGGGCGGGGAAACCTCCGATGTGGTGCGCGGGCGCATTATGGCCGCACGCGACCGGGCAGCGCAAAGGTGGCGCAAGCTGGGGCTTGGCCCCGACTCGCTCACGAACGCCACGGTTCCGAAGGCGCTTATGCGTCGGCAAGCGGGGCTGGACGAAGAAGCGATAGCGCTGCTGGAGTATCGCCTGCAGGCGGGGGAGATAAGCAGACGGGGAGTCGACAAAATCATCGCACTGGCCTGGACTCTTGCGGACCTAGAGGGTGCGGCGACCTTCAAATTCGATCACGTCCAGGCTGCGTGTGACTTGCACGGCTACTGAAAAAAAGGGGAAATCGTGGACATCATGCGCGCTTGGGCGTATCTCAACCGGGTGATTGAGGGGACGCACCCGGAGATCGTGGAAATAATCCGGCAGTTCGGCCCGGAAGATGTCGCGGAGCGAATAAAGGCGCGCCGGGCGCTGCCGGAGCGATTACTGGCATCAACGGAGTCCCGTGCCTACGTGGACAACAGCGCCGAAGACCTCGATCATGCAGCTCGGCTAGGCTATAGGCTCGTCTATCCGGGCAGCTCCGAGTGGCCCGAGGACAAGTTCGACTGCTTCGCAGCACTGGATGTTGCGGACCGCTCCGACGCGCCGCCTTTGGCGCTGTGGGTTCGCGGGCAGGGCTTGCGTCAGGCGACAGCCGAGTCCGTCGCGCTGGTCGGTACGCGCGCCACGACCAAATACGGAATTGACGTGGCAAAACAGCTCTCCGAAAAACTCTCCGGGGCCGCAGCCCGCCGGGTGTCGATCGTCAGCGGAGGGGCGTTGGGAATCGATGCCGCCGCCCACCAGGCCGCGCTGGATTCCGGCGGGGTCACCGTCATGGTCGCCGCCTGCGGGCCGGGGGTTGCCTACCCATCGAGCCACCGACAACTCTTCGATGAGATCTCCCGCAGCGGCTGTCTCGTCAGCGAATACCCGCCGGGTGTTCGCCCGGCGCGACACCGTTTCCTCACCCGCAACCGTCTTGTCGCCGCGCTTTCCGACGCCGTCGTTGTCGTCGAAGCCGGCTGGCGTTCTGGCGCCCGCAATACGGCTAATTGGGCGACGAGGATGAACCGGCCGCTTGGCGCTGTTCCAGGGCCCGTTACCTCGCCGGCGACCAGCGGCTGCCATGACTTGATTCGCAGCGGCCAGGCTATCCTGGTGACGAACGCGGAAAACGTACTCTCGCTATACCGGGAGGTTGGAAGCGTCGATGAAGATTGTCAGTTGGAATTGGACTGGGCTAAGTCTCCGGTGCAGCAGCTTTCGCGCAGTGAGCTGTCTGTCTACGACGCGCTCAATCAGAAAGGCAGCGTCAGCGTGGACGTGGTCTCTTCGAGGGCTGGTGTATCCATCGGATTGGCGACGCATTTGCTCCTGGAACTGCAGAAACGGGGATTCGTGCAGCGGATGAAGGACGGTTGGGCGAGGATAGTCGAGTCGTAGAATGAGGGAAAATCCAAAAAATTCTTTTACCCTATTGCTAATTCGGAGACACTATGTAAAATAGGACAGGCAAGCCTAAGTAATTGAGTGGTTCGGGCTGGTTCCACTCGGTTGGTTGCCTCCGGCAGCTATTGGGTATTTGCAACATGGGTGAGGCATTGGCAGTGACCTCGGTGTGTTCCTTCTTCTACGCGGGAGGGGTGCGCCGCGGTCGCTGCCTTTTCCGTATTAAACCAGACCTTGTTGGATAGCCTCTAAGATGGACTCTGTGAACGACATCGAGGGACTTACTCCGAACGTCGAGGCGGTCCTGATGGACTTCCTCGATGAAGCGACGTACTCTCGTGGACTTTCGTCTGCTACGGTCCGCGCCTACCGGGCCGACCTCGTCCCTTTGCTGACAGGACTCAAGCACATCAGTGAGTTGACCACGCCTGTTATTCGCACCCACCTGGGGGCCCGGCACCGCGCTGGCGCTGCGCGCACATCCCTCGCCCGTCTGACGACGTCCATTCGGCAGTTCTGCAGCTGGGCCGTTGCGCGACAAATCCTCACCTCGGATCCGTCGGTGCGTCTGTCGTCGCCGAAACCCCGGCGGCACCTGCCGGAAATTCTCTCACCCGGGCAGGTCGACGGGGTTCTCGGGGGCATAGAAGACGACGGTTCCCCCGAGGCGGCACGCGACCGGGCAATCGTCGAGCTGCTCTACGCCACAGGAATCCGCGTGGAAGAACTGTGTGGGGCCAACGTGGGTGATGTCGACTTCTCGGCACGAATGATTACGGTTATCGGCAAGGGGGACAAGCAAAGATCCGTGCCCTTCGGGGCTCCCGCGGCGAAGGCGCTGGGCGCATGGCTGAGGATGCGCCCGGAACTCGGCACCGGCAATGGGGAAACGGCGCTGTTTCTCGGTGTTCGCGGCGGGCGCTTGAATCCGAGGCAGGCGCGACGCGTAATTCACAAGTACTCCGCAGCGGTCGGTGCGGACGTTTCCCCACACGCCTTGCGGCATTCTGCGGCCACCGCAATGGTTGAGGGCGGGGCGGACCTGCGCGTAGTCCAGGAAATGCTGGGGCATAGTTCGCTTGCAACTACGCAGATTTACACTCATGTATCGGCGGACCGCCTACGGGAAGTGCATAAGAAGGCGCACCCGAGGGGGTAGCGCACCTTAAACGACGGGTTTCAGTACGATCGGCCGCCGACGCAAAAGGTCCAAGGGATTGAGATAGTCCTGGCCGCGAAGCGCTCCCCAATGTAGGCCCGGTTCAGGGTGTTTAGGGTGTGTCACGAGCACTGCGATGACCTGGCCTTTGGAGACGCGTTCGCCCTTCTTTAGCTCCGTTTGGACCGGCTGGTAGGTGGTGCGAATGCCGTCCGCGTGGAGTATTGACACGGAAGTTACGCCACCTATGGAGCCTGCAAAGTGCACAGTCCCGTCGGCAGAGGCAAATATCCGTGCTCCTGGCTCGGCGGCGAGGTCCACGCCGCGATGCCCCTTTTGCCAGCGCTTCTCCGGCGGGTCGAAAGCCCGGATTGCGTCGCCCGGTACCGGTTTAGTATGAGCAATGTCCGATATCCGGCCGCTGCCGGGAATGGCGTGGCTGTAAGGGGTGGGGAGGATAAGAGTCATCGCAGCGGTCGCCACAAGCGCCAGAGTCCGCAGAACCATTGTTGCCATGGGGGCCAGGATGTGGGAAGTGGAAGACGTCGGCAAGTGAAAAAACGGGGAAAAGAGGCCCGCTGTGGACAAAAGCGCGCCTGTGGACAAGCGGGCGGAAAGGGACACGCTGCCGCAAATATTGCATGTATGGCTAGTGGTGGTAGGATATCGCACGCAGTGTCTGCCCAGTTGAGGGTGGAGACCGCACAAACTTGACTACGCGCGCGACCCATTCCGGCTGGTTTGCGGGTGCCCACAGTTCTCACTCAAAGGGAGTTAGCCGCAGGGTGCGAATCAGCAGGGGAGCGCTAGGGCACAGGGAAAGCCTGTGCGTTGATTTAACCGTAACTTTATCGGAAAGAAAGGAAGGGAAGCAGCCGCAGCCCTAGTCAGGCTGGACGAGAGGATCTTCCCTGAACATCACATGGCTGTTGTATCCATGCGAGAACTGCTCGACGCTGGTGTCCACTTCGGTCACCAGACTCGCCGTTGGAACCCGAAGATGAAGCGTTTCATCTTCACCGAGCGCAACGGCATCTACATCATCGACCTGCAGCAGACCCTGACCTACATCGACGAGGCTTTCGAGTTTGTCAAGGAGACCGTTGCACACGGTGGCAACATCCTCTTCGTCGGTACCAAGAAGCAGGCTCAGGAAGCTGTTCAGAACGAGGCTGAGCGCGTTGACATGCCGTACGTCAACCACCGTTGGCTCGGCGGTATGCTGACCAACTTCTCCACCGTCTCCAAGCGTCTGGCTCGCCTGAAGGAGCTTCAGGCTATGGACGCTGCTGAGAACGGCTACGAGGGCCGTGGCAAGAAGGAAATCCTGATGCTGACCCGCGAGCGCACCAAGCTGGAGCGCACCCTGGGCGGTATCCGCGATATGGCTAAGGTTCCGTCCGCTCTGTGGATCGTCGACACCAACAAGGAGCACATTGCTGTTGCCGAGGCTAAGAAGCTGGGTATCCCGGTTGTCGCCATCCTCGACACCAACTGTGATCCGGACGACGTCGACTTCCCGATCCCGGGCAACGACGACGCAATCCGTGCCGCTTCCGTTTTGACCCGCATCATCTCCACCGCTGTGGAGGAGGGCCGCAAGGCTCGCGCCGAGCGCGAGGCCGCTGCTGCTCGCGAGGCTGCTGGCGACGCTCCGGTTGAGGCTGCTGCCGAGAACACCGACCAGGCCGCGGAGATGGACGCCGAGGGTTCCACCGCTACCGAGACCGCATCCGCTGAGTAATCCTTTTTCCCAAAACCACAACAAGGAGGATCGTCACACATGGCGAATTTCACCGCTGCTGACGTGAAGAAGCTCCGCGAGCTGACCGGCTCCGGCATGAAGGCCTGCAAGGACGCACTCGTCGAGACCGACGGCGACTTCGACAAGGCTGTCGAGATTCTGCGCATCAAGGGTGCTAAGGACGTCGGAAAGCGCGCTGAGCGCACCGCCGCCGAGGGCCTGATCGCCGTCTCCGGCAACACCATGATCGAGGTCAACTCCGAGACCGACTTTGTTGCGAAGAACCAGGAGTTCATCGACTTCGCTAATAAGGTCGCCGAGGCTGCTGCCGCTGTTAAGGCAAATACCCCGGAAGAGCTCGCTGCTGCTGAGGTCGACGGCAAGACTGCCGCCGATGCCACCCAGGAGCTGTCCGCCAAGATCGGCGAGAAGCTCGAGCTGCGTCGCGCCATCACCCTCGAGGGCGACAAGGTTTCCGTCTACCTGCACCGCCGCGCAGCTGACCTGCCGGCCGGCGTTGGTGTGCTGGTTGCTTACACCGGCGAGGGCGAGAAGGCTGAGGAGGCCGCTCACGCCGCCGCTATGCAGGTTGCCGCGCTGAAGGCTCAGTACCTGACCCGCGAGGACGTCCCGGCCGAGCGTGTCGAGGCTGAGCGCGCTGTTTATGAGAAGATCACCCGCGAAGAGGGCAAGCCGGAGCAGGCTATCGCCAAGATCGTCGAGGGTCGTCTGAACGGTTTCTACAAGGACGTCGTCCTGGTTGAGCAGGCTTCCGTTGCCGACAACAAGAAGACCGTCGAGCAGCTGATGAAGGAAGCAGGCGTTACCCTGACCGGTTTCGCTCGCTTCGAGGTCGGCCAGCACTAGTCTTCGGCTAGCCTTCGGCGTGCAGCCCTTTTCGGGGCAGCGCCGCAAAATTAACCCCCTGATGGTGCCATTTGTGCACATCAGGGGGGTGTTTGCATTTACTGCAGTCCTCGGCGCGTGCATGTGCAACCATCGGGGGCTACCGGGTAGACTCGTCTGCGACTTTTATATAAGGCGAGAAAGGTTGTTGGACATGGCGGATACTGCCGAACGTTCTGGATTTAAGCGCGTAATGCTCAAGCTCGGCGGTGAAATGTTCGGCGGCGGCAACGTCGGCGTTGATCCGGACGTGGTTCAGAACGTCGCACGCCAGATTGCGGAAATTGCTCGTGACGGTGTCGAGGTCTGTGTTGTCATCGGCGGCGGTAACTTCTTCCGCGGCGCGCAGTTGCAGCAGCGTGGCATGGACCGCGCCCGCTCGGACTACATGGGCATGCTGGGAACGGTCATGAACTGCCTGGCGCTGCAGGACTTCCTGGAGCAGGAGGGCATCGACAGCCGAGTGCAGACCGCCATCCACATGGCGCAGGTCTCTGAGCCCTACCTTCCGCTGCGCGCAAAGCGCCACCTGGAGAAGGGCCGCGTGGTCATCTTCGGCGCCGGTATGGGTATGCCGTACTTTTCTACGGATACCACCGCAGCCCAGCGCGCCCTCGAGATCGACTGCGAGGTCCTGCTAATGGCCAAGGCCGTCGACGGCGTCTACTCCGCCGATCCTCGCGAGGTCCCGGACGCTGAGCTTTTCGATGACATCACGCACCGCGAGGTCCTCGAACGTAATCTCCGCGTCGCTGATGCGACGGCGTTCTCCCTGTGCATGGATAATAAGATGCCGATCCTGGTCTTCAACCTGCTTACCGACGGCAATATTGCCCGGGCGGTCTCGGGTGAGCGAATCGGTACTCTGGTTCACAGCTGATAAATTTGTAGGCGCTATACCCGTTCGGTAAACGAGGATTAACAATAATGATTGATGAAGTTCTTCTCGACGCAGAGGAAAAGTTTGGCAACTCGGTGGAGCACTGTCGCGAGGATTTGACGACGATTCGCACAGGTCGCGCAAACCCTTCGATGTTCAACGGCGTCATTGCCGAGTACTACGGTGTCCCGACCCCGATTACCCAGATGGCGACCATCTCGGTTCCGGAGCCGCGCATGTTGCTGATTAAGCCGTACGAGCCGGGCGTCATGCAGGACATTGAAAACGCAATTCGTAACTCGGATTTGGGCGTTAACCCGACCAACGACGGTCAGGTTCTCCGCGTCACCGTCCCGCAGCTGACCGAGGAACGCCGCCGCGAGATGGTCAAGATGGCAAAGGCCAAGGGCGAGGATGCGAAGATTGCTATCCGTAACGTCCGCCGTAAGGGCATGGAGCTTCTGAAGAAGATTCAGAAGGACGGCGACGCGGGCGAGGATGAGGTTCAGGCTGCCGAGAAAGAGCTGGACGCGACCACCAAGTCCTACGTGGAAAAGGTCGATGCCCTGGTCGAGCGCAAAGAAGCCGAGCTGCTCGAGGTCTAGGCCCGTAAGACGGTTTTTCAGAAGGGGAAATTACGCCTATGCCACCGCGCCGATCGAATCGAGACAGGATCGTCCGAGACAGAGTCGTCGAAGAAATTAAGGGGCTCAAGCCCCGTAACTCTGCCGGTCGAAACGTACCTGTAGCGATTGGCGTCGGCGTTGCCCTCGGTGCTCTGGTAATTATCTGCCTGCTGCTTGGCTCCATGGCGTGGAACGTCATGGTCGCAGTCGCTGCAGCTCTCGCGACCTGGGAGGTAGGCGAGCGTCTCAAGGAATCGGACTGGCAAGTTCCCCGCCCAGTTCTCATTATCGGCGGGCAGCTGATGATTTGGCTCAGCGTCGCGTGGGGGGTAGTCGGCCTGGCCATGGGCCTGATTTTCACACTGATGGTGCTCCTGGTATCCCGTTTGTTCCTGCATGGCAACCAGGAGGCCCCTCGAAACTGGCTGCGAGACGTATCTGTAGCATGCTTCGTTTTGCTGTGGATTCCGTTGTGCATCGCGCTCGCAGCGCGGCTGTCCGAGATGGATAACCCCTGGGGCGTCGACCCTCGCCTCGTCATAGTGACCTTTATGCTCGGTGTCGTAGCAAATGACGTGGGCGGCTACGTTGCCGGCGTCTTCTTTGGCAAGCACCCGATGGCACCGCGCGTGAGCCCGAAGAAGTCCTGGGAGGGCTTCGCAGGGTCGATGCTTCTAGGCGCCGCGGTCGGAATCGGAAACGCCATCTTCTTGCTCCACGCGCCCTGGTGGCAGGGCCTGCTTCTGGGCATCGTTTTGGTGGTCGCGGCGACGCTCGGTGATTTGGTCGAGTCCCAGTTCAAGCGTGACCTGGGTATTAAGGATATGTCCTCGCTGTTGCCCGGGCACGGCGGCCTCATGGACCGCCTCGACGGGATGCTTCCCGCAGCAGCAATGACGTGGCTGCTACTGCGTTTCCTCATCCTGGTCTAGTTTTAGTTACGACCCGCGTTGCGAATCTGGCGACGCAGTTCGAACATGCGCCAGCCGCCGACGAGGGCGGTAATCAATGCGCCAAGAATTGCGGCGAAGAGCATGCCCACTCCCGCTGGGAAAGTCCAGCTCCAGGCGAAGAGATTCAGCTCGGTCGGCTGCTGGTTCTGCAGGATGAACACGAGCAGGACGATCAGCAGGATTGCGCTGATGACGAGGCCTACCCACATGCTGCCGGCCGTGGTCTTCTTGACTTTGTTATTCCGGTTCGCGGAGACGTGAGTCTCCTCGGACGGGATGGTCGCGGGGGCTCCTGCAGGGGCGTCGGCAAGCGGTTCCACAGAGGTGCTCTCCGCGTGGGGCTCGGCCAGGGGAGAGGTGGGCTCGCGGAAGTCGCTGGGGTTCGTCTCAGAATTAGTCATGGTTATAATTCAACACTGGTTTACCCGGCTGCACCACTTAAACCGGGCTATTCATTAGGCCAAAACGCTGTCGACATGCGAGAATAGGGCAATCATGGCTACCTCACTTCCCATTGTTCTAAAAGCCCCTCGTCGCGGAACCCCCGCGACTCACTTCGCAGACCTGGATGCCGACGGCCGCAAGGCCTCCATGAAGGAAATCGGGCTGCCGGCCTTCCGCGCGGACCAGATTGCGCGGCACTACTACGGCCGATTCGAGGCCGACCCGATGGAGATGACGGATCTCCCGGAAAACGCGCGACAGAAGGTGAAGGAAGCCCTGTTTCCGACACTGCTGACCCCGGTCAAGCACATTTCCTGTGACGATGGTGAGACCCGCAAGACCCTGTGGAAGGCAGCCGATGGGACGCTGCTGGAATCGGTTCTGATGAAGTACCCAGGCCGCGCGACCCTGTGCATTTCCTCGCAGGCCGGCTGCGGTATGGCCTGCCCGTTCTGCGCCACCGGCCAGGGAGGCCTGCAGCGTAACCTCTCTACTGCGGAAATCGTCGACCAAGTCCGCGAGGCCGCGGCTACTATGGAGGCAGAGGGGTCCCGGCTGACAAACATTGTGTTCATGGGCATGGGAGAACCTCTGGCCAACTACAACCGGGTGCTTGCTGCCGTACGTCGCATCACGGAACCGGCTCCGAATGGGTTCGGCATTTCTATGCGCAACGTCACCGTCTCGACGGTCGGGTTCGCGCCGAATATCCGCAGGCTTGCCGACGAAGGCCTGTCCGTCACCTTGGCTGTCTCGCTGCACACGCCGGACGATGAGCTGCGCGACGAGCTCGTACCGATTAACAACCGCTTCGAGGTTTCCGAGGTCCTGGATGCCGCGCGTTATTACGCGGATAAGACCGGCCGCCGCGTGTCCATCGAGTATGCGCTGATTCGCGACATCAACGATCATGATTGGCGAGCTGATTTGCTGGGTAAAAAGTTGCACAAGGCCCTCGGCTCGCGTGTCCATGTGAACCTGATTCCGCTTAACCCAACTCCGGGATCGAAATGGGACGCGTCTCCTAAGAAGCAGCAGGACGAGTTCGTCCGCCGTGTTATCGCGCAGGGGGTGCCGTGCACCGTGCGCGACACCCGCGGAAACGAGATTGCCGCTGCATGCGGCCAGCTGGCTGCCGAAGGTGAGTAGATCCGGGGCCTAAAGCCAATCGAAGACGCAAAAACCGCCCCGAGGGGCGGTTTTTGTTTTATCTCAGTGCGCTAGTGCAATGTTGCTTGCTGTATGTGCGCGGGGCGTGCAGGCTACTTGCCGTTAACGCGGTTCCAGGCGCGAGCCTGAGAGTCGGTCAGCTCAGCGTAGACGCCGGTGCCGTTGACCTGGTCAGAAGCCCAGTCCGGCTCGATGTGACCGACCGGCTTGTTGTGGGCCGTGACGGTGCGGACCTGGGAGCTGCGCGGGGAGAACAGCTGCAGAAGCAGGCCAATGGCAATGAGGGCGGCGATGACGACGAGGAAGTAGTTCTCGACGTTGCCCTTGTGGTTGCCGATGGTCATGCCGAGAAGGAAGATGACGCTAATCCAGCCTGCGATCTGCATCGAGCGCTTGCTCAGGCCGTGCCAGCCCCACTTAGCCGACGGCTCGTCGAGGGTGCTGATGCCGCGGTAGATTTCTTCCTTTGGCTCGTGATTGCTCACTTTAAGTCCTCCTGTTAACACTTCAAGCGATTGCACTGCCCGTGGCCCTTCGAAGCTCCATATGAGAGCCGGTCGGTGCCACAATTTTGCGCTTACACGCATTTTGGCACATTCTCAGAGAATTTTGAGTATCGGGTGTAAGGATACCTTAGACATTGCTGAAAATGGCAGTTTGCCCCGCGCCTTTTTGCTCGGGGTGTCGTGGATTGCCCAAAGTGGGGGTAGGGTGAGCACTCGTGGCATTTGTTCTAGGCGTAGCTCTTTTCGCGATCGGTATCGCAATCACCATTGCGCTCCATGAATGGGGGCATCTCACCGCAGCCCGGCTGTGCGGTATGCGGGTGCGACGTTACTTTGTTGGCTTTGGCCCGACAATCTTTTCGTTTAAGCGTCGGCACGCCGGCGCGGGAGGGCATCTGACGGAGTACGGCCTCAAGGCGATTCCCTTCGGTGGCTTCTGCGATATTGCGGGAATGACAGCTCAGGATCCGATTCGGCCTGAGGAGGAACCGCACGCCATGTACACCAAGGCGTGGTGGCAGCGCATCGTCGTGCTACTTGGCGGTGTTGCCATGAACCTTGTAGTCGGGCTTGTCCTTATTTACTTCATTGCGGTCTCGTGGGGCTTGCCCAACCTCAACGTCGATCTCACGCCTCGGATCGCTTCCGTGCAGTGCGTCTCGACTGGGATGAATTCGGATGGGTCCGCCAAGCCGTGCACCGGTGCAGGCCCGGCCGAGCGGGCGGGACTTAGGCCGGGCGATGTGTTGACTGCGGTCAACGGAACCCCGGTTAAGGGATACCCCGAAGCGGTCTCCCTTATCGGTGCCGACACCGAGGGCGACATCGAACTCACTGTGGACCGCGCCGGCGAATCAAAGACCGTGTCCATTACCCCGGAGCACGTCGAGATGAAGGCAGAGGACGGTAGCGTCACATCGCGTCCGGCCGTCGGAATCGGATTCGAGCGCCCCAAGGGCGGAATCGACACCTATGACGCCGCAACCGCGGTACCGGGCGCGCTGGTTTTTACCGGTCAACTCTTCGGCGCTGTCTGGGACGGGCTGCTGTCCATCCCCAGCAAGGTGCCCGGCGTGGTCGCTTCAATCTTCGGTGCGCAGCGTGACCCGGCCAGCCCGATGAGCGTCGTCGGTGCCTCCCGTGCGGGCGGCGAGCTGGTAGAGCAGAGCCAGTGGCCCAACTTCTTCCTTCTGCTGGCTAACCTGAACTACTTCCTGGCACTGTTTAACCTCGTGCCGCTTCCGCCTCTCGACGGCGGGCACATTGCGGTTGTCATCTACGAGCGTATCCGCGACCGGGTGCGCAGACTGTTTGGCAAGCCGGCACTCGGCCCGGCTGATTACACCAGGCTGATGCCCGTGACCATGGCATTTACTGCGGTTTTGCTCGTCTTTGGTGTCGTGGTCATCGCAGCGGACGTGGTGAATCCGATTCGTCTGTTCTAGGCGGCGAGCCAACCTGGGTCAGTCCGGGCGTGGTGCTAACCTCTCGGGCATGGAGCACAACGCACGCCGCTCGAAGGCATTTCGTAGCCTGTCTGCACTGGTACTGACCGGTCTTGTCATGTCTTCGGCCGCGTGCACTCCCAGGCCGGATACGGGGCAGAGCGTCCTCGAGGATTTCCTGGCGGCGGTAGGTCGTGGGGATATTGCGGCGGCCTCCGCTCTGACCGATTACCCGCAGGCTGCGAAGAAGGATCTCGGGGCCGCAACTGAGGGGCTGCAGGCTGCTGGGCTGTCTTTTGATGTGGGGGAGATCAGTGCGGATGGCACTCAGTCCAGCGCGGATGTCGCCATGAATTGGGCGCTGCCGAATGAGCGCCACTGGGTCTATGACACGACCTTTACGCTTACGAAGACCGAGTCCGGAGATAAGGGGTGGACTCTGCGTTGGTCTCCGGCCTCCCTGCACCCACAGTTGGGCCGCAATCAGCACCCGGAGCTGCGCTCAATCCCGGCACCGCGCCCTTCCGTGGTGGGGTCGGACGGTGCGGCGCTGCTGGAGCCCGGCACGGTCCATCGCGTCATCGTGGACAGGGACGCGATCTCTAACGTTCAGTCCGTCGTCAACCGGGTGGCAACCATTGTTAATAATGAAATGCCTCAACCCGAGGGGCAGCCGCCGCTGCTGGATGCGCGCGCAGTCGGGGAGCAGGCGGCCGACGGTAAGGGCAATTTCTCCGTAATTATCTTGCCCGCCTCGGCTCCGGATCGGGTTAAGGAGGCCCTGGCGGCAATCGAGGGCGTCACGGTCAATGACGAGGCGGCGATGGTCCGGCCAGACCCCGGGTTTGCGCCGGATTTGATGAGTCGCGTGGAGCGCCTCGTGGACGAAGGGGACATGGGGCAGGACGGCTGGAATATCGTGGCTGCCAATAATGACGGCGCTACTGTCGGCACCTTGTATGAGATGGAGCCGAAGGTCGCGCCGGCGATTCAGGCGTCGATTAGCAAAAAAGTCCAGGATGCGGCACAGAAAGCGGTGGATACGCGCTCTGACGCGGAGGCGATGATTGTCGCGCTGCAGCCCTCGACTGGCAAAATTCTCGCGGTCGCTCAGACCGAGAAGGCCGACGAAAAGGGTGACCTTGCTCTCATGGGGCAGTTCCCACCGGGATCGACCTACAAGATCGTCACAGCGGCGGCGGGCATCCAGAACCAGGGGCTGAATTCCGGGTCGACTGTCCCGTGCCCGGGCAGCATGGAGATTGGCCCGCGCATCGTGACCAACTACAACGGCAGCGGCGTGGGGGACACATCGCTGTCGGACGCGTTCGCGCGCTCCTGCAACACCACCTTCGGCAACATCGCACACCAGCTGGAGCCGGGCAAGTTTAAGGCGGAGTCGCAGCAGTTTGGCATCGGAATCAACTACCACATTGCCGGGCTGGACACGATTACTGGCTCGGTCTCGGACGGCCGGGACGAGGTCGAGCGTATTGACGCCGGATACGGACAGGGCAATGACCTGGCCAGCCCGTTCGGCATGGCTCTGGTTTCAGCTACGGTCGCGACGGGCCGCACCCCGACGCCGAGCTTGGTGCCCACGGCCGGGACGTGGCAGTCGGCCGCGTCTAAGCCTATTGCACCGGAGGTATTGGAAAACCTGCGCACGCTGATGCGCTCTGTGGTGACCTCCGGCACCGGTACCGCAATCGCGGGCCGCGGAGAGGTATACGCCAAGACTGGTGAGGCGGAGGTCAACGGCGGCTCCCACGCCTGGTTCACCGGATACAGGGACGACCTGGCTTTCGCAACGCTTATCGTCAAGGGCGGAGGCTCGGAACACGCCGTCGCGGTGACGGACCGCTTCTTTGCGAATCTCGACGAAGGAGCCGGAGCCGCCGGGGAGTAGAGTATTTGCCATGACACAGCGAGCACATCTGACCCAACAGAAGTCCACCCCCATCCGCACCGTCCCGGCGCACATCGAGCGCCCCGAGTACGCATGGAAGGACGATGTAGCTGAGGGCATTGGTGAGCCCCTGGTCCAGACGCCCGAGGATATCGAGAATATGCGGGAGGTCTCCCGCATTGCTGCCAATGCCCTGGTCGAGGCCGGAAAGGCCTGTGTCCCCGGTGCTACTACTGACGATGTTGACCGCGTGGTGCACGAGTACCTGCTCGACCACGACACCTACCCCTCGACCCTCGGCTACCGGGGATTCGAGAAGTCCTGCTGCGTGTCTCTGAACGAGATTGTGTGCCACGGCATCCCGGATACGCAGGTCATTGAAGACGGCGATATTGTCAACGTGGATGTCACCGGTTTCAAAAACGGCGTGCATGGCGACACTAATGCCACCTTCTTCGCAGGCGAGGTATCAGAGGAGCACCGCCTGCTGGTCGAGCGCACCTACAACGCCACCATGCGCGGCATCAAGGCGATCAAACCGGGCCGCCAGATTAACGTCATCGGCCGCGTAATCGAGTCCTACTCCAAGCGCTTCGGCTACAACACGGTCCGCGACTTCACCGGACACGGTGTCGGCACTACTTTCCACAACGGCCTGGTCGTCCTCCATTACGACGATCCTTCCCAGGACACGGTGCTGGAGCCGGGGATGACCCTGACCGTAGAGCCAATGATTAACCTCGGCGAGCTGCCTTACCACATCTGGGACAACGGGTGGACCGTTCAGAATGACGATTACAAGTGGACCGCGCAGTTCGAGCACACCATCCTCGTCACCGATTCCGGCTTCGATATCCTCACGCTTCCCGACGAGGAGAACGTCTTCGGCCAGTTCCAGACCGGCTGGAAGCCGGAGAAGTAGGTAATTAGATGGGGCGGGCGGCTGCGGCTCTCATTGCCGGGTGCACCTCTGACGCGGGTAAGTCTGTTCTGGTGGCCGGAATGTGCCGGCTGCTGGCTCGGCGAGGGGTGAGCGTTGCACCGTTCAAGGCGCAGAACATGTCGAATAACTGCGCCGTTACCCGCGATGGTGGCGAAATCGGCCGCGCCCAGGCGCTGCAGGCACTGGCCTGCGGTCTGGAGCCGAACGTCGACTTCAACCCAGTACTTCTCAAACCCGGGTCCGACCAGACGAGTCAGGTGGTGGTCCGTGGCCATGCCGAGGGGCAGGTAAGCGCCCTGACGTATCGGTCCCGTCGTAAAGCGCTGCGGGGTGTGGTTGCGGAAACCCTGGAGGAGTTGCGCAGTCGTTACGACGTGGTGCTCTGCGAGGGGGCGGGCAGCCCGGCGGAGGTCAACCTGCGCGAGTCGGACATCGCCAACATGGGGCTCGCGGAGATGGCGGGTCTGCCGGTGGTGGTCGCGGGTGATATCGACCGCGGGGGAGTGCTGGCACATTTCGTTGGCACTCATGCGATCGTGAGCCCGGAGGACCGCGCCCGGATCACGGGTTTTATCGTCAACAAGTTCCGTGGCGATGTCTCCTTGCTGACCCCGGGGCTCGACGTAGTGCACGAGCACACGGGAGTGCCCGTCATCGGAGTCGTGCCCTTCGTCCACGGACTGTGGGTGGACGCGGAGGATTCGCTGGGGACGGTCGCGGGCGGCCAGGTCGGGCCGGGTTATCCGCCGCTTGGAGACGAGGTCCTGACCGTCGCTGCAGTGCGCCTGCCGAGGGTTTCGAACGCCACCGACGTCGAGGCTCTGGCGTGCGAGCCAGGAGTCCACGTGCAGTGGACCACAGACCCGTCCGTGGTCGCGCGTGCGGACCTAGCCGTGCTGCCGGGCTCGAAGTCGACAGTGCCGGACCTGGCCTGGCTGTGCGAGCGTGGCCTGGCCGACGCGATTGTCGCGCGCGCCGCCCGCGATATGCCAGTCCTTGGAATCTGCGGTGGATTCCAGATGCTGTGCAAGCGCATCGTAGACACGGTCGAGTCCTCCGCAGGTCAGACCTCGGGGCTCGGAATCTTCGATGTCGACATCGAGTTCGCTTCAGAAAAGACTCTGGTCAGCCACCCGGACGGCTCCTATGAAGTGCACAATGGCCAGGTGACGCGTAGCTCCGAGTCGCCCTTTATCCCGGGAGAGGGCGCGCGCAGGGGAGCAGTCATCGGCACGCACCGCCACGGCTATTTCGAAAACGACGCCTCCCGCCGCCGGTTGCTTTCCGACGTCGCCACGCGCACCGGTCGTGGTGGCTTCGTCGTGAGCCAGTCCACTTCATTTGCTGCAGAGAGGCTGCGGCAGCTGGACGCTCTGGCGGACGCGGTGGAGGAGCACCTCGCCGGGCCCGCGCTGGCGCAGGCCACAGGCATCGAGCAGCTGGGTTAAGAGGGACTAATCGAACTCTAGCCCGTAGATGGCGTTTTCGATGACCTCTGTCAGCGCGGGGTGGATCCAGTGCTGACCGGTGACGACCTCGCGGACGTCCATGTCGAAGTTCATCATCTGAATGCACTGCTGGACAAGGGTGGCCGCCTGCTCGCCGATGAAGTGCGCGCCGAGGAGCCTGCCCGTGGAGCGGTCGGCGATGAGCTTGGCGAAGCCATCCTGGTCCTCGAGTGCCCAACCGTAGGCGACATCGCCAATCTTTTGCACCTTCACCGTGACTGAGGTGCCGTTTTCCTCAGCCCAGTCACGCGCCTGAGCCTCGGTCATTCCTACCTGGCCAATCTGCGGGTGCGAGAACACCGCAGAAGGAATGAAGCGGTGGTCGAAAGCGCGCAGGTTATCGGGGTTGAGCACGTTGTGGAAGACAACCTTCGCCTCGTGGTTTGCGATGTGCTTGAGCTGGAACGGGCTCGACACGTCGCCGAGCGCCCAGACACCCTCGGCAGAGGTGCGCCCGAACTCGTCGACCTTGACCCGTCCGTCGTCGTGGAATTCCACCCCGGCCGCCTGAAGATTCATGCGGTCGCCGTTGGGCACGCGTCCCGTGGCTACCAGGAGGGCATCGGCGGTGATCGTTGTGCCGTCGGAAAGCACCGCGGTGATGCGCTCGCCCTCCTGGCTGAGTAACTCGACCTTGGTGTGGAAGTGGATGTCCCAGTCGCGGGAGGCGACCTCTGTGAAGGTGCGTGAGATGTCGGAATCAGAGGAGCGCAGCAGTGCCCCCGAGCGGACGATTACGTGGACCTTGGTGCCGAACGAGGAAAACACGTGCGCGAATTCGGTGCCGATGTAGCCGCCGCCGAGGACAATCATCTCCTCCGGGAGCTTCTCGACGCGCATAATGTTTTCGTTGGTGTAGTAGTCGACACCGGAATCAGCGACGATATCGGGGATGAATGTGCGGGAACCGGCTGCGATGATGATGTTGTCGGCAGTGATGTCCACAACGGTGTCGCCCTGGCCGGTGCGCAGGGTGCGGGGGCCCACGAAGGTTGCGTGGCGGTCGTAGACATCGATGTTCGGCGTCTCATCCCCTCGGCGGTAGGCCTCGCCGCCCGCCGCAATCTGATCGATGCGCTTTTCAAAGACGCGCTGCTGGATCTGCTTCAAATCCACCGAATCGAACGTTCCGTGGACTCCCAGGCGAGCTGCCTCGCGAATATTGCGGGCGGCGTCCGCGGCGAGCACAAACATCTTGGTCGGTATGCACCCGACGTTCAGGCAGGTACCGCCGAAGCGGCCCTCTTCGACGATGGCGATCTTCACGTCATCGTATTGCGGGGAGGGGATGGAGTTGCCCGAACCGGTGCCGACGATGATGACATCGTAGTGGCGCTTTTCGGTGGCTTCAGTGGACATTAACGGTGACTCTCCTTGTCGGTCGCGACGGGCTCCGTGGCGGAAATAAACGCAAACGTCTCAGCGAAGGCTCTCTCCAACGCGTCTGGTTCGGATAGATAGACGTCGTGGCGAGCGCCGGGAATTTCCACCGCGCGGGCGTACCTGCCAAGATTACGCGTCCTATTCGCTATCTGTCGCGTGTCCAGCACTGCGTCAACGCGGTCGAGAGCGGTCGAGTACTCGCCGCCGATTGCAGATGCGTCCGAGTGCAGTACCAGCGTGGGAACGCCCGTGTCGACTCCCTTGCGAATCCTGCGCTGGCCCTCGAGGATTGCCCAGAACCAGGACCAGTTTTTGTCGTGCCCGAAAATCGGCTTCCATTTGGTGTTGTACGACCAAGACCCGTAGTGCTCGTCGCTAATCGACATGCCGTATCCACCCTGGGACACTCCCGGGAGCAGTGCCTGCGGACGTACCTTGGACAGGACGCGCGCGAGCGTGCGGTAAACGGGGGCCTTGGCGGGTGAGACGTGGAGGTCCAACCAGGGAGAGTTGAATACGGCGCTATCGATTTCGATATTCGCCCCGGCGCCGCTTTCGGCGTCTTTTCGCATCCGATCCAGCCACAGTGCGCAGACTAATCCGCCGGTTGAATGCGCGTTGACGGTTACCCTCACGTGCCCCTCGGCGCGAATGAAATCGAGGGCGCGGCCGAGTTCGACGTCGTAAAGCGAAAGATCGGACACACTGTGCCATGTCTGTCCGGGCAGGTGGGCGCGACCGCACTTACGTAAATCGAGTGCGTAAAAGGCGTAGCCTTCCTCGTGGTAGCGCTTCGCTACATGGGTCTGGAAGAAATAATCGGACATGCCGTGGACCCAGAGAACTGCTGTCCTGTCAGCAAAGGGCTGCAATGGCTCTGGGTCAGCGGGGGCGGAGTCATCCGGGCGGTATCGCACTAGGCATGCGCGGATTCGGCCCTCCCCGTCGGGGTCTTTGCCCAGTTCAATGAACGTCTGGGTGTAATTTGCGCCGAGGATATCCGGCTGCCAGTCGGGGGTAGGGGAATTAGCATTATCGGGGGTCACGGGGACTAGCCTAGCGTCGATTACCGGGGGTAGGACGTATATGTGACACAATGGAACACGTATCGAGCGTGCTTTGCGAGTGCCGCGAGTGTCGCGAGTGCGCCGGAAATCATTAACCAATTTAAGAAGGATGTTGACAGCAATGGCTGATAACAAGCTTCCTGCTTCCAGTGGCGACGAGGTTGATGTCGTCCTCGTTGGTGCAGGCATCATGAGTGCGACGCTGGGTGTTTTGCTCAAGGAGCTCGAGCCGTCCTGGTCCCAGGTCATGTTCGAGCGCCTCGATCAGCCTGCCCAGGAGTCTTCCTCCCCGTGGAACAACGCGGGTACCGGACACTCTGCGCTGTGTGAGCTGAACTACACCCCGGAGAAGAACGGCAAGGTTGATGTCACCAAGGCCAAGAACATCAATGAGCAGTTCCAGGTCTCCCGCCAGCTCTGGACCTCGTTGGTTGAAAACGGCACGCTGACCGACCCGAAGGCCTTCATCAACCCGGTCGATCACACCACCTTCGCTCAGGGCCCGGATCAGGTCGCTTTCATGCGTCGCCGCTTCGAGGCTCTGGAGAAGGAGCCGCTGTTCCGCGGTCAAGAGCTCATCGAGGATGAGGCTCGCTTCTCCGAGTACCTGCCGCTGATGGCTGAGGGCCGTGACTTCTCCAAGCCGGTCTCGGCTATTCGTAACCCGAACGGTACAGACGTTAACTTCGGCGCTCTGACCAAGCAGTACCTTGCCGCACTGTCCGACAAGGGCACCGAGATTCGCTACGGGCACGAGGTCACCGGCCTCAAGCGCAATGGCTCGAAGTGGATTGTCACTGTCAAAAACACGCACACCAAGGATGTTCGCACCCTGGTTGCCAACTTCGTATTCGTCGGTGCCGGCGGCGATGCCCTGCCACTGCTGCAGAAGGCTCGCATTAACGAGATTCGCGGTTTCGGTGGTTTCCCGGTTTCCGGCCAGTGGCTGCGCTGCACCAACGAAGAGGTCATCGCGAAGCACGATGCCAAGGTTTATGGCAAGGCCTCCGTCGGCACCCCGCCGATGTCCGTCCCGCACCTGGATACCCGCGTCATCGACGGCCAGCGTGGTCTGCTGTTCGGCCCGTACGCAGGCTGGAACATGAAGTTCCTGAAGAAGGGGTCGAACCTGGACCTGATTAAGTCCCTGCGCCCGGCCAATCTGCCGTCCATGATGGGTGTCGGTGTCCAGGAGATGGGTCTGACCAAGTACCTGATTACCGAGGTGCTCAAGAACTTCGATGCCCGTATCGAGTCTCTGCGCGAGTACGTCCCGAACGCTAACCCGGATGACTGGGAGCTGATTGTTGCTGGTCAGCGAGTCCAGGTTATTAAGCCGATGAAGGCTCCGACCTTTGGCACCCTGGAGTTCGGTACCGCTGTTATTAACTCCTGGGACGGCACCATCGCCGGCCTGATGGGCGCCTCCCCGGGAGCCTCCATCGCTCCGGCCGTGATGATCAGCCTGATCGAGCGTTGCTTTGGCAAGCACATGGGCAAGTGGGCCCCGAAGCTGAAGGAACTCGTGCCCTCATACGGCACCAAGCTGGCTGATGACCCGGCCCTGTTCGACCAGGTTTGGGATGCCTCCCAGAAGGCTCTGAAGCTAGAGCGCTAGAGTTCAGAGGCTCTAACTTTTCCTACCCCGCTGTGAAGGTCGCCCTTCGCGGTGGGGTAGAACTATGTCATGGACAAAAACGCGCCCGCAGTGCAGGATTCCGTTCACCAGCAGGTATTTCCTTTCGTGGCTATTGTTGGCCAAGAGCGACTGCAGCTGGCGCTGATCCTGACGGCGCTGGTCCCAGAGATTGGCGGCGTGGTCATCCGCGGTGAAAAGGGCACCGCCAAGACGACCACGGTCCGAGCGCTCGCGCCGTTTTTGGATGGCCGACTGGTCAACCTGCCACTCGGCGCGACCGAGGACCGCGTGGTTGGCTCCATCGATGTCGAGACAGTGCTGACCACAGGTCACGCCTGCTTCAACCCGGGACTTCTCAGCGAGGCGGACGGCGGAATCCTCTACGTCGACGAAATCAACCTCCTGCCGGATCACCTGGTGGACTCGGTCCTCGATGCTGCAGCCACAGGCCGAGTCGTTGTCGAGCGCGATGGCATTTCCCATGCCGCCACGTCCCGCTTTGTGCTGGTGGGAACGATGAATCCGGAGGAGGGCGAGCTCCGCCCGCAGCTGCTCGACCGCTTCGGCCTGGCCGTGGACGTCACCGCGTCGAAGGAACCGTCCGTCCGCGCCGAAATCGTCGCCCGCCGTCTCGCATTCGACGCGGACTCCGATTCCTTCGTCGCCCGCTTTGTCTCCGCGAGCGAGGAGCTGCGCGCGCGTCTCGGCCTGGCCGGGCAGCTGCTTTCCGACATCTGCCTGACCTCTACCGTCCTGGGCCGGATTGCATCGCTCTGCGCCGAGTTCGACGTCGACGGCATGCGTGCTGACCTGGTGATCGCGCGTACCGCCCGTGCCCACGCGGCCTGGCGCTGCGCCGGCCACGGGGTAGAGCCGGGATCTTGCGCCATCGAAATTGTCGACGAGGACATCAAGGTGGCGGCGGAAATGGCGCTGCCGCACCGCCGCAGGCGCGACCCCTTCGACGAGCCCGGACTGGACACGAACCAGCTGGACGAGGCCTTCGACCGCGCGAAGGAGGAATTCCCGGACGAGACACCTCAGCCGGACAATCCGGAGGAACAGGCCGGAACAGACAACCCCGCCGACGCCCCGGACACCCCGGATGCCTCCGAGACTCCAGCGACCCCAGAGCCGAACGGCCCCGGCGAGAAGGGAGGCCGCGCCAACCAAGGCGCGCCCTTTCGCCGTCCCTAAAATCAGCTTGGAAGGGTTCGGCCACGGCTCCGTCGGTCGCCGCTCCAAAGCAATCGGCCCGCGCGGGAGCACCATCGGTGCGAAAAGATCAGGCCACGGCCTGCACCTGCCGGCTACGGTTCTCGCCGCAGCAAACCGAGGCGCACAGATTGACGGCAGCGGACAGTCGATGATTCCCCTGCGGCCAGAGGATATCCACGGTGCAATTCGGCAGGGTACGGAATCTAACCTCGTCGTCTTCGTGGTCGATACGTCCGGGTCCATGGCCGCCCGGGACCGTCTTTCCGCTGTGACGGGGGCCGTGACCTCGCTGCTGCGGGATGCATACCAGAACCGAGACAAAGTCGCGGTCGTCGCCTTTAGGGGCACCGGCGCGGAGGTGCTGCTCCCCGCCACTCGTTCAGTCGACGCAGCCGTGCGCAGGCTCGCAGATGTCCGCACCGGGGGACGTACCCCGCTGGCCGAGGGGCTCCTCGCCGCCCGCGCACTCATCGAACGGGAAGCCCGCAAGGAGCCGGAGCGCCGCCCCATCATGGTTCTGCTTTCCGACGGCCGCGCCACCGGGCCCGTCGGGTTGGAGCGGGTTCGTGCCGCGGCGGCAGCGTGGCGTCGGAAAGTGGATGCAGCGGCGGTGGTAATCGACTGCGAGCGCTCGCGGGTGCGCCTGGGGTTGGCCCGGAAACTGGCCGCTGACCTGGGCGCGCAGTGCCTGAGCCTGGCGGAGTTGAGCTCGGAGTCCGTCGCTGGTGTCGTCCGCGCCTATCATCGGGGGTATGTCTCAAGGAAAGCTTGACCCAGCCAGTATCCCCAACGACGGCCTGACCACCCGGCAGCGCCGCATGATTCCGATTACCGCCGTCCATACGGGTCCGGGAAAGGGGAAGTCCACGGCGGCTTTTGGCATGGCCATGCGCGCGTGGAACCAGGGCATGAACATTGGCGTGTTCCAATTCGTAAAGTCGGCCAAGTGGAAGGTCGGCGAGGAGGCGGTGATGCGCCGCCTCGGTGAGCTGCACGAGGCCACAGACGAAGGCGGCCCCGTCCAGTGGCACAAGATGGGCGAGGGGTGGTCCTGGTCGCGCAAGAAGGGCTCTGAGGAGGATCACGCTGCAGCGGCTGCCGAGGGGTGGGCCGAGATTAAGCGGCGCATCGAAAACGAGGAGCACGACTTCTACGTCCTCGACGAGTTCACCTACCCGATCAAGTGGGGCTGGATCGATGTCGACGACGTGGTGGAAACCCTGGCAAACCGCCCGGGCCGTCAGCACATCGTAATGACCGGCCGCGATGCCGACCCGAAGCTGGTGGAGGTCGCCGACCTGGTCACCGAGATGACCAAGATCAAGCATCCGATGGATGTCGGGCGCAAGGGCCAGAAGGGCATCGAGTGGTAGCAGCACCCGGCCTGGTCATCGCGGCAACGGCCTCGGGCACAGGCAAGACCACGATCGCGACGGGACTGATGAGGGCCCTGTCGCGCTCGCGCTCGGTTGCACCTTTCAAGGTAGGACCCGACTATATCGACCCCGGCTACCACGGCGTCGCTGCAGGCCGTCGCGGTCGAAATCTGGACTCCTATATGTGCCAGCCATCCTCGATTCCGCCGCTGTACGCGCATGGTAGCGCCGGCTGTGACATCGGGGTGGTCGAGGGCGTAATGGGGCTTTTCGACGGCCGCATCGGCGACGACCCCCTATCCATAGAAGGGTCCACCGCCGAGATTGCGTCGTTGCTGGGGCTGCCGGTGGTGCTGGTAATCGACGCGCGACACATGTCGCAGTCGGCCGCGGCTATGGTGCACGGCTTTGCCACCATGCGCACTGACGTTAGGGTTTCTGGCGTGATTATTAACCGTGTCGGCAGCCCACGGCACGCGGATATCATCACCCACGCGGTTGAGTCGATGGGTGTCGAGGTTCTCGGCGCGATTCCCCGAGTCACTGACATCGAAGTACCCAGTCGGCACCTCGGCCTGGTCACCGCGGTGGAGCAGGGCGAGCAGCTCGACGCTGTCATCGAGGCGATGGCTAACCTCGTCGAGCGCTACGTGGACATCGATCGCCTGCTGTCGTTGGCCCGGACTCCCGCCGAGGTTGCCGCGTGGGACCCGAACCTGGCGTTGGGTCGCGTTGCCAGCGCTGGCCCGGTGCGCGTGGCAGTGGCCGCAGGGCCGGCCTTTTCCTTCACCTACGCCGAGCACCTCGAGCTGCTCGCGGCAGCCGGGGCCGAGGTCGTGGAGTTCGATCCCTTAAGCGATGACCTGCCGGAGGCAGCTGGCTACATCATCCCCGGAGGCTTCCCTGAGGAGCACGCGGACGCGCTTTCGGTACGTGACGACGTACGCAGGGACTTAAGGCAGGCCGCGGAAGACGGCGCCATCATTCACGGCGAATGCGCGGGGCTGCTCTGGCTCCTGGAAGATCTGGGTGGACGCCGCATGTGCGGCATCATCCCCGGGCGGGCATCGATGGCCCGCCTGAAGCTCGGCTATCGCGAGGGGGTTGCCCTGAACGATTCGGCGCTGGCTACCGTCGGCACGCGCGTGCGTGGGCACGAGTTCCACAAGACCGCGCTTTCCGACGACACGGTGCCGGCCGCGACAGCCGCGGGCTGGCGCCCGGCGTGGGCGTGGCGGGGTTGGGACGGCAAGCCGGTAACGGAGGGACTGATTTCGGATTCGGGCCGGATTCACGCCAGCTACCTGCACGTTCACCCGGCTGGCTCGCCGGTGCTTGTCGGTCGTTTTGTCGAGGCGTGCGCCGGGTAGAGTAAGTGTCATGAGTTTGGTTCTGAAAGACCTCGGCGTGTTGGTGATTGGCGGGTCCACGGCTGCGGAGCGAGTTATTCCGCGATTCCTGGACTCCGGCGCGACCATCACTGTCTGCGAGGGCGGGGAGGTAACTACTGCGATTGAGGCCTGGGCGGCCGACGGTCGCATCAGCCTCTTCCGAACCAGCTTCACCCCGGCCATGAGCTGGGGAAAGGCCATCATGGTCTGCTGTGACGAGTCTCTGTTGCGCGATGTCACCCGGGAGGGGCGCCGCCGTGGCATCCTCGTCGACGACGAGACTGGCTCCGCCAGCCCCCTGACCCCGGTCGCGCTGACCGGCCGTCGTGCCTCCCGCGCGGGAGACTTGGCGGGTCAGGTCGCGCTCGTCGGAGGTGGCCCGGGCGATCCCGGGTTGATTACGGTGGAGGGCCGTCGCCTTCTTCGGCTTGCCGACGTCGTCGTTGCCGACCACCTCGGCCCGCTGTCACTGCTGGGGGAGTTGGACCCGGACGTGGAGATTATTGACGCGGGCAAGCTCCCGTATGGCCGAGCCATGGCGCAGGAGCGTATTAATGAGCTACTCGTGCACCGCGCCCGCGAGGGGTACTTCGTCGTGCGCCTGAAGGGCGGCGACCCGTACATCTTCGGCCGCGGATTCGAGGAGCTGCAGGAGCTCGAGGAAGCGGGCATCCCCGTACGGGTCGTTCCGGGCATTACCTCGGCTATCGCGGTTCCCGGCTCCGTGGGGATTCCGGTGACTATGCGCGGCATCAACCACGACTTCACCGTGGTGTCGGGCCACGTCCCGCCCGGGCATCCAAAGTCGCTGGTCGACTGGGATGCGCTGGGCCGGATGAACGGCACCATCTGCATCATTATGGGCGTGAAGAACGGGCCGGAGATTGCGGAGTCACTCCTAGCTTCAGGGCGCAGCGCCGATACTCCCGCGGCCGTGGTCCAGGAGGGCACGATGAGCACGCAGCGCTCGGTACGCTGCACGCTCGGCACGCTCGGCGAAACCCTAGTCAATGAGAAGATTAAACCTCCGGCAGTAATCATCATCGGCGAGGTCGTGGGGCTAGGCGGTTCAGATGCCTAAGAGCAGCAAAAGCCGACCGCAGATTCGTCCCAAACAGCCGTCGCGTCTCAGCGCGATGCTTGCCGACGAACAGCTCCGCTCGGCGCTCTGGTTCGGGGCGGCGGCATTCTTGGTGTTCTACCTGGGCGCCATGATTATCTTGCGCCTGGTCCTAGTCGGCGGCACCGGCTCTAGCTACGACAGCATCATCATTGCGGTCGTGGCACTGATCGCCGGTATCGTCGCGGGCCGCAAGAAATACCGCGACGAGGTCTAAACGGGGGGCTAAACGGGGACTCGGAAGATCAGCTGGCCGTCTTCTGCGAGAGTGATATCGTGACCCGCGACGCGGCCGATTTCAACAGCCTCGGCGGCTGACTCTGGTGCACGGTCGGCTAGTGCTACGGCTCTGGCGAAAAGTCCCTTGTAGTGCTTGTTGAAGTGGCTGACAACCTTGTTCTCGGCGGTCAGCACGGTCATTGTTGTGGCGTCGGGGACCTTGCCCAGGTTCTGGTAGGTGCCCGAGCGCAGGTCGATGAGGAAGTCAACGTCGGAGAGTGCCTCGGTAATTTTCTTTCCCCAACGGCGCTTCAGCGTCGGAGTCTCGCCGGTCGCGGTGACGGGAAGTTTCACGGTGCCCGAGAGCCGGTAGTGGGGAATGAGGTCTTCTCCGCCGACGACGCCGAAAGCCGCGGAGCCAACCGCAAGACGTCCACGCCCGGCATGCGGAAGGTCGCTCGCCGATAGCGCATCGTAGAGGACTCCGGTGTAGCGCTCGAGCGCCGGCATCGTGGCGGAGGACCGCACCGCGGCGTTCGCGGTGACCTCGTCGGCAAGCCTGGGGCCCAGCTTCAGCGTTGCCATGGCGAGCTCGGCGTCGGAGGAAAGCGCTGCGAGGTCGGCCAAGATTTCGCGGCGGACCTCGGTCAGAGAGGGGAAACTGAGCGAGGAAAGGTCCAGTGCAGGGGCCTCCCCGCCGGAGGCTTTCGTCTCGGAAGGCGGCAGTACAACGAGCATGGGCACCATAGTAACGCCCGACATGTGAGTTCGGATCGGGGGCAGGTAAAATCACGTTCCATGATTACGCGAATGTCCCAGCTGTTCCTGCGCACGCTGCGCGAGGATCCGGCTGATGCCGAGGTACCTAGCCACAAGCTGCTTGTCCGCGCCGGTTACATCCGGCGAAATGCCCCGGGTGTGTACTCCTGGCTGCCGCTCGGCATGAAGGTTCTGCGCAATGTCGAGCGGGTCGTCCGCGAGGAGATGGAGGGCATCGGCGCCCAGGAACTATCCTTCCCGGCGCTGCTGCCGCGCGAGCCCTACGAGGCCACCAACCGTTGGACGGAATACGGCCCGGAGTTGTTCCGCCTGAAGGACCGCAAGGGCGCCGACTACCTGCTGGGCCCGACGCACGAGGAGATGTTCGCGCTGGCGGTCAAGGACCTGTTTAGCTCCTACAAGGATTTCCCCGTCACCCTTTTCCAGATCCAGACCAAGTACCGCGATGAAGCTCGTCCGCGCGCTGGCATTCTGCGCGGACGCGAGTTCGTGATGAAGGATTCCTACTCCTTTGGCATGGATGACGAGGGCCTGGAGAACTCCTACCTGGCTCACCGAGGTGCTTACCAGCGCATTTTCGACCGACTAGGCCTGAAGTACGAGATTTGCCACGCCACCTCGGGCGCTATGGGCGGATCTGCGTCTGAAGAGTTCCTAGCTGTTAGCGCAAACGGCGAGGACACCTTCGTCGTGGCCTCCGACGGAAAGTACGCGGCCAACGTCGAGGCCGTCTCCATCCCGGCGGCGCAGAAGCAGGACATCGAGGGAAAGCCCGCGGCTAAGGTCCATGAGACTCCGGATTGCTCTACCATCGCGGCACTGGTCGACTGGGCCAACTCCGAATCCGACCTCACCGATTTCGGCCGCGAGGTCACCGCTGCCGACACTCTCAAGTGCATCCTGGTCGCGGTCGACACGAAGAAGGTCGACAAGGAGGGCAATGCCCTGCCGGAGCAGCTGACCGCCATCCTAATTCCGGGTGACCGCGAGGTCGACGATAAGCGTCTCGAGGCCGCCTTCGAGCCGGGCGAGGTGCGCCTGCTCGAGGAGAAGGATTTCGCGGCGAACCCATTCCTGGTCAAGGGCTACGCCGGCCCGCAGGGCCTGGCCGAGCATGGAGTAACCGTCCTGGCGGACCCGCGCGTGGTCGAGGGCACTACCTGGATTACGGGCGCGAACGAGGCGGGTAAGCATATCGCTGGCGTCGTCGTGGGCCGCGACTTCACCCCGGACGGCGTCGCCGACGTCGCCGAGGTCCGCGATGGTGATCCGGCTCCGGATGGGCACGGCACCCTGTCGATTGCCCGAGGCATCGAGATTGGCCATATCTTCCAGCTGGGGCGCAAGTACACCGACGCTTTCGAGATCGACATTCTCGACGTCAACGGCAAGCGCGCCCGCCCGACTATGGGCTCGTATGGAATCGGAGTTTCCCGCTTGGTCGCAGTCCTGGCGGAGCAGATGCTGGATGACAAGGGGCTGAAGTGGCCGGTCGCAGTCGCTCCGTTCGCGGCGCACATCGCGGTCGCTGGCAAGAACGCCGAGGCCGCCGCCGCCGCCGAGCAGCTGGCAGAGGACCTGGATTCCGCTGGTGTCCAAGTGCTCTTCGACGACCGCCCGAAGGTCAGCCCCGGCGTGAAGTTCAAGGATGCGGAGCTGCTGGGCATGCCGTTTGTGGTCATCTTCGGTCGCGGCTACGCCGATGGCAAGGTAGAGCTGCGCAACCGTCTGACCGGCGAGACCACCGAGGTGGAGGCATCCTCCATCGCCGAGGTACTCCGCGACCTCATCGCGAAGGCCTGACAGCCGGCGACTAGCTTAAAGGCTATTTCAGTCCTGGCAGGGCCTGCGTGGCATCGCCCTCCAGGGAGGAGGCCCCCGCCGCCGAGATTCCCGCTGCGTTCAGCGCGAAGAGGCGCGTGGGGGCCTCTTTCGCTGCCTTTACGACGTCCTCCCATGCCTGTGCGCAGTGCCTCTCCAGTGCGATGAGATAGTCGATGGGGGCGTCATCGGGCGCCGGCGCTTCCTTCGTTGCGCTGTAGCCTGCGGCCGCGCTGGGCGCCTGAAGTTCCTCCTGCGCAAAGAGCGCGATTGCCGCGTCGCGCAGGAGCCGATGGCGAACCCCGCGGGCCTCTACCGCAGTCGCGTCGTCGCCGGTTACGTGAGGAGCCGCTACGCCGAGACCGTAGATTAGGGCGTATTCGGCTTGCAGAGCATCGGTCAGCTGACTCTCCGCGTCGCGGAGCAGACTCTCTCCGGTGGGCGGCTGTGGAACTAGATCTTCCCACTTAGCCCCCGCCAGGCGGGCTGCGAGCACCAACCCACCGTCGACCGCGGTAGCCAACCGGGCATCGTAGTCCTCCCGCAGGGTCCCGCGGCTGGCGAGGCTGTCGAGTATGGCTCGGCTGCTTCGCGAGGAATCGATCATCGCCACCAGGTCGTCTGGGGCGGGTTGCGCCGCGGGCAGTGCTACGGCTTCGCCGCATTTTTCGGGAGCTCGACCGTCTTTAAGTGTGCCGCAGGCCCTGGTTATTTCGGCGGCGAGGGCTTCGGCTTGAGCCGCGCGAATCTCAGCGACGGCCGTGGCTGCTGAGCCTTGCCCCTGGACCTCCTCCAAGTTCTTGACGTCGCGGTTCGCTAGCGCGTGGAGAACCTCGATCGTGCCGTCGGGACGCGGGGCGACGAGATCTGCGCACGAGGTGAGTGCGGGTGCGGACAGCGCGGTCAGTGAGGCCGCGAGGAAGGCGCGGCGGGGCATAGGGGAGGGCGGAAGACGAAAACTCACATCCACTATCGTGCCACGCGAGGCAGCCCCAGGCCGGTAAGTGATGCGGGAAGTCTGTTCGCCATGGCAAGGGCTGTAGACTTGTCGATTATGGCGATACCCGCACCAGAAAAAATTGAAGAATTCGTGAGCCCAGCGTTGTCCGAGCTGGGGCTGGACGTCGAGGCCGTGAAGGTGGTCCGCGCCGGAGCCAAGTCTCAGGTAATCGTGAGCGTCGACGGCGACCAGCGCCCCGACCTCGACGGCCTCGAGGACGCTACCCGTGCGGTCTCGGAGGCGCTCGATGCCGCTGAGGCGCGCGGCGACGCTAACTTCGGCTCCCAGGGGTATACCCTCGAAGTTTCCACTCCGGGAATCGATGCACCGCTGGTCAAGCCTCGCCACTGGCGACGCAATCACGGCAGGGTCGTCCACATTTCGCTTGCCGACGGCGGAAGCTGCCCCGGCCGTATCGGTGCGCTGAATGATGCCGAGGATTCGGTGATTATCGTCTCATCCGCAGGGCCGAAGGGCAGGCCGCGCGCTGTTGGGCGCGTGGTGCGATTGGCTGAAATCGCTCGCGCGGTGGTACAAGTTGAATTCTCAACACCGCCCGCAGTCGAGATGGACCTTGCGGGTCTCAAGTTTGACGATGCCTTGAACAGGCTGGAGGATGACAAGTGAAGATTGAATTAGCCGCTCTTCGAACCCTGGAGAAGGAGAAGGGCATCCCCGTTGAGGAGATGCTGTCCCTGGTCGCCCGCACGCTGCGCGAGAGCTACCGTGGCACCACCGCGCCGGCTAAGTACGCGCGCGTCGAAATCGACGACGAGACCGGCGACGTTACAGTCTTCGCCCAGGAGCGCGACGAGGAGGGAAACCTCATCTCGGAATGGGACGACACTCCGGAGGACTTTGAGCGCACCGCAGCCTACGCAGTCCGCCAGACCATCCTCCAGCGTCTCCGAGACGCCGAGAGTGACAAGGTTCTGGACGAGTACGCGGATCTGTCCAACCAGGTCATCTCCGGTGTCGTGCAGCGGGATGTGCACGCCAATGAGAAGGGCATCGTCGTCATCCACATTGGCTCGGAGGCCAACGGCCGTGACGGTATTCTCCTGCCGGCCGAGCAGCTGCCGGGCGAGGAACTCAAGCACGGCGATCGCGTCAAGTGCTATGTCGTGGGCGTGAACAAGACCCCGCGCGGCGTGGTTATTAATCTCTCGCGCACGCACCCCGAGCTGATTCGAAAGCTCTTCGAGCTCGAGGTTCCCGAGGTCGCCGATGGTGCGGTCGAACTCATCTCGATCGCGCGGGAGGCCGGCCACCGCACGAAGGTCGCAGTACGCCCGATGGTCAAGGGACTAAACGCTAAGGGCGCTTGCATCGGCCCGCGCGGCCAGCGCGTCTCGTCGATCATGAACGAACTCAAGGGCGAAAAGATCGACATCATCGACTACGACGAGGATTCGGCGAAGTACGTCGGAAACTCCTTGGCGCCGGCGAAGGTCGTCAGCGTGAAGATTCTCGATGAAGAAGAGCGTCGTGCCCACGTGGTCGTTCCCGACTACCAGCTGTCGCTGGCTATCGGTAAGGAGGGGCAGAACGCCCGCCTCGCCGCGCGTCTGACCGGCTGGCGCATCGACATCCACTCCGATACGGAGTAATCGGCAACGGTTGAGACCGACGTCGTGGGCGTCGGAAAGCGAAAGAGGGCGGGAGAGTCGTTGGCACTTTCCCGCCCTTTCGGGTTATGCTTAGAAACGGCCAAAACGACAAAGGCGTAGTTTTTGGTGCCTTAAAAGCCGTTACTGAAGATGGCAGACGCAACGTAGAAAGGCGGGTGTGGCGCGAGTATGACGAATCCGCGGGTGATTAACCCGAGTTCGAACTCCCTCGCGCGTACCCGTACTTGCATCGCTACAAGGCAGCGTTGTTCGGAATCGAACCTGCTGCGAGTCGTCGCCTCCGCGGAAGAGGATGGAATCACGGCCATTGTTCCCGACCCACGGCGTCGAATGCCGGGGCGTGGAGCTTGGATTACTCCAACTTCGGCCGCGTGGGAGACTGCGCACAAGCGTCGCGCTTTTGGCCGCGCACTGAAGGTGTCCACGCCAGTGGATGCGACTCCGGTGAAGCGCTACATCGATCGCCTCGAAGGCGGGGATGTTCCGCAGAGTCGGAATCAAGAGAAAAGAAAGACCTGAACACTGATGAGCACACGATGAAGCATCAGCGATGAACGGCAATAAGTAAGAGGGAGCCCAGCAGGCTACTTCCGGTGCGCGGATCTTTGACAAGACGCAAAGATATCCGCCGGACACTGCTCGGCCCCACTAGTGAGGAGAGCAGTGTCCGGAAAGCTACGTGTCCATGAGCTCGCAAAGCAGCTCGGGGTCACCAGCAAAGAACTACTGGCCGAGCTGAAAGAGCACGGCGAGTTCGTTAAGACAGCTTCTTCGACGGTCGAACCGCCCGTCGTCAAGAAGATGAAGAAGGTATACGAGGAGAAGAACGCAGGCTCCGAGCCCGCCGCAGACAAGACTGCGGAGAAGGCTCCCGCGGCTAAGCCAGCAGCGAAGGCTCCGGCAAAGTCCGCCGCAGCTAAGCCGGTTGCAAAGCCCGCAGCTAAGCCTGCGGCCAAGGCCCCGGCCAAGCCCGCAGCCGCGAAGCCGGGTGCAAAGCCGGCAGCTAAGGCTCCGGCCAAGCCCGCAGCTCCAAAGGCCGCAGAGAAGGAAGCCCAGTCGAAGCCGGCACCGCGTCCGGGCGCTCGCCCGACACCGGGTGCCGCTTCCAACCAGGGTGCGCAGCGCTCCGCTGCGAAGCCCTCCGCGACTCCGGCCGCACCGCGCCCGCAGCAGCGCCCCGCCGGCGGTCCGGCAGGCCCGAAGCCGGGCCCAAAGCCTGGCGCTCGAGCACCGCGCGTCGCCAACAACCCGTTCTCCACGGGTGGGGCGTCCCGTCCGGCTCCGCGCCCGTCGAACATGCCTCGCCCGCAGGGTGGTAATGCCGGCGGTCGCCCCGGCCCGAAGCCGGGAGCCCGTCCGGGCGGCCCGCGTCCGCAGGGCGGCCAGGGGCGTGGACCGAAGCCGGGTGGCAATCGCCCGCAGGGCGGTCAGGGACGTGGCCCAAAGCCGGGCGGTAACCGTCCGTCTCCGGCCATGATGCCATCGCACCCGAATCCTGGACAGATGCCGAGCCAGTCGTCCCGAGGGGGCGGCTCCGGTGGTCGCGGCCGCGGTGGCGGACCGGGCGGTCCCGGTGGCGGCCCGCGCGGTGGCCGCGGCGGTCGTCGCGGCGGTACCGCAGGTGCTTTCGGTCGCCCAGGAGGAGCCCCGCGCAAGGGACGCAAGTCGAAGCGGCAGAAGCGCAACGAGTACGAGGCAATGCAAGCTCCGTCCGTGGTTGGCGGCGTTAAGCTGCCGAACGGCCACGGCGAGACCATTCGCCTCGCACGCGGTGCGTCCCTGTCCGATTTCGCCGAGAAGATCGGTGCAGAGGCAGCCGCACTGGTTCAGGCGCTGTTCAACCTCGGCGAGATGGTGACCGCGACGGCTTCCGTCTCTGACGAGACCCTGCAGCTGCTGGGCGACGAGATGGACTACAAGGTCCAGGTCGTCTCCCCGGAGGACGAGGACCGCGAGCTGCTCGAGTCTTTCGACCTGCAGTACGGCGAGGACGAGGGTGAAGATGAAGATCTTCAGCAGCGTCCGCCGGTGGTCACCGTCATGGGTCACGTCGACCACGGTAAGACCCGACTGCTCGACACCATCCGCAAGGCGAACGTCGGTAGCCATGAGTCCGGCGGCATTACCCAGCACATCGGTGCCTACCAGGTCCCGGTGGAGCTCGATGGTGAGTCCCGCAAGGTGACCTTCCTGGATACCCCGGGTCACGAGGCCTTCACGGCTATGCGTGCCCGCGGTGCAAAGTCCACCGATATCGCGATTCTGGTTGTCGCTGCAGACGACGGCGTGATGCCTCAGACCGTTGAGGCCATCAACCACGCCAAGGCTGCAGAAGTTCCTATCGTCGTCGCCGTGAACAAGATTGACAAAGATGGTGCCGATCCGCAGAAGATTCGCGGACAGCTCACTGAGTACGGTCTTACCGACGAAGAGTGGGGCGGCGACACCATGTTTGTCGACATCTCCGCTAAGCAGGGCACTAATATCGAGAGCCTTCTCGAGGCCGTCCTGCTTACCGCTGATGCTTCGCTGGATCTGCGTGCTAACCCGAACATGGACGCTCAGGGTGTGGCCATTGAGGCTCACCTCGACCGCGGCCGCGGTTCGGTTGCAACCGTCATCGTCCAGCGCGGTACTCTCCGCGTCGGCGATTCGATTGTCGTCGGTGACGCCTACGGCCGTGTGCGCCGCATGGTCGACGAGTACGGCAACGATGTCGACGAGGCCGGCCCGTCGCGTCCGGTCCAGGTTCTGGGCTTAACCTCGGTGCCGGGCGCCGGCGACAACCTCCTGGTTGTCGACGAGGACCGCACTGCACGCCAGATTGCGGATCGCCGTGACGCGCGTCGTCGAAACGCGATGCAAGCACGTCGTCGTAAGCGCGTCTCCCTGGAGACCCTGGACGAAATCCTGAAGGAGACCAACACCCTCAACCTGATCTTGAAGGGCGACAACGCCGGTACCGTCGAGGCACTGGAAGAGGCGCTGCTCAAGATCGAGGTCGACGACGAGGTTGCTCTGAACATCATCGACCGCGGCGTCGGTGCTGTCACTCAGACCAACGTTTCGCTGGCCGCTGCGTCTGACGCCGTCATCATCGGCTTCAACGTCCGTGCCGAGGGCAAGGCTACCGAGGCGGCGAACGCCGAGGGTGTCGACATCCGCTACTACACGGTCATCTACCGCGCCATCGAAGAGGTCGAGGCTGCCCTGAAGGGTATGCTCAAGCCGATCTACGAGGAGAAGGACCTGGGTCGCGCAGAGATCCGCGCAATCTTCAAGTCCTCCGCTGTCGGCCTCATCGCCGGTTGCATGGTCGAGTCCGGCAAGATGCGCCGCAATGCCAAGGTCCGCTTGGTTCGTGACGGCAACGTTGTTACCGATGGTGCGACAATTGAGTCGCTGCGCCGCGAGAAGGACGATGCGACCGAAGTTGCTGCTGGCTACGAGTGCGGTATGGTGCTGTCCTACCCGGATATCCAGGTTGGTGACTTCATCGAGGCTTACGAGATGGTTGAGGTGCCACGCACCTAGTAACGCTAATTGTCAGTATGTTGAACGCTGCGTGAACCTCTGGAAAGGCGCTCCCTTGTGGGGCGCCTTTTGCGTAGCCTATGCCACATGGGCTTCAATACTAATCTTCTTGCACTCTCAGATGAGCTACCTCGAACCAATATCCTGAACTACCCTCCGGCAAGCGCTGAGGAGACCCTCGCGCAGCTAGAAAAGTTGTGGCCAGGGAAATTTGAGTTCGATAGTGAGGTGACGATTGAGGACGGACACGATCGGTACTTCCATGCAGTAGCCTTCGGCCCGACACTGCTTTTTGGTACTGATTTGGTTGATTTCTTGCGGGAAGATACCGCGCTAGCAAATGATCCGCGTGGGCAATGGGCATTAAGTATGAATAGTGTCGTTGATTTTTGCCACTACAAGACTCCGACCAGGGAACTGGAAGCCTCCTGTGAAGATTACGGCTTCGATATGCAGAAATTTTTCCATTCGGATTCGCTGTTAGAATTCGAGGTACCGTTTGCTAACGGAGAACACCCATTGGTCTTAGATACGACAGAGGTGACGCAGTGGGAAGAGGCCAATAGATGCCCTGCTCCGAGGGATAAAAACGGTGAGGTGAGTTTTCTCTTCCATCCGTTGGAGTTGGGAAATGCCGCAGTGAAGTGGATTTTTGGCGTTGAGGGAGAGACTCCGTCGTCCGACAGCGTGATGGATTCTCTCCCGGACTGCTCGCATGTCAATGGGTTGCCGATGTATCGCTTCGTGGAGCGTGGCTAAGAGTGCCTGTGTAACACATATTTCAACTAACGGACGCTACTAGCCTCACTGTAAATCACCTGAAAACTATTGGTTCGCGTAATTGATTCGCGACTATCCCTACTATCAGCTAGCGGTGAAGACCTGAACATCGTATTCGACTTCGTGCGTTGGAGCGAAAGGCAGTGCAAAGCGACCGGGCTCGGCTAAAGCCTTGGTGTTTCCGGTTCGGATTTATGTAGTGTTTTAAGTTAGTATTAGCAGTTCTTTGTACAAATCCTCCTCTGCCGGGCCGGATCTGGACCGGATTTGGGCCGGATTCAGCGCAACGGCAGTTCACGCCCTGCGCCCCAAAGATTGAGGTAAGGGTTAGGTACGCTTTGATACGAAAAATAGGTAGGGATAGGGAGCAGTCAAAATGGCAGATCCAGCACGCGCACGCCGACTGTCCAAGCGGATTTTGGAAATTGTCGCCAGCGCTATTGAGCGCGAGATTAAGGACCGTCGACTTGAACTAGTCACCATCACGGATTGCCGCGTTACTGGCGACCTTCATGACGCGACTGTTTTCTACACTGTGCGCGGTCGTACTCTCGAGGAGGAGCCGGATTACGCCACCGCCGAGGCCGCGCTGGACAAAGCCAAGGGCCAGCTGCGTAGCCTCGTTGGGCGTGGCACTGGCGTTCGCTACACCCCGACGCTGACTTTCGAAGTCGACACCGTGCCAGAAGCCAGCGCCCACATGGAGGACCTGCTGGAGAAGACACGCGCTCGCGACGCGGAATTGGCAGAGTTGGCGAAGAATGCGAAGCCGGCCGGGGAATCGAACCCGTACCGCGGCGCAGACGAATAATTTATAAGGAGGCCCCACTGTGACAACCTCTCCGCAGGCCCAAGAGCAAGCTGCCCACCAGCTCTCGCAGGCAATCGGCCGCCATATGTCGAAGCCGATTCAGCAGACTCAGGCCATGCTGACTGATGCTAAGAAGGTCGGCGTTGTCTGCCATGTCCACCCCGATGCGGATGCCGTGGGAGCGGCGGCCGCAATGGTCATGGCCCTGCGCCAGAGGGGCCTGTGGGCGGTGGCGTCCTACGGCAACAACGAGCTGCCCGCCAAGTCCCTGCTAACCATTCCCGGATGGGACTCCTTCGTGCCGTTTACGCAGCTCGATGAGGACATCGACACGTGGATTACCGTGGATTGCGCAAGCCCAGGGCGGCTCGGACAGCTAGAGGAGCGCCTCATGAGCTCCGACCGCCTCATCAACGTCGACCATCACCCGACCAATACCCGGTTCGGCACCATTGACCTGGTTGATGAGTACTCCGAGTCCACCACGATGGTATTGCTCGACTTCTTCGGCGTATGGGGCATTAAGCTGACCCGGGAGATGGCGCATGCCCTCTACGCGGGACTGCTCACAGACACCGCATCCTTCCACTTCGGCCGCTCGCGGATGCACACCGCAGCCGCACGCCTGTTGGATAAGGGCTTGGACCCGCGCACCATCGGCGCCCAGCTCCTGGAGGAGCACCCCTTTGCTTACCTTCCTTTCCTGGGCAAAGTCCTCTCAACAGCCGTTCACGACAAGGCCTGGGGCAACGGCGTTGGCCTGGTTCACGTGACGATTTCCCACGAGGATCAGCGCGATGTCGGCCACGACGAGATTGAAGCCGTCATCGACATCGTCCGTACCACCAACGCGGCCGATGCCTGCGCGGTGCTGAAGGAGTACACGCCCGGCGTGTGGAGCATCTCTCTGCGCTCCCGCGAGCTCGTCGATGTCTCCCAGGTCGCTCTTTCCCTCGGCGGTGGCGGCCATCTGCGCGCCGCGGGCATTACCATCGAGGGCACGCGCGAGGAGGTCGTCGCCGCGCTGTTAGGTGCTTCTGAGGTGGCCTCTGCCACCGTTGACTTCGAGTAGTCCGCAGAGGGAGAAGGCCTGCATGTCTTCGCTTAACGACGACTCCTCGGTCGCTCACTCCAGGGAAGTCACGTTTCGTACTATTGTCTCCCTGGCCCTACCTGCGCTGGGAGTTCTCGCGGCTCCGGCCCTGTACGTGCTGTTGGATACGGCCGTGATTGGTCGGCTCGGTGCGGTTGAGCTAGCTGCTCTGGCCGCCGGTTCCACGGTCTTTTCAGTGGTGACGACCCAGCTGACGTTCCTCGCCTACGGTACGACCGCTCGCGCCTCGCGCGCATTCGGCCGCGGCGCAGTGAAGGATGCTGTGGCGGAAGGGCTGCAGGCAACGTGGGTGGCGCTGCTTGTCGGTGGCATTCTTTTCGCCGTCGTAGGGATATTCGCACCGACTTTTACATCCTGGCTGACCCCGGAGCAGACGGTCGCCCGCGAGGCGGGAATCTGGCTGCGTATTGCGGCCTTTGCGATTCCGCTGACGCTGATTGCCCAGGCGGGAAACGGCTGGCTGCGCGGTATCCAGAACACTCGCGCACCACTCGTCTACGTGCTCGCGGGGCTCGGACCGGCTGCTTTGGCGATTATTCCGCTGGTTTCGGCATTCGGTCTGGCCGGCTCGGCCATGGCGGTGCTGGGCGGTGAGCTGATTACCGGAACCCTATTTTTGCGCCGTTTGTTGCGCGAGTGTGCGAAGCGAGAGATTGCCCTCGCACCTCGTCGCGAGGTAATTGTCAGTCAGCTTGTGCTGGGCCGTGACCTGATTGTCCGCTCGTTGTCGTTCCAGGTCGCATTCCTCTCGGCGGCCGCAGTCGCGGGACGCGTCGGCGCGACGTCTCTGGGCGGCCACCAGGTGATGCTGCAACTGTGGAATTTGATTTCGCTACTGCTGGATTCTCTCGCCATTGCTGCTCAGACGCTGGTTGGTGCGGCGCTGGGTGCTGGCACCGTCGCTGTAGCCAGGTGGACGGGCCGGCGGGTGACTTACTGGTCAGCAGGTATCTCGGTTGGATTGGCGGTCGTTTTCGCCGTTCTCAACGCCGCAATAGTGCGTCTGTTTACCTCTCACGATGGGGTGATTGATGCAGTCGTCAGTGGCCCCTGGTGGATTTTGGTAGCGATGATTCCGATAGGAGGCGTTGTCTTCGCGCTCGATGGTGTGCTTCTTGGTGCCAGCGACGCAGCCTATCTGCGAAATGCGACAGTCGCCTCGGTACTGCTCGGTTTCCTGCCGCCGGTGTGGCTGGCGAACTTCTTCGGCTGGGGACTGGGCGGCATTTGGGCGGGCCTGCTGCTGTTCATGATCCTGCGCCTCGCGTTTGTTACGGTGCGTTTTATGGGAACGAAGTGGCATGGCGCCGCGCACGCCGGTTCAGAAGTGTCTTCCGAAGCGCAGTGATGAGGTTGGGCGCGCAGCAAACCCTGACAATCTTTCATCGGAGATTGCTCGGCAGAATCTCGCGCGCAGAGGTATGCGCGTCGATGCATGTCTATACGTCGACCAGCCAAGCTGCCGGAGGCCCCGATGAACTCGCCGCCACCGCTATCGAAGCCCTCACCCCGCTCGAGAGGGAACAATCCAAGGGCTTTTCGGAAAAGCGCCTGCGTGAGTTCGCTCTAGGAAGGCTGCTGGCTCGCCGCTGCCTACAAGACGCAGGTGCGCAGAGCTCCTCTCGCGAGGGGATCGGCATCGGCCCCGACCGCGGTCCACAGTGGCCTGATGGCATTGTTGGCTCCATCAGTCATTGTCCGGGCGCGTTCGCCGCGATAGTCGGGCACAATGCGTCGCTTGCGGGAATCGGCATCGATGTCGAGGCTCAGCAGGAGATATCCCCCGGCATCTTAGAGGCGGTGCTTCGCAGTGACGAGGGCCACGATGATGCTCTGGTTAAATTCTCCGCAAAGGAGTCGCTCTACAAGCTTTGGGCACCGATTATGGGGCAGTGGTTGGACTTCTCGGAGGCCTCGGTGCGTCTAGTAGAGTGCTCCGAACAGCTGTCGGGGCACCGCGCCGGCGAAATTGAGTACACGTTGCACACGGAAGAGCCAACCCCGGAAGTCTTTTCTCGGGTCAAAGGGCTATGGCTGGCCGGCCCCGACCTCGTGGCCACAGCAGCCTGGATCAACGCCTAGAGCCTTCAGAGTCCCAGAGCCTACAAGGTCGCCGGCCGGACCACGAATACGGTCTTGGCGCGCTTGCCCGACTCCGTGAGCAGGGCGGGCACCTTTCCGTCCGGTCCGACCGCGGCATAGGTGCCCTTCATCCTGGCTGGAGCCAGCCACTTACCCTGGGCCAGGTCCGCGGCCGCATCGGCGCTGACCTCGCGGGAGCTAAAGCACCGCAGGCAGGCGTCGTCGAGGCTCATCGGAAGTAGCGACGCCGCGCGTTCCATCGGGGGCCTGCGTTGCTCGGCAGCTTCCGGGTGCGCCGAATCCCACTGCTCGGCCTGTGCGGACAGCTGGTCGATCGTGACCGCGTCGTCCAGCGTGAAAGTTCCCGCGGCGGTACGGCGCAGCGCGACCAGGTGCCCGCCTGTTCCCAGCGCATCGCCCAGGTCGCGTGCGAGGGAGCGGATGAAGGTTCCGGCCGAGCAGTCCACCTCCACGTCGATGTCGATGCACTCGCCGGGCCGATTGGGATCGCTATCGCGGCGGATGTCGAGCACGTCGAAGCGCGACACGGTCACGGGCCGCGCCGGAATGTCGACGCTCTCGCCGCGCCGAATCCGCTCATGCGCCCGGACTCCGTCAATCTTCACAGCGGACACCGACGCCGGGACCTGCATAATCTCGCCGGTGAGTTTCGCTACCTGCGCGCCGATTTGCTCGCCCGTCACATCGGCCGCAGAGGCGGCGAAGAGGGTCTCGCCCTCACGGTCGTCGGTAAGCGTAGAAGAGCCCAGCCGAATGGTGGCGGCGTAGGACTTCGTGTCGGCGTGCACGTGAGGGAGGAAGCGGGTGCCGCGGCCGATGCCCAGCACGAGTACGCCAGTGGCCATCGGGTCGAGGGTGCCGGAGTGTCCGACCTTCTTCGTGCGGAAGATGCGGCGCAGTTTCCCAACCACGTCGTGGCTCGTCCACCCTTCCGGCTTATCGACGATGACAATGCCCGAGTCTGCGATCGGGTCGGAAGCGGTGGCGTTTTTGGTCATAGCCGCAATCCTATGTTGTTCCATTTGCGGTGCACGACAGGGCCACGCGTTAGACTGTCTCCTTGTGGAGATTTGGCATGGATTGGACAACGTACCCGCAGACTTCGGCGATGCCGTCGTAACCATCGGTGTTTTCGACGGCGTTCACAAGGGGCACAAGATCCTTGTGCGCAGCGCCGTCGAAGAGGCGGCGGCTCGTGGCGCGAAGTCGATCATGATGACCTTCGATCCGAACCCCGTCGCGCTCTTCGCGCCCGACAAGGTTCCAGCTGGGCTGTCGACGGTAGAGCGTCGCGCGGAGCTGGCGGAGGCCCAGGGGGTTGACGCGATGCTGGTCATCGCCTTCGACAAGTCCTTTGCGAGCATCGAGCCGGAGGAATTCGTGCGCGTGGTTCTCGGCGAGAAGCTGCACGCGAAGGCCGTCTACGTGGGAGAGAACTTCACCTACGGCAAGATGGCGAAGGGCACCTCCGAGTCCATGCCAGGCCACGGCGAGAAGTTCGGCATCGACGTCACCATCGTCCCACTTCTCGACGTCGAGGCCGACGGTGTAGTCGAACGCGTCTCCTCGAGCCGGATTCGCGACCTGCTTGCCGACGGCGCAGTGGAAGCCGCGTCCGACTGCCTCGGCTACTACTACCGCGTCGACGGACGCGTGATTCACGGCCAGGGCAGGGGAGGCGCTCAACTCGGATTCCCGACGGCAAACATCGACTTTGCGGAGGGACTCGCGGTCCCGGCGGACGGCGTTTACGCCGCGTGGTTTAGAGCGACCGCGACCGACTTGCGTCCGACTCCGGATGCAAACGGTGACATCGAATTCGGCGTCCGCTACCCGGCGGCCGTATCCGTCGGCTCAAACGTGACCTTCGGTGATACCCACAAGACGGTGGAGGCCTTTGTCATCGATCGCCACGCGGATCTCTACGGAGTCGACGGGCACATCGAGTTCGTGGGCAGGATTCGAGGGATGGAAAAGTTCGACGGCCTGGAGGCCCTGATCGAGCGGATGAATCAGGATGTGGCCGAGACCCGCACCATTTTGGAAAACGCAGACGCGAACTGATAGTCTTACTCCTCGGCTGTGACTGCGGTCCGCGAGCAGTTGCGTCTATGGCCATTTTAAGTGCGGACTGAAATAACGACTACAAGTTGATTTGAAGGAGAATTCTCATGGCACTGAGCACTGAGAAGAAGGCTGAGATTCTGAAGGAATTCGGCCTGCACGAGACCGACACCGGTTCCCCGGAGGCGCAGATTGCCCTGCTGACCACCCGCATTCGTCAGCTGACCGAGCACCTGAAGTTCCACAAGCACGACCACCACTCCCGTCGTGGCCTGCTGCTCCTGGTCGGTCGCCGTAAGGGCCTGCTGAAGTACCTGCAGGACAACGATGTCGAGCGCTACCGTAAGCTGATCGAGCGCCTGGGTCTGCGTCGCTAATCTTCAGTCGAATAAGACTTTCAAGCACCGCTGCATTCTTCCTTCTCGAAAAGGGAAAGGGGGAGTGGCGGTGCTTTTTCGTGTGCGGTACCCATCGGCGTGTTAAACGGCGGCCAATGGGCTTTTCGGGGCTTCTGCTGCTAAAATCGATTCCCGTTGTAAGTCAACTAGTCTTAGAAGGCGACATCGATGATCGCCTCGATACTTCCTAGGAGTAACCCCCTATGACCAACAGCAACGCTGTTGAATACTTTGTCGATGAGGAATACGGCATCACCGAAGCCGTAGCAACCATTGATAACGGTGATTTCGGAACCCGCACCATTCGCTTCGAAACCGGCCAGCTGGCCCGTCAGGCAGGCGGTTCTGTCACCACTTACCTCGACGATGACACGATGCTGCTGTCCACCGTCACCGCTTCGAACCAGCCGCGCGAGGGCTTCGACTTCTTCCCACTGACCGTGGATGTCGAAGAGCGCATGTACGCCGCGGGCAAGATTCCGGGCTCTTTCTTCCGCCGTGAGGGTCGTCCCTCGACTGACGCGATTCTGGCCTGCCGCCTGATTGACCGCCCGCTGCGTCCGACCTTCGTCAAGGGCCTGCGCAACGAGGTCCAGGTTGTCATCACCGTGATGTCCTGGGATCCGCAGGATCGTTACGATGTCGTCGCCATCAATGGTGCCTCTGCTGCTACTCAGCTGTCCGGCCTGCCGGTCTCCGGCGCAGTAGGTGGCGTCCGCATCGCTCTGATCGCAGATGACGAGCACCCGAAAGGCGAGTGGGTCGCCTTCCCGACCGAGGAGCAGCATGAGGCCGCTCTGTTCGAGATGGTTGTCGCGGGCCGCATCGTGACCCGCAAGCGCGGCCGCCGCAACGTCGACGATGTTGCGATCATGATGGTCGAAGCGGGCGCGGGTGAGCACGTCGTCGAGCGTGTCGCCGACGGCGCACCCGCACCGACCGAGTCCGTGGTTGCGGCTGGTCTGGAAGCTGCAAAGCCGTTCATCAAGATTCTCTGCGAGGCGCAGGCCGGCCTGGCTAAGCGCGCCGCGAAGGAGGTCGAGGAGTTCCCGCTCTTCCCGCCGTACACCGATGATGTCTTTGCGGCCGTCGAGAAGAAGGCTTCGAAGAAGCTCGGCCGACTGATGACCATCCCCGGCAAGCAGGACCGCGACGACGCCACCAACGCCTACATGGAGGAGATCGAGCAGTCGCTTATCGACGGCTTCGTTTCCGACGATGTCGATGAGGCTGCAGCGTCTAAGCAGATTCGCGCTGCCTATAACGCGGTGATGAAGCAGATCGTTCGCGGCAAGATCCTCTCCGAGGGCTTCCGCATTGACGGCCGTGGCGTCACCGATATTCGCGACCTCGGTGTCGAGGTCGACCTGATTCCGCGTGCACACGGTTCCTCCCTGTTCGAGCGAGGTGAGACCCAGATTCTGGGTGTCACCACTCTCGACATGCTGAAGATGGAGCAGACCATTGACTCGCTGACTCCGGATACCTCGAAGCGCTACATCCACCACTACAACTTCCCGCCGTACTCCACCGGCGAGACCGGCCGTGTCGGTTCTCCGAAGCGCCGCGAGATTGGCCACGGTGCTCTGGCCGAGCGCGCCCTGGTTCCGGTTATTCCTTCTCGCGAGGAGTTCCCGTACACCATTCGACAGGTCTCCGAGGCCCTGGGCTCCAACGGCTCGACCTCGATGGGCTCGGTTTGTGCCTCGACCCTGTCGCTGTACAACGCAGGTGTTCCGCTGAAGGCGCCGGTGGCCGGCATTGCGATGGGTCTCGTCTCCGGAGAGGTCGACGGCAAGGAGAAGTTCGTTGCGCTGACCGATATCCTCGGCGCCGAGGACGCTTTCGGCGACATGGACTTTAAGGTTGCCGGTACCAGCGAGTTCGTCACCGCACTGCAGCTGGACACCAAGCTCGATGGCATCCCGTCGAAGGTCCTGGCAGATGCTCTGGCTCAGGCCCGTGATGCCCGCCTGACCATTCTGGACACCATGGCGGAGATCATCGAGACCCCAGACGAGATGAGCAAGCTCGCCCCTAAGGTCACGACCGTGAAGATTCCGGCCTCCAAGATCGGTGAGCTGATTGGCCCGAAGGGCAAGACAATCAACGCCATCACCGAGGAGACCGGCGCTGATGTCTCCATCGAGGAAGACGGGACCGTGTTCGTCTCCGCGACCACCGGCGAGTTCGCGGATGCCGCTATCGAGAAAATCAATGCGATTGCTAACCCGCAGCTGCCGAAGGTCGGCGAGCGCTACCTGGGCACCGTCGTTAAGACTGTTGCTTTCGGTGCGTTCGTGTCGCTGACTCCTGGCCGCGACGGCCTGGTGCACATCTCGAAGCTCGGTGGCGATAAGCGCATCGAGAAGGTCGAGGACGTCATCAACGTTGGCGATAAGATTCAGGTCGAGATTGCCGACATCGACAACCGCGGCAAGATCTCACTGGTCCCGGTCGAAGAGAACTAAGAACTTCCCGGCCTCAGGCCAATCAGGAGCGTTAAGCCCGTCACCTAGGTGGCGGGTTTTGTGCTATTCCGGGAACTAGCAAGTTGTACGGAATCGGTGTCGCTCGGTAGGGGAGGGGCGGACGACCAAGAAGAAGATGGGAGCCCTGGGAAGTGGAGCTCATTGCGCATGAGCATGAATTCGTGGATATCTCCGCGGGAGACTATGAGGCGAGTATTTCGGTATTCGGAGGAGGGCCGAGGGCCTGTACTTACCAGGGCAGGCCTCTGCTGACGGATTATCCGAAGGGGTTCAACCCGCCCCTGTCCGCTGGAACACTTCTCGCTCCGTGGCCGAATCGAGTGGCGGATGGGGTCTTTATCTTCGACGGTGATGTCTGCCGGCTCGACATCACGGAGCCGTCTCGCGCCAATGCAATCCACGGTTTCGTCGCAGATCGGCTGTGGCAGGTCAGCGAGACAAAGCTAGATTCGGTGACCCTGACTACGACAATTGCCGACGAGCCGGGGTGGAAGTGGCCCCTGGAGTTGTCCGTGACCTGGAGCGTCGATGAAGACGAAGGGCTCGTCGGGGAGGTCCGCGTCAAAAACTGTTCGGACCAACCGGCACCGTTCGGATTCGGGTGGCATCCGTACCTGTGCGCGTTGGGCGAGGAGGTCAATGGCTGTAGCCTGACTCTCCCCGTGGACAAGAACCTTCCCCTGGAGCCCATTCGAAATCTTCCGGCCGGCCCGGCTATCGACGCCGACCGTGTTCTGGAGGGCGTCGGGACAGCGGCACCTCTAGCTGGCGTATGGCTCGATCATTGTTTCTTTGATTCCGCAGACGGCGGAGTCCAGGGAGGTGGCCGTCGTGAAGCGAAGCTGACCGGTCCGGATGGCCGAGGGGTAAGGCTTTGGGCGGACGAAAACTTTGCCTGGTTCCAGGTTTATACGGCCGACCCCGCTAGGCGTGAGGGCTTCCCCGGCCACGGGAAGGCAATTGCGGTGGAACCGATGACTTGTCCTCCGGACGCATTGCGTTCAGGTAGGGGGGTAATAACGTTGAATTTCGGAGAGGTAAAACAACTGGTCATGGGGTTGCAAGTACTAAATCGAAAGTAGGGCTCCACCCATTTGGGTTAGGAAACAGTGATGGTCGTTCAGTGTCGGTTAGGTGGAATTTAAACTCGTAAACAGATGTAAAGGTTCTGCGGAACTTTTTTGCAACTGGTTCTGAATCCATTAACTCCAACGCTAGGAGGGCCATTGTGATTTTGGCACAATCGGCACTGAGACTAGACGCGACATGGGTTGACTACTCCCTCGTCGCCCTCTACTTCGTTTTTGTTCTCGGCATTGGCTGGGCCGCGCGCTCCAAGGTGTCGAGCTCTATCGACTTCTTCCTTTCCGGCAGGTCACTTCCTGCATGGGTGACAGGCCTGGCCTTTATCTCGGCTAACCTGGGCGCCGTCGAAATCGTCGGACACTCCGCAAACGGTGTCCAGTACGGCTTCCAGACCATGCACTACTTCTGGATCGGCGCCATCCCGGCGATGGTGTTCCTCGGCATCGTGATGATGCCCTTCTACTACGGCTCGAAGGTGCGTTCTGTCCCGGAGTTCATGCTCCGGCGCTTCGGACCGGGAGCTCACCTGGTCAACGCCCTGTCCTTCGCCATCGCACAGCTGCTCATCGCCGGCGTTAACCTCCTCCTCCTGGCAAAGGTTGTCAACTCTCTGCTGGGCTGGCCTCTGTGGGTGACGCTGATTGTCGCAGCCGTGATTGTGCTTTCCTACATCACTCTCGGCGGATTGTCCGCAGCCATCTACAACGAGGTGCTGCAGTTCTTCGTTATTATCGCGGCACTGCTTCCTCTGACCATGATTGGCCTGCATCAGGTCGGTGGCTGGTCCGGTCTGCAGGAAAAGGTCGCAGCTTCCTCGCACTTCCACACTTGGCCGGGAACGGAAATCTCCGGCTTTGACAACCCCGTGGTATCCGTCATCGGCCTGGTATTCGGCCTCGGCTTCGTGCTCTCCTTCGGTTACTGGACCACCAATTTCGTCGAGGTCCAGCGCTCCATGGCCGCAGACTCGCTTTCCTCGGCGCGCAAGACTCCGATTATTGGTGCCTTCCCGAAGATGTTCATCCCCTTCATCGTGGTGATTCCGGGCATGGTGGCAGGCGCTACGGTAACGCCAATTATGGACAAGTCCGCCCAGCCGAACGACGCAATCCTGTACCTCATGCGCGACCTTCTGCCCAACGGCCTTCTCGGCATCGCCATCGCTGGTCTGCTTGCGGCATTCATGGCGGGCATGGCCGCAAATATCTCCGCGTTCAACACGGTGTTTAGCTACGACATCTGGCAGACCTACGTCGTCAAGGACCGCAAGGATGACTACTACCTGACCGTCGGGCGCGTGGCGACGATCGCCGCGACCGCCATCGCGGTATTCACGGCTTTGATTGCCAATAACTTCGGCAACGTTATGGACTACCTGCAGACGCTGTTCGGATTCTTCAACGCACCTCTGTTCGCAACATTCCTCATCGGCATGTTCTGGAAGCGCATGACCCCGACCGCAGGTTGGGCATCCCTCGTCTCAGGTACCGGCGCAGCGATCATCTACTGGTACGTGGCGGAATTTACGTCGGCAAGCAGCACTCTGTTCAACCTGCCGGGGCAGGGCACCGCGTTTGTGGCGGCATCGATTGCCTTCGTCGTCGACGTAATCGTGGCGGTTGCCGTGTCGCTGGTAACCCAGCCGAAGCCGGACGAGGAGCTGGTGGGCTTCGTCAAGTCCGTCACCCCGAAGGCGCACCTGACCGATGCCGCGGAAGCCTCGCTGCCGTGGTACCAGCGCACCGTTCCGCTGGGAATCTTGTGCCTTGTCCTCGTCATCGTTTTGAACGTCGTATTCGCATAGGAGGCAAACGACAATGTCGAGTATCACGAACTCTTCTAAGAAATCCGCCGGTGCCTTCGACGTTCGAAACGTCATTGGTGCGCTAATGGGTATCTACGGCCTCGTACTGTTGGTCGCGTACCTGGCGCTGGACCCGGGCATTAACCCTGACACGGGTGCTGCGAAGGAGCCAATGTACAACCTCTACACAGGCATCGCACTGGTCGTCGTTGCAGCAGTGTTCTTCGTCTGGGCAAAGATTCGCCCGACCGTAGTGGAGGAGGCTGACCCGGAGTAATGGCTGCAAAAGGTAACGGGACCCACGAATTTCGGATTACCCGGACCACGCTTTCCGACGGGCGCGAGCTGCTCTACTTCGACGATGAGCCGGACTACGTCGCGGGTAAAAAGACCCGCAAACTAGACGATGAGCGCGACCTTCCGCTGGCAATTACCGACTCGGAGCTGCGGCAGGATCCTCTCACCGGCGAGTGGAACTGCTATGCGGCGCACCGCATGAACCGCACTTTTATGCCGCCGGCCAACGAGAATCCTCTCGCGCCGACCGTCGCCGGGCAACCGCCGACCGAGGTCCCCGCAGACGACTACGACGTAGTCGTCTTCGAAAACCGTTTCCCATCGCTGTCGATGCACATGGAAGTGCCGGAGGATTTCGCCCGGACTGTCGACGGAAACGAGCTCTACCCGCGCCGTCCGGCGCTGGCGCGCTGCGAAGTCGTCTGCTTTACCCCGCACGTGAAGGATTCGTTCCGAGACTTGAGCTTCTCGAGGGCCCGCACTGTTGTGGAAGCTTGGGCGAACCGAACTGCGGAGCTAAGCGCCATCGATGGTGTCAGGCTGGTGTTTCCGTTCGAAAACCGCGGCGAGGAAATCGGCGTGACGCTACAGCACCCGCACGGCCAGATTTACTCCTACCCGTACCTGCCCAGCCGCGCGGCCTCTATCGCAGCCCGGGCCAAGGCACACCGAGAGGCCACCGGGAGGGACCTCTTTGACGATGTCCTCGCCGCGGAGCAAGCCTCCGGAAAGCGGATCATCAGCGAGGGCGAGCACTTCACCGCTTTTGTCCCGGCCGCTGCAAAGTGGCCTGTCGAGGTGATGCTGATGGCCAACCGCGCAATCGGCGACTTCAGCGAGCTCAATGACGCGGAGAAGGACGAGCTCACCGCGATGTACCTCGACCTGCTGCGTCGGATCGACCGATTCTTCCCGGGCATTGACAAGACCCCGTACATTGCGGCGTGGAATCAGGCGCCGGTAGGCAAGGATCACGAATACGGCCGATTCCACTTGCAGCTCTACTCGATGATGCGCTCTGCAGGGCGGATAAAGTTCCTTGCGGGGTCGGAATCCGGCCAGGGCGCGTGGATCTCCGACACCACGCCGGAGGCAATTGCCCGACGTTTCCGGGAGGTAGGCGTAGCCCAATGGGCGCCGACGCGTAACGCGGAGCAGGGCGCTGCCGACGTCGTAAAGCTCTTCGAGAACTCCTACGGCTACGCACCCGCGGGCACGTTCGCGGCGCCTGGCCGCGTCAATCTAATTGGCGAGCACGTCGACTACGCCGATGGCATCTGTCTTCCGTTTGCTCTGTCGCAGAACACCTTCGCGGCTGTCAGCTCGCGTGACGACGATACATTGCGGGTCATCTCGGACCTGAGCCCGACCGGCGAGCCCTTCTCCATCCGGTTCGGCGAAATCGGGCCGCTGAGCCCGGCCAACTGGGCCGGCTACGCAGTGGGCACTATCTGGGCGATGCGGGAATCGGGGCTACTGCCAAAGGATGCTCCCGGATTCGATATTGCCTTGACCTCGGACGTCCCGATTGGCGGTGGCCTATCCAGCTCCGCCGCGCTCGAGTGCTCGGTCGGTATCGCGGCGTTCGAGCTCTCCCACGGCCGGGGGCCGACCGATAAGGAGGTGGCGGGAATCATCGCCGCCGCGATTCGCGCGGAAAACGAGGTTGTCGGCGCTTCCACGGGCGGCCTGGATCAGCGCATCGCCATGAAGGGCAGGGGAGACCACGCCCTCGCAATTGATTTTCTCGACAACACGGACCGCCAGGTTTCGGCATCCTTCTCGGCGGTGGGCCTGCAGGTTCTCGTAATCAACACCAATGTTCGGCATGCCCTGGTCGACGGCAAATACGCTTCCCGGCGCGGAGTCATCGACGAGGTTACTGCTGGGCTGGGTGTGGAGAACCTGCGCGAGCTCGATGACGCGATTGGGGCCGCGAAGCAGTGGGCAGCTGAGAACGTGGCCGAGGGATACGCCACGGACGAATGGGTGGATATCGTCGCCCGGCGCGTGCGCCATGTCGTAACCGAGATCGATCGGACCGCGCAGGCTATCGAGCGCCTGGAGGCGGGGGATTTCGATGCCTTTGGCACGCTCATGATTGCCAGCCATCTATCGCTTCGCGACGACTATGAGGTCTCCTGCCCGGAGCTGGATCTGGCCGTCGATGTGGCTTTGGAAAATGGCGCAGTGGGAGCGCGGATGACCGGCGGCGGCTTCGGCGGAAGCGCGATTGCGCTGCTGCCGGAGGACCGCATCGCGATTGCGGCGAAGGAGATTGCGGCGCGTGCGCGCAAGCTGGGAATGCCTGAGCCCGAATTTCTTATCGCGAATCCCTCGGTGGGGGCGCGGTGCCTGCCGGATTAGCGTAGCTGGACTTTCTCCCGGCTGCGCTTGATGCGGAAAGTCAGCGCGACAACGCCAAGCCCAATCGCCGCTGCGACGAACATTGCGGCACTGTAGCCCCGGACAACCTCCGGGGCTGCAGCGGTTTCTGCGCCGGACGGAGCCATGATGGCCGTAGCCACCGAGGACAGTGCGACGAACAGCGCAGTCCCCACCGCGCCAAAGACTTGCTGCAACGTGTTGGTGATTGCAGAACCATCGGGGTAAAGGTTGCGGGGCAAGTCCCCGAGACCGAATGTGAACAGGGGCGTGAATAGAAAGCCCAGGCCGATCTCGAAGACGATATGGCACGCCACAATCCACCACAGAGGCGTGGACATGGTGATGAATCCGAGCCCAAAGACTCCGAGCGTCAGAGCGATGGCGCCTGGTACCGCGAGCGGACGAGCGCCGTACTTGTCGAAGAGGCGTCCGACCGCAGGCCCCATTAGCCCCATAATCAGTGGCCCCGGCATCAGCATGAGGCCAATCGTCTTAATTTCTACTCCGCGAAGACTCAGGTAGAGCGGCAAAATTATGATGACGCCGAACATCATCATGAAGCTGACGGACAAAATAATCGAGGAAACTCGGAAGCTGGGCGTTTTAAACGTCCGAAGATCCAGCAATGCACGGTCAGTTTTCGCTAGCTCCACCTGGCGCAGGGTAAACCACACCAGCAGAACCGTGCCGACGACAGCCATAGTTGCCGCCATCGCGCCGAAGTTGGCGCCGATGCGGCTAAGCGCGTAGACCAGCGGTCCGAAACTGCCCGCACTCAACAAGACGGAGAGGATGTCCACATGCTTGTGGGATTTCTCGCCGGATCTTGGAAGCAGGAACATGCCGCCGATTAATACTGCCAGCCCGAGGGGCAGCATAGTTTCGAACAGTGCGTGCCAGTCTCTGTTTGATAGCTCCAGGATGAGGCCGGAGATAGTGGGGCCGATGGCCGGCGCTACGGCGATTACCACGGTGAGCCTGCCCATCATTCGGCCGCGCTCGTTTTCCGGAACTAGATTGAGCACCGTCGTCATCAGCAGCGGCAGCAGCACGGCGGTGCCGGACGCCTGCACGATGCGGGCGGCGATTACGACTGGGAAGTTCGTCGCGAAGATACCAATTGCCGTACCTACCACGAACAGTCCCTGGCACACGGCAAAAAGAGTGCGGAGCCGGAACGCCCCGACGAGGTAACCTGTCGTGGGGATGATGACGGCCATTGTCAGCAGGAATGAAGTGGTCAACCAGCCGGCGGTGGCGGCGCTGATGCCCAGGTCCGCCTTGACGACGGGGATAGCCACGCTCATGACAGTCTCGTTCAGGATCGCCATGAACGCCGCCGCGAGGAGGACGTAGATTGCCATGTAAGGGGTGCGGGATCGGGGATTGCCGGAATCTTTTTGCACCGTTTCCTGGGGTTCGCCAGTCAAATGAGGACCACTTTCCGTCAGTTACTAAATAAGAATTATTGGGCCGATACCGGGGCTGGTGACACAAAAATGTCCGCTTTCGACCTATGGTTAGGAATTAAAGATTAAACCCTAACGGAAGGATTTGCTGCAGTGAGCAACATCAAGGTTGGCGTTCTCGGTGCCAAAGGCAAGGTAGGAAGCACCATTTGCGAGGCTGTTAGCGCCGCCGACGATCTCGAGCTGGCTGCAGGCCTAGACCACGAAGATGAGTTGCAGGCGCTGGTCGATGCCGGCGTCGAAACTGTTGTCGACTTCACTCAGCCCGATGCAGTGATGGCAAACCTGGAGTTCTGCATCGCCAACGGCATCAACGCCGTCATCGGCACCACCGGCTTTACCAAGGAGCGACTGGAGCAGGTAGGCAAGTGGCTTGCCGACGCCGATAACGGCGCCAACGTGCTCATCGCACCGAACTTCGCCATTTCCGCGGTGCTCACCATGAAGATGGCGGAGCTTGCGGCACCGTACTTCGACTCCGCCGAAGTCATTGAGATGCATCATCCGTTTAAGAAGGATGCGCCGTCCGGTACCGCCATTCACACTGCGGAGGCGATTGCGCGTGCGCGTCGTGAAGCGGGGATGGGGGGCCAGCCCGATGCCACAGAGCAAACACTTCAGGGGGCACGCGGCGCGGAGGTTGAGGGTGTTCCGGTGCACGCGGTGCGCATGACCGGCTCGGTCGCACACGAGACCGTGATTTTCGGCGCCGAGGGACAGTCTCTGACGATTAAGCAGGATTCCTACTCCCGGACGAGTTTCGTGCCGGGCGTGCTTCTCGGCGTGCGCAAGATCGGCGAATTCCCGGGCCTGACTGTCGGCCTCGAGCCTTTCCTGGGGCTGTAGATTTACCGGTTTGCAAGAAAATGTCTGAAAACGTACACCTCAAGGCGCAGCTGATTGCTGCCACGAGCTTTTTCCCGCCGGAAGGCATCGAGTTCGAGACCGATGCTTCGGGTGGCGAATCCCTCATCGAGTTTTCCGGTCGCGCCTGCTACGAGACCTGGGATAAGCCGAATCCTCGCACCGCAACTAACGAGGGCTATCTCCGGCATGTGCTCGAGGTAGGGCATACCTCGCTATTTGAGCACGCCAACGCGAGTATCTACGTCACGGGCCTGTCCCGGTCGTGCTCCCACGAGCTAACGCGGCATCGGCACTTCTCTTTTTCCCAACTGTCCCAGCGGTTCGTGCCGGCGAGCTCCAATAACGTTGTGGTTCCCGCCGCGATTGCTGCGGACGAGGAGTTGCTTCGGCTTTTCGAGAAGTCGGTGGATGAGGCGCGCTTCGCCTACGGGGAGCTTCTCGACGCGCTGGAGGAGAAGTGGGCAGACGAGCCAAACGCCCTGCTGCGACGAAAGCAGGCTCGCCAGGCGGCTAGGGCGGTGTTGCCGAACGCAACGGAGACGCGCATCGTTGTGACCGGAAACTATCGCTCGTGGAGGCACTTCATCTCCATGCGAGCCACTGAGCACGCGGACGCAGAGATTCGGGCACTTGCTGTCGCTTGCTTGAAAGAGCTGCGCCGGGTTGCTCCGATTGCTTTCGGGGATTTTGAGATTACGCAGTTGCGGGACGGATCCGTGGTTGCGTCGAGTCCTTACGCGTTTGAAGGGTAATGCCACGTAGAGTGGTGGAGAAAAGATCGAACGTAAAGAAGATCACACGTAATAGATCTAGGAATAGGTAGCCAAAAATGAGCACTGGATACGCTTCTACACGCGGCGCTGATGTTTTCGGCACCGTGGCCGTAGCTATGGTCACTCCGTTTGACAAGGACGGAAATCTCGACGTAGATGCTGGAGTGAAGCTCGCCGGCCACCTGGTCGATGGTGGCTGCGACGGCCTGATTCTGGCCGGCACCACGGGCGAGTCGCCCACGACTACGACCGAGGAAAAGTTGCAGTTGCTGCGTGCAGTCCGCGCTGAGCTGGGCGAGAAGGTCAAGCTGATGGCCGGTGCGGGCACTAATAATACTGCGGGGTCGGTCGAATTGGCCAAGGCCTCTGTTGAGGCGGGCGCGGATTCGCTGCTCGTGGTCACGCCGTACTACTCGAAGCCGAATCAGGAGGGCCTGTTCCGGCACTTCACTGCGGTGGCGGACGCTACCGATGCCCCCGTATGCTTGTACGATATTCCGCCTCGGTCGGTAATTCCGATTGAAGCTGATACCATTTACCGTCTGTCGGAGCACCCGAACATCCTGGCCGTTAAGGACGCCAAGGGTGATTTGGGTACTGCCGCTGGAATTATCGCTAATACTGATTTGGCGTGGTACTCCGGTGATGATGTTCTGAACCTTCCCTGGCTGTCGATTGGCGCCACTGGTTTCATCTCCGTCATCGGACATGCCGCCCCTAAGCTCCTGGCCGAGGTTCGCTCTTGCTTTGACAAGGGCGATTTGGCGGGCGCGCAGGCGGCCCACGCGAAGATGACTCCGCTTTTCGCTGCTCAGGCAGCTCTCGGTGGAGTGAGTTTTGCAAAATCTGCCCTGCGCCTGCAGGGCATTGAGATAGGAGATCCGCGCTTGCCGCAAATCGCACCGAACGACCAGCAACTTGAGTTGCTCGCAACTGCTATGCGAGAGGCAGGTGTTCTCTAGTGGCTGAAGGACGCTCTCGCGCCCGAAAGGTAACGCGCAAGGCAGGGCCGCCTGCCGACGGCGACAATGCAGTTGAGCAGCAGAAGAAGGAATCGAGGCCACGTAAGAGCTCATCGCAGTCCGCTTCGGCTCGCTCCGAGAAGTCGGATTCCAAGTCGGAGGTGCGGAAGGCCTCGTCCAATTCGTCCAACTCGTCGTCGCGTGGTTCCCGCGGTGGCCGGGGCGGGCGTGGCGGCAACAACAAGAATGGTTCCCGTGGCGGCCGTGGTGGCCGCGGCAATCGTCGTAACGTCGTCCAGTCGATGCAGGGCGCTGACCTGACTCAGCGCCTGCCCTCCCCGCCGAAGGCCCCGAAGGACGGCCTGCGTGTGGTTGCCCTCGGCGGTATTTCCGAGATTGGCCGCAATATGACGGTTCTGGAATACAAGAACCGCCTGATCATCGTCGACTGTGGCGTTCTGTTTCCGAGCTCGGACGAGCCCGGTGTTGACCTGATTCTGCCGGACTTCTCCTACATGGAGGACAAGTGGGACCGTGTCGAGGCCCTGGTCGTCACCCACGGCCATGAGGACCACATTGGTGCTATTCCGTGGCTTCTGAAGCAGCGGGCTGACATCCCGATTATCGCTTCGCGGTTTACGCTGGCTCTGATTCAGGCGAAGACCCAGGAGCACCGCCAGCGCCCGAAGGTCATCGAGGTCAATGACACCAGCCACATTCAGCGTGGCCCGTTCGACCTGCGTTTCTTCAACGTCAACCACTCCATTCCGGAGTGTCTTGGCATCGTCATTAAGACGGGTGCCGGCATGGTCGTGCACACGGGTGACGTCAAGATGGACCAGACTCCGCCGGACGGAAAGCCGACGGATCTGCCGGCGCTGAGCCGCTACGGCGACGAGGGCATCGACCTGTTCCTCTGCGAGTCCACCAACGCCACCATTCCGGGTTTCTCCGGATCGGAGGCGGACCTGGCTCCGACCCTGCGCCGACTGATTATGGACGCCAAGCAGCGCGTCATTGTCGCTGCGTTTGCGTCTAACGTCTACCGTGTCCAGGCCGTTATTGACGCCGCAGTAAAGGCCGGGCGTAAGGTCGCCTTCAACGGCCGTTCCATGATTCGTAACATGCGAATCGCCCAGGAGCTCGGCCTTCTCAACGCACCAGAGGGCACCATCGTCGAGATGAACGATGCCGCCCGCATGGCTCCACACAAGGTTGTCCTGGTTACTACCGGTACTCAGGGCGAGCCGATGGCTGCGCTGTCCCGCATGGCCCGTCGTGAGCACCGTCAGATTACCGTCCGTGACGGTGACCTGATTATCCTGAGCTCTTCGCTCGTCCCTGGCAACGAGGAGGCCGTGTTCGGCGTTATCAATATGCTCTCGCAGATTGGCGCGACCGTGATTACCGGAAAGGACGCGAAGGTTCACACTTCCGGTCACGGTTTCGCTGGCGAGCTACTGTTCCTCTACAACGCCGCACGCCCGTCGAACGTTATGCCGATTCACGGCGAGTGGCGCCACATTCGCGCTAACAAGGAGCTCGCTGTCTCCACTGGCGTCAAGCCGGAGAACGTTGTACTGGCTCAGAATGGCGTCGTTGTCGATCTCGTCGATGGTCGCGCCCGCGTTGTCGGACAGGTTCCGGTCGGTAACCTCTACGTCGATGGCGTCACCATGGGTGATGTTGACGCGGACGTTCTCGGCGAGCGCGCAGAGATGCGTGAAGGCGGCCTGATTACTGTGACCGCAGTCATCGATAACCGCACTGGTCGCCCGTTGGAGAAGCCGAAGGCGCAGGCCCGCGGTTACTCCGACGATGTCAAGGAAGTTCTAGAGGCCGTCGAGCAGATTGTCGACGACACTCTATTCGACCTTGCAGGCAGCGGAGAGGGTAATCCTTACCGTATGGCTCAGGAAGTTCGTCGCCGTACTGAAAGGATGATTAACCAGAAGTGGCGTCGTAGCCCGATGGTTGTTCCGACCATTGTGCCGATGTCCTCTGAATCCGCAGCCGAGGTCACTGACGACGAGGTCCAGGAGTCTCGCGAAAGTCTCTAAACCTAAGTTTCGGCTTTTGCCCGCGTCCGAGCAAGACATTGCCCGGATGCGGGCTTTGCCGTAAGTCGTCTAGGCTGAGGGCATGACTTTTGCAGAGAGAGAACGCGCAGAATTGATGGCTCTATTGCTCAACGTCGGTCCGGATGCTCCAACGCTCTGCGAGGGATGGAAAACCCGCGACCTCGCGACCCACCTCTATATCCGAGAGCACCGTCCGGATGCGGTAGGTGGCGTGTTCGTATCGGCACTCAAGGGAAGACTGGACTCCGTGACCGATGAAGTCAATGAAATTCCCTACGCGAACGTTGTCCAGAAATGGGGCAGTGGTGCTCCGAAGTGGAGTCCGATGAAGTGGGCCGATCGCTATATCAACACCGCCGAAAACTTCATCCACCACGAGGATGTCCGCCGCGCGCGTGAAGGTTGGACTATTCGTCAGCTGCCGCCCTCCGCGACACGGGAGCTGTGGAAGGTTGTCACGACTCTCGGCAAAGTTATGCTGCGCAAGTCTGCGGCGACAATCGTCGTGACGCGTCCCGATGGTGTGGCGGCGACGCTTGTCGACCGGTCCGATAGGGGAGGGGACGTGGTAACCGTCCGTGGCGAAGCCGGGGAACTTTTGCTCTGGCTCTACGGGCGCGATCAGGTAGACGTCGCTATAGAGGGAAATTCAGCGGCAATTGTGCGTGGATCTCTGTAGCCGAGCTGTAGCGATATATTCTTGCCGTTCGGGGCGATCTTGAATGACACGCGTGTTACTGATGTGAAAATAGTGGCGAACTGGCTGTAAGGTGGTGGTCATGCCAGCGACCAGCCGAACGAAAACCGACCACCGTCGTAGTGCGCCGCGCCATACAAGCGATGCCGCTTTTAGTCGATACCCACAGCCTGCTCCCACTGAGGAGTTCAAGCGCACTCCCAGCGCCTTTTCCGCTGTAGGCCGTGGTCTGGCGTCTGCATGGTCTGAAACCGCGCGTGGGGTCGCAGGCCTTGCGCGCTCGGTTGGTTCGCGCAAGAAGAGTTCTGAAGTAGAGGAGAACATGTCCCCGCGCAGCGAAAGCGCAGACAATTCTGGTACCAAAAAAAGGCGGCGCAGGAGCGCTGCCAGCGGTTACGACGATGTGATGCCGGAGCAGGCCTCCTCGTATGAAACAGACGTGGAAATCGCGGAGGGACCCGAGCTGGAAGAGGGGATCCACGCCAACAAAGACGGTGCGGCGCTACTAGTCTTGGCTCTCGCAATCGTCCTCGCGGGCTCGACCTGGTTTCACCTCGCTGGTCCGGTAGGAGACTTCATCGAAACCGGTGTACGCATGCTAATCGGCGTCGGAGCTTTCGTGCTTCCGGTGCTGCTGGGCTTTGTTGCAGTCATGATGATGCTGGGGCAGTCCCCTCATTGGAATCGCGTGCCCGCGGTCGCTACTGGCTCGGCGCTTATCGGTGGTGGCCTCCTCGCAATCGTGCACATCTCTGCTGGTCGGCCCGCTGACTGGGCAGGGCGACGCGCAGCTGGTGGCGCTATCGGCGGTTACATCGGGTCTCCGCTCGCAATCGGATTTACCCCGTGGGTCGCGGTAATCCTGCTGTTGGGCATCGTGTTTTACGGAGCACTGGTGCTCTCCGGTGCGACGGTTCGTCAGCTTATCGACGCGGTTAAGGAATACCTCAACCTCTCCGAGTGGCAGGGACGTGGTAATCAGCGCAATGCAGTCGAAAACGATGATCCCTACGCAGGCGTCGACAGTCTTTTGGACCGAAAGGCTGACGGCTACGGCGAAAACGATAGTTACGACGACTCTGATTTCGATCACCCAACAGAGCTAGTCGAACGGGCACAGCCCAAGCCGCGTGCGCGCACTGCGCGCAGCAGCCGTTCCGCCACGCCACGATCTTCGCGACCGACCTCTGGTTCTGATCGACCATCCAGCCGTGCGTTCGGGAGGACCTCCCGTGGGGCAGGACTGGACGAGCCCGACCACGATTCCTTCGAGGGTGCGCCGTCGCGGTTCGCGCAGGGCGATGACAGCGGAAACCTCTATGACCTGCTCGACGAACCCTCCGTAGCGTCCCGCAATACCGAACTGATCAACCGCAACCCGGAGCCGGCGGCCGTTGATATGGACTATGACTCCGCTCGAACCACTCGATTTGAGGCGGCAGCTGCGGAGGACTACGACCGGTCCGAGTACTCGGAAGAATACGACGGAACGGAAGATTTGCCCTATCCGTCTGCTGAGTATGTGGAAGACAACCACAGCGATGTCGTCCATCGTGACACCGAGGTAACTGACGCGACGATTCCCGCCGTCGGTGCATCTTCCCGTGACGCCATTTCGGAGTCGACCAGACGGACAATGGACGCAATTGCGGCTCGATCCGGCATCGACGCCTCGAAGATTCCCGCTACCACGCCGAAGTCCGAGCTCGAGGCCGCGCAGCCCAGACTCGCCCCGGCGAGGGCGGCGTCGGCAAGCGAGACTGAGATGGACTACCACCTGCCTTCGACAGATTTGTTGATTGCGGGCGAGCGTCCGAAGACCCGTACCGCAACAAACGACCGCATGATCGAAGCGATCACCGATGTGTTCGCGGAGTTCAAGGTCGACGCACAGGTGACCGGCTTCTCGCGTGGGCCGACGGTGACTCGTTACGAGGTTGAGCTTGGCCCCGGCGTGAAGGTTTCGAAAATTACGAACCTGCAGTCCAACATCGCCTACGCGGTAGCCACGGACAACGTTCGCCTGCTCACCCCGATTCCGGGCAAATCCGCCGTAGGTATCGAGGTGCCGAACAACGACCGCGAAATGGTCAGGCTTGCCGACGTCCTCACCGCGCCGAGGACGGTCGCCAGCGACGATCCGATGCTGATCGGCCTAGGTAAGGACATCGAGGGTGAGTTTGTTTCGCACTCCATCCAGAAGATGCCGCACCTGCTGGTGGCGGGTTCGACGGGCTCCGGTAAGTCGGCGTTCGTCAACTCGATGCTGGTGTCGCTTTTGACTCGTGCCAACCCGGAAGAGGTGCGTCTAATCCTGGTCGACCCGAAGATGGTCGAGCTGACGCCCTACGAGGGTATTCCGCACCTGATTACCCCGATTATCACGCAGCCGAAAAAGGCTGCGGCGGCCTTGCAGTGGCTGGTCGAGGAGATGGAGCAGCGCTACATGGACATGAAGTCCGCACGCGTGCGTCACATCAAGGACTTTAACCGCAAGGTCAAGTCCGGCGAGATTACGGCACCGCTGGGTTCCGAGCGTGAATACCGCCCGTACCCGTACATCGTCTGTGTTGTCGACGAGTTGGCCGACCTGATGATGACCGCCCCGCGCGACATCGAGGACGCCATCGTCCGCATCACCCAGAAGGCCCGCGCGGCCGGCATCCACCTGGTGTTGGCGACTCAGCGCCCTTCGGTCGACGTTGTCACCGGCCTGATTAAGACCAACGTGCCTTCTCGCCTGGCGTTCGCGACCTCGTCTCTGACCGACTCCCGCGTCATCCTGGACCAGGGCGGCGCAGAAAAGCTCATCGGTATGGGCGATGGTTTGTTCATCCCGCAGGGCGCTGGCAAGCCCCGACGAATCCAAGGTGCCTTCGTCACCGATGAGGAGATCCAGGCTGTTGTCGATGCCGCTAAGGCGCAGGCAGAGCCGGACTACACTGAGGGAGTTACCGAAGACAAGTCCGCCGAGGCAGAGAAGAACATCGACCCGGATATTGGCGACGATTTAGACGACCTGCTTCAGGCAGTGGAGCTGGTCGTGACCGCACAGCACGGTTCCACCTCGATGCTTCAGCGCAAGATGCGCGTGGGCTTCGCGAAGGCTGGTCGACTCATGGACCTGATGGAAACCCGTGGCGTGGTGGGCCCCTCCGAGGGCTCGAAAGCTCGCGAGGTGCTGGTCAAGCCCGAGGAGCTCGAGACGATCCTGTGGATGATCAAGGGGGCCAACCCCGAGGATGCGCCGAAGGAAGATGTCAACTTTGTCGACGCGGATCCCAACCAGTCCTTGGCATGAGGTTATCTTAAGTCCAGCCCTGACGTGGACTAACTTTGGTTCTACTTATCTTGTCGAGTACGCACCGTGTATAGTCGAGCGTCGTGGAGGGGAGTATCCCCGGGTTGGCGATAATCACAAGTGCCTTGCACTGGTGGCTTCTCGGTAACCCGTGACGGTTATCGTCAACACGGATTGCACACACGTCCTGCCTGCTGGGCATGGCGCGTGGTGCAAATCCCGGTTCCGTCACTTGTCCCCGCGGGCTGAGGCGTTTAATGCGCGACAGCCCAGCGGCAAAAGGCAAGCAGGAGAGACCTCCGGTTCTTATTAGAAACGACCGGAGGTTCAACTATGCATGTGCCCCTATACGTGTGGGCTATCACCGTAGTAATTGTGATTGGCTTCATCGCCTTTGACTTCTTTGCCCACGTTCGCACGCCCCACAATCCGACCCTGAAGGAAGCCGGCATCTGGACGGGTTTCTACGTGGCGCTTGCTCTGCTTTTCGGAGCCTTTACTTGGATATTCTGGGATCACCACCGTGGCGTCGAATTCCTATCCGGCTACATCACCGAAAAGGCACTGAGCGTTGACAACCTGTTCGTCTTCGCCCTGATTATCGGTGCCTTCAAAATTCCGCGGCAATATCAGCAGAAGGTCCTTCTGTTTGGTATCGCAATGGCGCTGTTCTTCCGCGGCATCTTCATCTGGGCTGGCGCCGCTGTAATTAGCGCATGGTCCGATGTTTTCTACCTGTTCGCAATCTTCTTACTCTACACGGCTATCAAGACCGTGTGGGATGAAGCCGTCGATAAGCCCGAGACGGATCCTTCCGACATGAGGCTGATTAAGTGGCTGCGTACAGTCGTCCCGATTTCGGATCACTACAACCGCGATCGCCTTTCGATTAAAGAAAACGGCAAACGGTTCTTAACCCCGCTGGCAATCGCCCTGGTTGCCATCGGTTTCATCGATGTGATGTTCGCCTTTGACTCTATCCCCGCGATCTACGGACTGACAAACGAGGCCTACATCGTGTTTACGGCTAACGCGCTGGCCCTGATGGGTCTGCGACAGATGTACTTCCTCCTCGATGGTCTGCTCGACCGCCTGGTCTACCTCGCGTATGGCCTGGGTATCATCCTCGCCTTCATCGGCGTGAAGCTGCTCCTGCACGCCCTGCACGAGAACAACCTGCCGTTCATCAACGGCGGCCAGAACGTGACGGTCCCCGAAATCTCGACTTGGACCTCGCTCGCCGTCATCGTCGGAGTACTAGTGGTGACCGTTGTCGCCTCGTGGATTAAGAACAAACGCGATGAAAACATGGGCGGCATCGCCCTTCCTCGCGAGCAGTTCGACGACACAAGCTCCTAGGCTGCGCGTCTATCCCGGTCATGCACCCGTCTTTGGGCCTGGCGTAGCCTGCCCGCGAGGGACGTGCCCGGGGACTGTGCGCTAAACTATTCAACCGTGACTGCTACATCCGCTAATACGAATGCGCCTTCTAACTGGAACCTCCCGAACGTTCTCACGGTGCTGCGTATTATCGGTGTCCCGGTTTTCCTGTGGGTGCTGCTCCAAGACGGGGGAGAATCCTCCTACTGGCGTTGGTGGGCCTTCGCCGTTTTCGCTCTGCTGATGGCCACCGACAAACTGGATGGGCACCTAGCGCGCAGCCGTAACCTGATTACGGATTTTGGCAAGATTGCTGATCCAATCGCCGATAAGGCACTCATGCTCGCTGCGCTCGTCGGTTTGAATATCATCGGTCTTTTGCCTTGGTGGATTACCGCGATCATCGTCGTGAGGGAGGGCGGAATCACCATCTGGAGGATGTTGGCCCTGCGCCAGGGGCGTGTGGTCCCGGCATCAAAAGGCGGCAAACTCAAGACCGTCATGCAGTCCCTAGCCGTCGCGCTGTTTTTGGCGCCGCTGCCGTGGCTTTACTGGCCGGCCTGGGCAGTAATGATTGTCGCGGTAGTCATCACCGTGGTAACCGGTATCCAGTACATTCTCGATTCGCGGGAAGCTGGCAAGGTCTCGGATTAGGGGCTAAGTATGTACTCGTCTGGCCTTTCTGAATTGACCGCCCAGGACAAGGCCGGCCGACTGGTCCGGCTCTTGCGCGAGCGTGGCCAGACTCTAGCGGCCGCCGAGTCGCTTACCGCCGGCCTCTTTTGCGCCGCTGTCGCCTCCGTGCCCGGGGCTTCCGCAGTCCTTCGGGGAGGGGTGGTAACCTACGCCACCGACACCAAGAATCTGCTTGCCGAAGTCCCCCTGGACGTCCTTGAACGGTTCGGCCCCGTTGCGGAGCTAACCGCTCGGCATATGGCGCTGGGAGTGGCTCGAAAGACCCAGGCATCGTGGGCTGTCTCACTGACGGGGGTTGCAGGTCCCGATATGCAGGACGGACATCCGGTTGGGGAGGTCTGGTGCGGTATCAAAATGGACACCTCGCATGACCTAGGCGCGGTGGAGGCGGTACGCCTTCCTATCCGCGATGGCCTGGGCCGAAACGAGATTCGCGGTCAGGCTGTGGACCTGGCTATAACGGAGTTGCTTACGAGAATCGTTGGGTAGGGCCCAACTGATTGACTCAAACGGGAACAATAGGGATGCCCGAAGCGTTGGAGGTAGTGATGAGCAATAACACCGCAACTATGACTGTCCCTTACCGCAAGGCCTCAAAGGCTGAGGCGGCGGTTTCTGATGCTTCTCTCTCTGTCAGCACTGTCGAGTCTCGCGAGCCGCTGCTGCGCGAGGCGCTGGGGGAGACTCTGCGGGATATTAGAACTCGCTGTGGTTTGACTCTGCGGGAGCTGTCGGAGGCGGCGGCGATTAGCCCCGGTTACCTCTCGGAGCTGGAGCGCGGTCGTAAGGAAGTCTCCTCCGAGCTTCTGGCATCAGTGTGTGCGGCCTTGGGCATTGCTGTCTCTGATTTGATGGTGGAGGCTGCCAGTGCCATGGCACTACACGCGGCCAGCCCAGAGATGGCCGCGATTTAGAGCTGATTCCGCGCTTTTAATGCGCGTGAATCCTTTAATTATTGACTATTTTTTGGTTGTGCTCATCTAATCGAATGCTGATTCTCATACGGCGTTGTTAAGATGAGTCAGAGCGTTTAGGTGACCTGCTCACTTTCTTGAGAAAGGTGTGGAAAGACACGATGGCTAATCCTTTTGTGAAGCTGTGGAATTACTTGATGGCTGCATTCGATTCTAAGATCGAGGAAAATGCTGATCCGAAGGTGCAGATTCAGCAGGCTATTGAGGACGCACAGCGCCAGCACCAGGAGCTGTCGCAGCAGGCTGCCGCCGTTATCGGTAACCAGCGTCAGCTGGAGATGCGTTTGAACCGCCAGTTGGCGGAAATTGAAAAGTTGCAGGGCAACACTCGGCAGGCTTTGCAGTTGGCGGACAAGGCTCGCGCGGAAGGCGACGGGGCTAAGGCTACCGAGTACGAAAATGCCGCTGAGGCGTTTGCGGCCCAGCTCGTTACCGCTGAGCAGTCGGTTGAGGATCTCAAAGCTCTGCATGATCAGTCGCTGCAGCAGGCAGCTCAGGCCAAGAAGGCCGTCGAGCGCAACTCCATGCAGCTGCAGCAGAAGGTTGCGGAGCGTACCAAGCTCCTGAGCCAGCTGGAGCAGGCCAAGATGCAGGAGAAGGTCTCAGAGTCGCTCCAGTCTATGAACCAGCTCTCTAGCGGCAATACGCCGAACCTTGATCAGGTACGTGACAAGATTGAGCGTCGTTATGCGAATGCTCTGGGGCAGGCGGAGTTGGCACAGAACTCGGTCCAGGGGCGCATGGCCGAGGTCGAGGCCGCTGGCGTTCAGCTCGCCGGTCACTCCCGTCTGGAACAGATTCGTGCAGAGATGGGCTCGGGCAACCAGCTTCCTGGCTCGGCGGCTCCGAAGTCGATTCAATCTGGCGCCTCTCCGGCTGACCCCGCAGTGGCCGAGCGCATGCGTCAGCTGCGTGAGGGCAGCTAATTCAAGTACTTCCCCTCCGGGAGTAAGTGGGCTCTAGGTATAAAGAGGGCCTCCACCGCTTGATTTATTGGGTGGTGGAGGCCCTTTTTTGTGTCTTTTTACTCGCCGACGCCTCGGGCGACCAGTGCGTCCGCCATCGCGCGCGCCCGTCCAATTGTCCGGACGACAACCGGAACACCAAAGGCAACGATGGATGCTGTGGCGCCGCGGGCTTTCCTAGCCTCGAGTACTTCCGCCGCTGCCATTACTTGGAGTGGAATCATTCTCAGTGTGAGTGATAGTGCGAGTGCAATCGTGTCGACTGGAACGCCGAACCTTTCGAACGGTTGCAAGGCGTTTACGAGGAAATCCATGACCTCAGTAACCCGCGTCGTTAGTGTGAAAACTATAGCCATCATGATTGCGGATAGCAAAGTCAAAAATGAAGTCAGTGCGGCTAGGAAGCCACCTCTCCACCAGAGGAAGACGCTGAGAAAAAGTAGCAGGGGAAGAGCCCCAGCGATCTGTTTGAGTGCCACTGCAATCGGGATTCTTGCTGCAACGTAGGCAGCAGCGACGATAAGCATGCAGATCGCGCCACCGATCCACGAATCAACCAAAACGGCACCGGCCAGGATGAATGCGGTCACGGCGAGCATTTTCCAGCCAACCGACAGTCGGTGAACTATCGATGAGTGATTGAGGTAGATGCCGAGCGGAACGTTCGAAGGATGAATCATCGCGGAATCGACCTAACTATTGGTGTCACTATCGGCGCCATCTGCGAAGGCTCTCATATCGGATTCGTACCTGGGAATCACTTCTTCGGGACTGCCGTCGTCGACTATGCGGCCCGCTTGAACTCGAATGATTCGGTCGAAGTCGTCGATGAAGTTCAAATCATGTGTGACCACGACAATTTGCTGGCTCAACTGAGCAAATACCTTGCGAATGTGCAGGCGGTTTCGTAAGTCCAGTAGTGTGGTCGGCTCATCCGCGATGATTGTCGTTGGCTCAAGCACCAGAACCGAGGCCAGGGCGAGCAGTTGCTTTTGACCGCCAGAGAGAAGGTGAGGGGAGTCGTCGGCATGGTTGTGTAGTCCGAAGCGGCTCAGGACTTCCATGACTCGACGTTCGCGTTCCTGCTTGGGAAGCTTCTGTTTACGTAGAGAAAATGCGATGTCTTCGGCGACGGTCGGCATAACAATCTGGTTGTCGGCATCGGAGAAGATGAAACCGACATCTTTGCGGACCTCCTTTGCGTGCCGGGCAACGTTGGTCCCGTTGTAATAGACCTTGCCTTCGGTCGCAGTTCCCAGTCCGTTAATCAAGCGGGCAAGGGTCGACTTTCCGCCGCCATTTTCCCCGATAATTCCGATTCGTGGTTCAGTGAGCTCCAAAGATATCGAGCGGAGAATTTCTCGTCCCGAGTATGTCGCACCTACGTTGTCGAAGGTAATAGTGGGCATGTGTCGACCCGTAGCCCTTTCGAGATTGTGGGAAATCGGTGCTGCTTAGTCCTGGGCGGTCTTGGCCTGGGCGCGAAGCTGCTGGCGGTCGATTCGGTCGGGTAGGAGGTCGGGGAACGCCTGCAGCACAGCGGTCGCAATAAGCGCAGCGACAACGACCTTGATGACATCTCCGACAATGAAGGGCAGGTTTGCGGCGAAAGCATCTGCCGACGCCATGTCCAGCCGCCACATCAGTCCGAGCGAACCAAAGAAGTACTGAATTGCTACACCGACGAGTCCTGCGCAGACGAACACTCCGAAGCGCGCCGACTTAGCCCGCGGTGCGGCTTGCGCGATTGCTCCGACTACGAAGCCCGTGACCAGGTATCCGAAGATGTAGCCAATCGTCGGGCCGGGTAGAGCGGCGAGCAGAGGCTTCCAACCGGCCATATTGGGGATATTAACGAGACCGACGGCGAGGAACAGAGTCGTAGCGAGACCTCCGCGTTTGACGCCGAGAATCATGCCTGCGAGCGCGATGCCCATGTTCTGCAAAACGATGGGAACACCGAAACCGCCGACGGGGATGGCAATGCCACCCAGCACAATAATCAGTGCAGCAAAAGCGGCAATGAGCGTGAGATCGAGGACCTTTGAATTATTCACACCGTTATCTTAGTCCTCTATCTTGAGCGTTGTTCAGTTCGGGTGCATGGTCGGTGCCTTAGAGTTAGCGAAGATGACGTGTTCATGCGCACTCCCTGGTCGCTCGTTGCGAGGTCTAGTAGTTTGGTGGGCATGCGTTTGGCTGATTTTTATTCTTTTGTGGACCATGAGTTTGGTAAAGAACACGGTCCTTGGCTGCTGCATTCGCATGTGTTGTTGGAGTTTGGCAAGACTCCGGTGGAACTCCTGGAGGACGGCGTCGAACCGCGCGATATCTGGTGGGCTCTCTGCCGGGAGCATGATGTCCCCGAGACCCGCTGGTGCGGTCCGGATGAATAGGATTTTGCTGCAATCGCGTTGTCGTCTCTTCCCAAAATTTTTCGCTTACCGACGTGTCTTGCTTTTATTCGAACAGAAATTCGCATATTATTTGATGTGTGACGCTCGAGAGTCCGGGTTTGCCTTTATAACTGTCACAGGCTCAACCTCCTAGGGCTTTGTCTGCGTAGCGCCTCGTTGAGAAATCTGGCGTGATGCTCTGCGCGTGGGTGTAACCGGATACGTGGTCTTAAAGTCTGAATATGGAACCGAAAGGGTATTTCCCGCGCCTATACAGATGTGAGTGAAATTCTTGAGGCTGAGATTAATGAGGAGACTCTTGCTGACGACGTCGGTGGGGAGGTCCTGCAGGGCGTACAAGCTAACAATGAAAAGGATGAAGAACTAATTATGGCTCGTAAGAAGTCGGCGGCTTCCAGTCAGGGTAATGATCGTTTGAAGGCTCTCGATGTTGCTTTGGCAAGTATTGAGAAGGACTTCGGTAAGGGCGCTGTCATGCGCTTGGGGGATGACAATCGTCCTCCGATTCAGGTAATTCCCTCCGGAAATATTGCAATTGATGTGGCCTTGGGTCTGGGAGGCTTTCCCCGTGGCCGCGTCGTGGAGATCTATGGCCCGGAGTCATCGGGTAAGACCACTGTTGCTCTGCACGCTATTGCAGAGGCGCAGCGGCAGGGTGGCATCGCGGCGTTCATCGATGCGGAGCACGCGCTGGATCCCGATTACGCTCGCAAGCTCGGAGTTGACACAGATAATCTGCTTGTTTCACAGCCGGATACGGGGGAACAGGCACTGGAAATCGCTGACATGCTGATTCGCTCGGGTGCAATCGACATTATCGTTGTGGACTCCGTTGCTGCTCTTACTCCGAAGGCGGAAATCGACGGCGAAATGGGCGATTCCCATGTGGGTCTGCAGGCACGTTTGATGAGCCAGGCATTGCGTAAGATGACGGGCGCACTTTCGCACGCTGGAACGACCGCTATCTTCATCAACCAGCTGCGTGAAAAGATTGGTGTCATGTTTGGTTCGCCGGAGACGACCACTGGCGGTAAGGCCCTGAAATTCTACGCCTCGGTGCGGTGTGACGTCCGTCGTATCCAGACTTTGAAGGACGGTCAGGATGCTGTTGGTAACCGCACTCGCTTGAAGGTCGTAAAGAATAAGGTTTCTCCTCCGTTCAAGATTGCAGAATTCGACATTATCTACGGCGAGGGAATTTCCCGTGAGGGTTCTCTGATTGACATGGGTGTCGATAACGGGATTGTGAAGAAGTCTGGTTCGTGGTTTACCTATGAGGGGGATCAGCTCGGCCAGGGCAAGGAGAAGGCGCGTTTGCATCTTCGCGAGAATCCGGAGCTTGCCAAGGAAATCGAAATCAAGATTAAGAAGAAGCTCGGTGTCGGCGAATATGCGAACGCTGAGGAAGAAACTGATATCGATGCACCAGTAGATGTCGTGCCCGATATTGATTTCGACGACCTCGATGATGAATAAAACTGCCGATTAATGTCGACAGGAAGCGTTTTGCAGTTAAGGAGTGCGGGGTAGAGGTGTTGGCAGAGTCGGAGTCGGACAAGGTCAGGAAAATTGAACAGCTCGCGCAGCAGATTGCGCAGGCCGATGGTTCAACTTTGTTCGATTCCGGGCATGAGGCGGCTAAGGCTCCTGTCCGTGCCAAGGCGCTGAGGCTTTTGGATCAGCGGATGAGGTCTCGTAAGGAACTTCTCGATCGTCTCCTGGCCGTTGAGGAGTTTCTACCGGCCATTGTTGAAGAGGTGGTCGATGACCTTGCCCGTGGTGGCCTCGTCAACGACAAGCTCTTCGCTAGTGAATGGGTTAGGCAGAGATTTTCGCTACGGGGTAAGTCTCGAACCGTTTTGGACCGGGAGCTTCGTGAAAAGGGCATTTCCTCCGCTGATCGGTCGGATGCTTTAGAACAAGTTACTCGTGTCGATGAGGAAATGGTCGCGCGCAAACTTGCTACCAAAAAGGCGGGGACGCTTCGCTGCGTCCCAGAAAACTATGCCGACAAACAGAAAGATCTTCGAAAAATCGTCGGGGTATTGGCGCGCAGGGGCTTTCCATCCGATATGTCGATGACGGTGGCCCGCGAAGCTCTCGACGCGCGATATGAGGAACTCGGCTAGTTTCATTTTCTGCGTTAGTCAACCAGCTGCTAGGTAGGCCTAAAACCTCTAGCGTCGAACAGTTCTATGCAGCGTTTGGAAATTGGGAAATGCCTTCATAGCGGCTAACCTAAAATGCCGTGACTACCCCTTCTCTGAACTCTGTTGAACAGCAGTCTGCGCCGCGCACCTATGAGGTGCGGACATTTGGCTGCCAGATGAACGTCCACGACTCCGAAAGACTATCGGGTCTGCTTGAGGAAAACGGTTATCAGGCGGTGGCAGAGGGCGACCAGCCCGACCTGGTTGTGTTCAATACCTGTGCTGTCCGTGAGAATGCGGATAACCGTCTTTATGGAACCCTTGGACAGCTCAAGCCGGTGAAGGATGCGCACCCTGGCATGCAGATTGCCGTCGGCGGCTGCCTCGCTCAAAAGGACAAACAGGTCGTGGTGGAGAAAGCGCCATGGGTGGACGTTGTCTTTGGTACCCACAACATTGGGTCGCTTCCTGCGCTGCTCGAGAGGGCTGCCCATAATCAGCGAGCCGAGGTAGAGATTAAGGACGCTCTGGAAGAGTTCCCTTCGGTCCTCCCTGCGAAGCGAGAGTCTACCTACGCGGGTTGGGTAAGTATTTCGGTCGGCTGCAATAACACGTGTACTTTCTGTATCGTTCCGAGCCTGCGCGGTAAAGAGCGGGATCGTCGTCCTGGCGATATTCTCGCCGAAGTTGAGGCACTCGTGCAGCAGGGAGTTACAGACATCACCCTTCTGGGCCAGAATGTCAACGCTTATGGCGTCCATTTCGCCGATCCGGAATTGGAGCGCGATAAGTCCGCCTTTTCGAAGTTGCTCCGTGCTTGTGGTGCCATTGAAGGCCTTGAGCGGCTACGTTTTACCTCGCCTCACCCGGCGGAGTTTACCGACGATGTCATCGACGCCATGGCGGAGACGCCTAATGTCGTCCACCAACTGCACATGCCGTTGCAGTCCGGCTCCGACCGCATTCTCAAGGCTATGCGCCGCTCTTACCGCACGAAGAAGTTCCTAGGCATCCTAGACAAAGTCAGAGAAAAGATGCCTGATGCTGCGATTACGACCGACATCATCGTAGGATTCCCCGGCGAGACCGAAGAAGATTTCCAAGCGACCCTGGATGTCGTCGAGAAGGCTCGTTTCAGCTCTGCGTTTACGTTCCAGTACTCTCCACGTCCGGGAACCCCGGCTGCAACGATGGACGAGCAGGTGCCGCCTGAGGTAGTGAAAGATCGCTATGGCCGCCTTATCGCGCTGCAGGAGCGTATTTCCGAGGAAGAAAATGCAAAGCTCGTTGGACGCGAGGTAGAACTGTTGGTCACCCAGTCGGACGGGCGTAAGAACTCCGAGACTCACCGTATGTCCGGACGCAGCCGTGATGGCCGGCTTGTCCACTTTGCGAAGAACGAGGCCTCCGCTGGCGTTATTGATCGTTCAATCCGGCCAGGCGATTACGTTACGGTTCGGGTTACCGACTCCGCGCCGCACTTCCTCATCGCTGACTCCGGTGTGCTGTCTCATAGACGCACAAAGGCGGGCGATAACGTGGAAATCGGGCAGATTCCAACTACTGCTCCGATTGGTGTCGGACTAGGATTGCCAAAGATAGGCAAGCCGTCGGTTGAGAACAAGAATGAGGGATGTGGCTGTGACTAGCGGGGAAAAAACCGCGGAATCGCTTCAAGGCCGGGATTTGCGCGCCGAAGAGCGCAAAGCTGCAGCGGAGCTGCAGCTAGGGCGTGCGGCTATTCCGATGCTAATTGCGGCGATTGGCCTCATAGTTAGCTTCTTCCTGCCGCATTCTGGTGTGGTCCTGGGCTTTGATGTTCTACTGGACACCGATGTTGCCCGTAAGTTTTTCACTACGGCTCCGGAGCGGATTTATTCCGTGCTTGTGGTTGTCGGTGTGCTTCTGGCTTTCGCAACGCTGCTGACCAGGACCACGACTGTCGCTTTCGTAGCCTGGGCTGTCTCTTCCGTGCAGGCGGTGTATTCGGTTTTTGCCGGTTGGATGCGTCAATCGCGGCCACAGGAGCTGGCCGGTGAGGGCATCGCGTGGGGGTTGGCTTTGAGCATCGTATGCAGCTTCCTTTTGGCTATCACGTTGAGCATTATTGCTTTCCGACGCACCCGTCGCCAGCACGAACTCGCTAATGAACGCCGCGTCCACGCCGACTCCGACCCGGTTCTGCGCGCGCAGCAGGCGTATTTGCGCTCTGGTCTCACCCCGAACACGACCACGGATGTCGAGATGGTCGACGATCGTCGGCAGCGGGCTAAGCGCCGCCACCGCGACTGATTTGACGGCTGATGAAAAAGAGCCCGGGCACATTCCTTAAATAGGAATCGTGCCCGGGCTGATTTCTTATTCTCTAAAGCTCCTTGAGTGTGTCAGCTGCCTGCTCGGCCCACTGACGCCACTGCTGGGCCTGTTCGCGAGCCTTGCCTGCCTGAGAGCTCTTCCCCTTAGCTTCGAGTTCTTTGGCCTTGGCTTCGAACTCCGCTGCGCGATCTGCGAACTGCTGGACGCGAGCCTGCGCCTCCGGGTCGGTGCGACGCCATTGAGAATCCGCGGCCTCCGAGACTCGCTTTTCCAGGGCTGCGATGCGATCTTCGTATTCTCGGACACGGCCGCGCGGCACAAAGCCGATTTCCTCCCACTTTTCCTGCAGCTGCCTGAGCTCGGCTCGTGCGTGATCCAAATCCTTTGAAGGATCGATGCGAGAATCATACTCGGCGAGGAGGGCGTCCTTTGCCGCAGCGTTTTCCTCGTACTCCTTGTCACGGGCTTCGTTGACCGCGTTTCGGGCACTGAAGAATTCATCCTGGGCAGCTTTGAATCGTGCCCAAAGCTTGTCATCAATCTCGCGAGGGGCGCGTCCTGCGGCTTTCCATTCCTTCATCAAATCCCGGAATGCAGCTGCCGTTGACGACCACTCCGTGGAGGTCTTGAGGGCCTCCGCACGCTCGATGATGTCCTCCTTTGTGCGGCGTGCCGCGGCGCGGTTGCGATCTAGCTCAGCAAAATGCGATCCACGGCGACGGTTGAAGGAATCGCGGGCGCGGGAGTAGCGGCGCCAGAGTAAATCGTCAGTCTTGCGGTCGATGCCGCGGATACTCTTCCATTCGGTGAGAATCTCTCGAATTCGGTCGCCTGCAACCTTCCACTCGGTGGAGTTTTCGGCCAAATCCTCCGCCTCTGCGGCGAGTTCTTCCTTGCGGGCGATTGCCTTTTTGCGTCGCTCTTCCTTGTCGAGCTGAGCCTTCTCAGCGGCCTGAGCAGAGGCCTCAATGACATGAACCAATCGAGCATCGAGAGCATCGACATCGCCGAGGACCGCGGCCGTCGGCAAGCCGTCCTTCAGCTCCTGCGCAGTATGTGCGATCGTCTGCGCCTCCTCCGGGTGGCTGACGACACGTGATTCGAGAAGTTCGACCTCAGTCGCAAGATCGTCGTAGCGCTTGCCGTAATGGGCGTAGCCCTCCGCTGCCGTGCCGGCCTGCCACGAGCCGATTTCCCTCTCTCCATCTTTGGTGGCAAGCCAGACAGTCCCGGATTCGTCGATGCGACCGAATTTTGTCGGATCGGTTGCTCGCGAATGAGTCGCAGGCGAGGCAGCAGCGCCGGATGCAGTTCCTGAGCGAGGAGTTGGGCGCGGATGTGGTTGTGGGGTCGACGCAACGCCTGCGCCGGGGCGAGGGCCCGGACGCGGTCCGGGGCGTGGGCCTGGCTTCGGGGAGTTGTTGGTACCGGCCATTGGGGAAACCTCTTCCAATCTTGTCAAAACATGCCGCGCGACACGGCTGCCATGAAACACATTCCTTTCATTGAGTATCCCAGAAATTCGCGCGCGACGTTTGTAGTGCCACCGGATATGGGAAGACTCCCTGTATTCTTCGGCTGTCTTTCTGCGCATACTTGAGTCACGGTAGCGTTATTGTCGTGACCTACCGTTTAACAATTGTTCCGAGGGCACTTGTTACCGTCGACGAATTCGGCGGTGCCGCCGAGCCTGCGGTGGCACTTCGTCGCGCCTGCCTTAGCGCAGTACGCGAATGCGCCGCCGGCCGTCGACGTGTGGGACTAATTATCACGCCTTGCGAGCGCGCCTTGCGCGTATCACCACAGTTAGAAGGTAGCTTTCGGCCGTGGGGTGCCGATCTTTCGGTATCCGCCGGCGCCAGTATTTCAGAATTGCTCGGGCGCTGGCTCCTGGAGAGTGTGAGTGAGCGCAGCACTGAAAGCAGAGATGAAGTCATCATCTACTCCTCGATCGAGGAAGCGCTCTCCGCAGGTGAAACCGCGCTGGTCGTGCTTATCGACGGCGCTTTCGGCCTCGGCGATCAGTCGCCGACCGGCGCAATCAACGGTGCCGATGAGCTGGATGAGCTGTGCCGTCGCATTGCGGGGGGCGGTGTAGAGATACCGGAAAGTATTCTCGCCGGATTCCAGTTGCCGGACCCCGGCGCCGATTGCTCGACGCTTTGGCGTGAGCTAGCGCGTCTTCCCCGGCTTGTGGCAGGAAACGACGGGGGCGCCCAGGTGGGCGTCGGAAAGCGATTGCACTATTCGGCGAGCCCATATGGAATCGGATACCACGTGGCGAGTTGGCAGGTTGAAAAAGAGGGCAGTGAAGATGAATGAGCAGCCGGATACGACGCCGATTGCGGTGGTAGGTCCGACGGCGTCGGGAAAGTCGGACTTAGGGCTGGCACTTGCTGAGGAATTCGGCGGGGAAGTGGTCAACGTCGATTCGATGCAGCTCTACCGGGGTATGGATATCGGCACGGCGAAGCTGACGGTGGAACAGCGGCGGGGGATTCCGCATCACCAATTGGATGTCCTGGACGTGACTGAACCGGCGAGTGTTGCTAGCTACCAGAGGCACGCGGTGGCGGACGTTGAGGAGATTCGGTCGAGGGGTAAAGTGCCAATCCTTGTCGGCGGCTCGATGATGTATGTTCAGGCGCTTGTGGATGATTGGCAGTTTCCGCCGACCGATGCTGCCGTGCGTGCAAAGTGGGAGGCGCTGCAGGACGAGATCGGCCCCGTGGCGCTACACGCGAAATTGGCGCAGATCGATCCGGAGGCGGCGTCGATAATTGAGACGAATGATCCGCGCAGGACGGTCAGGGCTCTCGAAGTGATTGAACTTACGGGCAAGCCGTTTGCGGCATCTAAGCCGTCGGTAGACGCCCCGCCGCGATGGTCGACGCGAATTCTGGGACTGCGTACACGGTCGGAATGGCTGAATCCACGAATCGAACTTCGTACCAGGAACATGTTTGAGTCTGGACTGCTCTGCGAGGTGGAGGAACTTGTAGGCCAGGGGCTGAGAGAGGGCGTGACCGCCAGTCGTGCGATTGGCTACGCCCAGATCTTGTCGTACTTCGATGGAGAGTACGACCTTGAAACGGCGCTTGATCGCACGATTACGGGCACCCGGCGGTATGTGCGGCGACAGCGGTCGTGGTTCAACCGCGACCCCAGGATTTGTTGGCTAGACGCGAGCGGGGACGTACGGACGCAAGCCTTGAACGCGCTAGCGGCTTGGGAAGCTGCGGGAGCATAGCGCCCAGGCCGGCGGAATTATTACGATGGGGTGCATGGTTTCATTCGCGAAGGGCCACGGCACCCAAAACGACTTCATCATTTTCCCCGACGACTCTGTCTCCGTTGATTTGAGTGAGGACGTCGTCGCGGCAGTATGCGACCGGCAGCGGGGTCTCGGCGCGGACGGTGTCTTGCGCGTTGCAAGGGCGGGTGAGCTGGTCTCAGCGGGAGTTTTGAAATCCATTCCCGATGGTGTTGCCCCGGAGGATTGGTTCATGGACTACCGCAATGGTGACGGTTCGATTGCGGAGATGTGCGGAAATGGCGTGCGAGTGTTTGCCCACTATGTGGCGGCCATTCACAGTCCGGAAAGCGTCGTCGACGGCCAGCTGCGTGTCGGTACGCGCGCCGGACTGCGGTCTGTTCGAATTGACTCGCTGAGCCGTGAGCGGGCAGTCGTGGGAGTCGACATGGGGCTGCCGCAGGTGCTCGGCCTCGGGACGGGCTTTGTTGAGGGGCGCTCGGCGACCTGGAAATTCGCCGGAGTCGGAGTTGACGTGGGCAACCCGCACCTGGCATGTGTGATGCCGGCACTGGACGTAGATGGTCTTAAGAGCATGCAGCTCGGCGACAACGTTAGCGTCTCGGAGGAGATGTTTCCCGCCGGTGTGAACCTAGAGATTCTCACACCGCTGGATAGCGATGACACGATTTCCATGCGTGTCATCGAACGGGGCGTAGGGGAGACGCGTTCCTGCGGTACTGGAACCGTGGCAGCTGCAATTGCGGCGCTAACCGATGCGCAGCGCACAACGGGCTCGGTCCGCGTGCTGGTCCCCGGCGGTGAAGTCCGCGTGGATGTGAGCGAAGCCGGCGATGGGCGGTTTGGAGCCACCCTTACCGGCCCTAGCATCATTCACACCCATGGCGAAATCAACCTGGATTTGCTCTAGGGGATAGGGGCGCGAGCCGGGTTAGTGCCCGCCGCAGCCTCCGTCACCGCAGCCGCAGCCTCCGTCACCGCAGCCTCCTCCGCAGCCCTGGGGTGCGATGATGTCGCCGGTCAGCAGGAAGGTGCCGGAGACGACCATTCCTGGCTGCGGCGCGATGTCACCGCCGGGAACTAGGACCTCCATCGGGGTCGGCAGCGCCAGGTTGAGAGCCCAGAATTTCTGTCCGGTCAGCTCGTTGACTCGCTTACGGGAGTTATTGACCACTCCGGCAAGCTCAACAATTGCGGATGGCGCGGCCTTGCCTGCTTGGTCACCTACTACAGCGCGTGCTCCGACGAAATCCTGCTTGGCAGGTTTCTCATCGCTGCCGGTGCGCTCGGAATAAGCCTGCTCGGATTCGTCGATGGTGAAGTCCGTAGCTAGGGCGGAGAGTGCAACATGCTCGAAGGTCTGCGTGCCCTCGTCGACAATCAGTGGCCCCTGTGCGAGGACGCAGCAGGCATTCTCAATGACCTGGTCGAACGTATCCTGAGAAGGGTCGTCTCCGACAATCTCCACCAGCGCGAGTACGTCATCGACGCTTGAGACGTGCGCGGTGACGGTCGGCTCGCCGGCGAAACCGGCATAGGTGGAATAAGGTTCCACGCCAAGAATGTGCAGGCGGGCGCCCGAGGGGTCTTCGAAGCGGACTAGCTGGCCGCCCCGCACCTCGCCGATTACGGAGAGGTGGTTGGTGGCGATCGCCGCTTCAATCGCGTCCTGCCACTGAGGGTAATCCAGTCCAATGCTTCGCAAGTCGGTAGTCATAGCTGCACATAATACTGCTGATATCACAACAAGCGAAGAACTCTAGGAACGAATCGGGGCCAGCTGGCTTGGTTAGGCCAGTTTCGAGGAGATTGTTTTCACTTGGCGTTCAGTTATTGAATTAAGCAATTCCATTATTTAGTGAATAAGCGTAGGATAGCCTTTGTTAATAAGCGTCAAGTCGAAACGCGCTGGTAAACCGCAAAAGAACCAGCATAATTCGGCATCGTACGGAAGGATATCCATGTTCGGTTTGCGGTCTCGTACCGAAACTTCCACCACTGCCTCCGATGCGCAAAGGCTTTCGCTTGCCGACGTCACCACGGGCCAGCGAGCAATCCTATCGGTCCCAGAAGTGGACGTTCAGCTGTGCCGACGGCTCGCCCAGCTGGGCCTGCGCCCAGGGATGACCGTGACCGCTGGGCACTTCACCGCAGGGGGCGGGCGCGTCATCCGTTCCGGTGGTTCCCGCTATGCGATTGATGCCGCAACACTGCGCTACATGTACGTGAGCTAGATCTCGCCCCATTTTTGTCCGTCTCAATACTGTTGAGGAATTAACCTTCAAATGGCACTACGCACATTTGCGGCTACTCCTAGCTGCCACGCCTGTAGCGCGGGCGCACCTGCAATGCAGGGCTCGCCGGTTATCGCATTCGTCGGCGCCCCGAACTCCGGAAAGTCGACTCTCTTCAACGCCCTAACTGGCGCCAAGGCCCAGATGGGCAACTGGCCGGGCACCACCGTAGAGGTTAGCCGGGGCGCGTGGCGTGACGACGAACGGGAATACGACGTCATCGACTTCCCCGGAGCTTACTCGCTCGACGCGCTGAGCCCTGACGAGGAACTCACCCGCGAGATGCTCATCGAAAAGCCGCTGGAGGAACGTCCAAACCTGGTGGTGGTCGTCGTTGATGCCACCTCGCTTGGTCGCGGCCTCTACATCGCAACGGAGCTGGCCGAACACCCTCAGCGCATCCTGCTGGCGCTGACCAAGCTCGACGTTGCAGAGGCAAAGGGCATTTCGGTAAACCCTGAGGCCCTTCAAGACTCCATGGGCATGCCCGTTGTCGCCCTGGACCCCCGTCGTAAAGCGGGCCTGGCCAAGCTCGGCGAGGCTGTTGAGGCAGCACTGGGCGGGTGCGCCACTGTGCTGCGCCCGGTGGGGCTCGAGGCTTCGGCCAGCCCAGAGTTACGAGATGAAGCGCGATTTGCGGCCATCGATGCCGCGGTCGCGGCGGCCACGGGTGAGGTCGAAGACCGTCAAACCCTGACAGACCGCATCGACCGGTTCGTCCTCAACCCAATCCTCGGCCCTCTGCTTTTCCTCGCTGTCATGTGGGGCGTGTTCCAGGTCGCCACCACTGTGGCTGCACCTCTGCAGGACGGCCTCGAGGGGCTCATCACCGGAAACTTCGCGGACCTGGTCCGCAGCGGATTAGAATCCGCGGGGCTCGATCATCCGATTGTCACGGGACTGCTGATCAACGGACTGATTGAGGGCGTCGGTATGGTCCTGACCTTTGCCCCGCTGATGGCGCTGATGTTCCTCTGTCTCGCAATTCTCGAGGACTCGGGCTACATGGCCCGAGCGGCCGTCGTGGCCGACCGGGTGATGCGGGCGATTGGCCTTCCCGGTAAGGCTTTCATCCCCCTGATTGTCGGATTCGGTTGCAACGTGCCAGCGATTTCCGCGACCCGCGTACTCGGCAACCCGCGTCATAGGATTCTCACCGCGCTACTGGTGCCATTCACTTCCTGCTCGGCGCGACTGACCGTCTACGTCATGATGGGCGCGGTGTTCTTCCCCGATAACGCGGGCACCGTGGTCTTTGTTATGTACGTCATCTCGATTTTCCTAATCGTGCTAGTCGGCCTGATTTTGCGAAACACTCTGTGGCGCACCATTCCGTCCGATCCTCTGGTAATCGACCTGCCGACCTACCAGCTTCCGACCGCACGCCTCGCACTGTCGGTCATGTGGCTGCGGCTTAAGGGATTTTTGAAGACCGCTAGCGGCATTATCGTCGCGACGGTCGTCGTCGTCTGGCTCCTGCTGAGCATCCCCACCGTTCCGGGCCATTCGTTCGCTCAGGAGGACCTCACTCCACGCGACTCCGCTTACGGCGCAATTAGCGAAGCAGTCTCGCCAGTGTTCGATCCCGCCGGTTTCGGAACCTGGTCGCTCACAGGACCTCTGGTAACCGGCTTCGTCGCTAAGGAAGCAGTGATTTCTACCTGGGCACAGACCTACGCGGTCGAAGACGTCACCGACGCGGAGGCTAGCGAGCAGGCTCACAGCAAGCTTGCGGCGAATATCCGTGCGGACTTTGACAAGGCTTCCGGCGGGCACATGCTTGCCGCGGTCTGGGCCTATATGGTTTTCATGCTCGCGTACACCCCATGTGTCGCCACACTTGCGGCACAGCGAAGAGAAGTTGGCTGGAAGTGGACCATATTCGGCCTTGCGACCCAGCTGGTTGGTGCGTGGGCCCTGGCCGTCGCAGTGTTCCAGGTGCTCAAGCTGTTTATTTAACCGTCAGGACTCTTGGAGGGAGGACCACAGGATGAGCTCACTAATCTCTAAGTTCCGCAGCTCAAACGCGCCTGCAGCACCATCCCCGACGCAGAAGCCCGCCGAAGCGGTGAAGGGCGCCATCGCCGCAGGTATCAGCTCCCGTCGGAAAATCGCCGAGGTGACGGGTCTGCGAGCAACCACGGTCGATTTAATTCTGGAGCGTCTTGAGGCCAACGGATCGCTGCGCCGCGAAAATCTCGGTGGCATGTGTCCAGGCGGAGGATGCTCGAGATGCGGAATGTCGGAAGCAGGGACGTGCGCCAGCGGCGATAGTGGTGCCGCCAATGGGCCGGTAGCTCTGGTACTCACGCGACGGCCTGGAATAGGGCAGTAGCCCGGCGCGAAAAGCCGACTCATCTTCGGGTCGTACAACGGCGGTACTAAATTTCCCGCCTCGGCATGCGACAATAGAGCCCAGTATGACTAATCTTTCCAACGAATATCACGACGGCGGCGACAACGTAGGCGCCTACAATCCGTCGGAGTCCATCGCAGGTGCAGACTTTTCCGGCCCCACGGTTCACCAAGAACCTGTCGTCGGAAAGCGAGAGGAACCCACCACGGGTGACTTGGATTTGGAGGCTCGTTCCTCTCTGCGCCGCCTTACCCGATCGGTCGCCCACACGGACTCGGAAGAGGTCACCGTTGAGTACCGGCAGCTGCGCCTCGAAAGAGTGATCCTTCTCGGGGTATGGACGAGCGGAAGCCTGCGCGAGGCAGAGGCAGCTATGGACGAGCTGGCAGCGTTGGCCGAAACCGCGGGCTCCGAGGTACTGGAGTCGGTCCTTCAGCGAAGGGATAAGCCGGACCCGGGCACCTACGTGGGGTCGGGAAAGCTCAGCGAGCTCCGCGATATTGTGGCTTCTACCGGCGCGGATACCGTGATCTGCGATGGTGAGCTCTCCCCGGGCCAACTGGTCGCTCTAGAAGACCGGCTGGACGCGAAGGTCATCGACCGCACGATGCTGATTCTGGATATTTTCGCTCAGCACGCCAAGTCCAAGGAGGGCAAGGCACAGGTCTCGCTGGCGCAAATGCAGTATCTCTACACGCGTCTTCGCGGTTGGGGCGGAAACTTGTCCCGTCAGGCGGGCGGTCGCGCCGGTTCCAACGGCGGTGTTGGCCTGCGCGGACCAGGCGAGACGAAGATTGAGACCGACCGACGACGCCTGCGCCAGGAGATGGCGAGAATCCGCAAAGACCTCGCCGGGATGAAGACTGCCCGCGAGATCAAGCGTGCGCGGAGAAAGGCCGGGCACCTTCCGCGAATCGCCATCGTCGGTTACACAAATGCTGGTAAATCCTCATTGCTTAACGCGCTGACCGGAGCCGGCGTGCTGGTGGAAGATGCGCTTTTCGCCACCTTGGATCCGACTACTCGCCGCGCCCAGCTTCGCGACGGGCGTACCGTAATCATGACCGATACGGTCGGATTCGTCCGTCACCTGCCCACCCAGTTGATTGAGGCGTTCCGCTCGACGCTCGAGGAGGTACTCGAGTCGGATATCATTCTGCATGTCGTCGATGGCTCGGATCCGTTCCCGTTGGAGCAAATCAAGGCGGTCAATGAGGTCGTCGGCGAGATTGCGGCCGAGCAAAAGGCCGAGGTACCGCCGGAGCTGCTCATCGTCAACAAGATTGACCAGGCTGATGGAATCACGCTTGCACAGCTGCGGAACACCCTGGACGACGTCGTGTTCACCTCTGCGAAGACCGGGGAGGGTATCTCTGAGTTGGAGACCCGACTCGAGTTGGCTCTCAACGCCCTCGACGCTCACGTCAGACTCCTAATCCCTTACGACAAGGGCAACATCGTGTCGATGCTCCACGAAGATGCAACGGTTTTGGAGGAAATTTGGGGCGAAAAGGGAACCGAAGTCGAGGTCCGGCTTCCTGCGACGCTAGCGCGAGAATTATCTATCTACCAGGTGGAACCCGGAGAGTAGAAAGGCCCTGTGCTAGTTACGCAACGGCTAGACCCATCAACTAGCATTACGGGCATGGATTCTGAACTTAATAACGGGGATAGCGCTTCTTCGAAGCTTGCCCCCAGCGTCGACTCAGACGCTGATAAAGGCCGTTTCTTTGGCTGGGACCTCCACGGCGATGGGCGCAAGATTGCGCCGGGCGCTGTCGTAGCTCCTAATGAACGCCTCGACTGGCCGCGGACTATCGGGATTGGCGCGCAGCACGTTATTGCCATGTTCGGCGCGACACTGCTCGTACCGCTGCTGACTGGTTTCCCAATCAACACAACCCTGTTGTTCTCGGGTATCGGAACCATTTTGTTCCTGCTGATCACCCGCAACCGCCTGCCTTCCTATCTCGGCTCCTCCTTCGCATTTATTGCACCGTTGACTGCCACTCAGGCCAGCGGCATTGGAGCACAGCTGGGCGTTGTCATCACAGCTGGTGTCGTCTTGGCCATCATCGGGGTGGTCGTGAAGATTTCCGGCCGTAGGGTCCTCGATGCAGTAATGCCTCCTGCGGTTACTGGCGCAATCGTTGCCTTAATCGGATTGAATCTGGCGCCGGCAGCGACTGAGAACTTCACTTCTCAGCCTTTAATCGCGTGCGTCACTACTGCCACTATTTTGCTCGCGACCGTCGCCGGCCGCGGGATGGTCGCTCGTCTGGGCGTTCTCATCGGTGTGCTGGTGGGCTGGTTTTTCGCCGCCGTCAGCGGTGGGCTGTCCCCAGAATCGACCGAAACTGTGGCAAAAGCCGCCTGGTTTGGCTTGCCGACGTTCCACGCTCCCGAGTTCCACGTGAACGCGATGCTCATTGGCCTTCCAGTGATTGTCGTGCTAATCGCCGAAAATGTGGGCCATGTCAAGGCTGTCGCCGCGATGACGGGTAAGAATCTGGACGATATTGCAGGCGACGCGCTCATCGCGGACGGCCTGGCTACCACGCTTGCCGGCGCCGCCGGCGGTTCGGGTACCACAACATACGCGGAGAACATTGGTGTTATGGCGGCGACCCGAGTCTATTCCACCGCGGCGTATTGGGTTGCCGCACTCACGGCGATTGCGCTCGCTTTCATCCCGAAGTTTGGTGCCCTTATACTCACGATTCCGACCGGCGTACTCGGCGGAGCGACGCTCGTGCTCTATGGCCTGATCGGCATGCTGGGTGTGCGAATTTGGATGGATGAGAAAGTCGACTTTAACAACCCGGTCAACCTCACTGCAGCAGCTACCGCTCTCATCGCCGGTATCGGCAACCTGACCCTGAACGTGGGCTCAATTACGCTCGAGGGAATTGCTTGGGGTTCCGTGGGGATTATTGTCGGATACCCGATTCTGAACTGGCTATATCGGAAAATCGGTGAAGGCCGGAACTAGTCGTCTAGTTCGACGCTGATTAGTTCGGCAATGCGCTCGACCGCGGTGGCGTTGGAACTCGTGACAGAGACCTCGTCACCGAATTCCGCGCCAAGCGCCATCAGCATCAACGAAGATGCGGCGTCGGCAGGCTCATTGTCGGGGTCTGCCGGGTTGACCAGCTCGATGAGAATCTCCTCGCTGAAATGGGACGCAGCTTCAGCAATCGCAGTTGCTGGGCGTGCGTGTAACCCGACTTTCGAGCCGACAGTGACCCTGCGAGTAACCATAATCGGTTCGGTTCCTTTCAGATGTACGGTGAATTCGCGTTTGACACCCCGAGCATAGTTGGGAGCCGTTCGGGCCGAAGCGACTTCGGCGTCTTTGGCCAAAACTTTCTTTTCCAACTTCAAGCCGCGTTTTAGGATTCTGGCTGGGCAATGACTTCATCCGTCGTAGCTTCTGGCTTTCGCCGGTAGAACAGACTTTTCAGCGTGAGGATTAGTGCCGCTGCGACCACACTGCCCGCTGCGATCGATCCGAGCCAAGCAAGTGGATGATCGATAGCGAACAAAACGAATACGCCGCCGTGCGGAACTCGTGTAGCAGCACCGAGTGCCATTGACATGCCACCCGTGACGGCACCTCCCACAACGATTGAGGGGATAATCCTTAAAGGATCGTTTGCGGCAAAGGGGATCGCACCTTCGGAAACAAATGCGGCGCCTAGCATCCAGCCGGCTTTACCATTTTGATGCTCCGCAGAGGTAAATAGCCTTGGGCGAAGGAACGAGGCGATAGACGTCGCCAGTGGCGGGACCATACCTGCCGCCATCACTGCGGCCATAATCTTCCACGAGGCGGGATCCGGCGAGGAAACACTCGCAGTGGCGAAAAGATAGGCGGACTTGTTAATCATTCCGCCCATATCGACGCACATCATTGCGCCCAGGATTCCGCCGAAGACCAGCGCGTGAGCGGTATCCATACCGGACAACCAACCCTGCAGGTTCATCATTAGCCACGACAGCGGTGCGCCGAGGAAGAGATACATCAACAAACCGACGGCCATGGACCCTAGAAGCGGAATTACCACGACAGGCATGAGGGCCTCGAGCCACGCAGGGACCCGAATCTTCAGAAGCCCCATGACGATTAAACCAGCCGCGATACCCGTGACCAGTCCACCAAGAAAACCAGCGCCGACCGTAACCGCAATAGCTCCGCCAATGAATCCCGGGGCAATTCCGGGCCTACCGGAGAGACCGAAGGCGATGAACGCACTCAAGACTGCAACTATGACCTGCATTCCGTGGACCCCGATAGCGAACAGCACCGAACCGAGGTACATCCACAGGCCATCTCGGTCGAAGAGAACGGTCGAGCCGTCGTCAGTCGGAACCGGAATTGGCGCTTGGAAGTCAATAGCCTCGAAAAGTGTGAGGTTTTTCGACACTACATCTGATACTTGTGCCGTTTGATGGCCGCCGACAAGGAAGCCCAGCGCGATGAGCAGGCCCGAAGCAGCGACGAAAGGAATCATAAAACTGACACCCGTCATCACTGCGTTGCGCACGCGTACCCACAGCCCCACTCCTCTTACCGACGATTCTTCCGTCTCCGAGGCAGCCGCATCGCCGTTTGGCATAAAGGCTTGATGATTAGCTCGCGAATGTTTAGGTCTGGCGGCGAGGGAAAGAGCTTCGCTAATAACCTCGTTTGCCGAGTTGACCGCTTTTTTAATTGGAACTTTGAGTATTGGCAGGTCGCCAAAACGTTCGAGCCCGGACACCTGTATATCAGCTGCGATAACGACGACATCGGCGCGTTGAATCGCTTGGGCGCTTACAGCCCGTGTTCCTGCTGAGCCCTGCGTTTCCACAGAGATTCTGGTATTTTCTATTGACTTCGCCGCTGCTGTGAGGGCATCGGCCGCTAGGTAAGTGTGTGCGATACCAGTGGGACAGGCTGTGACCGCGACAATGCGTGTGGGTTGTACGCTCAACTCCGGTTTTTTGTCCTGGCTGTCGGAAGAAACGCGGTTGGCTAACTCCTTTTGAGACTTTTTTCGCGGCGCGTTGAGCAAATGCTCGGTAATAATCCGCACAGCTTCCTCGTTTGATTCAGTTCCTCGGAGTTCGGCGCGAAAGGCTTTGGAGCGAATGGATTTTGCGAGTGCTGAGAGAATATCGATATGTATAGCTCCGGCATCCTCGGGGACACCGATGAAAAACAAGAGGTCCGCAGGGCCGTCGGGAGTGGAAAACTGCGTCTCACGGGGAAGCCGGGCAAAGAGAAGCGTGGGTTTGAGCCAATCAGTATGCCTGCAGTGTGGAACGGCTACGCCCCCCGGGAGCCCCGTCGGGGCTTGTTCTTCGCGGCGCAGCGCGGCCTGCACAATGTCTTTATCGTCCGCAGCGCGGCCTGCAGCAACTGCCGCGCCGATGAGGCGTTTCAGTATAGATTCTTTTGACTCGCCCAAATCGATGTCGAGGAACACCACTGAATCCTCGACCAACGTGGTTGCAATGGAGGAAAACTCAGCGGAGGCAGCCATCGTTTCTATTGCTCCTAATCTAGTTCCCAGGCATGAGCGAATTCGGGGTGCACTTGCTCTGGATAAGGAATAGTAGTGCCAGGCAAACTCGTCGCGGCAGCGCCGTAGGCTACCGCATTGCTCAATGCCTGTGGGAAGGATTCTCCACGTTGGCGAGATAGAACGTAGCCGGCGAGAGCACAGTCCCCAGCGCCTACGGTCGATTGGGGAATGATTTTCGGTGAAGTCGCTGCGAAGCAAGGACCGTCCTTGATGGCAAGTATCGCTCCGGCCTCGCCGAGTGTTGCTAGAACCTCTGTGACCCCTAGTTGATTGAGAGCCCTTGCCGCCTTGGCTGCAGGCTGAAAGTCTCCTGCCAAGGCTGAGCGTTCCATCTGTTCGCCGTCTTCACCCACGATCTGGCCAAGTTCGAAGGCATTAGGCTTCATTAGGTATGGAGCCGTGCGAGGAAAAGCGCGTATTACGGAGGTCAGAGGTCCGTCGCTGGTATCAAGCGCAATGTGCGCTTCGGGATTAAAAGCTTGGACTGCCTCGGTGCAGTTGACGTAGAAATCGCGAGGAACGCCCGGCGGCAGTGACCCTGCGAAAATAACCCAGGAGGCTTTCTTGGCGTGATGCAGCAGCTTTTCTAGGACACGACGGCGATGCGCCTTCGTTAACGTCATACCAGGAGAGTTGAGTTTTGTGGTTGTACCGTCTGCTTCTGCGAGTGTGAGGTTTACACGCGCCTCATTCATTGTGTTGATTGCCTCATGAGGAATACCAGAGACCTCGAGTAGACGGGTGAACTTACCGTGCTCGGCCGCAGGGTAGAGAGCGAGTGTCTCTTCTCCTGCAAAGTGGACGGCCTTAGAAACATTAATTCCCTTGCCGCCGGCGATATCTTCCGACATGGGCAAGCGGAAAACTCCGCCCCGAACCAGTTCAGTATCGAGGCGTGCGAGACGGTCGATTGAGGGGTTGACCGTGAGCGTGAGAATCATGAGGCGACCATGACCTCGACGCCATGATCTTTCAGGTCAGCAACGAACTGTTCAGGAGCAGACTCGTCAGTAATAACCACGTCAATATCCTCGAGAGAGGCAAAACTGACGAGGAAGTCTCGGCCAAGCTTTGTCGAGTCAGCCATTACTACCACTTTGCGTGCGTTGGTAATCATTGCGCGTTTTACAGCAGCTTCCTGAGGATCTGCAGTGGATAAGCCGTGATCAATCGTGAGCGCATTAGAACCGATGAAAGCCACATCTGCGCGCATCACGGCAAGGGTACGTAGAGCAGCGTCCCCGACGACTGCTTGAGTAATCACTCGGACTTGCCCGCCAAGCAGTTGAAGTTCAATCCGATTGGACGCAGCAAGCGTCATTGCGTTCGGTAAGGAGTTGGTCACGACAGTCCAACGGCGACTATCAGGGGAGTGGACCATCAAATCGGCTAGGGCCTCAGTGGTAGTGCCTGCATCGAGGAATACACCGCCACCGTCTTCTGGCAGACATTCTGCGGCAAGCCGGGCGATGGACAATTTTGCGTCCTTCTGCGCATTTTTACGCGCGGCGACAGTGAATTCCACCGTCTGGAAGGAACGGGTGGCGACAGCACCACCATGTACTCGGTGAACTGCACCTTCAGCATCTAGCTGAGCAAGATCTCGGCGGATTGTCTCCGCTGTAACGTCGAACGCCTCTGCCAAATCGGCTACGGTGACTCGACCTTCCACCGCAGTCAGCGATGCAATCTTCCTACGTCGTTCCTCTGCATACATAGCGACGCCTCCAAAAATAGCTACAGCTAGAATTATGCCCGTTTTGTGTGGTTACGGGCAAAGAAATGTTGTTTTTAGGGGTGGGATACAGCAGGCAATACGCGGATTCGGAAGGCTCGTCTGGGGGTGGGCAAGCGCGCCTACTTGGATGCCGACGTCAGACGACACGATGTGGGGCCCGTTTAACTCGAGAACTTTGGGTCCGGAGCGTAATCAGAGACTGCGTAGAACGCTTACGACCTTGCCCAGGATCCGAGCGCGCTCTGCAGGGAGGGGATCGAATGCCCTATTGTGTGGCATTAGCCATTTTCCGGCAGCGTCTTCATGCCACTCTTTCACAGTTGCTTCGTCTTCGAAGAGAGCAGCGACAAAATCACCTTGCTCCACGACATTCTGGGAGCGGACAACAACCCAATCTCCATCGAGGATTCCCGCGTCAATCATCGAATCACCGACAACCTTCAGGAGGTAGAGCTGGCCGCTGCCGGTAATTTCCATAGGGAGGGCCATGTGGGCCTCGACGTGTTGTTCGGCGAGGATCGGATTTCCTGCCGCGATCTGTCCCACAATAGGAACGTAAATCGGTTCGGGCATATCCTCTGGAAGCTCAGGGGTCCCTGAGTCCTGCTGGGGCTTTGGTCCGGGCTTCACTGGAGTGAAGCTACCTGCGGAAGACTTAGAGTCGCGTACGTTCACGGCGCGCGGCTTGTGGGGGTCGCGTCGGAGGAAACCTTTCTTCTCCAGCTCCTTTAACTGGTAAGCAACCGATGACGTGGAGTTGAGGCCAACGGCATCTCCGATTTCTCGAATGCTTGGCGGATAACCGCGCAAAACGACGGCATCAGAAATAACATCGAGAATTCGGCGCTGCCGCTCAGTAAGGGTTTTCAGGCTTCCCTTTTTCTTAGGAGTCATGGTCATATCCCCTCAATTTCGATTAATCGGGCGGTGTGGGTGGGCGTTCGAACCTCAATAAAAGAATGGTAGCGAGCAGCCCTTCGTGTGCATGCGTTCGAAAATTAGTTTACCCCAAAGCGTTCGAAAGTTCCCGTACGTGGGGGAGATCTCTTAAGATTTTCGAACCCGATGGATGGGGTTGGGCTGAGTGACCTGCGTTTCAACCAATATATTCGAAAATAATTACGCCCGTCGCTGGACATCTTTCGAACATGGTGTTATAAATCGAACATAGCATGCAATCGAACAGCTGTTTGTATCTAGTGTTATTTTCGAAAAATCAGCCCGGAAGTCACCCTAGAGTTCAGAGCGTCCTTGATTCCTGGGCAAGCGTATGTCGGGGGTCTGTTGAAGGGACTCGAATCCTAAACACCGCACAGTGCTTAGGGGCTTTAGAAGATTTACAACGAACCGGCCAGAAAGGGGCACCAACTTATGTCGATCGAAACGCTTAATGCTCTAGATTCCAGCACCAATTCGCACGTTGCTTTCGCGTCGGTTGACACGCCAGTTAAGTTCATTGGTCCGCGCAGCAGCCCTCGCACTGTCGTGTGGGGCGAAAGGTCTATGAAATCTCAGCGTAGGACTTCTGTTGCGGAGGACCGGAGGAAACCAGCTCGTCGTACAGCAATTCAGTGTCGGGTCGCTAGATCCAGTTTTGATCGCTCCCGTCCGGATAAGACTGAAATGTCCTACGGGCGCCCCGGTGTTGCAGTTAGTCGCGCTACTTCGCAGGTTCCGGCGATGGTTCCCGACGGCAGGTTGTCTAAGGCGCTCGTTGGTTGGACTATTGTGCTTGGCACTGGTTTTGGTCTGTTTGGCTCCATGCTTGCGAATTCGGGTGAGTCTTTGAATCAACCTCCAGCTCCAGCATTTGCTTCATACTCGACGCAGTAGACTAGATGCCGTGCATTGCCAGTTTTGCCACCATGAACAGACTCGTGTCCTTGACTCACGCCTGATTGACAATGGAATGGGGATTCGCAGGAGGCGGGAGTGTTTGAACTGTCATCGGCGTTTTTCAACTATCGAACGGTCACAATTGATGGTGGTTAAACGGGACGGGGTTCCAGAGGAATTTGACCGGGAAAAGGTCATTCGTGGTGTCCGTCGTGCCTGTCAGGGACGTGAAGTCTCTGAATCTCAATTGAAAAAACTCGCGCAAAAGGTCGAAGAGCGTTTGCGGGAAAAAGGTACTCCTCGCATCGATTCGAACGATATCGGCCTTGCAATTCTGGAGCCACTGCGTGAGCTCGATGAGGTTGGTTATCTGCGATTTGCGTCGGTCTACAAATCCTTCACCTCAGCCGATGACTTCGCTCGCGAAATTGCGAGCTTACGCAGAGAAATTAGTGCAGAGGAACCGCCGGCGGGATAGCCCAAAATACGGGCTTTCCGTCAGCCGACCGGTAGAGTGGGGCAGCACTGCATTGCGCCACTTTTTATCGCAACTTGTCTATCTTCTTCTTAATTCGGGTTAGGGAGACAGTCTGTGCAGTTCCGAGACGCTGCGCGAATAGGCTTACGCGTAGTTCTTGAATGAGCCACTGTATCTCTCGGACTTCGGTTGAGTTCATCTTTGCCTTTGGTAATTTTTTCAACTTTTCTTCGAGATATACTCGCGCCTCCGTGACTTCGTCTTCGCGATCAGCATCGCGATCCGGCGAAACGTTCATCTCCTCAAGCCTGATTTGCATTGCTTCGAGATACCGCGGGAGGTGGCGTAAATGCGTCCACCCATGTTTAGCTACCGCGCCCTTGGGCAACATGAAGTCTAATTGGCGCCTCATGTCATCGATTGCATCGCCGTCCCAGCGCTCTAGTTGCTGCTCAACTGTGACGAAAGCTGGCATTGCCTTAGCGATACCGACAACCAATTGCCGCACCCCCGAAGCGACGCTGCCTTGCACTGCGTCGGTCAAAACACGGAATTCGTCCGGGTCTCGGACAGGGCCTCCATGCTCCATCATCAGGTCGCGAACGACTGTGATTCGGCAATCTTCGACTAGCCCAGCTGCGCCACCATGCGGCCACGCATCGATACCGACGCGTTGCTGGAGAGGCAAACCCTTAACCATTTGGGAAACGTTTACGGCGCATTCTCGCAGCAGCATGGTGAGGTTCGTAGTCACTAGCGTCGACTCGGCTTGAGCCTTGGTTGGGACTACCTCAACCGAAACGCCATCGGCAGTCGCAATCAAAGTCGGATACATTGTGACGGTTTGGCCATCGACAGTGCTACGAACCGTCTCCGACACCGTGCCTAGATTTTCGTTAGTCCACTTCTTGACGACCTCGTGTGCTGCCGCCTGCCCACGTTTTGATACTGCAGTCGTAACAGCTTTAGCATGCTTTTGCTGCAACACTGCTAGCTCGCGCGACTGGTCGATGACATCACCGTGACGATTAACTACGGCAAAGTTGAAACGAAGATGAGGAGGTAGCTTCGAAGGCTCGAAGTCATCGCCATTGATTCCTGAGCCACCCAGGGTACGCAGGCTATCTGCGAAGACATCTGCAAATCGCCCCGAGTATGGGGTCATCCGTGCCAGCGCCAGCCGCGCAAAATCGGGTGCTGGGACTACAGACTTGCGCAGGGTTTTCGGCAGAGTCCGTATAAGTGCTTCTGCAAGTTCGGTGCGCAGTCCGGGAATAAGCCAATCGAAACCTTCCTCCTTTAATCCTGCGAGCAACGGGACAGGAACGCGCAGAGTAACACCGTCGTCGTCGGCGCCAGGCTCGAACTTGTAAGTCAAGTTGAAATCGAGTGAGCCTTGCTGCCACATCTCTGGGAACGCATTGGCGTCGATATCGCCCGCGTCGGGGTTGAGAAGTCGTGCCGGGTTGAAGTCGAGTAGTTCAGGATTCTTTTTTTTGGACGTTTTCCACCACCTGTCGAAATGGGCGGCGGTGGTAACCGAGGCAGGAATCTTTGAGTCGTAGAAGGCGTAGAGGACATCGTCGTCGACGACGATACCGCGAGAGCGCTGCTTCTCCTCAATCTGTGCGGCTTCAGTCAACTTCTGTTGATTATCGTGGAAGAACTTGTGGTGGGTTGTCCATTGCCCCTCGACGAGCGCCGAACGAATAAAGATGGCACGCGCGGCATCGGCGTCGATGCGGTGATAGGGCACTAACCGATCTGACACTACGGTCACACCATAGAGCGTCGACTTTTGATAGGCCATAGCGGCACCACGCTTGCTCGACCAGTGCGGTTCTGAATACTGGTGTTTCAGCAGGTGCGACGCTGCGTTTTCCACCCACCCTGGTTCGATGCGACCAATGTTTCGAGCGAAGGTCCGCGAAGTTTCGACAATCTCCGCTGCCATTACCCACCGAGGGGGCTTCTTTGCCAATGGGGAAGAGGGATGAATTAGGAATTTGGTGTTTCTAGTGCCCGTAAATTCCTTGCCCTCGCCCTCGCGTGTACCAGTGAAAGACAGCAATCCGGGCAGCAATGATTTTGAAACTTCATCCGAAAAGCCTGAATAGTCCGAGGAGTCAGTGGATCGACCCGAAAGCGACCAACCTAACTCGGCAGTGGATTGGTGAAGCTGCCGGACTAGATCTTGCCATTCGCGAATACGCATGTAGTGCAGGTATTCGCGACGGCATAGCTTCCTAAACTGGTTCCCGCTCAGCCGACGGCGACTATCTTCGAGGTACTTCCAGAGCTTCAGCAGCGACGCGAAGTCGCTTGTTGGGTCCTTAAAACGTGCATGCAGCTGATCGGCCTGAGCCTGGAATTCGAGGGGGCGCTCACGTACGTCTTGTAGTGACAACGCGGCCACGATGACGGTGACTGCGCCGAGCGCCGAGTTGTTATTGGCCTCAACCAGCATTCGAGCGAATCTCGGATCGACGGGGATTCGGGCCAGCTGACGGCCAATTTCCGTTAACTCGGGCGCGTCCTTCTTTTGTTCGATCGCCTGTAGTTCGGTCAGCAGGTTTATGCCGTCCCGAATCGCCTTATGCTCCGGGGGCTGAACGAAGGGGAAGTTCTCGATTGCGCCGAGGCGCAGAGAAATCATCTGTAGCACGACCGAAGCAAGGTTAGTTCGCAAAATCTCCGGATCAGTAAACTCCGGTCGAGACTCGAAGTCTTCCTCGCTGTAGAGCCGAATTGCCACACCGTCTGCGACTCGGCCACAGCGGCCTGATCTCTGGTTTGCCGATGCTTGGCTTATGTTCTCAATCGGTAGGCGCTGAACCTTGGTTCGCGCGGAGTACCTGGAAATACGCGCGGTTCCAGTGTCCACGACGTATTCGATGCCAGGCACTGTTAGAGAGGTCTCGGCTATGTTAGTAGCCAGCACGATGCGGCGGCCACGATGTGGCGAGAAAATCCGGTGCTGCTCCGCATTAGAGAGCCGACCGAATAGTGGTACAGCCTCGACGCCGCGCCACTTTTTGCCCTCGATTGCCTCCGCTGCCTCGCGGATGTCGCGCTCACCGGGAAAGAAAACGAGGATATCGCCATCCCCAATGCGCATCAATTCCTCGCAGGCCTCAATCACACCGTCGATTTGGTCGATTGCGACTTCTTTCGTCTGTCCGTTCTTCGCAGTGATGGTCTGAACCAGCGGCCTATACCGAATTTCAACCGGGTAGGTCCTGCCCGAAACCTCGATGATGGGGGCCGGCGTACCGTCGGTAAGCGCGAAGTGAGCAGCGAAACTCTCTGGATTAATGGTCGCGGAGGTGATGATGACCTTGAGGTCTGGACGCTTGGGCAAAATATGTTTGAGGTAGCCCAGGAGGAAATCGATGTTGAGGCTGCGTTCGTGGGCCTCATCGATGATGATGGTGTCGTAATCGCGTAGAAGCCGGTCGCGCCCAATTTCTGCGAGCAGGATGCCGTCGGTCATCAGCTTGATGCAGGTATCGCGGCCGACTCGGTCGTCGAAGCGCACGGCATAGCCGACGTGGTCACCGATGGATTCGCCCAATTCCTCGGCAATACGCTCCGCGACAGAGCGAGCGGCAATCCTGCGCGGCTGGGTGTGACCAATCTTCCCGCGCACGCCGCGGCCCAACTCGAGGCAGATTTTCGGAATCTGAGTGGTCTTACCCGAGCCCGTCTCACCAGCAATAATAACTACCTGGTTGCGTTCAATTGCATCGGCGATGTCATTACGTCGCGCTGACACAGGCAGCTGCTGTGGATACTCAATTTTCGGAATCGCTTGCCGACGCCGCTCCAAACGGTCCAGCGACAATTTGAGGTCCTTGCCTATAGCGGACAACGCCTTCGGCGCGGATGCTCGGCGCAAACGGCGACGAAACGACTGCTCCTCGCGGATGGGAAGCAGCTCTGCGAGTTGGTAGAGCTCGCCCTTGCTCGGGGTGTTGTCCCGAGCTTTACCGTCTTTCGAACGGTTGCGGTGGGAAGGGGCGGAAGAGTCTGGGATTGGGCTGCGATTAGTCATGGCTACCTTACAGATTAGTGACTAGCGCACGCTCTGGGGCAATCCAACGAAGAAGGCGAGGTTCTAAACCTTGATTAGGCGGTGGCCATCTTCAGTGCGATCTCAGCACAGTCCTGTCGTCCGCAGTGCTGGGTTTCAGTATTCTCCCAGCAGGTGTCGCAGATGAGCACTTGCTTTCGGCAGTTGTCTTCGTTGATGCAGTTTCGGAAAACATTGGTAGGCGCACCGCAGTGCACACAGTGGCCTAGCTGGACATAGTCCTCGTCGGCTGTACCACCGCCGAACTCCATGTGCATACGCTTATCGAAGACGTACAGCGAGCCCTCCCACAGGCCCTTGTTGCCGAATTTTTCACCATATCGGACGATACCGCCGTCAATCTGGTAGACCTCTTCGAAGCCGCGATTTTTCATTAACGCGGAGAGAATCTCGCAACGAATGCCGCCCGTACAGTACGAAATGACAGGCTTGTCCTTCATCCAGTCGTACTTGCCGGACTCGAGCTCGGCGATGAAATCATGAGTCGTCTGTACATCGGGTACAACCGCGTTTTTGAACTTGCCAATTTCGGCTTCCATCGCGTTGCGTCCATCGAAGAACACGACCTCGTCACCTCGCTTGGCGACCAGCTCATTGACCTCCTCTGGTTTGAGATGGACACCACCGCCCATGACTCCGTGATCGTCGACCTTCAACTCTGCTGGAGCACCAAAAGCTACGATCTCATCGCGGACCTTTACTGAGAGCTTCGGGAAATCATCGGCGCCACCCTCACTCCATTTGAATTGCATCGAGTGGAAGGGTGGGTACTGCTTGGTCTTCTTAATGTACTTCTTGCACGCATCCAGGTCGCCTCCAACTGTGCCGTTGATACCGTGCTCGGACACCAGTATTCGGCCCTTAAGCCCGAGCGACTCACAAAGGTCGCGCTGCCACAACATGATCGCTTTCGGATCGGATAGGGGCGCGAACTGGTAATACAGAAGAATCTTGCTGATGCTCACGCATCTCAGTCTAGCCCCCAGGCATCTACGGGCTAAAACCGCGAATCTGCTGGAGAAAAGTGCGTTTAGCGCTTCCGGTACAGTGCCTTCTTCTGATATTTGGGCTCGGAGGTAACCAGGACGCCCAGGTTGCGGAAGATGGTTTCATCGACGGTTCCCAGAATGGTCGTGGTGTGGACGTCGCAGTCTTTCAGATTCTTTAGCTCGGCCAGTGCCTTGCGCGCATCTTCGTTCGTAGCAGCGGAAACCGAAAGCGCAATGAGGACCTCGTCGGTGTGCAGGCGAGGATTACGGCTTCCCAGGTGATGTGTCTTCAGTGTCTGAATCGGTTCGATGGAAGCAGGGGATAGTAGGTGCCGTTCGGGATCGATTCCCGCCAATTGTTTGAGGGCGTTGAGCAGCATAGCCGCGGAGCAGCCCAACAGCGGCGAAGTTTTGCCGGTAATGATGGTGCCGTCGTGAAGCTCAATGGCACTACCCGGCGCCTGTGTCTCGGCCTCAACTTCTAGAGCTGCGGCGATTACGCGGCGGTCGTCGGCGGTGACGTTGGCCTTGCTCATCACCATGGCGATGCGCTGGGAGATGATGTCGTCGTCGCCGTTGCGGTGTTCCTCGACGAGCGCCTTGTAGTACCGGCGGACGATTTCTTTGCTAGATGCGCGACGGCAGACCTCGTCGTCGATGATGCAGTGGCCGGCCATGTTGACGCCCATATCAGTGGGGGAATTGTAAGGTGACGAGCCGGAGAGTTTTTCCAGGAGGGTACGCAGGAGAGGGAAGACCTCTACATCGCGGTTATAACTGGTCGCCTTCTTGTCGTACGCAGCTAGGTGAAATGGGTCGATGAGGTTGATGTCATCCAAATCGGCAGTAGCTGCTTCATAGGCGAGATTTACCGGGTGCTCTAGGGCGAGGTTCCAGATGGGGAACGTTTCGAACTTCGCGTAACCCGCAGCGATACCCCTCTTGTGATCGTGGTACATCTGCGAAAGGCAGGTCGCTAACTTGCCAGAACCTGGGCCAGGCGCTGTCACGACGATAAGGTCCCGCGTGGTCTCGACCCATTCGTTGACACCGAAGCCCTCTTCGCTAACGATCTTCGCGGTGTTGGTCGGGTAACCATCAATGGTGCGGTGCCTACTGACTGTGAGGCCCAGTCGCTCCAGACGCGCGATAAATGTCTGCGCCATTGCGTTGTCGTCCGACAGCTGGGTGACCACAACGTTGTTGACAAGGAACCCGCGCTCGCGGAAAACGTCAATCAGGCGCAGGACATCGTCTTCGTACGTTATGTCGAGGTCCGCGCGGACCTTGTGCCGTTCCAAATCCTTTGCGTTGATGCACACGAGAATCTCGACATCGCCTTTGAGGCGGTCGAGCATCGCAATCTTGTTGTCGGGCGTAAAACCGGGAAGAACACGGGAGGCGTGCATATCGTCGAAAAGCTTGCCGCCCATCTCGAGATAGAGTTTGCCGCCTTTTCCTGCAATCTCCTCGCGACGACGCTTAATGTGCGCCGATTGCATTTCAATGTACTTTTCGCGACTGAACCCTACGGACTGAGGCATCGGTACTCTTTCCCTGAAAACTACGGATGAACACTTTGCTCGGTACTGACACCGACTCTCGATTAATCGTAGTGGTCTGAGAGTGCGGAAGTGGCAAGCTGGCCGTGCGTGGGGGAATACGCGGCAGCGCGGAGCTACGGCAGGGGTTCCAGCGGAGGCCAACGGAGGTATGGTCAAACCGAATTAGTAATTGGTTTAAACTTTTTTATCAAAAACGACCACGTGATGCTCGTCACTTCGACTACGGTTCCAACGTAAGTATGACAGTCGATTTGAACGGAGCATAGAGCGCATGCATGAATCGAGTTTCCAACGGGTGTCATTGACCCCGAATCGCCGGCAGTTTCTCACCGCGGCGGCAGTGGCTGCCTCGGCAACGGCACTGCCGGCAGGGCTGGGGACATGGAAAGCAGGGGCGCAACCGTCGGGAAGCTCGCAGGGGAGCGCGGCCGGTAGTGTCGCAAACGTAACTCTTAATGTCGGTCGCGGTATGGCGGATATGACGGGCGAGCCACTGGGCGCTGGTGAGAACGGGTACGCAGTGCTCAAGCAGAACACGACGGGCTTGCGACTGAGGCAGTTCGCGCGTGCTTTCATTTTCGGCGACGATGCCGATAATCGCGTTGTGCACGTCACCGCCGACATGGGCCTGATGTTTCAATCAATTCATCTGGAAGTTCTAAAGCGACTCAAGGCAATCTTCGGAGACCTCTACAACGAATCCAATGTTCTGATTGGTGCGTCTCACACGCACGTCGCACCGGGCGGAACCTCGGGGCACCTGATGGTCGACCTGACTACCCTCGGCTTCAGGCCGGTGACTTTCGAAGCTGTGGTAACAGGTGTGGTCAAGGCCATCGAGCGTGCCCATGCGGACTATGTGCCGTCCAATGTTCATCTGACTAAGGGAATTGCTCAAGATTGCGGTGTGAACCGTTCTCATGAAGCCTTCGAGCTTAATCCCGAAGAGGAAAAAGCATTGTTCCCCGGTGGAGTAAACCCGGAGAGCACTACGCTACACATCACCCGCGGTGGAACCGAAGTTGGATTCATCAATTGGTACGGAATTCACCCGACAACATTTGGTGCGGAACACACCATCATCGACGGCGACAACAAGGGCTACGCAGCATGGAAGACCGAAGTTGATAATGGTGTCAATCACCGCGAGCCTGCTGGAGCTCCTTTTGTTGCAGCCTTCGCAATGTCCGCGCCGGGTGATATCAGCCCCAATATGGGCCTAGTGCCCAAGTCTGGTCCTGCAGGCGAGGATGAGGCAGAGTCTGCTCGTATTCTCGGGAAGCGACAGATGGATGCTACAAACGGGGAGGCTGTCGCTTTGCCGGGAGGTGGAGTCGAGACTCTCCACAAGTGGGTTGATCTCTCGAATGTTCAAATCGACGGACAGTTCACGCCCGACGGGCAGGAGCACCGTACGGGACCGGCAATCTTGGGTGCTGCGTTTGCGGCATCAAGTCAGGAAGACGGTGGCGGAGAGCCCGCTCTCGGATTCAATGAAGGCCAGCGTGGTGGTACCCCATGGGTTCAGCAGATGAACAAGGTGCTAGTCCCCGATAGTGCACGTGAAATCCAGGGAGAGAAGGAAATGCTACTCCCGGTTGGTTACATCGATGGGCTACTACAGCAAACGCACATGTTCTCCATCACTCGAATCGGCGGCTTCACACTTGTCACGAATGGCCTGGAACCGACGACGGTCTCCGGATACCGTATGCGCCGTCACGTTGCAGAAGTGTTGGGAGTTCCGCTCGACACAGTGATCTGCCAGGGCTACACCAACAGCTACGGTCACTACGTGACAACTCCGGAAGAGTACGCCCAGCAGGATTACGAGGGTGGTGCCACTGCTTTCGGTAAGTACACTCTGTGCGCGATGATTTCCATTTACGATGAAATCGCACACGCAATCAAGGACGGCATCAAGCTGGATTCAGGGGCTGCGGCGGGTGACCTCACCGGCAAGATTCCGCCATCGCCGTCGGGGGCTCGAGTAATCGACTCCGCGCCGATTGGCAAGCAGTTCGGTGATGTCATTGAGGTGACGGACACCGTGACAATTGGTAGCGCGGCGATTGCCTCGTTTGTCTCCGCAAATCCGAACAATGACCTGCGCCTTGAAGACGGCTACATGCTCGTGAAGAATTCCGCCGGCGAAGTGGTATCGAGTGACTACGATCAGGGAACTGTTGTCGAATTTGCTAAGGATGGCGTCTACACGACATCAAAGGTGACATGGGATACCACTGGCTTCGCCCCGGGAACGTACGAAATCCTCATGCGGGGTTCCTCGCTGAAGATTGATGGGCAGCTACAGCCCTACGAAGGAAAAGCAACCGTCAACCTAGTCCGTTAGTATTCCCGTATAGTTTTGTTCGAAAGACACAAACGTCAATCCAGGCAGGAGAATTCGGCGTATGACCGATTCACGTGACCACTTTGGTAATTTCGAACAAAACTCAGACGATGGCCGTTACCAGCGCGACGGTTGGTCATCCGGTGAGTCCCAATCTAAAAACTCCAATCATGACGCGAGTGCTAATGACGGTGCTGCTGGCGGAAACGGAAACCAACCTGGGTACGACCCGTTTCAATATGGCCGCTCCGGCGAAGACCAATATTCTGTGGGGCGATCTGGGATGTCTGGCACTGGACAGGACGGATGGGCAGATCGAAGCCATCCGAATTCACACGGAGAATTTCAGCCCTGGGATGTAACGGGTTTTGCTGCGGGGAGCAATAGCAGCGCGGCACCCGGCGTTGCAATGCCCGGTGGAGAGGAGCCTCCGGTTAATCCTGTAACCCAGGGAAGCGCCAAAATTAACATCGGAGAAGCCCTGTCGGTAGCAGTCACCTACTTGAATAGGTCCCTCGGTTCATGGATTGGCATGACCCTCCTGTTGTTTGTGGCGATGGTAATCGTCACAGTGGGAGGAGGCGTTCTAGCGGTTACGTCCCTCGGTCCCGAGAATCTAGAAGGCCTTAATTCTAATGCGGTCCCGACAGCAGAAGAGGTCGGCACGCTGTTCTCAGTGATTGGCTTCCTGCTTGTTGGAAATCTGATTGTGTCCTTCTTTATGCAGGTGCTGCTTCTCCGAGGCGGTTTCGAGGTGGTCGACGGACGCAGCGTAGCTTTCGGCTCGTTCTTCAAGATTAACCGGTGGGGAAGCCTCGTCGGAGTCTACTTGGTGTCCGCAATCTTGTCAGCGCTGGCTGTCCTCCCGGGCTTCGTGCTCGTGATCATCGGAGCGACGATGGTCGGCAACGAAAGTGCAGCCGGTGTTGCGGTGCTCGTCTTTGGCTACGTTGTGCTGCTGGCTTTGGCAATCTTCGTCCAGCCCCTTGTGAGCGTCATGCCGATGACGGTAATGGACGGAAGGGCCACTGCGCTGGAATCTCCAGTTGTATCCTGGCGACTGATTAAGCCACAGTTCTGGATGATGCTTCTGGCGACCATCGTGGTCTCGATCATCTCAGCAGCGGGCGCCCTTCTCTTTTACGTCGGCATGATTTATACTATTCCGCTGGCCATGATTATGCAGGTCCATATCTACCGCCAGATTCTCGGTGGGCGACGCGTTGTCCAGGCTCCGCCGGTACAGCAAGCACCACCGCAGTTCTAGGTGGTGCCTAGACTTCCTCAGCTAAATTCCGGTTTTGAAGTAAGCGACGATTTACTAAACCGCCCCGAGCGAATCTCCACGATGGTGGACAGCGCTCGGGGCGGCAGTATACATGGCGGAAACTTAGGTTGAGGTAAACAACCGCCAGTGGGAAGAAGCCTTAGCGGCTAGCCTCAGTGAAAACAGCCTGTGCGACACCGGAAACGGTACCTGCGACCTTTACGGCTTCCCAGACCTGTTCCTTGGTCAACCCAGCATCGCGGACAACCTTTGCGTGAGAAGTTACGCAGGCTTCACAGCCGTTGATGGACGAGACAGCCATGGACCACAGCTCGAAGTCCTCCTTTTCCACTCCCGGCTTCGAGATGATGTTCATACGGAGACCGAACTTGATCTGCGCGTAGTCATCACCAAGCATGTGTCGGGTGCGGTATGCAACATTGTTCATACCCATAATCGAAGCGGCACCGAGCGCGGCCTCGAAAGCCTCATCCGAAAGGTGCTCCTTGGCCTCTTCAGCGATTTCCGAGAAGACAGTCTCGTTGCGGGTTGCTGCGGCAGATGCCAGCAGCGTGCCCCAGAGCTGCTGTTCCGAAAGCTCGGTGGAACGAGTTAGCGTGCCGAGGTTGAGCTTCAAATCCTTGGCGTACTCCGGCAGGCCAGAGCGAAGATTATCGATGCTCATAGACTTACTTCAGCTCCTGCTTCAGAACGTCCATCTTGTCAATGTTCTTGGTCGGGTCATTCTTCTGCCAGTTGCAGGCGCAAACCTCTTCGGACTGCAGAGCGTCGAGAACGCGCAAAACCTCGTCGACGTTACGGCCAACTGCATCCGGGGTGACAGAGACGAACTGGATGATGCCGTCCGGGTCGATGATGAAGGTCGCGCGATCAGCGACACCGTCAGCGTTCTCGACGCCCAGAGCGCGCATTAGGTCGTGGCGGATGTCAGAGAACATGGGGAACGGAATGTCTAGCAGTTCCTCGTGGGTGGCACGCCAGTTGAAGTGGGAGAACTCGTTGTCGCCCGAACCGCCGAGAACCTGGGTGTCGCGGTCCTCGAACTCCTCGTTCAGCTTGCCGAAGGCAGCAATCTCGGTCGGGCAGACAAAGGTGAAGTCCTTCGGGTAGAAGAAGACAATCTTCCACTTGCCCTCGTAGGACTCGTTAGTCACCTGCTCGAAGTAGTCATCCGGGGAAGAGGCGTTTGCGTCGCGCAGGTTGCCGCCCTTCAGCGCGGTGAGGGAAAACTCCGGGAACTTGTCGCCGACAGTCAAAATGGCCATGTGAATCCTCCTGATTGAATTCTTTCGGGGTCATGGCCATTATGCCTATGTATCCGGAAAGCGTCAAGAGGAAAAAGTTAATAAGCTCGTGTACGCTAATAGGTATGCGTAATAGAGATTATCGCCCCACCCTTCCTCAATTGCGTGCTTTTGTCGCCATTGCCGATACCGGCCACTTCGGCCAAGCTGCCGCGCGATTAGGTATTTCGCAGCCGAGCTTGTCTCAGGCGTTATCGACCCTAGAACAGGGACTCGGAGTCCAGCTAGTAGAGCGTTCTACTCGTCGAGTTTTAGTTACCCCGCTAGGGCGGGGGTTGATTCCGTATGCTCGTCAGGCGTCAGAGATTGTGGACGAAATTGTCGCCAGAGCAGCCGGCCGCACCGACGATCTATCTGGTCCGCTTTCAATAGGTGTTATCCCGACGGTCGCCCCGTACGTCCTGCCGAGCTTCCTTCGGCTGGTTCGCAGCGAACTTCCCGATTTACAGCCACGAATTATCGAAGAGCCAACCGAACGCCTCGTCGAGGCACTGCGATCCGGAACTATAGATGCGGCAATTATGGCGTTGCCGTCGGAGGTCTCGGCCTTTGAAGAGATTCCCCTGTATCACGAAGAGTTCTACATCGTAGTACCCGAAGCGCACCCCCTAGCCGGTCATGACGACGTCAAGCTCGAGTCGCTCAAGGACATGGAACTTTTGCTTCTCGACGATGGTCACTGCCTGCGCGACCAAGTCCTCGATTTGTGTCGTGCCGTGGACGCTCGGCAAGGGGAGTCAACGGGGTTGGAAACGCGCGCAGCGTCGTTGTCGACCGTTGTGCAGTGCGTTGCGGGTGGCCTGGGCGAGTCTCTCGTACCGGAGTCCGCTGTAAAAGTAGAGTCGCACCGCCCCGGTCTCGCAACTGCTCGGTTTGAGGGGCCGAACCGCCCCGGTCGAACCATCGGCCTAGTGCACCGTGCTTCGTCCGTCCGTGGCGGAGAATTCACCAGGGTCGCAGAGCTTGTGCGCCAGGCATATAAAGAGGCCGTGTCTTGATGTCGCCTAGCTTGCAACGACACGCAAATAATTAAGTCGTACCTCGCCGTGCTCATCAGAGGCGGCGAGGTTTACTTCTGCCTCGAACCGCCAACCATGGTCTTTCTCCGGGTCGTCGATTATCTGGACAACTCGCCAAACTCCTTCGCCCGCTGATTGATCGATGCTAATCATGTCACCTCCGCGAGCGCCTGAGTCAATGCTGACGTCATCATATTCGTCGAAATATTCGTCCATCAGCGAAGGCCAGTCAGGCACATCCTCGAGATAGTTGTCTAAAGCTGCAAGCTCATCTTCCTTTTCGAACGCGAAAAGTTGGACATGGCGGAACAAAAGATTTCGTACCATGCGGGTGAATGCGCGCACGTTGCCTGTCAGCGGTCGTGCTTCGTCCCCGCCGAACGCGGCTTCCTGCAATGTCTTTTGGTCGATAGGCTTATCCGGGTCTGCGAGCTGAGCCCACTCGTCCACTAGAGAGTTATCCACTTGTTGGATTAGCTCTCCGAGCCATTCCACGATATCCAGCAGCTCATCCGTAGCTGACTCCGGAGGTAGAGTATGACGCAAAGTGCGCCAAGCATCGGTTAGATAGCGCAGGAATACTCCCTCGGCACGCGCAATGCCGTATTCGGAAACTACATCGGAAAAGGTCATTGCCTTCTCGACCATCTCGCGGACAACTGACTTCGGTGAAAGCGAAAATTCGCGAACCCACGGGTGGCCTTGCGAATAGGTATCGAAAGCGACCTCAAGCTCATCGGCAAGCGGCATCGGCCAGGTGATGTCCTCGACGATGTTCATTCGTTCGGTGTAATCGACACCTTCGGCTTTCAGCGCAGCAATTTCTTCGCCGCGGGCTTTCTTCTGCTGTGCGACAAGTAACGGACGCGGGTCTTCGAGAATTGATTCAAAGACACTGATGACATCGAGGGCATAGTCAGGTTTATCGGGGTCGAGAAGCTCTAGAGCAGCCAGTGCAAACGGAGAAAGCGGTTGGTTCAGGGCGAAATCGCGCTGCAGTTCCATGGTAAGGGCTGGCCGGCATTTGCCCTCGTGTGAGTTTTCGACGACAATTCCCGCGTTGACCAAACCGCGATAGAGTTCGATTGCCGAAAGAATGGCCTCGTTTTGCTGGTGCCGAGTGTCATGGTTCGTGCGCAGGAGGTGCCGCATGTGTTCATAGGTGTTTCCACCGCGGGCGATAACGTTTAGGAGCATTCCGTTAGTCACCGCGAATCGGCTAGTGAGAGCCTCCGGTGGCTGAGCGACTATCTTGTCAAAGGTTTTCTCTGACCAGGTCACTTCACCCTTGGGGACTGATTTGAGGCGAAGTTTTTTCAGCTTGGCCTCATCTTGACCAGCTCGTTTGCGCAGGCGTACGTTCTCAATTTCGTGTTCGGGCGCTTCGACAATGACTGTGCCTTCGGTGTCGTAGCCTGCCCGGCCCGCCCGGCCCGCGATCTGATGAAATTCGCGGGACTTCAGGATGCGACTCTTGCGGCCATCGAACTTCGCAAGGCCTGTCATCAAGACGGTCCTAATAGGTACGTTGATTCCAACCCCTAGGGTATCGGTGCCACAAATTACCTTGAGAAGACCAGTCTGGGAGAGTCTTTCCACCAAGCGCCGATACTTGGGGAGCATGCCGGCGTGATGCACACCGATTCCCATACGTACAAGCTTGGAAAGGACGCGGCCAAACGACGTCGTAAAGCGAAAGTCGCCGATTTCGGCGCGAATCTGTTCCTTTTCCTCTTTAGAGAGCAGTTTCAGGCCTGTGAGAGCCTGTGCCTGCTCTGCGGCCTGGCGCTGGGAAAAATAAACAATATAGATGGGCGCTTTGCCGGAGGACAAGAGTTCCTGGAGGGTCTCATGAACCGGCGTGTAAACATAGTGGAAGTCAAGCGGAACCGGACGTGTTGTGCCGGTGACGAGGTTGACATCGCGGCCAGTGCGCTCCTTTAGATCCTCTTCAAACATGGAGGTGTCCCCGAGGGTGGCAGACATGAGTAGGAACTGACAATTGGGCAGTTCCAAAAGGGGAACTTGCCAAGCCCACCCTCGGTCGGGCTCTGCATAGAAGTGGAACTCGTCCATGACGACCTGGTCGATGTCGGCTTGAGCCCCATCTCGGAGCGCGATGTTGGCGACAATCTCGGCAGTCGCGCAGATGATGGGAGCGCCGCCATTGACGGTTGCATCACCGGTCATCATGCCGACGTTCTCGGCGCCGAAGATTTCGCAAAGGGAGAAGAACTTTTCGCTGACCAGGGCCTTAATAGGGGCCGTATAGAAGCTGCGCTGACCGCGAGCGAGCGCACAGAAGTGTGCTGCAATAGCCACCATCGACTTGCCAGAGCCAGTCGGGGTCGCCAGAATGACGTGGTCGCCGCTGGCCAGCCCCAAGGCCGCTTCTTCCTGCGCTGGGTAGAGCGTTATGCCCTTGTCTCGGGTCCAGGCAGTGAAGGAGTCTAGAATCGCGTCGTCAAAGAGCGATTCTGGAACTTCGGCTAGGTCGGGGAGCATTGCAGAAAGTGACACACCCACCACACTAGCCGGAAACTCAGGCTAGAAACGGAACCAGGGCTTCCATCCGCGTTTACGCCTCGGATTCTGTTCGCCATCAGTTTTCGGTGAGGCTTCGGGCCCCTCAGTCTCGTACGGCTCCGGCTCTGCCATTCGCGAGTCCTCTCCATCGGCTCCCGGTTCGCCGACTGGCGGTTCAGTTTCGGATTCCCGCTGCAGGAAATCATCAGCATTAGATGATGTAGGTTCTACCGAGGAACCGTCATCCTGGTGATCCTGAGCGTCTTTGCGCGGAGGTTGAGCGGCCAGAAACTTCTCAAACTCCGCACCAATCTCATCGGCCGAGGGCATCGTGCCGTCAGGGCCGAGCAACGGGGAAGACTTCAGCAGCTCCCTGCGTTTAGTCTCCTCGTCGTACTGCTCTTCGAGCAGATTGACCAGCTGCGAGATTTCCGAGGACTCGTTTGTCTGATTGGTTAGCAGTTCAGCTACGCGCGCGGATTCCCTCTCAAGCGCCTTTAGTGGCAGGTCAAGACCGGCAATCCGGGATACTTCCTGCAAAAGCCGAAGTGATGCCAAAGGATACTCCGACTGCGCGACGTAGTGGGGAACCTGCGCAGTAAGCCCTATGGGGCTGCGGCCGCGCTTCTGTAGCTCGAACTCAATATTAAGGCTTGCAGATCCTGGCACCGTAACACGGTGCCCCCAACCGTGGATATTGGAATCGGAGGAAACTTCGTCCCCGTGGCCAATTACACCGAGCGGACGGGTGTGCGGGACCGTCATCGGGGCCGAGTAGAGCGAGACCGCTCGACCGATGTCATACTGCTCCGCTAGGTCCGCAACGGCCCGGGAGAAAGCCTCCCACCGCATGTCTGGTTCCGGCCCCGAGAGCAGAAGGAAAGGCTTGCCGACATTGTCTCTCACGACATCGATTGACAAGGACAACTCTGATACGTCGACAATCTCATCGTGGTTCAAGGTGACGGCGGGCCTGCGGGAACGATAATCGACCAGTTCATCAGTCGAGAAAGTGACCAATGGCCGGTTCTCTAACGCTTCCAGCAGGTACTTCGCCGAGTCCGTTACGGCATGGCCGGCATCTGCATAGCCGCCGAGGGCAATGACCAAAGTCAGTCGGTCTTCAGTACCTGTGACATCAGGAACCGGGAAGACGACCTCGTACATTGAGCGCCGAGGATTGTCGGATGGATTATTCACAGCGACGGCCTCCTCATTCTCATACAAACCACGTGTGTCGCGTACCTGACGCATTGCCTCAAGAAGGCAGATGAGCCGTGTACGTCCATACTCAAATTGAGAAACCAGTTTAGCGCATCGAATATTCCGCTTTTCCACAATCATGGATTTATCCACAGCGGGCCTTGATCGGACCGTCGGGACGGCGCCGCACGCGTGGAAAGCCGGTAAGAGTATTGCCTTGTACGGGTTTACGCCGTGTTGAGATGGGGTTAGGAATCTACGGCGTAGCCGACCGTACAGATCACCAATATGTGGGTCGAATCGTCAATTTGGGGGAAACATGAAAAGCGATGACAGCATGTCCAGCGTTGAGATTGAACCGAGTGTATTTCTGACAAACTTGCCTGGCATCGTGGGGTTCTACCCCAAGGGGCATGCGATTATTACAGCATTTTTCGACGTTGATTGCGTTGAAGCCTTCGCAGCTGCAGGCGCGCCGTTCCCTACAGACTACGTGGGGCCGATGATGATTAAAGATTTGGCGGAACTGGAAGATAGCCCTGAGGCAATCTCTGCCGCAGCCGACTTCCTGATTGAAGAGGGCTGCACGCGTGCCGATGTGTACATCATCGACGAATCGTGGGGTTATGTCAGGACGACTTCGCCAATCGTAGACGGGTTGCTCGAAGGCGGGCTTGAGGAAGTGCATCTGGCCGGGGTGAGCAATATCGCACCGGGCGAAGTGGTTACCGATGGTGATGGAAACATCGTCGGCATAGTGGGGGACAGCCTGCTCACTCCGAGTGCCAAAAATTTACACGCGAGCGGAGGAAAGATTTTCGATACCTACGAAGAGTATCGGCATTGCTTCGAACGAGGGCAGTATGAAAATGCGGAAGATGAAAGACGGTTTGCTGATTTCCAACTAAAGGCAACAAACACGATCTTGCCGAGACCCTTCCGAATTGGAACGCACAATGCGCAATTAATAAAGTATTTTCAGGACTTAGTGGATATTGCGAACAGCGTGGCATCCGGAGAACTGGATGTCCGCACAGCGCTGCGGGATGACAGAGCTGGCTACGTAATCGCCGCGTCACTTACTAATGTCACACTGCGTGATATGTCGATGATGCTCATTTCATCGCCACTGCAAGACGCAATCTCGAGTATTTGGCTATCGAGCGCAGCCGTCTATACAGGCGAGGTGAGAGCAAACGCCCTCTCTTGCTACGCAATTTCCCAGTTTGCCAGGGGAATCGATGCCTATGGGCAGACGGCACTAAACGAGGCGGCGAAGGAGGTTCCTGAGCACTCTTTGACACAGCTTTTGGACATTGCCGTCGCCAACAAGATTGTCAACCGTTGCGTCGGCACGATATTGAATGCCGCGCACGAGGTCATCAGAAGAGTTTATGGGGCCAAAAATGCCCCGCCACGATGAAATCGAACGGGCGGGGCATCAGGCGCAAGACAGCGAGGTGTCTTAATTAATCTTTCGCCGAGCGGAGTGCGCTCGGGAACCTAGTGCCCGGGTGTACTCCCAAGCGTCGGCCACAATTGTTTCAAGATCTGTGAGCTGCGGCTGCCAGCCCAATTCCTGCATGGCACGAGCGGATGAAGCAATCAGCGTTGCAGGATCTCCTGCACGGCGCGGAGCGTCTTCAGCCGGAATATTTAGGCCAGTGACCTTGCGGCACGTATCGATGACCTGGCGAACAGAAAAGCCATCGCCAGAACCGAGGTTAAAGATTCGGTGCTGTCCCGGTTTGTTGGACTCTAATGCAAGCAAGTGTGCATCAGCGAGGTCCTTGACGTGAATGTAATCGCGAACCGCAGTGCCGTCAGGAGTTGGCCAGTCATCGCCGAAAACCATAATCTTTTCGCGATGGCCGAGAGCAACCTGGAGAACGAGCGGGATAAGGTGGGTTTCTACCTCGCGATTCTCGCCCAAGCCACCCCACGCTCCGGCGACGTTGAAGTAGCGCAGGCTAGTTGCCCCAATGTTGTAGGCCTTTGCGTAAGAAGAAATCGCGTAATCCATCGCCAGTTTGGTGGCACCGTACGGGTTAGTGGGTGAGGTCGGCATATCCTCCGTAATGGGAGTCTTCTCGGGTTCACCGTATGTGGCAGCCGACGAGGAGAATACGAGGTTTCGAGTTTCCGTATCGCGCATTGCATCAAGCAGGTTAAGAGTCTGGCCAACGTTATTACGCCAGTACTCCGCCGGTTTCTCGACGGATTCTCCAACCAGGGACATTGCCGCAAAATGGATTACTCCATCGAAAGAATCAGAAGACAAGACTTCGAAAGCCTTGCCCTCGACGGTTCCTTCGACGAGCGTTGCCCCTTCCGGGACTGCCTCAGCATTACCGGTGGAGAAATTATCGATGATAGTTACGTCATGGCCTTGGTCCAGCAGGACAGCTGAACATACGCTGCCGACGTACCCGGCACCTCCTGTTACGAGAAGTTTCATTTGACAACCACCATAATTGCGTGCGAGAGGGAATCAGGAATGTCGAGGGAATGATCGCCACGGAGCAACGTAACTCGACCCAGCGAAACTTCGGCTTCGGCATCGGCCCCGGGGAGAATTCCGGCCTTGTGCAAGCGCTTCATGTAGCTCTGCTCAACCTGAAGAATCTCATTGATCTGGATAACGTGAATGGAGTGTTCACCCACCGCCAAATCAGATAGGCGCTGGACGTTGTCGGGTGCTTGGGTCTCGTTCTCTCCACCAATTTCAGAAAGTCCGGGGATTGGGTTTCCGAAAGGCGATTCGGTGTGGTTGTCGAGAACCTTAAGAAGTTTCCGCTCCACCTCGTCGCTCATAACGTGCTCCCAACGGCAAGCCTCGTCGTGAACCTTGTCCCATTCGAGCCCAATAATGTCTGTAAGCAGGCGCTCCGCCAGCCGATGCTTACGCATAACTGCGGTAGCCTGCTTCCGGCCCTGTTCCGACAACTGGAGGCTTCGGTCTGGTGCGACGACCAGAAGACCATCGCGCTCCATGCGGGCGACCGTTTGGCTAACCGTGGGGCCCGACTGCTCCAGCCGCTCAGCGATGCGTGCTCGAAGCGGGGTGATGCCCTCCTCCTCGAGCTCGAAAATAGTACGTAAGTACATTTCCGTGGTATCGACCAAATCCCTCACGTTGTCCTCCGATAACGCAGTACTAAAATAAAAAGACTTATGTATAGGATAACCAAATTCCCGGGTGCCGGGAGTGAGACACCGGGAAAACGCCAAAGCGACGGCCCGAATCCGGAAATCCGAGTGCCGTCGCGATAAAGATTTAAGGTTTTTACTTGGCGTATTCGCGCAGTTTGGCAGCGCGATCACCGTCACGCAACTTGGCCATAACCTCGCGCTCAATCTGACGAACACGTTCGCGCGAAAGCCCGAAGTGTCGACCAATTTGGTCAAGCGTCCGGGGGAGACCGTCGTCCAAACCATAGCGAAGTTTAATAACTTCCTGCTCCCGGATCTCCAGAGTGGAAAGAACCTTGCGGACATCGTGATGGCGGAGCGACGCAACCACGGCCTCTTCCGCGTCGGTAGCCTCAGAATCCTCGATGAAATCGCCAAGAGGTGCTTCCTCATCGGTGCCAACCGGCATGTCTAGGCTCACCGGATCGCGAGACTGGCGCAGAAGCATCTCAATCTTGTTCTCGGAAATGCCGGACTCTTCAGACAGTTCCTCATTAGTAGCTTCTCTGCCAAGCTGCTGGTAGAGCTCACGCTTAATCCGCGAAATCTTGTTGACCTGCTCTACCAGATGGACTGGGAGACGGATGGTGCGCGACTGGTCAGCCATACCCCGTGTAATTGCCTGACGAATCCACCAGGTGGCGTAGGTCGAGAACTTGAAGCCCTTGGTGTAATCGAACTTTTCCATGGCCCTAATCAGTCCGAGGTTTCCCTCCTGAATTAGGTCCAGCAGGGGCATTCCGCGGCCGGTGTAGCGCTTAGCTAGGGAAACTACCAGCCTGAGGTTCGCTTCCAGGAGGTGTGAACGAGCTGCCTTGCCTTCCTTGGCGATGATCTTGACATCACGCTTCATCGCGCGAGTCAGCTTCGCCCCGGACTCCAGCAGGTGTTCCGCGTAAACGCCAGCCTCGATTCGTTTGGAGAGTTCAACCTCCTCCTCCGCGCTAAGGAGGGCCGTCTTGCCGATTCCGTTCAAATAGACGCGGACTAGATCTGCCGCAGGATTGCTGTTGTTGCCACTACGGCGGCCGCGGTCACGCGGCTGCTCTTCCAGTTCGTCCGTTTGAATGTCGGCATTTTTCATGAATGTGCCTCCTGGATGTCGATGAACTCACTATGTCTAACGCGCGAGTTAGTTCGATTGTTCCCGTTGAAGAAACTAAAAGTCAATAAAAAGGTTTTGATAGAGAAAGGGGTGGGGGTGGTCAGCATTCTACAAGGACTGTAAAGGGACCATCGTTGACCGATGAAACTTCCATCATTGCGCCAAAGGAGCCAGTCTCGACCTGAAGGCCGCGCTTCCGAAGCTCTTCGACGATTTTCTCAATCACTGGTTCCGCAACCTCACCCGGTGCCGCATTAACCCACGATGGGCGGCGACCCTTCTTTGTTTCACCCATTAAAGTGAACTGGCTGACAACAAGGACGGGCGCTCCTGCATCCACCGCGCTCAGCTCTCCGTCCAAGATTCGCAGCTCGGCGATTTTACGGGTCATGATCTCCCATGCGTCATCGGAATCCTGCTTGCCGACGCCGACAAGGGCGAGGATTGCGCCCGTCTCTGCGCCATCGACGTGGCCGACAACCTCGCCGTCGACGGTTACGGTTGCGCTTTTAACTCGTGTCAATACGGCTTTCATCAGTCCAAAACCTCCATCGGCAAAACAATTCCGTGGCGAATCAAATCCACAATCAACGGCACGACCGCCTCTTTGATCTCAGCGACACCTGAGTCGCCAAACGCGCCCAGCATGTCCATAATGTCGATTACGGACTCAAGCGCGGCGTCGGGATGAAGAGAGCCGATAACGCTGGCTAGGACTTCATCGATGGAATGGCTCCACGCAGGGCCATCCGTACGTGAAATTCGCGTGTCGTATTCGTTGAAGCCCTGAGCGTTTACAGCGTCGGCAAGCGAGACTCTCTCTATGGCCACCCCGGGGCGAACGCGGTAGCAATCTGTGAGTATCGACGCGGGAGTTTGGCGGCGCAGCCAGGCGGCGCGGCCGAGGTATTCTTCGGCCTCCTGCGCGAATGGGCCGGCGAGAGGTTGTGGCATCTCCTCGCAGAGTGCGGACGTCGGGCCGTCGATTTGCTGGACGGTGATGTATCCGAACCCAATTCCCGTTACTCCTTCGTGCTTGAAGTGGCGGAGCCACTCGGCGGCTCGGCGGCGGCCCAGGGGTGAGCGCGGATCGATGGATTCGTCGCGGAGCCAGGTGTCGATGTACTCGGTAGGCGAGGCGACATCGCGCTGAGTAACCCATACTTCTAGGCCGTCGGAGGGCAGCCAGGACGCAAGCCTGCTTTGCCAGGGCTCGCCCTCCCGGTGAACCCACGCACCGAGAAGGTGAGCGGTGCCGTTGTCGTTGAGGTGATCGGCAAGCGAGCGGAGCATCAGCTCGGTTGCGCCGTCGAGGTTTAGGCCGGAATCGCGGTACACGTGCTCAACGCTCGGCATACCGACGACAAAAGGTGGGTTAGCCACTATACGGTCGAAGCGCTGACCCTCCACAGGTTCGAACCACGAGCCTTCCTTCACTTCAATGTTGTTCAGTCCGGCGGCGGCGAAAGTTGCCCGGGCGTATGAGTTAGCGCGCGGATGCACATCTGTGGCAGTAACGCTATCGGCATCGAACTGTCCGAGGCTTTGTACTCCGCAGCCTGCACCGAGATCCAGTACGGTACCGACGTGGGAGTTGGGTGAAATATCCAACAACGAACGCGACGCGCGGCCCACGCCCAGGACATGATTGGGGCCTGGAACATGGTCGGACATAGAGGCATCGCGGTCTGAAAAGACCAGCCGTTCACATCCTGAGACTGTTACCGGTCTGACATCAATGCAGGCTACATGGCTGTTTTCCTCGGTGGCCAGAAGGATGCCCGAATCGACGAGATTTTCTAGAAGGCCGCTGTCGAAAATTGCTGAGCAGTCGACGGGATCGCCGAGTATGAATAGTCGAAAAGCGTCGATTAGCTTCCGGTCAGCCGACGCGTCGTCGAAAGAGGCCTCTTGCGAAGCGCAATCCAGCACGTAGGAGACTATCCCCGGTTCGCCCCGATTAAGGGCGCTGAGCCCCTCTTCGCCAAGTAATCGTTGCAGCCCCGCGGAGCTATAACCAATGGCTCCAAGTGCCGATGCTAAATCGAAGGAGAATTCGGCGAAGCGGTCTACCTGCTCATCCGTTGGGGGAATAAAAGCCAGGGAGCTTGAGGGCGTGGCTGCGTTCCGGGTGTCGCTCATAAGTTCCTTTGGGGTATTACATCGGTGGTCGCCAGCTTGTACTGGTTGCTCTAGGCTGCGCGGGAGCAGTTAGGCTTAGTCCGTCGCCTCGCTACCGGGCCCCGGCAAGTCCTCTGGCATGTCGATGACCTCACAGTCAGGAGGCTGAATCGTGCGGCCGTCGCGAGGGAAAGACTCGGCTGAGAAACCGGCATCGGAACCGTCGTTAGGTGGGGGTGGGGTGGGATTATTGGTAGGGGAGTCAGAGTCGATGTAGCCGAGAGCCAACGGCGTCTGCGCGACGAGGCCTTTCTTCCGCTGCTGTTCCTCCCAACGGCGATTCTGTTCCCGGACCACCGCCGGTTTGTACACACGGGGCTGGCGCTTGTCCGCAGGCTCCCCGACGCCGTTGGCAATCACGACTGCGATCCAGGGCATCGGTATGGAAACAATCATGAAAATGGCGGCCAACCAAGGCAGGTGCCACCACATGTAGAAAACGCCGGAAAGGAGAAGTAGAGGAATGCGGGACCACTGCAAAATGGCGTAGGTGTGCTTGCGGTGGTCGTAATTGCGAATCAGGGAGCCGCGCGCGTCGGTAATCAACGCGGCGGTGCTCTTTCTCCCTCTGCGATTTCTGATTCGCGCCATGATTTCTAACCATACGCCCCGCAGTCGCATCTACCGAGTTAAGACCCGCGAAGTGGGAAGCGTTTGACAGATGGGGCAAAATACTAAGGTGTGAGCACTCCACTTAAGACCACCAAGACGATTGAACGCACCGATACCCGCGTCGATGAGTCGACGAGGGATGACACTCCTAAGTTCTTCCACTACGTGAAGAAGGACCAAATTGTGAGCTCGGCGGTTTCTGGTGCCTATGTGGTTGCTCTCTGCGGCGAGACCTTCCCCGTGAAGAAGTCAGCGAAACCAGGATCGCCGGTGTGCCCCGACTGTGAGCGCATCTACAAGTCCCTACGTCGCAAGTGAGCGGGCTACGTAAATGGCAGCAGGAAGCACTCGATAAATACTTAGCCACAAACCCAAAGGATTTTCTCGCGGTCGCGACGCCGGGTGCGGGCAAGACGACGTTTGCACTTCGGATTGCGAATGAATTGCTGTCCCGTCGCATCGTCGAGCGCGTCATTGTCGTAGTGCCGACGGAACACCTCAAGGTTCAGTGGTCCGCTTCTGCCGCATTTTCGGGGATTGCGTTGGATCCCAACTTCACCAACGCAAAGGGTGTGGTTAACCCGGCTTACCAGGGAATCGTAGTGACCTACGCTCAGGTGGCGGTCCACCCATACAAACACCATGCGGTCGCCAACGCGCGGCCTACCCTGGTCATTCTCGATGAGGTGCACCACGGTGGTGATGCCAAGAGCTGGGGCGAGGGTATCTCTGAGGCCTACGGCGATGTCGAGCGCCGCCTTTGTCTTACCGGAACCCCGTTCCGCTCGGATGATGCCGCGATTCCGTTCGTCCGCTACGTCCCGGACGCCGACGGACACCTGAAGTCCGCGGCCGACTACACGTACGGCTACTCGAACGCCCTTGCTGACGGCGTAGTCCGTCCCGTGGTGTTCTTGGCGTACTCCGGTGAGGCCCGCTGGCGGGACAGTGCCGGCGAGGAGTTCGCGGCTCGCCTCGGTACTGTCATGAGCCCTGAAGAAACCACAAGGGCGTGGCGCACTGCTCTGGATCCCAAGGGAGACTGGATGCCCTCGGTCATTCGCGCGGCTCACACGCGTCTAACCCAGATGCGACAGCATATCCCGGATGCCGGTGGACTCATTATCGCCACCGATGCGGCGACGGCTCGCGCGTATAAAAAAATTCTCGAACAGGTCGCATCCACTCCGGTTGCGCTCGTACTCTCCGACGAACCCGGCTCTTCCGAGAGGATTAAGACTTTCTCCGAATCGACAGACGAGTGGATGGTCGCGGTCCGCATGGTCTCCGAGGGTGTCGATGTTCCTCGCCTAGCTGTGGGGATTTACGCGACGAGCTCCTCTACGCCCTTGTTTTTCGCACAGGCCATTGGCCGATTCGTGCGAAGCCGGATGCCAGGGGAAACTGCTTCTGTGTTCCTTCCGTCCATCCCCGTTCTCTTGGACCTGGCCTCGCAGATGGAAGTACAGCGTAACCATGTCCTAGGCCAGCCGGACCGCCCCTCGGAGGGGTGGGAAGACGACCTCGTCGCAGAGGCCAATCGCACTAAGGATGAGCCGGACGAACTACTGCCGTCGTATGAGTCCCTCGGCGCCGATGCGGAGTTGGACTATCTAATTTACGACGGCTCCTCCTACGGCACCGCGACCATCGCGGGCTCTGCGGAAGAGGCTGATTACCTGGGTCTTCCCGGCCTGTTGGACGCGGAACAAATGCGGACTTTGTTACAGCAACGCCAAGAGGAGCAGCTTAAAGCGGCCTCGGCACGTGAAAAGGAAGCGCGTAACGCCGAAGGTTCGGGCGCGTCTGCGGCGTCGTCAAGCGAAGGCCCGGTAACCCGGATTGAGGGGTCCGCCTATCCGCGTCCCCAGAAGGTGGCGAGCGAAGTGCTGCCGAAGTTGCGAAAGGAACTGAACACCTTGGTATCCATGACCGCAGCGCGAACGGGGCGACCTCACGGACAGGTCCACAATGAGGTTAGGCGGGCGTGCGGCGGGCCACCGACAGCGCTGTGCAGCGAGCAGCAGCTACGTGACCGCATTGACTACCTGCGCAGATGGTAGGGTAGTGCGATGGCGATGAACCGAAACAGGTCGAACGAAGAGCAGCTGATCGACGTTCGCGATACGTATGGTCCGGATGGAATTGATGGGTCGGCGGTCGGCCGGAATCTTGGACTGACCGCGCTCGTGCTCGGCATAGGCGGCCTGCTACTTTCTTGGGCTCTTATCGGCGGAGTCATCGGCGTGGTGGCGATTGTCTTGGGCGTCATTGCCATCGTTAAGTCTGTGGGGGCGAAGCGACGAGTCGCCGCAGCGGGCCGAGAGGCGCGAACTGCAGGCGCCTTTGGCTTGGGCCTTATTGGCGTAATCACTGGCCTGGCGGCCATCGCGGTGTCGGCGGCACTGCTTGTTGTGGCGAACGCGGCACTGCAAAAGTGCGACCACCTGGACCACACCGCGGCCGAGTACCAGCAGTGTATCTCCAATGAAACCGGTACAGATGGCCCCAAAAGATAACCGCTGATGCTGGGTGTGCGCCTGTGCTGGGGGCGCTTTGTGCCCAATGGCCGAGGGGCTAGAGTTCAACAGTTTTAAATTTCTAAGTCGGCTACCCCCAAATTTGCGAATGAACCAATATAACCTGCCATTTTATTAGACGCCTTTAATCCGAAAACAATCTTTTTCACAGTGTCCGATATGGTTATAGGGTCAGGTTTTACCCTCATTGTGGTACCTCCGGACTACCCAGTTCCGGAGAAATGGTGAACCTCCTACGAACGCCGATTAGGGGAGTGCAAAGTGGCACAAATGTCAGTGCGTGATGACGCATCAGAATTGTCCGAGGGACAGCAGGATCGAGGAGACCTGCCCCGCGATCTGTTCCGGAAGCGCACGGGGCTCGGCCTCGGAATTGTCTTAGCGCTTGCGGTATTTTTACTCATGCCGAGCGACTTGGCATACGAACTGCGCGCAACCGCTGCAATAACCGTGCTGATGGCGGTGTGGTGGATGTCAGAAGCGATTCCGATTGCGGTCACAGCGCTGCTGCCGTTGGCGCTGTTCCCAATAATGAATATCGCTGATATCAAGGACTTCTCCGGCAAGTACACCAGCCCGACAATCTTCCTATTCATGGGCGGCTTTCTCCTAGCGCTGGCCATGCAGCGCTGGAATCTGCACAAGCGGGTTGCGCTCTGGGTTCTCGTCATCATGGGGTCCTCACCCAAGATGCTGATTCTCGGCTTCATGATTGCAACGGGCTTCTTGTCCATGTGGGTGTCAAATACGGCCACCGCGGTCATGATGCTGCCAATTGGCGTTTCGGTGCTGAGTCTCATCGTTCGACTTCTGCACTCTGAAAAGAAAGCAGAGAGCCCGACCGACGTCGATTCCTCGAATTCTGCAGGCACTTCCGAGTCCTACGATCCTATGCCAAAGTCGAATTTCGGTGTCGGCCTGATGCTGGGTATCGCATACGCCGCATCCATTGGCTCCTTAGGTACCATCATCGGCACTCCACCGAACGCGATGCTCGCGGCGTATATGTCCGAGCAGGGTGTAAATATCGGTTTCGGACAGTGGATGCTAATTGGCGTCCCCGTAGCGGTTGTTCTCATGCTGGCGGCGTGGTTTCTGCTCACCAGTGTTTTGTTCAAACCGGAAATTGATCATATCCCCGGTGGCCGAGATCTGATGCGCAAAGAGCTAAAACGTCTCGGCAAGATGTCGGCAGGCGAAACTCGAGTGCTGCTCGTATTCTTTGTCGCTGCACTGGCATGGGTGTTCGTGCCCGTTGTACTCCCGGATACCAAGATTGCAGATGCCGTGATTGCCATGGCCGTGGGCATCGCGCTGTTCATCATCCCCGGAGGCAAAGATGGCGTGAAGCTGATGCGTTGGGAAAACGCTCTCGAGTTGCCGTGGGGCGTGCTGCTGCTCTTCGGTGGCGGTCTAGCGCTTTCCCACCAGTTCGGCGAGTCCGGATTGTCCGATTGGATTGGTGAGCAACTCTCCACGCTCGGCTGGATGCCGGTTGTCGCACTGATTGTCATCGTCGGCGCTGTTGTGCTTTTCCTGACCGAGTTCACCTCGAACACAGCGACCGCTGCTACATTCCTCCCGCTCGTTGGAGCGATGGCTATCGGCCTGGGCTACGATCAGATGCTCTTCGCAGTTCCAGTTGCGCTCGCTGCGACCTCAGCCTTCATGATGCCAGTGGCAACTCCGCCGAATGCAATCGCTTACGGCTCCGGTTACGTCAGCATGGCGAACATGGTCAAGGCTGGCGTTTGGCTCAACGTCATTGCCCTGGTCGTTATCTCGCTCGCATCCATGACCCTGCTCCAGTGGGTCTTCGGCGTCGCGTTTTAGCGTACCGGCCGGTCGGCCTCGTTTGGGGCCGACCTGGATAGAAAAAGGTGCTCCTGCCTCGGAATCTTCCCGGGGCAGGAGCACCTTTTGCGTTGTGAAAGCGCTAGTAAGCGCTGATTGTCGGTGAACTACTCCAGATAGTCACGGAGTACCTGGGAGCGCGACGGGTGGCGCAACTTGGACATCGTCTTGGACTCAATCTGCCGGATACGCTCACGAGTGACGCCGTATACCTGGCCAATCTCGTCGAGCGTACGTGGCATGCCGTCGGTAAGACCAAAGCGGAGTCGAACGACGCCGGCTTCACGCTCGGAGAGCGTCTCGAGAACGTCACCAAGCTGGTCCTGCAGTAGTGTAAAGCTGACCGCATCGACGGCGATAACTGCCTCGGAATCCTCAATGAAGTCGCCGAGCTGGCTATCGCCCTCGTCACCAATAGTCTGGTCGAGAGAAATGGGCTCGCGGGCGTACTGTTGAATCTCGAGGACCTTTTCCTCGGTGATGTCCATCTCCTTCGCCAGCTCCTCCGGAGTGGGTTCACGACCCAGATCCTGCAGGAGCTCACGCTGGATACGACCGAGCTTGTTAATGACCTCGACCATGTGGACCGGGATACGGATAGTGCGGGCTTGATCTGCCATAGCGCGCGTGATGGCCTGTCGAATCCACCAGGTCGCGTACGTGGAGAACTTGTAGCCCTTGGTGTAGTCGAACTTCTCGACCGCGCGAATCAAGCCGAGGTTGCCTTCCTGAATCAAATCGAGGAAAGCCATACCGCGACCGGTATAGCGCTTAGCGAGTGAAACAACGAGACGGAGGTTCGCCTCGAGGAGATGATTCTTTGCGCGTTGGCCGTCACGAGAGATTTCACGCAAATCGCGCTTCTGTGCATAGGCAAGGCGCTGGCCCGAATCTTTGGCCTCATCAATCTTGTATTGAGCGTACAAGCCGGCTTCAATCCGCTTCGCGAGGCTTACTTCTTCCTCTGCGGTCAGAAGCGCTACCTTGCCGATCTGCTTCAGGTAAGCGCGGACGGAGTCTGCGGAAGCGGTAAGCGCGGCGTCTTTACGAGCCTGGCGCAGGCGGGCGGACTCGTCCTCATTCCAGACCTCCTCGCCCTCGTCCTCGTCCTCGTCGTCTTCTTCGTCCTCATCGTCGTCGAGGTGCTCATGATCGAGGTCGTCATCGAGATCGTCGTCATCGAGGTCGTCATCGTCGAGATGGCCATGATCCAGGTCATCGTCCAGGTCTTCATCATCGAGATCTGGCGAGTAATCCTGCTCCAGGTCCTCGTCTTCTTCCAACTCGTCGTTCTCAGTTGCCTCGAGAGCCTGCGAGTCCTTGGCCTTTGCGGAGGTGGCCTCAGCAGCGGCCTTCTTGGCAGCGGCCTTCTTGGCAGCAGTTTTCCTGACGGCCTTCTTGGTCGTCTTCTTAGCCGCAGCCTTTTTAGCTGTTGTCTTCTTAGCCGTCTTCTTTGCCGCAGACTTCTTCGCGACCGTCTTTTTGGCCACGGCCTTCTTAGCGGTGGTCTTTTTGACGGCCTTCTTGATGGCCTTCTTCACAGCTTTCTTTGCAGGGGTAGCGGAACCGGTGCCACCTTCGGCGGTCCGGTCTTGTGCCTGCTCCGGTTCGTTGCCTGCCACGAACGCCCTTTCACGATCTACGTTGTGCGCCCAGAAACGCTTTCCTAGTTTTTGGGAGCTGTCCCTGTGCTTAAACTTCGTCTTCGGCCAGTGTCAGAGGTCTATGATTAGCTCTTTCACTGGCTCTTTGTCGTGCCACGGATTGATAGTTGCATTATGTTCCCGAGGTTTATTCGGAACCTGTTGATTATTCAATGATTATTCAACCTTGCCGTGAGTCAACTCCCCATTGTAAACCAATTGAGTTATTTGGCGCAGGAAGCGGCCACGACTGCTGTGGCTTGCAGATTTTGGCTTAGGGGTAAAGTCCCTGTTCAGCCGCCAATGCTGCTCCTGCGATTCCGGCGTTATTGTGCAGTGTCGCCGGTTCTACTGGAGTCTTACAGGTCAGCAGAGGAACCCATTTCTCATGCTTACGGCTGATGCCGCCACCCACAATGAACTTGGATGGCCAGAAGAGTGCCTCATACACCGAGAGCACCTTCGAAACTCTCTTCGCCCACTTCTTGTAGCTGAGGTCTTTGTCCTCCTTGGCCTTGGAGGAGGCATAATGCTCAGCTTCTGTGCCATCGATCACCAAATGGCCGAGTTCGGAATTCGGGTACAATTTTCCATCGTGAATTAGCGCAGATCCGATTCCAGTGCCGAATGTCAGGAGCATTACGGATCCCGTTTTGTTCTCTGGGTTGCCGAACTGTACTTCGGCAAGGCCGGCGGCATCGGCGTCGTTAAGCACATGCGCTGGGTTATTGGGTAGGTGGGCAGAGAAAAGCTTCTGGCAGTCGGTATTTACCCAGGAACCGTCGATGTTTGCGGCGAGAAGTGCTGTCTGGTTCTGGACCACCGAGGGCAGTGTAATTCCGACGTGGCCATCCCACTGCGCAATCTTCACAATTTCCGCGATTGTTTTTGCCACAGCATCGGGGGTCGCGGGTTTTGGCGTCAAAATCTTGATGCGATCGCCAATGAGGAGACCCGTGTCGAGGTCAACCCGGCCTCCCTTAATCCCGGAGCCCCCGACGTCGATACCAAATCCAACTCGTTGTGTCATAGCTAAAATTGTACGAAAGAGGCCACAATGGGTGGCATGGACCCGAGAAAAGACACCCCTGAACTTCCTGCTACTGCCCTGCGCGATATCGCGGTGGTAGTCGCCGGCGCCGCAGCTCGTCATATTGCTTTACGACGGAACGAACTGGGGCACGATGGTGTCAGCGCGACTGCTGCCACTAAGTCGTCTGACGTAGATCCGGTGACAGTGGTCGATAGGGAATCCGAGCAGTTAATACGTCGTCTGCTGTCCAACCTCGCCCCGGGCAGCGAGATTCTCGGGGAGGAAGAAGGTCGGGGAAGCGCCTCGGTGGCGGGGCGGAAGAGCCCAATAACCTGGATCGTGGATCCGATTGACGGCACAGTTAACTTTTTGTACGGGATACCCGCCTATGCGGTAAGTATCGCCTGTGCGGTTGATAGCGAGATTGTCGCCGGTGTTGTCGTCAATGTCGCTACGGGAGAGACCTATTCGGCGGCTGCCGGCAAGGGGGCCACTCTCACGTTTCCCGACGGGCGGAGGGAAACTTTGGGCTGTGGATCGGCTCTGAGTCTCGGGCAGGCGTTAATCGCCACCGGGTTTAGCTACTCGAGTGATCTTCGCCGGGTGCAGGGCGAAGTAGCAGCGTACTTGCTTCCACGATGTCGTGATATTCGCAGAATGGGCTCAGCGGCCTTGGACCTTTGCGCAGTGGCGCGAGGTGCCGTGGACGCGTATTACGAGCACGGAATAAAGATCTGGGATTGGGCCGCTGGCGCGCTAATTGCCAAAGAGGCCGGGGCGCAACTTAAGACGCCTGTCCTAGCGGGGGCGCTCAACGCGAAGGGGATTGGCGACGGTGATGCCTTGGAAAACGGGGTATTTGCCTGTGAGATAGGTATCGCAGAAACATTTCTAGACACTTGTGAGCAAGCGATTGACCGGGCGCGAAGCGTCTCGACTGGCAGCTAAGGGGAGATTATCCGCAAGTGTTTGGCGCGAGGTTTTCTAATGTCGCGCTGTCCACCTGCTCGCCGCGGTTAAGAGCTGACATCGCATCGGAAATCTGGCCTCCGGTCGGTAGAGCTTCGAAGCCCTTTCCCAAGGATACGTCGACACTGGGGTCCTGTCGCCCATCCTGGATCAGTTCAAAGCAGGGCAGCAGGCTGTGGAGGGCGACTACCTGACTATCGTTGCCAGCTCCGAAGCGAAGCTGGCCGAAGCATTCGAGGTTCTGCTCAGGTACTTGTGGGTCATTGCCGAAGGGGGTTTCGGAATCGGGCGTGAAACCGAGAGTGCGTAGCTGATCGGCGACGGTGGTAGCTTGACCGGTTGCACCGTTCGCGTTGAAGACTCGGACAGGTACTTCTGAAGGCGAGGAAAAATTCACGCCAACGAGACTCGTTGAGGAAACTGGCGTGCCAGCGCTGGGCATAGAACAGGAGACTGGGTACGACTTAGGCTGCTGCGAGAAAGCGAATACCCAGCTAACTACTGCCAAAGCAACGCATATTGCTGCGACCGCAATGTAAGGCAGGGGTGCTTTTCGAGGCATCTTGCGTGACGTACCGGTGCTCATACGCTTCGATGTTAGTGCTAAGGCAGCCGAGACGGCTAAAAAGGCTTTTCGACCTGGAGAGATGACAGATTGAGTGAATTGGCTTAATATCCGCACAGAAATGTTAAAAGCCGGCGCAAATATTCGTCTCGGCGCACCGCAATGAAGTCGAGCCAAATTCACCTGGTCGGAGAGTGGAAAGTAGGTTAGAGAGATGCCCGTTGATTACGATGCCCCGCGAGGACGCGAAGCGGAAGAGATCGAAGCCGATTCCCTCGAAGGACTGCAGGCAGCGGCCGCGGATAAGGAAATCGACGACACGGACGACGGGGAAATTGTAGAGCCCTTCGAGCTGGCGATCGCCGATATCTCCGGCGAGGAGTTCGATATCGATGTCGCTCCAAAAGGTGCGGACGAATTCACCTGCGGATCTTGCTTTATGGTGATGCACCGCTCGATGATTGCAATTGATAATGGTGACGGCTTCCCAATTTGCAAGGACTGCGCCTAGCTTGAGTTTGCTCGTAGACCCCAGAAGCCCGACAAATACTGTCTGTGGGGCAGACAGAGCAGGGCTGGGGTTTTCGAGATTTTAGGGCAAGAAGGTTTCCAGTAACTTTTCTGGATTCCTGGTGGAAACGAGCCAATACGGGGTCGGGTCGTCCGGATCATCGAGTACGAGAAGTACCATGGCCGGAATCCAGGTGTGGGTTACGAGGAAGGCTGCCGGATCTAGCTGCCGTCCGAGTGCGTTGCGCTGAGCGGACTTCGGCACAACGAGTGACTTTTCGACTACAGAGGCCGGCAGAACAGCAGAACCGGCGTGCAGCCAGCGTTCGCCCGTCGGATCAACCTCGACAGAAACCCTTGTCTTGGACATCGCCAGGAGAATCCAGATTCCCACCGCATAGCAGATGATGCCGCCCACGAAGAGCCAGATAGGCGAGCGATTAAAACCGATTTGAGCAGTACACACGAAGGCGCCTACCGCGCCGATTACCCAATACCACCAAGGCACCCAAAGTTTCTCGGAATAGGCGATTGTAGAACCCCGGCCAACATCTGCCCCGGGTGCAACTGGATTCTGCTTGTTTTCGTTTCCACTCACAGAACTTCATTCTAGGCTACGGATAGACTGATGCTGCGGACGACCGCCGCTGAGTGCAATCTTTACAACTGCGATGGAGAAAATAGGAAGTGAACCCGAACATTTCAGGATACGAGCCAGTGAAGGTCAAGAAACTCGTCGACGACGCAGTCATTCCGCAGCGGGCCCATCACGACGACGCGGGAGTCGACCTCAGCGCTATCGAGCCAGTTACGCTCCGCCCGGGGCGGCGTGCACTGGTAGGCACCGGGATTGCCATCGCCTTGCCGGCTGGAACGGTGGGACTCGTGCACCCGCGTTCGGGTCTCGCGTTCAAAAAGGGGCTTTCAATCGTTAACGCTCCTGGAACCGTCGACGCCGGGTATCGGGGAGAGATTAAGGTCTGCCTAATAAACCTGGATCCCGAAGAAGACATTGTCATCGCAAAGGGCGACCGCATTGCCCAACTTGTTGTGCAAAAGGTTGAACTGACGCCATTCGAAGAAGTGGACAGCCTTGACGAGACCGAACGTGGCGAAGGCGGACACGGGTCGACGGGCGTCGATTCTCCCCTGTAGGTTTAGAAGCAAATACTTGAAAAATTTGGGTCCAGAAGAAAAATCGGGCTGAGGAGTAAATAGAAGTCATGTGGCCATTTGGTAAAAAGTCGGAGGGATCGGCGAAAGACGCTGCTGAAGTGGCATCTGATAATCAAAACCCCGTAGCGCAGTCAGCCGTATTGCAGGAAAGCGACGCGACTGCGGAGATGAAGCAGGCCCCCGGAACCACAGACTCGATGTATTCCTTGGAGACCGTTCCTGGAGCGGAAGACGCAGAGATGCCACGACTGACGAAGTCCGGTGGCGGTCCTTTTGATGTCGAGGACGCTCACCCGGACCAGTACGATTTCTCGGACTTCGCTAAGGCCCGGCTGAACCTGGGGTCCGTTCTACTTCCAATCCCGCACGAAGGCGATATCCAGGTGGAAATGGGTCCGCAGGGCCCGACAATGCTGCATGTTGCTACTCAGTTCGGCCGGGTGACGCCAGTGGCATTTGCCGCTCCGACATCTGGTGGCCTGTGGGAGTCTTCCGCACAAGAGATTCGCGAAGGCCTGGAGAAAGACGGCCTCGAAGCAGACGTCGAACGTGGCCCGTGGGGCACCGAGGTTATCGGTCGTACCGGAGACATGGAGATGCGCATCATCGGAGCTGACGGCTACCGCTGGATGCTGCGCATGACCGCGTCGGGTCCAGCCGAACACGCGCAAGCGCTCGCTCACGTGGCACGCGGAATTCTAGCGCGCAGTTTTGTTTCCCGGGGAGAGGACCCGATGCCGGCAGGCCAGGCGCTGCCCGTCACGCTTCCTTCCGCTATGGCGGAACAAATTCGCGCTGCTTACCAGCAGCAGACTGCCGCAGCTCAGAACCCGGGTGAAGTGCCCGGCGCTCAGGGTATTAATCCCGACGGATCGACGAACTAATTGGCCTTCGCCAGTGTGGCACCATTTGAGAAAGCACGCTAAGTGATTATTGAGGCTAGGGTCGATCGGCCTGCCGCGGGCGGAGAATTCATCGCGCTTTACGACGGGCGAATCGTCCTCATTAAGGGTGGCATTCCGGGCGAAACCGTACGAATTCGCATCGCCAACCCGGATGCCAAACTATGGCGTGGCGATGTCGTGGAAGTACTCGAAGCGTCCGCGGGCAGGGTAGAGCAGCCTTGCGCTGCGGCGAAGGCTGGGGCCGGCTGTTGCGATTGGGGCTTTATCTCGCCGGTTTTCGCGTCCGATATTAAGGGAGAAATCGTTCTGGATTGTCTGCGGCGTCTCGGACGCTTCGATTCTGACTCGCTGCCCGAAATTGCGGTGAGAGCCCTCGCTCCAGCTGAGCACTGGAGGACACGCGTCCGACTGGGAGTAGACCACCTTGGACGCGCTGGAATTCGAAAGGCCGCATCTCAAGAACTGGTTATAGGACGAGACTGCGCCCAGGCCGACGAACGGCTGCTGGAAGGTCTTGACCGGCCGGGTTCGGTACTGCTCGAGCAGTCGGCTGGTAAGAGCCGCAGGCATCGTAAACCAGGTGAACTGCATGTGGCTATAGATACAGAGGGGCACCGCAGCGCTGTCCATGTACAGGGTAACGGTCGGCACAGGCGTCAGCGTGTCATTGAAGGCGGTGCCTCGTTGAAGGAGAACATCCACGGCATCACCTTCGATATTCCGACGACTGGGTTTTGGCAGGCGCACAGAGCCGCTCCAGCCTACTACACCGACAGAGTAGCGGAGCTTTTGGCGCCGTTTGAGCCCAGAATTGGTTGGGACCTCTACGGTGGGTCAGGCGTTCTTGCTGCAGGCCTACTCACAGCGATGGGCTATCCGGAAAATTCTGAGGTCAGTGTTGTTTCCGTGGAGAATTACGCCGCATCGTCGGCGGCCGGGCGCAAAGCTTTTGCAGGTTACCCTGTCGAGTTCGTGACAGGGGAAGTTGCCGGCGCAGCCCGAAAACTCGCCGCAGAGGCGAAAGCGGAGCACTGCTCGGTCGATGTAGTAGTTCTCGATCCGCCCCGTTCAGGTGCTGGTAACGAGGCCGTGGCGGCGATAGCGTCGGCAAGCCCGAAAGCTGTAGTGCACATTGGCTGCGACCCGGCGACCTTCGCGCGGGATGCTCGATTCTGGGCCGACGCAGGATATCGGATGACTCGCCTAGAGGCGGTCGATGCCTTTCCACTTACGCACCACGTGGAGACTATTTCTCTGTGGGAGCGCAAGGTATAGGCCGACTGATAGCTCGAGGAGCAACCCTAGCGCTGGCGCATAGGAAGTAGCACCTGTGCCCCGATAACCTCGGAGAGACATTCAGCCTGCCACGGGCGGGCACCCCGGCCACGGAGATGGTCGTAGATGGCGGTGACATTGGGGAGGCTGCGGGAATAATCGCGGTTGATGTGCGGTGGCCGGGAGTTCTCGGCTATCGAATGCATCCACCAAACTAGGTCGCGGGTCTGTGCGGAGGTAATCAGAATATCAGCACGAATGCCCAGGAAGTCTGTCGCAACCGAGATTGCCTCGTGGACGTTGTCATATAGTGCGGCAGCGCGGGGCTCATGCTCGATCCACCGCTTAAAATGCATCTCGCCACCCCGCTTCGAACGCTCTGGTAGCGGCCAATCAGACTGAGGCTCCTGCAAAGCAGATTCGACGACTCGGAGCCAGGCTGTCGTAGCCCCGCGCTTACGTCGGGGGAACCCCTTGATGGACGAGATTTCGCCGGGGGAACGTGGAACCTGCTCCGCAATAGTGCGCAATACCTGGTGACCGAGGATTTTGGTGGGAGATACGTCGCGGGCGCGGGCTATGCGGTCGCGCTCCCGCCACAGAGCCCTTGCGATGTTCAACTGTTTCGGTTGACGCAGCTTGCCCATACCCTTGAGCCTGCGCCAATCCTGGTCGATATCCAGGCCTTGGAGGTAGCGCCTATTTTCGTCAAGAATGTGATCGCATTCCTGCTGTAGCCATTCGAAACGGTCACGTTCTCTGAGAGCGTCGGTAAGCACCTGCGCCAACTCGTCTAACAGCTCCACGTCGAGAGCGGCATAGTCGAGCCAGTCGGAGGGTAACGGGCGCAGGGACCAATCCTCGCGGCCGTGGCCTTTTGCCAAGCCGATTCCGAGGAAATCCTCGGTGAGGGCAGCTAAATTAGCCCGCTGAACCCCGAGAATTCTGCCGGCCAGCTCGGTATCGATGAGCGAGCTCGGATAGAGACCGAGAGCTGCGAGACAGGGCAAATCAGACGGTGCCGCATGGATAATCCAAGTCAACTTGTTGAGGTACTCCGCCAGCTTGCCGACGGCCGACCTGCCTTTTTCAGGGTCGATGAGGAAAGTGCCGGCGTTTCGCCTTCGCAACTGGATGAGAAACGCGCGGTCATCGTACCGATAGGCAGATGCTCGTTCGGTGTCAACGGCGAGCCATCCGGTGCCTCGCGCCAGAGCTTGCCCTGCGGCGAGGATATCCGCTTCCTCGACCAGCACCTCAGGAGTGCCGTCCACGGGCTTTAACCGAACGGGAATTTTACGGACAGAAGGGCCGCTTCGCTCGGAGTCTGCGTTATACAAGGCGATATACAGTCGGGCGGGGACTACTTGCCTAGGACCGTGACGCCGACCGGCGGCAGCCCCGCGACATTTGCCAGTACCTGGGCGAAGGACTCGACGTGAGCTGTGAGGTCATTATCGCCCGCGGTCCAGGACGCGCGCATCTCGACCTGAAAGGCCTGGGGCTTACCGCCGATGTCTCCGTAACGGACAGAGTTCGTGGTGGTAACCGTACCGCCCAGGCTGCTGTACGAGGCCCCGTTTTCCTCGAAGGCTTCAGTAAGCCACTGCCAGGCAACCTGGGGGAGAAGGGGATCTTCAGCCAGTGCTGCATCCATGTCTGCCTGGATGTAAGCAACGAGGCGCATGGAACCATCCCAAGTTTCTTCCGAGCGGGGGTCATGCAGGAGGATGAGTCGACCGAAAGCATCGCCCTCCGAGGTCTCGGGAATGGCAACTACTTCAGGCTGAGCAACCTCCAAGCCAATTGCGTGGCTATAGGGCGCCAACTTCTGCGGTGGCCGGATTGTGCCCAGAGAGATTTCGGGGCGCAGTTGGGCGGCGTGCATCGTCTCAACTGCGTCGAGAAATGCCTGTGGCGTTGAATCGGTTCCAGTCACGGGCATGAACTTAGCTATCTGTCAAGCCCGGTAGTGGGAGGCGCGCCGAAAGTACACCCCACGTCGGCTCGCCGTGAAAAACAGTACTAACAATCGTTGCGAGAGAAGTAAACTTCTTACCCACCTGTATAAATTTTCTAAGCTGTTTGGGGCATGATGGTCGATATGAATAACCGTCGTGCTTTGAAAGACGCACCGATTATCGATGCGGCCTACGGCAGGTCGCCATCCCGTCGCCCCGTGTGGTTCATGCGGCAAGCAGGCCGTTCGCTTCCGGAGTACCGGCAGGTGCGTAAGGATATCGCGATGCTGGACTCGTGCTTCCGTCCAGATCTGCTTGCGGAGATCACCATGCAGCCCGTACGCAGGCACGATGTCGACGCTGCAATCTTGTTCTCCGACATTGTCGTCCCGCTCAAGGCCGCTGGCGTTGATCTGGATATCGTGCCAGGGAGAGGGCCGGTTGTCGAAAATCCGCTTCGTTGTTCGAACGATATCGAGGCACTTCCAGATGTCGCTGAGGAGCAGCTGGCGCCCATTGCCGAGGGGATCGGCCTGATTCTTGGCGAACTGAACGAATCTCAGGCTCTTATTGGCTTCGCCGGCGCTCCGTTTACACTCGCCTCCTATCTCGTCGAGGGTGGTCCATCGCGCAACCACGAGCAGACGAAGGCGTTGATGCATTCGAATCCCGAGCTGTGGCACAAACTGATGCAGAAGATTACCCCGATGGTGATTACATTCCTCAAAGCCCAAATTTCAGCTGGCGTCGATGCGGTTCAGCTATTCGATTCCTGGGCCGGATTCCTCACGCAGCGTGATTATCGTCGTTTTGTCTTGCCGTATTCGACGGAAATCTTCGCCGCCGTTGCGGACGCGGGGATTCCCCGCATTCACTTCGGAGTCGGCACAGGCGAACTGCTCGGGGCTATGGCAGAGGCGGGCCCAGAAGTAATGGGTGTCGACTGGCGAGTTCCACTCGATGCAGCGGCGTCCAGGATTCGTGCATCGCTGGCTGAGGCGACACCGGGTGCGGACCCCGAGTCCACCGCGTTAGCGCTTCAGGGCAATCTCGATCCAGCGATTCTCTTCTCGGGAGAAAAAGCGCTCGAAGCAGAAATCAAGAGGGTCTGCAGCGAAGCCGACCGCGCGATTGCTCGAGGCAATGCCCGCGGACACATCTTCAACCTGGGGCACGGAGTTCTCCCGCAAACTGACCCAGGCATGATTACTCGGGCGGTGGAGATAATTCACAGCAACTAGCCCCAATTACTCAATAAAGCCAAAAACAAACTGACCGCGCTGCTATGAGTGGCGCAGATAGCGTATGAAAAACCGTGGTTGTCAAACCTCAAACCGTCGCTGTAATCGGTGCCGGTATTTCCGGACTCACAAGTGCGTACGAGCTTCGCCGAAGATTAGGCCCGGGCGCTCGAATCGTAGTGGTTGACGGGGCAGAAAAAATCGGCGGCAAATTGAAGACCGTCCTTACCGAACGCGGGCCGCTCGAAGTCGGTGCCGAGGCTTACTTGGCTTTCCGTAAAGATGCCACCGACTTCTTCACCAAATTGGGGCTTGGCGACCAGCTAGTGCCCCCGTCGACGTACCCGTCGCAGCTCTACGTCGGAGGCAAGCTGCGCCAGCTGCCTCGCAACACCATTATGGGCATTCCCGCGAGCCCCGGGGGTCTCGAGGACCTTTTGCCGGCTAAGACGCTCGAGACTATCGCGAACGAATCCAATCTAGAACTCTCAGCCGGAATCCACTGGGTCCCGGGAGACGATATGAATGTTGGCCAACTGGTGGCTGCTCGCTTCGGCCCCGATGTAGTCGATCGGATCGTCTCGCCTCTACTCGGTGGCGTCTACTCGTCGACTGCCTACGACTTAGGCATCCGGGCGACCATTCCCCAGTTGGCGAATGCTCTGGACTCTATGGCTAGCGCCGGTGAGTTTGTCAGCCTTGGCGGGGCGGTAAAGAGAGTCCTAGACGGCCGCAAGCAAGCGCAACAGCCAAGGCTCGGATCGGAGGCCGTGCATTCAGAAGGCAAGGAAGGCAAACCGATTCCGAAACGCCCGCCAGTCTTCAAAACCTTCCGAGACGGGTTCGAGGTGCTTTATTCGACGCTCGCCGAGGAGTCGGGCGCGGAATTGATTCTCGGCACTGTGGGAACTGCGATTCGCAGGGTAGATACAGGTTTTGAACTCTCGTTGGAGCCGACGTCGGCAAGCGAAGAAAGCCACGAGAGCTTGCTTGCCGACGGGGTGGTCGTTGCGGCGCCGGCGAAGTCCACTGCCCAACTTGTGGCGAAATTGGTGCCGGACGCTGGAGAAATCATCGGTGGTGTGGATGCCGCGAGTTGTGCAGTCGTCGCGATGTGTTTTGATTCTGCCGAGGGGTTGCCGGAAATCAACGGAGTGCTGTGCGAAATCAACTCAGGGCTGTGCGCCAAGGCATTTACCATCTCGTCCCGGAAATGGCCGCATATTAGCGAGGGATACCCAGCGGTTGTGCGTGCTAGCTTTGGCCGGCTTGACGACGATTCCGCTGTGCACCTCTCCGACGAGGAACTGGTAGAGCACGCGAAACGCGATTTGGCACAGGCCACTGGATTTGCGGTGGAACCGGCCGAAACAATTGTCCAACGGTGGTGGAACGGAATTCCCAAGTTCGATGTTGGCCACGGTCAGCTGATGGACTTTGCGACCGCGGATGTAGCTACGGTGCCGGGATTGGCCTTAACGGGGGCTTGGCTGAGTGGCCCCGGAATCCCCGAGTGCATTGCCAACGCACGAGAGGCTGCGGCGAAAGTCGCTGCGGAAATCAATTAATCTTCTATAACCTTGAATTAGTAAGGAGCAAAGATGGCGAAGTTGGATTTTAAGAAGCTCAACGAAACCGTGCGATACACCATGTGGTCAGCCTTTAAAGTCCGCCCTGGACAGCTTGGTGAAGACCGCGTGGACGCAATAGCGAAGACCCGGAAATTCCTGGAGCGCTACGAGAATGAGGACCTAATCATTCGCGGTTTTTACGATATTTCTGGCATGCGCGCCGAGGCAGACTACATGTTCTGGATTCACGCAGAGAAGATGGAGGACCTCCAGGCCTTCTACAACGCCTTCCTTCGTGAGACGCCTCTTGGACAGGCCTCCACTGCGCACTGGTCGAACGCTGGTCTGCATCGACCGGCTGAGTTCAACAAGTCGCACCTTCCGTCGTTCATTATGGGCGAGGAACCCGGCCGCTGGATCGCTGTGTATCCGTTCGTGCGTTCCTACGAGTGGTACGTGATGGATTCCGCGAAGCGTCGCAAGATTCTGGCTGAGCATGGAATGGCCGGCCGCGACTACCCAGACGTTCGTGCCAACACCGTCCCCGCATTTGCGCTCGGCGACTACGAGTGGATTCTCGCCTTTGAAGGTCCTGAGCTCGATCGAATCGTCGACCTGATGTGGAAGATGCGCTACACAGAAGCTCGACTTCACGTCCGAGAGGAGATTCCGTTCCACACCGGTCGTCGCGTCGACGATATTGAGGAGATTATTAACGTTTTGCCGTAGCCGGAAAGGCTTTGGCGAAAGCGCAAAATGCGACAAGCTGGGTGCTTGTCGCATTTTCTATATCGGCCATGCGCAGTTTAAAGGATTAACTTGAAAGTACGACCTACTCGGCTTCTTCCAGGGTCAGCGAAATCGAATTGATGCAGTAGCGCAGATCGGTTGGGGTATCGTAGCCCTCACCCTCGAATACGTGACCAAGGTGGGAGTTGCAGCGCGCGCACAGGACCTCAGTGCGCACCATGCCGTGGCTGGTGTCCCGGCGCTCGATTACGCGATCCCCAGCTAGCGGCGAGAAAAATGATGGCCAACCGCAATGGGAGTGGAATTTCTCCGTAGAGCGGAACAGTTCAAAACCGCAGGCGCGACAGCGGTAGACTCCCGCGGTTTCCGTGTCCGTGTATTCGCCGGTAAAGGCGCGTTCGGTTCCGGCTTCACGAAGCACCTGGTACTCCGCGGCTGACAGCCGCTCGCGCCACTGTTCGTCCGTCAGGTTCCAGTCTTCGAATGTTGAGTCAGGCATGGTCATTTGTCTCCTAGCTCGATTGGGCGTTGGATGAGTTTGCGCCCGGAATCCATTTTCCGAGCCAGTCGAATCCGGACTTAAAGCTACGCCCGTTACGGACATCTTCAATAGTCATCCTGATTGAAGCGCCTGCGATAGTAAGAATCAGCAAACCCCATCCGAACGCCGCAATCGCAATAGTGAACCAAGAGGTGAGGAAATCCCCGGTTTCAACAATCCAGTTAGCCAGGAAGAAGCAGAGGACCACGGCAAGCCCTGCAGGCCAATTGAGCATCACGGTTCTGGCGACCGTCCCTTCTTCGTTCTTAGTGCCCAGCAGCGGTGGCAGGATACTCAGCACCAGAGGGAATAGCATCAGAGAGTAGTACTGCTGCCCGAGGGAGGACAGGAAAAATGCGCCAGTCAGGAGCAGCCCTGAGGTCGTGGTAAGCCAAAACTTTTCATCGCGTTCGAGCCAACGAAGAAGAAGTACAAGTGCGACGATTACGAAGGCCGCAAAGAAAACCTGCCAAAGCAAAATCAATTTCGGGTTCGCGCCGAACCAAACCAGCTGGCCGGGGAGTGATGCGTTAGCATAATCGCGCACGATGCCCAGGTAAGGAATTGTGATATCAATATAATCCCGCGGCTGCACCATGACCGGCCAGGCCGCGGCGTTAGCAGCAGTTACAACGGCAATCGCGGCAATCACCGTGGAAAATTGCCTGCGCATAAACGGCAAAAAGAGTAGTGGTAAGAAAACAGGTTTAATCGCGATAGCAAGCCCGATGATCAAACCTGCCAGAAGGCTCTTCCTCATATCGAGGAGAATCAGGAAGGCAACGAGCGCTAGGAAAAGCGAACCGTTGACGTTCGTGAAGTCGAGAGTATTTGTGACCGGCTCAGTCAAAAACGCAATAGCAACCAAACCCGGAATCAGTGGGCTCTGCTTTTCGACTCCAAGCCAGCGCAGCAGCATAACCAACGCCGCGACGATGGCGATGGCCTGAATTATTGCGAACCATAGTCGCCCCGAATCAATATCCCCGAATAGAGCCATAGGGGACAGCAGTAGTGTCGCACCGGGCGAATAGAGGTAGTGCGGATCCGTTGTCAGATAGTTTTCGGAATATACCGGAACCCCGGAAACAAAGCGATCAACGGCGGACCACACGGTCGTAAAGTCATCCGTTGACGCGAGATTGCTCGAAAGAATCCAGGCGCGGTGAATGATTTCGACAATCACAATCGGCCACAGGAAAGAACACAGAGCTCTAGAAAGGTTCTGTGGAATCCATCGGGGAGCAAAGGCGCCGCCGGTGAGCCTTTCATCCGAGGGAGTGGGGCATTGCTGCTGTGTCGGCGAAGAAGTCGAATTCACACTGTTCAGGTTATCGTTAGCGCTGCCGAAAATAGCGGAGGAATGTATGCGAGTCGTCTATTAAGGCATCCGCCAAGGTAAATTCGCGTGGTCGAACTTTCCTCTTTTTATCGTCTGCGGCGGGAGCCTGCCCGAACGTCGTTGGCCCGGCTCCGACCCAAAAAGGTGACACCGTGAGCAGCAGCTCGTCTACACAGTCCAAGCGCAATGCTTCCGCATACATAGTCGGACCGCCCTCAAAAGAAATATCGCAGTAACCCCTCGCTCCCAGCTCTCCAAGTGCTGCGTAAACGCTTGGCTCTATAAGGGGGACCACGTTGGCCCCAGCCTGCACGAGTGCTTTACGACGCTCACAGAATCGCTCTCGGTCATCTTTCGCTACGTTGCTGATTTCCGCCGTGAAAATGATGGGCTCCGGAGAGAGGTCGTTTGCTGCGGAAAAGAATGGCAGCGATGGGTCGATATCTAAGGATCGTGACAGCGTAGCCATGACGACATGCTCACGGCGTCCTTGCTCTTGTCTAACCTCCATTTGGCTATCGGTGATTTCGACGGGGCCATATTCTTCTGCCGCGATTGTTCCGGAGCCGGCGAAAACGACGTCGGAGAGCGCGCGATGGGTATTAAAGATTTCCGCGTCCATGGTGTTGCCGAGGCCGCCAGAGGTTCCCTCCATAGCGCCGCGCCCATCCAGGCTGGTGACGGCGATGGCTGAAACACGTGTCTGACCAGGTAAAAAGTGGGTACGAGAAGTGGGCGATGCATGGCCTAGAAACTTGAGAATCTCGGAGAAGGGCGGTTGCGTAGGCATGAAACAAAGCCTATGCGTCAATTAACTTAATAGGCAAGGCCTGGCTAAATTGAGTAGGTTCATAGTCCTTGCCGATTGTATTTTGCGCAATTATTGTATGAGTTATGCGACTTACTGACACTCTTGAAAAGGCTTTCAACGATCAACTGACCATGGAGCTGACCGCTTCCCACGTCTACCGCCAGTTGGCGATCGAGCTGGACCTGCTGGACCTGAGCGGTATGGCTACCTGGATGCGTGCGCAGGCTGAAGAAGAAGTTACTCACGCGAACATGTTCATTGCGCACCTGGACAATCGCGACAACCGTCCGCAGATTGGCACTGTTCCGGCCCCGGAGGTCAAGGTCACCAGCGCTCTCGATGCATTCCGTGCGGCTCTCGAGCATGAAGAGCGGGTCTCCGCATCGATCAGAGCACTGCGTAAGCTCGCAGACGAAGAAGGCGACATTGATTCCCGGCCGCTCCTCGACTCTTTCCTTTCTGAGCAGATCGAGGAAGAGGACACTGTCCGCACAATTATCGGCCGCCTGGAGCTAGTCGGCGATGACGGATCGGGGGTCCTGCGAATTGACCGCGAACTGGGCGGTCGTTCGGACGGGGCTGCGTAAAGCGCTTGAGGCACTACCTAGTTGGCACGAAAGTTGGGTAACTAGGTAGAGAATAAAAGCCGCACCTACATTTGCGTGGGTGCGGCTTCTCGCGTGGGCTACCGAAAAATAAAAGCCCTCCCGGTGAGGGGAGGAATGTTTGAGCGGATGACGGGACTCGAACCCGCGACCCTAACCTTGGCAAGGTTATGCGCTACCAACTGCGCTACATCCGCGTAACGTTCACCAATCGAAGATTGGTTAGACGTTGTGCGCGATACTGGGATTGAACCAGTGACCTCTTCCGTGTCAGGGAAGCGCTCTCCCGCTGAGCTAAACGCGCTGATATGAGTAGAACTCATAAGCAAAAGCCCTCTAGAGAGGGCGTCTGCAGAGCGGATGACGGGACTCGAACCCGCGACCCTAACCTTGGCAAGGTTATGCGCTACCAACTGCGCTACATCCGCGTAACGTTCACCAATCGAAGATTGGTTAGACGTTGTGCGCGATACTGGGATTGAACCAGTGACCTCTTCCGTGTCAGGGAAGCGCTCTCCCGCTGAGCTAAACGCGCTTATTCATGAAAATCGATTGAATTTTCATGTTGAGGTGGAAACGGGAATCGAACCCGTGTACACGGCTTTGCAGGCCGTTGCCTCGCCACTCGGCCATTCCACCGTGAGACATATTCACGCCTCTTTTGGCTGCTCAAAATTTTATATCATGCGATAAGCCATTTTGAAAAACCAGAGCGGATGACGGGACTCGAACCCGCGACCCTAACCTTGGCAAGGTTATGCGCTACCAACTGCGCTACATCCGCATTGCTTTTCCGAAGTAAGTGGGCTGCCGCCAGTATGACGGGAAGTAGCCACTTCCTTGCGGTGCGAAGAAAACATTAGCGCGGTTTCCGGTTTGATTACAAATCGCCTGTTGAGTGTTCTTTTTGCATTGGCGATGCTGTAAGATTCGGGGAGTTTTCACGTGTGCAAATCTCTCCGGTGTAATTTAAAGTCCCGTGGGCATTCTCCGTCTAAACTTCTGTGGCTAATTTTGGCGGAATGGAGGGCTCGCAGGCCAAGTCGTATGGTTTTTGTTGTTGGTAGGGGAACGTGCTAGTTTCTTCTTCGGACCCGTTGCGCCGACGTTTCATTTGCCTGGTGTAATGGTTAGGCAAGTTCTCTTGTTTGAAGTCCCATAGCTCAGTGGAAGAGCGTTCCGTTCACACCGGAAAGGTCGCTGGTTCGATCCCAGTTGGGACTACCAATTAAAAACCCTGCGTAATGCAGGGTTTTTTCTTTTTGCTGGGGCTGTGTCTCTGGATATGCCCAATTGAGGATTGAAGGTCAAGATTGAATCGGGCCACCCTGGTGCATTTGTGGGAGCGCAGTAGAGGCGCATCGCAAATGTGATGTGTAACTCATTTATAGTTCTCGGGAACTTTAGAGGAGGTTCCCCCGACTATAACTATAAGGGCGTGATGGTCATTGCGCCCTAGGTTGGTTGTCTCACTTTTTAGGAGTTGTACTGCCCTCGTGAGTCCCCGGATCAATACGCAACTTAGTGGAGACAGGTTCCACGGTGATTGCCGCGCTAACGTGCGCCGCAGTGTGGTCGGCGCGTTTGTCGGCCTGGCTCTAGGCGCTAATGCGTTCTATGTTGCTCCTGCTGCGCTCGCCCATGACGCTGTAATCTCCTCGGTTCCTGCTGACCGTCAGGTCGTGCAGGAGTTTCCCCGCGAAGTGGTTTTGAGTTTCTCCGGCGACCCGAAGGAAAATTTCAATACGGTCGCTGTCAGTGACAGTGATGCCCAAAAAGTGTTGTACTCTCACGAACCCACCGTGATGGGAAACCAAGTCACGCTTCCAATTCCTGATGATGTTAATCCTGGTCCCGGTAATTACCTCGTAGGGTTCCAGATCACCTCATCCGACGGTCACTCCACCCGAGGAAAGATTACCTTTAAGGTCGCGGATGGGGCTTCGGCGGATGCCGAAGGAAATCAGACCGAAGTTCAGAGTCGCGATGGCACCGCCGAAGATTCATCCGCCGTCCCGCTATGGGCCTATGGTCTGGGCGGGGGCTTGATTGTCCTCATCGCCGTTGTCGTCGTCGTTATTAACCGAAAGGCAAGATCATAATGAAGCTCAATCGCACCGCTAGTGCCCTCGTCGCAGGTTCTGCCGCGCTCGCTCTCGTCCTGGCTGGTTGCTCCGCTGACGATAAGGCTGCTACGGCTACTGAGTCGGCCTCGTCCAAAGCGACCGAAGCTACCTCCGAGATGAAGGGCGACGAGGCAGCTGTCACCCTGAAGGATGCCTACATCAAGGAAAAGCCGGCCGATAAGATGATGACCGGTATCTTCGGGACTTTCACCAACAGCACTGATAAGGACATCAAGATTGAGTCCTTCTCTGTTGAGGGGCTGAAGGACGGCACCAAGTTTGAGCAACACGACACCAAGGATGGCAAGATGTTCCCGGTTGAGGGTGGCCTGACCATTCCGGCTGGCGGTGAGTTGGTATTGGCTCCGGGCAGCAAGCACCTGATGATTATGGACAACGACGAGGCCATGGAGTCCGGCGCCGAGTACAAGCTCGTCGTGAAGCTTGCCGACGGATCCTCGGTGACCCAGGACATCCAGGTTCGTGTCCAGGCTGCTGGTGAAGAGAACTACGGTTCCGACGGTCAGCTCGAGAACCCAGGCCACAATGGCAGCATGGAGGGCAAGATGGATGGCGAAAAGGGTATGGATCACGAAGGCCATAACCACTAAGAATCGCTGAATTTTTCATCGCATCACGCATCGTGTCGTGATGGATTAATACAAGGCGTCGAAGGGTAGGGTGTGAATAAAGCACCGCTTTCGGCGCCTTTTCGTATCTGACGCTGTTTTCGCGTTTATGGAAGTGAAAGGTAATAGAGCAAAGATGTCTCCCGATCTGTCCCGGCGTCATTTCCTCGGAGGCCTGGGGGTCGCCGCCGGAGCTAGCGCAGCTGCCGCTGCCGGGGCGTCCCAGGCACATGCAATTGGATTGGAGCGTGAGCCGGAAAAGCCAAAGAAGCCGCCGCTGCAAACTGCCACGGTGGCTTTTGATGGAGTACATCAGGCAGGCATTGACACTCCTTCTCAGTCGCACCTCTGGTTAATTGCCTTCAATATCAAGAAGGACGTGGACCGGACCCGGCTGCGAAACCTCATGCGTGTTTGGACTGATGATGCGCGTCGGATGACGGCGGGCAAGGCATCGCGTACCGATCTCGACTACGAGCTGATGCAGGCGCCGGCGAACCTTACTATCACTCTTGGCCTGGGGGAGAGGTTCTTCGAAGTCGCCGAAAAAGAAGCAGAAAAGCCCGATTGGCTGAAACCTCTTCCCGCATATAAGACCGACGAACTGCGCGAAGAGTGGAACGGTGGCGATCTTTGTCTGCAAATCTGTGCTGACGATCCAGTGGTGGTCTCGCATGCCGCTCGACTGATGATTCGGAACTCGGCGCCATATTTGGACGTTCATTGGATCCAGGAAGGCTTTCTCAATGCCAAGGGGGCGCTGCAAGAAGGGGAGACTCCGCGCAACCTTTTCGGGCAGAAGGATGGGACCATCAATCCGCGCGCCCGCGAAGAGTTCAAGGACCAGGTCTGGATTGAAAACGGTGCCGATTGGCTGCGCGGGGGCTCCGCGCTAGTCGTCCGTCGCATCGAGATGGACATGGACGGCTGGGATATCCTCGACCGGATTAGCCGCAAGGTGGCAACGGGTCGAGAGATTGATACAGGTGCGCCAATCGGAGGCAAAGACGAGTTCGAAACTGTCGACCTGTCCAAGACTGACGAGTACGGTTTGCCGTTGACCGATCCCCAAAGTCACGTGGCTCTCGCGATGCCTCCCAAAGAGTTGCCAAACCAAAAGCTCCTGCGCCGCGTGTATAACTACGACCTCCCGCCCGAAAAGGACGGTCGATTCACTTCCAACACGGGCCTGGTGTTCGCCTGCTATCAAAAGAACCCCCTGGAGCAGTTCCACCCTATTCAGCAGCGCTTGGCCGAAGGTGACCGGATGAACCAGTGGATTTTCCATATTGGTTCTGCTGTATTCGTGATGCCGAGGGGAACGTCGGAAAGCGAGTACTGGGCGCAGGACCTCCTCGCGGACTAAGCGCCGAGTGTGCGGTAAGGTGTGTGTTCGACTGAAGAAAGTCACCAGGTATGTGACCTTCTAAGAATTGTGAAAAGGAGTACACGCCCGCCGTGTCAGAAGTATCAGCAACCCCAGCCCCATTTAACGTGTCCGCAGGTGTGTCTGCGGGCGAGGCTATGAGAGACCTGGGTTACCCCAACAAGGGTGCCGACGCCATCGTTTGCGTCCGTGATCCTGACGGAACCCTCCGCGATCTGTCCTACGTTCCCGAGACCGACACCGTAATGGAGCCAGTTCCGGCGAACACCCCGGACGGTCGCGATGTCATCCGCCACTCGGCTACGCACGTGATGGCGCAGGCCGTGCAAGCAGAGTTTCCAGGCACGAAGTTGGGCATTGGCCCGGCGATTGACAATGGCTTCTACTACGATTTTCGGGTCGCCGAGCCGTTCACTCCGGAGGATCTCAAGCGCATCGAAAAGCGCATGAAGAAGATCATTAAGTCCGGTCAGCGGTTCGAGCGTTTCGCTTTCGATTCTGTAGAGGACGCGCAAGAGGCGCTCGCCGACGAGCCGTACAAGCTCGAACTCATCCTGGAGAAGTCCAAGGGGCAGGTGTCCGACGACGACGAGGCAAACGTCGATGTCGGCGGTTCGACACTGACCGGGTACCGCAACATCAACCCTCGTACCGGTGAGGTTGAATGGTTCGATCTCTGCCGTGGCCCGCACGTTCCGACCACTCGTTACATCCCCGCTTTTAAGATCACCCGTTCGTCGGCCGCGTACTGGCGCGGTGACCAGTCCCGTGATGGCTTGCAGCGAGTCTACGGCACTGCGTGGGAGTCGAAGGAGGCGCTGGACGAGCACCTCGATCGCATGCTGGAGGCGGAAAAGCGCGATCATCGTCGTCTTGGCCAGGAGCTGGACCTGTTTAGCTTCCCGGACGAGATTGGATCTGGTTTCCCCGTGTTCCACATCAAGGGTGGAATCATTCGCAACGAGATGGAGCAGCACTCCCGTCGCCGTCACATCGAGGCGGGATACGACTTCGTCAATACTCCGCACGTGACCAAGGGCGATTTGTTCAAGAAGTCTGGCCACCTGGACTTCTACGCTGACGGCATGTTCCCGCCGATGCAGCTCGACGGCGAATACGACGAGCACGGTAATTGCACCAAGGCGCCGCAGGACTACTACGTCAAGCCGATGAACTGCCCGATGCACAACCTAATCTATTCCTCTCGCGGCCGCAGCTACCGTGAACTGCCTTTGCGCATGTTCGAGTTCGGTACGGTGTATCGCTACGAGAAGTCTGGCGTTATCCACGGCCTGACCCGTGCCCGCGGATTCACCCAGGACGATGCGCACATCTACTGCACCGAGGATCAGCTCGAGCAGGAGCTTACCGATGTGCTGGACTTCATCATTTCGCTGCTGCGCGATTACGGTCTGGATGACTTCTATCTCGAGCTCTCGACAAAGGACGATAAGAAATTCGTCGGCTCCGATGAAATCTGGGAGAAGTCGACCGCTATCTTGCAGCGCGTTGCTGACGCCTCTGGCCTCGAACTGGTTCCGGATCCGGGCGGAGCCGCATTTTACGGTCCAAAGATCTCGGTTCAGGCGCGCGACGCTATTGGCCGTACCTGGCAGATGTCGACGGTACAGCTGGACTTCAACCTGCCGGAGCGCTTCGAGTTGGAGTACACCGCTCCGGACGGTTCCAAGCAACGCCCGATTATGATCCACCGTGCGCTGTTCGGTTCCATCGAGCGTTTCTTCGGAGTCCTTCTGGAGCACTACGCCGGTGCTTTCCCGGCATGGTTGGCGCCTGAACAGGTCGTAGGTATTCCAGTGGCGGATGACTGCATTCCGCACTTGCAGGAGTTCACCGCGCAGCTGAAGTCCCGAGGCCTTCGCGCACATGTGGATACCTCGGATGACCGTATGCAGAAGAAGATTCGCAACCACACCCAGGCGAAGGTCCCGTTCATGATTCTTGCGGGTGCTCGCGACATTGAAGCTGGTGCAGTTTCCTTCCGCTTCCTCGATGGCAGCCAGATTAATGGCGTCGCGGTAGACAAGGCGGTCGAGATCATCGCCGAATGGGTCTCGTCGCGCAACAATGAGCAGCCGAACAAGGAAAACGTTTCGGCCGATTAGTCGGCGGGAATGTGTAGGCTCCACGGGACTGCCCGCGGAGCAATAGCGAAGGGGTACGTGGTGGAGAGCTCGAAGCACACCGGGGCATCGTCGGAAAGCGAAACGCAATATGTTGACCGTGGCTACGGCGAGCCCGATCGGCTCGAGCGGCTGTGGGCACCGTATCGGATGAACTACATCGTCGACCGGGGCGTGCACGTCAAGGCTGCGCCCCATAACCCCTTCGTTGAACTGCCGTCGCGCTCGGATGAGGATGCCCTCATCGTGGCGCGTGGCGAGTTCGTCTACGCGATTTTGAACCTGTTTCCTTACAACCCGGGGCACATGATGGTGATCCCTTACCGTGAGGTCGCCAACCTTGAGGACTTGACGGCAGAGGAATCAATCGAGTTGATGCAGTTCGCGCAGCATGCTATCCGCACCCTTAAAACGGTGTCACGTCCGCACGCGATCAACGCTGGATTTAACCTGGGGAAGGCATCGGGAGGCTCGGTTGCCGATCACTTGCACATGCATATCGTGCCCCGGTGGACCGGGGACGCTAACTTCATGACCGTGATCGACGGGACCAAGGTTCTTCCTCAGACGCTAAAGGCAACCCGACAGTTACTAGCAGATGGCTGGCGCGAAATCGCGGAATCAGACGCTGAGCAGGCCTCCCATCAGGAGGGGAACTCCTAGTGCTGAGTGTGCGTGGGCGAGCGCCCATCAAACCAGTTGTCGAACCGATTGCGAGGGCATTCAACAAAGCCGGGATTAGCCCTAATGCGGTGACCCTAGTTGGAACGTTTATTTCCGTTGCCATCGCAGTGATTCTCATCCCGACCGGTCATTTGGTCGCAGCCGCGGTTTTGATGGCCATCTTCACCGCGTTTGATTTGCTGGATGGCACCATGGCGCGGTTGCGCGGCGGAGGCACTAAATACGGCGCCACGCTCGACGCCTCCTGCGATCGTATTACCGATGCGGCTCTGTTCGGTGCGATTGCGATGTGGATTGTCTATTCATTCGGTGCTCCGAAGGTGCTACTTGCGCTGACGTTAATCACCATGGGGGCATCGCAAGTTATTTCCTACGTCAAGGCCCGCGCCGAGGCGAGTGGACTCAAAGTCGAGGGCGGCGTGGTCGAGCGCGCTGAACGTCTCATTATCGCGCTTCTGGGCATCGGCCTGCAAGGGCTTGGTGTCAGTTTCGCGCTGTCTGCAGCGATGTGGATTCTGGCGGTCGGGTCTGTATTTACAGTTGGCCAGCGCCTTTACATGGTTGCCAAGCAACCCGGGGCGCTTGATCGGATCGCTCCGCCGAAGGGCGCTAGCGACTCCGCGACTAATCCGAACTAAAAGGAGACGCAGTCCATGCCGCGTCTATTCTTTCCTCGTACTAAAAAGGACCTGATCGCCCTCGGCTACATCGCGGGGTGGAAGTTTCTCGGCTTCGTCCCTGAGAAATTGGCCTATCGACTAGGCGATGCCGTCGCCGCCCGTGTCTGTTCTGGTGGCGGTCCTGCGCAGCTTCGCGCAAACTTGGCGCGCGTCCTGAGCTGCTCCGCGGAGGCGGTTCCGCAGTCGCTCGTGGAGGCATCGATGCGTTCCTATATGCGCTACTGGGTCGAGGCTTTTCGCTTGCCGACGATTGCGTCCCCGCGACTGGCGGAGGCCTTGGAGAACTCTGGTCACGGCCTAGAGCGGATTGGCGAAGCGCGCGCTGCGGGTGACGGGGTGGTGCTGGTGTTACCGCACAGCGGCAACTGGGACATGGCGGGGGTGTGGCTAGTTTCCCGCCATGGCGAATTTACGACCGTAGCGGAACGCCTGAAGCCGGAGGTCCTCTATGACGCTTTCGTCGACTTCAGGCAGTCGTTGGGTTTCGAGATTCTCCCGTTGACCGGCGGTGAATCCGCACTACCGACTTTGCGCGAGAGGTTGAAAGACGGCGGTATTGTTTGTCTGCTCGGCGATCGGGACTTGAACTCCTCCGGCGTTGAGGTGGCCTTCTTCGGCGAAACGACGACTATGCCTGTGGGGCCTGCTCTCCTCGCGCAACAGACTGGTGCCAGGTTGCATCCAGTAGGATTGTCCTTTTATCGAGAAGGCTGGGGCTTGAAGGTGCATCGTCAGGTTCCGACCGAGGGGCGTGAGCTCGACGAAATTACTCAGGATGTAGCGCGGGCTTTCGAGAAAGATATTGCGGCGCATCCGGCCGACTGGCACATGCTGCAGCCGTTTTGGACCGCAGACAGGAGGAAATAGGTGCGCATCGGAATGGTTTGCCCTTACTCCTTCGATGTTCCCGGCGGGGTGCAGGTTCATGCAATCGACCTCTGCGAGGAACTCATAAGCCGCGGCCACGAAGTCAGCCTCATCGGCCCAGCCAGCGAGGAATGCGAACTGTCCGACTTCGTTGTTAAGGGCGGCGCGGCGATACCCATTCCATACAACGGTTCCGTCGCCAGGTTATCCTTCGGTCCCCGTACACGCCGAAAGGTGCGAAGCTGGATGCAAGAGGGAAACTTCGATGTCCTCCACATCCATGAACCAAACTCTCCCAGTTATTCCATGTTGGCGTTGGCCAATGCCGTGGGGCCGATTGTGGCGACATATCACTCCGCTGCCACGAATTCGTTGGCCCTGAAGCTGGCGACGCCATTTCTGCGGCGCTACCTCGAACGAATTCGCGGAGGTATTGCTGTCTCAGAGGTCGCTCGCCGATGGCAGGTCGAGCAGCTCGGCGGGGATCCAGTCCTCGTGCCAAACGGAGTCCGCGTGGCGGATTACGAGTCGACACAGCCTTCCACAGCGTTCCCGGAAATCCCGGCTCGCAGGACCGGCCATCCCCGGATTGTGTTTCTTGGGCGCTTCGACGAACCCCGTAAAGGCTTCGACGTCCTTCTCGGCGCGCTGCCAGAAATTCGACACCGATTTCCCCAGGTTGAAGTATGTGTGGTCGGAGACGGGGACGCCGAGGCGAGCCGTCGTAAAGCGGGAGAGAATGCGTCGGCTCTGCGTTTCCTCGGCAGGCTTTCGGAAGAGGCGAAGGCCGCGATTCTCGGCGACTGCGAAGCCTACATCGCCCCGCAGAGAGGTGGCGAGAGCTTTGGAATCGTGCTGGTCGAAGCGATGGCAGCGGGCGCGCCCGTCATCTCCTCGGACATCGATGCCTTTAGACTGGTGCTTGATGACGGAACCTACGGCCTGCAATTTTCCAACGGTAAATCTTCTGACCTAGCAGATGCCGTCATTCGGTTGCTTGAGGATGAGGGCCTGCGGTCCGAATTGAGGCAGCGGGGGCATCGCCGTGCATGGGAATATGACTGGTCGACCATTGCAGATAAAGTGCTGCAGGTCTACGACACGGTGCGATTGGATGGGGAACGGGTCGTGGTCACACCCTGACAGTCGCTCAGCAGGCAATGAATCGCTGGGCCGGGGTCAACCAAAATGAGGTAAGGGAGTAGAACGAATGGTCACGTTGCCACTGTGGGTAATCGTCTTGGCGGTTGCGTTATTTTTGGCGCTGTTGTTGGCTGTCGTGGCTTCGGCGACCGCTACAAGGCTGAACCGGATGCATATCCGGACTGACCTGGCGAGAGCTTCACTCGAGGCGGCCCTGGGGAGGCGCGCGGCGGTGGCGAGAGCGACTTTTCCCGAGTTGAGCCCGGCAGTGGCGAAAGCTGAGGCCGCCCCGGTGTCCGCGCGGGAGCTCAACCGCAGGGCCGATGCGGAAAACGAGCTGACAAGGGAAATCGTTCGGCTATCTGAGCGCCGACCACCCGAGAGAGCCTTCGCAATCGAGCTTGCGGACGTGCATACGCGCGTGGAATTGGCACGGCGTTTCTATAACGATGCGGTGACGGACACCAAAGCGCTGCGTGCGCTCCCTCTGGTTCGAGTTCTGCGCCTTGCCGGCACAGCCCCTGAACCCGAATACTTCGAGATGTCGGACGTTCTCGCGACCAGGTCAGCGACTGAATCGAAAGGATAGCGCGTCGTTCGCGGAATTCCCGGTAGGTAATGAACTGGACTGTCTACCTCAACGGCTATAGTGGTGCCTAGGCTTTTACCCCTCAAATGCGGTTCGCAATCGCCGCGAATAGTGGTTTTCGGGGTAAACAGCCGCATTATTAAACCAAGTAGGGAAGTAGGGTTCGTTGAGCACTGTTGATAACAACTCCGGTCAGGGCACAGCTCGCGTCAAGCGCGGCTTTGCAGAGATGATGAAGGGCGGCGTCATTATGGACGTCGTTACCCCGGAGCAAGCGAAGATTGCCGAAGATGCGGGCGCGACCGCAGTTATGGCTCTGGAGCGAGTGCCCGCGGACATCCGCGCCCAGGGCGGGGTCTCCCGCATGTCGGACCCGGACATGATTGAGGGCATCATCAACGCCGTCTCCATTCCCGTGATGGCTAAGGCTCGTATCGGTCACTTCGTTGAGGCCCAGGTACTGCAGTCCCTCGGGGTCGACTTCATTGACGAGTCCGAGGTGCTCACCCCGGCGGACTACTCCAATCACATCGACAAGTTCGACTTCACGGTTCCGTTCGTTTGCGGTGCGACGAACCTCGGCGAAGCCCTTCGCCGTATCAACGAGGGCGCAGCCATGATTCGCTCCAAGGGTGAGGCCGGGACCGGCGATGTCTCTAACGCCGTTACTCATATGCGCACGATTCGCGCGGAGATCAACCGACTGAAGTCGATGGCCTCGGATGAACTCTACGTGGCGGCCAAGGAGCTTCAGGCGCCGTACGAACTCGTTCGTGAAGTTGCGGAAAAGGGCAAGCTCCCCGTCGTCCTTTTCACCGCAGGCGGAATCGCTACCCCTGCTGACGCTGCGATGATGATGCAGCTTGGCGCTGAGGGCGTCTTTGTGGGATCGGGCATCTTCAAGTCTGGTGATCCGGAAAAGCGCGCTAAGGCGATCGTCCAGGCAACGCAGCACTACGACGATCCCAAGGTCGTCGCCGACGTCTCCCGAGGCCTCGGAGAGGCCATGGTGGGTATTAACGTCGACGATATTCCTCAGCCGCACCGCCTCGCGGAGCGTGGCTGGTAAGACACCTAGCGTCCGGAAAGATTAAGGTTTTCCGGGCGTGTTTTTTAAAAGAGAGGAAATCATGGCGGACATTCGCGAAGTGCTAGACCTCGAGCGCATCGATCGGGACATTTTCCGCGGTCCGGTAATTAAGTCGATTCTGCAGCGCACCTTTGGTGGTCAGGTTGCCGGCCAATCCCTTGTGGCTGCCACGCGTACGGTCGGCTCTACGTTCGCCGTGAATTCTCTCCACGCGTACTTCGTCGGCCCCGGTCGGCCGCACATTCCTACAGTTTACGTCGTCAAGAGGATTCGCGACGGGCGCTCTTTCTGCCACCGCTCGGTGGAAGCAGTCCAGGATGGTCGCACGATTTTCGTCATGCAGGTTAGCTTCCACCGCAAGGGGGATACCGGCATCGAGCACTCGGATATCATGCGTTCGGTGCCGAAGCCTGAAGATGTCGTCACCGATACCTCGAAGATGACGGATACGCGGCGTCTCCTGCTACGTGAGTGGGCTGATTGGGATATTCGAGTTATCGACGAGGGCGATTTCGAACATAACAAGTATACGAATTCCCAACAGCTGGTCTGGTTCCGTGCGAAGGACCGGTTGCCCGACAACGACACGTTCCACGTGTGCACCTTGGCGTACATGTCGGACATGACATTGCTGTCCTCGGCGCTCGTTCCGCATCCCGGCGTCGAGGTTCAGGAGGCGAGCCTTGACCACGCGATGTGGTTCATGCGCCCCTTCCGCGCTGACGAGTGGCTGCTTTACGATCAGATTTCCCCGTCCGCACACGCTGGACGGGCGCTCACCCACGGTCGCATTTTTAACCAGGCTGGTGAGTTGGTTGCGGTGGTCACGCAAGAGGGCTTGACCAGGACCCTGGCGCCCGGTGTGGAATCGGTGCCGCATACTGCAAACTTCGACCCCCAAAGCGAGAACCTCGATTAATGGCGAATGAAACGATTGGTATCCTGGCTCTTCAAGGCAATGTCGACGAGCATGGATACGTTCTCGATCAGCTCGGGGTAGCCCACCGCAAGGTCCGGCTGCCTCGGGACCTCGACGGAATCGACGGCCTCATTCTCCCCGGCGGTGAATCGACGACCATGAGTAAGCTGATGGTCTTCAACGAGCTCGAAGCTCCGCTGCGCCAAGCGCTTGCCGACGGCCTGCCCGCGTTCGGCACCTGCGCCGGGATGATCCTGCTTGCCGACGAGGTCTTGGATACCCGGCCAGATGCAGTCAGCCTCGGGGCCGTTGACATGACGGTTCGACGAAATGCTTTTGGACGGCAGGTCGACTCCTTCGAAACCGATCTTGAAATGCCGGCACTGCGAATCGCCGAAGGGGAGAAACCACTTCATGCGGCGTTCATCAGGGCGCCGTGGATCGAGCGTGTCGGCGACGAAATCGAAGTTCTGGCCCATGTGCCCGAGTCTGCGGGAGAAGCAGCAGGGGCAATGGTCGCGGTGCGGCAGGGAACGGTAATGGCGACGAGCTTTCATCCTGAGTCGACCGGGGAAACTCGCGTTCACCAATTTTTCCTCCGTGAGCTTGTCGGGTTTTAGCCGCACACTTTGTATAATCGACGATTGACGTTTCCCACGCACGTGGGACTTTGATGAGAGGAAACTAGGTACTAGCAAATGGCGGGTCACTCAAAATGGGCAACCACCAAGCACAAGAAGGCTGCTAACGACGCCAAGCGCTCCAAAGAGTGGGCAAAGATGATTAAGAACATCGAGGTCGCGGCGCGTACTGGTGGTGGCGACCCAGCTGGTAACCCGACCCTCGATGACATGATTAAAAAGGCGAAGAAGGCCTCTGTCCCGAACGATAACATCGAGCGCGCCCGCAAGCGCGGTTCTGGCGAGGAGTCCGGCGGTGCCGACTGGGAGACCATTGTCTACGAGGGTTACGCACCCGGCGGCGTGGCAGTTATCGTCGAGTGCCTGACCGATAACCGCAACCGTGCGGCATCTGAAGTTCGTTCCTCCTTTAATAAGAACAACGGAAATATGGCCGACTCCGGTTCCGTGTCTTACATGTTCGAGAAGAAGGGTGTTGTTGTCCTTCCCAAGGGCGAACTGTCCGAGGATGACGTCCTGATGGCCGTACTGGATGCTGGTGCTGAGGAGGTCAACGACCTGGATGAAAACTTCGAGGTCGTCTCTGCATTTACTGACCTGATGGCAGTACGCACCGCTCTGAAGGACGCGGAAATTGAGTACGACTCCGCGGATCAGGATTACCGCGCCTCCACCATGGTAGAGCTCGATGCCGAAGGCGCCCGAAAGTTCCTGCGCCTGGTTGACGCGCTTGAAGATTCGGATGACGTCCAGAACGTATACTCCAACGCATCCATCAGCGATGAAGTGATGGCCGAGCTGGACGCCTAAATCGTCACAAAGAAAAATAGGGGCACCGCAAGGAATGGATTCCTGCGGTGCCCCTGTTTCGCGTTTCAGAAAGGGTGGGAGGCATGGGCTTCGCAGGCTGCGGGGACCGTTGCCTCCGAAGGCTTGAGTTTCTAAGAGAACCACTGAGTTGGCGGACCCGCCATAAGTAGCAGAGAGAAGACGACGGCGAGGATAATCAAGATTGCCAATGCAGAAAGGAACGGGCGTCGAATGATGGTGGCGAGTGCCCACTCGAAAATTCCGTTCGGGCGCTCAGAGACATCGGTGAAGCGCCAGGGGCCTTCCAGCAGTCCTGCCTTGAGGGTGTTTTGCTCGAAGGGGTAGGTCATAAACGGGATGATCGAGGAAAAGAGTCCTGCGACACCGCGACCAAAGGTCCACTTCTGGTTAATCCACACCAAAATGGTGGTCGCAACATAGCAGAGGAAGGTGAAACCATGGATACCGCCGAAGATGGTCGTAGCCATTTCGGTTACCTTGAATACGTACTTGAGTGCGAGACCGAGGATTAGTAGCGCCCAGGTCACCATCTCTGCCAGCGCGAGCTTGCCGTAAAGGCCCTTTGGAGTATTCATGGTCATTAACCTATCAAAGTTTGGCCCGACTGCGAGCCAGGCCCTTATGCAAACAAATGTTCGGTAGCTGTGGTATTAGTTTAAGGGTGAATGAATGTGTCGGTGCAGTCCGGGTAATGGGCATTGACCCGGGCCTTACCCGTTGTGGTCTATCCGTTGCGGACGGCGGTCAGGGGAGAAGAGTCGTGCCTATTGCGGTCGGCGTCGCACGTACACCTTCTGATGCTCCGCTGGAGGATCGACTCCTGAGGCTTTCCAATGCGGCCGAACAATGGATGGACGAATACCAGCCGGATGTGGTCGCGATGGAAAGGGTATTCGAAAGAGGAAATGTTTCCACTGTGATGCAGACTGCGCACGCGGTTGGTGTCCTGGTTCTAGCGGCAGCTCGGCGCGGCCTCGAAGTCCATATGTACACGCCCTCTGAAGTGAAGAAAGCACTTACTGGAAACGGTCGTGCGGACAAAAAGCAGATGACCGCGATGGTCACTAGAATTTTGGGGCTGGGAGAGCCTCCAAAGCCGGCCGATGCGGCCGATGCGTTAGCAATTGCAATCTGCCATTGCTGGCGAGCGCCGGTCCTAAGGCGCCAGCGAATGACTATGGAAGCATTAGAAAAGCAACGCAGGTTAGCAGGGAAGGACTCGGAGCGGAAATGATTGCATCACTACGAGGTGAGGTCGTCGACCTTGGTGGAAACTACTGCGTTATCGAATGCGCGGGGGTTGGATACCTAGTAAGCATCACCGCGAGGCTTGCCTCAAGGCTGACTCGGCACGAGGAAACATTGTTGCTGACAACAATGGCTGTCCGCGAGGATGCAATGACGCTGTACGGTTTCGAGAACACGCAGGAACGTGAAATGTTTGCGCTCCTGCGTACGGTCTCGACCGTGGGGCCAAAAGTTGCAATGGCCATTTTGGCGGTATTGTCCCCGGCGGACATCGCTCACGCTGTCGCCACGAAAAACGCGAAAGCACTTCAGGCTGCAAGTGGCGTCGGCAAGCGGTTGGCAGAGCGATTGCTTGTCGAGCTCAAAGACAAAGTCGAGGTTTTCGAGGACCGGGCAGAGATTGCTGGCGAGGATTCCCAAGCGGGCGCGGGAGGCATCGCGGCAGCGGGAGTAGCGCTGAAGGCGGACATGGCTCAGGTTGTTGGAGCTCTTGTCGGCCTCGGCTTCCCGGAGGTGGAGGCCAACTCGGCTGCGGAAGCAGTAGTCGCGGCAGATCCGACACTGGACACGTCGATGGCGCTGAAGGCTGCGCTCAAGGTGCTCGGCAACTAGGCGGCGAGTCCGGCGAATGGTTTTTGTGGAATAGGATTAGGGGACTATGACGGACATCGAACGCACCGAATTCAACGTGCAGGATACCTCCTTTCCCTCGGCGAATGACCGCTTCGGGCAGGCGGGGAGAGATGTCGACGCCAGGGCGCAGTTCGAAGAACTCGATGCGGAGTCGAATCTCAGGCCGAAATCCTTAGATGAGTTCATTGGTCAGCCGAAGGTTCGCAAACAGCTCGACCTTGTTCTGGCAGGAGCCAAAGGCCGCAAAGTGGCCCCGGACCATATCCTGCTTTCGGGTCCGCCCGGGCTGGGCAAGACAACGATGGCGATGATCATTGCACAGGAGATGGGCACGTCGCTGCGAATGACGTCGGGGCCGGCGCTAATTCGGGCAGGAGACCTAGCCGCGATGCTGTCGAACCTGCTCGAAGGGGACATCCTCTTCATCGACGAGATTCACCGCATAGCCAGGCCTGTTGAGGAAATGCTCTACATGGCGATGGAGGATTTTCGCATCGATGTCATCGTAGGCAAGGGGCCTGGCGCGACCTCGATACCGCTGGAAATACCGCCGTTTACCCTGGTAGGGGCCACGACGCGTTCGGGTATGCTAACTGGCCCGCTGCGAGACCGCTTCGGCTTTACCGCTCAGATGGAGTTCTACGAGGTCGAGGACTTAACCAAGGTGGTCACTCGTGCGGCGGGAATTCTCGGGGTGGAAATCAGCGCGGATGCGGCTGTAGAGATTGCATCTCGTTCCCGCGGAACGCCCCGTATCGCGAACCGGCTGCTGCGGCGCGTACGCGATTTCGCTGATGTGCACGCTGGCGGAGTTATTGACCTGGGTGCCGCACGGGCAGCTCTAATCGTATTTGATGTGGACGAGTCTGGTCTGGATCGCCTGGACCGCGCGGTGCTCACCACACTGATTAAAGGCCACGGCGGTGGACCTGTCGGAGTGAACTCACTGGCGTTGGCGGTAGGTGAGGAGCCATCGACAATCGAGGAAGTTTGCGAGCCCTACCTGGTACGTGCCGGCATGATTGCGAGAACCTCGCGGGGACGAGTCGCTACGTTGTCGGCCTGGCAACATCTGGGGCTGCAAGCTCCTCCCGGAACTCTTGGCTCTTAGTTTTTCAACTTGATAGTCGAGAAGTCGAAGCTAAAGGGCCTGTCTGGATGCAACCCAGGCAGGCCCATTGGTTAAACTCGTCATTTATGGATCCAATTATTCTTCTAGTGCTCCTGCTGCTGTTTTTGGCCCTGCCACTGTGGCAGATTGTCAAGCAGAACAAGCAGGTTCGCAATATCCGCGAAATGCAGTCTCGTCTGGTTCCCGGAGCTGAGGTCATTACGGGCTCGGGGATGCATGGCATCGTCGTCGACACCACTGAGACTACGGTCGACCTGACCATCGCCGACGGCGTCGTTACCCGCTGGGAAAAAGCAGCAATCGCGCGTAACCTCTCCGACGGTACAGGTGCTGACTACGCACAGCGTGATCTTCGCAAGACGGACAACTCGGAAGAATCAGCCGAGACCGCGGTATCGCCTTCGCCTCGTGACGGCGTTGAAGAAGAAAAATAGCCTTCGAGCATAGTCCACATATTCCTCATTAGTTTTCAGTCAGGAGCCTTGCTTTGAACAGCAAATCCAGAGGTGGCTCGAGTACTTTTCAGCGTCATTGGCCCCAATGGCTTTTGGCGCTGTTTGCTGCTTTCCTCGTCCTTACTTATGCCCTCGTCCTGTTTACGGGTGGGGGATCGCTTAAGCCCAAGTTAGGCATCGACCTTCAGGGCGGTACCCGAGTGACCCTGGTTCCGCAGGGGCAGCAGCCTACTCGCGAACAGCTAGACCAGGCTCGCACAATCCTCGAGAACCGTGTCAACGGTATGGGCGTCAGCGGAGCCCAGGTGGTCACGGACGGCGATACCCTCGTAATCACAGTTCCGGGCGAAGACTCGCAAGAGGCTCGTTCGCTCGGCCAGACTTCGCAGTTGTTCTTCCGTCCCGTCGCTCAGCCTCAGCAGGGGCCGGACGAGGCACGGTTCGCAGAGGTTGTGAAGAAAGTCGCCGAAGACTGGGTTTCGGTGGGCATTCTTTCTAAGGAAGAAGCGACCGAGCAGGTTAATAAACTCTTCGAGTCGATGAAGCAGCAGCAGGAGCAGACGATTAAGTCTCTCAAAGCACAGAACCCGGACCAGCCCATCCCACCGGAGCTCGAAAAAAGCCTGGGTGAGGCCCCGAAGCTGGACTTGAAGGAACCGGCGAAACCTGCGAACTCCATCGAGGCCGCAGAGCTTCGGACAAAGGTCCGAGACGTGCTGTTGGCTACGCGCCAGTCAGAAGATGAAACTACCCAGGTTGCTGCAGCGGCCATGATGCGCTGCACCGATCCAAATGCGCCTGACCCGCTGCAGGGTGCAGATGACCCGGCCAAACCGCTTGTTACCTGCTCCCCAGATGGTGGCCAGACTCTTGTTTTGGACAAATCGCCACTGCTTAACGGACAGACCGATGAGGTCAAGGGCAAGCGTCTTTCCGGTGACGATATCGATACCAATGCTCCCATCGTGGGCGGTTTTGATCAGCAGTCCGGCGAAATCCAGGTCTCCTTTAGCTTCAAGTCGGGCCCGAACGATGCAGGCGGCGCAACTTGGGCGAAACTGACCCAGGATTACCTGCAGCGCCAGGTCGCTATTGTGCTGGACTCGAAAGTAATTTCTGCGCCTGTTATCCAGGCTGCAACGCCAGTCGGTAATGCAACTCGAATCACCGGTGACTTCAGCGTCGACGAGGCTCAGACTTTGGCCAACAACCTCCGCTATGGCGCGCTTCCGCTGTCGTTCGCAGGAGAAGACGGCGAGCCAGGCGGTACGACCACGACGATTCCGGCGACTCTCGGTAGCGCCTCTCTCCAGGCTGGCCTCATTGCAGGCCTGATTGGTATCGCTCTCATTTTCGTCTACGCGTTGGCCCTCTACCGTGGATTGGGCGCGATTTCGATCGTTTCTCTTGCCGCTGCGGGCGCAATGATTTACGGCGTGCTCATCCTTCTCGGCCGCTGGATTGGTTACTCCCTGGATCTCGCGGGTATCGCAGGCATCATCATCTCTATCGGTACTACGGCGGACTCGTTCATCGTCTTCTTCGAGCGCATCAAGGACGAACTGCGGGCCGGCCGGACGTTCCGTTCTGCTGTCCCGCACGCATGGCGCCGTGCTCGCCGCACGATTCTGTCGGGTAACTTCGTTTCGATTATCGCAGCTGTGGTGCTCTACATTTTGGCGATCGGTGACGTTCGCGGTTTCGCCTTCACCCTGGGCTTGTCGACATTCTTCGACATCGTGACCGCGTTCTTTGTCACGGCACCACTGGTCATTCTGGCTACTCGCAAATGGCCCGCGCTTTCCAAGCCCTCCATGAACGGATTCGGTTCCGTGATGGAGTTGGCCCGAGCAACCCGCAGTAGCGACAAAGAGGGGAAGTAAGAGTCGATGACTACCAAGCAAGTTACGCAGACTCGCGAGTCCATCGCGGAGAAGAAGTCCTTCTTCCGTCGCCTCTATACCGGTGTCGGTGGCATCGATATCGTCGGAAAGCGGAAGCAGTGGTATCAAATTGCGGCCGGAGTAATCATCGTGGCGTTGGCCGCGATGCTGATCCGAGGGTTCAGCCTGGGCATCGATTTCGAAGGCGGAACCAAGATAACCATGCCTCCGGCCGAGGTCACGACGTCGCAGGCTGAAGACGTGTTCAAGGATGCGACCGGTAAAACTCCGGAGCTGGTGCAGATCATCGGCTCCGGCGATGGCCGCATCCTGGAGATCACATCCGAGCGTCTGACTCAGGAGGAGATCAATAACGCTCGGGTGGCGCTGAACAACGCCTTCAAGCCCGTCGACGCGCAGGGCACTCAGACACCGGACGCGATTGGTGACTCGACGGTTTCGGAGTCCTGGGGCGAGTCGATTACGAACCGTATGCTCTTGGCCGCGGTTGTGTTCCTGGCGCTGGTCTTCGCCTACATTGCCGTGCGATTCGAACGCGATATGGCTATCTCGGCGATTTTCTCGTTGCTAATCGACGGCATCGTGATCATGGGAATCTACGCCCTGATTGGACTCGATGTCACCCCGGCGACCATCATCGGTTTGCTAACGGTGCTGTCCTTCTCGCTCTACGACACCGTCGTGGTCTTCGACAAGGTCGACGAGAATACAGCTGGATACCGGCAATCGACGAGAAAGACCTACGGCGAGCTGGTGAATCTCGCAGTCAACGAAACGATTATGAGGTCGATTAACACGACCGTCTCCACCCTGTTACCGATTGCGGCACTGATGATTATCGCAGTGGGATTGCTCGGTGTGGGCACGTTGAAGGATCTTGCGCTCGTGCAGTTGATTGGTATTGTCCAGGGCACCTTCTCGTCAATCTTCCTCGCCGCGCCTTTCGTTGTGTCACTGAAGGCGAAGCAGCGCAAATACCGCGAGCATGACGAGGCGGTAGCAAGAGTGCGCGCCGCAGTTGCAGACGATCGTGCGGATGGGGAACAGGCGGTAGCCGAGAGCGTCGAAACTTCGACAACTGATACTGCTACGCCTGCTGTACCGCAGGGAGATACTAAGCGGGTAGTGACAACGCCGGAGCCTCCGGCGAAGCCATCGCGGAATTCCTCGGCAGGTGAAGGGCCTCTGACGTGGCGTCCGGGGAACCGCTAGATAAGCGGTCACCTCGGGGGTAAAAACCTTCAAACCTGCAGCTCGTGAAGTTGCAGGGGTTAAGGAAAAATATAGGAAACTATAGGGAATAGGCACAGTGCGGGTATCTTTTACATATACCCGCACTGTGCCTATTTGGAAGTGAGCTACCCCAGTGTCGTATGCGAACGCGCGCGAAGCGTTGGCCGAAAAGATTCGCCTCGTCCCCGACTTTCCAGTCGACGGTGTCCTCTTCGAGGATCTGACACCTGCCTTGGCGGACCCCGAGGCTTTTTCCCTGGTCGTGGATGAAGTCGCAGCGAAGGCGAAGGAATACGGTGCCGAACTAATTGGCAGCTTGGATGCCCGCGGATTCCTTATCGGGTCCGCAGTCGCGTACAAAGAGGGGCTCGGCGTGCTCGCGATTCGCAAGAAGGGCAAGTTGCCGCCGCCCGTACACACTGAGTCATACGCACTCGAATACGGTGAGGCCGCGTTGGAGATTCCGGCAGAGGGCATTGACCTTACTGACAGAAAAGTAGTACTGGTCGATGACGTGCTAGCCACGGGCGGAACCCTGTGTGCAGCCCGTAAACTGTTGGAAACAGCCGGCGCCAAAGTCACTGGACTGTGCTGTGTATTGGAGGTTGAGGGGCTCGGCGCGCGTGAGAGGCTGGCCGATCTTCCCCTTTTCATTGTCAATAAGGGGTGAATCAGATAATGGCTGACGTTTCTGCGCGCCGCTACGGAGCACGCCTCGCCCGTAGCCTCACTGGAAACCGGACTAAGATTCGTCCGGTGCTCGACCCTCTTGTGGCTGTCCACCGACAGGTGCATCCGCGGGCCGACCTCGCTGTTTTACAGCGCGCATATGACACCGCAGAACGTCTCCACGCGGGTGTCTTCCGTAAGTCCGGTGAGCCCTATATCACCCATCCGTTGGCGGTAGCAACGATTGCAGCCGAGATCGGTATGGATACAACCACGCTGGTGGCAGCCCTTCTGCACGACACAGTGGAGGATACCGACTACAGCCTCGAGGATCTGACTCGAGACTTTGGGCCGGAGGTAGCACGCCTGGTCGATGGCGTAACGAAACTGGACAAGGTGGCGCTCGGCTCCGCTGCAGAAGCGGAAACTGTGCGGAAGATGATTATCGCGATGAGCCAGGATCCGCGTGTTCTGGTAATCAAGGTCGCCGATCGCCTTCATAACATGCGAACCATGCGCTTTCTGCCGCCTGAAAAGCAAGCAAAAAAGGCGCGCGAAACCTTGGAAGTTATCGCACCCCTTGCTCACCGCCTGGGTATGGCTAGCGTCAAGTGGGAGCTCGAGGACCTCTCGTTCGCCATCTTGTACCCGAAGAAGTATGACGAAATTGTGCGGTTGGTAGCGGACCGAGCACCACAGCGTGACCGCTATATCCGCGAAGTTTCGGATTTGATTCTAAAAGACCTGCGCGAGTCTCATGTCGCCGCCGAGGTACAGGGACGCCCGAAGCATTATTGGTCGATTTACCAGAAAATGATTGTCCGTGGTCACGAGTTCGACGAGATTTTCGATCTTGTCGGCCTGCGTATTCTGGTGGACACCACAAAGGACTGCTACGCAGCGATGGGCGCGGTCCACTCACTGTTTAAGCCGATGCCAGGAAGGTTCAAGGACTATATCTCAGCACCTCGCTTCGGGGTGTATCAGTCACTTCACACCACTGTTATCGGTCCCGGCGGAAACCCGTTGGAGGTGCAGATTCGAACGCACGAGATGCACTACAACGCCGAATACGGAATTGCAGCGCACTGGCGCTACAAGGAGACGAAGGGCTCCCATAAGGGCGATTCCGCAGAGGTTGACCAAATGGCGTGGATGCGCCAGTTGCTGGACTGGCAGCGAGAGGCCGCGGACCCGAACGAGTTCCTCGACTCCCTGCGCTATGACCTCGCCTCGACTGAGACCTTCGCGTTTACGCCGAAGGGTGACGTCATCACCCTGCCGGCCGACGCAACTCCGGTGGACTTCGCCTATGCGGTGCATACTGAGGTGGGGCACAGGTGTATCGGCGCGAAGGTCAACGGCAAATTGGTTGCCCTCGAGTCTCACCTAAAGACCGGCGATCGAGTCGAGATTTTCACATCTAAAGACGCGCACTCTGGTCCTTCGAAAGACTGGCTTAAGTTCGTCAAGACTCCTCGCGCGAAAGCGAAGATTCGGCAATGGTTTGCGAAGGAACTCCGCGAGGAAGCCCTTGATGCAGGCCGTGACGCGCTGGCGGCCGAGGTCCAACGTGGTGGCCTACCTATGCATCGCCTGTTCACTCCGGCTTCCATTAAGCAGATTGCCTCGGAGCTGCATTATGGCGATGTCGACGCTCTCTACACCGCTATCGGCAAGGGGCAGGTGTCGGCTCGGCACGTGACCAACCGTCTTGTGGCGCAGTTCTCGGGCGAAGAGGATGCGGAAGACCAACTAGTAGAGCGCACCCCGATGTCGAAGATGCAGCCGCGTCCGGGTTCTCGCCGTGGTGACCGAACGGGAGTGCTTGTCGCAGGCGATGCAGATCTTGCCGCAAAACTCGCCAAGTGTTGCACCCCTGTGCCCGGCGATGACATCTTCGGCTTTGTCACCCGCGGTGGTGGCGTGAGCGTTCACCGCACCGACTGCACTAATGCTGAGAAGCTGCACCAGGAGCCCGAACGTATCATCGAGGTTTCCTGGGCCACGGATTCCTCCGGGGCAGTGTTTATGGTAACCGTCCAAATCGAGGCTTTGGACCGCCATGGTCTGCTATCCGAGATTACGCGCACGATTTCGGATCAGAAGGTCTCGATCCTGGCAACGTCTTCGCACACCTCCGATGACCGCGTGGCTGTCATGCGTTTTAGCTTCGAGGTATCGGACACTAAGCAGATGGGATACATCCTCAATGTGTTGCGCAGTATCGAGGGGGTTTTTGATGTCTACCGAGTTACCAGTGGCCAGTAATCGCTTTCCGACGACCACATGGTCTCGATAACCCTTCGCCCTTGGGGCGATGGTTGCATTGAAACTAAAAGCTCCGTGGCACTGAGGTAACTCCTCGTGCCACGGAGCTTCTGCGTTATCGCGCTGTTGCCCCTTAGGCCTTGACCTCGGCGGTCTGGATACGAACTTCCTTAGCGGGCTTGCCGTCGGAGGTTCCGCCTCCTTCGATGCCGTTCTTGGCAATGCCTTCGACCGTCTTCGTGCCCTCCTCAGTCATGGAACCTAGGATGGTGTACTGCGGGGGCAGCTGGGAGTCTGCCCAGTTGAGGAAGAACTGGCTGCCGTTGGCATCCGGATCGCCCGGGTTTGCCATCGCAATGGAGCCCTTCGGGTAGACGACCGGAGCATTCTGGTCCAACCCGGAGTCCTTGACCGGCCATTCGCCGGCGAACTTGAATCCCGGGCCGCCGGTGCCGGTGCCCGTCGGGTCGCCACACTGCAGCACATTGAGCCCGCCGCCGGTGACGCGGTGGCACACGGTGTCGTTGAAGTAACCGGACTGAGCCATCGTTTCGATTGCGTTTACGCCGCAGGGGGACAGGGAGCGATCGAGTTCCATAGGAATGTCACCTTGATTTGTCTTCAAAGTGACGGTCTTCGTGCCGGTCGCTGGGACGTTATCGGTGCGTGGCTTGTCGACTGCCTTCGCGGCCTCGCCATCATTCGGGTACTCGCAAGTAACGGTCTCGGGAAGGGCTTCAGCTCGTTTCATCGGGGCGGCGTCACCACTGACCGGAGTAGCAGTTAGAGCCACGGGTTGGGTTGCAGTGTCGGTAGCAGAGTCCGCTTCTGTTGACTCGTCGCCGCCTGCAGTGGTGAGCAGGTAGATGCCGCCGCCGATGGCGAAGAGAATCGCCAGGGTTGTTATGACTACGCCCAGCGGCTTTAGCTTCTCGTTGCGTTCGCGGCGGGACAGTTCCCGCTCCAGCTTGCGCATCGCGTCTTTGCGCCTCTGCTCGTTATTTGCCACTTGTTTTCTCCGTCTCTATCAATCGGTCACGATCGAAGGGTCTGTAATAACTAAACATCTATTATGCCCGTCGTTAGGCGGTAGTGGGGAAAGTGGTTCCCGTAGGAGTTTCTGCACAATTTTGATGACAGGCACTACAATTTAGGGCTATGGAGATTTTTGGTTTTCCCGCGGGCCCATTTCAGACAAACTGCTACGTTGCCACGGGCACAGCAGCTATGGAGGGAATTGAAACCCCGTGCGTCATCATCGACCCGGGTTTCGGTGCCTTTAACGTTGTGCGCGCCGAAGTGGAGAAGCGGCGTTGGAAGCCTGAGGCGATTCTGCTGACTCACGGCCATATCGACCACATTCGTGACGTCGCTGAGGCTGCGAAATACTGGGATATTCCGGTAATGATTCATAAGGCGGACAATTCCCTGTTGTCGGACCCGTCAAGTGGAGCTTCCTGGTTCGGTCACCTCTTCGACATGGAGTCGATGGAAGCGTATCGGGACGCGCAGTTTTTTGATGACGGTGACGAGGTCAAGTGGGCTGGGTTGAACTTCGCGGTGTCTCACGCCCCTGGGCACTCTCCGGGCTGTGTCATGCTGCGTGCTTTTGACGGCGGAGACGAGGTTCTCTTTGCCGGTGATGTTGTTTTCAATGGCTCGGTGGGGCGAACGGACCTACCGGGGTCCAGCCCGGAGCAGATGCGTCTTTCTTTGAAGAATAAGGTGCTCACTCTTCCGGATGAACTCATTATTCTCCCGGGCCACGGCCCGACCTCGACGATTGGGGATGAACGGAAGAATAACCCCTTCCTTCAGAACTTGGATTAAGGGGGGGCAAGGTTGGTGGGCGCCCGCTGCGCAATATCGGGTATGCAACCGGCGACGAATACCGCTGTGGAAATGACGGCCAGGTAAGGTGGTTTGGGTGAACTCGAGCCAGAAGCCCAAGAAGATTAAGCCCTTTTCCGCGCCGAAAGGCGTGCCGGACTACGTACCGCCGATTTCCCGTGAGTTCGAGGCGGTACGAAACTCTTTCCAGCACCGTGCCCGCCTCGCCGGGTACGAGCATATTGAGCTGCCTATTTTCGAGGAGACGGGTCTCTTTGCGCGCGGCGTTGGTGAATCTACTGATGTAGTCAGCAAGGAGATGTACACCTTCGCGGATCGCGGTGAGCGCTCGGTGACTCTGCGCCCGGAGGGCACCGCCGGTGTGATGCGCGCCGTTATCGAGCACAACCTCGACCGCGGCCAGCTCCCCGTTAAGCTTTCTTACGCCGGCCCCTTCTTCCGCTACGAGCGCCCGCAGGCTGGCCGCTACCGTCAACTTCAGCAGGTGGGTGTCGAAGCGATTGGCGTGGACGACCCGGCACTGGATGCTGAGGTTATCGCGCTTGCCGACGCCTGCTTCCGCGGCATTGGCCTGACGGGTTTTCGCTTGGAGCTGACCAGCCTCGGCGATAACACCTGTCGCCCGGAGTACCGCAAGAAGCTGCAAGAGTTCCTGTTTTCTCTCGATTTAGACGAAGAGACCCGGCACCGCGCGGACATCAATCCTCTGCGGGTATTGGATGACAAGCGACCCGAGGTTCAGGAACAGCTCGTAGACGCTCCGCTGATGTTGGACTACCTTTCCGATAGCAGCAGGGAGCACTTCGAAACGGTGACAGGCCTCCTCAATGCCATGGGGGTTGAGTACACCATCAACCCGCGCATGGTTCGCGGCCTCGATTACTACACGAAGACCTGCTTCGAGTTCGTGCACGATGGCCTAGGTGCGCAGTCCGGTATCGGTGGCGGTGGCCGCTATGACGGCCTGATGGCGCAACTCGGTGGTCAAGAACTTTCCGGTATCGGTTTTGGGCTAGGCGTCGACCGCGCGTTGCTGGCCTTGGAAGCGGAGCAGAAGCAGGCTTCGGATGGCCGCCGTGTAGATGTCTACGGCGTTGCACTGGGCGAGGACGCTGCCCGCGAGATGGCGATTCAGATTAACAAATTGCGCCAGGCTGGAATTCGCGCCGACATGTCCTATGGAGGCCGGGGACTAAAGGGCGCGATGAAGGGCGCAGACCGCGCCGGCGCGCGCTTTGCACTGGTTCTGGGCGAGTCCGAACTCGCCGAAGGTCAGGTGCAGGTCAAGGATCTCACCGAGCACGCTCAGCACGCGGTGGCGCTGGAAAATCTCGCAGAAGAATTGCGCGGCCTGCTCCAGTAATTTTGGGGAGCTAGGCGTGGGCGATTACTATGCTTAGCACTCCGTCATATTAACTCGCAGCCCCAGCGTCGCTGCGAGCCCGCCGGCTGCAGTCTCCTTGTACTTGCTGAGCATATCGCGGCCGGTCTCGTCCATAGTCTTCATGACCTGGTCCAGGCTGACGGAATGCGTGCCATCTCCGAGAAGGGCGAATCGAGCGGCATTAATGGCTCCCACGGAGGCCATCGCGTTGCGTTCGATGCACGGAATTTGAACCAATCCTCCTACCGGATCGCAGGTGAGCCCCAGGCTGTGCTCAAGCGCAATCTCGGCGGCGTTTTCTACTTGCTTCACTGACCCGCCGAGGAAGCTGCACAGGGCGGCGGCAGCCATTGCCGATGCGGATCCCACCTCGCCTTGGCAGCCGACCTCTGCCCCTGAAATGGATGCGTTTTCCTTGATTATGTTTCCCACGGCCGCCGCGGTTAGAAGGAATTTTCTCGCTGCTTCTCGGTTGAATCCGGGTCGGAAATTCTTGGCATAGTGCATCACCGCTGGGATGATTCCCGCTGCGCCGTTAGTCGGGGCAGTCACTACTCGTCCTCCCGCCGCATTCTCCTCGTTAACGGCGAGCGCAAAAACATTGACCCACTCCATTGCATGCAGTGGATCGAGGGAGGAGAAGGTGTTTTCGTTCCTCTCTCTTGCCGCTTCGCGTAGCTTAGCGACGACGGTTGGCGCCCGCCGAGGTACTCCGAGCCCGCCGGGCAGGACACCGTCGGTATGCAAGCCCCGATCAATGCACAGTTGCATGGTTTCCCAGACGGTGTCTAGGTGGGAGTGGATATGGTCGCGGGCGGCGGAGTCGGCCAAAAAATGGTCGTTGTCGCGAGCGAGCGCGATCTCATTGGCCAGCATCGTGTCAGCGATAGACAGATTCTCCCTCTGACAGACATCGACCAAATCGGCGGCGCATGTGAAGGGGAAGGGGACGGCAACCTCGGCGTCGTTTGCAAATCGCGCGCCGGGGCCGGCCGTCGCACTGTCGGCGTTGGCCACTGCGCGACGGTATTCAGTGTCAGAGACGATGAAACCGCCTCCGACCGAATAGTACGTTTCGGTGGGCTCTGCTGAGCCGTCGGCGAAAAAGGACACCGCGTTGGGGTGTGCCGGCATCGCGGTGGCATCGAATTCTATGCTGTATTCAAGTTGTCCGTTGGGCGCGTCCACTGATCCGGAAACTGGAATGGCGGCGCCAGGAGGGAAGAGCGCTTCGGGGTCGACGGATGCCGGTTCGTATCCTGCAAGGCCCAGGACCACGGCTCGGTCGGTGCCGTGGCCCCGGCCGGTAGCGGCAAGCGACCCTCGCAGAACAATGCGGCCGCTGGTGGGCGCATGTTTATGGACGAAAGCCCCCGCAGCCCTCATCGGGCCGACGGTGTGGGAGGAGGACGGCCCGATGCCGATACTGAAAAGATTCAGCGCACTAATCGTCATAGCGCGCAAGGTTACCTTCTAGTCTGCGTGTGCTCTAGCGGTACACGCCGCGGTCGAGAGTGTCGCACTGGGCCATCTGTCCGGACTTGTAGCCGGCGAGGAACGAGTTCATGCGGTCCTCTGAAGAACCGTGAGTCCACAGGTCGGGCTGGATGTCGCCGCCGTTGTGCTTCTGGATGGTGTCATCGCCGATAGCCCGGGTTGTTTCGAGGGCGTCGGAGACCTGCTCGTCGGAAAGCGGTTCGAGAATGCGGTCTGGGCCCTCGTCCGCGTAGTGGGCCCAAATGCCGGCGTAGCAGTCGGCTTGCAGCTCGAGCTTCACGGCATCGGATTCCGGGCCGGGATTGTTGTAGTCGATACGGCCGAGTGTGCCCTCCAGCTTCTGGATGTGGTGGCCGAACTCGTGAGCTACTACGTACTCTTGTGCCAGCGGACCGGAGCCGCCACCCATCTGTGCCAGAGTGTCGAAGAATGTCGCATCGAAATAGGCGGTTTCGTCGGCAGGACAGTAGAACGGGCCGGTGGAAGAGGAGGCGGTGCCACAGCCCGTACTCGTGCCGCCGGAGAAGAGGACTATCTTTGGCCGGGTGTATTCGATACCGGCCTGGTTGGCTAGTTGGTCTTGCCAGACGCGGTCGAGGGAAATGCCGGTAAATTCGATACGGCAATCGACGCTGTTGTTCGCGTCCTCGCCAGTTTTGCAGTTGTCTTGAGTCTGCGACTGCTCGATTGCGCCCTGGCTGCTGTCGCCACGCGTGAGCTGGTTGAGCTGGCCAGGGTCTCCTCCGAGCAGGAGGTAGAGTCCGATAAGCACGATACTTCCGAGGCCTCCCCCGCCAAGAGCGATGGTGCGCCCGCCGCCTCCGCGACGCTCCGCGCGCGCCTCAGTCTTTTCAAAGTCATTCCTGAAGGTCATAACAGCGATTATTCCATCTCACAGGTTGCATATCTGCGTAATGAAGCATCGGCGTGGGGTTGGGCTCACTAAGCCTTGAGCCATAAAGCACCTCGTGTTCATTGACGGTCGACGACAGGGTAGACTGCTTTGACGAAACATTAGGGACTTCCTGGAAAGGACTAGCCCCACACAAATCCTTGGCCGTTGGCACACCAGGTCCGCGGCCGGAGCTTGAAGACCTATTGGAAGGATCAATTCGCAGTGCTTCGTACGCATCTTGCCGGAGATCTCCGCGCTGACCTCGCAGGCAGCACAGTAACCCTGACCGGTTGGGTGGCGCGTCGCCGTGATCACGGTGGCGTCATCTTCATCGATATGCGTGACCGCTCGGGTCTCGCACAGGTCGTATTCCGCAATAGCGAGGTCGCGGAGCGCGCGCACCACCTGCGCAGCGAGTACTGCATCCAGGTCACCGGTGTTGTCGAAAAGCGCCCGGAGGGCTCCGAGAACCCGAACCTCGCGTCCGGTGAGATTGAGGTCAATGTCACTGAGCTGACCATCCTGAACGAGTCCGCAGCGCTGCCTTTCCAGCTCGAGGACGTTTCTTCTTCCGGCAAGGTGGGCGAGGAAGCCCGCCTGAAGTACCGCTACCTGGATCTGCGCCGCGAGGGGCCGGCGAAGATTATGCGCCTGCGCGCTGCCGTCAACCGTGCTGCGCGCAAGGTTCTGGACAGCCACGACTTCACCGAAATTGAGACGCCGACTCTTACTCGTTCGACCCCGGAAGGCGCTCGCGACTTCGTCGTTCCGGCTCGCCTGAAGCCGGGTACCTTCTACGCTTTGCCGCAGTCCCCGCAGCTGTTTAAGCAGCTGCTGATGGTCGCCGGTATGGAGCGCTACTACCAGATTGCGCGCTGCTACCGCGACGAGGACTTCCGCGCTGACCGTCAGCCGGAGTTCACCCAGCTCGATGTCGAGATGAGCTTCGTGGACCAGGAGGACATCATCGCCCTGGCCGAGGAGATTCTGGTCGCAATTTTCGCAGAGGCGGGCGTTACCGTCTCGACTCCGATTCCGCGCATGACCTTCAAGGAGGCCATGGAGAAGTACGGTTCGGACAAGCCGGACCTTCGCTTCGACATCCCGCTTGTTGAGTGCACGGATTTCTTCAAGGACACCACTTTCCGCGTTTTCCAGAACGACTACGTCGGTGCCGTAGTGATGGAGGGCGGGGCATCGCAGCCGCGTCGTCAGCTCGACGCATGGCAGGACTGGGCCCGCCAGCGCGGCGCGAAGGGCCTCGCCTACATCCTGGTTGGAGAGGACGGCGAGCTGGGCGGACCCGTCGCTAAGAACATCACCGATGCCGAGCGCGAAGGTATTGCAGCCCATGTCGGTGCTAAGCCGGGCGACTGCATTTTCTTCGCCGCCGGCGATGCCAAGTCTTCCCGCGCCCTTCTAGGCGCAGCCCGTGGCGAGATTGCCAAGAAACTCGACCTAATCAAGGAAGGCGACTGGGCCTTTACTTGGGTCGTCGACGCTCCGATGTTCGAGCCGGCCGCCGATGCGACCGCCTCGGGTGACGTGGCGCTGGGCCACTCGGCGTGGACCGCAGTCCACCACGCATTCACCTCGCCGAAGCCGGAGCACCTCGACACCTTCGACAAGGATCCGGGAAGCGCCCTGGCCTACGCGTATGACATCGTCTGTAACGGCAACGAGATCGGTGGCGGCTCGATTCGTATCCACCGCCAGGATGTTCAAAAGCGCGTCTTCGACGTGATGGGCATCGGCGAGGAAGAGGCGCAGGAGCAGTTCGGCTTCCTCCTCGACGCCTTCCAGTACGGCGCCCCACCACACGGCGGCATCGCCTTCGGCTGGGACCGCATCGTCTCGCTCCTCGCAGGTGTCGAGTCGATTCGCGAAGTTATCGCTTTCCCGAAGTCCGGCGGCGGCGTCGATCCACTGACCGACGCTCCGACCCCGATCACCGCGCAGCAGCGTAAGGAGACCGGCATCGACTTCAAGCCGAAGGCTGCAGCGGCAAAGGGCGATCAGAAGGCAAATCAGAAGGCAGAGCCGAAGTAACCCCGAAAATTGGAAGGGCATCCAATGACCTACCCGGATGAAACTGCTGAGGAGGCAGTTGCCGAGGTCGTCTCCGCGGCGGCGGAACTCATTTCCGCCCGTTTCGGCGGCCAACCCGTTCTCTCCGACCCGGAGATCCTCAGCGGTCAGTCCGACGCCCTCGTGGTAAGGGTTCGCGTTGGGGTAAACCCCTTTCTGCCGCACAGGTCAATCGTCGTCAAGCGGATTGCCAAGACTGGTGAGGGCAGTGAGCCCGCCATGCTGCGTGAAGTGGTCGCTTACCAGTTCGCGAACACCCTTCCGGACGAAGCGCGGCCTGGACCCGAGCTTCTCGCCTACGACATTTCGCAGCGGCTACTTGTGCTGAGCGATAGCGGGGTAGTCGATACGCTTGCCGACATCCTCGCCAACGGTGATGAGGAGCAGCGGCTGCGTTCCTTCCGCGCACTCGGGGCGGCGCTGGGCAAGATGCATATTCAGACTCATCACCGCGAGGATGGGTTTGAAACTCTGCGCCGTCGGGTTTGGGCTAAAGGCGGGGTAGAGCGGGAGTCGATTTACGCCCGCGATCGCGGCATCGTTTCCGCAATCCGTTTCGGCATTCGGGCGTTCGAAGGCTCGGGGCTGGAGGTTCCGGATGCCGTGAGATCTTTCGCCGGTGATGCCGCCCGCCGTATCGAAAAGGGCACTCATCGTGCGTTTACCCCATTCGATTTGGCCCCCGACAACATCCTGATGGCGGATAAGGTCCAATTCCTCGACTACGACTGGGCCGGTTACCGGGATGTACTCTTCGACGTCGCGAGCGTTGTAGCGGGCTTTCCGCTGCATGTGTTCGTAACGCGACCGTCGCGCGCCGAGGTCGAGGCCTTCATCCGGTCATGGACCGAGGAGATTCGCGATCACTGGTACCGCGCCACTGACGAACGCCGGCTTTTAGCCTTCATCGCAGCGGCTCTTGTTGGCTGGCTGTTCATCTCGGCGACGATTGCCTACTTCGGTTCTCCCGAGCGCGCCCTTTCCTTCGACAGTGAAACTGCGGCGAACGAGGAGCCCACGGTCGGTGGTCCTGCGCTGGTCTTGCGGGACATGGCTAATACCGCCCGTGCAGTAGCGGAGTTCGCCGAGCACTGTGAAGACGAACGTGCCGATCAATTGCGTGACTTCGCCATCAAAGTCATCGCTTACCTCGAGTCAGGGGAAGAGCTCGCCCAGTAAAATGCCCGCCGACGACCCCACCTCAGCAACGCCCGGCCTTTTCGACCAGCCTGACCCAAATGCTCCGGGGAGCGAATCCCCCTCTGGTGGGCAGGCCGCGGCCGACACCTACTTTCATCCGGGCGCGCACGCGCCCCTGGCGGTTCGAATGCGCCCCCGCAATCTCGACGAGGTCGTCGGTCAGTCGCATCTGCTGGGGCAGGGAACGCCGTTGCGGAGGCTCGTCGAGGGCGGAGGCGACACCTCGGTGATCCTTTTCGGTCCTCCCGGCACCGGTAAGACGACTCTTGCGAGCCTTATTTCCTCCGCCACGGGCCGCCGTTTCGAGGCTCTCTCCGCGCTCAACGCCGGCGTCAAAGAGGTTCGAGCGGTGATTGACACTGCTCGCAAGACCCTCGTGCGCGAGGGTATCCAGACCGTCTTGTTTATCGACGAGGTGCACCGGTTTTCCAAAACCCAGCAGGATGCGTTGCTCGGGGCCGTCGAGAATCGCACGGTTCTTCTGGTCGCTGCAACTACCGAGAATCCGTCCTTTTCGGTCGTCTCACCTCTGCTGAGTCGTTCTCTCCTGCTGCAGCTCCGCCCGCTTGACGACGCCGCAATCGGCGAAGTCATCGACAGGGCCATCGCGGATGACAGGGGCCTGGCCGGTCGCGTAAATATTGCTTCGGACGCCCGCGACCAGCTGATTGCGCTGGCGGGAGGGGATGCCCGGCGCTCGCTGACTTATCTGGAGGCCGCAGCTGAGGCTGTCGCTGACGGCGAGGAGATTAGTGTCGAAACTCTGGCAACGTCTATCAACCGCGCCGTGGTTAGGTACGACCGCGATGGCGATCAGCACTACGACGTCACCAGCGCTTTTATCAAGTCTGTTCGCGGGTCTGACGTGGACGCGGCGCTGCACTATCTCGCTCGCATGATTGAAGGCGGCGAGGATCCTCGGTTCATCGCGCGTCGCATCGTGATTCTTGCGAGCGAGGACATCGGCATGGCCGACCCTACCGCCCTGCAAACCGCGGTAGCAGCGGCACAAGCGGTGGCGTTAATCGGTATGCCGGAGGCGCGGCTCACGCTGGCGCAGGCAGTCATTCACCTCGCCACTGCACCGAAGTCGAATTCGGTAATCGCCGCAATCGATGCCGCTCTTGCCGACATCCGACAGGGCAAAACCGCGCCCGTCCCGCCGCACCTGCGGGATGGTCACTACAGCGGGGCGAAGGACCTGGGACACGCAGTGGATTACGTGTATCCGCACAATGACCCAATCGGCGTTGTGCCGCAGCAGTACGCTCCGGACGGCCTGCAGGAAGTTGATTACTTCACTCCGTCCAACCACGGTAGGGAAAAGGGTATGGCCGACTACCTCGCAAAGATTCGCCGCATCGTGAGAGGAAAGCGTCGGTAAGCGGGGCTTCTGGTCGGCGGGTCGGTTTTAAGCATGGTGGACTCTAACAGGTAGACTGCTAGTTTTGTACAAACATCTCGGACGCTCGACGTGAAACGAGGAATTAGAACACCGTGCAGACTCATGAGATTCGAAATCGCTTCATCCAGCATTTCGTGAAGGCGGGGCACACCGAGGTCCCCAGCGCATCGCTCGTTTTGGATGACCCGAACCTGTTGTTCGTCAACGCGGGTATGGTTCCGTTCAAGCCATACTTCCTGGGCCACCAGACTCCGGAGTTCAACACTGCCACGTCGATTCAGAAGTGCGTGCGCACCCTCGACATCGAAGAGGTGGGTATCACAACTCGCCACAACACGTTCTTCCAGATGGCTGGCAATTTCTCCTTCGGTGACTACTTCAAGGAAGGCGCCATTAAGCACGCCTGGTCGCTGCTGACCGGCTCCATCGAGGACGGCGGTTTCGGTATCCCGGCGGAGAAGCTCTGGGTCACTGTATACCTTGATGACGACGAGGCCCACGACATCTGGGCGAACAAGGTCGGCGTTCCCGAGGACCACATCCAGCGCCGCGGCATGGCGGACAACTACTGGTCCATGGGCGTGCCCGGCCCCTGTGGCCCCTGCTCCGAGATCTTCTACGACCGCGGCCCGGAATACGGCGTTGACGGCGGCCCGGAGGCGGACGAGGACCGTTACATCGAGATTTGGAACCTCGTCTTTATGCAGAATGAGCGGGGAGAGGGCACAGGCAAAGACTCTTTCGAGATTCTCGGCCCACTGCCGAAGCAAAACATCGACACCGGTATGGGAATCGAGCGCGTGGCTTTCCTGCTCCAGGGCGTCGATAACGTCTATGAGACCGACCTGCTTCGCCCGGTCATCAACGCGGCGGAGGAGCTCACCGGTTCTACATACAACGCCAACCACGCTGATGACATCCGCTTCCGTGTCATTGCGGACCACTCGCGCACAGGCCTGATGCTGATGCTCGACGGCGTGACTCCGTCGAACTCTGACCGCGGCTACATCCTGCGCCGCCTGCTGCGCCGCATCGTCCGCTCGGCCCGCTTGCTGGGCGCCAAGGGGGAGGTCCTCGACCGACTGATTGGCGTCGCCGCGGAAACCATGACCCCGTCCTACCCGGAGATTGCCGACAACTGGGAGCGTATCCGTCGCGTCGCTGTCGCCGAGGAGAAGGCCTTCACCAAGACCCTGGCAGCCGGCGAGGAACTCTTCGCCCAGGCCGCCACCAAGGCTAAGTCCGAAGGCAAGACGATTCTCTCCGGCCACGACGCCTTCACCTTGCATGACACCCACGGCTTCCCAATTGACCTGACCATCGAGATGGCCGAGGAGGCCGGTCTGACCATCGACCGTGCTGAGTTCGACCGGGAGATGGCCGAGCAGCGCGCCCGCGCGAAAGCCGACAGTCAGGCCAAGAAGAAGTCTCACACCGACCTCCATGTCTACCGCGAGTTCATCGACAACAACCCGACCGTGTTCACTGGATACGACCGGCTTGCCGACGAGTCGACCGTGGTCGGCATCGTCTCTGGAGGAGAGAAGACGTCCTCGGCTTCCGAGGGGGAGGAAGTTGAGCTCATTCTCGACCGCACCCCGCTCTACGCGGAATCGGGCGGCCAGATGGCCGACCGCGGCCGCATAGTCACCGCCGACGGCGCGATCGTTGACATTAACGACGTCCAGAAGGTCGGTAAGAAGCTCTGGCTGCATAAGGGCATCGTCACCGCCGGCGAGTTCGCCGCTGGCGTTGCCGCGGAGGCACAGGTTGATGAGAAGTGGCGCCACGGTGCACGCCAGGCCCACACCGCGACTCACCTGATTCACGCAGCGCTGCGTGAGGTTCTCGGCCAGACAGCAACCCAGGCTGGCTCGATGAACAAGCCGGGCTACCTGCGCTTTGACTTCAAGTACGGCGAGCAGCTGACCGCTGACCAGCTCCGCCAGATTGAGGAGATTACCAACGAGGCTGTCGACCGCGACTGGGCTGTCAATACCACGGAGATGCCGCTGGAGGAGGCCAAGGCCGCTGGCGCTATGGCTCTGTTCTCCGAGAACTACGGCGACGTTGTTCGTGTCGTTGAAATTGGTGGTCCCTTCTCCATGGAGCTCTGCGGTGGCACCCACGTTGCGCACTCCTCCCAGATCGGACCTGTTTCGGTGCTGGGAGAGGCGTCGGTAGGCTCCGGTGTCCGTCGAATTGAGGCCTACTCGGGCTTGGATTCTTTCCGCTACCTGACTACCGAGCGTCTGCTCGCTGAGCGCCTGGCGACGGAGTTCAAGGCCCCGTCCGCGGAGTTGCCGGATCGCATTGCGGCTCTGGCCGACAAGCTCAAGGCTGCCGAGAAGCAGCTCGCCGACTTGAAGGCCGGACAGCTGCTGGCCAATGCGGCTTCGCACCTTGACAGCGCTCGCACGATTGGTGATGTGACCTACCTCGGCCTCAACCTCCCGGCGGGCACCGGCATGAAGGACATTCGTTCCCTTGCTACGGATCTGTCGAAGCGCCTGGCGGACCGTCCCTCGGTCGTCGCGCTAATCGCTGACGGAGGCCAGAAGGTCCCGTTCGTGGTCGCTGTGTCGGATCAGGCGGTCGACAAGGGCGTCAAGGCCGGCAACCTCGTCAAGCTGATGGGCGAGAAGGTCGGCGGCAAGGGCGGCGGCAAGCCCTCTATGGCGCAGGGTTCCGGTTCCGACGCCTCTGGCATTGAGGCAGCGCTCGCAGCTATCGAGTCCGAGCTGGCTTAAGGCTAGAGGGATTTTCATTGGCTCGTTTAGCACTGGACGCCCCCGGAATTGATGACCCCGGTCGGGGGCGACGGCTTGGGATTGATGTAGGTGACGTCCGAGTCGGAGTAGCTGTGTCCGACCCGGACGGAATCCTCGCCACGCCCGTCGAGACTGTTGCACGTGCTACCCGCCGAAAAGATCCCGATGGGCCAGACATTGACCGTTTGGTTGAACTCGCCCAAGAGTACGAAGTAGTCGAGATTGTGGTCGGCTTGCCCATCATGCTGGACGGATCCTTCGGATCTTCGGCCCGTAAGGCTGGTGACGTGGGGTTTCGGCTGAAGCGGCGCCTTGGGGACGCCGTCGCAGTGCGTTACGCGGACGAGCGCATGACGACCGTACTTGCACAATCTCGGCTGCATGACGCCGGGATTGACGTCCGCTCCGGGCGAAAGGTTATCGACCAGGCGGCAGCGGTAGAGATTCTTCAAGCATGGCTGGATAACCGGAAAAAGTACTTGGCTGAGCAGACCGATTCGGAATAAAAAGCAGATTTTGATTTCCAATCGGACATGCCAAAGTAACGAAAAGGTGACAATTGCCCTAGAAATAGGGAATTATTGTAAGGGATTATGTCTGCCTTGTGGGCGGGCGTAGTACTACGTTGATTATTGGTGGATTGACCGTTCCCAGCAGTACGAGGCTTTCACAATAGGCGCTCGCGAGCTGCAAGCGATAACCAATCCGCGATCGAGGAGCTATCGATGACTAAAGATGCCTTGTCTGCGCGCCGCCCTAAGGCTCGCAAGGGGAAGAACCGCATTCGCCGCCGCCAGACGACTATGGCGATAAACGTCACCTCGATCCTCCTCTGCGTTTTAGTGGTCGCCGTGATCGGTCTGATTTGGAAGCGAGGCGGCATTGTGGACGACTACGACGGTCGCAATCCCGGTGAGGTAACAGTCGTTGAGGTCGCCGCGGGCTCCTCCCTGACGGATCTGTCAAAGGCACTCGTGGACAAGGATGTCGTTAAGTCCTCTCAGGCTTTCGTCGAGGCTGCCAATAACAACTCCCGTTCGAGCGAACTGCAGCCGGGCTTTTACCGTCTGCGGGAGCACATGTCGGCGGACTCTGCAGTCCAGGCACTGCTCGATACCGATAACCAGGCAGGGCGCGTAGACATCCCGACGGGTGCGCGCTTTGCCGATACACGCATCGTGTCCTCCTCGGATGTTCGCAAAGGCATTTTCAGCCTTATTTCCGAAGCGTCCTGCCTCGAGCAGGACAATTGCGTGACCAAGTCCGAGCTGGAGAAGGCGGCTGGAAGCGCAGACCTCGCAAAACTGGGTGTCCCTGAGTGGGCGATGCGGGAGGTCCAGGCCCGCGGAAATGACCCCCGTCGCCTGGAGGGCCTCATCACGCCGGGTATCCACCATATTGACCCGCAGCTATCTGCCGAAGAGATGATTGCTTCGTTGGTCCGCGAGTCCGTCAAGAACTACGAGTCGACCGGCCTAATTGAGTCAGCGAGCATGGTCAAGCTGTCTCCTTACCAGCTGATTACCGCTGCGTCTCTGATTCAGATGGAGTCTCCGGACGGTGACTTCGACAAGGTCGCCCGCGTCATCTTGAACCGTCTGGCCAAGCCGATGATGCTTCAGTTTGACTCGACAGTTAACTACGACCTGCCTGATCAGGAAATCGCTACAACCGACGAGGATCGTGCCCGAAAGACCCCTTGGAACACCTACGCCAAGGAGGGGCTGCCCGACACGCCAATCGCCTCGCCGTCGATTGAGGCAATCAAGGCGATGGAGAATCCTGCGGACGGTACTTGGCTCTACTTCGTAACCGTCGACAAGGACGGCCGGACTGTATTCAGCACCACCTTCGAGGAGCACGACGCCGCGATTGCCGAATCCCGTGACAACGGCGTTCTAGATTCGAACCGCTAGGGAAGTAGGACCCCGCCAATGCTTATCACTCACCGTGCCGCAGTTCTGGGCGACCCCATCGAGCATTCGCTGTCACCGGCGATTCATAACGCAGGTTACGCGGCCGCGGGGTTAACACAGTGGGAGTACTCCCGAATCCGCTGTAATGCCGAAGAACTGCCCGGCGTGGTAGGTAGCGCGGACGAATCATTCCGGGGCTTTTCCGTCACGATGCCCGGAAAATTTGCAGCACTCGAATTCGCTGATGTATCCAGCGAGCGGGCCAAACTGATTGGTTCGGCGAACACGCTCGTCCGGCAAGGCTCCGGATGGTTTGCGGACAACACCGACTGCGATGGGGTGCTGGGAGCCCTAGCTGAGATTGGTGTGACTGAATTGCCAAACGGCAGGGCGGTTCTCGTCGGTGCAGGAGGCACCGCACGCCCGGCTCTATGGGCGCTGGCCAAACTCGGCATGAAGCATGTCTCAGTCGTAGCCCGGTCGGAACGCGTTTACGCGCTGGAACCGTTGGCCGCCGCGTTGGGCATCGAATTCGTTTGGGTAAAGTTTTCTGCTCCGAATCTCCACGATATCGCGGGCGCGTCCGACGTTTTGGTCTCCACTGTGCCCTCGGCTGCGCTGGAATCCGTCTACACATTCCTCGCACGGGCGCCGAAGATTCTCGACGTCATTTACAATCCGTGGCCAACTCCGCTGGTCAAAGCTGCTAAGGACCGCGGCGCGGAGGCCGTGGGTGGGCTTTCCATGCTGTTGCACCAGGCTGTCGGGCAATTTGAGCAATTCACCGGCCGTAGACCGGACGTCGACTCGATGCGGCAAGCACTGCCTATGTAACGCGGGTACTGTAGCCTAGTCGGCTATGGGGTGGGGAAACGAAATTTCTTGTGTATCAGTCGACGGGCTCTTCCTTTTGGCCCTTGCGGTATGGATTATCGCGGGAGTCTGGTATGACTTTCGGTCCAGACGGCTTCCCAATCGATGGCTCCTGTTGGGCGCAGTTCTGTGGGGTGCCGCAGCAGCGGTAAGGGCGCTTGGCCTGTTCTGGCCCACTTTGAGTCACACCTATCTAGGGTCGCTCGCGCTCGTGCCGGGTATCGTAGGCGCCCTGACCTGGTTCGTGCTCTACCTCTCGGCATTTCTCTGGGCGCCGGAATCGATCGGGGCCGGCGACGTCAAGCTGGCGCTTCTCGCCGGTGCCGCCGTCGGTGCCCACTCCGCAAGGCCTGTGGGCGCCATCATCATGGTGCTCGCCGCGGTCGTGGCCGCCAGCTTGGCGACGCTCCTGCTCGCCGTTACCGCTCGAATCCGGAGTTCTGGACTTTCTACGACTGGTGCCGCCAGGCGGGAGAGCATGGCGATACCGCATGGACCGCCGATGTTGTTTTCCATGACACTGTGCGCCTATCTGGCGTCTACTTAGAAGCGGGCGTTCGCGCCGTCGGTAAGCGATGGCGAAGCTGCCCCTGTTTGCCGTGTTTCGACACGACTAGCAAAGTTAGTGCCCCTATTGCACAAAGTTTTAGGCAAACGTGCCATTATGTTACCTATGCTTCGTTGGACTACCGCAGGTGAATCGCACGGCCAGGCCCTCATCGCATTGATGGAAGGCGTTCCGGCTGGCGTTCCTGTCTCTACAGATGATGTATCGCACCACCTAGCGCGCCGTCGCCTTGGTTACGGTCGCGGGTCGCGCATGAAGTTTGAGGCAGACGAGGTTACTCTGCTCACAGGTGTCCGGCATGGAAAGACCTTGGGGTCGCCACTGTCGATTATGGTTGGCAACACGGAGTGGCCGAAGTGGACCACGGTGATGAGTCCCGACGCAGTTGACCCAGAGGAGCTCAAGACGGCTCGCGGTGCGACGCTGACGCGTCCACGTCCCGGCCACGCGGACTTCAACGGCATGCTCAAGTACAACCACGAGGATGCTCGCAACATTTTGGAGCGTTCCTCGGCGCGAGAGACCGCCGCACGAGTAGCAGCTGCTACCGTCGCGCGTTCAATTCTGCGCGAGACGCTCGGTGTGGAGGTCGTCAGCCACGTTATTTCGATTGGCCGGTCCAAGTCCTACGAAGGCCCGCTGCCGACGTATGAGGACATCGACGCTATCGATGCCTCCCCGGTGCGTGCCTTTTCGACCGAAGTCGAGGAATCGATCATTGAGGAGATTAAGACCGCGAAGAAACAGGGCGACACACTCGGCGGCATCGTCGAGGTAGTGGTGCACGGGCTTCCGGTCGGCCTGGGCTCGCATATCTCCGGTGATACGCGTCTTGATGCACAGCTGGCTGGCGCGCTGATGGGCATCCAGTCGGTCAAGGGCGTCGAAATTGGCGACGGTTTCGAGGAGGCCCGACGCAGGGGCACCGAGGCGCACGACGAAATGGTGCGCACCGAAGACGGGGTCAATCGAGAGACAAACCGCGCCGGTGGCCTGGAGGGTGGCATGACCAACGCGCAGCCACTCGTGGTTCGCGCCGCCATGAAGCCAATTTCCACAGTGCCCCGCGCGCTTAAGACCGTGGATATGGCGAGCGGCGAGCAGGCGACTGCTATCCACCAGCGCTCCGACGTCGTCGCTGTCCCCGCTGGCGGTGTGGTCGCAGAGGCGATGGTCGCGCTTGTTCTGGCCCGCGCTGTTATGGAGAAGTTCGGCGGCGACAGCTTGGAGGAAACTAAGCGCAACGTCGAGGGCTACCTCGAGCAGACGCGCCGCCGCCTCGACTGGAATTAGCCATAAGCGTGAGTAGGGAAGAAGGAGAAAAGGCTTACATGACCGCTCCACGCATAGTTCTCGTTGGCCCGCCCGGTGCGGGTAAATCCACTATTGGCCGTCGCCTGGCTCGGGCACTGAATACGTCACTCACCGATACCGATGAGATGATTCAGCAGCGCATGGGTAAGCCCTGCGGCGAAGTCTTCGCTTCCCTGGGGGAACCCGAATTCCGCCGTATTGAAGAAGAGGAAGTCGCCAAAGCACTGACTCGCGAGGGAATCGTTTCCCTCGGCGGCGGCGCAGTCATCTCAGAGCGGACCCGCGACCTGCTCGCCGACCACAACGTGGTCTACCTCGAAGTGAGCGTTAAGGAAGGCGTGCGCCGCACCAGCGGCAATGATTCTCGTCCCGTGCTGGCCGCAGAAGATCCGGAGGCGCACTACCGGGCCCTGTATGAATCGCGCCGCGATTTCTATGAATCTGTGGCCAGCTTCAAGGCCCGCTCGGACGAACGCTCTCCGCAGCGAGTCGTCGCCGAAATTTTAAGCTACTTGGACGACGCCTGCGACGAAGGTATCTAGGCCCTCATAGAGCTTGAATCAGAGTCACTCGAGAACAGGAAGATTTCATGGATCTCACTCGGACAATTCCCGTCGAAGGCCCCGCGCCGTACTCGGTGACGATGGGCTACGGGCTGACCGACCGCATCGCGGAGTCGGTTTCGTTTGCTTCTCAGGTGGCAGTAATCCACCAGGGTAGCGTTCAGGAGCTCGCCCTCGGTGTCATCAACGAACTGGCCAATCGCGGCATTGACGCCTTCGCGATTCAGATTCCTGACGCGGAGGAGGGAAAGACCCTCACTGTCGCCGAGACCGTCTGGGACACTTTCGGCGAGCGTGGCATGGGACGAAAGGACGCCGTGGTTTCGATCGGCGGCGGCGCCGCGACCGATTTCGGCGGCTTCGTCGCCGCGGCATGGATGCGCGGCATTGCCGTGGTGCAGGTGCCAACGACGCTGCTTGCGATGGTCGACGCCGCGGTTGGCGGCAAGACCGGTATCAACACCGCCGCCGGCAAGAACCTGGTGGGTGCCTTCCATGAGCCGACTGCCGTATTCCTGGACCTCGATGTTCTGCGCACTCTGCCTTCCGACGAGATGATCGCCGGCTCTGCAGAAATTATCAAGGCCGGATTCATCGCCGACCCAAAGATTCTGGACCTCTACGAGTCCGATCCCTCGGCCTGCCTAGATGTGGACGGGGCGCTCCCGGAGCTTATCGAACGCGCAGTCGCAGTGAAGGCTCGAGTCGTCTCGGAGGATCTGAAGGAAGCAGGCCTGCGAGAGATTCTGAACTACGGACACACCTTCGGGCACGCGGTCGAACACTTCGAGAATTACCGTTGGCGGCACGGGCACGCGGTCGCAGTCGGTATGGTCTTCGTCGCAGAATTGGCGAAGCTCACAGGCCACATTGACCAGGATTTGGTAGACCGACACCGCGCGATCCTCGAGTCCATTGGCCTGCCGACCACGTACGACGCCGGGCATTTCGAGGAACTCTACAGCGCGATGACGCGCGACAAGAAGAACCGCAAGGGCACAATCCGCTTTGTCGTCCTCGACGACGTGGCTAAAACCTCACGGTTGGAGGGGCCGTCTAGGCAAGACCTCGAACGCGCCTACGAGCTCGTCTACAACAGCGGCCGCCCGGCAACAGAGGAGTCCGCCCGCTCATGACCACTCTTCGTGCCGCCACGGAACCGAGCTCCGTTGTTCCAATCGTCCTAGTCCTAAACGGACCAAATCTCGACCGGCTGGGGAAGCGTCAGCCGGAGGTCTACGGCTCCACGACGCTCGCCGAAGTCGAGGCACAGCTCCAGGCGCTCGGCTCCGAGCTGGGAGTCGCCGTCGATTGCCGCCAGTCCAACTACGAAGGCCAGCTGATCGAGTGGGTCCACGAGGCCGCCGACGCAGGCTGGCCCGTTATCATCAACCCGGGAGGGTTGACCCACACCTCGGTGTCTCTGCGCGATGCGCTCTCCGAGGTCTCAGACGGCGCCGGCTTCCACGAGGTTCACATCTCCAACATCCACGCCCGCGAGCCGTTCCGCCACCACTCGTACCTATCTCCGCTTGCCGACGGAGTAATCGTCGGTTGCGGTATCGATGGCTACGGCATGGCGCTGAGAAGGGTAAGCACTAAGCTATGAATGATTTTCCCGACCGCAGGCGGGTTCTTACCGAACGCCTTGCCGAATACGAGGTTGATGGATTCCTGACTGTCGACCCGGCCCACGTGGCCTGGCTCACCGGTTTCAGCGGTTCGAACGCTGGAGCAATCATCGCTTCCGACGGGCAGAGTGCCATTTCCACCGACGGTCGTTACACTGTCCAGGCAGGAAAGCAGGCGCCCGATGTTCCGCTCGTCAGTGCTCGCAACACTGGTGCAGCACTGCTCGAACGAGCTCCGCAGATGGGTGTCACCCGTCTGGGCATTGAGTCCGACTTGCTGACGCTGGCTGCGTATGAGGACCTGAAGTCGAAAACGCCGGCCGCTGTCGAGCTGGTTGCGACCGAGGGATTCGTCGGCAAGCAAAGGGTGGTCAAGTCGGAGGGTGAGCTGACGGCGCTGCGTGAGGTTGCTCTCATTGCTGTGCGCGCCTTCGAGGATATGCTCGCCGCGGAGGTGGTCGTTCCGGGGCGCACCGAGCGGCAGGTGGCAGCGGAGCTCGAGTACCGGATGCGCATGCACGGGGCCGATCGGCCAAGCTTCGACACGATTGTTGCCTCCGGCCCTAACTCAGCTAAGCCTCATCACGGCGCGGAGGACCGCGTCATCGAGGCCGGCGACCTGGTCACCATCGATTTCGGCGCGTACTCGGGTGGTTACAACTCGGACATGACTCGGACCCTGTTCGCTGGAGGTGCTCAGGCGGCTCCTGCGAAGGCTCGCGAAATTTACAACGTGGTTCTCGAATCGCAGCTGGCTGGAATTGATGCCGCGGTGGCAGGCGCGAGCCTGGTCGATGTGGACGGTGTCTGCCGCAAGGTCATCTCCGACGCAGGTTATGGAGAGTACTTCGTGCACTCGACCGGCCACGGCATCGGCATCGAGGTTCACGAGTTGCCTTTTGCCGCGCAGACCGGCAAGGGGCACCTTGCGGAGGGAATGACACTGACAATAGAGCCGGGAATTTATATCCCGGGCTTCGGAGGAGTTCGCATCGAGGACACCCTGGTGATTACCTCGGAGGCTCCCGAGATTATTACGCCGCTGCCGAAGCCTTCCGCGTAAGCTACCGGCGAAAACTACGAAGCCCTCATGCGGCGTTTCATTTTTCAATGGACGCTCGTGGGGGTATCGTGGTTTCGTCAGAGACGCTTTTTAACAACTTCAGGAGAATCTAGTGGCTTCCACTTCCGATTTTAAGAACGGCCTTGTCCTCAAGCTGGACAACAAGCTGCAGCAGATTGTCGAGTTTCAGCACGTCAAGCCGGGTAAGGGGCCCGCATTCGTGCGCACTAAGCTGAAGGATGTCGTCTCCGGCAAGGTTGTCGACAAGACCTTCAACGCTGGTGTCAAGGTCGAGGTTGCGAACGTGGATCGCCGCGACATGACCTACCTGTACCATGATGGCGACGGCTACGTCTACATGGATGCCAAGACCTTCGACCAGCTCACCATCCTGGACGCTCAGATGCCGGAGGGCGCTAAGTTCCTGCTCCCGGAGACCGTCTGCCAGGTTTCCTTCAACGAGGGCAACGTTTTGTTCGCCGAGATGCCGGTTTCCGTCGAGCTTAAGGTCGAGCACACCGACCCGGGTCTGCAGGGCGATCGCTCCACTGGTGGCACTAAGCCGGCCAAGCTCGAGACCGGTGCCGAGATTCAGGTTCCGCTGTTCATCGAGACCGGTGACACCCTGAAGGTCGACACCCGAAACGGTGCCTACCTGTCCCGCGTGAACAACTAACAGCACCCATAGCTCTAAAGACGGCGGTTTTTACACACCTATGACTGATCAAGATTCGTCCTCCGAGCAGAAGGACCAGGCAACCGGTTCGCGTCGCGAGCCCTCCTTCAAGCGTCACGGATCGCGCTATCGCGCCCGTCGTCGCGCTGTCGATTTCCTCTTCGAGGCCGAGCAGCGCGGTATCGACGCGGTAGAGCTCCTCGAGGAACGTCTCGAAATGGTCGTCGATCCCGAGTTGGATATCAAACCAATTGCTGAGTACACCGAGGCCATTGTCCGTGGTGTCGCAGCTGAAATCGTCGGAATTGACGCCACAATCGCTGAGTACCTGTCGGATGAGTGGCCACTGCGCCGAATTCCCGCCGTCGACCGGGCCATCCTGCGTCTGTCTACGTGGGAGCTTTTCCACAATTCGGAGATTCCTCCGCGGGTCGCGGTTGTGGAAGGCGTCGAGCTTGCTAGCGAATACTCCACTGATGTGGCCCCTCCGTACATCAACGCGGTGCTGGACGCAGAAGCCGAGGTCGCAGATCAGGCACGTCTCGCCGCGGCAGCGGTCAGCGTGAGCATTACCGCGGAGCCCTGCGAGTCTAGTTCTTTCGCCCAGATTGCCCAGGAGCAATTGGCGGACGATGCCGCTCGCGACGTGCTCGCTAACGGTGACACGGAGGAATTCAAGGTCGTCGAAGAACCCGCTGTAAGCGACGATGCCGCACAGGTTGCCGACAAGGAGTCTAACAATACGCCGGCCAGCGAGTAGCCTGGTTCGTTCAGCCTTGAAAAGGGGCTTTCCCGTCTCCGGGGGAGGGCCCTTTTTGCTGTAAAAGTGCCTAACATACGGGTGTAGCCTGTTTAACTACGCGCGCAACAGGTGCTAGGCTAGCGACGAGTTTTATACGACTTGATAATTCAATATTTCATTGGTTCTTCATCACTGTTTATTTATTGAACTAGAGGACATCCTTTAACGGACCGCACTGTGAGGCGGGGAAGGAGGTCACGATGAGCGAAGGCACTGGCCAAACGACCGAGCTGCTTAATGCAGACGATGTCGCAAGGACGGTCGCGCGCATCGCGCACCAAATTATTGAAAAGACTGCTCTTGATAGCGAAGATTCGCGCAGGGTAGTTCTGCTGGGCATTCCGTCGGGCGGGGCGCCTCTGGCCGAAAGGCTGGCATCGCTGATTGAACAGTTCTCCGGTGTACGGCCCGAGACTGGCTCACTGGACATTACGCTTCACCGCGATGATCTGCGGGAGCGCCCGCACCGGGCTTTGCAGCCCACTAAGATTCCCGTCAACGGCATCGATGGCACCACGGTCATCCTGGTTGACGATGTTCTATTCTCAGGCCGAACCATTCGCGCAGCGCTAGACGCGATTAACGATATTGGCCGCCCCCGCAGGATTCAGCTCGCAGTCCTGGTCGACCGCGGTCACCGAGAGCTGCCGATTCGCGCGGACTACGTCGGCAAGAACCTGCCGACATCTCTTGATGAGGATGTCACGGTCCTCGTCGAGGACATCGACGGCCGCGACGCCGTTATCCTGACCCGGGTGGAGGACTAAATGAAACACCTGCTCGATATTGCAGACCTTTCGGTCGATGAAATCACGGAGCTGATGGACGAGGCGGATCGTTTCCACGACGCGCTCGCAGGCCGTGAGATCAAAAAGCTGCCTACGCTACGCGGCCGCACCATCTTCACGCTCTTCTACGAGAACTCCACTCGTACGCGCGCCTCTTTCGAAACCGCGGGTAAGTGGATGAGCGCTGACGTAATCAACATCTCCGCGTCGTCCTCCTCGGTGAAGAAGGGGGAGAGCCTTAAGGACACCGCTCTGACCCTGGACGCGATTGGCGGTGACGCTATCGTCGTGAGGCATCCATCTTCAGGCGCGGCGAAGCTGATTGCTGGCTGGACCGACGAGTTCGGAAACGGCCCGTCCATTATCAACGCCGGCGACGGCAAGCACCAGCACCCGACCCAAGCGCTGCTTGACGCGGTTACCCTGCGCCAGCGCCTTGGTGAAATCAAGGGCCGTAAAATCGTCATCGTCGGAGACATCCTGCACTCGCGAGTCGCCCGTTCGAACGCGGATCTGCTGTCGAAGCTGGGCGCCGAGGTCGTCTTCGTCGCACCGCCGACGCTGCTACCTTTCGGTGTGGAGAACTGGCCTGTCCGCGTTGCCTACCGCATGGAGCCTGAGCTTGCCGACGCCGACGCGGTCATGATGCTCCGCGTCCAGCAGGAGCGTATGAATGGTGGGTTCTTCCCCTCGCACCGCGAGTACGCCGCTCGTTACGGCCTGTCCAAGGCCCGCGAAAAGATGCTGCGCGATGACTGCATCGTGATGCACCCGGGCCCGATGCTCCGCGGCATGGAAATCAACGATTCCGTGGCCGACCTGCCACGCACTGCTGTTTTGCAGCAGGTCTCCAACGGTGTCCACGTCCGGATGGCCGTACTCTTCACACTGCTGACCGCCGGAACCGACCTGGAAGGACGCGCATAGCAATGACTACCGCTAAAGAAAATTACTGCGACGATTCCTCCTTTCCGTCGGTAGGCCCGCTTGCCGCACCACGCTCCGGTAACCTGCTCCTGCGCGGAGTGCGCCCCTACGGAGAGGGGGAGGACGTCGACGTCCTCGTCCGGGACGGTGTTATCGCAGAGATCGCTGCTGGCATCGATGCGCCGGAGGGTGCCGAGGTTCTTGAGTTCGACTCCCTGGTTCTGCTCCCCGGTCTGGTCGATATCCACGTCCACTTGCGCGAGCCGGGGCGAGAGGACACCGAGACCCTGGCCACCGGTTCCGCCGCAGCCGCCAAGGGCGGTTTCACTGCGGTGTTTACCATGGCAAATACTGCGCCCGTCACCGACGATCCCTCCATCGCCGAGTCCGTGTGGCTCAAGGGCCAGGCACTAAACCTGTGCGACATCCACCCGGTCGGTTCCATCACTAAGGGGCTCAAAGGCGCGAACCTGACGGAGTTCGGTATGATGGCCGACTCCCAGGCAAAGGTCCGCATGTTCTCCGATGATGGCAAGTGCGTCGACAACCCGCTAATCATGCGCCGTGCAATTGAGTACGCGAAGGGTGAGGACGTTCTTCTGGCTCAGCACTGCGAGGATCCACGGCTCACCGCTGAGGCTGTGGCGCACGAGGGGCCGACGGCCGCTCGACTTGGACTCACCGGCTGGCCTCGCGTTGCCGAGGAGTCTATCGTCGCGCGCGATGCGATTATGGCTCGCGATTACGGCGGACGCATGCACATTTGCCATGCCTCCACTGAGGGCACAGTTGAGCTGGTCAAGTGGGCAAAGGAGCACGATATTCCGCTTACCGCTGAGGTCACCCCGCATCACTTGATTCTCACAGATTCTGTGCTGGAGACCTACGACGGCGTCTACCGCGTGAACCCGCCCCTGCGCGAGCAGCGCGACACCCTTGCCCTTCGCCAGGCGCTGATCGACGGAATCATCGATTGCGTGGCGACCGACCACGCCCCGCACGGGTCCGAGGAAAAGTGCTGCGAGTTCGAGCACGCGAAGCCCGGAATGCTGGGGTTGGAGACGTCTATGTCGATTATCGCTGAGCAGTTCGTTCTAGACGGAACGTGCGATTGGCGCTGGCTGGCACGCGTGATGAGCGAGCGGCCGGCGGAGATCGTCAAACTTCCGGGACACGGACGGCCGATTGCAGTCGGAGAGCCGGCGAACCTGACCGTCGTGGACCCGAATAAGAAGTGGACGGTACACGGCGACGACTTGGCATCGAAGTCGGACAACACACCCTACGAGGACATGGAGATGGCAGTGTCCGTTGCAGCGACAGTTCTGCGCGGCAAGGTGACGGCCCTCAATGGAGAGGTAGCTGGATAATATTCATGTCACTGCATAAATATTCGCAATCTTCCCGTATTATTGACCCTAATTCAGTGCAGACACCCGATTTGAAAGGCAACAACGTGAGCAACGAGTCTCTGGACAAGGCCTCTAATTCCACGACAGCCTCCGTACCGGCCGTCCTAGTTCTCGCCGACGGCCGAATCTTCCGCGGTCGCGGTTTTGGTGCCACCGGCACGACTCTGGGTGAGGCGGTGTTCACCACCGCAATGACCGGATACCAGGAGACCCTGACCGACCCGTCGTACCACCGCCAGCTCGTCGTCGCTACGGCGCCTCAGATTGGTAATACCGGCTGGAATGACGAGGACAACGAGTCCCGCGGCGACAAGATCTGGGTCGCAGGATTCATCATTCACGACCTGTCGCGCGTGGCTTCGAACTGGCGCGCAAAGCGCACCCTCGAAGAAGAACTGGTCAAGCAGGGCGTTATCGGTATCCGCCAGGTCGACACCCGTGCGCTGGTGCGTCACCTGCGCGATAACGGCTCGACCGCCGCTGGCATTTTCTCCGGCGCCGATGCCGAGCAGCCCGTCGAAAAGCTTCTGGAGATTGTCCGTGCGCAGCCGTCGATGAAGGGTGCAGACCTCGCGCGGGAGGTGAGCACCGCGGAGGCTTATGTAGTTGAGGCACAGGGGGAGAAGGTCGCCCGTGTTGTCGCTTACGACCTCGGCATCAAGTCGAACACCCCGCGTGAGTTGTCCAAGCGCGGCCTAGAGGTTGTCGTCGTGCCGGCGAATACGCCGTACGAGGAGATTAAGAGGGAGTACCAGCCCGAGGGCGTCTTCATGTCCAACGGCCCGGGCGACCCGGCGACCGCGGACGAGATGGTCGCCGTTGCCAAGGCAGCCCTGGATGACAATATGCCGCTGTTCGGCATCTGCTTCGGTAACCAGATCCTGGGCCGCGCACTGGGCCTGAACACCTACAAGATGGTTTTCGGTCACCGCGGCATTAACGTCCCGGTCAAGGACCACAGGGACGGCAAGATTTACATCACCGCTCAGAACCACGGCTTTGCTCTCGAAGGCAAGCCGGGCGAGAGCTTCGACACCCCGTGGGGCGAGGCAGAGGTCACTCACACTTGCCTGAACGACGATGTCGTGGAAGGTGTCGCGCTGCGCAACGGAATGGCGTTCTCTGTCCAGTACCACCCGGAGTCTGCCGCCGGCCCCCACGATGCGCGCACTCTGTTCGATGACTTCGCCGAGCTGATTGCGAAGGTCGATTTCAACAACACCGCTGCCGAGAAGAAGAACAAGTAGGAAAGGGCTAAGGGAACCAACTCATGCCACGTCGTAACGACATCAACCACGTACTGGTTATCGGCTCCGGCCCGATTGTGATCGGACAGGCCTGCGAGTTCGACTACTCCGGCACCCAGGCGTGCCGCGTCCTGCGCGAAGAAGGACTGCGAGTCACCCTCGTCAACTCCAACCCGGCGACGATTATGACCGACCCGGAGTTCGCCGACGCCACCTACATCGAACCAATCGAGACCGAGTACATCGAGAAGATTCTCGCCAAGGAGGAGGCCGAGGGACACCCGATTGATGCGGTACTAGCGACCCTGGGCGGGCAGACCGCGCTCAACGCCGCTATCAAGCTCGACCGCGAGGGCATCCTCGAGAAGTATGACGTCGAGCTCATCGGCGCCGACATTCCCGCTATCCAGCGCGGTGAGGACCGCCAGAAGTTCAAGGACATCGTCGCCAAGATTGGCGGCGAGTCCGCTCGCTCCCGCGTCTGCCACAACATGGACGAGGTCCACGAGACCGTCGCCGAGCTCGGCCTTCCCGTCGTCGTCCGCCCTTCGTTCACCATGGGTGGCCTGGGCTCTGGCCTTGCGTTCAACCAGGAGGACCTGGACCGTATCGCCGGCGGCGGCCTGGCTGCTTCTCCGGAGGCGAACGTCCTGATCGAGGAGTCCATCCTCGGTTGGAAGGAGTTCGAGCTGGAGCTCATGCGAGACGGCGCCGACAATGTCGTCGTTGTGTGCTCGATTGAGAATGTCGACGCCCTCGGTGTCCACACGGGCGACTCCGTCACCGTCGCTCCGTCGATGACCCTGACCGACCGCGAGTACCAGACCATGCGCAACCAGGGCATCGCCATCCTACGTGAGGTCGGCGTCGACACCGGTGGATGTAACATCCAGTTCGCCGTCAACCCGAAGGACGGTCGCATCATCACCATCGAGATGAACCCGCGCGTGTCCCGCTCCTCGGCGCTGGCCTCCAAGGCGACCGGCTTCCCGATTGCGAAGATTGCCGCGAAGCTGGCAATCGGCTACACCCTCGACGAAATCACCAACGACATCACCGGCGAGACCCCGGCCGCCTTCGAGCCGGTTCAGGACTACGTAATCGTCAAGGCTCCACGCTTTGCTTTCGAGAAGTTCCCCGGCGCCGACGACACCCTGACCACTACGATGAAGTCCGTAGGCGAAGCCATGGCCATCGGCCGCAACTACATCGGCGCCCTCGGCAAGGTTATGCGTTCCCTGGAGAATAATCCCGCCGGCTTCTGGACCGTCCCGGACGAAGCCTTCGCCGGCGAGCGCGCGAACGACCTCGACGCAGTTCTCGAGGACCTGAAGCGCCCGACCGAGGGCCGCATCTATGACGTCGAGCTGGCTCAGCGCCTCGGCGGCACCATTGAGCAGATTCACGAGGCATCTGGCCTGGATCCGTGGTTCATCGCCGAGATGGAGAACCTGCAGGACATTCGCAAGCAGCTTATCGACGCGCCTGTGGTCACCGCTGATCTGCTCCGCGAGGCGAAGTACTGGGGCCTGTCCGACCGTCAGATTGCCGCTCTGCGTCCGGAACTGGCCGGCGAGGATGGCGTCCGCGAACTGCGCTGGCGACTGGGCATCCACCCGGTGTTCAAGACCGTCGATACCTGTAGCGCCGAGTTCGAGGCGAAGACCCCGTACCACTACTCAGCCTACGAGCTCGACCCGGCAGCCGAGTCCGAGGTTTCGCCGCAGACGGAGAAGGAAAAGGTCATCATTCTGGGCTCCGGTCCGAACCGCATCGGCCAGGGCATTGAGTTTGATTACTCCTGTGTTCACGCAGCGCTCGAGCTCTCCCGCGTCGGCTACGAGACCGTCATGGTCAACTGCAACCCGGAGACCGTCTCCACCGACTACGACACCGCAGATCGCCTGTACTTCGAGCCGCTGACCTTCGAGGACGTCCTCGAGGTCTATCACGCCGAGAGCCAGTCCGGCACCGTCGCGGGCGTTATCGTCCAGCTCGGTGGTCAGACCCCGCTGGGCCTGGCCGAGAAGCTCGAGGCCGCCGGTGTTCCGATCGTCGGCACCTCTCCAGCAGCAATCGACCTGGCCGAGGACCGCGGCGAATTTGGCAAGGTTCTGGAGGCCGCGAATCTGCCGGCCCCGCAGTTCGGCACCGCGACCTCCTACGAGGAGGCCCGCGCCGTAGCCGCAGGTATCGGCTACCCGGTGCTGGTCCGCCCGTCCTATGTCCTGGGCGGCCGCGGCATGGAAATTGTCTACGACGAGGCCACTCTGGAGGACTACATCGACCGCGCAACCGAGCTGTCCAACGAACATCCGGTTTTGGTCGACCGCTTCCTCGACAGCGCCATCGAAATTGACGTTGACGCGCTGTGTGACGGGGAAGAGGTATACCTCGGCGGAGTCATGGAGCACATCGAGGAGGCCGGTATTCACTCGGGCGACTCCGCCTGTGCTCTGCCTCCGATGACCCTGTCCGGCAGCATTATCGATAAGGTCCGCGAGTCCACCAAGGCCCTCGCTCACGGCATCGGCGTGAAGGGCCTGATGAACGTTCAGTATGCGCTGAAGGACGAGACCCTCTACGTCATCGAGGCGAACCCGCGTGCCTCGCGCACTGTTCCGTTCGTCTCCAAGGCGACCTCGGTGCAGCTGGCGAAGGCAGCCTCGCGCATCATGATGGGTGCCACCATCGCGGAGCTGCGCGCAGAGGGCATGATCCCGTCCGACATGGACGGTGGCTCCCTGCCGGCGGACGCACCGATTGCGGTAAAGGAGGCTGTGCTCCCGTTCAACCGCTTCCGCGACTTTGAGGGCCGGGCGCTCGACAGCCTGCTGAGCCCGGAGATGAAGTCCACCGGCGAGGTTATGGGCCTGGCCAACAACTTCGGCGCGGCCTTCGCCAAGGGCGAGCTGGCCGGTTTCGGCGAGCTGCCGACCGAGGGAACCGTGTTCGTGTCGCTGGCCAACCGCGACAAGCGCACCCTGGTGTTCCCGATCCTGTCGCTGGCCGGAATGGGCTACCGCATTCTGGCTACCGAGGGTACGGCGGAGATGCTGCGCCGCAACGGTGTCGATTGCGAGGTAGTCGCCAAGCGCACCTCCGAGTCCGCTACCGATTCCGGCGAGCGTGACATTGTCGACATGATTCGCGACGGCGAGGTCGACATCATCATCAACACCCCGTCCGGTTCCGCCGGTGCTCGCTCCGACGGGTACGGGATTCGCGCCGCGGCTGTCAGCCAGGGCATCACCAGTGTGACGACCGCTCAGGGAGCTGTTGCAGCTCTGCAGGGCATCATTGCGTTGAAGAAGGGCAACCTCTCTGTTCGCGCGCTGCAGGAACTGCACCCGAGCCACAGCGCTGCCGAGAAGAAGGCCTAGGCGATGGCGGGCAATTCCGTGACGGGATTTGGCGACAGGCTCGCCGCGAAAGTCGCCGAGCGCGGTCGGCTCTGCGTGGGCATCGACCCGCACCCGGCCCTCCTCGACGCCTGGGGGCTGCCCCGTTCGGTCCAAGGTATCGAGAAATTTGCCAGGACCTGCGTTGAGGCCTTCGGGGACGTTGTGGCCGTCGTCAAGCCTCAGGTTGCCTTCTTTGAGGCGTACGGGGCGGGTGGTTACGCGGTGCTGGAGCGGACGCTTGCCGACGTGCACGCGGCCGGTGCGCTGTCGATTGCGGATGCAAAGCGCGGCGACATCGGTTCGACAATGGCCGCCTATGCGCAAGCCTGGCTGGCGGACGGTTCTCCCTTGGCTTCGGATGCGCTGACGGTGTCTCCGTACCTGGGGTTTGGGGCGCTGGATCCGGCGGTCGAGCTGGCTCAGGCGACCGGTCGTGGACTCTTTGTGCTGGCTGCGACCTCCAACCCGGAGGGCGCGTCCGTGCAGAAGGCCGTGGTGGAGTCGAAGGGGAGTATGCGCACCATCGCGCAGTCCATGGTCGACCGTGCCGCGGAGCTGAATGCTCAACAAATCAACAGCGGCGCTGCGGCTGGCAGCTTCGGTGTGGTCGTCGGCGCCACTCTTGAGAACCCGCCGGTACTTGATCACCTTCGCGGAGCGGTTCTCATGCCAGGAGTGGGGGCGCAAGGTGGCTCTGCGGCCGATGTAGAGCGCATCGCGGGGCAGTCGGCGGCACTGGCGCTGCCGAACGTTTCACGGGGCATTCTGGGCGCCGGTCCAAACGTGTCGGCCCTGCGAGCGGCGACCGAGGAATTTGCCGCGCAATTCAACTGACATGCCGGGAAATTGGCCTAAAATCCGTGGTCAATTTCCATTCCTCACTGCAAACGGTGCTACAATCGCCAAAGTTGACCGGCCAAAGCCGAAAAGATGGGACCGATAAAGTCCCAGGTGCGAAATTCTTCGACACCCCGGCAAGCATTTGCATCGCAGCGGTGTATATGCGGTACGGTCGCATGCGATTTATGTGGACGCCCGCGCTGGTTACGGCGCGGCGGACATGTGAACATCACATCTAATTCAAGCAATCTACTTTTAACGGAGGAACCCGTGGCCCTTCCGCAGTTGACCCCGGAGCAGCGTGCAGCAGCACTCGAGAAGGCAGCTCAGGCTCGCAAAGTGCGTGCAGAACTGAAGGACAAGCTCAAGCGTGGTGCTACTGACCTGCCAGAGGTCCTGAAGCAGGCTGACGAGAACGAAATCATCGGCAAGATGAAGGTTTCCGCTCTGCTCGAGGCCCTGCCGAAGGTTGGCAAGGTCAAGGCCCAGGACATCATGAACGACCTGGAGATTGCTCAGACCCGTCGCCTCCGCGGCCTCGGCGACCGCCAGCGTCGCGCTCTGCTGGAGCGCTTCGGCTACTCCGTGGAGGACTAGTCACCGTGGCCGGGAATGGTAAAGCTGCGTTGGTCGTCCTCGCCGGTCCCGCCGGCGTAGGAAAATCCACCGTGGTCAGTCGGCTGCGAGCCGAAGTTCCCGGACTGTACTTCAGTGTCTCCATGACCACCCGGTCTCCGCGACCGGGCGAGGTCGATGGGCGGGACTACTTCTTCGTCTCTCCCGAGGATTTCCAGGAACGGATTGACGCAGGAGAAATGCTCGAGTGGGCTGAAATCCACGGTGGCCTCCAGCGCTCCGGTACTCCTCGCCGCCCGGTGGAGGAGGCACGTGAGGCTGGTCGGCCGGTATTGGTCGAGGTCGATCTCGCCGGTGCACGTTCAATCCGCGAGGTGGAGCCGAACGCGCACCTGCTGTTCCTAGCCCCGCCCAGCTGGGAGATTCTCGTAGAGCGTCTAACCGGCCGTGGCACGGAGACTGAAGCACAGGTAAAGCGCCGTCTGGAAACGGCTCGGGTAGAAATGGATGCCCAGGGCGAGTTCGATCAGGTCGTTGTCAACGATGATGTCGACAAGGCAGTCGAGGCCATCGCTCGAGCACTCACAGCGTCCGGCAACTAGCATTGCTCCTTGCCGGGCACGGCCGATTGGGTCTTTGCTAAAGATTTAAGCGGCCGACACTTTCAGCAATTTTAATCGTAGGAAAGATTTCTCGTGACCCAGGAAAATACCGCCACCGAGGCCGTGTTCGATCCGCCAGTTGGAATCACCAACCCGCCGATTGACGAGCTGCTCGATAAGGCTTCGTCCAAGTACGCGCTGGCTATTTTCGCCGCGAAGCGCGCACGCCAGATTAACGACTACTACCAGCAGATCGACGAAGGCATGCTGGAGTACGTGGGCCCGCTGGTAACCCCTGGCGTCGCCGAGAAGCCTTTGTCCATTGCTCTGCGTGAAATCAACGCTGGTCTGCTCGATCACACCGAGGGCTAAGCGAATTCCGCAAGTTTTCCGTTCAGGGAGATTTTTCATGAATGCCGCCGGTCATTCTGACGTATCCGATTCTCTAAAGGTTGTCGTCGGGGTAGCCGGCGGCATTGCTGCGTATAAGGCCGCCCACGTGGTGCGCAGGTTCAAGGAACTCGGCCACGACGTGCGAGTGGTCCCGACAGAATCCGCACTGAACTTCGTTGGAGCCGCCACATTCGAGGCGCTTTCGGGCCACCCAGTGTCGACCACCGTCTTCGACGCCGTCGACGAGGTTCAGCACGTGCGCATCGGGCAAGAGGCCGACCTAATCGTGGTCGTCCCCGCGACTGCCGATTTCATGGCTCGTGCGGCACAGGGCAGGGCGGATGATTTGCTCTCCGCAACGCTGCTCGTAGCAACCTGCCCAGTGGTTTTGGCGCCCGCTATGCACACCGAGATGTGGCATCACCCAGCAACGCGGGACAATGTAGCGACCTTGCGTCGCCGCGGCACAATCGTCCTCGACCCCGCCCACGGCCGCCTGACCGGCAAGGACACCGGCCCCGGCCGCCTACCGGAGCCGGAGCAGGTCGTCGACCTCGCTCTTGCTGTAGCGGCTAACCCAGCCCATTTCCGCAGGGACCTGGAGGGCGCGCGGGTGCTCATTACGGCTGGTGGTACGCAGGAGGCCATCGATCCGGTACGGTTTATCGGCAATCACTCTTCCGGCCGCCAGGGTTTTGCGTTGGCGGAGATGGCTGCTCAGCGCGGTGCCGAGGTAACGGTCATCGCCGGTATCACCGACGCGCTCCCGAATCCGCTCGGCGCCGAGGTTGTCAACGTGGTCTCTGCCCGCGATATGGCGGCGGCGGTTGAACGGCACGCGGGCCAGGCTGATATCTGTATCTTCGCGGCCGCCGTGGCTGATTTTAGGCCATCGCAGGTTGCCGATTCGAAGATGAAGAAGGGTAAATCGGACGATGCTCTGTCCCGCATCGACCTCGTCGAAAACCCCGACATTCTGGCGACCACTGTGAAGCGTCGAGCCAGCGGCGAGCTCGCCGCTGGCACAACCCTGGTCGGATTCGCAGCGGAGACCGGCGACGCCGACTCCTCGGCGCTTGAGCTTGCCCGCCAGAAGATCGTTCGAAAGGGATGCGATCTGCTGATGTGCAACGACGTATCTGGCGGCCGTACCTTCGGTTCGACGGACAACGTCGGCTGGATTCTCTCCAAAGGCGGGGAGGAGACTGTCGTGCCTCTGGGCTCGAAGTTCGCCGTCGCAGGCGCAATCCTCGACGCCGTGGTCAAGGCGCGGGGCTAGTACCGGTTACTGAACCGCTTGGTCTATAATCGGGACGTTAACGTTAAGCGCTGGCGACCCCGCGGCGCGGCAATCCCCTCTACAGGGCGCCTTTTTCGTACCCCGATAGGGCATGGCAGTCGCGCGGCGTCGTAAAGCGAAAAAAGATTAAAGGAAGTTGTAGGAACTCGTGGCCACCAATCTTCGGCTATTTTCCAGTGAGTCCGTCACTGAGGGACACCCAGACAAGATCTGTGACTCCATCTCCGATTCGATCCTCGACGCGATGCTCGCCCAAGATTCGGCCTCGATGGTCGCGGTAGAGACCGTCGTGACCACGGGCCTGGTTCACGTCGTCGGTGAGGTCCGCACCAAGAGCTACGTCGACATCCCGGGTATCGTGCGCTCCCGCCTGAACGAGATTGGATTTGATTCCTCCGAGAAAGGCTTCGACGGCAAGACCTGCGGTGTTTCCGTTTCCATCGGCGAGCAGTCCTCCGACATCCACGACGGCGTGCACACCTCGCTCGAGGCCCGTTCCGCCGACGGGGAGGTCGAGGTCGAAGACCTGACCGGCGCCGGCGATCAGGGCCTGATGTTTGGCTACGCGACCAACGAGACGCCCGAGTACATGCCGCTGCCAATCGCGCTGGCACACCGTCTGGCCCGCCGCCTGACCCAGGTGCGCAAGGAGGGCCTCGTCCCGCACCTCCGCCCGGACGGCAAGACCCAGGTCACTTTTGCTTACGACGACGACAACCGCCCGGTATACCTCGACACCGTGGTCGTCTCTACCCAGCATGACCCGGACGTTAGCCAGGAGTGGATTACCGAACAGATTAAGACCCACGTCGTCGACTGGGTCATCGCGGACGCCGACCTGGGCCGCTACGTCACCGAGGAGCTGAAGCTCCTGGTCAATCCTTCGGGCCAGTTCATCATCGGCGGCCCGATGGGCGATGCGGGCCTGACCGGTCGCAAGATTATCGTCGACACCTACGGCGGCATGGCTCGCCATGGCGGCGGCGCGTTCTCGGGCAAGGACCCGTCGAAGGTGGACCGCTCGGGCGCCTACGCCACCCGCTGGGTCGCGAAGAACGCCGTGGCCGCAGGTCTCGCCGACCGAATTGAGATTCAGGTGGCCTACGCCATCGGTCGCGCACGCCCGGTGGGGCTCTACGTGGACACCTTCGGCACCGGGCACGTCCCGGCCGAGGTTATCCAAGAGGCAATCAATAAGGTCTTCGACCTACGCCCGGCCGCCATCATCCGCGACCTGGACCTGCTGCGCCCGATTTACGCGAAGGCCGCTACTTACGGCCACTTCGGACGCACCGACCTTGACCTTCCCTGGGAGCGGCTGGACCGTGTCGACGCCCTTCGCGCCGCCGCCGGACTGGGATAGTCCACCGAATGAGGTTTAGGTAGAGTTTGTCTCTATGACTAGCACCCGCCCTACAGCAGCCGCAGAAACGCAGCCTGTAGCGCGGGTGCTTCCGCTTTTGGGGCTGCCGCAGTTAGACCGGCCCTTCGACTACCTCGTTCCGCGCGCGCTATCCGAAGATGCCAAGGTCGGCTGCCGGGTCCGTATCAGATTCCACGGCCAGCTGGTCAACGGACTCATCCTGGAACGCACAGACACTCCTGCGCATGAGGGAAAACTTTCCTATCTAAAGGATGTCATCAGTCCGGAGGTTGTATACCCGGCGCATATGCGGCGTCTGGTGGATTCCCTCGCCGAATACTACGGTGCGACGCGCTCCGACATCATCCGTGCGGCGATTCCTAGTCGTCATGCACGGGCGGAGCGGATTCGCAACGAAAAGCTCTCGCCGAGCTGGGAGGAGCTGGGCAAGCTCGCGGTCGACGATGTGGACTTAAGCGCCTGGCAGCGCTACGTTTTCGGCGCTTCCTACGTCGACGCGGTCGTCGCCGGTACTCCATCGAGGGCCGCGTGGGCGCCGGTACCGGGCGAGCACTGCGAGGAGATGGTCGCGGCACTATCAGTGGCGGTAGCGCGCGCCGGCGGGGGAGTCGTGGTCATTGTTCCCGATTCCCGTACCCTTGGGCGCTACGAGTCGGCATTCCGGGAATTGATCTCCGCCCGTCAGCTGACAGTCCTGGGCTCCGGACTCGGCCCCGAGTCTCGCTACCGGCGCTACCTCGATATTCTCCACGGCCAGGGGAGGATCGTACTCGGGACCAGGTCGGCGGCGTTTGCTCCGGTGAAAAACTTCCAGCTCGCGGTCATCGTGGATGACGGCGACGACAACCTCGTCGACCCACGGGCGCCCTATGTTCATGCCCGCGAGGTCCTGGTAACCCGCTGTGCGCAAGAGAGCGCCTCGCTGCTGTTCGCATCCGCAGGGCGTACCGCGGAGGTCGCGCTTCTCATCGCATCCGGATGGGCTCATAACCTCGTGGCCTCGCAGGAGGCACTCGGCGAGGCTATGCCGGAGATGCTCAGCTCCGTCGATACCTCCGAGGATCCGGACGATTCCAGTCGCGGGCGCCTGCCTGCCGCGGCGTTCCGCCGGGCGAAGCAATCGTTGCGCGATGAGCTACCCGTGCTTGTGCAGGTCCCGCGCAAGGGCTACGTGCCTACACTGTCCTGTCGCAGTTGCGGCACCGCGGCCCGCTGCCGCTGGTGCAATGGTCCGCTTGGCATCCCGCCTTCCGACGACCCGAACGCTCCCGCTCCTCCGACATGCAGGTGGTGCGGCCGCATCGATGTGCACCACCGCTGCCACAGCTGCGGCTCGACCAAGATTCGCCCTACCGTCATCGGCAGCGACCGTACTGCGGAGGAATTTGGACGCATCTTCAGTCCGTTTCCCGTTGTTGCTTCGTCCGGGGAGCGAATCACTGACGAGATCGCTCCGGGGCCCCGTGTTGTCGTCGCGACCCCCGGGGCGGAGCCTCGCTCGCCGTCTGGCTACGGAACGGTGCTCCTGCTCGACACCTGGGCGATGCTCGGACGACAGGATCTGCGTGCCGACGAGGACGCCTTTGCTTCCTGGGCGCATGCGGCCAGCCTCGGGCGCTCGAAGGAGCAAGGTGGTTCGGTGGTCATCGATGCGGACGCGGCACACCCGACGGTGAGCGACCTGCTCGCCTGGGATTCCGTCGGCGCCGCGGAGCGCGAACTGCACGATCGCCAGGCGGCGCAGCTGCCGCCGGCATTCCACGTCGCAGCGGTCGACGGCACCGAGGCGGGCCTGCGCAGCTTCATCGAGACCCTCGAGCTGCCGGGTGGCGCCGAGATCCTCGGGCCCGTGGATTTGCCCAGGGGAGCCAGGCCCCCGGCTGGCGTGGAACCAGGCACTCCGATCCAGCGCTTGCTAGTCAGATGTGAGCGTCGGAAAGCGAGGGCGGTGGGAGCGGCGCTGAAGACCGCGCAGGCGGTCCGTGCGACCAAGAAGGATCCGGAAACCGTGCGAGTCATCGTCAATCCGATCAGGTTCGGCTAGCTGCTACACTGAGCGGGTCAATTAGGACCAACCTTTTTCATCTATTTCCACAGGAGAGCGCGAGTTTATGGCAATCCGCGAGGTTCGAGTTTTTGGCGATCCGGTACTGCTGTCCAAGGCTGATACGGTCACCGACTTTGATGGGACCCTGTCGCATTTGATCGACGACATGTTCGACACGATGGACGACGAGCAGGGTGTTGGGCTCGCTGCTAACCAGGTCGGCGTGCTGCAGCGGGTTTTCGTCTACGACTGCGAGGGGACGCGCGGGCACATCGTCAACCCGCAGTGGGAGGCAATCGGGGAGGAGACGGTCCACGAGACCGAAGGGTGTCTCTCTATTCCCGGTGTCAACGGCGCGGTGACGCGTTTCGCTAAGGTCCGCGTGACAGGACAGGACCGCACTGGAACGCCCGTCAGCTTCGAGGCCGACGGTCTTTTGTCCCGCTGTGTTCAGCACGAGTCCGATCACCTGGATGGCGTGCTCTTCCTCAAGCGCCTGACCGGCGACGAGCGCAAGACCGCTATGCGCAGCCTCCGTGAACAGGATTGGTTCAAAAACCGCGGTTAATTACAGAGGCGTGTGGGGTGAACTGCCCGCGCCAATCGAACAAGTGAAGGATTGAATCTCCCGTGCGCCTGATTTTCGCCGGAACCCCGGAACCCGCCGTGGTCGCTCTACAGAAGCTTCTCGACGACGGCCGCCACGACATCGTTGCAGTTTTAACGCGCCCCGATGCCCGCCGAGGCAGGGGCAAGACGCTGTCCCCGTCGCCGGTGAAGGCGCTGGCTCAGGAGCACGGAATCCCGGCACTGACGCCGACTTCGTTGCGCGACCCGGAAGCTCAGGAGGCAATCCGCGAGCTGAACCCGGACTGCATCCCCGTGGTGGCCTACGGAAACCTCGTGCCCCCGGAGCTTCTCGAGGTCCCCGAGCACGGCTGGGTTAACCTACACTTTTCTCTCCTGCCCGCGTGGCGCGGCGCCGCCCCCGTCCAGGCGGCAATCGCGGCCGGCGACGAGATTACAGGCGCCAGCACCTTCCGGATCGAAGCGGGGCTCGACACCGGCCCCGTCTTCGGAACTGTCACCGAGTCCATCAAACCTACGGACACCGCCGACGATTTGCTCACGCGTCTTGCTTACTCGGGCGCGGACCTTCTGTCTGCAACGATGGACGGCATCGCCGCCGGTGCCCTTCGCCCCACGGCTCAGCCTGAAGACGGTGTGTCTTACGCCTCCAAGTTCTCGCCGGAAGATTCCCGGGTTAACTGGTCGCAGCTGCCGCACCTAATCAACCGCCGCAGCCGAGCGTTCACCCCCGCGCCAGGGGCCTGGACGACGCTGGAAGGCAGCCGCGTCAAGGTCGCCGACCTGACACCGCTTTCCGACGACGCCTCGGCTGCAATCGAAGCGAGGGCTGCGGTCGACGCTGCGGGTAGCGCACAAAATTCGCAGCCGGGAACGATTTTCGTCGAGAAGCATCGCGTCGTGGTGCGCTGCGGTCAGGGCTTTGTGGAGCTCGGCCGGGTTCAGCCGCAGGGTAAAAAGATGATGGCGGCACAGGATTGGGCGCGAGGTGCTCAACCGGGTGGAAAGGTATTCGAGTAAATGAGTGGGCGCGACGGCAACCACAACGACCGCAACAAGCGCAACGGTCAAGGCGGTCAGGATAAATATGACGGTCGGGGCAAGCAGGGCCGACGTAGCGACAATGCCGAGCGCGGAAATCGCACAGGTCGCCGCGGCCAAAATGGCCAGCGGGGTCGCGACGGAAATTCTGGTGCACATAAGGGCGGTGGGATTGATCAGCCGCGCAAGGTCGCGCTGAAGGTCCTTGCCGAGGTCCGCGAGAACGAAGCATACGCGAATCTTCTGCTGCCGAAGCTACTCAAGACGCATAACCTGAAGGGCCGCGACGCTGCTTTCGCCACCGAGTTGACCTACGGTACTCTGCGCGCCGAGGGGCTTCTCGACGCCGTCATCGGTGCGGCATCGTCGAGGCCGCTGACGGATATAGCGGGACCGGTCCTGGACGTGCTGCGCCTCGGCACCTACCAGCTGCTGCGCACCAGGGTTGACTCCTACGCCGCAGTGGATACCTCGGTCCGCGCGGTGGCCAAGGTTGCAGGCTCAGGCGCCCGAGGCTTTGTCAACGCTATCCTGCGCAAGGTCTCGGCGAAGTCGGAGGCGCAGTGGGTTGCGGAGGTCGCGCCGGACCCGGCGAAGGATCCGATCGGTTACGTCGCCCTAAAGCACGCGCATCCGCGCTGGATCGCAGAGGCGTTCGCGCTCTCACTCGGCTCCGAGGCCAGCCAGTTACAGGAGGCGCTCGCTGCCGACGACGCGCGTCCCACCGTCCACTTAGTTGCGCGCCCCGGCGAACTGACCGCTGAGGAACTGGCTCTCATCACCGGCGGCGAGGAGGGCCCGTGGTCACCCTATGCCGTGCGCCTGGAATCCGGTGCTCCGGGAGAGCTGGAGCCGGTGCGCCAGGGACTCGCCGCGGTACAGGACGAGGGCTCGCAGCTTATCGCGCGCGCGGTTGTCACTGCGCAAGTCCAGGGAGAAGATTCCGGACGCTGGCTGGATTTGTGCTCCGGCCCAGGAGGAAAGACCGCGTTCATCGGCGGGATTGCCTCCATCGAAGGAGCGCATGTCGATGCCGTCGAGCTGTCCGAAAAACGCGCCGGCCTCGTAGAGAAGGCCACCTCTGGGCTTCCCGTCACCGTCACCGTCGCCGATGGCCGCAGCAGCGGCCTCGAGCCCGGCTTCGACCGTGTGCTCGTGGATGTACCCTGCTCGGGGCTGGGATCGCTACGTCGACGTCCAGAGGCGCGCTGGCGAAAGTCGGCCAATGACATTGCAGGTCTCACCAAGTTGCAGCTCGAGCTGCTGACAGAGGCCGTGCGCCTTACCCGCCCAGGTGGCATCATCGTCTATTCGACTTGCTCACCTCATCTGCGCGAAACCCGCGGGGTCGTGGACAAGGCCGTCGGCAAGCTCGACGTGACGGAGCTCGACGCGCACGCGCTGGTCCAGCCCATGAGCGACGTCGGTGCTTTCAAATCGGTGCAGATGTGGCCGCACCGCCACGGCACCGACGCGATGTTCTTCGCTGTACTGCGCAAGAACGGCTAGGCTTTTGAGCTATGAACGCTCCGATTATTGCCCCGTCCATTCTCGCCGCTGATTTCGCCCGCCTGGACCGCGAGGTTGAGGCCGTGTCGAAGGCGGATTGGCTGCACATCGACGTCATGGATGGCCACTTTGTCCCGAACCTGTCTTTCGGCGCTCCCGTGTTGGAAGCCGTCGCTAAGGTCACGGACAAATTCCTGGACGTGCACCTGATGATTGAGGCGCCGGAGAAGTGGGTCGACACCTACATCAAGGCCGGCGCTTCCTCCGTTATTTTCCACGTCGAGGCCGCCGATGACGCGATTGCTCTGGCGCGCCATATCCGCGAGCAGGGCGTCAAGGCCGGTTTCTCGCTCCGCCCGGGCACCCCGATCGAACCGTGGCTGGATCATCTCGCGGAGTTCGACGAGGTGCTGGTCATGAGTGTCGAGCCGGGCTTCGGAGGCCAGTCGTTCATGCCGGATCAGCTGGACAAGGTGATCAAGCTGCGCGAGCGTATCGATGCTGACGGTCTCGACACCATCATCGAAATCGATGGCGGTATCTCCGCCAAGACTATCGAGGCCGCGGCCGCCGCCGGCTGCGACGCGTTCGTCGCTGGCTCCGCGGTCTACGGCGCCGAGGACCGCAATGCGGCCGTCGAAGAGCTCCGCGCCCTCGCTACTGCCGCAGCCAAGTAGCTAGTTTCATCCGAGACACAGTGTAAAAAGACATGGCGGTTTTCCCAGACCTTCTGACTGCGACCCCGCTTTCCGACGCCGCCGCAATGCGGCTTGCCATCGAGGCGGGGCAACGCGTGCGAGGTACCACCTACCCGAATCCTCCGGTGGGCTGTGTCGTCCTCGACGCAGCAGGCATTGCGGTTGGCGCCGCGGGGACTCAGCCCGCAGGCGGTTTGCATGCCGAGCCCCAGGCGTTGGCTATGGCCGGGCAGCGCGCCCGCGGCGGAACCGCAGTTGTGACGCTGGAGCCCTGTAATCACCAGGGGCGCACTCCGCCCTGCACGGCGGCGCTGCACCGCGCAGGCGTCGCCCGGGTCGTGTTTGCGGTCTCCGACCCGAACCCGGTCGCCGCGGGAGGATCGGCGTGGCTCCAACAGCAGGGAATTGAGGTTGTTGCCGATTATTCCCGACCCGAAGTTGCGGACGGATATTTGCGCCCCTGGCTGCACTGGCAACGAACCCGACGGCCGCACATCACATTGAAGACCGCAGCTACCGTCGATGGCTTCGCGGCTGCTACCGATCGCACTTCCCAGTGGATTACCGGAGCCGAAGCGAGGGGCCGCGTTCACGCCGATCGCAGTCGTCGGCAAGCGATAGTGGTGGGCACTGGCACCGTTGCTGCCGATGACCCGCGACTTTCCGCTCGTTACGATTCGGGCGAACTTTACGATAATCAGCCCTTGCGAATCGTCGTGGGCCGTACCGAGGTGTCGCAGGAAGCGAGAATCCGCGGCGAGAACTTCCGGCAAATCCGCACCCACGACATTGGGGTCGCGCTGGAGGTTATGGCCGATATGGGACTAATTGATGTGCTCGTCGAAGGCGGCCCTCGTTTGGCGGGAGCTTTCCTGCAGGCCGGAGCAGTAGATGCCATCGAGTCATACGTTGCCCCTGCGTTTCTAGGGTCGGGGCTGCCGGTGACAGCGGGCCCGGAGCACACCAGTATCACCGATATCACGCGATTCCGCACTGTTTCTGTGGAGCAACTCGGAGCAGACGTGTTGATACGGGCCGTGCGAAGTTAAAAGACAGCTACAGTCAAGGGCAAATCAGTTATTCATATCCGCATCAGCACACGGGAGAATTGACCAGGCTATGTTCACCGGAATCGTCGAGGAACTAGGGCAAATCGCCGCCATCGACCGCGGCGCCGACTCCATCACCCTAACCATTCACTGCCGTACGGTGCTCTCTGACGCCCGCCACGGCGACTCCATCGCGGTCAACGGCGTCTGCTTGACCGTCGTCGACCAGGGTGAGGACTTTTTCACTGCCGACCTGATGCAGGAGACGCTGGATCGTTCCTCCCTGGGGCAGGTTAAAATCGGTTCGAAGGTAAACCTAGAACGGGCCACCGCCGTCGGGCAGCGTCTCGGCGGTCACATCATGCAGGGCCACGTCGACGGGACCGGAACCGTGCTCTCCCGCACGCCCGGCGAACGCTGGGAAGTAGTACGGATTGCCCTGCCAGACAATTTGAGCAAATACGTCGTGGAAAAAGGCTCCATTGCCGTTGACGGAACCTCGCTGACTGTGTCAGCCGTAGGGGAGGGATTCTTCGAGGTCAGCCTCATTCCGACGACCCTCACTGACTCCATCGTGGGTCAGGCACCGGTCGGCGCGACTGTCAATCTGGAAGTCGATGTGCTGGCCAAGTACGTCGAGAAGATGATGGAAAGATAAGCTACAAGACTGTGATTACTTTCGACTCCATTGAGAAGGCCATTGCCGACATCGCGGCAGGTAAAGCGGTTGTCGTCGTCGACGACGAGGATCGGGAGAACGAAGGTGACATCATCTTCGCCGCCGAAAAGGCTACCCCTGAACTAGTTGCCTTCATGGTTCGTTATTCCTCCGGCTACATTTGCGCCCCGCTCACGGGCGAAGATTGCGACCGGCTGAACCTTCCCCCAATGGTTTCCCAAAATGAGGACGCGCGAGGAACTGCCTACACCGTCACCGTCGACGCCAATACGGGTACGACCGGTATTTCTGCGGTGGATCGCGCGAACACCATTTTGCAGTTGGCCGACCCGGAATCGAATCCGCACGACTTCACTCGCCCTGGCCACGTCGTACCGCTGCGCGCGCGGGATGGCGGTGTACTCGTTCGTGCGGGACACACCGAGGCCTCCGTGGATCTTGCGCGACTGGCCGGTCTCCGTCCCGCAGGCGTCCTGTGCGAGGTCGTATCCGAGAAGGACCCCACGGGCATGGCCCGGTCTGAGGAGCTTCGGGAATTCTGCGACCGTCACGGCCTGTGCCTGATTTCTATTGAACAGATTATTGAATACCGCCGACATAACGAACAGTTGGTGGAAAAGGTCGTCGAAACGCGCCTGCCCACGGACTACGGCGAGTTTAAGGCGGTGGGTTACCGCAGCCTGGTCAACGGCGTAGAGCATGTCGCTCTCGTCGTGGGCGATGTCTCCTCCGACGGGGGCAAGGACGTGCTCGTGCGTGTCCACTCCGAATGCCTCACCGGTGACGTATTCACCTCCCGGCGTTGCGATTGTGGCCAGCAGCTGCACAAGTCCATGGAAATGGTGCAAGAAGCAGGCCGCGGTGTCATCCTGTACATGCGCGGTCACGAGGGTCGCGGAATTGGTCTCATGCCGAAACTTCAGGCCTACCACCTGCAGGATGAAGGCGCGGACACCGTCGATGCAAACCTCGCGCTGGGCCTGCCTTCCGACGCTCGCGAATACGGTACCGGTGCCCACATCCTGCGCGATCTAGGGGTGACCACCATGGCGCTGCTGACAAATAACCCGACCAAGCGCGCAGGCCTTGGCGGTTACGGCCTGGAAATGAGCCGGAGGGTGCCAGTGCCTGTTGAAGTCAACGAGGACAACTTGAAATACTTGACTACTAAGCGTGAGCGCATGGGGCACGAACTGCCCTGGTTGGACGACTACATCGCCGCCCACGGCGAATAGAGCGGAACTTAGAGCGAAGGAGCAACAATCATATGAGTGGCGCAGGATTGCCTGAAGTCACCGTCCCGGTCTCCACGGATGTCAAGGTCGGTATCGTTACCTCGCACTGGAATGAAAAGATTACCGGGAAGCTTCGTCAGGAAGCACTAAAGCAGGCAGAGGAAGCTGGCGCGGCCGTGACGGATGTGACGGTCGTAGGAGCCCTCGAAATTCCGGTAGTCGTTCAGGAACTAGCTCGGACTCACGATGCCGTCGTCGCACTCGGATGCGTCATCAAAGGCGGTACCCCGCACTTCGACTACGTCTGTGACTCCGTCACCGAAGGCCTTACCCGAATCGCGCTGGACACATCTACCCCGATTGGTAATGGTGTTCTGACCTGCAACACCGAGCAGCAGGCCATCGAGCGTGCTGGTGGTGAAGGCGCCTCCGAGAACAAGGGCCGAGAGGCCATGGCCGCCGCGCTGCACACGGCGGCGGTATTGAAAGATCTTCGTGCAGCAGGAGGCAAATAATGAGTGACTCTGCCGGGGGCGGCCAGTGGCTTCAGATTATTACCTCCAAAACGCTGACTATATGGGCTGCAGTCGCCGCAGCTGTGGTCTTCGCCATCCACCTATTCATGGGCATCGTCGTCGATTTCGGTGATACCGGAGCCTCTGTGACTCTCATTGACCGTCTTGCCTTTCCCGTGTTGGGCGCTATCATTGCAGCGGTTTTCCTGCTTCTGACCCGCGCGCGCGTGCGCGTAAGCGAGCGTGGCGTGGAGGTCCGTAACCTGCTGACTGCGAAGTTCTACCCTTGGAGTGACATCTACGGCCTGAGCTTCCCGAAGAAGGCAAAGTGGGCTCGTCTCGAGCTGCCGGACTTTGAATTCGTTCCCATGCTTGCTGTTCAGTCCGCGGATGGTGCACGCGTCGTCGAGGCGGTGCGAAAGTTCCGCGAGCTCGAGGACAAGTTCATGCCGGAGGATTAACCCGATATTATGACCGATCCCTCTAGGTATCGTCCTGCCCCCGGCACCATTCCTGTGGAGCCGGGGGTGTACCGTTTCCTCGACTCCACGGGCCGTGTTCTCTACGTCGGCAAGGCGAAGAATCTGCGCGCAAGGCTTTCTAATTACTTCCAAGACCTAACTCGTCTTCATCCGCGCACTAGGCAGATGGTTCAGTCCGCGTCTAAGGTGACGTGGACAGTCGTGAAGAACGAGGTTGAGGCGCTACAGCTCGAGTACACCTGGATTAAGCGGTTCAATCCGCGGTTCAACGTGATGTACCGCGACGATAAAACCTATCCCATGCTCGCTGTGAGCGTAGGCGAGGTCTTCCCGAGGCTATTTCTCTACCGCGGCCCACGCCGCAAGGGCGTGCGCTATTTCGGCCCCTATTCGCATGCCTGGGCAATCCGTGAGACCCTTGACCTACTCACGCGGGTTTTCCCGGCCCGAACTTGTTCTAAGGGAGTTTTCAACCGTCAGCAAGCGCTTGGCAGGCCGTGCCTCTTGGGCTATATCGACAAGTGTTCGGCGCCCTGTGTGGGAAGGGTGAGCGCCGATGAGCACCGCGAGATTGTCAAAGGTTTCACTAGCTTCATGGCGGGCAACACGGGCCCCGTGACGCGCCGGATTAAGCGAGAGATGACGGAAGCGGCCGAGGCTCTAGACTTCGAACGCGCGGCAACCCTACGCGACCATCTCGGGGCAATCGACAAGGTCATGGAGCGCCAGTCTGTTGTGCTTTCCGACGCCGCCGATGCGGACTTCATCGCATTTGCGACCGATGAGCTAGAAGCTGCTGTACAAATCTTCCATGTACGTTCCGGTCGAATTTATGGTCAACGCGGTTGGGTCGTAGAAAAGTCTGGAGAATACGCCTCCGCGGACTTCCACCAGGGAGAGGAAGACCCAAGCTTTGGTGGGCTGCTCGCGCAGTTCCTAACGCAGTTTTATGGCGATGCAGCAAAGCATGCGGATTCGGACGGTGACGATTCCACCTCAGCCGCGAATGTGGTTCCCCGGGAAATTCTCGTTCAGGCCGAACCCGAAGATCTGGGTGAGGTCGTCGTATTCTTGGAGGACATTCGTGGCTCCCACGTCGATATCCGGGTGCCACAGCGCGGCGATAAGCGCGCCCTCATGGACACGGTCAAACGCAATGCGGCAGAGGCACTGAAGCAGCATAAGTTAAAGCGCAGCGGCGATTTGACCACGCGTTCTCAGGCACTATCTGAGCTTCAAGATGCCCTTTTCATGAACGAGGCTCCGTTGCGTATTGAGTGCACCGATATTTCCCATATCCAGGGCACGGATGTGGTTGCATCGCTTGTGGTTTTCGAGGATGGCCTTCCGAAGAAGTCGGATTATCGTCGATATCGGATTAAGGATGCGGCAGGTGATGGCCATTCGGACGATGTCGCCTCTATCGCTGAGATCGTTCGGCGCAGATTCCTTCGCCACAACCAGGACAAACTCGATGTGCCGGACGACGAATCCGATATATTCGTCGAAGAAACGACAGACGCTGTCGAAGCGCAATCTGGGACCGCCAGGAAGTTTGCTTATCCTCCGCAACTCTTCATCGTCGACGGCGGTGCACCGCAGGTAGCCGCCGCGCAGGCCGTCCTGGACGAGCTGGAGGTCACTGACGTCACTCTTGTCGGCATTGCTAAAAGGCTCGAAGAGATTTGGGTTCCGGGCGATGATGAACCGGTAATCCTGCCTCGAAATGCCGAGGCGATGTACCTTATCCAGCGGATCCGCGACGAGGCGCACCGCTTCGCCATTACCTACCATCGCCAGCAGCGTTCGAAACGGATGCGCGCTTCCGTCCTGGACGGGGTTAAAGGGCTGGGCCCTGCGCGTCGCAGCGAACTGGTGAAACATTTCGGGTCCGTCAAAGCCCTCAAGAGTGCCTCTGTTGAGGAAATTGAACAAGTACAGGGTTTCGGCCCGGCGCTTGCGCAAGCGGTTTACGATTTCCTGCACTCGGATTCCAGCGGATAAGTCACCAACTTGTATTACAGTGAGGGGCATGAGCAACCAAGCCCTTTCTCCCCAAGCTGAAAAGTCGCTTGTGCTGATTACCGGCATGTCCGGATCAGGCCGTAACACTGCAGCCAGCGTGCTCGAGGAGATGGGTTGGTATGTTGCGGACAACCTTCCCCCCGAGCTGATTATGCGAATGGTGGAGTTGACGTTTGAGGCTGACTCGCCTGTAGAGAGGCTAGCCATAGTCACCGACGTCCGTTCCCGGGCCTTCGCCGGAAATCTGGGGGAGGTGCTCGACGGTCTGAGAGCAGAGGGCCGCCAGCCTTACGTCATCTTCTTCGACGCGAATGACGATACGTTGATCGCGCGCTACGATTCCGTGCGCCGCATGCATCCCCTGCAGGAAAACGGCACGCTTACTCAGGGCATTGCGGCAGAGCGTCAGATGCTGTTGCCGATTAAGGGCATGTCCGACCTTGTTGTCGATACATCTGATATGAGCGTTCACGACCTGCGGCGCGAGCTCGAGCACCAACTGTCGGATTCGAAAGACAAGGTTCAGCACGTCACCATCGAGTCCTTTGGGTTCAAGCACGGTGCACCACGAGATGCAGACATGCTTTTCGACGTTCGCTTTTTGCCGAATCCATACTGGGTGCCGGAATTGCGTGCCGGGAGAGGAACGAATAAGCCGGTCGCGGATTACGTGCTGGGCCAGCCCGAAGCACAGGGCTTCCTCGATCGAGTTGCATCCCTGGTAGAGCTCGTCCTGCCGGGGTACCGGCGCGAAGGCAAGAGCTTCATGACTATTGCGATTGGCTGCACGGGAGGACATCATCGCAGCGTCGCGGTGACGGAGGCGTTAGCGACCAGGGTTGAGGGCCTGCAGGGCATCGAGCTCAATGTGGTCCACCGAGATATCGACCGGAACTAGATACAGATCGCAGTGGACGCCAATCGAACACCGAAGGCAACCGGAGTCAGGGCCACCGGTGTCCGTCGTTTCAACCGAATTTTTCCTAAATCAACTGTAAAGGAGGCTGAGGGTAGTGACCTCGATAACCAGCTTGGGTGGTGGTCACGGCCTGTTCGCCACTTTGCGGGCGGCTCGCCAGATCGCGGATGAAGTGACCGCCGTCGTCACTGTTGCAGATGATGGAGGATCGTCGGGACGGTTGCGCAGGGAATTGGGTCAGATTCCCCCAGGCGATCTCCGCATGGCGTTGGCTGCGCTTTCCGCAGATACTGAAAAGGGAGATTTGTGGGAGACGACTCTGCAGCACCGCTTCGGCGGTAGCGGAGCTTTGGCTGGCCATGCGATTGGCAACCTGATTATTGCCGGACTGACCAGCGTCATGGGCAGTGAGGTTGCCGCATTGGATGAACTAGCACGGCTGCTCCAAATTAAGGGGCGAGTTGTGCCAATGTCCCCAATTCCGTTGGAGATAGAAGCCGAAGTAGTCGGGCTAGAAGAAGATGCGCGGGTTGTTCGGCAGGTCAGGGGACAGGTCGCAGTGGCGACCACACCGGGGCAGGTACGCCGCATTCGTTTGATTCCCGAACATCCGCCAGCTGCCCCAGAAGCGGTCGAAGCAATACATAACGCTGACCTCGTCACCCTCGGACCAGGTTCTTGGTTCACATCCGTGTTACCTCACCTTCAGGTTCCCGGTCTCGTCGGGGCGCTGCAGGAAACCTCGGCTACTACTGCGGTCGTGTTGAATCTTGTTGCCGAACCAGGGGAGACCGCTGGGTTCTCTGCAGAACGGCATATTCACATGTTGTCTCAGCATGCGTCGGAGCTAAAGGTTGACCACATTGTGATCGATAACAACACTCCGCTAGCTCCATCGGAAAAGAACTATCTCGCACGCGCGGCGCAGACCCTACGCGCAGAGGTGACATTCGCCGACGTGCAGGAGCTGGGGGAGCACGACTGTCTGACTGGTCGTCACAGCCCGGAAAAGCTTTCACAAGCGTTGCAGACTTTGCTCTGATGAACTGCGGAAATCCTCTCGCCGCCACCACGTGGGCTACTATCTTTGAAACGTTCCACCGATACCGTTCGACAACAGATTAAGGGTGACCAACCGTGGCATTGACGGCCAAAGTCAAAGACGAGTTAGCTCGCGTTAATGTTGCCCAGGAAAGTGCGCAGGCTGCAGAGATTGCGACCATTTTCCGGTTTTCGGGCGGATTGCATCTCATAGCGGGGCAAATTGTCCTTGAAGCGGAGCTCGACTCGGGTGCTGTAGCCCGTCGCCTGCGCCAGATGCTGTCGTCGCTATACGATGTGCAGGCCTCGCTCAACGTGCTTTCGCCCGGCGGCCTCCGCAAGTCGTCCCGCTACATAGTTCGCGTGACCGATGGGGCGGAACTCGTCGTTAGGCAAACTGGCCTGGTGGACTCGGCTGGGCGACCTGTGCGCGGGCTGCCACGCAAGCTGATTATGGGACACACAGTCGATCAGGAAGCGGCCTGGCGTGGCGCATTCCTGGCACACGGTTCTTTGACCGAACCAGGTAGGTCCTCTTCTTTGGAGGTAACCGCACCGTGCCCAGAAGCCGCCCTAGCGCTAGTGGGTTGTGCTCGTCGGCTCGGGATTGCGGCCAAGAGCAAGGAGAATAAGTCTAGGGGCGGAGACCGCGTCCTGATTCGAGAGGGAGACGCGATAGGAGCCCTGCTGACCCGAATGGGAGCGCAGACAACCCGTCTCGAGTGGGAAGAACAGCGGATGCGCCGCGAGGTCCGGGCGACTGCTAACCGGCTTGCCAACTTCGACGATGCCAACCTGCGTCGTTCCGCGCGGGCCGCAGTCATTGCGGCGGCGCGAGTCAGCCGAGCTTTGGAAATTCTTGGCGACGATGTTCCGGATCATCTAGTATCGGCGGGCCAGCTCCGCGTGGAACACAAGCAGGCCTCACTGGAGGAGCTAGGACAGCTCGCGAATCCACCGATGACGAAGGATGCGGTAGCCGGCCGAATCCGCCGGCTACTCTCCATGGCCGACCGGAGAGCAAAGGAAATCGGCATTCCGCCTACTACGGCGGCTGTGACAGACGATCTTTTTGACGCATCTGACGAAGAAGAATAGCTACATTCGCCCTTGTAAAGGGCTATATTTGGTTAATGTGCCCGTCTCTGCCCGAGTATTTTTGAAAATTGGTGCCTGCGCGATTGGAAAACCACACGTACACTCTCTAGTGAACCTGTTAGGGCGCTACCTGTGCGCTGACAGTGGCATTCTTTCGCCAATCCATTAAGGAGATTATCGTGACGGTTCGTGTAGGTATTAACGGTTTTGGCCGTATCGGCCGCAACTTCTTCCGCTCTCTGCTGGCCTCGGGTGCAGACCTGGACGTCGTTGCCGTAAACGACCTCACTGACAACAAGACCCTGGCTCACCTGCTCAAGTACGACTCCATCATGGGCCGCCTCGACGCAGAGGTCACCTACGACGATGAGTCCCTCACCGTCAACGGCAAGCGCATCCTGGCTTTCGCTGAGCGTGACCCGAAGAACCTGCCGTGGGGTGACAACAACGTTGACATCGTGATCGAGTCCACCGGCTTCTTCACCGATGCCAACGCAGCCAAGGCTCATATCGACGCAGGTGCCAAGAAGGTCATCATCTCTGCTCCGGCCAAGAACGAGGACGCTACTTTCGTTGTCGGCGTCAACCACACCGACTACGACCCGGCTAAGCACAACATCATCTCGAACGCATCTTGCACCACCAACTGCCTGGCTCCGATGGCAAAGGTTCTGGACGAGAAGTTCGGCATCGCTCGTGGTCTCATGACCACCGTCCACGCATACACCGGTGATCAGCGTCTGCACGACGCTCCGCACAAGGACCTGCGCCGCGCCCGCGCCGCTGCACTGAACATCGTTCCGACCTCCACCGGCGCTGCAAAGGCAGTCTCCCTTGTTCTCCCGCAGCTCAAGGGCCTGCTCGACGGCTACGCACTCCGCGTTCCGACCCCGACCGGCTCCGTCACCGACCTCACCTTCGAGGCTAAGAACGAGGTTTCCGTAGAGGCTGTTAACGCCGCTATTAAGGAAGCAGCGGAGGGTGAGCTCAAGGGCGTTCTGGGTTATAACGAGGACCCGATTGTGTCCAAGGATATCGAAGGCGACCCACGTTCCTCCATCTTCGACGCACCGCTGACCAAGGTTATCGGCAACCAGGTCAAGGTTGTTTCCTGGTACGACAACGAGTGGGGTTACTCCAACCGCCTCGTCGATCTCACCGTCTACGTTGGCGAGCGCCTCTAACTTCATAACTGGTTAATCCCAGACCCCGAACGGGCCGGGGTGGCTGTGCCTGAGGGGCACCCACCCCGGTCCGTTTTCCATCTATTTAGCCGAAGGAATTTCACAGATGTCCGTCAAGACTGTTAAGGACCTCATCGCGGAAGGCATCGAGGGCCGTTACGTACTCGTTCGTTCTGATTTCAACGTCCCACTTAAGGATGGTGCTATCACAGACCCGGGTCGCATTGACGCCTCGCTGCCGACCCTGTCCGCCCTGGTCGAGGCCGGTGCCAAGGTCGTTGTCATGGCCCACCTGGGTCGTCCTAAGGGGCAGGTCAACCCCGACTTCTCCCTTGCTCCGGTCGCAGAGGCTCTTTCTGAGCGCCTAGACCAGTACGTCGCGCTGGCAGGAGATGTCTCCGGCGAAGATGCCCACGAGCGTGCCAACGGTTTGACCGAAGGCGACGTCCTGCTGCTGGAAAACGTCCGCTTCGACCCGCGCGAAACCTCCAAGGACGAGGCCGAGCGCGCCGAGTTTGCAGCTGAGCTCGCTGCACTAGTACCGGACGGCGCATTCGTATCCGACGGCTTCGGCGTCGTTCACCGCGCGCAGGCCTCCGTTTACGATGTTGCGAAGAAGCTGCCGCATTACGCCGGCTCTCTGGTTCAGAATGAGCTCGAGGTTCTGCGTAAGGTCGCGGAAGCTCCTGAGAAGCCGTACGCGGTCGTGCTTGGCGGCTCCAAGGTCTCCGACAAGCTAGGCGTCATTGAGGCCTTGGCGCCGAAGGTTGATTCTCTGGTTATCGGCGGCGGCATGTGCTTCACCTTCCTCGCAGCACAGGGCTACTCTGTCGGTGGCTCCCTGCTGCAGGAGGAAATGATCGATACCTGCAAAGATCTGCTGGAACGCTACGGTGACAAGATTGTTCTGCCTACCGATGTCGTAGTCGCGGACAAGTTCGCTGCAGATGCTGAGCACAAGGTCGTCGAAGTCAACGAGATTCCCGAGGGCTGGATGGGCCTGGATGTCGGACCGGCCTCTGCGAAGGCGTTCGCTAAGGTCCTCGGCGAGGCCAAGACCGTCTTCTGGAACGGCCCGATGGGTGTCTTCGAGATGGAGGCTTTCGCCAACGGCACCCGCTTCGTCGCCCAGGCAATTATCGATTCCACAGCCGGCGGTTGCTTCTCCGTCGTTGGCGGCGGTGACTCTGCGGCTGCTGTCCGTACCCTAGGCCTCGATGAAGAGGGCTTCAGCCACATTTCCACCGGTGGCGGTGCGTCGCTGGAGTTCCTGGAGGGTAAGACCCTTCCGGGTGTCGACGTCCTCGAAGGTTAAAGCGTGGTAGATCAGTCTCGGCCTAGTTGAGCCTGATCTTCCCACCGATCTTTTTGCACATTTCTCTACTAGAAAGTGAAACCATAACTATGGCACGTACACCTTTCATCGCAGGTAACTGGAAGATGAACCTGAATCATCTGGAGGCTATCGGCGTCGTGCAGAAGCTGGCCTTCGCTCTGCCGAAGGAGTACTACGACAAGGTCGATGTCGCGGTTATCCCACCGTTCACCGATTTGCGTTCGGTCCAGACCCTGGTTGAGGGCGATAAGCTTGCCGTTACTTACGGCGCACAGGATGTTTCCACGGAGGAGTCCGGAGCCTTCACGGGTGAAATTTCCGCGGCTATGCTGGCGAAGCTGGGCTGCACATGGGTTGTCGTCGGTCACTCCGAGCGCCGTGATATGCACGGTGAGACTGACGAGTTGGTAGCCAAGAAGGCGAAGGCCGCCCTGAAGGAAGACATCAAGCCGATCGTCTGTGTCGGAGAGCCACTCGAGGTTCGTGAAGCCGGCAAGCACGTCGAGCACGTTGTCGCGCAGGTCAAGGGTTCCCTGGAGAACCTGACTGATGCTGAACTGGCTAAGACGGTCATCGCATACGAACCCGTTTGGGCTATCGGTACCGGCAAGGTCGCCTCCGCTGCCGACGCACAGGAAGTCTGCGCGGCGATTCGCAAGACTGTTGCGGAGATTTCCAACGACAATGTTGCCAAGGACATGCGGATTCTCTACGGTGGCTCGGTCAAGCCGGAAAACGTTGCTGAGATTGTTGGCCAGGAGGACGTCGATGGCGGCCTCGTGGGCGGCGCTTCGCTCGACGGTGAGGCTTTTGCGAAGCTGTGCGCTCTCGCTGCTGATGCATCCGTCTAAACGCCGGATGGCTCAGCGCCCATTCTGAAGCATTCCAGTTTAGGGCGTATTGTAAACCTCGGTTGGTATTCATCGTGTTTGCCAATCGGGGTTTTCCTTTTGCAACAACATTCAGGGAGGACAGTTCTTTTGAACGAATCAAAAGCAAGCCACAGCACGCCCGCCGAGAAGGACCTTCTCTGGGAAGATATTCGGCATCTGGGCCGAATCCTCGGCCAAGTCATACGAGAGCAGGAAGGCGATGATGTCTTCAACCTCGTCGAAAACGCACGGCGTGCTGCCTTCCAGTTGCACCGCGGTACGGCGGAGGTCGAAGAACTAACCAGTCTCTTCCGAGATATCGACCCGGAGGAGGCAAACCCCGTAATCCGGGCCTTTACCCATTTTGCTCTGCTCGCGAATCTGGCAGAAGACCTTCACGAAGAACTCGGCATTGAAGCACGCCTTGATGCTGGTGAGCCTCCGGCAGATTCGACTCTAGAGGCAACTTGGCAGAAGCTTCGCGATGCCCATGTTCCTTCAAATAGGTTGTGCGAGCTGATGGACAACATCGAGGTAGTGCCGGTACTGACCGCACACCCGACTGAGACGCGTCGGCGGACCGTTTTCGATGTTCAAAAGCACATCACTAAGGCAATGCGCCGCCGCCATGAAATTATCGCGCTGCCTGTCAACGCGCGCACTGCAGACAAATTAGCGGAAATTGATGCCGACATTCGCCGTCGCATTCTCACGCTGTGGCAGACTGCTTTGATTCGCATGAATCGTCCCGACATCCGCGACGAGGTTGAGGTAGGACTCCGCTACTACCAGCTATCGCTGCTGGAGGCGGTTCCACGCCTTAACCGCGACGTCGTAAAGCACGTGCGTGAGCTCGGCGGGGAGAAGGTGCCGGCGAAACCGACGATTCGGATGGGGTCATGGATCGGTGGAGACCACGACGGCAATCCGTACGTGACCGAGGAGACGCTGCGGTACGCCTCTGACCGAGCCGCCGGCACCATCCTGCGCCACTACCTTTCTGAACTGCATATTTTGGAACGAGAACTAAGTCTCAGCGACCGCCTCACGAAGGTCACCGTCGATCTGGTTTCGCTGGCAAGTAGAGGACAAAACGACGTTCCAAACCGTGCTGACGAGCCTTACCGCCGCGCAATCCACGGTATTCGCGGTCGAGTAGCGGCCACCGCCATCTCACTGTTCGGGCACTCCGTCGTCGAGGGCGACTGGTCCGGATTCGAGCCGTACTCCTGCGCCGAGGATTTGCTAAGTGACCTCTCGGTGGTCGACACCTCGCTGCGCGCCAGCCACGACGATTTAATCGCTGATCACCGGCTAAGGGACTTGATCGCGGCGGTCGAGGTATTCGGATTCCACCTCTATTCCGTCGACATTCGCCAGAATTCGGACAGCCACGAAGAAATCTTGACGGAGCTCTTCGCAGCGGCTGGGGTTACCGCAAACTACGCGGCTCTGGGGGAGGACGCCAAAGTCGCCCTGCTGACGGCCGAGCTGCAGTCGTCTCGGCCGTTGGTTCCGGCTCGCGCGGACCTTTCAGAGCCGACCACACGTGAGCTCGGAATCATGCGGGCGGCGGCCGAGTCCGTGCGCAAGTATGGATTCCAGGCAGTTCCTCACTGCATTATCTCCATGTGCACGTCCGTATCCGATCTCCTCGAGCCCATGATTCTCCTCAAGGAGGTCGGGCTCATTCACCCGCAGGACGGCCGTCCCGAGGGCTCGATTGACGTTATTCCGCTCTTCGAGACCATCGAGGATCTGCAAGCCGGCGCGCTGGTACTCAAGGATGCCTGGGCTATTCCGGCCTACCGCTCCTACGTGGCCTCGCGTGGTGATCTCCAAGAGGTCATGCTCGGTTACTCGGACTCAAACAAGGACGGTGGCTACTTCGCTGCCAACTGGGCGCTTTATGACGCTGAACTTGCCATTGTGGCTGCAGCCAAGGACGCTGACATCCGTCTCCGGCTCTTCCACGGCAGGGGAGGAACAGTGGGCCGTGGTGGAGGCCCCTCCTACGATGCAATTCTGGCTCAGCCCTCCGGCGCAGTCCAGGGCTCGGTGCGCATCACGGAACAGGGCGAAATAATCTCGGCCAAATACGGTCACCCGGCCTCGGCCCGCCGAAACCTAGCGGCCCTGGTATCTGCGACAATCGAGTCTACGCTCTTGGATGTCGAGGGTCTCGACGACCCGGCTCGCGCGAATCAGATTATGGCGGAGATTTCGGAGTTGTCCCGTGAAGCATACGCGTCGCTTATGCACGAGGACCCGGGGTTCATCGATTTCTTCAAGTCATCCACCCCGGTCGATGAAATCGGCAGCCTAAACATAGGTTCGCGCCCGACCTCGCGAAAGCAGACAAAGACAATCTCTGATCTCCGGGCCATCCCATGGGTGCTTTCCTGGTCGCAGCAGCGCTCGATGGTTCCGGGTTGGTTCGGCGTCGGTAGTGCGCTGCAGCAGTGGATTGGTGAAGACCCAGACGGGTCTCGCCTTGCGGAGTTGCGCCAGCTAAATGAGGACTGGCCCTTCTTCAACTCGGTTCTCTCCAACATGGCGCAGGTCATGTCAAAGGCCGATATGAACCTCGCACGCGCTTACGCCCAGCTCTGCCAAGACAAGGAAGATGGCGAACGAATTCATTCGGTCATTCGCGACGAATTCGAGTTGACCCGCGAGATGTTCCTGAAGGTCACCGGGTACGACTCGCTTCTCGACGACAACCCGTTGCTGCGGCGTTCCGTCGACATGCGATTCCCGTACCTTATGCCGCTGAACGTCATCCAGCTGGAGATGCTCCGCAGGTTCCGCGCCGGAGATAACCGCGACAAGGTTCGCCGCGGTATTCAGTTGACGATGAACGGTCTTGCCACCGCGCTTCGCAACTCCGGTTAAAACCGTGGTCGCAGCCGTCGGAAAGCATGGGCAACCGGCTGCGAATGTCAGGTGAGTCGAGGCGACCTGGCAACTTCGCCACGCGTGATGGGTGTAATGCGCGCGATGGGCACGCGGTAAGATAGGCTAGGTTGTTGTCTCTGTCGCCCGCCGGCTAGGGCAGAGAATTCAAGCAGTATTCGAAAAGGAAGTTCAACGTGTACCTCGCCATTCAGATTGTCCTGGTCATCACATCGATTCTGATGGCGCTGTTTATCCTGCTCCACAAGGGTAAGGGCGGCGGTCTTTCCAGCCTCTTCGGTGGCGGTATGCAGTCGAACCTGTCGGGTTCCACGGTTGTGGAGAAGAACCTCGACCGCGTAACCATCGTGACGGTGATTATCTGGTTGCTGTGTATCGTTCTTCTTCTGCTGTTCAAGACTTTCGGCTGGTAGAATGGTCTTAACAGACAAAATAAACCCGGTCTCCCTTATCTCAGGAGGCCGGGTTTGTGCGTATCTAGAATCCTACAGCTGTTTAAGTATGCAGCTCAGTCGCTGCAGAATCATCTACGAAAACAATAGTCTCGCTACGTCCCCGGACGCCCGCCGCGGGCCACTGGGTCGGATCGGCGGCACGGTTAATCGCGCCAACAGCCTCAGCCTTCTCTGCACCGGTGACGAGAAGCCACACTCGAGAAGCGCTTTCAATAGCGGGCACGGTTAGCGTAATGCGAGTCGGCGGTGGCTTAGGGCAATCATGGACATCGACCACGGACAGTTCCTGCTCCGCGAGAGCCGGACTGTGCGGGAAAATCGAGTTGATGTGCCCCTCGCCACCCATCCCAAGAAGGTGGAGATCGAATCCGTGCGGGGCGTACAGTTCAAGGACACGAGCGTACTCGGCCGCGGCATCGGCGGCAGTAAGACCTTCGCCTGCGGCCGCGAACTCGAAGATGTTTTCCTCTGGGACGGCCATCGGGTCGAGCAACCGGGTACGCGCGGCAAGAGCGTTACGGTCTTCGCTGTCGCGCCGTACAAAGCGCTCATCGCCGAAGAAAACTAAGACGCGGGACCAATCGATCGCCCCCGAGTTCTCAGCCAGCGCCGACAACAGCGCAGTTCCTGCGCCGCCGCCAGTCAGGACGATTCGGACATAGCCGTCCGCATTGACCGTAGAATCACCGGCATTGGACTGTAATTGCTCGACAACAGTGACGAAACGGGCGCGAGCGGCCTCGACTACATCGGCGAGTCCGCGCTGCTGTTCAAAAACGGGAAAGTTCGCGTTCGTGGAAGGGTTCGCACTCACTTTGCCGACACCCCCGGCTCTGCCTCGAAACCGAATGCCGCGCCGGGGGCCTCATTGACCCCGATGGTCCGAATGCGGCTAAGGCCGCGCAGCGCACGCCCATACGCAACATCGGGGTCGAGGTGGCGAAGTTCTTCGGCGAGGCACTCAGAGCGCGATGGACGCGCCAGAGCAACCTTGAATGGAGGAAGATCACCATTGGTCACAACAGCAGTAGTTGCGCTCTCGATGTCCACACGCAGGCAAGCTGAATCGGAACGTTCGAAGACTACTGAGGTCACCGGAGGCTTTGGGCGGCCCTTCGCGTCGAGTGGAATCTTTTCCTCGCCAGTTGAAGTCCTGCGCACGGGTACGCCCAGACGATCAGCAAGCCAGCCTGCGGCGACCTCGACCGAAGGAGACTCAGACGGGCCTGAGACAGTGACCTCAGTGACTGGCACGTGCGGCGAAAGATCGAAGGCCGACGCCAGAACGCCACGCCATGAAGTAATCCGAGACCAGCACAAATCCGAGTCGCCCGGCGTGTATCCGGTACGACGCAGATAGACGGCGTTTTCGTGCGGATCAAAAAGGGAGTCGGTAATCCTGCGCTGAGCGATACGGCCAATCGCAGTTGCCGCGGGCACCTGTGGGGCCTCCGACGGCCACCAAGCAACGACCGGGGTATCGGGCAACAAAAGCGGCGTGACCACGGAACTTGGATGCTGGCCCACTTCGCCGGCCATATGCATCACGACGATCTCCGCGGCACCTGCATCACCACCGAGGCGGAGCTCAGCGTCTAGGCGATTGTCCAGCCTCGGATCGCCTGAAACCAGCACCAGGACGCGAGAGGGGTGCTCACGGGACACTGAGTTAACGGTATCGATGATGGATTCAAGGTCGTCATCGCTTTTCGCCAGGACGATGAGCGTAAGAACTCGGCCGGTAGTGACAATGCCGCCTTGCTCGCGCAGCTTAACCAGTTGACGGGCGATGCTACCGGTATCGGTATCCGGCAAGTTGATGATCATAAAATGCTCTTTCCTAGTTCGATGCTTGCGTTTGCACTGTTAAGGACGACGCCACGCGCGCCCGTCGCGTTCTAGCATCTGGTCGGCCGAGGCCGGACCCCACGTACCCGCTGCGTATTCCTCCGGCAGCCCGCGCTTAGCCCAATAGTCGATAACCGGGTCGAGAATCTTCCACGACAACTCGACCTCCTCATTGGTGGGGAACAGGCTTGCTTCGTCGAGAAGCGCATCCAGAATCAGGCGCTCGTAGGCCTCTGGGGACTGCTCGGTAAAGACCTCCGAGTAGGAGAAATCCATGTTCACGTCGCGGACTTCCATGGCCGAACCTGGCACCTTGGAACCGAAGCGCATCAGCACGCCCTCGTCAGGCTGCACTCGAATGACCATCGCATTCTGGCCTAGGGCAGTCGTCATCGTTTCGGCGAACGGCAGGTGCGGTGCCGACTTGAAAACGAGCGCAATCTCGGTGACGCGCCTTCCAAGACGCTTACCGGTGCGCAGATAAAACGGTACTCCCGCCCAACGACGCGAGTTAATTTGCAGCGTACAGGCCGCGTAGGTCTCGGTCGTGGACTCCGGATCGAAGCCTTCTTCCTCACGCAGGCCCGGGACGTAGTTGCTACCTTGCCAACCTGCTGCGTACTGGCCACGGGCCGTCGACTTTGACAGCGGGCGGACCGGTTCGCAGGCGCGGAGCACCTTGATTTTCTCTGCCTGCAGCTCCTCGGGGGTGAAAGCGACCGGCTCCTCCATGGCGACGAGTGCTAGCAGCTGGAGCAAGTGGTTCTGAATCACGTCACGGGCAGCACCGATGCCATCGTAGTAGCCCGCGCGACCGCCCAGACCGATGTCCTCAGCCATGGTGATTTGGACGTGGTCAACGTAGTGGGAATTCCACAGCGGGTCGAAGAGCTGATTGGCAAACCGCATCGCCAGAATGTTTTGAACCGTCTCCTTGCCCAGGTAGTGGTCGATGCGGAAGACCGACTTTTCCGGGAATACAGAGTTGACAATGCGGTTCAGCTCCTTAGCCGAGACCAGGTCATGTCCGAAGGGCTTCTCGATAATAACTCGGCGCCAGTTATCCTCGCCCGCCTGAGCCAGCCCCGCACGGTCGAGCTGGTGGCACACATCCGGGAAGCTATCCGGCGGAATGGACAGGTAGTAGGCCCAGTTGCTGGCGGTTCCGCGGGAATGGTCGAGCTCCTCGAGTTTCGCCGCAAGACGGTCGAATGCCTCATCGTCGACGAAGGTACCGGTAACGAAGTGGATGCCTTCGGCCAGGCGGTTCCAGACGCTCTCCCGGAAGTCCGTTCGTGCGCCGCTTTCAACGGACTTTCGCACGTAGTCCTCAAATTCCTGCTTGCTCCATTCGCGGCGGCCATAACCGACCAGCGCAAACGAAGCTGGAAGCAAGCCGCGGTTAGCAAGATCATAGATTGCGGGAAGGAGCTTCTTCCTGGCAAGGTCACCGGTGACACCGAAAATCACCATACCGCCGGGGCCAGCGATGCGGGGCAGTCGCTTGTCGTGGGTATCCCGGAGCGGGTTGACGTAAACCTCTTCAGAGCCGTCCTCGGCTCCGGAGAAATTCTGGTGTTGGTCTTTAGCGAATTTGCTCACGGTGTACATATTCTCATACGAGTAAAGCCCGGCCGGGTATTTCTACTCCCGCCGGGCTTAACTTCGCAGAAAAATTGCGCTACTGGCTCTTCAACTGCTGCATGCGCTCCTCGATAGAGCTCAGCAGACTGTTCCAGGAATCGACAAACTTTTCAACACCTTCGCGCTCGAGGACATCGATGACGTCGGCGATGTCGATACCGACCACCTCGAGAGCCTCGAGGGTATCCTGCGCATTCGCGCCCTGGCCGGAGACCGCGTCAACAACCTCCCCCTCGAAGGCCGCCGCAGCGCGGAGGGTCTTCTCGGGCATCGTGTTGACGGTGAGCGGGGCCGCCAGCTCAGTCACGTACATCGTCGCCGGGTACTCAGGGTTCTTCACACCCGTCGACGCCCAGAGGAGACGCTGCGGGTTGGCACCCTTGTTCTCTAGCTGGGCCCAGCGAATATTCTGAGAGGCAAAAGCTTCCTCGAATTTCGCGTAAGCTGCGCGTGCATTAGCAAGACCGGCCTTGCCGCGAAGCGCCAGCGCGTCGTCCGAGCCGATCGCCTCCAGGCGCTTGTCGACCTCGGTGTCGACTCGGGACACAAACAGCGAAGCTACCGAGTGAATGTTCTCGAGGTCGAGGCCGTTGTCCTTAGCACGATCGATGCCGTCCATGAAGGCCTCGATGACCTGCTGGTAGCGCTCGACCGAGAAGATCAGGGTGACGTTTACCGAGATTCCCTCTGCTAGTGCATCGGATACGGCCGGCAGAGAAGCGTCGGTCGCGGGGATCTTGATCATTGCGTTGGACTTGCCGACTCGCTGCCACAGTTCACGAGCCTGCGCGATGGTCGCCTCGTAGTCGTCTGCGTAACGAGGGTCTACCTCGATGGACACACGTCCATCGAGACCTTCGGAGTCCTCGTAAACAGAAGCGAAAACTTCGCACGCGTCGCGGACATCGTCGATGGCCATCGAGAAGACAGCCTCTGCCGGAGACGCGCCGGCGGCCGTAAGCTCCGCCAGCTGCGGGTCGTAGTCCTCGCCCGATGTCATGGCGGAGGAGAAAATCGCCGGGTTCGTCGTAACACCGACGACGTGGAGGTCCTCGATGAGGTTTTTCAGGTCGCCGGAGGACAGTCGCTGGCGCGACAGGTCGTCGAGCCATGCGGAGGTTCCGACTTCGGCGAGTTTTGCCATCGTAGAGTTAGCCATTGCGTTTTACCGCCTTCCTGCTACTACTTAGCAGCTTCGATCGATTCCTTCGCAGCAGCCACTACCGCATCGGCAGTGATGCCGAACTTCGCGAACAGCTCCTGGTAGGGAGCCGAAGCACCGAAGTGCTCGAGAGAGACAGCGCGGCCAGCATCGCCAATGTGGCGGTACCACGGCATCGCAACGCCGGCCTCGACGGAGACGCGGGCGCGGACCGACTTCGGCAGAACAGACTCGCGGTATGCCTCATCCTGCTGCTCGAACCAGTCGAGGCAGGGCACGGAGACGACTCGCGCGCTGACACCTTCACCGCGCAGCTTCTCGGCAGCCTCGACCGCCAGGTGAACCTCGGAGCCGGTACCCATCAGGATAACGTCCGGGGTTTCCTTCTCGCCGTCGGAAAGCACGTAGGCACCTCGACGAACGCCTTCGGAGGCCTTTTCCTTCGTGCCCTCCAGAACTGGGATGTTCTGCCGAGTAAGAGCAAGTGCCTTCGGGCCCTTGTCCGCTGCCAGGGCTGCGGCCCATGCTGCTGCGGTCTCATTCGCGTCGGCCGGGCGCAGGGTCGACATCTCCGGAATGGCGCGCAGCGAGGCGAGCTGTTCGACGGGCTGGTGGGTCGGGCCGTCCTCGCCGAGACCAATGGAGTCGTGAGTCCAGACGTAAATCGGGGACAGGCCCATCAGCGCCGCCAGGCGAACTGCCGGGCGCATGTAATCGGAGAAGATTAGGAAGGTTCCGCCGTACGGACGGGTGCCACCGTGGAGCATGATGCCGTTGAGAATCGAGCCCATAGCGTGCTCGCGAATCCCGAAGTGCAGGTTACGACCGTACGGGTCGGTGCTCCAGGTACCGGTGGTGATTGACTTCGGGCCGAAGGATGCCTCACCCTTCAGGACAGTGTTGTTCGAGCCGGCCAGGTCGGCCGAACCGCCCCACAGTTCGGGGAGAGCCTTGCCGAGGACCTGCAGCGCAGCCTCAGAGGCCTTACGAGTTGCAACACCCTTCGCGTCCGGCTCCCAGGTCGGCAGCTCCGCATCGAAGCCCTCGGGCAGCTCGCCAGCAGTCAGACGGTCCAGCAGGGTTTTCCGCTCCGGGTTGGCCTTGGCCCACTCGTCGAACTTCTGCTGCCACTGCGCGTGGGCCTGCTCACCGCGGGCGAGGAGCTCACGGGTGTGCTTTACGACCTCCTCATCCACGTCGAAGTGCTTGTCCGCCGCGAAGCCGAGGGCTTCCTTGATGCCGACGATTTCGTCTGCTCCGAGTGCGGAACCGTGCGAAGCGCCGGTGCCCATCTTCGTCGGGGACGGGTAGGCGATGACGGTGCGAACTCGAATGAAGGTCGGTCGCTCGGTGTCCTTCTTTGCCTCCTCGACTGCCGCCTCGAGTGCGGCGACGTCCTCGCCGCTTTCAACCTCGATGACCTGCCAGCCGTAAGAGCGGTAGCGGTCAGCCACATTCTCGGTGAAAGCGATGGTGGTGTCGTCCTCGATGGAGATGCCGTTGTCATCCCAGAAGACGATGAGATTGCCGAGCTGCTGGGTACCGGCCAGCGAGGATGCCTCAGCAGTCACGCCTTCCTCAATATCGCCGTCGGAGGCGATTACGTAGACGTAGTGATCGAAGGGGGACTCACCGGCCGGGGCCTCCGGGTCGAACAGGCCGCGCTCCCGTCGGGAAGCCATGGCGAATCCCACTGCGGAGGCCAGGCCCTGGCCAAGCGGGCCGGTGGTGATCTCGACACCGTCGGTGTGGCCGTACTCAGGGTGCCCCGGGGTCAGGGCACCCCAGGTACGCAGAGCCTTCAGGTCGTCTAGCTCGAGGCCGAAGCCGCCGAGGTAGAGCTGGATGTACTGGGTCAGAGAGGAGTGACCGCAGGAAAGAATGAAGCGGTCGCGCCCGATCCACTTGGTGTCCTTCGGATCGTGGCGCATCACGCGCTGGTACAACGTGTAGGCGAGGGGAGCCAGGCTCATCGCAGTACCGGGGTGACCGGAACCGGCTTTTTCGACGGCGTCGGCGGCGAGAACGCGAGCAGTATCAACTGCCTTGGTGTCCAGGTCCGACCAATCGGAAGGGTAGTTGCGCGCAACGCGTGCTTGGTGCTCAGTCGAAAGTGTCACGTGTATGACTCCTGTTTTCTCAATTGGAGAATTAAAGATCTCTTCCATACTAACGAGGTTTCGTCGCCGTATGCGGACGATTGCGATTCCGGACTCATTCGCGTGTCAGCCCCGGAAGGGTCGGCACCCCGGAAGCCCAATACACGGTGTGGGGTATAGGTGCCGTTATGATGAACGGTAAAATTATTGCCGACCCCTGAGAAAAAGTCGAAATGAATTGCCGGGAACTATTTGCGGCACTCATCCGATTGCTAGCTGTCCGGGGGTTTGTTCTTGTCACGTGAAAGGGACATTGTTTTGCTGGAAACAGTAAAGGCGTACATTGCACTGACGAAGCCTAGAGTCATTGAACTCTTGCTCGTTGCGGCAATTCCCGCGATGCTTCAGGCTGATCGTGGCAACGTTCATGTGGGACTAATCCTTCTGACGCTCATCGGCGGTTGGCTAGGTGCCGCATCGGCTCACACCTACAACATGGTCATCGACTACGACATCGACCAGAAGATGCGCCGCACTCGTCGCCGTCCACTGGCGCGACACAAGGTAACTAAACCTGCGGCCGCGACTTTTGCAACCGTTTTGATGGTCGTCTCGTTTTTGTGGCTGTGGCTGCTGTGCAATTCGCTTCTCGCCGCAGTTTTCGTCCTCATCACTATCGCGTTTTACATCTTCGTCTATACGCTTTGGCTTAAGCGACGCACTGATCAGAACGTAATCTGGGGCGGTGCCGCGGGCTGCATGCCAGTCGTTGTCGGCTGGGCAGTGATAACCGGAAACAACCCCGAGATTACCGGGCTCGCTCACTGGTGGCAGGCAGTTATCCTGTTCATGCTCATTTTCTTCTGGACGCCTCCGCACACCTGGGCTCTCGGTCTTCGCTACAAGGAGGACTACAAGGCGGCTGGCGTGCCCATGATGCCGGTGATTAAGCCCGCCATCGTCGTAACCAATCGCATCATCTGGTACACAGTTGCAACTGTTCTCACGACCCTCGCGCTGGTGCCGTTTGCGGGCTGGATTTACCTCGTCGGCGCAGTCGCCTCTGGTATCTGGTTCCTCTGGGGCGCAATCGATCTCCACCGCCACGTAAAGGCAGGCGGCAAGATTAAGCCAATGAAGTTATTCTTCATGTCGAACAATTACCTTTCGATTGTGTGCGTGGCACTGTCAGCTGATGCGATCCTCGGCCTGCAGACAGTCTCGAGCATGCTGTCTTAAAGCCGCTTTGAGGCCCATAGTTCAGGCTAGGAGCCTCAGGCTATCGCGCTTTCCTCCCAGCCTCCGGTTCACCTGCTGTTCCGGGGTTGTTTCATGCTTTACTACGCCGCCTGATTGGGAGAGCAGGAAACCTTGCTCGAACCCCAACGCCGGGGCGGGCGGATTGCTGGCCAGTACTCCACGGCCCAAATCACCCCTGCGCACTTACGGACTTGGATACAAAAATGGGACGCAGCCTTCAAGGGAAGTGCTACGCCCCGGCTGACGACAATCGCCACTAGGGGACTGCGTCGGTATCAGCCCGGCCCCTAGGCCTTGGCTGCAACAGGCTGCTGAGCATTGGCCTTGGATGCTATCTCAGCGTCGCCCGCAAGCGAGCCCGTAACCGTCGCAGAGCCGCCGACGTAGCGGTAACCGAGCTGGAAGAGGATTGCCGTTAGCGCCGTGCAAATGCCAGAGCCGGCTACGTGAACCGGAACGAGCGACTCTGGCACGCCGGACCAGTACTGAACCATGCCGACGCAGGCCTGAAGCAGAATGAAAACGATCAACGGCACGACAACGTTGCGTACCGACGAGAACGCTTCGGTCGCAAGCAAACCGAAGAGAAGTCCAACTACGAGACCGAGATAGAGGTACAGGGAGCCCGCGTGAATGTGCGCTAGATCAACAATCGGCAGCTGCAGGCGGTCAGTAGCTGTGACTGTGGCATCGCCCGCATGCGGGCCAGCGCCCGTGACCATCGTTCCAGTGATAAGCGTCATCGTCAGCGCGAGACCCGTCGCGCCAGAGAGCAACCTGAGGTAGCGAGGGTACATGCGGGTCGGAGTGCCGTCATCCGGCTCAGCGACCTTGACGAACAGCATTCCCGCGAGCCATACCAACACCATCGAGGGCAGGAAGTGCAGCGCTACGGCGTACCACTTCAAATCGACCCACACCGAGATGCCGCCGATGACAGCCTGGACGATGACACCCAGCCCATTGAGCAAGGCGAGGGTCTTAATCTCCTGACGACGCCCGGCACGAACTACTGACAGGTAGAGGGCCAGGGTTAGGGCGACCAGCACGAAAGTCAGCAGACGATTGCCGAACTCAATCACCTGGTGCAGCATTTCAGCTTCACCGGGGACCGGGACGAAGCTGCCGGGGTGGCACTGCGGCCACGAGGCGCAACCCAGGCCGGAACCGGTTACTCGGACAACGGAGCCGGTGACCGCGATAGCGGCCTGCGCAATGAGGACGGACAGGGCGTAGACCTTTTGTCGTCCAATTGGCGACACCGGCAAAAACGATAGGGGTAGAGTTCGATCCACATTGTTCACAAAGGAAAATTCTACCCTTTAAGAATGTAAATAGGGCTTGCCACTAATCCTGCTTGATGGCATGAGGCAGTGGGATTAGTCACTCTTCATATCGAATTGGAACCAGCGAGTCGCCAAAAACGCCGCAATGATGCCCCACCCGAGGAGCACCACAACGGCGGACCACGCCACGGTTACAGAAAGGGCGCTGGCGATGACATCGGCAAGCGCGACGGAGGGGAGCAGGGAGAGGAAGAATCCACCGAGACTACCTGTCTCGGGGCCCACACCAGCAAGTGTGGCGGTGCCGACGAATACGAACCAAACCAGATTCGCCAACCCCAGAATCATCTCAGCGCTCAAGGTACCGCCCATCAGCAGCCCCAGGGAGGTAAAAACGAAGGTGCCGAGCAGCATCCCGAAGTAGGCGAAAACCCACCCGCCGAATGAGAGCTGAGCGCCAAGTGCCAGCCCCACTGCGCTGAACAGGAGATACTGGAGCGTTACAGTGAAGCACACCGCCACGACCTTGCCAGCGATGATGCCCCATGGAGGAACGGCGGAGGCACCAATTCTCTTTAGCGCCCCGTAGCGGCGATCAAACCCCACCGCGATTGCCTGACCTGTAAAGCCTGCCGACATGACTGAGATCGCCAAAACCATGGGGAAGACGCGATCTAGAGGGTTGGGATCCGGCAGGATCGGAATGAGCGTAAATCCAATCAGCATCGCCAAGGGGATGATGATAGTCAGCAGCATCTGCTCGCCGTGCCGCCAGAAAAGTGCGGTTTCCAGTCGCGCCTGCGAGAAAATCAGTTTCGTCGTCTCGGCCCGCTGGGGCGCCGGCGCGAAGGTGCCGACCGGAAATCTCGACTCGCGCGCTTGCGAAGAACTTGCCGTCGTTGCCATCTAATTCCTCATCTCCCTGCCCGTAACGTCCAAGAACACGTCCTCCAGCGACCTGGAGTCCTGCGCCATTGACGTAATTAGAACGTCGGCTTCAGCGCAGGCATCGGCGAAAAGTGCAATGCCGCGAGGCGTCTGCTTCCCGCTCAGCTCGTAGACGCCACCCGAGTGCGGAGCTATACGCAGATCCATCTCCGCCTGCTCGAAGCGACGGTTGATCAATTGCACAGGTATTTCTCCGCGCACCGAAATCTTCATCCCGCGAGCATCACTTTGGCTTATTGGCCCGCTTGCCGACGTTATTTCCTCGGTGGGGCCGGCTGCCACGACCCGGCCTCGGTCGATGATTGCAACATCGTCCGCTAGTGATTCGGCCTCGTCCATCAGGTGAGTGGTCAGAACTACTGTGACACCGTCACGGCGCAGCGAAGACACGAGATCCCAGACGGCGAGCCGGGACTGCGCGTCGAGCCCTGCGGTGGGCTCGTCGAGGAAGATTAGTTCAGGCCGACCGACAAGGGCGCAGGCGAGCGAAAGGCGCTGCTGTTGCCCGCCGGAGAGTCGGCGATAGTTAGTCTTGCGGTGGCGCTGGAGTCCCACCACCTCCAAAAGCCAATCAACGTCGAGCGGATTCGCGGAGTAACTCGCGACCAGGTTTAGCATTTCGCCCACTCGGACACCGGGGTAGGCACCGCCTCCCTGGAGCATAATTCCGATTCGGCTGCGCAGCTCGGTGGTCTGAGTAACCGGGTCGAGCCCGAGGATCCGAATTTCACCGCCATCGGGCTTGATAAACCCCTCGCACATTTCCACGGTCGTGGTTTTGCCAGCGCCATTTGGCCCCAATAGCGCTAGAACGCGCCCGCGTTCGAGGGAGAGTGAAAGATCGGAGACGGCCTTTACGTCGCCGTAGCTCTTGCTGACGCTGCGCAGCAGGAGCGCCGGAGAATCTGCAGCTTTAATCACGATAGGAGAGTCTAACCTTAGAGTTTTAGTGAAGTCTAAAAACCTTCGAGCGCGTTGAATACGCGACGATGACAAACATAACCGCCACGAAAAACAGCAGCGCCACCAGATAAATCTGTGCAACCGTCGCCGGAGGCAGTCCGAGCCCGCGGGGGAGAATCACGAAGCTGAAAATAGCGGAGTATACGACTACCGCGGTACGGAACTGCCCCCTGTTCGCCCACGCGGACAGCGGAACAATCGCCCACAGCAGGTACCACGGATGAACTACGGGGAACAAAATGACCAGGGCGAACATAGACAGACCGTATCCGCCAAGCGGATGAATACGGCCCCGGAAGGTCGCCAGGAGCATGCGTAACATCCACAGGCCGACCAAAACGACGCCGATGCCTCTGGTGAATACCAACGCCGAATCGGAAATATCCCCCAGCCCCAAGAGGCGCCCGAAGAAACCCGAAACGATGCCGAGGAGCGTAGTCAACGACATCCAACTGCGAACCGTTGCTGCGCCGCCCTGGGCGGTAATCCAACCAAACCCGAGGCCAGTGCCGACCGACACCACCACCGCTGTTGTGGCCGCTACTGTCGCAGTGACTACCGCAGACTTGACGACGGCCACCCAGGACGAACCGAACTTGCGGGCCAACCACATACCAGCGAAACCGAGCGCAACAAATCCCGTCACCTTCACCATTCCGGCCAGCGAAATCAGAACAATACCCGCAATGTAGAAAGCCCAGGCGCGTCGCGGGGTGACGGAAGATCCGTCGGCAAGCGAATTGGAAGAGGAGTGCAGACGACCGGACTCCGGAAGACTGTCCGGTTTAGCGGCCTGCGCGGGGCCATGAATGGCTCGCAGGCACAGCTCCATTCCGCTGAGCAGCAGGGCAAGAAGAAGTGCCTCGTTGTGAATCCCACCGACCAGATGCAGCAGCACCAGCGGGTTGAGGATGCCGAGCCACAGGGTGAACTGAGGACTTACCCCACAGCGCCTGCCCAAATGCACCAGCGCCCATGCGACTACAAAAAGCGAGGCTATTGCGACGAACCGGTGCAGGAAAACCGACGCAATAACCCCATCACCTGTGAGCTTCGCGATTACCCAGGCGAAGGACAGGGCAGTAGGCCCATAGGGGCTGGGCGAGTGCGACCAGATAAGCGGAACCGAGCGCGCCAGAGGATCGTTCGGGCCCAGCAAGTCGACAGGCCCTGCGGAGTAGGGGTCCAGGCCCCGTTCTACGATTGCTGCCTGGGCTAGGTAGGAGTAAATGTCCTGGGTGAACAGGGGAGCAGTGAAGACTATGGGCAAAACCCACGCGGCAAACGCCCGCATCAGCATTGGGGTATTGACCGTGGTGACTCTCGAGCGGGCACCCGCGAACACGAAAGCGCCTACCCCCAGCCAGGCAGTCACCAGCATTCCTATGCCAACAAAAGTGACAATCGTCGACGCCACCAACATGCGCCCAAGGAATGACCCGAGCGGAGTCTCCCAGAAAGCGTTACCGACGACGGGGGTAGCCCCGGAGCCGATACCGGCAATGAGAATAAAAATTGAGCCGACCGTGCCGAGCCAACGCAGCCACGTAAACCTACGCAGCTCACGATAGTTGGCGCGATGACGCAGCGGCTGCTCGGTGCCTCGATGCAGCGAGGCCGATCTGGAACCAGCCAGGCCTACTCTCGGGAGAGCATCGCGCGCCCAGAACACGCCTTCGGACAGGAAGGCGCGCAGGGAAGATGGGCGGGACTGATTCACATCGTCAGATAGTACCGTTTCGACACGCCGAGAGGGCGTTCTAATCAGCATCGTTGCATTGATACTTAAATTCGTTGGACATTAAGGGCCAATTACGACACAATTATGTTGTCTAAAACAGCGATTCTCCGATGGGAAGTTTTCCGTCGCTGTCCAACTAGACACTCTCGTTAATTCCAGCAGTCCAGTCGCAGGAGGTGACTCACCCTCATGTCTGAGCCTCGGCTAGCAGCAAATGACGGTGATACTCGCCAGCGCATTCTTCAGCTGCTCTTGGAACACAATCCAGCATCGGCAACGCTGATCGCCGAAACGCTGGGCCTTTCAGCAGCAGGTGTCCGCCGGCACATCGACATTCTCGTCGACGAAGGCCTTGCAGAAACCGCTCCCGCCCCTTCAACCGGCCCACGTGGTAGGGGGCGGCCGGCGAAGTCCTATCGGCTCACCGACCGAGGTCGAGCCCGATTCGGCCACGCCTATGACCACCTGGCAACGGCGGCTCTCACAGCGCTTCGAGAAGCGGGCGGCGAAAAGGCAGTGACTGCCTTCGCCAAGCAGCGCATCGACGACATCCTCCACGGGATCACCCCGGTCGGGGATGCCGCCGAAACCCAGGATGTGGTCCGTGCGGTTGTCCAGGCCTTCCGGCGGGCCGGATATGCGGCGACTATTAACGAAAACACTGGCGGGGTGCAGATTTGCCAGCATCATTGCCCCATTAGTCACGTCGCCTCCGACTTCCCGGAGCTATGTGCAGCAGAGCATGAGGCCGTGAGTAAATTATTGGGACAGCACACCCAACCGTTAGCGACGATCGCCGACGGCAACGGAATCTGCACCACAAACATCCCATTGACCCCTGTAATCAAAGCGCCACAAGAAAGGAGCGGACAATGACCCTCGCCCATGAGAACTCCACCGACGTGGCTGAATCCACGAAGGCCGCCACTCCGCAGACCGACGAAGAAATTATCGAGTCCATCGGTGCCTACCAGTTCGGCTGGCACGACTCGGACGCTGCGGGTGCAGCCGCCACCCGTGGCCTGTCCGAAGCCGTCGTCCGCGATATCTCCGCAAAGAAGAACGAGCCGGAGTGGATGCTTCAGCGACGTCTGAAGGCCCTTGAGATCTTCGACCGTAAGCCGCTGCCGACCTGGGGCGCGGATCTTTCCGGGATCGATTTCGACAATATTAAATACTTCGTCCGCTCCACCGAGCAGCAGGCCCAGACCTGGGAGGACCTTCCGGAGGACATCAAGAACACCTACGACAAGCTGGGCATCCCCGAGGCCGAGAAGCAGCGTCTGGTCGCGGGTGTCGCAGCACAGTATGAGTCCGAGGTTGTTTACCACCAGATTCGCGAGGACCTAGAGTCTCAGGGTGTCATCTTTCTCGACACCGACACCGCCCTGAAGGAGCATCCGGAGCTGTTCAAGGAGTACTTCGGTACCGTCATCCCATCCGGTGACAACAAGTTCTCGGCGCTCAACACCGCCGTCTGGTCCGGCGGCTCGTTCATTTACGTCCCCAAGGGGGTCCACGTGGACATCCCTCTGCAGGCGTACTTCCGTATCAACACGGAAAACATGGGACAGTTCGAGCGCACCCTCATCATCGTCGACGAGGACGCCTACGTTCACTACGTCGAGGGCTGTACCGCTCCGATTTACAAGTCCGACTCGCTGCACTCCGCGGTCGTTGAGATCATCGTGAAAAAGGGCGGTCGCTGTCGCTATACCACAATTCAAAACTGGTCTAACAACGTCTACAACTTGGTCACCAAGCGCACGAAATGCGAAGAGGGTGCGACCATGGAGTGGGTCGACGGCAACATCGGTTCCAAGGTCACCATGAAATACCCGGCAGTGTGGATGACCGGCCCGCACGCTAAGGGCGAGGTTCTCTCCGTGGCAATGGCCGGCGAGGGCCAATTCCAGGACACCGGAGCGAAGATGGTTCACATGGCGCCGCACACCAGCTCCAACATCGTCTCCAAGTCCGTGGCCCGCAACGGCGGCCGCGCGGCCTACCGCGGCCTGGTCCAGGTCAACAAGGGAGCCAAGCACTCTCATTCCAACGTCGAGTGTGACGCTCTCCTCGTCGACAACAACTCCCGCTCTGATACCTACCCGTACGTGGATGTCCGCGAAGACGACGTCACGCTGGGCCACGAGGCAACCGTTTCCAAGGTCTCCGACGATCAGCTCTTCTACCTGATGAGCCGCGGTATTGAAGAGGACGACGCCATGGCGATGGTCGTACGCGGCTTCGTCGAACCCATCGCTAAGGAACTCCCGATGGAATACGCACTCGAGCTCAACCGCCTCATTGAACTGCAGATGGAAGGTTCGGTCGGTTAACCCCAATGACTACTACTCTCAACGAAAATCAAGCTGCCCATAACCGCCGTGTGCTCGCCAACAAGGGCGACATCTTCTCCTCGTTCAACGTCGAGGACTTCGCTATCCCGCACGGTCGCGACGAGGAATGGAAGTTCGCTCCACTGCGCAAAATGCGTGGTCTCCACAACGGCAAAGCCGGGGATCCGGTTGCAGCTAGCATTGCTGTCGACGCCGCAGGTCGCGAGGGCGTTAAGGTTGACGTCGTAAAGCGAGGCGACTCCAAGCTCGGCCGCGCTGGCGTGCCGACGGACCGTGTGGCGGCGCAGGCCTTCTCCGGCTTCGAGGACGCAACTGTGGTGACCTTTGAGAAGGACACGGCATCGGAGGAGCCGGTTGTCATCAACATCGACGGCCCGGGCGAGGACAAGGTTGCCTACGGCCACATCGTCATTGATGTCCAGAACCACGCTGAGGCAGTCTGCGTGCTGAACTACCGCGGCAGCGGCACCTTCGCCGACAACGTTGAATTCCTCGTCGGCGATGGCGCACGTCTGGCGGTCGTGACCATGATCAACTGGAACAACGACGCAGTACACGGCTCCGGACACCACGCCAAGATTGGCCGCGACGCGACTTTGCGCCACACCGTCGCTACCTTCGGTGGAGAGGTTGTCCGAGTTGTCCCGCGTGTAGCCTTCACCGCGCCGGGTGGAGACGCGGACCTGCTGGGCGTCTACTTCGCAGATGCCGGCCAGTACTTCGAAAACCGCCTGCTCGTCGACCACGCAGTTCCCAACTGCCGCTCCAATGTGATGTACAAGGGCGCGCTGCAGGGCGAGCCAAATGTCGCTCATCGTGAAGCTCGCACGGCTTGGGTCGGTGACGTCCTCATTCGCGCAGAGGCTAACGGTACCGACACCTACGAGCTGAACCGAAACCTGCTGCTGACCGAGGGGGCACGCGCTGACGCCGTGCCGAACCTCGAGATTGAAACCGGCGAGATTGCCGGAGCAGGCCACGCTGCGACTGTCGGCCGCTTTGACGAGGATCAGCTCTTCTACCTGCTTTCCCGCGGTATTCCGGAGCTTGCAGCCCGTCGCCTGGTCGTCCGTGGCTTTTTCAGCGAGGTCATTAACCAGGTTCCGGTCGCCTCCGTCCGCGAAAAGCTCGAGGAGCTCGTCGACGAAGAGCTCGACACCGCAGGCTTCTAACCCTTATATATCTCGACTCCAACGGGCCCGGCTAGCACGTCGGAACCGGGGGACTAACACCTAAAAAGGACTAGTTTTTACAATGAGCACTTTGGAAATCCGCAACCTGCACGCGCAGGTGCTGCCTACCGACGAGACCTCCAAGCCGAAGGAGATTCTCAAGGGTGTCAACCTGAAGATCAACTCGGGCGAGACCCACGCAGTCATGGGCCCGAACGGCTCTGGCAAGTCCACGCTGAGCTACACCATCGCTGGCCACCCGCGCTACGAAGTAACCGAGGGCGAAATCCTGCTCGACGGCGTTAACATCCTCGACATGGAGGTCGACGAGCGCGCCCGTGCCGGCCTATTTCTGGCCATGCAGTACCCGGTCGAGGTAACCGGCGTGTCCATGTCCAACTTCCTGCGCTCCGCGGCCACCGCGGTTCGTGGCGAGGCTCCGAAGTTGCGCCACTGGGTCAAGGAAGTCCGCGAGGCTATGTCCGACCTGGGCATCGATCCTTCCTTCTCCGAGCGCAGCGTCAACGAGGGTTTCTCCGGCGGTGAGAAGAAGCGCCACGAGATTCTCCAGCTCGACCTGCTGAAGCCGAAGTTCGCGATTCTCGACGAGACTGACTCCGGACTCGATGTCGATGCTCTGCGTGTCGTGTCCGAGGGCATCAACCGCTACCAGGATGAAAACAACGGCGGCATCCTGATCATCACCCACTACCAGCGCATCCTGAACTACGTGAAGCCGGACTTCGTCCACGTCTTCCACGACGGTCACTTCATCACCTCTGGTGGCCCGGAGCTGGCGGATGACCTGGAAGAGCACGGCTACGACAAGTACATCAATGCTTAATCGGGACAACCTGCTCAATCCGTCGCTCCGCGAGGATTTTCCGATCCTTTCCCGGACGGTACGAGAGGGCAAAAAGCTGGTCTACCTCGACTCTGGCGCTACTTCTCAGCGCCCGCAACAGGTCATCGATGCAGAGGTCGAGTTTCTGACTCACCACAACGCACCAGTCCACCGCGGCGCGTATCAAATCGCGGAGGAAGCTACCGACGCATACGAGGATGCTCGCGAAGCAATTGCTGGCTTCATCGGCGCGGACTTCGACGAGATTGTCTTCACCAAGAACGCCACCGAGGCTCTCAACATGGTGGCGTACACCCTCGGGGACGATCGCGCCGGCAAATACCAGATCGGCGAAGGCGACGAAATCGTCGTCACGGAGCTAGAACATCACGCCAACCTCGTTCCTTGGCAGGAGCTCGCACGCCGCACCGGTGCAACCCTGCGTTGGTACGGAGTAACCGATGACGGCCGCATCGATCTCGATTCTCTCGAGCTTAGCGACAAAACCAAGGTCGTGGCCTTTACGCACCAGTCCAACGTCACCGGCGCTGTCGCCGATGTCAAAGAGATGGTGCGCAGGGCTCACGCTGTCGGAGCGCTCATAGTACTCGACGCTTGCCAGTCCGTTCCCCACATGCCCATCGATGTCAAAGAACTTGACGTAGACTTCCTGGCATTCTCCGGCCATAAGATGCTGGGGCCAAGTGGCGTGGGTGCCCTCTACGGCCGCGCTGAGCTGCTCGATGCTCTGCCTCCGTTCCTGACCGGCGGCTCGATGATCGAGGTCGTCACCATGGAGCGCACCACCTTCGCCACTCCTCCGCAGCGCTTCGAAGCCGGTACCATGATGACCTCGCAGGTTGTCGGGCTTGGTGCCGCGGTTAAGTACCTGCAGGGCCTCGGCATGGACAACGTCGTCAAGCACGAGCACGAGCTGACCGCTCTGGCGCTGGAGAAGCTCCAGGAAATTCCGGGCGTATCCATCATCGGCCCGACAACGGCCAGCAACCGCGGTAGTGCCATCTCCTTCAAGGTTGAAGGCATCCATCCGCATGATCTAGGCCAGGTCCTCGACGACCAGGGCGTGTGCATCCGAGTGGGCCACCACTGCGCGTGGCCGATTCACCAGATTCTCAATGCCCAGTCGACTGCCCGCGCCTCCTTCTACGTCTACAACACGCCTGAGGAAGTGCAAGCGCTTGCCGACGCCATTCGCCACGCCCAGAAGTTCTTCGGTGTCGCGGAATAATTTAACGCTGGCAAATGTATTAAGGAAATGTAGAAAGGAGTAGGGCATGAAGCTCGAGCAAATGTACCAGGAAGTAATCCTGGATCATTACAAGCATCCGCAGCATTCGGGTTTGCGCGAACCGTTCAATACCGAGGTTCATCATGTCAATCCCTCCTGCGGCGATGAGCTCACTCTCCGCGTCACTCTCAGCGATGATCTCAAGGTTGTCGACGATGTTTCCTACCACGCCGTGGGATGCTCGATATCTCAGGCTTCGACGTCAGTGATGGCCGAGGAAATCGTTGGTAAACCGGTGGAAGAAGCCATGGAAAAGCTCGCTGAGTTCGAACGCATGGTCACCTCCCGCGGCAAGATTGAGGGCGATGAAGATCTCATTGGCGACGGCATCGCCTTTGCCGGCGTATCCAAGTACCCGGCCCGCGTCAAATGCGCGCTTTTGGGTTGGAAGGCGTTCCAAGCAGCGACTACGGAGGCGCTGGCTGACGCCGCGAACGGTTCAGGAGAAGGAACCGCGACAGTAACTATTCCATCCGACGAGGAAGGACACGACCATGACTGATCCCCTTTCCCCTGAGGAGACTTCGCCCGATCAGGTCGGTGCCGTTGCGGACCCGGAGGCGAATAATCAGTTGACGGTCCCGGAGCCGCCGGAGCAGACTGAGGCGGATAATCTCTTGGCTATCAAGGTCGAAGAGGCGATGTACGAGGTTGTCGACCCAGAGCTGGGTGTCAACGTCGTTGACCTGGGATTGGTCTACGATATCTGGATTGAAGAGGGCGATATCGCCTGCATCTTCATGACGCTGACTTCGCCTGCGTGTCCGTTGACGGATATGCTCACCGATCAGACCGCGGCCGAGGTGGCAAACGTTGAAGGTATCCGGGACTTCAAGTTGACCTGGGTTTGGTCGCCGGCTTGGGGCCCCCACATGATTACCGAAGATGGCCGAGACCAGATGCGCGCTCTTGGGTTCTCGGTCTAGGGCGTTCGAGTACGCTCTGCCGAGAGCGAGCACTAAAACTAAAAGGCCCGACCTGCGGGATGCTGCAGGTCGGGCCTTTTCATGCCTTCGACGGTGGTCTACTCGCGGCTCATATCGGCAGTGGCGGGGTCGACTGCCTTCGAACCGGTTAGCTGCTTGTGCACTAACCACAGCAGCAGGAATACGGGGATGCCCAGGTAGGGACTCAAGATGGCGAAGAGGTTTTCGCCGGTGCGAATCGGGTCGAGGGCCTGGCCCGCGACGACGAAGAAGCACATAAAAAGCGCCAAGACTGCGCCTGCTGGGAAGAAGTTCGCCTTGTAGGGCAGCGAGTCCAGCGGAATGTTTTGGGCCTTCAGGCACTTGCGGAAGCGATAGTGACTGTAGGAAATACCAATCCAGGTGATGAATCCCGCGAGTGCGGAAAGCGTCAGTAGGAAGGTGTAGGCGGCGCCGTCGCCGACCAGGGAGGTGATGAAGCCCGCCATGCCGACGATGGTCGTCGCGATGAGTGCACGCATCGGAATGCCGTGGCCGGAGAGTTTGCCGAAGTAGCGGGGCGCGTGTCCCTGCCGCGCCAGCGAGAAGAGCATGCGAGTGGACACATAGAGCCCGGAGTTGCCCGCGGAGAGCACGGAGGTGAGGATGACCGCGTTCATTAGGCCCGCGGCAATCGCGATGCCCGCCCGGTCGAAGACCAGGGTGAATGGGGAGACCGCGATGTTGTCCTCCGCGGAGTTCAGCAGGTTCGGATCGGTGTAGGCGATGAGGAAACCGATAACGGCAATAGCGCCGATGTAGAAGAGCAGAATACGCCAGAAGATGGTTCGGATCGCGCGCGGGATGGTGCGCTCCGGGTCCTCCGCTTCACCTGCAGCAACACCGACCATCTCAGTTCCCTGGAAAGAGTAGCCAGCGACAACGAACACTGCCAGTAGGCCAAGACCGCCGTCGACGAAGGGGGCATCGCCCGTGGTCCAGTTTTCGAAACCGGGGGAGGGGCCGCCGAGGATGCCGAAGATCATCGCAACGCCAAGGACGAGGAACACAATGACTGTGACGACTTTGATGGTCGCAAACCAGAACTCGCCCTCGCCGAATACGCGGGCGGATAGGGCGTTGAGCAGGAAGAGCACTGCCAAAAAGCCGGCGGACCAGACTATCGACGGCACGTCGGGGAACCAGTAGCGCATCACCAGCGCTGCGGCGACCAGCTCGGCTGCGACGGTAATTGCCCAGTTGAACCAGTAGTTCCAGCCCATCGCGAAGCCGAAGGAGTCTGAGACGTAGCGGCGGCCGTACTCCTGGAAGGATCCCGCCACGGGGAGGTATGCAGCCATTTCGCCGAGCGACTGCATAACCAGCCATACCATGATGCCGATGAGGGCATACGCTGCGAGGGCGCCACCCGGGCCCGCCTGCGAAATGGTCGCGCCGGAGGCGACGAATAGGCCGGTACCAATGGCACCGCCGATTGCAATCATATTGAGGTGACGAGCGCGCAGCCTGCGCTGCAGTTTATGCTCGTGCGAGGCCGTAGCCTCCTGAGTTGTCGAAGTCATTCATCAATCATAAAGTCTTCCACCTCGCGATTCATAAAGCCCCACAGGGGGTCTAGTTAAGGTTTTCACCAGGCCTCGTTTACTTCTCGCGTAACCTTCTCCATAAAGGTGCCCTCCAGGCGGCGCACCCCTGTAGGAAACCCAGAATCAACACCCCAAGCAACCTGGGATTCCGTTTCCATAGAGGAACCGCTACCCCCAGCATGGCTCTCATCGTCGCGCTCCACGTGGTACCCGTCAGGTAGGCAAAAATGTGCCGCTCGTGGAGACTGAAAAACGCGGCGAAGAACTCCAGCGTCTCTGCCCGGTTAAAGTGCAGCAGGGCAGCCAGCCCTCGCTCCCTCAGCCGCAGCAGCCAAATTCTGCTTACCGACGCCGCGAACACCTCCTGCTTTCCACACCGCGCTTCGCGCTCCAGGGCGGTAAGAAATGAGTCCACACCGTCTAAAACGGGCCCCACCGAGTACCCCGTTGCCGGGTGCATCCAACCTCCTGCGAAGCCAAATGACACATCAATTAGCGACTGCGCTGTGGGGCGGCGCAACCGGCATCGAGTTGCCAAGCACTGTGAGCGGTCTTTCATACTCAGCAGAGGGAAAGACACGACCTCCTCCTGTACGGCCGCCCGGGAATCGACGCCGAGGTCCTCTAAACGTCGTGACTGCCTTCGCCTCAGCAAATCCAACAGGTACTTCTCGTCCGCAGTTCTGCTGTCTTTCTTGAGCGGTACCGCTGTAGCGAGGATGGTCTCTTCGATGAGGAATCTCCCGCGCCCAAGCGGGATCCGGTAGGAAAAGCTAGCGGGACCCCTGTCATCGCCGACTTGCCGGAAATCCATAAGCACGGGCTCCGCGACACCCTCCGGTAGGTCGCCGACCTCAAAGATATGGCCTATAGCCAACTGCCGCGCCTGACCTTCCGGACCATAGGCGGCAGCCGCCTCGCCGGTGGCAGTCACCGCGGCCTTGCCAACGCAGTCCGCCGTCGTCGCCTTGCGCTTCACGACTTCGAACCCTCCGAGGTTCGCGAGGCAATCGTTGTCGATGACGCAGTACTTTCGGCCGAGTCGGACCGAGGCGCCGTCGGCAAGCACAACGGTGGGGAAGAAGTCCGCGGCGATCAGGCTCTGCGGTGCCCAACCGGGTATCTGGTGGGCCCATAGGCCGATGGTCGAGGGAAGCGTGCCCCCGGCCGGGTCGAAGGCGGTGACATCCCAGCCGCGGGCGGCCGCGCGGTGGGCCAGGATTCGGCCGGCGGGCCCCAGGCCGATGACGGTGGCGGAGAGGGGAGCAGAGATCATAAATGGTAGGCTACTCGTTCGTGATTGTTACCCATGACCTTGAAGTCCGCGTCGGCGCCCGCACTCTTCTCACCGCCGATGGCGAACACCTGCGTGTACAGCCGGGCGACCGCATTGGCCTGGTTGGACGCAATGGCGCGGGTAAGACGACAACCATGCGCATCCTCTCCGGGGAAAACGAACCCTACGGTGGCTCCGTCACCAGGTCCGGCCCCATCGGATACCTCCCGCAGGACTCCCGCGAGGGCAATATCGACCAGACTGCGCGCGACCGAGTGCTCTCGGCCCGCGGACTAGACCAGATTCGCCGCAGCATGGACCGACAGCAGGAAATCATGGAGACCACCCTGGATGACTCCAAGCGCGACGCCGCGATCCGGAAGTTTTCGCGACTCGAGGAGCGATACCACGACCTCGGCGGATACGAGGCAAACGCCGAAGCTGCGCGCATCTGTGACGCCCTCGGTCTGCCTGAGCGTGTATTGGACCAACCGCTGAAAACCCTCTCCGGAGGTCAGCGCCGCCGCGTTGAGCTGGCGCAGATCCTTTTTGCGGCCTCGGAAGGCTCGGGAAAGTCACAGACGACCCTGCTGCTGGACGAGCCGACCAACCACCTTGATGCCGATTCGATTACCTGGCTGCGCGATTTCCTGCGCAAGCACGAGGGCGGCCTGATTATGATCTCCCACGATGTCGAGTTGCTCGAAGCCGTGTGCAACAAGGTCTGGTTCCTCGACGCGGTCCGCGCCGAGGCGGACGTGTACAACATGGGATGGAAGAACTACCTCTCCGCGCGCGCGACCGACGAGGCCCGCCGACGCCGCGAATTCGCCAATGCGGAGAAGAAGGCCAGCGCACTGCGCAAGCAGGCCGAGAAGTTGGGTGCCAAGGCCACCAAGGCGAAGGCCGCCAAGCAGATGGTCGCTCGAGCCGACCGAATGATGAACAGCCTCGACGAGGTGCGTCTGGAAGACAAGGTCGCCCATATTTCCTTCCCGGAACCGGCGCCGTGCGGCAAGACCCCGCTCAACGCCAAGGGGCTGACCAAGATGTACGGCTCCCTCGAGGTGTTCGCCGGCGTCGACCTGGCAATCGACAAGGGCTCGCGCGTGGTCGTGCTTGGCTTCAACGGCGCAGGAAAGACGACTCTCCTGAAGCTGCTAGCCGGTGTCGAACGCACCGATGGAGAGGGCGGCATCGTCTCTGGGCACGGACTGAGGATCGGCTACTTCGCACAGGAGCACGACACCATCGATCCGGATAAGACCGTTTGGGAAAACACCGTCTACGCTTGCCCCGACGTCAACGAGCCGGAGCTGCGCAGCCTGCTCGGCGCGTTCATGTTCTCCGGCGACAAGCTGGAGCAACCCGCCGGAACACTCTCAGGCGGTGAGAAAACCCGCCTAGCACTGGCCACCCTGGTCAGCTCGCGTGCAAACGTGCTGCTTCTCGACGAGCCCACCAACAACCTGGACCCGATGTCCCGCGAGCAGGTGCTCGACGCACTGAAGACATACACGGGAGCCGTCGTCCTGGTCACGCACGACCCGGGAGCAGTAAAGGCCCTCGAACCGGAGCGCGTCATCGTGCTTCCCGACGGAACAGAGGACCTGTGGAGCGACGACTATATGGAAATCGTCGAGCTCGCCTAGTTTAAGCCTTAGCCGCAGCTTAAGAGCTTGCTCTACCCGACGTCCATCGGTCCCGGCAGGTAGCCATCCTGTTGGGCCAGGCGGTAGATTTCCGACTTGTTCAGGCTGTGCTCCGCACGGCCTGCCGCCGCGTATTTTGCCCGGATTCGACCTAGGTAATCGAGAACCGTGTTCGGGGTCAGACCCGTCATGGTGGCCACGCGCTTAGTAGGTTCGCCTGAGGCATAGAGCTCCAAAACCTCTCGCTGACGCTCGGACAGGTCAACCGAGTCCAATAACGGATCTGAGTCGACGACCGAGGCCCACTCAGTGGTCAGCGCCCCCTTGCCCGAAGCCGCCAGCCGCACCGCGGAGAGGATTGTCTCTGGTGACTCCGATTTTTGAACCACGCCCATGACTCCGGTGCGCACCGCCTTGCGCACCAGATAGGGGCTTTCGGCAGAGGAAAGAATGAGCACGTGATCGGTTACCAATTCCAGAGAAAGGACGTTTTGCGCCGGGTCGGACTGATCTGCCAGGCGAAGGTCGAGCACGACGGCATCGAGACGATCATCATTAGCGGTCGCAGCCAGCAGTTCCGGGACTGTCCCGAAGCACCCCACCAGATCCATGTCCTCGGCACTGCCAAGAAGAGCCTTTAATCCCTGAAGAGTCAGGGCGTGATCGTCGATTGCAGCGACGCGGAGTTTCCGCTCATCCTGGCCGCTGTTCACCGTAACGTCCGTATCGCCGACGCTTCCGATTTCCGCAGCCACGTCCTCAGTGAAATCTCGCATTAAATCTTCTCTCCAGCGCTATTAAACCTTTGGACCCCATTTTTATCCGAAATGGAAGCAAACGCACGCCTGCCGGGGGGAAGAAGTCGAATTGTGACCTGCCCCTCCTCCGCGTCATCAATAACTTGAAGGAACTCGGGGAGTAACTTTTGAACGGCCGCATCCTCGTCGATGAGCGGAAAGTCGCGCACATCGGACGTTGAGCTATTTCGAGGCTCGTGGCGCCGATCATCCATAAGGCGCACCTTAACCCCGCGGGCCCGAGCCTCCCAAACGCTCTGGTGCAGCGCCGGATTATTCAGGCGGGGGGAGCGCAGGACGTCCCGCAGCTTTCCCTCCGTCAGCCGGGCCCGCTGTTGCAGACGTTGCGTCGGAGTCTCCATAGCGTTTGCCGCCAGGAATACCGGGCCAACCTGATTTTCCAGCCACTCGTAGTTATTCTGCATGCTGCGCTCCAGCTCCTTGGCTGCAGCAGCCTCAAACAGGGCTCGGTTGTACTCCTGTATAGAGCCAGGAACATTACGTGTCAGGAAGCCGACCATAATCGCCGTGAGCACACCTGCGACTACAATTACCGACCTGACCAGGAGATCGATTCCGGTTACGTGATGGTTCGGAATCACCCCGAACACATGCAGCGACTGCACGAGAACAAACGCCATAGCCACCGACAAAACTGCGGCGAGGGGACGACCTCGAATAGCGAACATCGCTGCCAATAGCGCCACGATGTTGAAGTGCCACAGGTACGACCACTCAATCAAGTTGGGCATCGGCTGGAATACGCCGACAACAGCCAGCCAGACTAAAGCAGTGGAAACAAAAACTGTGCGTCCCAGCGGTAGTTGATCGTATCGTCCGAACATCAAAACAGCGGACAAAATAGCAAAGATGGCGAGGCTGATCTGCCCAGAGGGGAAAAGGAGCTGATCATTACTCGTCAGAACAATCACCATAATTGCCAATAGCGCAACATAGAACTGCCACGAGTAGACGATGGACATTCCCATCAAGTTGTAGACCGACGCCGCCTCAGGCATCTCCCGTTGTTCGACTTCGTCGGCAACTGGGGAGGTGTTACCTCGCCAGGACAGCACCGCCGTAGTACCTTGGCCCGGGGCCGACACGACTTTTGCTTCTCCACCGCGTAGGGAGTCGACGCGGCCCTTGACGCTCAGCCGCACACCGGCACGGTGCGGATCGATACTCTGGGCGTCAAATCCGATACCGTCATCCGTGAACCGGATGTGGACCTCACCCGGAAGAATATCCACGGAGCAGGACTTTTTCGCGTCGTCACCTGCGTGTTTCTGTGAATTCGTAGCTACCTCGGACACTGCAAGAAGCAGAGTGTTGGCAACCTCTCCCGGGATATACACCGGCTTAGACGGGTCGGCTAGGTTCACTGCGACTTCGGTATCATTCGAGACCTTAGTTACCTGCTCCGCTACACGACGGCCGAAGCGTGTTCCGTCGACATAGTCCCGGGGCGAAAAGAACTGTCCCGTCTGCGCATCGAGCGAGAAACTTACATTCATTCCCTTCCCGATAGCGCTGAGCGCCGCAAGGACGTAATCGTGCACGTAGGCGGTGAACGTGCCCATAGCCTCGCCTTGGACCCGGATTCGTTCGGCGCGTTCCGTGACTTTTCGTGACTGCGAATAGGTATCGTCAATCAGCTTCGCGACGGGCCGTGCGGAACCCGAAAAGATAACAAACGGAAAGGTATTGACGAGGTTAAAGCCGACGTCGGCAAGCATATCCAGCCAGAAGGTGTGGCCGAGGAACCAGGAATTCAAAACCGCGATGAGCCCAGGGACGAAAGCCATAATCGACAAGCTGATTCGCAGCGGGACAGTCATTGCGAAGGCGACCAGCGCAAGTCCCGCGAACGGACTGAACCAGAGTGCATTTCCGACGGGAGTGCGTTGTACATCGTCGTAAGTGAAAGCGAACGCTAGCAGGACCAGCATGATGTACATGGGGAACTGCAGCGCGGAGATAAGGGCCCTGCGGGTGTTTAGCGCAAAGGCAACCAGCAGCAAGACATCGCTCAGGACGAAGGCAAAAACGGATGCGAAAGGAAACCAGTGCGTGAAGAAAGCTGAAGGCGGAATGGATCGAAAGACCGATTCAATCTGCCACAGGAGACCAGTTATCGAAATGATTAGCGCACCGGCCCGCAAAACAGCCAACTCAATCGAGGGCATCATAGGGCTGCTGATGCGGGCCTTATCCGAACTACTCACCACAGACGGAAACCCCTCGAAATCTCTCAGTTAGTCAGACTCTTCTCGCGACATGAATCCGTGCAAAATTTCGCAGGATTTGGCCACTGCGCTTAACATCCAGACGTCGCGCAGCCTCCACTGCGGCACTATCCGAACCTGGTTGGTAATAACCTTGGTTCGAGTATATGCGCAGGCGCTGCGCGAAGGTGTCAGCATCCAGTTCCGGATGAAACTGTGTTGCGTAGGCATTGGCACCGATACGGAACATCTGAACGGGGCAATTGTCGCCCGTTGCTAGCAACGTTGCATCGGCCGGAAGCTGGTCAATTGCTTCCTTGTGTCCTACTATTCCGTGGAACGTCGTGGGCAGTCCTTCAAGTATCGGGTCGACCGTGCCTTCCGCAGTCTTCTTAATTGTGATGACGTCGGCCTCTTCACCGTGCCGACGAGATACCGAGCCGGAGCCAGCCATACCCAGTAGGCCAACCCCGTAACAGGCACCCAGAAATGGGAAGTCCCGATCGAGCACCTCCGCCAAAACATCGTCGAACCAGGACTCGACTCGCTTTTGAAGGCCGCTTTTAATCTCATCCGAGGAATTAAACGGGCCTCCGCCGACGATAATGCCGGAGTAATCATCCAGAGACAGTGCCGAAGGAAGGCCCTTTTCGAGTCGGATCTGGTGCAGCTTCGCAGGAGCGATACCGGCAGTTCCGGCGAAGGAGAGGTGCTCCGCGTGCGCCGCCACGTCCTCCCCCCTGGTGGACAGGAGCAAGAACGGCTTCGTCGAATCAGCACGGATAACCGCGGGGTCAGGCATTGTGAAACGCCTTCTCCCGCGCGTTGAAGATCTCTAACGCATAGTCGACAAATCGGGGAATTATAAGTGCGACCCCAGACAAGTCTGCGGCCTCAATCGTCCGCTTGATCTCCTCGACTTCCTCCGGCAGGAAATAGCCATCGTTGGCGTAAAAGGACATCCTTCGCAGAAGCCCAGCTGCGTTCATTTCGGGATGGAACTGAGTAACCCAGTTTCGAGAACCAATTGAATACATCTGAACCGGGCAGGTAGGACCACTCGCCAGCAGACTCGCGTGGCGGGGAAGAATTGCAACGGACTCCTTGTGCCCAGTCAATGCCCCAAAGCATGGAGGAAGTACTTGAGCGACGGGGTCCAATTGCGCGGCGTTGGTGAGCTCGACACGGGAAACGCCGGCCTTTTCACCAAAATCCCTATTTACTAGGCCGCCGAAAGTGAAAGCGGTATAGCTGGCTCCGTAGCAGGTAAATAGCGCTGGTACCGAACTGGTTAAGACCTGATATAGCAGGTCGTGCGAGTGCTTCTGCAAATCAGAATGCTCCAGGTCGGTGACATTAAAGGGACTGCCACCAACAAAGACACCCGCGTACTCGCCAAGATTCGGAAGGACAGTGTCCGGGCGCGCCACGGTGAGAAGATCTAACTCTTCCTTCTCCAGCCCCGAGGCTTCGAGGAAGTCGAGATATTCAGCCCGCCCTGCACCGTCTGCGGGGCGCAGCGCGACCAATAAGAACTTTCCCGTCTTCATAACTAGACAGCTTAGTCCATTTAGTCGCCATTTAACTAAATACGCTTTACGACGGCACTGAAAAACCCGCTGCGCAAGAAGCAGCAGCGGGCTAGGAGCGATAGCGATTATTTAGTGTTGCGACGAACGCTATCTTCGACAAGATCCAGGACAATATCCAATTCTTCAACAGAGCGGCCAGATGCTAACCGGACGATAATGCCATCCAGAATTAGCTCCAGAAACAACTGCATAGTTCGGACAGAGTAATCGCCTCGCAGGGAACCGCTTGACGACGTTTGAAGGAGCCTTTGCTGGACCGCTTCATCCAAACGGTCCTGGTGTTCAAGCCATTTGAATCGAAACTCCGCGTCCGAGCGAAGTTTTCGGGCAATCTCCAAACGAGTTCCCAGCCATTCGTGCTTGTCAGGGTGAGCGACGATGTCTCGCATCACCTCGACTAGTCCGGAACTTTCTGCGATCTCAGCCATGGAAGCCGCATCGTCCTCAGCGAGGGCGAGAAACAGCCCCTCTTTAGACCCGAAGTGATGGAATATCGCCCCGCGCGATTTCCCGGTGGCAGTTTCCAGACGCGAAACAGTTGCGCCCTCGTATCCGAACTCCGAAAAGCACTGCCTGGCTCCGTCGAGAATCTCGTGCCGCCGCAGTGCCAAAGCTTGGTCGCTGACTTTAGGCATAGAAACTCCCTACTCAAGTAACGCGCGCCTGCCCCCGATGCGAAAGGCCGGGGAACCGGTGTGCCCAGCGGAGAATTCTCCCCTAAGACGTTCGGCTCCCCGGCCTTGAAATCGCTGCAGAGGTCAGCGCACGTTTTCCAAGGAAACTTAGCCCTTGATCATGTTGCGCAGAACGAACTGCAGAATGCCGCCGTGACGGTAGTAGTCGGCCTCACCGGGGGTATCGATGCGGACAACAGCGTCGAAGTCGAAGGACTCGCCCGACTCCTTGGTGACGGTGACCTTGACGGTCTTCGGGGTGGTGCCGTTGTTCAGCTCCTCCAGACCCTCGATATCGAAGGTCTCAGTGCCGTCGATGCCCAGGGACTTCCAGGACTCGCCCTCCGGGAACTGCAGCGGAACGACGCCCATACCAATCAGGTTCGAACGGTGGATACGCTCGAAGGACTCAGCGAAGACAGCCTTGACGCCGAGCAACAGGGTTCCCTTAGCAGCCCAGTCACGAGACGAGCCGGTGCCGTACTCCTTACCACCGATGACGACCAGCGGGGTGCCGGCAGCCTTGTAGTTCTGAGCAGCATCGTAGATGAAGGACTGCGGGCCGCCCTCCTGGGTGAAGTCGCGGGTGTAGCCACCGGAAACGCCGTCAAGCAGCTGGTTCTGCAGGCGGATGTTAGCGAAGGTACCGCGGACCATAACCTCGTGGTTACCACGGCGAGCACCGAGGGAGTTGTAATCCTTGCGTGCGACGCCCATGGAATCGAGGTACTGAGCAGCAGGGGTGCCCGGCTTAATAGAGGATGCAGGGGAAATGTGGTCAGTGGTGACCGAGTCTCCCAGAGCAGCCAGGACACGGGCGCCCTTGATATCGGAGACAGCCTCCGGCTCCATGCCCATCTCATCGAAGTACGGTGCCTTGCGGATGTAGGAGGAAGCGTCGTCCCATGCGAAGGTCTTGCCCTCCGGAGTCGGCAGGTTCTGCCAACGCTCGTCGCCAGCGAAGACATCCTTGTAGTCCTCGTCGTACAGCTCGGAGGAGATGGAGGCCTGGATGGTCTCCTCGATTTCCTCAGTGGACGGCCAGATGTCCTTTAGGAAGACATCGTTGCCTTCGGCATCCTGACCAAGAGCGTCGGTCTCGAAGTCGAAGTCCATGGTGCCAGCAATCGCGTAAGCGATAACCAGAATCGGGGAAGCCAGGTAGTTCATCTTAACGTCGGGGGAGATGCGACCCTCGAAGTTACGGTTACCGGACAGGACTGCGGTAGCGGCCAGGTCAGCCTCGTTGATGGCGGCAGAAACCTCAGCGGGCAGCGGGCCGGAGTTACCGATACAGGTAGCACAGCCGAAACCGGCAAGGTAGAAGCCGAGGCCCTCGAGGTCCTTCCAGAGATCAGCACGCTTGAAGTAGCCGTTGACGACCTGGGAGCCCGGAGCACAAATGGTCTTGACCCACGGCTTTGCGGACAGGCCCTTTTCCAGTGCCTTGCGGGCCAGCAGGCCAGCGCCGACCATAACGGACGGGTTCGACGTATTGGTGCAGGAGGTGATCGAAGCGATCGCGACCATACCGTGGTCGAGGGTGTACTCGCCGCCCTTCGGGGAAGTGACGGTAATCGGGGAGGACGGACGGCCCTCAGCGCCCTCGGCTGCGGATTCACCGTTGCCCGGACGGGACTCGTTGTAGTCAGCAGCCAGCTCGGAATCAGCGGCGGAAGCCTTGACCGGCTCCTTGACCTCACCGTCAGAGTAGTTATGCAGATCCTTGCGGAACTGCTCCTTAGCGGACGACAGCTCGATGCGGTCCTGCGGACGCTTCGGGCCAGCAATGGAGGGAACGACGGTGGACAGATCCAGCTCGAGGTACTCGGAGTACTCAGCCTCCGGAGTGTTCTCGTCCAGCCACATGCCCTGAGCCTTGGCGTAAGCCTCGACGAGCTCCAGAGTCTTCTCATCACGGCCGGTCAGCGCCAGGTACTTGACGGTCTCCTGGTCGATCGGGAACATTGCGGCGGTCGAGCCGAATTCCGGCGACATGTTACCGATGGTGGCGCGGTTAGCCAGCGGGAGCTTCGCGACACCTGCGCCGTAGAATTCGACGAACTTGCCGACAACGCCGTGCTGGCGAAGCATATCGGTGACGGTAAGAACGACGTCGGTAGCGGTCACGCCCGGCTTGATATCGCCGGTCAGCTTAAAGCCGACAACGCGCGGAATCAGCATGGAAATCGGCTGGCCGAGCATTGCTGCCTCAGCCTCAATACCGCCGACACCCCAGCCCAGGACACCCAGGCCGTTTTCCATGGTGGTGTGAGAGTCAGTACCAACACAGGTGTCCGGGTAGGTCAGACCATCGTTGTCGAAGACAACGCGAGCCAAGTACTCGATGTTGACCTGGTGAACAATACCGGTTCCCGGAGGAACAACACGGAAGTTAGAGAATGCTCCGGTACCCCAACGCAGTAGCTTGTAGCGCTCTTCGTTGCGCTGGTACTCAATCTCGACGTTCTTAGCAAGGGCATCCTCGCTACCAAAAGCCTCGATGATGACGGAGTGGTCGATGACCATCTCAGCCGGGTTCAAGGGGTTAACCTGGTCCGGGTCGCCGCCCAGGGTCTTAACAGCCTCACGCATGGTGGCAAGGTCAACAACACAGGCAACACCGGTGAAGTCCTGCATGATGACGCGAGCAGGGGTGAACTGAATCTCGATCGACGGGTCGGCCGACGGAACCCAGTTCGCAATAGCCTTGATGTGATCCTCGGTGATGTTTGCGCCATCCTCGTTGCGCAGCAGGTTCTCGCCGAGAACCTTCAACGAGTAGGGCAGCTTCTCCATGCCAGGCACAGCGTCGAGGGCGAAGTAGTCGTAAGACTTACCGCCGACCTCAAGCTTGCGCTTTGCATTGAAGGAGTTCTTGCTTTCAGCCACAGTCAGCTCCATTTCTCTTCGGGTGAGTAAACGCCATGTTACGGAGAAATACCGGCACTCGAATTCGGCACTCCGATGGGCGCAGGTGCGAGCACGTCGCCCCCTAGTACTCCATTAAAGCAACGAACCACTAGTTTTGGCCCTTACGCGGCTCAACGCGCAGACCCGGAGGGCGTGTCCTCGTCCTTAGAAACCACCTTAACAGTACAAGCGTTCTGCAGGACACAACAGATTGCGGCGCGCCGACCTTTGCTACCCCCGTTTGCCAGAAAAACGGTGCAATATAAAGAGGCACGCTCGGAACTCCGCGTACACCCATGGCCCATAAGCCGACTCAAGCAATTCACGAAAGATGGGTTACGGATTCTAACCGAGCCTCCAGACCACCATCCGGAAGGCCCACACTTAAAGCAATGGCTAAGGAATACACGCTCGAAACAATGCCGCTTGACAAGGCTATTGAACTCCTACAGAACGAGGATGTTGTCACTTCTAACGGTCAGCTAAAAGACGCCCTACAGACGGTATTGAACGAACATCCAGCAGCTAAGAAGAGCGATATCAATATCCTCGCCTACGACAACTTCGACATAAATGCCGACTACTTTTCTATGGCGCGCCAGATAGCACACGACCTCGGCGGCACCGCGATCATCCGGACGCCCAATTTCGTCTCTGTCGCCTCCGAGGATTTTCCGCGCGCGGCTATAGCCGAGGGAGAACAAGACTACCTCGAGCATGTTCGAGAGCCGGTGGTATCACTCAACGCACTTTTGGACGACCTGGGCTCATATTCCGTGCCGTGGACGATTTACAGCCTTATCGTCGGCGCCGTCATAATCGCAATCTTTTTCGCGTTGACCGCCTACTGGATGAAAAGACCTGCGACCAAGATGACTGAAAGTCGATAGTTCCAGAAAAAGAAACGAGCCAAGTAGACCTCCGCGCCCCTGAATTTTAGGGGCAAATCCACTCGATGCCCGGTCAAGCAATGACGCTTGACCGGGCATTCTTGCGCATAATTTTAACAATGACCAAGTGGTAGCGACATGCCGAGAAAAGTCATAAGTGTGACATATTTCACACGATGAATTACGAAATCCAAATCCGCAGGCTGGGCGGTATAACGAATTGGTCACGAAGCGCTTCACTCGTGTTGAAACTGTTACTTATGTTTTATTAGGTGTTCATGGGCCGTAATGTTCTGCATGAAGTTAACTGAGGTCTCAAGTTACCTGGGTTGACTAATGAAAGAGCGCAATTGATCAACCGGCAGCATTAGAGGGCTCAGTCCCGAGATGTTTGCCGACACCGAAGAGACAGCGATGGGGAAGTCGTTGGCTCGACGGCGAGAGCAGTTGCGCGCCAATATAGACAGTTTTCTAGGAGTCAAGTGGTGTCGCGAAATCAGAAGTTCCGTGCATCCCATTGGACACGCCCCATCGCTGGCGTCATGATTGCGGGTCTCGTTGCGACCAACTCGCAGGTCGCCGCGGCGCAGCCAATTAATCCGAGCAATGCCCAGATTCGACAGGCCGAAGACGCAGCCGCGCACGCCACTAACGTTCTTCAGGCGCTGGTCGCCAATGTCACCCAACACGAGCGTCAAGTTTCAGACCTTGAACTCCGCATGGGCACGCTGCGTGAATCCGTTAACAAGGCAATGGTCGACCTTGAAGCTGCACGTAACGCCGCAGATCAGGCTCGCGCAGCTGTCGACGAGGCTCGAAACCAGCTTCACCGTGCTCACAGCGATCTCCGCAACGCGCAGAAGCAGTTTAATGAGCTAGCCCGTTCGATTATGCGCCAGGGATCTTCGCAGAGCACGTTCTTCGAAGGTGCACGCGATGTAGCAGAGGCGCTTAACCGCCAGGCAGCTATCCGTCGTGAGGCAGAGAAGCAGCAGAAGACGGTCGACAACATGGATAAGGCCCGCACTGAGGCTGCAAACCAGGAGTCGTCGCTACGGGATAAAAAGGCTCAGGCTGAATCGGCCGAAAACACCGCACAGCAGCGTCACACTGAAGCAGAGTCTGCTTACACGGACGCTAACCAAGAGCTGCAGAAAGAGCAGGAGCAGTACCAGAAGGCTCAGGTTGAACGTGAAGCTGCCAAAGCCGCATTGGAAGCAGCTCGAGGCGCTGTCAACGATCTGAACCAGAAGCGCGCCGAGTACGAATCCGACAAGGCCCGCAAGGAAGCCGAGGACGCTGCCGCTAAGAAGGCCGCTAACGAGGCCGCCGCGAAGGCGCGTCAGGAAGCGCAGACTCGCGCGTCCGAGTCGTCCTCTGATTCCGACACCGGTTCGAGTCAGTCCAGCAGCGCGCAGGCTGGCACAACTCAGTCCGGCACTGCGCAGTCCAGCGGTTCTCAGGGCTCTTCGGGCTCTTCCGACTCCTCCAGCAATAGCAGCTCCGCTCAGGGCTCCTCGTCGTCCTCGTCTTCGTCTTCCTCCGGAGCCGGCACCGAAAACTCCGAACAGTCCACGGGCTCAGCGGGTTCCACGGGATCGACCGGCTCGAGTAGCGAGGAAAACGCAGCGGAGGAGGAGTCGTCGGCAAGCTCCTCTAGCTCTGCGGCCGGTACCCCGGCGCAGACGGCAACCCCGAGCAACCCCGAAACAGGTCAGGCCTCCACGGGCTCCTCGAGCGCGAAGATCGAGGCAGTCATTTCCCGTGCAATGGGTCAGCTCGGCGTTCCGTACGCATGGGGCGGCGGCAACGCCAATGGTCCGACCAAGGGCATCCGTGACGGCGGTGTCGCCGACGCGCACGGAGACTACAACAAGGTTGGTTTCGACTGCTCAGGCCTGACTATCTACGCTTTCGCTGCAATTGGTATTGACCTTCCGCACTACACGGGCTACCAGTACCAGCGCGGCACGCACTACCCGGTGTCCCAGATGAAGCGCGGTGACCTGCTGTTCTGGGGACCCAACGGTCACGGGCATGTCGCCATTTACCTTGGCGATGGGCAGATGATTGAGGCTCCACAGTCCGGTTCTGTGGTCAAGATTTCGCCGGTCCGCTATAACGGAATGACGCCGAACGTCGTCCGACTGGTCTAGCCGAATTAGCTGCCTGCCGTTACCAATGGCCGCGATTGCCCATTGATTTTTTCTCCGGCTGGCAGCACTCTCATTTTCCAAAGAAGGTTCTCACGTGACTCACGCAAACGCTCCTGTCGACGCCGAAATGCACGCCACTGTGGAAAGGGCGTACGCCGAACTCGGCAAGGTAGTCGTCGGACAGGAGCACCTGTGCAAGCAGCTCTTCATCGCGATGCTCGCCGGGGGTCACGTCCTTCTTGAAGGAGTCCCGGGCGTTGCCAAAACACTCGCCGTATCCACCTTTGCCAAGGTCATGGGCGGGTCCTACTCGCGCATCCAGTTCACTCCGGACCTGGTTCCGTCCGACATTGTCGGCACGCGGATCTTCCGCCAGGACACCTCGGAGTTTCTCCTCGAGCACGGCCCTGTAATGGCCAATATCGTCCTCGCGGACGAAATCAACCGCGCCCCGGCCAAGGTGCAGTCCGCTCTGCTGGAAGTGATGGCGGAGCACCAGGTATCAATCGCTGGCAATACCAGTCCCGTGCCGGAGCCGTTCCTCGTCCTCGCAACTCAGAACCCCATTGAAAACCAGGGTGTTTACCCGCTTCCTGAGGCGCAGCGGGACCGATTCCTGTTCAAGATACTCGTGGGGTACCCGAGTCCCTCTGAAGAACGCGAAATTGTCTACCGAATGGGTGCCACGCCGCCAGTTGCGCAGCAGGTTCTCTCTCCCGAACAGGTTCGGGATATGCAGCGGGCCACTCGCGAAGTATTTGTGCACCACAGCCTAATTGACTACGTGGTCGCGGTCGTCGAGCTCACCCGATCTCCGTCGCGTGCAGATCTGAAAGACGTGGACCGCTGGCTAGCCTATGGCGCTTCGCCTCGCGCGACGCTCGGAACGATTGCGGCGGCACGCGCCCACGCTCTGTTCTCCGGCCGAGACTACGTCGTACCCAACGATGTAGTCTCGGTGCTCCCGGATGTTCTACGCCACCGACTGGTCCTTAGCTACGAGGGCCTTGCGGATGGCATAACCCCCGAGCACGTCATCGACCAGGTTCTGTCTCGCGTCCGGCTGCCGCAGTCCGCTGAGGAACAACAGTCTTAAAGAAGCAATCCCATGGCTAAAAGCAATCCCGCGCAGACGCAGAGTGCGGAGACTCCCGGCCAAGAGGCGACTGCAAGGGACCTAAAACGAGTCCTCGCCTACATCGAGTTGACTGTTCAGCGTCGGCTTAACGGCCTGCTCCGTGGAAATTTCCTTTCCTCCTACAATGGCCCCGGTTCGCAGCCCGATGCCGCGCGCGAGTACGTGATCGGTGACGACGTCCGAAGGATGGATTGGGCCGTCACTGCTCGAACTTCAGTCGCCCACGTTCGCACGGAGGAGGCTGAGCGCGAGCTCGAATGCTGGGTAGTAGCGGAACCCGCCGCCCGCCTCGCCACCGGGGTATCCGGCACCACCAAACGGCATTTGCTCACCGCAGCGACTGGAGCAGTCGCGATGCTCAACGACGCCCCTGGTTCGCGCACCGGCCTGATAGCCGGTCCTGTCCAGATAGCCCCAGGGGCGGGGCGTGCTCATAATCTGCAGCTGCTGCACCGCCTGGCAAATGCTCACGGGGAAAATACACTTGCTACGGATATAGACATCGCGATGACGCGTTCCCCACGTCCGGGATTGCTGGTCATAATTTCCGATTTTCTCGGACCACTAGATTGGGGCGACGCTCTCAAGGTAGCCGCAGCGCAGACTGACATTCTCGCCATCAGGTTGGTGGACCCGGCCGACGAGGAACTACCCGGCACGGGCCCCGTCGTGCTGGCTGACTCCGCTACCCGCAAGACTGTCGAGTTGAATATCAACACCGAGACTCGCAAACAATACGCAATGGAAGCGGCCAAGCACCACCGCAAGGTACTGGACCAGTTGCGCTCGGTGCGGGCTAAGGTAGTGACTCTGCGTACAGACGGGGACTGGGTCCTTGACTTCGCACGGCAAATAGGTAGGAACTAGCAGGTAGGCTTCGATGGATTTCCTGAATTCAATCTTTGCTCACCCCACCTGGCTGGCTGCTCTAGCTCTTCCCGCGTTGGGCGCCGTGTTCTATTGGCTGAGCACGCGTAACCGCGCGCGGCGGGCTATAGCTTTCGGCAACTTTGCCATCGTCGGAAAGCTCGCGTCGGGCGTGAGAGGTTGGGTGAGCCATGCGGCGGTCGCGCTCGCTCTAGTGTCCCTGACCCTAGTGATCATTGGTCTCGCTGGGCCTATCTCGGAGACGAAGGTAGCTCGGAACAGGGCGACCGTAATGATGGTTGTGGATGTCTCACTTTCCATGTCTGCGACCGACGTGACTCCAGATCGTATCTCCGCAGCGAAGGCTGCGGGACGCGAATTTATCGAGAATCTTCCAGACAATCTCAATATCGGGTTGGTGACTTTTTCGGGTCGCGCCCAAACTCCGGTGAGCCCAACCACGGACCACGACACCGTCATCCGTGCGCTCGACGGGGCCCAACTGGACCAGGCAACAGCTACCGGCGATGCGATTGCCGCAGCGTTGGACTCGATCAAGCAGCTGACCGAGTCCATTAAGGGAGAGGCAGAGGGCACACCGCCGGCGACAATAGTCCTGCTTTCCGACGGCAAGCAAACGGTCCCGCAGGAGTTGGACGATCCGCGCGGTGCTTTTACGGCCGCGGATGAGGCGGCGAAAGCTGGCATACCAATCAGCACTATCTCATTTGGTACGCAAGATGGCATCATCACCGTCCAGGGCGAACCGATTCCGGTACCGAACGACGATGAGTCCCTCCGCGAGATTGCGCGCAAGACCGAGGGACAGTTCTACAGTGCCGCTTCTCTTGAGCAACTTCGCGACGCCTACACTGCGCTCGAGGACGACATTGGATACGAACTAAAGAGGGCCGAGAACCCAAGGCCGTTTCTCATTGCGGCTTTCTTCGCGCTGACGGCGACTATCACAGCACACCTCGTCGCCAATCGCACAATTCCCCAGTAAAAGTCGGTCTCAGTGTCACTTAAGTATCGGGGGATAGACTCAGGCACTATGTCCTCCCAAAACTACGATGCGATTATGGTGCTGTCCTTTGGCGGCCCCGAGAAGATGGAAGATGTTCGCCCCTTCCTGGAAAACGTCACCCGTGGCCGCGGAATCCCACCCGAGCGGCTCGATGAGGTCGGGGAGCACTATTCCCACTTCAACGGAAAGTCCCCGCTCAACAACCTCAACCGGGAGATTATCCGCAACCTGGAGACCGCACTGAAGGTGAAGGGAATCGCTCTTCCCGTCTACTTCGGCAACCGCAATTGGCACCCGATGGCGGAGGACACCGCTTTGCAGATGGCGGCAGACGGCGTGAAAAATGCCCTCGTGTTCGCAACTAGCGCCTGGTCCGGCTATTCCGGTTGCCGCCAGTACCACGAGGACATCGCACGGATTCGCGAGCACCTAGGAGACAGTGCATTTAACCTCGAGAAACTCCGCGGTTTTCACGACCACCCCCTTTTCATCGGTGCCTATGTCGCCGCTGTCCGGCAATCTTTGGTGAAGATCCCGGCCGCACGCAGGGACCGCGCGCGCCTGGTATTTACCGCGCACTCGATTCCGGTCTCAGCGGATGAGGCCTCGGGGCCGGCAGATGCTGGCGGAAACCTCTATTCCCGTCAGGTCCACGAATCCGCGCGGCTTATTGCGGAGCAGCTCGGAATCGTTGACTACGACGTCGTCTGGCAGTCACGCTCGGGTCCCGCACACGTGCCGTGGCTGGAGCCGGATATCGTCGACCATGTGGAGGACCTCGTGGCCAGGGGAGTAGATGCGGCAGTGGTCTGCCCCGTGGGCTTCATTTCCGACCATGTCGAGGTGGCGTGGGATCTCGACTCGGAGCTTCAGGACGAGATGGCGCACCACGACATCGTCATCGAGCGCGTCGCTACGCCGGGCCCCACCCAGACGTTTACCGACATGATTGTCGAGCTCATCGAGGAAAAGCTGCGCGGCGCAACCCCACGACGGCTGGGAGAGGCACCACTACTCGGTAACTCCTGCAACGGTTCCCCCTGCGCGCTAGACTGTTGCGTCCCACAGCGTCCGCGGCAAGTGAACAGCTAGCGAGTCCAATCCCGGACCGCGTATTCGACAGCGCTCATCCTCGCCTGGCGTATCTTCTTCCACAGCGGGATGAGCTGGGGGTCGAATGCGCTGCCGCCGACGCCGGATTCGCTGCCCTGCGCAATCGCCAGGATAGAGGAGACCCGGTCCGCCCTCGCCAAAACGCCGAGCGCACGCCTCGGCACTGCGTCCGGGACAAAGGCCATGTCAAGGTGGTCGTCGAGCAACCCGACCATCAGTCGCGGGTCGGTCCTCCCGCTGGCCGCCGGAGAGTGCCCTTTCGGCAGCGCAGCAATTGTCGCTGCCGCCTCTCGTGCGGCATCCGCCAACTGCAGGTCAGCCTCGCCCGGACTCAGGTATGCCGGCTCCGGCAGGTGCCCCTCCAGAGTAAACCAGAGCCAAGAATCGTCTTCCTTCACTAGGACGTGGTGGAACCCGGGCTCCGCATCCGCGACCACGATTGCACCGCCCGCCGCCGCAGTGGCCGTCGCCGCTTCAGTTCCCGCCGTCAGAAGCGGGGCATCACCGGGACCGCCGAGTACCAGCCGCACCAGTGCCCGCGGGTCCTCCGCCCAGTCGCCGCCTTCTGTCGCCGCCTTCAGCAGGCGCATCATTTCGCTGAGCCCCAATGGTTTATCGACGTCCACGGCATCGGGTACAACGGCGTCGGCAAGCACGAGCGACCCGGGTGTCGAGGAGGGCCCACCAAGGCTTTTCAAGGCATCCGTGGTGTGGTCGTAGCCTTCGTTTCCGGTGAGCCAGGCACCCAGCCAGAGGGCGATGTGCTGGGTTGGGGTCCAGACTTGATCGAGAACTCGTCGTTGCATAGTCCACTCAGATTAACCTGTTAATCTCTAATCTCATGAGTTTCAACGACCCCTACCGCAATCAGGACGTACTCGGCGGAGCCCGCGGCCACCGCAGGCGCATTCCTCAGCCAGCTCCGGAAGTCGAGGCGCGCAATGGAGTCGTTGTGGAGGCCTCGTACGATGGATTCGTCGGTGCGATCATCGGGCTGGAGAAGACGTTCGACGGCTGGTGCGTCCGTCTGGAGGATCGCAGGGGCGTAGCCAGGCTTTTCCCGATGAATGAACGCGGATTCATGATCGACGGGAAGCCGGTAACCCTCGTGCGTCCTAAGGCAAAGCCTGTGCCGGCGTCAAAGAATCTTTCGGCGTCCGGTTCGCGCAAGGTGGAAAACGTGCAGGCCAAGGTTGCGCTGCCCAGCCGCATCTGGGTCGAAGGTGTCCACGACGCGGCGATTGTAGAGAAGGTATGGGGCCACGACCTGAGGGTTGAAGGAGTGGTCGTCGAGTATTTGGAGGGCCTGGATAACCTGGCGGAGAAGCTCGCGGAATTTCGTCCGGGCCCGCAGCGTCGCGTCGGGGTGCTGGCAGACCACCTGGTAGAAGGGTCAAAAGAATCCCGTATGACGCAGCAGCTCGGGCCACACGTGATGGTAACCGGGCATCCTTTCATCGACGTTTGGCAAGCGGTAAAACCGGCAGCGGTCGGGATTAAGGCGTGGCCGACGGTTCCCTATGGGGAGGATTGGAAGACCGGAATCTGCGAGCGCCTCGGCTGGGGCTCTGATCCAAAAGAAGGATGGCGAAGGGTCTACAGCGCGGTCCATACTTACCGCGATCTGGAATCGGATCTAATCGGGGCCGTAGAGCGACTAGTTGACTTCGTAACTGAGCCACACCTTCAGTACTAAAGGTAGGGTGGAGGCGTGATTCCTCTCCTGTGGCTCGGCGCATCTCTACTCTTGGCCCTCGGCGAAATTATCGTGGCGGATTTGTCACTGCTGATGTTGGCCGGAGGCGCACTCGCTGCGGCAGGGTCCAGCCAGCTCGGAGCGCCTCTTTGGGTGGATGTTGCCGTGTTCGCGGTAGTCTCCGTCGCCCTCGTGCTCACTGTCCGCCCTATGCTCCGGCGACGCATGGCCGTAGGGGACAAATCGAGCGAGCTGGAGTCACGTCCAGAGCTACTGCCGGGCAAAGACGCCGTTGTCATCGAGGATGTGTCAGCGTCGGCAGGCCTTATCAAGGTCGGCGGAGACCTCTGGAGTGCCCGCGCACTCGTTCCGGGTGAGAATTTCGCTGCGCAGCAGCGGGTCACAATCGTGGAGATTTCTGGAAACACAGCAGTCGTCGACAAGACAATTTAATCTACCAACCCAGCACGAACGAGACTAGAAACGAGGTTCCTCATGGCAGGATTATTCGTCCTCGGTGTCATCGTCCTAATCGTCATTGTCCTGGTGCTCAAGGCAATCGTCCTTGTTCCGCAGGGGGAGGCGGCTATCGTCGAAAGACTCGGCCGATACACCCAGACGCTAAACAGCGGTCTGAACTTCATCATTCCGATTATTGACCGCGTTCGTGAAAAGGTTGACACCCGCGAACGAATGGTGACCTTTCCTCCGCAAGCGGTGATTACGGAGGATAACCTGACCGTCGCAATCGATACCGTCGTGACCTTCCAGGTAAATGAGCCGGAGCGCGCGATTTATGGCATCGCCGACTACATCTTCGGCATCGAGCAGATTACTACGGCTACGCTACGCGACGTCGTCGGTGGCCTGACACTGGAAGAGACTTTGACATCGCGCGACTACATCAACCGTAGGCTGCGCGGCGAACTGGACGAGGCCACAGCAAAGTGGGGTCTGCGAATCGCCCGCGTGGAGCTGAAGGCCATCGAACCGCCGCCGTCGATTCAGCAGTCCATGGAAAAGCAGATGAAGGCCGACCGCGAAAAGCGCGCTATGATTCTGACGGCCGAAGGTACCCGGGAAGCGGAGATTAAGACCGCGGAAGGTCGAAAGCAGGCACAGATTCTCGCGGCAGAGGGCGACAAGCACGCAGCAATTCTGGCGGCGGAGGCTGAACGCCAGGCTACTATTCTCCGTGCCGAAGGTGCTCGCGCGGCGAAATACCTGGAGGCCCAGGGCGATGCCCGTGCAATCCAGAAGGTCAATGCCGCAGTCAAGGCTTCGCAGCTGACTCCCGAGCTTTTGGCCTGGCAGTACCTGGAGAAGCTCCCCGAGCTCGCCAACAAGGACGGCAACACCGTCTGGATGGTTCCCTCCCAGTTTGGCGACAGCCTGGAGGCATTCGCCCGGGCATTCGGACAAAAGGATGTCGACGGGGTGTTCCGCTACGAACCTCCAGCCGTCAGCCGGGAGACGAAGGAAGAGGCAGACCAGGGCCGCGACGAGGACTGGTTCGACATGTCGACTAACCCGGAGCTGGCCCGCGCCGTCGCTGCCGCAAACGAGGTGGCGAACCGCCCAATCGAAGACCCCATCACTGCGGCCGCGAATTCAAAGTCGGCCAAGCAGAAGCCGTCAGAGTCCGCTCCTGCGTCTCAGGCTCGAACCTCCAATCTCGACGACGACGTTGCAGAGATTGAGGCCGCCCAGCCTGCAGACAGCGACATCACGAGCCAGCTAACGGGCCAAAACGGCATCGTGCCCCAGCAACGAGACCCTCACCAGCAGTAACGCGAGCTAGCCACCCCGGCCCAAAGGCCGCGGGAGCGCTTTTTCAGAGTCTGCCGGAATCCTCGAGTAGGTGAACTACCAGGGACCACCCGGCCGATTCTGCATGCCAGCCGGCTGCGGCTAGCCGCTGGTTAATTGCCTGCTTCGAAATCCCCAATTCCTGCGCGGCCTCAACCTGGGTGTAGCCCGCACGCACGAGCTGAGTCGCCTCCCGGCCTTCGGGCGAGCGTCGCGAGATGACGTGGTGGAGCAGGGTAAATGCCGCCTCGATATCCTCGGCACAAGACTTCCCGCGAGGGTTATCGCTTCGGATGCGGGTTTTAACTGTTCCGGCCTTGCCGCCTTTTCCGACTACCGCGCGAGCCGCAACGGCTGCTTCTTCAACATCGCCGCGGGTACAAATCCCAATTCCAATCGCCCAATCGCCGGCGGACAACAAAGCGAGCACAAGGGTAGTGACTCCAACCGCAGTTTCTGGAGCAGCCTTCAGCTCTTCGATACCGGCGACCTCCACAGCGCCGACGCCGTCCAAGCCAGAAAGCGCTTGGGCTGACATGCGAACATGCTCAGCACGACGAGTGGATCGACCACGATAGCGAGCGAAAACTGCGAACATATCGTACAGTCTAGCCCTACTCCTTGACGTTTCGTTCAACGACACTGCGGGTCGCCTCGCTTGCCGACGAAGTGGCCTTTGGCTGTTCAACGACCGGGAATTTGGCATCGACAACAAGTCCCGCGATACCCAAGACAACAAGCAGTGCCGTTGCCACCGCGAAGCGGATATCGAACCCGGATAGCAGGGCGTCGCCAAGCAAAACTACGGCGAGGGTGTTCGGCGCGGAGCCGACGGCGGTCGCGAAGGTGTAGGGGGCGAGCCTGATTGAGGACAGGCCGCACGCGTAGTTAAGAAAAGAAAACGGCACGCCCGCGATCATTCGCAGCGAGAGGACTGTTAGCCAACCACGCTGCTCGAGACGATGATCTAGGTTTAGCAGACGTCGATTGGTCAGATACTGCCTAAACCAGTCCCGAGCGAGGAATCGGACCACCAACAGCGAGATTGCCGCCGCCAGGGTGGTTGCGGAAATTGCCAAGAGAAAACCGGCAATGGGACCGAATAAAAGCCCCGAAGCGAGAGTGAAAGCCGTGCGGGGAATGGGGAACTGCGTCAGAGCGACGTAAATGGCGAAGTAGACGAGAGGAAACCACGCGCCGGCGTCGTCCGACCATTGGCGGATTGTCTCCACAGTCGGAACGTCATAGAACAGCACCATGGCCAAGCCGCCTAATCCCAAGACGGCAATCAGCATCTTCTTGATCGGCGCAGACTTGTTTGACGCAGACGCTGCTGTTAGGTCACTCTTCACCCATTTGAGGTTACCGTCGAATACCGGATGCCGTATGACCTGCGGTTAGGCGTGGCGCGCCGGTCGCGCAGGCGTGGCGCGGAGAACACCACTAGCCATCTTCACTACGATGGGGAATAAGGTCGCTATGCCTTTCTTGTGCGAAAACTAGTGACCCTTATCGATTATTGGAGGAAGCCAACACTCCCGATGTTTCTGCAGGTGCTCACCGCAATCGAGTTTGTCGCAGCCGATTGCGAAGAGCGCCCATGGAGGGAAACTAGGCGAGCAAGGCTTAATACATGTAAGGGAGAAGGTCTGTCGTGACTGACCGAACGGCCCCCGAATCGCCTTCAACGCTGCCACCGAACTTCGAAGAGCTGCAATCTTCGTGGTACAAGGCCGTAGCAAAGGTGTTCGCTAGGGTACGCAAGCAAGACATCGCAGATGTACCACTTGACGTGTGGAAGCGTCTGATCAAGACCACCTACGACGGTGTTGAGGTTCGCCCGCTGTACACGCGCGCCGACGAGTCAGGGGAAGCACCGGCTCCGGGCCAGTTCCCGTTCACGCGCGGCGCTAAGGTGACCGACGACAACAACGATGGTTGGGGGGTTCGTGAAACCTTCGGTCGTCAGTACGCTGGCGAAGATGCCCTCGACACGAAGGTTGTTAACGAGACCCTGCTCTCCGCCCTGGAAAACGGCACCACGGATCTCCGCCTGGACTTCACAGGCTCGCTGTCCGCGGAGGATGTTCCTGCGCTGTTTAGCAACGTCTACGTCGATCTGGCCCCGATTGCGATTCACGCAGGTAAAGATCTCGGAGCAGTAGTCGAGGCCCTAGACGGCTACGTAGCTTCTGCTGCACCGGCTAATCCGGACAACGTCGCCATTGAGTACGGCGCGGCCCCGCTCACCTCTGCTTTCGCGGGCACCGATGACGTTTCCCTCGAGGAGGCTGTCGCACTGGCCACAAAGGCAGCCAAGCAGCGCGGCGATGTTCGTGCGCTTCTGGTTGACGGCGTAGCGCTTTCCAACCTTGGTGCAAGCAACATCCAAGAGATCGGCTACAGCCTCGCAGCAGGTGTCGCGTACCTGCGCGCTCTGACCGAGGCAGGTCTGTCGGTTGAGGAAGCCTTGGGGCAGATTTCCTTCCGCTTCGCAGCTACGGACGACCAGTTCGACACGATTGCAAAATTCCGCGCAGCCCGCACTCTGTGGGCCCGCGTTGCCGAGGTCCTCGGAGCCCCCGAGGCTGGCCGCGTCCCAATGCACGCCGTTACCGCTCCGGTGATGTTTAGCCAGCGTGACCCGTGGGTTAACATGCTGCGCGTCACCGTTGCAGCTTTTGCTGCGGGCGTCGGCGGAGCTACCTCCGTTGAGGTTCTCCCATTCGACTACGCCATCGAGGGCGGTCAGCCGAACGTTTCCCAGACTTTCAAGACCCGCATTGCTCGTAACACCAACCTCCTGCTGATTGAGGAGTCCCACCTGGGTTACGTCGCAGACCCGGCGGGCGGCTCTTACTTCATCGAGGAGCTGACCACTGAGCTGTGTGACAAGGCTTGGGAGATCTTCACCAAGGCCGAGGGTGCTGGCGGGTTCGCAGAGCACCAGTCTGAGATTCAGGCGGCGCTCGACGCAACCTGGGAGGCGCGTCGTGCGGATATTGCACACCGTCGCACTAAGGTCACCGCGATCAACGAGTTCCCGAACCTGCTGGAGGCTCCTCTCGCGCCGGAGTCCCGCGGCACCAACGACAAGGTTCGGCGATGGGCGAGCGACTTCGAGGCGCTGCGTAACCGCTCCGATGATTTCCTCGCTGAAAACGGCCGCCGCCCGCTGATTGGTATGCTGCCGCTCGGCCCGCTGGCAAAGCACAACATCCGTACCGGTTTCACCTCTAACCTGCTGGCATCCGGCGGTATTGAGGTCGTCAACCCGGGCCAGGTCGTCCCCGGCGAACAGACATTCACCGAAGCAGTCAAGGCTTCCCCGATTGTCGTGCTGTGCGCGGCCGACGGCGAGTACGCAGCCTCCGGCGCCGCCGCTGTAGAGGCTGCCCGCGCTGCAGGCGCTAAGGAAGTCCTGGTCGCCGGCTCTGAGAAGAGCTTCGCCGATGCCGAGGAGGGCGCACGCCCCGACGGCTACCTCAACATGAATATCGACGCCGTCGCAGAACTGTCCCGACTGCTCAATGAACTGGGAGCGTGAAAGAAGAAATGACCACTATCCCAAATTTCGCTGAAATCTCCCGCACCACCGACGACGCAGCAGCTGCCACAAACAAGGCTGCCGCTGTAGAGGCCGGGGAAGTCTGGACCATCCCGGAGGGCATTGATGTCAAGCGTGTCTATGAACGTGCCGACCGCGACTCTGCAGCATCCGAGGGGCACCCTGTTGATTCCTTCCCAGGTATCGCACCGTTCATGCGTGGACCGTACCCGACGATGTACACCAACCAGCCGTGGACGATTCGCCAGTACGCCGGCTTCTCCACTGCGGCTGAGTCCAACGCCTTCTACCGCCGTAACCTAGCCGCTGGCCAGAAGGGTCTGTCGGTTGCATTCGACCTGGCTACCCACCGCGGCTACGATTCCGATAACCCTCGCGTAACCGGTGATGTCGGTATGGCCGGTGTGGCTATCGACTCCATCTACGACATGCGCGAGCTCTTCCAGGGCATTGACCTGGGTGGTGTCTCCGTGTCCATGACCATGAACGGCGCCGTTCTGCCGATTCTGGCCATGTACATTGTGACCGCAGAGGAGCAGGGCGTCGCGCCGGAACAGCTGCGCGGTACGATCCAGAACGACATCCTCAAGGAGTTCATGGTTCGTAACACGTACATCTACCCGCCGAAGCCGTCTATGCGAATCATCTCCTCGATTTTCGAGTTCACCTCGGCACGCATGCCGCTGTTCAACTCGATTTCGATCTCCGGCTACCACATCCAGGAAGCCGGTGCGACCGCAGACCTCGAGCTCGCCTACACGCTTGCCGACGGCGTGGAGTACATCCGCGCGGGTATTGATGCGGGCCTGGATGTCGACAAGTTCGCTCCGCGACTGTCGTTCTTCTGGGGCATTTCGATGAACACGTTTACCGAGATCGCCAAGCTGCGCGCCGGCCGTATCCTCTGGTCCGAGCTGGTGGGCAAGTTCGCGCCGAAGAACCCGAAGTCTCAGTCTTTGCGTACGCACTCGCAGACCTCCGGCTGGTCCCTGACCGCCCAGGACGTCTACAACAACGTTGCGCGTACCTGCATCGAGGCTATGGCCGCGACCCAGGGCCACACCCAGTCGCTGCACACCAACGCCCTCGACGAGGCACTAGCGCTGCCGACCGACTTCTCCGCGCGTATTGCTCGTAACACTCAGCTGCTGCTGCAGCAGGAATCCAACACTACGCGTCCGGTCGACCCATGGGCGGGTTCTTACTACATCGAGTGGCTGACCAACGAGCTGGTTAAGCGTGCCCGTAAACACATCGAAGAGGTCGAAGAGGCCGGCGGCATGGCTCAGGCAACCATCGAGGGTATTCCGAAACTGCGCATCGAGGAGGCCGCCGCCCGTACTCAGGCGCGTATCGACTCCGGCCGACAGGCGCTCATCGGCGTCAACAAGTACCAGGTCGAGGAAGATGAGGCCATTGAGGTCCTCAAGGTCGAGAACTCCCGCGTCCGCCAGGAGCAGATCGACAAGCTCCACCGCCTGCGCCACGAGCGCGACGAGGAAGAAGTCCAGCGTTGCCTCGCTGCGCTGACCGATGCCTGCCGCAACCCCGGTGACCCGGGCGATCTGGACAAGAACCTGCTGAAGCTGGCCGTCGATTGTGCCCGCGCGATGGCCTCTATCGGCGAGATTTCCGATGCCATGGAAGAGGTCTTCGGTCGTCACCAGGCCGAGATTCGCACCCTGTCCGGTGTTTACAAGGACGAAGTAGGCAAGGAGGGTACCGTGTCCAACGTTTCCAAGGCCATCGCGATGGCTGACAAGTTTGAGGAGCAGGAAGGTCGCCGTCCGCGTATCTACCTGGCCAAGATGGGCCAGGACGGTCACGACCGCGGCCAGAAGGTTATCGCTTCCGCCTACGCTGACCTCGGCATGGACGTCGACGTGGGACCGCTGTTCCAGACCCCGGAGGAGGCCGCCAAGTCAGCTGTCGACTCCGACGTCCACGTCGTGGGCGTGTCCTCGCTGGCCGCTGGCCACCTGACGCTCGTTCCCGCACTGCGCGACGAACTGAAGAAGCTGGGCCGTGAGGACATCATGATTGTCGTCGGCGGTGTCATCCCGCCGGGCGATTTCCAGGAACTCTACGATTTCGGCGCCGCGGCGATTTACCCGCCGGGTACCGTCATCGCTGATGCGGCAATCGACATGCTGGAGAAGCTCTCCGCTGAACTCGGCATCGACGTTTCCGTCTCGGAAGAGTCCTAAACACCTTTTCTAACGCGCCGCGCCGAGAACATCGGCGTGGCGCGTTGCCGAAAGAAGTAGCAATGAACGACTTTCTTGAAGAAAATCTAGGCACACTGGTTACCACCGCTGGAACCGTCATCGACGGCAAGACCGCGGTCGCCCCCGAGGTGATTCGCAAAGCCCGTCGCCGAATCGATGTCGACGACCTTTTCGATGGCGTCCGCGCCGGTAATCGAACGAAACTCGCACGCGCCATTACGCTGCTCGAGTCATCGGCGCCTGCGCACAAGGTGCTTGCTCAGGAACTTCTGGTCAAATTGCTGCCTTTCTCGGGAAAGGCCATGCGCGTCGGTCTTACCGGCGTTCCCGGCGTTGGTAAATCCACGACCATCGAGACCCTCGGCCTGCACCTCATCGAGCAGGGGCACCGGGTCGCAGTGCTCGCAATCGACCCATCCTCCACTAAGTCGAGGGGCTCCATTCTTGGAGATAAGACTCGAATGGCCCAACTCTCCGCGCGAGATGAAGCGTTCATTCGTCCGTCCCCATCCGCGGGCACGCTTGGCGGCGTGGCGAAAGCCACCCGTGAAGCCATGGTGGTGCTAGAGGCCGCTGGCTTCGACATCGTGATTGTGGAGACCGTTGGTGTCGGCCAATCGGAGGTAGCCGTTGCTCAAATGGTCGACACCTTCGCATTCCTGGCGCTGGCAGGTGCCGGAGATCAGCTCCAGGGCATCAAGAAGGGCGTCCTGGAGATGGCCGACGTCATCACCATCAACAAGGCCGACGGCCAAAATCTGAGGCCGGCCAAGCGCGCTGCACGTGACTTGACCACGGCGATGAAGATGGTTCGCCAACAGGATCAAGTTTGGACCCCTCCTGTCCTGACCATGTCAGCCCTCGAGCACGACGGCGTAGACAAGTTCTGGCAGGCCATCGAAGACCACGTACACGCTATGCACGAGGCGAAGCTCTTCGACGAAAACCGCGCCAACCAGCAGATCAAGTGGATGTGGTCGATGGTCCACGAGACCCTCCTGCAGCGACTTAACACCAATGCTGAAGTGAAGTCCGAGAGTGACCTGGTGGAAAAGCAGCTCCGCTCCGGGCAGCTGACTCCAACGCTTGCTGCAGAAAGGATTATGAAAGCATTCGACCAGTCCATGTCCTCTCGCAAGGAGTAGGCGAAAATCCTGATGGGGTAGCGGGCTGCCCTACAAACGACCGCGCCTCGCGCCAGCCAACCGGTTTACCGATTGGGGCGCGGGGCGTCGTCGTGAAGCGGGCTAGGCAAGGGGCGGGGAGTGAGACTGCCCTTTCCTAGGAACCTTACGACTGGGCGCGGTGGTGCGGCGGCTGATCGTAGAGGGTGTGCTCCGCAAAGTGCAGGGCGTTGATGACGAGGCTGGTGAGGTGCTCGTCCGGCTGGCTGTAGAAGCAGGAGGTGCCCTCCTTGCGGGTCTGCACCATATTCGCCATCCGTAACTTGGCCAAATGCTGCGAAACCGCAGGGACCGGGCGGCCAAGTTCCTCGGCGATAGCGCCAACAGACATTTCCCCATCATGGAGAAGTGCGAGAATGGACAGGCGTGTTTTATCCGCCATGAGCCTCAGGACGCCTGCCGCAACGTCTAGTTCATTGCTGCTGGGCGCGTTGACAATCATGTAAAGGCCGCTTCCTTTCGTTTCAGCGTTGCCCACGCGATTTATTCGCTTGAAATGAGATTACTAGGAAATATTCTCGATTGCGTAAGCGGCTAACTACATACCCAACCGAATATTCAATGCACCCAACTCTATAGCGAATGCATTTGATTTTCAACAACGAGTATAAAACGCCCTAACTAAGAGCCGTTTGAGCACAGGCCCGGCCAGGTTCAGTACTATCAAATCCATGGAATGGATCTTGGGCGCCTACTCGTGGATGGTGCAGGATTTGACCTGGTGGCAGATCAGCTTGTTTATCCTCGACTACTCGATCAAGTTTGTCGCCATCGGCTGGGTTCCCGAGAACCGTAATCCCTCGGCCTCGACGGCATGGCTCCTCGTTATTCTGCTGATCCCTTTCCTCGGCCTGCCACTATTCCTGCTGCTCGGCTCTCAGCACATCACCGGGCGCAGGCACGAGGTTCAGGCGCTGGCGCACGACCTAATCCGTGAGCGCACCGCCCATCTTCCCGATGTGCCTGACGACGTCACCATTGCCGACGACGTCATCGGCACCTTTAAACTATCCCGGCTACTGACGGGTATGCCCGCAGTGTCGAGCACCGAGATGGGGCTTTTCACCGACTTCGATTCGGCAATCCGGCGGATGATCGAGGTCATCGACGGGGCGAAAAAATCGGTGCACGTCCAGTCCTATATTTTCGCGCTCGACAACCGGACCGAGCCCTTCGTGGAGGCGCTCGAGCGCGCTCACAATAGGGGAGTAGAGGTCAAGGTGCTGGTCGACCCGATCGGCTCGTGGAAGTACCCCGGTTACTACAAGCTCAAAAAACGCCTCAATCGCTCGGGCATTCCCTGGCACCCGATGCTGCCGGTGAGCCTCGTGAAGCTAACTTGGCGTCGCCTTGACCTGCGAAACCACCGCAAGCTGATAGTCATTGATGCCAAGACTGTGTTCATGGGGTCTCAAAACTTGATTGAGCCCGAGTACCAGCGGCCGAAGAACCACCGAATTGGGCGCGAGTGGGTCGACACCTGGATGGAACTTGCCGGTGATGTCGCACTGGCCTTTGACGCCGTCTTCGCCGTCGACTGGACCAGCGAAATTTACGACACTCCGGAGGCCCCCGCGGCCGAGCACATCGAGATTCCTAATGACGACACTAAAGGGAAGAACATTGTCCAGGTGCTTCCCTCTGGCCCCGGCTTTACCACCGAGCCCAACCTGCGCGTGTTCAATAATATGATTTACCAGGCGCATAAGCGTCTTCTCGTCGTTAGCCCGTACTTCGTCCCCGACGAGTCCTTGCTCATGGCGCTCACATCAGCCGCTTACGGCGGCATCGACGTGCAGCTGTTCGTCAACGAAAAGTCAGACCAGTTCATGGTGGGGCACGCCCAGCAGTCCTACTACCACGCGCTTTTAGAAGCCGGCGTCAAAATCTACCGCTACCCGGCGCCTAAGGTCCTCCATTCCAAGTACATGGTCATTGATGATCAAATGGCCATGTTTGGCTCCTCAAACCTAGACATGCGCTCTTTCGGCCTGAACTACGAGGTGACCTTGATTACTGCGAAGGGATCGATTGTCGACAAGCTCGTCTCGCTTGCCGACGCCTACCGCGACGTCTCCTCTCCGCTATCCAAGGAGGAGTGGAGCAAGCGTTCCTTCCGCCAGCGCTACCTGGACTCCGTATTCCGGCTCACCTCGGCGCTGCAGTAGGTGCGCTGGGAGGGGAGCTACATTGAGCCCGTTGTATCAGCCACTTATGAGCTCTGCTACTTACAGCCCCGCCACTTGTGGCAGAGATATTCACTTGTGAGCGCGCTGTAGCGCAACCACAAGTAAATATTGCACCAACAAGTCGGGCCCGGCCCCAAGTTCAGCGTTAGAGCCGGGCACGGGCCTCGACCAAGTTGAAGCGGGGCATAGGCCTGCGTCAGTGCCAATGGTATCCAGCGCATGAGGAAACCCCGGGTTGGTTGAACTTCCTCAACCAACCCAGGGTTTGAACTGTGTCCGGAGGGGGACTTGAACCCCCACGCCCGTTAATAGGGCACTAGCACCTCAAGCTAGCGCGTCTGCCATTCCGCCACCCGGACTGGGTGTCTTTAGCACTTCCGTGCTGACCTGGGATACTGTACCGCGTTTGCACAAAAGAACACAAATTAGCAGGTCAAAACACAATTCCAATGGCGTAATTCCACGTTTGACGGAAAACATTCTCCCCAGCGCGGCGTGAGTACATCGAAAACTTCATGCGAGCACTTCGAAAAGCGGGCACACTGGAGTACATGACTTCCAACAATCAGAACAACACAAACGCACCGGCATTCCCAGGACCGGATCCGTACGAGCCCCTCAAGGATCTCCCGGCGTTCGAGTTGTCCTCTCCGGACATCCAGGACGGTAGTTTGATCGGCGAGAAGTTCCGCGCGCCTTCCAATGTCTCCCCGCAGCTCGATTGGAAGGGGATGCCGGAGGGCACCAAGTCTATCGCCGTCACGTGCTTCGACCCGGACGCGCCGACCGCATCCGGATTCTGGCATTGGGCCGTCTTCAACATCCCGGCCACCGCATCCGGGCTGCCACAGGGCGCTGGCAACGAAAGCGGCGACGGGCTGCCAGAAGGGGCAATACAGCTCGCCGGTGATTCGGGTATGAAGGGGCACTACGGTGCCAATCCGCCCGCGGGGCATGCTCCACACCGCTACATGTACGCGGTCCATGCTGTGGACGTCGAGAAGCTAGATGTCCCAGAAGACGCGACGCCGACCGTGCTCGGTTTTAATCTCTACTTCCACTCGCTGGCGCGCGCCATCATCACGCCGTGGTGGGAGAACAAGGACTAGAGGCCGTTTAGGCCGGGCACTTGCGGGCCAGGCCCCTAGTCCTTCCAGGGGAGACCGCAGCCGACGGTCTCCGCAATAGATGTGAATCCCTGGGCCCGGATTTGTTTCGCAAGCCCCAAGTGGATGTCGCGAATCCAGTCCGGGCCACCATAAATCAGCGGAGTGTAACCCTGCAGGAGGGAAGCACCAGAGGCGATCCGCTCCCACGCCTGCTGAGGCGTTTCAATGCCGCCCACGCTAATCAGAGCAAGTTTGCCGCCCACACGACCGTGAAGCAGCTTGAGGACTTCGAGCGAACGCCGAGCCACCGGCGCGCCGGACACACCGCCGGCCCCCATGGCGGCGACTTCGTCTGCGGGTGTCGTCAAGCCTTCGCGAGAAATAGTGGTGTTAGTGGCCACGATGCCGGCGAGTCCCAGCTCAACAGCGAGGTCCGCCACCGCAAGCACGTCCTCATCGGAGAGATCCGGCGCAATCTTAACCAGGACCGGCGACGTAGTCTCGTCGAGGACTGTGGCGAGGATGGGGCGGAGGGTCTCGGCGGCCTGCAGATCACGAAGCCCCGGCGTGTTGGGCGAAGAGACGTTAACTACGACGTAGTCTGCAAGGTTTCCCAGCTCACGAGCGGAGGCACGGTAGTCCGCCTCGGCTTCCTCCAGCGGTGTGACCTTAGTCTTGCCGACATTGATCCCAATAACGTCTTCGCTGCGGCGCGCGCGGAGGTTCTCGGCAACGGCGACGGCCCCGGGATTGTTGAAGCCCATGCGGTTCAAGATGGCGCGGTCCGCCTTGAGCCGGAACAGCCTTGGCTGATCGTTACCCGGCTGCGCATGTGCGGTGACAGTTCCCAGCTCGGCGTACCCGAAACCAATTGGCCCCCAGCAATCAGGGGCGGTGGCGGCCTTATCGAACCCCGCGGCCAAACCCAAGGGGCGCGGAAAGTCCACTCCAAAAACAGTTTGGCGCAGCACCGGATCGTCAACGACAAGAAGCTTCGCCAGCGCGCGCTGGAGACGCTGCGATTTCTGCAGGCCACTCAGCGTAGTGGTCATCGCCTCATGAATCCGCTCCGGGGAAACGGTAAACATTGCCTTCAGCGCCAGCTGATAAGCCTTTGCGCGAACGCTCGATGCCATTTACTTCTGACCTCCCTGCTGGTCGGCGCCCTGCTTAGGGGCAGAGTTGTCTTCGCCAGTGGGGAGGTTATTAGCGGGCTCCCGGACAGCCAGGTCATCACCGCGCTGCTTCGACTCAGCAGCGTAGTCCTCGATTGCCTTATCGATGTCCGAGGGTTCCAGCAGCTGCGCGCCCTGTCCGGTCGCAGAGAACACCTCGACAGCGCCGTTTTCGGCAACTACCAGTGACTGCGGGTCTGCAACCGTATCAATCTCGGCCATCCTCACCGGGGTGCCAGAGCTGACATCGTACGCGGTCAGCTTATTTACCTTCGTCGAAGCGACCCAGATTAAATCTCTGGAATCGTCGACTGCCACGGCCCACGGCGACTCCGGCACCGGCGCGGCCTGATGCAGGCGGATAATGTCCGTCATCGTATAGACGAGCAGCTGATTGCCCTTGGTGTCCGCCGCAGCGATGTACTTTGTACCGGCCGCTGCCTTGCCGACGCCGATGCCAGCACGCAGGCCACTTCCCGTGCGGGTCTCGTCGAGCTTTAGCTCATGGACGGAGGTCTCCGGCCGGTTGACTTCCATCAGCCGCGTGGCGGGGCCGTCGCCGACCGGCGGCACCGCAACCAGCTGAGAGCCCTCTCGAGAAGCTCCAAAGGTTTCCGAAAGCTCGCCATCCGCACCGAAGACATCGACCTGGTCGGAGTCAGAACGGTGACCGATAATCCGGCCGCCCGGCAACCCTACCGCCGAGGAGTATCCCGTGCCGCGACCGACGACAGCCGCAACGGTTCCCTCTGGGGACAGCACGTGAATACCGTCGGAACAGGGCAAAAGCGCGGTATTGCCACCGGGGGCCAGAAGCCCGCACTGATTTTTTAGAACCACCGACTTTGCCGCCGGGTTATTCAACGGCCCGGCAAAAATCTTCCCCTGAGCCTTTGAAATCACCTGATCGCCGGCCAGAACCGCGTCAGTGATGTTCTCATCGATCTTTTTCAGCTTGCCTTTGAGGCCGCCCGTCATCGCGGGCGACGCGGCCGGCGCAGGGGAGGCGTTGCCCATTCCCTCCTTGACCTCACTGCCCTCAACGGACGATGAGCAACCGGAAAGCGCTAGGGCGCCTGCAGAAACTCCAGCTACGAGCGAATGTAGGACACGTCGGCGACTGTAGAAACTCACACCTATGAAACTACCATCCCGTAGAAAAGACACATCGAATACGTGCAACTGTCCCCAGGGCACTCCAGCACCGGCGTCTGGCAGTCGCCGATTCCTACGCTGCAGTGTTAAAGGGAGACGTCGTCAAGCGCATTGCAGATCTGAGTGGGAAGGGTGAGCTCCTCAGCTGCGAGGTTTTCGCGGAGCTGGGCCCTATCGCGCGCGCCGACGAGGATAGAGGTGACACCGGGCCGGTCCCTAGCCCACGCGACCGCGGCAGCCGCAACGCTCACACCGAGCCCCTTCGCAGCAGTGGCGAGCGCACCGACGACGGTGACCCCACGTTCGTCCAGGTAATCCTGTACCTCAGCGTCTGCGTGCTCAGAAGCTGCGCGGGAATCTTCAGGGATGACGCGCTGATACTTCGCGGTTAAAACGCCCTGGGCGAGGGGCGCGCCTCCGATGAATCCCATCCGCAGGTGCTCGCAGGCCGGCAGCAACTCCGCCTCGGGACCGCGCTGCAGCAGCGAGTACTCGTGCTGGGCGCATACAGGTGCAATGCGGTCGGAGGCAGCATGGGTAACCGCGGCCTGCCAGCCGTGATATCCCCGCAGACCCACGTAGCGAACCTTACCCATCCGAACGGCGTACTCGAGGGTGTCCGCGACTTCTTCCGGAGGGGTCAGCCCATCCCAATACCCGGGCGACCACAGGTCGATGTGATCGGCTCCAAGGCGCCGCAGAGTCTCGTCCAGGTCAGCCTGAAGGGTCTTGCGAGAACAGTCCACGCGCCGGCCGACAGGCAGCTCCGGGTGCACACCGGAGGCTACCGACACCACCAGCTGGTCCGCCAGGCCCTTGCGTTTAATTAGACGACCGAGCATCTCTGCGACCGTGTTGCCACCATGCAGGGGAGAGGCATCGACGAGAGTTCCGCCCGCATCGACAAACTCGGTGAGTATCCGAGCTGCCTCATCGAGGCTGGTTCCCGCACCCCACGTAGCGGTACCGAGTCCTAGCGCCGATACCCGCAGTCCACTGTCGCCAAGAATTCTTCGTCGCACCATTTCACTCTAAAACACGTCCGCCGCTAGCAACCGAATGTGACCGAAGAGTCGGAAAGATAGCTCGCTTCTCGGGCGCCGGGCGGAGTAGCGTAGACGGCCGTGACTACAATGACGACGCTTTCCGCCGCCGCGCCCGATGCCTCAATCGGCATCACCTGGGCGCAGACAATCATCCTGTCGATCGTTCAGGGACTGACCGAATTCCTCCCGGTCAGCTCCTCCGGGCACCTTCGTATCATCTCCCAGTTACTCTGGGGCAAGGATGCGGGCGCGTCCTTTACCGCCGTGGTGCAGTTGGGCACCGAGTTGGCGGTCCTCGTCTTCTTCGCTAAGGACATCTGGCGCATCCTGACTGGCTGGTTCGCCGGCCTATTTAACAAGGAGGCGCGCGGCTTCGATTACCGCATGGGCTGGATGGTCATCGTCGGCACCTTGCCGATCGCCATCATCGGAGTTCTCGCCAAGGACGCCATCCGCGATAACCTGCGCAACCTCTGGATCACTGCGACCGTTCTGATTCTGTTCTCCTTCGTGTTCATCGCCGCCGAGAAGTACGGCCGTCGCAAGCGTGACTTCGAGGAACTGACCATGAAAGACGCGATCATCATGGGTCTCGCGCAGTGTCTGGCCCTAATCCCGGGCGTGTCTCGCTCCGGCGGTACCGTCTCCGCAGGTCTCTTCCTGAACCTCGACCGCGAGGTGGCCACCCGCTTCTCCTTCCTGCTGGCCATCCCTGCAGTCTTCGCAGCCGGAATTTTTTCGCTTCCCGACGCGTTTGACCCTGCAGCGGGGCAGGCCGCTTCCGGAGCACAGCTCCTAGTCGGCACGGCGATTGCTTTCGTCGTCGGCTACGCATCGATTGCATGGCTGCTGAAGTTCGTTGCGCACCATTCCTTCTCCTGGTTCGCCGCCTACCGTATCCCTGTTGGTTTGATTGTTATGGCGCTGCTCGGCTTTGGCGTTATGAGCGCGGTCTAGTTAGGTATTTTGTATGTATTCGTGGCCCGATCCAGAAGTTTCCAGCCTCGGGGATTCCCGCTTTTCCGCCCTCCTAGCTAAGCGTGGGCGGGGCCCCGTGCCGCTGCGTCTCTACGACACGGCGGATCAGAAGGTCGGCGAGGTGCACGCCGGACCGGAGGCGAAGATGTACGTCTGTGGCATCACGCCGTACGACGCCACTCATCTCGGCCACGCCGCGACCTATTTGACCTTCGATCTGATTTATCGCCAGCTGCTGGACAACGGTCACACAGTGCATTACGTCCAGAACATCACCGATGTCGACGACCCATTGTTTGAGCGCGCCGAGCGCGACGGGGTCGACTGGCGAGAGCTGGGAACAGACCAAATCAATCTCTTCCGCTCCGACATGGAAAACCTCTCGGTCATCCCGCCGCGCGATTACGTCGGCGCTATGGAGGCCATCGATGAAGTCGTTGAGATGGTCCAGAAGCTTCTGGAAAATGGTGCCGCATATCAGCTGACCGGCGACGAGTACCCGGACATTTACTTCCGCAAGAATGCGACGGGCAACTTCGGCTACGAATCCAACTACACCGCCGAACAGATGACCGAGTTCTTCGCCGAGCGCGGCGGCGACCCGGACCGCCCGGGCAAAGAGGACCCGCTGGACGCCCTTCTCTGGCGCGCGGCCCGTCCGGGCGAGCCCTCCTGGGAAGCCCCGTTCGGCGCCGGCCGCCCCGGTTGGCACATCGAATGCTCCGCTATCGCTCTCAATCGCCTGGGCGGGGGATTCGACATTCAGGGCGGGGGCTCCGATCTGGCATTTCCACACCACGAGTTTTCGGCGGCACACGCCGAGGCCGCACTCGACGGCTGTTCCCGTATGGCGGGGCACTATGTTCACGCTGGCATGATTGCTCTCGACGGCGTGAAGATGTCCAAGTCGCTCGGCAACCTCGTCTTCGTCTCGAAGCTGGTCGCCGCAGGCACCGATCCCAGCGCAATCCGCCTGGGCGTGTTCGCCTCTCACTACCGCAGTGACCGCGACTGGTCGGACGAGGTCCTGGACGAGGCCAACCAGCGCCTCGAGACGTGGCGCCGAGCATGCTGCGCCGCCGGTTCCTCCGAAGCCGAACTCGCCGCCGCGGCTGACCTGGTCGGCGCTGTCCGCCTCGCGCTTGCCGACGATCTGGACACCCCGGCGGTCCTAGCCGCCATCGACACCTGGGCAGATGCGGCTTTGACCACTACCGAAACCTCCGATTACGCGGTCAGTGCACAGGCAGAGGGCTCCCTTGCGTCCGGCAATCTCGTCTCCGCCGCGCTCGACGCGCTGCTGGGCGTTAAGATTCACCCGTGACTTCCAACGAGAACTCTGGCACGAATCCAAAGACGGCCGCAGCCGCAACCAAGGACTACATCGACCAGCTGATTGCCGACTTGCGCATCTTCGCCACCGGCGAGTATCTACGCCCTGAGGAGCGCGAGTTTTGGGAGCCGCTTTTCGACGTCTCCGTCGTCGACGAACTGGAAACCGCGCTGCGCACCGCTGTCGCCAACGTGGACCGAGCGGCGGTTGAGGCCGAGGGAGACGTCGGCAAGCGAAATGAATTAGCGGCGGGCGCGACCAGTGACTGTCTGGCCGAGATTTCGCGGATTGAGCACGCGCAGGGCGGCTCGATTTTCGACGAGGAGCTCGAACAGATTGTGAGCATTCTGAACAAGGCAGCTTCAACGATCGGAGTTAGCGATATTGAACTTACGGTGGAGGATTATTTCACCGTGGCCTAGCCGCTGAGGCAGTAGCAACTCGATGTAAATAAATCAGCATAAATAGACTAAGGTGTCTACTCATGACTGATCAGCATTCTTCCGAGTTCCTTACGGCACTGTCCGAGCGCGTCCTCATCGGCGACGGCGCCATGGGTACCCAGCTGCAGTCCTTCGACCTCGATGTGGACAAGGACTTCCTGGGCTATGAAGGATGCAACGAGATCCTCAACGACACTCGCCCCGACATCCTCGAAATGATTCACCGGCGCTACTTCGAGGCGGGCGCGGACCTGGTGGAGACCAACACCTTCGGATGCAACCTGCCGAACCTGGCGGATTACGACATTGAGGACCGCATCCAGGAACTCGCCCACAAGGGCACGGCCATCGCCCGCAAAGTCGCAGACGAAATGGGGCCGGGCCGCGAGGGAATGCGCCGCTTCGTACTCGGCTCGCTGGGGCCCGGCACGAAGCTCCCCTCGCTGGGGCACGCTCCCTACGCGCAGCTTCGCGACGCCTACGTCGAGGCAGGACTGGGCATGCTCTCCGGCGGGGCCGACGCGTTTTTGATTGAGACCTGCCAGGACTTGCTGCAGGTCAAGGCTGCGATTAACGGAGTCAAGGAGGCGATGCACCAGGCCGAGAAGTCTATCCCGATTGTCGTCCACGTGACGGTGGAGACCACCGGAACGATGCTGATGGGCTCCGAGATTGGCGCCGCTCTGGCCGCTTTAGAGCCGATGGGCATCGACATGATTGGCCTAAACTGTGCAACCGGCCCGGACGAGATGAGTGAGCACTTACGCTATCTTTCGGCGCACGCATCCATCCCGGTGTCCGTCATGCCGAACGCGGGTCTACCCGTGCTGGGTAAGAACGGCGCGACCTACCCGCTAACGGCCCCGGAGCTGGGGCAGGCGCTGCGGAACTTCGTCGAGGAATACGGCCTTTCGATGGTCGGCGGCTGCTGTGGCACCACACCGGAGCACATTACTGCGGTTCGCGACGCGATTACGGGCGCAGGGGAGTACGAGGAACAGGGTGCCGCGGTGCAGGCTACGCGCCCATACCAGACCCCGGATGCCCGGCCTATCGACGAGGTCGCGTCCCTCTACGCCGCAACCCCGCTGACCCAGCCGACGGGTATCACCATGATCGGCGAGCGCACCAACGCAAACGGTTCCAAGGCGTTCCGCGGGGCAATGCTCGACGCCGACTGGGAGAAGTGCCTCAACATCGCCCGCGGCCAGGTGACCGACGGCGCCCACATGATCGACCTGTGCGTCGACTACGTCGGCCGCGACGGCCGCGACGACATGGCGACGCTTGCCTCCCAGGTCGCCACCAGCGTCACGCTGCCGATTATGCTTGACTCCACCGAGCCAGAGGTGCTGCGCACCGGCCTGGAGCACCTGGGCGGACGCTGTGCGGTCAACTCCGTCAACTTCGAGGACGGAGACGGGCCAGATTCCCGCTATCAGAAGATTATGCGCCTTGTTGTCGAGCACGGTGCGGCCGTTGTTGCACTGTCCATCGACGAAGAAGGACAGGCGCGTACCACCGACAAGAAGGTCGAGATTGCGGAGCGTCTCATCGCCGACATCACCGGCACTTGGGGCCTGCGTGAGCAGGACATTATCGTCGACTGTCTGACTTTCCCAATTTCCACCGGCCAGGAGGAGACCCGTCGCGATGGCATCGAGACAATCAACGCTATCCGCGAGCTCAAGGCCCGTCACCCCGATGTGCACACCACTCTCGGCCTGTCCAACATCTCCTTCGGTCTGAACCCGGCCGCGCGCCAGGTGCTGAACTCGGTGTTCCTCAATGAGTGCATCGAGGCGGGCCTGGACTCTGCGATTGCGCACAGTTCTAAGATTTTGCCGATGAACAAGATCGAGGACCGCCAGCGCGAGGTCGCGCTCGACATGGTCTACGACCGCCGCCGCCCCGAGGGGCACCCGGACGGCGCCTACGACCCGTTGCAGGTATTCATGGACCTCTTCGAGGGTGTCTCCGCCGCCGACGCCAAGGATGCCCGTGCGGAGAAGCTGGCCGCGATGCCTCTGTTCGACCGGCTCGCCCAGCGCATTATCGACGGCGAGCGCACCGGCATCGAGGCCGATCTTGACGAGGGCATGAAGGAAAAGGAGCCTCTGGCAATCGTCAACGAGGATCTTCTGCGCGGCATGCAGACCGTCGGCGAGCTCTTCGGTTCCGGCCAGATGCAGCTCCCCTTCGTGCTGCAGTCTGCGGAGACGATGAAGACGGCCGTCGGTTACCTCGAGAAGTTCATGGACGCCGAGGATGGCTCCGGTTCGAAGGGCTCGATTGTGCTCGCGACCGTGAAGGGCGACGTCCACGATATCGGCAAGAACCTGGTTGAGATTATTTTGTCCAATAACGGCTACACCGTGCACAATCTTGGCATCAAGCAGCCGATTTCGACGATTCTTTCCGCTGCGAAGGAGCTGGATGTCGATGCAATCGGCATGTCCGGCCTGCTGGTGAAGTCAACGGTAATCATGAAGGAGAACCTGGAGGAGCTCAACTCCTCCGGAGACGCCCAGCGTTTCCCGATTCTCCTCGGCGGCGCGGCTCTGACCCGCTCTTACGTCGAGGACGATCTGACCGAGATTTATCAGGGCGACGTCTTCTACGGCAAGGATGCCTTCGAGGGCCTGCGCATCATGGACGATCTGATGAAGGCCAAGCGCGGCGAGCTACCGGACGAGGATTCCCCCGAGGCCATCGCCGCCCGTGAGAAGAAGGAAGCCCGGCGCGCCCGACGCGAGCGTTCCAAGCGAATTGCCGCGGAGCGTGCGGCCAAGGCAGCGGCCGAGGCTCCCGAAGTCCCCGAGCGTTCCGACGTCGCCGTCGACGTTCCCGTGGCTACTCCGCCGTTTTGGGGTACGCGCATCGTCAAGGGGGTCGCGGTCAACGACTACCTGACTACGCTCGACGAGCGAGCCCTGTTCATGGGCCAGTGGGGGTTGCGTGGCACCCGCGGCGGCGAGGGCCCGTCTTATGAAGAGCTTGTCGAGTCGGACGGTCGCCCGCGCCTGCGCGCGTGGCTGCAGCGCCTGCGTGCCGAGAACATCCTGCAGCACTCAGCGGTCGTCTACGGCTACTTCCCGGCCGTATCCGAGGGTGACACCGTACACGTTCTGCCGGTCCCGGAGGAGGGGCAACAGCCCGATCCCACCGCAGAGCCCATCGTTTCCTGGACCTTCCCCCGCCAGCAGCGCGGTCGCTTCCTGTGCATCGCTGACTTCGTGCGCTCGCGCGATATGGCAATCGAGAAGGGACAGACCGACGTTTTGCCGTTCCAATTGGTGACCATGGGCCAACCAATCGCCGATTTCGCCAACGCGATTTACGCCAAGAATGAATACCGCGACTACCTCGAAGTTCACGGAATCGGCGTTCAGCTGACCGAGGCCCTGGCGGAGTTTTGGCACCAGCGAATTCGCTCTGAACTCGCATTCTCCGACGGCACGACCGCCGGCTCGGAGGACTCCAACGACACTAAGGACTTCTTCGACCTGAAGTACCGGGGTGCGCGTTACTCCTTCGGCTACGGTTCCTGCCCAGATCTGACTTTCCGAAAGGGCATGATCGACCTGCTGCGCCCCGAGCGCATCGGTGTTGAGCTCTCCGAGGAGTTGCAGCTACACCCTGAGCAGTCGACTGACGCGTTCGTGCTGTACCACCCGGAGGCGAAGTATTTTAACGTCTAGGTCTTCTTTGAAGGCAGGTTGAAACAGGCACGGGTTACCCCGGCATGAAACCCCGCTACGGATACTCGGCATCGGGGCACGCACCGCGGGGCGGCACTGGGGCTGCCCCTGCCTAACCGGACTGTGGCCTGACCAGCAAGGTCTGCATGCTGCGTCCCACGGGACCGCGGGCGTCGTAGAGTTCGCCCGCGGTCATGCCGATTCCGTCCGGACCGATGGAGCCGCGAGCCGCTATTCCCAGCCAGCCCGCACCGGTGTCGTCGGATGCGTCCGCTCCGGTCGTCGTCGCCAGCTCGGGCAGCCTGTGCAAATGCACGACCAGGTCGGTGTTCATAAACGCCCATTCGTGCGGGCTGAGGGTGGCCCCGATTCCGTTAGCGGTATCCGCGACCTGCATTAGACGCTCGACAGCCGTCGGCTCTTCGCCCTCAACGATTGGATGGGGCGCGCGTACCCAGTGCAACCGCGTGCCCGCAGCTCCGATGGGCTCGCCCGCGCGTGCCTCGATGGATTCGATGTATCCACCGGTCCATTCGTCGGTGAGCGGAATCGACTCGGCAACTGCATCTCCGGGACCCGGGACTTCATCATCGAAGGCGCGCTCGACCTGCGTAGTATCCGACGTGGCCATTCGCCAGGCAGATGCAGAAGCAACAGGGCGCCAGGAGCCCTTGACGTCGGCAAGCAGCTCGGCCTCTACCTTGCAGATTTGGCGGCCCGGGCGGGAGACCCATGAGCGCGCCCGCAGCTCTGTGTAGGGAACAGCCGAGAGCAGATCCACGGCGATTCGAGTGGTGCGCATGCCTTCTTGCCCGCCATCGTGACGCTCGAGCATACGGGTGAGTAGAGCCGATGGGGGAGCACCGTGCTGAAACGGACCCCACGCGCCGTGCGTGAAGCTGGTGGGGAGGAAGCGCTCGTAGGAGATGCCGTCCGACTCAATGTTTCCGAGCGGAATAAAGTAGGCGACCGGATTATCTACTGCGTCCCGTAGGGCCTCGTCTGACCGCGCTCCGTAGCTTGGTGCCTCGTTGTTGATCGCCAAAGTTCTCCTCCTGTTATTTCCGCCCCGGATGAGGGCCCGATACTCGCCAATTATTTTTGTAATAAAAACTCTATCGTGTGGCGCATATCGCCCGCTGGCTTTATCGCGAAAAGCCCGCTGAAGTGGCATAGTCGCTGAATGTGAAAGCACTACTGTGGGACATGGACGGAAGCCTAATCAACACCGAGCCGCTGTGGGAGATTGCCACCTACGACGTCTCTGAGTTCCTCGGTCGCCGCCTCACCCCTCAGCTGCGCGCGCAATGCGTCGGCAACACGCTGCGCAACACTCTCACCATCGCCGCCACTCACGCTGAGCGCACGCTTGACGACGAGCTCTTCACCACGGCCTCGGAATTTCTTGAGGGGAGATTTTCGGAACTAGTCCGTAAACGCGGGGTTGAGTGGCGTCCGGGGGTACCCGAAATTCTGGCCGAGGCCGCAGCTGCGAACGTGCCCGTGGTGCTGGTCACGAATACACGCCGCCACGTGGCCCAACCCTGCATTGATGCGATGGGGCCGGAGAAGTTTACCGCGACCGTTTGCAGCGATGAGGTGGCCCACGGTAAGCCAGAACCCGACCCCTACCTGCGCGGCGCAATGCTGGCAGGTTGGGAGCCCGGGCAGTGCCTTGCCATCGAAGATTCCGCGACGGGCGTGCGTGCAGCGCTCGCCGCCGGGTGTCGCACGCTGTGGAATCCCATGCCGGACGTGGCGCCGACGAACGACGAAATTGCCCGACTCTCACCCCCTGCACTATTCGTTTCGGGCAATTTCGACACCGCAAATCTGGACTTTTTGCGGGCTGCTTTCGCTAGTGACTCGGCGACATGGAACAATAGACCGAGTGAAGAACTTTGATGACCTGTATGCAGAACTGAAAGAGAAGGCACAGTCCCGCCCGGAGGGGTCGGGAACTGTCGAGGCGCTGGATGCAGGTGTCCACTTTCAGGGCAAGAAAATCGTCGAGGAGGCCGGCGAGGTTTGGCTGGCCGCTGAGTACGAGTCCGATGAGTCTCTGGCCGAAGAGATCTCACAGCTAATGTACTGGCTGCAGGTGGTCATGGTCGGCCGCGGGCTAACCCCCGAGGACATCTACAAGTACCTGTAGGAGTGTTAAGACACATGCTGCGCATTGCCGTCCCGAACAAGGGATCCCTTTCCGAAGCCGCCGTCGAAATTCTTAAGGAGGCCGGCTACCCGGGTCGCGGAGATTCCAAGCGCCTGACAATTCATGACGAGGCCAACGACATCGAGTTTTTCTTCCTCCGGCCGAAAGACATTCCGATTTACGTCGGCAATGGTCACCTGGATTTGGGCATCACCGGCCGCGACCTCGCGGCGGATTCACTCGCGCCAGTAGCCGAGGTGCTCCAGCTCGGCTTCGGCCCGTCTACCTTCCGCTACGCAGCTCCCGCCGATGAGGAGTGGAGTGTCGAGGATCTCGAAGGTAAGCGCATTGCCACCTCGTACCCGAACCTCGTTCGCGAAGACCTCAAAGACCGTGGAATCTCGGCGACTGTTATCCGCCTCGATGGCGCTGTGGAGATTTCGATTCGCCTCGGCGTAGCAGACGTTATTGCCGATGTCGTCTCGACGGGCCGCACGCTGCGCAAGCAGGGCCTCAAGCCTTTTGGCGAGGCACTGATTACGTCCGAGGCGGTCGTCGTCGGGCGCGATGGGGTGGAGGTCAGTGACGAGCAACAGGTATTCCTGCGCCGTATGACCGGCATTTTGCATGCCAAGACCTACCTGATGATTGACTACAACATCCGAGCCTCGCAGCTGGACAAGGCAACCGAGCTGACGCCAGGCCTTTCCGGGCCTACCGTCTCTCCGTTGGCCCACGAGGACTGGGTCGCGGTACGCGCGCTCGTGCCGAAGTCTGAGGCGAATCCCCTCATGGACGAGCTCGCCAAGATTGGCGCTGAGGCTATCCTCGCTTCGGATATCCGTATCGCGCGTATCTAATTGCGGATACTCATGCCGGTTACTTCACTCCGGTGACATAATCCACATAAACTTACCCAAACCCGCAGATCACGCATCTCGACGGGTTTGGGTTTTTCCGTACCATGGCGAGTGAAAACCCAAGAAGGGAAACAGTGTTACCAATTATTGTTTCCCATCAGCGGGCAACCCAAACCCGCACACTCGTACGGTCTTTTCCGGCCGTGTACTAGGAGGTACTGAGAAAGCATGTCCACTACCCGCACTGAGATTGATTTGCTCGGCTCCATGGAGGTTCCGAGCGACGCCTACTACGGTGTCCACACCCTCCGGGCAATTGACAACTACAAAATCTCCGGAAAGACCATCAACGATGTGCCCGAGTTCATCAAGGGCATGGTCATGGTGAAGAAGGCAACCGCAATCGCCAACCAGCGCGTCCACACCATCCCGGGCGATGTTGCAGAAGCAATCATCAAGGCTTGTGACGAGATTCTGGAAAATGGCCGCTGCATGGACCAGTTCCCAATTGATGTGTTCCAGGGCGGTGCCGGCACTAGCGTCAACATGAACACCAACGAGGTTGTAGCAAACCTCGCCCTGGAAATCATGGGCTTTGAAAAGGGCCGCTACGATGTGATCAACCCGAACGACGATGTCAACCAGTGCCAGTCCACCAACGATGCGTACCCGACCGGCTTCCGCATGGCAGTCCACATGGCGCTGATTGAGCTGCAGAAGCACTTCGACGCCCTCGTCGAGGCTCTCCATGCTAAGGGCGACGAGTTCAACGACATCATCACCATGGGTCGCACGCAGCTCCAGGACGCGGTCCCAATGACCCTGGGCCAGGCATTCCACGCCTTCGCTAACAATCTGGAAGAGGAGCAGGAGTCCCTGACCCGTGCCTCGGATCGCCTGCTGGAAATTAACCTGGGCGCTACGGCAATCGGCACGGGAGTCAATGCGCCTTCCGGCTACCGGGAGGCAGTCACGCAAGCACTGCGCGAGGTCAGTGGGTTCAATGTCACCTCTGCGAAGGACTTAATTGAAGCCACCAGCGATACCGGTGCATACGTCAGCGTTCACGCATCGCTAAAGCGCACCGCGATGAAGCTGTCCAAGATGTGCAACGACCTCCGCCTGCTTGCCTCAGGCCCGCGCGCCGGCCTGAACGAAATCAATCTTCCGGAGCGCGCCGCTGGCTCGTCGATTATGCCGGCTAAGGTCAACCCGGTCATCCCGGAGGTCGTCAACCAGGCTTGCTTCAAGGTTTTCGGCAACGATGTAACCCTGACTTGGGCAGCGGAGGCCGGTCAGCTCCAGCTCAACGTGATGGAGCCAGTCATTGGCGAATGCATCTTCGAGACTATCTCGCTGCTGCAGCACGCCACCGACACGCTGAAGGATAAGTGCATCGTCGATATCACTGCGAACCCCGAGGTCTGCCGTGGGTACGTGGAAAATTCCATTGGCATCGTCACCTACCTCAACCCAGTGATTGGCCACCACGAGGGCGATGTAGTGGGCAAAGAAGCCGCACGCACCGGCCGCTCCATCCGCGAAATCATCCTGGAACGCGGCCTGATGGAGGAAGATGAGCTAGATAAGTTGCTCAGCACCGAAAACCTCATGCACCCGGAGTACCGAGGTAAGCGCTACATCGCTGGCGAGACTCGTTTGGACGAGATTGGCGAGCCAAAGTAAGAGCATTATTCCAGGTAAAACTGCCGCAGACTTGGAGTAATGATGCTTGTTGCTGCCCAAATCTTAATCGTTCTAGGAGCGATTGTTCTAGGTGCGCGCCTCGGTTCAATCGCCATCGGATTCGCCGGTGGCCTGGGCGTACTTTTGCTCGGCATGACCGGTATACCGGTCACCCGAGAGGACATACCCTTCGATGTCATCGGAATCATCATGGCGGTAATCGCCGCCATCGCCGCGATGCAGAAGGCCGGTGGCATGGACTATCTCGTCCACGTCGCCGAGCGGCTGCTGCGCCGCAATCCTCGACACATCACGTACTGGGCTCCGATTGTCACCTACCTGATGACGCTTCTAGCCGGCACCGGTCACACCGCCTTCTCCACGCTGCCCGTCATTGCCGAGGTAGCGAAGGAAGGCGGGGTGCGACCTTCCCGGCCGTTGTCTATTGCAGTCGCGTCTTCACAGATGGCAATTACGGCTTCGCCTATTTCGGCTGCCGTCGTCCTCATGGCTTCTCTGCTAGAGCCCAAAGGCGTGGGCTATCTAACGCTTTTGGCCGTCGTTATCCCTTCGACCTTCCTAGCAATTTTGCCCACTGCATTCCTCACGAATTACCTCGGCAAGGAACTTGCCGACGACGAGGTGTACCAGGAACGCCTGGCCAAGGGACTCGTCGCAAAGCCCAGTGGCAAGCTGAGCGAGTACACACCGACCAAATCGAGCAAATGGTCGGTCGGCATTTTCCTGTTCTCGATTCTGTCAGTGATGGTCTATGCGACTATCAGCACCGAGCAGGTCGGGCTTATCAGCGATCCGACTATTCCTCGCAACGAGGCGATCATGGCAATTATGCTGACCGCCGCAACCGCAATAGTGCTGGTATGCAAGCTCGACGCCGCAGCGATCTTGAACACTCCGGTGTTTAAATCCGGCATGTCGGCAAGCGTCTGTGTGCTCGGCGTGGCGTGGCTGGGAACCACGATTATCAACCACTACATCGACCAGATTAAGTCCGCATCCGGTGACCTACTGAGCCAAATGCCGTGGATGCTCGCGGTCGTGCTTTTCTTCGCTGCAGCGCTTCTGTACTCGCAGGCAGCGACTACAAAGGCGATCATGCCCGCGGCACTGGCCGTCGGTGTGGCACCGCTGACGGCAGTCGCATCTTTTACTGCGGTTTCAGCGTTGTTCGTACTGCCGACTTACCCGACTTTGCTCGCGGCCGTCGAGATGGATGACACCGGCACCACGAGGATTGGCAAGTACGTGTTCAACCACTCGTTCATCATCCCGGGAACACTATGTATCGCGCTTGCCGTCGTGTTTGGTTTCGCGTTCGGAGCTGTCCTGCTGTAAGGAGTTGACCGAAGGAAACCGACGAAGGAGATGGTACGTCGTAACGAGGCTTGGGAGCCGGTTGAGTTGAGGCCTTTAGTCACTGGTTGGCGTGCGATCATGATGTGGGCGCGCTATAGCGCAGCATCAACATGATTCCGCGCCAACAAGTGGTAAGGACAGACCCACAACGCGCCAACAAGTGGCGAAACCAGCCTGCAGGCAAACCCGCTAATCTCCGACAGCTCCCGGCCAGCCCGGATACTCGGGAGTCGTTCCACCATAAGCAGGGCAAAGCTCCTGGAAGGAGCACCAACCGCAGAGTTTGGACTTCTTCGGAACGAAGTCGCCGTGCTCGCCATCGCGAACGATTTGCTGCCACAACCCCGCGATCTCTGCCTGGAAGCTCTCCAGCTCCGCCGCAGAAGGGCTCAGCACCAGGTCATCAGCGACCTTCAAATACATCAGCCGCAGTTGCTCGGGAATCTTGCCCGTTAGACGCCACCACACCAACGCATAGAAACGCATCTGGAACAGCGCTTCATCCCTGAAGCGCGGGGATGGCTTCTTGCCGGTCTTGTAGTCGACAATGCGAACCTCACCGGTGGGGGCGATATCCACGCGGTCAATAAAGCCACGCATCGGAACCGATACTGGCAGCGAGGAATCCTTCGTCCGGTCCAGCACCAGCTGCACGAACTTTTCCATTTCGGCGGCATCGAAGCCGGCCGGATTTTCCATCATGAAGTAGCCCTTGAGCAGACCTCGGCACTCCACCAGGAAATCGTAGAGGTCGTCCTCAGGCACCAGGTCAAACATCTGGTCGTCCTCCGCGCACATTACAGCCCAGGTCGGCTTCAGCCGTTTCACGGCCGCGGGGTAGGTGCGCTGCTCGCGTGGCCACGAATACATCTCTTCCAGCACCGCATGCACCAGGGTTCCCTTGACCTGCGCGACCGTCGACGGCTCCGGGATCTTGTCGATTGCCCGGAATCGGTATTTCAGCGGGCACTGCCGGTAGTCGTTCGCGCGAGAGGGAGACAGGGCCAGCTTCGAGGGTTTTTTCGCTGGCTGAGTGTCGGCCTGGCTCCCCGTATTCTGGTCTGACTTAGCGGATTGGGAATTGTCGGGCATACTAGCCAGGTTAGATGACCTCGACTCTTAAATAATCACAAGGAGCCAAAAAGCCCATGGCACTGAGCGGACCATTCCAGGTCGGCGACCGAGTCCAGTTGACCGACTCGAAGAACCGCCACTTCACCGTCATCCTCGAGGAGGGAGGCAAGTTCTTCACCCACCGCGGTGAAATCCTTCACGACGACCTGATCGGCGCACACGAGGGCACTACGGTCACGTCAGGCCAGGGCACGGTCTACCTCGCCCAGCGCCACCTGCTGGTCGATTACATCCTTTCCATGCCCCGTGGCGCGGCCGTGATTTATCCGAAGGACGCGGCCCAGATCATCGTCGAGGGGGATATCTTCCCGGGCGCCCGCGTCCTGGAGGCCGGTGCTGGCTCCGGTGCGCTCAGCCTGAACCTGCTGCGCGCGATCGGGCCCGACGGCAAGCTCATTTCCTACGAGGTCCGCGAGGACCATATCGAGCACGCCGAGCGCAACGTCATCGACTTCATGGGTGCTAAGCCGGACAATTGGGACCTGCGCCTGGGCGATCTCAACGAGGCCACCGAGGAGTCGCTGGGCGGCCCGGTCGACCGCGTCATCCTGGATATGCTCGCCCCCTGGGAGTGCTTGGATACCGTGTCGAAGGTCCTTCAACCCGGCGGCGTCCTCATGGTCTATGTCGCCACCGTCCCGCAGCTAATGAAGGTCATGGAGGGCATCCGCGAGCAGAAGTGCTACACCGAGCCGCGCGCCTGGGAGTCCCTCGTCCGCGACTGGAACGTCAAGGACCTCTCGGTCCGCCCGGCTCACCGCATGCAGGCTCATACGGCCTTCCTCGTGTGGGCCCGCAGGCTTGCCGACGGCACTGTGCCCCCTCGTCCACAGCGCCGTAACCAGAAAAAGCTCTAGGTTTTTGATCCGGGCCGTGGCGAGCGTCGTAAAGCGAAGAAGCGGCCCTTCGGGGTAAGTGCAGGGCGCGTCGGCGGGCTTTGCGCGGGTTGTCAGCGCCCGGGTCGGGGGGCGGTGGGTAGTCTGTAAAGCATGACAACACCCGCCGACAAGATCCGCGACCTGGAGCAAAAGAACTACAACCTGGGCATTAGAAATAATCGCTTGGTTGAGCTGCTGCGCGATTCCCGCAACAAGCTGGAGCTGCTGCGGGAGGACATGGAGCAGATGCTTCAGCCGCCCAGTACGTACGGCATTTTCCTCGAGGCGGGTCCAGAGCAGGGCACCGCGGAGGTGTTTACCGGCAATCGTCGGATGCGACTGAGGGTGCAGCCTGAGATTGACGTGCATCAACTGGCGCCCGGCGCGCAAGTGCGTCTGAATGAGGGCTCAATCATTGTGGAAGATTGCGGCTATCCGGTCAGCGGTGACCTGGCGAATGTACGCGAGGTGCTGCCGGATAAGAAGCGCGTGCTGGCCTCGGATACCCACGGCGAGGAGTTCGTGGTGTCGCTGGCGGGCTCACTGGCGCCGAAGCCGGGTGACTCTGTGATGATTGACCGCAAGTCGGGCTATGCGTTCGAGGTGATTCCAAAGTCCGAGGTGGAGAACCTGGTTCTGGAAGAGGTACCGGATGTCACCTACACGGACATTGGTGGCCTGGATAGCCAGATTGAACAGATTCACGACGCAGTGGAAATGCCCTTCCTGCAGCCGGAGCTGTTCGAACAGTACGACCTGCGCCCGCCGAAGGGCGTGCTCCTCTATGGTCCTCCCGGCAATGGTAAGACGCTGATTGCGAAGGCAGTGGCGAATTCGCTGGCCCGCAAGATTGCGCTGAACCGGGGCAAATCGGAAGCAGAAGCCTCGCGGGCACAGTCGTACTTCTTGAATGTCAAGGGCCCGGAGTTGCTGAATAAGTTCGTGGGCGAGACGGAGCGGCAGATTCGCCTGATTTTCGACCGCGCCCGCGACATTGCGGAGGAGGGCAAGCCGGTCATCGTATTCTTCGACGAGATGGACTCGATTTTCCGCACCCGTGGCTCGGGCATTAGCTCGGATATGGAAAACACCGTGGTCCCGCAGCTGCTCAGCGAGCTCGACGGCGTGGAGGGGCTGGAGAACGTCATCGTCATTGGTGCTACCAACCGCGAGGAGATGATTGACCCCGCGATTTTGCGCCCGGGCCGCCTGGATGTGAAGATCCGCATCGAGCGACCGAACGAGGCCGCGGCGAAGGATATCTTCGGCAAGTACCTGACGTCGGCGCTGCCGTACCACGCGGCCGAGGTCGACAAGTGCGGCGGGGTAGAGGCCACTGTGTCCCACCTGATCGACAGCGTTGTGGAGCGGATGTACCAGGCAAGCCCGGAAAACGAGTACGTGCGCGTACACTACGTCGACGGCACCGTGGAGACGATGTACTACCGTGATTTCAACTCGGGCGCGATGATTTCCAACATCGTCGACCGTGCGAAGAAGGCCGCGATTAAGTCCGTCATCGCTGGCGGCGAAGGCGGTATCCGCGAGGAGCACCTGCTCGCCGCGGTCGCCGAGGAGTTCGCGCAGAACGAGGATCTGCCGAACACTTCCAACCCGGATGAGTGGGCGCGCATTTCCGGTCGCCCGACCTCGCGCGTTATCTCCGTGGAGGTGGTCCGCCATGTCTAACGCTAATTCGCAAGTCTCACAGCAAGGCCCACAACAGGGACTACAGCAGGGGTCCAAACGCTACTTCGGCACCGAGGTCGAATACGGAATCTCCTGCCCGGACGACCCGAACGTCAGCCCAATTCTGACTTCGACGCAGGCGGTCATCGCCTTCGCCCACGCGCAGGAGGAGAGCCTATCGGGCCGCATCCGCTGGGACTACGCCCCCGAGTCACCACTGCGCGATAGCCGCGGGTTCGATTTGCGCCGTTACCACCAGGCCCCCGTAATCGACCCGAACGCAGTGGGCGCCGCGAACTTGCTGGTCCAAAACGGCGCGCGTTTCTACGTCGACCACGCGCACCCGGAGTACTCGGCACCGGAGACGTCGTCGGCACTGGAGGCGGTCATCGCCGACCGCGCCGGTGACGAAATCATGCTGCGGGCGGTCCAGCTCGCCGCAGCCGCCACCGACGACGAAGGTAACCCGGGCCCAAACCTAAAAATCTACCGCAATAACGTCGACGGCAAGGGCGCCTCCTACGGCACCCACGAGAACTACCTATTCTCCCGCGACACCGAATTCGACGATATCGTCGCGGGTCTCACACCGTTCTTCGTGACCCGCCAGGTATTCACCGGTGCCGGTCGCGTCGGACTGGGGCAGAAGGGGCAGACTCCGGGATTCCAGATTTCCCAGCGCGCCGACTACATCGAAACAGAAGTCTCCCTGGAGACCACGCTCAACCGCGGCATCATTAACACCCGCGACGAGCCGCACGCCTCCGAGGCTTTCCGACGCCTCCACGTCATCATCGGTGATGCGAACATGAGTGAGGTCGCCACCTTCCTCAAGATTGGCACCACGGGCCTAGTGCTCGACGCCATCGAGGACGGCGTACGTTTTGACGACCTGAAACTGCGCAACCCGGTCGAGGCGGTCCACCAGGTCTCCCGTGATTTGACCTGCACCGAGAAACTGCAGCTGGATGACCATGTCACCTGGATGTCCGCCGTCGAGATCCAGTACGAGTACTTGCGCCGGGTCGAGGGCTACGACGCCGATGGTGCCGTCGTCAAGCGCTGGCGAGAAGTCCTCGACCTGCTTTCCGACGATCCCCGCAAGGCCGGCCACCTGCTGGATTGGGTGGCAAAGTTCAACCTCATGGAGGGGCTGCGGGCGCGGATGGGCGCCGGTTGGGACCACCCGAAGCTAGCGCTGATTGATATCCAGTACTCGGACATCGATCCGGCGCGCGGGCTCTACCACGCGCTGGTACGCCGCGGCTCGATGGAGCGGTTGACCACTGACGACCAGATTGCACATGCGGTGGAATTCGCGCCTGAGTCGACGCGGGCTTATTTGCGGGGCGGGATTATCAGGCGCTTCGGCAAAGACGTCATCGCGGGTAGCTGGACGAGCCTCATCGTGGACGTCTCCGGGGTCTACCGAGAAACCCGCGACGTGGAGGCACCCGGCGTTGAGCTGGTGCGCATCACTTTAGACGAGGTCGACCGCCTCACGCGCGACGAGTGCGGCGAGGTTTTGGAGTCTGCGGGAACCATCGTCGAGGTCGTCGAGCACCTGCGCGGGCTCGGCGCGGTCGGTCAGTAGTCGCGGTCGGCCAGTAGCATAGACGTGAAAAACAACTGGAATTAAAGGAGCACACTAATGGCAGGCAACACCCAGGTATTCGGCGGCGGATCCGGCGGCGGAGAAGGCGAGGAATTCGACGAGCTCTCCGGTGGCGGTCAGGCCCAGGAGCACGTCGCGGCAGCCGACGACCTGCTCGACGAGATCGACGGCCTCCTCGAGAACAACGCCGAGGAGTTCGTCCGCTCCTACGTCCAGAAGGGCGGCCAGTAAGACGTGTCAGAGCAGCAGGGGACAGCACAGCAGGCCCTGACCAGACGTATTACCGGTATTGAGACAGAATTCGGCATCACGCTGACGCTCAACGGTTCGCGCCGGCTCGGGCCCGACGAGATTGCGCGGTACATGTTCCGCCCGGTCATCGCGAAGTACGGGGCAACGAACATCTTTACCCCGAACGCCGGCCGCCTCTACCTGGATGTGGGCAGCCACCCGGAGTTCGCCACCGCTGAGTGCGATAGCGTCTCCCAGCTAGTCGCCCACGACCGCGCGGGCGAGGTCATCCTGGACCGGCTCGCCGTCACCGCCGAGGCCGCGCTTGCCGACGAGGGCATCGGCGGCAAACTGTACCTGCTGAAAAATAACGTGGACACTGTGGGCAATTCCTACGGTTGCCACGAAAACTACCTGGTCGGCCGCGAGTTGGGCCTGAAGTCCCTGTCGAAGCTGCTGCTGCCGTTCCTTGTCACTCGCCAGCTGATTTGTGGTGCGGGCAAGATTTTCCTGCCGTACCCAACCTCGCCGTACCACAACGATCCGGTGCAGTACTGCTTTTCGCAGCGCGCCGATCACGTGTGGGAAGGCGTGTCCAGCGCGACGACGCGGTCGCGCCCGATTATCAATACGCGCGATGAACCACACGCGGACTCCAACCGATTCCGCCGCTTGCACGTGATTGTGGGCGACTCAAATATGAGCGAGACGACCACCGCGCTGAAGATTGGCTCCACGCAGCTGGTGCTCGAGATGATCGAGGCCGGGGTGGAGCTGCCGGACTTCGAGGTCGCCAACGAGATTAAGTCGATCCGTGCGGTCAGCCGCGACATGACCGGGCGCGCCGAGATTCCGCTGAGAGACGGCGGGACCGCCACAGCCCTCGAGATCCAGTACGCATTCCTGACAGCCGCGAAGAAGTGGCTCGAGGTTCGCGAGGAGACCACCGACAACGCCGACAAGGGTATCTCGGGTGCTGGAACCCCGAACGCGGAGATGGCGCGCATTGTCGAGCTGTGGGAGCGCACGCTGACCGCCGTGGACTCCGGCGACTGGAGCCTCATCGAGCGCGACATCGACTGGGCGATTAAGTACTCGCTGATCAAGCGCTACCTTGACCGCGGTCTTACCCTGGAGAACCCGAAGCTGGCCCAGATCGACCTGGCCTACCACGACATTCGTCCGGGACGCGGCATCTTCCGCGCGCTGGAGGCACGTGGTGCGGTATCCCGCTGGATCACCGATGCCGACATCGAAGCCGCCGTGGATCGCGCCCCGCAGACTACTCGCGCAAAGCTGCGCGGTGATTTTCTCGCCGCGGCTCATTGCGAGGCGGCCCACGCAGCGGGCCTTAAGACCGTCGTCGACTGGACACACTTGAAAATCGCCGGCGACAACCCGCAGTCGGTCATGCTGGGTGACCCCTTCGCCACCGACAACTCGGAGGTCACCGAGATGATCGCCACCCTGAGTGAAGGCTCTCAGGAGGGCTAGGCCACCTCTTCAGAAAGGATTTATACGCTGTGACACAATCGCCCAGTGGCCCCCTCCAGCCTTCCCCGAATTCACCGGGGTCGACGGAGGATTCTCGCCTGATCCATCTCCTTCTTTCGCTTGCCGACGAGCCCCAGGGTCGCCGCTTCGAATGGATCCTCGGCAACGTCGCCGGGTACATGCGTCAAAAATCCGAAACAGCCGAGCGTTACCTGCGCCGCGACATAAATGTGCTTCGCGACCTGGGGATGAGCATCGAGGAGTCCGGAAGTGGAAAATCCCGTACCTTGAGGTTGCGACACGAGCACTGGGCCCAGACTGACCCTGGACTCTCCGACGATGAGTTGGCAGTGCTGTTCGAGGCCGCAAATGCGGTATTCACTAGCGACGAATTGCACGCCGCCGCATTGACCGGGTGGAGTAAAATTGCGTCGTTAAGCAGGCGAGAGAAGGTGGCCAAGCCCGGCGAGTCGATGGTGATATCCGATAAGCTGGAGCTCAATCGCGCGCAGCTGGCAACGCTCCTCGGAGCCCTGACCCCGCCCCGGACTACCGTCGAGTTTTGGTACTCGCGCCAATATGGTGTGGCGGACGAGCGCAGGACGCTTGAACCTTGGAGAATCATCAACATTCGGGGACGCTTCTACCTGCTGGGGTACGACCCGGAGCGAGTAGGGGCGAGGCTGTTCAGATTTAGCCGCATCAGCGAGGTGGTCGACACCCGCTCTGGCGCCACCATCCCGATTCCAAAGGACGATCTGCAGGAGATGGCGGAGAGGATGCTCGTCCGCAACGCGGAAACTTTCTCCGCTGTGGTGCGGATTCGCGAGGGTTCCTGCCGCGATGTGGTTTCCCGCTCCCGCCCGCTGGGAGGTGGCAGATACGAACTCGACCCCCTGACAGTCGACGAGATTGTGCGACTGGGGCTGACCAATGCGCCTGATCTTGTCGTCGAGTCCCCGAAGAAGGCGCGAGACAAGATTGTCCAGCGGCTTCGCGAAGTGATTGCCCTGCACAAAGTCGGCGACGATCGCCGGAAATTGGGCACCGACGAGTCGATGGGCGGTAATAGCGATGGCTCCTAAAAATTCTTTGAAGTCCTTGGGCAAAAACGTCACCATCGAGGAGTTCCTCGCGGTCGTCCCTTATTTCGCGCGGTCCCGCTCGATTATGGAGGCTGCGATGGAGCTTTCGATTCCGGCGAATCGGATCCTCGAGATTTTGGACCAACTGGCCCTGATGGATGTTCCGGGAACGTATGGCACGCCGGCCTTCAGAATCAAAGAATCGGGAGCGTTCGATAAGCAGCTTCTCTCAAGCGTCGGGTTGTTGTCGACGCCGCTGAAACTATCCGCGCTGGAGGCTACGACGCTGCTCCTCGTGATGGAGTCCATCGAGGCATCCTCCGACGGCGAAGGCTCTGCTGTGGCGCGATCTGCCGCAGACAAGCTGCGCAGGGTAGTGCGGGGAACGACTGCTATTGTGGACACCGTTGCTGAATCAGCGCTACACAGCTTCGCCTACGCGGCCGCCGTGCGAGAGGCTCTGCGCGAGAAAAAGGCGCTGAAAATCCAGTACCGCAATGCCTCCGGAGTGGAATCGCAGCGTGTCATTGACGTCCTGGCGACGATGAAAGTCGAGCAAACCACCTACCTTAAAGCGGTAGACCGCGACGATGAGAAGCAATCGGTCAAAAGCTTCCGAGCCGACCGCATTGTCGCAGCGGAGGTGACGGATCAGTCTGCCGGCTACTACCCGGACGTGTCCGTCGACCCGAGAGACCCCCATGCTTTCGGCGCTGACGAAGACGAAAATCGTTGGGCACGCGCGAAAATCGCCGCAGAGGCCACGTGGATTGCCGACTACGAGCCGGTGTACTTCCTCGAGGAAGCGGGCGATGCCTCCACCGGGACAGACGCTGATTCGCCCGAATTCTTCGCTGCCGATATTCCCATGTCGAATACGGATGCGACTGTTGCTTTTGTTTTGCGCAGGTCTCCGAGCGTGACCGTCATCGAACCGGTAGAGTTACGAAATGCTGTTGTCGAACGGGCCAGCGCCGCGTTGGCGGAGTATGGTCTAGACAGCTAACCGAAATCATCTGAAAGGTCTCTAAGCGAATGCCAAACCTAGGCCCTTGGGAAATCATTGCAATCCTGGTCGTCGTCGTCCTTTTGTTCGGCGCGAAGAAGCTCCCGGACGCCGCTCGTTCGCTCGGCCGCTCCATGCGCATCTTCAAGTCTGAGGTCAAGGAAATGCGCAACGATGATGAGCAGCGCGAGCAGGCCGCTATCCAGCAGGCCCCGCAGGCACAGCCGGCTCAGCCGATTCAGCCGCAGCAGTACACCGAGTACCCCCAGGCTCCGCAGGCACAGCCGGTTCAGCAGCCTGCGCCCCAGGCCCAGCCGCAGCAGTACCCGCAGCCTGGCCAGAACAATCCTGGCCAGCCGCAGCAGTAAGCGAAGGCCGGTTGAAGCGTGACTTCAGCTAATCCCACTTCATCACGTCCTCGGGTTCAAAGGCGGGCGCGAAAGCGCAAGCGCAACCCTGAGGGCGTGATGACTATTGTCCAGCATATTCAGGAGCTGAGGTATCGCCTCATGCTCGCATTCGCCGGTATCGCCGTCGGCACCGTGCTTGGATTCATCTGGTACCAGGCGTCCTTCAAGATTGGCCCTGTGCCAATCCCGTTTACGTCCTCGAGCGTCGGACCTATGTCGTTCATGTCCTTGGGCGAGATTCTGAAGGATCCGTACTGTGCCCTGCCTCCCGAAATGCGCCTGGGCGGGGAGACCGGCGAATGCCGCCTACTGGCGACTAGTCCGTTCGAGATGTTCCTGCTCCGAATGAAGGTCGGCGCTCTGGCGGGTCTGGTGCTTTCATCTCCTTGGTGGCTGTACCAAATCTGGGCCTTCGTCACCCCTGGCCTGGTCCGGAAGGAAAAGCGCACCACACTGGCGGTAGCCTTCGTCGCGGGCATCCTGTTCGTGCTCGGTGCTGTGCTGGCTTACGTCGTCGTCGCCGTTGGCCTCCAGTTCCTGATGCAGATCGGCGATTCCGCACAGATTTCCGCGCTCACCGGCTCTGAGTATTTCGGTTTTATTCTCGCTCTCATCATCATTTTCGGAGTTAGCTTCGAGCTTCCCCTCTTCGTCGTGATGTTGAACATGGCTGGGGTAGTTTCCTACGAGATGATCAAGGACAAGCGCAGAATCATCATCCTGCTGCTATTCATCTTCTCTGCGTTTATGACTCCTGGCCAGGAGCCGTACTCGATGGTCGCTATGGCAGTCGCCCTAACTCTGCTGATGGAGTTGGCCATCCAGTTTTGCCGCCTCAATGACCGCCGCCGCAAGCGCGAGCGCCCGGATTGGCTGGACGTGGACGATGAGCAGGGCTCCGGTCCAATTTCCGCGCCGGGAGCAATCGGCGAATACGGCGGAATCGACGCCCCCGGCTCTATTCAGGCGCCGTCGTCTGTAGGCGTTTCGCCCAGCGGTTCGATGCAGGCGAGTGCGGCCCCGGTGGCGAGCCCCGCGCCGGTCGCGTCGGCACGCCCGCAGACGCGGCCGACCCGCAATTCGCGCCCTCCGAGCCCCAAGCCGGAAGCCCCGGCACCGACAACGGACTTCCGCTCGAGGCCGGTCAGCGACTTCGATGATGTTCTCTAGGGCTGTTTATGACACCCTAGAGGCATGACTCTTCTCGGCGATTTCGTCAGCCACCAGGATTTTGCCCTGGACGACTTTCAGCTCCGCGCCTGCCAGGCAATTGAGGCAGGGCGGGGCGTTGTCGTCTGTGCGCCCACGGGTGCAGGCAAGACAATTGTAGGAGAGTTCGCGATTCACGCTGCGCTGGCCGGCGGGGGAAAGTGCTTCTACACCACGCCGATTAAGGCGCTGAGTAATCAGAAGTATCACGACCTCGTAGCAGACTACGGCGCCGAGCGCGTCGGCCTTCTCACCGGCGATACCTCTATCAACGGCAACGCGGACATCGTGGTGATGACCACCGAGGTCCTGCGCAATATGATCTACGCGGACTCGCCGACGCTGCGCGAGCTCACCCACGTGGTCATGGATGAGATCCACTACTTGGCCGACCGCGAGCGCGGTGCCGTGTGGGAGGAGGTCATCCTGAACCTCGACCAGTCCGTCTCTGTGATTGGGCTGTCGGCGACCGTGTCGAATTCTGAGGAGTTCGGCCGCTGGCTCTCCACCGTCCGCGGCGATACCGAGGTTATTGTCACCGATCTGCGCCCGGTGCCGCTGCACCAGCACATGATGGTCGCTGGCCGCCTCTATCCGCTGTTTGAGCCGGAGTCTCACCAGGTCAACCGGGATCTGCTCGAGGCTTGCCGACGCGCCGAGCTCGGCTTCGGCGATGCCGGGTCCAAGGAGCGTTACCAGTACAAAAAGGGCCGCGGTCGCGGGGAGGCTGGGGCACGGCCTCAGAAGAAGTTCCGCCCTGCCCGGCGCGCCGACGTAATCCGGATGCTGGGTTCGCTGGACATGCTCCCGGCGATTGTGTTTATTTTCTCTCGCGCGGGCTGCGAGGGCGCGCTGGCGCAGGTGGGGGCGACCCGAGCGGAGCTGACCAGTCAGGAGGAGCAGCAGCGCATCGCGGAGATCATCGACGCGGGCGTGGCGCACATTCCCGAAGACGACCTGAAGGTTCTGGGTTTCCTGCGCTGGCGCCGTATCCTCATTCGCGGTTTTGCGGCGCACCACGCGGGCATGCTGCCTGCATTCCGTCACATTGTGGAGGAGCTTTTCAACGAGGGCCTGGTCAAGGTTGTGTTCGCCACTGAGACCTTGGCGCTCGGCATCAATATGCCTGCGCGCACGGTGGTGCTGGAAAAGTTGGTCAAGTACAACGGCGAGGCCCACGTCGACCTGACGCCGGGGCAGTACACCCAGATGACGGGTCGCGCTGGCCGCCGCGGTATCGATGTTGTCGGCAACGCGGTGGTGCAGTGGGCGCCGGCGATGGATCCGAAGGCGGTTGCTGGGCTGGCGTCGACCCGTACCTACCCGTTGATTTCGACTTTCGCTCCGAGCTACAACATGAGCGTCAACCTGCTGCAGACGCTTAGCTACGCGGACTCGAAGAATGTGATGGAGCGCTCGTTCGCCCAGTTCCAGGCCGACGGTGACATCGTGGGCGATGCCGCGGAGTTGGCAAAGGCGAAGCAGAAGGCCGAGGCCCTGCGAAACGAGCTGCTGGGGCGCGGGCGCGGCAGTGCAGACGCCAACGGGGCGCAGTCTGGCGGGGCGCAGTCCGAGTCGGACTCGGAGAAGTTGTCGCAGATGCTCGAATACCTCGACATCCGAAATAAGCTCTCGGCGGAGGAGAAAAATGCCAAGCGCCGCAATATCGAGGACCGCCATACCGAGACAGTTACTGTGCTGCGCAGGCTCCGCCGCGGCGAGGTCCTGCCGGTTCCCGTAGGCAAGAAGGTGCAGCTGGCGGTGGTGTACCGGGAGGATAACTCCCCGTCGAATCCGCGCCCGAGCGTGATTAGTGTCGGCGGTTACGTCGGCCGCATCGAGGCTGAAATCTTCCCGTCCGCGCCGGAGACCGTCGGCTCGATTAAACTGCCCCGCGATGCTAACCGTCACCCGAAGCGCGCGCTGGGGCTGGTCCGCGCCGAGATTGGGCGTAAGGGACTGAAAGGCCCCAAGCGTCTGCGCCGTCGTAGCGCGGGCAAGTCACCTGCGGTGAAGGCACTGCGCCAGCAGCTGCGCGCCCACCCGATGCACGGGGATCCGGCGGTGGAGTCCATGGCTCGGCACGCGGATACGCTCCGGCGGGCGGAGGCGGAGGTTGCGGCGCTGCAAAAGCGCGTGGACTCGGCCTCCGATACGCTGGCTCGAACCTTCGACAGGATGCTGCAGCTTCTCGCCGAGATGGACTACGTCGAGTGGGAGGATGGCCAGGACCCGACTATCACAGAGGAGGGCCAGCGCCTGGCGAGGATTCACAGCGGCTCCGACCTTCTCGCCGCGCAGTGCCTGCGCCGTGGAATCTGGGACGGGCTCGACCCAGCCGAGCTAGCCGGCGCGGTGTCCAGCTTGGTCTTTGAAAACCGCAAGTCAGTGAAGGGGAGCGACGAGGTGCCCACCCAGCCGCTTGCCGACGCCCTCGGCCACACATTCCGGATCTGGGAGGAGCTCTCGGCCGACGAGAGGCGTTACCGCCTTCCCGTGACCGAGCTACCGGATATTGCCTTTGCCACGGCCATTCATCAGTGGACCGCAGGTGCGCCGCTCGGATATTGCCTGCAGGCTGCGGCGGAGTCGGGCGCCGAGTTGACACCGGGCGATTTCGTGCGCTGGTGCCGGCAGGTCATCGACTTGCTCGAGCAGGTCAAGCAGACCGGATACTCGGACGAGATCAGGGCGTGTGCCGCAGAGTCCGTGCAGGCGATTCGCAGGGGCGTTGTAGCGCTTAGCAACTAACGTCCTTGATTAATACGGGTAGAAAAGCGGGGTAGCCGATTGGCCACTCCGCTTCTCGGCATGGCGCTAAACGCCGCATTTCGCAGCTATGTGAACACAAACACACCGTTATAACTTGTGTTGATATAAAAAGCGAGCTTAGTTTACTGTGAAAGAGTTTTAATTATATTTTCAACATTTATCCCTAATTAATAGTGTTTCCATTTGGAGTATTACGCTCATGCCTAAAGCTGCAAACCCACTCGATCCGCAGACCGGCCGCCGCAACCGCCTCGTCACACAGACGCTGGCCCAGGACGTAACCAATTTCCTACAGGCGTTCCGTCCTCTCCAAAAGTCCGGCATTTACCCGGACCGCCCATCCGGCCAAACACGGCCGATCATGCACTGCATTAAACGATGGGGAATGTCTCAAGCGATGACGGTCGAAATGAACTGCATTCGCACCCCGGATTCAATTGCCCTGGTCGATGATCTGGGCGAGCGCACATACAAGGAGCTGCGCGACGATGTCTGGGCCTTCGCGAAGGGGCTGCACAAGCGCGGTATCGGCCCAAAGGACACCATCGCCATCATGGCCCGCAACGGCCGCGGCATTATGTACCCGTTCATCGCATGCGGCTACCTGGGCGCCCGGATGATGATTATCAATCCGGCGTCCTCTGGCCGCCAGGTGACTTCCATGCTCTCCGAGTACGGTGCCGATGCGCTGGTGATGGATGACGAGTTCGCGGGTTCCTTCGAAATTCCCGACGGCATCGTGACCGTCATTGGCTACGGGGAGTCCGAGGGCTTCGAGACCATGCAGCAGCTCATCGACGAGGACGCTGACATCGCGATGCCCGAGAAGGCTCGGCCGCAGCCTATGGTTTTGATGTCCTCGGGCACGACTGGTCTGCCCAAGGGCGTCCAGGTTCGCACCCCGAAGACCCCGCGCATTCTGGGCGGAATTGTCGACCGCATCCCGTGGCGCCCGTTCACCACGGTCCAGCTCACCGCTTCCATGTTCCACGGCTGGGGCCTGATCAACGTCAACATAGCCCTGGGAACGCGCTCGACGATCATCGCCCACCGCATCTACGACCCGGTTCAGGCCGTCGACGATGCGCTTAAGTACAATGTCGACGGGATTGTGTCCTCCGGCGTATTCCTCAAGAGCTTCGTCGACGAGTTCGAAAAGCGCGGAAACGCCAAGCTGCCCAACCTGCGTTTTGTTGTCGCCGCCGGCAATATCCTGCCGCAGTACGTCTACGAGCGGATTACCGACAACTTCGGCGAGGTGATGTACAACTTCTACGGCACCTCTGAGAACAACCAGATCTCCATCGCAACGCCGTCCGACCTGCGCGCCAAGCCAGGAACCGTTGGTCGTCCAAACCTGGGCACGACCGTCAAGATTCTCAACGAGGACGGCAGCGAGGTACCCGTCGGCAAGCCCGGCCTGGTCCACTCAGCGTGCAGCCTGACCTTCCTCGGATACCTGAGCCCGAAGGACAAGGCCACCGTGCGCAGCAACACCCTGTCCACGGGCGACCTCGGCTACATCGACGAGGATGGGTTCCTCTTCGTCTACGGCCGCGCCGATGACATGGTCATCCGCGGCGGCGAGAACGTCTACCCGAAGGAAGCGGAGGACGTCATCGCCCGCATTCCGGGAGTCGACCAGGTTCACGTGCGTGGCGAGCAAAACGGAAAGGTCATCGCAGACGTTGACGCCTGGATTGTGCGCACCTCCGACGAGGCGGGAGCCCAGCTGACCGAGGACACCGTTAAAAAGACCGTCCTGGAGCTTCTGGCAGCCCACAACGTCCCGGACAACGTCTTCTTCGTCGACGAGTTGCCCTGGAATGACGCTGGCAAGGTTGTCCGCGCGAAGCTTCCGCACCCCAGCGAATTCGACAAGTCGGGCCCCGGCGCCAACCCCTCCGCCGGAATCGACGGCCAGAAATAGACACCTACCAGCACCGAGAGTTTACCCAGCCTAAGCCCATGTCTGTCATCAAAAGCCTAAAGAGCAAATCCAAAGCGGAGTCGGACGTTATCGTCATCGGCTCCGGTTTCGGCGGCGCTGTATCCGCACTGCGCCTGACCGAAAAGGGATACCGAGTCACCGTCCTAGAGGCGGGCCGCAGGGTCTCGGATTCCGATTTCCCCGACTCCAACTGGGATCTCAAGAAATACCTTTGGGCACCGAAGCTGGGCTTCTACGGCATCCAGCGCATCCACCCGCTTTCCGACGTGCTGGTTCTCGCCGGTGCGGGAGTCGGCGGCGGGTCGCTGAATTACGCATGCACGCTCTACCGTCCGTCGACGCCGTACTTCCAGCATGCGCAGTGGAAGTCGATCACGGACTGGGAAGCAGAATTGACCCCGTTCTACGACCAAGCTGAACGCATGATGGGCGTATCGCTGAACCCTTCGTTTACGCCGTCGGACCGCGTCGTGAAGCATGTTGCTGAGACCATGGGCAAGGGCGATACTTTCCGTCGCACCCCGGTCGGCGTCTTCTTCGGAGACCGCAAGGAGGGTTCGCCGTCGCCGAAGGGAACGCCGGAAGCGGTTGCGGACCCGTACTTCGGTGGAGTCGGCCCGGCGCGCGTGCCCTGCACCGAGTGCGGCGAGTGCATGACGGGCTGCCGGCACAACTCGAAGAACACGCTGGTCAAGAACTACCTCTACCTGGCGGAAAAAGCCGGCGCCAAAATCCAGCCGCTGACTACCGTGACGGGAATCGAGCAGGACGTCGACGGCACCTGGCTGGTGCACACGAAGCCTTCCGACGCTCTCGCACTGGAGGGCATCCTCAAGGCGAAGACCCTGCGCGCGGGCCACGTAATCCTGGCCGCCGGAGCATGGGGAACCCAGAACCTCCTGCACAAGGCGAACGAGGACGGCACCCTGCCGAACCTCAGCGCCCGGGTTGGACACCTGACCCGAACGAACTCCGAGGCCATTCTGGGCGCATCAACCAAGACCATCGACCCTGAGTCCGACTTTTCCAAGGGTGTGGCGATCACATCCTCGTTCTTCCCGGACGAGCAGACCCACATCGAGCCGTGCCGCTACGGCAAGGGTTCGAACGCCATGGCGCTGCTGCAGATGGTGCAGACCAATGGCGGTTCCAAGATTCCCCGCTTCGTACAGGCACTGTGGAAGATTGTCACGCACCCGAAGGAAGCCAAACGACTCTACGAACTGGAGGGATGGTCGCAGCGAACCATCATCCTGCTGGTCATGCAGGATGTCGATAATTCGCTGACTACCTTCATGCGCAAGGTCGGCCCGTTCCGCTGGCTGACATCGAAGCAGGGAACCGGCCTGCCGAACCCGAAGTGGATTCCGGCGGGCAACGTCTCGACGAACATCGCCGCCGAGAAGATGTCGCAGGGAAATGGCGGCCGCGCTATCGCCGGAGGCTCCATTAGCGAGCTGCTCAACAAACCGACGACAGCACACTTCATCGGTGGCGCTGTCATCAGCGAGAAGCCGTCGGAAGGCGTCATTGATCCCTACCAGCGAGTGTGGGGCCATCCGACCCTGTCGGTGCACGACGGCGCGGCCCTAGCGGCGAACCCGGGAGTCAATCCGGCGCTGTCGATTCTGGCGCTGGCCGAGCGCGCCTGTGCGCTGTGGCCGAATAAGGGCGAGGCCGATACCCGGCCCTCCCAGACCGAGCGTTACCGGGTCGTGTCCCCGGTCGAACCGAAGACTCCGGTGGTGCCCGCCACCGCTTCCGCCGCATACTCGATTGCTCCTACGCCGCTCGGGATGCCCCGAGTAAAGTCGTAGGGTATGAGCGACAACCTCTTTGCATCCGACGTCTACCAGCAGCGCCTGAACCGTACGTGCGCGCTCCTCGCCGAGCGCGGTTTGGGCGCTGCCATTTTCGGCACAGGAGCAGACCTTCAGTACCTCATCGGTTCTGAGGTCTCCTCGCACGAGCGCTTGACCGCATTAGTGGTCAATGCCTCGGGCAAGGTCACTTTGGTGCTCCCCGCCGTCGAGCGCGGCGACCTGGCTGCCTGCGCCATCGGGGAGCTCAACGCCGAGGTGGTCATGTGGGAAGACGGCGAGGATGCCCATGAGATTGTCGCAAAACTCGTCGCCGGGGCTGAGGTGCTCGGCATCGGCGCTTCACTCACCGCAGACCACCTAATCGCGCTGCAGGATCTCACCGGAGCCAAGACAGTACTGGCGAACACGGTGCTCAAGGAGCTATTCATGCGCAAGGATGCCGCGGAAGTCGAGCAACTGCGCCTGGCCGGTGCCGCCATTGACCGCGTCCACGATCGCGTCCCCGCGATGCTGCGCGCCGGGCGCACCGAGCGCGAGGTGGCCGACGAAATCTCGGCAGCCATTATCGACGAGGGGCATGTGGCCGTGGACTTCGTCATCGTCGGCTCCGCTGAAAACGGGGCGAACCCGCACCATGACTTCTCCGACCGTGTCATCGAGGACGGCGACATTGTGGTCGTGGACATCGGAGGCACGCTGCCTGTCGGGTATCACTCGGATTGCACCCGCACCTACGTCGTCGGTAAGCCGAGCGAGAAGGCGACTGCCGCCTGGGCGGCTCTGCGTAAGGCCCAGGAGGCCGCAGTCGCTGCGGTGCGCCCGGGTGTGACGGCCGCGGAAATCGACGGAATTGCGCGCCAACATCTCACCGATGCGGGGTACGGAGAGTGCTTCATCCACCGCACGGGCCATGGGATTGGGCTGTCTACACACGAGGAGCCATTCATCATGGCCGCAAATGACCTGCCTTTGGAGCCTGGGATGGCTTTTTCCGTTGAGCCCGGCGTGTACCTTCCGGGCGAGTTCGGTATGCGCTTAGAGGACATCATCGTCGTCACCGACGAGGGCGGAGAGTCCGTCAACCACGGCCCGCACGAGCTGATTCCGGCACAGTCTGGTTCAGCGCAGCCCGGCGCCACACAGGCCAGTTAGACAAGCGCTCACTACAGTCGAGGGGAAACTATGGGACACGTTCTGATTCTGGGTGCAACCAGCGAGATTGGCGGTGAAGTCGCAGCGCGCCTGGCCAATCACAACATCGTCACTCTGGCTGCGCGCCGCACGGACGCGCTCGATGGCATCGCCAGCCGGCTTATCGACGGCGGCGCCGTCGCGGTACACCGACTATTCTTCGAGGCCGACGACCTCGCCGCGCACCGCTCATTCGTCGAGAAGGCATGGGCAAACGGCCCCATCGACACGGTCGTCGTCGCTTTCGGAATCCTCGGCAACCAGGACGAATGCGAAGCCTCCGGAACGGCGGCGGCCGCCACGATCCACACCGACTTCACCGCGCAGGCATCGATCATCACCGAGATAGTCGCCCGCATGGAGGCGGGCATCGCCTCCGGTGACTTGAAACCGCGCGATGGAATCGCTGCGCGCATCATGGCGTTTTCGTCCATCGCCGGTGCCCGCGTGCGCCGCGCGAACTACGTCTACGGCTCGGCGAAGGCCGGTCTCGACGGATTCCTCCAGGGGCTCCAGGACAAGCTCCACGGCTCCCAGATTCAGTTGACCATCGTCCGGCCCGGGTTCGTCATCGGACGCATGACCGAAGGCATGAAGCCTGCTCCAATGTCGTCTCGCCCCGACGAAGTCGCCGAGGCCGCAGTTACCGCTCTCGACGGGCGTAAGGCGCACGTGTGGATTCCCCGCAAACTCGCGCTTTTGGCCTGGGCGACCTCCTTCACGCCTCGATGGATTTGGAGGAGGATGCCGCGGTGAGCAACCTCGACGGTGACTATTCCTCGCCCCCTTTTGCGCGCCTGCGCGTCGTGGGTATCGGCTGCGACGGAGTAGCAGGTTTAAGCCCCCGCGCAGTAAAGGTACTGCGTTCCGCCCGGAAGATTTTCGGCTCGCCGCGCCAGCTTTCCCTGCTTGACGACGGTGCCCTGATCCCCCCGGGTGCCCCGCCAGCACACCTGCCAACCCAGGACCAGGACGCACGGACCCCCGAGCTCACCGCGTGGCCGAAGAAGTTTTGGCAGGACTGGGTCCAAACTCTCTCCGCCGTCGATCCTGCGGTGGACGTCATCCTGGCCAGCGGCGATCCGATGTTCCACGGAATCGGGGCCTCGCTCGTCCGCGAGCTCGGCCGCGGCGCCGTGGAGGTCATCCCTGCGCCCTCGTCGGCGTCCTTGGCGTGCGCTCATTTGGGCTGGCCGCTCCATGAGACGCCGGTGGTGTCTTTGGTGACCGGACGCCCCGGCATGGAAGGTGCCGCCCGCGTCGTTCCGGTAGCGGATACGGGCAAACCGTTTTTGGTGCTGTGCCGAAGCGCAGCCTCGGTAAAGGACGTGTCCCACGTTCTCGCGGATCGCCCAGATACCAAGCTGACCGCTTTGACAAACCTCGGAGGCTCACACGCCACGGGGCTTCCGGAATCGGTCGTGCGGGGCAGCGTTGCCTCGCCGCCGGAGCCCGCCGGAGATTTGACTGTGCTGGCGGTGGAGCCGTCGGCAAGCATTCGGAGCGGACATGCCTTGCGCGGCTGGCTGAGCGATGATGACTTCGACAGCGACGGGCAGCTGACTAAGGCACCGATCCGGCAGATGACGGTCGCCGCGCTCGACCCGCGGCCCGGCGCGCTGCTGTGGGATATCGGGGGCGGCACGGGCTCGATCGCGATTGAGTGGGCACGACATGGCGGGATGTCCGAAGTATTCGAGCAAAAGGCCGAGCGCGTCGAGCGGATTCGTCACAATGCCCAGGCTCTGAGCGGCAACGTTGTGGTGTTCCAAGGCTCTGCTCCTAAGGTTCTGGAGGAAAGCTCTGCAACCCCGGAGGCAATCTTCATCGGAGGAGGGCTGACCGCCCAGGGCATGATTGACCGCTGCTGGAACGCTCTGGCGCCCGGCGGGCGAATCGTCGCCAACACGGTGACGCTGGAGTCCGAGGCCCTGCTGTGGGAAGCGCGCCGTCGCTTTGGCGGCACCGTCACGCGAATCAGTGTCGAGCGGGCGGGCGCGGTGGGACGTTTCACCGCATGGCGGCCCGCATTGCCAGTGGTGCAATGGGTTGCGGACAAGCCCGCCGAGTGATGGCGGAGGCAGGTTCGTAGAATCAACGTTTAGATAGCCACAACTTTTTCAACCGTAGTTTTCAAAAATCTTTTACAAGGACTAGTGAGCAGCTTTGACCGTTTACTTCATCGGCGCCGGCCCTGGCGCTGCCGACCTGCTGACGCTTCGCGCTGACCGGCTGATTCGTTCCTGCCCGGTGTGTCTCTACGCGGGCTCGATTGTGCCACCCGAGGTTTTGGACAACTGCCCGGAGGGCGCGGAGGTCATCAACACCGCTCGCATGCCGCTGGACACCATCGTCGAGAAGATTGCGAAGGCCCACGCGGAGGGCAAGGACGTCGCGCGCTTGCAGTCCGGCGATCCTTCCGTGTGGTCGGCCCTGGCTGAGCAGGTCCGCAGGCTCAGCCAGCGCGGCATCGATTACGAGATTGTCCCCGGCGTGGCGTCGTTTTCCGCAGCCGCGGCTGCGCTTGGCCATGAGCTGACGGTCCCCACTGTCGGCCAATCCGTGGTGCTCACCCGCATTTCGGGTCGCGCCTCCGCGATGCCGGAAGGGGAGACGCTGGAGAACTTCGGCCGCACTGGCGCGACCCTGTGCATTCACCTGGCCGCGCACGATATCGATCGCGTCGTCGCCGAGCTGACGCCATACTACGGCGAGCATGGGCCGGTGGCTGTGGTCGCGTTCGCCTCTCGCCCGGAGGAGGTCATCCTCCGCGGCACCTTGGCGGATATCGCAGACCAGGTCAAGCAGGCCGGTGTTACCCGCACTGCAGTCATTATCGTGGGCAAGGTCCTGACCGCCGAGGCGTTCCCGGATAGCTTCCTCTACAGCGATGACCGCCCCCGCGACGAACACGGACGGACGATTCCATGCGTGCACTAATCCTGGGAGGAACCGGCGAGGCCCGAGCCCTGGCAAAGAAGCTGGTAGACGCCGGATGGTTCGTCACCTCATCGCTGGCCGGGCGAGTCTCCGAGCCGAAGTTGCCGGTAGGCAGCGTGCGTATCGGCGGTTTTGGCGGCCCCGCCGGGCTCGCCAAGTGGCTGATTTCGGATGCCACCGAGGTCATCATTGATGCGACCCACCCATTCGCGGAGAAAATCAGCGAGTCAGCTGCCGAGGCAGCGCGTGCCACAGGCCTGCCGCTTATCGCGCTGCACCGGCCCGCGTGGGAGCAGCAGAAGGGCGACAATTGGATTGAGGTTGGCTCGATGGAGGAGGCGGTCCGCGTGGTCGCAGATAGGTTCTCCAGTCCGTTCCTCACCATCGGCCGGCAGCAGCTGGCCGCGTTCGCCGGAGACTCCAACGGGCGCTACCTCATCCGCTGTGTGGAAAAGCCGCCCCCTCCGCTGCCTAAAAACCGCAAGGTCGTGCTCAGCCGTGGGCCCTACGATGTTGCAGGCGAGCGCAAGATCATGCGCGACTACGCCGTTGACTGCGTCGTGACCAAGAACTCCGGCGGGGCGGCGACTTACGCCAAAATCGAGGCCGCCCGGGACCTGCGGAAGCCCGTCGTTATGGTGCAGCGCCCGAAACTCCCGGGCGCCGACATCGCTATCGTCGCGACAGATGTCGACGAGGCCTACAACGCGGTCATCCGACGCGGCTAGGTCGGAAGCGGGCCCAAAAGGGCGGGTGCCCGCCCCGACGATAGGGCGCTAGGCGCTAGGCCGCTAGGCCAGCAGCTCGCCCGTGCCGCTGGTTCCGCCCTCGCCGTAGTGCCGCGCGGTGTAGACGCGCGTCGTGCCCGCAGCCTTGTAGGCCACGGTAGATGTCGACCCCATAATGACCATTGTGCGCATATCCACGATGTCCGGGTCGAACTCCGCGAGCGTGGTTACCGTGACGCTTTCCTGATCGGATCCGACGGCGCGGGCGACAATTACCGGGGTCTTCGGGTCGCGGTACTCGAGCATCAGCGCGCGCAGCTCCCGAATCTGCCACCTGCGTGACCTCGATGCGGGGTTGTACACCGCGAACGCCATGTCGGCGCCCGCCACAGCCCGCAGCCTCTTCTCGACGACATCCCACGGCTTCAGCCGATCCGACAAACTCAGCATCGCAAAGTCGTGCCCCAGCGGGGCTCCCACCCGGCTGGCGACGGCCTGTGCCGCGGTCATGCCCGGCACAATGCGGACGGGAATGTCGCGCCACAGGGCATCGTCGGCCACTTCCAGAACCGCCGCCGCCATGGCGAATACTCCCGGGTCGCCCGAACTGACGACGGCTACACGGCCGCCCTTACGAGCGAGATCCAGCGCCATGGTGGCGCGCTCGGCCTCGACGCGGTTATCAGAAAGGTGGCGGCGCTGCCCAACGCGCTCCGGCACGCGGTTGACATAGGTGGAGTAGCCGACGATATCCGTGGCCTTCGCCAGCTCCTCGGAGACCTCCGGTGTCGTCCACCTCTCCGCGCCCGGCCCGAGACCGACTACGACGACCTCGCCGACTCGATTATCGGTAGCCTCCTGCTTTTCGGACGATTCGAAACACGTCGTCACCGCTGCGTCGGCCCCGTACGACAGGCTCGCTTTCGAGCCGTAAACAGCCGAGGAGACCACTGCCACGGCAAAGTAGGGAACCGAGTCCGGGTTGGCGTCGGCAAGCGGGTAGGAGCTGGAGCCCTCCATGGTGGCGCGCTCGACGACCCAAGCGCGGTCGAGCATGCCAGCCTCCTCCACCGCGGAGCGCACGGCCTCGACGTGACGCCCCAGCTTCATAAACACCGCGCAGTCGGTGGCGTGCAGAGCGGCCTTGATGCGCTCGGAATCCGCGGTGGCGGGGAGGACGGAGAGGATTTCGGTGGCCTCCGCCAGCGGCCGAGCGATTTCAGCGGCGGCTGCGTTGATGCTGGCCACTCCCGGAACAATGGTGGCGGGGAAGTGGCTGGCGAGCACGTGGTGCAGGTGCTGGTAGGAGCTGTAGAGCATGGGATCACCCAGCGAGAGCACTGCGACACTGCGCCCCTCGGAGAGATGCTCGGACAAGCGCGCGGTGGCCTCGGCGTAGAAGCGGGCGAGCTGATTGGCGTAGTTGGCGGGGTTGCCCACAGTCACGGGGTAGCGCAGCTGCTCCTCGATGGCCGGCTGCGGCCGCGATTCAATCAGACGTGCGGCGATCGCACGAGCTGTCGAGCGACCGTGCGTGCCGGAATGGTAGGCGATTACGTCGGCAGTACGAATGAGCTCGGCTCCCCGGAGGGTGATGAGTCCCTCGTCGCCCGGGCCAAGGCCCACCCCGTAAAGGTGACCGGGCTCGGCCGTGTAGTCCATCGACGGTTCATTTGCAACGGTCATTTACAAAATCTCCTGGGCAGTTGCGATGGCGTTAATGGCGGCACAGGTAATTGCGGAGCCACCGCGGCGTCCGGTAACGGTGATGTACTTCAACTCGGGATTCTCCGCACCCGATTCAATAGTCGCCTGCTTGCTCTCCGCCGCGCCGACGAAGCCGACCGGCATCGCAAGAATCGCAGCAGGCATGGGAAAATCGCCCTCATTGATGCGGTTGAGAAGGTGAAACAGAGCGGTGGGAGCATTGCCAATAGCGACGACCGCCCCCTCCAGACGGGACTTCCACAGCTCAACTGCAGCGGCGGTGCGGGTGGTGCCGAGCTTCCGCGCCAGCTCCGGAACCTGGGGATCGCGCAGCAGGCAGACGACATCGTTATCCGCGGGCAGGCGCTTGCGGGTAACACCGGAGGCAATCATGTTGACGTCGGTAAAAATTGGTGCGCCGGCCTGCAGTGCGCGCCGGGCGGACGCTACCGCGCCGGGGGAGAAGACAATATCCTTTGCCAGGTCCGTCTGCCCCGCGGCGTGAATCATCCGGACTGCGACCGTTTCCTCGTCGGAGTCGAATCGCCCCAGGTCACTTTCCGCCCGGATGATAGAAAAGGAGTTACGGTAGATGTCCGCACCGTCGGTGTTGTATTCGAAGCGCTTCATAGCACTCAAGAATAGTCGCCTGCGAACTAGTCGACTGACGTGACCTCGTACTCCCCGTCACCGGTAGCCAGGTAGTCGATATAGCCTCCTTTTGGCTTGCCACAGCGTCGCTCGCATCCGGAGAAATGGATGCGCCCCTCCGGCAGACGCCCCTGCGCAATCGCGTGAGACGCGTCCCCGCGGGTATCGGCGAGAGACTTCGGGCAACCGGGGCGGCCGGTGCACGCAGTTACTCGCAGCCAGGTGGATTTGCGATCGAAGATCAGGCCGTTAGGCGCCATGACCTTGACCACCTGCTCCGCCACCTCCTCTTCTAGGTCGTGGAGAATCAGCGAGTACCACGGCGTGATGTGCACAGGAACCTGGGTGTGCGCGATGGCGCGGGCCAGGCGAGCGGGAAGAACTCCGAAGCGAAGTCCCGCTGCGAGACTAACTCGCCCGTCCGGCTGATCAATCCAACCAATCTGTTTCGAAAGCCCGGCGGTCGCATCGAAAGATTCCGCGGGTGTGGGATCGGTCAGCTCGGCCCGGGAACCCAGCTCGTCTGCGACGGCGGCACGAAGCTTCTCAGCGGCCCCAGCTTCAGCGACGCGCCACGCGGTGTCGCGGGTCTGATTCCAGATGAGCGCGGTGGCGATTAACGCATCGACAACATCGCCGCGGGAGATAATCAGTCCGGAGGTTTCACCGCCGAGAATCAGCTCAAACTTATCCTCGTCGTGAGCGACAACGCCGAAGTCCGGGCGCTCGCCCAGGACGTCTCCGCGACCGTCGTCAAACGCGATGAGGGTACGCCCGGGAAGCGATGCCAAATCGGGCTGGACAATGAGCGCCGTGTCGAAAGCCGCGACCAGATCGTTGACATCGGCTTTACCGCCCACGCGGCCACTCAGCGGAGACTGGATGATGTTACGCACTCGGTCATGCGCCGGGGAGGGGACCAGCTTTCCCTCTTCGGCGGCGTCTGCGAAGGCTCCGACATGGTGGATTCCGCGGATTTGGACGTTTCCCCGCGATGTGAAGTGGATATCGCCATCACCGAAGTTCTCGGCAAGGTCGGCCAATACCGCAAATCCGGGGGCAGGCAAAAGGCCACCTGGGAAGCGAAGTCGGCCAATGGCACCATCAGCGGCAAGGTGGACCTTGCGAGTTCCGGGACAGCCGTCCTGTCGCGTCCGGGCTCCAGTTTCTGTTGCAGTCATATTTTCAAGAATACGCAAGTCAGTGACCTGTGACAGGAGCCGCCGAAGTGATTCTTCTCCCTATTGGCCGCCAGGTGTGGGCCAAATAGCCACCCCCATTAGAATTAAGGCAATTCGACCAAAAGGATAATACAGTGCAACCATCCTTATGGATGATTTTATAATAGCAAAAGAATGAAAAACTAAACGACAGATAATTCAATGTCTTAATTGTTTTAAATTCTCAATAAAACTCTGATATTTCTAATTCATCGCCATTCAAAGCGTTTAAGACCCAACGATAGGATCACGCCTTCATGACACGCAAACACCGCCACGTCCGCCGCGCAGTGGGCGCCACCTTGGCAGCGTTCACCACACTTTCCCTGTGCTCTGTCACGCCAGCCACCGCAGCGCCGGCCCTTCTGCCGGCAGCGACAAACGGAGTGCCAAACATTTCTTCGCTTCTAACCCCGCTGATTCCTAATAGCGGTGGGGAAGCCACAACGGCTCCGACGAATAACGAGGGATCTGCCCTCTCGCTTACGCCGAATATTCCGAAACTGCCCGGAATCGAGCTCCCAACCCCTGGGGCAAGCTCCCCGAAGGCCACAAAGAACGGTGGCAATTCAGATACCCCTGACGATGGCACACTGCAGAGGCTGCTTGACAAGTCTCCGCTACTAAAGGCCACCAACCGCCCGACACCCAACCCAATCGCCGGAACGCTGGTCTCCAAGGAGCCGACACAGCTGATTATCGACAATCAGGAATGGACATCGAAGGCGTACCGCATCAAGTACAACTCGACCGACTCCCTGTCACGACCGTCCGTCGATTCCGGTGTCTATGTGGAACCGATTGCCCCGTGGACTGGCGACGGCCCACGCCCGGTCATCGCCATCGCTCCGGGCACTCAGGGTGCCGGCCCACAGTGTGACCCCTCGACTTCAATGCACGTCGGGCCAAGCGTGTCGTTCGGACCTACCGATGTCGTCGCACCGTACGAAATTCCAGCCCTGATTGAGCACCTGCGTCGTGGTGCCGCAGTTGTGATGATTGACCATCACCGCAATCCCGAGGGACACCAGGAGTACGTGGATAACATCACCGCGGGACAAACAATGCTCGACGCAGCGAAGGTCGGCACTGAGATTTCCGGAAACAAAAACGCACCGGTTGGACTATACGGGTACTCTCAGGGCGGTTCCGCCGCTGCCGCAGCAGCCGAGAGGGCTTCCTTCTACGCCCCGGAACTCAACATCTCCGCAGCCGCCGCAGGAGGCGTCCCCTCAGACCTCGAAGTAGTACTCAATCAGGTTGACGGAACGTCGCTGACCGCGGTATCAGCGCTCGGACTGACATCTATTTTGGACAAGGATCCGGAACTGCGCGACTACCTTTACTCGCGGGAGATGACCCCACAGGCCGCTAAGGATATGGAGACCATTCACAACCTTTGTGCCGGAGGCGATATCTTCGGATTCGCCTACCGCAACACCACTGCATGGACAAAAGACGGCTCTAGCCTGGCTGACCTGATCAAGAAGTATCCGGCATTTGCTCAAGAGTTGGAGCGGCAGAAGATTGGGGAATTCACACCCCACATGCCAACGCTGCTATACAACGGCACCAACGATGACATCATTCCAGTCGAACAAGCTCGCACAGTCCGCGACAAGTGGCTCGCCCAGGGAGCCGATCTCAAATACTTCGAGGACCCGCTTCCGACCATCCCTGGAAGGACAGGAGCCAACCATATCGCCACACTGTTTGGAAATCTCCGCCCAGCCGCCGACTTCCTCTGGAAGCACCTTCCACGCCAAAAGAAGTTGCTACCCCTGCCGACAGTCGATTCCCCCAATACCTCAGACATTTCTTCATCAATGACCAGGCAGCGCTAGCGCCACATAAACAAAAACGCCCACTCGCATAGATGCCATGCGAGTGGGCGTTTTTGTTTTGAACTTACTAGCCGGGCAGCTGAAGTGAGCCGGATGAAAGTTTCTTTTCAAAACTTTTCTCAAAACACCTAATTTTTCATACAAAACTTTATATTCTCTCAAAGAAAAGTTTTTCGTCATCGAGGAGGTCCCAATGACCAGTCGTCGCAGTGGCGTGCACGCGCACTCCAAGCGCCATTTAGCTCAGCATTCGCCACGAAGGTCTCGTACTGCGCTAGCTACTGTAGGTCTATGCATTTTCTCTCTCGTCACGCCGGCGACTGTAGCAGTTCCCACAGCCGCTGCACAGCCACTGGGAGATTCGGAATGGCCTGGTCTGTCGCCACAAAGTATTACGACGGATAACGCCCCCAGGGTTAAAGAGATTCCCGGTTTTGGGCACGTGCCTAACGCCAATCTTCCATCGCTGATTGGGGGAAAGGCGCCTGAGTACAACTCAGGAGAGGGCAAACAATTAACCACTGAACAAGCCCGCATTGCGGCTGCCTCCCCGCTAAATTCTCTCCCACTGTCGCCTGCGCGCGCATCGGGGGCGGGATCGCTGGTCGACAGCGAGGAAGCGCAGCTGATGGTGGATCACAAGCTGTGGAACGCCGACGCGCACCGCTACCATTACAACTCCACGGATTCGATGGGCAACGCTAGCGTGGATTCCGCGATTGTCGTGGTCCCAAAAACTCCATGGCAGGGAGAGGGGCCAAGGCCTGTTGTGGCCATCGCTCCAGGCACCCAGGGCTCTGACCCTAGCTGCGACCCGTCGGTGTCCATGCAAACTGGCCCCAAGGTTCGCATTGGGCCCCTGGATATCGTCGCCCCTTATGAGGCGATCCCACTGGTGGCGCACCTCAAACGCGGTGCCGCCGTTGTCATGATCGATCACCACCGTAACGCTCAGGGCAATCAGGAATACGTGGACAACATCTCATCCGCGCAGTCCCTTCTTGATGCGACCGTTGCAGCACGTCAGCTCGGTGTCGCCCACGATGCACCGGTGGGTATTTACGGCTATTCCCAGGGAGGATCAGCCGCAGCTGCCGCAGCAGAGCGCGCTGGAAGTTACGCTCCGGAACTCGATATCCGTGCGACCTCCGCAGGAGGACCGCCGTCTAATCTCACGGACGTTTTAGATACCATCAATGGAACCAAGCTGACTGCGGCGATTGCTCTGGCCGTCAACTCAGTCCTGGATAAAGACCTGGAACTAAAGCGCGTCATCGAGGAAGAAATGAGCGAGGACGGCCGTAACCTTCTCGACACAGTGGGGCAATATTGCGTGGTGGGGCTGACTCTCCACCACGGTCTCGAGACTACGGACCAGTACACCGCTGACAAGGTAAAGCTGGCAACTATCATTGACCGTTTCGAGCCAATCAAGAAGGAGCTCGAAAGACAGCGCGTCGGCAATTTCGTTCCGTCTGCTCCTGTTTTCCTGTACTCGGGCGCTAACGACGACACCATTCCAATCGAGCAAGTACGACAGTTGCGCGATGCCTGGACAAACCTTGGTTTCACCGAATTGACCTACCTCGAGGATGAGACTCCCTCAATCATTAAGAAGAGCGGAGCAAACCATGTGCTCGGCATGCTAAACAATCTGGAAAAAGCCACCGATTTTATCTGGGAGCATTTCCCAGAGCAGCCGAGCGGTACAGTCCCGGGCCTGGGCGACTAAAGTATGTGTTTAGCAATCTGAACACCAGCCGAATTCGTTTCGCGGATAGCACACGAATGGCATGCGAGAAGCAGGTGAAAGCCCTCACGGTCGCGCCACTGTAAAAGTCAGACCTCGCTGTTGGTGTTTCGGTTTACCCGCCGTCTATTGGGGACGCGATGTTCCCCAGGAAGTGACTGAACACACCGTGATCTTGCTCCTGTCCACCTCGGACACCGACCTGCTTTCCGCCCGCGCCGCCAGTCAGGCCTCCGCCGATGTCGCCTATCGCTGGGCTAATCCCGCCCGACTGCTTGACGACGACCTCCCGCGTCTCGCCGAAGACGCCGATGTTGTGGTCATTCGACTCTTGGGAGGTCGCCGCGCGTGGGAGAGCGGCGTTGATTACTTCGTAGGCTCGGGAATTCCGACCGTGCTGGTCTCAGGCGAGCAGGCACCGGATGCCGAGCTGACCGAGTACTCTACAGTCCCAGCTGGTGTCGCCACACAGACCCATATCTATTTGGCAGAAGGTGGGGCCAAGAACCTCGGCACCCTACATAACTTCCTCTCCGACACGCTACTTCTTACCGGCCTCGGCTTCGAGGAGCCCGAGCGCATGCCAGCGTGGGGTCACCTGGAGCGCACATCCAAGCTCGATACCGCTGCCCGCGGCACTGTCGGCATCGTTTATTACCGCGCCCAGCATTTGGCAGGCAATACCCGCTACATTGAGGCCCTGGCCGATGCGGTGGAGGCACGTGGGTACGTCGCCAAGCCAATCTTTGCGGCCTCCCTGCGCACGGCGAGCGAGGAGCTGCTCGACGAGTTCCGCACCTGCGACGCACTGATTACGACGGTGCTAGCTGCGGGCGGTAACCGTCCCGCACTCGCGCAGGCTGGCCAGGATGATGACGGCTGGGATGTCGCGGCGCTCGCCGACCTCAACATCCCGATTATCCAGGGTCTGGCCTTGACCTCCTCGCGTGACGCGTGGGAGGCCAACGACGAGGGCCTCTCGCCGCTGGATGTCGCCACGCAGGTTGCGGTTCCCGAGTTCGACGGCCGCATCATCTCGGTGGCGTTTTCCTTCAAGGAGATTGACTCCGACGAGCTGATTTCCTATGTCCCGGACCTCGAGCGCTGCGACCGCCTTGCGGGGATCGCCACCCGCCACGCCGCGCTTCGCCACATCGCTAACGCCGACAAGCGCGTGGCCCTGATGCTATCGGCTTACCCGACCAAACACGCGCGCATCGGTAACGCCGTCGGCCTGGACACCCCGGCCTCGACTCTGAAGGTCCTCCATGCGCTTGCCGACGCCGGCTACGACCTCGGCGACACCACGGCGATTCCGGGCTACGCCAGCGGCGAGAATGGTACGGACGAGCCGGATAAGTTGATGCACGCGATCATCGACGCCGGTGGCCAGGATCCGGATTGGCTGACCGAAGAGGTCATGGAGGCTGCCGACCTGCGCCTTCCGGCTGCCACGTACCAGGAGTTCTTCGCCACCTTGCCCGGCGAGCTCCGCGAGGACATGGAGGACAAGTGGGGTGCGGCCCCGGGCACGCTCTACGTCAATCCTTCTACGCAGGAGATCTATATTGCGGGCCTGACGTTTGGCAACGTCGTGGTTATGGTGCAGCCGCCGCGCGGCTTCGGCGACAACCCGGTCGGTATCTACCACGACCCGGACCTGCCCCCGACGCACCATTACTTGGCCTGCTATCGCTACCTGTCCCTGCCGCGTGAGCACGGCGGCTTCGGCGCTGACGCCGTGGTGCACATGGGCAAGCATGGCAACATGGAGTGGCTGCCCGGCAAGACCGTAGGCCTGTCGGCCTCCTGTGGTCCGGACGCCGCGATTGGCGACCTGCCGCTGATTTACCCGTTCCTGGTCAACGACCCGGGCGAGGGCACGCAGGCCAAGCGCCGCGCGCACGCGACCCTGGTCGACCACCTCATCCCGCCGATGGCCCGCGCCGAATCCTACGGCGACATCACGCGCCTGGAGCAGTTGCTGGATGAGCACCAGAACATCTCCGCGATGGACCCGGCGAAGCTGCCGGCCATCCGCCAGGAGATCTGGACGCTGCTGACCGCCGCCAAGATGGACCGCGATCTCGGCTGGGAGCAGCGCCCCGACGAGGAAGTCTTCGACGACATGCTGATGCACGTCGACGGCTGGCTCTGCGAGATTAAGGACGTCGCCATCCGCGGCGGCCTGCATATCCTGGGCCAGGAGCCGGAAGGGGAGTCCCTGATAGGCACCGTCACCACGATGCTGCGCGCCCGCCATCTCTGGGGCGGCAAGCAGACTCTGCCAGGTCTTCGAGAGGCGCTCGGCCTGACCGAGGACGGCACAGACGAACGCCACAGCGTCGATCTCATCGACGCCGTCGCCACTGCACTGGTCACCGAGCTGATTACGCGCGCCGACGAGCCCGTCGCCGCCATTACCGCCGAGGTCCTCGACCGCGAAGAATTCTCCGAGCTCTCCGCCCCGGGTGGCCTGGACCAGGTAGTTGAACTGCTGCAGTTTACCCGTGATGAAATCTTGCCGCGCCTGGCCGGAACCAGCGAAGAAATCCCGCGCATTCTACAAGCGCTGGGTGGCCAGTTCGTCCCGGCGGGTCCCTCCGGCTCGCCTCTACGCGGCCTGGTCAACGTCCTTCCCACGGCCCGCAACTTCTACTCGGTTGACCCGAAGGCCATCCCGTCGCGCCTGGCGTGGGAAACCGGCGTGAACCTCGCCGACGGCCTTATCGAGCGCTATCGCGCCGACCACGGCGACTACCCGAAGTCGGTTGGTCTGTCCGTCTGGGGCACCTCCGCTATGCGCACCTCCGGCGATGACATCGCCGAAGTCCTCGCCCTGATCGGGGTGCGCCCGGTGTGGGACGAGGCCTCCCGCCGCATTGTGGGGCTCGAGCCAATCTCACTGGAGGAGCTCGGCCGCCCTCGCATCGACGTCACCGTGCGAATCTCCGGCTTCTTCCGCGACGCGTTCCCTCACGTCATCGATCTTCTCGACGACGCCTTCGGCCTCGTCGCAAAGCTGGAGGAGTCAGATGAGGACAACTACGTGCGCGCGCACGCGTCAGCAGATGCGCAGGAGCGCCCGCGCCGCATCTTCGGTTCCAAGCCCGGCACCTACGGCGCTGGGCTGCTGCAGCTGATTGATTCCGGCTCCTGGCGCGACGACGCCGACCTAGCCAAGGTCTACACCACCTGGGGTGGCTATGCCTACGGTCGCGGAGTCGACGGGGTAGAGGCCGCCGAGGACATGAAGACCGCCTACCGACGAATCCAGGTTGCCGCGAAAAACGCCGACACTCGCGAGCACGACATTGCCGATTCCGATGATTACTTCCAGTTCCACGGCGGCATGATCGCCACCGTGCGCGCGCTGACGGGCTCCGATCCGGAAGCCTACGTCGGTGATTCCACACGCCCCGACGCGGTGCGCACCCGCACCCTGCACGAGGAGACTCGCCGCGTGTTCCGCGCCCGCGTGGTCAATCCGCGCTGGATGCAAGCGATGCGTAATCACGGCTACAAGGGTGCGTTCGAGATGGCGGCGACCGTCGACTATCTCTTCGGCTACGACGCCACCGCGGGCGTTATGGACGACTGGATGTACGAGACGCTTACCGACGAATACGTTGCGAACCCGGACAACCGTGAGTTCTTCGACAAGTCCAATCCGTGGGCGCTGCACGATATCTCGGAGCGTCTGATGGAGGCTGCTGACCGCGGCCTGTGGGAGAACCCTGATCAGGAGCGCCTGGACCTGCTGCGCCAGACCTACCTGGAGACCGAAGGTGACCTGGAGGAGCGCGCGGACCGTTAATCGCTAAGGGCGAACGACCGAGTCCGCCGCGCCTTGTAGTCTGGTGAACATGAGTCGTGTTCTCCCGATTATCTATCTCGCGGTCGAGATTGCAGCCTTCATCGCCCTCGGGCGATGGATTGGCTTCGGCTGGGCCGTTCTTGTGGTGGCCGCACTGTTTGTCCTCGGTGTGATTTTCGCCGCCGTCGAGTTCAAGCGTATTTATCAGAAGTGGCTGCGCCGTACCTCCGTCACGCTGACGGAGTATGGCCAGTCTGATCCGCAGGAGGCTCTGAAGCGGTCGGCTGCCGGTGCCGGTACCTTTTTCGTGGACTCGGCAATCCTTCTAGTCGGATCGATTTTGCTGGCCCTGCCGGGTGTGGTGACCACCTTCGCGGGATTCCTCATGGTGCTCCCTCCGGTTCGCTGGGCTATTCGTAAGACTGGTTCCGCGTCAGTGCTGGGCTGGTTCCATAAGCAGGGCAGCCGCAGCATGACTATCGTGTCTCAGTACGGCGCGAACGGCTCAGCCGCTGGTGCCACAGGTGCCGCCGGAACTGCTGGTGGGTTCCCGGGTTTTCCGAATTTCTCCGACTTCAACTCCGCTGATTTCCCGCGCGACCGAGTAGTCCCGCCGGCCCCCGATAACGCCTGGGATGACAATCACGACAATCACCGTGACCAAGGCCCCGAGGGCACTGACGGACGTCCCGGGGAGAACTCTCAGTAGAGATGCCACGAATTCTTCTTCCCGCGCTGGCCGCGGTCGCCGGTGCTCTCCAATTCCTCAGCTATGAGCCGACCGGCTGGTGGTTCGCCGCTTGGGCCGGGCTCGCGCTGTTTTTCTTCGCACTGCTGCGCACGCCCACGTGGCGGATGAGCCTGCTGGTCGGCTTCGCCTGGGGCACTTCCACCGCGCTGTTCTCGCTACCGTGGATTGGATCCTTCGTAGGTTATTTCCCGTACGTCGCGCTCAGCGTCGTCCTCGGTCTGTTGTCCATGCCCGCATCCTGGGCAATCTGGCGCGTGGGTCACTCCAACTTGCCGATGGGGCTTCGCCTACCCGGCATGGCCGCGCTGCTGGTGGCGGGGGAGGCGCTCCTGCAGCGCTGGCCCTTCGGCGGCTTCCCATGGCTGCGCGTGGCGTGGGGGCAGGTCGACGGGCCTTTGGCGCCGGCCGTGGCGTTGGGCGGCACTGCCGCAGTGTCCTTCCTGACCGCGCTTGTAGCAGTCGGCCTGGTCGCGTTGGCCGGAAAGAAGCTTCTCGCAGGTATTAGCCTTATGGCCTGCGCGCTTGTGGCGGGGTCGGCTCTGCCTTTGCTGCAGCCGGTTCCGGAGGCGTCTGCCGACGCGCAGACCCGCGTCGCTGTAATCCAGGGCAATGTCCCACGTTTGGGCCTGGGGTTTAACGCTCAGCGCCGCGCTGTCCTGCAAAACCACGCCGACGCAACCGCCGAACTTGCAGAGCAGGTCCGAGATGGCAAGGCCGAACAGCCCGACGTCGTGGTCTGGCCCGAGAATTCCTCCGATGTGAGCCCGTTTACCGATTCGCAGGCCGCCCGCATTATTGACGAGGCCGCGGTCAATATCGGCGCACCCATCGTCGTCGGCACTTTCACCTACGACAATGGCACGCAGAACACAATGGTCATCTGGGACCCGAAGCAAGGCCCGACCGACCGACACGAAAAGATCTACCTCCAGCCTTTCGGCGAAACCATGCCGTTTCGAGACCTGCTCCGCCACGTCTCCGCGATGGTGGACCGTGCCGGAAACATGACTCCAGGCGACGGTAACGCTGTAGTGACGACATCTCCGAAAGCCACCGGTGGCACCTCTAGCTCCGCCGATGCCCAGACCACGGGCGCCCTAACCTCGGGTGCGTCGCCGCTAAAGACGGTGAAGCTGGGGCTCGCGACCTGCTACGAGGTCGTCTTCGACGGCGCCTACCGAAACGCGGTCGACCACGGGGCAACGATGCTGGCCACTCCCACTAACAATGCCACCTTTGGGTTCACGGATATGACCTACCAACAGCTCGCCATGAGCCGCATGCGCGCCATGGAGTTCCAGCGCTCGACGTTGGTCGCTGCAACGAGTGGTGTCAGCGCGATTATCGACGCGCACGGAGACGTCGTAAAGCAGAGCGAAATCTTCGAACGAAAGGTGCTCACTGCGACGCTGCCGCAGTACGAGCACAAGACCATCGCGGCACGGTTCGGCCTATGGATTGAGGTTGCGATAGTCGCGTTCGGTATTGTTTGTTTAGTTGGTGCATTTTTGCGCCATCAACCCCGAGTTTGCCGAATCCGGAAGCAATCGGAAGTCATCCACTAAGGAGAATCACGAGTGACTGCCCTGAACGAGTCCACGCTGGTTGTCATCCCGACCTTCAACGAGCGGGAGAACCTCCCCGGCGTCATCGCGCGACTGCGCGCCGCCGAGCCGAAGGTTCACATCTTGGTGGTAGACGATTCCTCGCCGGACGGCACGGGCGAGCTCGCCGATGAAATCGCGGCGGCCGACACCGCAGATAACGGTGGGGAAGAGCACATCTTTGTCATGCACCGCGAAGGCAAGGGCGGCCTGTGGGGCGCCTACCGCGCGGGCTTCGCATGGGGTCTCGAACGCAACTATCAGGTACTCTGCGAGATGGATGCCGACGGCTCCCACGCGCCTGAGCAGTTCCACCTACTCCTGGAAAAGCTGGAGGCCGGCGCCGACCTGGTGATTGGCTCTCGCTACGTTCCGGGTGGAAAGACCGTCAACTGGCCGATGACCCGCCAGATTCTTTCGCGCGGCGGCAATATCTACATCTCGCTGGCGCTCGGCGCGGGTATCTCCGACATCACCGCTGGCTACCGCGCTTACCGACGTGAAGTGCTGGAAACCCTCGATCTGGAGAATATCGGCAAGGCTGCTTACCTTTTCCAGACCGAGCTTGCTTGGGAGGCGGTCCAGGCCGGTTTCGCGGTCGAGGAGGTTCCGATTACCTTCACAGAGCGCGAGCATGGCGAGTCCAAGATGGACAGCAGCTTCGTCAAGCAGTCACTGCTGCAGGTTACGAAGTGGGGTGCGAAGCACCGCGCTAACCAGGTCAAGGATATCGCCACGGAGTTCGGCCGACTGGCTAAGCACGAAGTCGAGCAGCGGTTCCGAAAGTAGCCCCGCGGCGCCAATACGGCGCCACTACGTTGCCGGTTTTCCGGGCTTGTCGTCCCAGGATGACAGAAACGATGATAAGCACAATCGGCACGATAATGCTGGCCTCGACGCCGAAGGCACCGCCAGAGATGAGTTCCGGCCCCGTCGCATGCGTGACGAGCAGGCCGGAACTTTCGTTTCCGGACACTGGGATTCCGTAGACGATTCCCTGCACGGCATTCCATGCGACGTGGATGCCGATGCAGATCCACAGGTTGCGCGTGAGCATATAGACGATGGGGAAGAGCAACCCCGCGGAGGCCGCGATAGAGACCACACTCAGCAACGTCGCGTTGGTGTTACCGGCGTGGGCGAGGCCGAATAGCGCGCCGCTGAGGATTACCGCGCCCCAGGAGCCAATCAGCTCCTCCGCGAGCCGGAAGAGCACGCCGCGGGTGACGATCTCTTCGAAAATTCCCGCAAAGACAGCAATCTGGACCAAAACGTTTGGCCAGTCTTCAGGGTATCCCGTTCCATCGAAGGAGATTCCGCCGAGAATCCAGATGAAGCCGACGATGACGCTAAACAGGACGGCACCCACAACTAGGCCAACTACCGCGCCGACGACAGCCCCACGGGTCAGCTCGGTGACGGGCCGCTTCTCCGCAATTCGAACTGTGAGGTAGTAGGCGAGTACTACAGCGATGAGAACCGGAATCATGCCAATGCTGTTTTCCGTCTGCGTCGGCTGTCCGTCTGGGCCCGGTTCCATTGTTGGCAGCGGTAAGCGCAATATCAGCGTGAACAGCGCAAAAAGTACAAAAAAGTACAGCAACCGCATAAGCGGGTGCTGTACCCATTGGCGCTTTTTCTGCCCAGAGTCTCCGACTTGCCCTGCCTGAGTTTCCACCGGGGTTACAGATTTCTCGGAAGCGTCTGTCATGGCTCCCCAGTGTACCCAGGACTCGAAACTCGGACCGAGCCGGAGACTCAAACGCGAGTTAGGCGTTCTGAGCTGCCTCGGCCTCTTCTGCTTCCTTCTGGGCCTTTAGCAGACGGGCTGCGTTACGACGGCGCTTGCGTAGCAGCTCAACGCGCTCTTCGAGGAGAACATCGAGCTCATCGATCGAACGGCGCTCGCGCAGCATATCCCAGTGGGTACGCGGCGGCTTGACCGGCTTCGCCTCGGTACCTTCGCCCTCGATGAGCTTGCCAACCTGGCCGTTTTTGCACAGCCACTCGCCGGGAAGCTCCGCGTCGTCCGCGAACGGAACCTCGAAGACCTCACCGCTTTCAGTCTGGTACTTCACCATCATTCGTGGTGCGAGGTCGTGATCGCGATCCGTCTCGTAAGAAACGGCACCCATGCGGCTGCCACGAAGAACTCGATCTGCCATGTGGAACGTGCCCCCTTCGGTATAGATAGCCCTTTGACTTAAAAAGCTAGACCACTCATTATAACGACTATTCATCTACTCGTGCCATAATCGTCACTTGTGACGGATAAGACGATTGCCCATTGCCAGTGGTGCGGCCGCGAAATGGAGGTCTCCGCCCGCGGGCGGCGCCGCAAGTTTTGCAGCCAGGCCTGCCGTCAGAGGTCATACGAAAAGCGCGCCGGCGTGGCCAAAGGCGCGTCAATTCCCATCGCCGCTCGCCTCGATTCATCTCCGGGCAAGGCCGCATGCACAGGCAAGGGGAGTGTCGAGCAGCGGATCGGGGATGGGCTCTTCGAAGTCCGCTGCCTCGCCGAAGACCTCAACCAAGCGCTTGCCGACGACATGGGCGCCGACGTTCTCGGTCAGATTGCAGCGGAACTAATAGTGAAAACTAGCGAAGTCGAGCGCCTGCTTCCATAGGATTTTAAAAGGGTTAAGATAGTCCGTATGAATTCTGGCGCCCGGAAATCCGTCATAACGCTAATCGCTGTTGCAGTCGTTGCACTCGCTATCGTCATCGTCGGCCCGGTTTTGTACCGGGTTTTTACACACGAAGGTGTTCGCACCGGTGATTTCGATGCGGAGCAGCTAAAGCCGGCGTCAACCTCGGCGGAGGGCGATTGGAAAATTATCGGCGGGGATGACTCGAAGAATACTTCGGTGGGGTTCACCTTCAACGAGGTTCTTCCGGGCAGCCGCCGCACAACTTCCGCATCGACCCACAATGTCACGGGTGATATGACTGTCAAGGGCAAAAACCTCGAAGAGGCAACGATTGTAGTTGACATGGCAACACTCAATAGTGATATTGAGGTACGCGATGTCAACGTGCGCAACAAGATCCTCAACGTCGACCAGTATCCCGAGGCCAAATTCGAACTAACCAAGCCTCTGGACATTTCGAGCATCCCAGACTCAGGCAAGCGAGTTCCAATCGAGATTCCCGGACGGCTGACCATCCGCGGCGTAAGCAACGACGTCACCGTGCCAATGCAGGCAGCGCGCACGGATGACCTAGTCTTGCTGTCGGGCAATCTGAAGATTAACCGCGAGGACTACAACGTGCTTTCCCCAGAGTTCGTTGCCGCGAAGATTGCCGACGAGGGCGAGTTAAACCTGCGAATCGTCGCACGAAAGCAGCAGTAATTTTTCGTCCATTCGATTCACGCCCCGGCCAGTGGTTTTAACTACACATTTTCGTCACTGTGACATAATGGTGTGATTCAACAGAACCTTCAAACCAAGCCGCCAAGAGTGCAGATTGGGGACGTTTATGAACACTTACGAGGCAATGCTCCTTGCGCGAAAGTTGCGCATGGTCTTACTTATCGCGTTCATCACATTCGTCGCATACAAGGGCGTGTGGTGGCTCGTCGCCGTCGGAGTATTTCTAATCGGCATGACACTATGGCAAAACAAGCGCTTGCGCGAAGAGATCGCAGTGCGCAATGCCGAGGAGACAACATCGGCGAATCACGACGAGCCGAAGCATTAAAAAAACAACAGGCGCTTGCAAACCAGACCGAAGACGCCAGGCACGCACAGTATAGTTGCGCGCAGCTCTGCAAACCGACTCGGCTAATTAATCATTAATCCATGCAGGCCACACGGCCACTATTGATATTTGGCCGATAATATACATTATGACATTCTGGCCGTAGGGCTTCGCTTCCCGTCGGGTTCCGTCGCGCTCGAGGTTGTTAGCCCGGGAACCATCTCCATTACCCCAAAGCCTGAGAAGTCATATAGAAAACCTGCTTCGGAATCGACGATTGAATGTTTGACCTATAACATCGTGGACATGCCTGAACACTCAGACGATCATCAGCCCTCCGAGGAATACCGAAGTTTGGTTTTCCCCAATTCCAGCGAAGTCAGCAATGCCAGCGTCGTCGGTGATGCCGGGTGCTAGTTTCGGCCCTCATCGTCCTCATCGTATTTCTTCTCCTTGTACTGGCTAACGCCATCTTCGTTGCAGTCGAGTTTTCCTATCTGACTGTTAACCGCAATGACGTCCAGCGGGCCGCCGAATCCGGCTCGCGCTCGGCACAGCTGGTTGACCGCGCACTATCGCGCACATCCACGAACCTCTCTGGGGCGCAGCTGGGTATCACCGTCACCAGCCTGGTTGCGGGTTTTCTCACGGGGCCATCACTCGGTGTCCTCCTCGGTGCCGCATTCGGCGCGACGGGCGCATCCCCTGCACTCCTCACCGCGGCCGGCACAACAGGCGCATTCATCATCGCGACCTTTACCCAGATGGTATTCGGCGAATTGGTGCCCAAGAACTGGGCGATCGCCCAGCCACAGCGCGTCGCTAACCTGGTCGTACGCCCGCAGAACCTGTTTATGATCGGTTTCGGCTGGCTCGTGTGGCTTCTTAACGGTTCAGCAAACTGGATTCTGAAGAAGTTGGGCTTCGAGACCGAGGAGGAAGTCGCCAGCGCGCGTACGGCCGAGGAACTCCGCGCCGTTGTCACGCGATCTGGCGATGAGGGCACTATCGATCCACACACGGCCGAGCTGGTGGCCCGCTCGATTGAGTTCGGCAACCGAACCGCGGCGGATGTCATGACTCCCCGACCACAGGTGATTTTCGTCTCTGACCAGTCTGTTTCCGATATGTTGGCGATCGTCGCGGAGTCCGGGCATGCGCGTTTTCCCGTGATGGGTGACGGCGTCGACGACATCCGCGGCGTCATCCACTACACGGATTTGCTCTCTGTGGAGTTCGACAAGCGCGCCTCAACACCAGCAGCGAGCCTCGCCAAGGAGGTACTCGTGGTCAATGACTCGACCACGCTCGATCCGCTTATGCGGCGCCTGCGCGAAAACGTGCACCAATTCGCCGTGGTCGTCGACGAATACGGCGGAACCGACGGCATTGTCACACTCGAAGACCTGGTCGAGGAAATCATCGGCGAGATTGACGACGAGCAGGATGACCGTTCCAAGCTCTTCTCGCGACTAGGCTCGGATACCGTTATTATCTCCGGCCTGATGCGCCCTGACGAACTGGGTGACATCCTAGACCTGATCCTGCCGGAGGGCGAAGAATCCGACACCATCGGCGGCTTCATCACCGAACAGCTCGACCGAATGCCGCGCTTTGGAGATACGGTCACAGTCGAAGCGACCGATCACGAAAACAAGGACGACCAGGACCTGCCCACCGTGGCTCGAGTCGTCTTCCGAGTCGAGCGTATGGCCCGACACCGTGTCGGCCGGATCCGCGTTCACGTCGACAGGCAGGAGGTCTAACCGCTATGTCCACTCCAACATCACTCATCGCCCTCCTTGTCCTGCTTGCCCTGAACGCCTACTTTGTCGCAGCGGAGTTCGCGATGGTCTCGGCACGCCGCGACCAGGTCGAACCCGAGGCCGTCGACGGCTCGGTCGGTGCCAAGTACGCACTGCGCGGCATCGAAAACGTATCCATCTCTCTGGCCGCTACGCAATTGGGCATCACCGCCTGTTCCCTCCTAATCGGCGCGGTCGGCGAACCCGCCATTGCCCACCTCTTCGAACCCTACGTCGTCGAGCTAGGGCTCCCAGAGGGCGCGGCCCACGTCGTTGCGCTAGCGTTCGCCCTGCTCATCGTAACCTTCCTTCATATGGTTGTCGGGGAGATGGTGCCGAAGAACATCGCAATCTCCTCACCCACTCCCACCGCGAAGTTCGTGGCTATCCCCCTGCACTTCACAGTGCTTTTGCTGCGCCCGGTGATCTGGGCGATGAACACCACCGCGAATTTCGTGGTGCGCAAGGTATTCGGCGCCACGCCAAAGGACGAGGTCGATTCCTCCTTCACCTCTAGCCAGGTCCAGGACTTCGTCGCCGAGTCCGGCCGCCAGGGCCTACTCGACAACGACGAACTCGCCCTGCTCCACAAAGCCCTCGGCTTCGAGCACCTCACCGCCGCCGACGTGGTTATGCGGCCGGAGTCGCTTGTCACTGTCGCCCCCTCCGCGACCGTGGCCGAGGTCGAGGCTCTGTGCGCCTCCACCCAGTTCTCCCGCTTCCCCGTCCTGTCCGGCCCACTTCCCGACGGCCTGCAGGGCTACATCCACGTCAAGGATCTTCTCTCGCTTGCCGACGACGCCCGCGACCGACCAATCCCAGCCGAGCTCGTGCGCGAACCGGCCATCGTCCGGGCCGATGAAAAACTGCAAAAGGTAGTTCGCATCATGCAGCGCGAGCAGGCCCACTTTGCCCTGGTCACGGGAATGGGCGAGGGCTCTGGCGTGGGATCAGGCGCGGGCACCGGGGCCAGTGCGGAGTCGAGTGAAGACAAGAAAAACGCGGTTGCCGTGCTCGGCATCATCGCGTTGGAAGACGTGCTCGAAGAACTCGTCGGCGAAGTCCGAGAGGCAACCGCGTAAAGCGAAAATTACTTCACAGCTGCGAGCGCGGCCTCGTAGTCGGGCTCGGTGGTGATTTCGTCGACAAGCTGGGTGTAGACAACATTGCCCTGCTCGTCGGCGACGACCACAGCGCGGGCCAGCAGGCCTGCCAGCGGGCCGTCCTCCTGAACCACGCCGAAGGCCTCGCCGAAGCCGTGGCGGAAGTCGGAGGCTGCCTCTACGTTCTCAATGCCCTCTGCGGCGCAAAAGCGGCCCAGGGCAAAAGGCAGATCGCGGGAGACGTTGAGCACGACGGTGTTGTCGAGGCTCGCGGCATCCTCGTTGAAGTGGCGAACGGAGGCGGCGCAGACACCCGTGTCCACCGACGGGAAGATGTTAAATACGATTTTCTTTCCTTCGAAGTCGCTGTTCGACTTCGTGGAGAGGTCGCCAGCGGTGACCTCAAAGTTCGGGAGCTTCTGCCCCACTGCCGGCAGCTCGCCGGAGACATTTACTGGATTCGACTGAAATGCTGTTTGTGCCATAGTCCCGTTTTACAGTGATTCCGAGCACTCCTCCAGGTGCGACTGCAGGAGAAGTAGAATTGTGACGAAAAAGAAATGCGCGGCTCGAAACTTCGGCGGCGCATTTTCCCCAACGGAAAGGCAGTCTGATTATGACCATGACCACCGCGATTGTTTCCATCGATGTCGAGTCGAAGCTGATTCCGGAGGCCGCGGAGAAAATCGTCAACATCGAAGGCGTCACCGAGGTCTACTCGGTGACCGGCGATTGGGACTTGGTCGTGGTAGTCCGTGTGCAGGATCACGACGAGCTGGCGGAGATCATCCCGAACCTCATCAGCAAGGTTGACGGCGTGATTCGCACGCAGACTCAGCTGGCGTTTCGCACCTACTCCCGCCACGATCTGGAAAGCGCGTTCTCCATCGGTCTCGAGTAAGCCTCAGCTCTCGCCCCCCCCCCCTTCACGCCCCTAGCCTCGCTGCTTAGCGGCTCTCGCGCGCCATCGCCCGGCCCGCCTGGCGGCCACTGAAGATGCAACCGCCGAGGAAGGTCCCTTCCAGGGCATTGTTTCCGTGGACACCACCGCCGCCAAAGCCGGAGGCTTCACCTGCGGCGTAGAGTCCCTCGAACACGCTCCCGTCGGCACGCATGGCCTGGCCGTCGAGGTTGGTCTCGATGCCACCTAGGGTCTTGCGGGTCAGCATCCTCAGGCGGATAGCAATTAGGGGACCATTCTTCGGGTCGAGAATCGGGCTCGGCGCCACCGAGCGAATGATTTTGTCGCCGAGGAAGTTTCGCGCCACGTTGACGTAGTTGACCTGGTAGTCCTTGGCGTAGGGGTTGGCAGTCTGCAGGTCGCGCAGGTGAATCTGGCGGCGCAGATCCTCGAGATTGATGGTCGGCGCGTCAGGCGTCTCGCCCGAGCCAGCCGCGCCCGTGACACGGTTCATGCCCTCGACGAGTTCCTCGAGGGTATCGGCCACGACCCAGTCCTCGCCGTGGTCCATGAACGCCTGAATCGGCGCCGCGACACCGGAGGTCACCTTGCCCACCAGCTTCTTGATGTCCTTGTCGGTAATATCCGGGTTCTGCTCAGAGCCGGAGAAAATGAACTCCTTGGACACTATGTTCTTATTCAGCACGAACCACGAGTAGGTATGGCCGGTGGCGAGGATGTGCTTCATCGTTCCGACGGTGTCCGCACCCGGGATGTACGGCGCGGGCAGGCGTTTGCCCTCCGCGTCGAACCACAGCGCCGAGGGGCCCGGGATGATACGGATGCCGTGATTCGGCCAGATGGGATTCCAGTTCATCATGCCCTCGGTGTAATGCCACATGCGATCACGGTTGACCAGGTTCGCGCCAGCGGTCTCCGCGATTTCGATTCCGCGACCATCGACGTGGGCGGGCACGCCGCAGACCATGTCCTCGGGCATCTCTCCAAGTCGCTCGACCGGCCAGCACTTGCGCACCGCGTCGAGGTTGCCGCCGACGCCTCCCGTCGCGATGCATACCGCCGCCCCGCGGATCTCAAAGCCCTCTCCAGTCTCCTCGCGTGACGACGCCTCTCCCCTCGGCAGCCCATCACACTCGACGAGCACCTTGCCTCGCACGCCGACGGCGCGGCCGTCTTTCACAACGATCTCGTCGACGCGGTGGCGATGCCGATACTCAACCAGCCCGGCCTTTGCGGCCTTCGCCAGCGGCTCCGCGAATACCCGAACAATCTCGGGCCCGGTTCCCCAGGTCAGGTGGAATCGAGGAACCGAGTTGCCGTGCCCGTCGGCGCGCCCCTCGCCGCGCTCAGCCCATCCGACGACCGGCAGGAATTTCACTCCCAGGCCCCGGAGGTAGTCACGCTTCTCCCCTGCCGCGAAGTCCAGATACGCCTTGGCCCACTTGCGGCCCCAGAAGTCCTCTTCGCGGTCGTACTGCGCGGAGTTGAACCAATCCTGCTCGGCCAGCTCGCGATTGTCCTTGACACCGAGACGACGCTGCTCCGGCGAATCGACCAGGAAGATGCCGCCGAGAGACCAGAACGCCTGCCCGCCCAGGTTGTTGGCGTTTTCCTGGTCAACCAGGATGACTTTTCTCCCAGCTTGTGTCGCCTCGTATGCGGCGACCAAACCTGCCAGGCCGGCACCGACGATAACGACGCTGTTGGACTCGTGTGCGGGCGCGGCGTCCCGATTGATCTCGCTCATACTTTAGTTTTGTAACAGTTGAGCGACCGTCACCGAAGCATTTTTAGAAAAATAGTATTGAATTGCTAATGAACTTTCTTTAGCGCCCTCGCCGGGGCGCGTGGATCAACTCCACCTGCACCATAGTCAACCGTCCTGACTCGACGAGCGCCTCCAACAGCGCCAACGAGTAGTCCCAGAGCCTGCGAAACACGCGGTCGTAGCCAATTCCGGCCGCTACCCTGGCGTTGCCGGCGAAGACGCTGCGCTGCAGACGAAGGGTGGTCGCATAATGTGCGGGAATGTACTCCTCCGCGGCTACCCGCAAACCAGTTTCCCGGTCGACGACGCGCCGGAACTGTTCCATTGTCACGAAGTTCAGCTGCGGCCACACATAAGCACGAATCAGCTCGACGCTCCTGTGTGCAGCTTCGTCGAATTTTTCTGTAGCGATTGCCAACTGCGCGACGATGGTGCCACGTTCGACCAGAATCCGCTCTGCACTGCGCAGCCACCGTACCATTCCGGCCTCACCGAAGGTCTCGAGCCGCTCCACGTTGATAACGGCCTCGTAGTCCGAGGTGAACTCACGCGGCGACGGGATGCTCCTACCCACCTGTTCAACACGCACTGCGCCACTGAGCCCCGCTTCCGAGGCTCGTTGCATCACCGACTCGGTGTGGTCGTCCGACACCGTAATCACGTCAGCACCCGCACCGCGCTCAGCCGCCCTCAGCGCAATCTCTCCGCCTGCCGACGGCCATTCGGCAACCCGGTCGCCTGCACGAACTCGTGCCATATCAAGCAAATGGTCAATACAGCGCAACTGCGCGGCCGGCAGGTCGGCCCGCACCACGTTGCGAGGCGCGTCGACGTAAGTGACGTCAACCGCCCACTTAGCCGGTATTCCCGAACGCCCCGCGCCCTTGCCGTTGTTTGGGATTTCCTCGCGGGAGGTCGTCCTCACGCCAGAGGCAAAGAGGCCGGAACCGCCGAAGATGAGGTCGCCGGCAAACAGCTGCAAAAGAGAGGTAGGTAATTCGCCGCCGTCGTCCGAGCCGTCGGAAAGCGAACGGGGTCGGGTAAGCCTGCGCAGACCTCGGGCGAAGGACCCCTCGGGGCCGACTTCGAGACCCGAATCCAGTAGAAGCGAGAGTAGATTCGGGAGTTCTTCGCTGCTCCACTCCCCGGCGAGGAAGGCCTCACCAAGCCCCAGCCAGTCACCTTCTGCAACGCGCGCGTAGAAGGTGGAGTCGGCAATGTGCATGCGTACGCCGGATTCCCCGCCGAGAGCGATGCCGTAGCGCTCGCATAGTCGCTCGAAGGACTTCTCGGACAGCTGGGCGCGGCGGCCGAGCAATTTTCCCTCGGGGATTCGGGCGATGCGCGGCCAACGCTGTGCATCAATTGCCAGCCGGTCTGCTGAATTCACCCTGCCCTCGCTTCCTCGAGAAAACGCGCATTATGTAATGCGCAGAGTACTCGTCATTTTTATTGCGACTATCAACTGTTTTGTCGCGTTCTCACCGCCAGCACACTACATCGTGAAGTGCCCAAATAGGCGGCGGCGCACCGTGGGCACTAATATGTTCGGGTACCGGCTTAGAACCGATTCAAAGACAATTTGAAGTTTTTATGTCTGTGAGGAGAAAACACATGACCGAGACACCGTACCGCCCGCACTCCGGCCGCCCCCACGTGGTGATTGTCGGGTCGGGCTTCGGTGGCCTGTTTGCGGCTAGGAAGTTGAAGGGCGCCGAGGTCGACGTCACCCTCATCGACCGCACGAACCACCACCTGTTCCAGCCTCTTCTCTATCAGGTAGCAACGGGCATTCTGTCCGAGGGCGAGATTGCACCGTCGACCCGCACCATCTTCGACGGCGTGCAGAACATCCGCGTTGTTAAAGGCGATGTCACTGACATTGATGTTGAGAAGCAGGTTGTCACCTCCGAGCTGGGCCACAGCGTCAGCAAGTGGGAATACGATCACCTCCTCGTCGCCGCCGGCGCGGGACAGTCCTACTTCGGCAACGATCACTTCGCCGAGTTTGCCCCGGGCATGAAGAACATCGACGACGCCCTGGAGATTCGCGCCCGCATCATCGGTGCCTTCGAGCGCGCTGAGCTCGCTACCGACCCGGCTGAACGCGAGCGCCTGCTGACCTTCGTCGTCGTCGGCGCGGGCCCGACCGGTGTTGAGCTGGCCGGCCAGCTGGCCGAGCTCGCCAACCGCACCCTCGCATCGTCTTACCGCAGCTACAATCCGCACGCTGCCCGCGTCGTGCTACTCGACGGCGCACCGCAGGTGCTTCCTCCGTTCGGTAAGCGACTGGGCCGTAAGGCTCAGAAGTCCCTCGAGAAGATGGGTGTCGTCGTCAAACTCGGCGCTATGGTCACCGACGTCAACGACGAGGGCGTCACCTTCAAGAACATGAAGGAAGGCACCGAGGAGTTCATCCCGTCGTACTGCAAGATCTGGTCCGCCGGCGTTTCCGCTTCTTCCCTGGGCAAGATGCTGGCCGAGCAGACCGGCGCCGAGACTGACCGCGCCGGCCGCGTCGTCGTCAACGAGGACATGACCGTCGGTAAGTACAAAAACGTTTACGCCGTTGGCGATATGTCTAACCGCGAGAACCTGCCGGGCGTGGCACAGGTTGCAATCCAGGGCGGCGAGTACGTCGCTGAGAACATTGCTGCCGAGGCTGATGGTCGCGACATCAACGCACGCGCACCCTTTGAGTACTTCGATAAGGGCTCGATGGCGACCGTCTCCCGCTTCTCCGCTGTGGTGAAGATGGGCAAGGTCGAGGTCCACGGCTTCATCGGTTGGGCACTGTGGCTGGCCGTTCACCTGATGTTCCTGGTCGGCTTCCGCAACCGCCTGGTCTCCGTGGTCAGCTGGGGCCTGAACGTACTCAACCGCGACCGCTGGCAGATGGTTTCCACCCGCCAACAGATGTACGCCCGCAACGCCATCGATCGTCTCTCTGAGCTGACCGAGGGCGACGCGGAGACGGATCTCCCGATGGAGATCCGCGATACCCGTCGCGAGAAGCGCAAGATTAAGTAATCCGCGCTCTCAACACGATTTCGGCCCGGACTTACCTTCTAGGATTCGCTCAGCACAGCGACACGGAGGTTGGTCCGGGCCAAAGTTTTGCCATCCGACTGGCGAACATGGTGTATCTGCCACACCTGCATGCTGCGCCCCAGATGCACGGGCGTTCCAGTGGACACGATGACGTCGCCCGCGCGAGCAGACCGGTAGAAATCGGTATTATTGTTCACGCCCACCACAGCAGGCTTTGCCCCAGCAGCGATGTAGCCTGCCACTGAGCCCACCGTCTCACCGAGGGAGCAGTAAACGCCGCCATTAGCTAACCCCCAGGGCTGCAAATGCGTTTCACCGACGGTGAGTTGGGCCACGACACACTGAGGGCCCACCTCTGTAAAGACAGTGCCAAGTAGGATGTCGTAACCGCCTAGGCCATGATCCACTACGGCGGTGTTGAGCGACGCGACCTCATCCGGAGATAAGGGACCGTTGGTCGCCTGACGCACCAGGCGCAAGTATTCGCGAAGCCCCTCTTTCTTGGAGTTGATGGATTCTTCCGCGCCGCCATTGGCAGTTGTTTTCCGCTCGCTCGCAGTTTCGCTCATGCCCACATTTTGCCAGCAGGATTCGGCGGGTATGCATACTTCAGAAAAAAATGAGCCAGTTACATAAGTATTCTGCAGCCGAAGAACAACAAATACGCAATCAACCTCTAATATGGTGCCCATGACCAATAACAAAGAACTCGCACAGATTGGTGTCGTCGGCCTCGCGGTTATGGGCTCGAACATCGCCCGCAACTTCGCCAGCAAAGGCCACACCGTCGCGGTATTTAACCGCAGCCCGGAGAAGACCCATGCGCTCATTGAGCAGCATGGCCCCGACGGCAGCTTCATCCCGTCGGAGACCATTGAGGAGTTCGTCGCTTCCCTGGAGCGCCCGCGCCGCGCGCTGATTATGGTTCAGGCTGGTCCCGCCACCGACGCCGTTATCGAGCAGCTTGCCGACGCCATGGAGCCCGGCGACATCATCATTGATGGCGGTAACTCCCTCTACACCGACACGATTCGCCGCGAGAAGGCCATTCGCGCCCGCGGCCTGCACTTCGTCGGCTCTGGTATCTCCGGCGGCGAGGAGGGCGCGCTGAACGGCCCGTCCATCATGCCGGGCGGCACCAAGGAGTCCTACGAGTCTCTCGGCCCACTGCTGGAATCCATTTCTGCTCATGTCGACGGCGTTCCCTGCTGCACCCACATCTCCTCGGATGGCGCGGGCCACTTCGTCAAGATGGTCCACAACGGTATCGAGTACGCCGACATGCAGGTCATCGGCGAGGCCTACCAGCTGCTTCGCGATGCCGCCGGAATGACCCCGGCCGAAATCGCCGACGTCTTCCGCGAGTGGAACAAGGGCGACCTGGACTCCTACTTGGTCGAGATCACCGCAGAGGTCCTTTCCCAGGTCGACGCCGAGACCGGCAAGCCGCTTGTCGATGTCATTGTTGACGCCGCCGGTCAGAAGGGCACCGGACGCTGGACTGCGAAGGCAGCCCTGGATCTGGGCATCCCCGTCACAGGAATTGGCGAGGCCGTGTTCGCCCGTGCACTTTCGTCGTCGCTGGCACAGCGCGAAGCTGCTCGCAACCTTCCGTCGGGAACCCTGGCGGAGCCGCCGGCGGACCGCGAGGCTTTCGTCGAGCGCGTGCGCAAGGCGCTGTACGCATCGAAGATCATCGCTTACTCCCAGGGCTTCGACGAGATTAACGCTGGCGCCAAGGAGTACGGCTGGGATATCGACCGCGGTGCGCTGGCGACCATCTGGCGCGGCGGCTGCATCATCCGCGCTCGCTTCCTCAACCGCATCAAGGAGGCGTACGACCGCAACCCGGAGCTGCCCGCCCTGGTTCTGGACGAGTACTTCCAGCAGCAGGTTACCGAGTGTCTTGACGCTTGGCGCGATGTCGTCGTCACCGCAGCACAGCTGGGCATCCCGGCACCGGTATTCTCCTCCTCCCTGGCCTACTACGACGGCCTGCGCGCGGAGCGACTGCCGGCCGCCCTGGTTCAGGGGCAGCGCGACTTCTTCGGAGCGCACACCTACCGCCGCGTGGACAAAGAAGGTTCCTTCCATACGCTGTGGTCCGGCGACCGCACGGAAGTAGAGCTCTAGAAGCTTTCTCTGCCACCCCATAAATGAGGAATTTTCTACATACTGGCTAGTTTCTTTTGTTCACTTTGAATAAACAAACCAACACGGGGACTAAAATTATTAGGAAATTCTCAGCCTTTAGGTGTGTCACATCTAGAGGCTTGTCTACCCCTCGGAAGGACTCTTTCATGGCGAATACCCACGAGTTTGTTCCTCGCATCCTATCTATTGCCGGCACCGACCCCTCGGGTGGTGCAGGGATGCAAGCAGATTTAAAGTCCATCGCTGCGGCGGGGGGCTATGGAATGGGTGTAGTCACTGCCCTGGTAGCACAGAATACGCAGGGCGTTCGCTCTGTACATACTCCCGATACTGCCTTTCTGAAGGAACAGCTTGCTGCCGTCGTCGATGACGTGGAGATTGACGCGGTCAAGATTGGCATGCTCGGTTCTCGCGAAATCGTTGAGGTTATCACCGAATGGGTTCGTGAAAATAAGCCTCAAAATGTCGTACTGGACCCAGTCATCATTGCGACCTCCGGGGATCGCCTACTCGACGATGATGCATTAAGTGCTCTCCAGGAGTTGATATCTCAGGTCGATATCATCACCCCGAATGTTCCGGAGTTAGCTTTGCTAGCAGGTCAATCACCTGCCTGCGACTACGAGGAGCTTCTGGCGCAGGCGAGCGCCTTGGCAGAGGAACGCCACATTACAGTTATTGCCAAAACGGGGCACCTGTCGGGAGACGAAGCCGGCAATGCCATTGCATTTCCGGACGGTACTAGCGCATTTGCGTCCTGTCCTCGAATTGACACTAAAAACACCCACGGAACGGGATGCTCCCTGTCATCTGCACTGGCAACCCGTATCGGCGCCGGGAACAGCCTTGCGGATGCCCTGAATTGGACTACCCGTTGGTTAAACGAATCTATCCGATACGCGGACGAATTAAACGTAGGCCATGGCCGTGGGCCGATTGATCACGGTCACCGAGCTCGACGGATGGAGAGGGCCGCGATGGTGCGACCTCCACTGCTGACCGGTCATTTCGCGGAGCGCGTCGACCTTCCGGAGACTAATCTTTCGGTTTCGACCTCGGACTCGACACCTGCGGTGGAAGAGCTGCAGCTGAAGTCCTTCTTTGGCCAAGAGATGTCGATTCCTCCTGCGGGACCGCATACCGCTAAATTGTGGGACCTAATCTCCGACGTCATTGAAGATATCGATGAGTTTCCTTCTTTATCTGCCTTGGGCTCTGGCAATCTGGATAACAACTCGGCCAGACTTCTTCTCACCCAGGAGATTTGGTACCTGCGAAATATTTTCCCGGCAATGTCGATGTTGAGCATTAGGGCGACCGAGCCTCAAGACCAGATTCTTTGGTCCAGTATCGCTCAAGACTGCCTTGTTCGCTGCCTCGACCTCAACGATGAGAGTCTTGGGCTACCTCATGCGGACATCGAAAAAATCGATCCGACTGGCCCCTCACGTGCTCTTCTGGATGCCCATTTAAGCGCTTCTGCGTTCAACAGCTACGCGGTTGCAGCATCAACTATGGTCGCCGAATTATGGATTGTCGCCGAGTTAATGCTGAAAACACCAGATAGGCCAGAGGTCGTTTCTTCGGCGGAAGCGTGGATCGATACTTACTCTGATGATGCTTTCCTCGATAGCGCCCAGCTGGCAGTCGTGGCGTTGGAGCGTGCCCTTTCTGAGGTCTCCAGGGCCGAACAGCTCAAGGCTCGCGCAGTGTTCCGCCGCGCCGCCGAGCACGAGCGTGACTACTTCGCGCAGCTCGACCGCTCCTGGTAGAGCGCGAATTGCCGACAGCCCCCTTCGCATCGAAATGCGGGGCTACCGGTATTCTGACTACCATGCCTCTTCCAGCAGCATCCGGCTCTCCGCGCAGTTCCGCCCCAGGTTCGTCGAGAACTTTCGACCAGTTGGGAACCCCGGAGTCAATCGTCAGGATTCTCCGGTCCCAGTCGATTGTTACCCCGACCCCAGTCCAGGTCGCCTCGCTGCCAGATGCCTTCGCTGGCACTGATGTCTCCTGCCAGGCACCGACAGGGTCTGGTAAGACCCTCGCGTTCGGAATTCCCCTGGTCGCCAAACTCGCCGAGTCCGGCGCATCGAAGCCCGGTCGGCCCCGTGCGCTCGTTATTACCCCGACTCGCGAGCTGGCGGACCAGATTGCCGATGTGATTGCAGATTTGGGCGCCGCCGCTGGTCTCCGCGTTCTCAGCCTGGTCGGTGGGGAGACTCTCCGCGCCCAGCAGACGCTGCTCGCCGCCCCGGTTGACATCGCAGTGGTCACCCCCGGACGCGCCCACGACCTGCGCCGCCGCAAGATGCTTTCGCTCGAAGACGTCCAGGCCATTGTTGTCGACGAGGCGGACATGCTCGCTGAGCTGGGCTTTTTGCCCGACGTCCGCGGCCTGGTCAGGGCCTGCCCCGACTCCGCCCAGCGCTTCGTCTTCTCCGCCACGCTTAACGACGATGCCGCAGCCCTCATTCGCGACCGTCGCCCCAGCAGCGCCAAGGTGTCCACCCATCGGATTACCGCATCCCGCGTGACGGTGAAGAACATGCGCCATCTGCTGCTTCGGGTCGACGACAACGATGCCGCAGACGAGGTCGTCGCCTGGATCGCATCGCGCCAGGATCAGTGCGTTATCTTCGCGAATTCGAAGGCGCGCGTAGTTCAGCTGGCAAAGTTCCTGCAGTACTACGACATCAGCCTCGGTTTCCTCCACGGTGACCGCGGCCAGGCCACTCGCCGCGCAGTCCTCGAGGCATTCTCCAAGGGGGACATCAACGTACTTGTCGCCACCGACGTGGCCGCGCGTGGCATTGACATCGACTCTCTCGACCTCGTGGTTCATGCCGACCCACCGCTAGACGCCGCAACCTACGTCCACAGGTCTGGCCGCACGGCACGTGCCGGCAAGTCCGGCACTGTAGCAATGGTCGTGCGTGACCGCCAGGTCGACGATGTACGCCAGTTGCTCGATCAGGCCGGGGTTGACGCCGAGGAGCTTCGCGCAGCTCCGGGGTTGCCTAAGTTCGTCAAGGCGCTGGGCGCAAGGCGTCCCCGCCGGGCGAGGGCTTCGTCAGATGCCCCTGGGAATCGCGGGGCTCGCGGGGCGGCGAGGGGGTCGTCGGCAAGCGGGAAGAAATCACGAGTGCACCGCCCCAAGCGGACTAAGAAGAAGAGGTAGACGTGGATATCCTTCTCAATGTCGTCGCGGTCCTCGGCTTCATCGCACTGACCGCTGGCACGGGACTGTTCGTGGCTTTCGAGTTTGCACTGACGGGGCTGGAACGCTCCACAATCGACGCGGACCGAGAGTCTTCGGCGGATGCGGCGGCCGACTCCGTGCAGCACGCGCACAATAAGCTCTCCTTCCACCTGTCGGGCGCCCAGCTGGGCATTACGCTGACCACGCTGGCTACAGGTTTCCTCACAGAGCCCGTCCTGGCCGGCTACTTCACACCGATGCTGTCCTGGGTCGGACTGGGGGAAGCCGCAGCCCGTCCTACCGCCCTGATCCTGGCGCTGATTGTCGCCACGGCCCTGTCGATGGTCTACGGCGAGCTGGTTCCAAAGAACATCGCCATCACGGAGCCGCTGGCTGTTGCCCGCGTTACAGCTCGCCCCGTGATGGTGTTCAACTGGGTTTTCCACTACTTCATTCAAGCGCTCAACGCGACGGCGAACTGGCTGGTCAAGAAGCTGGGCATCGAGCCTGCCGATGAGCTAGCCTCGGCGCGGTCTCCGCAGGAGCTGGAGGCCCTGGTTCGCAATTCCGCAGAGCAGGGCGCGCTGGATGAGTCGAAGGCCGTGATCTTGGAATCCTCACTGCGTTTTGGGGAGACCTCCGCGGAGGATTTGATGACGCCGCGCTCTACTATCGTCTCGCTCGATGTCGACGACACTGCCCTGCATCTTTTGGCAATCGCGCTGGAGTCCGGGCACTCGCGCTTCCCGGTCACGGACGGCGACCTCGACGCGACCGTCGGTGTGGTCCACGTCAAGGATGCGTTTGCTGTCCCAGCTGCGAACCGTGCGAAGACCACGATGCGTCAGCTCGCCCGCCCCGTGCCGACGCTCCCGCAGTCGCTGGATGGCGACGCGGTGCTCGAGGCGGTTCGCTCTGCGGGCTCGCAGATTGCGCTGGTCGCCGACGAGTACGGCGGAACGGCCGGCATTGTCACGATTGAAGATGTCGTTGAGGAGATTCTCGGTGAGGTCTGGGACGAATACGACGATGCCGAGGCGGAGCAGGAGGTAAAGCGGGTCATCGAGGGCTGGGACTGCTCGGGGCTCGTGCGTACGGACGAATTGCCGCACAAGGTCGGCTATTTCGCGCCCGATGGCGGCTACGAGACGCTCGGCGGACTCATCATGTTCGCACTCGGAAGGATTCCGGAGACGGCCGACATCGTCCTGCTGCCCGAGACCGAACGCGACTTCATGGACGAGTTCGAGTCCGGAATCGGCGGGCGTTGGTACGCCCGCATCCTTGCAATGGACGGCCGCCGCGTCGACCGAGCCCTGCTTATCCCGGTGACTAACGAGCGAGCAAAGGAGATGTTCAACCTATGAGCGACTGGTTTGGAATCGCGCTGACGTTCTTCCTCCTGCTCCTTAACGCGTTCTTCGTCGGTGCGGAGTTCTCTCTCATCGCGGCCAGGCGAGATCGCCTGGAGGCGTTGCTTGCCCAGGGCAAGAAGCGCGCCCGCACGGTTATCGATGCCTCGGAGCACCTGTCGATGATGCTCGCCGCAGCGCAGCTGGGCATTACTATTGCCTCGCTGCTGCTCGGTAAGGTCTCCGAGCCCGCGATTGCCCACGTTCTCGAGGTGCCTTTCCATGCGCTCGGGGTTCCGGACGGACTGCTCCACCCAATCAGCTTCGCAATCGCACTGCTACTCGTTTCCGTGCTGCACATCATGCTCGGCGAGATGGTGCCGAAGAATATCTCGCTGGCCGGTCCGGAGACGGTCGCCATGCTGCTGATTCCGGCACACATGCTCTTCTTTAAAATCACGAAGCCCCTGCTGGTCCTGTTCAACTGGATCGCGAGGATAACTCTCCGGGCTTTCGGTCTCGAGCAAAAAGACGAGCTCGACTCCACCGTCAACTCGACCGAGCTGGCATCGATGATTGCAGAGTCGCGCCAGGAGGGACTGCTCGACAGCGAGGAGCATGTGCGCCTGCGCCGGGCTCTGGCCTCCGCGACGCGTACGGTACAGGAGGTGTTGATCCCCCTCGAGAATGTACGCAGCATCCCCACCGCCCCGACCGTCGGCGATCTCGAATCCGCGGTGGCCGAGACCGGATACTCTCGCTTCCCCGTTATCGGCGGTGCTTCCTCCTCGAGTTGCGAGGGCGGCGACACTAGCGCGTTCCGCGGCTACGTCCACGTCAAGGACGTCCTCGATCGCGTCATGGACCCGGCCTCCGGCCCGGAGACGCCTATCCCCGACGAGGAGCTGCGCGTCCTGATTGAGCTGCCCTGCGACGCGACCCTCGACGAGGCTCTCCGAATTATGCGTCGCAAGCGCGCCCACATGGCGGTAGCCGTGCGCCGCCCAACTGCTGGCGCCTCTAGTTCTTCGGCCGCTGCCGCTTCCGCGGAAGCCTCCCAGCACGTCGGCATCGTCGCTCTCGAGGACCTCATCGAGGAGCAGGTCGGAGTCGTCCGAGACTGGACACACGAGGTCGGCACATTAAAGTCGCAGTTCCCAACCGCAATGGCAACCGCTCACGGGGCCGCCACGCAGTCCGCCGCGACGAAGGCCGCCATGGCGAAGACCGCCGCGGTCGCCGCAGCCGCTAAAGCGCAGAAGACCGCGAAACAGGGCAAGCCGCAGGGGCGAATCTAAATGAGCCCCATCAACACCGGCCGCGCCTTCGACCGTGCGACTCTCCCACCCGAGCAGTGGCGCGCCCGCAAGCAGGCCCACGAGCAGCGCGTAGACCGGCTCACCGCCGCACACCTATCCCGCCGCAGCCGCGGCCAACGCCACCCGGTTTGGGACTTCATGTTCGAGTACTACCCCGTCACCCCGGGCAAGCTCCGCCACTGGTCGCCGGGGTTCGGCGCAGTGCTTGCCGACGCCCACGCCTCCACATTCCCGTACCTGAAGTACTTCACCGAATCCGCGGCGGGTGAAAGGTTGGTGTTTGATACCGAGGCATACGTCGGAAAGCGGGGAAAATCCGTGTCCTATATCCGGCGGCTCCTCGACGCGACCAGGCGCAACCCCACGCATTTCGACTGCTTCGGCCTGCATGAGTGGGCGATGGTGTACCGGCAGGATGAGCATCGGCACCCCGAGGCGCTGCGGCTCGGGCAGGAGGGCACCGACGAGGTCGTGGAGGCGCACACGGTCAGGTGTACGCATTTCGACGCGTTCCGTTTCTTCACGCCCAAGGCCGTCCCTCTAAACGAATTTTCTCCGACGAGGCAGACGCAACCGGAGTGTGAACAGGCCGGATGCCTGCACGCGAACATGGACTTGTACAAGTGGGCGACCAAGTTGGGCGAGGCCGTTCCGGGCGAGTTGTGGCTGGATGCCTTCGAGCTAGCGTGCGCGGCCCGCGAGCTGGACATGAGGGCGGCCCCCTACGACTTGGCCGGCTGGGGTTTCGAACCGATTCGCATCGAGACTGCACAGGGAAAGGCCGAGTATGTCCGCAGGCAGCGCGAATTGAGCAGTCGCGCCCAGCAGCTACGTGACGCCCTGATCGCGGTCGCGGACGAAGTGCTGGCCACGTCTAACCTAGGGCAGAGTGCTGGCGGCTAGTGCTACCCAGCGCTGACAGTGAGTAGACTTATCAACATCCTAGTGACGACCCCGAATCGGCTTTAGGCCGAGGAAGAGAGCAATTCGCATGCCTAGGCACTCGACTGGCGAGAATAACTACCGCGTCGCCAAGGGGCCATTTTTCGTCGTGATTGCGGTCATTGTCATCGCGGCGGCCATCTTTGCATGGGTTAACCTGCGCAATAGCAATAACGCGAGCATAGACGCGGAGCGCGCCCAGTGTTCTAAGGGCGACTTCACACTGACTGTGACGACCGACCCCGCGGCCGTCGGCGACGTGCAGAAGCTAGTCCAGGCCTACGGAGAGTCGAAGCCGGTGCTGAAAGACTTCTGCATCCGTCCGCAGATTACGGTCTCCGGGTCGCAGGAGGTTGTCGATGCAGTCGCCCGTTCTGCCGGTTCTGCCCCGTCGGATACCGCCGCCAACGTACCTGGCGTGTGGGTTCCCGCGGACACCTCCTTCGTCCGCGCGGCCGAGGCTACCGGAAAGATTAAGGTTGAGGATCCGAGCGCGTGGCTGCGTCCGATTGAAGGCGGCATTGCTGTGAAGGAGGACCGCGCCAAGGAACTAGAGGGGTCGACCTGGCAGGACTTGGCGAAGCTGCGCATCGCCGCGGCCGGAGGCTCCGATGCCGCCTTGTCCGCGATGGTCAGCGACGCACTCGGCGGAGGCCCCGAAGCCGCGCGCATGCGCGGCGACGCCGGCGGCAACTATACCTCCAATACCCTACTGACGCTGCTGACCCAGGACACTCCTGATTTTGACGCAGTGGTGGCGACCGAGCCCATGCTCGCCATGGCCGGTGAGGGCCTCAGCCTGGTCAAGCCCCAGGACGCTCCTGTGCTCCAGGCTCCAATCATCGCTTTCGGATCGGGCGGCCCCATCGACGAAATGACCGCACGCGCCGCCGAGGACTTCAGCGACTTCGCCAGCAGTCACGGAGCCGACGGCCCAGCCTTGGACGATTCTGCCCTGTCCGCCGGGGCTGAGGAGAACTTTAAAATCCTCTCCGCGATGAAGACCGATCCCTTCGCTCTTCCTCCCGCTCCCGGCCAGCAGGGCCAGCCTGGCGCCGGCTCACCGCAGTCGGCCCAGGCGTCCGCCCCGACCGGGTCCAATCTCCTACTTTTCGACGTTTCGGACGGCATCGATGCACCGGCCTTGGTTTCTGCAGCACAGCCCGAGATTGAAGCTGTTACCGCCGCCGGTGAAGGCACTGGTGCCCGCGTAGCTGTTTGGGACTACTCCATGCGCGGCGAAGCCCCCGAGGGCAATTTGCGGCGGAACGTCGAGTTCATCGAGGGCAATGGTGTCGATGCCAGCAAGGGGGCTCTCAAAGGCTTGACCAGCGGCGGGCAGCCCTGGATGTGGCCTGCATTGATTCAGGCTTACCAGTACGCCACCGACGCGTTTTCCCCGGACGTTCCGAATCGGGTTGTAGTTGTCACCCGCGGCGGAGATGAATCCGGTCGACCAGCAGCCGAGGTGCTTGAGGAGCTGCGGACGCTGGTCGACCCGGCCCGCCCGGTCAAGGTCGACATCGTTGTTCTCCCCGGGGGCAACAGCGCCGATCCTCTTCTTGCCGAGGCAGCTTCGATGACCGGTGGCGCCGTTCACGTTGCGGCGGACGAGGGCGAGGGGCTGCGCTCGCAAATTGCGGCTGCCATGTCGAGTTAGTTTCCTGCCGCGGAGGGCAGGTATTCGGAAACTAAATAGGCGCTGTGGCAATGCTTAACTCCCGTCGCATTGCCACAGCGCCTTTTTTGGCGTGTGCCGATAAAACCGCTGAGGGTTAGGCTAGTTGAAGCTCTTAGGAAATACGGCGACGGCGGCGTTCCGCCAGCTCGTCGACCGGAGCTGCGACATCTGCCCCATCGATGCGCTCCGAGGGGAAGGAAGCAATCGAGCCGGCGAGCTCCTTAAGGATGCCTGGAACTGCGATGCCAAATACGCCCTGGCCACCGTTGAGCAGGTCGATGACCTCTTCGTTGGAGCGGCACTGGTAAACCGTGCGGCCGTCGGAAACGAGCGTAATGTTAGCGAGGTCATCCACGCCGAGGTCGCGCAGGCGATCGACCGCCAGGCGGATGTTCTGCAGGGAGATGCCTGTATCGAGCAGACCGCGAACAATCTTCAGAACGAGGATGTCACGGAAGGAGTACAAGCGCTGCGTGCCGGAGCCCTTAGCGGTGCGAATCGACGGTTCGACAAGCTTGGTACGTGCCCAGTAGTCGAGCTGGCGGTAAGAGATGCCCGCTACCTGGCATGCGATGGGAACTCGGTAGCCCACCTCTTCGTCAGGGCCCATGTCGAACAGGGATTCCTGGACGCCGCGCGGCTGATGCTTCTCAGCTGCGTGCAGCTCATTGTCGCCAAAGAGCGAATCGCTGTTGTTGTCGACCATAAAAATTCTCCCGTGGTAGTTTCACTGCCGTTATTTATCTTTCGCCAAGGTTAATCGGCTGTCAATACAACAAAGCTCGACACGCCGAAGCCCTAAACCTAAAGTTAAAGTTTAAACTTTGGCTCGACAGTTGCCCCAGTTCACCACAGCTTTTTACAGCTTTAACAATTTTTTCAAAAATCTAGGCCCAACAAGAAAACCCCCATTGTGGGGGTGATTTATCTTTATCATGGAAAACATCAACCACAATTCGCCACTGGTTTCACACCAATAACGCGGTCGGGATTAGTTTTCGCTATCTCCAGACTCTCCCGAATCCCGCGGGTTCCTATCTTCCTCGGGCTTCTGCGCGAAGTAGTCCGCATCGATAGTGTCCAAGAACTCGGCGAACTCCTCTACCGAGGCCTCCATCGAGCTCGCTTCCTCATCGTCGGTAAGCGAACCGCCGTTAGTGGCGACGAGGCGCGCGGGGACTGCGACCGAGTCGACGACATCCCGCGCGACGTAGAGCGGAATTTCAAGGAGGTCAGCGATGAGGATGAGATCCGAAGGGCGCATGTCCACCTCGATGTCGCCCTCGAATACGAGAGAAGCGATGAAAACTCCCTCATGAACGCCTGTGATCTGCCCGCGGAGAGCGTGTTGGCCGGCGAGCTCGATGCCGTCTACAAAGACCTCGTGCATGCCGGGGCGACGCTGAGAGCTACGCGAGTCCCGCGCTGCGAAGAGAGCGGCTTCCGCCACACCAATCCAGATGGGGACGATGCGGTTATCTGCTTCGTCATGCAGAAGCAGCACCGGGTCATCCTCTGGAGGGTGCGCCATCCAGTCCAGGAACTTGACTTCGACGAGGTTTGAACCCAACTTCTACTTACCCAGTTCGTTGTTAACCTGGCGCTTGACCAGGGTTCCGTGCAGTGTGACCAGCAGCGCAGTCATCTCGCGGCCCATCTCGACGGCCTTCTGCTGGCCGGAGGCAGCGCGGGACTTGCGCATCGGGCTAGCAGCCAGCGCGACCAGATCGGCTTCACGAGTGGCTGCTGTTCGGACCGTCTTCAGATGACGGGCATCCAGACCGAACTCGGAGAGCTTCACCGCGGTCTCGGCGACCAGCAGGTCATCGCCGTCGAACATGTCCATCGTGTCCGGGGTCAAAAGCCCAACACGAACCAGCTCCGAGACGAAGTCCACCGCGCAGCCGGCGCGCTCCGCCAGCTCAGCGCGTGAAAGAGAAACGACAGCGGCCTCGCGGAACTGATCCGCGGTGACCAGCGGCGTAACCGATGCCAGGCCATCGCCCGCGGCATTACCCGCATCAATTTCGTCGAGCTGCTCCTTGATGACCTTCAGCGGCAGGTAATTATCGCGTTGAACAGTCAGGATATAGCGCAGCCGGTCGATATCCGACTGGCTGTAGCGGCGGTAGCCCGAAGAACTGCGAGACGGGCACAGCAGCCCCTCCGACTCTAGGAAGCGAATCTTCGACAGCGTGACATCCGGAAACTCAACCTTGACTTCCTTCAGCACAGCGCCGATGGTCTTCTTCTTACCCGTCGAACGCACCTGCGGTGCTGCGCTTGCCGACGCAGTCACCTGCGTCATCGCGGATTCGTGTACTGCTGCCACTGTGTGAACGCCTTCTCGTAAAAATGTACGGGTACCGGGGCTTTTCCGAAGCCCGCTACCCGCCAATAATTTTCTGGGCCGGGGCCGTTGTCTAGTAAAACACCCCCGGCGACTAGATACTAGTGCTTACCTACCGATGAGGAATACGAGGCGGAACTTACCGACCTGAACCTCGTCACCATTAGAGAGAACTGCGGAGTTCTTCGGCTCACGGTTAACGTAGGTGCCGTTGAGCGATCCCACGTCGACGACCTCAAACTGATCGCCGTCCTTGCGGAACTCCGCGTGACGACGGGACACGGTGACATCGTCGAGGAAGATGTCGCTGTCCGGGTGACGACCAGCCGTGGTAACAGCCTGGTCCAGCAGGAAACGGGAACCAGCGTTCGGTCCACGCTTAACAACGAGAAGAGCAGAGCCGGACGGCAGCCCCTCAACACCGGAGACAGCAGAGTCCTGACCTGCGCCGGATTCCATCTCCTTCAGCAAATCAGCACGGAAGACCGAGGTGGTCTCGACCGATGCCTCTGGCTGGCCGTTGTTGTTAGTCATAACTTTCCCTCCGGATAATCTAGGGCGATTTCCTGTTACTTGTTAAATAATAGCGCCCCGCCGAGCCCTTGTGTTGCCGAGTGCTCAAATCTGGCACCTTCAGCACATGTGACTGGCATTGGGTCGCGCTATCGGTGATATGCGCAAATGCAATGTCCGCACTTCCGTGAACTGGGACTTCCGCAGGGCATTAGCAGTTGTAAAAATAATCAAACTGTTATCTGCCGGGTCACCCAGTTCGGGTCACCCAACCGGATCACCTAAACAGTGCTGCCACCGATCCGACTACGGAGCCGGAACCGCTGGCGAGCGGGTTGTCGTTGACCATGTACGTCCAGGTGGAGCTGGGGCGTGCGAGGCCGGCGTCGGCAAGCTGGGCCCCTGTCTCATCGATGGTGACCTCTTTAAAGGTGCCCACGGAGGCGTCGACAGCCTCGTTGACCAGTTGTTTGAAAGCCCCAATGGCGGCGCGGTGGAACTCGTCGATTGGGCTCTCCTTGGCCAGCGCGCGCAGGTGAATGGACTCGCGCAGGTCGTTGAGGTCGGCCAAATGGTCGGACCAGCCTCGGTCGAGGTGGAAGAGCATAATCTCGCGGGCGGCGCGTTCGGCGGCGTCCTTGCTAACGGAACTCGCCACCTCTTCCGCGCGGGCCGACGCGCGCGACGACAGCTCCTGCCACGCAGCATCGGTAGTCAGCAGCTTCTCGCGTCGCTCGTCGAGTATCTCCCGCTGATCGCCAATTAGCTTGTTGTACTTCCACGTCGTCGCGTGGATGGACAACATGGTCGCCTCGGTGACGCGCTGCGCCCGGTCGATGAACTGGTGGGCCTTCTTATCATGGACGCGACCATCGTCGTCCGGTTGGACACTCAGTGCCTCGCCAGCGGCCCCCTCGGCAATTACCGGGTCGTCCAATGCCACGAAGAACACCGAAGAGCCGGGGTCACCCTGACGCCCGGCGCGACCGCGCAGCTGATTGTCCAGGCGGTCCGTGCGATGCTTGCCCAGGCCGATGACACAAAGCCCTCCCCGCTCGACGACCTCATCGCGCTGGGATTCGTCGGCGCCGCCCAAGCGAATGTCGGTGCCTCGCCCGGCCATCTGGGTGGACACGGTGACGTGCCCCAGTGCGCCGGCGTCGGCGATGATTTCCGCCTCGGCCTCGTCGTTCTTCGCGTTGAGCACGGCCGATTCCACGCCGCGCAGCACCAGGGCATCGGCCAGCTGCTCCGACTCCGCGACGTCGCGCGTGCCAATCAGGATGGGGCGGCCGGTCTGGTTCAGTGCCACGACCTCGTCCACAAGCGCCTCTAGGGCGTCTGCGGTGGTTGCGTAGATGCGATCGGGTTCGTCTTCACGAATACAGGGCACGTTCGGCTCAATCACGGAGACGTGAAGGCCGTAGAACTCGCGGAACTGGTCGCCCGCGGATGTCGCCGTGCCGGTCATGCCCGCCACGATGTCGTAGCGCCCGACCAGCTGCTGGATCGTCATGGAGTCCAGGATGCGGCCGCCTTCGGACACCTGCAGCCCCTCCTTCGCTTCGACTGCCGCCTGGAGACCGTCGGGCCAGCGCTGTAGCTCCGCGACGCGGCCGCGGGAGGCGTCAATCAGCGCGACCTTGCCGTCGCGGACGATGTAGTCGACGTCACGCTGCAGCAGCTCGTGGGCGTGCAGCGCCACATTGACCTGCACCAGCGTCGTGCCGATGTGCCCTTCGTCGTATAGCGATTCGATTCCCAGCAGTCGCTCCACTCGCGCGGATCCGCGGTCGGTGAGGAATACGTTCCGGCGCCCCTCGTCGACCGTGTAGTCCTCCCCCGCGCGCAGATGCCGCACCACATCCGTAATCTGCCCCGTGGGGGCCTTGCCCGGTTCGCTGCCCGCGAGCACGAGTGGGACCAGGGCTTCGTCGACAAGCACGGAGTCGGCCTCGTCGATGATGGCAACGCCCGCCGGCGCCTGCACCCGGTCTGCGATGCTCGGCGCGCAGCGGTCGCGCAGCACGTCGAAGCCCAGCTCGTTGACCGCGGCAAACACCACATCAGCTGCATACGCTTGCCGACGCTGATCCGGGCTATCCTGTGGAGCAATCGCCGCAGCAGTAGCGCCGAGGAATGTGAAAATCGGGCCCATCCAGGCTGCGTCTCGACCGGCAAGGTAAGAGTTGACGGTCACGGAGTGCACGCGGTGCCCGCGCAGTACGAAACCGGCGGCGGCCAAGGCACCTGACAGCGTTTTGCCCTCACCTGTCGCCATCTGGACGACATCGCCCTCTAACAGCCGCAGCGCGCCTTGGAGCTGCACGTCGAAGGGGCGCATACCGATGGCGCGAGAGGACACCTCGCGAAGCGACGCCAGCAGCTCCGGGGCGTTGTCCTTATGTTCGCGGGCGTAGGCGACCAGGTCGGCGTCGGAAAGCGAAGTGAGCTTTGGTTCGAGCTCCGCGGCCTGCGTGACCAGGCCGACACTGCGTTTCTGGTCGCGCCCTTGCTTTCCGCCGAGGGCCTTCCAGAACCAATTCATGCCAGCCATTTTCTACCTTTCCATTACAAGCGCGTAGTGGGCGACCACTCGCTCAAGCCTAATCAATAATCACCCTAACGGGTGCTTTTCACAGTGTTCGCCCGCGCTGACAGCGGCGGTTTGCGACAATGAAACCTCACGTGAAACGACCGCTTTCAGAAGGGAATACCCGTTCCATGACCATCGAGTTCATCCCCACCGCCGATCTTGTCGATGAAATCGGCGCCGATGTGCGCTCCTGCGACACCCAGTTCCGCAACCTCGGCGGCCGGGTGGAGTTCTGCGGAAAGATCTCCACGGTCAAGTGTTTCCAGGACAACGCGCTTTTAAAGAAGGTCCTCTCCGAGCCTTCCGACGGCGGCGTCCTGGTCATCGACGGCGACGCCTCCGTGCACACGGCGCTGGTAGGCGACGTTATCGCGGGGCTCGGTAAGGACAACGGTTGGGCCGGAGTGGTCGTCAACGGCGCGATTCGTGACTCCAAGCTGATTGGCGAGATGGAGTTCGGCTGCAAGGCGCTGGGCACGAACCCCCGCAAGTCCACCAAGACCGGCGAGGGCGAGCGCGATGTCGTCGTCTCTTTCGGCGGCATCGACTTCGTCCCCGGCGAGACCCTGTACGCGGACTCCGACGGAATCGTGGTGCGCTAGGAGCTACTAGCGCTGGATGATGCCGCAGGCCACACGGCTGCCCGCATCGCCCGTGGACAGCGTGTCCTTATCCGGACCCTCGGGCGCGTAACGCTCAGGGATATTGGCGTGATTATCAGCGTCCTCGTGAATGATCAAGGATGTTCCCTCGCCCGCGAAGAGGCCGTCCTTGGTCAGACGATCTGTAGTCACGGTCATGTGGGCCGTGCCATCCTCGCCGACGAGCAGCGAGGGCAGGTCGCCGCTAGCGGGCGTACCGTGGCTGTGGCTGTGGCCGTTGCTGTGGCCGTCGGCAGGCATACCCTGGCCATCAAGGTGCAGGTGACCACCGGCGCTTAAAAAGTCACCCTTCTTTTCCGGCTTGCCCGGCGCGGAGCTGTCTGCCTCGCATTTAGCGACATTGTGTACGTGGAATCCGTGGAAGCCCGGCGTCAAGTTCTTCGCGTCAACGGTGATAGTCATCTCCTTGCCCTCACCCGGCGCGAACGTCGCGGTTCCGACCTCGCCGCCGTTGGCATCCTTCAGCGCGGCGGTGGCAATTGTTTCGCTTGCCGACGACTCCCCGGTCATCGCCGTCTTCGTCTCCTGAGCGGCGTCATTGCCTGTCGAACAGGCAGCGAGCAGCGCCACCGGGACAGCCGCAACTGCGACTGCTGCGGTGGCTACTTTATTGGTCACTGCGCGGCGGCCGAAGATTGTGCGCGCCTGGTGTTGCGCGTGTTGCTGTTGCTGCATGTGTTGCTGCTGTGCGAACATCTCGCCTCTCCCCCGGTCCGGGTTCTTCGCTGGCATTACTTCCCTACTTTCGTGGTCGTTGTTGCTGGTCTTTCGCTGGACTCTCGCTATTTCGCGCTATGTTGCGCTACTTTGCGCTAAGTGCAGCAGCGCCGAAGGATACGTTGAAGTCATCGCACCACAGCACTACTGAGGTCCAATCGTCGACGTTGATATTCGACGGCAAGTCGTAGACCTGGTTGCCGACGTTACCTTTAATCTGGCCGAGGTCAACGTGCTCGTGCTCGCCCGCGACGAACCAGCCGGCTTGGCCCTCGATGACCGGAGCCTTGCTCAACCACACGTGCACGTCCGGACCGTTGGAGGTGTTCAGGTCGGACAGCACCAGTTGCGACTTGCCCGTCGCCGAGTCCTTCACAATCGAGGCGGTGCCGGTCGTCGAGTGCTCATGTGAGATGAAGGTGCCCTGAGCGATCAGTGCGGGGCCGTTGGCCGCATTCTTGCCGGAGTCCATCGCGTCCATCGCGTCGGTCTTTTCCATTTTCCCGCTCTGCTCCGGTGCCATGGCGCTGGTGGTGCTAGTGGTGGCTACGACATCCGGAATAGCGTCGTCGACGCGCTGGTCGATGAACAGCAGCCACGGCTTGAACAACAATGCCGCACCCAGTAGTAACGCAACAGCTACGAGTGCGCCATTGCGGAAGCCTGTCTTCTTCCACACAGGCCGGGTTTGATTGCTCTTGGATGTCCCCTCTTCCCTCGCGGATGTTATTGTGCTGGAAACTGGGTTGGTTGGGTTGTTTGAGCTGTTCGGGATGCTTGGAGTGTTTTTGTTGTTTGCTTCGCTTGCATTCATGATTCTTTCCAATCGCTAGTACCGCCAGCAGCTACGTCTGACGAAGTGCTATTCCCGAACATTCTTGCCGGGACTTTCATAGGTGCATACGAAACTTGGTTTCCATATGGATTGGAAAAACAATCAGAATGTGTGGCGCATCACAATTGCGGCCGTCCTCCATCCCCTCAAGCACTCCCTCCCCTCTCTCCCTCTCTTGTTAGGGCGGGATCATGTTGTAGGCGCGTTATAGCGCAACATCAACATGATTGAAGTTCCCCGGGTTTTGTTCCTAGGCATTTGCCTTGATTTCTATTTTTCCCTGTGGCCGGTTCTGATTCCAAAATTCGGTTTCCACCTCGGTTGGGGTGCGGTATCCCAAGCTTTGGTGGAGCCTATCTTCGTTCCACCACGACACCCACTCAAACGTGGCAATTTCCACCTCGACAACATCATCCCACCTGCGAGTATGGATTAGCTCGTTGTTGTAAGAGTCGTTAACGTTTTCAGCCAGTGCATTGTCATAGGAATCCCCGACAGTTCCGGTAGAAGCGGCAATCCCGTGCCCAGCAAGTCGCTCGTTGTAGACAACGCTGACATACTGCAAGCCGTGATCCGAATAGTGAATGAGCCCTGTTGTTTGTTCAGCACACACGATCGCCTGGTTGAGCGCTTGCAGTGGCAACGCTTGAAGTCCGCATCGAGTCCGATAGCGCCCACCCAACTATCCGTCGGGAGTAAACGTCGGAAATAAAAGCCGCGTACACAAAGCCTTTCTTCGTGCGCACGTAGGTAATGTCTGCCACCCATAGCTTGCTCGGGCCCTGGGCTGTGAATTCACGCTCGACCAAGTCAGGGCGCAGATCAGGCACGTAAGGCTTACGGGTTGTGATAGGTGATCTGCCTTTGCCTTTGCCAGACACACCGGCCAGGCGCATCAGGCGAGCAGTTTGTTCACGACCGATATCAATTCCGTCACGGCGAAAAGCATGCCACATTTTCCGCACACCGTAGACACTGTAATTATCCCGATGAACAGAACTAATGCGTTCAATCAGCACAGTATCGCGAAGGCGACGAGCACTTCAATCCACGGGCCTTAGACTGGCGATACCCACGCGAGGTGATCAACCCACCAGCTCGGTTATTTTTCAACATCTTACAGATGAACTCGACAGAGAAACTACTCCGGTATTCATCGATAACCCGGATCATATCCTTTCGTTTGGGGTCGAGTTCCGACGCGAAAAAGCTAAGGCAGCTTTTAAAAGTTCATTAGTGTCGCGTAGCTCTTGATTTTCACGGCGTCGCCTGGCGTTTTCGGCGGCCAAATCTTCAGGCACGAGTTCTGGGACGTTTCCTGCACGGCGGGCCTGCTGCATCCATTGACGAGCTGTGTGCCATCAAACCCCCAGCTTTCAGGCTACTTACCTGGAACGCGGGGAGCATCGACATATTTTCCGCCAAGATGCGATCCTCCACAAGACGAACCACACGGCCCCTTCGCATCCTGATCAAACTTCCTCGGCATGTTCGAAGATTTTCCCATCAACTCAAACGGAACAAAAACTGGGACACTTCAATTCCGCAATTTGCGGGCAAGCTCACAGGCAGTGCAATTTCGGACAAAACCAACTTGCCAAAGCCACAAATCTTGTCTTAGAAGACCACAACAAAGCCGACCTGAAAACAGGCCGACCAGGCTTCTATGACAACCCTATCCCAACCGAGTACAACCAGTCGATAGGAATCCGGAAAGGCCCATGAAATAAGAAGAAGTGTGCCCAACAGGCGACGCGCCGATCGGACACACTTTTTGTATCTTAGCCCGGAAACTACGGTGATTACTTGTTGCACAGCGTTAACGCACACAACCGGACGGCTCGCAAAGGACTCTGCGGGCTTCATCGGAGCCGCCACGTCCTAGTTCACGAATCGGAATTCGATTATCTGGGCTCTGAGAACGCATGGTGTCGACTTCTTCTGGGGCACGTAGAGAGTCAGCCCCGTATCGAAAAGTTAGAACAGTGAGACGACTTGTATTAGTTTTCTGCAGTAGCCCGATAGACTAAGCGACTTTCATTGTCCCGAGTCTCTGTAACCTCGAGATTTTTAATTCGCATCGACTCATTTTCAATGTTCAGACGACCGTTTTTCACCTGAGTGTCCTTGGGCAAAGGTACGATAATATGATTCTCCTTAGTGATTACGGAGAAATCTTGGAAATCTGCACTGCCACCCTTTGATTGGTACGAAGCGAAGAATCCAGTAGTGATTTCCTTTCCACGGTGTCGGATAAAGTTTTTCCCTCCATAACTCCCCTTTACCTTACTGGTATCGACAATCAGGTACGGAATCGTTTTATCAGCCTCTGCGTTATCTATAGGTTCTATAGCTTTTGCAAGGTCATCATTGGTGGCCTTCAAATCTTCTTTGACTGATTTCTCCACTTGAGGATTAGGATTCTCTTCTAGTGGATTAATTTCGCCGAGAAGCGCGTCGGCAGGAGTCTTATTGCTTCGGAGGAAATGTTCCTTCCAATCAGGCTTTTTGACGTCCAGCAGTATTCCTGCGACGTACCCAATCTCGTAGCTCTCGACATCTGCTGCGCCGAAGACTGTATCTCGCTGAATCAGCTTTTTTTCTTCATCCCGACGTTGCTCGGAAGTGATGTTTTTCGTTTCGATCGTTGCGAGGTTCTCCACGTAACGAGCGTGACCTTCAGCAATATCTGTCCATGCAACTGCTTTATACTCTTCCGGGAACTCCGTCTTCCACTGGTTGTGCCAATAGGCAGCGCGACGCAGGAATTTATCTGATTCTCCCTCGTTATCAACGGCCTGAACTAGGTTATGGTAAATCATCTGCCGCAGTAGACGAGGGCGCGTCTGCAGCGGGTAGTCCTGGGCGCGTCCTTCGCCTTCAGATTCCGGAGCCAAATCCTCCTGGTGATAGAAGTGCACAAGCTCATGCGAAGCGAAGCGATACAGCTCTGAAGCATCAGCATCTTTTTCGCGAGTTTCTTTACTGGTAGAAAGAAGGATAGCGCTCCGGCCCTCCAGAGATCCTGGGCTGTAGCCGCCCGGCATGGGGGCTGTTAGTCCCTCAACTTCTTTTTCACTGACTTGGCGGGCGCCATTCGTATCTACGGCCCATACTCGTTGAGCTTTATTTGATTCATCCAAATCGAAGACTACGGCTACATGTTTAGTGTAGTCAGCACCAGGCCAGACCTTATCAATCGCAGGCCAGTGCTTATTGACTTTCGCAGCCAAAGCCTTGATATGTGGTGCTACTTCAACTGATGGAACTTTCGAGAATGCGGAATTGGATTTGTGCGCTGCAGCTGTGTTGTCGGTTGATTGCGTTGAGCATCCTGCGATCAATGAGCCGAGGAGGAGGGGGGTGACTACCGCTACAATAGGACGGCTTAAAAAACGGCGCGTTGACATCAAGCGACCTCTTTTCACACGCGTGTAAATCTATGTTCATGAGGCTGTACTAGCCTCTGACATAGAGGGTAAGACCTCGAATTATGACCAGCATCTAAACGCCCTTAGATTTCAATGTGAACTCAAAACTAATTTAATGTAACCATGTTATGAATTGCTAGAATCTATGGAACACTGAAGCGTTCTGGGTTTAGTTCCGCTTCTTTTACGACCCCGTGTTGATGGTTTCGGTGAGATAGTACTCGGTTTCTACTTCTTGCGGGGTGGCGTAGTCCAATGCTTGATGAAGACGCTTGGTATTCCACCAGTGAACCCACCGCAAGGTGGCCAGTTCAACTTCTCCTACTGATGTCCACGGGCCTTGTGCGTGGATGAGTTCAGCCTTGTAGAGCCCGTTGACGGTTTCAGCCAGAGCGTTGTCATAAAAATCGCCAACTGTTCCCACACTCGGTCGGATCCCGGATTGCGCCAATGCCGTGGAGTACTTCAACGACACATACTGACTTCCCCTATCACTGTGGTGGATCAGCTGGTTTCCATGGATTCGACCAGCAGTAGTAAGAGCATGCTCTAAAGCTTCCATAGGAAGTGCATCTGTACGCATCGTAGAGCGTGTGGCAACGCCGACAATCTTCCGATTGAATACATCAATAACAAACGCGGTGTACGCGAATCCCGAAAGGGTGCGTACGTAAGTGATATCAGCTACCCACAGCCTCCCAGGAGCCTAGGCAAGGAAATTTCGCTGAACCAAATCTGGGCGATGATCCGGGACTTTCGCACGGATCGTTGTCACCGGATTACGCCCACGACGCCGGCCGCTCACACCTGCTAGTTTCATCAAACGTGCGGTCTTGTCTCGTCCAATTCGGTAGCCTTGACGGTTCATCGCGTGCCACATTTTGCGGATGCCGTAGACCGAGAAGTTCTCTGCATGCACGCGTTGAATTTCTGGAACCAGCAAGCTATCACTCAAGGCTCTAGCACTGGGAATGCGTATCCTGGCTTTCCGGTAACCGCGGGAAGTGATGAAACCACGATCTGTCTGTGAAAGAATGCGGCAGATGGCCTCGACCCCAAACTGCTCCTTGTAAGCGTCAATGTAGGAGATCATCTGGTCGTGGGTCGGTCGAGTTCCGCCGCGAAAAAAGCCGATGCTGTCTTAAGAATCCCGTTGGCTCGTTTAAGCTCGCGGTTTTCCCGACGTAGCCGCTTGAGTTCTTCTTCCATTGATTCCCCGCCTGCTGGCTCGGCTGCATAACGAGTTAAGAGGCTATCGCGGTACCAGGCTCGTAACGTGTGGTGGGATACACCAAGGAGTTCGCCGACTTCCTCGTAGGCGCGTTGCAGTGAACAGGACTCCAGGCGCACCATTTCAACGATCTGATGGACCGCCTTCTCCTTGAACTCGACAGAATACTTCTTGGGCATAGTGTTCAATCCTTCCCTAGTTGAGGTAGGAACTAAACCCAGGACGCTTCATTTCCTTTCGTTTTGGGTCGAGTTCTGACGCGAAAAGCTAAGGCAGCTGTTAAAAGTTCATTGGTGTCGCGTAGCTCTTGATTTTCACGGCGTAGCCTGGCGTTTTCGGCGGCCAAGTCTTCAGGCACGGGTTCTGGGATGTTTCCTGCACTGCGGGCCTGCTAAGTCCATTGACGAGCTGTGCGCCATCACCCCCAGCTTTCGGGCTACTTACCTGGCAGGCGGCTTGCATCGACATATTTTCCGCCAAGATGCGATCCTCCACAAGACGAACCACACGGCCCCTTCGCATCCTGGTCAAATTTCCTCGGCATGTTCGAAGATTTGCCACCACGACACCCCGCCACCACGCCCCCCCCCTCTCAACCATCCGCAACCGACCAAAACCAGCACCCCGCCCCAAGAAACAGTAAAGGCCAGGAACCCGAGCCTTAAACTCGAACTCCCAGCCTTATAAAACTGTCGGGCTGACCGGATTTGAACCGACGACCCCTTCACCCCCAGTGAAGTGCGCTACCAAACTGCGCTACAGCCCGTGTGCACCAGAGTGCAACGGAAACCAGATTACATCATTGGCGTTTAAACCAACGAATCCCCCGCTTATTGCAGGTAAATCGTCACCGGGGTGTCCATCGTGACCATCGCGCCCTCCGCGGGATCGATAGACGCCACCTTCCCCAGAATCGCCGCCGCAGAGTTGGTCGGATTGCCCTCGGCGTCGACCACCTTGATGTTGTTGAAGCCGTTGGTGCGCAGCTCAATTTCCACGGTCGCGGGGCTCTTACCTGCAACATCGACCGGAATGTTGCCGATGCCCGACGTGTTATCACCGAACCCCGGAATCGCGGGCGGCGCCTGCCTCAACCGGTCCAGCTCTTCCTGCAGACGATCGCGCGTCTCTCCGATGGTGCCGCTCGGGTCGAGGCTCTCTAGTGGGCTAGAAGTCTCCGTGCTTTCCGACGTCGACGGCGACGTCGTCGTGCTACTCGACGTTGTCGTACTCGACATCGGCGCCGGAGTCTGGGCGTTGTCCGAGCCTCCGGAGGTGAAGTTCATCACCAGCGCTACCAGCGCAACGATGACGACTAACGCCACCACCGCGACGATGGCCAGCGACTTTCCGATTCCGGAACCGCCAGAGTCCCGCTCGCCCCGGTCGCGACCACCACGACCATCACGGTCGTCATAGCCGCCCTGGCCATTACCGTAGCCACCAGCGTCGGCGCCGGCCGCTGCGTCGCCCGCACCGTAGCCGGAGTTTTGGTTGGTGTTGGAGTAGCCGCGTTCTTCGTCGGTAAGCGGAGCCCAGTACTGGCCGCTGCCCTGGCCTCCTTGGCTTCCCTGCTGGTTCTGGGCCGGGCGCGGAGTGTCGAAGCGTGTCTCGGCTGTGGCATCAGGGTAGCTGTTGTCTGCGAAGTCCGCGTCGGGGTTGTAGCCCTGCCCACGCCCGCGGCCGGCGCCCGCGCCTGAGTTCGGGCGCGGGATGTAGCGTGTCGAGGAGTCGTCCCCGTAAGCGTCGCGGGCGTACGGGTCCTGGGGGTTGTTGTTGCGGCCACTCATTTTTGGTGCTCCTACTCCTCGTGGGGTTCGGGACTGGCAACTTTTTCAGTAGCTTTCCAACGTGCCAGCAAAAAGCCCTCGAAGCAACCGCGTAGGTCACATCGAGGGCTTTGTTCTCTGTGGGCTTACTTGCGCTTGCGCTTCTCACGCACTCGCACGGCGATCCGCACCGGCGAGCCTTCGAAACCGAATTCCTCGCGGAGCTTGCGCTCCAGGAAGCGGCGGTAGCCGTGCTCCAGGAATCCGGTGGTAAACAGCACAATCACCGGTGGGCGTGACGACGCCTGGGTCGCGAACAGCACGCGCGGCTGGCGGCCACCGCGCAGTGGCGGCGGGTTCTGCTGCATGATCGCGCGCAGCCAGGTGTTCAACCGGCCGGTGGAGATGCGCTTGTCCCAGGACTCCAGCGCCTCCAGCATCGCGGGCTCCAGCTTCTGGACTGCGCGACCGGTCTTGGCGGAGATGTTCACGCGGCGCGCCCATGGCACGTGCGAAAGCTGCAGGTCAATCTCGCGCTCGAGAAGCTCGCGGCGGTCCTCGTCCATCAGGTCCCACTTGTTGTAGGCCACCACCAGGGCTCGACCGGAGTCGATAATCATGCGCAACACGCGCTGATCCTGCTCGGCGATTGGCTCGGAGGCGTCCACCAGGAAGATGCAGACCTCAGCGTTGTCGATAGTCGAGCGGGTGCGCAGCGAGGCGTAGAACTCATGCCCCTTGGCGGACTTGGTCTTCTTGCGGATACCCGCAGTATCGACGAAGCGCCAGAGCTGCTCGTCCATCTGCACCAAGGAGTCGACCGGGTCGACGGTCGTGCCGGCGACATCGCTGACGACGGCGCGCTCCTCGCCGGAGAGCTTGTTCAGCAGCGAGGACTTGCCCACGTTCGGCTTGCCAATCAGCGCCACGCGGCGCGGCCCCGTCGGCAGCGACTTCGCGCGCGGGACCTCCGGGAAGGAGGCGACGACCTGGTCCATCACGTCGGCGTTGCCGCGCCCGTGCAGCGCCGAGGTCGGGTGCGGCTCACCGAGGCCCAGGGCCCAGAACTCGGCGACGTCGCCCAGCTGGGAGTCGGACTCGAACTTGTTGGCCGCGAGGATGACCGGTTGCTCGGCTCGCTGCAGGCGCCGCGCCATGACCTCCTCAGTGGCGGTGATGCCGACGGTAGTGTCGACGACCATGACGATGACGTCGGCGGTCTCCATCGCAACCTCGGCCTGGCGCGCAATCGCCGCGTGCATTCCCTTGGCATCCGGGTCCCAGCCGCCGGTGTCCTGCACCCAGAATCGGCGCCCGCCCCAGTCGCCCAGGTAGGAGATGCGGTCTCGCGTGACGCCGGGGAAGTCCTCCACCACCGCTTCACGACGACCAATAAACCGGTTGACCATCGTGGACTTGCCCACGTTCGGACGCCCCACAATAGCGACGGTCGGAAGTGCTTCTTCTTCCTCGTCGGAGACGCCGAGAGCGGCGAAAGCCTCCTCCAGCTCCTCCCAGTCCTCTTGGCTGTCGAGCTGGCCAGCCTCGGCGCGCTCGATAGCCTCAGCGATGACGGTTTCGTGGTCGGCCAGGGTGCGGTCGATTATCTCGTCCGTGCTGGCGTGGGCACCCTCCGTGCCCGGCGCGTTATCGGAGTCGACGTTGGCGACCAGGTCACCGTAGCTAGAGTCCTGGCCCGCGCCGAGGTTGCCTGCGCCGTATTCCTCGTTGTCTACGTCGTCCCAGTCCATTGTCGAGCCCGGGTAGCCGGCCTCCACGACGTCGAGGACATTTTCAACTACCTCGTCGATGTCCATCTCCGAGGTGTCCAGGATGAACGCGTCCTCGGCAGGCTTCAGCGGCGAGGTCGCCCGGCTGCTATCGAGTTCGTCGCGGCGGACGACGTCGGCAAGCACGGTGTCGAAGTTGACCTCGCGGCCGGCGGCGACGTCTTGGTCGAAGCGGCGCTGAGCGCGAACCTCGGCGGAGGCGGTCATGAAGATCTTGGCGGGAACGTCCGGCAGGACGACGGTTCCGATGTCGCGGCCTTCGACGACGCAGCGGCCGGCGGCGTCGGCAAGCTGGCGCTGGAGGGCGACCAGGTTCTCGCGCACGGCGGGAATCGCGGAGACGGCGCTGACGTTGCGGGTGACCTCGGCGCCGCGAATCTCGGCGGAGACGTCCTCGCCGTTAAGGATGACGGCGGTGGAGGTCGGGTCGTCGGAGACTTCCATCGGCAGGGCCGAGGTGGCCTCTACAACGGCGTCGGTGTCTGCCGGGTCGATACCCTGGCGCAGCACCCACAGGGTGGCGACGCGGTACATCGCGCCGGTGTCCAAGTACTTCGCGTCCAGCTCCTGGGCTACCTTGCGGGAGACGGTGGACTTGCCGGTTCCGGAGGGGCCGTCGATGGCGACGAGCAGCGCCTCGCCGTGAAAGTTCTCGCTCATGGGCGCTCCTTGGGGGTCAATGTTGTCGGTGTCGTAGAACGAGGTCGAATTGGTGCGTGCGTCGGCCATTTACATCCCCACAGCGTTGTAGAGGGAGGTCAGCTCCGCGCGGTTGAGCGCACGCAGCGCACCCGGGGTCTGCTCGCCCAGCTGGACGGTGTGAATCTTGGTGCGTACCAGGCGCTCGACGGGGAATCCTGCGGTCTTGAGCATACGGCGGACGATGTGCTTGCGCCCCTCGTGCAGCTCGATGCGGACGATGGAGCGGCCCTGCCAGACGTCGATGATCTGGGCCATATCGGCCTTGGCGATGCCGTCGTCGAGCTCGATGCCCTTCTCCAGCTCGCGCATGACCTTCGCGTCGACCTCGCCGACGACGGTGGCCATGTAGGTCTTGGTGACCTCGTAGCTCGGGTGCATCAGGCGGTTGGCCAGCTCGCCGTCGTTGGTCAGCAGCAGCAGGCCCTCGGTAGCGGCGTCGAGGCGGCCGACGTGGAAGAGGCGCTGGCCGGAGCTGATCTTCTCGCCGATGATGTCGCCGACGCAGGGGCGGCCCATGTCATCGTGCATGGTCGACTGCACGCCGCGCGGCTTGTTCAGGATGAAGTACTGCATGTCCTCGTTGACGATCACGCGGGAGCCATCGACGCGGATCACCGCGGTGTTCGGGTCGACGCGGACGCCCTGGCGGGTGACGATCTTGCCGTCGACCTCCACGCGGCCTTCGTCGATGAGCTTTTCCGCCATACGGCGCGATGCGACACCGGCCTGCGCGAGCACCTTCTGCAGGCGCAGGCCCTCGCCGGACTGGTCGTGCCCGTGTCCGTGCTTGCCCGGGCCGCGACGGCCTCCAGCGACGTGCTGGTGGCGCGCCGGGCGGGCGTTGGAGACGTAGACATCCTTCGCGTGGACGTTGGAAACCTCGACGTTTTCGCCGCCCGAGCGGCGGTTGCGTGCGCGCTGGGCGTTGTTCGCGCGGTTCGAGTGCGAGTGATTGTTGCTGGAGCGGTTGCGTCCGTTGCGGTCCGGTGTACCTTCTCGGCGAGCGGGTTTAGCCACGATTCTTTACTTCCTTCGACTGCCATCTATCGGCGTTGGAGAATGATTTTCGCTGTAGAGAACAAGCGTCCGCGACGCTCTCACTTCCCGTCGCTCTCGTCATACCCGTCCCTCGCCCGTCCGGTCTCACGGCCGTGAAATGCAAAACGCGGCCATTGCGGCCGCGGGGACTTAAAGAAATGCCTTCCAAGAGGATGTAAAAGAGAAAGCCTCGCGCCTTGTCGTGTGCCAATCCTAGCACAGGCAGGAGCTTTGTCTGGAAAACGCAGGAATCCCCACGCCGCTAGGCCCCGGAAACCCGCCCCTTAGAGTCGCCTACAGTTTCGCAATCCACTCGCGCAACGCCGCCTCTTCGAACCAGCCGGGTGCCTGCGCCTCGAAGGTCTCGCGGTCTAGCTCACCCGCGCCGTCGGCCGCCGAGCCCAGCAGCGGCAGGCCTGTAATGCGCGGCAGCTGCTCAAGATTTGTCTCGATAATCGGGTCGGTCTGCGCGGGCAGCTTGCCGCCGAGAAGCGCAGTGACTTCCACGCCGCGCCCCCGCGCGACCTCGACCGTGAGCTCCGCCTCGTTCAGGCAGCCCAAATCCAGCCTGGTCACCACCACCATTTGATGCCCCGGAAGGTGCCCCGCGAGCTCCGGCAGCGCCCAGTCCTCGCCGAGCCGCACGAGCAGCCCGCCCGCGCCCTCGACCAGCACCACACGGTTGGACCCGGCGGCGTCGATAAGCCTGATCTTCTCCGCGATCTCGCCGACCTCCGGAAGCCGCATGCCCGCCCGCTGCGCCGCGGCGACCGGCGCCATCGGCTCGGGGTAACGCTCGAATCCATGCAGGTTGGTCTCCCCCGTCAGATCCCTGACCGTGTCCAGGTCACCGCCGTCTTTTCCGGGAACGCCGGTCTGAATTGGCTTGACGACGTGCACCTCTTTACCGGCCCCTCTAAGAGCTGTGGCGAGGGCCGCCGTTGCAATTGTTTTTCCAATGTCGGTGCCGGTGCCGGTGACCAGGACGACAGTCATGGGTGTTTCTCCTTGTGGGCTTCGCGGTTTCGTTTAGGGGTGGGTGCGCGTTTCCTCGGCGCGGACTATCGCGGCGATGGCGGTACAGATGCGGTCGACCTCGTCGTCGGTGCAGATGTACGGCGGCATGGTGTAGACCAGCTTGCCGAAGGGGCGCAGCCATACGCCCGCATCCACGGCGGCCTTGGTAGCCAGTGCCATGTCGACGAGCCGACGCATCTCCACCACGCCGATGGCGCCAAGAACTCGGACATCGGCGACGGCGTCGCTGGTCGCCAGCGGCTCCAGCTGCCGGAACAGTCGTTTTTCAATGCGCGGCACGTCGCTGCGCCAGGCACCTTCCTCGATGAGGTCCAGCTGTGCCGAGGCCACCGCGCACGCCAGCGGGTTGCCCATGAACGTCGGGCCGTGCATGAGACCGCCGCCAGCGCCGGAGGAGATGGCACGGGCAACTTCGGCCGTAGTGAGGGTTGCGGCGAAGCTCATGAACCCGCCGGTTAAGGCCTTGCCGACGCACATGATGTCCGGCACGATGCCTGCCGCCTGTGTCGTAAACAGGTCTCCGGCGCGGCCGAATCCGGTGGCGATCTCGTCGGCAATCAGGAGGATTCCGCGCCTGTCACAGAGCTCGCGGAGTCCGACTAGCAGCTCGTGGTCATGGAAGCGCATTCCGCCTGCACCCTGGACGACGGGTTCGACGATGACGCCGGCGACAGAGTCGTCGATAAGCGAATCGAAGTGGGCGAGGTAGGCGGCGCGAGTCTCGGCGGAAGAACCGCGCGGGGGTGGGACATCGGCGAAGACCTGCGGCGACCACTGCCCTGCCCACAGTGAATGCATACCGCCTTCGGGGTCGCAGACGCTCATTGGGGCGCGAGTGTCGCCGTGATAGCCGCCGCGCCAGGTGGCCAGGCGTGTGCGCTCCGGGTGGCCGATCGCCTGGCTGTACTGCAGCGCCATCTTGATGGCGACCTCGACGGAGACCGAGCCGGAGTCCGAGAAGAACACCGCGTCGAAGCCGGGACCCGCGAGACGCAGGAGCTTCTGCGCCAGCTCGATGGCCGGGCGGTGCGTCAGCCCGCCGAACATGACGTGCGACATCTTCGCGGCCTGCCGGGTTGCGGCCTCGACCAGCTTCGGGTGGCTGTGGCCGTGGCAGGCGGCCCACCAGCTGCTCATGCCGTCTATGAGCTCGCGGCCGTCGGCGAGGCGAAGGTAGACACCGTGGGCTTCCTCGACGAGCTGCGGGGAGACCGGAGCGGGGATTGGCCCATAGGGGTGCCAGATGTGCTCGGCGTCGAATTGGGCGAGGGTTGCCGGAGTCGGCGACTCGGGGCTTGCTGCGTTTGTTTGGGCGGCGGGGCGATTCACAACCACCAACGTTATCGCACGTCAGCAGTTGACTTGAACGGCGTTCGTGGGCACGGCCCTGTTTGGAGGTAACACCAGAGGAGACCGACCACAAAGACGCCTTCCAAAAACACCACTCGAACACTGTCCAGGGGGTAATTTCCGGCGCAAAAACGCCACCGGTTTCGCCCTGGTTCCAAGAGTTGGTTATCTAGTATTCATGCACAAACTTGAACAGTGTTCGCAGAGCGCCGAGAGCACCCCACAGAACCCGCGCGTCGCCATCCCCGCGCTAGTCGGAGTCGAGACATGGGAGCGATTTAGCTACTACGGCATGCAGGCCATCATGGCCTTCTACCTCTACGACACGGCCGTCAACGGCGGCCTCGGACTCGCGACCGGCACCGCAACCGCGCTCATGGGTGCCTACGGCAGCCTGGTCTACCTCTCCACCATCGGCGGAGGCTGGATCGGCGACCGTGTCCTCGGTGCCGAGAAGACACTGCTCTCCGGCGCGTGGCTGCTGGTCGCCGGACACCTATGCCTCTCCCTAGTACCGGGCGCGCCGGGCGTAGCGCTCGGACTCGTGCTGGTCGCGGTCGGCTCCGGCGCGCTGAAGACCTCGGCGCTGACAATGCTCGGGCACGTCCGCAATCCCGATGACCGCCGCCGCGACTCCGACTTCCAGCTGTTCTACCTGGGAATTAACGTCGGCGCACTGGCCGGCCCGCTGCTTACCGGCTGGCTCGCCGACCGCGCGGGGTATCACCTCGGCTTCGGCGCCGCCGCCGCACTCATGATCGCCGGGCTCACCCACTACTACCTGCACCGACGCAAGCTTCACGACGGCTGGGATACCCGCATCGTTGCCCTCGTCGAAAAGCCGACGGTTCCTGCGACGTGGCGGGCGCTTGGTCTCGCTGCGGCGGCCGTGGCGGCCGTAGTTGCGGCGCTGGTCGGCGCGGTCGTGGCCGGTGCGCTGGCACTGGAGAGCCTGGCGACGGTCATGCTGGTTCTGACAATCGCGACCACCGTCGGCATGTTCGCGACAATGCTTCTCGACCGGGGACTGGGCCCCCATGAGCGCCGGCGCGTCCTGGCGTTCGTGCCGCTGTTTATCGTGTCCGTGGCGTTCTGGGCGATCTTGAACCAGACCTTCGGCGCACTGGCGGTCTATTCGGATGTGCGCGTCGACCGTATAATCGGCGACTTCGAGGTGCCCGCGGCGTGGGCGCAGTCGCTGAATCCGGTGTTTATCCTGGTTCTTTCCGTGCCGATGGCGCTGCTGCGCACGAAACTTGGCGCGCGTATGCCGAAGGCCCCGACGCAAATCATCGCGGGCACCGCAGTGGCGGGACTCGGCGCATGGACGCTGCTGCTACACACATCCACGCCCGCGGGTGCCGTGCCGATTGTCGCGCTGGTGCTAGCCTACGGCGTGATTACCTTCGGTGAGCTGCACGTCGGGCCTGTCGGGATGTCAACCGCGACGGCGCTGGCCCCGGCGAAGTACGCCACACGTTTTTCGGCGCTGTTCTTCATGACCATGGCGATCGGTACTGCGCTGGCCGGCGTGATGTCGACCAGCTACGATCCCACCAGCGCGGCGTCAGAGCACAGTTATTTCCTCACCATGGGTGCATTCGCCGTCGGAGCATCGGCGCTTGCGGCCGTGGCGCTGCCGTGGATTAGCCGAGTGGCGCGTTAGCGCGGAAAACGCGGCGAATCCGCAATACGTCAGCGCTGTAGGTCAGCGCGACGCACTAGCTGAGCGGCTCGTCAATCAGGTCGACCTCCGGCAGCAGCGGCGCGAGATCTGGCAGCTGCTCCAACGACTCGATTCCAAGCAGCTCAAGGAACAGGGCCGTCGTCACATAGAGGTGCGCGCCGGTGGCGGGGTCTTCGCCGGACTCGGCAATCAGGCCGCGGGCGACCAGCGTGCGCATCACTCCATCAACGTTGACGCCGCGCACGCCCGAAACCTGCGCACGCGTGGCGGGCTGGCGATACGCAACGACGGCCAGAGTCTCCATCGCCGCGCGCGAGAGCTTCGACTGCGAGCCGTCCAGCAGGAAGCGCTCCACGGCGCTCGCATGTGCCGGCGCGGTATAGAATCGCCAGCCCTCGCCGGTCTCGCGCAGCTCAATTCCGGAACGGCGGGCGCTCAGCTCGTTTTCGAGTTCGCGGAGCACGTCGCGCACGTCGGCCACCGGGACGTCCAACGCCCGAGCCATGTCTTCGGCGGCAACCGGCGTGTCCACGACCAGCAAGATCGCTTCGACGCCCGCGCGCAGCGGGTCGATCGGGCTCTGCGCAATAGGATTCTGCGCTATAGGGCTCTGAGAACTCGGTTCCGCAATCTCACTCACGTTCCCTAGGGTACGGTGCCGCACCAGCGAAGTGCCACACCCCTACTCCCAGTTCGCCGCCGCAACCACGGCCGGGTCCACATCCAGCCCGGTCCAGGCCACGCGGATTTCCTCGAGTGCCTCTTCCTGCTCGGCGTCGATCGCCTTGGCTCGGTAGAGCTCCAGCAGCGCCAGGAAACGGCCCACGACCTCCATCGACACTCGACATTCCGAGGTCAGCTGCGTAAACGTCAGCCAGCTTCCCTCGCCGGCCAGCCGCAGCGAGTCCAGGATCTTGCCCGCCTGCTCCGGCACCGACACCGCCACGCCGTGGATATGCCCCACGCCGACTTGCTCTGGTGGTTTGGGGCGCATCACCACGGCCGCAAACTCCGCGAACTGCCCGACCGTCATGCCCAGTCGCACCGGCGGCAGCAGCTCTTCGAACTGCTTATCCGGGCCCACTGCGCGCGGGTATCGCCTCGGCGCGGTCTTCTGCCACTCGGCGAACTGATCCGCGACCTTGCCGTAGGCCTGGTACTGCAACAGTCGCGCAAACAGCAGGTCGCGCGCCTCCAGAAGTTCCAGATCCTCTTCGTCATCGACGTCGCCGCGCGGCAGCAGTCGCGCGGTCTTCAGGTCTAGCAGGGTCGCCGCGACCACCAGGAACTCGGTGATCTCGTCCAAGTCGTGCACCGCGTCGAGGCTGCGCGTATACGCGACAAATTCGTCCGTCACCGCCGCCAGCGCAACCTCGGTGACGTCCATCTTCTTACTGCCGATCAGCTGCAGCAGCAGGTCAAACGGCCCGTTGAAGTTCGCCAGCGCCACCCGGAAGCCGGTGATCTCCTCCTGCACGCCGGTCTCGCCCACTTCGCTTGCCGACGCGCCCTCCGTCCCCGCCTCCTGCACGGCCTGGGCGTGGGAGGGGGCGTCGTGGCCCGGGCCGTCGTTAAGCGGACCCGGCGGGACAGACGAGCCGGGCGTAGTGACTTCAGTGTCAGTCACGGCGGCTCCGCACTACTTGCGGCCCTTGCGCTCGATGACCTCGCGGGCGAGGTTGCGGTACTGGGCGGCCGCGGGCGAGGTCGGCGCCCACTGCGTGATGGGCTCGCCGGCGACGGAGGTCTCCGGGAAGCGGACGGTGCGAGTGATGACGGTGTCGAAGACCTGGTCGCCGAAAACCTCGATGAGGCGCTCCATGACCTCCTTTGCGTGGCGGGTGCGGCGGTCGAACATGGTCACCAGGATGCCGCTGACTTCGAGGTTGAAGTTCAGGCGGTCGCGCACCTTGGAGACAGTGTCGGTCAGCAGGGCCAGGCCGCGCAGAGAGAAGTACTCCGCCACCATCGGGATGATGACGCCCTGCGCGATGGTCAGGGCGTTGACGGTCAGCAGGCCCAGCGAGGGCTGGCAGTCGACGATGATGAAGTCGTAGTCGTTCATCACCGGGCGCAGGGCGCGGCCGAGGGCCTGCTCGCGGCCGACCTCATTGACAAGCTGGATTTCGGCTGCCGACAGGTCTATGTTCGCGGGCACCAGATCCAGGCCGGACACGGAGGTGTGATGGATGGCGTCGCGGACGTCCGTGGTGTCGTCGACGATCAGGTTGTAGACGGTGAGGTCCAGCTCCTCGTGCGGGACGCCGAGACCGGCGGACAGTGCGCCTTGAGGGTCCAAGTCAACCAAGAGGACTTTACGGCCGAACTCCGCGATAGCCGCGCCGAGGTTGATCGTGGACGTGGTCTTGCCCACGCCGCCCTTCTGATTGCACATAGCCAGGATGACGGCCGGGCCGTGGGTCGACAGAGGCTCGGGGATGGGCAGCTCGCGCACCGGACGCCCGGTCAGGCCGAGCTCGACTCGGTCGGCCTCGAACAATCCTTCACCAGCCACGGTCAACCCCTCTTCCTTGAACATCTTCTGGTCTAACCCTTGCGTTCTTTCACACTTTACCGCGCCCGTTACGCGCGCGGGTGCGCACCCGCCCAAACGCGCCGCATGTTCTCCGCCGTGATCATGGTGTAGATCTGCGTGGTGGTCACCGACGCGTGGCCGAGCAGCTCCTGGACCACGCGGACGTCGGCGCCGCCCTCGATCAGGTGCGTGCCAAAACTGTGCCGCAGCGTGTGCGGGGAGATCTTCACCGCCAGCCCGGCCCGTTCCCCAAGCTCCGCGAGCGTATTTCCCGCCGACTGCCGCGACAGCCTCCGCCCCAGCGAGTTAATAAACAGCGCCGGCCCGGAGTTCGCCCGCACCCAGGCGGGCCGCCCTCGCGTGAGCCACTTGTCCAGTGCCGCCATCGCCGGCGAGCCGACCGGCACGATGCGTTCCTTATCTCCCTTGCCACGCAGCAACACGAGGTTGGTCTCCCGGTCGACATCGTCGATGTCGAGGCCCGTGACCTCGCTGACGCGCGCGCCCGTCGAGTACAGAAACTCCACCAGCGCCCGGTTGCGCAGGTCGGTTACCGTGGCGGTCTCTCCGTCGGGGATGGAGTCAATCAGGGCGGTCACGTCCGGAATGCTCAGCGCCTTCGGGTAGCGCGAGGGCTGCTTCGGCGGCGCCACACGCCGCGCCACGTCCACATCGAGCGCGCCTTCGCCCACTGCAAACTTGTGGAAGCTGCGCACTGCCGACAGCGCCCGCGTCACCGATGTCGCCGCCAGCCGAGGTCTTCCCGCCGCCTTGTCCCCCTGCGAAAGATAGGCCAGGAAACCCGCGACGTCCTGCTCTGTCACCGCGGCGAGATCAGAGCGCCCGATGCCCGCCAGGTACTCCCGGTACTTGGCCAGGTCCCGCTCGTAGGAGGCAAGCGTATTGGCCGACAACCCCTTCTCGACCGCGAGGAAGGTCAGAAAGGCGTCGGCAAGCGAGTTCACGGTGTGCGCAGGCATGAGGTGCAGGTTAGCGGACGGGTCAGTCGACCTCGCCCGCGGGGGCGACAAGCTGCGTGCGGACGCGCTTTAAGTCCGCGCCCGCACCCAGCTGTTCCTCGCGGCGCCTGGCAAGCCGGGTCGGTCGCATTTCGAAAGGCTCGTCCGCCGAGCGCGGCGTCACCCCGTGGAGCAGCACCTGCGCGGCCAGCGAAATCCCGGAAATCGCGATAGCGTTTTGCACCTCACCGCGCATGACGCGCCCCATCGCCTCATCGATGGGAACCCACTGCTGGGTCATGTCGGCTTCCTCGTCATCCGCTTCAGGCTTGACGACGGTCCGCAGGTCGCGAGCGATATAGATACGCACGGCTTCCTCGGCGAATCCCGGCGAGGTGAACATATCGGTCAGGACGCCCCAGCGGGCCGCCTCAAGTCCTGCTTCCTCGACAAGTTCGCGCTGGGCCGCGGCGAGCGGGTCCTCGTCGGAGAAGTCCAGCAGGCCCGCGGGCAGTTCGATGAGACGGCGGCCTGCGGCCTGGCGCCATTGTGTAAGCAGGCAAATGCGGCCGTCCTCGTCGGCTGCGACGACCGCGACGGCGCCGAAGTGCTCGACGATCTCGCGGTTGGCGATGCGGCCGCCCGGCATCCGGACCTTGTCGCGGCGCACCGCCATGATCGGAGCTTCGAGGAGAATCTCTGTGGAGACAGCCTCGAAGTCGTGGGTACCTTGCTCTGCCTGCTTGCTCATGGGTTCTACACTACCGCCGTGGCGCCGCCGGGAATCCGGCAGCGCTCGCTGCGCCTCTACTTCTTGCGTTCGAGGGCAGCGGCGATCAGGCCGTCGAAAAGCGGGTGCGGGTTGGTCGGGCGGGACTTTAGCTCCGGGTGCGCCTGGGTGGCCACGAGGTACGGGTGGGTCTCCTTCGGGTACTCGACGAACTCGACGAGCTTGCCGTCGGGCGAGGTGCCGGAGATGACCAGGCCGGCCTCGGCGATCTTGTCGCGGTAGGCGTTGTTGACTTCGTAGCGGTGGCGGTGGCGCTCGGTGACGTCCGTGGTGCCGTAGAGGCTGGCGACGACGGAGCCTTCCAGCAGCTTCGCTGGGTAGGAGCCCAAGCGCATGGAGCCGCCCAAGTCAGCCTCACCGGAAACCGCGCGGAGCTGCTCTTCCATGGTGGCGATGACCGGCTCGGCGGCGTTCTCATCGAACTCGGTGGAGGACGCGCCTTCGACGCCTGCAGTACGGGCGGCCTCGATGACGATGCACTGCATGCCCAGGCAGATACCCAGCAGCGGAGTGCCGGTCTTTTTGGCGTAGCGGATCGTGGCGATCTTGCCCTCGATGCCGCGGCCGCCGAAGCCACCTGGGATGATGATGGCGTCGACGCCGCTCATGTTCTTCTTCAGGCCCGCTTCGGTCTCGCAGTCGTCGGAACCGACCCAGCGAATGTTGGTCTTGACTCGGTGCGCGAAGCCCGCCGCGCGGATGGCCTCCGCGACGGAAAGGTAGGCGTCCGGCAGGTCGATGTACTTACCGACGAGCGCCACCGTAATCTCGCCTACAGGGTTGTGTACGCGGTCGAGAAGGTCTCCCCACACTGACCAGTCCATGTCGCGGAAAGGCAGGCCGAGGCGACGAATGATGAAAGTGTCCAGGTGCTCTTCGTAGAGGACCTTCGGGATGTCGTAGATGCTCGGTGCATCCGGGCAGGACACGACGCCCTCACGGTCGATATCGCACATCAGGGCGATTTTGCTCTTGAGGCTGTCGCCAACTTCTCGGTCACAGCGCAAGACAACGGAATCCGGGACCAGACCAATCGACCGCAGCTCAGCGACGGAGTGCTGAGTGGGCTTGGTCTTTAGCTCCTTCGACGGGCCGAGATATGGCACCAGGGAGACGTGGAGGTAGAAGATGTTTTCGCGACCTACATCGTGGCGGACCTGGCGGGCAGCCTCTAGGAAGGGCTGTGACTCGATATCGCCGACGGTGCCGCCAATCTCGGTGATAACAACGTCCGGCTTCTCTCCGTTCGCGTCCGGGTTACCCATAGCAACGATGCGGGACTTAATCTCGTCCGTGATGTGTGGGATGACCTGCACAGTCTGGCCGAGGAACTCGCCGCGACGCTCCTTGGCAATGACCGAGGAGTACACCTTGCCGGTGGTGACATTGCCGCCAGCGGAGAGGTTGCGGTCCAGGAAGCGCTCGTAGTGGCCGAGATCCAAGTCGGTCTCCGCGCCGTCTTCGGTCACGAAGACTTCACCGTGCTGGAAGGGATTCATGGTGCCCGGATCCACGTTCAGGTATGGATCGAGCTTCTGCATGGTCACTTTCAGACCACGAGAGGTAAGCAGGCGGCCAAGCGATGCCGCAGTCAGGCCTTTTCCGAGGGAGGAGGCAACTCCTCCAGTAACGATGATGTATTTCGTAACCACGGAACCTCAGAATAACAAGCACGGGGACGCCGGTGCAATACAAAATGGTGAGCGTTTTTTCACAATGGCGGTGTAGGATTACGCATTTGGGGAGTGCTGCGGGGTGGTTGACGCCTCAGGTCTGACGCGTTCGTGCCCCGAATCTAGCAGTACAACTGCGTACCTCCACAAACAAATGCCTTTGGATGCTGGTCACCAAGATATCTCCGTTCTATGTCTGGCTGCTTGTTCGACAAACGCCTCAGATCAGCGCGAACCGGAAAAAATTGCTGAGACCGTCACCACCAGGCACTTCTTTGTACATTGCTCCTCATGTGATGCTTTCCCATCTCAGCTGGACGAAATGTCCGTCGCCGTTATAGCGCCCAATCCTCCAACTGTGCAGCCTTAGCCCATAGGCGCGAATACACTCCCTCATGCACGAGCAATTCTTTATGCCTGCCCGATTCAACGACCCGCCCGTCATCAAGGACAACAATGCGATCTGCCGCAGCAATTGTCGCCAGTTTATGCGCGACGACAACGGTCGTTCGCCCCTTACACAGAGCCTGAATTCCGCGGTGCACCGCAGCCTCATTAACAGGGTCAAGTGCCGAGGTCGCTTCATCAAGCAGGACTATCGGCGCGTCTTTGACAGCAGCGCGAGCAATGGACAAACGCTGACGTTGCCCACCCGATAGCCCTGCACCATCCTCCCCGAGGACGGTGTCATAGCCGTCGGGAAGCGAGGAGATGAACTCGTGTGCGCAGGCAGTACGGGCGGCGCGCTCGATTTCAGACCTGCTCGCACCGGGCTTTGCCGCGGCAATATTATCCGCGATGGTGCCCGGGAACAGGTGGACATCCTGGAATACAACGGTAACCAAATCGCTGCGATCGGCGGCTGCGATGTCCTTCAGGTCGACGCCTCCAATGCAGATAGAGCCAGAGGAGGGATCGTCGAAACGCGAGATCAAACTCAGGACCGTCGATTTTCCAGAGCCAGACGGCCCGACAATCGCGGTCATCTCCCCCGCGCGTGCGTGAAAATTGACACCCCGTAAAGCCAGGTGTCCAGGCTCGCGCTCAGTTACCGAGGAGTCTCCGGTGCCCTGTGCGGATACCTCATTATCCCGCACTGGGTAGGCGTAGTCGACAGCGCGTAGCTCGACATCGAAAAGTTGCGGAGTCCGCGCGGGCTGCTCCGGCTCGGGTAGTTGCTCGATGTCGGTGACATCCTGTACCCGCCGAAGCGCGGCCTGTGCCATTTGCCAAGATTCGTTAGTGGAAAGAAGCCCCTGAACGGGCTGATAGACGCTGAGGACCACAACCAACACGACGCCAACAAGTGCGATGGATGTCGCCGAGGTCGCTACAGCCCAACCACTGGTCACAGCCACCAGAGGAATACCAAGAGTAAGAATCAAGCCCGCCAAGGTCGACGGCACGATAAGGCGATGAACCATCTCCACGGAGATAGAGCGAAACTCTTCCAGCGCACGGCTATACCACTGCTCGGTGCGCTCACGTGTGGAGTACACCCTCAGCGCTGGCATCGCTGTGACCAGGTCAATCATACGCGCTGCGGCGTTGGCCTGGGCGGCCTGGCGTCTATCCGCCAATGCAGCCAGCCTCTTACTCGACCACGACATCACCGGAATCATCGCGAAAATTGGGAGTGCAATCGCCGCGGCCAAAATGGGATCGTTGATTCCCACTGCAACAACCACCAGGAGCGGAATCCCAAGAGCCTGTCCAAGCCTTGGCAGCCCCTCCGTGAGAAAGTCTTCTATCAATTGCAAGTCGGTGCTCAGTAGCGCAGCCACATCGCCCCGCGAGCGATTCCCTAGCGCGTTGACAGGGATTTGCCGAAGATGACGCAAAAGTTCAAGGCGCATGTTCGCTACGGCCCGATAAGATGCCAGCCACGAAAGTCGGGCCGCCGCCCAACCCGCAATGAGCTGCACCAGCAGCGATACCGCGCAAGCGATTGCAGTGCGTGTGGCAATCTCCGGGCTAATTTGCGTGCCCTCGATGATTTTTGCCACCAGATTCATCGCCGAGCCAAAAGAGATGCCCAATGCCAGGGACTGAACAAGTCGCAAAATTACCCCGCCGATGACTGCCTTTCGAGCAGGCCCGAGCAATGTAAACATTGTCTTTAACTGTTTCATCGCGTTGCCCCCTCCCGCTCCTCATGGTCAGCCCCGGAATCCGCGCCGTTCCACAAGCGGGCGTAGTAGCCGTCTGTCTCCAGTAGCTCTTCGTGCGTTCCGGACTCGACAATCTTGCCCTTATCCATCACGTTGATGCAGTCCGCGTGCCGGATGGTGCCAAGCCTGTGCGCAATGACGATCACCGTCCGCCCTCGCGCCAAGCGGGCCAGTCCCTTCTGAATGAGTTCTTCGTTCTCCGGGTCTGTCGCTGCCGTGGCCTCATCGAGAATCAGAATCGGCCGGTCCGCCACGAAGGCTCGCGCAATTGCCAGTCGCTGTCGCTGGCCGCCGGAGAGCCCCGATCCTCCCTCACCTAGGACGGTGTCCAGGCCGTCGGGAAGCGTATCGATAAATTCATCGGCTGCGGCGGCGTGAAGGGCTGCTCTTAATTGATCTTCAGGCACTTCGGGCCGCGCCAGTGTCACATTTTCGCGAATCGTGCCCGCCATGAGATGTGGTTTCTGAAATACCGCCGCAATCTGCGAGTGAAGGTCGGCCTCTTTCAGCGTTGAGATGTCCACTCCACCGATGCTGATTCGCCCGGAGTCTGGAGTGTAGAAGCCGGCAATAAGTTCTCCGACGGTCGATTTTCCCGCGCCACTCAGCCCTACCAGCGCTGTAACTTTTCCCGCCTGGGCGGTAAAAGACACATCTTCGAGCGCGGGCTTTCCCGCATCGTAGGAAAAGCTCACGTGCTCTACTCTCACTTCGCTTGCCGACGTCTCCTGCATCACCGTCGATGTAGTGCAGTTTGCAACTTCACTGCCAGAACCAAGCTCGCTGTCAAATGCGGATTTTTCTGTATTGCCGTGGTTTCCGGCAAGTTGATGCTCAATTTCCACGGCGCCGTTGGACAGCATCGGCAGTGCCACTAGACGGTAGAACAACGTGACCAGCGGCACTGGATAGGTGGGCCCGAGGACAAGGAAGAGCAAGACTGTGGGCACATCCACCGAGCTAGTCGCAAGCAGCCATGCGGCTGTCGGGGCAATGACTGCAATGGAGCTAGCGACCAAGGTGGAAAATGGTGCGCCCCAGGTGACAAAGGCGCGCCCCCAATCCGATTGAAGTTTCGCATTGAGCCGGACCGCATCGCTGGTGCGCTTATGCTCATCGCCAGTGCGGTTGAAGACGCGAATGACCGGCATCGCGGTAAGAAAATCGACGATGGCAGCCCCCATCGCACCATTAGCTGCAACCCACTGCCCCATCCGATGGCCATTTGACCTCATGGCATGAAGCATGGTCGCGAAAGCCAGGGGAACTAGTACAACCGTGGCGGTCGCCAACCGCCAATCGACTATGAAAAGCCATAGCGTGACACTTAGCCATACTGTCAGAGCAGCTGCGGCCTCGGGCACAGCGTGGGCGATGAAGAGCTCGAGCTTTTCACAGTGATCGAGCGCTATTGTTTTTGCCCGTGCGGAGTGGATTCGAGCAACATCTCCGACGCTCATTGAATTCCAGGTTCTGCCAAGCTTAAGGCGAATCTCCGCGATGACGTCGAAGGCGACCAGGTGGGCCAGGCCAGTTGAAACTGCGAAAAACACCGCTTTGAGCCCAACAGCTACTAGACAGACCAACGCTACCGACAGAATCGTCTTCGCCGATGCTGCGGCACCTGTACGGAACGGGCTTTCGGCCTGCACGATAGCGGTCACGGCTTTCCACATCGCCCATGCCGGTACGACCTCTGCGATTCCCGCGACAATGCCGCACGCCACGGCCAACGCAAGCAGCGGACCACGGCCGCCGAGATGCTTCCTCAGCAGTCGGGGCGCCGACGCATAATCGGGCCTGCTTGCAGCTGTGCCCGATGATTGGCCTGTCATTAATTTTCTCCTCACATCAGGTATGGCTTGAGCACAATAACCGGCCCAAAGGTTTGACCGCGGGGCATCTCAACAATCGCCGCAGTTATTTCGCGCTTGCATCTTTAAGCAATTGACAACTGTTTTCATTTACGCACATAATTCATAGAGAATAAGCGCACTACCTGCAGCTCCGCAAGAAAAGATCAGTCGAAAACGGCGCTCATGTAGCACTTCTTCTTAGGACACTTTCATTTCCAAATCTTGACCATCAGTGTTCTCCCTCGACCAACGAACCACATAAGGACCACACATGCGCCGTAGAGAATTCTTGAAGTTTCTAGCCACCGCAACCACCGTTGCAGTAGCAACACCAGTCGTTGCCGCGTGTTCTTCGTCGACGGAGTCCGGCAAGGCGTCGGCAGGCGCGGATGGTAAGGCGCTGGATACGTTGCGCATTGCAGCCCTCGGTGGCCCCGGCGAGAATCTCAATATCTCGGAGGCCATGTCCACCGCGACCTGGGCGGCGCTCTATGCGGTGTATGAATCCCTGGTCATCGCCGGCGCGGATCAGCCTACGATGCAGCTTGCCGCCAGTGCGACGCCGAATGCGGACGCAACGGTGTGGACTATCAAAATCCGCGAAGGCGCCACCTTTTCCGACGGTTCTCCGGTCACCGCCGAGGACGTGCTCGCATCGATCAAGCATGTTAAGGACAATCCGATGCACGGCATGTCCTATGCCGACGTCAACCTTGACGCATCCAAGGCGACCGACACCGCCACTGTCGAGATTGCGCTCGACCGCCCGCGCGCAGATTTCGTTGCCTCCGTACTGGGCCTAAACAGCCTGGTGTACAAGGCTGGCGACCCATCAAAGGGGGTTGGCTCCGGGCCCTATGTCGTCGAATCGGGCGACTCCGGTCAGGGCTGGAAGTTCACGGCAAACGAGCACTACCCTGCCGATATGCGAGTTTCTGACTCCCTCGAGATTCAGGTAATCGCCGATGCGCAGGCCCGTTTGCGTGCCGTTGAGTCCGGCGCGGTCGATTTGGCTATGGATCTTCCCGCCACCGCGAAGCGCAGCCTCCGCGGGGCTGAGGTGTGGAGTCCCGGTGCCGCCGACTCCAAAGGCCTGCTTTTCATCCTCAACACCAAGGTCGCCCCTTTCAACGACCCCGAGGTACGACGCGCAATGAAGATGGCTCTAGACCGCTCCGCGCTTGCCGACGCCGCCCTAGACGGCACTGGTACTCCCGGCGCCGATGTTCCCGGACTGGGGTTTGCGGACTATCCGGAGTCTCTGCCAGAGGCCAAGTTTGATAAGGAAGCCGCCCGAAAGGTTTTCCAGGACAAGGGTGTAAAGAAGTTGACCCTAGTGACGGCCGATTTTACTCCGGGCATGAACGACGGTGCTGACCTAGCTGCCCGACAGTTGAAGGACCTTGGCGTTGACGTGAAGGTGGAAAAGCGCGATCCCACCACCTACTACTCCGATATGGACGCTCTAAAGAAGCTCCCGTTCTTCGCCTCCTACTTTGTCAATAGGTCGCTGACCTCGGCATTGCCCTTCCTGACCGGCTCGCAGGCGATGCTCAATCTTTCTGGGTTTGGCACCGGCGGGGATTGGGACCAGCGCCTGGAGAAACTGCAGGCGGAAACCGACGCCGATGCTCGGGCCGAGCAGCTGAAGAGTCTTGCTCGTACGATGCAGGAAGATGGCGGCGAGTTGCTGTGGGCCTACGCAAACGAAATCCATGGTCGTGCTGCGGGTGTGCCTGATATGCCGGTGTCCCAGTCTGTCCCGGTGGCGGTTTCTCTGCCCCCGGCAAGCAAATAAGCGTGGTGCACGTCGGCAAGCGGATGGCGCGGTGGTTGGCAGTACTGCTGTGTGCAGCGCTTGGGAGCTTCATTGTCATGGATCTGCTCCCCGGTGATGCAGCCACGGTCATCGCTCGCACCTCGGATCAGGCGCGTGTCGACGCGCTTCGCACCGACCTGGGCCTTGATCGGCCGCTGCTTGCTCGGTTGTGGGATTGGTTTTCGGGGCTATTCTTCTTCGGCGATGGTGGCATGCTCTTTTCCTCGCACCGCACTGTGTGGGAAGCCTCGGCGGTCGCCACCAGAAACTCGGCATATCTGGTCGCGGTAGCCCTGCCGTTGCTGCTGTGTATTGGCGTGGGCGCTGGTATTTTCGCAGGGCTCGCGCCTTCATCCTGGCGTGACACGATTACCTCCTTCGCAGCCCAGTCCACCCTGGCAACCCCGGATTTTGCCATTACCGCACTGTTATTGGCGGTCTTCGCCGGAGCGCTGCGGCTTGCACCAGCGGTATCGCTGGTGCCTCCAGGTGGCACCCCTGCGGATAATCCGGAGGCACTCATCATTCCCGCGCTGGCGGTGGCTGTCATCGGCGGTGCGTGGTTACAACGGCTAGTCCGCGCAGCGATTGTCGATGCTCGGGCTCTGCCGCATGTTCGGGCCGCAGAGCTCGCCGGTATGCATCCGGTGTCAGTGCTGCGCCTGCATACTTTGCCGGCTGCCGCTGGCCAAATTGCGCAGGCCTGCGCCGGAACCATTCCCTATGTGGTGGCGGGCACGGTCGTCGTGGAAAATGTCGTGGGCTTTCCAGGAATCGGCACCGCAGTAACTCGCTTCGTTGCGACTCGAGAGACCGTCGCCGTGGCGACGCTGACGACCGTTTTCGCCGCGATTACGGTTGCTTCTTTCGCGTTGGCTGATTTTCTGGGGAGGCGTCGATGATGCAGAAGTCCACAGTGCGCCGTATCAGTTCTCTGGCCCTTTTGGTTGCCGTTTTGGCCGTGTGGCTTTTTGTAATTGCGGCGGCGCTTGCCGGTGGCGCCCTCATCGATCTTTTCGGGCTACCGGACCCCACGGCCCCTATGGCAAGGTCCTTCGATACGCCTTCTGCCGAGCATCCGCTTGGTACTGATCATCTTGGGCGCGATGTCGCGTCGCGAATGTTAATCGGCAACGCGGCCCTAGTTTTGCCGCCAGCTCTTGCCGCCGCGGCTGCCAGCGCCGTCGGCCTGCTACTTGCCGTGTTGTCCGCGGTGAACCACAGAGCTTTCGCGATAATTCGATTCTTCGGAGATACCATTTTGGCCATTCCGGCAATTCTCATTATTTTGGCGACGGTCACGGCAATACCCGAAGGGTTTACTGCCGCGGCTGTGACGGCCTTTGCCTTGTCGGTGCCCATGTCAACCCGCTACTTCTACCCTGCTGTATCGGCCGCACTGAGTTCGGGATATGTGGAATATGCCCGTGCCACAGGCGCCTCCCTGTGGCAGGTGTCCGTTCACGACATTCTTCCAGTACTGCGTCGCCCGCTAATCGCAGATTTCAGTATTCGCTTCGTGGCAGTAGTCTTTCTCACTGCTACCGCAAGCTTTCTCACCGGAGCCACAAGCGGAGCTGACTCGACGTGGGCAGCCATGGTCGGCGCGGAGCTGCGCGGTGTGGATCTGAACCCATGGGCCGTCGTCATGCCCACACTCGCCATTATTGTGCTCACTGCATCTCCTGCACTGCTTCTCGAGCTTCAAGCAGGAGGTCAACGATGACAGCAGGCGTAGACATCACTGTTGAGAACCTCCACATCGCCGCCCTTACTCGCAGCGACAGACCCCAGCGGCCCATCCTTTCCGGTATCAACTTCCACGTGGCAAGCGGCGAATCCCTAGCCATCATGGGACCTTCCGGCGCGGGCAAAACAACGCTGGTCAAAGCGATGTTGGGAGACCTCGGACACGAACTTGAGGTAACGCGCGGCAGAGTCGCTATCGATGGCCACCTGCCACTGTCGATGCGTGGAGGTGCCCTTCGGGCCTTCCGACGCCAATGCGCCTATGTTGACCAGGATCCGGGTGCTACTCTTCCTCCGCGCTGGAGCGTTCGCCGAATCCTGCGCCAGCGCGCCGGGCTCACGGACGACGAGGCCCTTGTCCTTCTCAGCGATTTCGGGATTGCTGACATCGGTGGCATTCTCGATCGAACGCCCACCCAGCTCTCCGGCGGGCAAAGGCGTCGCCTGGGCATCGCCGCAGGGATCGCTGGCCAGCCAAAACTTTTGCTTATCGACGAACCCACTGCCGGCGTGGATGCAACCGCGGCGAAAGTGGTGCTGGACAGTCTCAAGGTGGCACAAAGACGATCAGGCGCGACATGTGTGGTAATCACCCACGATAGGAAGGTTGCCGAGGAATTGGCTAACCGCGCCATTTTCATCGGCGATGATGCCACGGGCCAAGATGTGGGTGAGCCCCGACCCTTCACCGCCCAGGCCGAAGACCGGGCCGGCGCCGACACACTTCTGAGTATTGAAAACCTCACCCTCTCCCACGGTGCCCAGGAGATTCTCACCGATTTCAACCTGAGCATCCGCCGCGGTGAGGTCGTTGGGATATCGGGGCCATCGGGACGAGGTAAAACAACGCTGCTTAGGGCGATCCTGGGATTGCATCCCATTTCCCAGGGGACGATTAGCGGAGTCGATCCGCACAGCGTGGGCTGGATCCCCCAGGAGTCCGAGCTGTCAATCAACCCGGCAGTGCCGGTTGCAACCATCTTGCGTCGGGCAGCCAAGCGTGCTGCGGAACATACTGCAGCGCGCACTACGAAGGGTTCTGTGGATCTTTCAGAGATTTCTTCGGTCTTGCACGCATTAGATTTGCCGGACTTCCTCGACTTGTCACCGCGACTCCAGGTACAGCATCTTCGTCGCTGTAAGGCCGACCAGCTCTCCGGTGGGCAACGCCAGCGGATAAACGTCGCACGGGCCTTGCTGAGAAATCCACGGCTACTTGTCGCCGACGAGCCAACTTCCGCGCTCGACAGGGCAAACGCCCTCCGCGTAGTCTCGCTGTTGAAGTCCAGCTCACCGCAGCGTGCAACGATTATTGCCAGCCACGATCCGGACGTTCTGGCAGCCTGCGACCGGGTGATAGGGCTTTAAGTGCAGTAGAAAGCCCGGTGCTGAAACAGTGAACACCGAATAAATCAGTACTCGCCACCTAGCGCACCGTTTTGATGTGGGTAACCAAAACCGCTCCAGCGCACGCAATCACGGCTGCGAAGATATACAACGTGGCATATCCAGCCGCGTAGTTGTCGAAGGCCTTCACCAGAGGTGCCGCAAGAAGCGGTGCGAACGCTTGCGGTGCCGCCGCCGCGATATTGATGACTCCAAGGTCTCGAGCCGCGTCACCGGTGGGCGGCAGGACCTGGGTGGTCAAAGCGAAATCCACTGATACGTAGATGCCATAGCCGATGCCCAGCAGGATTGATCCGGCAATCGCGCCTACCCAGGTTTGCGTTATGGCCAGCACGCCTGCGGAGACAGCCATGATGATGCCCGACAGCACTACGAAGGGCTTTCGCCTGCCTAAGCGGTCAGAGGCCACGCCGGCCACCAGCGTCGTTGCGATAGTGACCAGCGCATAGAGCCCGGAGAGAACAAATACTCCAAACTCGGGATTGCGATAGTGCACCGCATCGGTGAGGTAGTACAGCAGGTACAAGGTACCCAGAGCATTAGACAAGTTAATGAGGAACCGGTTGACCCATGCCCAGGCGAAGTCCGGGTATTGGCGTGGCGAGACCCAAAAGCGGCGCGCGAACCTGCCCCAATGGAATGGCTCCGGTTGCTGCCGCAGAAACCGGTCCTTGTTGGCGAACAAGTACGGCACGACGAATGCGACCAAAAGTGCGGCGCACACGAAATACCCTGCGGCAATCCCGTGAATGGATGCGGCAACGGCTGCACCTGCGACAATTCCGACGGTCTGGCCGATGCCGAGCCACCCTCCCATTTGACCGCGGTATTCCACAGCGACGTGGTCATTTACCGTGGCAGTAATTGCCGCGTACATGGCGTTGAGCGCTGCCTGAACCAGGGCCCATGCCACAACCATGCCCCATACCGTGGTCGCGAAGGCCAGGAGTATAAGGGCTGCTGCACCGAGGATGGTGCCCCACCAGACCCAGGGCAGCCGCCTGCCATAGCGGGAGGTGGTGCGGTCCGACAAAGCTCCGAAAATGGGGCTGCCGATTGCGCTGACTGCAGCGCCTACTCCGGTGACGAGGGAGAGCACGTATTCCTTGTGGCTCGGCGCCACCGCGGCGGCTTGGAGCCCGAGAAGCACCTGAATCGGGCCGAACCATGCCGTGTAGACGCCAAGGTTTGCCAGCGTCACAGAAAGACGCCAGTTCCAATTGGGTTTGACCAGCGGCGCGTCGTCGGGGATATTCGACGCGAAAAACCCTAGCCCTCGCCTGTGCCGCGAGCCTGCGTAGAGCTGGTTCTCGCTCACTCGTCGGCCTCCGGCCCATGGCCGACCGCGTTAGCCAGCGCCGCGTACCAGTGGAAGGAATCCTTTGGCGCGCGCCGTCGTTCGGGGTCGGAGTAATCGATATGGATCAGCCCGAAGCGTTGGCGCAGGCCGTCTGCCCATTCCCAGTTATCCATTAGGGACCACACGTAGTAGCCACGAACATCGACGCCTTGTGCCCTGGCTTCAGCGACGGCCCGAATGTGGCCCTCCAGGTAATCAATGCGCGCAGTGTCGCGGACTCGCGCGACTGTCTGTCCTTCCTCCTGGCCTTCGGCGGTCTCCTCCACCTCGTCCGGCGATGACATGCCACTTTCGGTGATGACCAACGGCGGCAGCTCCTGGCCGTATCGCTGCTGCAGGTCGACGAGGGTCATCGTCAGGCCCTGCGGGTAGATTGCCCAATCGAAACCGGTGCGCTCCTGTGTGGGGAGGGATTCGATCTCAAAGGGGATGCCTTCCGGAAGGTTGAACTGCTCTGCCCCATCGACGCTTGTCGGCTCTTCCTTTTCGCTTGCCGACGCCTCCGTCGCCAACGATGCCGTTTCATTTTCGGCGTCTTCATCTCGAGCACGCACTACGGCAGGTTCGTAGTAGTTGACTCCGTAGAAGTCCAGCGGCTCGCAGGCCGACGTCACCTCTGCTGCCATGGATTCGGCGACCTCGGCGCCAACCTCGCTAGCAATTACGGACAGAAGTTGCTCGGGGTATGTGCCACGGAGCATGGCATCGGAGTAAAAGAGGTTATAGACCTCGTGGTAGAGGCCCGCCATCTGCACGTCGAGGGGGTTGTTCGGGTCCGCCGGTAGGACCGGGCAATGATTGGTGGCGCAACCGATAGAGGTCGCACCTTGGTCACGAAGGGCTCGGACGGCGGCACCGTGGGCCAGGTTGAGGGCATGACCGACCCCGAGCGCCTGGTAGCCGAGGGCTAGGCCCGGCGCGTGTATCCCGATAGCGTGTCCTAGCAGTGTGTGCACATTTGGCTCGTTGATGGGGATCCAGTGCGTGACCAGGTCGTCGTAAAGCTCGCAGGTGGCGGAGGCGTACTCGGCGAAGCGCTTGATGACCTCCGGGTTTTGCCATCCTCCGATGTCCTGCAGGGGCTGGGGCAAATCCCAGTGATAGAGAGTGACCATCGGGTTGATTCCGGCGGTACGGAGGCCCTCGAGAAGATTTTTGTAGAAGTCGACGCCTTGACGGTTAGGTCCTGCCCCAACCGTTCCGTCGGGGAAAAGCCGAGACCAGGACAGCGACAGGCGGTAGTTTTTGAGGCCGGCCTTGCCCATAAGCGCGATGTCCTCGCGCCAGTGGTGGAAGTGGTCGGAGGTGGTGTCGCCGGTGGTCGAATCAATAATCTTTCCCGACGTGTGGGCGAAAGTATCCCAAATGCTCGGGCCCCGACCGCCGTTCTGTGCGCCGCCTTCAATCTGGTAGGAGGCCGTGGAGGTGCCGAAAGCGAAATCACGAGGGAGGTTCAACTGCGCGGCAAGAGCGCGTACCTCTGCGCCAGCGCTGGGAGGAATGATCAGCGAGTTGGCGGCTGTGTTGGTATTCGCGTTGATGTTTGTGTTGGTGTTTGTAGCGCCCGTTTCAGACGGCTGTGAGCTGTGGTTGTTCAGACTGTCGAAATGCGTCATTCCCCTAAAATACACAGTCGTTTTGGTAGGAAAGTATCTTTTTCGGGAGATTTGACGCTAATTCCTACAGCCCTTCGCAATAGCCGCGAAGCTTCGCTGCTATTAGGGCGCGGCGTTATTGTAGAAGCTGCTGTCAGTGAAGACACCGAAGGTGCGATTCATTGGGCTTTTGCTATGGAGCTTCCACTCGCCACATTGTTTTGCTCCCGATACAGTGAGCGCCATGGAGTCTTACTGGGATAACCACAAGTCCTTCTGGGATGAACACGAGGACAATCAATCCGAGCAGCCTTTGCGCGAGGAAGACCGGCTACAGCCACGGCTTCAACAAGGACTATTAACCCACGACAGGCTTCACATTCAAAAGATTCGTAGTGTCGCCTCAGACGGGTTCGACATTTTCGATAGTCAGGGAACTACTGTCGCAAAAGTCTCCACGACCAGCAGCCTCACGGACCGAATCTTCACCGACAATTGTCCACTCATAGTTGAAGATCCTGTCGGAAGGCCTGTGCTGCGTATTGATAATTCGAAGGAGTTCTACCGCGACCACTACCACGTGCTCTACTTCGACAAATCTGTAAGCGACGTCGAATGCAGCCCGGAGTGGATGGTGGATATTACGAGCAAACCCGCAATCATGCGGAAAAACCCAACCATTACACTCCTCGGGGAACTTGAAGACGCAGATGTGCAGATCAAAGGAGACTTCTGGTCTTATAACGCAAGGCTCCTCATCAATGACGTCACAATGGCGCGTATCTCGCGGATCAAATCGACGCTCAAGGATATTCTCGCAGGAAATCAACAGTACGTACTGCGACTCAAGGAAGACCTATCGCCAAAACAGCGCGCAGCTTTCATCGGAATCGCGCTCACAATGGATGTGATTTCGAAAAAGGCGCGGAGCTCGTAAGCGGGCTTGGTGATGGATTCGCTTCCTTGTAGCACTCAGGGTGCTTGCCGACAGGAATAAACGTGCTTTGCGTGCAATACAACAACATGCAGCCGATTACATGTCGTTGCCAGATGAGGTACGCGCCGAGAGAATTGCATCGGGCGATTTACGCTACGCGAACACCAACAAGGTCGGCGAGCCCGAAGTTCAAAAAATTCATTGGCTCGCTCGATTCCCGCGGCGCCAACCAAGGCGTGTTCATCACGACCTCCAGCTTTCAACCCGCCGCTGAGAAGACTATCCCCGATACCGCCACGGCAAAATCGTGCTTATTGACGGCATCAAGCTGACCTCCCTAATGCTTGCTTACGGGGTTGCCGTTCACAAAGAACAGGGAGTTCACACTCCACGAAATTGACGAAGATTTTTGAAGCCAATATCTAACCGGTTTGCTCGCAGGCGTTAGAAGTCTGCGTAGGACACTTCTAGCGTCGCTGCCATCAGTTTACGACGTCCCTGCGGATATCTACATCGTTCTTTCCTGCGAAACTCTGCACTTAAACAGTCGCCGAGACACATTCAGCATGTAAATTTTGAGGCAATACAAGCCTTAGTGCGTGACGAAAACCAGGAGCCGAAGTTTATGCAGGGCGAAGTTAAACCAATCCTGACGGTGTACGACAGCATCAGCCGAAAGCTCATCATCCCGGTTTACCAGCGAAACTACGACTGGAAAATCGAGCAATGTGAGCGGCTTTACGACGACTTAGTAGCCCTGAACCGCGAAGATCGGGAAAGCCACTTCTTTGGTGCTCTCGTTGCGGATAGTCGAGATGCCTTCCGCTGGGTGATCATCGATGGGCAGCAGCGCATTACGACCACAAGTCTCCTACTTTTAGCCCTGAAGCATTCTTTAGATTGTGGAGTTATCCAGTCCAACGACTCTGAGCTATCTAGCAATATTCAGACTCTATTGTTGGAATCCGAAGATAAAAACAGCCGGGCTAAGTTCAAGCTCAAGCCAGTCAAAAACGACGCCGCAGCCTACCAAAAGCTTTTTAATGATCAGGCTCCTATCGAGGATTCCAACATTACGCGCAACTACCGCTACTTCTGTGACCGCATTGCACAGGGAGAACTATCCGGGGACGAGCTCTGGAGGGCAGTTAATGGTCTGCATGCGATGATTCTCACATTGGGCAAAGACGACGATCCTCAACGAATTTTTGAAAGCCTAAATTCGACAGGACTGGCTCTGTCCGAGGCCGACAAGATTCGAAACCTTGTTTTGATGGGTGCTGCCCCTGAGCGCCAAGAAATGCTCTACGAAAACTACTGGAATGAAATCGAGGAATCTGTCGACTATCTAACTGACTGGTTCATCCGTCATTACCTAACCACTCGCACGCGTAAGACTCCTCGCCAGGACGCCGTCTACGAAGCATTTCGCACATATCAGAAAGGCAAAGATGTCGAGCAGGTTTTGTCGGATATGCATAGTTTAGCGAATCATGCTCATGACCTAACGCACTCAACCACAGGTGTTCCAGCAGCAGACCGAAGACTGAGAAAATTCAATATTCTTCGCCGCGATGTAACTCTACCTTTTCTAATTTCGGTTCTTGGGGAGTATCGAAACGGAAGTATCACTGATGCTGAGCTCACTAAAATTATCAAAATCGTAGATAGTTACGTTTTCCGTCGGTTCATTTGTGGCATACAGACCAATTCAATGAATAAGACCTTTTCCACGCTTTTTGCAGAAGCATCACGCCTCCGCGGTGACGCTTCATTGGTCGATGCCGTGACCTACTTACTAACTCGACGCTCCGAAGGGTCAACCAGATTTCCAACAGATGCGGAATTCAAACACGAATTCGGTACCCGCAACTTGTACAAAATCACTCCACAAAACCGAAACTACCTGTACGAATGCCTTGAAAACCTCGACTCCAACGACACTCGAGATATTGCCGGCGCCTTGGAAGACAAAACCATCAGCGTGGAACACATCATGCCCCAGACTCTCACTGCCGATTGGATAGCAGAGCTTGGCGACGGAGCCGAGCAGATTCATGACACGTGGCTAAACCGCATCGGCAACTTGACAATTACCGGTTACAACTCGCTGTACTCGAATCGTCCATACAAGGAGAAGCGCGAAACGGAGAATGGCTTCATCGACTCGCCTTATTCACTAAACAAAGTGATGAAAAATAGCCCTGCGTGGGGTTTGCAGCAGCTCGAGAACCGCACGCAGCAGCTCACCGACGCAGCACTCTCCTACTGGCCAAGGCCAGTTACGTCCTTCAAACCGAAGGTCGATCCTCTCCCCACCGAACCTTTAGGCGAAGATACCTCGTTTAATGGACGGAGCGTCGTATCTTTCGAGTACCGGGGAACTCGGAAAACTGTCGATTCGTGGATTACTGCAACACTGGAAATTGTGCAGATGATTTACCTTGAGCATAAAGATGCGGTTCGTAAGTATGCTGCCGAGGCTCGCTTCTGGTCAATTGCGGATTCGTCTCCTCGATACCACGCAGAAATTGCTCCAAACCTGCATGTCCTTGTCTCTGGTGAAACGGACCCCCGTATCAGCATGCTTCGAGGTCTCTTCGATGCCCTTGGCCTTGATAAAAATGAGCTCGTCTTCACCCTACGTAGGGCGCCAAGCAAGAAAGGATCCTCGACGGAGATTTCACCGTTCGCAACGTTCACCATGTTCGAACCTCAGGTCGAGGAACTAACCAGCGAAGGCACAACAGAAGAGGATGCTGCCCAGGTCCTAGCCGATCTTTCCGCTGCAGCAGTTGATTTACGGCAAGGGGAGTCTAACCCACTTAACAATCTGAGCGTTAGTCAGATCTCGGACTCTGATTTCATTGCAACAGCATCAGTTAACGACTTGCTGTGGACCTTGGACAAATTCCAGGAACTCGACAGGCTAGTTCCGGGAATGGGAATGCTGGCACATCTCAAGGACGGGACTCTTCTAAAGATTCTCCAAACAGTAAGACAGATGGAGGAACCGCAGTAGTCACTAGGCCTCGACAATCCCTTCGACTTTTCCAACGATGAGTCCGGGGAATCGGAAGTGCTCAGAGAGCTCGATAACTTCTCAAGTCTTACCGGTGTTTTCACACCACCTTGACTTGGAAATTTGTCTAGCCTCTACCTCTCCATCTTCTCCAGCACCAGCGCCGCAACCTCGTCGATTTTCGCCGCGTATCCGCTGCGCTGATTCAGCTGGCTGCCGCGCACGCCATCCTTCGACTGCAAATCAGCAATCGGCGCGTGCACGTCCTGCGCGGTGGCAGGCATAGAGTGCATGTGCGGTACGTGCCCCAGCAGGTACCGCTCGCTGCGCCGCCCGAGACTGTCATCGATGCGGCGAGCCTCATGCTCGAACTTCCCGCGAAAGCACTCGAAAGCGCCGACCAGCTGTTCTTGCCCGTTGGCACGTTTCTTCACGTACTCAAGTGTCGTGTAGCCCAGATACTGCAGGCCGCGCCCGTCGTACCCGTGGAGCCTTAGCTTCCGAGTCTTCGCCGATATATCCGACGAGTAGCTGCGCCATTGTGCGAGGTTGCCCTCGGAAATCTCGCTGTATTCGGTGACCCAGTCGCTGAACCACTTGGCCAGGTTGCCGAAGGCATGGAAGCTAAACAGATCCGTCGAGGTCGGAGTGACAAAGGCGTCACAACCAAGAAGCACCGTACGGTTGAACGGTCCGAGCGACGGTCCGACATCGAAAAAGATGTAGTCGTACCGGTCCTCATCCTCCATCGCCACTGCCAGCTGCCCTGCCCAGTGGATCCTGCGGAAGTCTCCCGTCTTCTTAGCTAACGACGATTGCCACGCGTCACTCATGACATCCTCGATATTCGACAAGGCCGGGTGTCCGGGCAACACGTCGACCCCGAAGCGCGTCGAGCGCACCGGGCGGATATCCGTCTCAATCAGCGTTTCGCCTTCGCGAAGCGGGATAAACATCGCGTACACGGTATTCGCCAAAGATTCGCGCTCAGCCTGCTCATCGTTGCTGCTGTTCAGATAGATTTTCTCATGCTGTTCTTCAGTCAGCATGAGCTGTGTGGCGTTGCACTGCGGGTCGCAGTCGACATAGAGGACTCGCTTGCCTTGGCGAGCGAAATAGTGGGCAACGTTGGTAGAGAGGGTCGTCTTCCCCACTCCGCCCTTGTTGTTGAAGAAACTCAGTGTGCGCATCAAACATCCCGGTTAGGCGAAAACAGACTGGCTGATTCTATCCGAGATGAAGGGTATTCACGAAAGTACGCGAAAAGACTGCCCCACCCCTCTTCGACAGGATGTATGCCCAGCTTTTGCCGCTACATAGTCGCCGACGCACCACGCCCATACTCTGCCCGAAAGGCAGAGAGAGAATCTGACTGGCAACTCACCGATAAATCAGCGGTTACATGTAAGATAAATCGGCGGTTAGAAGGTCGATAAACCGACTGCCAACTCTTCGATTAATCGGCGGCCATCGTGTTACCATCGAGGTCATGGCGATACACTACGAGGCTACCGACGCCCGCTACCTACCTCGTTACATCGACATCGAATTGGACGAATTATCATCTGCCGGTGCAATCGCAATCGATGGCCCTAAAGCCGTGGGAAAGTCCGAAACTGCGACGAGACGAGCCAATCGCACTTTTTACCTCGACCGCGATAATGAGCGAGAATTGCTCCAAGCGAATATGGATGCGCTCCTAGTAGACGAAGACACCCTTTGTATCGACGAATGGCAGCATCTCCCTTCAGTATGGGATGCGGTTAGGAGAAATGTCGATAAGCACGTCAATACCCGCTATCTGCTCACCGGTAGCGCTACCCCACTGGAAGGTGTCGATCCCCACTCGGGTGCCGGGCGCGTCATCAGTCTAAGAATGCGTCCCCTTGCGCTCTCCGAACGGGAAGGCACAACCCCCTCAGTGCGGATCGCCGATCTATTCAGCGGCGCGGCTGAAGTTTTCGGCACCACTATCTTTTCGTTGAACGACTACGCTACTGCTGTCTGCGAAACCGGATTACCCGGTATCTACAGGCAATCCCCTAGGCTGAGGCGTCAACTCATCGATGCCTATATTCAGAGAGTCATCGACCGCGATGTCCCGGACCAAGGCCTTATGGTTCGCAAACCGGAATCACTTAGGGCGTGGTGGGCAGCTTATGCAGCAGCATCCTCCACGACGACGTCGTACACGAAGATTCTGAACGCAGCTTCCCCCGGAGAGTCATCGAAAATTTCCAAAGACGCTGCCCTAGGCTACCGCGATATCCTCGCTAAACTTTGGCTTCTAGATCCGGTCCCTGCGTGGTTTCCAAACCGTTCTCCGTTCAAGAAGCTTACGGCAACGCCTAAGCACCAGATTTTCGATCCCGGTATCGCCGCAGCACTCCTCGGCCTGACACCCGAAATGTTGGTGTCCCAGGAGCCTGGATCGTGGGAACTGTTTGGGCAGCTTTTTGAATCGCTTGTCACCTTGACGGTGCGCGCAGCAGGCCAGGTCGCCGAGGCTAAGGTTTCTCACCTTCGCACTCAGGGTGGTGCGCAGGAAGTCGATTTGATCCTGGAGCGATACGACGGCAAGGTTGTCGCCTTCGAGGTCAAGCTGAAACCGACACCGACCGACAGGGACCTTCGTCACCTCCATTGGCTCGGCCAGCAAATTGGCCCACGCCTCGTGGATAAGGTCGTAGTTACGACTGGAACAGATGCTTATCGACGCCCCGACGGCGTCGCCGTGGTACCACTAGCACTACTGGGGTAAGAGCAGTATGAACCCGCTAATCAAACCGCAGCAAGTCCTGTCTTCCAAGTCCATTGCCACCTCTGACCAACCTGGTCTGTGAATTCCATAGCTTGCACTGCGTGAGTTTTGGCTTTGAGAAGTGGCTGGTAACCACGCAATTCGCGAATTGATTCTGGATAGCTAATCGTCGGAGAGCCACTATTCGTCCGACAGCTCTCTAGAAAATATTGACCCGGTGGCAAAGTCGCAATATTGACTCGAAGCGGCGTCGAATTACTGATTAGTCGGATGTCAACGTTGTAGAAGACAGCAGTGTCGGCTCCCGTGTTGGAAAGGATGATGCCCCACCTAGCGGAATCTTCTTTTGTCTCCTTCACCCACCACGCCTGCATGTTGCTTGCGATACGGCGCTGATCTCGCATTTCCTCGCGCTTTTCAGCTTCTCGTGCGTGCAATTCTGCCTGTTCTGCGGCCTCAAGCGCCAAACGATTGGATTCTCGAATGTGATCCGCTGACTCGGCTGCGGTTTCTTCTGCTAAGTCGTTTGCTTGTCTAGCCTATCTTCAAGGCCTGCCACGCTGCGAAAGCGGCGAGCACTGACCCCACGGCAGTAATAGCCTGAACAATCAAATTAGCGATTTCCATTATCTAACCTCTCCACAATCCGCACAGTCTCCATCGCAACGCGCACAACACGACCAATCAAATCCACAATGTAGCGCGGATTGCCCACCTCATCAGCCCAATCATTCGGATCATTCACAATCCCAGAGGCCTTATCCTTCTTCACCTGATAGCGGTCAATCAACCACGCCACCGCGCTTCGTGAGCCCAACATGTACTCATCAGCCTCCGCAGGAATCCCCGCCACGGTCACCTTCTTGTTGTAAATCAACTTCGTGACATCATTGACGTTCTTGCCAGTCTCCGGGTCCTTCCGCTTAGCCCACTTCATCTTCAGCACACGCCAGGTCTCACGGTCAGACTCATCGCCCTTGACGTCGACTTCCAACGGCCATGGCTCCACCGACTCGTACCCGACATGCAGCGTCATCAGCTCCTTGCCGGCCGATGCGAACTTATCGAACTCCTCCCGCGAGGACGGGGTCTCAATATGCGGCAACATCTTCTTCAAATCCGCCCCGTACTTCGTGCGATAGGCCGGGTCATGCAACTTGCCGTAGACAAAGTGGAAAATGTCATCACCAGTGACATCGCCGCCCAGCGCCCCACGGTAGATCGCCTTGATCTCATCGGTGATGTTGTCCACGCGCACATAGCCGTCGACGACTTCACCAATCTCACCGTAGACACTGGCCTCCCCTTGCTTGCCGACGGTAGCCTCACCGAAGAGTCCACCATCCTCGGCATCGACCGGGGCCCATGTGAAGCGGGGGAAGAACTGGCCCGTATCTAGCACATGCAGGTTAGGCAATAGATCTGTGGCAATGAGACCAAAATCGTAGTGAGATGCGGAACCGGTCAGAACGAAGCCGATGTTGTGGTGCGCCGGAGTCGGAAACATCGACGGTAACTGGCCTTGTACTTCATTAAGCGAATTATTGAAGTAGATATTTTGTCTACTAAATGGCCGGTAAAGCATTTGCCGGAAACTCCGACTATCAACACAGAGTCTCTCTCGCCTTGAGGCTTGCTGGCGTAGTCCTCGTGACCAGCTAATTTTCTGTGTCGAGCTCAGTTCTGGACTTTGACGCAGAAACTCAGATACGCCCTTTTCATTCGAGAATTCTTCGGTCGTTTCTAATCGTTGAACTGCTGAATTGTAGGTTTTCAACAGCAATTCAACTGAGTCGTGCAATTGACTACCCGAATAACCTATCACCCAAGAATCTCGACTCGTCCCCACTCCATTCGAATAGGTGCTGAAAAAGAGAGCGCGTTGAGTCTTCTTCTTGTCACTAAGTTTCGGCCACGTTTCGTACTCTTCTGACCTCTGACTTAGCCAATCTCCGAAACGGTTCGGCACAATCGACTTCCACTCCATTGACGCCACGGTGGAGGCCTTCACAATCCCCAGCTTCTCCTCCGCCGATAGGTAGTCACCAATATCGCGGTAATGCAGATCAAAATCAGACTTGCCCGGATCCTTCACACCAATCGTTATAGCCACAGTATTACGCGAGCCTGAACCGAAGACCTTGCCGCCTTCCTTCCTCGACTGCTCACCCGCCGTGCGCTGATTACCCCGCAGGTTAAACACGTACAGATCCGTGAAATCCTCCGCCATGGATAGGCGCACACCATCACCGGTGTTGCCGTCAATCCAACCACCGTTAGACACAAACGCCACCACACCTTGCTCACCAATACGGTCGGTGGCCCACCGGAACGCACGCAGATACGAGTCATAGAGTGAATTCTTCAGCTGAGCCGTCGACCGCGCCGCATAGGTCTGTCCAATCCGCGCATCCAACGTCGGGTACTTCAGATTCGCATTCAAATCATTGGCAGACTTCTGCCCTGCCGAATACGGGGGATTGCCAATCACCACATTGATCGGCGCCGCCTTCTGTCGCTCAATCACCTCATTATTGCTGCGGAAGACATTCAAATCAGGAATATCGCCCTCCTCATGAATCTGGAAAGTATCCGCCAACGCAATATTCGAAAACGGCACATACTCCGGCTCCGGGGCGCCATCACGCAACGCAGCCTCCGCCACCAAGGCGTTGTAGGTCGTCTCAATATTGACCGCCGACACATAATAGGCCAGCAGCATAATCTCCGTCGCGAAAAGTTCACTGGCGTACTTGCGGGCCAAATCGTCAGGCTTGATTAGACCCGACTGCAACAGACGCACCGTAAACGTGCTCGTTCCCGCAAACGGATCCAAAATACACACGCCCTCATCCGTCAAACCCCGCCCGAAATGCTCACGGGAAACATCATCAGCAGCACGCAAAATAAAGTCCACAATCTCCACCGGCGTATACACAATGCCCAGCGCCTCGGACTGCTTGCGGAAGGCTTTACGGAAAAACCGCTCGTAGACCTCCTTAATCACCTGCTGCTTACCAGAAGCAGAAGTCACCTCAGACGCACGAACACGCACTGATTCGTAGAACTTCTCCAATGAATCAGTCTCAGTATCCAGATTCGCACCCGAAAGCGCCGCGACCATCGTCTCCATCACCCGCGCCACAGGGTTATGAGTAATGAAGTCATGGTTATCGAACAGCGCGTTAAACACCGGCGCAGTAATCAAATGCTGCGACAACATCGAAATCGCATCGTCTTCTGTGATGCCGTCGTTTAGGTTGTTGCGCAGGCCCTCGACGAAACTGTCGAACTCACCGCGCAAGGAAGCGTCGGCACCGTCGACAAGCGCCTTGATACGCGTGATCTGGTTTTCGGCGATGGTGGCAACATCATCAGCCCAATCCTCCCAATAGGTCCGCGTGCCAACCTTATCCACCAACTTGGTGTACATCGCCTCCTCCCACGCCTCCAAGGAGAACAACGCCAACTGCTGCGTGATGTCCTTCGAGTCGTCGAAAGCATCCGGGTTCTTCACCGAATCCTTCTCGGCATCCTCAAGCTTCTTGCGAGGGTTCGTGACCGTATCAACCTCAATCGGCAACTCCTTCACATCACCCTCATTCAGCGCAATGGAATTGACCTTCGCATTAAAACGATCATCATGCGCACGCAAGGCGTTGAGAATCTGCCAGACAACCTTAAACCGCGTGTTGTCATTCAAGGCTTGGGCGGGAGAGACATCCGGGGCGACCGCCACGGGCAAAATAATGTAGCCATAATCCTTACCCGCAGACTTGCGCATCACACGGCCAACAGACTGGACCACATCCACCATGGAATTGCGCGGATTGAAGAAAATCACCGCATCCAACGCCGGCACATCCACACCCTCCGACAAACACCGAGCATTGGTCAAGATACGAGTCTCATCCTCCACGGCAGGCGACTCCAACCACGACAAGCGCGTACCACGCTCCAAGGCATTCATCCCACCATCAACATGCTGCGCCGCTACAGCCAGATCCACATTATGCAGCGACACATCACTCAGCACCGCATGCTCCTTAAGCAGTTCTTGATGGGTGGCCACCAACGCCGGGAACGACTCCGCAATCTGGGTCGAGGTCTTAATATCCTTCGCAAACGCCACCGCACGCCGCATCGCAGCAGCACCCTCATCAAAACCGCCCTTCTTGCCCTGCAAGGCACCAGAACGCTTCGCCAGACCATTCCACGCACCAATCATCGCCGAGGCAAGAGTCAAATTAATCTGGTTATTCTCACTACGCGCCATCGCCTCCGCAGCTACGGACTCATCGACCGTCATGACCAGCACCTTGTAATCGGTCAGCAGCCCCTTATCCACCGCCTCACCAAAGCCCAGACGGTAAAACTCCGAGCCATAGATGCCCTCATCATCCATCGACGCCAGCTCCGCCGAATGCTCGGCCGCTTTGCCCTTGACCGCCTCATCGAATAGTCGCGGGGTCGCCGTCATATACAAGCGCTTGGCCGCCTTGATGTAGGCGGCATCATGAATCTTGGTGAAATTGCTAGCCTCCTCACCAGCCAATGTCACACCGGTGGTGCGATGTGCCTCATCACAAATCACCAAATCAAACTCATCCAACCCCGCCTGCTGTGCTGCATGCACCGCCGGCAGCGACTGATAGGTCGAAAACACAATATTCAACCCCTTCGCACGCTTACCAGAGGCAAACCGCTGTGCGATCTCCACACCATCAGTCGACACCGGGACTTCCAAGTCATAGGTGGCGATGTCCTCGGCCTTGCGCGAGACCTTCGAATCCGAACACACCGCAAAGGTCCGCATATCCAGCCGCGCCTGCGCCGTCCACTCCTTCAGAGTCTGCGACAGCAGCGAAATCGACGGCACCAAAAACAGGATGCGGGCTTTGCCGCCGCGTTCTTCTGCCACCCGCTCCGCCAGGCGCAGAGCAGTAAAGGTCTTGCCCGTACCACATGCCATAATCAGCTTGCCGCGGTCGTGCGTGGCAAAGCCCTCCATAGCCTTATCAATCGCCGCCTGCTGATGCGGACGCGGAGAGAACGTCTCCCGCTGAGAAAGATTGATCTGAATCTCCGAGCCAGGAAAGGCAACATCCCAGTTAATCGGCGATTCCGCAATCGCCGCGACACCAATACGCGACGTGGGTATAATCTGATCGGCCAGAGCAGCCTCAGCATGCGAGGACCACCGATCAGTCGTGGAGATAATCATCCGCGATGCGAAATGCCGCGGCCCGTCCTCGGTGGCGAAAGAATGCCCCGAGGCCTCAAAGAAAGAATCCAGATTCGCCTTATCAATCCGAGTAGTCGGCAGATAAAACTTGCACTGGATCGCAGTCCACGACCCGTCGTCAATGCGGCGGGCAACAAGATCAATACCGGTGTCGGGTTTACCACCGTTGTAGCGCCAGTCCGACCAACGGTAGACCTCATCAAACTGGGCCCTCAACGTCGGGTCAGTGCGGAAGTAATTGACCATCAGCTTCTCAAAAGCGATGCCATACTTCGCCTTCGGCTGGTTTTCCCGCAGCTGTTCGAGGACCTCAGAAAACTTAGACATAAAGAATATTCTGCACTAAAAGTCTTCGGGTTAGGTGCAGGACATTCATCCCGGAACATTTCGGCACGTAGCAGCATTCGCTTTGCGGTGTCCACCGCAAAGCGCTAGATTACGCCACCAGAATCGACTGATCTATGCCACCAGAGTGAACTAGTTATTGCCACCATTCTTCATCGAGTATCGACACCAATCTACATCAGGGCTAGCCACCATCTTTCATTACAACTAGACCACCCTCACATCACCACCTAGAATGAGCTGCATGGACCAGCTCTTATCTCGGAACTCGGCGCTACTTCTGGCAGAACTAACGGAACATTTCCCTGCTGTCGAAGTACTGGGTGCTCGCCAGGTGGGAAAATCAACACTCACTAAACAGGTTTCGGATGACCTCGCCCGTGCAGGTACAAATGTCCTGAGTTTCACAATGGATGACCCGGAAACTCGGAGCGTCGCGGCAAGCGACCCTCGAGGCTTCCTTAGCCAGAATCCTGCGGGGATGATGGTGATTGATGAATTTCAGCGTGTCCCCGAGCTAATCTTGCCGCTAAAAGCAGAAATTGATCGCCTTCGTCGCCCCGGCCGTTTCCTCATCACGGGTAGTTCGAAGATGACCACCGGAGAGGCAGCAGCCGATAGCCTGGCAGGTCGGGTGACAAGCCTGCAGATAAGGGGCTTTAGCCAGGGAGAACTCCTCGGGGTCAAGGAAGATTTCGTCGCACGAGTTTTAGCTGACTTCGCACCTGCCAATGAGGCCTCCGCACTTACCCGAAGCGACTACGTCGATATCATCTGGCGTGGTTCTATGCCTGAGGCACAGCAACTTTCGGACCGAATGAGACAAACATGGATGAAGTCTTACATCAGTCGTTTGCTGTCGCGCGATATACAGGAGCTGGCTAAGATTCGGCAGCCCGAGCAAGTTATGGCATTGCTGCGCGCGTTGGCAGCGGTGCAGGGATCCGAGACAATCGTCGGCAGGCTAGCGAACGACCTGAACATCGCGGCGGGTTCGGCCGCACAGTATCTTCGCCTACTCGAGGGATTGTTCCTCGTCGACCTGCTACCGCCGTGGACTCCAAATTTGCTCAAACGCGAAGTCGGTCGGCACAAGTCTGTAATCAGCGATCCCGGCCTCGGCCTATGGCTCACAGGTGCCAAGCCCGCGATTCTTAAGGACCTAGTTAAGGGCCAATCGTTCGGCGGATTCTTAGAGGCCTTCGTCGCCAGCGAACTGCTGCGCCAGAAAACGTGGGCCTCCGACGATTGGGAGCTATTCCACTACCGCAGCCCCGATGGACGCGAGATTGACCTGGTCATCGAGCTTGACGACGGCCGCGTAATCGCTCTGGAAGTTAAGGCAGCATCCTCGGTAGCACCGGGCGACTACAGACACCTCGCCTGGCTTCGAGAAAAGCTTGGGGACCGCTTCGTTGCAGGATACGTACTTACCACTGATACCCACGGTCGGCTCCTTGGCGACCGACTCGCAGCCCTCCCCGTAGCAGCGCTGTGGAGCCCTACCCCTTCAAATCCCTAACCAGCCCAATCTGGCCTGCAGAATCCGATACTGCACGAACTCGTCCAACCATATTGGATGCGCCGCCACGGGAATCCAGCGTGGCAATCGCGCCTGTGTCGGCGCCGTCAGTCGCCACTACAACGTGTCCGTTCGCACCGCTCTGCCCCAGGCCCTCGGCCAGCGCAGTCGCCAGGTCTGCGACGATGGTCGCGCCGAACTCGGCGTCCTCCTTCGAAGCGCCGGAACCGTCACCGCCAGCCCCCTTCACCGTGCCGTGCTCCCCCACAATCACGATGCCAGCGGCCGGGCGCAGCGTGCCCTCCTCGTAGTCGACGAAGCCGGCGCCCTTCAGCGACTCCAACAGCAGCTTTCGGTCGGCAGCACTTGCCTGCTCTCCGCCGTCCTTGCCCAGCTCCAGCACCGGCGCCAGCGCCTGGCCGGCCTGGCGCCCCGGATCACGGCGCTCGGCGTCCAGCTGCACGTTCGTCGGCAGCGAGGTAGCCACGGTGTCCTTTAACTCATCCGCACCGGAGGCCGACAGGAACTTATCGGTCAGCTTCAGCACCCCCGCGTCAGGAGCACCGGCCGCCTTCAAGGTCTCCGCAACCGTTTTGAGCTGCTCATCGGTAGCGTCCGGTGTCGCAATGACGAGGGTGGGAACGTCGGCAAGCGCATCCTTGACCACCTCGCCCACGACAGGCTTGAGGATGCGGTTGGCCTCGTCGGCGCGCGCCTGCTGGGCCTCAGCCTCAGCCTTAGCGGAATCGCGCTCGGAGGCGGCGGCACCACCGAAATCGATACCGGCACCTGCGGGGTTGAGCACGTACGCGCCCAGCGCCGCGCCCACGGCCACGCCGAGAGCCGCTCCCGTCACACCAGCCGTGAACTTACCGCTGCGCCGCTTTGCCATACCCACTCACCCCAAAAACTTAACTACTTAAATAGTCCCTGGAACCACAGAGCAATGGAGTTCCAGGTGTCGATCAGGTTCTCGGCGACAGTGCCGTCACCCGAGGTGCCCGCGATTGCGAAGATCACGGCCAGCGCCACGAAAATCGCGAGGATAGCCCAGGCGATACCGAAACCGCGCCCATTGATCTGGTAGAGATCGGCGACCAGGCGACCGTCGACAAGCTTGTCGCCCACCTTCAGGCGAGACAGCAGAGCCGAGGGAACCCCGCGCTGATCGGCCTCGTGGTAGATGCTGTCCAGCGACTGCGACGCGCCGACGGAGACGACCATGTCGGCCTCGTGATGCGCAGCGAAGACCAACGCCAGGTCGGTCGCGGAATCGGACAGCGCGGGGAAAGTCATCGCGCCGATGCCCAAATCCTGGATGCGCTCCAGGCCCACGGCGTGACCGTCCGGGTCGGCGGGCAGGATGACGCAACCGGCGCTGCGCAGCGCCTCCGAGTTGATGTTCTCCGGATCGCCGATGATGTAATCCGGCTGGTACTTCAGGTCAAACAGCGTGTCCGCGCCGCCGTCCACGCCGATCAGGAGCGGCTCGTACTCGCGGATGAAATTCTTCAGGTCCTCAAGGGTCTCCCGGTGACCCTCGCCAGGGCTGACCACAACGACCTTGCGGCCGCGCAGCGGCTCCGTCTCATCCGGAATGCCCAGGCCATCGATGTAGAGCGGCGACTCCGTCTTCGCGAACTCCACCAGGTTGCCCGACAGGGCCTCCAGGCGGTCGATCATGTTGGAGCGAGCCTCGTCGAAGCTGGCCTCCAGGCCCGCCTCGTCCACGACATCGCCGGCGGCCACGCGGCGGTCGCCATAGAAGAGCTTGCCCTCGTGCAGGCGACCGGCCCTGCCGTCCTTAAGCTTGTCAAAAGCCTCCGCGCCGGCGTTTTCCACCAGCGTGATGTCGGCATCCAGAAGCATGCGCGGGCCGTAATTCGGAACGAAGCCGGTGGTAAAAGCGCCAGCGTTGACCACGGCGGCCACGTTTGCGTCGATAAGCTGCTGCGCCAGCGGGCGCGAAATATCGGGCGCGTCAATAACCACGATATCGCCCGCCGACATGCGCCTCAGCGCGCGGTCGCGGCGGGAGCCATCGCGGACGGTACCAGTAATGCCAGGAAGATCTTTTGCGTTCCGGGAGAACAGACTCATGTGCATTAGTGAAACATAAGTGCTGCTAATTCCCCGCGAAGGCGCGCCGAGCCTGATCCAGAAGATCCTGCGCGTGCGCACGGCCCGAATCGGAATCATCCAAGCCGGCCATCATACGGGCCAGCTCGTCGATGCGCTCGGAGTCGCCGAGGCTGCGCACCTCCGAGGACACCGCGCCAGACTGCGCGTCCTTGCTCACCACCAGGTGCGTGTCCGCGAACGCTGCCACCTGCGGCAGGTGTGTGACCACGATGACCTGATTATTCGCCGCCAACGCCCGTAGCCGCTTGCCGATCTCCACCGCCGCGCGACCGCCGACACCCGCGTCGACCTCGTCGAAGACCATCGTGTGCCCCGACTGCCCCGCCGCCAGCACAACCTCCAGCGCCAGCATGATGCGCGAGAGCTCACCTCCCGACGCGCTCGACGCCAGCGGCCTCGGCTCCGCGCCCGCGTGCGCGCGCAGCATGAATTCGATTGTCTCGACGCCCGCGGGGCCGAAGGTGGGCTTGGGCTTGGCTGCAGGCTTGGCCGCGCCCTTCTCCGTGCCTTTGCCCGCGCCCTCCTCGTGGAACGCCACCACCAGTGAGGTGTGCGGCATGGCCAGGCCTTTGAGTTCCTTCGTAACCGCCTGCTCCAGCTTCTTCGCCGCCGCCTTGCGAGCCTTGGTCAGCTTCGCCGCCGTTGCCGCCAGCTTCTTCTCGGCCGCGGCAATCTGCTCGGCGAGCTTATCCAGCGCCTCGCCCGAGACATCCAGCGTCGCGAGCTTGCGCTCCGCCTTGTCCCGCCACGCCAGCACGCCCTCGATGTCGGGCGCGTACTTGCGCGTCAAATTCTTTATCTCCGCCTGCCGCTGCATCAGCGCGTCCAGGGACTCCGTCTCCTCCGGCAGCGAGGCCAAAAACCCGCCAAGCCCCGCCGAGACCTCGGCCAGCTCACCCGTCAGCGCGCGCAGCTGCTGCGCAAAGCCCTGCAGCTCCTCATCCTCCGAGGCACCCAGCTCTGCCGCCGCCACACCCAGCAGCTCCGCCGCACCGGACTCCTCGTCCCCGCCGCCCGCGCCAGCGCTTGCCGACGACCCGATGGCCTCCAACGCCGCAGGCCCATCAATCGACGCCAGTGCCGTACCGGCGGCATCGCGTAGACCATCCAAGTCCTGGAGCCTGCGAATCTGGGATGCGAGCGTGGCGTCCTCGTCCGGCTCCGGCGACACCGCGTCAATCTCCTCGACGGCAAATGAGAGCTGATCGGCGCGCATGGCAAGCTCCCGGCGCTTCGAGGTCTTCTCCTCCAGTTCCTTCGACAGCGCCCGCCAGATCTTACGCTGCTCGCGATAGGTATCCAGCAGCGGCCCAATTTTCTCCGGGTCCATGCGGTCGATTGCCGCGCGCTGCTCGTCCGCACTGTGCAAGCGCAACTGATCGTTCTGGCCGTGGATGGCAATCAGGCGCGTGGAGATATCCGCCAGCGCCGCAGCGGATGCGGAGCGGCCTCCGACCCACGCCTTGGAACGTCCCTTCGCAGATACCTGGCGCGCCAGCAGGTACTCATCGTTTTCGTCGCGCTCGCCGCCGAGTTCCGCGACGGAGCTGTCGATCAGGGCGGTTTCGGCGTCGGCAAGCCCAGAGGTTCCGACGCGGCCCTCGACCACAGCCCTTTCGGCGCCGGTGCGCACGCGGCCGGCATCGGCGCGCGCGCCGCAGAGCAGCTTCAGGCTGGTGACCACCATGGTCTTGCCGGCGCCGGTCTCGCCGGTCAGGACGGTCAAACCGGGGCTGAATTCGACAGTTGCGTCCGGAATGACGCCGAGGTCGCGGATGGAAATCTCTGTGAGCATTCGGCCCCCTTACTCATTCTCGTTGGCCGGGCCGCGCCATCCGGTCGTCGGCAGGCGGAACTTGTGCACGAGGCGATCTGCGAAAGGCTGCGTGTCCAGGCGGACCCAGCGCACCGGCTGCACCCCGCGGGTAATCTCAATGCGGCTGCCCGGCGGCATCACGATCGGCCGGAAGCCGTCGAGGACCGCGACGGCCTCGGCGGTGTCGGGGTTGGTCTCAATCGCGATGGACGAGTGCGGGGAGATGACCAGCGGGCGGTCGAAAAGCGCGTGGGCGTTGTTCGGCACCACCAGCATGGCGTCGAGCTCCGGCCACAGGACCGGGCCGCCCGCAGAGAAAGCGTAGGCAGTCGAGCCGGTCGGCGTGGAGACAAGCACGCCGTCGCAGCCGTAGGAGGACACCGGGCGGCCGTCGACCTCGAGGACGACATCGAGAACACCGCGGCGGTTTTGGTTTTCGATGCTGACCTCGTTGAGCGCCCATCCCGTGCCGATGACACGGCCTGTGGTGTCGCGGACCGTCGCGCGGATGGTCATCCGATCTTCGATCCACCAGGAGCGCTCAATGACACGGCTGATCGCCTCGGTCATGGACTCCTGTTCCCACTCGGCCAGGAATCCGACATGGCCCATGTTGATGCCGAGCACCGGCAGATCTGCCGAGTGCGCGATATCGGCGGCGCGAAGGAAAGTGCCGTCGCCGCCGAGAACCAGGACCAGCTCACAGCCGGCCGCGGCCTGCGGCGAATGCCAGAAACGCTTGTACTTGCCCAGCACCGGGTGCGCGGCCAGGGCCTCCGGGTTCTTGCCCGCAAGCACGCGGACGCAAATGTCCGCGGCCTCCAGCAGCTCCGCGGCCTCGGCGGCCATCTCCAGGTTGGCGCTGCGGCCGGTGTGCGGGACCAGCAGAATCTCGCGTTGGCCGGCCTTCTTCAGCTCGTCGGTATCGCTCATGGCTTCGGCCCCTCCTTCACTGCCGTGGCGATTGCCTCGGCGACGGCCTCGTCGCCCGAATCTGTGGCGCCGCCGTCCTTGACCAACCACAGGAAAAACTCCACGTTGCCAGACGGCCCCGGCAGCGGGCTTGCGACCGCACCCCGGAAGGATAGGCCCAGCTTGCGAGCGTTATTCGCGACCTCAACCACAACCTCGCGGCGCAGCTCATCGCTGCGCACCACGCCGCCATGGCCCAGGCGCTCTTTGCCGACCTCAAACTGCGGTTTGACCATCGGCAGCAGGTCCGCGCCGTCATCCATGCAGGAGACAATCGCAGGCAATACCAGGTTCAGGGAGATAAACGAAAGGTCGCCCACCATTAGGTTCGCCGTGCCGCCGAGAATCTCCGGCGTCAGATTACGGACGTTCGTGCGGTCGAGCACCACCACGCGCGGGTCATCCTGCAGCCGCCAGACCAGCTGCCCGTAGCCGACATCCACGGCGTAGACCTTCTCCACGTCGCGGCGCAGGCACACGTCGGTGAACCCTCCTGTCGACGCGCCCGCATCCAGCACCGCACGCCCGGAAATATCCAGACCCTGCGCCTCGAACGCCTCTAGAGCGCCCAGCAGCTTGTGCGCGCCGCGCGACGCCCAGTTTTCGTCCTCGTCTACGCCGGTAACGCGAATGGACACGTCGCCTGTCACCGCCGTCGCGGGCTTCGTCGCGGCGAAACCGCCGACCTCCACACGACCGGCCTTGATCATCTGCACCGCAGCCTCGCGAGACCGCGCAATCTTGCGACGCACCAGCTCCGCGTCCAGACGACGCTTCGGAGACCCCTTCGACTTCGCCATCTACTTCCCTCCTCGACGCGCAGAGCTCAGCGCCTCATCCAAAATCTCGTGCGCCCGCTCGAACTGCGCTACGCGGTCTTGCGGAGTCGGCGCAGGCTGCCCCAGCGCCTCGGCCACTGCCGCGCGCACGTCCTCCGGGCTCACCTGGCTCGCCCCCGGCATCGCCGCCGGGGTAGGTCCTGGTTTGGCGTCACTCATCTACAGCCTCCACGCGCTCAGTGCCTCTGCCGCCAGCGCGCCGTCCGCGCGCACCTGGGAAACTGCCGCCGCACGGTCCTTTCCGCTTTCCGACGCCCACACCAACCCGGCGACCGTGAGCAGCGCGGCAACGGCAGCCTGCGCGGGATCGCCCATGCGCGGGTCCTCGGCGTCGCCGCCGGAGAGCACAACCACGGTCGGATCCGAGTCGTCGTAAAGCGCAGTGAAACCAGCCTGCGGGCCCGGGCGGGCGGCGGATTCCTCGCGGTTCAGGGCGGTCATGTCGGCGCCAATGAGGCTCGGGCGGTGCTCCGGGCGCGCTCGGACGACATCCATGTGCGTGGATACGCCCGTGACCACCATGAATGTCTCGAACCTGGCAGCGTTACCGCCGGCGATATCGGTGTCTAGGCGGTCACCAATCGCTACCGGGCGCTTCGAGCCGATTTTCTCGGCGGCTTTCAGGAACATCGGGGGCTTCGGCTTGCCCGCGCTGAGCGGCTCCACGCCGGTGGTCGTGGTGATGGCCGCCGCGATAGAGCCGTTGCCGACGAGGAAGCCTCGCTCGTCGGGAAGCGTGGTGTCCAGGTTAGAGGCGAGATAACGCGCACCCCGGGAGATCGACAGTGCCGCCTCGGAGATCTCGTTCCAGGTCATCTCGCGGTTGAGACCATGGAAGACGGCGGCCGGGGAATCGTCGGCGGAATCAACGACGGTGTATCCGGCGTCGCGGGCCAGCTGCTTGAAAGACTCCGCGCCCAGCACGTAGACGTTAGAACCGGCCGGGATAATGTCCGCAGCCATGGCGATTGCGGCCTGTGCCGAGGTCATTACGTCCTCGGCCTCGACCGTATAGCCCAGCGAATTGAGCTGATCTGCGACGACCTGCGGGGCGCGCGAGGCATTGTTGGTGATAAACACCATCGGCAGGTTAGCCTCCGTCAGTCCTTCCAGCGCGCCCGGGACCGGGGCACCGCCCTCGTAAATTGTTCCGTCGAGATCGAGCAGTGCGGCATCAAAAGCGGAGGCAACAGTTGCCATGAGTGTTTTAAGTCCTTCGTGTGAGAATCCTTCAATCAGGATGCGAGTTTTTCGTTGACGCGGAGCCACGGGACCAGTGGGCGGCGGGTCCGAACCACGGGTACATAGGGCAACCACCGCCGGTCAGGGCTAAAAGCCCCGGCCTAGTCCAGCTCTTCGACGCGCTCGCGGGCGTCGAGCAGCTCGTCCTCGTCAATCTTGGCGCTGCGGGTGAACCAGGTCTTCGCCTCATCAGTGCGGCCGGCGGCAGCCAGGGCATCCGCGTAGGCGTAGAACAGGCGCGCCGCCTCGAAGTCCTCGCGCTCCGGGTCCAGGTTCTGGGTCTCCAGCTCGACGATGGCCTCATCCAGCTCGCCCAGGTCACGGCGGGCACCAGCGATAACGATGGCAAGCTCGGTCTTGGTCTCGGCGTCCAGCTGGCTGGCTTCATCGGAACGGCCCAGCTCAATAGCCTTCTCCGGGCGTCCAAGGCCACGCTCGCAGTCAGCCATTACGGCCAGCAAACCTGGTCCGCCGGAGATACGGCGAGCGGCGCGCAGCTCGGACAGCGCTTCCTTCCACTCGCCCGCGTGGTAAGCGGTGACACCAGCGGTCTCGCGGACAACGCCCACACGGCCAGCGCGGTCCTTCGCGGCACGGGCGTGCGCCAGCGCCTGCTTCGGATCCTCCGCCAGCAGCATCGCAGCCATAATCATGTGGCGTGCGACCTTGTCCGCGTTATCCTTTGCCAGGCTCTTCAGGTCCTGGCGCACGCTGGCATCGAGCTCGTCTGCCCGCACGTCATCCGGAATCGACGGCTCGTTCTTACGGGCCTCGATGCGCTCCTCGCGGAAGCCCGGACGCTGAGGACCAGTCCGGTGCGTACGCTTCTCATCCTGGAAACGACCGCCGCGATTGGAGCGACGACGATCGCCCTGACCACGCTGGCCACCACGGCCACGGCGGTCATCGCGGTTCGGGCGGCCACCTTCGCGACGCTCCCCGAAGCCACCGCGCTCGTTACGGTCGTTGCGATCATTCCGGTCACCCCGGTCATCACGACGGCGGTCGTCACGGCGACGGTCATCCCGGTCATCGCGACGGAAGCCCCTCGCACCCTGGCCACGGCCACCGCGACCGCCGTTGCCGCCATTACCGCCGCGTCCACGACCCTTAAAGCCGCCGTCGCCGCGCCCGTGCGAACGGTTTGCCCCGTGGTTTCCGCGGTTTCCTCGGCTCTCGCCTGAACGGGGACCCTCGTGCTCAGCCATGTAAGTCGGAGCTCCTTATAAATAACGTGATTGAAATGGGAAAAATACGCGCGCAACCGACGCTCGCCGACCACGACTAATTACGCCTATTCAGGCTACCAGCAACACCGGATTCGCCGTCGCTCACCGAACAGACCAAACCTTTAGCCTACCGGCTCAAATGCCAGCCGACCAACTTCAGCTCCGGCTCAAGACTCCACGTCGCCAGCGCGGTCCACCCCTCACCGCGCAGCAGCGCCACCGCCGTAGCCCCAATTACGGTCAGCTCCTCGCTTGCCGACGACAACTCCCCCGCTACCTGCTCCACCGAGACGTTCGTGACGGCGTCGGCAAGCAGAGTACGAAGAGCCCGGTCGCTGCCCTGCTCGGCCCTACGAGCGGCGCGACGGAGAGTGGTCAGCGCCTGCTCGGCGGCGGTGCGCAGCGTTTCGGTGCGACTGTCGACGGCGGGTGAGTCGAAGTCGAAGAGGCTCTGCTGCGAGGACTCGGCAGACCGCGAGGCGGCGGCGGAGGCAGCGGCAGTCGGTGCAACCTGACTAGCGCCCGAGCCGAACCCCGGGCCGTGCGGAACCTTCGTGCCCTTCTGGTACGCGGTTGCGGCGGCGCGGGCACGCTGATCGGCGGCTTCGTTCATATCGTGGCCGGAGTGGCCCTTGACCCATTCCATATCTATTTTTCGGCCGACCAACAATGCGTCGATATCCTGCAGAATATCCACGTTGAGCACCGGCTTTCCATCGCGTTTCTTCCAGCCCTTGCGCTTCCATCCCGGCATCCACTTAGTCACCGAGTTGATCACGTACTGGGAGTCGCACAGGACGTGAAGGTGCTCGTCGGCAAGGTGTGCGGTGGCGCGCAGCAGCTCGGCGAGAGCGGTGAGTTCGCCGCGGTTGTTGGTGCCTTCCTTCCAGCCTCCGGCGGCCCAGCAGTCATCGTCGATGTACCAGCACCAACCTGCAGGCCCCGGGTTGTGGAGGGCGGATCCGTCAACGGCAGCGGTAATAGTCATGGCGGCTAATTTTACCCGAGCGCCTCGCGAGCATCACGCGAGCATCACCAGCCCGTCGGCGCGGGCTTGAGCCCGAGGGCCCGCCCCTTCGGTGACTGTCTAGGACCCGTAGCAGGCAACCGGACCGTGCGGCCCCTCGACGATGTCAATCTGTGTGCCAAAGATGGGACTGAGCACCTCCGAGCGCATCAGCTCGCGGGTCGGGCCGTGCTCGACAATCTGCCCATCCTTCACCGCGCAGATGTGATCCGCGTAGCGGGCTGCAAAGTTAATGTCGTGGAGAACCACCACCATCGTGCGGCCCATCTGACGGACCGCGGTGCGCAGGTGCGCCATAATGTCCACCGAATGCGAGATGTCCAGGTTGTTCAGCGGCTCATCCAGCAGCACGTACTCGGTTTCCTGGCACAGAACCATCGCCACGTAGGCGCGCTGCCGCTGGCCACCCGACAGCTCGTCCAGGTAGCGCCCCTGCAGCGCGCCAAGGTTCAAAAACTCGATGTAGCGGGAGATGATCTCCTCGTCCTCGGCAGTCAGCCGGCCGTGGCTGTACGGGAAACGGCCGAAGCTGACCAGCTGCCGGACGGTCAAGCGTGTGACGAAGTGATTGTCCTGACGCAGGATCGACAGCACCTTCGCCAGGTCCTTCGACTTCGCCGCACCGACGTCGTAAGGCCCCACGTTGATGGTGCCCGAATCGACGCCGAGCAAGCGCCCGATCATCGTCAGCAACGTAGACTTGCCCGCGCCATTGGGACCGATCAGCGCGGTGATGGCATTGTTCGGAAACTCCAGGCTGACGGGCCCAATTTCGACCTCGCTGGTGTAATTCTTACGGACGTTTTCGAGGCGAATCATAGCCGTCCCTTCTTCAAAACAACGTAGAGGAAGATCGAACCGCCAACCAGCTCGATGATTATGGACACCACGCCCTGCGCGTAGAAGACGTGATTGAGAACGAAGTACGCTCCAGCCAAGGTGACGTAACCAATCAGCGCCGCCATCGGCAGTACGAAACGGTGATCAAACGTATCCGCCGCCTGGTACGCGATCGTGGCGACCAGGAAGCCCAGGAACGTCATCGGGCCGACCATCGCCGTCGACACCGCCATTAGCACCGCGACGAACACCAGCACGGTAATCGAGCTGCGCTGGTAGTTCACTCCCAGCGCCGTCGACACGTCGCGGCCCATCGCCATCACGTTCAGCACCCGCGAGTGCCAGACAATCACCGCGATACCCACCACCACAAGTGGAATCGCCACCGGATAAAACTCCGGATCGGCGTTATTGACCGAGCCGAAAAGCCGCGCCGTTAGCAGATCAAACTCCGACGGGGTCAGCAGCCTCTGCATGAACGTCGAAAGCGACGCCAGCCCACCGCCGATCACGATGCCGACCAGCAGCATGCTGTGCATGTCCGCGCCCCGCCCTGTCAGCAGCCACGTGTACAGCACTAGCGACAGCCCCACCATCAGCGCCAGCTGCATCACGAACGCGCTCAGCGACCCGGCCTGCGCCAGCCCCGTCACACCGAAAAAGTAGACCGCCGACGTACTAATCGCGACATAGAGCGCCTCGAACCCCATAATCGATGGCGTAATGATGCGATTATTCGCAATCGATTGGAACGCCACCGTCGCCACCGCCTGAGCACATGCGACGATAGCCATCGCAACGATAGCGTCGGCACGCCTGCGCGCGATCAGCCAGAACCCGTCGGTCCCAAACGGCAGAGGGTTGCCCCACGCCAGCAGTCCGGCCGTGAAAAACGCCGCCGCCACTACGAGAGCCCCGAGGATAATCCAGTAGCGCCTCCTCGCCCGCTCACCGCTAAACGAGGTCGTCACCCGTTTTTCGCTTGCCGACGCTGTGTTGAACGTTGCGTCACTAAACACGGCGCCTCCTGACAATCAAGTAGACGAAGACAACCGCGCCCATGATTCCCAGAATCACGGAAACGGGCACCTCGAAAGGAGCGATGATGATGCGCCCGAGAAGGTCCGCGATGGTTACGACCGCAATGCCGACCAGGCACACCCACGGAAGATTGGAGCGAAGGTCATCGCCGCGGAACATAGAGACGATATTCGGTACCACGAGCCCCAGGAAGGGCAGGTTGCCCACGACCACTGTGACCAGGCCCGTTGCGATTGCAATCAGTCCCGTACCGAAGAACACAATCTGGTTGTAGTTCAGGCCAACGTTAGTTGCAATGTCCTTACCGAGACCCGCGACCGTCAGACGGTCGCTGAAGAGGAACACGACAACCACGATCGCGACGACGAGCCACAGGAACTCGTATTGTCCCTTGTAGATGTCGGTGAACGAGCCCGAGAACCACACGCCCAAAGACTGCAGCATATTCGTCTGCAGCGCGAAAAACGTGGACACGGAACTAACCACCGCGCCGAGCATAATGCCAACAATCGGCACAATCAGGCTTGACTTCAGGCTGACCCGACGCAGGAACAGGAAAAATATCACAGTGCCGATAAACGCAAAGATAATCGCGCCGCCCATCCGCCCCAGTATCGACGCAGACGGAAAAAAGTACATGACAAAGATCAGCCCGAGACCCGCCCACTCTGTAGTACCGGTCGTGGTTGGCTCCACGAACTTGTTGTGAGTGAGCAGCTGCATGACCAGCCCGCACATCGCCATCGCCGCGCCTGAAAGAACCAGCGCGACAGTGCGTGGGATACGGGTAATGCCGAACATCGCCCAGCCATCCTCTGCACCGAGGATGTCGTACTGGCCGACAAAAAGCGAAACCGCCAAAAGGGCCACCACGAAGGCGACCCCGGCGACGAGTTTGACGTCAAAAAGCTTATTCATAGGTGAGGGTGAGGAAACCGCGCTCGAGGAAGGCCGCGGGCGGTTAGGCCTGCTCGAAGGCGTCGGCGAGCGAGTTCAGAATTTCGGTGTAGGTGATGATCGACTCGTTGGTGTAGGTGTCCTCGGGCGCGTAGTAAATCTTGCCCTCCTTCACCGCCTTAACGTTCTTCAACGGAGCGGCTTCCTCGACGACGGACTGCGCGGAGCGGTACTCGGAGGTGCCACGAACAGAGGTGCCGGCATCACGATCGAGAACCATAATGAAGTCCGGGTTTGCCTTAGCGATTGCCTCAACGGAAATCTCATCACCCTGGTGATCGTCAGAGGAATTAGCAACTTCCAAAGCGGGCTTCATGCCGATCATGTCGAACACCGGACCGAAGGTACGGCCTACCGACGGTGCAATGTAGCCCAAGGTGCCGCCCGAAGAGTTCAGGGCCATGACCTTGACATTCGGGTCGTAAGCCTTCTTCGCGCGCTCGAGAGCCTTGTCGAAGTCCGCGATGAGCTGCTTAGCGTCCTCCTCCTTGCCAAAGGCCTTGCCCAGGCCCTCAGCGTGGCGCTTCAGCTCGGCGTCGAGGGGCTGGTCTTTGCGCGGCTCGAACTCGACGATTGCGGAGCTAGGGGCCAGCTTCTTCATGTCCTCGTAGTACTTCGCAAAGCGCTGACCGTTGACAATCAAGTCCGGGTCGGCGGCGGCGACAAGCTCCAGGTTAGGCTCACGGTGGCTACCGAGGTCCTGGATGTCCTTGTTGTCCTTGATACCGGAGACAGTGAACGGAACAATAGGCTTCGGAGCGACTACGACGTTAACGCCCCAATTGTCGAGAATCTCGAAGGAGCGGTTATCGGTGGCGACCACCTTTTCCGCCGGCGAATTGATCTTCTGATCACCGTGGTTATCCGTGACGGTAATCGTGGACTGCGATTCCTGCGAGGCGTTGGACTGGGCTTCATTGCCAGCACCAGAGCCAGTCGAGCACGATGCGAGGACTAGCGACAGGCTTGCTGCAGTAGCAGCAACAATATTGCGGACACGGCCGGAGTTAGTGCGAGCCATTAAAGGCGGTTCCCTTCGGTCGAAGTCGGGTCAAACGGCGGACCGCTGGGCATTGAGGGCGCAGCTTACCCCTGCCCGACTTAGGTAATCGTTACCTAGATAATATTAGGGTTGACTCACCTATTTTCAAAAGAATTTACTTGTGTAAATAACCGAGGTTACACCCGACTGAGCGGGCCGGGGAAGTATTCGGGCTGTTGCGGCTCGCTGTGCTGGGAAGTCGCACAGCGGAACTGTGTTAAGGGTGGCGAGCTCCGCGGAGTGAGCTGGGGATAATCCAGCGGGATGGCAGAAGTAAGTTGGAAATATCGCGTACGTGGCGTTAATAGGCGCTTGGTTAGGCGGACCGTACGTCCGATACTCCGCATGATGGCAACGCTACCGGCTAATAAAGCCACTCAATGACACCGCACCGACGTTATGACACGGCATACCATGGCACAACATCGGCACAATGACACAACATTGACCGAATCGACCAACCATCCCTACTCGCCCCGCCGCTGCGCCGCCGCCCGGCCTGCGCCCCGGCGGAGTCCTCACCAATGCGGGAACACCCCAAATAACAAAAAGGGTGGGGAGGGCCACCAACCACACGGTCAGTAACCCTCCCCACCAAACAAAAACAATGCCGGCAGCGACCTACTCTCCCACACCCTCCCGAGTGCAGTACCATCGGCGCAGGTGGACTTAGCTTCCGGGTTCGGAATGGGACCGGGCGTGACCCCACCGCTAACACCACCGACAAACAACTGGCCAACCCCCACCACAAACACTGGGTAGGCGGTGTCATGCCAGACACTGAACAATAGACGCGAGCAAAACTCTTGATTTCACCAACATTTTTTGTGTTGACGTTCGGCCAATTAGTACCGGTCACCTCCACACATTACTGTGCTTCCAGATCCGGCCTATCAACCCCATCATCTCTAGGGGGCCTCAAAAGAAACCTAATCTTGGAACAGGCTTCCCGCTTAGATGCTTTCAGCGGTTATCCCTTCCGTACGTAGCCAACCAGCCATGCCCCAGGCGGGACAACTGGCACACCAGAGGTACGTCCATCCCGGTCCTCTCGTACTAGGGACAGCGTTCCTCAAGTTTCTACGCGCGCGGCGGATAGAGACCGAACTGTCTCACGACGTTCTAAACCCAGCTCGCGTGCCGCTTTAATGGGCGAACAGCCCAACCCTTGGGACCTACTCCAGCCCCAGGATGCGACGAGCCGACATCGAGGTGCCAAACCATCCCGTCGATATGGACTCTTGGGGAAGATCAGCCTGTTATCCCCGGGGTACCTTTTATCCGTTGAGCGACACCGCTTCCACAAGCCGGTGCCGGATCACTAGTCCCTAGTTTCCTACCTGCTCGACCTGTCAGTCTCACAGTCAAGCTCCCTTGTGCACTTACACTCAACACCTGATTGCCAACCAGGCTGAGGGAACCTTTGGGCGCCTCCGTTACTCTTTGGGAGGCAACCGCCCCAGTTAAACTACCCACCAGGCACTGTCCCCAACCCAGATCATGGGCCAAGGTTAGATGCTCAATACGATCAGAGTGGTATTTCAACAACGACTCCACCACCACTGGCGTGATAGTTTCACAGTCTCCCACCTATCCTACACAAACCGAACCAAACACCAATACCAAGCTATAGTGAAGGTCCCGGGGTCTTTTCGTCCTGCCGCGCGTAACGAGCATCTTTACTCGTACTGCAATTTCGCCGGGTCTGTGGTTGAGACAGCAGGGAAGTCGTTACGCCATTCGTGCAGGTCGGAACTTACCCGACAAGGAATTTCGCTACCTTAGGATGGTTATAGTTACCACCGCCGTTTACTGGGGCTTAAATTCTCCGCTTCGACACCAAAAGTATCTAACAGGTCCTCTTAACCTTCCAGCACCGGGCAGGCGTCAGTCCGTATACATCGACTTATCGTCTTCGCACGGACCTGTGTTTTTAGTAAACAGTCGCTTCCCTCTATTCTCTGCGGCCACCACCAGCTCTACTACGTCGTTCACCAGCAGTGGCCCCCCTTCTCCCGAAGTTACGGGGGCATTTTGCCGAGTTCCTTAACCACAGTTATCCCGATCGCCTTAGTATTCTCTACCTGACCACCTGTGTCGGTTTAGGGTACGGGCCGTCAATTCACATCGCTAGAGGCTTTTCTCGACAGCATAGGATCACCAACTTCCCCGCAAACCGGGTACGCATCACGCCTCACCCATCATGTGGAACGGATTTACCTATCCCACGGGCCACACGCTTACACCACGACAACCATCACGTGGCACGGCTACCTTCCTGCGTCACCCCATCACTTGGCTACTACCAGATCAGGTCCCCAGCATCACACACACCAACCAACCCGAAGGAAGGTAACAGCGCATGATCAGGTGGGTTAGTATCACTGATTCACCATGGGCGCGAAAAAACGGGTACGGGAATATCAACCCGTTGTCCATCGACTACGCCTGTCGGCCTCGCCTTAGGTCCCGACTCACCCTGGGAGGATTAACCTGGCCCAGGAACCCTTAGTCATTCGGCGGAGGAGTTTTCCACTCCTCATTCGCTACTCATGCCTGCATTCTCACTCGCGCACACTCCACATGACGGTTACCCGCACGCTTCACAGCAACTACGCGACGCTCCCCTACCCAACCAACAAAACGTTGATTGCCGCGGCTTCGGCGGTGTACTTGAGCCCCACTACATTGTCGGCGCAGAACCACTCGACCAGTGAGCTATTACGCACTCTTTCAAGGATGGCTGCTTCTAAGCCAACCTCCTGGTTGTCTTCGCGATCCCACATCCTTTTCCACTTAGCACACCCTTAGGGGCCTTAGCCGGCGATCTGGGCTGTTTCCCTCTCGACTACGAAGCTTATCCCCCGCAGTCTCACTGCCGCGCTCTGACCTACCCAGCATTCGGAGTTTGGCTGATGTCGCTAAGATGATAGTCCCGCTAAACCAACCAGTAGCTCTACCTCCAGGAGGAAACACACGACGCTGCACCTAAATGCATTTCGGGGAGAACCAGCTATCACGGAGTTTGATTGGCCTTTCACCCCTACCCACAGCTCATCCCCTCAGTTTTCAACCTAAGTGGGTTCGCGCCTCCACAGAGTCTTACCTCTGCTTCACACTGGCCATGGGTAGATCACCCCGCTTCGGGTCCAGGACATGCCACTAAAAAACACACTAGTTAGTATTCGCTTTCGCTACGACTACCCCACAACACGGGTTAACCTCGCGACATGCCGCTGACTCGCAGGCTCATTCTTCAAAAGGCACGCCATCACCCCAAAAAAAGGCTCTGACGGATTGTAAGCACATGGTTTCAGGTACTATTTCACTCCCCTCCCGGGGTACTTTTCACCATTCCCTCACGGTACTATCCACTATCGGTCATAGCAGGTATTTAGGCTTACCGGGTGGTCCCGGCAGATTCACAGCAGATTCCACGAGCCCGCTGCTACTCGGGAAACACAACAACCACACACCAGAAAGATTTCATCTACCGGGCTCTCACCGTCTACGGCAGGACATTCCAATCCACTTCAACTATCCCCTGATAACGCGGCGCAAGGCTGGCAGACCCCACACATTGCATCCCCACAACACCACACACGCAACCCCTGCCAGGTATCACACGTGACGCGGTTTAGCCTCATCCACGTTCGTTCGCCACTACTAACGGAATCACAATTGTTTTCTCTTCCTACGGGTACTGAGATGTTTCACTTCCCCGCGTAACCACCAACCAGACTATGAATTCATCTGGCAGCGACCGCCCATAACAACGGCCAGGTTTCCCCATTCGGACACCCTCGGATCAACGCTCAGTTGGCAGCTCCCCGAGGCCTATCGCAGCCTCTCACGTCCTTCATCGGCCTACTATGCCAAGGCATCCACCATGCGCCCTTACAACACAACACAAATAACTAAGAACAAATCAAACAATCAAAAAACTGTTTTACTCGAACTTACAGAAAAACAAGATGCTCGCGTCCACTATCCAGTTCTCACACAACACCCACACCAACCACCACCAAGACAAAACCACTCAGCAGGGCCAGCATAGCCACACGGGACAAACCCACACACCACCACAACAACAGCAGCAGCATGCACACAGTGTCATCCCAGACACCCAACAGCGCACCAACACACACACTTCTTACACGATGACAATCACCAACCACGCCAGAACACCAACCTTGGTGCCCTGCAGCAGGATGTATCCACCCTCAAAAACAAAAAACAGCCACCCACACCAACACGATGCGAAAAATGACTAGAGAAAAATAAACTCCTTAGAAAGGAGGTGATCCAGCCGCACCTTCCGGTACGGCTACCTTGTTACGACTTCGTCCCAATCGCCAATCCCACCTTCGACAGCTCCCTCAAAAGTTAGGCCACTGGCTTCGGGTGTTACCGACTTTCATGACGTGACGGGCGGTGTGTACAAGGCCCGGGAACGTATTCACCGCAGCATTGCTGATCTGCGATTACTAGCGACTCCGACTTCACGGGGTCGAGTTGCAGACCCCGATCCGAACTGAGACCGGCTTTAAGGGATTAGCTCACCCTCACAGGCTCGCAACCCACTGTACCGACCATTGTAGCATGTGTGAAGCCCTGGACATAAGGGGCATGATGATTTGACGTCATCCCCACCTTCCTCCGAGTTGACCCCGGCAGTCTCTTACGAGTCCCCACCACAACGTGCTGGCAACATAAGACAAGGGTTGCGCTCGTTGCGGGACTTAACCCAACATCTCACGACACGAGCTGACGACAACCATGCACCACCTGTATACAAGCCACAAGGGAAACCACATCTCTGCGGCGATCCTGTATATGTCAAGCCCAGGTAAGGTTCTTCGCGTTGCATCGAATTAATCCACATGCTCCGCCGCTTGTGCGGGCCCCCGTCAATTCCTTTGAGTTTTAGCCTTGCGGCCGTACTCCCCAGGCGGGGCGCTTAATGCGTTAGCTACGGCACGGATCCCGTGGAAGGAAACCCACACCTAGCGCCCACCGTTTACGGCATGGACTACCAGGGTATCTAATCCTGTTCGCTCCCCATGCTTTCGCTCCTCAGCGTCAGTTACTGCCCAGAGACCCGCCTTCGCCACCGGTGTTCCTCCTGATATCTGCGCATTTCACCGCTACACCAGGAATTCCAGTCTCCCCTACAGTACTCAAGTTATGCCCGTATCGCCTGCACGCCCGGAGTTAAGCCCCGGAATTTCACAGACGACGCGACAAACCACCTACGAGCTCTTTACGCCCAGTAATTCCGGACAACGCTCGCACCCTACGTATTACCGCGGCTGCTGGCACGTAGTTAGCCGGTGCTTCTTCTCCATCTACCGTCAGAAACCCTTCGTCGATGGTGAAAGGAGTTTACAACCCGAAGGCCGTCATCCCCCACGCGGCGTCGCTGCATCAGGCTTTCGCCCATTGTGCAATATTCCCCACTGCTGCCTCCCGTAGGAGTCTGGGCCGTGTCTCAGTCCCAATGTGGCCGTCCACCCTCTCAGGCCGGCTACCCGTCGACGCCTTGGTAGGCCATTACCCCACCAACAAGCTGATAGGCCGCGGGCCCATCCCACACCGAAAAAACTTTCCACCACACCCCTAGAATGTGGTCCTATCCGGTATTAGACCCAGTTTCCCAGGCTTATCCCGAAGTGCAGGGCAGGTCACCCACGTGTTACTCACCCGTTCGCCACTCGTGTACCCCAGCAAGCTGGAGCCTTACCGTTCGACTTGCATGTGTTAAGCACGCCGCCAGCGTTCGTCCTGAGCCAGGATCAAACCCTCCATAAAAACCTTCAAATAAGAAGAACAAAAAAGGCCCAAAAACCTGACAAAAAACTAGAACAAACAAAAACCACCACACCACCACACACAAACGCGCAGCACCATGATGACCTCTGGCAAAAATGATCTAGAAAAAACAGCATCACCGCATCAACCGACGAGGAAAAACTACGATGACACCAAAAACAGTTATTCAACCACTAAACAATGATCAAACACCAACAGTAAACAACCAACGCCTACCATCAGCACAACCACCATCAGCAGAAGCACTCACGAACCCACAACAGGCCCGGAGGCACCCCACCAACAACGCAGCGCACCAAAAAGCACACGATGATCATCACCAAAAAATAAAAAGTAAGTACATCGGCACACTATTGAGTTCTCAAACAACACACACCCACAACCAACCACACCTAAAACAAGGCACAATCGCCGTGAGCAGCAGGAAGAAACAATACCACACCCACCAACCGAACACCAAACAAACGCTCAGTGAACAATCAATGAACAAAAAGGAATGCTTCCCCCACACCAACACCAACCAGAAAACCACCCTCAGTGGCAACCCCCGGTCGCGCTGACTTCGAATACATTACACACACCCCACCAACAAACACCAATCCCCAGGTCAACACACAAAAACACCGTTCTTAAAACGGGCCACCGCAACAACTTCCCCAGAACCCACCCACCAACAAGCCCGTAGCGCCCCACCAACCAACGAATAACAAAGCCAGACATCCAACGTCACCACCGTTAACCAAAAGTTAACGAAAAATACCGCTTGACCACCTTGCAGCCCTACTGGAGCATATGGATTACGTGATTACGTAATCAGGTATCTATATACAGTTATGTTTTCACGGTTGCTCTAGAGATATAAGGCCCCAAGGAGGCGAACCGCGTCATGGACCACAATAAACTCACAACGCTTGCCTCCTCCCAGAGTCAAGCGCCGACATCTCTGCATCAGGTATCGGCCCTTCAAGGCACACATCAAGGTTCAGCAGGTTGGATTCTGCTCGCCAGCCTAGGAGTTTCCTTCGTTATCTCCGGTGACTTCGCCGGATGGCAATTCGGTCTCAAAGCCGGCGGCTTCGGAGGACTTGCAGTTGCTCTCGCCATTGTCGCAGCTCTCTATCTAGCTATGTGCCTCTGCCTCGCCGAGCTCTCCGCCGCAATACCCAGTGCGGGCGGCGGTCATCTTTTCGCAACCGTCGCACTCGGCCGCACGGGCGGGTTCATCACGGCGGCAGCCATCATGATCGAATACGTCATCGCCCCAGCGGCAATCACCACATTCATCGGTGGATATGTGGAGTCGCTCCAACTATTTGGCCTCACAAATGGCTGGCTTGTGTACCTGGCTTGCTACGCCATATTCGTGCTCATTCACCTCGCCGGCGCAGGCGAAGCCTTGAAATTGATGCTCGGTATAACAGGTGCCGCTCTCGTGGCTCTCGTTATCTATTCCTTCACGATGGCACCTCACGTATCCACTGCGAACTTCGCCGACGGTCTTCCGCTATTCCCTCACGGCGCCGGCAGCGTATGGCACGCAATTCCTTTCGCAATCTGGTTCTTTCTCGCAGTCGAGGGCGTGCCAATGGCCGCGGAAGATGCGAAGAACCCGAGCCGCGACATCCCCAAAGCAATCGTCACTGCAATGGCAATCTTGTTCATCGCAGCCTGCGCGATGATGATCCTCGGCCCAGGCGCCGCCGGCACCTCCATATACGCCAACTCCGACAATCCCCTGGTCAGTGGACTTAACTCCATCGGCGCTAACCCATCCATCGTCTACGCAATCAATTGCGCCGCTCTCACCGGACTTGTCGCGTCTTTTTTCTCCATCATGTACGGATATTCGCGGCTCGTGTACTCCATGTCTCGGGAACGGCTAATCCCGCCAATTTTTTCCCGTACTAACCGCAAGAACGTCCCCACATGGGCCACAATCGCCCCGGCAATACTCGGTTTCGGACTGACTCTCATCTTCGATGGCGACTTCCTCATGTCCATCGCTGTATTCGGAGCCGTGATTTCGTACGCCCTGATGATGCTCTCGCACATCGTACTGCGCCGTAACCGACCGAAAATGACGCGACCGTACCGCACCCCCGGAGGCCTCGTCACCTCCACCTTCGCATTCGTGCTCGCCCTCGGCGCCATTGTCGCCCAGGTCGTCGCCAACCCATATGTCGCGGGAATTTCCGCTGCGACACTTGCTGTCCTGGTCGTTGCGCACCTGCTTCATGAGCGTCGTAAAGCGCACTTTACAACGGACATCGGCGCCTCACTCCCCCACCTCCATCAAGACGAAAAGCCCTGCACGTATTAGGGAGAGGAAAACCCACTGTGTACTCACAAACTCTGCACGGACACACCTACCAATTCACAAACCTCGCCGATGTGCTCGCCAAGGCCACGCCGCAGCGCTCCGGTGATGAGCTCGCCGGATGCGCCGCCCGGTCAGAGGCAGCGCGCTCTGCCGCCGGGTGGGTGCTTGCCGACGTCCCGTTGGCGGACCTACTGGAAAACCCCTCGCTGCCATATGAACACGACTGCGTGACCAAGATAATCCTGGACAATCACGATGCTGAAGCATTCCGGCCGCTTGCTTCGATGACGGTCGGCGAGTTCCGCGAATGGCTGCTCGCAGTGTCATACCGCGACGATGCTGCGGAGATTTTGGAGTCCGTTCAATGGGCACTGACTCCCGAGATGGTCGCTGCAGTGTCGAAGCTCATGAGCAACGGAGAACTCATCGCAGTGTCGGCGGCATCGGTAGTCACGAAGGCGTTCCGGAATACGGTCGGCCTTCCGGGAAGAATCGCAACGAGGCTCCAACCAAATCACCCCGCAGATGACGCCACCGGGGTCGCCGCCGCTATCATCGATGGGCTCAGCCTAGGGGCTGGAGATGCCGTGATCGGAATCAACCCGGCTACAGACTCGCCACAGCGCGTTCGCTACTTGTTGCAGCTTATCGACGATGTGCGGAGTCGCTATGAAATCCCTACCCAATCCTGCGTCCTGACTCATGTCACGACCACCGCCGATCTCATTGCCGAAGGGGCCCCGGTCGATCTCGTTTTCCAGTCGATTGCGGGCACCGAGAAAACGCTGAAGAGCTTCGGTGTGACACAAACAATGCTGGAGGAGGCCAATCTGGCGGCGCGTGAGTTGAAACGGGGAACGGTCGGAAACAACGTCATGTACTTCGAGACGGGCCAGGGCTCATGCCTTTCGGCCAATGCGCATCTGACTCCGGCAGGTCAGCCGCTGGATCAACAGACGCTCGAGGCCAGAGCCTATGGACTCGCTCGGCACTACGACCCATTCCTGACCAACACCGTCGTCGGGTTTATCGGCCCCGAATACCTGTATGACGGCAAACAAATTATCCGAGCTGGTCTCGAAGATCTATTCTGCGGAAAGATTCTCGGACTCAACATGGGAGTCGACGTCTGCTACACGAACCACGCAGAAGCGGACTCGAACGATATGGACGTTCTACTCCACCTGCTCATTCAGGCGGCGGCCGGGTTCGTCATCACGGTTCCCGGCGCCGACGACATCATGCTCGGCTACCAGTCCCTGTCCTATCACGATGTCGCAGCTGCCCGAGCGGTTACCGGTCGCAAGCACGCTCCCGAATTTGAAGCATGGCTTTACGATCGTGGCCTAATCGGACGCAATGGCAAGCTCACCAACTCCGGCGAATTCATGGGCGAAGACTTTAATGAACTGGCGAATAAGGCGCACAACATTGCGCTGGTCTCGGCAGATTAGGCCATTCAGCGAGGCCACACCGCACGCACCGGTACTGAAAGTGCATACCGGCGATGGAACGCACGGCACTAGAAGGGACGAGATTGAAAATGAGTAATGAGGTAACGCAGCGCCACGGCGACATTGTCAAAGGTATTGACGATTTGCGCAGTTACACACCAGCACGGGTCGGATTGGGCCGTGCGGGAGCAGCAATGCCAACTCATGAGCGGATGGCGTTGCTCACCGCCCATTCGTCGGCACGCGATGCTGTGCACAGCAGAGTTGATGTGGCGGGACTCAAGGAAGAAATCTCGCATATGAGCGAGTTGGAGTCGCAAACGAGTGACCGGCACGAGTATCTACGGCGCCCTGATCTGGGCAGACGGCCTGGAAATGTCGATCATATCGATTGGTTGAAACACGTTGGTGACGTCGGCTTTGTGATCGTCGACGGGCTGTCGCCGCAGGCAGTCAACGAGCACGCGGCACCGTTGGTCGCGGCATTGGAGACCGAGTTGGCGAAGGCGTTACCGGACAAGCAGATTGCCGCTCCCGTTTTCGCTCATCGAGGACGCGTTGCGTTGGGCGATCATGTCGGAGAGCGGGCCGGGTGGGACACCACGATTGTGATTATTGGTGAGCGGCCGGGACTTTCGGTCCCGAGTTCGCTGGGAATGTATCTGACGTGGAAAGCAAAACCCGGCACGACCGACGAGGCTCGCAACTGCATTTCCAATATTCATCCTCCGCATGGGATTGGGTATTCGGAGGCTGCAGTTGGGGCGGCGCGCCTCGTTTGTGCGTTCTATGAGCGTGGATTCTCTGGATACCAGGTCAAAGCCGTCGAGGGGCCCGGTGATACGGCGATTCAAAGTGCCGGTTCTTAGGTACTGTCGTAGTGCTTTAACGGAATCTATGCGTCAGTTCTATAGAGATGCGGGACCGCTAGATGCTGCTGTGGTCTGCGCAGGCAATCCTCCGTTCACAGACCTAACCCCGCTGACTGGTGAAGAATTCATAAAAATCGAAACTGGCCAGACATTAGATTCACTGCCTAGCGAGCTAAACCTAGTTTCCAACTTTTACTACAGCCAAAAAGGTACACATTACTTATATTTTTAAATAAACCACAAATTTACCATTATCTCCACTTTTCCCAATAGCCCCAACAGTACATTCCATTACATATAAACATAAAGCTAAGCACCCGAAAAGGGTTATATAAAACAAAATTTTCATATTGATTTTGCAGGCACGAGTTTGTGGATAATACGATTCACTAAACGCTTTTTACGCAACACTTTTGTTCACGTTCCCCGAAGGGTTTACTACGTATGTCACGGCTTTCTCGTTTGCTTGCAGCCAGCCTCACTGCTGCCATCGCTCTGTGTATTCCGGCAACCGCTGACGCTTCTCCGTCCGCAGTTTCATTGAACTCATCCACGTTAACTCCCCTGAAAACTTCCCCTCTGGGGCGAGCTGCAGCACATGGAGCGCTCCTTGATCCAAACGTCCCAATCATTGTTCTGGGCGCGCGTCTCAACGCTGGCTCTTGCTCGATGCCTGCTGTACTGGTAGGCCGTATTGACGAAGCAGCAAAGCTAGCTCTAGCACATCCCCTCAACCCGGTCATTGTTTCGGGAGGCGTGACGCAACCAGGCTGCCCAAGCGAAGCTGCTGCTATGAAACAGGCACTAGTCCGCAGTGGAGTGTCCGCCCATCGCATTACGACTGAGAGTACTTCGCAAAGTACCGTTGGCAATGCCGCAGGAACATCGCACTTCGCAAAGAAACTAATTGGCATCGGCCCCCGCACCGGCGTTTTGGTGACATCCGATGCCCACATGCCCAGGGCTCTCGATACCTTCGCTGCCGGGGATAACCAAGCACTGTGGCTGGCTACTACATCGCAAGTGAACTAACCGAGAGGGCCCGTTCTAACACAGCTCCTAATCACCTGTAAGAGCCTCCTACCTTCATTTCTGCCAACGTTTTTAACCGGTGTGGCAGCCGGCGAGCTGCGGGCTGCCATCGATGAACTAGCAGGCAAACGCTCTCCACTCTTTATTTTTGCCATCTTTTTGGAGGAAGTGACCAGATTTTCGACCTTACTTCATCCAAAAAGCTGGCAAATTCGACTGAGCGCGAATCAGATGAATAAATATCGAGTGGGCGCAGGGCAAACAGGGCCCGGCAATGCAAGCTGCTTTTAAACAACCAGCACTTACACGAATTTCACACCGGCGAAGTTCTTCTTACCGCGACGCAGCACAACCCACTTGCCGTGCAGCAGGTCGGCCTCACCGGGCGTCCACTCTTCGTCGGCAATGCGCTCATTGTTCGCGTAGGCACCGCCTTCCTTAATAGTGCGGCGTGCCTCGCCCTTCGATTTCGCCAGGCCCGAGGCGACCAGCAAGTCTACAGCAGTGCGCGGCTCGCCTGACGCGATTTCTGCCACCTCAGTCTCAGAGACAGCGCCGACGAGCGTTGCTTCGTCCAGGTCGGCCAACTCGGCACGCCCGAACAGAGCTTGAGCAGCCAGCTCGACAGCCTTGGTCGCCTCCTCGCCGTGCACCAGGTTGGTCATCTCCTGAGCCAGACGACGCTGAGCCTCACGCTTGAACGGACGCTCCGCAACGGCGACCTCGTACTCCGCGATCTCCTCCTGGGACAGGAAAGTGAACCAGCGCAGGTAATCAATAACTACCGAGTCACCAGCGTTCAGGAAGTACTGGTACCAGGAGTACGGCGAGGTCTTCTCCGCATCCAGCCACAGTTTTCCGCCGCCGGTGGACTTACCGAATTTCTGTCCCTGCGCATCCGTTACCAGCGGCACAGTGAGGCCGTGGACCTTGGCACCGTCGACACGCCTGTTGAGGTCAACGCCCGAAACGATGTTGCCCCACTGGTCACCGCCGCCAATCTGCAGGATGCAGTCGTGGGTGCGGCGCAGCTGCACGTAGTCGTTGGACTGCAGCAGCATGTAGGAAAACTCGGTGTAGGAGATACCGTCGGACTCGAGGCGGCGTTTGACGGTATCGCGATCGAGCATCGTATTCAGCGAGAAGTTCTTGCCCACATCGCGCAAGAAGTCAATGACGGACATGTTCATGGTCCAGTCCGCGTTGTTGACCATCGTCGCCGGGGAATCGCCCTCGAAGTCAATGAAGCGCCGCAGCTGCCCCTTAATCGACTCCAGGTTGTGCTCAATAGTCTCCTGGCTGAGCATCGACCGCTCACCCACATCACGGGGATCGCCAATGAAGCCAGTTGCACCGCCGGCCAGCGCAATCGGGTGGTGCCCTGCCAGCTGGAAACGCCGCAGCATAATCATCGGAACCAGGTGGCCCGCATGCAGCGAGTCTCCCGTCGGGTCGAAACCGCAATATAGAGCAATCGGGTTTTCGCACGCCTCGCGCAGCGCTTCAACATCAGTGGACTGATTAATCAGCCCACGCCACTGTAATTCGTCGATAATGTTCTGCTCAGTCACGTTCTCTATCGTAACGTTTCACCTTCAGCCCCAGGCCATCAGGGGTGTATTCTCTCCGCTTGCCGACGCTCTCAACTACCGGCCCCGACTAGAATTCGGCGAGCGCGGACTTGTGCTTCCGATATGCGGAAACGGAATCGTCCTCGAGACAGAGCCGCCACGGCCGCTCGGCTGCCCGGCGCACACCGACCCGAGGCCCCGAACGAACGCGCTCCTCGGGTAAAGAAGATTCCCGTGGTTGTAGAAATAGACGTCCCGCGCAATCCAAAGCATCGTGGCCGTAATCGGACAAATCAATACCTAGGGCCTGACCTACATTGCCGGGCCCGCGGCCAAGGCCTGAATCGGAGGGCTTTTCACCGCGGCGCCGGCGCACGGCATCAGCTCCGGAGTCGATCCGGACGGAGCGGATTAGTATTCCTCCGCCTTCGCCGTCTTCGGCACAGGTGACGTTGAGGCAAAAGTGAATCCCGTAGGAACGGTAGACGTACCAATGCCCTGCGGGACCGAACATCGCACGGTTGCGCGCGGTCAGTCCCGGGTAGCAATGCGCCGCGGGATCGGGCCAGCGCGAATCCGCCGGGCCGCCGTAGGCCTCAACCTCGGTAATAGTCGCGACAATCCCCTCGGCGGGGACCTCTATACGACAGCCCAGAACCTGCCGCGCCGCCTCAATGGGTGAGACCTGCAGCAGGCTTCGATCAAAAGGCATACGCAACGCGTCGCGCGAGGCCATTAACGGTCCCAGGCAACAGCCTCGTCCGCAAGCATGACGGGGATTCCCTCGTCGATTCGGTAGGCGACCTTCAGGCGCGGGTTGACCAGCACCTGCTCATCCTCGAGGTAGTCGAGGGGGCCCTTGTCTTGCGGGCAGACGAGGATGTCGAGGAGTTTTGCGTCCAGGCTCATACTTTCCTACCTACCTTTTCGATAAAGTTCTGCGCCCTGATCAGGCGTCGGCCGACTTGCGAACCGGAGTCGAGGCCCACTCACGAGCAGCGGCCAAGGTCTCCTCGACGCGGCCCAGCTGCTCCGCAACGCGCACACCGGCGGTGCCACCGCGGGTGTCGCGGGAGGCAACAGCGCCCTCAACGGTGAGAACCTCACGGACCTCGGGGGTCAGGGCCGGGTGCACGCCGGCGAGATCCTCGTCCGTGAGCTGATCCAGGCCGATTCCGCCCTTGGACTCCGCGACGCGGACACACTGGCCGGAGGCCTCGTGAGCATCGCGGAAGGGCACGCCCTTGCGGACCAGCCACTCGGCTAGGTCCGTGGCCAGGGTGTATCCGGCGGGAGCGAGCTCGAGCAGGCGCTCCTCGTGGAAGGTCAGGGTCGCGACCAGACCCGTGAGAGCCGGAAGAAGCAGGTTCAGCTGCTCGACCGAATCGACCAGCGGCTCCTTGTCCTCCTGCAGGTCCCGGTTGTAGGCCAGCGGCTGCGCCTTCAGGGTTGCCATTAAGCCGGAGAGGTTGCCGATAAGCCGGCCGGTCTTGCCGCGGGTAAGCTCCGCGACGTCCGGGTTCTTCTTCTGCGGCATGATGGACGAGCCCGTGGACCAGGCGTCGGCAAGAGTAACGTAGCCGTACTCCGGCGTTGCCCAGTAGATGATTTCCTCAGCCAAACGAGACATGTCCACGGCAATCTGGGCCAGGACGAAGGCGGTCTCGGAGGCGAAGTCGCGCGAGGAAGTGCCGTCAATGGAGTTATCGGCAGCGGAGTCAAAGCCGAGCTCTGCGGCGATGGCCTCCGGATCCAGGTGCAGCGAGGAGCCTGCCAGCGCGCCAGAACCGTACGGGGAAACCGCCAGGCGGCGGTCCAGTTCACGGATGCGATCCAGGTCGCGCAGCAGTGGCTGGGCGTGAGCAAGCAGCTGGTGCGCTAGCAGCACCGGCTGAGCAGCCTGCGAGTGGGTCTTGCCCGGCATGATTGCGGTCGGGTGCGCCTTGGACTGAGCAACCAGTGCATCGATCAGGTCGGAGACGTCCAGAGCGACGTCGCGAACCGCGTCGCGAAGCCACATGCGGAACAGCGTCGCGACCTGGTCATTGCGGGAACGGCCAGCGCGCAGGCGGCCTCCCACCTCAGCGCCGACGCGGTCAATCAGGCCACGCTCCATGGCACCGTGGACATCCTCGTCGGAGGGCTCCGGGCCGAATGCACCCGAGGTGACGTCCTCGCCCAGCTGCTTCAGGCCGGTGATCATGGTCTCGAAATCGGCGTCGCTGAGCAGACCTCGCGCGTGCAGGACACGGGCGTGGGCCTGCGACGCCAGCACGTCGTAAGGCGCGAGAACCCAATCAAAGTGCGTGGACTTGCTCAATGCTGCCATCGCCTCCGACGGGCCACCCGCGAAACGGCCGCCCCACAGCGACCCCTCGTTAGTTCCGTGCTTTTCGACCATAATCAGCCGGCCTTTCCGCTAGTAGTTCCGGTTACTTACAGGTTGAAGTCGCGCTTCGCGGCCATCTTCGAGGACAGGCCGTGCAGCTCGACGAAGCCGCGAGCCAGGGTCTGGTCGAAGGTGTCGCCCTCGTCGTAGGTGGCGAGGTTGAAGTCGTACAGCGAGGTGTTCGAACGGCGGCCGTTGACGTTGCAGTTGCCAGCGTGCATGACCATGCGGATATCGCCGGAAACGCCCTTCTGGGACTCCTCGATGAAGGTGTCCAGAGCACGCTTGAGCGGGGAGAACCACAGGCCGTCGTAGACCAGCTCGGCCCACTTGCCCTCAACCTGGCGCTTGTAGCGAGCCAGCTCACGCTCAACGGTGACGTCCTCCAGAGCGGCGTGCGCGATCATGATAGCGATGGCGCCCGGAGCCTCGTAGATCTCGCGAGACTTGATGCCGACCAGGCGGTCCTCGACCATGTCCAGACGACCGATACCCTGGGCACCGGCGCGGCGGTTCATCTCCTCGATGGCCTCGAGCACCGAAACCGGCTTACCGTCGATCGCGGTCGGCTTGCCGTCCTCGAAGGAGATGATGACCTCATCCGGGGAGTTGAAGTTCAGGGTCGGGTCCTCGGTGTAGGAGTAGACGTCCTTGGTCGGGGCGTTCCACAGGTCCTCGAGGTAGCCGGTCTCGATAGCACGGCCGAAGAGGTTCTGGTCGATGGAGAACGGGGAGGACTTGGACTGCTCGATCGGCAGGCCCTTCTCCTCAGCGAAGGCGATGGCCTTGTCGCGGGTCCATGCGAAGTCACGGGCCGGAGCGATAATCTTCAGGTCCGGCGCGGTGTTGGCAAAGCCGACCTCGAAGCGAACCTGGTCATTGCCCTTACCGGTGCAGCCGTGAGCGACGTGGGTGCCGCCGAATTCCTTGGCAGCCTCAGTCATGTGCTTGACGATCAGCGGACGGGACAGAGCAGAAACCAGCGGGTACTGCTTCATGTAGAGGCCGTTCGCCTTGATAGTCGGCAGGCAGTACTCCTCGGCGAACTCGTCCTTGGCGTCAACAACGACAGCCTCAACGGCTCCGGCGTCGAGAGCGCGCTGACGCACCGACTCCATGTCCTCGCCGCCCTGTCCGACATCGATGGACACCGCGACAACCTCGCCGTCGGTCATGTCCTTCAGGTACGGAATAGCGACGGTGGTGTCGAGGCCACCAGAGTAGGCAAGAATAACCCGGTTGGTCATGGGGTGTAGCGCTCCTTTAATCGGTGCTAATTGAATGTCTTAAATATTTTACTGGTTCGTTCCGGCAGATAAACGCTGGGCTAGATCAGCGCCGGAAAGCGGTTCCCTGGCTAGGCACATTACCGTGTCATCGCCAGCGATTGTGCCAACGATGTCCTTAAGTCCCGCACGATCAATCACGCTGGCCAGGTACTGTGCAGCACCGGGTGGAGTCCGGACCACCGCAATGGATCCGGAGTGGTCGATGGAGACAAGCAGCTCGTCCAAAACTCGCCGCATCCGAGATAGCGCGCCGCTGGTTGCGGCTGCCGCGTCCTCGGCAATCATGTACCGAGAACCTCGGGACTCATCACGGACCTTCCTCGCGCCCAACTCATCGAGATCACGAGACAGCGTCGCCTGCGCAATATCAATGCCCTCGGCAGCTAGAAGCTCCACCAACTGAACTTGGCTGGACACATGGTGCCGAGCAATCAGGTCCGCGATGAGTGCCTGCCGTGCCGTGCGCGATCCGGGCTGTGCTCCAGTCATGGTTCTACTTTTCCGCGCTCGAGTTGTTCACGAGCCAGGTCAGCAGGGCCTTCTGAGCGTGCATGCGGTTTTCGGCCTCATCGAAGACCACCGACTGCGGGCCATCAATGACCTCGGCCGTGACCTCGTTGCCACGGTAAGCAGGCAAGCAGTGCAGGAAGATCGCATCATCGTTGGCCTTGCACATCAGCTCCTTGTTCACCTGGTACGGCAGGAACGGGGTGCGGCGGTCCAGGCCGTCGCTCTCCTGCCCCATGCTGACCCAGGTGTCTGTGATTACCACGTCGGCGCCCGCGATGGCGCTGTCGACGTCAGTGGTGACCTCGACCTTCGCCCCGGTTTCCGCGGCAACTTTCTTCGCACGGTCGACATAAACCCGCTCCGGGAGGAACTCCTCCGGCGCGCAGATTGTCACGTCTAGCCCGGCCGTCGCGAAGCCGACGAGGTAGGAATTCGCCATGTTGTTGGCGCCGTCACCGAAGTACACCGCCTTCTTTCCGCTCAGACCTGCCTGGCCCTCCCCTGGGCACTTGTGTTCAATGATGGTCTGCAGGTCGGCGAGAATCTGGCACGGGTGGAATTCGTCGGAAAGCGCATTGACGACGGGCACCGTTGCAGTTTCCACCATGGCCTCGAGACCAGCCTGGGCGTAGGTGCGCCAGACAATCGCCGAGACGAAACGGCTCAGCACCGCGGCGGTGTCCTGGTAAGTCTCCCCCTTGCCCATCTGCGAGTTGCCGGTCTCAACGACGATGGCGTTGCCGCCAAGCGCCGCGATGCCGGCGTCGAAGGAAAAGCGCGTGCGGGTCGACGTCTTATCGAACAGCACGGCCACCGACTGCGGCCCCTCGAAGGGGCGGTGCGAGTACGGTGCGGCCTTCAGCTCGGCAGCCAGATTCAGAACCTCGGCCTGCTCCTTAGGAGTCAAGTCGTCATCGGCGAGAAAATGTCGAAGCATAATAGGAATCTTTCGGTAGATGTCGCGGTCGGTCTGGTTACTGAGCCTGAGCCTGCTGAGCAATCTGCTCAGCTGCGTCGTTCAAGCAGAGATCAATTAGCTCGACGGCGCGGTTAATCTCCTCGTCGCTGAGAATCAACGGAGGAACAACGCGAATCACATTCGGTTGCGGAGCATTGAGGATGACACCGCGCTCATAGCCCGCGTCCACTGCGGCCTTCGCCAGGTTGTCCGTCAGGACCAGGCCGAGCATAAAACCGCGGCCCCGGACGTGATCGACGTGCTTCAGCGAGGCGAGTTTGCGAGCCAGAACCTTGCCCTTCTCTGCCACACGGTCGACGAGCTTTTCCTCCTCCAGCGTGTTAATCACCGCGAGGCCTGCCGACGCGCAGATGGGGTTGCCGCCAAAAGTGGTGCCGTGCGCGCCCGGCGTAAACAGCTTGGCAGCGCGGCCATTGGCCACAACGGCGCCGAGCGGCAGACCGCCGCCGAGGCCCTTAGCCAACGTCATAACATCCGGAACGATGCCCTCGTGCTGGTGCGCAAACCAACGGCCCGTACGGCCGATGCCGGTCTGAACCTCGTCGACGATCAGCAGAACGTCGAAACGCGAGGTGAGCTCGCGCACTGCGGCGAAGTACCCCTCCGGTGGGGCGACCACGCCGGTCTCGCCCTGGATGGGCTCGAGGATGACGGCGGCCACGCCCAGCGGATCAGACTCGATGGTCTTGGTGAGGAAGTCGATGTCCCCATACGGAACGAACTCGACGCCGGCGGGCATCGGCTCGAAGGGAGCACGCTTATCGGGCTGGCCGGTCATAGCCAGCGCGCCCATGGTGCGGCCGTGGAATCCGTGGTGAGTCGAAATGATACGGCGACGGCCGGTCAAGCGAGCAAGCTTGAATGCGGCCTCGTTCGCCTCGGTGCCCGAGTTGCAGAACATTACGCGGGAGTCCTCGGACTCCCAGCCGGTCAGATCAACCAGCTTGGCGGCGAGATCCAGCGGAGGCTGGGAGGCAAAGATATTGGACACGTGGCCAAGGGTCTGTACCTGGTCGGTCACCGCCTCGACGATTGCCGGGTGGGCATGGCCGAGCGCGTTGACGGCGATGCCGCTGAGCAGGTCGAGGTACTCCTTGCCCTCGGAGTCCACGAACGTCGCCCCATTGCCCTTAGCCACCTCAATGCGAGGCGTGCCGTAGTTGTCCATCATCGTGGACTGCCACTGCTGTTGGAAGTCGCTCATTCTTGTGTGACCTGCCTTCGAAAATTTTGACCTTGATTCTTGCGAGTTACTTATACAGGATGCCCCGGACTCGGGGACGTTCCAGCGAGTTCTAACCCGGCTCCACCATTGTGCCGATACCGCCGGAAGTCATCAGCTCAAGCAACACCGAATGCGGCTGGCGGCCGTCGATAACGTGGGCGGCCGGAACACCCTTTTCCACCGCATTGAGGCAGGATTCCATCTTCGGAATCATCCCCGAATCCAGGGTGGGCATAATCTCGCGCAGCTTCGATACCGAAATCTTTGACACCAGGGAGTCTCGGTCCGGCCAGTTGGTGTAAAGCCCCTCGACATTGGTGAGGATTACCAGGCGGTCCGCATTGATGGCCGAGGCCAGAGCACCTGCCGCGGTGTCGGCGTTGATGTTGTAGACCTCGGTGCCGTCTTCCGACGGCGCGATGGTGGACACCACTGGAATTCGACCGGCGTCGATAAGGTCCATCAGAGTCTCCGACTGGACCGAGGTGATGTTGCCGACCAGTCCGATATCGGTCTCCTTGCCAGCGACGGTGACCGTGCGGCGGGTGCCGGTGAACAGGCCGCCGTCCTCGCCGGAGGTACCGACCGCGTAGGGGCCATAGGCGTTGATTAGGTTCACCAGCTCGCGGCCCACCTGACCGAACAGCACCATGCGCACGATTTCCATGACCTCAGGAGTGGTCACGCGGAACCCGCCGCGGAACTCCCCCTCGAGGCCGAGTCGCCCCAGCATCGAGGAAATTTGCGGACCGCCGCCATGGACGACCACGGGCTTAACGCCGACGGTGCGCAGGAAAACCATGTCCTGAGCGAACGCTTTCTTCAGCTTCAGGTCGGTCATCGCATTTCCGCCGTACTTAACGACGACGATCTTGTCGCGGTAGTGCTGCAGCCACGGCAGGGCCTCGGCAAGAACGTGGGCGCGCTGTTCGTAGGACAGGCCTTCGGTTAGCTCGTGAACCATTGTCGCTCCTAGGACGAGTAGGCCGAGTTGATGTGGACGTAATCGTGCGAGAGGTCCGTGGTACGCACGGTCGCCTCCTCTGCGTTGCCGGTGCCGAGGTCAACCTCGACCGCGATATCGGCACCCGAGAGATCAACCTCGCGGGCATCCGGGGTTCCGCCGGTATCGCGGCAAACAACGTGGCCGTTGAAGGACACCGTGATGTGCTCCGGGTCCATATCCACCGGCGCAGTTCCCACCGCCGCAAGCACGCGACCCCAGTTCGGGTCGGAGCCGAACATCGCGCACTTGAACAGGTTGTCGCGGCCGATAATACGCGCAGCCACCAGGGCCTCCTCTGCCCCGCCGGTGCCGCGCACGGTGATGGAGACGCGCTTGGTCACGCCCTCGGCATCGGACTGCATCTGGCGCGCAATCGAGTCGCACACCGCAAACACGGCCTTGTCCAGCTCTTCCTGGGTCGGGTTAACGCCGGAGGCGCCGCTTGCCATCATGATGACGGTGTCGTTCGTCGAGGTGGAACCGTCGATATCCAGGCGGTTGAAGGTGACCTCGGATGCCTTGGCGATGGCGTCGTGAAGCATCTCGGTGCTCACCTTGGCATCGGTAGTGATTACGCCGAGCATGGTTGCCATGGAAGGGCTAATCATGCCGACCCCCTTGCCCATCGCGCCGACGGTGAAGCCGCCGGTTTCCACCACCGCTTCCTTGATAACCAGGTCCGTGGTGAGAATAGCCTCTGCGGCCGCGTGGGCGGACCCCGCGTCGTCGCCGAGGGCCTCCACCAGCTTCGGGACACCGCCGAGCACGATGTCCATCGGCAGGCGGTCGCCGATAAGGCCTGTCGAGCAGGCGCCCACCTCGGTCACGTCGACGCCGAGAGCGTCAGCAACGGCCTGGCAGACCTCAAGCGCATCGTCGATGCCCGGCTGGCCGTTGCAGGCGTTCGCGTTGCCCGAGTTCAACACAACCGCACTGAGCTTGCCGTCTTCGATGTGCCTCTTCGTTACGGCAACCGGCGCCGCCTGGACACGGTTTCGCGTGAATACCGCCGCAGCAGTCTTCTCCGGCCCCTGGTTAACGACCAGCGCCATGTCCGGCTTGCCGCTGACCTTAATGCCCGCGGTCGTACCCGCCGCTACGAAGCCCTTGGGCGCACAGATGCCCTTACCCGACTCGCCGACGTTCACCGGTCCCTCTTTCTCCGCCTTCATCATGGTGCTACTCCTACCTGTGGAAGTCCTGCAGTTTCATTGAGCCCTGTGACAAGGTTCATGCACTGAACCGCGGCCCCGCCGGTGCCCTTAGTGAGGTTGTCAATCGCTGAGGTCATAAGCAGTCGCCCGGACCGCTGATCTACCTCGACCTGGATCTGGACCAGGTTCGAACCGATTACCGACTGCGTCTGAGGCTGGAGCCCCTCCGCCAGAATCTGCACGAAGGGCTCACTCGCGTAAAACTCGCGGTAGACCTCCCTCGCCGCTTCTTCGCTTAGCGACGCATCCTTCAACGGTGCGGTGATAGTGGTGAGGATTCCCCTCGACGTCGGAGCGAGAACCGGAGTGAAGCTGACCTTCAGGTCTTCGGCGTATACCCCCAGGTTCTGGAGGAACTCCGCAGTGTGGCGGTGCTTGCCAGCGGTATTGTAGGCGCGCAGGTTGCCCATTACCTCGGAGCCCAGCAACGGCACAGCGGCCTTCTTACCCGCCCCCGAGGTACCCGTGATGGAGACGATTGACAAATCGGGCTCGACCAGCCCCTTCGCCACTGAGGGAAGGGCCGCGAGCGTTCCGCCCGTCGGAAAGCAGCCCGGCACTGCGATGCGGCGGGAGTTCTTAATAACCTCGCGGTTTCCCGGTAGCTCCGGGATTCCGTAAGTCCAGGTGCCCGCATGCTCGGAGTCGTAGTAGTGCTCCCACTCAGCTGCGTCCTTCAGGCGGAAGTCGGCGCCGCAGTCGATGATCGCAACATCCTCGCCGAGATCCTTGGCGATGGCGGCCGAGTGTCCATGGGGCAGGCCGAGGAATACGACATCGTGGCCCGATAGAGTGTCGGCATTCGTTGCCTCAATTCGTCGGTCCGCGAGAGGTGCGACGTGCGGCATAATATCGCCCACTCGCGCACCGGCATTCGAGGCCCCGGTCAGGGCGCCGATGGTTAATTCGCCGGACTGATATGCCGGGTGCGACAGTAGAAGCCGGAGGATTTCTCCTCCGGCATAACCGGTCGCACCGGCGATGGCAACAGAAATACTCATGTTGAATATTCAACACTTTTATTCATTCTATTGCAAGATATTCATCAATTTTGTGACTCATGTGATGAATAAATGCTTGTGTAATCACAAGAGATTGCACAATGGACACGGTTTAGACACTGGGTGCCAAACTTGGAGAACTGACATTCGGAATCACCGGCATAGGAGCCGGCACCGTAGGCAGCTCCTCAACGTCAGGTGCCGACGGATCCGGAGCCTGTGCAGGATCAGTACGCAGCACCTCGTCAATCCACGTCTTGAGAGAATTGGTGGAAGTGTAAAGATACTGACCTGTCGACTCCGGATTCACCCCACGATCCACCGAAACCGCAGAAGACAACATTCCAACAAGGCGACCGTCAACAAAGAGAGGCCCGCCCGAGTCCCCCTGCTGCAGGGCCGTCGGCAGAGCGGTACGCGCGAGGATTCCGTCACCGTTAGCACAAAGGTCATAGTTCGTCGGGCAAGCCGACGCCTTTACCGATGCCTTGGGAAGCCGCCCGCTGGCACCTTCGCCAAGGCTCGACCAACCGTAAACAGTGCCAGACACCTCACCCGCGCCAATGCCCGCCCGGTCAATCGACGAGTACGACGACAGGCCTAGATCCTCGCCCACATGCACGAGAGCAACATCCCCGCTCGGGGCGACCTTCCAATCATTTATCTGCACAGTGCGAGCACCTTCACCCTGCCCAACAGTGACACGCCCGGCTTTAAGCGGAACATCCTGAACACAGTGGGCGGCAGTGATAACCCACTGCGAATCCACAGCAGTACCGGTGCACTCAGCGGCACGGAACGCATTGAGGGGAACCACCAGCTTCACCACAGAATCAGCCTCAGGACTAGGTTGCGCATGCTCACCGTTAACAAGTGCGCCTGCCGGTACTGCACCTGCGAATGCCAGCCCGAAAGCGGCAGCGCAGGTGGCCAAAAATCGACGTTTCATAGCAATTCTTTCCAGCTTTAGTCCAAAAGCTTGATCGACAACAGAATTTATAGCCAACATCTAGAAGACTTGACAGTAAAACTACCTATTCACGTTTTCCCACTCCAAGCGCCTTATATACGCAAAAACTAAAACAAAGGGGCTGCACAGATGCGTTCACCGAGCGCAATCCCCTTAAATAAACTTAACCGCCGAGGGTACCCCCTTCGACGGTTAAATAAATTCACTTTATAAGGCTTGGCGTTACCTCTAACCGCGGAGCTCCGCGTGATGACGGCTCTCCGCCAGAGCAATCGCTGCCTCGCGCGCGGCCGATGCCTCCTCTTCCTTCAGAGTGCGGTCGGTTGCCCGGAAACGCAGCGAGAAGGCCAGCGAACGAACTCCAACGCCCATCTGCTCGGAGCGGTACACATCAAAGATACGAATCGACTCGAGGAGCTCACCGGCACCCTCGACCAGCGTCGCCTGGACCTCGGCGGCGGAAATCTCGTCGGAGACGACCAAAGCGACATCCTGGTGAACCGCCGGGAACGGACTGAGAACCGGGGCCGGCAAGTACTCGCTCGCAGGAATTGCGTCCAGGTTCATCTCCATAGCGCAGGTGCGCTCCGGCAGGCCGGCATCCTTGCAGACCTTCGGGTGCAGCTCACCGGCATAGCCGACGACCGTGCCGTCGACAAGCAGCTCGGCGCAGCGGCCCGGGTGCCACGGCAGCTGCTCGGTGTTTCGGACCTCGAGCTCCACGTTCGCGGCGCGAGCCACGGTACGGGCGGCCTCAATAGCATCAGCGACGCCGTAGGCGCGCTCGTCTCCCCACGGGGTGTCGAGAGCGATGCGGCCGCAGGCGACCGTCGCAACATGCAGCGGCTGCTCCGGCAGCGAATCCAGCAGCGCCTTGCGCTCTTTCTCGCTCGGCAGGCCAGCAGTCGACAGCATCGGGGACTTACCGTTGCCACGCTCGATGGAGACCTGCTCGATGCCATACAGCGAGAGATCCACCTGGCCGCGAGCGACGTTGCGCTTCAGAGACTCCAGCATCGCCGGCAGCAGGGTCGAGCCCAGCTGTGCATGATCGGACTCCAGCGGGTTGATGACCTTGACCGTATTGCGGCGCGGGTCATCCGCATCCAGACCCCAAACGTCGAAGACGTCATTGGCGGTGAACGGAGTCGGCAGAATCTCCAGGTAACCGGTGTGAGCCAAGGCGTGACCGACAAAGCGGCGGCGCTGCTGGCGCAGAGTCAGGCCACGACCTGCCGGCGCAACGGGGAGCACCACCGGGATGTCCTCAAGGCCCTCCAGACGCAGGATTTCCTCTACCAGGTCCGCGGACATGGTCAGGTCCGGGCGCCAGGTCGGCGGGGTGACCTTCAGGCGCTCGCCCTCATCGACAACCGAGCAGCCGACCTCCTCGAGGCGGCCAACAATTGTCTCGCGGGAGTATTCAACGCCTGCGACCTCGCTCGCGCGGTTCGCAGCGAAATCAATCACCGGCATGACCTCCACGTTGCCGACCAGGGTGCGGCCTGCGTCAACGGTGCCACCGGCGATGTCCGACAACAGGCGGCACGCCAGGTCCAGTGCCGGCTCCACCAGGGAAGGATCGACGCCGCGCTCGAAGCGTCGGGAAGCCTCAGAGGAAATTTTGTGACGGCGACCACCACGAAAGACGCGCAGCGGGGACCAGATGGCGGCCTCGAAGACGACATCAGTGGTGTCATCGGCAATCTCGGAGGTCAAGCCGCCCATGATGCCGGCGAGAGACTGAATGCCGTCATCGTCACAGATGACGACATCCTCCTCGCCGAGCTTGCGCTCGACATGGTCGAGGGTCTCGAGGGTCTCCCCCGCCTTGGCGTTGCGGATATGCAGGCCACCGGCAATCTTAGAGCCGTCGAAAGCGTGCATCGGCTGGCCCAGCAGGAGCATGACGTAGTTGGTGATATCCGTCGGCAGATTGACGGTGCGCTGACCCGACAGCATCAGGCGGCGGCGCATCCACCACGGGGTCTGCGCTTTCGGGTCAATACCAGTGACTCGGCGCAGGCCGAAACGACGTGCATCGGTGTCGGCGTCGAGAGTAACTGGAAGGCTTTCGCCCTCGACCGGCAGGGCCTCTACCTGCGCCGGATCGGCGAACTTCAGGTTGAAAGCTGAGCAAATCTCGCGGCCCAGGCCACGGGCGGACAGCGCGTAACCGCGGTCCGGAGTGATGTTGACCTCGAACTTCTCATCGTCGAAACCGACGAAGCCCTTAGCCGATGCGCCCAGCTGGCCAGTGCCCGCCGGGAGAGTCAGGATACCCGCGGAGGAATCCGTCAGCCCCAGCTCCGACTCCGAGCACAGCATGCCGTTGGAAATCTTGCCGTAGGTCTTGCGCGCAGCGATCTCGAAACCACCCGGCAGGACACAGCCCGGCAGCGCGACGATTACCTCATCGCCCTCGGCGAAGTTACGCGCACCGCAGATGATGCCCTGCAGCTCACCGGTGCCATTGGCATCGCCGACGTTGACCTGGCAATAGCGGATCGGCTTCTTGAAGCCCTCCAGCTCCTCGACCTGCTCCACACGGCCGAAAACCAGCGGGCCGGTCACCTGCTCCAGCGGCTCGTGCCCCTCGGTCTCGAACCCGACGCGGACAAAGCCGGCATCCAGCTCATCCGGGGTAACGGACCAATCCGGGTTGGTGGCGTTTTCGGGGCCGCGAACAACATCAGTGACCCACGACTGTGGAATGAACATTTAAGAAAAACTCCTCTTTGTGTAGGTCAGCGATCTAGCCGCGGATACCGAACGGCTGGGTGAAACGGACATCGCCCTCGACCATGTCGCGCATATCGGACAGGCCATTGCGGAACTGCAGAGTGCGCTCCAGGCCCATGCCGAACGCAAAGCCCGAGTAGATCTCCGGGTCAATACCGGAGGCACGCAGCACGTTCGGGTTGACCATGCCGCAGCCGCCCCACTCGATCCAGCCGGCGCCGCCCTTCTTGTTCGGGAACCAAACATCCACCTCAGCCGACGGCTCGGTGAACGGGAAGTAGTTCGCGCGCATGCGGGTCTTGGTCTCCGGGCCGAACAGCGCCTTCGCCATATGGTCCAAGGTGCCGCGCAGGTGTCCCATGGTCAGCCCCTTGTCCACGGCGAGGCCCTCCACCTGGTGGAACACCGGGGTGTGTGTCGCATCGAGCTCGTCCGTGCGGAACGTACGACCCGGGCAGATGACGTAAATGGGCAGGTCACGCGACTGCATGGTGCGGACCTGAACCGGGGAGGTGTGGGTACGCAACACCTGCAGAGAGCCGGACGGAGCAATGTGGAAGGTATCCTGCAGCGTACGAGCCGGGTGATCCGGCAGGAAGTTCAGCGCGTCAAAGTTGAAGTATTCCGCCTCAACCTCGGGGCCCTCTGCGACCTCCCAGCCCATGCCGACGAAAATATCGCCAATCTGCTCAGACAGAATTGTAATCGGGTGCATACCGCCGCGCTGACCGCGGACGGTGTCCACCGACACGTCGATGCGCTCTTCCACCAGGCGCCGCGCGTTTTCCTCTTCCTCCAGCACCACAAGACGCTGCGCGTACTGCTTTTCGACGGCACCACGCGCCATGTTGACCCGGCGGCCGGCGTCCTTTCGCTCCGCCTTCGGGATAGACCCCAGGGCACGGCGAGCCTGCGGAATATAGGCCTCATCTCCCAGGTGAGCCTTGCGGGCCGCACCCAACTCTTCCAAGTTCGCAGCTGCGTCAAAGGCAGCAACAGCCGCATCGGCGGCCTTATTCAGCGCCTGCTCTGAAAGATCAATCGGATTCGGCTTTTCGCCCTGTGTGCTACTCACTGTATTGCTCAACCTTGCTCAATCAGTCATCGACATTTTTAGATGAGGATAATCATAGCGGGCGGCCCGGACTCGTTCTTGCACGCACCCTAAGCTTGCCCTCACTGCTACTCCTTAAACGTTCTGCTCAAGCGCCGCGCGCCGATTCCCACAGACACATCGACGCCGCGGTGGCCAGGTTCAGCGACTCGGCCTCACCTCGAATCGGAATGGACACTGAGTGGTTCGCAGCGTCCAAAACCTCGGGCTGCAAACCATGCGCCTCGTTGCCAAATAGCCAAGCAGTCGGCCCTTCTGGCAGCGAGTCTCGACCAAGTACGACTTGACCATCCATGGTCGTGGCCAGCGTCGTAAAGCCAGCCTCGCGCAGGGAGGTGACCACAGCGCCCGCGTCGCGCTCGCGAACGAAGGGGACGTGGAACACAGAACCCGCGGAAGACCGAGACGCTTTCCCCGACAGCGGATCTACGCTATCACCGGCGAGAATAACCCCGCCGAGGCCGAGCGCATCGACCATGCGGATGACAGTGCCGAGGTTGCCAGGGTCCTGGCAATCAAACAACACGGCGACGACCCCGGTGCGCTTCCCCGCAGAGAGAACCGTGTCCAGCTCATGCTGCACCCGCGAAGCCTCGCAGACCGCGAAGAGCCCGGTCGTGGTGACGGTTTCCGCTAAGGAGGAAGCGGCGGAGTCGTCGATTAGAGACACCGAGAAGCCTCCGTCAACTGCGGGGGCTAGGAGCGACTCGAACTCCTCTGCTGCGCGTGGGGTCGCGTAAATTTCAACCGCGGCGTCCGATCTGATTGCCGCGTCCACACTGTTGAAGCCCTCGACGAGGAACCTCCCCGCTTTCCGACGCGCTGCTGCACGGTGCAGCTTCGCAGCGGCGACAATGCGAGGCGTACGTTTGCTAAACGCCTGGTCCTGGCCGCTTGCCTGGGCCAACTCATCTGAGAAACTCATGCGTTCGAATATACCTTGCGCGATTTTGGTAACTGCCGTGGCGTTCGTGCGAGTGTGCCTCGGTCATTGCTGCGGGTACGCAAGCAAAAACCCGCCTTCGCCCCGGGAAAATAGTTTCCCGAAGCGTAAAAGGCGGGGTAAAAGATCGCAAGCGCGGGCGCTAGAGGCCTTTGGCATTAAGCCTTGGCGTTGACGTCCTCCGGCAGGGCCTCCTTAGCGGCCTTGACCAGTGCGGCGAAAGCCGGTGCGTCGTTGACAGCCAGCTCAGCCAGGTTCTTGCGGTCGACCTCGATGCCAGCCAGAGCCAGACCCTGGATGAAACGGTTGTAGGTCATGTCGTTAGCGCGGGCAGCGGCGTTGATGCGCTGGATCCACAGACGACGGAACTGGCCCTTACGGTGACGGCGATCGCGGAACTCGTAGGTCTTGGAGTGGAGCATCTGCTCCTTGGCCTTGCGGTACAGGCGGGAGCGCTGACCACGGTAGCCCTTTGCGGAATCGAGAACTTCGCGACGCTTCTTCTTAGCGTTAACAGACCGCTTCACACGTGCCACGGTGATACTTCCTTTTCGTTGTCTTTAAGAACTAGTGAAATTAAGAGGGTTATCGCTCGGGCTTTTTCTAGGCGTTGTGTCTAGCCACAGTGCCGGCGATAAAACCTAGGTGGGTGTCGGGCTTAGAAATTAAGCCTTGCCCAGCAGGCGCTTGACGCGCTTGACGTCGGACTTTGCAACGTCCTCGGTGCCCTTCAGGCGACGAGTGCGCTTGGACGGCTTGCCCTCCAGGAGGTGGCGGCGGTTAGCCTGCTCGCGGCGCAGCTTGCCGGAGCCGGTAACCTTGATGCGCTTTGCGGTGCCCTTGTGGGTCTTCTGCTTCATATTAAAACTCTCCCCTTAGCGACCTTCCGCCTCTACGACGGAAGGCCTCGTTTACAACCATTTCTGGTCAGGTCGGTTACTTCTTACCCTTGTTCCGAACCGGCCCCAGGACCATAGTCATGTTGCGACCGTCCTGCTTCGGCCGAGCCTCGACGACGCCGTATTCCTCGACATCTGCGGCCAGGCGCTCCAGAAGACGGAAACCCAGTTCTGGACGAGACTGTTCACGGCCACGGAACATAATCGTGACCTTGACCTTGGAACCCTTTTCCAAGAAGCGAACAACGTTGTTCTTCTTGGTTTCGTAGTCGTGGTCGTCGATCTTCGGACGGAACTTCTGCTCCTTGACCACAGTCTGCTGCTGGTTCTTTCGAGCCTCGCGGGCCTTCTGAGCCTGTTCGTACTTGAACTTGCCGTAGTCCATAATCTTTGCGACCGGCGGCTTCGCACGCGGAGCAACCTCAACCAGGTCAAGATCTGCTTCGTATGCCAGCTTGAGTGCATCGCCAGTACGGACGACGCCTACCTGCTCACCGTTCGGTCCGACGAGACGGACTTCGGGTACTCGAATCTCCTCGTTTGTACGAGTGTCAGCGCTGATGTGGCCTCCTAGGTCGAACCTGAACAATCTTCGTTTCAAACCGCGATAGCAAGCGGGAAAGGAAGAAAAGCCACGCGCGTTCGGCGGCGAATTCTCGCAGCACCTTCACGCCTTCCAACCGAGCCATTTTGATACTCCAACCCGGTTAGGGTGGACCCCGGCACAACCGTAATTCTTTGGCGCACCAAGGGTGGGACTTAAATCCTCTTCGCTGCCGAATGACTATTCAAATAGCCATTCTGGCGGTCGTCCCAAGATACTAACACGACCAGGCAGAAACACCAAAACCTTACAACGCGCGATTTTCCAGGTCACCGCACACTGCCTGCAGTCCAGTTCAGCCCGCAAAGACAAACACACTCGGTAGATTAATCTTCCCACAGGATTAGTTTCCCCACAGAAAGTGGCTAAAGTCGTGCCTATGAATAAAAACGCCAACAATCAGGACTTTCCCACCCGCGACTATCCCCGAGATGAAATCGCCGACTCGCTCGCTACTGCACTGGCGGAACTCGAAACTAGCGCCACCAAAGTTGCTCGTCTTGCGAATATTTACCGCCATAACCTGGAACAAACTGTCCCCCTGGATAACACCGAATCCCTTGGGGCTGTTCATACCGGGACTCCACCCACGGACTCGAGGCCTCCAACTCTACATACGCCTATTCCCGAACAGGATCCTCCATCCCTTTCACCCAGCGTTCCACCACCAGCTCCACCATCGGCCCCAGCTGCCCCGCAACCTGCACGGTCTCCCTGGTGGACGAACGAAAAACAAATCGTCCGAATAATTGCGACCTTCGGCGGGCTTATTACCGCCGCAGGCATCGCATTCTTCGTTGCCGTGGCAATCCAAATGGGACTTCTCGGACCAGTTGGCCGAGTCGTCCTAGCATTTGCGCTTGCCGCAGTCTTGGCAGGAGCGTCTAGGTGGGCATACCGTCGTAAAGCATTTCCAGCGGGGGTTACAGCGCTCATGGCGACCTCTTTAGCGACGGCGAGCCTGACCGCGCTATCCATGTGGGCTCTACTCGACTGGATTCCCGCAGGCGTCGCAATCGCTCTAATCCTCGTGTTCACCTGCGGCGGATTCTTTGGCGCCCGATGGGCTCAATCCAGCGCGACCGCGGCCTGGTCCGTCGTTATAGGCGGCGGGCTGATGTGCCTCATCGCAATGAATACTGACGGCAAGTGGGGCGATGTCGGTGCGGCTATTTCGCACCTTGGCCTTCCATTACTCACGATTGCCGGCACCGCCATTTTGTGGAGACAACCGCTGCGTCCGTATGTGGCCGCGTTCTTGCTGGCGGGAAACCTCAGCACTGGCTTCCTCGCAATCTCCGGCGCTCTCGAGGTCGGTTGGCTAGGAATCATTTACACATTGATGTTCATCGCAGGTCAGTTTGGGCCACTGCTTCTCACCGAGATGCCCCATGAGACCCCACTCGAGCATGAAGCACAAGCAACCACGCAATCTGATGGAGTTTCCAACACGAGAAAACCATTCGGAGCATTCACATTCGAAAAGCCGCTCAAACTGGCAATCGTGGCCGCAGTTTCAACACCACTCGTCGTCTCGGCCGCCATGCGCTTCGGAGGACCGATTTTCGTGGGCGGGTGCCTCGTTATAGGGGCGGCGTTCGCGGGCCTGTACCTTACGAAGCCTTCCCTGCGATACTTCGCTCCCGCAGCTTTCGCGACTTCCCCAATTCCCTGGCTATTCTTCGCCTACGACCTACGCATGTACTCGGGCGTGGCGGAAATCAACAGCGACTGGCCGATTATCCCGATCTCCTTGGTATCCGTAGCAGCGACCTGGCTTCTCATCATGTGGCCCGCCCCACGGGTACCCCGCTATACCCTCCTGTGCGCGCAATCAGCGGGAATCGCATGGTTCTTCGCCGCAAATATTGCGCATGCCTATCTCATTCCGACGGCCATGCGTAACGCCGGAGTTGATGTCTCGCTGTCGTGGGCCGAATTCGTGAGCCTGCTGCTACTGCTACTGACGGATATTGGCATGGTCGCTGCAGCCGCCCGACAAAAGGCATCACCTGTACTCGGTCTCGTCGGCCTAGCTGCTGCGGCCCTGCCGTTTATCCACCTTCTCATGTATGTGGGGCTCGGATTCAGCCTTTCCCACATGCTGCTGAGCATCTCTTGGGCGACCATCGCCGGCGTTTTAGTACTCTCGCCCAGATTCCGTCATATACAGGCCCGACTGGCCGCCGGCCTGACCATTGCGGCACTGGCGATCATCAAACTGATCTTCTTCGACATGGCCACGCTCGACGGAATCATCCGCGCCGCGGCGTTCATCGTCTGCGGCCTTATCCTCCTGGCCATGGCTGTGTCCGGAGCAAAGCAGCGCGACCGCGTCCCGTCGCAGAAAACCGAATCTGCGGAAGCCCCTACGGAGGGGCTCCCACAGGACCACTCAATCCACCACTCAACCGACACCGAGAAGAGGCTTTAAGTACTCGCCCGTGTGCGAGCCTTGAGTATCCGCGACCTTCTCGGGAGTCCCCTCGACAACGACAGTGCCACCGCCGGCGCCGCCTTCCGGCCCCATATCGATAATCCAGTCCGCGGACTTGATGACATCCAAGTTGTGCTCAATCACGATGACGGTGTTGCCCTTATCCACCAGCCCCTGCAGCACCAGCATGAGTTTGCGAATGTCCTCGAAATGCAGGCCCGTGGTCGGCTCGTCGAGGATGTAGACAGTACGGCCATTCGAGCGCTTCTGCAGCTCCGCGGCAAGCTTCACGCGCTGAGCCTCACCGCCCGAAAGCGTCGTCGCCGATTGACCAAGACGGACATAACCCAGGCCAACGTCGACAAGCGTATTTAGATAACGGGCGATGGACTGAATGGGCTCGAAGAACTCGGCTGCCTCGGAGATGGGCATGTCCAGCACCTCGGCGATGGTCTTGCCCTTGTATTTAACCTCCAGGGTCTCGCGGTTGTAGCGAGCGCCGTGGCAGACCTCACAGGGGACATACACATCCGGCAGGAAGTTCATCTCGATCTTGATGGTGCCGTCGCCCTTACAGGCCTCGCAGCGACCACCCTTGACATTGAAGCTAAACCTACCCGGTTTGTAGCCTCGGACCTTTGCCTCCTGCGTCTCGGCGAAGAGGTTACGAATCTTGTCGAACACACCCGTGTAGGTCGCGGGATTCGAACGCGGCGTACGGCCAATCGGAGACTGATCGACCTGCACCAGCTTGTCCAACTGGTCCAGACCCTCCACGCGCGAATGCCGACCGGGCACCTGGCGGGCACCATTGAGCTCGTTGCCCATAACCTTCGCCAAAATCTCATTGACCAGCGTCGACTTACCGGAACCGGAAACACCCGTGACGCAGGTGAGAACACCGAGCGGGAACCGGACATCGACCTTCTTCAAGTTGTTCTCGCGGGCGCCCCGCACCGTCACTATCCGGGACTCATCGACCGGGCGCCGCGACTGGGGAACCGTAAGCTGCTTGCGGCCGGAAAGGTACGCACCGGTGATGGACTCCTCACAATCCACGATTCCGGTGGGCTCTCCCTGATAGACGATCTTGCCGCCGTACTCGCCTGCTTTCGGCCCGATGTCCACCAGCCAGTCCGCCTCGCGAATGGTGTCCTCATCGTGTTCGACGACGATCAAAGTATTGCCGAGGTCGCGGAGATTCTTCAGCGTCTTAATCAGACGATTGTTATCGCGTTGGTGCAGGCCGATGGAGGGCTCGTCCAATACGTAGAGAACGCCCGCAAGCCCCGAACCAATCTGCGTTGCCAGACGAATGCGCTGGGCTTCACCGCCCGACAGGGTTCCCGCCGAACGCGACAGGGATAGGTAATCCAGGCCCACGTCCAGCAGGAATTGCAGTCGCGCCTGTACTTCCCGAAGAACCCGGCCCGCAATCATTTCCTCGCGCTTGCCTAGCTTCAGGGAGTTCAGGAACCTGGAGCCGTCACGTACCGACAGCTCGGTCAGCTCCGCGATGTTCTTCTCCCCCTGGTCACCGGTATCCAAGGTCACCGAAAGAATCTCAGGGCGCAGGCGCGCGCCGTTGCACGCCGGGCACGGAACTTCTCGCATGTACCCCTGGAAGCGCTCCTTCTGCGAGTCACTCTCCGCCTGCGACAGCTTTCGGTGCAGGTACGGCATTACGCCCTCGAACGCCGCCGTGTATTGGCGAGTGCGCCCGTAGCGGTTGCGGTAGCGCACCGTCACCTTGTGCTTGGATCCTTGCAGAAGAGCCTTGCGCTGCGCGGCCGTAAGATCCTCAAAAGGCGTGGTGGGGTCAAAACCCATCTCCTGAGCAAGCCCCTCGACCAGTTTCTCGAAGTACTTCTTATTCAGCGTCTGCCGCCACGGGGCGATAGCCTCAACCGCCGGGAGCGACGGGTCCGGTACCACCAGGTCCGGATCGACCTCCAGCTTCGTGCCGATACCATCGCACTCCGGGCAAGCGCCGTACGGAGAGTTAAAGGAAAACGATCGCGGCTCAAGCTCATCGATGGAAATCCTGTGCCCGTTCGGGCAGGCCATCTTTTCGGAGAAACGCTGCGAGCGCCGTGGATCATCATCTTCCAGACCGACCGCGTCGATGACCACAACACCGTCGGCAAGCGCGAGGGCAGTCTCCACCGAATCGGTGAGGCGACGCTTCTGCGATTCCTTGACCTGCAGGCGGTCCACGACCACGTCGATATCGTGCTTGATCTGCTTCTTCAGCTTCGGCGGGTCCGACAGCCTGTGCATCTCACCGTCGACGATGATGCGCGCATAGCCCTCCGAGGCGAGCCGCTCGAAGAGGTCCACGAACTCGCCCTTGCGGGTGCGCACGACGGGCGCCAGAACCTGGAATTTTGTCCCCGCCGGCAGGTCCATCACCTGGTCCACAATCTGCTGCGGAGTCTGCGAGGAAATCACCGCCCCGCACTCAGGGCAGTGCGGGGTGCCGGTTCGTGCATAGAGCAGGCGCAGGTAGTCGTACACCTCCGTAATCGTGCCCACGGTCGACCGCGGGTTGCGGTTCGTCGACTTCTGGTCGATCGACACCGCGGGCGAGAGCCCCTCAATCATCTCCACATCGGGCTTTTCCATCTGCCCCAGGAACATACGAGCATACGAGCTCAGCGACTCCACATAGCGACGCTGCCCCTCGGCGAAGATGGTATCGAAGGCCAGCGAGGACTTACCCGAGCCGGACAGGCCGGTGAACACCACCATCTTGTCCCTGGGGAGATCGATGTCGACGCCACGCAGATTGTGCTCGCGCGCGCCCCTGACCACTAGACGTTCGGCCACAGTGGAAAACCTCAATTCATCGACAATCAACTATCGAACAGTCTACCGCCTTCGCCAAATTTTTTCGCACAAGTGTTCATAACTTTTCTGTACCCTGGGACGTTATGAGCGCAGAAATTGCAATAAGCGACTACAGCAACAACCCGACCCGGGGCGGAGTCGAGAAAATCCGCTTCGGCAATGTCACGATTTTCAAGACTTCCGTCGGCGAGATGGACAACAACGTCTACCTCCTCGTCGACGAGCGCGCGCCCGAGAATTCCCTGCTTATCGACGCCGCGAACAACCCCAATCACCTCCGCGCCCTGGTCGGCCAAGCCGGCGCCAAGGTGACCACGATCCTCACCACGCACTCCCACGAGGACCATATCGTTGCCCTGCCAGACCTCCTCGAGGCCACCGGAGCCCGCCACGTCACCTCGATTATCGACGCTAAGGACATCCCAGTTCCGGCCGAGCAGCTCTACGGCGACGATGAAGTAGTCACATTCGGCCAGGACATTCCGCTGCACACTTTCCTGCTCCGCGGCCACACCCCAGGCGGGCTCTGCCTGTCGCTGTCCGCGGCCGACGCCGGTGTGTCTTCTCAATCGCTTGCCGACGGCACCCCGTCGCATCACCTCTTTGTCGGTGACAGCCTCTTCCCCGGCGGAATCGGTGGGACCAACACCGATGCGGAGTTCCAGAGCCTTCTGGGGGACGTCGTAAAGCGGGTCTTTGAGAGGTTCCCGGACGACACCGTGGTTCACCCGGGACACGGAAAGGACACGACCGTGGGGGTCGAGCGCCCGCACATTTCCACCTGGCGCGAAAGGGGCTGGTAGAAACCGAGAACACCGCAGCGTGAGCACCGGTTTTCGCCCCTCACAGAAATATGCAGCGCCGATTTTCGTCTCGCGCATGCTCAACACTGCGTAGGATTGAATAGAAATAGCAATAGGCCGACCTAGGAGTTGGAATATATGATTCGCAAGTTTGCACGTCCAATGCTGGCTTCCGTGTTCGTCGCCGATGGCGTCGACACCCTGATTAACCAGCAGGATCACCAGGAGGGCGCACGCGAACTCATTGCCCGCGTCCGTTCCGTCACCCCGAACCAGTACAACAAGTTCGTTCCGAAGAACGAGAAGGCATTGGTGCAGGCAATCGCCGGAACCAAGGTCGCCGCTGGATCTCTCTACGCACTCGGCAAGTCCCCGCGTCTGGCCGCTACCGCACTGGTCGCCGCGCAGGTGCCGACTATGCTGGCCCGCCACGCTTTCTGGGAGACCCAGGAGCCGAAGGAAAAGAAGGCACGCCGTACCGGTTTCCTGACCGACATCGGACTGCTCGGTGGCCTCTTCCTCGCCACCGCTGACACCGACGGCAAGCCGGGCCTGGCATGGCGCGCGGAAAAGGCCGGCAAGAAGCTGAACAAACAGGTCCAGGCAGCTCTTCCGACTCGTACCGAGACGGAAAAGCGCACCGAGGAGGTCACTGAGGCTCTCCGCGGTACCGGCGCAAATCTGAAGGAGAAGGCCGGCCTCGTCGCCGACCGCGCAACCGGCGCCGCCACCGATGCCAAGGCCTACGTCGAGGAGAACAAGGACGGCTGGCTCGATCAGGTCACCGACGCCTTCGACACCGCGAAGTCCTACGTCGAGGACAACTTCGAGACCGCCAAGGCCTACGTCGAGGACAACAAGGACGACTGGATCGAGCAGGTCACCGAGAAGGCTTCTGAGCTCACCGACGGCGCTTCTGCCTACGCCGCTGAATTCAGCAAGGATGCCAAGAAGCAGCGCAAGATACTGCGTAAGCGCGCCGACAAGGCCGCAAAGAAGGCGAAGAAGGAAACCAACAAGGCCCTCAAGTCGATTAAGTAGGTTTCGCCTCGAGCGCTAGAATAGAACGCCCCCACGTTTCCAGCGTGCGGGGCGTTTGTCTATTGTTTACAGGAGTATTAGTTTGCCGTCGCGTGATTCCGCGCAGAGCCTTGGAACGAACCAAAGTGCTGTACTCGCCAGCGAGCAGGCCTATCTTGACCTCGCCTTTTCCTTCCTCGACGAGGCGCGTATCCGAGATCAGGAGAACCTCCGCCGCGTCATGTTGCAGGACGATCCGGACCCGCAGGCACGCGTAGAGCGCGAAGTCGAGTATCACCGGCTCCAGGCAAACCTCGACCGCTACCGCACCGCCGAAATTGGATTGGTCTTCGGCCGTATCGACATCGAAGACGACAATCCCGATAACCCCGTCTCTGCGACCGGCTCCGGGTCGGGCGTCGATAAGCGATACATCGGGCGCATGGGGCTGTCCGATGCAGACGATGACTACCGAACCATCATCATGGACTGGCGTGCCGACGGCGCCCGCCCCTTCTACCTCGCCACCACAGCGCAGCCCGAGGGGGTGAGCCTGCGCCGGCACCTTCGTACCCGCGGGCGGACTGTGCGGGCCGTCGACGACGAGTGGCTGGACTCCCCCGCCCCGGGCGCGGAGCAGTCTGGCGAGGGCATCGGCGCGGGCGTCGGAGGCGAATCAGTGCTGCGTGAGGTGCTCGGCAGCGCGCGTACCGGCCACATGCGCGGCATCGTGGAGACGATCCAGCGCGAGCAGGACCTCATCATTCGAGATTCCACCCGTGGCACGCTAGTCGTTCAGGGCGGACCAGGCACGGGTAAGACTGCGGTCGCGCTGCACCGCGTGGCGTGGCTGCTCTACACCTACCGCGACCAGCTGGCGAAGACCGGCGTCCTGATTATCGGACCGAACACGACGTTTTTGGACTACATCTCCCGCGTTCTGCCCAGCCTCGGCGAGACCGGCGTCGTGCTGACCACCATCGGTGATCTCTACCCCGGCGTCCGCGCCAGCTCGAGGCTCGAGCCGCTGGTCACGCAAGAGGTCAAGGGCTCGGCGGAGATGGTCAACATCCTGAAGGAGGCCGTCCGCGCGTATCAGGCGCTGCCCGATGCTGACATCGAATTCCGATTCGACAATATCCCGGTGACCATCACCGCCCGGGACGTCAAGGCCTCGCGGACGAAGGCACGCCGCACCCGCAAGCCACACAATGCCGGGCGAGCGATCTTCCGTGAGCACATGCTCGAGCTGCTCGCGGCTCAGCTGGCTGGGCGCATCGGCGCGGACCCGCTCGGCGGGGAAAATCTCCTGTCCACCACCGACATCGCCGACCTTCGAGACGAGCTTTCCGACGACCCACAGGTCTCCGAAATCCTCGACGAGCTCTGGCCCGTACTGGAGCCCGAGGCGGTGCTCGAGGAATTGCTCCGCGACGCCGACGCAATTGCGGCCGCTGCCTACGAGTACGACGACACCACCCACGCCGCCATACTCCGCAGAGACGACTGGCCCGAGGGCGAATTCTCCGAGGCCGATGCCCCGCTGCTGGACGAGCTCGCGGAGCTTCTCGGTCCGGTCCATGCGGCCGAGGTCGACAGCGAGGAGTGGGAGGCCCGCGTCAGCGAGGCGCAGGACGCCCTGGATACCCTGTCCAGTTCCGCCTCCCAGGACCTCGACGATGGCTTCGATGCCGAGATTCTCTCCGCCTACGACGTCATCGACGCCGAGGCTCTGGCCGAGCGCCACCGCGAGCGGGACATGCGCTCCACCGCAGATCGCGCCGCAGAGGACCGCACCTGGGCGTACGGCCACGTCATCGTCGACGAGGCGCAGGAGCTCTCCGCGATGGCGTGGCGCATGATTCGCCGCCGCAGTCCCAACGGCTGGATGACTCTCGTCGGCGACGTCGCCCAAACCGGTTCGCCCGCCGGCGCCGAAGCGTGGGGCGACGTGCTCGAACCGGTCGTCGGCACGCGCTGGCGGCTGCACGAGCTGACGGTGAACTACCGGACCCCGCAGGAGGTCATGGATCTCGCGGCGACGCTGCTGCCCCACATCGCCCCGGACCTCGAAGCCCCGCGGTCGATTCGCTCTGTCGGACGCACGCCCGTCTTTCTCCCCTCGCTTGCCGACGCCAAGTCCCACCTCGACCGCGTCTCCGAGGAAGGGCGACTGTGGGCAATCATCGCGCCGAGCGCCCGATTGGATTGGGTCCGAGAGCAGGTGGACGTTCTGTGGGGCGCGGCGGAAGCAGCTGCAGCGGGCGAAGCGAGCACCGCTGCGGCGGCCCCTCGCGTCTACGACATCTCCCAGGCGAAGGGACTCGAATTCGATGAGGTCATAGTCGTATGCCCCGACGAGATCGCGGGCGCTTCTCCCCAGGGGCTCCAGGATCTCTACGTCGCACTGACCCGCGCAACGCAGGGCCTGACCGTGGTCCAGGAAGAGCCGCTCTACTGGCTCGACATGGGCTAATGCTCTAACACCGGAGCCCAACCACAAGACAAAAAGCCGGCCCCTGGCCACGGCAGTATCGCTACTGCCGGGAAGGGTGCCGACTTTGAAGTCTCTGGGTAGTTTTCGACGCGGAGCTGACAGTCTAACGCTGCAGCTGCGTCGGTGCCCGCGCCTGCGCCCGGGTAACCCGAAAGGACTAGCTGACGGTGTGGACAATCATAACGTCGCAGTCGGACTGACGAGCGACATCAGCCGGAACCGAGCCGAGGAGGCGGCCGGTCAGGGAGTTAATGCCGCGGTTACCAACAATAAGCAGGTCTGCGCGGTGGTCAGTAACGAGAGACATCAAAGCCTCGACCGGGGAACCGGAGCGGACCTCGGCCTCAACCTTCTTAGCGCCCACGGCTTCAGCGGCCTCCTTAGCTGCAGCGAGGTTCTTCTGAGCCGGATCGTCACCGAGAACCTGGACGGAATCCTGGCGCAGGGTCTTGGACGCATCCTCTGCGGTCTCGTAGTAAGCGCAGCCGATAACCAGGGTGGCGTCGAATGCGGCGGCAATCGAAGCAGCACGCTCTACCGCGAGCAGGGAGGACTTGGAACCGTCGGTACCTACAACAATGGTCTTGTAATCGCTCATGTTTTGACCCTTTACAGTCGATTTGTTTGCCGTTGCAATGCCCACAACAGTAGCAAAAATTTACTCTACTCCGGCCTCAATCATTCCCTTGAGCTCCTTTTTGAGGTCGAAAATCTCATCCCTCAGGCGACCCGCCAACTCGAACTTCAATTCGCGAGCCGCAGCACCCATTTGCTCCGTCAGGTCCGCTATCAGGGATTCCAGCTGCGCGCGAGGCATCTGGCCGCCACCGGAGGCACCTGCACCAGCCGCACCGGCGACGTTGCTTCCGTCGGCACGCGAGGCGAGAAGTGCATCCGCGGCGGCGGAACCGGTCCGACCATTCTGGGTGGAGTCCGCGTCGGCATTGTCGTAGACCTGGTCCAAAATGTCGGCGATCTTCTTGCGCAGAGGCTGCGGGTCGATGCCGTGCTCGGTGTTGTAGGCGATCTGCTTCTCGCGGCGCCGCTCGGTCTCGTCGATGGCGCGCTGCATCGAGTCCGTGATTGTGTCGGCGTACATGTGCACCTCGCCGTCGACGTTTCGGGCCGCGCGTCCGATCGTCTGGATCAGCGAGGTCGTGGAGCGCAGGAAGCCTTCCTTGTCGGCATCCAAGATTGCGACCAGCGATACCTCCGGAAGGTCGAGGCCCTCACGCAGCAGATTGATGCCGACCAGCACATCGAACTCCCCCAGGCGCAGCTGGCGCAGCAGCTCCACGCGCTTGAGCGTGTCCACGTCCGAGTGCATGTAGCGCACCCGCACGCCATTTTCCAACAGGTAGTCGGTGAGGTCTTCGGCCATCTTCTTCGTCAGAGTGGTCACCAGAACACGCTCGGAACGGTCGGTACGCGTGCGAATCTCGCCGATGAGATCGTCAATCTGCCCCTCCGTAGGCTTGACGACGATCTTCGGATCCACAAGTCCCGTCGGTCGAATGACCTGCTCCACGATTTCCCCGCCCGTAGTGCCCAGCTCGTACGGCCCCGGGGTTGCGGACATGAACACCACCTGGCCGACGCGATCGTCGAACTCTTCGAAGGTCAGCGGGCGGTTATCCAGCGCGGAAGGAAGCCGGAAACCGAAGTCCACGAGATTGCGCTTACGGGACGCGTCGCCCTCGAACATGCCGCCAATCTGTGGCACGGTGACATGGGACTCGTCGATGATGGTGAGGAAGTCCTCCGGGAAATAATCAATCAGGGTCGCGGGTGCCGAGCCCGGCGCGCGGCCGTCAATGTGCCGCGAGTAGTTCTCAATGCCCGAGCAGAATCCGACCTGTTCGATCATCTCGATGTCGTACTCGGTGCGCATGCGCAGACGCTGAGCCTCCAGCAGCTTGCCGCGGTTTTCCAGGTCGGCCAGCCGCTCCGCCAGCTCCTCCTTGATGTCGGCGACGGCACGCTCCATGCGCTCTGGCCCGGCCACGTAGTGAGTCGCGGGGAAGATGCGCAGCTCCTCGACCTGCTTTACGACGTCGCCCGTCACGGGATTGAGATAGTACAGCGAATCGATTTCATCGCCGAAGAACTCGACGCGGACGGCCATTTCCTCATACGCGGGGATGATGTCCACCACGTCGCCCTTCACTCGGAACGTGCCGCGCGTAAAGGCAATGTCGTTGCGGGCGTACTGAATATCGACCAGCAAGCGCAGGAACTGGTCACGGTCAACTTCCTCCCCCTCCTTCAACCACACCGAACGATCCAAGTAGGACTGCGGCGTGCCCAGGCCGTAGATGCAGGACACGGAGCTTACGACGACCACGTCCCTGCGCGAGAGCAATGCCGAGGTCGCCGAGTGTCGCAGGCGCTCGACATCCTCATTAATGGACGAGTCCTTCTCAATGTAGGTATCCGTCTGCGCGATATACGCCTCCGGTTGGTAGTAGTCGTAGTAGGAGACGAAGTACTCAACTGCATTGTTCGGCAGCAGGGAGCGCAACTCGTTGGCAAGCTGCGCCGCCAGAGTCTTGTTCGGCGCCATCACCAGTGTCGGCCGCTGGACCTTCTCAATCAGCCATGCCGCCGTGGCTGACTTGCCCGTACCGGTTGCACCCATGAGGACAACTTCGCGCTCTCCGCGGTCCAGGCGCTCGGATAGCTCCTTGATTGCCTGGGGTTGGTCACCGGAGGGTTCGAAATCGCTGACGACCTCGAACGTTCCGTCGGCACGCTCTACATCGCCGACGGGGCGAAACTCTGAATGAGCGAGGACCGGTTGCTCTGCTGCGAATGCCATAATTCCTAGCGTAGCGAGCCAGTCAATACTGCGGTGTTCTAGTGAGCGCTAATCAACCTTGCGCAGCTGGGAGACGAGGTGATTTTGCATCTTCTCTGCGACAGCCGCCATGCCGAATGAATGGGTGAGGATTCCAGTTTCGAGGTCGAGGACCAACGTGCGCTCAGTGGCATCGACTGTCTTGGCGGTGTCTGTGTTGGTGACGCAGCGGCTTTTGGCATCGATACGAAGCTCGGTGTCTGTGCGTGTCACGGTGCCATAAAGGATTTCGGCCTGGCCGGTGGCCTGCGCCATGATCACTTCGATTGTGCACTCGTTTGCAGCAGCGGTCTGCTCTCCGTCCACACAGCGGATGAAGCCCAGTTCCATGTGCATTGGCTTGCCTTCAGGGGTAGCCGAACGATTTTCCATTCGCACAAAGGGTTTGCCGACAAGCGGAGTCAACGAGACGGTCTCGGCGTAGTCGAAATCCTTTATCGTTGCGTATTTGCCGTGGCCTGTGCCTTTCCAGGTACCGAAGAAGCCTTGGAGCACGGCGAGGGCGGGGTGGGTAGCGGGTTGTGTTGCAGGCTGGATTGTAGGTTGGGAATTTGCAGGCTGATCAGGGTTTGGAGACACGTTCATGCCTCTTGATGCTACGCGGAATTGCCGGAGGTGGGCGTCGGCAAGCCGAGCGGAGGTGGGCGTCGGCAAGCCGAGCGGAGGTGGGCGTCGGCAAGCCGAGCGGAGGTGGCTATGGGGCGTTGTCATCGAAAACTGTACTGCCACGAAACGATCGCGGCTTCAGGGAGACCAGGAGCAAACTAACGCGCGACAATTTCATCCTGGTCTCCCTGAAGCCTTGATGGCGCAATTCTCTGCGTGATGAATCGGGTTTTCCACTAAGGGAAGCGAGCTAAGAGGCACGAGGTGTGCGGAGGTTATCCACATACCAAAAACTGTCCACTGAAACTGGCAAGGCGAGGACATAAGGGCAGAAGATCACCAGCATCGCGGACTAGCGTTGGCGTATGCCTCATTACTCGACCGCCGATCTGCGAGCGCTCGGAATCGGAGAACATCGGACGCGGACACTCATTGCCGAGGGGAAGCTCTTCCGAATTATTAGGGGCCTCTACGTCGACAGTCTCTTACCGGAAACCGTCGCTCATGCGATTGTTTCTCACTATGACGACATTGCGCTAAGCGGAGAAACTGCTGCACGGCTTCACTTGGGTATCGCGCTGACATTGCCGGTTTTCGCCGAGGGCCGAAAACGAGTCGATGCAGGCGCATTCGCGATCGCGTGCAGCCGACTTCCCTCTCGAACCGAAATACGCGGATTTCCGGTGGTCGAAGCGCTATGGGCAGCTCGCTCGGCGCCGGAGTTCGCTCAGCGGATCCTCGAGCGCCACTATTCGGGCAAATGTGGCCAAACCCGGCTGGCAGCGGATCTTAAGCGGATGGCAAAGGTACCATCTTGGCTACGTTCGATTATCGGCCAGACCCCCATAGGCTCTCGCAGTGAGATGGAGCGAAGAGTAGCTCGCCCGCTGCTCAGCAAGGGATACCGCGTCCGGTTGAATCAGTATATTGGCCCCTATTGCTTCGACCTAGTGCTCTCCCAGTGGAAAATCGCAATAGAACTAGATTCAGAAAAATACCACTTCAACGAGAATTCGTTCATATCCGATCGGTGGAAAGGCAACTCCGGAGCCATCCATGGCTGGATCGTTCTGCGTTTTACAGATGCCTGCGTGCAATGGAATCTCCGTGAAGTTCTCGCCGAGATCGAGCAAGCGATCGCATGGGTGAAAGCGGGTCGGCCACGGCGTAACTATCAGCCGGGCTTTCCCGCAAGCCAGATGATATGGGAGTGGAATCCGCTAGTGGGCGGAAGCCAATAGCTTTTCCTTGTCTAGCAAGCGTCGAACTAATGACACTTGTCATGACGAACTCGTGACTTCTTCGCTACACCCCGCCCTCGGGTTCTAGATGAAATAGACGCTATGAAAGTCAGCTCAAACCCCAAGAAACCCAGCTCGGCGACTGAATCAGTCTCTGCGTTGCCCAATGTTTCGCACACGTCGCACACGTCACCCCTGCTGCGCATCTGCGATGTCACTAAGCAGTTCCGCAGCGGAAATCGGGATGTCGTAAATGCAGTCAAACGCGTTAACATCAGCCTCCATCGCGGCGAAGTTGTCGCCATCCTCGGTGAAAACGGAGCCGGTAAAACAACTCTCATCGACATGATTCTCGGCCTTACAACGCCCACCAGCGGCCACATCGAGGTTCTCGGGCACTCGCCTCGCGACGCTATTAGAGTCTCCAAAATTGGCGCGGTGCTCCAGACCGGAGGTTTGCTTCCCGACGTCGCTGTCGCTGACACACTGCGCATGATTGCCAGTGGCTATCCAGAACACATCGCAATTGACCAGTTGGTAGAACAAGTGGGACTCCAGGATCTCCTCGACCGTAAAGTCGGAAAATGCTCGGGCGGCGAACAGCAGCGGGTGAAGTTCGCCTTGGCCTTGTTGGGAAATCCTGAACTGATTGTACTCGATGAACCAACTACCGGCATGGATCCAAGTGCTCGTCGCGAGTTCTGGGCGGGAATCCATGCTTGTGCGCAGCGTGGAACGACAATCCTGTTCACAACGCATTACATGGATGAGGCAGAAAAATTCGCCCGACGCATTGTCATGATGCACAAAGGCAACGTCCTCGCCGACTTGGATACTCAAAGCATGTTGGCATTGGCCCAATCCGCACTAGTACAAGCGAGCTTTCCTGCCGAGGTGGACAGGCAAGGCGCGACGCCCCTGCCGCCAACCGCAGCCGTACCTGACAACATCATCGACGAAGTCACTGAGATTTCGGGCTTGAAACAGAAAAACAAAAGCCTTTTTGAACCCAGCGCCCAGGAAGACAACCGTGCAGTACGTACCCTGCAATTCCGCACGAGGGAACCGGATGCATTGATTCGCTACCTGGTAACGGAAACCAACGCTTGTAATTTCACGGTGCAGAAGGCATCACTGGACGATGTCTTCATTTCCATGCAGCGCGACGCCGAACAGTCCATGCAGCGCGACGCCGAACAGTCGTAGGAGAAAACAATAATGATGACGCCATCAACCTCGCAGAAGTCTCTGCAAGAGACCTCAACTCGCCCCTGCCCCTCGCCGCATTTGACGCGTGTCCCGATGACTAGCCCCTCCAACGGCTTCATAACCTTCGCATCACTTCAGATAATGCGGTATATCACTCAATGGTCAAGTCTCTTTTTCTCCATAGGGCTGCCAATCATTTTTTATCTCATCTACGGAGCGGGGATAGACTACGGCAATAGCACGTTTCCACATGGGAATATCACCGCATTCGTCATGATTGGCATGGCTCTCTACGGTGGGGTCACCGCTGCTGTCAGCAGCGCGGGGCAAACCATCATGGAACACTCCACCGGTTGGGGGCGTCAATTAGCGCTGACTCCCATGTCCACCTTACGAATTGTTTCGGCTCAAGCGACACTCGTAATCATCTCCTCTGCGCTGCCGATTACAGCTGTTTACATCGTTGGTTTTCTAACCGGCTCGGAAATGGAGCCGTGGGCTTGGATTGCGTCTTATCTCATCTGCATCGTCGCGTGTCTGCCCTTTGGCTTCTACGGTTATGCTTTGGCACTTGCCATTCCAAAGCCATCCACCCTGTCACTCGCCTCCGGATCGGTTGTCATTCTGGGCTTCATCGGCAATCTATTCATGCCCCTCGATGGCATCTTGCTGCAGATTGGCCGATTCACCCCGCTCTACGGCGCGGCCGGCCTATCGCGCCGACCTATCACCGAAGGCCTCAGCCCAACCAATGCAATGGCCTCTGGGAGTGCGACGGAGCCACTATGGATTCCCCTCCTCAACGTGCTCGCCTGGACAATAATCCTGGTTGCGCTAAGCATAAAGCTCAATCGACGCGATAAATCCCGCGTATAGAGTTGGCTATATGCCTCACTTTCGCAAAATAGGTTGTCGGTATAGCCGCACCGGGGTGAAGACACACCATTAGGGAGAGCACACCACCCACGTCGGCTTTTACCGCTCCCGCGCCACGTCACATAACCTCTCCCGCGCCACGTCACATAACCTCTCCCGCGCCACGTCACATAATCCACGTCACATCACGAACAGGATCACCTCGTGCTCAACGTTTTGCATCCCCGCGCTCTACGACGCCACTTCCGTCGCCCATTTAGTGGGTTTCAGGCTTACTCGGCGTTGGAGTCGGGCATCTGGGTGATTGTGTTACCTATAGTTTTCTTTTCCTACGGGCATGTTGACGCAGCTCCAACACTCATCTTGATCATCGCATTTGCAATGGTCTACCCATTTTTAACGGGTTCGCTCAGTTACTATCCGCGCGGATTGTCGCAGCGCTGTCGCTACATTTTCGCCCTATCCATCGTGGTGGGATTCGGTGTGGCGTCTGCACCAATCGTCGGTTACAAGGCATCGGCTTTTCTCCCTTTTGCAGCCGCGCTCATTAGCCAGAGCCTTTCGCTAATCTACGCACTAACTTCAATTCTCGCCCTAGGCATAACACTGGTGGGCATTAGCCAAGTCTTCGGCTATCTTGATGGCACGGATACCAGTACCAGTGTCGGTTTCTCGCTGATGTCGCTGTGCTGGTCGGTATTCATATGCTTAATCATCCAGATTGGCAAGGCCTCGGAGGAAGCAAGCAAACTTAACCAAGAAATTGAGCTGAGCCATCAACGCGAATCCATCGCTCGAGATGTCCACGATGTGCTGGGGCACTCGCTCACACTTATATCTCTAAAAGCTGAGGTCGCTCGGCGCCTGATTCACTCCGACTCGGCCGCAGCAGAAGATGAGCTCAGGGCGATTACGACGCTGGCTAGGACATCCCTAGCGGAGGTGCGGTCAACAGTGACACGAATGCGACATCCTGATCTCGCCGGAGAACTCGCGGCGGCGTCACGCGCCTTCGAAACCGCAAATATCCAGGCCTCGCTTCCCGACGATGTTTCTAACGTTGTAAATAATGCAAAACTATTTTCATGGGTCATTCGGGAAGCAACGACCAACATTATCCGGCATTCTCAAGCCCGGAATGTGCGCATCGAAATTTCGCCGTCTAGTGTGCGAATCATCGATGACGGCGTGGGCTTCGATGCAGAGGAAATCAATACCCGAATTGCGCAACTCTACACGCAAAAGACCGCAGTCCCACCCAATTCTCAGCAGTCCCAGGAAACAGATTTCGCACTGGCCTCAGTGGAAGATACCAGATCCCACAGCGGACTCGACGGATTAGCTCAACGAGTACACGCCGCCGGGGGATTGCTGATTATTGACTCATCCCCGCAATCAGGCACGACAATCGCCGTAACGATGACGAAGCAGATGCCATAATTTCCCGATAGTCCCACATAACATTAATCACCCAGTCTTATCTGACTCGTGGCTGTAAGCAGGCTAGATTAGTCAAGAAAACTCATCTCGCTCTTTCCCTCTGCACGTATATCCCCGTTCTGAAGAAACTATGATTCGCATTTTATTGGCCGACGACCAGCATCTGATCCGTGGCGCGCTCAAGGCGTTGCTCCAAACAGAGTCAGACTTGAGCGTAGTAGCAGAAGCTAGCGACGGTATCGAAGCAATCCGCGAGGTCACGAAGCTGACTGAAACTCCCCAGTCTGTAGATATTGCATTGATCGATATCGATATGCCTCGAATGAATGGAATAGATGCTATTGCCCAGATTTCCCAAAGGTGTAAATGCTTGGTTGTCACGACCTTCGCACGCCCGGGATATCTAAAACGCGCTCTTGCCGCCGGGGCTAGCGGCTTTTTGGCGAAGGACACGCCTCCTGAGCAATTAGCCGAAGCAATTAGGCGTATTCATAATGGGCTTAGGGTGATTGACCCTGCCCTCGCGGAGGCCTCGCTTTTCACGGCGGATTCACCGTTAACCGACCGTGAGGCCGATATAGCGCGCATGACCCTGCAGGGCGCCCAGACCAGCGATATTGCAGCCCAGCTACATATCGCAAAGGGGACAGTGCGTAATCACATTTCCTCAATAATCGCAAAAACGGATGCGTCAAACCGGATTGAGGCGGCTCGCATCGCACTCGACAATGGGTGGCTTTGATAGCAGCTAAGCGAAAAAGATATCGAATCAGCATTATATTCAGACTCAAAAGCACCCTATTTGCAAATAAAAGATAAAACTTTAACAAATTGTTTTTATTACAAATTCTTCAATAAGTTACCCTGGAGTCATGGCCCCACACAACGCCGCAACCGACACCCCACCCAACACCCCACACAGTATTCCACCGTGTGTACGCCGGGACGACACTGGCGTGAGAACTGCCCACATCGGGCGCCACACCTTCGGGTTACGCAAAGCAGGCGCCCTTGTCTGCACAACCTTCGGGATATTTGCCCTTACCGCCCTCGCCGGGTGCTCAGGCGACGAAAGCCCCAGCTCCACTTCAACGACCGCCAATTCCCAGGCAGCGTCTTCTCCGATGCCGACTACCGCCCACCCGGGAGCCGACAGTCAACCCAGCGAGCAAGGACTAGATTCACCACGCTCTAGCGGCGCTAACCGCGACCTCTCGCCCACTACTCCGACAAGCGCCGGTGCCGCACAGATTAACCCCTCAAAGGATTCTGAGAATTCATCAGCCGCCGGTGCTAACTCTAGAGCAGGACATAAGAGCTTAGACAATCCAGAATCACTGGTGGCCGATCTTCGCGCCGCAATCGCCGATGGCACCACCCCGGGAGACTTCTTTGTCGCAGGTGGCCAGCAACTGACCGCATGTACGGTCGGCGATGGATATGCGCTCCACATCGTGGCGGCCGCCAATAATACGAGCTGCGAATTCGCCCAAGAAGTGATGCGCGTTCAGACGCGAGAGCTCAATCCGACCAATGATAATATCCGCGATCACCTCTCCCCCAATATCGAGGCCAAAAGCCCGATCACCCAAGAGTTATATAACGTTAACTGTGGCGAGGATTCCTCGGGTGTTATCACCTGCACTGGAGGCAATAACGCGAAGATCTACATGTACTAATCCGTAAGCCATGCCACGGCCCACCATGGCCTGTAACCCCGCATTTACCCTTGCACCATGGCGCATGCGCCGCGCGGACCTTGGCCCCATCTCCGCCACAGCTGCGCTACTGTGAAGAAATGACTGTCTCCCGCCTGCGCCCCTTCGGTGAAACCATCTTTGCCACGATGTCCCGACTCGCCTCCGAGCGCAATGCCATCAACCTCGGTCAGGGCTTTCCTGATTGGGATGGCCCCCGTGAGATGCTCGATGCCGCGCAAAAGCAGATTGCTATCGGGACGAATCAGTACGCACCCAGCCGCGGATTCCAAGTTCTGCGTGATGCCATCGTCGCCGACCGTGCCCGTCGCACTGGGCAGAGCTACGATGCCGATACCGAATGCCTTGTCACAGTCGGCGCGACTGAGGCGATCGCGGCATCTGTCCTTGGCCATGTGGAGCCCGGAGCCGATGTCATCATCATCGAGCCCTACTATGATGCCTATGTCGCGGCGATCGCCCTGGCCGGGGCGACTTACACGTCGGTTCCGCTGATCCCTCGCGCATCCGAGCCGTCGGAAAGCGAAAACATCTGGGAGCTCGACCGCGAGGCGCTCGCTCAGGCGGTCGGACCGGGAACTGCGATGATTATTATCAACTCCCCGCATAACCCCACCGGCAGTGTGCTTTCCGACGCTGACCTCTCCGCCATCGCCGAGGTCGCCATTGCTCAGGACACCATTGTGCTTGCCGACGAAGTCTACGAACGGCTCTACTTCGACGGCGGTGAGCACCGGAGCATTGCGTCCCTGGAGGGCATGCGCGAACGAACAATTGTCGTGTCCTCGGCGGCGAAAACATTCAATGTGACCGGGTGGAAGACCGGGTGGGCGCTTGCGCCTAAAGAGCTGCTCGACGGGGTGGCGAAAGCAAAGCAGTTTTTGACCTATGTAGGGGCCTCTCCGATGCAACCGGCCGTTGCGGTGGGACTGAATGAATGTACCGAATGGGTCAATGAGCTATCCCAGAAATTACAACGCAACCGCGACGCGCTCAGCGCCGGGCTGACCTCGCTCGGTGCGACCGTGTACGAATCCGCGGCGGGTTACTTTGTCGTCGCTGATGTGAGGTCATGGGGTCTCGGCGATGCTAAGGAGACTTGCCTGGCTTTGGTGCGTGATTTCGGGGTTGCAGCAATTCCCGTCACGGCTTTCGTCGACGACCCTGAATCGGAGGATTACCGATACCTCGTCCGTTTCACGTTTTGTAAGACGCGCGGAGTCATCGAGCAGGCGCTGACCAACATCAAAATGGGCTTGGCAGAGCGCAACGGGACATACCAAATCTAGCGGGCTGCCGCCGGGAGGATACGTTCTTTCCAGGCGGCATCAACCTGGCGAATGAGCTCTTCGCGGCCAGCGGAATTATCGAGCACGATGTCCGCCTTCGACAGACGTGTCGCATCATCTACCTGGGCTGCGATGCGGCGGGCAGCATCCTCACGATTTACCCCGCGGCTATTAACCAATCGGTCGAGGCGCTGCTGCACCGGGGCATGCACGACAATCACCAAATCCTGATCCGCGTCGAGCCCCTTCTCAATGAGCAGAGGCATGTCATAGACCACTATGGCGTCGCCAACAGCGTCGTAAAGCTCGGCGGTGCGCACGTTGATGCGCGGATGAGTAATCGCGTTGAGAGCAGCGGTGGCGGACTCGCTGGCAAAGGCGCGTTCCGCGAGAAGACCGCGATTGAGCGATCCGTCGGCAAACAGGATATCCTCGCCGAACTCGGCCGCGAGTTCCGCGAGGGCGGGCTGACCGGGCTCGACCACTTCACGAGCCACCTGATCGGCGTCGATAATAGTCGCGCCAAGTTCTGCGAGACGGGCTGCGGCGGTTGATTTGCCGCTGCCCATTCCGCCTGTGAGGCCAATCTTTAACATGGCACCTACAGTAGCGAACTATTACTGCTGTGCGAGGAGGTTTTCAAAGCGATGGCTCTCCTCTACCGGATCCGGGTTGGCCGCCGCCGGAGCGGTACCTTCCCCGAAAGGACTACCGCCAAGGGCCTCGCGGCCGTGGGGCTCGAGTAGACCGGACAGCGCGGGGCCATTGGGCACGATTCCCAGTGGGTTGAGGTCGCGATGTACCTCGTAGTAGTGACATTTAATATCGACAAAGTCGGTGGTATCGCCAAAGCCCGGAGTCTGGAAAAGATCGCGCAGGTAGTTGTAGAGCACTGGCATCTCAGAAATCTTACTGCGGTTGCACTTGAAGTGCCCGTGGTAGACCACGTCGAAACGAATCAACGTGGTGTATAGCCGAATATCGGCTTCGGTGATGTGATCTCCGACCAGGTAGCGGCGTGTCTTTAGCCGCTCGGAAATTTTATCCAACGCTGAAAACAGGCGCTCATAAGCCTTGTCGTAGGCCTCCTGCGAACCGGCGAAGCCACAGCGGTAGACGCCGTTATTAATCTCCGTGTAGATGAAGTGCATCAGCGGATCCATCTCTTCGCGCAGATTTTCCGGATAGAGGTCCGGTGCGCCCTCACGGTGGAAGTCCTTCCACTCGGTGGAGAAGTCAAGGGTGATCCACGGAAAATCGTTAGTGACTACCTCGCCGGATTCAATATCCACGATTGCCGGGACCGTGATCCCCCGCGAGTAGTCCGGGTAGCGCTTTAAGTAAGCCTCCTGAAGGCGCTCGTAGCCGAGAACTTCGTCGCGGGCGTCGGGGCCCTTATCGAAGGTCCAAGAACGAGAGTCATGCACCGGACCCGGGATGCCGACGGAGATTGCATCTTCCAGGCCAAGAAGGCGACGGACAATCAGACTGCGGTGTGCCCAGGGACACGCACGGGCGGCAACCAGACGGTATCGTCCCGGCTCGACCGGCCAGGTCTGAATTCCCTCACCTACCTCGCGGGCGCCCCTGGTGATGCGGTCGTTGATGTACCGAGTGTCGCGGTTATACTCCTTGCCCGCGCTGGAGTAGACGCCGCCCTTGGTGTGCTCCGAGGCCTCGACGGAATCAGTGGTGGACTTGTCCTGCGCTTTATTAGTTGTCATATCTACAACCGTACCGATGGACACCAGACACGGCAACTAGTGCCGCACCAACGATGCTTCTAAGTACCCGGCCGACGCAAACACATGCTCCCTAGCCCAATACCACGACGAGACATAGTCGAAGAACCTGCCTGCAGAAATCGACATAGGGGCAGTTTTCAGCCAACAGAGCCCGGCGGTGTCAGGTGGTCAATGCACCACCTTCGTCTCCAAGCATCCTAGTCAACACCTCCGCCGGCGTATACCCATCCAAAACCATCCGCGCCCTGGTATTGAGCTCATACTCCATATCCCGAATTTCCCGATCAGTCACCACCGAAAAATCAGTCCCCTTCGGGAAATACTCCCGAATACTCCGATTGATGTTTTCATTACTGCCGCGCTGCCACGGCGCATGCGGATCACAGAAAAACACCTGGCACCCCGTCGCCACCGTAAACTCCGCATGCAACGCCATCTCCACACCGCGATCCCATGTGAGAGTTTTACGGATATCCTCCGGCAACTGCCCAATCATCTCGACGAGGGCATCAGTGCAACTACGACTGGTGTGATTATCAGCCAAACGACGCACCATCACATACCTACTAGTGCGCTCAACCAAGGTAATCAACGCGCTTTTGCCACCTGAGCCGATAATTAAATCCCCCTCCCAATGCCCAGGTACCGCACGGTCAGCTGCTTCAGCCGGGCGATTGACTAGAAACGCATCACCGATAAAGGAGCGACTACGCCCCACTCGGCCACACCCCACGTAACCGGGACTGTGGGATACGGCGGTTACGCCCTGAGCGTAGAGCTTTTTCTACCTTTAATTCCTGACGAAGGCTGCCTTGACCCTGCACATACAAGGCCTGGTAAATACTCTCAGCACTAATTGTCATGGTGGCATCTTCCGGGTAAGCAGCGCGCAGGCGCTTGGACACCAACGCTGGTGAGTGCCATGGTATCCGCCCTGTCCGTGGTGTCGACAACAATCGAACAACCTCGGTGCGCAACGCGTGGTTGGCGACGAGCTTTGGTGTTTTCGGTCGCGCACGACGCCGGTGGGCTAGCTCATGGGCTGCAGCCGGATCGTAGACCCCGTCAGGTCGACGACCACGGTGTAGTTCCCGGGAAATCGTCTGCCGTGCCCGCCCGAGTACCCGCCCGATCTGGGCTGCTGAGAAGTCAAAAACGGTATGCATCATGCCGATAGCGATGCGTTCTTCCAGGCTTAGCCGCATGCCACGGCCGACGACCTGGTCAGACGGGTGGGCAAGAAGGCGCATATCGCAGCGGGAAATATCCGGTTTCCTGGTTCTACGTGCTGTAGGAGGTGGGGTCATAGGAAAATTTTTAGCCCACCAGCGTCGAACAAAGTGCTGGCCTGCATGGCCGAGTCCGCTGCTGATGTAAAACAGTGGCCAGTGATGACCTTCGGCCAGGCGGAAACAGATCTCCAGCGCGTCGCCACGTGCGCCGGCAGGCAGCATCACTCCAGGTGTGATGCCAGCAGTAGTCGCCCATCGGGCAACGGTCTGTGCGCTCAGGCCGTGGTGTCGTGCAATAGCGGCCACTGTCATACGGCGTGCGCGGATATCGGCTAGTACAGCGTTGCGCAAGCGTTGGGAAGAGGTTTTAGTCACCTGAACTGCTCCTTTGGAGTTGATTGTTCAGGTGGTGCATTGACCGTTAGAGCTACCCTTGAAATAGCTCCTGAGTCGTACGTACGAGTGGTTCCAAGTCGTACAGAAAATGAAACCCATATTCGCCGGATTAAAGTGCACGCACCCACTACTGGCACAGTGAGAGCATTCTCCTTCACCGAGAAACAGTGGCATAGAAGCGTTTTCATCGCCGGTGGAACCGATTACCAGGAAGACGTCGTAGGACCGAAAAGGCATATAAGCCTGTAGGGTTGACGATGGTACAAAAAACGACCCCTCATCAACCTGGTGTTCCTCATGGTGGTTGCTCCTTTCGGGGTATTGTGAGGGGGAGGCCCCGAGGGGCTGGGTAATTGCGATACCCAGCGCCCGGGGCTATTTGCGGTGTTTACCTTTGTATCTCGGTTTCCGGTTCTGCCAAACCTGGATGGCTTGGAGGATGACCGTGATGATTCCGAGGATTAGTTCTGGGCTTAACATCAGGTTGACGACGGTGCAAAAACGACCCCTCATCAACCAGAACATCGGCGGGAGGGCAGTGGAACAACCCTTGGATGTATCATTGGTTCCAAGAGGGTAGGAGGTGCGGGGAATGATTGAAATTGTTAATCGGCAGCTTGTCGATGCCGATGCGTTGGCAATCATAGATTCTGTATGGAATCAGTCACCGAATGATTTGCGTGCATACGCGGCATCGAGCTGCGAGGAAGACGAGGACGTTAGTGCAGTGATCGCTATCCTGGACTACGCACTTGCTACTGGACTTTCCGTTTCTAAAGCGGCTCTCAATAAGGCGCGAAGTCTGGCGGAAAAGCTTTCTCGCGATGTCGATGCTCGTCGAATCGTCGAACTTGTTGTTGGGCTTAATGAGGCTGGCACGAAAGCAGCCTAGGAAGCGGTATGGGCGTTCAACCCATCCCGTTTCGGGGTGGGTTTTTGGTTGAAGATGGTACAAAAACGACCCCTCATCAACCCCCAAAGCCTTGGCGTCCTCGCGCATCTCTTCCGGCGTCGCACCGGCGATGCGTCCAGCCATCGCGGCTGGGATCTTAAACTCTGCTGCAATCCGCGCCCGCTCAGCGTCGAGATCACGCTTGGTAATCTCCGCGCGGGCGTCTTCCTCGACTTTACGCGCGACCTCAAGGTCCGCCTGCAGCCGTTCAATTTCGGTCATCTCCGACCGCTTGCGCTGTTCTTTGGCCTGCTCGAACTCCGCCAGCCGAGCTTCAAGCGCCTGCCGCTTGTCTCGCTCCCGGGCGAGGTCTGCGAGCACAACGCTCTTACTCTTAGAGCCCCGCCCGTCAGGGTTCTCTTCAGTCTCAGCAGGCGGGGTGTCGTCCTGGCCGCTCTGCTCCGCCACGGTCGTATACTCAGCGGCTTCACCAGCCTGCTGCGCATCGGTTGGGCCACCAGCGGCACCATTCTCATCCACGCCTTCAATCGCGCGAATCCACATTAGACGAGTCTTAAACATTGGTTTTCCTCCATCTCGGATAAGAAAAAAGGGCATGAAAAACCCACCCCAAGAAGGGATGGGTTATTAACTGCTTAAATGCGCGGGTTGTCTACTCTAGCCTCTGCGCTAGCCGACGAATTCTCTCGGCAAAATCACCGTCAGAGCCGACCGCGATCCTCTCCACAGCTGCGAGAACGCCTTTGTTCACTGCAACGCCGGTTTCGATAGCACCTTGCAGTACCAACTCGACGGCCCAAAATTCTTCACCCGACTCGCAATCCTGCCTCACACTATGCTGCCAAGATGCAGGCAGTAGATTGTAAATACCGTCTAACACGAAAAGAGCGTCCGCATCAATGAACTCTCGATCAGCGACATCAATCACTGGCGTGCTCCTTTCTCTGAAGTTGACGATGGTACAAAAACGACCCCTCATCAACCAAAAAAGGGCATAAAAAACCCGACCTGAGTCAAACCAGAACGGGCAACGTTGGTACTTGTTTTTAAGCCGGTGGAGTTGGGACCTTGATTGCCACCTTTGGCTCCAGGATGGCGAAAGGGTGTAAATTCTTCACTGTTTGTTCAATCATTAGGTCGTCCCAGTCGGGATTCAGCCATTCTTCATCATCGTCCCACCAAGACAGAATTTCACGCTTTGCCTCGATATCAGTAACGACTGCCTTCTCCCGGACGGAGAGTGTCTGATGGTTTGTGTGTGGGTACCTAACCCGCATAAGGAGATGGACCAGAATGACCACTGTGGCACGACGAAATCCGGCTGATAAGGCCAAGATTGATGCGATTGAAAAGAAGCTGCTTGCTAACCCTGAAATCGCGAAACTGATTGATGACCTAGGCACGTCTACAACGGATGCCAATGACTTGGTTCGCGGCATGCTACAAGCCTCGATTACCAGAGGCCTCAACGCTGAAATGGATGCCCACCTTGGCTACGAGTCTGGCGACAGGAGCACTAAAGCTGCTGCTGGAACAGACAATTACCGCAACGGCACCTACCCGAAAACCGTGGATTCTAACTACGGGCCAGTCACCGTTGATGTGCCTAGGGATCGGGCTGGCACATTCTTGCCAACTATGGTCCCTAAAGGCTCGAGGAGATTGACCGACGTTGATGACATGATCATCAGCTTGTATGCCGGTGGGATGACAATTAGGGATATCCAGCACCACATGGCAACTGCGATGCGTGTCGATATCTCTCATGAGACGATTTCTGCGGTTACTGACGCCATCCTTGATGAGGTCATAATCTGGCAAAACCGCCAGCTAGACGAGTTCTACCCGGTCATTTTCCTGGATGCGTTGCGCATTAAAGTCCGCGACGGTGGCCGAGTAGTCAACAAGTCCGCGTACATGGCAATCGGCGTGGATCTTGACGGTATCAAACACATTTTGGGATTGTGGATCGCCAAGGAAGAAGGCGCTTCATTTTGGGCGCAGGTATGCGCCAATCTTTCTAACCGTGGGGTCAACGACGTCTTTATCGTCTGCTGTGACGGGCTCAAAGGCCTACCAGAAGCAGTAGAGGCAACCTGGCCGAACTCGATGGTACAAACTTGTATCGTGCACCTGATTCGCGCAGCTAACCGGTGGGTAGCCTACGGGGATCGACGGGGCGTATCAGCCGCGTTGAAAAAGATTTACACCGCCGCAGACGAGCCCACAGCTCAGGCTGCCTTAGACGAATTTGAAGCCTCTGAATTGGGAGAAAAGTATCCACGCTCAGTCAAGGTGTGGCGTGATGCTTGGCAGCGTTTCGTACCGTTTCTGCAGTTCCCACCAGCAGCGAGAAAGGTAATCTATACGACGAATTCTATTGAGTCGTTTAACAATGAGCTGCGAAAAGCTACCCGCAACAGGGTGCAGTTCACCAACGATGAATCAGCGCTCAAGACGCTGTGGTTGATGATCTGCAACATCGAGGACAAACGAGCTGCAAAGAGGGCAAAGCAAAGCAAACGAGTCTCAGCTACAGCCGGCAGACTCATGGAAGGAGCCCGAGTTTCCGGCTGGAAACAAGCCATCAACCAAATGGCCGTTGCCTACCCCGACCGCTTCGACAAATACCTATAAACCTAACCCCGCACACAAACAACTTGACACGCTCTTTTTCTTCGGTGACACCGTAGCCATTATCGGTGAAACTCCTTTCAGATCAGAGCCTCACACACAAAATTCCTGACACTCTCGTTCTGCGTCGACTATCGGCTAGAGCGGGGGCGGTTCTTCGCCCATTCGATGACTTCGCTTTCCGCCCATAGGGCTGTCCGTGAATTGAGGTGTCGGGAGGGGGCCGGGGCTTGCCCACGCGAGACGTAGGACAGCCATGTTCTTAGCTGAACGCCGATGTGGTCCGCGCACTGGCGACCAATCCAGTACCGGTCGCCGGTGGTGGTATCTACTACTACAAGCATGGGGTTAATGGTTCCTGCGGTGGTTGCTGTAGGAGGTGGTTGCGATTGCGTAGGTGATACCGATTGCGAGTGCTGCCCACGCCCATGCTGTTGCGTTGGTGTAGATAAGGCAGGCGAAGACGAATGCGTAGAAGATGATGTCGCGCATTGGTGTTCTTCCTTTCTTGATTGAGGGGTATGGTTGGGAGGAACCCCCTCCCCGGATACTTTCTCTATCCGGGGGCGGGGTTCTTACTTTTTCTTCTTGATTTGCTTCCTTTCTGGCCTGTAGAGGATTAACTCGATTGTTCTGTTCGCTTCAGGTTGACGATGCTACAAAAACGACCCCTCATCAACCCAACCACAAACCAAGCGAGGTTGTTCTATGAATGAGGCAGAGTGGCACCGACCTATAGAGGCGTCTAATTAGCGGCGTTGGGTTAAATTGGTCGTGAGTAAATTTGGAGCCCCTCCCGAACTCAAATTCACCCGATTTTCAGTTTCACCAGAGGATGACACCCCAAAATACAGAAGAAGCCTCATACCCGCCCGAAGGCGAAGTATAAGGCTTAATTCAAGCGAGCGCCTATGCTCAGTGACTTAGTTGCCGGCCAGCTTCTCACGCAGAGCCGCAAGCTGCTCGTCGGAGGCCAGGGTACCACCTGCGTTGGCCTCTGCAGCCGGAGCAGCCGGGACGGCCTCGCCGGACTCGGAAGAGTAGTTCGACGCGGTTTCTGCAGCCTCTGCAGCAGCGGCACGGTGACGCTCGATCTGAGCGGTGTGCAGCTGGTGGTGACGCTCCGCCTCTGCGTAGCGAGCCTCCCACTCTGCGCGCTGGGTCTCGAAGCCTTCCATCCACTCGTTGGTCTCCGGGTCGAAGCCCTCCGGGAAGATGTAGTTACCCTGCTCATCGTAGGAGTCACCCATACCGTACTTGGTCGGGTCGAACTCTTCGGTGTAGTCTTCGTCAGCCTGCTTCAGGGACAGGGAGATACGACGACGCTCGAGGTCGATGTCGATGACCTTGACCATGACCTGCTCGTCGACGGAGACGATCTGATCCGGGACGTCGATGTGGCGGGAAGCCAGCTCGGAGATGTGAACCAGACCCTCGATACCCTCCTCGACGCGGACGAATGCACCGAACGGAACCAGCTTGGTGACCTTGCCCGGAACAATCTGGCCGATTGCGTGAGTGCGAGCAAAGACGCGCCACGGATCTTCCTGGGTCGCCTTCAGCGACAGGGAAACGCGCTCGCGGTTCAGGTCGACCTCGAGAACCTCGACGGTGACCTCGTCGCCAACCTGGACGACCTCGGACGGGTGGTCGATGTGCTTCCAGGACAGCTCGGAAACGTGAACCAGGCCGTCGACGCCGCCAAGATCGACGAAGGCGCCGAAGTTGACGATAGAGGAAACGACGCCCTTGCGGACCTGGCCCTTCTGCAGCTGGTGCAGGAACTCGGAGCGGACCTCAGACTGGGTCTGCTCGAGCCATGCGCGGCGGGACAGAACGACGTTGTTGCGGTTCTTGTCGAGCTCGATAATCTTAGCCTCGATCTCCTGGCCGATGTACGGCTGCAGATCGCGGACGCGACGCATTTCAACGAGGGAAGCCGGCAGGAAGCCACGCAGACCGATGTCGAGGATGAGGCCACCCTTGACAACCTCGATGACAGTACCGGTAACCGGCTCGTCGTTCTCCTTGAGCTGCTCGATGGTGCCCCAGGCACGCTCGTACTGAGCGCGCTTCTTGGACAGGATGAGGCGGCCTTCCTTGTCTTCCTTGGTCAGGACCAGCGCGTCGATCTCATCGCCAACTTCGACCACTTCATCAGGGTCGACATCGTGCTTGATGGACAGTTCGCGGGAAGGGATGACACCTTCAGTCTTGTAGCCGATGTCGAGAAGGACCTCGTCGCGGTCAACCTTCACGACGGTACCCTCAACGATGTCACCATCGTTGAAGTACTTCATCGTCGAGTCGACTGCGGCCAGGAAATCCTCAGCGGTGCCGATGTCGTTGATGGCAACCTGAGGGACGTTAGAGGTGGACATATAAGATGTGCTCCGAAGCGGATAGTAAATCGAAAAACGGACAATTTCGGCCTTGCCCCAGTCAAAAACCCCACGTCATTCGAGTCACATCCGCCCCCGGCTGGTACGCCATTGGATCTTAAGTAACCCGAACTTTGCGGAACCCTAGGCAGCAAAGTCGGCATGCTGATGCATACCGCGTGAACAATACCCGCTTGAGCTGCTGGATTCAAGTTCCACCCCGGCATCCCGCGCGTCGGCCATGCTCGAGCTCTAAGCCGTCGCCACAGGTATTCCTCACGTTTCAGGAGCAGCCATTAGTGCGCTGCCGCATCCCAATTCACTCCGGCACCAACAGAAACATCTAGAGGCACAAGAAGGTCCGCCGCCGCATCCATTTCCTGACGCAGAATTTGCTGCATCTTCTCTTCCTCACCGGATACGACCTCAACGACCAATTCGTCGTGAACCTGCAACAGGACTCGCGAACTCATCTTCTCACGGCGCAGCACATCATCAACCCGGAGCATCGCAATCTTAATGATGTCTGCGGCAGTGCCCTGGATCGGTGAGTTCAACGCCGCACGCTCCGCATTGTCGCGGGCGACCTTATTATCAGCGTTGAGATCCGGAAGGTACCTGCGTCGATCGAAGAGCGTCGCAGTAAACCCGTCCTTGCGCGCCTTATCCACCACCTTGTGCAGGTATTCGCGCACTCCGCCGAAACGCTCGAAGTAGTCCTCCATCAACGCCTTGGCTTCGCGCTGAGGAATATCGAGCTGTTGCGCCAGCCCAAATGCACTCAGACCGTAGGCCAGCCCGTAGCTCATCGCCTTAACGCGACGACGCAGCTCTGGCGTCACTTCGTCAATCCCCACGCCGAAGACCTTCGCGCCCACATAGTTATGAAGGTCCTCGCCGTTGCGGTAGGCCTCAATCAACCCGGGGTCCTGCGAAAGGTGCGCCATCACACGCATCTCAATCTGCGAGTAGTCCGCGGTCAGCAGCTCCGCGTAGCCCTCACCCACCACGAACGCCTCACGAATCCGGTGCCCAAACTCGGTACGCACCGGAATGTTCTGCAAATTCGGCTCAGTCGAAGACAGTCGCCCCGTCGCCGCCACCGTTTGATTAAACGTCGTATGGATGCGCCCGTCGTCGGCGACAGATTTAATGAGGCCCTCGACGGTCGACTTCATCTTCTGCGACTCACGGAATTTCAGCAGCATATCCAGGAACGGATGGGGGTTGACTTTCGCAAGCCCCTCGATCTCTTTCGCCGCCGTGGAGTAGCCAGTCTTAGTCTTCTTCGTCTTCGGCATTCCGAGCTGGTCGAATAGCACTTCTTGCAGCTGCTTCGGCGATCCGAGGTTTAGCTCTGGCTTGCCGACGAGGTCCCTCGCCTCCGCTTCCGCCCCATCAGTGGCGGCCTGCGCTTCCTTACGAAGATCCTCGAGCCTGTCGACATCTACTGCGATTCCCGCGCGTTCCATCCTCGCCAACACTGGAGCCAACGGAACCTCCAGGTCCGCATAGACCCCATAGAGTCCGGCCTCGTCCAGCTCGGTGGACATTGCCGCTGCGAGGTCGATAATCGCCGCGGCATGGGTCGCATCCTGGGCAGGTTCGTCCAGGAGCGTCAACTGCCCGTCGGCCTGCGAGAGAGTCCGACCCAGATGGCGCTGGGTTACGTTGTCAAGGGTGTAACTGCGCTGGCTAGGACGGAGCAAGTACGCCGCGAGGAAAGTGTCATGGATAACTCCGGCGAGATCCATATCGAACTTCCACAGCGAATGCATCGCGGACTTGCAATCATGCACCAGTTTCGGATGCACACCGGCTAGCCATGCCCGGAGAGCCTCCTCATCAGCCGGCGATAGCGAGTCCAATTCAAGGGCCACCGCCTTACCGGACTCATCCGCCGCACCGATAACAACGGTTCTCTCCCCGACATCCACCGCTGCCGGCTGCTGCAAACCTTCAAGCCAGGAACCGAGGGATCCGTCGACAAGCGAAACAACCTCAAGCTCAGTGGCGGAATCGCTCTGCGCGGCGGTGACCCCAGCCCCTTCAATGGAGAGGGTGCGGAAGACGCGCTCACGCAGGTTGTCACCAAACTCGAGGCGATCGAAGAAGTCGATGATTCCCTGCGCATCAGCCGGGCGGAGCTCCAGTTCATTCGGACCATAAGGCAGGGGAAGGTCCTTAACCATTTCGGTGATATCGCGATTGAGCTGCACGGCGGCGACGCGTTCGCGGAAATTATCGCCGGCCTTGCCTCGAATCTCGTCGGCGTGCTCAATGAGCGACTGCAGGCTGCCGTACTGAACAATCCACTTCGTCGCAGTCTTCTCGCCAACGCCGGGGATACCGGGGAGATTATCGGAGGGGTCGCCCCGAAGTGCAGCGAAGTCCGGGTATTGCGTTGGAGTGAGCCCGTACTTCTTCTCCACAGCCTCCGGCGTGAAGCGATGGAGAGTCGTCACGCCGCGCATTGGATACAGCACGGTCGTGGAGTCGTTGACCAACTGGAAGGAATCGCGATCGCCAGTGACGATGAGAGTTTCAAACCCCTCGGGCCTCGCCTGCGTGGCCAGGGTGGCGATAATGTCATCAGCCTCATAGTTGGCCTTCTCCAGGGTGACGATACCCATTTCCTTTAGAACCTGCTGGATCAGCGGAACCTGGCCGCGGAACTCCTCTGGAGTCTTTTCGCGCTGCGCCTTATATTCAGGGAACATCTCGTTGCGGAAAGTCTCACGCGCGACATCGAAGGCGACGGCGACGTGCGTGGGCTTCTCATCGCTCAGAATATTGGAGAGCATAGACAGGAAGCCGTAGACGGCGTTCGTGCACTGGCCGCCGGTAGTGGAGAAATTATCGGCCGGCAAGGCAAAGAAAGCACGAAAAGCCATGGAGTGGCCATCGATGAGCATGAGGGTCTTCTTCATGACTCCCCAGTGTAGGAAATAAGCGCCCACTTAAGGAGCCCAGCACCTCCGGCGCCACCGTAGGGGCAGTCCAAAATCTCGCGCTCAGACACGCCCAAAAGCCCTATAGAACCTTAGAATCTAGGAAAATATCCAACCAGAAAGACGAATACTTTTAGACATTTTTTCAAATTTATAGTATTGGATTTGATACCAGGTCATCCATAGCCGATTTCAAGCGGTTATTACACTACCTAGATTCATGTAAATCGTTCTTTAGTATTTCAATACTTTCAGCACGGGCGCCTTTCGTCTACCCCCAGAATAAGGCCACTATACAGGGTTTTCATGGCAATTTTGGCGCTCCGCTTGCGCCGATTAACAAAAACCACAGCGGATAGAATTAGACTCTTCGGCATGAGCGAGTTCGATAACAGCACCTTTAGGCGCAATGCGCAGTCCACACGGGAGCGCATTATCAAGGCGGCAGCAGCCCACTTTGCCCGCAAGCCACTCAACAGCGTGCCACTGAAGGAAATCGCCAACGACGCCGGTGTTAGCGCGCCACTGATTATCAAGTACTTCGGATCCAAGGAAGGCCTGCTCACCGAGCTCATCGACTTCTCCCACTTCGAAGGCAAGATCAGCCAGACTCCGTTCAATGAGATCGGTCGCACGATGGCGCAGACGGTCCTCCTCGGCCGGGGCCTCGACGGACAGTCCCTCCTCCCGCTAATCGTTGCATCGCTCGACTCCAAGTCGATTAGCGAGGTCGTCGCGCAGCGCTTCGAAGAAGCTGCCGGTGAGGAACTGATTGAGCGCATCCACAAGGATGCTCCTGGAGATGTCAGCAGCGAGACCGCGCGCCGTCGCGCCCAGCTGTCCGTCTCTCTCTGCGTCGGATACCTCGTACTGTCCGCCTCACAGCTCATTTCGGATGCCGAAATCAACCCGGTTTCCGTAGACATGATGGGCAACGCGCTCCAGCACATCATCGAGCACGCGTAACAAAGGCTCGCCACGCCCCCTCGCTTAAGCTTCTACACATCTAGCCCGTCTAAAATGACCGGCGATGTCTACTGAAAAAATGGGCGTGACCGGCCACGAGCCTCACACGAACCCCTATTCCGAAATTCCAAAGCCGACCCCTCTTGGGGTCGTCGCTAATGCAATTCGCGGTGGCCTAATCGGCCTTGCCGAGACCATCCCCGGAGTATCAGGCGGTACCGTTGCCCTGGTCACGGGAGTTTACGGTCGACTGATTGAGTCTGCGAAGAACATCACAGACCTCCCCAAAGCTGCTAAGGACGGACGCTTTTCTCAAGGTCTCCGCCGCATTGATTGGTGGCTTCTCGTTCCAGCGGCCGTCGGTATGCTCGCGGTTGTCTTCACAATGGCCGGGATTATGGAGAGCTTCGTCACCAACCAGCCTGTCGCCTCGCGAGCCCTGTTCATGGGCATGATTGCGGTTTCGGTGATTATCCCCTTCCAGGAAACCCGCCCCGGAGCCCTGCAGCAGCCCGGCATGAAGGCAAAAGCCGCAATCGTCTTTGCGGTGTTCGCCATTGCCCTGTTTGCCCTGACCTCCATGCCACAGGCCGAGCCCACCCAGCCGCCGCTATGGCTGGTACTGATCGCAGCATCGGTCGCAATCTGTGCACTGGTCTTGCCCGGCGTGTCCGGATCGTTTTTCTTGCTAGTTATCGGCCTCTACGCTCCGACGATGTCAGCCGTCCACAACCGCGATTTCGCCTACATCGGCACCTTCGCCGTGGGCGCGCTGATCGGAATCGTGCTCTTCGTCCGGTTTCTGGAATGGCTGCTCGACCACCATCACACCCTCACCCTCGTCGCAATGTCCGGCCTGATGCTCGGCTCCCTCCGTGCCCTGTGGCCGTGGCAGTCGGAATCCAACGAGCTCCAGGGAATCGGAAGCGACTGGCCTCTCGCACTGGGCCTGTTCATTCTCGGCGGCGCGATTGTCGGAGTTGTCGCCTATGCGCAGCATTATTTTTCTAAACGCGACTCCATCGACTAAGATTGCTTGAGTTACTTCAGGCGAGCTATTTTGCCGACGGTAACTTGCGCCCCTGTAGCCCAATTGGCAGAGGCAACGGATTCAAAACCCGTCCAGTGTGAGTTCGAGTCTCACCGGGGGCACTATTTGAGAAGCCGCTCTCACCTCGATATTTAGCGAGGTGGGGGCGGTTTTTTCATGGTTTTTTGGGCGCTGACTTTCACCCTCTTTCACTCTCTTTCACCGTCTTTTTGAGCCAAAAGTGAGCCAAAAGTGAGCCAAAAACGGCTCGTTCAATCCAGCAGTTCCGGCGTCTTTCTCATCTCGAACCTGTATGCGATTCTTTTTCGCTTGTTGGCATGAAAAAAGCGCCCCGCCGACCAACTATTAAAGAACTCTTAACAGTTGGCGTACGGGGCATACCTCACGCCTCATCTGCTTCAGACGCCTGCGGCGGATTCCTTGCCGTCGGCGACTGATACGACGCACGCACCACCGCCGCTAAATCCGCAATATCTGGCTCCGGAGGCGCAGTCTTACGGTCACTGCGCACCCAATCAACAAAGTCACGCAGCCAGCCAATCGCATCCTCCAGCGCGCGACGCAACTGATGCGTACGGTCCTCCTCGACCCTCAACAACACCTGCGTCGCCCGCAGCGCAGCCTCCACATCATCCAGTCGAGTCTCGAGCCGTGCGATGCGATCACCCTGCCGCTGCAAAAGGTCACCGTTGAACGTGACACTCGCTTCTTCCTTGCGCCCTTTAAGGCCAAGCCACGCAACAACAATGCCAACGATTGCTCCCGGGAGCGCTGCTAGGAGATCTGCCCAACCGAAGTCCATGAGAGACCTCCTTAGTGCTTGGCATAGTTTCGTCCCATGACTGCGCCCGACGCCATGGCGGTTGCGGCCAGCAGCGAGTAGTTCTTCGCGCTAATCCACATCCTCGACCCATCGACGACAGCATCAATCGCGAAGCTGATAGCCCACATCGCAAGTAGCGCCCCCACGATCGCGATCCCAATCGTCCGTGAAACACGCCCCACGGCGGCCCACCGGTCGGTTACGGGCGCCACCGCCCCGACGGCCAGCAGTGCTGCTGCGACCGCCCACGCGAACGCCGGTGAGCCGCTAGGCAGCACGGACTCCACCGGAGTAAGCGCACTAACGCTCTTGCCGTAGTAGCCTGCCGAGGTGGCTGCCGCGAACGTCGCCCACACGGCTGCAATAAGCCGTGGGCTAAACACCCGCCCTAACATGGCCTACTCCCCCGCCCGGTGCTCGCCGACGTACTCGCTGGCGTTGGTGGTGGCCGCCGCCGTCGTGATGCCCAGCACCGGCGCGATCACTGCTAGAAGCGCATCGAACTGCACCTCGCTGCCCCAACCCAGGTAGGTGCCGAGCACGCCAAGGGCAGCAGCAACACCGTAGAGCGCCTGGCGCCACGGGCTCGTAGAGTGCAGCAGCGCGAAGATGAGCGTGACCGTCGCGACCGCCACACCGGTGATGGCTGGCGCTGCGGCGCCGTCCAGGACACCCCAGGATACGAGCGCTGCGACCAGCGCGGACGCGACCGCGTACCAGGTCGCACGAGCCGACGCGGGAACAAGGTTACGGACAGAATTCATTTTTGCCTCCTATGGCTATAGAAAAAGCCCGCGCGACGATCACGCGGGCATGAAAAAGCACCCTCCCGGGTGCCTACTGTTCTTTCTTTTCGACCAACTCAAGCAGCCGGTCAAACTTCTTATCCAACGCCTCCAAGCGCTGCGCGTTGGCGTCAATCATCCTGCGGGACTCGAACACGCCCCGGTCGATATACATGATGTAATCCGCCAAAGGCGCAACATGCGTAGATCCCGGCACATGCGACTTGCATGGGGTATCCAGCGTCAGCGGTGCTTTCGGCACCGGGGCCGGTGGGATTGCTACCGCCGGGGCAGTTTTACCGGCGTTGATTTCCTTCGCCCTGGCGAGCACCACATCATAGGGGAACTCATAACCGGGGTCCCAATGGTCCGTGTTCCCCCACACCTGGGCTTCGAGGTGACCAGCGACACCGTGCTTGCCCGCGCCGAGTTCCTCACGCGTCAACTTCACTAGCGGGATGTCGTAGGTGCGTGCCCAATACGCGATGACACGCGCCGCGCCCTCCAGCATCTTTGGTTGCGCGAGCCACTCCGCGCGGGTCATTTTCGCCTGCGCCACGAGGGACACGTGGAGGGCGATGTCGTTGCCCTTGTTGCCCACCGACCAGGTTTGCCAATCATCAGTGTTCGCCAGCGTGATTTGGCCCGACGCATCCACCAGGCGGTGATAGGAGCCGGTACGAGTCCGCACCTGATAATCCAGGATATTTCGCGACGACGTGCCCGGTGTGTTCTCCGTCGTGTGGACGATGATGCGCTTCTTCGGCAGCGGCGTGGGGTTCCCGAATGGGATTAGGTGATGTAGGTCAATATCGACCGCGTTGTCAGCCACAGGGGCCTCCTTCTTTTTGTCTTGTGGGGGCGTGGTGGTTCCCGGTGCTGCTTGCCCCCAGTAGTCGTGCAGCACCTCGTTCACATCGACCTGGATTCCTTCGGGGCCGGTGACATTGTGGGTGCCCTGGTACAGCACGGCCTCCGGGGCGCGCTGCCCACCAGACCATGATTTGGTTTGCCACGCGAGCGCTTTTCCCCCGCCGAGGTCGGCTATCACCCCATCCTGATGCGCCCAGGCGATGACACGAGAGTGTCCGTAGATGCCGACGCGTTCACGTCCGAGTACTTCACAGGCCGCCTTGAAATATTCGACCGCCGTGGTGTTCCACTGGTCTAGGGTGATGTCGAAATCAACCGCGAAAAATACCGGGTAGCCGGTGCGGGCGATTGCTTTCAGTTGCTTGCCGGCGTTGGTTGCGTCGGCCAGGCCCCCTTCGCGCCCTCGCATAGCGTCAGGGCTGCTGGCCCCGCCGTATTGCCATACAAACGCCATATCTAGCGCTTGCGTTTTGAAGTTTTGGGCTTCCTCCGCCGTGGCTGGCTTGCCTTTCATCCACGCCTCGCGGGGTGGGCTGAGGTACCGCACCGCGCCCACATGACCCGCGTCACGGATTGCGCTCGCCGAGATGGGAGACACGCTGTAATCAAGAACAGTTCCCATGTTTATCATCCTTGCTTTTTGGGTATAAGAAAACCCCGCACAAAGCAGGGCTAAGAGTTCGGGTAGTGGTTCCTAGTTTGGGCTACCCGTAGACGGGGACTAGCAGCTCAACCACAGTTCTGTTTTTGATACCAATCTGTATTACATTTCCTTGAACCTCGATTATCCCGTACGGAGCTTCTGCGGAAATACTGCTTACAGGAAGCGATGCTGCACTCCCCCGCGCGCGAATACGCAAGTCACGCATGCCAACATACGGAGCGAGCTTTGTCTCTTCTCCGTTCAACGTTGCAACCTGGTCAATGTACCTAGCCCGGCTTGTAACTGCGGCGCCCACCTTATACCCAATAATCTTCCGGCTTGGCCAGACTTTCCTGGTGCCCGCGTATACAGCAGTGACCGCGCTACCTGCCACCCGAACAGTCGTCGCATTCTGCAAAATAGCCACTGGCTACTCCTCGATGTAAATCGTGTCCGAGCGAGACCCGGTGCCGCGGGCGATAGTACGGTAGTCGCTCGACGTGACTGCCGTTGACCGCAACGCCTCGACCTGACGTGTCAGTTTCTGTATCTCTGATTGGAGGCGGGAGATGAGGTCTGTGATGCTGACCCATTCGGAGCCTGACCGGGTTCCTTGCTCGACCATGAGGCGGCCTTTGACGGAGGTTTGGGTTCCTGAGCCGCCGATGGTGATGTTGCCTCGGTCGTCTACGGTGACGGCTTGGTTGTTGACCTTCCTCCACAGATTGTCCAGGGCGGTTGCAACACTTGTGCCGTTGTCTTGGGTGATTTCTGAGGCTTTATGCGTGTGCGACACGTTCGCTTTCGCGTCCAACTGCTTCTTCGTCACCGCATCCTGCGGCCCCACCGCGTCACCCACGCGCATAGTTCCCGTCTGCGTGCGCAGCGCCATCGTCAACGGAGTCGGGTTGTAGTCCGACTTCGACGAGGCCAGGTATGTTTTATCCGCGTACGCTTTCGTCACCGCGTCATCGTCTGCCTGTGGCGTCGCGACTTTCACCTGCCCACCTGTGGTGCGCTGGACGAGCGCATCAGCCACAACCGAAGCGCTCACCGTCTGCTTGTCCATCTTCTCCGCCAGGCCGGGGACTTTCACATCATCCCACGTGCCCCCGAGGTCGCCAGACAACTGCACCACGCCCGGCGCGATTGATGTCGCCCTCGGAAGGTCAGTTTGGGCTTTATCAGCGCGGGCTAGGGACTCGCGAACATCGGGGGCTAGTGTCTCCCTTGCCCAGCCTCCCTCTGGTGCGCCCTGCTTAGCCGACGCCGCCGCTTGCACCGCTTCATCCCGGGCTGTCTCGGAAGCTTGCTGTGCAGTAACGGCATTGACTCTCGCGCTCGTGGCTTGGGCCCGTGCGGCTTCTGATGCCTCCTGGGCTTCACCGGCGCGCACTGCCGCCGACTCAGCCCGAATCCGGTCGGCCTCCGAAGCGGCCGCGTAGCGTTTCGCATCCCGCACACCAGCCAGCACAATCTCCGCCTGGCCACGCGCTGCGTCAGCCGAACCCTGCGCATTCTGCTCTGACTGCGCTGCCGCCCGCGTGTATCCCGCCATCTCTCCACGGATACGCTCCGCAGTTGATACCGCCGCCGACGCCGCCGATTCCGCGGCGCGATCAGCATCAGACTTCGCAGACTCTGCCGACGAGGCAGCCTCACGAGCCGATACACCAGCAGCAGACTCCGACGCCACAGCCGCCTTCTGCGCCGCTTCAGCCCGAGCCGTCAGGTCCTCAAACTCGGGGCGCACAACACCAATAGCTGACTCCACTACCCGCGCCACCGACGCCTGCGCCGCAAGAGTCTCATCACGAGCCCGACCAGCAGCGGCCTCCGCACCAGACGCCCGTCCAGCCGCGGCTTCTGCCTTCGCTGCCGCTGCCCGAGCCGCCGTCACAACCTCCGGCGCATACTCGACTTCCCGGGTGAAGATATCCGCCAAACTATACGGGTCACGCTGATCTGGTAGGTCAAACTCCACCTCGGTGTACACGCCCGGCGCGATTACCTCGAGGACCATGCGACCGGGGTCAAGGTCTCGGGTGCGGAATCGGCCTGCCTCGAGAGTAATCTCTGTTACCTCCGGAGTGATGACGCCACTAGTCTGCCTGCCAGGCCGGAACTGCTTAGACCGAATCGTAACCTTTCCTTCGGTGGCCACCAACCCAACATCTTTAACATCGCCAATTAAGACTGTCATGATTTATCCCCTCTCATCCGGGATTTCAAATCTTGGGGTGTACGAGTCTTCCGCCCCGGTGTCGCCAACCCCGAGCTTGTTCGAAATGTGCTTAACGATAAGACGATTGTTAGCTGGTCCGCCGAGAATCTCCCGAGAGCCATGCACCCAAGAGATCTCAAGCCGGACGACATACCCCGGCTCGGGGACTACCACCGACGTGGTGACAGTGTTGGTAACCGGGCGCACCGAATCCTGCCGGCCAAACTGCTGCGAATACAAACGCCCTTGAGGGTCATAGGTGCGTACTACAACCTCGAACCAACCCGACCCGACGTGCAAGGCATTATCGCCTGCTGCAATCTGTGCCTGGATTGACCACAGCCCGTGTTCGAGCAGACGAACCCCTCCGTCAAAGGGCTCACACCCTGTGGCAGGGCCAAGCTGATGGTTAAACGGCATGCGCCCACTGTTCTGGTTAAACTGCAGGAACCCGCCTTTAGAATGCATGTAGAAATACCCGTAGTGCAGAAACGGGTTTAGCAAATCGAGGCGGTTCGTGATGGCTTTCTGCCCGTCCTGGAAGGCCTCAGCGGCCTTTTCCCACCCCGGCGGCTTCAACCCAGCAAAAATCTGCTGCAACGGTGCCACAATATTCGCTTTACCCCACTCATCAATACGAGCAAACAAATTCGACCGCACCGGATTCGTTAACCCTAGCAACTCATTCGCGGCCGCGGACTTCACCGTATCGAGCGTTACATTCTGCAAACCCCGGATAGCCGAAACCTCCAAAGTCCCCTTAGGTCGAGTAAACCCCGACGGGTCCTTCGGCAAAGGCCTATCGATATCACTTGAATCCACCATCCGACCCACCTCCTTGAAGCTTGTCAATCAACTGCTGCTTCTGCGCTGGAGTCATTTGCGCAATTGCTTCATCGACCGAGACTTGCTCACGAGCCGACAGCACCAACTCCGGCGTGACCCCGGGCTCATCTGCAGGCACCCACTGCCCACCCATCCCAATGAGCCCCTCGTCTCCGGTCGGGGGGATGTAGAAAATCATCTGCTTATCCGGGTGGTGACGGAACCCGGCGTCGTAAATGTGCCGCGCCCATGTGCGCAGTAGGCTTGGCGGCACGATCATCGGGGCGTCCATCATCCCGCCCATGTTCACGAGGGCCCAGACAACATGTTCGACGGGGTCATCTGAGTTCATGTTTTCCTGTAGAGGAAGTGTCATCACAAAAGTCCATTCTCTTTTTGGCCAGCTGCCAATTCCTTAATCTGGTTGATGGCCCATTCGACAGGGTCAATCTCCGGCCATGAGCCGATAGTCGCTTCCCACTCATGGGGCTTATCCGCAGCCCATGACAACCGCAGCGAAATGCATTGCGACACGTCGATGCGGCCCTCCCGCGCGCCCGGAATCTCAACACCAATACGGTCACCAAGGAAAAAGTGACCCCGTCCTTGATCTCCAATGAGGTACGGAGCGCCGTCGGCTATTTTGAACTCGTGAGACACCTTTTCCTTGGTGTCCCAGAACCCCTTCCGCAGCGCAAGCAACGACGACAGCGTGTAGGCCGAGTCGCCGCCAGTCTGGAAGTTCTCCATGTAGTGCCCCCACCCGAGCCGCCTCGTCCGAAGTGGCGAGCGGAACGACATGTACGCCAAAATGGTGTCCGAATACAACGGGTTCAGGGCGGTATCTACCACCGACCCTAAGCCGGGCTGCAGTATGAACGACCCTAAAATGTTGAAAATCAACTTGTTTGTGGCCGACATGAACTCGTTGATGCCCGGCATGCTCTTGCCACCCACCGTCACCTGCGCAACGGTAGCGGGCTTGTAGGAGTACGTCGTCGACACCGCAGTGTTGTATGGGGCATTAGTGCGGTACACCACCCACGGTGCCCGCGGTTTAGTGCCCAGCCACCCTCTGCGGTACTCCGCCCTATCCGGCGGCGCATCGGAAAGAAACCGCACCTCGTCGATAACATTATCCGCCGCCTCCAACGCGGTACGGGCCAAACCATGCGCCACCGTGCCACCGGTAGCGGTTTCCTCCCACCAACCACTCTTATCAACGATATCGACAATCAGCTGCCCATTTCGGTACAGCCCCGCACCTGGCCACGGCTGCGGGTCGCCCACCAACCACCGGCGGCACTCCACCATCAGGCGAGCCTCCGACAGAATCGGCACCGCGAGATCATGCCAATACGTCATCTTCGAATGCAGATACCGAATCGGCGAATCATCAAGCAAAACACTCTTCGGCTTCACCAACACCGGCCAATCCCGGTAATCAAAACCACGCACCCATGTACGAGGGTCCAGCGGGTCTTCCGGAAGCTGCCACAGAGAACCAAACTGCCTGAATAGGTTCGCGAAGAGGGTGACCTTGAGAATGTAGGCGGCCGGCCCAATGAGCTGCCACACCTTCGGAACCTGCAGACCAGACGGCGTAAATGGATTCGGCCAACACGCCAAATGCTTGAACTGCTCATAGTCATGAAGAAAGCTGACGGTAACCGTCCGCTCACCATCCTCGTTTTGCTCAGTGGTGCAATCATCCATGGTGCCACCCCACCGAGAACCGTCCTTGTCGATAGTCAGCACCACGTTTTCCTTGTCACGCCGCCACCACTGTAAGCACCATTGCGCGAGGTGATGATCCTCCGGAAAGACAATGGTCGCCGCACCAGTGTCGTTGACGATAACCTCCGCGTCACCGGAGTATTCCCCGGCGACGCGGCCGCGCAGCTCAAGACCCGTGTTTGTCGGCTCCCACAATCGCACCAACGGCGGCTCCCGGCGCAGACGCTCCCTCTTGCCACGCTGCGCCAAAGCCGCCGCCATGATCTGGTCATGCTCGTCTTGCCGTTTGCTTACCCCCATGGGTGACGCCACCTCCGCTCAAGATGAATCTGCGCCTCCGCCCCCGCGATATTGGTAATACGCCCATAGGTTTCCCGCAGGATTTTCGCGATGGCCTCTCCCGTAAACTCCGAAATCTGCTTTGACGTCAGCTCCGGAACCCAGTCCGGGCGGACACCCTGCATCCACTCAGATACGCGTCGGCCTATTTCCTCCGGTGTCAACGCCAGGAAATTCCGCAGCCCCATCGTGCCCACCAGTTGCTCGAGCTTTTGTGCGATCCAGGTGCGCACAGCAGGGTCGATAATCACCGGAATCAAAGGGAACGGGTCAACGCGGACCGGGATTTTGGTGTCCGGAGTAAATGGCGGAATCTGGTGCATGAAAAACTGCCCGTTCATCAGTTCCCATAAGGGCTCACCATTCGACGTAATCAGCTCTTGTATCGGATCGGTGTCCACCAGGGCAGTCGACCCCGTCGCCTGGAATGGAATCCATACAACACGGTCCTGGTCATGTGACTGCCCAATAGGGATGTCACCTAAGCCGAATTTGGCAGGCGAGGTGAGCGTCCACTTCGGCCAGACCGGAACATCTGTCGGATTGTTGACCGTCACGGAGCCGGAAAACCAGTTCGACCCGTCGAAAGTGAACGTGTCCGTGTAGATGACCGGGTCAACCCAGTATGGGTTGTGCGCGATCAGCACGAATTTTTTCACCATAATCCCCTGTGAGAATGGGTCTAACCCATCTTCGAACTGTGGATGTTCCTCGAGGCGGACTCGCAGGTGGCGCTCCCCTGACTGTTCAGTACGGACCACCAGGGTCGCGTCAGCTGTCGGCGAGAATGCGCGGCGGAACCGCGACTCCCACCGCTGCCAATCCGTATCGAAGAACCCTACGCGGAGGACAACATGCCGCTCGAGGTCTCGGGCTCCCAGGAACGACGAGCCGGGCTGTCCCACGCGGGCTTTATGCGCCGTCGCCAGCGGCGCATCGTAGAAGTCGCCGAGCGCGCCCTCCAGCAGGCGAACCTGCGGGTGCTCCCCACGACCATGGATGGGCCATTTGGACCCATCTACGCCGTGAACAACTAGTTGATAGTTATCGTGCACCGATTGCTCCCTTACTTCTCTTCGCCTGCTCGCGGCGCATATCGGAGTACATGCCCTCACGAGACTGCGCGTAGAAATTGAACGTGTCCCCACCCGCGCCCGCGGCGCCGCCCACAGGCTGCGGCACCGGAGGAACCAGGGCGCTTAGCACCGCAGGGGGAAGAAATGACTCAGCCTGAGCCGTCAGGTCACCCACCAAAGGCGAGTGAATCAACCCGGATAGTTCCTGGAACGGGGACTTCAACGTCGTCCCGACAAGTTCCTTTCCGTACTGCTCGAAAGCGTTCGTCACTCCCCACGCCACTTCGCCCGCGTACCACGACGCAGCGTTAGTAGCCAGGTCGCCTCCGCTTGCAAGCGGGGCAGCCAGCATCCCCAAACCAGGAATCTCCGCCCCAAGAGCACCCAGGCCCGAGGTGGCGGCACTAGTCACTGCGCTACCGGCAGCCCCTACCGCGGACGTGGTCAGCATCTTCGCGGTATCCGCGAGGCTGACCTGATCCATCAGCATTGGAAGGGCCTTGTCAACGACGCTTGACGTCGCGCCGTCCTCTGGGGCAGGCGGCTGCTGGATTTCTACATGCCCCTCCGGTTGCTGGTCGGCAGGCGCCGCCTGCTTTTCAGCATCGGACAACATCGGCAACTTCGTGTACACCAGGTCTTCGAAGGCCTTGGTCTGCTCGGGAGATAGCACCCGCTCGGGCTTGAGCGTGTTCTTGAGCATATGACCAATACCGCTCGCCCGACCACCACGGTCATACCAATTGTTGGCTTGCCAGAACTCTTGCGCCTTGACAGGAGACCCGTACCGGTCCTCGATATACCGAGCCCCGGCCTCCGCCTGCTCAGCCGGATCAGCAGACCGCGACGGCAAATACTCCTGCAGCGTGCCCGAGGCTGGATTCAACTGGAACAGGCCAAAAGCCCCCGATGACGGGTTAGTAGCATTCGGGTCCCAATTCGACTCGTGCGACACGATGAAATCAATCGCGTCCCACTCCGCGCCCGTATCCCATCCGCGAGCCGAAAGCGCCGTCTTCACCGCTGATTTCACATCTTCAGGGGCGGAAAGGTCTTCCTGCCCCTGCAGGGTCTCCGCATCAGGCTGAGCAGGCTCCGTACTCGCCACGTTTGAGTCCGCGCCAGATACCTCGCTCGACTCTGCTTCAGCAACAGTCTCGCCGGCATCGACGATTGCCTGGTCCGCTTTCGCAAACTCTTGCTCTGTCTGATTCGGCTTAGTCGCCTGCTGGAACCACTGCTGCCCTGCTCTGATGATTGGCGGCAACTCGTTCGGGATTCCCAGCACACCGAGCACGTCAGCGACCTGCCCACCAACTAAAGCGGCAACGACAGAGCCGCTAAGATCCGACCAGGTCGACGCGCCACCACCAGACACAACGGTCTCAGCTTTATCCGATAGCGGCACCATCTGCTTGTCACCGTCAGAACGGCGCGCATTGCCGATACCGCCACTAGGAACCGGAGAGCCGCTAGTGCCGTAGGTCAGGGACTCGGTTGAGGACGTCGAATTAATCGTTGGAATCCACGCGTGGTGCGTGAACTGCGGATCATCCCACGCTGCAGCGCCGCGGCCAATCGCGCCGCCACCATTGCCTCCACCCATTTCGATGTTTGTGCCATCAGGTAGGGTGCCGGAGGTGTGGCCAAACTGTCCGCCGCCGTTGTCGTACCAGCCGATTCGGAAGGTTCCCGATGGGCCAGGGCCGATATTCGCGCCGTTAGACCGCAGCCAGTTCAGCTGGGTTACCGTCGAGAATTTCCGGCCGTAAGGGTCGAGCCCCAAGCCGAACGCGGCCAAGTGCCCCTGAGTAGATGAGCAGTCACCCCATTCACGATCAGCTGGGCTGTTCGTGTACGGGGCACCGTCGAGACTCCGGTTCATTTGGTAGCCGCGCGACGGCAGCCCCATAGCGAAGTCCTTCAGCTCCCGCGCCGTGACGACACCGCCATCAGCATAGCCAGGGAGCTGACCCTTGAATTCCGCCAACCGCGGGTCATCACGGTTAATAGCGTCAAGCAGCCCGTTGTACTTCGACGACGAACGACGGTTAATAACCCACTCGCCCGCATCCACGCGAGCTGTGGGCATGCCCGCCGCGTCGACGCCCAAGATGCCATCAGTAGTGTGCGAGCCCGGCGCGCCGACGGGCAGGCGCCCGCCGGTCGCGTAGCCTCCGACAACACCGCCGGCTGCGCGTCCTTCTGAAGTGAATACGTCCTTGATGGACCGTACGACGCTCATTCCGACGGACAGGGCTTTGCCTGACCAATCAGCCCATAGGCCTCTAAGCCAGCGATCTGCCTCCACGACTCCGTCGTGAATGCCATCGTTGTTGAGGTCAGCAACAGGCGTAGGTCGCTCGGACGCAAGGTCGAACACCTTCGATAATGCGATTTGCTGTTCGGTCGAAAGCTGGTCGATGTTCATGTTCGCCGCTGGGGTCGGAGTCTGCCCATCGAGGAGTCCGACCTTTTGCAGCGCTTCAATCTGCCGAGCATCAAGTTGGCTGATGTCCATGTTCGCCAACGGAGTCGGACGTGCCAGGTCCACAACATTGAGCTGATACTTAGCCGCCTCCGCTGTCAGAAACAGCCCAGACGCATCAAGATGCGCCGCCGGGCGAATATCCATCGACGACAGTCCTTGCGCAGACTGCGCAAAGAAATCCAGATTAAGCCTCGCCTGCTCAGTATCTGCATGCACCATGACATCCTTAGACCCGGGAATTTCCTGGATCTTAAGGCCCATCAGTTCGAGGTTGTGGCGTACCGACTCGGTCGGAGCGGTAATTTTGACGTCCTTGCCCGGAGGAACCGCCTGCAGCGCTGTGTTCACAGAGCTGATCTGTTTAACCGACTCCTGCTCTCCGGAGACTCGGACCTTGATGGTCTTGTCTCGCAGCGACGCATCCAGTTTTTCCAAATCGCCTTGATCGTCAACCGTGACCTTCGCCGTGCCCTGCTTTTCGTCGAACTCTTCGACCTTGAAGCCCAGCTTCGTCAGCTCATCGGCGGCTTCCTTCGTTGCGACGTTGACCCTGGCGGTTACAGGCTCTCCGGAGAAGTTATTGAACTTCTCCTTCACGCCTTGCAGCGACGCCAGTGCCTCGTCGGAAGTCAGAGCGACCGTAGTTTCAAGCTGTGAGGGAGTCAGCCTGTAGGTGTCCAGCATCAGCTGGTACTCCTGCTCAGTCATGTTTGACTGTTCGGCAACCTTCCTCAAGGATTCTTCAGTACGTGCGAACACCTCAGCCGCCGGTTCGCCCGCTCCAACCGCGTCACGCATCGCGTCACCGATGCGCATCACCGCGTCATGTGCCTCCGCGCCTGCGGTCGTCGTCGTGTCGAACGCGCCGGATGCGGCCAGCGCAGCCCCAGCAAGCTGGTCCATCTGCTGCGAGACAGAATCGATGACACCTGTGAGCTCTGCGTTAGCCTCGGCGGCAGTGAGTTCAACTCCAGCTAGCTCCATGAACGCACGGTTGAGTTTATTCGCTCGGTCTCCAGCGGTTCCGGCCTGCTCTGCAATATCTTTCAGCGCCGCAGACATGGTCGCGCCTGCTGGGCCCATTTCGCGGGCTCTGGCGACCGACTGCTCGATCTCGCGCCGTGCGTGTGCCAACTCATCAGCCGCCCAACGGCCGCTTTCTCCAGAGCCCCGCAGGTTCTGCATGAGCCGCTGGTATTCCGGGCCACCGTTGGCAACAATCTGGTTCACATCCGACATGGAGTAGCCCATGTCGCTCAGCGATGTTTCCAGTTGGTTGTACGCTGCACCAGTGTTCTTTGCGAGCAGCGCCGCCTTCATGTTGGTGTCTGTCTGGAGGACTCCCCATTGATACATCCACCCGGAGGCCTGTTCACCTACAGCCATGAAGTCGGTCAGCTCGGCTTTAGCAAGCTTTGTTGCCGCGGCAAGACCCTGTTCGTTGAGCGCTCCCGTAGTGCCAGCAACTGCTTCTTTGAGTTCACGCTGGGCAGACGAGACCTCACGGGACTTCGCGGCCAGCTGCTTTTGGACTTCCTCCGCCTTCGCTGACTCATTCCGGAAAGTGGTCACAGCAATCGCGGCGCCAGTGAATGCCAAGCCCCAGGGCCCGCCGAGCGCACCGACCAAACCGGAAATACCAGACTTGAGGACGCCAAGACCACCAGCTGCAAGGCCCTTCGCAGCCGCCCCCATCTTCGCAGTGGATGCTACGAAGCTGTGGCCCGCCTGCTGCGCCATGAAATCGATAGAGGTGAACGCAGACTTCGACTGCAGCGCGTTAGCCTTAGCGGCCGCAGCCGCGGTCTTGTGTGCTGCAGAGACCTGCATCAGCCCGGCGGAGGCGTTCGTGTAACCGCGGCCCATCGCCTGCAGCGCCGAGTTCGATGATGTCCCCGCGTACTGCATTGCCGCGGAGAAGCGACTGATTTCCTGCCCGGATGCCTGGTAGTAGGCGCGGATATCTGCCACGCCCGCCCGAAGGTTCGACAGAGCTTCGCGCTGTGGCTTGACAGCATCCGTAACCTTACCGAGCAATCCAGGCACGGTCTTGAAACCAGTCCAGGCGGCAACTGCTGCGGTGACGAGACCTGGGTGCGACTCCATAATCCCTGCGATGGACTCGAGGGTTGGAGCCAGTGCGCTGGCTACCGCGCCGACGGCCTCCAAGGTCGTGAGAAATACCTGCCAAGTGCCGATACCGAGTGCTGCGGAAGCTTTACCGAGAGATACTCCGATGCTGGCAATAGTTGGGGCTAGTTCGACTGCGGTCTGGCCTAGTGATGCCAAGACCTGCCCGGTTCGAGCGACAGTCGACGAGTCCCGAAAGGCTTCGAACGCGCCCTTGGCTTCACGGCCGAAAGACTGGAGTGCGGGGACGGCGGTCGAGGTTAGCCACCCGTCGAAGCGCTGCATGACGGGCTTCATCCGCCCATCCATTGCGTCCAGAGCGGAGGTGACGCCGTTGATACCGCCCGCGGCGCGGGTAAACAGCGGCCCGGCTAAGGTCGCACCCAAGCGGCCCGCGGCGGCGCCCATGTTCCGTAGCGCACCCTGCACCGTGTTACCGGCCTCGAGCGCAGCTCCGCCCATACCGCGGCGCATGGCGCGCTCGAAAGTGGCGAAATCAATCTCGCCCTTGGTGACCATGTCACTAATTTCGGCTGACGTTTTTCCGGTTTCCTCGGCCAAGAGCTGCAGCACTGGCACGCCACGGGAGAGCAACTGCATCATGTCATCGCCCTGCAGCTTGCCGCGCGCCGCGACTGACCCGAAGATGGTGCCCATCTCGCCCATGGTCGCGCCTGCGATAGTGGCGGTGTCACCCACCGTCTTGAGGACCTGCTCGAGTTCCTTACCCGGCTTGATACCAGCAGCGACCAGGCCAGCCGCTGACGACGCCGCTTCCTCCAGGCCAAACGCCGTGCCCTTCACGGAGGACAGAGAATCCTCCATAATACTGCCCACGGATTTGGCGGAGTGCCCCAGGCCCTTGAGCTTCGCCTGCGCCTGCTCAATCGAGTTCAGACGGCCGAGGCCCTTAGTCAGCCCAGCGCCCAATGCGGCACCAGCGGCCGCACCAACCCCCAGTGCCGTCTTCTTGACCACGCCACCCATGGCAGCCGTGAGCTTCGAGCCCATCGCCTTGCCTGACTTGTCGGCAGTCGACTCCACCGACCCCAATGCCTTCGCCACACCCGGCGCGACCTTCGATGTTTCCGGCACGATAGACAGGTATGCGGTTGCCAGCTCGATTGCCATGATGTCCTCCTAGCGTGAGGTTGTTTGTGCGCGGCGTTTGCGCAGAGAAGCGCGAATTTGTGCAAGTTCCGCGGTGGAGTGCGGGGCGCGTTTGTCTTGCTCTGCCGAGCGGATGCTCCGCTCGATGGCGGACAGTATTGGCTGCGGCCGCGGCCCTTTTCCGCCCGCGCGCTGCCAGTTGGCGCCCGCGAGCATGTCGATGCTGGTTGCGAGTAACCATGCTTCAGTAGTGCGGTATGGGGCCATGCGGTCAGCGACCGCTCGGATGGCTGCGGTCGGGGGCGCATGTTTGATGAACGCCGCCAGTTCGTGCCACGACAGGCGGGTTGTGCCGAGGTCGTGGATAGAGCGGCCGGCCATCATGAGGTCGTAGGTCAGCGCCGACTCCACGCCTTCCTGTTTTAGGAAGCCGCAGAGTCGGAGGATTCCCCCAGGGGAAGGTTGGACTGGTGCTGCCATTCTTCCCAGAGCTGCTTCTTTTCGGCGTAGACGAGCTCTTCGGTGAACTTTGCGGCGTTGTCGATTTTGAGCATGCCGATAAGGGTGTCGAAGAGCTCTGCGATGGGGCGCTTGCCCTGTTCGACCATGGTTTCTTCTGGGTTCGCGGTGATCCACTCGCTGAATTCTGTGAATACTGCGTTCGGGATGAAGCCCATCTTGGGGACGTCGAAGGTGTGCTTTTTGCCGCCGACGGGAATGTCGACGGTGAAGCGGGCGCGCGGGTCGGAGGCGGGAATAAACTCGAAAGCCATGATCAGGCTCCTAACTGTGTGAGGGGTTTTGAAAGCTTGGAGGGGTTACGAATTTGTGGAACGCCCCCTGCCGTTGCACCGTGTGAACCCCTCAGAAAACGCGGGCAACAACAAGTGACAGGGGACGAGAAAGAAGGTGGCTATACGCCTAGGTCTTCAAGACCGAGACCAGCCTCGTTAATCTGCAGAGTCAGCGTCTTCTTCGCCGTCTGCTTCTTCGAATCAGTCACCGTCACGGTGATGGACTGCTCACCAGTCTCAGTAGGAGTACCCGACAGTTCGCCTTCCTCAGACAGCTCCAGCCCCTCCGGGAGCTTCTCAGCTGTGAAGGTGTACGGGCCAGTTCCACCGGACGCAACAATCGAAGCGGAGTACTCTTCCTTCGCCTTAGCGGCCTTGAGAACACCGGTGCTGATTTGCAGCTCGCTCTTACCATCATCCTTAGCGATGTATTCGATAAGAACATTGCCGTCCTTGTTCGGGAACGCCTTCACGGTCAGCTCGTACTTGACGATATCGGAGTGGACGTTAGCGATGTCGCCGACGGAGACGACCTGCCCAATCTCCATGACCTGGCGCTTTACGCCCTGGTCAATCTCGTGGTCGAACACGAAGGTAGAGCGCGGCAGCTTCGCCTTATTGTGCTTGACAGTGATATTGCCAGCCTTGTCGGTGGTGACGTTATCGTCACCAAACACCGTCTTCAGAGTCTCAACATTCCGGGACTCGTAAAGAACAACAGTGAACTCCTCACCGAAGTCAGTCTGCAGCGTGTAGGCAATATCACCGCCGTAGGCCTTAACGTCCTCGGTGTCACGCGTGATTGCCTGGGTTACACCATCCTCACCGACAATTCCCTGATCGATGAATCCCTTATCGAGTTCATCAGCAGCATTCTTCGGCAGCTCGGTTCCAATCTGCGCACGAAACATTACTCCGTTGCGGCCGGGATTGGAGCTGGTGATGTTACGAACATCAGTCATCTTTATGCCTCCTTGTGGCATGAAAAAAGCCACCCATAAAAGGTGGCTGAAAAGTTTCAAATAGTTAGTGTTGAGCGCGGCGCAGCGTTGAGACGAGCAGCTGCCCAGCGAACTGAAAGCGAACCAAGTGAGGTCGCTCCGGGTCAACCAACATCTGCGGGGCACCAGCAGACTGCCATGCGCGGAGCATGTGCCCGCTAATGCGGATGCCCGCCCACTCTTGGCGGTACAAGGCGTGCCACACCCGTCCGGCTAGCATCTCAGCGGCGAGCTGATCCGGTGCGTAGCACTGCACGCTAAACGTCGCAGCATCGGTAATCGCGTTCTGCAACACACCACCGACGCGCTGCACCACCACGTACTCCGGCGGCGCATCACGCGGGTACACGGTGCCCACCTCGAGCCCTCCGATTACGGAGCGCAGCAGGTCGACCGTCAACAACTGAGACGGTGGGCTAACGTCCTGCATCGACACTCCTCAAAATCGTGTGGTGCTTCGCGTCTTGCGCCTTCGCCTTCGCCGTAGCGGTAATCACCGATGCCCGGTGGCGGGTCTTGCCCTCGTACGAGCCAGGCTCGAAACCAGGCCCCGCAGCCTCTGCGATCCTTCCCGCTCTCGCGTTAAGGTCAGCGACAATACCGGGAGCACGGCGAATCTGCTCGAAAGCTTCGCGATTCCATTTAATCTTCACCGCTTACCCCTCCATTTTCTGGCATCGGCACTCCACCAGACCTGGAACGAACCAAGGGTTGGCATCCCAGTTTCCCGGTGGTTCAACTACCTCATAGGTACGGTCGAGATAGAAAACGCGGTCGCCAGCTGTGATCCCGACAGACGATGGCGCGTACACAACAGCGTCATAGCGCGCTGCCTGCGGGTGAGTCACGGTGGCAGCCCAGTCGCCACCCACCTGCACCGCGAAAGCCATGACGCGCTCCCGCTCCCAAGAGGGGCGAGGGTTTCCGTAGGCGTCACGGCCACCGCTACGGCGACGTAGCACCTCGATGGGGATCGTGCACTCGAAGCTGCTGGCTACCATCCTGTCGCCTCCATGCTCACAGCACCGTTGGCGCTGAAGTCTTGAAGCGCAGATTCCAGCATCTCGCGCTCCTGCCCCGAAAGGAACAAGTCACCATCCGGGTTTCGATAACTCGTGGATTGACTGAACGACCCAGCCGATGCCTGCTGTTGCGTGATTCCGCCTCTGTCCGTCGCCGCGAGAGCGCGCTTGGCCATAGCCACCGACACCAAAGCGAGTACCTTTCGAAGCGGCTCGTCCGGCACCGGCGGTATCTGCGGGTAGCTGGCGCGCAACCACGCCTCAGCATCGTCGAGGACCGCCACGATGGACTCGTCTCGCACTGATGCTGGGGCGTTTTGCCACCGCACCCGCACATCATCAACGGTGGCAAACACGTCTACTCCTTCGGAGTCGACAGGCCAGAGAGCTTCACCATCGCCAACGGGTCCGTAACACCGAAAGCGACAGTAGCCCACGTCTGCGACCACGTCGTCTGCGTCGCCGCATCGCGCCACGTCTCGGTAGAGATCGGCGACTCGACGCCCATCACGCCGACCATGCCGGCCTGAAGCACAAGGCCCTCGCCCTGCTTCATCGCATTGGTGGTATGCAGAGTCAGGCCGAACGTCGTCAGCATCTCCGCATAGTTTCCGACGCCAAGAACCAACTTCAAGTTCTTCGCATCAACTGGGTTGAGCACCAGGGTGTCGGCAGTGTAGCCGAGATCGGTCTGCTCGACGGCTAGCTGCGCGTCAAGCAGGTTGTTGACGATTTCGCCCTCGCCAGTCTTCGCGGTCTTAGCGCTGGCCTGCACCTCGGCGGCCTTATCCCAACCAGACGAGGTGACCTCCAGCGAGCCCTCCACAGCCTTAATAGCCGCGTTCAAGGCAGCGATGCCGCGCTCGTCGAGATCCTTCACCATGGTGTTGGACACCTGGGAAATCTTACGCTGCAACAGCGTCGCATCGTTACGGATACGTGCCTCGTCGGTGATACCGAACTTGCCGCCGGTCTTCTTGACCCGCTCGACGACGGGTTCGCCGTCCGGGGTGTGCAGAATCGGGAACTCAGCACCCGGCGCGACGACACCCGGCTTATCTGTGGCGGTGGGCTTGTTCTTGACGAGCTGGTCGAACAGCAGCGCGCCGCCGGAGGTTGTGACGTTGCCGAAGATGACCTTAGAGAGCAGGTCGCGCTCGACGAGACGTGCCGCATAATTGTCGATGCGGGTGGGCTCGTTGAGCATCATGTCGATAGTGATGGCCCCTTTTTCGACGGTGGGGCCTGCAAGCGGAAACATTGGATCGCGTGCCATATGTGTGATTCCTCCTTAGTTCAGGGCTACCGTGACGGTGCCGCCGGAAGCCTTGGTCAGCGCGGTTCCCACGACGGGGCCCTCGGATGCGCGCTTAGCCTGGCCTGCGCTGTGTGTCGAAATCTTGTCCCCAGCGGTAATCATGCCGTTGGCTGCAAGTTCGTATATTCCCAGCCGGTAGATGGTGACATACTCGCCTTCCTTCGCGTCGTGCGCTGCCACACCGAAGGCGACAGCATCAGCGGTGGCAGTCTTGACGACGGGGTTCCGGCCGTCCATGTCGGCAGCGATCATCACGAATGTGCCCTGGGTGATTGCGCCCTGGGCCTTACCGGTCACATTGGTGGCTGGGGTGAAGTGCATCGGCGTAGAAGCCATTGCGTCCTCCAATCAGATAGTGGGTAAAAGAAAAGGCCAGCCAAGTGGTTACACTGGCCAGCCTGCAGGAAATGCGTTCGGCGGAGTCTCACGCTCGGGTCGAATCGCGGCGCCGAGCTGTTCGACCGGAGTATTCGACGGCGGCCGCGTCTGCTCCTTCTGCATCACGGCAAGCCGCTTAGCCCGGTCCTCGATCTCTTCTGGGCTACCTGAGCCCAGTAGGTCGTGGTTTTCCTCCGCGATACCGTACTTTGCTGCCAACCTCAGTCGAATGTTCTCAGCCTCCAGGGCTTTGAACTGTTCGTCGCGCTTAGTCAGCGTTTCCTGGGTTTTCTGCAGCTCCGTCTTCTCTGCTTCCTGCTGGGTGCGCCAGCTCTCCGCATCCGCGCGCAGTTCGTTGCGCTCGGTGCGGTAGCGTGCTGCTTCGCGTCGTGCTTCTTCGAGTTCCCTGCGGAAGTGCTCTGGCACGGGCTGCGAATCAGCCGTATCCGGTTCCTCCTGGGTTCCGGTGTGCGCCACCTGCTCGGCGCTGGTTTCGGTGGCGGTGTTTTCCTCCGACATGAGTAACCTCCTGGGTTGCTTCTGTTTTCGGGCATAAGAAAACCCCGCCACCACCTGGTGTGGTGCGGGGTAGCGCCATGGCGGGGACTCGCACCCCGCAAACGTGGCTCCTACATGGCTTCTGAATCCGATGATTCCAACAGTCGAGCATACGCACTGAAAACTTCTTGATCTCCGTGGGCGTACTCGGAAATCCCCCTCAGTAAAGCTTGCCGCTGCTCTTCTGTAATAGAGACTCGAAACTCGGCAATGTCCTCTGCTAGATAAGTGGCTGCGTCTGCAATCTCTCCACAAAAGAATCGCCCGCGCGCGCTGGAATCTTTCAGCTGAGGAAGCGCAAGCAGCTCTTCGATTGCTCGCTCAGTGTCCATCTGGTTCAATCCTCCTCGCCTTCGTCATCTGATTATTTCCGTCTTTCCCCCAGTTTATCCGTTTTTTCGCTGATTTATCATAAGCCTCAACCCCGTCGCCATATACCGGATAAGCCGTGTAAGGCTTTGACGCTCCTTTGATGTAATCCCATTGGACAGTAATCATCACTCCGTCGACTTGACGATATGCAATACGCCGTACCACACGAGATTCGATTAAATCCGGATACTCCATAGTTGCTGCAATCGCATCAGCAATATCCTGGTCTGACCAGCGCTCTGGGAAAAATGTTCCCTTCTGGCGCACGGAATCAAACGTATGCCCATCTCGTGGTGTATCCGACGTGATCGACTCATCGCCACGATTCCAGCCCCACACCGAGTGCTTCACCAAATCCGACAAACGCGGCAAAGGCTCGTCATCGAAATACGGCGCTGAATTCAGCAGTTTCCCGGCCCGCCTCGGCAAACGAAGGGCTACACCCGGTGCGGTGCCACGGTACGAATACTGCCAGGCTTTCCACTGGTCAGCGCCCGTCAGGTCTCCAGCGACCCGTTCCCATTGAGCCTCTAGCTCCTTATAGGCTTGTTCGCCGTACCATGGTTTCCCTTCCACAACCGCAACCGCAATGCAATCACAGCCATCGTGGTACTTCCGTCCGTCCTGACGCTTCAGTACCGTGTCATCGGCATAGACAGGGCCCCGCGACGCCAGCATCGCGCAAAACGGACACGACTCATGCCCTGTCAAAACTCGCGCAAACCCGACCCTGCCCCGATACCGCTTCTTAGTCCGTGCATCCCTGACCTGTGAAGCCGTCACTGAATCTGCAACTGCATCTCTGCCTGCCCGGCGCGCATGGCGGGTCAATGAGCGGACGATTCTGGCTTTAACCTGTTCTATGGCCTTGGGGTGGTCTGGAAAGGCGAAAGCGGGGACTGATTGCTTGATTAGCTCTCGGGTTTCGTCGTCGACTAGTTCGAGGACCACGTTCGTGGGCTTGTTTCCGAAACCGATCGCGCGCGTAACGGAATCGTAGGTTGCGTGTGGCTCGTACCTTCGCTGTGGTGCCGGCGCGATTTCTAGACCACTGTCTGCTACAGATTGCCCCATGACGGAAACGTCGTGCTCGTAGTATTCGTTTCGGTACTTGGAGACAATCGGGTGCAGTGTTTCAGTGAGGCGGTAGGCACTTTCAGCATCGGTAGGTACGCCGAATTCGTCGATGGCCCCGTCAATTTCCGCTTTTAATCGCTTATCAATTCGGTACAACGACTCTTTCGGACCGGTCATGGCTGTTCACCTCTCCTCTTTATCTATCGGCCTTCAAGGTTCTTTGCGTCAGCCTCTGGTTGCCTCAAGGAGACCGGTACTGCTCCGGTGAACTCCACGTCTTCGATTCCGGCAATGCGGGCAGCGTTTTCGGGGTCAACACCAGCGCGAATCAATACGCCCAAAGCATCAGCCTGTTGCTTCACCCCCCCCTAGCGCCGCTTTGTCTGAGCCAGCATCGAATAAGCCGCTGCCTTGGCTGGCCTGCGCATCGCGGGCGCGCTTGACACGCTCGTGCGTCCACCCCGGAATATCCGACCACAATTCGTCGGCAGGAACACCAAGCATGGTGGCAATCTTGCCGAGACCATCCACCGTCTGCGCGAACGACCGCGCGGACGTCTCCGCCCACTTCACCTCGGAGGCGAAGTCCGCGGCTTCTTCCTCATCGCCGGCAATGTGAGCGCACAACCGCAGCATCTGCTCATGAGACTCACCAAGCGACGTCTGAATCTCCGACGCCTTGCGGTCCTTCGACGTCTCCAACGCGGCTAGCCCATCAGCAGAGATGTTGCTAATCGCGTTCGCACCAAGCGACTGCGCTGGAACCTGTGCCACAGCAGCAAAATCACGCACACTCGACTCACGGGCCTTGATGTACTGCGTCAGGTCCGTCTCATCGAACTGTCCGACCTTCACATCCTTGTTCGCGAAGGTCCATGTGTCCGAAACCGCCTGACGCATCGCTTCGTATTCGGACTTCGGAGCCCAGCCGGTGACGTAGCGCTGCTTGAACGCAGCCCAGTACTGAGCGACGCCCTGCTCATAGTTCGTCCGGTCGATGCGCTCCGATAAAGCCAGTAGGTGCTCGATAATGCCGTTGGTTTCCTCCCCATCGGCCATCATGCGATCCTGATACCGCACAATTGGCGTGACGTTTACGCCATGTTCGCGGTACTCGATGAACGGCAGATTCTCCGGCGTCAAGAAGTACTTCTGCGACCAGCCGCTGGGATCCTTCGGCCTGTTCTCGACGCCGAAAAAATACACCTTTTCTTCGTCGTAGAGGCACAAGTGCCCGTTTTCGTCTGTCACCATCGCGATAATGGGGAACTCCGTTTGCACGGCGTCGCCAGAATGCGGCCACGCCATGTCCTCGCCGTAACGAGCCACTAGACGCCGCGGTGAATGCACCCCGATACGCGCACCTCCGGACGACGACGGCAGCACCGACGCATAGGCAGTGCCGTACTGAAGGGCAGCACGATGCAAGCCAGTCTGGCGCGCATCCATACGATTAGCCTGCCAATGCCGCCACGACCGCGCCTGCACCGACCCATCAGAAAAATAATTCTCGACCTTCAGCGACTGCCCATAGGTATCGAGAACAAGACCGAGGAACGGAGTCTGGGACATCTTCGCAATCCGAAGGTGACGGTGATAATTCTTGCCCTGGCTCACATCCATTCGCCGCGCAGCCTCAGCATCCGACCACGGGCGAACCGCCCGACTAATCTCATCAAACCGCCGCCGCTGCTCCGCATAATCCTGCAACAACGCCCGAATAGCGTCACGAGCCTGCAACTCGTTCATACCGCCCACCTCCTAATAGAAAAATGCCCCGTCGTCGACGGGTTCAACCTTGTACGTTGGATCAGACTTCACGAGGCGATAGACCATGCGCGCACCGATCATGCAAACGCAGGCGTCAATCTTCTTCTGCGATGCCCTCGATTCCTTGCGCACAGTCTCGCCATAACGGCCCAGATGCCGCTGCGCATTACGGACATGTTCACTCAAGAGCGGGTTACCGTCGTGAGTAAATGAGTGCTGGACAATCTCAGCCGCGGCTAATTCGCACGCCTGCGTGAAAGGAAAATCCTTACTGCGCATATCCCACGCAATCGGCTCCGGATGCCGCGACCCCGGCGACGCCCACACACGCAGGCTGTCACCGAATCGCTCCGGCCAATCAACCTTGACGAATGACTCCCACTCGCGAACGTCCGCGAAAAACGCGACGACCTCGAAACGGTCAAACGCTCGCTGCACCGCAGCGTCAACCGCCGCGATGTCGACTGTCCCGTCAGGGGGCGGCGCCCACACGCCACACGTGAACACATGCCCGTCCTCCATACAGCACCCAACAAGTGCCGTATGGTCATTCGACAGAGAGCCGTCAAAGAACAACACGACTTCTTCACCATCGACCAGTTCACGCTCTGGGCGCGCCATCTGCGCCCAATCCTGCGGATCCGCCCACGAATCCAGCGACGCCGTCGGCCAATTCAAATACTTCCGCTTCGAATCATCCGGCCTAGCCTTCGGATGCCAAATACGCGCCACAATCGCGTCCAAGTCCGCCCACGGACAGTCCTCGTACACAAAAGCCAGCCCGGCGCGCAGGCTGGCTTCGTCGGCAAGGTCGGTGGTTGGTGGTGCTTGGCGTGCGTCGTAGAGGATTTTGCGGTCTGATTTTGTGCGTCCGTCTTCTTGGAGGGTCCATGCGTCGAATGTTTCCTCTCCTGCTGAGCCGGTTCCTGGTTTCCATGCGTTGAGGGTCTCAAGCATGCGGGACCCCGATTTCGCGAGGTTGTCGAGAAGGGTTCGGTGTAGTTCGATTCCGCCGTTAGCGTTGGTCCAGTGTTCGAGCTCGTCGCCGACGATGAACGTTGCTTCGGCACCTTCGGCGGTGTCCGCCGATGATGTGATGACTTCGAGCTTGCCGGCTGGTTCGACGTTTATTTGCGTCTTGCCGGCGTCGATTTGGTAGTCCTTGTTGAGCTGCGGTGCAGCTCGCTTAGCGACCATCGCGCGAACCATTCGCATGGTGTTTTCCGTTTGGTCTTGGGAGACCGCAGCGATCTGTACCAGTGGCATGGGCTGGGGCTTGCCGATGCACCCGCCTAGGACGCTGTCATCGAATCTGTCGAGACGGACAGGCGCGAGTAGTTCAATGAGTGCCATGACTGCCGCGAACGGTGATTTTCCGGAGCCTTTCGCGAGGCGTCGTGCCGCGTGGTAGTAGATGAACTTGCCGTCTTCGTCGACTGCGTAGAACCACAGCACGAAGCGGGCTTGTTCGCGGGTGAATTGCCATCGTTGCCCGGCGCGGATTCCGTTTGGGTGTCGGAGGTATTTCGCGGCCCAGGCGAGCGCTGACCATCCGAGGGTTCTTTCTGGAATTCCTTCAGGGAGCGTGGCGAGTCTATCGGCGGCGGCAATCATGGTTGTATCACCGCCTTGTCGCTTATCCAGTTAGATCATTCTTGTAGGTTTCCATCAGCAGGATTGCCGCTTCGGTGTTTTCGTCCATGTGTTTTGCTGCCTCGGTTCGCTGTAGCTCGATGCGAAGCCTGCGACGCGCCCCTTCGGTCGTCAGGAGCGAGTCCATCATGGAGTTAACCTGAGCGATGATGGTGGCGCGGACTGGTTCTGGCCGCTTCATCTCGTCCGATAGCAATGTCGCGCAGAGGTGCGCTGCGGCCCAGTCGGACGGTTCAAAGAACACTGACTGCCCGGAGTGTTTAAGGCTGCGGTACCAGCGTTTGGCGCTGATGTGCCAGGCCTTGTCTTCCGACAGTGGTTTGACGGCTGCTGCTCCGGCGACTTTGAGTGTGGCTGGTCCTGCGGGTTTATTGCGCCGCCGACGCTGGTCGGAACGCTTTGGTACTGGCCCCGGCATATTGGTTACCTCCTTGGGGTTAGTTTGCTTGGCAGTTTGCCTGCGCGGTTCATTTCGTCGATGGTCTTCACTGTGTTCGTGAGTGCTATCAGCTCTCCACGAGCCCAGACGTTCGCTGTCGTGCGAATGAACCTTGCTGCCGAATACACCTCGACTCGGCCGTAATTGCGGCCTTTTCCTTCAGGGAGAAGCCCGAAGATGTGCAGACCGTCTCCGGAGACCGAGCGCTCGATGAAAGCGCCCGGCGCGGCATCAATGATTCGGCTCGCCCATCGTTGTAGTTTGCCGTCTTTGAAGCAGTGATCCAGGTCGATACATGCGAAGCCACCGCCGAGCATGAACCCATGTGGTTTCTTAGCGACCTTGCTGAACTCTGTCCAAGTTGCTTGATTCGTCGACGACGCCGGCGAGCCATCAACTCGAAGGGGGCGCTTGTGATCCGCCATGACCCAACGGGGGCTGGAGGTCATCTCGGCTGGGTACCGGTTGCGGGAGCGCTGACGGTAGCCCTTCTGCCGACATGCTGCCGAACAGTAGGTTCTAATCCGCCCAGCGGCTTGCACTGGCAGTGGTGCGCCGCAGATTTTGCACTCTTTGTTCACACTTCAATTCTACCAAAAATCGTTACGTTTCACCCATCTGACCTGCGGTTACATTCCAAAGGTCACCAGATTTCACGGAACCGCAAAATGAAGGGTCAAAGAACTTGTTGAGCCACTTTTAAACCCGCAGGCCACGCGGTCGCAGCTACGTTACGTCCATGTAGTTTTAGGACGTGACCAGCCAAAATAGTGGAACCCGTACACAAAATGAAAGGCAATGCCGTACGGCCCAGCCGGACTCTCAAAACGAGAGTCCTCCCCCACCCCTGTGGCTACAGGATACCAGGGTGCGGCCGCTGCCAAACCGGCGCGCGCCGACGGGCCCGGGCACGCGTCGACTCCTGGCGGGTCTTACGTCGGTGGCATTGACCACACACCGCCTGGAGGTTACACAAATCATCGGTTCCACCCTCGAACACCGGAACTATGTGATCCACTTCGACAGCAACCACCTCGCACCGAGGTCCGCGAACCTGGCACTGCCCACCATCGCGGTTGAGAACTACTGCCCGAATCCGCGCTGGGGCGCCGCGCGAACGCGGACCCTTTGATTTCGACCCCCACCCAGCCACTGATCCCCCTCACCATTTCTGAACTGCACCGAAGCACTATCACGATATAGCGAAACCCCCAAACCAACTATGTCGATTTGGAGGCATGCGCTTCAGTCAAGCGTAGCTTAGCACAAGAAGTGTAAACCGCAGGTCATTCTCTCTTAGGCTGTCTGACTCTTTTGTGCTGTCTGCTCGCTGGCCGCAGGCCCATTAGCCACATCTCGATTGTCCCGATGCCACTTAACCGCGTACGCCTTACACTCAGCAAGGTTGAACTCATCGACGCCATCAGCGCGGCGCTCTGCTGTTAGTACGCCGCGCTTAGCGAGCCGACGCAATGACGTGTGGCTAATCGGAATCCCCAACAGCGCCAGCGCTTCAGCAACCTGGCGTGCTGATCCACGCTCCGGAAGCGGCGACGCCACCACCTCAACCGACTGCGCCGGATTCACCACAGCATCCACGCAACTGACCTGCCCGCATAGCTCGTCCAAACAGTCGACGGCCCACGGCATGCCAGCCACGTCATGGACCCGCTCATGCAGCCACGCCGCACACGACGCAATCCCCATCACCTCGGGTGGAGGGTAACCACAATCCGTAGCCAAGTTACATGCCCACCCGCACACCGACTGCTCTGCCTCGTACTTCACATCAAGCACCGGAACAGACAGGGGCGGACTGGACCCCGGGGCACCAGAACACCGGCCGGGGGTCGCTTCATCACCCCGGGGGCGGGCAACTAGCGCCGCATCCAGATAGGGGGCCATCACCTCCAACGAGTGGAGCATACGCCCTAACCTTTCGCGCCCAAGAGCATCCAGATACTCAACACTTGTCATTGCCCTGTCTCCTTCCGTTTCATGCCTCCTGCTGCCCGCCACTGCTCGAACTCCTCCCACAGGCTGTAACCGACTCCCAGCACAATCCACACCAGCAATCCCGGTGCCGTAAAGTCAACGCGCTCGCGCCACCGTCTAATGAGCCTCCGCATTACTTGGCACCTCCCAAGTGGTGACGCAGTAACGCAGCCGCCAGTTCCGGCAGGCCACCCTCTTCGAAAAAGACTGATGCCTCACCCGCATCGCCCGCGTTGTAAATCACCGCATCCGACGGCCACGGATCCCGAAACACAGCATCGACCGCAGGCAACTGCACCTCAACAGTCCGCGCTCGCCCATTCGCGTGAGCTAACGCGGACTCCCAATCATCGAACGCCGCTACCTTCCTCGCGCCATCCAGAATCTGCCACTCAAACTCCGGCCTCTCACCAACGAAGTTGGTCAGAGCATTAGCCAGCGTCCGCCTGAACCGGCGCCTAACCTGATACCGCTTCACCACCACAGGTGAATCACTCATGGCTGATATCTCCCATCAAAGAATTCTTAACCAAGGATTTTTAACTAAACGCCAACCCGACCCGTCCCGTCCCGACCCGACCCGTCCCGTCCCGGGGAACACCCGTTTACTACATCCCTTGTCGAACGGTTTTTTCGTCCGCGCAAGAGTTTTTGGGCACGGCAAAGGCCGCGTCGTCAGATGCGCATAGGCTCTCCTGGACGCGCCTGCTGCTGTTCGTTTGCGACCTCGCCCCTTTGCGCGAGGTGCGTACTCGAGAACTAGCCGCGGCGGCGTCGGCGACGGCGACGTGCGAAAGGCTCCGAGACATTGGCGGGGCCGGCATCGCGCACGTGCGACGCCTTACGGCCCTGCGGCGCACCACCCGCATGGTGTGCGGGGAGTGCCGGACTCGGATTGGTAGTTACATGGACTTGCTTGGTCTCGGCTGGCTGCCGAGAACTCCCTTTGGCGGCTCTACCCTCAGACTCAACCTGGCCATGGGAATCAGTATTGGGGAACTGCGGCTTGCCGGGCTCCTGGCTTGGGCCCGCGGCCGGGGACGTAGCGCGTACCGTTTTTTCTTCCTGAGAAGGGGTCACTGCCCGACTGGCTGCCGGGTTGTCCTGGGCCTCAACCTCGTCCGCGATCAGCGGATTCGGGAGTCCCTCCTTCTTGCACCAGCGCGCAACGAATCCCTCCCAGCGGGAGAGCTTCTTGCGCAGCTCCGGGCCATACATTGGAGACTCTGGTGGGTCGAGGAGCGGAAGTTCCTCCTCGGCGCGTTCGCCTAATTCATGCCGCAGCTGATTACAGCCACGGCATGCCGTCACATAATTGTCTGGGGTCGTCGGCGCATCGATGTCACGGTGGTCGTACTCACGGCCACGATCGGACTTCTTATCGCCCCAGACCACTTCATCACCGCAGTACCGGCACTGGTCTCCATCACGGAGCATGACCGGCACCTGCAGCCCAGCACGGTTTTGATCGTTGCGGCGTTTCGTTGCCTTCGACTTCGCATCGGAGCGGATGACATGAACAAACGATTCACGCTCAACGAGCATGAATTGCCGCTCACCTTCAGACTCCACCTCGGTGATAATCCCGATAGTGATCAGATCCTGAAGTACAGGCTCCACCCGGCTAATGCCGATATGCCGGACGGCTGCACCATAGGTGATTTTGTAATCCGTCCACTGCTGCGCCGAATGCGTAAACAACGCTGACGCCGCGCCTTTGAGTTCACTGACCAGACGGTCATCGCCACGTTCGGCTGCCAGCTCATAGGCTCGCATCCACTCCGGGGCCTCGTTGAAAGTATCGCTGACCCTTACCCATGCCATGGTGCATCACTCCCGGACCGGGGCTGCCCAGCAGAAATATGGGAAGCGGTAACAATCATTCTTCGAACTCCAAATCAAAAACAGGCGCGGTAACAAAATGAACCAACACAAATGCTTACGGATCTCTACAACAAGGCACTGGCAGCGCCACGGCTAATCCTCGCTTTCCTCGTGATAACCGGCTCGGTCATCACCTTCATCAGACGGATAAGGCCACATGGTGTTCGCAGAAACAGTGCGGGACAGCACCCGGTACCGCACAGGCAAGCCATACGTGCGGGCCCGCAAACTGCACGCCTGGTGCACATCTTGTGCCTGTTCTGCGCTCATCCATGTCACCCCAGCGACGCGCAATGAATTCCATGTGTATCCACCATCTGTTGACGCCACCACACAGAACTGCCTGACGGCCTTGCTATTGCTTACGCCGCTGTCACCCATCAAGAAACCTTCCCCGTTACTGCCGGCCGTTGCGCCCACGCACAAGCAGACAGCAACTGCGCTGCCGTCCGACGAGCCTCGTCGACAGAGGCGAACTCAATGTCCCCCAGGCGAACCCGGGGGCCACCACAGGCGGCCATACTCCGAGATGCCTCAACATCGCCGAACTGTGCGATATCACGGCCGTAACGCCCAACATCCCATGAGTAGCAATGCTCAACGAACAGCTTGTCCGGCCGTACGAGCTGTACTTCCACCTCGCGGGCGTACTCGTTCGCAGTACTGACAGCGTCTTCCCACGAGCCACACCATGCGATGCCGCCGGTATCGTCCTCAACAACCCACGGCAACAAACTGCTTCCCGTCTTCTTCACCTGAAGCGTCATGGCTACGCTACGCCTCCCAGCGGACGAGCGTTGACGACAATGCACTTGGCCGGCGCATCCTCCTGCAACTCGGTCGCCTCAGGCTCCCTGTGGTCTTGGCTTTGGTGTTCTGCGTCACTGTCAATCTTCTTGGTGGTCATCGCGTATCTCCTGTCCATCAATGGTTAATTGCCCTGGAATCTCAGTGCGGGTGGGGCGCTTGCGCGGGCCAAGGAATCGGTAGATCTGAATTTGGCGTCGCGTTTGCTGCTGCTCCCACCAACGCTGCGCAGCTGATTCATCTGATGTCATCTAGCTGTCGCTTTATAGTTCTTCGTCATCTCATTAAGCCGTCTGCGCTCACGCGCAACACGTCGCTGTTGCATGCGCTGTTTCTCCCGCTCAGGCATGCCTGCTCGTCGTTTGCCATGAGCACCAGCGCACACATGCCGCTGGAACAGCAAATACCCCTGAGACCGCTTCCGCAGAGCTTCTTCCGCACTGAGGAACACAGCAGCACCATGTACGATCTGCACGGTCCCATCTGGGTCAGACGATGCATCAAGGGCAAGTCGATGCCCCAATGGTGTACATGCCCACCGGATGGGGAAACCGCAGTGCCTACAAGACCTTTGACGTGGCATTTTTCCTCCTCATGTTTGACTGCTATCGGCTGCTTAGTGCTTTTCGCCGCGGTGGACTATCCGCAACACGTGGGCTTCGACCTTCATCTGGAAAATCAGCCATCGTCGGCGCATCATGCTGATTTCAGCCCCTCCATACGCTGCTTGACGACGGGAACCGCAGCCCACGCTTTCTGCGCAGACAGGCCATCCCTTTTTCGGCACCACGCAATTGCTTCCCGAAGGGTGGCCCCTAAAGACGTGAAGTGCAGGAGATCTAGCGCAGTGGCTTCCGTATCGGAGAGCTCAAACTCAACCTGCGCCATCGCATCAACGTCAGCCATAGCGACGGATGCAGTACCGGAAATGATTGCTTCCACTGCCTCACAGCGCACTCGAGCTGACTCAGCGATATGTTCTACTGACATTCCCAGTTCTATGAGCTCGAGAACATGCCCCCGAGCATCAAGCCTGCACACCTCATAATCGCCTGGCAGAACTTCCTCAATACCCACCGCGGTCTTCAAAGCGTCTTGCAGCGAATTACAGATCACGGCCGGCGGAATCCCTGCCATTGCTACCTGCCAGCGACCGTCTGAGATTCGGCGGGCGCACCGTGGCTTATCTTTCTGGTTCACCTTGCACCTCACTTGCGATGTGCTCGATGAACTCCTCAAGCTGGCGCATAACGCGCTTGTCATCCTTATTGAAAGTGACCAGGTTCTCCAAGGCCCCTCTGGTGATGAACTGCTGCCCATCCCCATGCCGGCCTAACCGCCGAGGCAGCGTTGCCGGAAACCTCAAACTACGAGGCATCTCTGACATCACATCACCGAACGACACCTCGAAATCGATCGTGGCCGGCTTCCTGCCGCCTCGAGGCACGGGGACTACTACGAGCACCCACCGATTCTTCGGTGAGCGAACCCTACGAAGCTGCTTCATGTCATGCCTCCGGCCAATACCGGGTCGCAGAAACGCCACTGTTGTTCTTTTTCATCTGAAGAACACGCTCAATGCTTTTGACAGACTTTGAAATAAAGACCGCCGTGCACAACCAAAAAATTGTTGTGATTGTCCAAATGATTGGCACAAAATTGAAATTGTCGTAGCCAGTAATGATGACCATTACAAAAGAGGATGCGGCAAGAATCAGCGACATTGCCCATTGCAATTTGTTCCTGGTATTGACGTGGTCCAGCAAATCGTAGGCGTCACGCCACATTGAGCGGCTGAACTTAACGTTTGGATTACTCATTTATGCTGCTCCCCTTGGTGCTTCTGGAAGCCCTTCGCGCTCAATGCGATGAACCTCGGTGACATGGATGAGGTACGGGCGTCGTGATCCTGGTCGACGGCGAGGACCCACGTACTGCAAACGACCTGCGTTTAAGAGCGCGTAGATATAGTTCACGTGTACTCGGAAATGCTTGGCGACTTCCTTGGGTGTCCACATCACTTGGTCTTGCGTTGGCATGGTGGCCTCGTTCCTTGCGGTATGCTTCATGGCAGTGTTCCTTTCAACACTTTCGGCCTGTCCCTGGTGCTAGCGGGGGCGGGCCCTTTTATTTGGTTTGTGAGGCGCGCAGCCAAACCGCCGTGCGAAAGGCCCACGGCATTGTGGCTGGCTTGCGGCGACCGATTCTCATATCGCCTACGCGCCAGTGCCCGGCAGAGGAATCGAACCTCTGAGTAACCATTCGGGCTGTATTTATTTATCTGCCTTTATGCTGGTAGTCATGGATATCGCAGCAATAGTTGGTAATGTCATCGCGGTTGCTTCTGCCGTGTTCGCCGGGTGGCAAGCACTCGAAGCCAAGAAATCCCGTAGAACTGCGGAGCTCTCTCAGAAAGAGGCTGCGGAGAGTTCTGATCGAGCAGCTCGAAGTGCCGAGATTGCTGCTGAAGCCCAACGGAAACTCGCAGAAGCGCAACGAGTCATGTCCGATATCGCCAAAAGGCAGGAGTCGGCGAATCGGCGAAATGTTCGGCTCGAACACTCGAATAGAAAGCTCTATGTAGTTGTCAATGACACTGGTGAGACGATCACCAATGTTGAAGTGCGTCCGACCCGCGAGGATCAAGAGCGTTTTATGCGTGATGGAACTGCTGAACGGCTCGAGCACGGTGACCGCGTCGAGGTGCTGCTCCCGTTTAGCGGGATATACAAGCTCCGTTGGGTCGACTCTGACGGCGATAAGCAGACCAAGTCAGTCAATGTGCCTACTTCAGGCGCTTGATGTAAATCGCGGCTGCGAGTGCTATGAGCGCGCACACAATGTTGATGATTAGCGAGACGGTTCCCATTTCTGTTCTCCTTTTCGTTTCTTATTTCGCCAATTTGCTGGTGTCCGACCAAGGGACTGCTCTGGGTGCCCATGTATGAAGAGGAGTGCGACACCTATCTGCGAGCTCCAACACTTCGGTAACGGTGCCGACTGCCCGGTAAGGAATCGACACTGACGTGTCGTTGTCCGTGTTGGTGATTGTGATTTCGCTTTCGGTGGCGTGGATTCTCGTGTTTCCGATTGCTGCTGTTAATTCCATGTGTGCTCCCCTTTACTGATCTGGTTTTATTGACGCAGTTGGATTAGTGTCAGCCGTTACGATTTGTCCATGAGTGAAAACGAATTCAGGCGCCTCGTAGCTCGAGTAGAGCGAGCGGCTTCGCACCGCCACGAGCTGCGGAGTCTTGGTGCCGAACATCTGAAGGCGAATCCGATTGAGCGCCGGGTTGTAGGCGACGGCGATATCCGTTCCTTTCGCCTCCATGCGACCGCACCTGTGCCAACCGAGTTGTCCCTCATCTTCGGAGAGTGGCTGTACCAACTTCGTGCCGCTCTCGATGGGCTGATGTACGAAATCGTTGTCCGAGAAACCAAGTTGGACCCTCCGCCAAATGCCGGCCGGATTTCCTACCCGTTGTGCAGATCTGCCGATGCTTTCGCTTCGTGCAATACCTATGGGGTTTCCGATAGGATTCGCCGAGCCATTGAACGCACGCAGCCCTATCACGCCACCGGAGGATTCAGCGGAAGTGCGCTGTGGTGGATTCATGATCTCGCCCGAATTGACCGCCATCGACGTGGGCATTGCCTCGTGTGGCGCATTATCGAGCTGCAGGTCAATTCCAACAGCCCGGCCATCGACGCCTCGCGCTGTGGTGTATGCAATCAGTTCGAGGCTTTCATCCGGAGTGATGAGGAGTTGAAAGCCGCGTGGATCGCGCTCCGCCGCGGCGTCGAACTCAACTCGAATGACGGAGTAGATATCACTTGGCGTCTCCAATTCGATGTAGCCGACTGGGTTCAGCGCATTCCCCGCAGCTACGGCGTTTGGAGCCTCGATGACCGAATGGCCAACGCAGAAATGTATCTCAGTAAGACCATCGAGTTGTTCGAGCAACTCTTCATCGTTGATGACTAGGTACTGGCTTAGGCCACTGTCATGGAGTCTGGTTAACATTCGTTGACGCAGTTGGCCTCTAGCGTTGGCTAAATCCATGTACTTCATCGCTGCTTCCTCCTTTCGTTTGTCGACGGTTGTTGCCCGGCACCTTCCCCAGTGCCCGGCGATTAAACTTTCTAGATATGCACTAGTTAGGAGCTGTCATGGGTTTCTTGTCCTTCTCCCCGTTCGTCTCGTTCCGTTTGTCTGTCAAAGACTCGATTCTTGGCAGCGTCTTCAAGGCACTGAACGATGGGCTTCACGAGGGAATGCTGGTCTCTATATGCGCACCGGACATTGATGACGGGAGTTATCTCGAAATCGATGTGGCTAACTTCGTGCCCGGAGTCGTCACTAAGAGCGGTGAGCACATCACCAAGGATTCGCACGTAATGTTCGCGAAGCCGCATTTCTGTGGGGCCGAGATCCCGGCTGATGAAGTCCTTGTCGAGCAGCTTCTTCATGTCATGGATGAAACTGACGGCTGCATCGTGTTCGATGTCAATGACGAACTTGTGCTTGAGCCTGATGTGGCAAAACACATCCGTCTCAACGCTCGTAGGGTCAATCCCTTTGAGGGCATCATCTTCCCTTTTCCAGGCCATGATTAGCTCCTCCTTTCGCTTGTCGACGGTGTTCTTGCCTGGCACCTTCCTCAGTGCCCGACGCGCTGTGGTGTCTTGCTGCCTTGCTGGTTAAGCGGCTTGGTATTCGGTGCTGTAGGTGATGCGTCGGCGGTGGGTTGGGTCCTTGTAGTCGATGTCCGGGTAGACGGTTTGGTCTGGTCGGGGTCGCATGATTGCGATTTGTGGGACTGCGAGGATTTCTGCTGCGCGGGCTAGGAGCACGTTTGTGAGCTTCTTCCGCCCCGCTTCGATGTTGCGCAAGTATGGTGTTGACACGCCTAGTTCCCTCGAAAAATCTGCCTGGCGCAATCCTCGGAGTTCACGGAAGTTCGCTAAAGCAGCGCCAACCTGTACCCAGTCTCGCTGTGCTACTGGTGCATTTGCATTCCCCAATTTACTCACCTCCTAATTCCTCTTGGTTCCTATCGTTGATTCCTACCATATAGGAACCAGTAGGAATCCATCAATAAATAAACCAGGAATCGGGGGGAACCTTAATGAATATGCACTTCAAATCGGAACAACACTACTGGAATTACCAGTTTGATTTTCCTTCCACCCAGGGGAAACAGTCGCCATATTCCAGGTTTTGATTCCTCAAAGTTCCTGCCACAATGGGGGTATGAAACTCCTCGGCAATGCAATGAAACAGCGACGTCTGGCACTCAACCTGACGCAGTCAGACGTGGCAGAGCTCGCCGGGGTAACGGTTCGAACAATCGGCAAGCTTGAGCGCTCGGAAGCAACCAAAGTCAAAGCCTTGACTGCGGCTGGCATCGAACGCGCCCTCCAATGGGCACCCGGCAGCCTCGACACCATCCGCGACGGCGGAGAACCCACCGAACTACAACAACCCACGGAAACAGAGGCCGTCGGCAAGCAACCACCAACCCGGCCCGGCACACACAGCGACGAGTCAGGCGGGGTTGCGGAGTTGCGGCAGTCGATCCGCGATCTCGACCAGCTGCCCGGGTACGTACAGCGGGTTGTATTGGATCAGGCGGTGGATGAGCTTCCTCGGGCTATTGCAGCGTTGGACGATGAGCGGCGTGGGCGGCTAGTGCGGTACGCGTTCGGACTGTGGGATGAGATGGGTGGTACGCAAAGCACCCGTCGGCTCGCCGTCACCCTCGACGGGCAGCCCGCAGTGTGGGAACTCCATTCCCCCGGCAATTGGGTGATGATTCGGAGTCTCTACGCTGATGCCGGCCATGCGCCCTTTCCCGAGCGGGTCGGTGGAGCTATGCCAGCGGCGATGATTGAGGAGCGCCACGGTCGACTCCGAGAGCTTCCAGACTCGCTAGTCGCACGCATCGAGCAAAGCGCCACGACCCGGCGCGTCCACTCCGACGAGATGCTCGACATGTTCTTCAGTAGCGGGGCGCTATCGAATCAACGAGACGATGCAGGACGAGCATCCCATACGGACGCCGCGGATAATGCGGGTGATTCGGCGGCGTCACCTGACGCTGATTCCGGGGATGGGATAAGCGGTTTTAACGATCACCGGGAAGGTGCATAGATTTGAGTACTCCAAGAATGACCGACGTACAGAGTTGGAACCGGGAGTCCCTCCCCATCGTCCAATTAAGCCTTGACTCGGAAAACCCGAGGACAGCAGACCCGCGACTTACCGGGTATAGCCCTCTCGAGCGAATGTTGTTAGTCGATGGCAACGCATGTATGGAGCTACTCGACGATATCGTTGCTACAGGCAGACTTAACCCGATAGAAAACATTATCTGTATCAAAGAGTCCGGCAACACAATAGTTCTCGAGGGAAACCGAAGGCTAACGTGCCTACAGGCTTGGGCTAATCCCTCGATAATTCCGGATCATTTGCCAGAGCTGGCCGAGTATCGACGGCAAGTTACCCTCATCAAGAAAAGTAGCTCCCAGGTTCCTATTTCGGAAGTCGAAGTTACGATTGCACCAGATAGAGAATCCGCTCAACGATGGATTTCCCTAAAACATGAATCAGGGAACGCCGGCCGTGGCGTGCGACGGTGGACGCCGATGATGCAAGAGTACGTCGAAAAGCGGAATAACCCCGAAAAGTGCCCTGCCACTTTAGCTTATGTTGAATTCCTATACGAGACATTCCCGAACCATGAAGAGCTTTCTGCTTCTCTGGACAAAGCCCTGAAGAAGTACACCAATCTGCAGCGAGTTCTAAAAAAGAAGCTTGCTCATCGCTATCTTGGCGTCCTGTACGAACATGGAAAAATCAACCCCCAATATCCTTACGCAACACTTCTCCCCGTCGCCTTAAAGTTGATTTCTGACCAGGCGAAAGATCATGCTCCCAACGGTGACGCTTGGTCACGAAGATTGAATAAAAATGAAGACGTCGAAGACTATTTCAACGAGTTCAAGGAGTTATGGCCTGAGAGTATTGGCGAAAAGCTCCAAGACACCAATCCAGACAATCATAGCAACCACAACATGCCGCCGAAGCCGGAGCCTGTCACTGAGAAAGAAACGGACAACCCGAAATATCCCACGAATTCTTCCCTGAACTTGCACCAGGAAGAAATCGACTTCGGCCACCCAATTCCGCAAAGAAAAGTTTCCAAACCATCTCAATCGCATGTCTTCCGTGGCTTAGACCTCACAGCTTTCCCCGACCGGATTCACGACCTAGTACGACAGACTTCAAAGTTAAGAATCAATACTTATCCGGAAGTCATCGCGACAGTAATGCGCACCATTGTTGACCTTTCTACGGGTTACTATCTCGAACAGAGAAACCTCTCAGCCAAAGGAAACCTAAACAAGCGTATTAGAACTGCCCTTTTGAACGCGGATCCCTCATCCTCTACTAACCCCCCTGCCGAAAAGTGCACCGCTAATCAGAAGCTCTTTACCGAACTTAATCGCGGTTTAGGAAACTCACTTCAGTTAAGCGTCCACTCGGCAGAACGACGATCAAGCAGCTCAGACATCCTTCACGACGGGGACCTTTTCGCCAGCTATTTGGAAACGCTCAACACGAAGCTAGCTGGTGGCCATGAACGAGAAACTACGCAATAATACTGACTCATGAGGTACCTTTCACCGCTGCGATACCCAGGAGGCAAAGCACGCCTAGCCCCCTACCTCCAGCGACTCATCAACGCCCAAACACCCCGCCCCGCCCACTACGCAGAACCCTTCGCCGGGGGTGCGGGCGCAGCGTTGAAACTGCTCACCGACGACATCGTCGAAGAAATCCACCTCAACGACCTGAATCCCGGAATTGCAGCCTTCTGGCGAAGCATTACCACCGCTCCAGAGGATTTTTGCGCACTGATCGAAGCAACCAACGTCGACCTTGAGGAATGGCACCGACAGCGCGAGATTTACTATGCAGGCGAAACCGGCGATGACCTCCCCCTCGGTTTTGCGACCTTCTATCTCAACCGAACAAACCGATCCGGGATACTCCATGCCGGACCGATTGGAGGACTCGAACAAAACGGCAGATGGAAGATTGATGCCCGTTACAACAAGGGCGGCCTAGTCCAAAGAATTAAGGCTATCGCCCCACTCAGCAACAGAATCCACGTCACACAGCTCGAAGGTCTCAAATTTCTCGAAGAAATCTCTGAGCTAGATTCGAACGTGTTCATTTACGCAGACCCTCCCTACATCGTGCAGGGGGATGGGCTGTATCTCCACGCATTCGATGAATCGGCACACGTGAGTCTGGCGGAAAAGCTCGCATTGACCCGCTCCCCATGGATGCTGACCTACGACGACGACCCGCGAATCACCGATGTTCTCTACAACAATGTTCGGTCCGCACGCTTTCCCATTGCGCACACAGCCCACAAGCAACACATCGGCACTGAAGCCGTCATCTACTCTGATTCAATCAGTGTTCCCGACCTCGAGCTAACAACGGGACGAGCCGCAGAATGGATTGCTGGCTAATGCCTGTGCTCCCCCTCCGATGCCTGTAATTACAGGGATCGCGGAAGCTCTGTTACAGATTTCAGGTCCGCCTACCAGGACGCGGCACCCCCTGATTGTGCGAAGCCGGAACAGCCAGTATTATCTCCAATGTGAGCCAGGGTTGAGCGTAAGCAAGAATACCCAGGGCAGCAACTCCAGGGACCCAGTGCGGAAGCACATGGGTCCCTGTGCTTTTTAGATGCAGGAAGAAGAATCCATGCTACTCGCGTACATCGACGAAATCGGAAGCACAGGCGCCTTCATTCACCCCAGCCACCGACGCTTCAGCGACAGCCCAGCCTTCGGATACGGGGGTTTTATCATCCCGGAGGAAAACGCCCGTGAACTAGGCGCATACTTCGCAGAACGCAAAAAAGAGTTCTTCCGCAACGAGATACCATCTGACACGGACCCCGGCCGCTGGGAGAAAAAGGGCTCCGACCTTCTCTACGCATTAGTTGCCGAAGAACGCCCACAGAATCTACGCCTTCTGGGTTCGCTCATGAAGAAGCTCCGGCAGCTCAACGGCAACCTCTTCTATTACGCACAAGAAAAACCGACCGGTAGCCCTAAAGAAACAAATTGCGGCCCAACAGAGTTCAAAGAACGTGAGGAAACAGCGATGCGAGAAACCCTCAACCGCATCGCACGCCATGCCGACTTTCACGATTCGAACGTCCTCGTCATGATGGACCAAATCAACGAAAAATCCCGCATTCAACGGTTACCGACCATGTATGCCCACATTCTAGGTAGGGCATCCGACTATCGGGAAATGAGACGCATCGTTGAACCACCTATGCACATCGACAGCGAGTTGTCGACAAACATACAGTTCGCCGATTGGATTTGTGCGCTTGCCAAGCGAGCGATTGAGTACCAGCTCGTTCAAGATTCCCGCTACCACTGGGTACCTAATTCGCAGCCATTAAAAGCAGCCCGAGGGTTATTCACCTACGAGTCAAAACTACGGCTATACCAACGCGCCATCGACGATCTCAACCACTCTCAGATTCTCAACTCAGAGCGACCGCTGTTCGAAGCAATCCCCAACAATCCGTTAACCGCGGAGAACATGGAAAAACTGGAGCGAGTGAGAGCTGCAACTTTCCGAGATCAAAAGCGATAACCCGCCAAAATCACAATTGCATCGCTGAGCTCTAGCAATAATTCTTCCCATAGCATTACCTGCGCAGGAGCACCCATGGCCACCGTTTCCCCGTACACCACGAAGAGAGGACGCCGCTGGGAAGTCCAATGGACACGACCCGACGGCCGCCGCACCCGCAAGCGCGGCTTCCCCACCAAAATCGCCGCCCAAGCATGGCTCGAAGACCAAAACACAGCCCGCCGCAAAGGAACCTGGGTAGACCCGACTAGAGAAAACACCCGCATCGATACCCTCGGCGAGCGCTGGCTAGCCATGCAAACCCACCTCAAACCCTCCGGGCTACGCTCCATCAAGAGCGTCTGGACCAACCACGTAAAACCAACCTGGGGCCAGCGCACCGTCGGCAGTATCCGACGCTCCGAAATCCAAGAATGGATCAGCACCTTCCCCCTCGGCGCCACCTCAGCCCGGCGCGCCCACAACGCGCTTTCTCAAATTTTCGATTTAGCAGTTGATGACGGGTGCGTGGCGGTGAATCCAGCGAAGGGTGTGCGCCTGCCGCGTAAACCAACGCCGGTGAAGGTGTACTTGACGATGGAGCAGGTGCGGACTCTGGCCGATGAGTCGAGTCAACCGGCGATTGTGTGGTTTTTGGCGACGACGGGTGTTCGGTGGTCGGAGTTGGCCGGCCTACAAGTTGGGGATATGAATTTGAGTGGTCGGCGAGCGTTTTTACAGCGGGCCGCAGTGACCGTCGGCAGTCGGGTTGAGATCGGGTCATTGAAGAGTCATGAGAGCCGGAGTATCGCCATTCCGCGTTTCGTGTGCAATTTGCTGCAGCCGATTATCGCGGGCCGGGGTGCAGATGAGTTCGTGTGGCCCGGCGCGGATGGTGGTCCGTTGCGGTTGCCGGGGCATGGGTCGTTTTTCCATGGTGCGCTGGAGCGTGTTCGTGCGGCGGATTCTTGTTTTCCGGTGGTGACGGTGCATGGGATGCGGCATGTGGCGGCGGGGTTGTTGGTGTCGTCGGGGGCGTCGGTGAAGGTTGTGCAGCGTCAGCTGGGGCATGCGTCTGCGGCGATGACTTTGGATACATACGCTGATTTGTTCGATGGGGACTTGGACGTGGTGGCGGATGCGATGGAAGTTGCTCACTTGAAGCTAGGTGAGCCAAAAGTGAGCCAAAAACGCGGTAGCGCATAGCATTAAAGCAGGTCAGCGCGTTTTTAGGGTGTAATTTTTGTGAGTTCGAGTCTCACCGGGGGCACAACTGGAAAAAGGACCAGGCAGAACTTTTCTGCTTGGTCCTTTCTGTTTTTCGCACAACCCCAGTCCACCTACAGGACTGTTACCTCCGTCTCAATGAGCTCGAAAAATTTCTTTTCCGTGACACCCACTCAATAAAATGAGATACGTATCCCACATAGCAGGATTGATGTTTAAATACACCATATTTCAGTCCCGCTCCCCGGCTACGCGCACTGCACACCCCGCAGCTTTTGCCACAGTCGAGTGTTCCTGACTTTTCGTTCAGGCTCTGCCGAGATCACCCCGGGCCTCGCCGAAACGTCCCCTCACGACATCGATGGACTGTTAAAAATGACTTCCGCTGCACTGCACCCCGTTTCCGAACTCCCTTCTGACCAGGGCACCGAAACTCCGATTACCGATGCCGAAATCTTCGCCGCGCACGAAGGCGGCAAGATCCGCACGCGCTCCACCATGAAGCTGGATAACCAGCGTGCTCTCTCCATCGGCTACACCCCCGGTGTCGCCCGGGTCTGCGAGGCCATCCACGACGACCCCGCACTCTCCCGTAAGTACACTTGGACCGGCAAAAACGTCGCCGTCATCTCGGACGGCACCGCAGTCCTGGGGCTCGGCGACATCGGCCCAAAGGCCGCCCTTCCCGTAATGGAGGGAAAGGCCCAGCTCTTCGAACAGTTCGCCGGAATCTCTGCGGTGCCGATCGTCCTGGATACCCTGGACACCGAGGAGATCATCGCAACGGTAAAGGCCCTGGCGCCGTCGTTCGGCGGAATTAATCTGGAGGACATCTCCGCGCCCCGCTGCTTCGAGATTGAAAGCCGCCTCGATGAGGCTCTCGATATCCCCGTTTTCCACGACGATCAGCACGGCACTGCAATCGTCATCGCTGCTGGCCTCATCAACGCTTGCAAGCTGACCGGCCGCCACTTCAAGGACCTGCGCGTAGTCATCTCGGGCGCGGGCGCAGCCGGCGTCGCAGCTACGAAGATGCTGATGGCCTCCGGTGTGCAGGACATAGTCGTGGTCGACTCTCGAGGAATCATCCACCCGGACCGCGAGCCGCTGAGCGAAATCAAGCAGTGGGTCGCGCAGATGACCAATCCTCGCCAGCTGCAGGGCGCAATTGACAACGCTCTCGACGGTGCCAACGTTTTCATCGGCGTCTCCGCCGGCCGCCTCGGAGAGGAGCAGATTAGCCGGATGGAAAAGGACGCTATTATATTTGCCCTTGCCAACCCCACTCCTGAGGTCCCACTGGACATCGCTCACAAATACGGCGCGATCGTGGCGACGGGCCGTTCCGACCAGCCGAACCAAATCAATAACGTCCTGGCATTCCCAGGCCTGTTCAAGGGCGCACTCGAAGCCGGCGCAACGCGCATTACGAAGACCATGAAGCTCGCGGCCACCCATGCCATCGCACAGATCGGTATCGACGACCTCGCACCGGACCGAATCATCCCCTCCCCGCTGGATCCGAGGGTCATGCCTGCAGTGAGCGAAGCCGTGCGCCAGGCGGCCCTTAATGATTCGAGCTCGGGTGCGACTATCTGACCGTCGGCAAGCGAAGGGTCTTCACAGCGGCGCGGATTTTTCTAACCCGAACCTGAGCCAATGCTTAAAGATTCCAACTGACTAGGTAGTATCTTCAGTTATGAAAAGACCCATCTCAGTGGCGGCTGCCGCGCTGACCGCGACTTTGACCCTGGGGTTGGCAGGCTGCGTCACAAATGACGAAAGCGGCAACCCCGAGGGCTGGTCAGAGATCAAGCCGGCAATCGTCCCGGAACTGGCCGCGCAGGTGCCAGAGGAGATCCGCGCCCGTGAAATCCTGCGCATCGGCACGAACCCAACGTTCGCGCCGGCGGAATTCAAGGATTCATACGGCAAGATCATCGGCTTCGATATCGACCTCGCCCGCGCTATGGCGAGCGTACTGGGCCTGAACCTGGACGTGCAGGAACAGGACTTCTCGCTAATTCTGCCCTCGATTTCCGCTGGCGCAGTCGACCTCGGCGTTTCCGGCTTTACCTCCAATGAGGAACGCCGCAAGACCTACGACTTCATCGACTACCTGGACACGGGCCTGCAGTGGGCCCGCCGCCCCGGCAACGATGCCAGCTCGGACAACTTCTGCGGCAAGACCGTCGCGGTGCAGCGCAATACCGTCGCCGATACCGATGACCTGCCGATCAAGCACCAGGAATGCCTCGACCGCGGTCTGCCGGGGATCAACAAACTGGCCTACCAGGACGCGGGTACCGCCGCGACGACCGTGGTCCTCGGCCGGGCCGATGCACTGGCCGCCGACTCCCCCGTCAGCGCCTACGCGGTTAACCGTTCCGAGGGCAAGCTCGAACTCGCGGGTGGCATCTACGACAGCGCACCGTTCGGATTCCCCGTCCCGAAGGACTCCGAGCTGGGCCCTTTGCTGGCGAAGACCCTGCAATACCTGATTGACAACGGCCAGTACCAGGAGATCCTGAAGACCTGGGGCCTTGAGGACGGTGCCTTAAAAAGCGCCACACTGAATGGAGAGGAACTTAAGTGAGCGACTCATCTGTGTCGGGCGGCCGCTACGAGGCAACCCAGGCAGAACTAAAGGAAGAGATTAAGGCCAAACCGCTACCGCGCCCGGGCCGCTGGATCACCGCCGCAATTCTGCTGGCGCTGTTCGTGTGGTTCATCATCGGTGCCGCCCGCAACGAGGCCTACCACTGGGACGTGTACCTGCAGTACCTCCTGGACACCCGCATTGCCGCCGCGGCTGGGTGGACTATGGCGCTGACCATTCTAGCGATGCTCATCGGCATCGTCGGCGGCGCCATTATCGCGGTACTACGCATGTCCGATAACCCGGTTCTGTCGACGGTTTCCTGGTTCTACCTGTGGATTTTCCGAGGCACCCCGGTCTACGTCCAGCTGGTCTTCTGGGGCCTGCTGGGCACCATCTACACGTCGGTCAACTTGGGGTTCACCGAGATTGACCTCAGCGAGACCCTGTCGAACACCTTCATTCTCGCGTTCGTCGGGCTGGGTCTGAACGAGGCCGCCTACATGGCCGAAATTGTCCGCGCCGGTATCCAGGCCGTCCCCGAAGGCCAGACCGAGGCCTCGAAGGCCCTCGGCATGAGCTGGTGGCAGACCGTTCGCCGCACTGTCCTTCCCCAGGCAATGCGCATCATCATCCCGCCGACAGGCAACGAGTTCATCTCCCTTCTGAAGACCACCTCGCTGGTCATCGCAGTGCCGTTCTCGCTGGAGCTCTACGGCCGCTCCACCGACATCGCCAACGCCCTCTTCCTTCCCGTGCCGATGCTGCTGGTCGCCGCGACCTGGTACCTGGTCATCACCTCGATTCTGATGGTCGGCCAGTTCTACCTGGAGCGTTACTTCGCCCGCGGCGCCACCCGCCAGCTCACCGCCCGCCAGCTCGCCGCGCTTGCCGACGCCGAGGGAATCCCCCTGGCAAACACCCGTGTCGTTGACAAAGAGGAAGAGCGATTCTACCGAGAGGATCCACAGTAATGACAACCAAAGATTTGATGGTTGAGGCCCAGAAGGTTCGCAAGAGCTTCGGCCGCCTCGAGGTTCTTAAGGGTATCGACCTGAAGGTCCCGCGCGGAACCGTGACCTGCCTTATCGGCCCCTCCGGCTCTGGCAAGTCCACCCTGCTGCGCTGCATCAACCATCTGGAGAAGGTCAATGCCGGCCGCCTCTACGTCGACGGCTCCCTGATCGGATACCGCGAGAAAAACGGAACTCTCTACGAGATCTCCGAGGCTGACGCTGCCCAGCAACGTCGCGATATCGGCATGGTGTTCCAGAACTTCAACCTTTTCCCGCACCGCACCGTGCTTGGCAACATCACCGAGGCTCCGGTCCACGTCAAGGGCGTGCCGCTGAAGGAGGCCCAGGACCGCGCTATGCAGCTCCTGGAGACCGTCGGGCTAGCGCACAAGGCCGATGCCTACCCTGTCCAGCTCTCCGGCGGACAGCAGCAGCGAGTCGCTATCGCCCGCGCGCTCGCCATGGACCCGAAGCTGATGCTTTTCGACGAGCCCACCTCCGCCCTCGACCCCGAGCTGGTCGGCGAAGTCCTCGGTGTCATGCGAGGCCTGGCGGACAACGGCATGACGATGGTCGTGGTCACCCACGAGATGGGATTCGCCCGCGAGGTCGCCGATCAGGTCGTGTTCATGGCCGACGGTGTTGTGGTAGAGCACGGAACCCCGGACGAGGTCCTGGGCAACCCGCAGCACCAGCGCACACGCGACTTCCTGTCCTCACTGCTGAAGTAGAAAATACTCCCGCGTCGTATGCGATGCGGGAGTGCGATGGGTCTAAACAACGGCGCCCGGGGAGATTTCGCTCCCCCAGGGGCGCCGTTTTTTTGCTTCCCGACGCTCCGAACAAGTCGAAGCGATTAAACAAGCATCTCGGCGATGCCACGAACAAGAATGGTCGCGGCGCCGGTTGCGGCGAGCACCAGGGCGAGACGCCGTGCACGAGGCGCAGAGATGCGGCGCGAAATCCGGGTGCCCAGGGCGATACCACCAAGAAGCGCCACAATGCCCAGGGGCCACAAAATTACCGGCGTGGTGGTGAAAATCGACTCGTCGGCGGTGATTTCCTTAAACGCCAGGGACATCGCGCCGGAGACGAAAAACAGCGGCTGCAGGGTTGCTGCGAAGGTGCGCTGTGGCCAGCGGGTCGCCTGCGCGTAGACGGTAATCGAGGGGCCGGCAATCCCCGCGAGCGTGTTCATGAAACCGCCCGCAACGCCGGCGGCCATGGCGTACTGCGGGCCGTCGACACGCATCTGATTGGGCATATAAGTGGTAACTAGGAGTCCTGCCAGAACCAGAGCACCCACCAGTGCTTGCAGCGGCCCAGGAGGCGTATTGTGGACGACCCACGCTCCCGGCAGCGCGCCGACGGCCATAACGGGGCCGATCAGCCAGAATTTCTTCCAGTCGATGTTTTCGCGAACAGAAATGGCTTGGAAGATCGCGTTGACGGTGGCGAGCACGTTAATGATGAGCACACCAGCGACCGGGCCGACGATTAGTGCGAGAACAGGTACCCCGATAAGACCCAACCCCATCCCCGAAACGCGCTGCATTAGCGCTCCGACGAGGACGGTTACGACAATCAATGCCAAAGCCCACACCGACACAACCATGATTCGGAAGTTTATCAGCGTGGGCTCGGGGTGCCTTTTACAGCACCTCTATAAAAGGCGCACGAGACGGCGCCTGAGTCAGGCGAAGCTAGATGACGCCCTGGGCGAGCATTGCGTTAGCAACCTTCTTGAAGCCGGCGATGTTCGCGCCAACAACGTAGTCACCAGCGTGATCGTACTCGGCAGCGGTCTTCTCGCAGTTCTTGAAGATGTTGCTCATGATGCCCTTGAGACGCTCGTCGGTGTACTCGAAGGACCAGGAGTCACGGGTAGCGTTCTGCTGCATCTCCAGGGCGGAGGTAGCAACGCCACCAGCGTTGGCGGCCTTGCCCGGAGCGAAGTGGACACCAGCCTCCTGGAAGACGCTGATGGCCTCCGGAGTCGACGGCATGTTCGCACCTTCGGCGACGAAGCGGCAGCCGTTTTTGACCAGGAGCTTCGCGGACTCGCCGTCCAGCTCGTTCTGGGTTGCACACGGAAGCGCGACATCGGCCTTGAGCTCCCAGATGTTGCCGCCCTCGTGGAACTCGGCCCCCTCAGCTTCAGCGACATAGTCAGCGACGCGACCACGTCGGACCTCCTTGACGTCCTTCAGCAGTGCGACATCGACACCGTTCGGGGTGGAGACGTAACCGGAGGAGTCGGAGAAACCGACAACAGTAGCACCCAGCTCCTGAGCCTTCTCAATCGCGTAAATAGCAACATTGCCGGAACCAGAAACGATGACCTTGGCGCCGTCGAAGGAGGATCCGTTGGCCTTCATCATCTCTTCGGTGAAGTAGACACAGCCGTAACCGGTTGCCTCGGTGCGCACCAGCGAACCGCCCCAGGTCAGTCCCTTACCGGTGAGAACGCCGGACTCGTGCTGGTTGGCCATGCGGCGGTACTGACCGAACAGGTAGCCGATCTCGCGGCCGCCGACGCCGATGTCACCGGCCGGGACGTCGCGGTACTCGCCGATGTGGCGGTGCAGCTCAGTCATGAAGGACTGGCAGAAGCGCATGATTTCCAGCTCGGACTTGCCCTTCGGGTCGAAGTCGGAGCCGCCCTTGCCGCCGCCGATGGGCAGGCCGGTCAGGGAGTTCTTGAAGATCTGCTCAAAGCCCAGGAACTTGATGATGCCCAGGTTCACGCTCGGATGGAAGCGCAGGCCGCCCTTGTACGGGCCGAGGACAGAGTTGAACTGAACGCGGAAGCCACGGTTGACCTGGACCTTACCCTGGTCATCAACCCACGGGACACGGAAGATAATCTGACGCTCCGGCTCGCACAGACGCTGAACCAGGCCGTAGTCACCGTAATGCGGATCCTTCTCCAGGACGATCTTCAGAGATTCCAAAACTTCTGCGACTGCCTGGTGGAACTCTGGTTCTCCGGCGTTTCGGGTAAGAATTTGGTTATAAAAGCCCGAAACCTTCTGCTCGATATTCAAAATTAACCTCTCTGCGAAACCTTTTTACGCCCACGGCGGAATCGATGGCCGCGGCTGTGGGCCGCGAGTGGCTAACGAAACCCAGTGACACAGGTTGTGTGCGCAAGAACGGGGCAAGTGCTGACCATAAAGTCTCGCTTAGTATACAACTCCACCGGCTAACCAAAACTGATGCTTTTAGTAATTACACCCGTCCACACAGTGTATTTCTTTCCAGTTCACACGGTTTTTACGTAAAAACTGGAAGTAAATTACCTAAATACGGCGACATTCCATGGGTACGTCGCAACAGCTTCAAGCATCTCGTCGAATTCCCGCAAGACGGGATCCGGGGGCAAATCAGCCCGCGGGGTAAGAAGCTCAGACAGGTCCATAGCTAGTTCATTGAGCGATCCGCCACGCATCTGAAGACGAAGGACATACTTGTAGACCTGACGGTCCCCCAGGGACTCGTCCGGATTTTCCTTCTCCCACTGAGAGACCAGTTGCTCGTCGGCAAGCCCCTCCTCCAGTTGCACCTGAACATCTTCTACTCGCCCGGCGCGGGCGAACTCAGAGAGCTTCGCGGAGAATGCTTCTGCGAGTTTGCCCGCCTCCTCCGGCTTGACAAGGCAGTTAAAAACAATCGTCGACATAAGAGTTAGGCTAACCTAATCCACGGTGTGCTGGCAACGCATTCGGTGCGCCCGGGCCACAGCCGGGCAGCCAGGCAGAAGGAGGCTCAGGCGGCGCTAACGCAGCGCTCGAACAGAGCTCCGGCAGCGCTCGGGCAGCGCTGGGGCGAGCATTGGACGTAATGTGGGTCTCATGCAGGCTAATTCGAATCCCCTTGTCACGCTTGCCGACGGCACCGTCAAGCAAGTCAACCCCTTCTCCGGCACCCAGGTGTGGACGGTTCCAGGGCGAGGGAACCGACCGCTCGGGATTAAGCATGACGATCCGCAGCCTTTGAAGCCGGAGGACTTCACCGCTCGGGATTCCTTTGGCTCCGACAATCTCCTGCAAACCCCGCCGGAGAAGGCCCGCGTGGTCCGCGACGACACCGAGCCCGGCGGCTTCCGCACTATTACTGGTCTGCTCCCAGGGCAGCTGAAGGATTCGACCGCGGAGTTCCGCCGAGTCCCGAACCTCTTCGAAATCGTCACCTACGACTATTGGAAGGAAAACTACGGCTTCTCCCCCGACCGCGAGACCCAGCAGCGGATGGAGGAATACCTCGCCGATTCTGCCGGTCGAGAGCATGTCCTCGCCATTGTGCGCACCCGCCTGCGTGCGGCCGGCCGCCCGGCTGAGGAGGTCAACACGCTTTCCGACGAGGAGCTGCTTACCCGCGCGCCCGGTTATTTCGCCGGCGGGCACGATGTCATTATTGCCCGTCGTCATTTCACAGACGGGGCGACACTGGACAATCAGCTGGCTTCCTCCGGCACTCTCAGCGTGATGGAGCACCGAGCGCTGACAAACTTCACCGTCGAGTCCATCGCGGATCTCTATCGGAAAAACCGCTACGTGCGCTACGTCGTTGCCTTCCAAAACTGGTTGAAGCCAGCCGGCGCCAGCTTCGACCACCTGCACAAGCAGCTGGTCGCCATTGACGAGCACGGTGAGCAGCTCGAGGCCGAGGTCGACCTCGTGCGCGAGAACCCGAATGCCTACAACGAGTACGCGGTGGATTACGCGGCTAGGCGCAATCTCATCATCGCCGAGAATGAGCACGCCGTGGCGTTTGCAGGCTTCGGCCACAGGTATCCGACGCTGGAGATTTTCTCGAAGTCCGCGATTTGTGAGCCGTGGAAACAGACCCGCGCTGAGATCGATGCCATGTCTGACCTGATTCACGCCTGTCACGCCGCTGCGGGCCCGGATATCCCGTGTAATGAGGAATGGCACCACCGCCCGGTTGACCTTGATGTTCGCATGCCCTGGCGCGTGATGATTAAGTGGCGTACTTCCAACCTCGCCGGTTTCGAGGAAGGCACGAAGATTTACCTCAACACCATCTCGCCATGGGATTTGCGTGACCGGGTAGTTCCGAAGATGTACGAGCTGCGTCGCACCGGGCACATCAGCGACAGCATCCACATCGCTACCGAATGCCAGTGCCTTCCTAATTCACTGAAGTACAATCCGCTGGTCGAGGACGATGCGCGTCTGAGCTAAATGCCGCCGACCTGAAAACCTTAAACACGAAAGCACCAGAGAGGATCTTTTCCCACCGTGGCCCAATCCCATTCCACCCCCTCCGAGACCGCAAGTGACTCCGCAAACCGTGTGGCGGAATTGATTCGCAACCACACAGTCGACTTGAGCTGGCAGAAGGACACTTACCGTCACCTTCACCAGCATCCGGAGCTGTCCATGGCTGAGGCGAACACCGCCGAATACATCGCGGAGATGTTGCGCCAGTTGGGCACGTTCACGGTTCACGAGGGCGTCGGCGGCCACGGAGTGGTCGGGGTCATGGAAAACGGGCCGGGACCGGTCGTCCTGTTCCGCGCGGACATCGACGCTCTTCCGGTTGAGGAAGCCACAGGCCTTGACTTCGCCTCCACCGCCACCGGTACCGCCCGTGATGGTTCCCAGACCTCAGTCATGCACGCTTGCGGCCACGACATGCACATGACAGCAGGCCTCGGGCTGGCCACCGTCATGGCCAAGCTTTCCGACGAGTGGTCGGGCACCTTCATTGCGCTATTCCAGCCCTCGGAAGAGCTCGCCAGTGGCGCGCAGGCGATGGTCGACGACGGGCTGGCGACGCTGATCCCAACCCCGGATGTGTGCTTCGGTCAGCATGTAGTCCCTGGCCCGGCCGGCCGCGTTATGAGTATGCCCGGCCCAGCTCTGGCCGGCTGCGACACAATCAGCATTACCTTGCACGGCCGTTCCGCGCACGGTTCCATGCCTCACAACTCGGTCGATTCCACATACCTGGCAGCAGCCATCGTGCTGCGGCTCCAGGGAATCGTCGGTCGCGAGATTCCTCCGTCGGAGTTCGGGGTCATCTCCGTGGGCACTCTGCAGTCCGGGAACTCGAACAACACGATTCCGGGCCAGGCCCGCATCGTGTTGAATATTAGGTACTACTCCAACGAGGTCCGGGCGAAGCTAATCGGCGGAATCGAGCGCGTAGTCCGAGGCGAGTGCATGGCATCGGGAACTGACATCGAACCGGTCATCGACTACTCCGACCACGGAGAGGTCACCGATAACTCCTCGGAAGCCTTCGAGAGAATTCGCCCCGTTTTCGATGCCGTATTCGGCGACGAATCCGTCGACGCTCAGGCGTGGACCGCCTCCGAGGACTTCTCCAACATCCCCCGCGCCCTGGGCAGCCCGTACGTTTACTGGACCGTGGGCGCAACCCCGCGCGATCAGTGGGATGCCGCAGTCAGCGCTGATCGCGTCGTAGAAGACATTCCCTCCAACCACATGCCAAACTTCCTGCCCGACTTCGAACCGACTGTCCACAGCACGACGACGGCGGCAGCGTCCGCGGTACTGGCCTACCTCGCTAAGAACTAACGCAACCGAGCCCCGCATCCCTCAATCTCAGCCATGCTGAACTGAATCGAAATAAGCAAAATCCCCCAAGGAGTAGCCGACAGCTGACTATCTCAGCTGAAGACTACTTCCTAGGGGATTTTTCTTGTTCCTTTAGGCTCGGTGTGCCCTCAATGTTTAGCTCTACCGGGCATCCTCACCAATCATGTGGACGTGAATCATGTTGGTGTTGCCCTCGTTTCCGGGAGGAGTACCGGCGACGACGACCAAGGTGTCGCCGATGTTGTACTCCGGCATATTCACGAGCTGCTCATCAATGACCTGCATGATTTCATCGGTGTTATCCACTTTGCGGGTCAGGAACGTCTCAGCACCCCAGGTCAGCGCAAGCTGAGAACGCACCTTCTGGTCCGGGGTGAACGCCAGCAGAGGAAGGCGAGAGTGCAAGCGTGCCACGCGACGAGCCGTATCGCCCGAGGTAGTAAACGCGACCAAAGCGCGGGCATTCAGACGCTCTCCGATATCGCGAGCGGCGTAGGAGATGACACCACGCTTGGTCCGCGGCATGTGGGTCAGCGCAGGAACCTCGCCGTCGCGCTCGGCTGCCGTGACGATGCGGGCCATAGTCTGGACGGTTACCTGCGGAAACTTACCGACCGACGTCTCGCCCGAGAGCATCACTGCGTCAGCGCCGTCGAGAACCGCGTTGGCCACATCGGAGGCCTCAGCGCGGGTCGGGCGGGAGTTGACAATCATTGAGTCGAGCATCTGCGTTGCGACAATGACCGGCTTAGCGTTTTCGCGGGCAATCTGGATGGCGCGCTTCTGAACCAGCGGCACGTCCTCCAGAGGAACCTCCACACCGAGGTCACCACGGGCCACCATGATGGCATCGAAAGCCAGGATAATCGCCTCGAGAGACTCGATGGCCTCCGGCTTCTCCAGCTTGGCGATAATCGGGACCCGGCGGCCTTCCTCGTCCATTACCGCGTGGACCAGCTCCACGTCGGAAGGCGAACGAACGAAGGACAGTGCGATAAAGTCGACGCCCAGATTCAGAGCAAAGCGCAGGTCGCGGATGTCCTTCTCCGACAGAGCCGGCACGGAGATGTTCATGCCTGGCAGGGACACACCCTTGTTGTTCGACACCGGGCCGCCCTCGATGACGCGGCAGACGACGTCGTTTCCATCGACCTCGACGCACTCGAGGCCAACCTTGCCGTCATCGACCAGCAGTCGGTCGCCCGGCTTAGCGTCCTTGGCGAGGTTTTTGTAGGTAGTGGAAACGCGGTCATGCGTTCCCTCAACATCATCGACGGTGATGCGGACGATTTCGCCGTCCGCCCAGTAGGTGGCATCTTCCTTGAACCGCCCCAGGCGAATCTTCGGGCCCTGCAAGTCCGCCAGGACACCGACTGCGTGGCCAGTCGCATCCGAGGCCTCACGCACCCAGCGGTAATTCTGAGCGTGATCCTCGTGCTCACCGTGGGAGAAGTTCAAACGCGCAACGTCCATACCGGCGTTGACAAGTCCCGTGATGCCCTCGAGGGAGGCAACAGCGGGACCTAGGGTACATACGATCTTGGTTCGTCTAAGCACGAGTACAAGCCTAACCCTTTATGGGCTCCCGCGTCAGCTGCGCGTGTCAGTTTTGACTTCCTCTACTACAGTGTGACCGTCAGCACCCTTAACGTAAGCTTCCGGCTCGCGCTGACTGGACCGCAACAGCCAAAGGACAATCAGTGCCCCGACGAATACGAGCAGTGACGTGATGTTGTTGATACGGACGCCGAAGACCAGCGTCGCCTCGTCGACACGCATCAGTTCCACGAAGAAGCGCCCCAGCGTGTAGAGGGCGACGTAGAGCGCGAACACCCGGCCGCCACCGAGGCGGAACTTCTTATCAGCCCACACGATGACCAAGCAGGCGAGGATGTTCCACACCATCTCGTAGAGGAAGGTCGGGTGCACGACCTCCAAAACCATGCCCGTCGAGGTACCTGTCACCGGGGCGACCCGGCCGAATTCGTCGACGCGCTGATAGATTTCGAGTCCCCACGGCAGTGTCGTCGGACCACCGTAGAGCTCCTGGTTGAACCAGTTTCCCAGTCGCCCGATTGCCTGTCCGAGGACGATTGCCGGAGCGGCCGCATCCAGAACAGGGGCGAAAGGCGCACCGCGGAACTTCGTCACGGCCCACGCAGCCAGCACGCCTAGAACAACGGCTCCCCAAATGCCCAGACCGCCATTGGTGATCTTGAATACGTCCCAGGGGTTAGCGCCCGGACCAAAGTACTTCGGCCAGTCCGTGGCCACATGGTAGAGGCGACCGCCGATGATTCCTGCCGGGATCACTGCGATTGCGATGTCGAGTACCAACTCCGGGTTTCCTCCGCGGGCCGCGTAACGACGCTGCATCCAATAGATGCCAATGAGAACGCCAACCAGAATCGAGATGGCGTAGCCGCGGATGGGCAGCGGGCCGATGTGCCACACTCCCTGAGGAGGCGAAGGGATATTAGCCAGGTACATGGTCGCAGACTCCGCCGCCACCAGGGATGCGCTCATTAGTTGATCTCCCCTCGTACTCCGGCCGACAGCTCGCGACCCAGTGCCGCCAGCTCCTCGGTGCCTTTGGCCGCGGCTTTGATCAGCGCCGAGCCGACGATAACGCCGTCGGCGAACTGTGCAATCTCAGCGGCCTGCGCCCCGTTGGACACTCCCAGGCCGACGCACACCGGAGTATCGGTGACCTCCCGGGTCCGGGCAACCAGCTCGGCGGCCGCCGAGTCGACGCTGCTCTGCGCGCCGGTAACGCCCATGTGGCTGGTTGCGTAAACGAAACCGGTCGAGGCGTTCGCGGTTAGCTGCAAACGCTCGTTAGTCGACGAAGGCGCAACCAACATGATGTTCGACAGGCCATTGGCCTCAGCGGCGGCCCGCCAACGACCGGCCTCCTCCGGAATTAGGTCCGGGATGATGGTGCCACGGACACCAGCCGCGGCGAGATCTTCCGCAAACTTCTCCGGCCCGTACTGCAGGATGGGGTTCCAGTAGCTCATCACCACGCAGGTGCCGCCACGCTCGGTGGCCTCGCGCACGACACGCATTGCCTCGCGGGTGCGGAATCCGGCCTCAAGGGCGACATTCGCAGCCTCTTGGATGGTTGGTCCGTCCATCATCGGATCAGAAAACGGCAGACCAACCTCGATGAGGTCAGCGCCCGCCTTCACCAAGGTATCGATATTCTCAATCGACTTCTCCGTCGTCGGGTAGCCCGCCGGCAGATACGCGATGAACGCCGCGCGATCTTCCGCACGTACCTTTTCGAAAACGTCACTGAGACTCATTTAGGAATCCTCCCCATCGGCGCGCTGAACAGCGGCACCATCCACATCGGCATTTTCATCACTGGACATCAGCCCGAACCACTTAGCGGCGGTATCGACGTCCTTGTCTCCTCGGCCCGAAACGTTGACGATAATGACCGGTTTGCGCCCGAGTTCCGCACGCATCTCGTCGGCCACTAGGCGCGCAGCGGCAACCGCGTGCGCGGACTCAATAGCCGGGATTATTCCCTCCATGCGAGACAGGTCGCGGAAGGCCTCCATTGCCTGGGTGTCGGTCACGGGGACGTAGGTTGCGCGTTTGGTATCGGCCAGGAAGGAGTGCTCGGGTCCAACACCCGGGTAGTCCAGGCCGGCCGAAATCGAATGCGACTCAATAATCTGGCCGTCCTCGTTTTGCATCAGCGCAGCGAAGGAGCCCTGGAAAACGCCCGGGTTTCCCGCAGCTGCGATTGGCGCGGCGTGCCGGCCGGTCTCAACGCCGTCACCTCCAGCTTCCGCGCCGATCAGGCGCACAGACTCATCGTCGATAAAGTGGTGGAACGCTCCGATGGCGTTCGAACCGCCACCCACGCAGGCGATCACGGCGTCGGGAAGCGAATCGGTCTCGGCCAGAATCTGCTGGCGTGCCTCCGCTCCGATGATGCGCTGGAAATCGCGGACCATCGTCGGGAAGGGGTGCGGGCCCGCAGCGGTACCGAAGCAGTAGTAGGTGTCATCGGCGTGCGAGACCCAGTAGCGCATCGCCTCGTTGATGGCATCCTTCAGCGTCTTAGAACCAACCTCGACCTCAATGACCTCGGCGCCGAGAAGGCGCATGCGGGCGATGTTGAGGCGTTGACGAATCGCGTCGACTTTGCCCATATAGATGCGGCAATTCAGGCCAAGCAGGGCGCAGGCCGTAGCCGTGGCCACGCCGTGCTGGCCGGCGCCGGTCTCAGCGATAATGTTGCGCTTGCCCATGCGCTTGGCCAGCAGCACCTGGCCCAACACGTTATTGACCTTGTGGCTACCGGTGTGGTTCAGGTCCTCCCTCTTCAACCACACCTCGGCGCCAATCGCCTCGGAGAACTTCGACGCGAAATACAGGGGCGATGGCCTACCGACGTAGGTGCGCTGCAGACGGTCTAACTCGTCGAGGAAGTCCGGATCGACTCGCGCCTTCGCATAGCCATCGGTGACCTCGCCAATCACTGCCATCAGCGCTTCCGGGACGTACTGGCCGCCCCACTGGCCCCAGTGCCCGAGAGAATCCGGCTCGTGTTTCGTCGACTGCGCAACGACCTCGCCCATCGTGGGCAAACGGTCGCCGCGGACATCCTGGTTCTTGAAATCGTGGTCACTCACAAGTAACCATTGTGGACTATTCCCACCCCGCGCGGGAGCATCAGGGCGAAAAAACTAAGACCCGTTACCGGTCGCAGTGGGATGCACACCCGCGGCAACGAGCCGTCGGCAAGCCTCACCTGGGTGACCAGCGGTGACGAGCCCCTCGCCAACCAGCACAGCGTCGGCACCGTGGGAGGCGTAGTAGCGCAGCTCCTCCGGGCCCTTGACACCGGACTCAGCAACCTTGATGACGCTGTCCGGCAGCGTCGGCGCCAGGCGCTCAAACACCGACAGATCGACCTCGAGGGTCTTGAGGTTGCGGGCGTTGACACCCAGGATTTTCGCCCCGGCGGCAACGGCGCGCTCGACCTCCTCCTCGGTGTGCGCCTCGACCAGAGCGTTCATGCCCAGCGACTCAGTGCGGTCCAGGAGGGATTCCAGAGTCGGCTGGTCCAGCGCCGAGCACATCAGTAGCACCAGGTCGGCACCGTGCGCGCGGGCCTCGTGGACCTGGTACGGGGTGACGATGAAGTCCTTGCGCAGCACAGGAATATTCACCGCACGGCGAACCGCATCGAGGTCCGCCAACGAGCCCTGGAAGCGACGCTGCTCAGTCAGGCACGAGATGACGGCGGCGCCGCCCTTTTCATACTCCGCCGCCAGCTCCGCCGGGGAGGCAATCTCAGCGAGCTCTCCCTTCGACGGGGATGCGCGCTTGACCTCCGCGATGACCTGCACGCCGGGCTTGCCGAGGGCCGCCACAGCGTCAATCGGAGAGGGGGCCTTGCGGGAGAGCTCCTTAATCTCCTCGTAGGAAATCCTCGCCTCGCGGGCGGCGAGGTCCTCGCGAACTCCAGCAATGATGCCGTCTAGAACGTTAGCCATGGTGATCCGACCTACTTCCCTTTTACATCGCGGGTTCGTGCCTTGTCCGAACCAGCCGCGTTCTCGTCCAAATCAGTTGGGTCCACGCCCGCGTCCAGAGCATCCCACAGAACTCGGCCCGATTGCGGGTCCGATTCCAGGTCCTCCGCAATGCGCTCGCGGCGCACCTCCGGAGTCTCATAGGCACTGGACTTTTGCTTCTTCACCTCGCCGGGACGGCGAATCATCACCACCGCGCCCAGCAGCGCCACTGCGCAGCACAGCAAAGTTAGGGCAGGTCCTGCTGAATGAATATGGACCGCCTCGACCTGAGCCCAATCCGCCACGGTCACCGGCGCGTTCGCACGCTGAGAGGCGCTGCCCGAGGTCAGCAGGTCCAAAGCCCTTTGCTTATCGACGCCCTCTTCGCCCCCGGACAGCAACATCATCGGGGACCAAGATGCAACCACGGCTAGGACGGCGCTCAAAACGCCGACGACCCGGCGCCCTAGCTTCCCCAGAATCAGGGTGGCGACGACACCGGCGATTAGTGCCAGGCCAATCGACTGAATCTCCGGCGCCCATACAGCACCTACGATGCCGTTGGCTGCAGCACCCGACTTGTCATCAAAGGTCTCCACGGTCAGCCACGACATGCGGCTGGATAGCCACATGCCCACCGCCCCGAGAGCGATCAGGCCGCCCGAGGCAAACATCTTCGATTTCATCGGTTGACTAGTTCCCTTCCACTGGTGTCAGAGTCTCGGCGGCTGCGACCGCACGCAGCACCGCGGCCGCTTTATTCCGAGTCTCCTCGTCTTCCGCCAAAGGGTCAGAATCGTTGACGATTCCACCTCCGGCCTGAACATACACCGTACCGCCCTTCTTCACTCCGGTCCGGATGGCAATAGCCTGGTCGGTATTGCCGCGGAAGTCGAAATAGCCGACGGTGCCGCCGTAGACGCCGCGGCGGGTGTCCTCGAACTTGTCGATAATCGACAGCGCCGAGGGTTTCGGCGCCCCGGAGAGCGTTCCCGCGGGGAACGTGGCCGCAAACGCGTCAACGGCGGTGGCGTCGTCGGCAAGCGTGCCGGTGACGGTGGAAACCAGATGCATAACGTGGCTGTAGCGCTCGATATGGCGGAAGTCGTGCACCTTGACCGTGCCCGGGGCGCAGACGCGGCCGAGATCGTTGCGGCCGAGGTCCACCAGCATCAGGTGCTCGCTGTTTTCCTTCTCGTCGGCGAGAAGGTCGCGCTCGAGGGCGTTGTCCTCTTCGACGGTGGCGCCTCTCGGGCGGGTACCCGCAATCGGGTTGGTGATGACGTCGCGCCCGGAGACCGCCACGAGCGATTCTGGGGAGGAGCCGACAATCTGGAAGGCCGTGTCCGCAAAGTCCTTCGTCGGGACGTTCAGCAGGAACATGTAAGGGCTCGGATTAGACGTCCGCAGGATTCGGTAGATGTCGAATGCGGAGGCCTCGGTGTCCATCTCGAAGCGTTGGGAAAGCACAATCTGGAAAGCGTCTCCGGCGCGGATGTGCTCCTTGCACTCCTCGATGCGACGCATGTGCTCCTCAGCGGCGCGCTGGCGTCGGAAGACGGGCTGCGGAAAGCTAACCTCCGCGGGCCGCAGGTACGAGGGCTCGCTGAGGCGATCGACCATAGCGTCGATTCTGCTGCAAGCGCGGTCGTAGGCCTGGTCAATCCGCTCATCGGAGCCGTCCCAGTTCACCGCGTTAGAGATCAGCCAGAGCACTCCCTCGTGATGGTCGAAGGCGGCCAAGTCCTCGACCAGAAGCTGCATCAGCTCCGGGATTTCCAGGTCGTTGTCGGTGCTGTCCGGCAATTGCGGCTCGATAAAACGCACCGTATCGTGACCGAAGTATCCGACCAGCCCCGAGGTCAGCTTCGGCACCGAGGCATCCGCCGCAAACGGCAGCTCGGTGTGCAACAGGGCCAGGGTATCTCGCACGGCGTCCAGGGGATTTCCACCCTCCGGCGCGCCTTTCGGGGCATTGCCAATCCAGGCTGCGTTGCCGTCCTTGTCCACGGTCAGTGCCGCGCGGGACCCACAGCCGATGAACGACCACCTCGACCAGGACTGCCCCACGTCCGACGATTCCAGGAGGAACGTGCCAGGACGGTCGGCTGCCAACTTGCGGTATGCCGACAGCGCGGTCTCGCCATCGGCCAAAACCTTACGGATGACGGGCACGACCCGGTGGTCAGCAGCCAGCTCGCGGAATCGCTCCCGCGTGGTCATAGTGATACGAGTCATAGTGGCTATTGTGCCACGCACTCACGTCAACGTAGCGATTAACCCCAGCCGAGCTCCATGCGCAGCGCTCCCACAGCCTCGTCCAGCGCTGCGCGGGCCGCATCCCAAATACCGAAGGAATTCACGAACGGGTGCACAAGCCCCTCGTTCACGCGCAAGCTCACCCGGTTGCCCGCGTCCCTCAGCCGCGCCGCGTACGCCTCTCCCTCGTCGCGCAGAGGGTCGAACCCCGCCACCGTGATAAAGGCAGGCGGCAGGCCGGCAAGGTCGTCGGCAAGCAAAGGCGAAGCATAGGGATTGCTGCGGTCGGACCAGCTGGCGCAGTATTGATCGGCATACCACTTCATGTGCTCGGCGGTGAGGAAGAGACCACGGGCAAACTCGCGAGCACTATCGGTCAGCGGCCCCGACTCGTCGTAGTTGGCAAGATCCAGTGTCGGGACGAAGAGCATCTGCAAAATGGGCAGCCGCTCGCCGGCATCGCGCAGCTTCAGACACACCGCCGCGGCAAGGTTTCCACCCGCGCTGTCCCCCGCCACCACTACTGCGTTGGGATCGGTGCCGCCCACTCGCCCACCCAGGATTTCCTTGACGACGGCCTCACAGTCCTCGAGTCCCGACGGGAAGGGGTTTTCCGGAGCGAGCCGGTAATCGACGGAGACCACCGCGACACCCGCTTGCGCACAGAGATAGCGGCAGGTGTTGTCGTGGCTATCTAGCGAGCCGAGCGTCCAGCCGCCACCGTGGAAATACACCACCGTCGCGAGCTCATCGGAGAGGTTAACACCCTCGGGCCGGTAGTGGCGCACGCGCACACCGGCAATCTCGTGCTCCAGTACATGCTCAACCTCAACCCTCGGCCCCGCGCCCAGGCGAGCCTCGCGGTCGATAATGACGCGGCCCTTCGTAGGCGGGACATCGACGATATCCACCGGCGCCATCACGGCCAGCGCCCGCAGGGAGGCCGCTACCTGAGCGTCGAGGCGGTAGCCGCGGGCGTTGCTGGGCCGTCCGGCAAGTCCCAAAACTGGTTCCGGCAGCTTGGACATCATGCGCGCCGACCAGGCCGTGACCTTGGCGATTGCGCCTTCCGAGGGGTACTCGGCGAGTCTCAGGCCCGCGAAGTTGTCCTTCTGCGCTCGAGCTTCTCTGGCTCGGGTTTCTTCTGGGGATTGAATCGGTGTTGCGTTCATTCCCCTAGGAAACCACAATCATTTTGGCCACAAATCGTTTTCGACAGAATCGCTGTTGCCGCTTGTATCTAAAAGACCGGGTGCACGTCGAAGCAGGAGTGAGCTCCAGTGTGGCACGCGGCACCAGACTGAACGACCTCCATCAGCACCGTGTCTCCATCACAGTCCAGAGCCAGCGAGGTGACCTTCTGGAAGTGGCCGCTGGTCAGCCCCTTGATCCAGTATTCGCGGCGCGAGCGCGACCAGTAGGTGCCGCGCTTGGTGGCGATCGTGTAGGCCAGCGCATGGGAATCCATCCACGCCATCATCAGAACTCGACCGGAGCCCGACTCCTGAACGATTGCGGGAATCAAGCCGTCAGCATTGAATTTTGCAACGTCAGCGATACTCTTGGGCAGCTCGTAGGCTGTCGGGTCATCGCCTGCGCCGTGTTCCTTCGCTCCCGGCGCTAATTCTGCTGCACTCATTTGCGGACCTCAATTCCCTCGCGTGCCATTTCCTCCTTAACCTCGGCGATGCTGACTTCACCGAAATGGAAAATCGATGCCGCGAGTACCGCATCCGCTCCAGCTCGCACAGCAGGAGGGAAGTGGTCTGCGCAGCCAGCGCCGCCGGAGGCAATCACGGGGACGTCCACAGCCGCGCGCACCTTCTCGATGAGCTCCAAATCGAAGCCGTCTTTTGTCCCGTCACCGTCCATGGAGTTCAGCAAAATTTCGCCGACGCCCAGCTCCTCGCCGCGTCGGGCCCACTCCACAGCGTCAATTCCCGCCGAGCGCGAGCCTCCGTGCGTTGTCACCTCAAAGCCCGAGGGCTGCGGCTTCTCCCCCGCCGGAACTCGCCGGGCATCCACGGACAGGACCACGCACTGCGCACCGAATCGTCGGGACAGCTCGCTGAGCAGCTCCGGTCGCGCGATAGCCGAAGTGTTGACGCTGACCTTGTCAGCCCCCGCACGCAGCAGCTGGTCGACATCCTCCACGCTGCGCACACCGCCGCCAACAGTCAGCGGAATGAAAACCTCACTCGCCGTGCGCTTAACGACGTCCAACATGGTTCCACGCCCATCCTTCGACGCAGTGACATCCAGGAAGGTCAACTCGTCGGCGCCTGCCTCCCCGTAGCGGCGAGCGAGCTCGACGGGGTCGCCCGCATCGCGGAGGTTTTCAAAATTGACGCCCTTGACGACGCGCCCGTTGTTGACATCCAGGCAAGGGATAACGCGAACTGCGACAGACATGGGAATTGGCTCCTAAAGTTTTAAAGAAAATAATGCAAAATACAGATCGATGGTCGACGAAAAACTTTCCCGGCGGGACTTCTTTTACCGCCTAAACGTCGTGGGATGGTCCAGCCCCTCGATGATGGACAGAAGGGAGGCATGCACGTCTTCCGTTCCGGCGAGGACCCCAAGGGAGTCATGCCTCCACGGCTTACCCTGCAAATCCGTCACGATTCCGCCGGCTTCCGCAATCTGGAGAACGCCGGCCGCGTTATCCCACACATGTGGGGAGAACGTCACGGTACCTCCAAAGGCCCCCATCGCAGTGGACCCCAAGTCGACACCGACGGAGCCGGTAATCCGGATCGTCGGGTAGCGCTCCCCTACCTTCGATAGAAGCAGCTGCCTCCAGTCGCGAGGAAACGTGCCGTCGGAGCGGGCAATCACCGAGCCAAATGCGATGGAAACCGGTCGGCCGGACTCAGCGTTCATCGAAACCCTGTGGCCATTGACGTACGTTCCGCTACCTTTCGCAGCGGTCACGCGACGGCGCAGCAGGGGCATCGATGTGATTCCCACGATGGGCTCGCCCTGGCGCATCAGCGTCAGGAGCATCGCACACAGCGGGAACCCAGCCGCGTAATTGGTAGTGCCGTCAATCGGATCTATGACCCAGGCGGTGTGCTGCTCGGGGACCTTGCCACCAAACTCCTCGCCGTAGACCGGAAGACCTGAATACATGGTGAGGATTTGGCGCAGCTTTGTCTCAATCGCCAAATCCGCTTCCGTGGCGAAGTCACCGCGGGCCTTGGTGATGACGGGTTCCGACCCCACATGCTCAGCAAACAGCCCCTCGACTTCATCGAGAGCGGCCTCAGCGATAGCGAGCATCGCACGTGGTTCCAGCGCTTCCATGGACTGACCTCGGGTTCCTTTTTTACCTCGCGGTTGCCTTCGGGCTAACGAGCGATTGCCAATGCTTCTTCAAGAGTGAAGCGACCGGCGTAGAGCGCCTTGCCGACAATAGCGGAGTCAACACCGTCAACCACCAGCTCCTTGATCGCAGCAATGTCATCGAGGCTGCTGATGCCTCCCGACGCGACGATGGGCGCCTCGGTAGCCGCAGCGACATCGCGCAGCAAGTCAACATTCGGCCCCTGCAGGGTGCCGTCCTTGGACACATCGGTCACGACGAAGCGCGACGCACCCTGCGAGTCCAGGCGCTCCAGGACTTCCCACAGGTCGCCACCGTCGGAGACCCAGCCGCGGCCACGAAGGCGCCACTGCCCCTCCTCGTTGCGAACGTCCAGGCCGATTGCGACGCGGTCGCCGTAGGAGGCGATAACCTCGCGGCACCACTCGGGATTCTCCAGGGCGGCGGTGCCGATATTCACACGCTTGCATCCGGTCGCCAGCGCTGCCTCGAGAGACTCGGTGTCACGAATGCCACCGGAGAGCTCCACATTGACGTCGAGCTTGCCGATGACATCGGCAAGCAGCTCGTAGTTGGAGCCGCGCCCGAAAGCGGCGTCCAAATCCACCAGGTGAACCCACTCTGCACCGGCATTCTGCCAGTTGAGCGCGGCCTCCAGCGGGGCACCGTAGGAGGTCTCTGAGCCGGCGGCGCCCTGCACCAGGCGCACCGCCTGACCATCGGCGACATCAACAGCGGGCAGCAGGGTCAAACTCATGGGGCACTACTCTCTATCAAGCTCTTTAAAGTATCCGCCGGTTCCCGACAAATTAATACGAAATTGCCGACGAACCGCGGCCTGGGAACAGGCTAGGTATTTCAGTATAGATGTCCGCTACGGCGCTACAGGGTATTCACCCAGTTTTGGAGCAGGCGCAGTCCGGCCTCTCCTGACTTCTCGGGGTGGAACTGCGTCGCCCAGAGCGGACCATTTTCGACCGCAGCGACGAACCTGTCCGATTCGTGCTGAGCCCAAGTCACCAACGGAGCCGCGATGCGCGATTCCGCCTTCAACTCCCAGCGGCGCACGCCGTAGGAATGCACAAAGTAAAAGCGCTCCTGCTCCAGGCCGGCGAACATCTTCGAGCCCTCCGGCACGTCAACGGTGTTCCAGCCCATGTGGGGCAGGATTTTCGCCTCCAGCCTCTCGACGGTGCCCGGCCACTCTCCGCATCCGGGTGTTCCCGTGGCGGAAATCTCTGCCCCGTGAATTCCCTCGGCGTATTCGACGCCGCGGTCAAAGAGAACCTGCATGCCAACGCAGATGCCCATCACCGGGCGCCCACCCGCCAGGCGGGAGCCAATGAGACGCGGTCCCTGTACTTTGCGCAGCCCCTCCATACAGGCGGCATACGCCCCAACGCCTGGGACGAGCAGACCGTCGGCGTTGATAACAACGTCCGGATCTGCCGTGACAATAACGTCGGCTCCAGTCGACGATACTGCCCGCTGCGCGGAGCGGAGGTTTCCAGAACCGTAGTCGAGAATTGCGACGGTGGGTCCATTCACTGCGGAAGAGGCATCTTTCATATCTCGGAATTTTAGGCGGTCGATTTCCCACAACTCCACCTGCCCCTCCATATTCTCCACCCCTAGCGTTTATGTCACCGATCAAAAGTGATTCTCCGCGACATTTGGTAAACTTTAGGTTAACTCCACGTTAATTATGTGGGCATAATTGAGTTATCTGAAAGGCTCCCCATGACCGCCCCAACCCTTCTCGACCGCCAGTTCTCAATTGTCCGAGAGGACCTCCACCGCCACTACGACCAGCTCTGCGGCACCGAAGTAGTCGATAGCATTCTCGATCAGGTCATCGACGAGATCTCCGCCGGCGCCAAGGTCACCACCTTCCTCCCTGTGCTCGCCGAGCGCGAGACTGCCGAGCGGATTAAGGCATCTGCGGCAAGCGGCGCTTCGACCGCCCCGAGGAAGGAAATCCTCTTCGCGGATCGTCGCGGTTCGGGTCGCTGCCAGATCGCAGCCGCCCTGACACAGCACCTCGCCCGAGAGCAGCTATTCGTCCGCAGCGTCGGGTTGCACCCCGAAGAAGGCATCAACCAGCAGGTCCTGCGGGTTCTTCGCGATCGCGGACTGGACACCTCACAGCTGATGCACGCACCAATCACTCCGCGCGTGTCACACCGCGCCGATGTTGTTGTACTCATGGGAATCGAGGAAACCCCAGCAGTCCCGGGAGATCGCTACGTCACTTGGGATATCTCAGACCCGGACAGCGCCAGCGATGAACAGCTAAATCAGATCATCGATGACACCGAGGCCGCGGTCCGCGGACTCCTGGCCGAGCTCGGAGTCACTCCGACCGATTAGACGTCGCCGGGAACCGGCCTGCGAGCCGAGCTACTGGCGCTTTTCCTGGCGCACTTGCCGCGCCTGCGCCCTCTTCTCCTTCGAGGCCAGGCGCGTTACCGCATTCTTAGCCGGACGCGCTGCACGCACAGCAGCCTCCGGGGTGCGGCGCCTGACCGCACCGCCGAGCTTGCGCAGAGTCGCGCGGGTGTTGTGGTACTCCGACACGCGGTGCTTGCCGACGACCTGGTCCAGCACGGCGCCGATCAGGCCTACTGCGACCAGTGCCGCTGCGAAAGCGAATACCGCCGGGTAAGGCTTCAGCGCGGCCGCGGCGACAGCGCCGAGGACGAACGAACCGATGCCGGTACCCGAGTCAAAGGCCATGTTCCAAAACGCGCTCGCCTCAGCGGTACGCTCGCGTGGAAGGCGGGCGAACATCAGCAGCAACGCCTCGTTTTGGGCCATGCCAAAGCCCGCGCCGTAGAACGCCGCGGCAGCCAGCAGCAGCCACGCGGAGAAGCCGAAGAATACGACTGCGGACATCATCGCCAGGCCGAAGAACCCGCTTACCATGGCGGGCACGATTAGGTCGCCGGCACGGGAGCGACGATCCGCGTAGATGCCCGCGAAGTAGCGGAATACCATCTGCGCCCCGCCGAGAACCGACAGGGACAGGCCCGCCACAACGGCTCCGGAGACCGGGTCGACCTCGCCTGCCGCGGGAGCCAGGAAGGCCGATACGCCACCGAAGCCCATAGCGATCGTGCAGATTGCCACTGCCGGGATTGCGACCAGCTTCCAAGTCGCCACGTGCGCCACCGGGCTCGGCTGCGATGCTGCGGACCCCGGGACTGGCTCGCCGACGTTTTCCTTGCCTCCCTTGCCCTGCTTCGGCGCGGGCTTAATCTTCGGGATGAACAGCGCCATCACCGAGCCAATGACCGAAATCGCGGCACCTAGAATGTAGACCGGGGCGTAGGAGCCCAGCTCATCGGCGATAATGAGGCCGAGCGGGAGGAATAGCAGCTCGGATAGCCCCACGGCCACGCCCAGCGCACCGGAGGCCTTGCCGAGGAACTTCACGGGAACCAGCTCCGCAATCAGGGCCGATTCCGCCACAGTCAGGGCACCGAAGCCCATGCCACGAAGCACCGCGATTCCGAGGACCAGGCCCGCCGAGGTGCCAAAGACGTGGAGGATCGTCGGCAAGCCGAGGAACAGCCCCGAAATGAGCATGGTGAGGCCATAGCCGAGGCGGCGGCACATGCGCGGTGTCTGAGTCTGGGTCAAAACGGTCGCGGCCATGAACACACCGGTGTAGGCACCTGCGAGAGAGGTGCCGCGGCCATCGTCAAGGATGGCCTGTGGAATGACCGGCATGAGCAGCGACCAGCCACCGAAGGCGGCCATCACTGCGATAAGGGTGGGTATGAGACCGGGTGCTTTCCACATGCTGTCCAGCTGATTCAGCTGCTTGCGGTCCATCACCCGGGACACCATTAACCCATCACTCCTAATAACCACAACACAGCGCCGGCAAGCGCGATTACGGCGAGGAGGCCAACAACTAAAGTTCCGACCCGCGAGCCGACTTTATACAGCGACCATGCCCCGCCGACGAGAACGCCAGCGACAATGAACAAAAAATAGGTGCCCAGCGTGACGCCCGTAGACGCCTGCGCGTGAAGCACTTCCTCTGTCGTTGGTACCATCGAAAACCCTAAAACTCCAGTTAGCACCCAAATTAAGAAGCGTTCAGCTACAGCGTTCCCTTAGTGGAGGGGATCCCGGAGACACGGGGATCGTCCTCACAGGCGACTCGCAGCGCCCGGGCGACGGCCTTGTACTCGGCCTCGGTGATATGGTGCGGATCGCGGCCGTAGAGGCAGCGAACATGCAGCGCAATCCGGGCGTTGAGCGCAAAAGATTCGAAGAAATGCTCGTTGATAACCGTCGGGTAATGCCCGCCGATGACCGCCGTGAGCATCTGATCTGGCTCGCCCTTGGCCACGAAATACGGCCGCCCGGAGACGTCCACCACCGCCTGCGCGAGGGTCTCGTCCATTGGGATGAAGGAATCGCCGAAGCGGCGGATGCCGGACTTGTCTCCGAGAGCGTCCGCGAAAGCCTGACCGAGCACGATACCGGTGTCCTCGACAGTGTGATGGGCGTCGACGTCGGTATCTCCGTTGGCGTGAACCGTCAGGTCAAAGCTGCCGTGGGAGCCGAAGGCCGTCAGCATATGGTCGAAGAAGGGCAATCCGGTGGAAATATCGGTCTTGCCCGTGCCGTCGAGATCGACAGTGCAGACGATGCTCGACTCCTTCGTGGCGCGCTCAACGCGTCCGACGCGCTTAGGCTGTTCAACCTCGAGGTGGTCCGTGTCGCTGAAATTCATTGTGGGGTTACTCCTCGTAATCCTCGTCGTGCTGTAGTCGGGGTCTTCTGCGTTTGGTTATTGCCCACCCAGTCCGGCCTGGCGCTCCGCGATATCCTTCGCCGCCGCGAGGAACGCATCATTTTCGCTGGACAGACCGATGGTCGTGCGCAGGCGACCTTCCACGCCGACGTCGCGAATCAGCACTCCCCGATCCAGGAATTCACGCCACGCGGCAGCAGCGTCGTCAAAGCCACCGAAGAACACGAAGTTGGAATGCGAGTCGATTACGTCATAGCCGTATTCGTGCAGAGAAGCTACGACGCGGCCGCGTTCGTCGGCAAGCGCAGAGACTGTGGAGAGCGTCTCGGACGAGTGGCGCAGGGCCACGGTGGCGGCGGCCTGCGTCAGCGTAGAGAGGTGGTACGGCAGGCGAACCAACATGACCGCGTCGATGAATGCCGGATTTGCCACGAAGTAGCCGAGGCGACCGCCCGCGAAGTCGAATGCCTTGCTCATGGTACGGGAGACGACCAGCTTTGCGGGGAACTCGTCCAACAGGGTCACAGCCGAGGGCTCGTCGGTGAACTCAGCATAGGCCTCATCGACGATAACGATGCCGGGCGCGGCCTCGGCAATCTGGCGCAGCGCGTCGATGCCTGTGAGGTTACCGGTGGGATTGTTCGGAGTTGTCACGAAGATGACGTCCGGGCGATGCTTCTCGATTGCGGCCAGCGCGACATCCAGGTCGATTTCGAAGGTCTCTGGGTTGCGATCAATGCCGATGAATTCCGTCTGCGTGCCCGAGGAGAGAATCGGGTGCATGGAGTAGCTGGGCACAAACCCCATGGCGCTGCGCCCCGGGCCGCCGAAGGCCTGGAGCAGCTGCTGCAAAATCTCGTTGGAGCCATTGGCGGCCCACACCTGATCTGTATCAATCTGCACGCCGGTCTGCCAGGTCATGTACTCGGCGAGCGCGCGGCGCAGCTCTACGGCATCGCGGTCCGGGTAGCGATTCAGGTCACTGGCGACTTTCTCCACCGTCGCCACCAGCTCTTTAATCAGCGCGTCCGACGGCGAGTAGGGGTTCTCGTTGGTATTGAGGCGCACGTCGACGTCCAGCTGGGGCGCACCGTAGGCCTCCTCACCGCGCAGCTCCTCGCGCAGGGGCAGGTCCGCCAACCGCAGCTTGCCGACGCCGCTTGCATTCGCATCGGGGTTGCTCATTTACTTATCCATCCCTTCGAAACGTGCGCGAATCGCCTCGCCGTGGGCGGGCAAGCGCTCCTCATCGGCCAGCACGACGACGCTATCTGCCACTTCTTTCAGCGCGGCCTCACTGTAGTCGACAACGTGGACCGACTTGAGGAAGGTGTGCGTGGACAGGCCGGACGAGTGCCGCGCGGTGCCGGAGGTCGGCAACACGTGGTTTGAGCCCGCAGAGTAGTCGCCCAGCGGCACCGGCGAGAAACGGCCTACGAAGATGGCGCCGGCGTTGCGGATGCGGTCTGCCACCGCCCTCGAGTCTGCAGTGTGGACTTCGAGGTGCTCGGCGGCGTAAGCGTCGGCGACGGTGACACCTACGCTCATGTCGTCAACCAGGACTATGCCGGACTGCTGGCCGGTTAGGGCCTCGCGGACGCGATCGGAGTTCAGGGTGACGCTGTAGCGGTTTTCAACCTCACGGTCGACGGCGGCGGCGAAATCGGCGTCATCGGTGATGAGGACGCTGGCCGCCATGACATCGTGCTCCGCCTGGGAGATCAGGTCGTACGCGACGGAGACCGGGTCGGCTGAGTTATCGGCGAGGATGGCAATCTCGGTCGGACCCGCCTCGGAGTCGATACCGACGACCGAACGACACAGGCGCTTGGCGGCGGTGACGAAGATATTGCCCGGCCCTGTAACCATGTCGACGGGCTCTAGCCCCTCGGACTCATCGCCGTAGGACAAAAGCGCCACGGCCTGAGCACCACCGACAGCCCACACCTCCTCGACACCGAGCAGCTTGCAGGCCGCCAGGATTGTCGGGTGCGGCCAACCACCGTGGTCTGCCTGCGGCGGCGAGGCCACCACCAGGGAGTCCACGCCGGCTTCCTGCGCTGGGATAACGTTCATCAGAACCGACGACGGGTAGACGGCGTTACCACCCGGCACGTACAGGCCGACCCTGGCCACCGGAATCCACTTCTCCCGGACGGTTCCGCCGGGGAGAATCTCGACCGCCTGATCGGACGGCTTCTGCGCCGCGTGGAATTTACGGACCCGCGCAATTGACTGTTCCAGAGCGTCGCGAACTTCAGGGGCAAGGTTGGCGGCTGCGGCGTCAATGACGTCGGCAGGCACCTTCAGCGACTGCGGGCGAATGCGGTCGAACTTTTCGGAGTACTCCATTGCAGCCTGCGCTCCACGAGCGGCGACATCATCCACCACCGGCTTCACGGTGGGAATCATCGAATCGACGTCGGCAGCACCGCGCGGCAAAGCTCGGCGCAGAGTTGCTGTGGTGGGAGTCTGTCCGCGGAGATCGACAATGGACAACATAATCTCTTAGTAACCGCCTATTCGCACGATAATGTGGCCGCTGTATTAGCTCGGCCATTGTTGCTGGCTCTAACTCGGTGTTATAAGGATTAAGCATATCTGCATCTGCGACGTAGGCCACGATCACCCCAAAATCCGTGAATGAAAGTCGTTTCCACTAGCGGAATTTTTGCTCTATTGTGGGGAACCTAAGACACAACAAAAATGCACAGGGTCAAGGTAGACTCGGCCCCATCCCATAAGGTGCGCCCTCAAATTGGCAAGGCCTCGCTATTTCGTTCGCCTTCGCTCCCCTCTGGGCGCGCCGGATTCGCACATCGGAGAGGTATCTGCAGTGGCTCAGGACGGACAAGGCCCTCAACTGCCACAGCTGGTAGCAGCTCATGCCGAGGCAACCAGCGCTGATGATTCGCTCACCGCGCGCCGCCTCGAATCGGTGTTCGCACACCACTTCTACGACACTGAGCTGTTCGGTTCCCCGGAGCAGGCGGGAGCCGAGGAATCCTACGGTGCGTTCTACCGCCTGGTCCGTGAGGTCGCCGAGGCCCTGGGCGATAACCGCAGTGCGCACGACGCCGCGATGAGCTGGATGGTGTGGGCCTCCGACCACGACGATGTGGCGGAGTACTGGCGGGCGCGAGCGCGCCTCGCTGAGGACGAGGCGGAACGCTACGTCAGCTTCATTGCATACGGCCCCTCCTCCGCTGCTGCGGAGTCCGAGATTCCCCTCATCTCCCGCATGCGCCGCGAGATTCACTCCTACCGCGACCTGATTCTGGCCTCGGACGTGGTGGAGACCGGCCGTCTCAGCGATCCAGCCGAAAAGAGCCAGCGCCGCTATTCCAAGCGGGCCGCGCTGATTGATGCGCTGTTCCGAGTCGAAAAAGCGCTGATGAGAGTACGTCGCGCTGACCTGGCAGAAGATCTTCAGCAGCTCATCCGAAAGCTGCCGAACTCCGAGCAGTCGGAGCGTATCCTCCTGGCCAAGACGCTGATGGAAGCCGCATTCCTCCACAGCGAGGGCAACGTGGTCCAGGCCGCCCGGCTATGCGCCTCGCAGCTCAAGGCCATCGGCGAGCGCTCGGTTATCGCAGGTATCTCGCTGCGCAGTAACCTAGCTAGTTACTCGGTGGAGACCGGAAACAGCGACACCGCTTTCCGCATGTTGTCCAACAACGTAGTCGTCGCCGACGCTCACGAGCTGGATCTGGACCACGTACTCGCGGTCCGGGACATGGGCGAGATTGACTCGATTGGTTCAATCTCCGGCCCCAGCCACGAGGAGCTACTCGCCATCGCGCAGAGGGCCCACGACGCAGCCCACGGCTTCCCTAAGTGCGACATCACCATGGACATTGCGCTGCTGACCGCAACCGAGCACTTCGCCGTCGGGGACTTCGCTGCAGCTCAGCCGCTGGCGGAGTCCATTGCCGCCTGGTCCGAGAACACTCCGGATTACCTGCGCACCGACGCCGCCTGCGCTATTGCCGCCACGTCTTCTCTGGAGCTGGACGACATGCAGCACTCCGCGGTGCTCTTCGATGCCCTGGCCGATTTGAGGTCCCAGTACGCGGCGTCGGAAAGCCCTGCGGAGACCCTTATGAACGCCGCCCTGGAGCTGACCAACGCGGGGGCGGACGGCGCGATCGCCGCGCACTTGATGGAGCGTTCGCGCGAGCTGGTCGCCGACACTTGGGAAAGCGCGAAGTGGCACGAGTCCATGGCGCTGCTGCGCTGGGCCGATTGGGACGACACCGGGGTCTACGGCTTCGCAAACAACGCGGCGAGTCTGTTCCTCGAGGTCCACGCCCCTTCCGACGCCGCTCGCGTGCTGGCAGTCGCGGTTCGCGCGGCCGCGGGCGCGCACGACGCGAATGCGGCCGAGAACTACGTCGCCCGCATCGACGAGCTAATCGCCCCCACCCACCCGCTTCACGACGAAGTCCACACTCTTCTAGCGGAGGCCCGCTCCCAGTAACGTTCGCTTCCGCCCGTTTTGCATACCGGGCGGAGCGTGGCCGAAGATGGTCTGATGGCGTGGTGGGATATTGAAGATGACGCGTGGCCGCAGGCCCCCGAAGCACCCGGAACATCCGGGGCTCCTAGCGTCCGAGACGATGTGCTCGGCGGCAGCGCGGTAGCTAGGGCGGACGCGGCGCCGCTGCCTATAGCGCCCCGTTACCCCGACCGGCAGCCGCAGCCGGTCCCAGAATCCCTCGGCGAGCTCCTGCGGTTTTCCCGTGCCGCCGGGGCGAGCCTGGACCATGTCTCGAGCTGGCGCGCTGTCAGTGCCTTTGCCCGAAACTTCTGGCTGGAGGACTCCCCTGCCTCGGACGCGGATAACATCGGCGAGTTCTATGCTCTGCGCCATGCCGTAGCGGACCAGCTCGAGCTGGTCGACGAGGCCGCGACCGCCCGCGCCGAGTGGCTCGCCTGGGCCGAACACTCGGGCATCTACCCCGCGATTTTACACGCGCGCTCCTACATGGCCTTCGCCGAGGCGGAGGCCTTCATCGATGCGAACCCGGGCGATATTCTCACAGGCGCCCGTCCCACGGGCGCGGACGTCCCCGAGCTGGTTTCGCTTGCCGACGACATCGTCGCCGTTTCCCCCGACCCAGCTCAGGCGTATCACTACGTGTTGTCCGCAGCCGTCGCGGGAGCCGCAGCTTCGCTGGCCCGGCGCCCCGACATTGCGCAGAAGCTATCCGAGTGGACCTCCCGGTGGGCGCCGAAGCGCAGCGGCCACGACGACCGGAAGCTGCTGGCAGCCCAGCTCGCCCACGGCCGCGGCGAACTACGCACGGCCGCACGAATTGCCGCCGAGGTCGCAAGCGCCCCGCAGTCGGAGCCGGTGACCACGACCATCGAGGCCCGTCAATTCCTGGCCTACCTGTCCTTGGAGGCCGGCGAAGACGCGGAGGCAATCCGGCAGCTGCGCCCGATTGTCAAGGCTGGGCTCGAATTGGATCTCACTGTCGGCGTGCTGCGCAGCGTGCGTTTGCTCGCCGCACTGCTAAATTCTGCGGGTGAATTCGCCGAGGCGGCCGAGGTAGCGCACTCGGCACTCGAGTCCGCGGACTCCATGCCACTGTGCCCCATGCGAATGGACATCCAACTGATTCTCGCCCGCAGCCTGCTGGACTTGGATAGCCCCGAGCAGGCCCTGCGCTTCGCAGAGCCTGTCGCCCACTGGTCGACGCTCACCGACGATGAGGAGCGCACCGACGCTGCCTTTTCCATCGCAGCTGCCGCCGCGGGCTTGGCCGGCGATGAGGCCCGCAGTGTGGCGCTGCTGGTCGACCACGGCGAACACCTGCAGCGTCTCGGCGATTTTCGGGGCGCTGCGAAGTCCTATCGCCAGGCCGCCAGGTCACAGATCAACGCAGCGGCGATTCCTGGGAGTGCGGGAAGTTCGGCTCTGGATCTCGACACCGCACTCGAGGCCGCGGAGTCGCTGATGAACCGCTCCCGCGCCCTCATCGACGCCACTAACCACTGGGACCTCGCCGACTGGCACGACGACCTCGCATTCATCTACTACTCGTCGGCACGCGACTCGCTGGCGCTAGCCCACGTCGAGACGGCGGCGAACGGGTATCTGGCCGCGGGCGACGGCGAGGAATCCGCGCGGGCGCTGTTGACGGGACTGCAAGTCAGCCTGGACTCCGGGGACACGGTGACCGCGGAATTCTACGCCCGGCGGGTCGAGGAGCTTCTTCCCCGCGCGCAGTGGGAAGGCCACCCCGTCCTGGATGCGCTGGACCGGCTGGTGGAGGGCGAACGCTAGCGCTAGGTACACGCCACAGTAGAGTGTTTAGCCATGGATTCCTCTCGCCCGGACGCTACCCCAGCCAATCCCGCCGACCAGCCTGCGACAACCGCCGGCTCTCCGCAGGAGCTCTTCGACGCGGCGCATTCTTTGGCCGCAGATGACGCCCTGTGGGAGGCCGCGCTGCACCTGATGCAGGGCTTCGAAAAGCTCGGCGACAAGGCCGACGCCCCGCAGACCGACTCGCTCGGGCGCCCCATCCGCGGCTCCGCACCGAAGCTGATGGACAAGGCCGCGGACTGGCTCGAACTGCTGGACAATCTGGAAAAGGATGGCGTCGAGCCGAAGGAGGGCACCCCTCCGAGACACCTGCGCTGGGCGATGTGGCACACCTTGAGCGGACAGGCGGAGATTCGTCGCGGTCACCAGGGCCGTGCCATCGATCACCTCGAGCTCGCCGCAGGCCTCTTCCAGTCCGAATCGTTGAACTCCCAGGCCGTGGCACTGCTGGCGCAAATCGCAGAGTGCCACCTCGACTTGGGGGATGTGGGCCGCGCCGAGGACGCGCTTTTCCGCGCCCAGCCGCTTGCCGACGACACCACACGCGCCCGCTACGGCGACGCCCTCGGGCAGATCAGCGCCGAGATTGCCCGCAGGCTGCGGGCCTAGCACTCGGCTACTGCTCGTCGAAGTCGAGCCCGACGTCGAAAACACGGGCCGAGTGCGTCAGCGCGCCGACCGCGAGGTAGTCCACGCCGCAGGAGGCGTAGTCGCGGGCGACCTCGAGGGTCAACCCACCGGAGGACTCCAGCTGGGTTGCCGGCGAGTACTGGTTTCGGCGCTGCACCGCGATCTGTGTCTGCCAGACTTCGAAGTTGTCGAGCATGACGATGTCCGGCTTCAGCTGCAAGATCGCATCCAGCTGCTCTAGGGTATCGACCTCCACCTCGCAGGGCAGCTCGGGGTAGTTCTGGCGGACACGATTAAGGGCCTCCACGACACCGCCGACGGCGACGACATGGTTGTCCTTAATAAGCGCCTCATCGCCGAGCGCGTAGCGGTGGTTTACGCCGCCGCCGCAGGTTACCGCGTACTTCTGGAGATTGCGCATGCCGGGCAGGGTCTTGCGGGAGTCGCGGATTCGAGCGCCGGTTCCGAGGATGGCGTCCGACCACTGCCTCGTCGCCGTCGCGATTCCGCTGGCGTGGGTGAGGATGTTCAACATGGTGCGCTCGGCGGTCAGCAGACCGCGGGTCGGAGCCGCAATGGTCGCGAGCACATCGCCCGGGCGCACGATTTCTCCGTCGGTGACGTGCTTTTCCACACTGAACTCGTCCGCGATGACCTCCTGCAACGTCCACCCCACCGAGTCGATTGCCGAGACCACGCCGTGCTGCCGCGCAACCAAGCGAGCTTTGGCCCGCGCCGTCGGTCGCACCGTGGACAGCGACGTCACGTCCGGGCCAAAGCTCAAGTCCTCCTGCAGCGCGGTGCGAATCAACCCGCGGGTCAGATTCTCGTTCAATACCCCGCGGAGGTTGTCACTGCCTGCAGAACTCTTCGCGCCAGTCATCTACCTGTCCCTTTCCGACGATTCTTAGTGGTTTCCCGCCGTTAATGTTGTACGTCAATCTCGGCCGCTTGACTCGATGTCAACAGCGTCCAACCAGGTGTGACACCCCAGTGTATAAGGCCTGCGCAGCGCTGCCTCGACGATAGCGCGCGCCGCCATCACCTGAACCGATTGCGGAAGGCTGTCAATGATATCGAGAGCCTCACGCAGGCCTTTTTCCGTCCTGGTTACTCCCGCGCCGCGCTGCATCGCCCGCCGCAGCCGATCCAGCTGCTCCGCTGTCAGGTCGGGCCTCGGCAGGCCCTCCTCGAGCGCATGGCTTGCCACGGCTTCCGCCCGGACAGCGCTAACCGCCCAGCTGTCTCCCCTGCTCCGGGCATCCCGCTGCCGCGCCGCGATATTCTCCGCCGCCGCCTTGCCGACGACAAGTCCCTCCAGCAACGAATTCGACGCCAAGCGATTCGCACCGTGAAGCCCCGTCGCCGAGCACTCGCCGGCGGCGTAAAGCCCATCCACGCAGGTTCTCCCCTCCGGGGTCACCTCAATCCCGCCGCAGGTGTAATGCACAGCCGGGGTCACCGGGATAAGGTCCTGCGCCGGATCTATAGCGGCGGCCGCCAGGCCAGCGGTGATCGTCGGGAAGCGGGCCGGGAAACCCTGCAGGTGACGAGCATCCAAGAACACAAAGTCCTCCCCTAGCTCGCGCAGGCGCGCAGCGATTGCGCGGGAGACTATATCGCGCGGAGCGAGATCACCGCGCGGATCCATGCCTGCGGTAACGCTCGCCCCACGGGAGTCGACGAGTTTCGCGCCCTCTCCGCGTACTGCCTCACTGACCAGCTGGCGCCGCCCTGTCTCCCGGCGCGTGAACAAAACGGTCGGGTGAAACTGGATGAACTCCATGTCCTTCACACGCGCGCCGGCATCCAGAGCCAGGCCGATGGCCTCCCCGCGAGCTCCCGAAGGCGCCGTAGTTGCCTGGTAAATCTGGCCGACCCCACCGGTGGCCAGCAGCGTCGCCGACGCCGCAACAATTCCACGGCCACGGGGATCGTCGATGACGGCGCCGATTGCGCGGCCTGAGTCCACCAGAAGTTGGCGCGCCCGGCCATTTTGGAGCAGTCGGATGCCGGTGACCGATACTTCCAGAGCCCTCTGAATCTCGGCTCCCGTGGCATCTCCACCAGCATGAATGATTCTGCGCGCGGAGTGGCCGCCCTCCTTAGTCCGCGAATACGGCGGCAGCTCAGAGACCGAGCCAGACGGTGCGGTGTCTGCTCGGTCGAACCGCGCGCCGAGGCCGATGAGCCATTCAGTGGCCTCCGCCCCACCGGCAACAATGCGCTCTACGGCCACCTCATCGCAGTGCCCCGCACCCGCATCGAGAGTGTCCGCCACATGCGCTGCAACACTATCCGGGGCACCGTTTGCGTAGCTGCCCGTGGAATCGTCGGAAAGCCCAACTACCGCGAGACCGCCCTGCGCGAGGTTAGTAGCTGCGTCGGAAAAGCGGAGATGGCGGCGCGCACCAGTGCGCCACTCGCCGCTGTCGACAAGGAGTACGTCGAGACCGAGCTCAAGGCCACGGCGGGCCGCCGACAACCCGGCGACGCCGCCACCGATGACGAGCAAATCGCAGGTCAAAGACCAGTTGAAATCATGCGATTGCGAGGGAAACGTACTACTCGCCCCCGCCGGGATTACCGATCGCGATCATCCGCTCAACCGAAGCCCGCGCGCGAGCTGCGACGTCCGGGTCCACGGTGACTTCGTCAGAGCCCTCGATCAGGCAGCGCAGCAGGGCAGCGGGAGTGATCAGCTTCATGTAGGAGCACGACGCGCGGTCGTTCACCGGCTCAAAAGCCACATCAGGCGCGGCCTTGCGCAGCTGATGCAGCATGCCGACCTCGGTCGCGACCAGAACCTTCGACGAGGGCTTGGATTCCTCAACCTTGCGAGCTGCAGTGAGCATCTCTCCCGTGGAAAGCATATGGACGCGCTCCGGCTCAATTGTGCCCTCGCCGGCAAGGTAAATCGCCGAATTTGCGCAACCGCACTCCGGGTGGATGAAAAGCTCGGCGTTTTCATCCTCCGCTGCGCGCCGGGCGAGTTCGTCGCCGTTGATGTTGGCGTGCACGTGGCACTCGCCCGCCCAGACACGAACGTTGGCGCGGCCGGTCTTTCGACGCACGTGGGCGCCGAGGAACTGATCCGGGTTGAACAGAATCTCCTGATCTTCCGGAATCGAGGCGACCACATCGACCGCGTTGGAGGAGGTGCAGCAGATATCAGTCTCAGCCTTAACATCGGCCGTGGTATTGACGTAGCTGACCACGACCGCTCCCGGATGCTCCGACTTCCACTCCTTGAGCTCTTCGGCAGTGATGGAATCGGCGAGAGAGCAACCAGCGCGCTCGTCCGGAATGAGGACGGTTTTCTCCGGGCTCAGAATCTTCGCGGTCTCGGCCATGAAATGCACGCCGCAGAAGATAATCACGTCCGCGTCGGTCTCCGCCGCGATACGCGACAGCCCGAGGGAATCCCCAGTGTAATCGGCAATGTCCTGGATTTCCGGCAGCTGATAGTTATGGGCCAGAATGACCGCGTTGCGTTCACGGGCCAGTCGCTTAACTTCAGCGGCCCAGGACTCGTCGGGGACAATGCCGTCGTAACGCCCGTCGCTGTCCACCACTGAAGCGGCAAGCGGCGAGTCGAGGCGAGGGAGGGAGACAGGGGCTGCGGGGTGGGAAGCCACAGTGGAATTCCTTCACGAAAGATGGGGTGCGCCAATCGGCGCAGGCATGGGTAAGGCGACGAAATATTGGAATAAATCGTAAATAAGGGATTGGAAGACCGCCACTGTACCGAAAAAGCCCCTATATCGGGGCATCAGCGACAGTTTCGGTCCAAACCTTAATGAAAAATTATAATTACGTCCCCGCCCCGATACGTAATGCCCACCCCTATTCTGGCCAATTTGGTCTCGGGTGACGCGCCTTTAAGACCTCAGGCTGGCCCCTAGAGCCAGACCGGCGCCGGCAATCTACTCGGCGGGGTGTTCCGCGGGGTCATCCTCGGACTGGAAGAGGATTCGCGCCCACAGCGCAATCATCGCTACCAGTGGCGCTACGAGCAGAGCTGAGTACGTAGAAAACTCGGGAACAGCCTGGGCTGACTGGCCGAGTTCCAAACTGGAGATATCCACCTGCCGAATTCCGGCCACGACCTGCCCTGTAACAAAGACTACGACCGAACAGATCAACCCGATACAACCCGCTACCACGACGCCGAGCAGCCCAGCCGATGGCCCGTTGAAATTACGACCACGAAGCACCAGGAGCCCCAACCCGCCGCCGAGGATAGCCCCAATCAGGACAAACCACAGGACTCCGATAAAGCCGGCCTGAGCGCTGCCCTCAACGACCGCGACCTGTCCGCGCTCAATCAACTGCACCTCTTGCTTCGGGCGAAGCAACCCCCACGCGCAACCACCGACAATCCCCGCGAGAATTGAGGACAGGACAATGCCCGAGACAGCGGCAACATACTTCTTGTGTATCTGCGGCGTCCGGGACGCAGACGACGATCGCGGCCGGTGCGCTGCCTGCGCTCCTGGCGATGCCTGAGAATCTCGCGCAATTTTGGAAGTCATAGTTGGTCAATCTACCAAAAACACCCTCCCACCAAACTGTTGGTGAAAGGGCGCTTGCCAGGACCGATTAGTGCTCGTCGTAGTGATCGCCATGGGCCGCATGACGATGACCGTTGTGGATGTAGTCAACGTGATCGCCGTGCGGAACTGCTACGTGGCCACAGCCCGGGCCGTGGACATGATCGCCGTGGTCTTCGGCCATTTCGTGCTCAGTGCACTCGCACTCGACCCACTGGCCATTGAGCTCGCGGTGGATGTGGCCGTCATGTACGTAGTCGATGTGATCTTCGTGCTTGAAGGAAACGTGGCCGCAGCCCTCGCCGTGGACGTGAGTGTGGTTTTCATGAACAGGTGCGCTCATGGTGATTCATCCCTTTCGGAGGAAATGATGGGCAACTGACTTAGATTCTCGGAGTACCGGAGCACCCCGCATCTCTTTCTTCATCCCCATTATGAACCAAAAGTAAAAACCTTTCAATCTTGAAAACGGTTCCCAAAACCACTATCTACCTGCAATGATGTTCAATAAGCATCATCGCTGTTCAAGCATGATGGAATCGACTTCACCATGCCTTGAACATTTGGCAGTCCACCCTGTCGGACGAATCTGGACCACCATTCTGCGCCCACAAATCTGACAGAATCGTGGTGCCTCAAGTCCCGCTTTGGCGCCCAGTGAGCGCTCACGAAACTCGCCGGCTTCCAAATCCGCCCCCGTAAAGGGATCGAACTTCGGCTCATCGCCGAGCACCATCGCCTGCAGCAGTTCGGTGGATGCAGGCCGCTCTTTTCGGGTTCGGCAAGGCCTCGGTCGAGCCGTAGCCGGCGCCGAAGATTCCGCAGTCCCCAAGGCAGGATTCATCTCGGTCGCGTTAGACGGTTGCATTGAGGGCCTTAATCGGGAGTCGAACCTTTCCGAGCATGTCCAGATCCTGCTCGGCCGGACGTCCGAGAGTGGTCAGGTAGTTGCCGACAATAACGGCGTTGATGCCGCCCAGCAGACCCTGCTCAGCACCCAGATCACCGAGAGTCAGTTCACGTCCACCGGCGAAACGCAGGATGGTCTTCGGCAGCGCCAGACGGAAAGCGCCGATCGCGCGCAGCGCATCCTTCGCCGGCATCGGCTCGCGACCTGCGAACGGGGTGCCCGGACGCGGATCGAGGAAGTTCATCGGAACCTCAGTCGGGTTCAGGCGAGCAAGATCCTGGGCGAACTCCGCTCGCTGCTCAAGGGACTCACCCATGCCTAGGATGCCGCCGCAGCAGACCTCCATGCCCGCCTCACCGACCATCCTGAGGGTATCGTGACGCTCCTCCCAGGTGTGGGTAGTAACGACCTGCGGGAAGTAGCTCTTCGCGGTCTCCAGGTTGTGGTTGTAGCGGTGGATACCGGCCTTTGCCAGCCGGTCGACCTGCTCCTGAGTCAGGATGCCCATCGACGCCGCGACGTTGATGTCCACCTCAGACTGGATTGCCGCCACTGCCTGCTCCATCTGGCTGAGCAGGCGCTCATCCGGACCCTTGACGGCGGCGACGATACAGAACTCCGTCGCACCGGACTTCGCGGTCTGCTTTGCGGCGTCGACAAGCGCGGGGATATCGAGCCATGCGGAGCGCACCGGCGATTCGAAGAGACCGGACTGCGAGCAGAAGTGGCAATCCTCCGGGCAGCCGCCAGTTTTCAGCGAGATGATGCCTTCAACCTCGACCTCCTCGCCGCACCACTTCAGACGCACCTCGTGCGCCAGCGCAAGCAGGTCTTCGATACGCTCGTCGCCGAGCTTGAGAACCTCCAGGGTCTCCTGGTAGTTCAGACCTTCGCCGCGCTCGAGCACCTTCTCGCGGGCGAGTTCCAGAATGTCCTGAGTGGATGTAGTCATGGGAATGCAGGCGCTCCTTTGGGGCGGTGGGATTGGGGCTGGAATGAACGCTGCGCCTGAACACTGCTTTGAACACTGTTCTGAACATCGTTCGACTCACAAATCTAATACCACCGCCCCGAATTGTCGAACATCGTTCAGGCGCCCGTGTCGCAGTTGCTGTCCCCACGTCCGCCCCAGTCCCCAAAGCCGAAAATTCGTCTACGGTTGGCAGTGTGCAACTGACCAAGGACATCATTCTCGACGCAGCGCTTTCCATTCTCGATGAGTACGGTCTCGGCGATTTGACCATCCGCCGATTGAGCCGCCACCTCGAGACCGCCGCCGGCGCGATGTATTGGCATTTCCCCTCGAAACAGGCTCTACTGGGCGCGGTCGCCGACAGAATCCTCTCCCCTTGCACGCACTTTTCCCCCTCGGGAGATTGGCGTCGCGACACCGCAGACTTTTCCGCTCTGCTGCACTCCTGCCTCACCTCGCATCGCGATGGTGCTGAAGTGGTTTCTGCCGCCCTCGCAACAAACACCGCCACCGTCCGCCCGGAAAAGACGCTTGCCGACGCCCTCTCGGCCGCAAACGGTGCGGTTCCCGAAGCGGCAACGATCCAGGACACCGCCGCAGTGCTGGTGTATTTCATCCTCGGTGCGACCGTGGATGAGCAGACTGCGAGTAATCTTCAAACGGCCAAGAAGTCCGCGTCCTCCGACAAGGAACTGTCTTCCAGCGCTGCAGATGTTGAGGCTGAAATGAAAAAGGAGCCCGGCTCCCAGCGAATCAAACTGGGAACCGAGCTCTTTATTGCGGGCATTGCCGCCCGCAGTTAGCCCTAGCTAGAGGACCATCGCTGCAATCCAGCCGGAGGCCAGCAGCGGCAGGTTGAAGTGCAGGAAGGTCGGGATGACGGAGTCCCGGATGTGGTCGTGTTGACCATCGGCGTTTAGGCCCATCGTCGGGCCGAGGGTGGAGTCGGATGCCGGAGAACCAGCGTCACCCAGAGCGCCTGCGGTACCGACAATGGCGACCGTCGCCATTGGGGAGAAACCGAGCGACAGGCACAGTGGGACATAGATGATAGAGATGATTGGCAGTGTCGAGAAGGACGAACCGATGCCCATCGTGACAATCAGGCCGACCAGCAGCATGGCAAACGCGGCCGCCGCCTTATTTCCTGCGAACATCTCTGCCGTTGCGGTGACCAGGGGCTCAACCTGGCCGGACTCGGTCATGACGGATGCGAAACCCTGGGCCGAAATCATGATGAAACCGATTAGCGCCATCATTTTCATGCCAGCGGTGAAGACGTCGTCTGCCTCCTTCCACCGCACGGCGCCGGTAAGCATGAAAATTGCCAGGCCGGTGAGCGCACCGATCAACAGCGGATCGGCCTCGGTCTCCAGCGAGTTCATGACAATCTGAACCAGGAAGGTCGCCACAATCGCGACCAGCGCAACGATGACACGGTATTTAGAGACCGGCTCGTCAGAACCCGCATTGCTCTGCTGAGAGGACTCGGCAATCGGCAGGTCCGCGTAGGAGCGCGGCTTGCGGTAAGAGAATAATACAGCGATGAGCAGGCCAGCAATCATGCCAAGAGCCGGGATGCCCATAGTCGCCATGATGTTGATGCCGGAAACGTCAAGGCCTGCCTTTTCGATGTTGCCCAGCAGAATCTCGTTCAAGAAGATTGAGCCGAAGCCCACCGGAACCCACATGTAGGTGGTGACCAGACCGAAGGTTATGACAGAGGTAACCATCCTGCGGTCGAGGTTCAGCCGGTTAAAGACGGTGAGCAGCGGCGGGATGATCAGCGGGATGAAGGCGATGTGAACCGGAATGAGGTTCTGCGACATAATCGCCATCGCGAGGATTCCCGCTAGCATGCCCCACTTGGTGACTGCGACGGCCGACTTCTTTGTGCTCTCCCCCTCTGCACCAATCTTTGCAATCAGCCACTCGGCGAGCATCTTGGGCAGTCCCGACGACGCCACCGCCATCGCGAACGCACCGAGCATCGCGTAGCTAAGTGCGATCTTCGCTCCGCCAGACAGGCCCTCCTGGAAGGCCACCATCGTGGCATCGAGCCCCATTCCAGCCGAGAGGCCACCAACGAGTGCGCCGATAAAGAGCGCCAACACGACATGAACCCGGCTCAGAGCCAGGATTAGCATCACCACAACGGCGAGAAGTACGGCATTCATGGGGTTGATACTAAGACAACGCTAAGAAAAGTCAGCAACCGGGTCCCCCAGGGGGTTAGAGATTCCCGCGCGACAGGGCGAGCAAAATGCCGCCGGAATATATGCAGAAAAATGCCCAAAACAGACAGCGAGCGATTAACACCGGGAAAACGAGTCCACGCCCCGGAGCTAACCGCTCGAAGTTCGCCCAAGGTCTAGTCGATGGACACTAGCCCCTGGCCGCCCTGTACCGCGTCGCCGACTGCGACGTGGAGAGCGCTGACCTTGCCCGCGCTCGGAGCGGTAATCTCGGTCTCCATCTTCATGGCCTCCAGGATGAGGAGAACCTGGCCCGCCTCGATGTCCTGGCCTTCTTCGACCAGAATCTTGCTGACGGAACCGGCCAGCGGTGCGACGACCGCATTGGCGGACACGCCCGAGACAGATGCGGTCGCAGGCTCGACGACGGTGTTGGACGCGCCACCACCCATAACGATTGGCGAAAGGCGCTTCGGCTCCTCCACCACTTCGACGTCGACGTCGTAGGCAATGCCGCCTACGGTCACTTTCAATTTCATGGCTTCAAAATCCTCTAAGTAGAAAGTCGATCAGTAAACGGTGCCCACTAGCGCAGGTGCTGCTGCTGGACCTGGCGGCCCTGAGCGGCCCACGTCTTGTGGCGGTTGTAGCGGATGGCCCTGACCTTGCCCTTATTGCCGAGGTAGGCGGAGACGGCTGCGGAAATCGCAATCACCGTGTCCTCCGGAATTCCGGCATCGACCCGCTTGCGCAGGTCGGACAACTCCTTCTCGGCCTGGTTCAGTCGAGCGGTGGCCTTGAGCAGGCTATTCGACGTCGCGTCGAGGCGATTGGTCAGCTCGGCGACCAGCGCGCGCAGCTCAGCGACGTCGCCAGCGCCGGCACCCACACCGGAGATGTTCTCAGTCATTACTGTGGCCCCAATCCATGCTTCTTGGCCGGGCGGACAATGCGCTTGTTACTCAGCACAGCCAGGGCATCCGCGACCCGCAGTCGGGTCTCGGCCGGGTCGATAACATCGTCGACAAGGCCGCGGGAGGCAGCGACGTAGGGCGTCGAGAAGCGGGTCTTGTACTCGGCGATGCGCTCATCTCTCACGCGAGCCTGCTCGGCCTCGTCGCCGGCGGCCGCGATGTCCTTACGGAACACAACGTTGACCGCGCCTTCCGCACCCATCACTGCGATCTCCGCGGTCGGCCAAGCGAACACGTAGTCCGCGCCCAGGTCCTTCGAGCACATCGCCAGGTAGGCTCCGCCGTACGCCTTACGCATGACGACGGTCACCTTCGGCACCGACGCTGCCGAGTAGGCGTAGAGCATCTTGGCGCCGTGACGGATGATGCCACCGTGCTCCTGCGCGACACCGGGCATGAAGCCCGGAACATCGACCAGGGTGACCAGCGGGATATTGAACGCGTTGCAGAAGCGAATGAACTTCGCGCCCTTATCAGAGGAGTTAATATCCAGCACGCCGGACATGACGTTCGGCTGATTGGCGATGAAGCCAACGGTGTGGCCGGTAATACGACCAAAACCGACGACCAGGTTGGTAGCGAATCCGGCCTGCGACTCCAGGAAGTCTCCGCGGTCGGCGATGCGGGTGATGATCTCGCGGACGTCGTAGCCCTTCTTGCCATCTACGGGCACGATCTCGCGCAGCTCCGGATCGGGTTCCGCCTCGAACACGGGATCCACCACTGGCGGCTCCTCGGTGTTGTTCTGAGGCAGGAAGCTCAGCAGCTTCTGGGCAATGAGGATTGCCTGCTCATCGTCCTCCGCAACGAAGTCGATGTTGCCGGCCTTGGCCATGTGGGCATCGGCACCGCCGAGCTGGTCAGCCGTGACGTTCTCGCCGGTAACGGACTTGATGACTCCGGGGCCGGTGATGAACATCTGGGCCTTGCGGGTCTGGATGATGAAGTCGGTCAGGGCCGGCGAGTAAGCGGCGCCACCGGCGCAGGGGCCCGCAATGATGGAAATCTGCGGGACCAGGCCGGACAGCCACACGTTGTTGTAGAAGACCTGGCCGTAGCCCGACAGGGAGTCAATGCCCTCCTGAATGCGGGCTCCGCCGGAGTCGTTGATGAAGACGAACGGGGTGCCGTTGTCGCCAGCGGCGCGCATGGTCGCAGCGACCTTGCGGGACTGGGTCTCGCCGGCGGATCCGCCCATGACGGTGAAGTCCTGGGATGCTATGTGAACCGCACGGCCGAGGACTGCACCGGTGCCGGTGACCACGCCGTCGGCAGGCGCGTCCGCACGATCCATGCCGAAGTCGGTGGTGCGGTGGGTCATGAACATGCCGGTTTCGCGGAAGGTGCCCTCGTCGACGAAGTTGGCGATGCGTTCACGGGCGGTCTGCTTGCCTCGCTCGTGCTGCTTTTCCAGGCGGGCCTCGCCACCACCAGCGGCGACGCGGGCGCGCTCGGAGGACAGGAACTCCAGCCGCTCGTCCATCGAGGAGTCGACGCCCGGTGCCTGGGGTTTGTTGTCTGAAGTGTTCGACATTATCTTCTCTTCTTCCCGTGTCTTCCTAGGCGGGCTCGACCTGGACGGTCTGAGCACGACCACCGACGGTGACCTTGTAGCGGATGGGCTCGCGGATGGCGTTGGCAGCACCCGAGGCCTGCTCGGCCTCGCGCTGCAGCTGCTCCGGCGTCTTGCCGACGTTCTTCGGACCTTCACCGCGGGTGGTGAAGAAGCCCGGCGCGACGGACGGGAACAGCGCGTTGGTGAGCACGTCCTCGTCGGTGCCATTGAAGCCGTCGAGGCCCTTGGCCTGCTCGACCAGCTCGTCCCACTCCGGCTCCAGCAGGTCTGCCGGGCGGACGGTGATTTCTTCCTTCTTCGTCTGTTCCGCGGCCTGGTAGATTAGCTCGGGATTGCGCTCGCCGGGGCATTCGCCGTAGTAGCCGAGCATCAGGTCTGCGAACTCTGCGGTCATGACCTTGTAACGGCCCATCAGGACGTTAAATACGGCCTGCGTGCCGACAATCTGGGAGCTCGGGGTCACCAGCGGCGGGTAGCCCGCATCCTTGCGGACAACCGGAACCTCCCGCATGACCTCGTCGACGCGGTCGCCCGCACCCTGCGCCTTGAGCTGATTCTCCATGTTGGAGAGCATGCCGCCCGGAATCTGGGACATGAAGATGTCGGTGTTGACCAGGGTCTTGGACTCGAACTCCGCGTACTTCGGTCGAATCGTGCGGAAGTGGTCACGGATGGTGACGAGGTTGTCCATGTCCAGGTCGGTGGTGTAGCCGGTGCCCTCCAGCATCTCCACCAGGGATTCGGTCGGGTTGTGGCCCGGGCCTAGAGACATCGAAGAAATCGCGGTGTCTACGACATCAGCGCCGGCTTCGATGGCCTTCATCAGGGTCACCATGGTCACGCCGGTGGTCGAGTGGCAGTGGACGTTGATCTGGGTGTCCTCGCCGTAGGCCTCCTTGATGCCACGGACGATGTCGTAAGCCGGCTGTGGCTTCAGCAGGGCGGCCATGTCCTTCAGCGCAATCGAATCGGCGCCCATGTCCAGCAGGCGACCGGCCAGCTTGATGTAGCCTTCCACATCGTGCAACGGGGAGGTCGTGTAGCAGATTGTTCCCTGCGCGTGCTTTCCGACGTTCTTCACCGCCGTCATCGCGTGCTCCAGGTTACGGGGATCGTTCAGCGCATCGAATACGCGGAACACGTCCATGCCGTTTTCGGCGGCCTTCTCGACGAACTTGTCGACCACCATGTCCTCGTAGTGGCGGTAGCCTAGGAGGTTCTGGCCACGCAGCAGCATCTGCAGGCGGGAGTTAGGCATCAGCTTGCGGAACGTACGCAGACGCTCCCAGGGGTCTTCGTTCAGGAATCGGATGCAGGAGTCAAAGGTTGCCCCACCCCAGCACTCAACACTCCAGAAACCGGCCTTGTCCATCTCTTCGCAGACATCGACCATGTCTTCCATAGCCATTCGCGTTGCCATGAGGCTCTGATGAGCGTCTCGGAACGCGACTTCCGTTACACCAATGGTTCGTGGACTCATAGCTCCAAAACTTAAACGCAATTGCTACCGCCCGCTGGGTGGTGACCGCGAATGCAGGCATACCGGACATGCCACTGCCGAAAATCGGGGGCTACCTCCCCCGCATGTCGGGTAAATAGGGTATTTACGCAAGAGCTTTATGTACTTAATCGTTCAATGACGTTTTTGGGAGCGTGGTCGCCTGCGGTCATGCACGTGTCGTCGTCGACAAGCGAACGGTGTGATTGAACGCTGTGCCTCGCGACGGGAAGCCTCCTAAAACACACTCCCGGATATGGCTAAAAACCAAACTTTTTCCGCCGACCGGATAAGGTATGTCACATGAATCAAGCAAACACAGTCGGCGATTACCAAGTCTGGCCGGGCGAGCCCTACCCACTCGGCTCAACCTACGACGGCGCTGGCACCAACTTTGCGCTCTTCTCCGATGTCGCGGAGAAGGTTGAACTGTGCCTGATCGACTCCGAGGGAAACGAGACCCGCATCCCGCTCGAGGAAGTCGACGCGCACATCTGGCACTGTTACATCCCGTCGATTATGCCGGGCCAGCGCTACGCATACCGAGTCCACGGCCCTTACGACCCGGACAACGGTAAGCGCTGCGACCCCAACAAGCTCCTCGTCGACCCTTACGCCAAGGCCTTCGACGGCGAGTTCGACGGAGATGCCTCGCTGTTCAACTACGACATCTACGATCACTCGAAGCGCAACACAGAAGACAGCTTGGGACATACGATGACCTCGGTCGTCATCAACCCTTTCTTCGACTGGGCGACCGACCGCGCGCCGAAGACCCCGTACAACGAAACGGTCATCTACGAGGCCCACGTCAAGGGCATGACCATGACCCATCCGGAGATTCCGGAGAGTCTCCGCGGTACCTACGCGGGCCTGGCGCATCCCGTAATCATCGACTACCTCAAGAACCTGGGTGTCACGGCCATCGAGCTTATGCCAGTGCACCAGTTCCTGCAGGATGACCACCTGCGCGAAAAGGGCCTGCGTAACTACTGGGGCTACAACACCTTCGGCTTCCTGGCCCCGCACCAGGACTACGCGGCATCGAAGAAGCCGGGGGGTGCTGTCAGCGAGTTCAAGGGAATGGTGCGCGCTTTCCACGACGCGGGCATCGAGGTCATCCTCGACGTGGTCTACAACCACACCGCAGAGGGCAACCACATGGGCCCGACCATTTGCTTCCGCGGCATCGACAACGAGGCGTACTACCGCCTCGTCGAAGGCGACCGCAAGCACTACATGGACTACACCGGCACGGGTAACTCCCTCAACGTCCGCCACCCGCATTCGCTACAGCTGATCATGGACTCGCTGCGCTACTGGGTCTCGGAGATGCATGTCGACGGCTTCCGCTTCGACCTCGCCTCCACTCTGGCCCGCGAATTCCACGACGTCGATCGCCTGTCGGCGTTCTTCGACCTGGTTCAGCAGGACCCGATCGTCAGCCAGGTCAAGCTGATTGCCGAGCCATGGGACGTCGGCGAGGGCGGCTACCAGGTGGGCAACTTCCCGCCGCAGTGGACCGAATGGAACGGTAAGTACCGCGACACCATCCGCGACTTCTGGCGCGGCGAGCCGTCGACTCTCGGCGAATTCGCCTCGCGCATTACCGGCTCGTCCGACCTCTACGCCAACAACGACCGACGCCCCACCGCGTCGATTAACTTCGTCACTGCTCACGACGGCTTCACGCTGAACGACCTGGTCAGCTACAACGAGAAGCACAACATGGACAACGGCGAGGACAACCGGGACGGCGAGAGCCACAACCGCTCCTGGAACTGCGGCGTGGAGGGCTCGACGGACGACGAGCGCATCATCTCTCTGCGCGCCCGCCAGCGCCGCAACTTCCTGACCACTCTCCTGCTTTCCCAGGGCACGCCGATGATTAGTCACGGCGACGAGATGGGCCGCGGGCAAAAGGGAAACAACAACGTCTACTGCCAGGACAACCCGCTCGCGTGGGTGGACTGGAACCAGACCCGCACCAACTCGGAACTGGTCGAGTTCACGTCCTTCCTGACGGAGTTGCGCGCCGAGCACCCTGTATTCCGTCGCCGCCGCTTCCTGCGCGGTGGGCCACTGGGCGCCGAGACCGACGACCGAGACATCGCGTGGCTGACCTACCAGGGCCGCGTTATGACCGCGGACGACTGGAACTTCGACTTCGGCAAGTCCCTGATGGTCTGGCTCAACGGCGATGCGATTACCGAGCGCGATCTGCGCGGACACAAAGTCGAGGACGACTCCTTCCTGCTGTGCTTCAATGCACACCACGAGGACATCATGTTCCAGATTCCGGGCACCGAGTACGCCAATAAATGGGAAATCATCATCGACACCACCGAGGTCACCGGCCGCCCGACCCGCGAGCGCATCGTGGAGCCTGAGGGCGAGCTGCGCGTGCCCGCACGCTCGACCATCGTCTTGATTGAGCGGAGCTAAGGGGCCCCGAAAACACAAAAATCCCGATTCCCCGGCTGCTTATCGCCCGGGAATCGGGATATTTCTTTTGGTCAGGTGGAGACAGGCTCGCGGCTCAGCCCCACCACGTTGCCTCCGAGCTAAAAGCTACGCGGCGACCTGAAGGTTAAACTCACGCTGGGAGTTCAACCAGTACTCTGGCTCAGTGTCGAAGTAGGTGGAAAGCCTCTGTGCAAGATCGTTCGTCACCGAGGTGCGACCGGTGCGGAAACGCTCCAGCGTGGAGCTCGGGACACCGATTGCGACGGCGAGGCGGTAGATGGAGAGCTCACGCGGCTCAAGGAAGTTATCGTTCAGAATGGAACCGGGGTGCACTGGGTGGGTGCTACTCAAACTGCTTACTCCTTCGAAGTTTTTCTCTCAGCCGAAAAGGTTCTTGCGGTTGGACTGGTTTATACGTGAACGACGGGGTTACCACCGTTTGGTGAGGATTATAAGCAATGCCCGAATAGATTGCACCCGGACATTTCACGGAGCAAAATATGTTGCCTTCGGGGGTAGCGGCCCCACCCGCCAGCAGATTTCCTCGATAACTATTTCCGAATATGTTGTTTTCACATATTTCCCTCTCGCTCTCGCCACCCCTGCCACTTCCGCATCACTCCCGCACTAAAGTCACATCATTTCCGCGCCGCGAAGGCCACCGCGGATACCAGTCCGGTGCGGGCGCTACCATCTAATTCATGACGTCGACATCGCCCAGCTTCTCCCCGAGCACCTTCGAGGCCATCGAGTTCGAACTGACCGGTTTCACCGTCCAGGTCACCGCCGGTTTTCTCTCCGTATTTCCCCGTATTAATACGAGCAGCGAACCAGGCATTGCCTCCGCCCCACTCGCCGCTGTCGTACGCGAGGTTCAGGCCGGCTCCTACTCCGCTGCACTCAGCGAGCCCACCCGGTTTCTCCCCGGTCAGCTGGCCCTGCCCTGCGGTCTACCTTCCGCGCGTTTCATGCCCTCCCGCCTAGCCGTAGCCGAGGCCTTGTCGGGGTTCCTCTCCGCCTTGAGCAAGGGTTCTTCGCTTGCCGACGGCGCGGCGACCGGAAACTTCACTGTCCTGGCCGACTGGATCCGCAGCAATGCCGCTGGCGTGGGCGGAGTGACGGTTCTGGGCGGCCCCTCCTCCACCGGTGGCGCCACCGTTTCCGAGGCAATTGCGGAGCAGCTGGCGCTGGGCGGCGTCGGCAAGCGGACCGAAGGTTCGGGAACGATCCGGGATTTCGTGGCATTCGATGTGGAAACTGCCAATGGCGATTCCGGGTCGGTTATTCAGATGGGTGTGGCTGTCGTTCGCGGTGGGGAGATTAAGGATCGCCACTCGTGGCTGTGCAGACCTCCGAAGGGGCTCGATTATTTCGACGAGGATAATATCGCGGTTCACGGCATCACCGCTGCGGATGTGGCCAGCGAGCCTCCATTTGCAGAGCAGGTAGCGAAGTTTATTCAGGTCGTCGAGGATATGCCAGTAGTGGCGCACAACGCGCGGTTCGATTTCACAGCGCTAGACCGCGCGTGTCGCGCCGAAGGCATCGAGGTGCCGAAGATGTCGTTTGCGTGCACGTATATGTGGGCGCGGCAGTTGCAACTCGGACTGGCAAACCTAAAGCTGCCCACTCTGACGAAGGCCGCGGGATCGGAGTTGGAAAACCATCACGATGCAACAGCGGACGCCGTAGCCTGCGCGGAGATTGCGCTGTGGTTGATGCGACGACAGGGTGTCGACTCTGTTGAGAATCTCAGCACACAGCTTTCGCTGACGATGGGCTCGGTCGGCGCAGGCCGAATGCGCAACGTTCGCTACGATCCGAGCGCTGGTGTCTCCGGGGCGACAGAAGGTTCCTCGGCCGGCGGTAGCGCCGGAGCTGGAGCAAATGGGCCAGCCACACCGGCTAAATCACGACGCCGGAAAAATCCGAAGTGGGACGCGGCCAAGACGCCGGACAAGATTCCGGATCCAAACCCGGACGCGGACCCGAACGGGCTCTTGTTCGAACAGCGCGTCACCCTAACAGGCGACTTCGCCCCTTACGACAAGGGTTTCCTGTGGGAAAAGATCGCCGAGGCCGGGGCAAACATTAATAAGGGTGTTACCAAGAAGACTACGATTCTCGTCGCGGGGCCGTGGGATAGCGTGACGTCTAAGGAAAAGCGCGCACGACAATTGCGCGATGAAGGCCAAGAAATTGAGATTTGGAGCGAAAAGGATCTCTTCAACGCGCTGAGTCTTTCGCCGGAGGAGGATTCCGCGGGCACCCCGGGCTCCGGTGGGCAGTCCGCCGCAGGCTTCGGTTCGACGGCGCTTCCGGGAGACGACGGACAGCCACCTTTTTAACCAGGTCGGGCGCGCCTCCGGGGCGGGCGGTATAAAAGTAATTATGACTCGTCGACCAATTACGTCCACTTACCGTCTTCAGCTCCGCGGAGCCAAGGCCGATCCCAACGGTCGCGCGTTCACCTTCGCAGATGCCGAGAAGCAGGTTCCCTACCTTGCGGACCTTGGCATCTCGCACCTCTATCTATCGCCAATTCTCACCGCAGTGCCGGAGTCGAACCACGGCTACGATGTCATCGACCCCACGACCGTCAACCCTGAACTCGGCGGAATGGAGGGGCTGCAGAAGCTAGCGGCCACCGCGCACGAGGCCGGTCTGGGTATCATCATCGACCTGGTGCCAAACCACCTCGGCGTGGAGCAGCCTAAGCTCAACGCGTGGTGGTGGGACGTTCTCACCTACGGCAAGGACTCTCAGTTCGAGCCCTACTTCGACATCGATTGGCATGAGGATAACGGCGCGAACGGCAAGATGGGCCTGCCGGTACTCGGCTCAGCGGAGGATGTAGACAAGCTTCAGGTCGACACCTCGGGCGAGGAGCCGCTACTGCGCTACTACGACCATGAGTTCCCCATTCGCCCCGGCACCGAGGACGGCACTCCCTCCGAGGTGCACGACCGCCAGGCGTACCGACTCATGTACTGGAAAGACGGCATCATCGGCTACCGGCGCTTCTTCAGCGTCAACGGCCTGGCCGGTATCCGCCAGGAGCACCCGGTGGTCTTCGAGCACACCCACCGGATTATTCGCGCGCTGCTGGCCGCCGACATCATCGACGGTGTCCGCGTCGACCACCCGGACGGCCTGAGCGACCCATTCGGCTACCTATCCGAGTTGCGCCGACTTCTCGGCGATGACAAGTGGCTGGTCATCGAGAAGATTCTGGGCGCCGAGGAGCCGCTGGATCCGAGGCTCCAGGTCGACGGAACAACGGGATACGATGCCCTGCGCGAGCTCGACAACGTCTTCATCAACCGTGACTCCCGCGATGCGATGAGCATGCTGGCGCTGCAGCAGTCGGGTTCCACCTGGGACAAAACCGCCGTGCATGCGACCGAACAGGCCCTCAAGCACGACGTCGCCGCACACGAGCTGGCGGCGGAGGTTCGCCGCCTGGCCCGCGCGCTGCGCCGGGACAACTGGTCTATCAGCGGCGCCAACGTCACCGAAGAGGTGCTTATTGACACCATCTGCACGCTCGTTGCATCGATGCCGGTCTATCGCTCTGACTATGTCTCCCTGTCCCGCGTCACGTCCACGGTCATCCAGGCCATGGCGGCCCGATTCCCGTCCCGGGTCTTCGCCCTCGATTTGATTGCCGCCGGCCTAGTTGCCGGAGGAGAGGCCGCGACTCGCTTCGCCCAGGTCTGTGGTGCAGTGATGGCGAAGGGCGTGGAGGACACCACCTTCTACCGCGCCTGCCGCCTAATCAGCCTCAACGAGGTCGGTGGAGATCCGGGGCGCTACGGCATGTCCGCCGCGGAATACCACTTGCTCCAGTCGGAGCGTGCCCGCCTCTGGCCGCGCACCATGACTTCCCTTTCTACTCACGACACCAAGCGCGGCGAAGATGTCCGCGCCCGCATCCTCCAGATTTCCGATGTCGCCGGAGACTGGGCCGAAAACGTCCGCAATTGGACCGCCATCACACCGGCGCCGGACGACGCCACGGGATATTTCCTGATGCAGAACATCATCGGCGTCTGGCCTACAGACGGCGTGATTACCGAGCAGCTGCGCCAGCGCCTCCACGACTACGCGGAGAAGGCAATCCGCGAGGCCTCAGTCCACACCTCGTGGACCGAACCCGTCGAGGAATTCGAGCTGGGCATCCGCCGCTGGATCGATGCCCTCCTCGACGGCCCGGTTACGGAATCCATCACTCGCTTCGTCCAATCGATTGCCCCGGCAGCCATGACCACTAGCTTCTCCCGCAAGCTGCTCCAGCTGGTCGGGCCGGGCATCCCCGACACCTACCAGGGTGCGGAGTTCATCGAGGATTCGCTGGTCGACCCGGACAACCGCCGCTTCGTCGACTACGCGGCCCGGCAAGACGCTCTTGACGTCGTCATGCGAAAAGAGGTCAAGGCCGCGACGGGTGAGGCGCAGACCCCCGCCCAGTTCGCCGAGGGCTTCACCGCGGCCGACGCCGACGCAGTGAAGCTGATGGTCACCCATCACGGTCTGAAGCTGCGCGCCGAACGTCCCGACTCCTTCGTCGGCGGCACCTACCAGCCGGTGTTCGCTGAGGGAATCGGAGAGCGCCACCTGGTCGGAGCCGCCCGCGGCCCGAAGGGCGAGCCGCAGGACGTTATCGCGCTTGTGACCCGCCGCCCGATTGGACTGCAGCGCGAGGGAGGCTGGGGCGACACCACGGTCACCCTGCCCGAGGGATTTTGGACGGATCGCTTCACCGGCCACACATGGTCCGGCACGATTGCCGTATCCTCTGTATTCGGTTCCTTCCCCGTGGCGCTACTGGTGCGCGAGGAGGAGCAGAACTAGCCCTCCTGTCCCCTTCCCACCTCTTCCGCCTGCTGCCTCAATGAAGAAATCGCTTTCCGACGCCTCCTCCCAAAGCCCCAGCGCCCCTAACAGGGACCATGGGGCTTCTCGGGGTACCCGTGAGGAAAGAGGGGACGATGCCGCGTATCCGGATGCGAAGACAATCGCTGCGCAGGATCGCGAGACGACCAGGGCTCTGCAGTCGCGCTACGATTCCTGGACCATGCGGCACCCGACCGCGTCCCAGGATTTCGTTGACGCGATTAAAGAGATTCTCTCCGAAGCCGGCCTGGCTTTCGATGCGGTGACTGCGAGGGTTAAGTCCTTCCGCTCGACCAGGCTGAAAGCGCTCCGCCGAAATCCGGATGGGACCTACGTGTACCCGGACCCGTGGCATGACGTTCACGACATCATCGGGGTGCGCGTGACCACATATCACTCCACGGAGATTCCGGAGATCATGGACGCGCTCAGCGATTCCCTCACAGTCCTGCGCACGATAGACAAGACCGCGGAGACGCGCATCAGCGGCCGCTTGGGCTATGGTTCCCAGCACCTGATCTGTAAGGTTGGGCAGTCGGCTCCGTCGGACCTCGCACCGTATTTCAACATGCAGTTCGAGGTGCAGTTGCGGACGGTGCTCCAGCACGCCTGGGCGGAATTCGAACACGATATCCGATACAAGGCGCCCGAAGGAGCCACAGATCCACGCATCGACCGGGCCTTCGCTCTGGCCGCTGGACTGATCGAGCTCGCGGATCAGCAGTTCGACCAGGTTGTCGCCGTTTTGGAGGAAACCACCAGCGAGGAGTCCCAGGAGGCTACGGACTCGGGCGAGCAGTCTCCCGAGGATACTGTCGGCGCGGACGACATCGTGCTCACTCCGGAAACCCTCCCGGGCGTCCTCACCCTCCTGCTGCCGAACTCTCCCCGTTCCAAGTCCGAGCACTACGCGTGGGCTGAAGAGTTGCTTACGCTCAATGGCATTACGACGGTGGGACAGCTGCGTCAACTCATCGACCCCAGCAGGCTAGCTAGAGTTCACAAGGCCATGAAGTACCGCTTCCGGCCCGGCCATGTGCGAGTCATCGACGACCTGCTATTGGCCGCACGAGGGAACCGACACATCCTGGCGAGCTCGGACACCGGCGACCTGCCTCAGCGCCGTCCCCGCCGCCTGCGCTCGCGCCTGAATCAGATGAAGCAGGCCGGGGTGTTGGAGGCTACGACTGACGGCCCCGAAGACGATCGAGCTGACGGCGATCGCGCTTAGTCGGCCGCCCTGCTCCCCGATCGCGGGTCGGCATGGAGGCGAGGATTTCCTTCGGTGGCGGCGGGAGCGAATGGTCGATGTAACACTGAGCTGCCACCGACGCACCTACGCGCTTGCGAATCGTGCGCGTCACCTCCACAATCCGCTGCCTGTGGTTTACCCAGACCCGGACTGAGTCTCCGGGAACCACAAGCTGTGATGGTTTCACGGCTTCCCCGTTGACCTTCACATGGCCGCCTCGGCAAGCCTCTGCGGCCAGTGCTCGAGTCTTCATCAGCCTTACAGCCCACACCCAGGCATCCACGCGCACCGGTTCGCCAGAGCCTACCTGGACGAGATCCGACGAGCCCGAGCGGGTCGATTGGTTGGGCTTGTTAGCCCGTTTGGACGAGGATCCTGCCATCTACTGCGGATCCTTGTAGTTCACAATCTTCTGGACCTTCTGCCAGTTGACGAATCCCCCGATGAGACCGATGCCCGCCAGGATAATGAACAACCACAGCTCCGTGGCCAGCAAACCTAATACCAACCCCGCTGCAATTCCGCCTCCGGCCCAAATGGCAGCATTGCGCGTGTACTTGCGCACGGCTGCCTTACGGAGTTCGATGGGGTTATTGGGACGCGGCTGGAGATAACTCATGTCTCCATAATAAGCGGAGCGCCGCCTAACTAGCCGAACCGCACCTTTTTGCATATTTCAGTAGCGCATTACTAGGACTGCGTAGGTCAGTTGATATGGTGAAGTTATGACCGAGACCGTTCGCCCCCGCCACCGCATGGTGGACCGCGTTGCTGCGATTCTCGAACTGGTAGCCAGGACCCGGGAGGGACTGACTCTCACCGACATCGCGACTAAGCTCAACTACCCGCTCAGCACCACTCAGGGCCTTGTCAATGGCCTGACTGCGACCGGGTATCTCGACGAGCATAACAAGCGCTACACGCTCGGCATGGCACCCTTTCTTCTCAATGTGATGGCCGGCCGCCGAATGGTCAACGTTCCGATTGAGGAGCTCGAGGCTATCCATGCCGAGACCGGTCTAATCACAGTATTGGCGTTACCTGTGGGCGGTAAACTCTTCTACCTGAAGACCGTCGGCGAGTCCATGCGCTACCAGTACCTGACCGAGAACTTCCTCCCACGCTCCCTGCTGCGTACATCGGCGGGCTGGGTGCTAATGAGCCGCTTTGAAAAACGTGAGCTGTGGTCCTACCTCAACAGCGTTAGGCCGGAGGAGCAAGTCTACGTCGACGATTTCCTCCGTCACGCCGGCGAGATTGCGGAAACCGGTGCCTGTGCCGCGCCAGGCATCGCTGAGGGAGGCGGAGTCGATGGCGTGTCCGTCGCCGTGGAGCAGGACGGCGCGACAGTAGCTGCAGTCTGCGTGTTCGGCAGGCCGGAGAAAATTGCGGAACGTCGCGACGAGCTTGTCGAGATTCTGCAGCGCCACCGCGGCGCACACACCGAGTAGGCGCCCGTCGAGCGAGTAGGAGCCGCTAAGCCGGGATCTCCCGCCACGTCTCCCCTGCATCGGCCGACGGCGCGCTGATGCCTTTTGTAAGCGCCTGCATCGCACCATCGAGCTGATCGACTTCATCAGCTGCAACGGCGATGTGGAAGGTCACCTCTTGTGCCCAGGTCGTATCGATAATCGAGAAGCCCCGCCCCCTCAGTTCTGCCTCTATGCGACCGGCGTCGGCCGCGGGCGCAGTCACAGTGCGTACGAGCCTCTTTTTCCGGCGCATCCTGGCAACCTGATTCAAGCATTCGGATACCGAATCCGAATAGGCCCGCACCAATCCGCCCGTTCCGAGTTTAATGCCTCCGAAATAACGAATCACCACCGCGGTGATGTTCGTCAGCCCGCTGCCCTGCAACACATCAAGCATGGGTCTACCCGCGGTTCCGCTCGGCTCTCCGTCGTCGGAGGAACGCTCGACCCGGTTGCCGCCCTCAACCTCATGGATGAAAGCACTGCAGTGATGCCTTGCGTCCGGGTACTCGGACTTGGCCAGAGAAATGAGCTCCCTGGCGGCCTCCTCATTGTCGGTGCGTCCGATCCACGTGATGAAACGAGACTTCTTGATCTCAATTTCGTTGATGGCGATGTCGCCGTCGGCAGGCACTAGCAGTTCGGAGTCGGCACCGGAATTCATGAACTCTATTGTTGCGTATCGCCTCGCGGACGCGAAACACCCTCTCACGCGCCAGGCTGTTCTCGCATGAGCAAAGCCAGCGCCGCAAGCCTCAATCTCCCCTACCATGGAGAACATGAGCAATTATCGAGTCTGGGCCCCGTACGCCACCGAAGCACGTCTCCTCCTGGGCGACCCCGCCGCCCCCACCATCTTCGAGATGCACCCAGCCACCGAGGATGGCTATTCCGGCGATTCTGGATGGTTCGAAGCGGATGTCGCCCCGACTCCCGGGGACAGGTACGCTTTCTCCCTTCGCGCACATGCGGGCTATGGGGCGCCTGACGACGGGTCGAAAACGGGCGACTGGACTATCCCCCTGCCCGACCCTCGGTCGAAGTCCCAGCCCGACGGGCCCCACGGTTTTTCCGAGGTTGTCGACCTAGGCGGCTACGAGTGGAAGGATTCGGCGTGGACCGGGCGAATCCTGCCCGGCGGCCTGATTTACGAGCTGCACGTCGGAACGTTTAGTCCTTCCGGTGACTTCGCCGGGCTACAGCAGCACCTTGATCACCTGGTGGACCTCGGTGTCACTCACGTCGAGATTATGCCGGTCCAACCCTTCGGCGGCGATCGCAACTGGGGCTATGACGGTGTGTCCTGGCATGCGGTCCACGAGGGCTACGGCGGCCCGCGCGGCCTGCAGCAGCTTGTCGATGCCTGCCACCGCAAGGGCCTGGCCGTCGTCCTCGACGTTGTCTACAACCACTTCGGCCCGGACGGAAACTATGTCGGCTTCTTCGGCCCCTACACCTCGGGCGGGTCAACTGGCTGGGGCGAGGTGGTCAACCTCACTGGCGATAACTCCGACGAGGTGCGCGCCTACATTCTCGACTCGGTGCGCCAGTGGCTTGTCGATTACCACGTCGACGGCCTGCGCCTGGATGCCGTCCACGCACTGCACGATGAGGGCGCCTTCCACATTCTGGAGCAGATGCAGGTAGTCGCCGATTCCGTCGCTGCTGAGACGGGCATCCCACGTTCGCTGATTGCCGAGTCCGACCAGAACGACCCGCGCCTGGTGCGCCCGCGCGTGGCCGGCGGCTTCGGGCTGAATGCGCAGTGGGACGATGATGTCCACCACGCCCTGCATACGCTGGTCTCTGGCGAGGACCACGCCTACTACGCCGATTTCGGCACTGTCGAGGCGCTGGCCACCGCGCTGGAGACAGGCTTCTGGCACTCGTCCACTATGTCAACGTTCCGAGGCCGCACCCATGGCCGCCCCTTCGACTTGTCGGTCCAGCCGATGCATGCGTTCATCACCTACACCACCACGCATGATCAGACGGGCAACCGCGCGATCGGTGATCGCCCCTCGATGAATCTCTCGCCCGCACAGCAGGTTCTCAAGGCCGCGGTCATCGCCTGCAGCCCGTTCACGCCGATGCTCTTCCAGGGCGAGGAGTGGGGCGCATCCACCCCGTTCGCTTTCTTCTCCTCGCACGAAAATGACGAGCTCCAGCGCCTTACCCGTGAGGGCCGCCTGCGCGAGTTCGCTAGAGCCGGTTGGAATCCGCAGGAGGTCGCCGATCCCTCCGATCCCGCTACTTTCGAAAACTCCAGGTTGGACTGGTCCGAGGTCGCTGCCGAGGACCACTCCGCTATCCTCGATGCCTACCGCGAGCTTTTCGCTTTACGACGTTCCCACCCCGCATTGCGCACCCCCTGGGCTGCGTCGGTGACCGCGGAGTTCGACGAGGACCAGCGTTGCCTGGTGCTGCTGCGCAGCCAGGACGAGCGTGAGGTCGGCGCCCGCGGCAACGACGAGTTCGAGACGCTGGCGCTGGTCGCCAACTTCTCCGATGCGGAGTCTCGAGTTTCCTTGGATTCCGATTTCGGCAATGCCGAGCTGCTGCATACCTTCGGTGACGCGGCGGCCAGCATTATTAACGATGACGCCGCGGGTCCAGAGATCACGCTTCCTGCCTGGGGCTACGCTGTCGTCTCGCTGGGCTAGTGCTGGTTGCGCAGTGTGCAATACGCAGTGCGATGCGTAGCGCGCAGTGCGATGCGCCGAGCTCGCGACTTTAGCGCAGTCCTATGACTGTAGAACAACCGAGAGGCTGCGCTACAGTCACCAGCGAGCGCTAAAGTGCCGGGTCGGTGGAGTCACCCGAGTCGGCATCCTGAACCAGCCCCGCCTCCGTAACCGGCTCCGGGAGCGTCGTGACGTCTCCGTGCAGTGCGTGCGTCACCAAGGCATCGGCAATCAGCAGGTCGCTCATGACCAGTGTAGGAACGAGATCAGCCAGCTGCGCCCACAGCGGAGTCAGGTCGCGGACAGCGGCATCGCTAACTTCCGGGTTCTCCGCCTTAGCACGCGCGAGAACGCGGGCAGCAACTGCAATCAGCAGGGACGTACCCGGCACCAGGGTCCAGTGCAGCGACGCGTCATCGGCATCGATGCCGTCTAGTTTATGGAAGCGCACGTTGACGGCCTTGCGCAGCCGCGGCGATGCCTTGGACACCGTCTTGAACAGAATTCGCGAAGCTGCCGCCAGACGCGCCATCACACCGGATTCCACGATTTCGTTCCGGTTGCGAACAACCTCGTAAATCGCGGTAAAACGGGCATCATCGTCGGTCAGAGGCCCCGGCACCATGCGGTGCGAGTCGAAGACTTGCGACAAAATTGCGCTGGCCTGGGCTTCCGGCAGAGCGGTAATCTGCACCGACGACTGGTCAATACAAGCCGACTCCAACGTCGTATCCTGACCGCTCGCGGCAACGTCCAAAAGTGCCTGGCCGCCCATCGTGCGCAGGTAATCCAGCTCACGGGCGCGATCAATGTCGCCATTCGGCAAGTCCGCGAGTGCCGCCAAGGCACCCAACCAAGGCACTCGACGACGCCCCGGCACCGCTTCCTTCTGGCTGAAATCGCCGAGTACGAGACCGGAGGCAATCAACATGCCCGGCTGGTCACCCAGCGCAATCGCAGAACGATTCAGCGCCGCCAGACCCGCACGCGGGCTGGCGCACAGAATCCGTCCCAGCACTGGAGCGGCCAACAGTGGATTAGCCTGGGCCATAGTCGTCGCGCGGCCGAGACGCTGCGTCGCAAAGAGGGTCCACAGTCGAGCCAGCTGATCCTGGTTGAGTTCGCCCCACTGCTGGCGGGCCAGGGACACTGGGTCCGAGGCAGAGTCGTCGGAAAACGAAACGACCTCACCATCATCGCCATGGTGGAGGACAGTCGAGCCCTCCGCCGGCCACTGCGGGTGACGGTCCTTCTCCACGCCTAGGGTGACCTGGGCAACGAAGGGGCCGAAACCGCGCAGGTCTTCGGGCAGTTCGCACTCGCCCTCGACGACCTCGACTGCGGCAGGCTCGCGCCACGGGGCGCCAGCGGCCCACAACCACAGGGTCATCGGCAGGTGCGCAACCTCGCAGGAGACATCAATTTCGATGATGTCCGGGGCCTCTTCGTTGAAGGCCACAGAGCGGATGACGTCGCGCGATCCCGCCTCGACCAGGGGGACGGAGAGGCGCTTGCGACCGGTCACACGGGTCCAGTCCAGGCTCACTCGCAGCGCCTTCAGTAGCGATACGCGATCGGCGAACTGCCCCAGCTCTGCGTAGCCGGTATCGCCGCTGCGCACCAGCGGCACTCGGCAGATGTCGCGCTCACCGCTGGAAACGGCTATGTGTGCGTGGCGGAGCTCGCCCGGAGCGCTAACGACGATCCTGCCGAAGGCATCGATGCGGCGCGGGCGCGTAACTAGCGTGGTGGTGCGGCGGGCGACGGTTTCGTCGGCAAGCGGAACCTCAAACTGCAGCACGCCCGGGGTGACCTGCAGGGACAGCCAAGCGCCCTCTTCAGTCGACAGGTCGACCGTGCCGGTGACGTCATCTGCTCCAAGACGGACGATGACTGGCGCTGCGGCCAGTGGCTTCTCGCCTGAGTTCACGCGAATCTCGGCGGGGCTGAGGCCGTCCTCGGTCGGGATGCGGAAACCGTCGCCGCCACCGCGGTAGGTCACGGTCAACTCCGCCTGCTCGGCAATCGCAAAGTGCTTTTGGAAGCTACGTCCGCGCGGGTTGACGAGGCGGACGACGAACTCGCCAAGCCAGGGGTAATCGTCGTCGGTCAGAATCTCGACCTCGCCACCGGCGGCGGGAACATCGAGATCGTAGACCATGACGGACTCGGTGGAGAACACACCGTAGCCGGCGAACTCGGTCACGATTGCACGCCAGGACTCGTCCTTGCCAGAGAGGGTCGGAGGGAACACTGCGACCGGGCCACCATTGTGCACGGGCGTACCGAAGCTGGTCACGGCACCGTCGAGGCGGGCGTGCGGCATGGTCATGCGCGGTTGGCGCTGCGGAGAGGCCGAGCGCACCTCGCCCGCCTGGCCCGCGCGGCGCACCTGCACTGCGTATACGTCACTAAGGTCAATCTCCACGACTTGCCAAAGATCCCAGCTAAACGAACGCGGATCAGAGAAGGTCGGAACCTCCCTGCCGGTAACCGGATCCACGAGCTTTGCGTCCACCGGGTAGACGACCGTCGCCGAACCGGAGTGAACCGAGACCTTGTCCGTGACCGACTGCCCGTCGGCGCCGAAGATCAAAATGGGGTCCTCGGTGCTAATGGCGGGCACCTTCCAGTGCTTTTCCTCGCCCAACTCCACGAGTACATCGCGAACCGGCTCGTCGATAGTGACGATCGGACGCGGCTGGGAATCCTCGAGCCCCACCACGGGCGTCGTCGCCACCGTGCCGCCGTAGGTCACGCGCCAGCTGCGCCCAGCAGCCTCCGCGGGCTTCGGCAGCTGCACCGCCACCGACTGCGTCGACTCGTCGAAGTAGAGCTGCGGGCGACCGGTCGTGGCCACGACTCCCACCGCTTCGCGGCGATCCGCCGTACCTACGGGGCGCAGTCGCAGCTCCTCGCGCGCCCCGCTGACGAGAATGGGCGGCAGGCCCGCGTCGAGCTGCCCCAGCTCCTCCCGGGCCTCCCAGTTCGCTGGGTCAGCAGCCGTAGCGATGGAATACCCGAGGGTCGCCTTGAAAAGCTTCAACGCCTGCCTCGGAGCCGTCCGGGTCAGCTGGCGCAGCGCCAGCGGATTTTCACCATCCTCGGACTCTGCGACCTCCGCGACGAAATCGTTGAGCTTGTCATGGACCTTCAGAAGCGCCTGCACGAGGTCATTCGACGTCGGCTCCGCCATTTCCGCAACGCCGGCCATCTGCTCAAAACGCTCGATAATCAGCGGCATCACCGAAAGCTGTACACCAGCATGCAGAAGCATCAGCTGTGCACAACGCTGCCGGGCGTCAGCAGCGGGCTCGTCGTCCGAGGAAACGTCGTAAGGCAGGCCAATCTTTTCGAGCATGCCCGGGACTGCTTCCGCGAGGTGGTCAATCAGCTGGGATGTGGCCTCCGACCGCGCGTCGAGCTGCAGCGCCGCCGGCCAGTCCAACCACATCTCGCTTGCCGACGCCACCCGCGCCGCACGCCCCACCAGAGACGCCAGGGTCACCAGGGGGTGCTTATCGACGGTCTCCCGCGCCGCCGCAATTCCCTCTTCAGTGCCACCGGAAAGGTGATGAGCGAGGAGAGCACCGAGAAAACGGTCGATGCGTTCGACCTCGTCCATCGCCAGGCCTGACCACACAAATAGCGGCTCTACGTTCGCCTGCTGCGCGGAGTCCAGCAAACCTGGAATGCGGGCGGAGAGCTCATCCTCCGCGACCGCTAGCCACATCTGTACCGACATTGTGTTTTCTAGACGAACACCCTGGTGAACACTGTTCGCAGAAGTCATAGTGGGCTTGGTCGCTCCCCTTCTTGAAGAATGCGTAAAAGAATTTGGCGGAAAATAGGTTGAAAAAGGACGGCTTCGGATAACGACAGAGAGTTTAGGTCAAGAAGTCGTATTCCGGGGTTCCGGGAACCAGGCGGCGGCAGTCCAGCGGAGACTTCTCCATCCGCGCCATCAGAGAGTCCAGGTCAGATGCCCTGCGCAACTCAATGCCGACAAGCGCGGCACCAGTTTCGCGGTTGTTTCGCTTTAGGTATTCGAACTGCGAGATGTCGTCATCCGGGCCGAGGACATCATTGAGGAACATCCGCAGCTGACCGGGCTTCTGCGGGAAGTTGACCAGGAAGTAGTGCTTGAGGCCTCGGTAAACCAGGGAACGCTCCATGATCTCCGCGTACCGCAGGACGTCGTTATTGCCACCGGAGATGATGCAGACGACGACCTCGCCCGGCTCAAAGTCCAGCTGCTCCAGCGCTGCTACGGAGAGCGCACCAGCAGGCTCCGCGATGATGCCCTCGTTCTGGTAGAGGTCCAACAGCGATTCACAGACCGCACCCTCAGGGGCAATCATCGGGTGTACGCGGCCCCGATTGGCCTCGACAATGTGCCACGGCAGGTCGCCGAAGCGCGCGACGGCGGCACCGTCGACAAACGGGTCGGTCTGGGACAGCGTAATTGGCCCGTTGTTGTCCAGGGCCGACCGCATGCAGGCCGCACCCGCAGGTTCGACACCCATGACCTTGGTCTGCGGCGACATATCGGCCAAGTAGGAGGTGACGCCACTCAAAAGTCCGCCTCCGCCGACGGGAACGCAGACGGTATCCAGGGTCAAGCCTTTACCAGAGAGCTGTGCGATGATCTCCGCCGCCACCGTCCCCTGGCCGACGATGGTGTTGAAGGAGTCGAACGGCTCGACCATGGTCGCCCCGGTGCGCTGGGCATCGGCACGCGCGGCGGCGGCCGCCTCGTCGAAGGAATCGCCGGTGACCACGATTTCCACAGCTTCGCGGCCATGGTAGGCGATGCGGTCGCGCTTCTGCTTCGGGGTCGCGTTGGGGACGTAGATCCGCCCCTGGATTCCCAGCGTGCGACAGGCGTAGGCAACGCCCTGGGCGTGGTTTCCGGCCGAAGCCGCGACTACGCCCGCGGCACGTTCCGCGTCGGTCAGCTGCACCATGCCGTTGTATGCGCCGCGAATCTTGTAGGAGCGGACATCCTGTAGGTCTTCCCTCTTGAGGAAAATTTTTGCCCCGGTGGCCTCAGACAGGCGCGGGCTGTACTGCAGCGGGGTTGCAGCAATAACGGAGGAAATTCGTGCCTGCGCAATCTGAATATCGGCCGCATGTACGAGGCGACGTTCTGGCTGGGACGCAGGTACGGAATTCTCACTCATGGGGTAGCACTTTACTCGGTCGCAAAGATGGTTGCGACAAGCAGGCCACACAAAAGGGCCACCGTCCACCGAGCCCAGCCCGACGCTGGAAAATAGCCGACGCAGACTGGACTCTAGCCCAGGATGCTCGGGCCGATTGTCGCCTTGAGATCTCCGATGAGGCTGGCGCTGCGATCGACGCGCAAGTGCTCGCCGAGCACGAGGAGCGAGTCATTATCGCCGTCAACCAGTTTCAGGTAGACATCCGAATCACCCGGATTGTCCAGCAGCACAGACTTCAACTTCGCGATGTTCTCCGGCGTGCACTGGTCGGTGCGCATTGTCAGGCGCAGCGGCGCGCTTGTGTTTCCGTTGCGGCCGAGATCAGGCAACTTCAGGTCATCGCAGACGACGCTGAGGCGATCATCACGGTACTGAACGCGCGCCTTAACCAAAACAATTGCGTCTTCCGCGATGCTGGTCGCAATCATCGCGTAGGTACGGGCGAACGCCATCACCTCCACGCGGGCGCCGTTGTGATCTTCGATGCCGATAATCGCCCAGGGCTGGCCGTTCTTATTCACACGTCGGTCCACACTGGAGACGATGCCGCCAATAACCACCTCAGTATTGTTGGCGACTTCGCCACCGACAATCGTTGTCAGCGCGGTATTGGTCTGCGCTGCCAGGGACTCCTCGAATCCGTCGAGTGGGTGGCCGGAAACGTACAGACCCAGCATTTCGCGCTCGAGGGCCAGTTCGTGCTTGCGCTCCCAGTTTTCCTCCGGGACGCGGACCTCGAAGATGTTGTCCGCCTCTGCCTCTTCGTCCCCTCCGAAGCCTGCGAAGAGGTCAAACTGCCCCTTGTCCGCGGCCTTCTTAGTGGGCAGCACCGCATCAACCGCTTCCTCGTGGATGAGCGCGAGTCCCTTGCGCGGATGACCGAGCGAGTCGAACGCCCCGCCCTTGATTAGCGACTCGGTGATTCGCTTGTTACACGGCAGAGTGTCGATCTTGTCCAGGTAGTCCGAAAATGACTTAAACTTACCCTTTTCCTCCCTCGTCGCAACGATTGACGCTACGACATCGTGGCCGACGTTGCGAATCGCGCCGAGACCAAAGCGGATGTCGTCGCCCACCGGCTCGAAGTTCATACCGGACTCGTTAACATCCGGCGGCAGCACCTTAATGCCGAGGTGGCGGCAGTCCGACAGGTAAATGGCCAGCTTGTTCTTGTCATCAGCGACCGAAGTCAGAAGCGCCGCCATGTACTCGGCGGTGTAATTGGCCTTCAGGAATGCCGTCCAGTACGACACCAGGCCGTAGCCCGCGGCGTGTGATTTGTTAAACGCGTAGGACGCGAACGGCAGGATGATGTCCCACAGTTTCTGCACTGCGTCCTTCGAGTAGCCGTTGGAGAGCATACCGCCCTCGAAGTTGACGAACTCCTTGGCCAGTACCTCGGGCTTCTTCTTACCCATCGCCTTACGGAAGCCATCCGCCTGACCTGCCGTGTAGTTCGCCAGCTTCTGCGAGATCTTCATGATCTGCTCCTGGTACACGATTAGCCCGTGCGTTTCTTCCAGGATCTCCTTGAGCTCCTCATCGAGCTCCGGGTGGATGGCGTTATAAGGCTTGCGGCTGTTCTTAATATCCGCGTAGTCGAAGTGCGCGTTAACGCCCATCGGTCCCGGTCGATACAGCGCCAAGGACGCGACGATATCTTCGAAGCCCGTCGGCTGCATGCGCTTGAGCAGCTCGCGCATACCGCCACCATCGAGCTGGAACACGCCGAGAGTATCGCCGCGGGAGAGCAGCTCGTAGACCTTTTCGTTGTCTGTCTGCAACTCATCGAGGAGGATGGTCTCGCCCCTGTTCGCCTTGATGTGCTCGATGCAGTCACCGATGACGGTGAGGTTGCGCAGGCCCAGGAAGTCCATCTTCAGCAGGCCGATGGCCTCACACGCCGGGTAGTCCCAGCCTGTGATAATCGCGCCGTCAGCCTGGCGCTTCCACATTGGGATGTGGTCCATCAGCGGGACCGACGCCATGACCACCGCACACGCATGCACGCCCGTCTGCCTGACGACGCCCTCAAGGCCACGGGCTGTTTCGTAGATGCGGGCGACATCGGGATCGGTCTCGATGAGCTGGCGAACCTCCGCGGCCTCGCCGTAGCGAGGATGCTCCGGGTCGACAATGCCGCCGAGCGGAATATCCTTCGCCATAATTGCCGGCGGCAAGGCCTTGGTGATGCGATCGGCAATCTGATAGCCGGGCTGTCCGAACTGCACACGAGCGGAGTCTTTCAGCGCCTGCTTCGTTTTGACCGTACCGAAGGTGACCACCTGGGCAACCTTGTCTTCGCCCCAGCGGTTGGCAGCGTATCGAATCATTTCATCGCGGCGACGATCGTCGAAGTCGATATCAATATCGGGCGCGGACGGACGCTCCGGGTTGAGGAAGCGCTCGAAGAGCAGACCATGTTCAATCGGGTCGATGTTGGTAATCCAGGTGGCGTATGCAACCAGGGAGCCCGCCGCCGAACCACGGCCGGGACCGACCTTGATACCCACCTCGCGGGCGTGCTTAATCAGCTCGGCGACGATGAGGAAGTACGAAGGGTAGCCCTTGCCGTCAATAACATCAATCTCGTACTCGGCGCGCTTGATGTACTCCTCCGGAACCTCAGAGCCTTCGAAGCGCTTGCGCAGTCCCTCCATAACATTGTGATGCAACCACGTCGTCGGTGTCTCCCCCTCCGGCACATCGGCCTTCGGCATGCGGTCATGAGGGTGCTCCTCCCACAGTTCGTCGTAAGACTCGACGCGTTCGGCAATAAGCAGCGTGTTATCGCAGGCGTCTGGGACCAGGTGATCCCAGGTGGCGCGCATCTCGTCTGCGGACTTAATAAAGTAGCCGTCTCCGTCGAATTTGAAACGGTCCGGGTCATGCAAGGTCTTGCCCGTCTGAACACACAGCATGGCCTCGTGCGCCTTCGCCTGATCCCGGGTGACGTAGTGACAGTCATTCGTCACAACCGGCGGGAGATTCAGCTTGCGACCGATTTCGAGCAGCTCACTGCGCACGCGAGTCTCAATGTCCAAGCCGTGGTCCATCAGCTCAAGGAAGTAATTTTCCTTGCCATAAATGTCCTGCCACATGCCCGCGGCCCGTAGTGCCTCATCAAACTGCCCAAGGCGCAGGCGCGTCTGCACATCTCCCGAGGGACATCCCGTGGTCGCAATGATTCCCTCGGCGCGCTCCGCGATCAGCTCCGCATCCATACGTGGATACTTACTGATTTGCCCCTCATACGACGCCATCGACGACAGGTAGAAGAGGTTGCGCAGCCCCTGCGCGTTACGCGCAATCATCGTCTGATGCAGGTAGGAGCCTCGACCCGAGACATCGTCCCGCTTCTGGTGCGGCTCACCCCATTGAATGCGGTTCTTATTAAATCGGCTTTCTGGCGCAAGATACGCCTCGATGCCGATAATTGGCTTGATTCCCTTCGACTTCATCTGCCGATAAAAGGCGTTGGATCCGAACATGTTGCCATGATCGGTCACACCTACAGCCGGCATTCCCTGCCGGGACACCTCATCCGCGAGAAGGTCAATTTTCGCCATCCCGTCCAGCATCGAGTACTCGGTGTGGTTGTGAAGGTGTACGAATGAGGAGTTAGCCATGAGTCCAGATTCTAGACAATCGCCCGGACCGGACAAGCGCCTCACTACCGAACAGGTGCGACGCTCTCTCCTCCCCACCGAGGCAACCGAGGCGAGATCCAAGATCGCATAGCATCGCCGACCTGGGGCACGACGCCTCGCCTGGACAGATATACCTAGAAAACTATCCGCCAAGACGTGTTAAACATCACTCGCCTTCTCCTTTACTTTCCAAAACAACTCGACCATACTGGACCCCACAGTTCGCGAGGGATTCCTCACATTTCTCACAGAGGAACACTACGATTGAATACTTAGGAGAACCGTTATGTTCACCCCACTCCCCGAAGGCACCTACACCCTCTTCCCCAAGGCTCAGCTCGATCGCGCCATCGCAAACATGGAACGCCGCCCCGTAGCTGCGGGCTACCTGGCCGATGGCGATGTCATCACTTCCGACATGGACGCGACACGTTACAGCTGGCTGGTTTAGACCTAAGGCCACAACTTTCGGCCAGTAAAGAAATAATATTTTTCAAACTAAAGACAGTGTTCCGCGTCACAAGTTATGTTTTAGAACATGAACTTTGACCGAGGAACGCCCTCGGCGTCGAACGCCGGGGAAAACGCAGCCTTTGCACCGCCGCTATCGACAGAGCTGCTAAAAAGGAGCACTTCGCTTCCGGCCCTTGTCATTGACCTCGACGCCGTAGACGCGAATGCCGAAGACATGCTCCGGCGCGCAGGAGACAAGTCCATCCGGGTCGCTTCGAAATCCATTCGTATCCCGGAGCTTATTTCCTATGTTCTCGCAAAGCCCGGTTACCAAGGCGTACTCGCCTATTCCCTGCGCGAAGCCCTGTGGCTCTACAAAGAGGGAATCAGCAACGACATCGTCGTCGCCTACCCCACCATGGATGCCGCCGCGATAGCCGAACTGGCCGCAGACGACGGGGCTCGAGCCTCCATTTGCGTCATGGTCGATCTCGTCGACCACCTCGACGTCCTCCGCGATGCGGCAACTGAGGTCGCACCAATTCGCGTCTGCATCGATGTCGATGCCTCCTATCGGCCGATTCCCGGGGTCCACATCGGCACACTGCGGTCTAGCCTGCATTCCGCAAGGGATGCCGCGCGCTTCGCCCGTGTCATTGCAAGTTATCCGCAGCTGCGCCTCGCAGGTCTCATGATGTACGAGGGCCACATTGCCGGCGTCGGGGACAAGGGTAGCTCCCTCCGCGCCCGTGCCATCCGCCTGATGCAGAAGCTCTCTCGCACAGAGCTCGCTAAACGACGCGCCCGCGTCGTCGCTGCGATTGAAAAATCTGCAGGTCCCCTCGAGTTCGTCAACGGCGGAGGCACAGGCTCCCTGGAATCCACCTGTGCTGAGACCGCTGTCACAGAGGCCGCCGCAGGCTCTGGGTTCATGGCGCCGACCCTGTTCGACAACTACCGCGCCTTCACTCTGCGTCCTGCCTCTTGGTTTGTCCTTCCTGCAACTCGCAGGCCGAAGAGGAACATAGTCACCGCATCCGGTGGTGGCCGCATCGCGTCAGGTCCCGCCGGAGATGACCGTTTGCCCACTCCCCATTTCCCCGCTGGCCTCAAGTTCGCGCCCGAGGAAGGCCCTGGCGAAGTCCAAACCCCACTCATTGGCTCCGTCGCCGCCACCGTAGCAATGGGCGATCCCGTCTGGTTCCGACACGCCAAGGCGGGCGAAACCTCTTCGCATGCCAACGAGGCAATCGCAGTCAAAGAAGGAAAAGTCATCGGCCATTGGCCCACCTACCGAGGAAAAGGACTGATTTTCACATGAGCAACAAGACCGTCGCCACCCGCTCCACCGATGCACAGTCCGCACCTTGGCAGAACTGGTCTCGCACGCAATCCTGCAACCCCTCCTACATTCATCAGCCCAGCGACGCCGCTGGAGTTTCCGCCGTCATCGAGGCCGCGAAGGCGGATGGAACAAGTGTCCGGCCACTCGGCGCAGGGCACTCTTTTACTCCAGTTGCCACCACCGAAGGCCACCGCATCCAGCTCGACCGCTACTCCGGCCTGGTAGACCTCGACACGGAAAACAAAACTGTCACGCTGCGGGCGGGCACCAGGCTGCGCGACATCCCGGGTATCCTGCGCCCTCTCGGCTGGGCGCTGCCCAATCAAGGCGATGTCGACCCGCAGTCGCTGGCCGGCGCGATTTCGACCGGCACACATGGCACCGGCCTCGGTTTTACTGGCTTCGCCGGAACGGTTCGGGGTTTCCGCATCGTTACGGCTGACGGCGTCGAAAAGCACTGCCATGCGGGGGCCAGTGGCGAGGAGGCGGAGCTGTACCGCCTAGCGCGGCTCGGCCTCGGCGTATTCGGTGTGATGACCGAGGTGACGATGGATATCGTCCCGGCCTTCGACCTGCGCGCAGACGAACACCGGGAAGACTTCGAGTCCCTGCGTAAGGCCTTCCCGGAACGCTGTGGCGAGGCTGACCACCTGGAGTTTTTCTGGTTCCCGGGGCAGAAGGAGGCGCTGGTAAAGCACAACACCCGTACGGCACCGGCTCCGCGTCGTCGTCGCCCTACCCCGGGAACTGTTCGGCACAGGCTCGGGCAGGTGCGTTCCTTCGTGGACGAGGAGCTGCTGGGTAACATCGGCCTGAAGGCCATCTGCGAGGTTTCAGCGAAGTTCCCCGCGGCCACCGGCGCCCTGAACAAGTTCGCGACCAATGCAGTTCCTGAGCGCATCTACTCCGACGAGGCACACCGAGTTTTCGTCTCGCCGCGACGGGTGAAATTCGCCGAGATGGAGTACTCGGTGCCGCTGGAGGCCGCTCCGGACGTCCTCGACGAGATTCGTTCGGTGCTCGAGGCGAAGAATATCCAGGTCTCGTTCCCCATCGAGGTGCGCGCAGCGGGCGCAGACGACGTGGCGCTGTCCACCGCCTACGGCCGCGATAGCGCCTACATCGCGGTTCACCGCTATTTCAAGGAGCCATATCGCGAGTACTTCGACCTGATTGAGCCCATCTTCAAGGCCCACGAGGGACGCCCCCACTGGGGCAAGCTCCACACGCTGCGCGCAGCGGACCTCGCGGAGCGCTATCCGCTTTTCGACGAAGTCGCGGCCCTGCGCGACAAGGTCGACCCCGAGGGGCTGTTCCTCAATCCGCACCTGCGCTCGCTGTTCGGCTAAGCGGCTAACCAACTATAGGGCTATCGAATTAGCTGGCCTGGCGGCGCGCGAAACGCCTCCTGCGCTGCTGGGCGGCCAGCTTGATAATCAAGTCCGCGATGAACAGTGCGACCGCTCCCCAGATGATGAAGTAGCCGATCCAACGCTCGGGCGAGAGCTCCTCGCCGAGAACCGTCACGGCAAGCGTCATCTGGATGACCGGGGTGATGTACTGCATCAGCCCGATGGTGGCCAGGGGCAGCTTCTTCGCGCCCTGGCCAAAGAGGAGCAAAGGCACGGCAGTCGCGATTCCGGCGCTCATCAGCAGCAGGGTGTGGCCGGCGCCGTGAGAAGTAAAAGTGCTCTGCCCCGTATAGGCCAGCCACGCCAAATAGGCGATTGCAATTGGGGTGATGACGGCGGACTCCGCGGTCAAGGACGCCGCCGACGATAGCGATACCTTTTTCTTCATCAGCCCGTAGAAGCCGAAACTCAGGGCCAGAGCCAACCCCAGCACCGGAGGATGCCCAACCCCAACGGTCAGCACGATCACTGCGAAAATCGCGACAATCACGCTGGCCAGCTGCAGCTTCGACAGGGTCTCCCGAAAGAAAATCATCGCCAGTACGACACTGACCAGCGGGTTTATAAAGTAGCCCAAGGCCGCCTCGGCGACCTGACCGGAATTGACCAGGTAGACGTAGACTCCCCAGTTGACGGAGATGAAAAGCGCCGCCGCAAAAATAGCGCCCCAGGTCCTCGCGCTCGCGGCGCGCAGCTCCTTCCAGGACTTCATCACGGTCAGAGCAATGACCATGAACAGCAGGGTCCAGACGAAGCGATGAGCCAGGATCTCTACCGGCGCGGCCGGCTCGAGCAGGGGAAAATACAGCGGGAAGATCGCCCACAAAAGGTACGCGCCGAATGCCTGGATCACTGTCTCAACTTCCTCCTGCTCGCCTAACCTGCTGGCCGCGTGGCAACCGTCACTGGTCGCCTCCCGCTGCCTCGTCTAGGGGTCCACGGTCCCGACTAGCGAAGCCTACTCCCTCTGATTGACCTCCGGCGCATACACCGGATCTTCTTCGGAGAAATCCGAACCCAGGTACGGGCGCACGCCGAAGCGCCCTCGCACTGCATCGCTGGGCAATGCTTCCACCGCAGCAATATCGGGGCGCTGGCGGGTCTGCTTCAGAGTCGTGGCATCGCCGTAGACAATAAGGCCGTTGATCAGAAGCTTCGGGTCGTCTGTGGCCAGCCCCGCGGATGCCGCAACCAGCTCCACCTCGTCGTGCATCAGCCGCTCGCGGTTTGCGGTCTTGCCCGGCTCAGGTAGGTCGCGGGTAACCATCGAGCCCAAAATCATCGAGGCCACCCGCAGTTGCGCCAGCCCGTCGACGCTCTTCGCAGCCCTCGAATAGTCCAGTGGTTCGTGGAATGTCACGAGTGCCCAAAACTTCGGATCCTTACGAGAGGGCTCGTCGCTTTCGCTTTGGGATGTCTCTCGACTGATGAGGTCCAGCGATTCGTCGGCACGCGCGCTGTAGGCGGTGAGCGACTCCCAGCTCTCGGGCCCGAGGAAATCGCCGTTGATATCCTGCGGTTTGCTCATCCGGTCGGAGGTCGACAGCACAACCATCACCGCCACCAGCGCAATCACACACACCGCCGACAGCGCCGCCATCGTCGGAGAGATGCTTGCCGACGAATGCCTCCCGGTCTCCCGCGCCCGCCGCGACGAACGGTCCTTTCCGTGCCTTCCCATTAACCCTTCCTCAGCACGTCGAGGGCGTGAGAGAGGTCATCCGGGTAGGGGCATTCGATTTCCATCCAGCGGCCATCGGCCGGGTGGTGGAACCCCAGTGACACGGCGTGGAGCCACTGGCGGGTTAGTCCCAGGCGCTTGGACAGCGCGGGGTCGGAGCCGTACATCGGATCGCCGCAGCACGGGTGGTTCAGGGCGGAGAAGTGCACGCGAATCTGGTGCGTGCGGCCGGTCTCGAGCGTCACTTTCACCAGGCTGGCCTGGGCGAATGCCTCCAGAGTCTCGTAGTGGGTGACCGCGTGTTTGCCGTCCTGCCTCACCGCGAAGCGCCATCCCGCCGACGGGTGCCGCCCAATCGGCGCGTCGATAGTGCCGGTCGACGGGTCCGGGTGCCCCTGGACGAGCGCGTGGTAAGTCTTGGAGACATCGCGATTCTTAAATGCTCGCTTCAGCACCGAATACCCCCGCTCCGAGCACGCAACTACCATCACGCCGGAGGTCCCGACATCGAGGCGTTGCACGATTCCCTGGCGCTCGGGCGGGCCCGAAGTCGAGATGCGGAATCCCGCCGCCGCGAGCCCTCCGACCACGGTCGGCCCTTCCCAGCCCACGGAGGGGTGCGCCGCGACGCCGACCGGCTTGTGCACTGCCACCAGGTCGGAGTCGTGGTAGAGCACCTCCATGCCCTCAATCAGCTCTTCCTTTGGCACCAGGGAGGTCTCGACCGGGGGAAGTAGCACCGACAGCCACGCGTCCTCCTCCAGCCGGTCGGACTTTCCTACCGTGCGCCCGTCGATGCTGATGTCGCCCGCAACCGCCAGCTCCGCAACCGCAGTTCGGGATAGCCCGAGCAGCTTAGCGACGCCCGCATCGACCCGCATGCCCGCAAGTCCCGGGGGCACGGGCATCTGCCGAGATTCTCGGGGGCGGTTATCCCGGTGGGTGTTGGCGTGCTCAGTCTCGTTCAATATCCCGCTCCTTTCGCGCTTGCTTTTCGACCTCAATCTGTTCCGCGAAAACATCCGGTTCCTTGGAAAAGATCATCCATATGACCAAAATGATAATGCCCACGGTGATAGCACAATCGGCGATATTGAAAACTGCAAAGCCCTTCAGGGATAGGAAGTCAACGACGTGTCCGACGTAGAAGCCCGGGTCACGGAAAAGCCGGTCGAGAAGGTTTCCGAGGGCACCTCCCGCTACCAGCCCCGCCGAGATCGCGGAGACCGGGCTGCGCAGCCAGTTGGAGAAGTACGCAACGGCGCCGATATAGAGGATCTGCAAGGTGGTGAAAGCCCACGTGGCATTCGTGCCAAAGGAGAAGGCTGCGCCGGGATTGCGCACGAGGCGGAATTGGAATAGGTCCCCGAGCACGTCCACTGCCCTGCTCGGGTCCAGCAGTGCGAGCGCGCCGATCTTCGTGGCCTGATCGATTACCGCAACGGCGACAATGACGGCGACAAGTAGACCACGGCGGGGGAATGTTCTCCGCTTTTCCTTATTAGTCACCGTCCCATAATGGCCCAACGAGTACCGATTCGGCTAACCGGAAGGTCGCCTTGAAATCTCGAGAAGGTACTCTCAACTGTGTGAAACGACGCTCCATTATCTCTGTTTCTTCCACACCTACGCGCGTGGCCTGCGTGTCCGCGGCCGCTACCCTGCCGCTCGCGCTGGCCGCATGCAGCTCCGGCGCTGCCGTTGAGACGCAGCCTGCGGACATTGCGGATCTTGCCGTTAGCGTCACTAACAAGGGCGAGGGCCAGCGGGCCTCGGTGAAGTGGAAGGACGATGGGACCGCGCAGAAGTCATCGGCTGTCATCACTCAGGGATTCTCCCAGAAGAGCGGATCGGGAACCGGCGACCAAACCTTCCCTGATACAAGGCTGGAAATTCCGCTGTCCGCCTCTGTTGCAGGTGTTCCCGACGCGCGGGCAGTCACCGCCACTGTAGGGGTTCCGCACGGCTCCAACGCGGAGCTAAACCAGGACATCTCAACCGCCGAGGGGTTCGTCGCAGAGTGGACCGCCAAGCCCTCCGGCAAGATTACGGAGCTGAAGCTGGGCGCCCCGGAGAAGGCGACCGATACGGCGCGAGTCGGTATCGAGACCGCAGTCAGGCAGCTAAATTCGGTGCCTATCGTATTCCCGGAGGAAGAAATCGGCACCGGAGCGACATGGACGGCTGAGAGCAAGGTCGAGGGCCAGACGGAGATGACCCAGAAGGTCACGTATACGCTGCTCGGCCGCACCGGCGATATTGTCGATGTCAAGGTCGCTGTGGAGCAGGTCCCGTCCGTAACCGAGCTGGACACCGGCGCCGAGACTCCGCTGAAAGTCATCGAGTCGGATACCCGCATGCTGGCTGACACCGTCAAGATTGACCTGACAAAGCCCCTGCCGGTATCCGGCGGGGTCGACTACGTTACCTCGGTGACCTACGGTGACGGCTCCTCGGATGTCCGTATCGTCCAAAGCACCCACCGCGGAATCGAGTTCAAAGAACAGGGCTAGCCGCCTTCGCGCGAGAACGCCCCCCCTCACGATCCCTCTGCTCGAAAATAAGTTTCGAAAAATGGGGCCGGGCGATTAGTTTATTGAGAACCCCTATGCCCCGTCGCTAAGCGGGAGGCGCGGGATTCGGCGCCGGGGCTGGTGCCTCCGCAGGCGCGGGTGGCGGACCTGCTGGGGCAGGTGCCTCCGCTGGTGGTGCATCAGCGGGAGGGGCCGCAGGCGGGGGCGGCGGAGCGTCCGCCGGAGGGGCTGGCGGAGGCGGAGGCGGTGCTGGAGCATCTTCCGGGGGAGGCGGTGCATGCTCAGGCGCAGGAGTCTCTGCGGGCGGTGCAGGCTCCGGCGGAGGTGGCGGCGTTTCGCCCGGAGCTAGGCAAAACGCTGGCTTGGCCTCGGGATCCAGGGTTCCGACCAGGCGGCATGCCCACTCCTTGCTGAGCATCCAGCGGCCCTTGCGATTGAGGAAGTCCACCTGCTCAATCAAGCGCGGTTCGGAGTCTCCCTCAGTAACGTTGATGCCCGCGACTGCCGAGGTTGCGGAGAAGCCGGGCAGAACCGGATCGATGACGTCAAGGTGAATCTCGCGGTCCGCCGCGGCGCGGGAGACAATGTCGAAATAATCCCCCGCCTTGTCACCGTCTTCGATGGTTTGCGCCCGCTCCTCCGGCGGAAGATTCGGATCTAGGAGGCGTACCAGGACATCGTTGAGTTCCGCGGGGGTCGGTAACACGACGATAGGAGCCGCGCTGCTCGTCTTCGAGCTCGTCGTCTCCTGTGGCGTGCTCTCCCCGCCGCAGGCGACAAGGCTCACCGATGCCACCGCACTAATGACCAAAGCCGTGGCGCTACGGACACTGCGCTGGACGTTCATGAGATGCATAACTCCGAAAATTTTTAGACTGCCAATAATAACCACCACAGGCCTTTAAGAGCTGCGAAGTGGTTTCTTTACCTGCCTCAATCCTACACAAGGCCAAAGCATCCTCCGGGTAAACTGTTCTTTATGTCAACCCAGGATTCCACCTCCGCAAACGCCTCCGAAACAGCCCCCGCAGGCGCCGCCAACACTTCCGCTACCGCTGTGGCCCCGGCCCGCCGAATTGCCGTCCTGACCACCGGAGGAACTATCGCGTGCACGACTGACAGCGACGGAGCGCTCGTGCCTACAATCTCCGGCCCGGAACTTGTTCGCACCGTCGCGGCCCGCTTCCCCGAGGGCGCAATCGAGTTCGAGGTACGCGAGCTGGGAGAGCTGGACTCCTCCAACCTCACCTTCGCCGACGTCGACGGAATCCTCGCCGCCATCGCCGAGGCGCTTTCCGACGACACGATTGACGGAGTCGTTGTCACCCACGGCACCGACACGATGGAGGAAACGGCAATGGCCGCGGACGCCTTTCACAGTGATTCCCGGCCCGTGGTTTTCACCGGCGCTCAGCTGCCCTTCGATCACCCGGAAACGGACGGTCCCGGTAACCTCTTCGAGGCAATCACCATCGCAACGGACCCCTCGGCCCAGGGCATCGGCGCGCTTATTGTTTTCGGCCATGCGGTGCTTCCGGCGCGAGGCGCGACCAAGTGGCACACCAGCGACCTACTCGCGTTCGCAACTAATGCCCCGGAAGAACCGGTCCGGCCCGATCCCCTTCCCCTGACCAAACTGGAGGGAATGAAGGTAGACATCGTTCCCGCGTACCTCGGCGCCGACAGCTCCCTGATTGACGCCGCCGTGTCAGCGGGCGCCCGCGGCTTGGTCATCGAGGGACTCGGGGCCGGTAACGTCGGCGATTCCTTCGCCGCGGCGATTGAACGCGCGCTGGCCGCGGGCATCGCCGTGGTGATGGCGACGCGCGTGCCCCGCGGCGATGTTTTCGCGGCCTATGGCGGCGACGGCGGCGGTGCTACCCTCGCCCGCCACGGCGTCATCAGCGCAGGTTGCGTCCACCCGGCCCAGGCCCGCATCATCCTCGCGGCGGCTCTGGCCGCTGGTGTGCACCCGCAGACGCTCTTCTAAGGTCAGCCGCCGCTACACGTTTTGATCAATCAGGCGGATAATCTTTGCCGGATTTCCGGCCACCACGACGCTCTCGGGAACGTCCTTAGTCACCACGGCCCCTGCTGCGACCACGGAGTTTGCCCCGATGCGGACTCCTCCGAGGATGATAGCGCCGCCGCCGATCCAGACGTTGTCACCAATTTCGATTTCGTCACCGGACTCTAGGTAAGCCGCCCGAGCCTTGGCTGGCAGGGGATGCACCGGCGGCAGTAGCTGCACGTTCGGGCCAATCTGGACGCTATCTCCCAACGTCACTTTCACCACGTCGAGCACCGTCAGCCCAAAGTTGACGAACACGTCCGCCCCGACGTGGAAGTTGTCCCCGTAATCCAGGTAAATCGGTGGACGGATTGTGCTGCCCTCGCCGAAGGACCCCAGCGCCTCGGCGAGCACCTTCTGCGCCGCTTCCTGGTCCTCATGGAATGCCCGCTCGAACTCTGCCGCGACCGTCCCGATGCGCTGATTAATCGCCTTCGATTCCGGATGATCCGCGATGTACCAGTCGCCGTCCAGCATGCGCTGCCGGTTGTCCTTACCATCGTCGGGAAGGGTAAGCGGCGGGTTGGAGTTCCGGTCGGTATTGCGCAGGGAGGCTCGTCGGGAGGCCTCCAGCTCTTCGATCGCTCGGGTGTTATCGCTCATGCTCTCCCAGTGTACGGGGCTTGAGACCAGGGCTAGCGCAGCTTCTCCTCGGCAGTCTCCTCCGACACATTCGGCAAATCTAGCGCGGCCTCCTCGTCGGAGGCCAACCACTCGGGCCAGTCCAGACTGCACACCGCGGAGCACGGGCGCAGGCCCGGGTCGTCCTCCTTCAAGGTAATCATACGGCCGGGGCCCGAGGAGCGGCTTTCGAACCGAACCGTGACAATGCCATGCCCCGAGCCCTGCACCCAACCGTGGCCGTACTCGCTGTGATGCACGTCCGAGGTGGGCACCCATTTGGAGTCCGACAATCGCACCGTCGGCAGAGCCCCGGAATCGCCTACCTCGACGAGGCCGGCCGGGACGTCGGCAAGCGCGGGCCCCGGCACCCGGTCTTCCACGGTGACGCTGCGATCTAGCTCTGGGAAAAGAACTTCCTGCAGGTGCGAGTCCAGGCCGGAAAACCCCACGCCGACCAGCCGCACCGGGCCGACCTCCGCCGGCGTGAAGGCGATGCGATGAGCCACGGCCATCAGGGTCTGTTTGTCCTGAGTGGCGTAAGTCAGGGTCTCCGAGCGAGTGTGGATGCTCAGGTCAGCGAGCCGGACTTTGCAGGTAATCGTCCGCGCGCCTCGCCCGTCCTTGAGCAGACGCCGGAACGCCGAGTCCCCCGCCCGATCCACCGCCGAATGCAGCTGTGCCTTCGACTCCAAGTCCTGCGGGTAGGTGTACTCGGCAGACACGGACTTCGCGACGTCACGCTCCTTCACCGGCCGATCGTCGTGCCCCTGCGCGAGCCTCCACAGGGCTAACCCAGTCTTCGATGACAGCGACACCTCGACATCGCGCTGCTCCATCGCGGCGAAATCGCCAATGGTCTCTACCCCGAGCGCGTGCAGCTTCGCCGCCGACACAGGCCCGATGCCCCAGAGTTTCTCCACCGGCAGCGGATGCAATAGCTCATGATTTCGCTCCGGCTCCAGCACGTAAACGCCGTCCGGCTTAGCCAGCCCCGAGGAAATCTTCGCGAACTGCTTCCCCGCTCCCGCGCCTATCGACGATGCCAGCGAGGTCTCCTCCCGAATCTCCTCTCGCAGGGACTGCGCCCACGCAATTACCTCGTCCTTGCTGGCGCCGTAGAGCTCTTCGGGCTCCATGAACGCCTCGTCCACGCTGAGTTGCTCGACAACGGGCACACGGGCCCGGATGACGGAAAATACTCGCCGGGACACGGGGCCGTAGATGCCCTTGCGCGGGCTGACTGTGACCGCGGTTAGGGGCATCAGTCGGCGAGCCCGCGCCATGGGCATCGCGGAATGGGCGCCGTAGGCGCGCGCCTCGTAAGAGCATCCTGCGACGACTCCGCGGCCGCCGAGTCCACCCACCAAAACGGGGCGGCCCCGAAGCGTGGGTCGGGTGAGCTGCTCCACGGACGCGAAGAAAGCATCCATGTCTATGTGCAGCACCCAACGCTGTGTCATCAAAGCCGCCCCTATTGCTTCCTGGTCACGCAGACTTTCCCCGGAAACTGCCGGGGAAAGACCACTACGGGATTGCTACTGCTTTGCGATATCCGCCGAAGCGCCGTCCGCGACATCGTAGGTCAGGGATTCCCCGCCTGCGACGATCTCGAAGGAGGTCGCGAGGACCTCACGGGCGATCAGGTCGGCGTGACGCTTCGCCCACCCCTCACGGTCGGCTGGGACCTGCAGCCTCACCGAGATACGGTCGGTGACATCCAGGCCTGCGTTCTTACGCGCGTCCTGCAGGCCACGGATGCGGTCAGCTGCCCAGCCACGGGACTCCAGATCCTCGTTCAGCTCAGTGTCGAGCACGACGAGGCCCTCGGAGCCGTCGACCTCTGCGGTCGAATCCGGCGACAGGGCAACTAGGTTGCGGCTGTACTCGCCGTCGGCAAGCGCGATGCCATCCGCGACAACGACGCCGTCGACGACCTCGTAGTTACCGGACTTGACGGCCTTGATGACCTTCTGGACGTCCTTGCCCAGGCGCGGGCCTGCGACGCGAGCGTTGACGGAAACCTCGAAACGACCGACCGAGTCGACATCGTCGGTGAACTCGACCTCATCGACGTTGACCTCGGAGGAGATGATGTCGGTGAAGTCGCTCAGGCGACCGGCATCCGGGAACGCGACCGTCAGCTTCTTCAGCGGCAGGCGGTTGCGCAGGTGGTTGGTCTTGCGGATGCGGGAGGTGGCCGAGCAGACGTTACGGACGATGTCCATGGACTCGACAAGCTCATCGTCAGCCGGCAGCTTGGTGACATCCGGCCAATCCTCCAGGTGAACCGAACGACCGCCGGTCAGCGACTTCCAGATGACCTCGGTGGCCATCGGCAGCAGCGGGGCCGCGACGCGGGTCAGGACCTCGAGTACCGTGTAGAGGGTGTTGAACGCCTCCGGGTGCTTGACGTCGCCGGCCCAGAAGCGATCGCGGGAGCGGCGCACATACCAGTTGGTCAGAGCGTCACAGAACTGGCGCACCTCGTCGGTGGCGCCGGCGATGTCCGTGTTGTCCAGGCTCTCGGTGACCGCGCGAACGGTGGCCGAGAGCTTCGCCAGGATGTAGCGGTCGAGCACGTTGTCCGAGTCAACGGACCACTCTGCCGGCTTGGAGGCGTAGAGCTGAAGGAAAGAGAAGGCGTTCCACATCGGCAGCAGCGCCTGGCGCACGCCCTCGCGGATGCCCTGCTCGGTCACAATCAGGTTGCCGCCGCGCAGGATTGGGCTGGACATGAGGAACCAGCGCATCGCGTCGGAGCCGTCGCGGTCGAAGACCTCGTTGACATCCGGGTAGTTGCGCTTGGACTTACTCATCTTGTTGCCGTCATCGCCCAGCACGATGCCGTGGGCGACGACCTTCTTGAACGCCGGGCGGTCGAACAGTGCGACGGACAGGACGTGGAGCAGGTAAAACCATCCGCGGGACTGGCCAATGTACTCGACGATGAAGTCCGCAGGCGCATGGGACTCGAACCACTCCTTGTTCTCGAACGGGTAGTGGAACTGCGCGAACGGCATGGAGCCCGAGTCGAACCAGACATCCAGGACGTCCGGGACACGGCGCATCATGGACTTGCCGGTCGGGTCGTCCGGGTTCGGTCGGACCAGCTCGTCGATCTCCGGGCGGTGCAGCGTGGACGGGCGCACGCCGAAGTCCGCCTCAAGCTCATCGAGGGAGCCGTAGACATCGACACGCGGGTACTCGTCGTTGTCGGAGACCCACACCGGGATTGGCGAACCCCAGTAGCGGGTACGCGAGATGTTCCAGTCACGGGCACCTTCCAGCCACTTGCCAAACTGGCCATCGCGGACGTGCTCCGGCATCCACTCGATGCCCTCGTGGTTCAGCTCGACCATGCGCTCCCGGATCTTGGTCACGGACACGAACCAGCTGGGCAGCGCCATGTAGATCAGCGGCTCACCGGAGCGCCAGGAGTGCGGGTAGGAGTGCTCGATAGTACGGTGCTGGACAACGCGGCCGGCGGACTTCAGGTCGCGGATGATGTCCTTGTTGGCGTCGAAGACCAGCTCGCCCGCGTACTCCGGCACCTGGGAGGTGAACTTGCCGTCCATGTCGACAGGGATGATCACGTCGATGCCGTAGTCGTTACAGGTGTTCATATCGTCCTCACCGAAGGCCGGGGCCTGGTGGACTATACCGGTGCCGTCCTCGGTAGTGACGTAGTCCGCGATCAGGATCTGGAATGCGTTCGGGTGGTCGGCGAAGTAGCCGAAGATTGGCTCGTAGGTGATGCCTTCGAGCTCCGCGCCCGCGAAAGTGTCCAGCACCTCAGCCTCGGAGCCGAGCTCCTTGGAGTACTGCCCCATCAGCGGCTCTGCCAGCAGGAAGGTCTTACCGGCAAACTCCGGCACGGAGCTATCGGCACTAACCTTGACCACGACGTAGGAGACCTTGGGGTTGACCGCGAGCGCAAGGTTCGACGGCAGGGTCCACGGAGTCGTGGTCCAGGCGATCGCGGAGGCATCGGCAAGCACCGGGTGCTGCTCGAGCGTCTTCTCGCCGGCGGTGCCGGCCTTAGCACCGGTGATTGGGAAGGTAACGGTCAGGGTCGGGTCCTGGCGCATTTTGTAGGAGTCATCCAGGCGGGTCTCCTGGTTGGATAGCGGGGTGTGCTCCGCCCACGAGTACGGCAGGACGCGGAAGCCCTGGTAAACCAGGCCTTTCTTGTAGAGCTCCTTGAAGGCCCAGATCACGGACTCCATGTAGGACATGTCCATGGTCTTGTAGCCGCCGTCGAAGTCAACCCAACGGGCCTGACGAGTGACGTATTCCTTCCACTCGCCCGCGTAACGCAGGACAGACTCGGCGCAGTACTTGTTGAAGTTGGCCAGGCCCATCTCCTCGATCTGGCCCTTGTCCTTGATGCCGAGCTGCTTCTCCGCCTCGAGCTCCGCTGGCAGGCCGTGGCAATCCCAGCCGAAGACACGCCCGACCTGGTAGCCCCGCATGGTCTGGTAGCGCGGGACGATGTCCTTGACATAACCGGTCAGGAGGTGTCCGTAGTGCGGCAGGCCGTTTGCAAACGGCGGGCCGTCGTAGAAGACGTACTCTTCGGCACCGTCGCGCTGGTCAATAGACGACTGGAAGGTGTCATCCTTTGCCCAGAAGTCCAGAACCTTTTCCTCGAGCTCCGGGAACTTCGGGCTGGAAGGGTACTTACCGAAGGCATCGGTGCGCGGGTAAGCCCCACCTGCCGGGGTCGCCTCGTGGGCGTTTATGTCTTGAGAATCAGTCACGATCGCGTCACTTCCGTGGTCGAAGAACTTCAATTTCCACCACGGGGACGCTCATCTCCACTTGCGCCTGCCTGACGCGTGGAAGGAAAACGCGGTACCACCCCGCTTAATTCTTCGCCTAACGACGTCAACCGCCTGGGTTGCCAGCGTTATGCCGACGAAGAATCCGCTTAATTTTTAAAGCATGTAACGGTGCTCAACCGTCCGGTTCTACTGAGCAACAGCGCAATTCCCCGGGCATTTTCCAGGGAAGCGAATGACGCCGTTCTTCCGGAGCACTCCCCGGTGATTGCCGGATCATAGTGCATTTGGATTGTATTGTAGCAGCAAAGTTTCTGCTCATAAAGATGCGCAATAAAAAGGGGCCTCCCAAGCGGGAGACCCCCTCTAAGCGCTAGCCTTGTAAGGCTAGTTGTTGTATCCGTCTGCCGGTGCCGCGGACTCGCGAGAGTTGAGGTCATCCAGCTGCGACTCAAGGAAGGTCTTGAGGCGGGTGCGGTACTCGCGCTCGAAGATGTGCAGCTCCTCGATGCGACCCTCGAGAGCAGTCTGCTGCTCCTTGACGGTCGTCATGATCTCGCTGTGCTTGCGCTCGGCATCCCGCTGCAGAGCAGTTGCCTTCTCCTGAGCGGAGGTGATGGTCGCTGCGGAGCGAGCATCAGCGTCGCTAATCATCTGGTCGCTGCGCTGGCGAGCGTCGGTCAGCGTGGACTCGGACTCTTCGCGAGCCTCGCTCAGCATCTGCTCGCTGCGCTGACGTGCGTCAGCCAGGGTGGACTCAGCCTCGTTGCGGGCTTCGGTCAGAGTGCGCTCAGCCTCAGCGTTGGCCTCGGTTACGGTACGCTCGGCGTCCTCGCGGGCAGTGGAGAGCAGCTGATCAGCCTCAGCCTGTGCGTCTCCGGTCATGCGGTCCGCCATCTCCTGAGCCAGACCCAGGACGCGAGCGGCCTGCATGTGGGTCTCAGGGGTAGCGGCACCGTTGGAAGCCGGTGCGGCTGCAGCTGCAGCAGCCTGCGGTGCGGACTCGGTGGAATCGGAAGCTTTAGCCTCCGACTTTTCAGCCTGCTCAGCGCGGCGCTCCGCAGCCTCAAGGCGCTCGCGGTACTTGGCCTCGAGCTCCTCTTCCTGCTTTGCCAGGCGCTCCTTGTAGGAAGCGCGCAGCTCCGCCTCAATCTCCTTGCGCAGCCTTGCCTCGTCGACATCAGAGGTAGTAGCAGCGGCGGCAGCCGGCGCTGCGGCTACGGAGCCGGAACCGGAGCGAGCCTGCTCTACTTCGCGCTCGAGTTCCTCGACGCGCACGCGCAGATCCGCATTTTCGTCCTGGAGCTCACCCAGTGCGTCCTCAACAAGATCGAGGAACTGGTCTACCTCGTCCTCGTTGTAACCGCGCTTGCCAATTGGAGGCTTGCTAAAAGCCACATTATGCACATCAGCCGGAGTCAACGGCATGGTGAGTTCCCCTTCACTTTAAGCGGACAGTATTTCAACAGTTTTTCAGTAGTTACTGTTTACCGAAGCTATGTTACCTGGTCTAACCATGCTACTCACCTTCGAAGGACTACTTTCTATAATTTTCACAGAAATTGTCTTGTGACCCTTCAGACGCAAAACTCTAAACCTCGTCCTTACCCTGCATCTTTGCGCAGAGTAACATTCTCCAAATACGCGAAAGGCCTTCAGCTGGGACCAACCAACTGAAGGCCACATTTCATGCCCCCGATATACACCCCCGGGACCAGGGGCCCGGGGCGCTAAATCAGAGTGACGATAACAAAACGGGCAATCATGAGGATGAAGAACAGAACAAGAACGGACATGTCCATCATGAGCCCGCCCATTGGCATCGGGGGAATGAGACGGCGCAACAACTTCACCGGTGGGTCGGTAATTACGAAAATTACCTCACCTATCGAAGAGAAGACCCGCCCAGGCCTCCACGACCTGGAGAAGGACTGAATCATCTCAATCACGATGCGGGCTAGCAGCAGGTAAGTAAAAAGCTGCAGGAGGATGAGAAGGACTAAAAGTACTGAATGCACAGAAACAGTCTAACTAATCGCCCTAACCGGACATGCGATCGTACTGGGCCTCGTTGACATCGCAGCCGTTCGGAAACAGCGTGAACACCGAGCCATCTGCCTTAATGCGGCCACGCAGCCCGAAGACCAGGCCCGCAACGAAGTCAACGTAGCGCTTCTGCTCTACCGGGTCGAGATCACTGAGGTCGAACGTAACAATGTCACCATCGCGGAAGTGGCTACCAATCTCCGGCGCCTTGGAGTACTTGTCCTGGAAACCACTCTCCGGCTTGATGAAGACGTGTTCCGGCTCCTTGACTTCCTCGACCGGCTCCAGACGGGAGTAGCGAGACTCGCGCTCGCGCGGCTCCTGGTCACGCAGTTCGTAGCGCGGGCGACGCTCCTCGCGGTGAGCTCTGCCGTACTCGCCGTCGTAACGCCTGTCGTCGCGACGGTCAAAGTCGTCGTAGCGCTCGTCCTCGTACGCCGCTTCGGCGTCCGTCGGGGTCAGGCCGAAGAAGTTCGACACGCCTCGGAAAAAATCAGCCATGCTCTGCCCACGTCCTTCTCGGTTTTTAGTCTTCGCGAAAATCTGTCATTTGCGGCGAGTGCCGCGTGTTGTTAACACACAACCTACCGGGCTTATGGACCGTTTAACACGCAGACACGCGAAAACGCGGAGGCAAAATTACAACATTGCAATTTCTCCTCCGCGCTCCTTTTAACGGCTATTCCGGAAGCACCACTACCCCGGCCTGACGCCCGGTTGCACCCTCTCTCCTGTAGGAAAAATATTCCTCGCTGCCGATCGTGCAGCTGGGCTCGACATTTACATGTGAAACCCCCAGGCCATAGAGCTGCCGAATCAGCCCCGCGCGCACATCAATCCCCGCGGTCCCCTGCTGCGTCCACACCTTCGAGCCCGGCAGATGCTTTTCGACGTCCACAGCCATCGGCTCCGGAACCTCGTAGCGGGCCCCGCTCGCAGCGGGCCCTAGCAGGGCGTGAATGTTTTCGGGCCGCGCTCCGAGCTCCACCATCTTCTCTACCGACCTGCGCACGATGCCGTTACGCGCCCCAATCCGGCCGGCGTGTACCGCCGCGGCGACGCCGGCGACATCGTCGGAAAGCAATACGGGGACGCAGTCGGCGACGAGCACGACCAAGGCCAGCCCCGGCGTGGTGGTAACTAGCGCGTCCGTGGCGGGGACGGCTGCGCTGACCGGACCGTCGACGACGGTGACAGTGTTGGAGTGAATTTGCTCCATGTACACGAAACGCTCGCGGGCGATTCCCATTCCATCGGCGAGGCGCTGCCGGTTTTTCTCAACTGCGACCGAGTCGTCGCCGACGTGGGCTCCGAGGTTGAAAGAACCGTACGGAGGCAGCGAAAACCCGCCGCGCCGGTTCGTGAATAGTTTTCGGCTGCGACGGGTTGAATCACTCACAGTACTTAGAATCCCCACTCCGGAAGGTCGTTGGAGGCCTGGTAGCCGCCGCGGCGGTCTTCGCGCTCCTCCCGATCCTCGTAGCGGTGAGCACCGCGGTAGCTGCGGCTATCCTGTCCACGGGTGGACGGGCCATCGGTGAACAGCCCACGGGAGGCAGCAGAGGAACTGCGCGGAGCGAAGCGATCGCGGTCATCGGAAACCGGAAGGCGCTCCTCCTCGCGGCGAACGCCCTCTCCCAGGTTGTCTCCGCCTGGCAGAGCGTCGCCCTCTCGCGGCTCGCGCGGGGCGGCCTCGCGCAGAGAGGATGCGGACGCCGGGCGGGCGTCGGCAGCCTTCTCCGAGGCCGGGCGAGCGTTGGCTGAGTTATCGACCGGGTTGCCGTTGCCCTGCTCGAAGCCGGTAGCGATAACGGTGACGCGAACCTCGTCGCCCAGGTTGTCGTCGATGATGGTACCGAAGATGATGTTGGCGTCCGGGTCGGCCTTTTCTTCGACGATCGAGGCGGCCGCGTTGACCTCCATCAGGCCGAGGTCGGAGCCACCTGCGACGGAAATCAGAACGCCCTGAGCGCCGTCCATGGTGGACTCGAGCAGCGGAGAGTTAATCGCCTGCGTTGCGGCGTTCATCACCCGGTCATCGCCGCGTGCGGAGCCGACACCCATGAGAGCGGAACCGGCCTCGGCCATAACGGAGCGGACGTCGGCGAAGTCGACGTTGATCATGCCCGGGATGGTAATCAGGTCGGTGATGCCCTGGACACCGTTGTAGAGGATCTCATCCGCGAAGCGGAATGCGTCCATCATCGACAGGTCGGACTCGCCAATCTGCAGCAGGCGCTGGTTCGGGATGGTGATGAGGGTGTCACAGACCTCCTTGAGGGTCTCGATACCCTCGGCGGCCTGGCGCGCGCGGCGCTTACCTTCGAAGTCGAACGGCTTGGTCACCACGCCGACGGTCAACGCGCCGGACTTCTTGGCGATGCTCGCAACAACCGGGGCTGCGCCGGTACCCGTGCCGCCACCTTCGCCAGCAGTGACGAAGACCATGTCGGCGCCCTTGAGGGTCTCCTCGATCTCGTCCTTGTGGTCCTCTGCGGAGGTACGTCCAACCTCCGGGTTGGCGCCGGCACCGAGGCCGCGAGTTGCCTCGCGTCCGATGTCGAGCTTCACGTCCGCGTCAGAGAACATCAGGGCCTGCGAGTCGGTATTCACCGCGATAAATTCGACGCCCTTCAGCCCCTCCTCGATCATGCGGTTGACGGCGTTGACGCCGCCGCCGCCGACACCGACGACCTTGATAACGGCGAGGTAATTGTTCGGGGAGGTCATTGCGTGGTTCTCGCCCTTCCTTGTCCTAATGCTTTACGGAGGCTCCATGGCCTAAAAGCTGCTCCATGGCCTAATTACTGTTGGCCCCATTGTGGTCGAAATTGGCGGAAATTTCAGCGACCGTTTGGGCGCGTGTCGCTACCTTAAACCTGCACTTGAGGGCCAGGGTTTAGCCCCTCAAACCACATTGGTTACCAGTGCTTCACGGTATTCACACCGACCGGCCGCGGAAGGCCTAATTTTCACCCTTCGCCACTGGCATTTGAGGGTTCGAAACGTCCCAATTTTTCTCGCCACGCTCTAAAACGATCTCCGCCGCCTTCGCCTTCTCCTCCACATTGTCCGCGGAGCCGAAGTAGACCTGGAAACCGTCGTGAAGCAGAATCCGAAGCTCGGCGGGAGACGGGGCGGAGACTGCCTCGACCCGCCCGCGAATCGACTCCGGAAGAGCCTTCAGAACCTTCAACGCAGCCTCGACCACGGCCGGCTCGGGATCAATCTTGCCGTCTTCCGGCTGATCGACGCGCGGTGCCTCAATCAATTCAACGGTGCCCGGCGGCGGAGGGGCGGTGACGAACTCTCTGCCTGTGTCAGAAAAGAGGTGTTCGCCATCGGTCGCCCGCATGAATAGAGCCGGGACATACTCCTCAATCTGCACAGTGGCGCTAGACGGCCACGACCTCGACACAGTTACCTTGCTCACCCAGGGCTCACCCGCAACAGAGCGCGCGGCACCGGTGGTGTCGAGACTGACCAGCTTCTGCCCCAGCTCAATCCCGCTTTTCTGCTTAACGGCCTCGACGTCGGCGTGCACAGCGCCCTCGACATTGACCTGCTTGACCACAAAGAGCGGGGAAAACCACACCACGCCGACCGCAATAGCAATAACCGCTACCACTGCCCCGGCCAGAAGGCCGAGCTTCTTTCGGGAGCCGCGCTTGCCGACGACCTCCTCATCGGTCCGGTCTTTCCTGTCACGGGCTGTCGAGCGCCTCATTCGTCGAGCTCCCCCAGAATCTCGTCGGCGAGCATGGTCACAGAACCTGCACCGATGGTCAGAATGACATCGTCCGCGGCCGCAATCTCGCGCACCCGCGTGGGAACGGAGGTGAAGTGTGGTTCGTAGACGACCGGGATGGTCACCTTGCCCGCGAGCAGCCCGCCGTCGACACCCGGCAGCGGCTCCTCACGCGCGCCGTAGACATCGAGAATGACGGCCTTGTCCGCCAGCGACAGCGCCGCTGCGAACTCGTCGGCAAAGTTTCGGGTGCGCGAGTACAGGTGCGGCTGAAATACGGCCACGACCTCGCCCTTTCCGGCCTGCGTGACCAGCTCGCGGGCGGCGCCGAGCACCGCGGCGACCTCAGTCGGGTGGTGTGCGTAGTCGTCGTAGACGCGAACACCCGAGAACTGCCCGGTCGAGACCGAGCCGTGGTAGTCGAAGCGGCGACGAACGCCCGTGAACTCGCCGAGCCCACGCGCCATGCGCTCCAGGTCCGCACCCACGCAGTTACCGGCGACCATCGCGGCAAGCGCGTTGAGCGCCATATGGCGGCCGGGCTGGTGCAGCTCGAAGACCACGTTGCGGCCATCGACGGAGGCCTCTACTCGCGCGCCCCCGCCCGCCGGCGTCCACCCGTGAAGGACGGCGCCGCGGGGAAGGCTAGGATGCTCTGCAAAGGATTCCTCGCCGCCATAGGCCAGAACCTCGAGGCCCGAATCCACTGCGCGCTCGCCGAGTGCCGCTGCGTGCGGGTCCTCCGCGCACACGACAAGGCGGCCACCCGGCTTGATACGCTGGGCAAATGCGTCGAACACTCGGTAGTAGGTCTCGGCATCGCCGAAGAAGTCCAGGTGATCCGGCTCGATGTTGGTTACCACAGCGACCTTCGGCTGGTAAGTCAGCAGAGATGCGTCCGATTCGTCGGCTTCTGCAACGAATACCTCGCCGGTGCCCTGGTGCGCGTTTACTCCGGCCTTGGACATCAGCCCGCCGACTGCGAAGGACGGGTCGAGCCCCGCAGCCTGTAGAGCTGCCACCGACATCGAGGTTGTCGACGTCTTTCCATGTGTACCGGCAATCAAGACCGCATCGCTGTCCTGCATCAGCAGAGCCAACACGTCGGAGCGCTTCAAAACCGGGATATTCAGCTCGGCAGCCCCCGCCAACTCCGGGTTAGTCTTCGGGATCGCCGCGAAGGAAATCACCACGGCCTCGGGAAAGTCCTGCTCCCCCGCTAGCTCGAGGTTCGCCCGGTCATGCCCAATCGCAATCTCCGCGCCCATCGCCCGAAGCCCCACGACGGCGCGGGATTCCTTCATGTCGGAGCCTGTGACACGAACTCCGCGCGCCAGCAGGATTCGCGCCACGCCGGACATTCCGGCGCCACCGATGCCGATCATGTGGACGCTGGCGGGCAACTCGCCCACAACGGGCTGGAACTGATCAAAATCGATGTTCATGCTTGCTCGCTTCACTTCCTAGTTGATTGCGTACGACAGCACGCGTCGGGCAATGTTTTCAGCCGCGCTGCCATGGCCCGCGTTGGCCGTGGCTCGGCTGAACTCCTCAAGCCTCTTTGCATCCTTGACCAGTGGGATGACGGTATCGACCACCGAGGCCACAGTGAGGGAATCATCGGAGATGAGGATGCCGCCGCCGGCGGCAATCACGTCACTGGCGTTGAGCGCTTGCTCACCGTTTCCATGCGGCAGAGGCACGTACACCGCGGGTAGCCCAACCGCCGACACCTCCGCCACCGTCATGGCTCCGGAGCGGCACAGGATTAAGTCCGCCGCGGAGTAGGCAAGATCCATGCGGTCGACGTAGGGCACTGCCACGTACGGAGCAGCCGGATTCGTGGATTCGACCTCGACCGCATTCTTCTTGCCATAGGCATGCAGCACAGACACGCCTGCGCGAGCTAGCTCCGGCGCGGCATCAGCGACGGCGTCATTGATGGACTTCGCTCCCTGGGAGCCGCCGGTGACAAACAGCACCGGTCCTTCCTGCGGAAGCCCGAAGAACTCCCGGGCCTCCGCCCGCTTTTCCGCGCGGTTCAACTCGGACAGGCTCGACCGCACCGGATTGCCGATTACCTCGGCCTTCATCCCGGAACCGCTGACCGCTGCCAGCCCGGCGCCACCGAGCGCTACGCCCAGCTTGTTGGCCATTCCGGCGCGGGCGTTGGCCTCGTGGACCAGGAAGGGAATCTTCTTTCCCGCGCGGCAAGCCAGGTATGCGGGCGCCGAAACGTACCCGCCGAAACCAATAACGGCGTCCGCACCCAAGTCGTCGAGAATCTTGCGAGTCTGTCGAACCGCCTTAGCCACATTGAGCGGCAGCTTAAAAAGGTCCGCGGTTGGCTTACGTGGCACTGGCACCGGCGGAATTAGCTCTAGCTCGTAGCCGCGCGCGGGCACGAGCGTCGACTCGAGCCCGCGGGTCGTTCCGAGAGCGACCACGCGCACTCCGGGGCAAAGTTCTTTGACCGCGTCGGCCACAGCCAGGGCAGGCTCGATGTGCCCGGCAGTCCCGCCGCCCGCGACGACAACCGTCGGGGCCGTCCCATCGGATTTCATGAAAGTCTCTTTATCCGTCATGGCCTAGCGATACCTCCTGCGCGGTCCCCCGCCATCTCTTCTCTGATCCCCGTACTTTCGACTACTACCCTCCGCTTGCCGACGCACCGACGGCCCCGAACGGAAACCCTGCCGTTCACGGCCTCGCGCCGGGGCCTGCACTCGGGTATCCCCGCGCCCTTGCGGCCTCGGGCCTCTATCGCGCGGATCCCTCGGGTGGGCGCTCGTTCGAGCCCCGCTAGTGGTTACCGGCGGCCCGAACTGCTGTGGGTCGCGGTGCGACCTAATCCTTGGCGCCTGACGAGCCGACTCATCATAGGGCAACGGCTCCGGAAGGCCCAGGATGCGATCGATGCCCGGGCGCCCCTCGGTCTGCATTGCAGAGACCGCTTCCGACTCATGGCGGGCACACGTGGCCAGCAACCCCATCGACAGCAGCGTCACCAGCGCCGACGTACCGCCGGCCGAAATCAGCGGCAGCTGCAGGCCCGTCACGGGCAACGCACCCACAACGTAGCCGATGTTGATAAACGCCTGGACGACCGTCGCGGTCGTCAGGGTTCCGGCGAGCAGTCGCAGGAAAGGATCGTGCTGCCGCCCTGCAATGCGCAGGCCAACCCAGCCGAGTGCCGCGTAGAGAAGGATGACTGTCACGGCGCCCACAAATCCCGTCTCCTCACCGATAATCGCGAAGATGAAGTCGTTCTTCGCTTCGGGAAGGTAGAACCACTTCGCGCTGGACTGGCCCAGACCGACACCGGTCATGGAACCGTCGGCAAGCGAAAGAAAGCCCTGGTAGGACTGATATGCATCGCCCTGAACGTCATCGAAATTACCCAGCAGCGAATCGAGGTAGACGCGGATTCGGGCCGAACGGAAGCCCTCCGTCAGTGTGAAAAGCACGAAACCGATGGCACCGACGGCAATCATCGAGGTCACGAAAACTCGCGGCAGACCGGCGAACCACGCCAGAGCCACAACGACGAAAGCCATCGAGGCGACCATACCGAGGTCCTTCTGCGCCATGACTAGGCCCAGAACTAAGACGCTAACGAAGGTGAATGTGGCGAATAGGTCCTTGTAGGTCACCGCGGTGCGCACACGCTCCGCGAGATACATGGAGCCCCACAGCGCCAGGGCAATCTTCGCGAGCTCCGAAGGCTGCATGGTGAAGCCACCGAAACTGAGCCACGAGCGCGCGCCCGTCTCTTCCAGGCCGATACCTATGCCGGGAATAATAACGAGGATTAGAAGGACGAAGGAGAAGCCGAGGCCCCACGGTGCGAGCTTGCGGATGAACTCTACCGGCAGCTTTAGCATGATCCACATAAAAATCAGACCGCCGGCGACCATAATCAGCTGCCTGATGAACACCGACCATACGTTGCCGGAATCGCGACCGGCGCTGGCCATCGATGCGGACAGCACCATAACCAGGCCGATGGAGGTCAGCAGACCAATAATCGTCATCAGCAGCAGGTAGTCGAACAGCGGACGCGACTTCCAGTCGTTAAACCGCTCGACGAGCGCCGAACGCTGCCGCTTTTGGCTACTCGGAGCCTTCTGCTTCGTGGCTGCGCCCCTGGTGCGCTGCGCGGACTGGCTCAAATCTCTGGCTTTGCGGGAACTATCCATCAATGGTCGTCGCCTTCCGTGCCCACTCGGCGAAGAGGTCGCCACGCTCCGCCATGCCAGAGTACATGTCCAAGCTCGCCGCGGCCGGAGCCAGCAGCACCACATCGCCCACGGAGGCGGACTCCGCGGCCGCGATGCAGGCCTTCGCCATCGCATCGACCTTGTCGGTATCCGCGATCGCGGTGACCGGGACAGCGGGGGCGATTCGGGCTAGCGCATCACAGATTTCCTGGCGGTCCGTGCCCAAAACGATCACGGACTGCAGACGGTGCGCGTGCTTGGCAATAAGCGGTGCGATGTCCGCTCCCTTTAGCTGACCGCCCGCAATCCAGACAACCCGGTCATGGCCGGACAGGGCAGCGTCCGCTGCGTGCGGGTTCGTCGCCTTGGAGTCATCAATCCAGGGGACGCCCCCGTGGTCGAATACAACCTGGCCGCGGTGGGCACGGACCTCAAAGGAGCCGAGGGCCGCCGCGATATCCTCCGCTGGCGTGCCAATACTGCGCGCGAGCGCAGTCGCCGCTACCGCATCTAGAATTCCGGCGCGGCCGGGCGGGGAAATGCCCGCAGCCGGAGCAATGATGATTCCCTCTCCGAGGTTTTCCTCCTCCGTACCGAAAGCGCGGTCGACAATCATGCCGTCGCGGACACCGACCTGGTTTGCCTCGGGGGCGGCATCGGTAAAGCCAATCGGGGCGCGGCCGAATTCTCCGTTAGAGCGCATCTGCTCAACATGCTCGACCACATCGGCGTCATCGACGCCGTAAACGGCGACACCGCCCATCAAGGCCCGGGTCTTATCGCGGCCGTAGTTCTCGTAAGAGCCATGCCAGTCGATGTGATCCTCGGCGAGGTTAAGCAGCACTCCTGCATTCGGGCGCAGGTTCGGAGCCCAGTGCAGCTGGAAGCTCGACAACTCGGCTGCGAGAACTTCAATCCGCGGCTGCGCCTTCAGCGCGTCGTGAAGCGCGACGCCGATATTGCCGACGGCCTGGCCGCGCTCACCGAGCATCTCCGCCAGCATCGACGTCGTGGTGGTCTTGCCGTTCGTGCCGGTGACCACCAGCCACTTGCGGGACGGCCCCCACAACAGTGCCCGATCGCCCGCGAAGGCGACAGCGACGTCGCCGAAGACCGGGACGCCAGCGGCAGCGGCCGCGATGAACAGGGCGCTATCCGGGCGCCAGCCTGGAGAAGTAACGACGGCGGCCGCGTCGTCAAGCAGCTCCACCGCCGCGGATGAGGTAGCGCAAGCGATACCGAACTCGCCGGCGACGCTCACGCCCTGGGGGGAATCATCGACGAGGACAATCTCGGGGCAGCCCATATCTTGGAGCATCGAAATAGCCCCGCGACCGGAGACTCCGGCGCCGGCCACCAGAGTACGACCAGAGCGCACCACAGCGACTAAATCGATGTTTCGGGTATCGGCGGAATTGGTCGAATCTGGTGAGTTAATCATTGAAATACGCCTACCTGAGAGAGCCAGTCACTGTAGAAAATTGCCGCACCGAGCATGTTGAAGATTCCCGCCAAGAGCCAGAATCGGACAACGACGGTCGTCTCTGCCCAACCGCCATTCTCGAAGTGGTGATGAATGGGTGCCATGCGGAACACACGCTTGCCGGTGGTTTGGAACACCGCGATTTGAATGGCCACGGACGCGACCTCCATCACGAAGATGAAGCCGATGATGATCATCAGCAACTCCGTCTTGGTGACGAAGGACAGACCCGCGACCAGGCCGCCGAGGGCCAGCGAGCCGGTGTCTCCCATGAAGATCTTTGCGGGGGCCGCGTTCCACCACAGGAAACCGAGACATGCGCCCAGGCCTGCAACGGCGATGACGGAGATGTCCAGCGGGTCACGAACCTCGTAGCATCCGGCGCCGAGCGAGACCTCGCAGGAGTTGCGGAACTGCCAGAAGGTGATCGCCGTGTAGGTGCCGAGGAGCAGTGCTGTCGTGCCTGCTGCCAGGCCGTCGAGGCCATCAGTCAAGTTCACAGCATTGGTCCACGCAGCGATGACGATGTAGACGAACACCAGGAACACAATCATGCCGATCCACACCGGCCCCGGTGCCAGATTCAGAATCGAGATGTCGCGAGTGAGAGACAGGTTCGTGGACCCCGGGGTCAGTCCTGTTGCGTCGGGAAACTGCAGCAGCAGCATACCGAAAACCAGCGCCGCGGCCAGCTGGCCGAGCAGCTTAGCGGTCTTGTTCAGGCCGAGGTTGCGCCCCTTATAAAGCTTGATGAAATCATCGGCGAACCCCAGCCCGCCCATGGCGAGCATCAGAAACAGCACCAATAGGCCCGACGCGGACGGCCCCACCCCGGTCTGAATAAACGTGACTACGTGGGACACAAAGTAGCCGGCGAGAACACCGACGATGATTGCGATGCCGCCCATCGTCGGAGTGCCGCGCTTGCGGAAGTGGCTCTTCGGCCCCTCCTCGCGAATCTCCTGCCCCAGGCCTTCCGCTGAGAATTTACGGATCAGCACGGGTGTCAAAAAGACACTCACAAGGAATGCAATTGCACCACTGAGAATAAGTTGAATCACTTACTTTTCCTCTTCGCTTTCACCGTCTGCCTGCTGTCGATCCAACGCCACGAGCGAGTCCGCGACCCGCCACATACCATCCGAATACGAGGCCTTAACCAATACAACATCCGCAGGATTCATCTTCTCCGCGACGAGTTTCGCCGCGGCGTCAGTATCCCGCACCTTAAAAGTATTTAACCCCAAGTCATTAGCTTTGTCGGCGAGGGCACGCACATTTGTGCCGTCTCCCACCGCAACCAGGTGAGCGATCTCCCGCTCAACCAGGTACTCCGCCAGCGCCTCATGCTCGTCCACCGCCGAGTCTCCCAGCTCGCCCATCTGCCCCAGCACCGCCCAGGAGCTCGCTTGCCGACGGCCGCTAGCTGCGCGGGCCAGCGCGTCAATACCGGCGCGCATGGAATCCGGGTTGGCATTGTAAGAATCGTTGATAACGATTGCGCCGGAGCGAAGCTCCTGGACGTCCATGCGCCGCTCCGACGCTGCGACGTGCTCGTTCAACGCGGCAGCAGCGCGCTCGGGCGCGATGCCCGCTTCGACCGCGACGGCCACGGCAGCCAGGGCATTCGAGACCTGGTGCGCACCGAAGACTTTCAGGCGCACCGGCAGTTCCTGGCCAGAGGGGACACGCAGGGTGAAGGATGCGCGCGCCATATCGTCGAGTTCAATATCGCTTGCCCGGTAATCGGCATCCGTGTTGTCCGGATTCGCAGAGAAGTAGACGACCTTCGCAGAGGTACGTGCGGCCATTGCAGCAACCAGTGCATCGTCGGCGTTTAGAACCGCGATGCCACCGTCGATTGCCGCCGGCAGCGCCTCGACCAGCTCGCCCTTGGCCTGTGCGATGACCTCACGCGAGCCAAACTCTCCCAGGTGGGCCGTGCCCACGTTCAAAACCGCACCAATCGTCGGCGGAGCAATCTGGGCGAGATGCGCGATGTGCCCAACTCCCCTCGCGCTCATCTCGGCAACGAGGTACTTAGTCTCCTCGGTGCACTGTAGCACCGTGTAGGGATGACCGATCTCGTTGTTGAATGAACCCTTCGGAGCAACGGTCAGACCATCGACGCGCATGAGCGATGCCATCATGTCCTTCGTGGAGGTCTTTCCAGCAGAACCCGTGACTCCAACGACGTTCAGTTTCTCCTGAGCCAGCGTGTCGACCACATAGCGCGCCAGCTTCCCCAAAGCCTGGAGCACTGCTGCGCCAGAGCCGTCGGGGTCATGGGCAAAAGCGTCCGCATTCGATTCCTGCTTACCCAAGGGCTTTACGACGACCGAAGGTTGTCCGACATCGCGGGCGGCAAGAGCAAACGTCGCCCCTGCCCTCACGGCCTGCTCGATGAAGTCGTGCCCATCGACTCGAGCTCCCGGCAACGCAAGGAAAATTGACCCCTCAGTTACCTTTCGCGAGTCGAATTCTGCGGGCTTGTACACCTGAGCGCTGGGATCGACATGCGCCAGCTCGCCACCCACGATGCGGGCGACGTCTTGCGCGGTCAGGTTAATCATCGTGATCAGTAATCCTTGAATTCTTCGTCTTTGTCTTTTTGTGATCGGTTCTACTTGGTCTGTTGCAGATCCCTCAGTGCCTGCCCGAGCTGCTCTCGGTCGTCGAAGGGATGAATAACCCCGCCGATGTCCTGGCCAGTTTCGTGGCCTTTACCAGCGATGACGATGCTATCGCCGGCGCGCGCGACTTCGACCGCTCGCTTGATTGCTGCGCTGCGGTCGCCGATCTCCTCAATAGTGGCGCCCGCATGAGCCTCCGTCGCACCCTGGACAACCGCCCTGCGAATCGTTGCGGGATCCTCGGAACGCGGGTTGTCATCGGTGATAATGACGAAGTCTGCTCCTTCCGCTGCGGCAGCGCCCATGATTGGGCGCTTCGCCCGATCGCGATCACCCCCTGCACCGACAACGGCGATTACGCGTCCGGAAGTTTGGGCGCGAAGAGTCGCGAGCACTTCGCTGACCGCCGCGGGCTTGTGGGCGTAGTCGACGACGGCCAGAAAGTCTTGGCCCTCATCAATCGGTTCCATGCGCCCAGGAACACGCACCTGGCCGAGGCCCTCCTTCGCCTGGTCCGTCGCGTGCCCCACAGCGTCGAGCACAGCCCATGCCACGGCGGCATTTGCCACATTGAAAGCGCCTGGCAGCGGCACCTGCAATTGAGTCGCAGCTCCGCCGTCATCGCTCAACATCACGCGCTGCAGGCCGTTTTGTGCGACCTTCGCCTCGGATGCCGTCCATTTATGGGCGGTAGAAACATCAACGGGACGGGTTCGAGTGCAGTGCTCCGTTTCCACAGTGGAAATCTCGACCGCTGGATCCTGTGCGGCAACGCTCGCCATACGGGCGCCCCAATCGTCATCCACACAGATCACCGCTCGGGGTGCATGGAGTGGGCCGGAGGCGTCGAAAAGCGCGGCCTTAGCCTCGAAGTATTCGTCGAGGGTGTTGTGGAAATCGAGATGGTCCTGGGAGAGATTGAGGAAACAACCGACATTGAATCGGACTCCGTTTACGCGGCCGAGTGACAACGCGTGGGAAGAAACCTCCATGACCACGTGCGTGACTCCCTCAGCGAGCATCTCGTGGAAGAGACGCTGCAACGCCGGAGCCTCGGGAGTCGTCAAGCTGGAGGGAACCTTACGACCATTAATACGCGTACCGGTCGTGCCGATGATGCCCGTGTTACAACCCGCGGCAATCAGCGCCCCCTCAAGGAGATACGTCGTAGTGGTCTTGCCCGAGGTACCAGTGACACCGATGACCGTCAGCGATTCCGAGGGGTGCCCGTGAATCTCTGAGGCGACATGCCCCATGACCTCTCGCACACTGTCAACGACGAGAATCGGCCGCTCATCGCCGGACTGGCGAATAATACCGGCGCCTTCCGCATCAGTTAGCACGGCCACGCCTTTCGACTGAGAGGCGTACTTGGCACCGTGCGTCCGAGTACCGGGTACCGCGGCGAAGATGCCACCCGAGCCAACCTCGGAGGCGTTGAGTTCAATGCCTGCAATCTCCAGCTTTGCTGCCTCATCCTCGGTGATCCCGTCAAGGCGGCCCTGGGATAGGTCGCACAACTTCGCAAGGGTGGCGGTCATTGGCGATGTCCCTCTTTTCAATCGTGTCGGTGGTGTCTTAGCGATTTATTTTTTCGATGCGAAGCCCCGCGCGGTGGGGCGCGCCGAGGCCTGCGCACTTGGTACTCATGCTACGGCTGCAAGAGCAGCTTGCCCTCCCTCGGAGCAGAAAGCGGAACGTTGTAGCGGTTTAGGGCCCACGCCGCGATGTCCTTGAACAGCGGAGCGGCGGACTGTCCGCCTTCCCCGTGCACACCCCGGACCGGTTCGTCGAGCATAATGCCGATGACGAATCGTGGGTCATCGGCGGGCGCAATGCCCGCGAAGGTGATGAAGTACTGGGAATTCGAGTAGGCTCCCGTCTCCGGATCAACCTTCTGTGCTGTACCTGTCTTACCGGTCAAGCGGTAGCCTTCGATGCCATTTCCGGCACCGGTGCCCGACTGCTCACCGGAGTTATCCGACTGCAGGACGGACTCGAACATTGCACGAACTGTGGTCGCCGTTTCGGGGCTTACCACACGTACTGGCTCCGGAACCGGAGCGGCGGTCTTGGTGCCGTCGGAGGCAATCGTCGATCGCACAATCCGCGGTGCAATCCGCTCACCGTCGTTAGCGATGGTCTGGTAGATGCCGGTCATCTGGAGGAGTGTCATGGCCATGCCCTGGCCAATCGGGAGGTTCGCGAAAGTACCACCGGACCATTGCGGGCGCTGCGGCACCAGGCCGGCGGACTCTCCAGGAAGCTCAATGTCGGTGGACTGGCCGAGTCCGAAGAGGTGAAGCATCTCCGCGTATCGATCCTGGCCGAGCCGCTCTGCCAGCATCAGCGTGCCGACGTTAGAGGACTTACCGAAGACACCGGTGGTTGTGAAGGCCTCGGTGTCGTGCTGCCATGCGTCACGCACCGTTACACCTGACATTTCGATGCTGCCAGGTACTTGGAGAACCTCATCCGGAGTGGTGACTCCGTCCTCAATCGCCGCTGCCGCAGTAATAATCTTGGCTACCGACCCTGGCTCAAAGGGATTCGATACGGCCGAGTTGGCGATCGTACGACCTGCCTCAACTTCCTTGCCCATGTCTCGGTTTGGGTTGGCGGTGTCAGCTTGAGCCATCGCCAAAACTTCGCCGGATTTCGCGTCCAGGACTACGGCCGAAGCATCCTTTGCTCCGGAGTTAGCCTTCGCCTGATTCAACTGTTGCTGGACGAAGTACTGCATATCCAGGTCGAGGGTCAATTCGTATGAGGTGCCATCCACAGCGGGGTGCACGTCGCGGGTAGACCCCGGAATCGCTACACCGTTTTGGGCGATGTCAATCTTCTTGCCACCGTTGATACCCTGCAAACGGGAATCGCGCGATGCCTCGAAGCCGAACTGCCCGACACCGTCCATACCAATTTTGCCGATGACGTTCGCACCCGTAGCGCCGTTCGGGTACTGGCGAATATCCTGCCGCTCAGAAACGAGCTCAGGATACTTATCAACAATAGCCGCGGCTTTGTCGGGGTCGACATTGCGGACCAGAACTTCGTAAGAGCTCTCTTCGTCGCGAAGCTTCTTCAGAATTTCGGCGGAGCTGATGCCCTCCGGCTTCTCCTGCACTGACGGCTCCTCCGGAGCCTCAGTCGTCTGTCGGCGCCGCTTATCCCCTGCCTTGTCAGCATCCAAGTCCTTTACACCAATAATCTTTGGCAGGTCTTTTGCAATCTGCTGAGTCCGCTCGTCATAAGCAGGAACCTCATCCGGCCAGAGTTCGTGCTTCTTATCAATGAGCTTGCGTAGGCTGGCAGGGTGAACGGTGATGCTTCGAGCCTCCATGGTGAAGGCCAGCCGAGAGCCGTTCCGGTCCAGGATTGCCCCACGACGGGCAGCATCTACTACTTCCACGGTGCGCTGATTTTGGGCTGCTGCCGACAGATCCGGCCCTACGAGCAGCTGCACCCAAACGAGCCTGAACACCAGAATAAGGACGGCGATAGCGCCGAAGAATTGCAGCCAATTACGACGCCGGATGAAGTCCCCCGGTGAGGTTTTGAGCTGCTCCGAGGTCTTAATACCTCGGCCACGCCCCGCCGACATCCTACTGCCGCCTTGATTCCCACCGGACGAGTCTCGGGGCTGCAACCGATATGCGCGCTCGCCGATGTCACGTCGCCCTCCACGATTAGGAAAATCGTCCTTAGGTCGAGTCATGCGTTAGCGCTTTCTACTTTTCGTTATCGGCGAGCTTCTTGTCATTGAGCTACTGAGAAAACTACCCATTGCCAAACAGGAATCGGCCTGACTGCAGGAAACAGTTTGTTCAATAACTATAGGTAAGCGATTTTACCGCCACTCGCCCCCGGCCCTCGGGATTGACGGGACAGAAAATACTACTGAGCCGGTGCGGGTGCCGGGGCTGGTGCGGGTGCCGGGGCCGGTGCGGGTGCCGGGGCTGGCGCAGGCGCCGGTGCAGGTGCCTGCCGGTTCTGCGGCGCATAAGGCGCGGTTGCAGGAAGTTCCTGCTGTCCCGGTACAGCTTCCTGAATTGCCGGAGCCTGCATTCCCGGGACGTTTTCAGTTTCCCTGGGGTCCGACGACGGCGCGTGAGGGCGCGTCGGAGCCGAACCGTTTACGTCGGTCAGACCCTGTGTCTTCGGGTCTCCGGGTCGAACCTCGTTGACTTTTCCATCCGGATCGACGTTTAGAACTGCCGGCTGCTCGGGATTGATCATCCCATCCGCAATGGCGCGCTGAGCAATTTCACCGGTGGACTGGAGGTATGCGACATCGCGCTCGAGAACCTCGAGGGAGTTACGCAGCTCCGATTCCTTCTCCTGCGCCGCGTTCAGCTCCAATGACTTGGAGGTCGACACTGCGGAAAGAACCATTGCGACGATGATGCCCGCCGCAACCAGCGCGATAATTACTGCCGCGGTAATAGCCTTCCGATGATCCTTTGGCGCAGCAACGATTCGCCTGCCGCGCACCGAAATAACTTGCTTCGATCCGGTCCTACCAAACCTGCGCTGCGAAGGTTCCTGACCTACTCGGCGCCCACGATTAGTCTTAGTACCCACGCCTGCAGTCGTGGCCGGCGCGCGGAACGTCTGCCGTGCCGTGGCATTGTCCGTGATTGTCGTTGCCATGATTGGTGTTCTCCCCGAGTACTTGGTTGCGTGGTTAGTGTTATTTCGGTTGTTTAGACAGGCCGTATTCGCTCGATACAGCGAACTCGTACCGGCGCTGCCCGCGGGTTGTCTTCGATTTCGCTTGCCGACGCCTTTTCAGCGCCCCTGGTAATAAGTGCAAAGCGGGGCTCATGCCCGGGCAGTTCCATCGGCAACCCGGGCGGGGTCGTCGACTTCACACGCTGGGCAAACTCCTTCTTCACGATGCGGTCTTCGAGGCTCTGGTAACTCATAAACACTGCGCGTCCCTGGACTGCAAGTGCACCACAGACAATCGGCAGCACGTTCTCGAGCGCCTCCAGCTCGCGGTTAACCTCTACGCGAAGAGCCTGGAATGTGCGCTTGGCCGGATGCCCGCCGGTGCGCCGAGACGCGGCCGGGATAGCGTCGTAAAGCAGTTCAACGAGTCGACCTGAAGTTGTAAAGGGCGACTTTTCGCGCTCCTTTACAACCGCGGAGGCGATCTTCCCCGCGAAGCGCTCGTCGCCATAGGTAGAGAGGATTCGAGCGATATCGCCGTGGGAGTAGGTATTGAGAATATCGGCCGCGGTAATTCCCTGACTGGAGTCCATGCGCATGTCCAGAGGCGCATCAACACGGTAGGCGAAGCCACGGTCCACCTGGTCTAACTGCATCGATGAGACACCGAGGTCGAACAGAGCACCGGCGAGACCGTGCTCATTGACGCACTCGACAATTCCGGATGCATTCGAAGTCCCGGCTGCAGGCTCGACCGAACCCGCCAGAACGTCATCCAGGGCATCGAATCGGACGCGGAATCCAGCAAATCGATCGCCGAAGCGCTCAAGCCGGTCCTCGGCACCTCGAAGCGCATTTTCATCCCGATCGAGACCAATTACGCGGAGCCCGGGGAAAGTTTCCAGTAGATACTCGGTGTGACCACCAGCGCCCAACGTGCCATCGACGACAACAGCGTCATCCCCCAACGCTTCAATTCCTGCGGCGAGAAGCTCGGTGACCCGATGCAGCAGAACAGGAACATGCCCGAATTCACCGGACTTGCGATCTCCGGTGACTTGAGAATCCGGCATGTTCCCTCCTTGTGCACAGTTGCCTAGATAAAAAAGCGGGGATGCTCACAGGGCCCCGCCCGACGGAACCTGGTATCGGGGAAGTACACCAGGGGACATCGGACGGAGTCCATGCGGACATTCCCTCTTTTAGTTGTCAGACCGGCAGTAACACGCTGCCGGACTGCATTCCCGAACGGAAAACGAATGACGCTTTTCGCCCTAGAGAACACCGAAAAGTGATTCGTCCTCACCTTCGGAGAAGTCGGCTTCATGCTCAGCCTGGTAGGCCTCCCAGGACTCTTTGTCCCAGATCTCCAGAAAATCAATCGATCCGATAACGACGCATTCCTTGGTGAGGTTTGCGTAGCGGCGATGCTCCATGGACAAGGTGATTCGCCCGGATCCATCCGCATTCTGCTCATCAGTGCTGGCTGCGAGATTACGAATGAAAGCACGCGCCTGAGGATTGGTGCGCGATGCCTTCGTCGCCCTCTTCGCCAGCTTGACGAACTCTTCCTTTGGATAAACCGCCAGTGAGTGATCTTGCCCTTTGGTCACCATCAGCCCTTCCGCCAAGCCCTCACGGAACTTCGCGGGAAGCGTCAGGCGCCCCTTGTCATCGAGCTTGGGGGTATAGGTGCCCAGAAACATGCGTCACTGGCCTCCTTCTCCCCGTTTACCGACGACGCGAACCCGCTGAACACCCCTTGCAAATCAGGCTTCCACCGACGAGGCGGAAAACCTCCAAGCAGGGACGCTTAGCGCGACCGAATCAGATATTCATTTCTGCAACATTGGCAACCTGGACCAACATCACGCCCCACTTTACCCCACAATCCCCCACTCTCGATAGTTCTACGCCAATATATCCCCAGCAGAAGCCGTCCAATTCAGCCCAAAAGAGTGATAATCAGTGCTTCGACCTGGGTTTTTAAACAATTAATAAATTTCTGGCGACAGTGGGTGACTTGCCCGCACTTCACCCTACACCTAATCACATCTGCCACTCCCGCACCACGGTTAACACTACCCCGCCTACTTTTACGCGCCAACCTCCCACCTCCCTAGCTTTGCGCCCACACCCCTATAACCAGCATTTTTCTCTAATTTTTCACGAAGAGCCACGGCGGTGCCGCCCCAAAAATCGCCGCACGAACACCAATGTGGGGCAAAGTGGGGAATCAGCGTGGGGCAAAGTGGGCGAATCGACAATGACACCCCACTGCACCCCACTGCCCACTCCGACCAGTCCGCCATTGAGCGAGCCTCTCCCCCGGAACCCTCGAACCGCTCCCTGGCAAAACAAAAAGCCCCCGCGCCTAATCGCGCAGGGACTCCATGCAGTGGACTGTTTAGTTTTTGGCAGGCCGAACGCCGCCTTAGCGACCTTCGAATCGACCCCGGAACCGGGACTCTAAACTAGAGCCACCCGAAGACTTCGGACTCCTCGTCTTTCGGGAGTTGCCAAACCTTTCACGATCCCCACCAGCCGACCGCGAAAAACTCAGGCTGTTAGCACCCGTTCCGCCACCATGACCAGTCAGCGCCCAGACCCCGGCGCCGAACATCAGCACGAAACCGGCGACGGAAAGTGCGATAAACCAAGCGCTGACAGTAAACAGGGCAACCCCGCCGAGAAGCATAAGCAACCCCAGCAAAATCAGGGCAATTACCTGGAGAGAAAAACCACGGCTTGCCCCCTCATCCTCTTCCAAAGAAAAAGCACGGCCAGACATAGCCGAACCAAACTTTGGATCCTCAGCGTAGAGCGCAGATTCAATTTCATCGAGCATCCGCTGTTCCTGCTCAGATAGTCCCACGATTCCTCCATCGCCAATTCAAGGGGCATACCTTGACCTCTCACTCTAGCGCCCGATGGCCAGCCCAAGCTTTAGCGCTGCAAAACACGGGGACGGTAGCGAGAAGAATCAAGCAATCTCACCCAAATAACGGATGACCTACCCCAATTGTTCCACGCAGGGAGCTACCACCCTATTTCCACAGCAAAACTCATAACCATGACACCACCAAAACAGGGGTCAAACAGCATAAACACCGCTAGGACAAACCCCCGTTTCGACCACTGCGATTACTACACACGAACCACTATGCTGCCGCAGGGAGAATTCCTAGGTCCGCCTCCACAACGTCGAGAAACTCGTCAACCAGCCCCATTAGCTCCCGAGACTTCCGAGCATCAATACGCCGCACCAACCCGAGGCGCACTTCATTACGAAGCTGCGAGTAGGACTGAAAGCGCGCAACCCACTCCGAATATTCAGCTCGAGAGACTTTGAGGTTCTCCCAGGCGCTCTGAGAACGACGCCGACGACGCTTACTAGATTGGCCTTCAGACATATTTAAAATGGCACCCGCCCCGCGCAATGCAGCACGATAAGCCAGCTCCAGCTGTTCATCCGGCTCCGCCTGCGCCGCCATAGCAGCGAGCCCTCGAGCACGCGTAAACAAATCCAGCGACTGCCGAGAGACACCCCCAGGTACGACAATTCCCCCACGAGCCGCAGCCCTAAAATCAACCACATTCGGAGTTGCCATCTCTACAGCCCTCCTACTTCTGCCTCACCGCTTGGATGCCGACACGCTATCCCCCCGACCGGATTCCACCCCAAGTAAATTCGAACATATATTCGATTCCTTTAGTTGTTTTAGCCAACGCATGAATACGCCAACATAAAGCAGCTAGGCTTAGAGCCGTGATTTACAGTGTTGTGCCAATGTCGGAGGCTGATTTTGAGCTCCGCCTCGAAGAGGCAGTTTCGCTGTACATCACTGCGATGAAATACAATCCGGCGATTTTCTCGGGACGCCTAACAGAATGGGCGAAGCAACCCCTGCTCCCCGGGTTTACCGCTGTAGGTGCCATCGCGCACCCAGAAGGCGTATCCCCCAGCGAGGCCCTGGACGACCCGCGGTATCCGCTGATTGGCATCGGATATTGCCGAACTGGACGCGACACCTATTGGTGGCACCGCCAAGTTCGCGCCGGGATGGCATCGTCCGGGTGGCCGCTTCGAACTATCAGTACGCTTTTGGGAAACTACGCGGAGCTCTCGGAAATTCACATTCATCCCGACTACCAGGGCAAGGGCGTCGGAAAGCGGTTACTGCGGGAACTCATCTCCGGCAGAGAAGAGGCGGTGGTGCTGCTCTCGACGCCTGAGTTCCCAAACGAAGCGAACCGAGCATGGCGCCTCTACCGACAATTTGGATTCGTCGATGTTCTGCGAAATTTCCATTTCAACGGCGATTCCCGCCCCTTTGCAGTGTTAGGAGTAAAGGTTCCTCATGACAGCGTCACCGGCGCCGCAGACGGCAACAGCGCGGAATAAGACTTGGCCGACATTCTCGCGCCTTCGCAGGCTTGCAGCCTTCGGGTCGCTGGCCGCAGTCCTGCCCCTCACCGGATGCTTCGAAGCGCAGGCCGGGATGACAATTACCGGAGACGACCGAGTCAACGGTGCCGTCAGAATCACCCCGAACGAATCAGCCCGCTCCCAGTTCAGTGACTGGCAAGCTCCCGAAGAGCTCCGCGATCGTGTCACCACTAATGTGCTCGACAGCCAGACGGGGCGCATGGAAGTCTCCTTCGCCGATCTACGCTTCAGCGAGGTCACCGACACCCTGAGCACGCTTTCCGACGACACCATTGCCATCGAAATCGCCCGCACCGGCGGCGACCAAATTTCCATCAACGGAAGCGTGGATCTCAGCCACGTGCCGGACTCGAATATCGACCTGCTCGTAAATTTCCCCGAGGAAGTTACTAACTCTAACGGCCGCTCCAGTGCACCGAACAAGGTTGAGTGGCAATTCAACGCCGGAGAAAAACACTCGGTGTGGGCATCCTCACCTGCGGGTTCAACCAAGCGCAATGAGTTCCTGATCTACGCTGCAGCCGCCGCGGCAATCGGCATTCTCGCCTCTATCTTGGGCGTGCTGTGGGCACGCCGAATCAGGGATATGCAGGACTTTTAGCCCCCTCCCCCGTTGTGTGGGAGGGATTAAAAGCCGCCCCTAAGCATGTCCTGTCCTGTGCCCCACGCTGGGGCCATACCCAGGTTATGCAGCACCTCCTGCGAAGCCCGGGCAAAGTTCATAGTCATAAAGTGCAGGCCGGGGACACCTTCGGAGATAAGCCTCTCGGCCATTTGCGTAGAAATCTCGATTCCGACCTTGCGGATTTCGTCTTTGTTTGCCTGCTCGTCCCCTGCAGCGGCTGCAATGAGGCGCTCCTCCAGGCCTGCGGGCAACTTGGCACCGGAAAGCTCCACCTGCTTGCGAACCGATCGCAGTGAGGTAATCGGCATTAGGCCGGGGATAATCGGCTTTTGCCCATGCTCAGAGTCTGCGGCGGCGAGCCTGTCGCGAAGTTTCAGATAGTGCTCCACATCGAAGAACATCTGCGTAATCGAGTACTCGGCACCAGCGCGCAGTTTCGTCAGAGTGTACTTCGTATCGTGCTCTAGATCGGGCGAACGGTAGTGGCCCTCCGGGAACGAGGCGATTCCTATTTCGAACTTGGCGAATTCCGGTTCCGAACGGATTAATTCAATCAGTTCGCTGGCGTAGCGCAGCCCGCCCTCAGTCTGTACCCAGGGGCCGAGCGGCTCTCCGGGTGGGTCTCCCCGCAGAACGAGAAGATTGGTAAGGCCTCTGTCGAGATAAGAGCGCAGGATTTCGCGGAGCTCATCCACGGTGTGCTCTACCAGGGTTAGGTGAACTAGCGTCGTCAATGGTTGGCGGGAAACTCGCTGCGCGATGCGCAGAGTGCGGTTTCGACTGGAGCCGCCGGCCCCATAGGTTACTGATGCGAACGAAGCCCCAAGGTCGTGGAACGCCTCGGCAGCCCGAAGAAGGCGCTGTTCAGCTGCGTCGTCACGGGGAGGCATAAATTCGACAGAAAAGGGAATACTGCCAGCGCTTGGCATGGAAAGGGCCTGTCGAATTGTTACCTGGCGGCCGGGAGTCGGAGGCATCGTAGAGGACATAGTCAAACAGTTTAAGTGGTGGCCTATCCTTAAGTGAGCATTACCCGTCACGCACGAGAGGCCGACATGAGCGATACTGACCACCTGGCGCAGATAAGTCCCCGGGAAGTGCCGGCGGCCGTGACGGAAACTCTGAGGGGTTACTTCGCCGGTAGAAGGGGCGAATCGGAGAATATCGACGCCGTATTCGGAGACATCGTCGATTCGCTGGAATCTTTCGTGCTCAACGGCGGAAAGCGCGTTCGACCGGCCTTTGCATGGCAGGGCTGGCTCGGGGCGGGAGGCGCAGAGGCAACCTCCTCAGACAGGGAGGACCCGGCTGCTGTACTTACCGCAGTCAGCTCGCTGGAGTTAATCCAAGCCTGCGCCCTAATTCATGACGACATTATTGATGATGCCGATACCCGCCGTGGATTCCCCACCATTCATAAGGTCTACGAAGCTAAACACAGGGAAAACGGATGGAGGGGCTCCGCACCTCGCTACGGTGTCTCAACCGCGATCTTGGCGGGAGACGTGGCCCTAGCCTGGGCTGACGATATGCTGCACAGCTCCGGGCTGTCACGGGATGCCATCGCTCGTGCGCTAGTACCCTGGCGGGCCATGCGCACAGAAGTTCTAGGCGGACAGCTGCTCGACATTACGGCCGAGGCCAGCAGCGACGGCCGTGTGGAAACAGCGCAGAAGGTCAATCTGTACAAAACCGCTGCGTACACGATTGAGCGACCGCTGCACATCGGGGCCGCGATTGCCGGGGCGCCAGACAAGCTAATCGCCGCCTACCGCAGTTTCGGTCGGGATATCGGCGTGGCGTTTCAGCTCCGCGATGACCAGCTCGGAGTCTTCGGAGACCCGGCGGTTACGGGCAAGCCGGCTGGCGACGATCTCCGCGAAGGAAAGCGCACCGTCCTGGTCGGCACCGCACTGCAGATCTTCAACGGTTCTGACCCGAAAAAGGCGCAGATTATCGACGAAAACCTGGGCAATGTCAGCAGCCCCGAGGACATCGATCGTCTCCGCGAGCTCATCGCTGAATCGGGCGCGGCAGACGAAGTCGAAAGGGAGATCGACCGTCTGACGGAACGGGCGTTTAAGTCTCTCGAAAAGGCCGACCTTCCTGAGGCCAATCGCGAGAATCTCATCGCGATGGGTATCCGCGCAACCACCCGACAGAGCTAGGCCACGACGCCAAAATGATTAAGCAGAATCGCCCGCGACAGGCTACGCTGCCGCCGTCGGAAAGCGGCGCGAGCCGACCGCATGTAGTGATTGTCGGCGCAGGGCTATCCGGCTTGACAGCCGGGCTGTACGCTACCGCGGCGGGTTATCGAGTCACCGTGGTTGAGCGCGAGCACTTCATCGGAGGTCGCTGCGCTACTGAGACCGTGAGCACCCAGCTCACCGACGGCCCCGTGAGCGCAAGATTCGACACGGGGGCGACCGTGTGGACCATGCCGGGCCTAGTCGAAGAGGCTGTCGCGGCCGTTGGACTGAGCATCAACGATATTGATGAGTCCTTCCACGCGCTGCCCGTCACGCCGTCCTACCACGCACAATTTGCCGATTGCGGCGGGCTCGACGTCTTCTCGGAGGAAAGCGCAATGGCCGCGGAGCTCCGCCGCTTTGGCGCCTCGGAGCGAACCGTCCGCGGCTATTCCAAGCTGCGGGTGTGGTTCAAGGGGCTTTTCGATGCCTCATTCGCCAACTTCATGTCCCGCAGTTTCGACCGTGTCACTGATCTAATCACCGGGCCCGGCGCGCTGAGCGACCTGGTCAAGCTAATGAAGCTCGGGGCGTTCGGTCCCCTCGAGCGGAAGGTGCACGATTTCCTGGACGATAGCGAGCTGACCCGCGTGTTTAGTTTTCAGGCTCTGTACGCGGGAGTGGCTCCGGCGAAGGCACGCGCGGTCTACGGCTGCATTTCGCATATGGACACCTCACTCGGGGTGTTCGTGCCACGCTCTGAGCGCTTCGGCAACGAGATGGGCGCGGTCGCCAGGATTCTCGCCGAAGCCCTCACCAGGGCAGGCGGGTCTATTGTGCTGGGAACCCGGGTTATGGGGCTTAGGCTTAACGACGAAGGCCTGGTCTCCGCCGTCCAGGTAGACCGTGGTGTCGAAGCCGGCGATGATGCGACCGGCGCTCTGGAGGATATTGCCGCGCAGGCTGTGATTTGTACGCCGGACCTGCCAGTTGTGCAGGGCTGGATGAATGAAGCGGGCAGACAGCAGAAGAGGCGTTTGATCCCTCTGCGTTTCTCCCCGTCCGCGGTAGTGGCGCATGGGCTTGTCCCTACTGACATCGCGGCAGGATGGCCGCGACGTCACCACCTGATTTCTTTCGGGCATGAGTGGGACAAGACGTTCCGTGAGATTTCTTCCCCGTCCGGAGGGGCAATCATGTCGGATCCGTCGCTACTGGTGACGCGCCCGGCTGTGACCTCGCCCGAGCGCGTCGTACAGGATAGCTCCGGACGCGAGTTCGAGCCGGTCAGCGTGCTGGCCCCCTGCCCCAACCTGGATTCCGCCGCCGTCGATTGGGACGCTGTGAAAGACGCGTACGTCATGGAGCTGGCAAGTGTGCTCGAAGAACGAGGATTTTTCGGAATCTCCGAGCATTGGAAAGTCGGGCGCATCGACTCTCCAAACGACTGGCTACGGCGAGGAATGGGGGCCGGCTCCCCGTTCGGTCTGGCTCATCTCTTCCGCCAGACGGGTCCCTTTAGGCCGCGGAACTTCTCCCCTGCTATGCCGGGCAACGTGATACTCGCTGGCTCGACTACCGTTCCCGGAGTTGGCGTGCCCACCGTGATGATTTCGGGCAGGCTAGCCGCCGAGCGGTTGGGGCCGTTGGCGAGCCATTAGAATCAAGATAACTGACTACATCGACGATTTTTAGGTTGACATGAAAATTTCTCGGAGCGCGCTGATCGGCGTTGCTGGTACCGCGCTGATTGCGGTGGGTTCCTACGGTGGTGGCTCGACCCGGTACCGCGGGGGCGTCGTCAGCGCTCTGGGGTTGGATTGGATCACCTACGGTCACGGGTTTTTCCTGTTCGAGTCGATAATTTGGATCGGCATCGTCCTGCTGGTTACCTCGTGGCTGCAAATCGGTCGAAAGCAGGTTTTCGCTGAAGGCGTTGCCGGGCCGAAGGACTCCGAGGGCGCTTTGAAAACGCTCAACCGCGTCCTCCTGACCTGGTTGATTCCGCTTTCCTTAGCGGGCCCGGTGTTTTCTCGCGATGTCTATTCCTACCTAATGCAAGGCGCAATGGTTCGGGATGGCTTCGATCCCTACACCGAGGGCGCGGCAGTCAACCCCGGCCCGATGCTGCTGGAAGTCTCCGCCGACTGGCGCAATACGACGACGCCCTACGGCCCGCTACACCTGGGAATTGGCGAAGCAATTACGTCTGCTGTGGGTGACAACATCACAGTCGGAGTCATCGCCTATCGCATCCTGTGTCTGCTAGGTTTCGCGGCGATTGCCTGGTCGATTCCGAAGATTGCGCGAGCTTTGGGCGCGAATGTTGCGCTGGCACAATGGCTCGGCGTGCTCAATCCACTGGTTCTACTGCATCTCATAGCGGGCCTGCACAACGAGGCCCTGATGGTGGGCATTGTCAGCCTCGCTTTAGTCGCGGCCCTCGAGATGGAGCGGTACGCAGGTGGTGCCGTTGCTGCCATCGCAATCGGCATTGGCGTCGCACTGAAGGCGACGGCGGTTCTGGCGCTTCCGTTCGTTGTCTGGATCGTGCTGACCCGTCGTGAGCCGCTGTCCCGTTTCCGCTCCGCGGTCCGACGGCTTCCGGCGCTGTTTGCGGTGGGCATTGCGCTGTCTGTCATCATGGTCGCAACCCTCGCCGCCGTGACCTGGCTGGTGGAGTCCTCGTGGGGCTGGATTTCGGAAATCAGCGGCAATACCAAGGTGATTAATCCTCTCGCTGCCCCCTCTGCAGTCGCTGGCGTCATCGCCGCGGTGATGGGGTGGGTTAATGACGATGTCACATTCAACATCATCGTCAGTTACACGCGGCGCGTCTCGACTGTGATTATGCTGCTCGGTCTGGTCGCGAGCTGGCTGTACTTCCGAGTGACCCCACGTAGCAACGTCGCGGGTATGATTGCGGCTTACGTCGTGGCCTGCGTGTTTAACGCGGTGGCTCTGCCCTGGTACTACGCCAGCCTGCTGACTCCGATGGGAACGGTCCGCCCGCCGCGGTGGCTCGTCCAGGCTACAGTCCTGTTCACTTTCATCCTGACGCTATCCTTCGCCGGTGGCGGCAATCACCGCTTTTACGACGCGCCGTGGATGATTATCGTTACCGTCGCCGGATGGCTCGCCACCGGGTGGCTGGTCAATGGGCGCGTTTCGTGGCGTTACTCCTGGCGCGATGAGTCCGCTGCGAAGGAATCTCGCCAGCTGCAGGGAGTGTCACACAGGTGACACCAATCTCCTCCTCTCCGAGCTCCGCGGGTCTCGCCACTTCTCGCGATTTCGCGCTCTGCCGGGGCATCACAGAGACTCATGGGCATACCTACGCCCTGGCCACGAAGATCCTCGATTTTCGTCAGCGCCGCGCTGTGTGGGCGCTCTACGCCTGGGCTCGAATCGTCGATGATTACGTTGATTGCACCGAACACAGCGGTTGTCGCGCCGACCAAGTCGAAGAAACGGTACGCGGCCTGTCGCGCTGTCTCCAGGAGACGATTACCGCAGGCAGGCTCGTCGATTCCTCGCTTCCCGACGTCAGCAGGCCCCGGGACCTCGCTGTCATTTCAGCGGCTGCACAGACTTTTATAGATTTTGATATTGCGCCGACACTGGCCGAAGACTTTGTCGTTTCGATGCTTATGGACGTACCGGATTCGACTGGGCACATTGCTCACTTCAACACGTGGGAGCAGCTCGAGGGCTACATGTGGGGTTCGGCTGCAGTCATCGGGCTGGAGATGATGCCGATCTTGGGCACCCGCGAAGGTGTTGCCCGCGCGGAGGCCGAACCGTTTGCCGCGGACCTAGGACGGGCCTTCCAGCTCACGAATTTCCTGCGCGACATTGCCGAGGACCTCGAGCGAGGCCGAATCTACATTCCCCTGCAGGAGTGGTCGGCTTTCGGCGTGGAGCCGGACGAACTGTACTACTGTGCGGCCGAAAAACGAGCCACTCGACGGGTTAGGCGTGCGCTCGCTTTTGCCATCGCGCGCAACCGCGCCATCTACCGGGCTGCAGAGCCGGGGATTGGCATGCTCGCTTCGCCCGGCCGTCAAGCCATTCGCGCCGCATTCGTTCTGTACTCGGACATTCTCACCGAGATTGAGCGCGCGGATTACAACGTCTTCGGCGGGCGAGCCCGGGTAGGCACGACGCGCCGCGTTTCAGTGGCTCTCCCCCTTGCGGCCGCCGGGCTACTCGCGAGCTTTAACAAGCAGGGGCCACGCGAGTAGCCTGAGCCGTTTCTAAACAGCCGTTTCAGCACCCCTTAGAGGGCCATTGCCTGGGCGCGACGCATCACTTCGCGTGCCAGGTGCCCATGGAGAGCATCGACTGGTCGGCCCGGCAGGGATTCATCCTCTGCGAATAGCCATTCCAGGGTTTCTTCCTTGCTGTAGCCGCCGTCGGCAAGCAGGGCAAGAACTCCGGGGACGAAGCGGGCGACTTCGTCACCTTCGAAAAAGCGCTCGGGTACCTGCGGGATATCGTCGCGCAGTACCGCGATTAGCTTTCCTTCCTGCAGCAGCGCGTGGACGCGGGTGACGGCAACGCCAATCCGCTCGGCGGCATCTGGGATGTTCATGGTTGGCTCGTCGGGCTCAAGGACATCGGAGCACGTAGGAATTTTTCTCACATCGACTAACTTTAGCGTCTCGCCGCGGTGCGAAGCTTCTTCGGTCCGGTAGTCCCCATATACTTGGTGACGCAATTGCCGCCGGCCTTTTCTACCAAGGGCGGAGGCTGCGGAAGAAGGAAAGGTGAGGGCAAGTTCATGGCGCAGATTCTCGAGGGTGATGTTCTCGATGAGCGCTATCTGATTGGAGCGGCAATCGCGCGTGGCGGGATGAGCACGGTGTATCGTGCCACGGATCTCAGGCTGGACCGCCCAGTGGCCGCCAAGGTCATGGACCCGCGCTATGTCGATGACGCTTCGTTCCGCACTCGCTTCGAACGCGAGGCGCGGGCTGTTGCTCATCTCAACGACGAGTCTCTGGTCAATGTTTATGACCAAGGCACGGACCGTGCGGGACATGTATTCCTCATTATGGAGTTGGTGGATGGCGGGACGCTGCGCGAATTGCTGCGAGAGCGCGGGCCTATGCCGCCTCACGCTGCGGCAGCGGTCATGCGCTCTGTCCTGAAGGCCCTATCTGTGGCCCATTCCCGGAACATGGTCCACCGCGATGTTAAGCCCGAAAATGTCCTGATTTCGTCGACCGGCAAGGTCAAGCTCGCCGACTTTGGCCTGGTCCGCGCCGCCGCCGATGCCAAGATCACGTCTAACTCAGTCATCGTCGGTACTGTCGCCTATCTCTCCCCGGAGCAGGTGACCGGCCACTCGATTACGCCCGCCTCCGACGTCTACTCCGCCGGAGTGCTCCTCTTTGAGCTGCTCACAGGCTCCACGCCGTTTAATGCCGACTCCTCCCTCGGGGTCGCTATGAAGCGTCTGAGCGAAGACGTTCCCCCGCCCTCCGAGCTTATCGACGGTGTGCCGGCCGAATTCGATGAACTGGTAGCGGTGGCGTGCATGCGCAATCCGGCTGAAAGATTCGCTGATGCCGCCGAATTCGCCGAGGCCCTCGACGATATTGCTGTGCGGCTGGCCCTGCCTCCCTTCCGGGTTCCCGCCCCGACGGACTCTGCAGCCGGTCGGGCCGCGACGCAGGATGAGACCTGGGCGGCCTCCTCCGGCAGGCCGAACAGCTGGAAGGAAACAGCCGCATATCCACAGGATGATTTTGGAGGTCCCCAGCGGGACCGGACTGGACAATTCCCGGCAGATGACTCGCCGACGACGTTTGCGCAACCGACCGGCGCTGTAATCCCACCGACTACGCCCGTCCCCGGCCCCGAGCAAACTCAGCCAGAGCTCGGCGGGTACCGAGACCGAGCGCCAGAGGTACCGCCCCATGCCCCAGAGGTGCAGGCACCCGGGAGGAACAGGATTGAACCTCGAAGTGCTGCCAAATCCACGCCGCCAGGGCGCCAGCGCACCCGACGAGGATGCGCGCTGTGGATCGTCATCGCGCTGCTGGCGACGCTTGGTATGGGGCTCGGCTCGTGGTGGCTCGGCTCTGGCCGGTACGGAGAGGTTCCCTCCATTACTGGGCTATCTCAGCCACAGGCTATGTCCGCGATAACCGATGCGGGCTTTGAGCCGGTAGTCGACCGTCGCTATCACAATTCCGTAGCGGCTTCCCAGGTAATTGGAACCGAGCCTGTCGCGGGGCAGCAGGCGGTACGTGGAGATGATGTCAAGGTTCTGGTAAGCCTCGGCCGTCCTACGGTCCCGCCCTACCCCGCCAATCATTCCCCGCAGGCGTTTAGTGCTGCGCTGGCGGACCGAACCCTGCAGGAGAAAGTCGGCTCCCCCGTTTACTCCGACGATGTAGAGACGGGAGGCCTAGTCAAGTCCGACCCGTCGCCCGGAGTTTCCGTCGATGTGGGCACCGCTGTGACCGTGCATTACTCCAAGGGAAAGGCGCCGGTTCAGGTTCCGGACGTTATTGGGATGAGCGAGGACGCGGCCCGTAAGCGATTGGAATCCGCGGGGCTGGTGGTCGCGGACGTCAAGAAAGTATTCTCTCGCGATGCAAAGCCGGACGAAGTGCTCGACGTGTCTCCCGGTGCTGGTTCCGGCCTCATAAAGGGCAGCAGCGTGACTCTTCAGGTCAACAATGGCATCGAGATTCCGCACGTCGTCGGCCGGAAGCAGGACGATGCCCTGCGTGCGCTGGCCAAGGTGGGAATCAATCAGGTTGAAATCCGCGACGCGGGCCGGTCCTCGCGCCCGAACGGTCGGGTCGAATCAGTCTCTCCGAAGGAGGGGGAGCTGATAGATCCCGACAATCCGGCCGCAGTGGTCTACGTTTCGCGCAGAACCGAGGTTCCTAGCCTGCTCGGCCGGACAATTGAGAAAGCTCGGGAAGCCGCCGAGAAAGCTGGTCTCGAGCTACGAGTCGACGGAAACGCCGCTGACGGCGACCGTATTTTTTGGCAGTCCCCCCGGCCCGGCGCGGATGCCCGAGCCGGGGATACCGTCACGGTTAAGGGCTTCTAGGCGCCTAGCCCTTGCGTCCCCACCGGAGTTCTAATTACGCAGCATCTCTGCGACGAGGAACGCCAGCTCCAGCGACTGCTGGGTGTTCAGGCGCGGATCGCAAGCGGATGCGTAGCGACCCGGCAAATCGACATCGGAGATGTCCTGGGCTCCGCCGAGGCACTCGGTAACATCCTCGCCCGTGAGCTCGATGTGCATGCCGCCCGGGTGGGAACCGATTGCACGGTGCACCTCGAAGAAGCCCTGGACCTCGTCGACGATGCGATCGAAGTGGCGGGTCTTGTATCCGTTGGAGGCGCTGTAGGTATTGCCGTGCATCGGGTCGCACTGCCAAATGACCTTGTGGCCGGAAGCCTCGACGGCCTCGACGATAGGAGGAAGTACCGAGCGAACCTTGTCGTTGCCCAGGCGAGAAGTCAGTGTCAGACGACCCGGCTGGTAGAACGGATCTAGCTTGTCCGCATATGCGACGGCTTCCTCCGGAGTAGTGGTCGGGCCGATCTTCACGCCGACCGGGTTACCAATCATGGCAGCCAGGTTGATGTGGAAGTCTTCCATGCCACGGGTACGCTCGCCAATCCATAGCTGGTGCGCAGACAGGCTGAACAGCTCCGGGTTGTCGCCTCCCTGCTCTTCTGAAAGACGCAGCATCGCGCGCTCGTAGTCGACGACCAGGGCCTCGTGCGAGGAGTAAATCTGCGCTGTCTGCAGGTTGGTATCCGAAACTCCACACGCAGCCATGAACCGCAGTGCGTGGTCGATCTCTCGAGCCAGGTCCTCGTATCTCGCTCCCGCCGGGGAGTTGGTAACGAATTCACGATTCCACTCGTGGAGTCGGTGCAGGTCAGCGGTTCCCGAAGAGGTCAGCGCACGAACCAGGTTCATCGCAGCCGACGCATTGGCGTAAGCGCGGACCATACGAGCCGGATCGTGGACACGGGCCTCTTCAGTGGGCTCGACACCATTGACCATGTCGCCACGGTAACTAAGCAGGCCATCGCCGTCGATGTCCTTGGACCTCGGCTTCGCGTACTGCCCGGCGATACGGGCCATCTTGACGACCGGGGTCGAAGCGCCGTAGGTCAAGACAACAGCCATCTGCAGCAGAGTCTTGACGTTTGCACGGATGTGCGGCTCGGTGTTCGACTCGAAAGTCTCCGCGCAGTCACCGCCCTGGAGCAGGAACGCCTTGCCATTGGCGACGTCGGCAAGCTCCTGGCGGAGCTTACGAACCTCCGGCGCCACGACAATCGGAGGCACAGACTCCAAGATTCGGCGCACATTTGCCGCAGCTCGCGGGTCCCAGCTCGGCTGCTGGAGGGCAGGACGCGAAACTACGTCCTCAAAGCGCTTCGCCATCTCACCCGGAAGCGGCGGCAAGTCTGGGAGGTCATCTACAGGGAGGTCAATTGTCCAACTCACAAGTAGTTATTGTAACCACAAGCCCCCACTGCCGTTAGCCAATAGGCAGAGCCTTCTCAATTCGCTGGAATTTCACCAGGTTATGCTGCGCGTCTGCCAGCGCATCGTGCTTGCCGTCTTTCTGGCGAGGAAGCCTTGGCTTACCTGCCATTTCCCAGTACTGCTTCAACTCGCGGGTGTACCGCGGCATGATTTGCGGTAACTTCGTCATATCTCCCCAAAGCTGGACCAGCGCGATATGGTCATACGCCCCTACCCACGCCCACAGTTCCGGACTGCCGGTACCGGGCACGGTGAGGAAGGAAAAGAGTTCTTCACGAATCTTGTCGCGACTCATCCACAGCGGCGAGGAGGGATTCGGCAGCTGGTTGAGGACATTGGCCCGAACCCATGGCCCCGCCTTGCTCTCATCGAATTCAGTAGAGACCGCGTAAAACTCGCGACCATCCTCTGCGACTACGCCAATCGACACCAAATCAATCGTTGTACCGTCTTCGATAAATTCGGTGTCGTAGAAATAGCGCATGTGAGAGTCCTCTCCAGCCTGGTCAGTCCGGAGACTATCTTAGCGACCCCACTTGAACAGCCTGCGGCCGGTCGGCTTTGGTGTCGGGGCGGCGGTGGTGAGAGCGCCGCCCGGCTCAGTGCCCTCCGGGTACCCCTCGCCCGCCGCCAGCGAATTTTTCACATCCGCCGCATACGCGTTGACGTATTCCTGGCCGGAGAGCTTCTGAATCTCTACAATCAGGTCATCGGTGAGGGCGCGTGCCGCGTCGTAATCGTCTTCGTACTGGTCACGGTACTTCGCGGGATCGATCGGATCGCCGATAACAACGCCGACTCGGGCCGGACGCGGGATCCACGAGCCAATCGGGTTAGCCTTCTCGGTATCAATCATGGCCATCGGATACACGGGCACACCGGTCTCCAGTGCCACACGAGCAGCGCCGGTCTTGCCACGATACAGACGACCGTCCGGGCTGCGGGTCCCCTCGAGAGAAATACCCAGCAGATCACCGCGCCCCAGCACCTTGACGCCGGCATTTAGCGCATCGCGTGCAGCATCGCCGGAAGCCCGGTCAATGGGAACCTGTCCCACTGACGTGAAGAAGAACTTCTGTATTCCGCCCACAAACCCGGGGGTGTTGAAGTACTCGGCCTTGGCCAGGAAGGTCAGCTGACGGTGGCAGACCAGAGGGAAGTAGAAGTGATCCATGACGGCGAGGTGGTTGGACACCATCAACGCCGGGCCATCGGCTGGAATCTTTTCCCCACCGATGTAAAACGGCCGGTTATAGACACGTAGCCACGGCCCGATGAGGATGTATTTAAAGAACTTGTACCAGCGATTATTCACGTAAAGAAACTATACATTGCCGAACTATAACTACAGCGCAGGCCACGAAAATTCCCCCAATCCGGGAGGCTTGCGCCTATGCTCGCGGCGACTGAGCGGCCGCTGTCCGGGCCAAATCAGCAACACCAATCATTCCCGCGTCGGCCCCTAGCTGTGCGATTTTAACCTCCGCGATGGGCCGGTAGCCTGCCCCGGTAATGTGGCGAGAAAACTCGGCCTTCGCAGCGTCTAAGTACAGGCTCGCGGCGCCCGATACACCTCCACCGAGGACTATGAGCTCCGGATCGAAGACATCACCGACCATGGCGAGACCACGACCGAGCCAAAACGCAAAGTCGTCTACAGCAGCCTTCGCAAGCTCATCACCTTGCGACGCGGCCGACATGACGTCCATACCGGTCACGCTGCCGGCCGCCAGCCCGTCGGTAAGCGGAGAAATAAAGCCACCGGACTGGGCGAGTTCGGTCGCGGTGGTCACCAGCGCCGTACCCGAGCAGTAGCGCTCGAGGCATCCGCGCTTCCCGCAGGAGCACTGTCGACCGTCCGGCACAACGGTGAGATGGCCAAACTCCGGCGCAGTGCCAAAGGCCCCGCGATAGATGGAACCGCCGTGCATCATCGCGCCACCGATACCAGTCCCGAGCGCGAACAGGACCCAATTGTCCGCTCCTCGCGCAGCCCCAAAACGGTATTCTCCCCAGGCTGCGGAGTTCGCGTCGTGCTCGAGCTCGAGCGGCCGCGGCAAAAGCAAGGAAAGACGCCTGACTACATTCGCATCACGCCACGGCAAGTGAGGCGCAAAACGGACCGTCTGACGATGTTCGTCGAGGAAACCCGCGACTGCGAGTCCAATCGCGCTGACATCGGGAAAACGCTCCACCAGCCGCTCCGAGGTCTGAACAATCCCCCTCTCAATCGCGTCGACACTTCCATCAGAGCTGGTCTGCACCCTACAGAGCACCTTGCCCTCGGCGCTGACTACCGATGCGCGGAGGTTGGTTCCACCGATATCAAAACCGATTGCCGGTCGGCCTTTCGCGCTGCGGTCATCGCGCGGGGGCTCGTAGGAGTTAACGGTGGGCATAAGTAACCATTATAAGGAATTCGGGCTAGAAACCGAGAATCTTGCGAAATCGCGCGGACATCGCATCCCAGGTCCACTCAGCCTCCACATACTCACGCCCGCGACGCCCCATCGTCACGGCTAAGTCGCGATCGCCAAGGATTGTCAATAGGCCATGCGCCACCGCACGCGCCGAAGTCCCATCAACTACCAAACCGGTCTGCCCATCGAGTACGGTCTCGGGAGCGCCGCCAGACTCACCTGCGACGACCGGAACACCACAAGCCTGCGCTTCGAGGTAGACAATTCCCAGTCCCTCAACATCGAGCCCCGCGCCCCGGGTCCTTGCCGGCATCGCGAACACATCCGCAGCGTTGTAGTACGCCGGCAGATCCTCGTAGGACACCTTGCCGGCAAAAATCACCGAGTCCGCCACCGCGCACTCGCGCGCCAGGTCGGACAGCGCCCCCCGCCGCGGACCATCACCGACAATCAGTAGTTTCGCTTCCGGATTCGAAGCCAAAACTGCAGGCATACTACGAATCAGCATGTCCTGCCCCTTTCGCCGCACAAGGCGGGAAATACACACCACGACCGGTGCGCCCTCAGCAATCGCATGCCGACGTCGAACCATTAGCCCCTGCTCCACCGAGGGAGAAAAACGCTGAGTATCCACGCCCGAAGGTAGCCGCTCGAAAGCGACGCCTGGCCCAAAAGCCGCGGCAAAGCGAGAACGCGTGTAGCGAGAGATATAGGTCACAACGTCGCTGGTTCGACCGATTTGCCGGAGCACCTGGCGCGCGCCAGGAATCATCGACCACCCTACCTCGTGGCCGTGGGTCGTCGAGATTATCCGGCGCGCTCCGGCCCGTCGGCAAGCGGGAGCAAGCAGCCCCAATGGCGCTGCCGCACCGAACCACACTGTGTCGATTTTCTCCCGCCGGATAATTTCCGCGATCTGTCGCGCGGTGTGCGGGAGCGGCAAGAGGACACGGTCCCGGGCCCGGTACACGCGGTACGGCAGAGAAGCATCGTAGGCCTCCTGCTCCCCCGTGCTGGTGCGGGTCGACGCGAATACGACTAGGCGTTCGGGGTCGAGGCAGGAACAAAAATCCCGCAGGTAGGACTCGATGCCACCCAGCCGAGGTGGAAAATCGTTCGTGATCAGAAGCACTCTACCGGCCATAAACGACCCCCAACTCGAACAGAACTGATTACGCCGCTAGTAGCGGACAGCGCCCTGGTAGGGACCGCCCTGGTCAATCGACACTACCTGCACCGGGATACCGTAGTCGGAGGCGTGAATGATCTGACCATTACCGATGTACATACCGACGTGAGTCACGCCCGGGTAGAAGCCGATAATGTCACCCGGCTGGAGCTCATCGCGCGAGACCGGCGTGCCGCCGGCCAACTGAGCCTGAGAGGTGCGCGGGATAGACTTGCCAATCTGCTGGTATGCCCAGACCATCAGCCCCGAGCAATCGAACTCGGACGGCCCCGCAGCTCCCCAGGAGTACGGCGCGCCCAGCTTGGCCATAGCAGCATCGACCGCGGCGGACGAGCCGAGCAAATCCTTCAGCCCTTCCGTGACGGGGTTATTCTTCAGCATCCACGCAGAACGCTGATCAGTGCTCAACCCGTCGACCATGTTGCGGACCTCTTCGGCGCGGGCCTCGAGATCAGAGCTGCGCCGGTCGAGCTCTGTCCGACGTTTTGCCAGGTCATCGATCTGCTTGCGGATATCCTCCTGCAGTCGGAGGGCGTTGCGTTCCTCGGACTGGGCCGCCGCCTTGGAGTCGGCAACCTTAGCGACAGTTTCGTCATTATCCCGGAACATCTTGTTGATATACGAGGTGCGGTCAATCGCGTCCTGCGCACTACCGGAACCAAGAGCAGCGGTAAGCGGATCAATCAGCTCTCCGCGCATGCGCTTCTTAGCGAAGTAGGAAATGTCGTCAGTGAGCCCATCCAGGTCACGCTGAGCTGCGGCTACCTTATCACGCGACGCAGCCAGGGCGCCCTCGGCCTTCTTGAGCTCGCCCTCCTTGCCCTTGACCTCATCATCCAAGGTCTTAACTTCCTCGGAGACCCCCTCGGTTTCGCGGGAGAGCTTTTCTAGCTCAGCTACGATCCCATCCGCGGTAGATAAATCAAACTCCGAAGGTGCGGCATCCTGAGCATCCGCAACAGGGGCGAGGCTAACCGCCCCCAATAGGAGACCAGATACGGTCGCCGCACTGATAACACCACGAGGTGCACAACGCGCCTGAACTCGAATGTTTTTAGCCACTGACTTCCCCATTTTCCCTGAAAGAGAGAATTACAAAACTTTAAAAATAGTATCAGTGCCGGATCTGGTAGACCTAGCTGAATTTCATAAAATCTGTGTTTTTGTTGCCATTAACACAAAAACGCGTACCCCGTTCCCCTCGCCGAGAGGCACGAGATACGCGATGCAGCTTGAATTAAGCCGCTTTAGCTCTTCGAGCGTGCGCTACTAGAAGCGGACGATGTTGTGAACCGGCATGTAGTTCATCGGAGCTTCCTTGACGACGTCACCGGTCTGCGGAGCGTGAATCACGTTGCCATTACCGGAGAAGATGCCGACGTGGGTTGCACCGGAGTAGAAGGAAACGATGTCACCGAGATCCGGAGAGGAAACCGGGGAACCCGAGGAGGCCTGAGCCTGAGAGGTGCGCGGGATGGACTTGCCAACCTGCTGGTAAGCCCAGGAGGTCAGGCCGGAGCAGTCGAAGCCGCCCGGCTGAGAGCCGCCCCACACGTACGGGGTGCCGATCTGGGAACGAGCAGCGTCCACAATCTTCGCACCGGTGGACTGAGCAGCGCTGGTGATGTCGCCGCCACCGAAGTTGGAGAACTGGCCGACGATCTGCTGGACGCCCGGAACCTGCGGAGAATCGAAGCCACCCAGGACACCCTGGATGTCATTCAGTGGATTTGCGGATGCAGCCGGAACTGCGAGGGCGGTGACGCTGGCGACGGTTGCGCCGAAGGCTGCTGCGTTGCGGGCGAAGTTAGAACGACGGTGGTGCTTACCCATGATTTAAAACTCCAAAATCTTCCTGTTTAAGCCGACCGGGTTAGCTGACGGGTTCGGAAGAATGGAAGACTTCCTACCCTCCGGGATTTCCCCTTTGGGATTCACCCCAAGGTTTGAGGTGGGTCCCCGGCTCGATTTCACTCCGCCACTGTTGGTCTCAGTAGTGAAGATCTTCGATTAGGCTCTGTGTTTTCTTATCAATGATCGGCACCACTCGAAGTGGCCCCGTTTCAATGTCTCGATTAGGTTACGAAACAGCATCAACTTTTGTCTACCCGGTTATGCAAATTCGGCCGCTTTATCGAGCCGTTATCACCCTGAACCCCAATCCGTTACCTGCCCGTTATAAAGAGCCGTAACGCACTCTAAAAACTAATAACAGATTGATAAATACCTTTCTGCCTGCGATTTTGTTTAACCCCTCAACAAAGGGGCGGTCACAACATCCAGAGCTGTAAAAATTCTTCACTATCCATATTGTGATTCGCGTCACATACAGCCTTTAGGTTCACCAAATTTCCCTGAAGTCACAATTTTCACACCTCGATAACGGGGAAATTAAGATGTAGTTCGTGGACGACCATCAAGGGAAACTCTTCTTCCCGCATCGCGCTGACACCGACGAAACGTCGGAAAGCGAAGCGAGCATCGCCCCGCCAGACCCGAGCTCGGAAGCGCCGGCTGAGGATAGTTCACTTTTTGACACTACTTTCGTCGTCGTTGACCTCGAAACCACCGGCCTTAAAGCGGGCGAAGACCAAATCCTTGAAATTGGCGCCGCAAAAGTCCGGGGTGGCACGGTCCTGGAGACCTTTTCGGAACTCATCGATCCCGGAGCCCCGATTCCCGACTACATCACTACCCTCACCGGCATCACTGACGCCGACGTCGCAGACGAGCCCCAAATTGGCACCGTCCTCCCTCGCTTCTTCGAATTCGCCCGCAACGCAATCTGGGTGGCTCACAACGCCAAATTCGACCTTGGCTTCCTCCGTCAGGCCTCGGCAGACCTCGACATCGCCTGGCCCTCGCCGCAGGTGGTCGACACCCTCGAGCTATCCCGCCGCCTCATCGAGCGAAGCAAAGTCGGCAGGTATCGCCTCTCCAACCTGGCGAAGTTCGTCGGCTCACCCGTCCGACCCTCCCACCGTGCGCTTGACGACGCCCTCGCCACCGCCGACGTCCTCCACTACCTCATTGAGCGCCTGGCGGGACACCATGTGGAAACCAACGACCAACTCACCCAATTCTCAACGAAGGTCCCCTCCGAGATTCGCGCTAAGAGGTCCCTCGCGGCCCAAGCCCCGCACAGCCCTGGTGTCTATATTTTTCGGTCTTCAAATGGCGACCCCTTATATATTGGAACCGCAGTGGACCTTCGACGTAGGCTGCTGCAATATTTCAACGGCTCCGATTCCCGGCGCAAGATTACAGAGATGCTCCGGCTAGCGGATTCTATCGAGACCATCGAGTGCTGCCACGGTCTCGAGGCAGAGGTGCGAGAGGCAAGACTCATCTCATCGCTTCGACCTCCCTACAACAGACAGCGCACCGAACCTACCCGCGGCTGGTACATCGTTGCCGCGCCGATTTCTTCCGCGCCGGCCAAGATCTCTCGCACTGCTACCCTGCCTACGAAGGTCCGCGGTAAGGGCGCGGCAGAAAACTCGACGACTCTCAGCCTCGGCCCCTTCCGGACCAAAGACACCGCTACCGCGATCCGGGACAGGTTTATCGATCGCAGTGAAGACTTCCGCACGACACTGACCGAAATCCTGGACGGCGGCAAGAGCGAGATCGAGGACATGTTGGAAGAAATCTCAGCACTAGCCGACTCCCACCGATTCCAGCGGGCCGCCGTCCAGCGGGACCGGGCCGCCGATTTCATCTCAACCCTCGATCGCCAGCAACGGCTAGCCACCCTTGCGGCCATTCCGTCACTCCAGATTGCCTACCCCGACGGCGCGGGTGGCTGGCACCTGGCCGAGGTAAAGTACGGGCGCCTAACTGCTGCCGGAACCGCGCCCCGCGGCAGCAATTCCGAATACATTACAAAACCGCTGGAAGCAGCTTCATCCACCGTCGTACCGGATACCTCTATATATAAAGGAGCATCCATAGATGAACTCGCAATTATCTGGAAGTGGATTCTCCGCCCCGAAGTGCGGCTAAAGCCCACCGGAGGCGACCTTTCCAGCCCGATTGACGGGGCGGGAAAATTCATCCAGTGGGCTCGAGATGCCGCGGATGCGCGCCGCTCAAAATAGACGCGGCTAGATTTCAGCGATGAATGCCGGAATTACTTACTCGCAGCGCTCACCTATTTAATTGCTAGTTGCTGCGTTGATAATCTCTGCACACAGACCAGAGTCCAAAGTGCGCTGAACGTCCTCGATCGCAAGGGCCATCGACTCTCGCAAGCTCTTTCCACCGAGACCACGAGATGCAACAAGAGCAGCCGCCGAATTCAGGACGACCGCATCACGGATCGGACCTCTCAATTCACCGGACCAGACCTTCCGGGCAACCTCTGCGTTGTAGGCCGGATCACCTCCGCGGAGAGCATCGTGAGGAGCGTACTCCATACCGTAATCATGAGGATCAATGACATCCTGGTGGACCGAGCCCTCCGATACTACGAATACCCGGGTCGGGCCCGTCACTGTAATCTCATCGAGCCCATCGCTGCCCCGGACGACGAGAACGCTCTGGCCACGACGAGCAAAAGTATTCGCCATAGTCTCCATCAGATCTTCAAAGGCACAGCCAATGAGGCTCGCCTTCGGACGCGCCGGATTAGTCAGGGGCCCCAAAAGGTTGAACAGGGTCGGCACCGCGAGCTCCTTGCGGACCGGACCGGCGAAACGCATCGCCGGATGGTAGCGAGCTGCGAACAAGAAACGCAGGAAGAACTCGGGGTGCTCCGCAGATGAGACCACGCCGTCCTCAATGTCGATTCCCAAGGCCTCGAGCATGTCCGCGCCACCGGACTTCGACGATGCTGCGCGGTTTCCGTGCTTGAGGACCGGAGTACCCGAAGCTGCGATGACCACCATGGACATTGTCGAAATGTTGACGGTATGCGCCCCGTCTCCACCCGTGCCGACAATATCTACCGCACCGCGGGACACGGCGTCGGCAAGCCCATCCGAAGGGACCGGCCGAGCGAAGGAGAGCATGCCGTCTGCGGCGGCGTCGAGCTCTGCCGGGGTGATTCCCTTGGCGAGGAGACCGAATGCGAAAGTCGCGGTGTGAACGTCATCGGATACGCCGGACATGATCTGGTCCATCGCGAAACCGATACCTTCAGCGGAGACCTCTTTGCCGGCGCCGATGGTTGCGAGGACCTCGCGCCACTTCGCGACCACCTTGTCATGGTTCAATCCGCTCATAATCATTCACTTCCTTTCCGCAACCTCGCAGAGCCGCTGGCACGCTCGAGACAACGCAGTCTCACCGACAACGATTGATTCGACAGCCGGTTAGATAATTGCCAACGAGCAGGCAATCGACTCGTATATTTGAAATAGGTATTAAGAAAAACATACAGACCGGCGGTCAGTCGCGCATACATTGGGGATCGTTATGTCCGTCTTGCCCGTCTCCCCCAGCCTCTTCCCCCAAAACGGGTCGCTGACCATCGCGGTGGAAAACAACTCGGGGGAACTAGGTTAAGATATTCGTTACATAACCGGGCAATTGAATATGAGGCACTCCCCGGCAGGCCTTGCCGAGAATGACAAGCAGGAGCGCCGAGCGCAGTTTTTAGACTGCTGTTCCGACATTGATCGAAATTACTGTTGACTGGGGATTGCCCCGTCCCGCGACATAAACTATCCCGGTCGTAAAACACCCCCACAAAGTTCCCACCAGTTGGAAAATTTAGTGAAATTCTCAGAAAACCGAGAACGCGACCTGGGCTTTTAGGAATTTTTATACAAAATCGGGGGTTGCAACGTGACTACAGCTTAAGAACAGTCCATACTGTTATATGTGACGAGCGCAGTTGAAAATCAAGGTATGACAGCACCACGTCGTGCCGCTACACTGAACCGGCCCAATATGGTCAGTGTCGGCACAATCGTGTTCCTGTCTCAGGAATTAATGTTCTTCGCCGGCTTGTTCGCGATGTACTTCGTGTCACGCGCCAACGGCCAGGGCGAATCATGGGATTGGGGAACGGGCCACCTCAACGTCCCTTACGCATGTGTGATTACGGCGATTCTGATTTCGTCTTCGTTCACTGCCCAGTGGGGCGTGTTCGCAGCCGAACGCGGCGACGTTTTTGCACTCCGTAAGTGGTACGCACTGTCGACCGCCCTGGGTGCAGTGTTCCTCGTGGGCCAGGCCTACGAGTACATCACCCTGGTCGGCCACGGCCTCACAATCCAGAACTCGATTTACGGTTCGGTCTTCTTCATCACCACCGGATTCCACGCCGCCCACGTTCTCGCGGGTGTGCTGGCCTTCGTCGTGGTGCTGATTCGTACCGCTAAGTCGAAGTTCACCCCGGCGCAGGCGACCGCTGCCATCGTAGTTTCCTACTACTGGCACTTCGTCGACGTCGTGTGGATTGGCCTGTTCATCACCATCTACTTCATCCAGTAGGCCGTATCGGCCGTCCTAAATTCGGGTACGGCCTACAGCCCATCCACTTTCCACGAACAGTCTCAAAGGGAAAAAGATGGAAAACACTATCTCCGAAACCAAGGGCACTAAGCCCTTGGTGGCGGCCCGTAAGTCGAAGGGTCGCCGTAAGATGCGCCGTACTGCCTCCGGCATTATGGCAATGGCCATCGCCCTGACCGGCGCTGGCTTCCTCGCAAACGCACTGACCCCTGATGCTCAGACGGCTACTGCCCAGCAGGATGAAGCCGCCATGATCCAGCAGGGTAAGGAGCTTTACGATGTCGCTTGTATCACCTGCCACGGTGCAAACCTGCAGGGTGTCAAGGACCGCGGTAAGTCCCTGATTGGTGTCGGCGAAGGCTCCGTGTACTTCCAGGTTCACTCCGGCCGTATGCCGATGCTCCGCAATGAAGCTCAGGCAGCCCGTAAGACTCCGCGTTACTCCGAGGAGCAGATTCTCGCTATCGCAGCCTACGTTCAGTCCAACGGCGGTGGCGCTGGCATCGTCAAGGACGCCGACGGTTCTATCGCAATGGATTCCCTCCGCGGTAAGAACGCTGGCTCTAACGGCGAAATTGATCCCGCTGACGTTGCACGCGGTTCCGAGCTCTTCCGACTGAACTGTGCATCCTGCCACAACTTCACCGGTCGTGGTGGCGCACTGTCCGGCGGTAAGTACGCACCGGTCCTGGACCCTGCAAATGAGCAGGAAATCTACCAGGCTATGCTCACCGGTCCGCAGAACATGCCAAAGTTCTCCGATCGCCAGCTCTCCGCTGACGAGAAGAAGGACATCATCGCCTACATCAAGAATGCCAAGGAAACTCCGACCCAGGGCGGTTGGGGCCTCGGTGGCATCGGCCCGGTTACTGAGGGCATGGCGATGTGGATTGTAGGCATTGTCGCTCTCGTAGCGGCCGCTCTTTGGATTGGATCCCGCCGATGAGTAATCACGACAACAAGAAGTACAGCTCCGAAGAGCTGTCGAAGATGAGCAACGCCGAGCTCGCCCGCCTGGGTGCCGAGCTCGACGATGTGACCATTGCGTACCGCAAGGAACGCTTCCCAATCGCCAACGACCCGGCTGAAAAGCGCGCCGCTGCAGGCGTGACCATCTGGCTGGCTCTTGCCGTTGTTTTGGGCCTGGCATTCGCCGGCATCTACCTCTTCTACCCATGGCACTACAAGGGCCTCGGCGAAGAGGGCCTGTGGCTCTACACTCTCTACACCCCGCTGCTGGGTGTCACCCTGGGTGGCTGCATTGTCAGCCTCGGCGTGGGTGCCGTTAAGTTCACCAAGCGCTTCATCCCGGAGGAGATTTCCGTTCAGCGTCGCCACGACGGTCCGTCTGAGGAAGTTGATCAGAAGACCATCGTCGCTCTCCTGAACGACTCCTGGCAGACCTCGACCCTGGGTCGTCGTTCCGCCATCAAGGGCCTGCTTGGCACCGGTGCAGTGCTCGCTGGCATCGGCATGATCCTGCCGTTCGGCGGCATGATCAAGAACCCGTGGAAGCCGCGCCACGAGGTAGACGTCACTGGTGACGGCACCCTGTGGACCACCGGTTGGACCCTCGTCGAAAAGGGAGAGAAGGTCTACCTGGGTCGCGACACCGGCGCCATCGCCGAGGAGGGCCACCACGGCTACTCCACCAAGGGTGTTTCCCGCCTGGTTCGCATTCGCCCGGAGGATCTCTCCGCCGGCGCAATGGAAACGGTCTTCCCGCTTCCTGAGGGCGACGTCAACGATGGTGACAAGTACTCCAAGGAAGCCGATGTCTACGAGGCACACATGCACTCGATTCACGGTTCCCGCAACTCTGTGATGCTGATTCGTCTGCGCGCTCAAGATGCCGCGAAGGCGACCCTGCGCCAGGGCCAGGAGGACTTCCACTACGGCGATTACTTCGCCTACTCCAAGATCTGCACGCACATCGGTTGCCCGACCTCTCTCTACGAGCAGCAGACCAACCGCATTCTGTGCCCGTGCCACCAGTCGCAGTTCGATGCCCTCCACTACGGCAAGCCGGTCTTCGGTCCGGCCGCTCGCGCCCTGCCGCAGCTGCCGATTTCCGTTGATGAGGAAGGCTTTATGTACGCCAAGGGCAACTTCGTTGAGCCAGTTGGCCCGGCATTCTGGGAGCGTAAGTCATGAGCAATCAAACTAAGCTAGCAACCGCTGCTTCCAATATGGATGCCCGCTACACCATGTCGGGCGGCCTGCGTAAGCAGCTCAACAAGGTGTTCCCGACCCACTGGTCCTTCCTTTTGGGTGAAATCGCACTCTACTCCTTCGTAGTTCTGCTGATTTCGGGTGTATACCTGACCCTGTTCTTCGATCCGTCGATGTCCAAGGTCATCTACGACGGTGCGTACGCACCGCTCAACGGTGTCGAGATGTCTCGCGCCTACGAGACCGCTCTGCAGATCTCCTTCGAGGTCCGCGGTGGTCTGTTTATCCGCCAGGTCCACCACTGGGGTGCGCTTCTGTTCGCCATCTCGATCATGGCGCACATGTTCCGCATCTTCTTCACCGGCGCATTCCGCAAGCCGCGTGAGGCTAACTGGGTCATCGGCTCCATCCTTCTGCTGCTGTCCGTGGCTGAGGGCTTCATGGGCTACTCCCTGCCGGACGACCTGCTCTCCGGCGTTGGTCTGCGAATCATGTCCGCTATCGTGATTGGCCTGCCGATCATCGGTACCTGGATTCACTGGATGATGTTCAACGGCGACTTCCCGGGTGAGATGATCATCCCGCGTCTGTACATCGCACACGTGCTGATTATTCCGGCACTGCTGCTGGGTCTGATTGCGGCTCACCTGGCTCTGGTCTGGTACCAGAAGCACACCCAGTTCGCTGGTCCGGGCCGCACCGAGAACAACGTGGTCGGCGTCCGAATCCTGCCGATCTTCGCTGTGAAGTCCGTGTCCTTCGGCCTGATTACCTTCGGCTTCCTGTTCCTGTTCGCCGGTATCTTCCAGATCAACGCCATTTGGAACCTGGGCCCGTACAACCCAGCGCAGGTTTCCGCTGGTTCCCAGCCGGATATCTACATGCTGTGGACTGACGGTGCTGCCCGTGTTATGCCGCCGTGGGAGCTCTACCTGGGCAACTACACCATCCCGGCAGTCTTCTGGGTCGCTCTTCTCTGTGGCATCCTGGTTGCTCTGCTCTTCGCTTACCCGTTCATCGAGGCGAAGATTACCGGCGATACCGCACACCACAACCTGCTGCAGCGTCCGCGTGACGTTCCGGTCCGCTCCGGACTGGGCGCCATGGCTCTGGTGTTCTACACCCTGCTTACCCTGTCCGGCGGTAACGACCTGATCGCCTACCACTTCCAGATTTCGCTGAATGCGATGACCTGGATTGGTCGTATCGGTCTGATTGTCCTGCCTCCGATTGCCTACTTCATCACCTACCGCATCTGCCTCGGCCTGCAGCGCAGCGACCGCGCGGTTCTGGAACACGGCATCGAAACCGGCGTTATCAACCAGCTGCCGAACGGTTCCTTCATTGAGGTCCACCAGCCGCTGGGCCCGGTCGACGAGCACGGTCACCCGATTCCGCTGGAGTACCAGGGTGCTTACGTCCCGAAGACCATGAACGAACTCGGCGCAGCCGGCCACCCGGGTCGCGGCTCCTTCTTCAAGCCGGACGCACCTGAGATTGCCGCTGAGGCCGCTCGTATCGAACACGAGAACCACGAGCAGCAGGCTCAGATGTTCCGTGACCTCGAGGCCCGCAATGCCGAAGAGCGTCGCCAGCTCGAGCAGTAATTCACCGCGGTAGTTTCTACTGCGCTCAATAAATCGCCCCGATTGGTTCCCGAAAGGGAAATCCAATCGGGGCGATTTTTCGCGTCATGCAGGTGCTCCCCTCCCCTATCGTTCGCCTCCTCGGGAAAGCCGCATCTACTCGCGAACGGTCTCCATGATTATTGTCAGTGAGCTCATCTAACCCCGGACGGTTGCACAAGTTCGATGCCTCTGGGTGCCACCAGCAGCTGTTAGCCCTCGGCGTTGACTTCGACTTTTTCGGATAAACCCGCTGTAAAATGAGGGTATGTCTACGAGCCCCTCTTCCTTCGGCAGCGCCGGTGCACAGGCCTCACCCACGCAGCTTGTCGCAAATAATCTCAATTTTGACTACGAGGGGACCCCCGTACTGCGTAACGTATCACTTTCGTTGTCCAGCGGTGACGTACTTGGGCTGGTCGGTGACAACGGAGCGGGAAAGTCAACCCTGCTGTGGCTTCTCTCTGGCCGTCGCAAACCCACTCACGGTTCTGTAAAACACGTCGGAGTTCGCGTGCTCGGTTCCCAGGAGCTTGAAGCGCCCTATGATTCCACCGTTCAGATGCTCATCGACGAGGCTCTCGGCCCGTCTAAACGCCGCCTGGAAGCCCTTGAGGAGGCCGCTGAGGGGATGGCTGCTGCTGCTTCTGACGAAGAGGCCACGGCCGCGGAACAAGCGTATTCCGAGATCTTCTCCGACGTCATGGCCCACGATGACTGGAACGCTGAGCACAACGCTGAAATTGTCCTAGATCACCTCGGTCTGACGGGTAACGCCCCCGATGGTGCTCCGCTGACCGATCAGCTAACAACAGAGATCTCCGGCGGCCAGCGCGCTCGCCTTGGGCTTGCTCTCACTCTCATCCGCAGCCCCGAGATTTTGCTTCTCGACGAGCCTACTAACCACCTGGATGAGCGCGGCCGCAAACTGGTCATCGACACCATTCACAACCACCCGGGCGTGGTCGTGGTGGCTACCCACGACCGAGACTTTTTAGACGAAGTCTGTACCGTTATCGGCGACCTCGTACCGGGCCGTGAGGGTATCGGCATGTTCCGAGGAAACTACTCGGACTATGACAAACACAAGCGCCACGAACGAGCTCTTTGGGAGCACCAATGGCGCGTCGAGGAGCACGAACGTGCTCGACTCGAGGATGTCGTTGAAAATAGCGCTAGGGAGGTCTCTCCCGGCAGGGAGATGACCGATAACAACAAGATGGCCTACAACCAAAAGGGTGGGCGCGTAGACCGCCAGATTGCGCGGCGCGTGCGCTTCGCCCGTCAGCGCCTGACGGAGTTGTACGAAGATGGTGTGGCGAAGCCGCCGGCCCTTCTCGGCTTCGATGCACCGCTTACTGCCCCGCTGCCCACGAAACGAGCCGCGGCGGGCAGCGACGAGGACTTTCACATCAAACTCCGCGGAGTCGTCGTTCCAGACCGGATTAAAGTCGGGTCTTTGACAATTCGCCCTGGTGACAAGGTTGTCATCACGGGGCCAAACGGGGCTGGAAAATCTACGCTGTTCAAAACCATTTTGGGTCAAGTCTCCACGCAGGCGGGAGAGGTTCGAATTGGGCAAGAAGCCACCATCGCGATGCTCGCGCAGGAACAGGACTGGGAAGACCCCTCGAAAACTCCTCAGGAGCTCTACGACATGTCCCCCAATGCGAAGGTAACGCTGGCGGACCTTGGCCTCCTCAGCGAAGAGGACACGAAGCGTCCTGTAGGCGACCTGTCCGTCGGTCAGCAAAGACGCGTCGCCTTAGCGCTAGTCGTAGCGAATCCTCCCCAGATCTTGCTTCTCGACGAGCCCACTAATCATCTCAGCGTCGACCTCATTGAAGAGGTTCAGGATGCTATCGGTTCCGCAGAGAGCACCGTCATCGTCATCACCCACGACCACCGTATGATTAACCGTCTCGAAGCCAGGCACCTCGTCGTCACAGAGGGCGAAGTTTCCGAGCTACCTAAGGGCCAGAAACCGGTCGAATTCGATTAGGATTTCAGCGCTGAACACTACCCGACCGCCTGGTCAGCGTGTAGTCGACATTCGGCATCGACATACAGCAAAAACCTCTCCCACTTTTGTAAGTGGGAGAGGTTTTTCGGCTATCTAAAATTGTGAACCTTTGAGGGTCTATAGGCCCTGCAGATTCTTAGTGCTTCTCCGGCGGAGTGATGTACTGAGTGTTCAGCTTGGTGCCGGAGACAATCAGGATGACTGCGCCAACAAGCAGGAGCCAGTAAGCCATGAATGCGATTCCGTAGCCCATGAAGAGGATGCCGACGGTCATAACAAACGGCCAAATCGAGCTAGCGGAGAAGAAGCCCAGGGTGCCGGCGCCGTCTACGACCTCAGCCTCTTCGAAGTCCGAAGGGGTGATGTCGGAGCGGACTTCGGTGAAGTGGAAGTAACCGCCAAGCATGAGGGTCATCAGAGCGGCAAGAACAAGGCCGGTTGCACCGGCCCACTCCAGACGGCCCTGGTTTTCGTTGATGATGTTACCGGTGTCCTGGAGGTAACGAGTAGCGAAGATGTAGACAACAGCCATGAACGCCAGGAACACGGTAAGTCCGTAGAAGAGCTTTGCTGCAGACTTCATTTGAGAACTTCCTTAAGTTAAGAAACGGTTGCGTTTACTTTGCTTCTGCGTTCAGGTCGATCGTGTTGGCGCCACGGTCATCGAGATCGCGGGTGTCAGCACGGCCGGAGTTGAACGGGGAGGTGGAGACTGCGAAGGCCGGCTCGTTGATGTGCTTCAGTGCATCAGCGTTGGAGGCTTCCGGATTCTCCTGGCGGAACTTGATGTACTCGGTGAACTGCTCGCGAGAGACAGCACGAATCTCGAAGTTCATCATTGCGTGGTAGGTACCGCACATTTCTGCACAGCGACCGACGAATGCGTTCTTGACCTTGTCGGACGGGTTGTCCTCCGGACGGTTAGCAATCTTCTCAGAGTCGATCTTCTCAATCTGGAAGATACGGTTCGACTTGTTGCGCTCCGGGTGCGGGAAAGCGTCACGCTTGAACAGGAACTCCGGAACCCAGAAGGAGTGGATGACGTCAGCCGAAGCCAGGTCGAACTCAATCGCGGTGTCCTGCGGAACGACCAGAACCGGAACCTCTTCGGTGGTACCGAGGGTCTCAATCTCGTCGTAGTGCAGGTAGGACAGGTCCGAAGTGGACAGACCGTGAATCGGGTGTGCCTTCTTCTCTGCGCGCTCCTCGTCGCTCGGAGAGTGGTGGCCACCCTCGGAAGCGCCGAGATCCATGCGGTCAGCCTTCTTGTTTGCGACCTCTTCGTTGCGGCCGTTGTACTCCTCGCCGCCCATCAGGTCAGCAGAAATCTTGCCGTAGCCGAACTTCCAATTCCACTGGAATGCGGTTACGTCGACGGTGACCTCAGGGTTCTTGTCCAGCGCGGTGACCTTGTCCTGGGTCTGAACGGTGAAGAAGAACAGGGACATGACAATCAGAATCGGCAGAACGGTCAGAACCAGCTCAACCGGAACGTTGTAAGCAGTCTGGCGCGGGAACTCACCCTTGCCACCCTTCTTGGCCTTCTTCGCGGTGAAGAACGCCATCGAGTACAGGGTCAGACCCCATACGATGATGCCGATAATCCAGGCTGCAACCCAGGTCCACACCCAAAAGTTACCCATAGCCTGGGACTCCGGAGTAACGCCTTCCGGCCAGCCGAAACGGAGCAACTTGAAAAAGCCATTTTCCGGAGGATTAACATCACAGCCGGCGAGCAGGGCTGCACTACCGGCGGCAACGCCGAGGACGCCGAGCTTGCGGGCGACTCCGAACTTTCTACGCTGATTCACGTGTGTCTGCCTTCCTGATCCACACAATTTTCGATAACCGATAATGGTTTCGTCCTACCCAAGCAGAGTAGTCGATTCCTGTGATTTCTCCACAACAATTTTGCGCGTGGGGTGCTCTTGAGTATATCCGCCCTAATAAAATACTGAGAAAGACCCACCCTTCGGGGGTGGCTTTTTATCAGACTTCTCTTTCAGAGCCCTGGCAAAACCTTTAGACACCGGTCAGCCCATCACGCCACTGTCCCGTTTCAATCGCACACACCCCACACCACAAGCCCTTGCTGCAACACCTTGAGGCCTTAAGGCACTAAAGTAAGTGCCGCATTCCATGTGGCGCCTCGATATGGCGACCGCACGGGGACATTCAGTTCCGGCGGCGGATCTCAGCAATCTACGCTCCATCCCAGCCCGCTTCTAACCCCGAGTACAAGATGAAAGGTGTTCGCACGAAGCATGTGTGGTCTTCTAGGAATCCTTACGGCCAACGCCGACGCAGCGGACTTCGTCCCTGTTATTGAACGAGCCCTGCCGTGCATGCGGCACCGCGGCCCAGACGATGCCGGCACGTGGAACGACGGCGATGCCGTTTTCGGTTTCAACCGTCTCTCCATTATCGATATCGCGCACAGCCACCAGCCTCTGCAGTGGGGGCCCGAAGGACAGCCAAACCGCTACGCGATGACCTTCAATGGCGAAATCTACAACTACGTGGAGCTTCGCGAAGAGCTGAAGAAGGAAGGCTATTCCTTTAATACTTCCGGCGACGGCGAACCCATCGTCGTGGGTTTTCACCATTGGGGCGCCGATGTCGTAAAGCACTTACGCGGCATGTTCGGCATCGCGATCTGGGACTCGGTTGAACGTCGCCTCTTCCTCGCCCGCGATCCGTTCGGCATTAAGCCGCTCTACTACGCAACCACTCCGAAGGGCACCATTTTCGGTTCCGAGAAGAAGTCCCTACTCGAATCAGCTCCGGAAATGGGTATCGATGCCAAGGCTCTGAAAAAGCGCGCCGTCGAACACTACGTGGACCTCCAGTACGTGCCGGAGCCCGAGTCCCTCCACACCGACATCGTCCGCCTGGAGTCGGGTTGCAGCGCATTCGTCTCCCCCGGAGGAGAGGTAAAGCAGACTCGTTACTTCAACCCCAGCTTCCCTATCCAGCCGGTAGCCAAGGGAACTGAACAGCAAGTATTCGACCGAATTGCTCGTGCGCTTGAAGACAGCGTCGAAAAGCACATGCGAGCAGACGTGACGGTGGGCTCCTTCCTTTCCGGTGGCATCGACTCGACGGCTATTGCAGCCCTGGCTAAGCGCCACAACCCGAACCTGCTCACCTTCACCACGGGCTTTGAGCGGGAGGGCTTCTCTGAGGTCGACGTCGCGGCTGAGTCAGCGGAGGCCATTGGTGTGGAGCACATCGTCAAGATTGTGTCTCCGGAGGAGTTCGCCGGGGCGATTCCGAAGATCATGTGGTACCTGGATGATCCGGTGGCTGACCCGGCCTTGGTCCCGCTGTACTTCGTGGCGGCGGAGGCGCGTAAGCACGTCAAGGTCGTACTCTCCGGCGAAGGCGCGGACGAGCTCTTTGGTGGTTACACCATTTATAAGGAGCCACTGTCGCTGAAGCCTTTCGAAAAGGTTCCCTCTCCCCTGCTTCGTGGACTGGCTAAAGTCGGCGAGGCACTTCCGGAAGGCGTGCGTGGCAAGTCCCTGCTGCAGCGCGGCACGACTCCGCTGGAGCAGCGTTACTACGGCAACGCGCGCTCGTTCAACTTCGAGCAGCTCCAGCAGGTACTGCCGTGGGCGAAGAAGGAATGGGATCACACCGACGTGACCGCTCCGATTTACGCGAAGTCCAAGGGTTGGGATCCTGTGACCCGCATGCAGCACCTAGACCTGTTCACCTGGCTGCGCGGTGACATCCTGGTCAAGGCTGACAAGATTACTATGGCCAATTCGCTCGAGCTGCGTGTTCCTTTCCTGGACCGCGTGGTCTTCGACGCAGCCCAGTCTCTCCCCGTCGATATGCGCGTCGCCGAGGGCACCACTAAGTACGCTTTACGACGTGCGATGGAGCAAATTGTCCCGGCCCATGTTTTGAACAGGCGCAAGCTCGGCTTCCCGGTTCCGATCCGACACTGGCTCGCGGGCGACGAGCTTCGCGGTTGGGCAGAGGACGTTATCCGCGAATCGCAGACGGAGGACCTTATCAGCAAGGCAGCCGTCCAGAAGATGCTTGCGGAGCACCACCCCACCGAGCGCGACCACTCCCGTCGACTCTGGACAATCCTGGCGTTCATGGTGTGGCACGGCATCTTCATCGAAGACCGCATCACCCCGGACATCGAGCAGCGCGATTACCCGGTCGAACTCTAAAGGCGCAGTTTAGAAAACTAAACCCGATACCTAAGTCGCCTCTAATGAGGTTTCGACAAAGGTATCGGGTTTTAGTATTTTCAAACCACTTTTTCAGCGAATGTCAGATATGGCACGCCGCGTTTAACTCTGCTTTGGCATTACTAACCATGCCAGTAGGTAGAACACTGCCTGCGGGCCTGGAAATAAAAACGACGCCACGAATAGTACTCGGACCATTGTTGGCGACCATCCGAGCCAATCAGCAATGCCACCGCAGACTCCGGCAATAACTTTATGATCTTTGGAACGCTGTAGTTTAGCCATCTTTCCAAGCTGTATCAGTTGAAGGAGTCGCCGCAGGCGCAGGAGCCGGTGGCGTTCGGGTTGTCGATGGTGAAGCCCTGCTGCTCGATGGTGTCAGCGAAGTCGATGGTGGCGCCCATCAGGTACGGAACCGACTGACGGTCGACGACCAGCTTTACGCCGCCGAAGACCTCGGAAACATCACCATCGAGGCTGCGGTCATCGAAGTAGAGCTGGTAACGCAGGCCAGCGCAGCCACCCGGTGCGACAGAAATACGCAGTGCCAAATCGGTTGCGCCTTCCTGGTCCAGCAGGGCCTTCGCCTTTGCGGCAGCAGCTTCGGTCAGGGTAACGCCAGTGCCCTGAGCAGTAGTCATAGCGCCTGTCCTCCTTCTTGAAGTGTTGAAAAGTGCGAGTCGACCCCTAGGTCGGCTACGTCATTGTTTATCACAACACTACTACCCCGGCTCTTATTCCAAACTTTTTGGTTAACTTTCAACAATTTTCTCAGCGGCTCGGATGTTATGGCTCTTATGCTGCACCACCAATGCGGAGGGCAATTAGAAAGGCCGAGGTGATTCCTTATAGTCTAGGGTCGTGGAAATTCCGTGGAAGAAAAAGAAGAACGAGCAGATGGGCTCCGCTGCCGCTGCGGCATCTGCCAACCCCTTTGACGGTGGCGCGTCAGCAGAGGATTCGGCAGCTAGCCCGCAGTCCGAGGACTCTAAGCAGGCTCACGGCGCGTTCACTCCGAAGAAGGGACGTCCGACCCCCAAGCGCAACGACATCGAACGAGAGCGAGGCATTCGCCGGGGCTATTTCGAGGCTCCGCTGACCTCTAAGGAGGCCCGTCAGCGCCGCAAGGAGCTGAAGGCTTCGATGTCCAAGGAGGAACTCAAGGCCGTCAAGGCGCGCGAACGCGCTGAGCGTCGGGAGCAGCGTCGCATTGCAGATGAGCGAATGGCTGCCGGCGATCCCCGCTACCTGTTGCCTCGCGACCAGGGCCCGGAGCGCAAGCTCGTCCGTGATTGGGTCGATTCGCGCCGCTTCCTCGCCAACATCTTCCTACCGTTCGCGCTGGTACTGCTACTGGTGATGATGGTCGGCACCTCCATGCCGAAGGTCGCCAACATCGCCTCGATTGTAGCCATGGTTCTCATCGTGGGCCTGTTTCTCGAGGGCATCTACCTTGGCCGCCGCGCGATGAAGCTGGTGCGCGAGCACTTCCCGAAGACCTCCGAGGGGCCTTGGGGCATTGGCTTCTACGCCTACTCGCGCGCATCCCAGCCGCGCCGCCTGCGCACTCCTCGCCCGCAGGTCAATATCGGCGACGATATCAAGTAAGAACCTAGGCCTAGGATGCGCACGCTCGTCTTGGGAGGGGCCCGCTCAGGCAAGTCCGTGTGGGCGGAGGAACAGCTGCTCGCCGCCCATTCCGGCCGGACCCTCTATTATCTGGCCACCGCTCGACCGTGGCCCGGCGATGACGATTTCCTCGCCCGCGTCGCCGCGCATAGGAACCGTCGGCAAGCACAGGCCGACCGCTACGGCGTAACGTGGCGCACAATCGACGACGCCGACGCAGCCAGCGTGCTCGCATCACCCGAGTCTCTAGGTCCGGCCTCTCATCTTTTGCTTGACGACGTGGGCACCTGGCTGACCCACGTAATGGAAGAGGCCAGCCTCTGGGATAAGCCGCGGGGACAGGTCGAGCCGATGACCGACGCCCTAGTCGATGCGGTGCGTGACTGGCCCAGCAACGCGGACCTGGTAATTGTGTCCCCGGAAGTTGGCCTCGGGGTAATACCTGAGCATCGTTCCGGGAGGCTCTTCCGCGACGAAATTGGTCTGCTCAATCAGAAGCTGGCAGCCCTGTGCGAGCGGGTTGTCTTGGTGGTTGCGGGTTGCCCGATGGTCGTGAAGCAGCCCTCCTGAAGATTCGGGTAGCGTTTGTAATTATGAACGCGGATTATTTTGGTCCGGTAGCGCGACCGGATGAGAATGTTGAGCAACTAGCACGAGAGCGTCAAGCACAGCTGACCAAGCCCGCGGGCTCACTCGGGCGACTTGAGGAACTCGGTATCTGGATTTCCGCATGTCAGGGCGAGTGCCCACCACGAGAGTTGCAGGACTGCCGGGTAGTTGTATTCGCCGGCGACCACGGTATCGCGCAGCACGGGGTTTCCGCTTTTCCGGCGGAAGTCTCCATTCAGATGCTCGCCAATATCCAGATGAAGGGCGCCGGCGTCAATGCCCTCGCAGAGGTCGCGGGCGCATCCGTTTCCGTAGTCGACATTTCGTTGGATCATGATGCGGACGGGCCGTATCGCGTGCGTCGTAGTTGCGGCTCTATCGACCGCGAAGATTCGATGAGCGAAGAAGAGGTAGCCCGCGCTATTCGCGCTGGAATCGCCATCGCGGACAAGGCGGTGGACGAGGGCGCTGACCTACTCATTGCCGGTGACCTCGGCATTGGCAACACCACGCCGGCCGCGGCGATGATTGGCGCCGTCACTAACTCCGAGCCCGTGGTGGTGGTCGGACGCGGCACCGGCATCGACGACAACGGTTGGAAAATCAAGGTAGCGGCAGTCCGCGATGCGATGTTCCGGGTCCGGCGCCTGCGCAACGATCCGGTCGAGGTACTGCGCCGAATTTCCTCCCCCGACCTGGCCGCAATGGCTGCATTCCTGGCTCAGGCAGCGGTGCGGCGCACCCCGGTCATCCTCGATGGCGTAGTGGTGACCTCGGCCGCGCTACTCGCCGACCAATTAGCTCCAGGCGCCCGGGACTGGTGGGTTGCGGGCCACAAATCCGCGGAGCCGGCGCATGAGATTGCGCTGCGGCACCTGGATAAGCAGCCACTCCTCGAGTACGGAATGCGGTTGGGCGAAGGCAGCGGCGCGGTAGCCTCCCTGCCGCTGGTCAAGCACGGCGTTTCCATTCTTCGCAACATGGCGACTTTCGCCGACGCCGGCGTGAGCAACAAGGATTAAATGAGACTGCGACACGAAGGCGTGGCGGAATACAGAGCGAGCTATGTCCGATAAGGCGGGACCTTCACAGGAAGGTCAATTAGAAGGCAATATCGCAGCCCACGGCAACGCCGTCACTGAGGGAATTACCACGGCGCTGTCGTGGCTTACCGTAATTCCCCTGCGCGGGGCCACGGTTTTCGACCGCATCACCGGCCGACGCGCCATTTCAGCGCTGCCGATTGTGGGGCTCGTTCCCACGGCCGCTGCCGTCGCCCTCACGGTTGCTTTCATGGCTGCGGGACAGCCCGCAGACGACTCGGCGGGAATCGAGTTGGCCCTCCTGGGCGCCCTAATCGTTGTGGCAACGCAGCTGCTCACCCGCGGTATGCACCTGGACGGCCTGGCAGACATAGCGGATGCCCTCGGCTCCTACGCGCCGCCGGAGAAGGCACGGGAAATCCTTCGTGATCCTTCCACCGGGCCGATGGGTGTCGGTGCGATTGTGCTGTCTCAGCTGGTCAATGCCGCAGCCTTCGCACTCCTGTCGGCAATTGCTATCGGATACTGGCGCAGCGAACCCACTTTCGGGACAATTAGCACTGGCCTTGCCTGTTTCGCAGTCCCCTTTGTCGCGTCCCGCCTTGCTGCTACTACAGCATGTTGGACGCGCTTCCCCCGACAATCGGACACGGGCTTCGGCGGGTTGGTTGCGGGCAGCCAACCGGGCTGGGTTATCGCGACCTGGTGGTTGGTTCTCTTCTTCCTTGCCGCCTGTTCGCTGGGGCTGGCCGGATTACTAGCCAGCGCGTCCTCATTGATTATGACTTTGGTTTTTACCCGCCACTGCTCACATCGTTTAGGAGGAATCGGCGGAGACGTACTGGGGGCCGTAATTGAGTCCTCAACTGCCGTTTCATCCTGCGCATTGGCGATTGCCCTGCAGTAGGTTCGAGGTTCTACTCCCCCGTTAGTGTTTTTTCTTCCAAAACTATTGACTAGGCGTAAATAACGGACGTATTCTAAGGGCACACCGCCGGGAAGGCGGAGTACAGGAGGCTCGTTTCGGGGCTCGCCCAAATTATTTTGCGCCGACCGTTTGCCGGGGCGCCAAGAACGAGCACACCTTCTAGCCTCCCGCTTTAGAAAACACGCCCTAGGTTTTCCTAGGGCGTGTTTTTTGTTTTGAAGACGGGCCAAGATAGGGGGTAAGGGGCAGGGTTCGGCGGCGAGACAAAACGCCAGCCCACGTGTGAAGCGCTAGTGACCTGTTGGCGCGATATTCACTTGTAGGTGCGCTATAGCGCGCCAACAACATGATTTCGCTCCGACAAGTGGCACTGGTGGTACTCAAGGACCGTTTACTAGGGGCATGTTGCTTAGGGCATGGCCGAGCGTTAACACACTCCTATCCTTCGAATCCAAGCCTCCCGGCTGAGCGCCGACCTTAGGCCTTGGTTCCCTGCTCCCCCACTCCGAGGTACGCCACCTTGTGCATGCACCACTCCAGCGGCCCGCGCTTGAACTTGCGGAACCAGAAATGCGCGATAATCATGGGCGCGACCACGAGGATCAACAGCATCACTCCCAATCCAAGTTCCGTGTCAACCCCGGCAAGACCGAGCAGCAAAAGCACATCGAGAACCAGGATATGGCCAACGTAATAAGTCAGAGATGCGCGTCCCATCGTCGCCAGCGGCTTCAAATACGGCCCTGCGAAGCGCCAAATTAGAGCCATGCAGGCAATCAGTATCGCCGTGACACCAATACCGCCCAGAATTTCGGTGATGGAGCCCGAGTGCGGGGCTGCTACAAGGAGCGACCGGATGTCATCAATGCGAGTGGTTCCGGATTCGGTCTGCATCCAGCTGTACTCGGGAGCTGCGCCTCCGAACCCCAGATGCGCAATGCTGTCCTGCCGGGCAATGCTGTCCTGCCGGTAGATTTCGTAGGCCGCTCGGCGCTCCGCGTCAAAAGTGGTGAAAAATCGGACCGCCAAGCTAATTGCGTATGAGATAGCCGCAAGTCCAGCTCCGACGCCCAGCATTACCCTAAACCGAGGCTTGTCCGAGGTAACTACGCGACCTAGGACAAGCCCTGCCAGCAGGAACGGAATCCAGGTCAGCACCGGGTAAAAGCCGTATAGGAGCAAAACCCTGACGTTTGCCAGCAGCCCTTCAACCGAGGTCAACTCCAGTACCGATGGGACCATCAGCTCGTCTACTGGCGGGAAAATCGTGCGCAATCCGAAAGAAAGAAGCGGAGTAATAACCGCAGCAAGGGCCGTCAGAATCATAAGCACCGACGTGCGCCGAATCTTCAGCACCACCGCTGCCAGAAGCAGCAGGACCGAGTAGGTGGTCAGGATGACCATCGGCCCGAAACTGATGGCGGAAAGGAGCAGACCGGCGACAAGCAGCGCAAGCGATCGCTTCACAATCGTCATCTGTCCGTCGCGCGTGATTGTATTCGGGTCAGGATGTCCCGCGCGTCGTGAAGCGGAGCGAGCCATAAAGACAGCCGAGATACCAGCGAGCACCGCGAAGGTGATGGAGGCACGACCGGAGGCGACGAACTCGACCACGACGGGCACTTTGGCGTACATGCCGATGTGGGTCAGGACCATGCCGATAATCGCAATGGCCCGAACCGCATCGAGGTAGTCCAGCCTGCTCCCGCGCGGTGGCTGGAAGCTCTCTCGCTTTCCGACGCTCTCACCGCCCGTTGCAGGCCTAATTGACGACTGCTGACTCATCTGTGTTGCGGCTACTTCTCCCTGGCCGCGTGCGCCCGATACGGCGCAGCCCTCTGCTGATCTCATAGTCATAATTCAACCGGCCGGGCATGGATAAGCCGATATCCCCCAGAGTAATTCCAAGGTAGTGCTGGCACCACCATAACCGGAATTTTGGCTGTCCGAAGGCTAGCTGATTGCTATCCGAGGTCTCGGCCGGCTACGACCGACTGTCGCCAATCATCTAGGTACGAACTACGCCTCGACCAGCTTGTAGATCCACTCGTGGGTGTCCTCAACCTCGCCGTGCTGGATGCCGGTCAGGCGCTCGCGAAGCTTCATGGTCCACTCGCCGGTGGCGCCACCGTTGATTTCGAATTCGCCATCCGCGGACTTCACGAAGCCGACCGGGGTAATCACCGCAGCTGTGCCGCAGGCGAAGGCCTCGCTCATCCGACCGGACTCCGCGTCCGCCTTCCACTCGTCGGTGGAGATGCGACGCTCCTCGACGTTCATACCCATGTCCGCGGCCGCCTGGAGCAGAGAGTCTCGGGTAATACCCGGCAGCAGTGAGCCGGACAGCTCCGGGGTGACGAGGCGCACGCCTGCTTCTGCAGACTCGTCCGGGTAGATGAACGCCAGGTTCATGCCGCCCATTTCCTCGATGTACTTGCGCTCGATGGCATCGAGCCACACCACCTGGTCACAGCCCTTCTCCTCCGCCTGCGCCTGGGCGGCCAGGGATGCCGCGTAGTTGCCCGCGAACTTGGCTGCGCCGGTGCCGCCCGGGCACGCGCGGACGTACTCGTGGGAAAGCCACACGGTCACCGGGTTGATACCGCCGGAGAAGTACGCGCCGGCCGGCGACGCAATGAGCAGGAACGTGTAGGAATTGGACGGGTGAACCCCCAGAGTCTGCTCCGTGGAGAACATCAGGGGACGCAGGTAGAGTGCCTCTTCCCCACCGGCTGGCGGGACCCATTCCTTGTCTGCATCCACAAGCAGGCGGATAGCCTCCAGGAAGGCCTCCTCCGGAAGCTCCGGCATCGCGATGCGCTCGGCGGAGCGCTGGAAGCGGCGGGCATTCTGCTGCGGCCGGAAGGTCACGATGGAACCGTCGGACATGCGGTAGGCCTTGAGCCCCTCAAAGATTGACTGCCCGTAGTGAAGGACCGAGACCGCCGGGTTGAAGCTAATGGGGCCGTAGGCCTCGAGGCGGGCATCGTGCCAGCCCTTGTCTGCGGACCAGTCAATTCGAACCATGTGATCGGTGAAGTACTTGCCGAATCCCGGGTTGGCGAGTATCTCCTCACGCTCGGAAGCAGAGCGCGGATTCTGGTTACGTTCGATTGAAAATTCCAAAGCAGACATGTGTTTAATCCTAAACCGGCGTGGTGGACGGGCGCTTCGCACGCCCCCAAATGAAGCCCGCAATCACGAGCAGCGATGAGTGTGCCGCGAAGTAAAACCCATGGTTAGGGCGACAGTTATCTGAACTCGGTTCCCCGGGTAGGGGCAGAACTCAGCATTTAGAGATACGGTGGTGTGTCACATACTACGACTACTAGGAGATTCGATTTATGTCAGTCCCAGCTAACGGTCTCGGAAGCGCCCTGAACGACAAGATTCTGGCCGAGCACCTGCCTGCCGTCGGCACTCGTGTTGTCATCGAGGGGGCCGAGCAGCTCCCCGCAGAGGCTGACAGTGTGCTCGTCGCGCTTATCGACGGCGAGGACGGCCTCGAGTTGGTCGCCCCCGACGCAATCGGCGGCGCTGCAGAGGAGCTCCTCGCGGCATTCGAGGCTGTGTCGGCGAGCGCTCAGCCAGAGTCGATTACCACTGTCCCGGCCCCCGCGAGCCTCGACGTTAACGCGGTAACCGCCGTCGGCCTTGGCTCCGACAATCTCGACGCTGAGGACATTCGCCGTGCTTCCGGTGCTGCAGCTCGCAGGATGACCAAGGCAAAGGTCGTATTCAACACTCTTGGCGCCATCGATGCGGCTGCGGCGGCAGAGGGGTTCGCGATGGGCGCCTACGCCTACGCCGGCCACAAGTCCGACGCTGTGGAGAAGGAAGAGTCCGCGCCCACCACGCAGAAGGTGGTCGTGCCTGGCGCGGGAGACGACGTCGTAAAGCGTGCTGCAGCAATTTCCGATGCCGTTGCGACCGCCCGCGACTTCGTCAACACCGCTTCGTCCCACCTCTACCCCGAAACCTTTGCAAATGCCGCGGAGGCTCTCGGCCGCGATGCCGGTCTCGAGGTCGAGGTGCTTGACGACGAGGCACTACTCGCCGAAGGATTCGGTGGACTCAACGCTGTCGGTGGTGGTTCGTCGCGCGGCCCTCGACTGGTTCGCCTGAAGTGGGCTGGCAATGGGGATTCGAAGAACACGCTGGGTTTGGTCGGTAAGGGCGTCACCTTCGATACCGGCGGAATTTCGCTGAAGCCGGGCGCCAGCATGGAGAATATGATTTCCGACATGGGCGGTGCGGCCGCGGTTATCGCGACCGTCGTCCTCGCAGCCCGACTGGGTGTTTCTACCCCTGTGACGGCGACCGTGCCAATGGCTGAGAACATGCCGGGCGGCAAGGCATACCGCCCGGGTGATGTTATAACGCAGTACGGCGGCAAGACCATCGAGATTCTGAATACTGACGCGGAGGGTCGGTTGATTCTGGCTGACGCGCTGGTTCGCGCTAGCGAGGACAAGCCGACTCACCTTATCGATACGGCTACTCTTACCGGCGCGCAGCTCATCGCGCTGGGCGAGCGCACCCCCGGCGTTCTGGGTAGCGAGGAGTTCCGCGACCGCGTGGCTGAGCTTTCCCAGGGGGTTGGCGAAAACGGCTGGGCAATGCCGATTCCGGAGGAGCTTGCAGAAGCACTGAAGTCTCCTGTGGCAGACCTGCGCAACGTCACCAATTCCCGCTTCGGCGGCATGAGCGTTGCCGCCGCATACCTGCGTGAGTTTGTCGGCGAGGATATCGAATGGGTACACATCGACGTTGCCGGCCCAGCTTTCAATACGACCGGGGAGTACGGCTACACCCCGAAGCGGGGCACCGGTGTCCCGGTCCGGACCATGTTCTCCGTAATCGAGGACTTGGCAACGAATTAGCCGGTCATACGGCAGTGAATTACCCCTATGACATGGAACCCAAAAACGGCCACAGCCTGCGGTGGGTTGTGGCCGTACGCAAGCTGAGAATTCAGCCTGTAAGCTGATTTGTAATAACCATCTTTAAACGAGATTTTTACTTTCGAGGAGTGCACAAACATGGCGACCTCTATTGAGATGCCCGAACTCGGTGAATCTGTAACCGAGGGCACAATCACCACTTGGCTGAAGAAGGTCGGCGACACCGTTGAGGTCGACGAGCCGTTGCTCGAGGTCTCCACCGACAAGGTCGACACCGAGATCCCGTCCCCGGTCGCCGGTGTTCTCACCGAGATCCTCTTCGAAGAAGATGACACCGTCGACGTAGGCGAGGTTATCGCGAAGGTTGGTGAACCGGGCGAGGCTGCGGAGTCCGGTGACGATGCAGCTGAAGAGGAAGCACCGGCCAAGGAAGAGGCGGCTCCAGCTAAGGAGGAGCCGAAGGAAGACAAGGCCCCGAAGAAGGCCGCTTCCGGTTCCGCCACCGATGTTGAGATGCCGGAGCTTGGCGAGTCCGTCACTGAAGGCACCATTACCACCTGGCTGAAGAAGGTCGGCGACACCGTCGAGGTCGATGAACCGCTGCTCGAGGTTTCCACCGACAAAGTCGACACCGAGATTCCGTCCCCGGTCGCCGGTACCCTCCTCGAGGTTCTCTACGACGAGGACGACACCGTAGACGTTGGCGAGGTCATCGCCCGCGTAGGCGATGCTGATGCAGCACCGGCAGCCGAGGAAGATTCCGAAAAGGAAGCTGCTGAGGAGCTTGCTGAGGAAAAGGAGCCGGAAGACGCCGGCACCGAGGCTGAAAAGCCCGCAGATGAGGGCGATGACGACGCAGAGACTGGCGACGCCACCGATGTTGAGATGCCGGAGCTTGGCGAGTCCGTCACTGAAGGCACCATTACCACCTGGCTGAAGAAGGTCGGCGACACCGTCGAGGTCGACGAGCCGTTGCTCGAGGTCTCCACCGACAAAGTCGACACCGAGATCCCGTCCCCGGTCGCCGGTACCCTCCTCGACGTTCTCTACGACGAGGACGACACCGTAGACGTTGGCGAGGTCATCGCCCGCGTGGGCAGCGGTAGCGCAAAGCCGAAGAAGAAGGCTGAGCCGAAGCCGGAGCCGAAGAAGGAAGCTCCAAAGGCCGAGGAGAAGAAGCCCGAGCCGAAGCCGGAGCCGAAGAAGGAAGCTCCAAAGGCCGAGGAGAAGTCCGCGAACGCTGACGTTCCGTACGTCACCCCACTGGTCCGCAAGCTGGCTGACAAGCACGGCGTCGACCTGACCAAGGTCGAGGGTTCTGGAATCGGCGGCCGCATCCGCAAGCAGGATGTTCTGCGCGCAGCTGAAGGTGGCCAGGAGGCTACTTCCTCCGCCGCAGGCTCCAACTGGTCGACCAAGGGTGTTCGCCCAGAGCTGGCTGAGCTCCGTGGCACCACTCAGCGGGTCAACCGCATCCGTGAGATCACCGCTTCGAAGACTCTGGAGTCCCTGCAGACCTCCGCTCAGCTCACCCAGGTCCACGAGGCCGACATGACCGAGGTCTGGGAGCTGCGCGCAGCTAAGAAGGAGGAGTTCCAGTCTAAGCACGGTGTGAAGCTCACCTTCCTGCCGTTCTTCGCTAAGGCAATTGTTGAGGCCCTGGTCAATCACCCGAACGTCAACGCTTCCTGGAACGACAAGACCAAGGAAATCACCTACCACGACAAGGTGAACTTGGGCATCGCCGTTGACACCGAGCGTGGCTTGCTCTCCCCGGTTATCCATAACGCTCAGGACATGTCCCTGCCGGAACTCGCCGCCGCGATTGTCGATATTGCCGACCGCGCACGCAACAACAAGCTCAAGCCGCAGGATCTGACCGGTGGTACCTTCACCATCACCAATATTGGCTCGGAGGGTGCGCTGAGCGATACCCCGATTCTGGTTCCGCCGCAGGCGGCCATGGTGGGCACCGGCGCTATTAAGAAGCGCCCGGTTGTCGTCACTGAAAATGGCGGGGACGCGATCGGTATCCGCGCAATGGTTTACCTGCCCATCACCTACGATCACCGCCTGGTCGATGGCGCAGACGCTGGTCGATTCATGACAACCGTCGTGGATCGTCTTCAGGTTGCTGATTTCGAGTCCGATCTGCAGCTGTAGGGCATCAGCTGGGTGCTGTTAGACGGCACCAGACACCAGAAACGGGCGCCTGCCGCATAGGCTCAACCGCCCCGGGGTGGCATCTCATGAGATGCCACCCCGGGGCGGTTTTCGCATTTGGCACTAAAACTTTCCAAATTCAACTAAATAAGTTAATCATTCGTTAACCTTGCGGCCACCTACTTAAGACCTTGCTGTTACCAACCTAAGAAAGCATTGTTACAACGAGCACTCTTCGGGTGTTTTTCATTTTTGCTTCCAGTATTTTGAACAGAAAGGCTGAGCATGTCCTCGGCTCCAGCGGGCACCACAAAAGCCACAGGTGCAGGCGATGCGAACCAGACTCGTGGCCAAGACAAGTGGTGGCACCTTTTCTTCGGCGGCCTACTCGCCATTAATCTTCTTCTCTTCGTTTTCTGGGCTTACGACTTCGTAGGCCCAGCAGCGAACACGACGATTCTGATTATTACAATCCTCTTCGCCGTGTTCATGGCCTTCAATATCGGCGGCAACGACGTCGCCAACTCTTTCGGCACGTCAGTCGGCGCCGGCACCCTGAGCATGAAGCAGGCCCTCGTAGTGGCCGCAGTGTTCGAGGTCTCTGGTGCAGTCCTCGCTGGCGGCGAGGTCACGGACACCGTCCGTTCGGGCATCGTCGACATCAGCGCAATTAGTGGGCTCAACCCACTGGAGTTTGCATTCATCATGATGGCGGCGCTTTTGGGCGCAGCCGTCTGGCTTCTTCTGGCGACCCGCATGGGCTGGCCTGTCTCCACGACGCACTCGATTGTCGGCGGTATCGTCGGCGCTGCTCTGACTGTCGGCTTCGTCACCGGCAAGGGCGGCTGGAGCATGGTGCAGTGGGGTCAGATTGGACAGATTGCAATCTCCTGGGTCCTCTCCCCTGTTCTGGGCGGCATCGCAGCCTTCTTCCTCTTCGGCGGAATCAAGAAGTCCATTCTCGTTTACAACGAAAATGCGGATCGCAAGCTGCAGGAGATCAAGCTGCAGAAGCACGAGCTCAAGGAAGCACACAAGGCCAGCTTCGAAGAGATGTCGGAGCACGACCAGATCGCTTACACCAATGCAATGCTGCGCGACGCAACGCTCATGCGCGAGGATGACTGGACTCCGGATGACCTGGAGTCCGAGTACTTCCGCAAGCTAGTTTCCATCGAGTCCAAGGCTGACGACGTCAACGCTCACCGCGCTCTCGAGACCTGGGTGCCAGGCCTTGCTGCCCTCGGCTCGATTGTCATTTCCGCGATGATGCTATTCAAGGGCCTGAAGAACCTCGATTTGGGTCTATCCAGCCTTGCCAACTACATGATTATGGGCATGGTCGCGACGGTAGTCTGGCTCGCGGTCTACATCTTCGCACGTACCTTGAAGCGCCACGAACTCGACCGTTCTACCTTCCTGCTGTTTAGCTGGATGCAGGTCTTCACCGCTGCGGCATTTGCCTTCTCGCACGGCTCGAACGATATCGCCAACGCGCTCGGCCCATTCGTCGCAATTTTGGATGTCCTCCGCACTAATGAGATCGCGTCTGAGTCCGCGGTCCCAATCGCGGTCATGATCACCATGGGCGTCGCCCTGGTTGCAGGCCTGTGGTTCATCGGCCGCTTCGTGATTAAGACCGTCGGCTCTGGACTGACCGAGATTCACCCGGCTTCCGGATTCTCCGCCGAGCTCTCCGCCGCCGCCGTGGTTATGGCTGCGTCGCTGCTGGGCCTGCCAGTCTCCTCCACGCACATCCTGATTGGTGCCGTGCTCGGCGTCGGCATTGTCAACCGCGCCGCTAACTGGAACCTGATGAAGCCAATCGGCATGGCCTGGGTCATCACCCTTCCGGCCGCCGCTGGCATCGCCGCTGTCACAGTCGCAGTCCTGCGTGCGATTTTCGGCTAGAACCCGCTTTCGCCCGCTTTACGACGACCACGCCCCCGCGTTTTCCTCCTACTGGAGGGCGCCCCGGGGGCGTTTTGCTATTTACCGGGATGGCCCCGCCTGCCAAGCTGACGTCACCCGGACCTGAATCAACCTCGAATCCGGGATGCAGCGTATCCTGTAAACCACCATGACTGCTCCACGTAAACCTTTTACTCGCGCGGACCAATCGATTCGGGTATCGGGCGGCGATATTGAACTTCGTCATCTCGGACTGGTCGACTATGAGGAGACCTGGCACCTGCAGGCAGACCTCGCCGCGCGCCGCGCTAAGGATGAGATTCCAGATCAGATTCTTGTTCTCGAGCATCCGAGCCTCTATACGGCGGGAAAGCGCACACAGCCTGAGGATCGGCCGACAAATGGTCTTCCAGTTGTCGATGTGGACCGCGGCGGCCGCATCACCTGGCACGGCCCCGGCCAGCTGGTTATGTACCCAATCATCAAGCTCGCCGAGCCCGTAGATGTCGTCGACTATGTGCGCCGCCTCGAGGAGGCGCTGATTCAGACCGTTCGCCGCACCGGGATTGCCAATGCCGGCCGCATCGATGGCCGGTCCGGGGTGTGGGTTCCGGCGTCGGCAGGCAGGGACGATCGCAAGATTGCGGCGCTCGGCATTAGGGTGACCCACGGGGTGACCATGCATGGCCTCAGCCTGAACTGCGATAACACCATGGAGTTCTATAACTACATCGTCCCATGTGGAATCGCGGATGCGGGAGTGACCACGCTCTCCGCGGAGTTAGGACGTGACATTCCGGTCGCTGATATGGTCGAGCCGCTGCTGGGCGACCTCCGAGATGCGCTTGAGGGACGCCTCACGGTCGCGGATCATTCCTTTGGCTCCGCACCGGACCCCACAAAAGGATTGCGCAGGCACACGGGTTCCAGCGGCGCCGATAAGGGCGTCGGAAGGCGTGCCGAACAGGACCAAGCCGGGCACGCGAGCGGTGTGAGACACGATGCCGCCACAGGAATTTTCGAGTACTCATCAACAAAGAAGTAGGGTTAGACACGTGACTGTTACACCAGAAGGACGCAAGCTGCTTCGGGTCGAGGCTCGAAATGCGCAAACCCCCATTGAGCACAAGCCACGGTGGATTCGTAACCAGGTCCGCCCGGGCCCCAGCTATAAGGACATGAAGAACCGCGTCTCCGGCGCCTCTTTGCACACCGTCTGCCAGGAGGCCGGCTGCCCAAATATTCATGAGTGCTGGGAGGACCGCGAAGCAACCTTCCTGATCGGCGGCGACAAGTGCACGCGCCGCTGTGACTTCTGCCAGATTACGTCGTCTAAGCCGGATGCCCTGGACAAGGACGAGCCGCGCCGAGTGGCGGAGTCGGTGCGCGAGATGGGCCTGCGCTACGCCACCATTACCGGCGTCGCGCGCGACGATCTGCCCGACGGCGCGTCCTGGCTATACGCCGAGACTTGCCGCCAGATTCACGAGTTAAACCCGAACACCGGCGTCGAGCTTTTGGTGGACGATTTTCGCGGCGACGAGGCCGCGGCCAAGCAGGTTTTTGACGCCAAGCCGGAGGTCTTCGCGCACAACCTCGAGACGGTGCCACGCATTTTCAAACGCATCCGCCCGGCGTTCCGCTACGAGCGCTCACTCGAGCTAATCACCCGCGCACGCGAGGCCGGTATGGTGACGAAGTCGAACCTGATCCTCGGCATGGGCGAGACCTATGACGAGATCATCTCCGCGATGGAGGATCTCCACGGCGCCGGCTGCGACATCATCACCGTGACGCAGTACCTGCGCCCCACTCCGATGCACCACCCGATCGACCGCTGGGTCAAGCCGGAGGAGTTTGTCGCACTGTCTAAGGCCGCCGAGGAAATGGGCTTCGCCGGCGTGATGGCGGGCCCGCTGGTGCGCTCTTCGTACCGCGCGGGCCGCCTCTACGCCCGCGCACTCGCCCACCGTGGCGAGGAGCTGCCGGCCCACCTGTCCGAGCTTGCCGACGAGGGCGGCGCCGACTCCCGCGCGATGCAGGAGGCTTCTACGCTGCTTGATCGCTACGGCGCCTCGGAGGACACCCCGGTGACCTCGGCGCGCTAATAGCGGGAAAGTTCCTTTCACTTATTCTGTCGGCATTGCCGGGGTTAATTGCCTAATTGCCTCGGCAATGTCCTAAAGTTGGTGACTATGGCGACCAACCCTGATCCGAAAGAAGTGAAGAAGGCGCAGCGCGCGGCAAAGCGCGCCCAGCGCAAGCAGACCCGCGGCCAGATGTGGCAGGCCTTTAAGCTTCAAAAATCCCGCGATAGCAAGCTTGTCCCGTACATGGCTCTGGGCTTTTTTGCCCCCATCGTGCTGCTGCTGATTATCGGCCTTGTCATTGGTGGCGCCTGGGCGTGGGTCCTGCCAATCATCGGTATCTCCCTCGGCATCATGGCGGCGATGTACATCTTCACCAAGCGCCTTGAAGCCTCCTTCTACTCGGAGGCCGAGGGGCAGGCCGGCGCGGCTGCTTGGGCTCTCGACAATATGCGCAGCGGTGTCGGCATGGTCTGGCACGTTAAGACTGGCGCACAGGCTAACCAGCACATGGATGCCGTGCACCGCGTCGTTGGCAACCCGGGCATCGTCCTGGTCGGCGAGGGCGATCAGCACCGAGTTCGCCAGTTGATCGGTCGCGAGAAGAAGGCCCTGTCCCGCATCGCGGGAGATACCCCGATTTACGACATGATCGCAGGCAGCGGCGAGGGCGAGGTTGCTGTCAAGAGCCTGCAGCGAGAGCTGATGCGCCTGCCGCGCAACCTGAACAAGGACCAGGCGAACGCTCTGAACGAGCGCCTGCAGTCGATGGATCGCATCCGCGATGCGCGCGCAAATATGCCGAAGGGACCGCTGCCGAAGGGCGCGAACGCCCAGGCTGGCATGAATCGTCGCGCTCGTCGGGCGGCCAACCGCAACAAGAATCACTAGCTAAACCCCATCTAAGTGGGCGCTTAATGAAGAATTGATTCAGTTGTGCCACGATGGAGGTCGTGGCAATACTGGCTGAAAATGAATTATTAGCGCTTCTGGTCATCATGTGTCTTGGCCTGGCCATCGGTCAGGTCAAGATTTTTGGCTTTAAGCTGGGCGTCGCAGCGGTGCTGTTCGTCGGCCTCGGGCTGGCGACAGTGGAGCCCAATATTCAGATTCCACCGCTAATTTACATCGTGGGTCTGGCCCTGTTCGTCTATACGATTGGACTTGAGGCCGGCCCAGAATTTTTTTCCTCCCTTAAATCCCGTGGGATTAAACACAACCTCTTCGGCATCGCTGTTCTGGTTGTCTTAACGGTCGAGGCCTTTCTCCTGGTCCGGTTCCTCCCCATCGACGGCGTTGAGGGTTCGGGCGCATTCACCGGTGCTTTGACCAACACCCCCGCAATGGCGGCAATCGTCGACGCGCTGCCGAGCCTTATTAAGGACGGCGAGCAGCTCGCATCGGTGAAGGACCTTCCCGTTATCGGCTACTCGCTGGCCTACCCCATTGGCGTGCTGGGAGTCATCGCCTCGATTGGCATCATGGCGAAGGTGTTCCGCGTCAATCACCAGCAGGAAGCAATCGATGCTGGCGTTGCAGCTCTGCCGCTGCACACCCGCGACATCAGGGTCACGAACCCCGAACTGCCCACCGCGACCGAGATCCCTTCCGCGTTCGGCTTGGACATCATCATCTCCCGCATCGAGTACAAGGGAAACCTGTACATCCCCTCGCCGGGTGACTCCGTATCTGTGGGCGATGTCGTATCCGTCGTCGGCACGGAGGAGGAAATTGCGCAGGCCGCGGAAAAGCTAGGCGAGCTCTTGCCAGGCGATCCGACCCATGATGGCCGACTCGAGTTCCGCCGCATCTTCGTCTCTGCATCCGACGTTTGCGGTGTTCCGCTATCAACGCTGCATACTCGCATGGGCGGCATGCTCATTACTCGCATCCGCCGCGGAGACCTCGATATGGTCGCCGAGCCAGATATGAGGCTGGAGCTGGGCGACCGCGTTCGCGTCGTCGCAAAGCCAGAGAAGATTGGCGAGGCTACGAAGTTCTTCGGAGACTCCTACAAGAAGCTTTCCGACGTGAACTTGCTCCCCCTCATCCTCGGCTTGACTCTCGGCGTTCTCGTCGGCCTGGTGAAGATTCCTCTTCCCGGCGGCAGCTCCTTGTCTCTGGGCTCCGCGGGTGGTCCGCTCGTCGTAGCCTTGATCCTCGGCGCCCTGGGCCGCACCGGCCCTCTCGTGTGGCCAATCCCCTACTCCGCAAACTTGGCGTTCCGAACTGTCGGCCTTGCGCTGTTCCTCGCAGGCATCGGCACGACTGCCGGCAAGGGCTTCCAGGCGGCACTGTCCGACCCCGCATCACTGACGGTGCTCGGCATCGCAGCAGTGATTGCATTCAGCTCCTCGCTGCTGACTCTGATCGTCGGACACAAGATGCTAAAGATTCCGTTCGGCCAGACTGCGGGCATTCTCGCCGGGTTGCAGACGCACCCCGCGGTCCTGTCCTATGTCAATGACCAAGCTAAAAACGAGCTCCCCGCCATGGGCTACACCACCGTGTATCCGATGGCGATGATCATGAAGATCATCCTGGCGCAGGTGCTCGTTGTGCTAGTCGTCTAACCCGATTTGATTTAGCCGAGAATCACGGCCGTGCCCGTCGCGCGGTCGTGCATTCCTCGCATATCGGAGTCGACGATCGCCGGAGGAAGCAGGAAGATTGTCAGAAGGCTCCGGACGAAAGCTCGGACGAATCCGACGCGCTTAGAAGGGTCGTCGATACGCGCGACGCCCATCTTCATCGCCCACTGCCCAGGCGTCCGCGCGAAAAGCCAGACGGACACCGTTCCCAGAACGAGGAAAATCACCGGGGTCAGAGTCGCCACAAACGACTGCCAGGCGATGAAAGAATCGCCGAACTGGTCCAACTGCGCCTGGCTCGGCTTGTAGAAGGGTGTGAATGCCACGGTCAAGAAAATGCAGATGACCCAGTCGATGAGAATTCCGCCGGAGCGGCGCAGCAGGGTCGCCTGTGATCCGGGGCCACTGGGAGTCAGCCCTAGCGCCTGACCGGGGTAATCGGATTCGTGGTCAGGATTATCGAATTCTCCGGGAACCTGAGGGCCGTCGAGCCAACTGTGCTTTTCTTCCATGTCCTAGCAGTGTAGTGCAGGCACAGCACCGACTGGGCAATGCGTTGCCATCAGCCTGCGAGCCATCAGCCTGCGAGGTTGGTTGCTCTATCTCATGGTCGAAACTGTGTAGGCCTGGGCAAAGTAATTTTGTAGTCGAATGAAGTTTACTCAACCACACGGATGAACCACGAGGTACATACGAGGACCTCTCGAGCCATTCACCCCTGGGGGTAGAATCGGGGGCAGTGCCGCCGGGAACACTTGCCGCAGTCACCACAACGCCGCAGAAAAGGGCGTCGGCAAGCGAATGACACTTATTTACGCAGCATAACGGAACATTCTTGCCAAACAGGTAAGACTCTCCCTAATTACGTATTTTGTTTTCCAATCCTGAAGCAATACGTCTATTAGCGACGTTGAAGCCAAACCAATTCCAGAATGGTTCCATATTTAGTTAAGCTAGTCAGCGTCAACCGGCCAGTCCTTGACAACGCGACAGGAGCGCAAACTTTGGCGCATTTACCCCTGTCGTGAACCAACAAGGCCAACTAAGGAGACCGCACATGTCCTTCAAAACTCCCGAGGAAGTAGTCGCGTTTATTAAGGAAGAGAACGTTGAGTTCGTCGATGTTCGCTTCACGGATGTACCCGGCATCGAGCAGCACTTCACCATCCCGGCATCCGCGTTCGATGAGGACGCAATGACCGAGGGCCTGGCGTTCGATGGTTCGTCCGTCCGCGGCTTCACCTCCATCGACGAGTCCGACATGGCACTGCTGCCCGACCTGGGCACCGCTCGTATCGATCCGTTCCGCAAGGCGAAAACCCTGAACGTCAAGTTCTTCGTCCACGACCCTTTCACCCTGGAGCCGTTTTCCCGCGACCCGCGCAACGTCGCAAAGAAGGCCGAGGAGTACCTGATCTCCACCGGCATCGCCGACACCTGCTTCTTCGGCGCAGAGGCCGAGTTCTACATCTTCGACAGCGTTAAGTTTGAGACCGATACCCACAAGGGCACCTACGAGCTCGACTCCGTCGAGGGCTGGTGGAACCGCGGTAAGGACGAGAACCCGGACGGCTCGACCAACCTGGGCTACAAGACCCGCCTGAAGGGCGGCTACTTCCCGGTCGCTCCGTACGATCACTACCAGGACCTCCGCGACGAGATGTGCCTGAAGCTTGCCGACGCCGGCTACGATCTCGAGCGCGCTCACCACGAGGTCGGCACCGGTGGCCAGCAGGAAATCAACTACAAGTTCAACACGATGCTGCACGCGGCTGATGATCTGCAGTCGTTCAAGTACATCATCAAGAACACCGCCTGGGAGCACGGCAAGTCCGTCACCTTTATGCCGAAGCCGCTGGCTGGCGACAACGGCTCGGGCATGCACGCCCACCAGTCTCTATGGAAGGACGGCAAGCCACTGTTCCACGACGAGTCCGGTTACGGCGGTCTCTCCGACATCGCCCGTTGGTACATCGGCGGCATCCTGCACCACGCAGGCGCTGTCCTGGCATTCACCAACCCGACCCTGAACTCTTACCACCGCCTGGTCAAGGGCTTCGAGGCTCCGATTAACCTAGTCTACTCGCAGCGCAACCGCTCCGCTGCCGTACGTATCCCGATTACCGGTTCCAACCCGAAGGCCAAGCGCATCGAGTTCCGCGCTCCGGACCCGTCGGGCAACCCGTACCTGGGCTTCGCCGCGATGATGATGGCCGGCCTGGACGGCATCAAGAACCGCATCGAGCCGCACGCTCCGGTCGATAAGGACCTCTACGAGCTCCCGCCGGAGGAGGCCGCTGAGATCCCGCAGGCACCGACCTCCCTGGAGGCCGCCCTGGAGGCCCTGAAGAACGACCACGAGTTCCTGCTCGAGGGCGACGTCTTTACCGAGGACCTCATCGAGACCTACATCAAGTTCAAGTACGAAAACGAGATCGAGCCGGTCCGACTGCGCCCGACCCCGCAGGAATTCGAGATGTACTACGACTGCTAGTCGCCTGCTAGCGGGCTCTTTCCGACAGCCCGCCTAGCGCGCAAAGCAGCCGCTCACCCCCGCCGTAAAAGCTTCCAATGCTTTACGACGGGGGTTCTTGCTGTTTATAGATGCCGTTTACACAGTGGAGATACGGCGGCGCAAGGTTCCGGCGTTGCCGGGATAGCGACTCTGCAGTGGGCGGGGCCGGGTGCGCGCGACTCCACTTGTTGGCGCGAGATCATGTTGTGGGTGCGCCATAGCTCGCCAACAACATGATCCCGTACACACTAGTGCAATCTGAGCAGAGCCGTGCCCGCACGCCCGCGCCCTCCTACCCCTCTTTTCGTAACTGCCCCGCAGCCTGAATCGGTTCCGCTGCAGTGCCGCTGGCCAGCGGGGCTACGGTTGGTTATATACGCAGTTAAATGCGCACAACCGCGCAGCTCTTGGAGGGAACCCTGATGCCTCGGACAGCCCAGACGGGCCACGAGAATCGCTGGAAAATCTTCGCCATCCTCATCTTTGGTGTGTCACTCATCGTGCTGGACACCACCATCGTCGCAGTGTCGCTGCCCACAATCATTCGCTCACTAAGCCTGAACCTAACCGAGGCCCAGTGGGTATCCTCCCTGTACTCGGTCGTATTCGCTGCTCTTTTGCTGATAATGGGCACTCTGGGCGACAAGTTTGGCCGCACCCGCATTTTCCGCGTTGGCCTGATAGTTTTCGCCGTAGCGTCAGCGCTGGCGGCCTTGTCCGCTTCTGCAGGCTTACTCATATTCGCCCGTGGACTCCAAGGCGTCGGTGGCGCAATGATTCTGCCTGCCACCCTCGCGACTATCAACGCGACCTTCCGCGACAAAGAACGCGCCACAGCCTTCGGCATTTGGGGCGCAGTCATGGCGTCGATGGCAGCGATCGGCCCGCTCCTGGGCGGTTGGCTGACCCAGACCTTCTCCTGGCACTGGATCTTCATCATCAACATTCCCATCGTCGCCGGCCTACTTCTCGCCGGCATTAAGGTGTTCCGCGGCTTCGAAGACCGCGGCGAAGTTGCGGGCTTCGACATCCCCGGCACGCTGCTGTCTGCCATCTCCCTGGGTTTCCTGGTCTATGGGCTTATCGAGGCCACGACATTCGGCTGGTGGACTCCGAAGGGAGAAACCAGCATCTTCGGCCTCTCACCGACCCCGTTCTACATCGCAGTGGGAATCCTTTTCGCGATTGCCTTCTTGGTGCTGGAGGGTTCCCGACTACGCAACGGCCGGCCTGTGCTTCTCGACCTCAAGCTGTTTCGTATCCCTTCCTTTAGCAACGGGAATGTCACAGCTTTGACGGTCGCGCTCGGCGAATTTTCCGCCCTCTTCGTTCTGCCCCTCTACCTAATCTCCGTTCTTGGGCTAGGGACTATCCAAGCCGGCTGGGTTCTGGCCACCATGTCGCTCGGCTCTTTCGTGTCGGGTGCCGCAGCCCGCCATGTGGCCGCCAAGTTCGGCCCTGCTCGGACTGTCATTATCGGACTCGTACTGGAAATCGCCGGCATCCTCGTAGCAGGCCTACTCATCGGCCCAGAGGCGTCGGCGTGGCTTCTCGCCGTTGTACTCGCTGTCTACGGCACCGGCGTCGGTTTCGCCTCAGCACAGCTCGCCTCTGTCGTACTCGCCGAAGTCCCCGTGGCCTCCTCCGGCATGGGCTCCGCGACGCAGTCCACCGCGCGTCAGTTGGGCTCCGCGCTCGGCGTCGCCGTCGCAGGCACGGTGTTGGCCACCTCGCTTACCTCCCAGCTTCCCGACGCCCTTGCCACCGCACATGTGCCCGATGCAGCGATTGACGGGCTAACCAGCGCAACTGCGGATTCCGCCGGATCTGCGATTCCGGCGTTGACCGAAAGGTTTGGCCCAGGTATCGGCGGTGTTTTGAGTAACGCTTTCGCCGATGCCACATCCATGGTCCTGTACTTCTCAGCTGGTGTACTTGTAATTGGGCTGCTCTCGGCGTTTAGGTTGTCAATACAGAAGAAGGCAACTGCCGACGTATAATTTAGCTCGCGATTCGCTTTGGACGAGTACGCCCCTGACAAATACCGTGTACGTCGAATCACCGAAGTCATATTACGAAAACGCGCGGAAGCCGGATTTTCTGTGCAAGGACATCGAGGCAAAATTTTTGTTATCCACCAGGGACACCAATTCGTGCGAGCCCCGGTGGCGGGCGATGTCGTCAAGCTCGTCGAAAAGCATACGGGCGAGCCCCTGCCCCCTTCGCGCGGTCGGCGACAGCCACAGGCCTATAGCTGAGGAGACGGTCCGGGTCGAGCTCAGAGCTGACACGGATCGTGCGGGCGAGGCCGGCGAGCTGATGGTCGACGGTTTCGTCGGTCGGGACGGGGCGAAAAAGAGACTGCGAGGATTGCCTCAGCTGCATCGGAGTCCGCCTCCCTGTCTACACCCACCACCGCTCCGAATCCAATGCGGAAGCGCTCCTCAATGGCGCGGAGGCTCATCTCTCCCTGAACGAATCCCTGCGAGGTCCGCTCTTGAGAGTCCAGGCCGGGGCGTTCGGCTTCCTCGAGGAGGGAGGAGATAGCGGGGGAATCGTCGATTGTCGAGAGGCGAAAGAAATAGTTTGAGTTGGTCATGGTTAAGTCGCTTTCTAAATATTGGCACCTAAGCAGGTTTTGTTGTTGTGTCATCGCTTTATGCTCTCTCAAGATCGCACTGCAAAACGCGGCCCCTCGGGCGTAAGGTGAGCGACATGCTCAAACCCCACCACCGTCTAATCGCACTCTTTACAGGAGCCGGAGTTCTACACTTTGCCAAGCCGGAACCCTTCGACACCCTAATCCCTCCCCGGCTGCCGGGAACCGCAAGGCAGTGGACCTACGGCAGCGGCGTAGCGGAATTAGCAACGGCCGCGCTCCTTGCAAACCCGCGGACGCGACGAGCTGGCGGACTCGCAACCGCAGCGCTCATGAGCGCCGTGTGGCCTGGAAACATCTACATGACCTACCTGTGGCGAAAAAAGCCGTGGTACATGCAGGCAATCAGCTACGGCCGCCTACCCCTCCAGCTGCCGCTAATCGCGGCTGGATGGAAAATCTGGAAATCCTAAGCCGGCGCTCCACTCCCGCAAGGAAAACAAGGAAAAGAGTGCGCCTCCTGCCCCACAAGTAGAAGCACCCCCCCCCGCCAGAACAGTCCAACACAGGACCTGACCGCAAAAAGTTAAAGGAAGAGATTTACCCGAATGAGCGACAAGAGTGCCGAATACAGAAACGAGGGAAAGCTGCTCCGCTCCCGCAACAATCGAATGATCGCTGGAGTACTCGCCGGGCTCGCGGAGAACCAGGGGTGGAACGTCGGATTCACCCGTACCACTTTCGTGGTTCTCCCCTTTCTCGCCTCAATGATGCGATGGGAGATTGGCGCCGGTTTTATCGCAATCTACTTACTCGCCTGGTTCTTAATTCCCAATGCGGATTACGCGCTCGACGACAATCCAAATGACCAAAAAATCATAAGTAATCGAAAAGATACACATTCGTGATTTATGCAAAAGCGACCTGGACTTATTCACAAAATCGCAGGTCAAAAAGAGTAACAATTCCTCGGTTTTTGCATCTGAATCACTAAACTGAACTTGCGTCAGCGGTGAATTTTCCTACTCTGTGAAGCGACAACAAAGTGCTACAAAGCAACCCATTAATGCTTTAGAGCGATTCTCACCAGAAAGATTTTTAGAGTGCAGAACAAGAAGATGACCCGTGTAGCAACCGCAATCGTTGGCTCCGTCGCCCTGCTGGGTGGCCTCGCAGCATGTTCCTCCGACGACGTTCAGAACGCCAAGGATCAGGCCGGCCAGGTTGCTACTGATGCCAAGGACAAGGCGGGACAGGCAGGAGACAAGGCTGGCGAGGCAATGAATGGCGCGAAGGACAAGGCTGGCGAGGCAATGAATGGCGCCAAGGATGCCATGGGCAAGGTCGGCCTGGGCCTGGGCGACAGCGCTGGCGAGGATGTCGCAGAGGCCGATGTCCCGTCCACCATTTCGGACGCGGCAGGTTCCTTCACCGCAGCCGATGGCACCGACGCCGGCGCCTTCGTGGCGGCCAAGAAGGTCGGCGACGCAGTCGCAGCTGAGTACGAAAACGTTACTTTCGTCGAGTCCCCCGAGACCAACGGCGCACAGCCGCTGATCGGCAAGATTCGTGAGACCTGGGTCAACGGCGGCGGTCTGGAAAACAAGATTGGCCTGCCCACCGCTCCGGAGCAGGCAATTGAAAACGGCTGGGAGCAGACCTTCACCAAGGACACCATGAAGTGGACCTCTGAGGACGGCCAGGAGTACTCCGACTCCTACAACAACCAGTAGGTTGCCTTTTCGCTAGCCCACCGGCTAGCCAATCCCAAGCGCGCACGACCGAGCCCCGGTCCTGCGCGCTTTTGCGTTTTCACCCCAAGTCTTTTTCCGCGTCAAGTCCGTAGTGCAGTCAGCGGCAAGGTAACCTTGGACGATGGCGCCCCGATTGCCTGGCCCGGGGGCCAGCGCAGGTATACGCGAACTGGCCAGGCCAGCTAGTCGAGGAAACTAGCCTAGGAAATCGAAGGAAAACTGTTGGCCAGGTCGTCTTTTAAGCCGTCAAGGGTCAGCAGAATCGTCTCTCTTCTCGCCGTCAACGCTGCCGAGGAGGAAACCAGCGCCGCCGAGATTTGGCTGCGCGCCGTGACATCGCTCTGCGAGGCCAAACGCCCGGATCTCGGAGGCGCTTTCAGGGCAGTAACCGGTTCCACTCCCCTTCCGGGGAATCCCCTCGAGCTTCTTGGGATTGCCGAAATTGGCATGGTCTACGAGGCCCTGCTCGCCACCACCGATCCGACCTCTCGCCGCTCCAACGGCCAGTACTTCACCCCGGACGATGCCGCAACCTTCATGGCCTCGCAGGCACGGAATTTCCCCAGAGCATCTCGATGGCTCGACCCCTGCTGCGGCGTTGGCAACCTGGCCTGGCATCTCTGCGCTGCTGTGCCGGATTCAGATTCGCTGCTGCATGAGCGACTCACACTGGTCGACAAGGATCAGACGGCCCTCACCACTGCTGTGTGTGTCCTCGCTGCCGAGTTCAGTGCGGCAGGCGACTCAGCCGCCGTCACCGCACTATGGCAGCGCAGCCGCGTCGGAAACTTTCTCGATCTCGCCCACGAACTCGATGTCGATTTTGCGATAGTCAACCCCCCTTACGCCAAATGCGACAAGGACTTGTCCTTCCGCACCTACAAGTCCGCCGACTCCTACGCGTACTTCCTCGAGCGTCTTTCCGAAAACACCGACGGTTTCATCGCGATTACTCCCGGATCGTTTTTGACCGCTCGAAAGTACTCCGCCCTGCGTATTCTTCTCCGCGAGACTTACGGACACGGCGAGGTATTCGTATTCGACAACGTACCCGACACAATTTTCCGCGGATTCAAATTCGGTTCGACCAACACATCAAATACGAATTTTGTGCGTGCAACCGTCACCGTCACTCAGAAGTCCGCCCCCTTTGCAAGCGGCTCCAACAGGGCCAGCCGCGCCTCCTCCATATCCCGCGTCGGTTGGCTTATCACCCCCATTCTCCGGTGGAAGAGCACCCACCGCAGCGAACTGTTCGCCCGCGCCAGCAGCCTGCTCACCCCGCTGAGGCTCGGCCCAGGCGGCGAGTGGATGAAGGTCATGCCTGAAACCGCCTCGCTTTACGACGCTCTGGTCGCCCTGCCCACCACACTCGCCGATCTGCGCTCCCGCCACCCTACGCCTTTCAAGCTGGAGATTGCATCGACTCCACGTTATTTCACATCCGCGACTATGCGCGGGCTCGAGCGGGCTAGTAAGCACGTCATCTATTTCAAAGACGAGCAGTCCTATCTTCGCGCGTATCTTTTGCTCAATTCATCGCTGCTGTACTGGTGGTGGCGCTGCATGGACGGCGGCATAACGTTGACGGTAGCGACATTCAAGGCTCTTCCCGTGCCGGAATTTCCGATCGACGCGGGACTAGTCCGAAGCCTCCAGAAGTCCGAGAACGAAAATCTTGTCACGAAGCTAAACGCGGGCAAGGTCAACGAAAACGTCAAGCACCCGAGCGACCTCGTCAAACGCCTCGACGCGCATATCCTGGGCGGCGATGCCCCCGACTTCTCAAGGGTGTTTTCGCCGAACCTCTTCGCCTAGGACGACGTTGTCCTAGTCCCAGATTCCGGATGCCCCACGACGGTGCGCACCGATGATGTTGGTGTCGACGATTCCGACTGCCTCCATCAGGGCAAATACGGTCGTTGGGCCGACGAACGTGAACCCGGCCTTCTTAAGCGCCTTCGCCAGTGCCTCTGACTCCTCCGACGTACTGGGCACCTCGTCGACGCATTTTGGCTCCGGAGTTCGCTCCGGCCGATACGACCAAATCAGCTCGGCCAGCCCACCGCTGCCTCGCAGCTCAACGGTCGCGCGTGCGTTATTGATGACCGACTCTATTTTGCGGCGATTTCGGATGATTTCGGCGTTGCCCATCAATCGTTCCACTTCGGGCTGGCCGAACGCAGCGACTGTATCCGGGTCAAAGCCGGCAAAGGCTTGTCGAAACGCCGGGCGCTTGCGAAGCACGGTCGCCCATGACAAACCAGCCTGGAATCCTTCCAAGCTAAGCCGCTCGAACAGCCCCTGTTCGTCTCGGACGGGCATCCCCCATTCGGTGTCGTAATACTCGCGGAGCAGACCGTCGTGAGCTGCCCACTCCGGGCGCGCGAGTCCGTCCTCACCTACGATGAGTCCTCGTTGATCTGAAATTGCCATGCTATCCCCCATTTTTCATTCAATTCCGCGATTGCTTCCAAGCTGCCTAGCGCCGACTGGATCTTCCCTCCAGCGCCAGGTGAACCAGGTCCAACATCGGAGTTTCCACACCGACTGCCTGCCCCATGCGGCGGATCGCACCAATCTGAGCATCGAGTTCATTGGTCAGGCCCGCCGCAAAATCCCGCTGCATCGACGATGTGTTATCCGGGCCTTGCGCATCTGTAAACGCCAAGGTCTGCTCGACAATGTCCTCCGGCAACGCGACACCGTGGGCTCGGGCGACTGCCGCGGTCTCCTCGAACATTCGGGTCAAGCTGCTGCGCATCTGTTCCCTCAGATAGCCAATTGGGCTGTCCGCAAGCACCCCGAGAGCTCCGAAATTTGCCACGAACATGGCCTTGGTCCACACGTCCACCCAGATGTCCGGCAGGTGCTCTCCGCCCAGGCCTGCGCGGCCTAGGGCGTCAATCATGTCATCGACGATCCTGCTCGGGCGGCCATCGAAAGTGCCGATATTGAGGCTTTTCGGCCCAGGGCGGAACTCCACCTCCGCGGGCCCCGTATGGATGAAGAAGCCGCGGATGATGCCCGGGTAGACGTTGTCCCGTCCGTAGCGCTCGGCGGCCAGGTACGGGATCTCCACGGAGTTGTGGGTCGTGATAAGCGCGGCCCCGTCCGGCACTGACGGGAACGGGTCGGCACCTGGCAGAGCCTTCGTCGCAGCGATAACGACGTCGATGGCGGCGTCGTCGGCAAGCTCTTCCCAGGTTTCGGCGGCGCGCACGGGGATGACCTCACGGCGGCCGTGCTCGTCGGTGAGGGTAAGCCCAACCTCGCGGAGCCTGCGCAAGGTCTCACCCCTAGCGAGAAAGACCACGTCAGAGCCTGCCTGTGCCAGTCGCCCGCCGAACCAACCTCCGACGGCGCCCGCCCCGATAATTCCGATTCTCATGGTCGCCATGTTACGTCGGTGCCGAAGTGACATTTGCGGATTCATGACTTCCATTCACAACCCGGGAAATGAATTCACAGCTGGCCCCGGAGAACCTATCTTTCCCTACTACGAACTGGTATCCTTCGGCGCCTAGTTCGCTGAGATCCTCGCTCTTTCCGAGACCTCGGATAGGCGCCCACGCGTAATCGCCGTCGATGGCAGCGGCTGCATCCGCCCCCTCCCTCACCCCGCTTTACGACGCCACGGTCTTCGTCCAATCCGATCTTGCGAAAGCTAAGGCCAGAGGTGTTGAGTGGGACGTCGAACTGGGAGTCAATGGCGGCCGCGAGGAGGCGGAAGCCTTCTTGGACTCGTGGGCGAGCGAAGAAAGTTCGTTCATGGAAAAGACTCGCCCCTGGCACGATGCCGACTTCGTTGTGGTGGGACACGCGCCGAGCGAGCTACCCGAGGGCATGGTCACAATCGACGGAAGGTGCCAACGCTTCCTCGACCAGCTGGGCGACGAGTGCTTGGTGGTCGCGACAATCGACGAAGAAATGTGATTAATTCCACTCACATGTTTCCTTGTCGGGTTTTATCACCCAGCGTTAAGCTGGCACTAACAGATATCAACCCAGGGTTGTTACTCGTATGAGGCAAGACCTGAGGCCACTGCAGTTTTGCGGTGCCCTCGGGTCTTTTTTGTTTTTCCGGCCTCACTCGACCAGCGGCTCTACCTACTGCGAAAGAAGGACACGATGGGATCATCAAAAGATTCCAGCGCGAGGGCAATTATTGAAAACCTCGGCGGTCCGGAGAACATCTCCAGCCTGACTCACTGCGCCACCCGCCTGCGCTTCGAGTTGGGGGACGTAGCCAAGATCAACGAAGACAAGATTGACAAGGTTCCCGGCGTGCTGGGTGTCGTTCACCAGGGCGATAACCGCTACCAGGTGATCTGCGGCGGTGGCGTCGAGTCGATGTACACCGCAATCAAGCACCTGCCCGAGATGCAGGGCGCGGGCGTTGCCACCAAGTCCAACGCGGACGTCAAGGCCGAGGCCCGCTCGAAGGCGCGCGGCAAGTACTCGTGGCTGGATAATTTCTTCGAGTACCTGTCGGACTCCTTCCGCCCGATTCTGGGCGTGCTGCTGGGCGCATCCCTCATCATCGCCATCGCGGCGGTCCTCGACGGCCTGAAGATCGTCGACTTCCGCGCCGACGACAAGTCCGCCACCTGGGTCTTCGTCGATGCAATGTGGCGCAGTGTCTTCTACTTCCTGCCGATCATGGTCGCCTACAACGCAGCAAAGAAGCTGCGCGTCGACCCGTGGCTGGGCGCCGCCGTCATGGGTGCGCTGATGACACCCGAATTCATGAGCTTGAAGGACACCGATCGCTTCGCCGACACGGTCAAGACCGTCAACGAGACGCTGGGCACCGAGTCCTTCACCGCCAACGTATTCGGCTTCGCGATGCAGCACAACGACTACGGCGGACAGGTCTTCGTCCCACTGATTATGGTCGCCATCCTGGCGCTGGTCTACCACGGTCTGAAGAAAATCTTCCCGGAGAATGTGCAGATGGTCTTCGTGCCGTTCATATCCATGCTAATCATGATCCCGCTGACCGCTTTCATCGTCGGCCCGCTGGGCGTCTGGCTCGGTACCGGTATCGGCTCCGGCCTGGCATGGATGAACTCCAACGCACCGTTCGTCTTCGCAATCCTGATTCCGATGCTCTACCCGTTCCTGGTTCCGCTGGGCCTGCACTGGCCACTCAACGCCCTGATGCTGGTCAACATCCAGACCCTGGGCTACGACTTCATCCAGGGCCCGATGGGTGCATGGAACTTCGCCTGCTTTGGCGCCACCGCCGGTGTCCTGGTTCTGTCCCTGCGTGACCGCGACGTCCAGATGCGCCAGACCGCGACGGGCGCCCTGGCAGCCGGCCTCTTCGGTGGCATCTCCGAGCCTTCCCTCTACGGTATCCACCTGCGCTTCAAGAGGGTCTACCCGCGCATGCTGCTGGGCTGCTTCGCCGGCGGCCTGACCATCGCAATCCTGTCCGCTCCGTACGGCGGTGTGAAGACCAACGCATTCGTCTTCACCTCCTTGATCACCACCGTCGTATTCAAGCCGATCTGGGTCTACCTGATCTCCATCGCAGTGGCGTTCTTCGTCGCGATGTTCGCCATCATCCTCACCGACTACCGCACCCCAGAAGAGAAGGCTGAGGCCGAGGCCGCTCGCGCCGCCGCACAGGCTGACGCCGACGCGGAGGCCGCCGAGGAAGCACCGCTTGCCGACGATTCCCCGGTTGCTCCCGCCACTGCCACCACCACGGGCGCAGGTTCCGCGGCGGGTGTGGCCACTGCGGTTGCCACCAAGGTTGAGGTCGCCGCTCCGGTTGCTGGCGAAGTCATCAGCCTGGACGCCGCCGGCGACAAGGTCTTCGCCTCCCGCGCCCTCGGCGAGGGCGTCGGCATCAAGCCGACCGAGTCTCGCATCGTCGCGCCTGTGTCCGGCACCCTGATGACGGTAGCCAAGACCGGTCACGCCTTCGGAATCAAGACCGACGACGACGTCGAGGTCCTGGTACACGTCGGCATCGACACCGTGAAGATGGCCGGCGAGGGCTTCGAGGTGAAGGTCGAGAAGAAGCAACGTGTTAACGCCGGTGACCTCCTCGCTGAGGTCGACTTCGACAAGATTGTCGGTGCCGGCTACCCAACCACGACCATCATGACCGTCACCAACACCAAGAAGTTGGCGAGCGTCGAGCCGAAGATCGGCTCCACGGTCCGCGCCGGCGACGCGGTTATCGAAGTTAGGCCATAATCGGGTTTACGTGTCGCTGCCCTGCGACACGTACAACCAGACCTACTAGGAGCCCCGCGTAAACGCCGCTATGGAAATCCTGCGAGTATTCAACAACAACGTGGTTCTGGCCAAAGACTTCGCTGGCGAAAAAATTGTCACCGGCCGAGGAATTGGTTTCAAAGCCCGCCCGGGACAGCCCATTGACCCTAAAAAGGTCGTCCGGGTTTTCGTTCCGGCCGACGGCCGCGACCCGGACCACCTGGCCGAATTACTCGCAGGTATTCCTTTGTCACATATCAAGTTAATGACTGACGCGGTCGCCGCTGCGGGTCTGAGCGAAGCGGCGTCGCAAAGCCCCACCCTCCTGATGGCGCTAGCCGACCATATCGGTTTTGCCATCCAGCGGGCCTCGAAGGGACAGACCGTCGAGTACCCGCTTCTCGCGGAGGTCAGCCAACTCTATAGCGATGAATACAGGCAGGCTCGTGCCATGCTCGCTTTCGTCAATGACCACCTGCGTCGCCACGAAATCGTCGAGCTGCCTGAAGCTGAAGCGGTCGCCCTGACACTGCACCTGGTCAATGCGGGTTTTTCCACGGGAGATCTTTCATTCACCTACACCATGACCGGTGTTTTGCAGCAGCTGATTGCAGTGATTGAAAACGACTACGGAATTCGGCTCAGCTCCGAGACCGTCAGCGTCGGCCGCTTCATTACTCACCTGCGATACCTGTTCGTACGCATCGCGCAGCATGAGCAGCTGGAAGAGCAGTACTCGGCCATCGGGCAGGCGATTCGGGACAGCGATCCCGAGGCCTACCAGTGCGCTCAGCGGATCGCAGCGGTCATCGAGCTTCGGCTCGGGGCCTCGTTGACCGAGGACGAAATTTCATATCTCACCTTGCACGTGTCCCGCATTGTGCAGGGAATGGCTGTATCCCCCACCGCCGCAAAGCAGGGTCCGGCCGCCGACAGCGGCGGCAAGTCCGCATGTGCACCTAGTGTGGTGGGTAGTACAGGCATTGATTCCAAGCCATATCGAAAGGATTCACACATGATTACTCGCACCGCCACCATCGGTTCCTCCGTCGGCCTCCACGCTCGCCCGGCCTCTCTCTTCACCGCCGCCGCGGCCGAGTACGACTACGACATTGTGATCTCTCTCGACGACGAAGAGGCTGACGCAGCCTCCATCCTGGAGGTCATGACCCTGGGCGCCAAGCACGGCGATGTTGTCACCCTCAGCTGCGAGGATGATGCCGCGGCCGGCGCTCTCGACGAGCTCGCCGCGATGCTCGAGCGCGACCTGGACGCTGAGTAAGCCGCGCCATTTCCAAGTTTTACAGCGCTGACAAAAATCGCGAGCACTTAGCCTGCGATGATCCCAAGGGAGAACTAGAACAGTGTTTGAAGAACACACCGTCGTCTTCGGCATCGGAGTCTCTACTGGCACCGCAAGTGCAGAGGTGGTGAAGGTCCTCCCCGCCCCAGGTGTGAACGAAGCCGAGCCGGCCAGTACGGACGCCGCCGCTGATGGCCAGCGTGTGCGCGAGGCCATGGCCGCCGTTGCCTCCGCTTTGAAGGACCAGGCCGAGCACTCCAATGCCAAGGCCCGTCCAATTCTTGAGGCCACCGCTCAGCTCGCCTCCGACCGCGCGCTGGCCAAGGCCGTGGACAAGAAGCTGAAGAAAGGCTCCGGCGTCACCCGCGCGGTACACGACGCCGTCGAGGACTACGCCCAGCTGCTGGCCAGCTTGGGCGGCTATATGGCCGAGCGAGTCACCGACCTCTACGACGTCCGCGATCGCACGATCTGCGAACTCCGCGGGCTTCCCAAGCCCGGTGTCCCCTTCGTCTCTTCCCCCTCCATTTTGCTTGCCGACGACCTGGCGCCGGCCGAAACCGTCGGCCTGGACCCGGAACTTGTCGTGGGAATCGTCACGGCGGGTGGAGGTCCGACTAGCCACACTGCTATCTTGGCAGCACAGCTCGGCATCCCGGCAGTCGTCAAGGCGAGCGGAATCATGGACGTTGAAGCTGGCACCACAGTCGCAATTGACGGTGGCGCGGGCGAGGTAATCGTCCACCCGACCGAAGAAGAGATTGCGGAGCTGCACGAGCGTGCAAAGCGTCGCGCTGCCGCACTGGCGGAGTCGACCGGTGCCGGCAAGACGGCGGATGGTTTCCCAGTGAAGTTGCTGGCGAACATCGGCACGGCCGAGGATGGCGAGGCCGCAGCCAAGAAGGACGTGGAGGGCACAGGCCTGTTCCGCACCGAGTTCCTCTTCCTCGACCGCGAGAGCGCACCGACGCTCGAAGAGCAGACGGAAACCTACACCCGTGTGCTCGAGGCTTTCGGCACGCGCCGCGTAGTCGTGCGCACTCTGGACGCCGGGGCGGATAAACCGCTTAGCTTCGCTGACCTCGGCGAGGAGGAAAACCCGGCGCTGGGACGTCGCGGTTTGCGCCTGGCGCAGGCTCGGGAGGATCTGATGGATACTCAGCTCGATGCCCTCGCCGCAGCCTTCGAGGCCACCGGCCGCAAGGCTGACCTGCGGGTCATGGCTCCGATGGTGGCGACCACGGAAGAAGCAACCTGGTTCGCTGACAAGGCCCGGGAACGTGGGCTGCCTTCGGTCGGCATCATGATTGAGGTCCCGGCCGCCGCGATTAGGGCCAAGCAGCTGCTGTCGATCGTGGACTTCGCCTCCATCGGCACCAACGACCTGTCGCAGTACACGATGGCCGCCGACCGAATGCAGGGCGCGCTGTCCGATTTGCTCTCCCCGTGGCAGCCGGCAGTGCTGCAGATGATTAGGTCAGCGTGTAAGGGCGGCGACGCAACGGGCAAGCCTATCAGCGTCTGTGGTGAGGCTGGTGGCGACCCGCTGCTCGCGCTCGTCCTCGTTGGCCTCGGTGTGGGATCTTTGTCGATGGCGACGAAGAAGGTCCCCGCGGTCCGCGCAGCCCTGCGAATGCACGACCGCACTACGTGCCAGCAGATGGCTGCTTACGCCGTCGACGCTGCGACGGCTGAAGACGCGAGGGCGGCCGTGGAGAACCTGGCAAATCCGAAGATTAAGGATCTGCTCTAGCCTCCGGTCTCGATCGCTCGTCGATACCGAGCGCTACCGGTGTGGCAACTCCGCGCGGTAGATAAAGACAAGGGTGCCGAGGATTTTCACCTCGGCGCCTTTTCAATATTTCTAGACTGAGGCTGTGCTCAAGTGGTTGTGCCCTAGCACCCGTTCTCAACAATCTTGAAAGGACAAAGTTGTGGCCTGGTTAGTTTTGATTGCCTCCGGAGCTTTCGAAGCCGTGTGGGCCGTTGCCCTGGATAAGTCGCAGGGTTTTACTCGGCTGGTGCCCTCACTTGTTTTCGTCGTGGCCCTTGTTATCTCCATGGGAGGCCTAGCCTGGGCCATGAAAACGCTACCGCTCGGCACGTCATATGCGGTGTGGGTCGGGGTTGGTGCCAGTTTGGCTGTTGTTTACTCCTTTGCGGCCGGCGCAGAGACCGTCTCGATCGCGAAGATTATTTTCCTGATCATGATTGTCGGTGGTGTCGTCGGTCTAAAGGCCGTCTCTTAAAGATACCTTCGGCTCTTTCCCTCCGCTATCGCTCGAAGGGGGCCTATTTCGACTCTCGTATGCTGCTCAACTAGGCTAAATAGGTAGTTTTTACGGACACCACCCCGTCCGAAGACCACTTGCGCGTTTCACATAATTTGCTCCACAAAGCCCGTGGTCGCGCTCAACAAATCAACACCAATTTGAACATGTAATTTAATCTGCTGTTCCGCCCCTCATCTACCGGGCGTATTTGACGGCACCGCCCCAACCTGAGGGGCGAATCAATCATTTAGAAAGAACACAATTCTCATGTCCAAGGCGAGTGGGGTGGAGTCCCCCAAGTCCTTTACCACCATCATTGTGGTAACTGCCCTAATGCTATTTTCGATGTTCTTCGGCGCGGGAAACTTGATTTTCCCACCGAAGCTCGGCGTCGACTCGGGCACCAATTTTGGCCCATCTATTCTCGGCTTTTTGCTCACCGGTGTCGCTTTGCCGGTGCTGGCTATCGTCGCAATCGCAATTTCGGGTCGCAACATGCGTGACCTTGCTCTTCGCGGCGGCCGTTTCTTTTCCTGGGCTTTCCCAGTAATCGCTTACCTTTCCATCGGCGCTTTCTACGCGCTGCCGAGGACTGGTGCCGTCTCTTACGAAACCGGCGTTCAGCCCCTGTTTGGTTGGGGTTCGCTGCCTGCAGCAGCGGGCTTTTACTTCGTCTTCTTCGGCATCGCCCTGTTCCTGGCGTGGAATCCGAATGAGATTGTCTCGAAGCTGGGCAAGATTTTGACCCCGGCGCTGCTGATTCTTCTGGTCATCTTGGTCGGGTTCTCCTTCACCAAGTTCTCCCCCATCGACATGGCACCGATTGAGAAGTACTCGACGGCACCATTTGCCGCCGGTCTGGTCGAGGGCTACCTGACCATGGATTCCATCGCAGGTCTGGCGTTTGGCATCATCGTTATCTCCGCGCTGCGCTTCAACGGTGTCCCGGAGGGCAATAAGACCATTCGCGGCACCATCGTTGCTGGCAGCATCGCCGGCGTGCTGCTAGCGATTATCTACCTGGGCCTGGGCTACGTAGGCCAGGTTCTTCCCGGCGCGGACACCTTCGAAAACGGCTCCGGAATTCTCGCCGAGGTTTCGAAGCAGACCATGGGCCAGGTCGGCCAGATTGTCTTCGGCCTAATCGTTCTGCTCGCGTGCATGACCACTGCGGTCGGCCTGATTGCAGCGACCAGTGAGTTTTTCAATTTGCTCATCCCGGGCGTCAGCTACAAGACCTGGGCAGTTCTTTTCACCGTTATGTCCTTCGCCATGGCTACCCAGGGCCTGTCTCAGGTTCTCGCTATTGCAGCGCCCATCATTACGTTCATCTACCCGCCGGCAATCACGCTGATCTTCCTGACTCTGCTGGAGCCGGTTATCGCCCGCAACTTCAACCTGCACTGGACTTTCCGCCTAGGTATCTGGGTGGCTACCATCTGGTCCGCGGTCTCGGTTCTGTCCAGCCTCGGAGTAGGCGGCAGCACCGTGGAGAACGCCCTGAGCCTCGTCCCGGGCCACGCGGTCCAGTTTGGCTGGTTCCTGCCGACACTGATTGCTGTCGTCATCGGCTACATTGCCGACTTCGCCACCCGCAACTCCCGCGAGCCAGATCCGCTTCTCGACGAGCACAGCTCAGTGGCAGCAGCGTAAAAAAGTTTGCCCCTGCTTAGATAAAAGGATTTTTCCATGAGTTCCACTCCGCGATTTACGCAGTCGCTTCTCTTCCGCGTGATTGTCGCCATCATCCTCGGTGTCATCTGCAGCTTCTTCTTTCCAGAATGGCTGGCCAAGGTCTTCGTCACTTTTAATGGCCTGTTCGGTAACTTCCTGGGATTCTTCATCCCGGTCCTGATCTTCGCCCTGATTACCCCGGCTATTGCGAGCCTCGGTAAGGGCGCCGGAAAATGGCTCGGAATCACCACCGGTATCGCCTACGGCTCGACCATTTTCTCCGGCCTACTCGCCTACGGCGCTTCGCAGGCTTTGTACCCGTGGCTGCTGGGATCCGACCAGACCGCAAAGTCCGTCGATATTGAGAAGGGCGCCCTTGAGGGCTTCTTCTCGGTTGAGATGCCGCCGCCATTCGAGGTTATGACCGCCCTGCTGCTGGCCTTCTGCGTCGGCCTGGCCATGACCGCGGTCAAGTCCGATTCGCTCTACCGCGCCTCCGAGCAGCTCCGCGACGTGATTATGAAGGTCATCTCCTCTTTCATCATTCCGCTGCTGCCGATCTACATCTTCGGCATGTTCCTGGCCATGGGCATGAACGGCAACCTGACTGCCACCCTGTCCATGTTCTTCAAGGTCCTGGTCCTGGCAATTATCGGCACCGTCGTGCTGCTGGCAATCCAGTTTGCCATCGCTGGCGCCGTCGCGGGCCGCAACCCGCTGACTTCCCTGAAGAACATGATGCCTGCATACGCGACCGCACTGGGTACTTCTTCCTCCGCCGCGACCATCCCGGTTACCTACAAGTCCGCACTGCAAAACGGTGTCACTGAGAAGGTCGCCGGCTTCACCGTGCCGCTGTGCGCGACCATTCACCTGGCCGGCTCGATGATGAAGATCTCGCTATTTGCGTTCGCCATCATGTACATGAGCTCTCAGCCGGTGTCCTTCGGCATGGCTGTCGGCTTCATCCTGATGCTGGGGGTAACCATGATTGCCGCCCCGGGCGTGCCGGGTGGCGCCATCATGGCCGCGGTTGGTCTGCTGTCTTCCATGCTCGGCTTCAACGAGGAGCAGGTCGCTCTGATGATTGCTGCCTACATCGCCATCGATTCCTTCGGTACAGCCTGTAACGTTACGGGTGACGGTGCCATCGCTATGGTCGTCAACCGCTTCGCAAAGGGCGCCATCGTCGACCGCTCTGCCGAGCTCGAAGCAGAAGTTAACTAACTCACCGATCCAACGACACGCAAAGTAAGGGGCCAGCTGTGGACTTTATTTCGACTCGCGACCCGGAGCGCACTCCCAGTAAGTTCTCGGACATCCTGCTCGGCGGGCTTGCAGACGACGGCGGTCTCTACCTTCCCATCGAGTACCCGCAGGTAGACGATGCCACTCTGACCCGCTGGCGCGCGGTGCTTGCCGACGAGGGCTACGCGGCCCTGGCTGCCGAGGTCATCGGCCTCTTCGTGGACGATATTCCTGCCAAGGATTTGCGGGCTATCTGCGATCGCGCGTACACCTACCCGAAGTTCTCCGACAAGGACATCGTGCCGGTAACGAAGCTGGAGGACGGCCTCTACATCGGACACCTGTCGATGGGCCCCACCGCCGCGTTCAAAGACATGGCGATGCAGCTGCTCGGCGAGTTCTTTGAGTACGAGCTCGCCCGCCGCGGCGAAACTCTGAATATTCTGGGCGCCACCTCCGGCGACACTGGTTCCTCCGCGGAGTACGCCATGCGCGGTCGCGAGGGCATCAACGTGTTCATGCTGACCCCTGCGGGCCGCATGACTGCGTTCCAGCAGGCGCAGATGTTCGGTCTGCAGGACGCCAACATCCACAACGTCGCCCTCGACGGAGTCTTCGACGACTGCCAGGACATCGTCAAGGCGGTCTCCGGCGATCTCGAGTACAAGGCCTCCCGCCACATCGGTGCGGTCAACTCAATCAACTGGGCGCGCCTGATGGCTCAGGTTGTCTACTACGTCTCCTGCTGGATTCGTGTCACTGGCGGCAACGGGCCGAAGGCAAACAACGCAGAGAAGGTCAGCTTCAGCGTTCCGACGGGCAACTTCGGCGACATCTGCGCTGGCCACATTGCCCGCCAGATGGGCGTTCCGATCGACCGCCTTATCGTTGCGACGAACGAAAACGATGTTCTCGACGAGTTCTTCCGTACCGGCGGATACCGCGTCCGCTCCTCCGCGGAGACTCAGGCGACATCCTCGCCGTCGATGGACATCTCGCGTGCCTCGAACTTCGAGCGCTTCATCTTCGATCTGCTCGGCCGCGACGCGGAGCGTACCGCGCTGCTGTTCGGCAAGAAGGTCAAGGAGGGCGGATTCTCGCTGACCGGCGAGCGCATCTTCGCAGATGCTTCCGCAAAGTACGGATTCCTCTCCGGCCGCTCCACCCACGCCAACCGCATCGCGACGATTAAGGATTGCTGGGAGCGCCTCGGTGTGCTGGTCGACCCGCACACGGCCGATGGCATCCACGTCGCCCGCGGCGTCCAGGAGCTGGTTGCCACCCCGATTGTCTGTCTTGAGACCGCCCTACCGGTGAAATTCTCTGAGACGATCATGGAGGCCACGGGCCGCGAGCCGGATTGCCCCGAGCGTTTCGAGGCCATCCTCGACGCTCCCCGCCGCGTTACGGACCTACCGAACGATGCGGACGTCGTCAAGCAGTTTATCGACGACAACCTGGCCTAAAGCCAGCCTCAGCCGATAGGGATTCGACCGGGAGATCGAGTTTTTCGGGGGCGCTGCCATTTTCCACGGCGGCGCCCCTTTTCTGTGCGTTCATACTGCCCTTTTTTCTTGGGGCAATCACCCGTTTTTTCGCCATTCGACGCGCGGGACGCGGCGAAATCGCGCACAATGGCTCCCCATGAGCACTTCACCGGCACGCGTCGACGCCTCCCTCACTTCCGTCCCCGCCCCTACCCCGGCCCCAAGGAACCCGGGGAAAGTGTCGGCTACGGTGTCGACTGCCATCGCCGAAGAGCTCCGCTCGTTCTGCCGCCACTGCTTCGGCCTGATTGGTAATGCGAACTCGCACTTCATCTCGGCGCTGACCGAGTCCGGGTTTGGGTACTCCTCGGTGCGCCACGAGTCGGCCGCGGTTGGAGCCGCGGACGCCTTCTACCGGGCGGGCGGGGGCATGGCCATCGCGACGACCACTTGCGGCGCCGGCTTCACCAACGCGCTGACCACACTCGCCGAGGCCAAGGCCGCGCGCATCCCGCTAATTTTTGTCACCGGCACACACCCGGCCACACCCCGCCCCTTCGACCTGGACCAGTCGGCGCTCCTCGACGCGCTGGGGGTCTGCTACCTCACCGCCTCGCCTTCGTCCGCGCGTGCCGACGCGCGTATCGCCGCCGAACTCGCGGAGTTCCTGCGCGAACCGGTGGTGGTGCAGATTCCATTCGATGTCCAGGATGCGGTGCTAGTCGCCGGAGGTAATACGCCGAAGAATATTCATCTTTTGGAGACCGCCACCGGGGCCCACGGGGCATCCTCGGCGCAGCTGCAGCGCCCGCTCCGGACCAGCGACTCCGCGGCGTTGGACTCTCCCGGCGCAACGGTGGAGGATGTGGCCCGCCTGCTGCACTCCGCCCGCCGGCCACTGATTGTCTCCGGGCGCGGGGTGAGCATGTCCGGCACTGCGGGGCTCGTGCGCTCTATCGGTGACCGCGTCGGTGCGCTTTTTATGCACTCGGCGATGGCGAGGCACGTGGTGCCAGGGCCGTGGGAGCTCGGCACAGTGGGCGGTTTCGCGCACGGCTGGCAGGTGGACCTGGCTAGGCAGGCGGATGTGGTCGTCGTCCTAGGGGCAAGCCTCAACGCGTTTCAGTGTCGCGGCGGGAACATGTTCTCGCCGGAGGCGACGGTCATCCATATTCTCGACGAGCCTCACCCGGCGTCCCAGGCCGCGGACATTCGACTCTTCTCGCAGCTCGAGGAAATCCTCCCGGTTTTGGACCGCATCCTCGGCGAGTCAATCGTCGAGGCCACCCCGGAGTCCAAGCCCCGCGGCGAAGGCTCTTGGCGCGAGCAGCTCGGCCGGCTTCCAGCGCCATCCGCCGAGGAGCTGGTCGGCGCGATCACCTGCGACGATGGCGCCCTGGATCCCCGGGCGTGCCTGCAACAGCTAGATCGCCTGCTGCCCGCCCGACGTGCCGTGTGCACCGACGGAGGACACTTCTTGGGCTGGGTACCGAAATTCTTGGACGTTCCCTCGCCGGATAGCCAGGTGATTGTCGGCACGGCGATTCAATCCATCGGTATGGGGCTCGGTTCCCTGGTCGGGCTCGCAGCCGCCAAGCCCGAGGACTACTGCGTCCTGGTCGCCGGCGACGGCGGCGGGATGATGGGCCTGGCCGACCTCGGCTCGGCGATCGAGAGCTTAAACCGCGGCGCCATCGTTTTCATGAACGACGCAGCCTACGGCGCCGAGCTGCACCAGTACGCCAAGGCGGGCCTCGACACCTCCTCGATGGTCATCGATGACTGTGACTTCGCAGCCCTCGGGAGGGCCTTCGGCGCGGAGGGTTTCACAGTCCGCACCGAGGCCGACCTCGAAGCTCTGCGCGACTACTACGCGGGGCTCGACGACCCCCACAGCGATTCAGCAGACGGTCACCGTCGTAAAGTCGCGGTTATCGATTTCAAGATCTCCCGTTCCGTGGTGGCTGACTTCGTCAAGGAGGTACTGGCGAAGAAGTAACAGCCCCGCTTCGCCCCACCCCCGGGTGTAGTACTACACTGCAACGAGTGATTGCACAGCGCCCCGACGACAACTTTTCCGGCCAGACCACTACCAACGCTGTGACCTACCCGCCCGGGTACAAGGACCCCCGCGAGCATGTCACCGCACGCGCGGTTGGAATCTGGCTGGTGGCGCTCATTACCTACATCGTCGCGATCACGGGCCGTACCTCCCTGGGCGTCGCAGGCGTCGAGGCCCTTGACCGCTTCCACATCAACGCCTCCCAACTGGCCGTCTTCACCGCCGTCCAGGTCGGCGTTTACGCCCTCGCACAGATTCCGACGGGAATCATCATCGACCGCGTCGGGGCGAAGAAGACCATGGTCGCCGGCGCACTTATCATGGCGCTGGGCCAGGCAATCCTCGCACTGACGACCTCCTACCCGCTGGCCATTGCCGCGCGTGTACTGATCGGCGCCGGAGACGCCACCGCTTTCCTCGGCGCGATGCGCCTGCTGCCCGCCTGGTTCCCCCTCCGCGCGACCCCACTATTTACTCAGCTCACCGCCGGTGTGGGCCAGCTTGGCCAGTTCATCTCCGCCGTCCCCTTCCTCGCGATGCTCCACGCCGCCGGCTGGGTTCCCGCGTTCCTCTCGCTGACCACCGGCGGCGTCATCATCGCCCTGGTCGGCCTGATCGCGCTTAACGACGTGCCCGCCGTCCCCGGCGCGGACGGCGCCAGGCCCTCGCGGCGTGAACGTCGGCAGGCGAAAAAGAATGCACAGCCCGAAGCAAGGCTGGGCATCGGCGAGACGCTGCGCATCGTAACGACGCATCCGGTGTGCTGGCAGGGCTTCTTCACGCACTGGACAGGTCTGATGCACCAGTGCATCTTCACGCTTCTATGGGGCATGCCACTGATGACCCTGGGGCTTGGTCTGGAGCCCGCCCAGGCCAGTGTCGTGCTGATTATCAATACTCTCGCCGTAATTGTCGCGGGCCCGGTTATGGGCGTGCTCTCGGCGAGGGCCGGCCGCTCGCGTTTCGTCCTCATTGCGGTTATCGCCGCCGCCGACATGGCAATCTGGGCGGTGTTGCTGGCATCGGAAACCGCGCCGCCATACTGGGCAATCATCCTGCTCAACGTGGGTATGGGCATACTGGCACCGATGTCCAACCTGGGCTTCGACTCCGTGCGAGAACACGTCGACCGCAAGGTCCTGGCCACTGGCACGGGCCTGGCCAACATGGGCGGATTCATCGCGACGATGATCGCTTCCCAGGGTATTGGCCTGCTGCTGGACTACTCCGCGCACGGCACTTCCTACCAGTGGGCGGACTTTCGCCTAGCATGGTGGGCCGTCATCGGAATCTGGGCGTTCGGATTCGCTGGCCTGATTGTCTCGCAGCTGGTCCTGCGCCGCCACGGCCGTGCCGCCGACCGCGAAAAGATCACGCTGGACTAGGCCACGATTGCCGAGACTTTAAGAGCGTTGCAAGGTCCCTAGAACAGCGAGAGCTGCTCCGGTTCATCCGGGTCGTCCGGCCCTTCCCCGGGGTTGTCCGGAGAGGCGGGGGCGTTCGGGGCGTCGGCAAGCGGAGAATCAGCGGTCGGCTGGGCGGGCTCGCGCTCGAAGATCTCGTTTAGCTTCTCCGTCTTGGTGATGCGCACCAGCTCAGCGTAGATGACCAGCTTCATCGAGCTGTTGAGCAGCGGCCCCAGCTGCGAAAACAGCGCGTCGACATCGCCGTCGACGGCAAGGCAGGCCCAACGCAGGCTCTCCTCGGAGATAATCCACCTCGAGGAGGCGCCGCACTTCTCGCGGGCGCCGATGAAGTCCAGAGCCATCGCCACGGCGTTGCTGGCCACGCCCTCCAAAGAAGCGGTGAGGCGCTCGTTGGGGACGGAATCCTCCACCAGGCGCGAAATCTGGACGGCCTCGGCCGTGGGCACCTGCCCCGCGGCGAACTCCGCAATCAGCTCCGCCATACGCTGCGTGCCGACATATTGATCAGACAGCCACAGATCGTGCAGGGCGTACATAATCGCCATCGCCTGCCAGGACGAGTGCCCCTGGAACAGGATTCCGAGAATGCCCGCCTGCTCCAGCAGCCAGGAGACCATGCTGTCGGCGTCGGCGCCGTTTCGCAGGCACAGGTTCTCAGTGTGCCAGGCAAGCGTGTTGTCCACGCAGCAGCCGTAGAACTTCTGGTCTTCCTCCAGCTGCGCGGCCAACGAAACGACCTCTCGGGCGGCCATCGGATAGCCGTAGGCCACGGTGGCGTGCGCGAACTCGTCCGCATCCGGACTCACCCACGGGAACTCCCCGCGCCAGGGGCCACGGCCCGCGAGGAAGCCCGCCGCGAGATACGCCCAACGCGTCGACGCGTCCGCGTTGTACCAGTGCTCCAGTGCGCGCGACGTCGGCTGCCCGCTCCGCGGCTCCACAAGCCCCGCGTTGACCAGCATCTCCACAATCCACGGCGCCGCAAACGCGTCCGCGCCAATCGACGCCGCGAAGTCCTGAATCCAAAAAAGACTAACCTGGTCGTAGAGATCCAGCGGGTCTTTCAACCGGCCATCGTCGCTACCTGCGGCATCCATAAACGCCGACGCGAACGCCACCGCGGCCGCCGAAGCCTCCGTCAATTCCTTGTGATCGAGGGTGCTCGGGTACGGCTCGGTCCGATGCTGGCGGCGGATAAACCACGCTGACTTCTTCAGCGCCAGTGCGGCCGGCGCGACGAAGCGCAGGAAATGCCCCGGCAAGCTGTCCGCGATTTCCTCCGGCAGTGACACCGCCAGCTCGTTGGGAACCAGCGCAACCAACAGCCGCTCCTCCGCCCATCGAATCGCGTCATCGCGGAGGCTCGACCACTCGTTTTCCGCAATCTGCTTCTCATCCGACGCAAGCCAACGCAGCTGATTGCGGATATCCACCGGAGCCGTAGCCACCACCGCGCGCACCTTGACGGGGTCGCAGAGGTAGTCCCGCAGAGCCTTCAGCGTCACCTCCTGCCGCTCCGCATCGGTAAGATCCGAGGACTCATCGGCGTCGGTAAGCCCCAGCCTTTCCATCCGCCGCTTCAACAACCCCGGGTCGAGGGCTCGGGCGAAATCCCTCACATAAAAGTCGAGAGTTGGCTCCGCCGGAAAAATCGCCGAAATATGCGCGGGCACGTTCCATACGCCCTCCGGCTGCTCCCACACAACTCCCTGGCGCTGCCCGCGCCTCAGCAGGGACTCCAGCTCCCGCTTGCCGACGGCCCGACGCTTCCGATCCACGCCCTCCGGAGTGTCGTGCGCCGCGGTGTCCATATCGGAAGCCCAATAGGCGACCTCGGCGAGGACATCGACCGTCGTAGAGTCCTCGAAAACATGGACCAGCTGGGCCACGTCGAGCACGTCCGGGTCCGCGAACGACAGGGCCATCCGCGCTGATTCTTCCGAGGTCAGCAGCGCTACGGCCTCTTGCCCCGCCGCGGTGCTATCCGCCGCCGGACAGGTACGACTGAGAAGAAAACGCAGGTCAACACCGTCGAGCCCGAGGATGTAGTCCTCGTAGCTCGGGCGAGCGGAGTAATCGACGTTGCGGTTCATAGCCCACCATTATGCCTCATGCCCCGGATTCGACGGTGACCCGGGGCACGGGGAACCTGCGGGCCTAGTGGTCCGGATTCTCCTCTCCCCAGAACACGCGGTTGACCACGCGGGCCGAGTGACGCGTAATGCGCAGGTAGTTCTCCATGAACCCGTTAGAATCCGACGGATCCCAGCCCGCGGCGCCGGCCACCTGACCGAGCTGGCGACCCGGCTGAGGCAGCTGGTCCGTCCGCTTACCTCTGGTCAGGACCAGGGCGTTGCGCGCGTGCGTGGCAGTCAACCAGGCCAGACGAAGCGCCTCCGCGTCCTCCTTCCCCAGGAGCTCGTGGTCCTCGAGCACGCGCAGGCACTCCAGGGTCGAGGTGTTGTGCAATTCCAACACCTCGTGAGCGTACAGGAACGTCAGCAGCTGCACCGTCCACTCGATATCCGTCAGCGCGCCCGAGCCCAACTTCGTGTGGGTGCGACGATCCGCGCCGCGGGGCAGTCGCTCGGTGTCCACGCGCGCCTTCATGCGGCGGACTTCCTGCACCATCTTCGCGCTCGCTCCACCCTGCGGGTAGCGGAACCGATCAATCTCTTTGAGGAACCTCAACCCAAGGTCCTTATCGCCCGCAATCCAGGTGGCGCGAAGCAACGCCTGAAATTCCCAGGTCTCCCCCCAACGCTCGTAGTAGGAAACGTAGGAGTCCAGAGTTCTGACGATGGGACCGGAGCGGCCCTCCGGACGCAAATCGACGTCGACCTCCAGCGGCGGGTCCTGGCTCGGCTTCGCCAAGCGCCGGCGCAGCGAATCACAGATCCGGGTGGCCCACTTGACCACCTCGGTGTCCTCTGCCACCGGGTTTCCGTCATCATCCTTGGTCGCCTCGCAGACGAACATCACGTCCGCGTCGGATCCGTAGCCGAGCTCTGCACCTCCCAGGCGCCCCATGCCGATGACCGAAATCGCTCCTGGCACCTCGCTTTCCGGATGCGCCTTCTTCCAGGCACGAATCTCCGCCGACAACGCGGCTTCGAGAACGTTATCCCAGACCAGGGACAGCGAATGACAAACCTGTTTGACGTCCATCAGGCCGAAGAGGTCCGCGGACGCCACGCGCGCGAGTTCTGCACGTCGAAGCGAACGGGCTACCGCAATAGCACGGTCCGGGTCGTCGTGACGCCCAGCGGCGGCGACGAGTGAGCGCCCCACCGTCTGAGGGTCGGTATCCAGCAGCTTCGGCCCGGTGGCCCCGTCGCCGAAAAGCTTGATAACGCCCGGCGCGTGCATAACCAACTCGGATGCGTACGGGGACGAGCCCAGCACATGCATCAAACGCTGCCCGACGATGCCCTCGTCGCGGAGCGTGCGCAGGAACCACTGGTGATCGTGGAGTTCCTCGGACAGCTTCCGGTAGTTCAACAGGCCCGCATCGGGATCGTGGGTGCTGGAGAGCCACTCCATCAGCGTCGGCAGGAGCATCGCCTGGATGCGGGCCTTCCTCGACCCCCCGGCGGCCAGCGCCGAAAGGTGATCGTAGGCGCGATCCGGGTACTGGTACCCAAGCGCGGCCAGCTGGCGTTTCGCGGCATCCGCGGAAAGCTGCAGCGTGCCGATGTCCTGCTCCACCACCGAGTTGAGCAGTGGCCGGAAAAAGAGCTTGTTGTGCAGGGAACGAATCTGGGCGTTGGTCGAACGCACTCGCTTGGCCAGGGGTTTGGCCGCGTCGTCGCTGCCTTGCCCGGTCAGGCCGGCTGCTCGACCGAGCCAGCGTCTATTTTCGATGTCATCGTCCGGGGGAAGAAGATGCGTCCGGCGCATCTTCTGCAGCTGCAATCGGTGCTCCAAAAGGCGCAAGAACTCGTAGGCCTGAATAAGCGCAGCGCCGTCCTCGCGGCCGATGTAACCGGCCTCTACCAGGGCGTCGAGGGCCATCACCGTCGGCAGCACACGCAGGCTGTCGTCGTAGCGGCCGTGCACCAGCTGCAGGAGCTGGACCGCGAACTCGACATCGCGCAGTCCGCCGCGGCCCAGTTTCAGCTCTCGAGCCCGCAGGTCCTCCGGAACATTTTGGACAACTCGCGTGCGCATCTTCTGCACGTCCTCGACAAACGACTCCCTCTGCGAGGCAGTCCACACCATAGGCGCCAGCGCCTCGATGTAGTCGTGCCCGAGCGCCACATCGCCGGTCATCGGACGGGCCTTCAGCAGGGCCTGGAATTCCCACGTCTCCGCCCACCGCTTGTAGTAGGCGACATGCGACTCCAAGGTTCGGACGAGCGCTCCGGACTTTCCCTCTGGCCGCAGCGCGGCGTCGACTTCGAAGAAGCAGCGGGAGGAGATGCGGATGAACTCACCCGCAAGCCTGGTCGCACGTGCATCCGGCGGCTCGGCTACAAAAATGACATCGACATCGGAGATGTAGTTCAGTTCCTGAGCGCCGCACTTGCCCATCGCGATGACCGCGAGGCGGGTAGACACCGGCGACGACGGGTAGACCGTCGCCACCGCGACGGAAAGCGAGGCGGTCAGCGCCGCGTCAGCCAAGTCTGAAAGCGCCTCCGAAACCTGGCGGAAGGGGATTTCCGGCTGCCCCGGCCGGCGCGGGCCGCGCGGGTACGTCCCAGCAAGGTCCGCCGCCGCGATACGCATGATGAGATTTCGGTAGGCACGCTGCATCGCCACCTCCGCCGGGCGGCCGGTCAGCTCCGCCCGGTACAGACCCGGCCCCTCCAGCGTCGCCGGAGCCTGCTGCGGCTCCCGATACTCGAGATCCTTGGCCTTCTCGAGGCTTTCTTCGTCAACTAGCTTCGGTGTCTCCGGAACCGCGCCAACGCTGGTGAGCATCTCGCGGTACATGTCGGCCTGCGTGGGCAAATCCGCCTGCAGGAGAATCCACTCCACCGGATTAGCTACCAGGTGATCACCAAGCATGCTGGAGCCGCCCAGTAGCGCAAATATACGGGTGCGCAACGGGACCTGCTTGCGCATCGTCGCATCGAGAACTTCCCACGAGGCCCACTGCTCGAGCTCCCCCGCCGCCTCCTTCTCGTCGAGAGCGGACTTGAGACGAATCAATGCCGTCAGTGCGAGGTTCGGGTCACTGGCACCTGCGAGCCCCCACAACAGTTCAAGGGATTCTGCGTTATACCAGCCCAAATCTTTCAGATCCGCCAACGTCCGCTCGTCGGCACGCAGGCCCAAAGAGGCGGGCCTAGGAACGGACTGGCGGGAGGTGCGAGGTCTATGCGTCACCATTTTTCGTCTCACCGAGCCTTATTCAACGACTAGTAGTCGAGGTTCGTCCGCAGCTCCCACTGCGTGACCTGGCGCTGGAACTCCTTCCACTCACGCCACTTATTGCGGAGGAAGAACTCGTAGACGTGGTCACCTAGGGCGTCGGCGACAAGGTCAGAGCGCTCCATCTCGAGCAAGGCGTCCTCGAGGGAGGTCGGCAAATCCCGGTAGCCCATCGCGCGGCGCTCGCGTCGAGTTAGCTCCGAAATATTGTCCTCGGCCTGGTCCGGAAGCTCGTAGCCCTCCTTGATGCCCTTCAGCCCTGCGGCCAGCAGCACCGAGTATGCGAGGTAGGGGTTGCAAGCAGAGTCCAGCGAGCGGATCTCCACCCGGCGGGAGTGGGACTTGCCCGGTGAGTACATCGGCACGCGCACCAGCGCGGAGCGATTCGCCATGCCCCAGGTCGCGGAGGTCGGGGCCTCGTCACCGAACACCGTGCGCTTGTAGGAATTGACCCACTGATTCGTCACCGCGGAAATCTCGCAGGCGTGCGTGAGGATGCCGGCGATAAAACGCTTCGCGGTGACGGAGAGCTGGTTTTCATCATCGGGATCGTGGAACGCGTTCTCATCGCCTTCAAACAGCGAGATGTGCGTGTGCATTCCGCTTCCGGGCTGGTCCGCGAATGGCTTTGGCATGAAGGTGGCCTGGACGCCGTTCTTCATCGCCACCTGCTTAATCATGTAGCGGAATGCCATCACGCTATCCGCCATCGTCAGCGGATCTGCGTAGCGCAGATCGATTTCCTGCTGGCCCGGCGCGTTTTCATGATGGGAAAACTCTACGGGAATGCCCATGTCCTCGAGGACAGTGATGGCATCCTGGCGAAACTTCGGCGCCCGGTCGTGGACCGCCTGGTCGAAGTATCCTCCAGAGTCGGTCGGAACCGGCGGTTTGCCGTCAGTGTCCAGGCTTTCCACCAGGAAGAACTCAATCTCCGGGTGGATGTAGGCGTGGAATCCCTCGTCCGCGAGAGCCCTAATCTGGCGGCGCAGAACCTGGCGCGGATCCGCCCACGACGGCTGCCCGTCGGGCATCACAATGTCGCAGAACATTCGCGCCGACATAATCTTGTCCGCTTCAGTCAGCTGCGGCATCACCTGGAAAGTCGACGGGTCCGGCTGCGCGATGGTGTCCGCCTCGGAGACGCGCGAGAAGCCTTCAATCGCAGACCCATCGAACCCGATGCCCTCGTCGAAAGAGCCCTCTAATTCTGCCGGTGCTACCGCGACAGATTTGAGATAACCGAGGATATCCGTAAACCACAGTCGCAGGTAGCGGATGTCTTGTTCCTCGATTGCGCGGAGGACGAATTCTTGCTGACTATTCATACTTCTCAACGTTACCCAGTGGCCCGGACTGCCGGGGGAAGATTTTTCAGGTGGCTGCCGGAATCTCGGCCGCGCGACTGTGGCATGCTCTAATACCATGAGCGGAAAAAAGGTTCGTCTGAATAATCTCGCCGATTGGAAGGCCGAGGGCCGACCTTGGGCAATGCTGACCTGCTACGACTACTCCACTGCGCGGGCATTTTCCGCAGCGGGCATCGAACTGCTTCTCGTCGGTGACTCTGCGGCAAACGTCATCTACGGCTATGACACCACTACCGAGGTCAGCTTGGACGAAATGATCCCGCTGGCTCGCGGTGTCGTCCGCGGTGCCGGAAATGCGCTGGTTGTCGCGGATCTTCCCTTCGGCACCTACGAGGCCTCCAACGAGCAAGCGGTCTTGTCCGCAGCCCGCATGATGCGCGAGTCCGGCGCACACATGGTCAAGATTGAGGGAGGCGTGCGCATTGCACCGCGAATCCGCGCGCTTGTCGACGCCGGCATACCCGTAATGGCTCACATCGGCTTTACCCCGCAGTCCGTCAACGCCCTGTCCGGGTTTAAGGTGCAGGGTCGCGGGACCGGCGCGGAGCAGCTGCGCGCGGATGCGCAAGCGGTCGCCGAGGCCGGAGCCAGCGCCGTCGTCTTGGAGATGGTCCCCGCTGAGCTCGCCACCGAAATCACCCGCGAGCTGCCCATTCCCACCTGCGGTATCGGCGCTGGTAACCAGTGCGACGGCCAGGTGCTGGTCTGGCAGGACGCTTTCGCAGTGCCCTCCGACGGCCGCCGCCCGTCGTTTAGCTCCGTATTCGGCGAGGCCGGACAGATGCTTACCGACGGCGCGGCGGAATACGCGCAAAAGGTTCGTTCTCGCGAATTCCCCACGGATGCCCAGAACTTCTCGGGCTAAAAGATTCCCCGGTTAGGCATTCCGCAATTCGGGGGTAGAATCAGTGGGTATGGCTCCCAAAACTGACCCCCGCGCTACAGCTCCTACCGCCACCTTGGAGGTGGAATCGAAGTTTTCCGCCGGCCCCGAGGTCGTGGTTCCTAACTTCGACTTCATCCCGCAGGTTGGTTCGTCGACCACCGAGGTCCGCAGCCTCTCCGCTGTGTACCTGGATACTGAGGATTTGAGGCTTACTCGTTCCAAGCACACGTTGCGCCGCCGCACGGGTGGCCCTGACGAGGGCTGGCACCTGAAAGCCCCGGGCAAGGGCGGCCGCCTGGAATACGGCGTTGGTCTGGATTCGGGCTCTGTCTCCGGCGAAGGATCTTCTGCCACTTACGAAGTCCCGGAGGAGCTCCTCGCTCCTGTGCGCTCGATGGTGCGCGACCACCGCCTGCGACCGATTGCGCAGGTTGATAATGAGCGCCGTGTGACCACGGTCTTGTCCAAGGACGGTGACCCTATGGTGGAGTTCGCGGACGACCATGTCACTGCATTCTCGATGCTCGAGGGCGGAGAAAAAACCACCTGGCGCGAATGGGAAATCGAGCTCCTCGGAGACTGGGCAGACCGGCCCGAGGGACAGGCCCTGATGGCCGCAATGAGCCAGGTAGCTGTGGTCGCGGGGGCGGCCCCGTCGGAAAGCCCCTCCAAGCTGGCGACCGCCCTGGGAGACTCGGTCAATTCCGCTCCCCTTCCTCCAACTCCGGCGAAGCTGCCGAAGGGCACCCCGGGGCGCACCGTCGTCGACGCCCTGGCCGCGAACGTTCAAAAGATGATTGAGGTCGACCCAAAGGTCCGCCGAGACGAATGGGATTCGGTTCACCAGATGCGCGTCGCGACTCGCGAGCTACGCTCCCACCTGCAGACTTTCCACGGCATCGTCGTGGGCGACCGCGTCCGGGAGCTCGAGCGCGACCTGAAGCAGCTCGCGGGCGTGCTGGGCGTGGCACGCGACGCCGAAGTTGTGGCCATGCGCTGGGAGGAGCTGCTCGCCCGCCCTGAGGGCGAGACACTCGGGGAGGAGCTCCGCGAGCACCTGGTCGAAGACGTGCGCAAGGACTATCATCGCGCCCACCGCCGCGTAGTCCTGGCACTGAGTTCCCCACAGTACTTCGCGCTTCTCGACGACCTGGAGGCGCTGCTGGCCAATCCGCCAATTGCGACAGGCGAGGACCAGGAACTCGATGCCGAGAACACCACAGAGGACGCCCCGGCACCCGAGACCTCCGCCGAGGACAAGGAGGAGATGGAGCAGGAGGAGCTCGACACTACCGCTGTGCTCGCCAGCCACCTGCGCAGCGCCTTCAAGAAGTTCCAACGGCGCCACGAACTCGCGGTTTCGGGCCGAGAGGAAGGCAATCTGCCGGAGTCGCAGATTGACGAGCGTTTCCACGATGTCCGCAAGGCCGCAAAGAAACTGCGCTACAGCGCGGAGGCGGCACAGAATGCAGGCCTGCCGACGTCGAAGCTGTACTCGGCATGTAAGAATCTGCAGTCCGTACTGGGTGACTTCCAGGACACCTGCACCGCCCGCGAGTTCGTCGTGGCCCGCGCAGACCGCGCTTTCAAGGCCGGTAAGAACACCTTCGGTTACGGCGTTCTCTACCAGATGGAGCGTTACGACGGACTGCGCGCGCTGGAGGACTACGACGAGTCGGTCTCGGCGGTATTCAAGGCCTTCGAGAAGATGGAATCGAAGGTGAAAAAGGCTAAGAAGTCTTAAGAAGATTGGGGATTTTTCTCTGGAATCTCAGGGGACGCAGGCAAACGCGCCCTGCGATCAGGAAAATTTTTACTGTTTGATCTAGACTTTTTGCAGAAGAAATGAATGGATTCCATTTTGGTGACATATCCACGTTGCCCCAGGAGCTCCACAGTTTTAAAATACGTTGCGTACTCATCAACGAAATGTGATTGGGAACCGGCCACTGAGCTGTGCGCAATCACAGTAATTCCTGTTTTAAAAGGAGCTTTACTCTCATGCCTTCTATCCTTCGCGACATTTTCGGACTTCTCGCTCGTCTCGTCATCGGCGTTGTTCTCATCGCCCACGGCTACCAGAAGTTGTTCGAAAATGGCATGGACGCCGCCGGCCAGTCTTTCGCCCAGATGGGCGTACCAGCAGCTGGTATCGCTGTGTGGATAGCGGCCCTCATCGAGCTGATTGGCGGAATCCTGATGATTCTCGGTCTCTTCCAGACGGTCGTAGGCGTTCTGATTGTTATCAACATGCTCGGCGCATTCTTTATTGTCCACATCTCCAACGGTGTCTTCGTCACGAACAACGGCTTCGAGCTCGTCCTGACCATCGCCGCGCTCGCGCTGATGATTGCCACCTTCGGCTCCGGCCGCATCGCCCTGGACAGCGTCTTCGGCAAGAACAAGGCTGCTGCCCGCGCCTAGTAGCGCTCTATAGACTTCTAGATTGCGCTAAGCAAAACGCCCTTGCTGGGAAGAATTTTCTTCTCCCGGCAAGGGCATTTTTCTTGTTCGTCTTCTCTTCGGGCCACGTCGGGCTATTTCTGCCCCTCGCCCCATTCTTCGTCTTCCTCATCCCAATCATCGGCCGCCTGATTGCGCTCTGCGACAGTCTTCAGCGCAGCACGAGCCTCAGCCTCGGTGTCGTAGGGGCCCATGCGGTCGTCCCAACCAGTGGCCTTACCCTGGAAGACCTTCCCGGTTGACGGCTGGTAGTACCACTTTCCGCTATCGTCACTCATGGTTAAAACTCCTTGTCGACTCGATATCTCACCAGTATAGAGGTTTGGCACCTGCTTGCGAGGCGAGTAACATCGACGACAATTTGAATACATCGCACCGAGCCCACGCCAGGCTTGTCGTGCGGACCGGCATGCGCCTCGCTGCTTGCCGACGGTCATCCGGTCGCCACCGCTAGTTAACTTATCTAGCGTCCTAGAACTTTTTCGTCGAGAGGTTATAGATGCCAGCCGCGCCTGCAGTAGTCAATGACGTCTTTGATGCCACCGGCCCCGGTGCCACCGTCGCCTACGCACCAGGTTCCATCGATCTGCTGGGAGAGGACTGCTCCTCCAGCGGCGGCATGCTGTTGGCAAGTGCTATTCCGGTGCACGCGGCCGTAGGTGTGGAGGAGATCGAGGAACAGAAGCTCATCGTCACCTACAAGCGGGATACGACCACGATGGATTTCCCGGATTCCGCCCCGGAAGGGTTCGGCCCAATCCCAAGTGCGGTCGCCACCGCGATTGTGGCGCTACAGCACGGCGTGCACTTGGTGCCTCGGACCAGTGGCGGCCTGAAGGTCACCATCGCCTCGACCATTGCCTCCAGCCGTGGCTTCGGGGAAATCCCCGCAATCCAGTCTGCGCTCGCTCTCGCCCTCAACGCGCGCTTCGGCGACCGCGACGACGTCCCCACCCGAGCCCGCATGGCCACCGCAATCCATGAGGCGATGACGCAGGTCAAGGACGATTCTTGGCCTCTGTACCCATACACGGTTTCCCTGCGCAGCAAGCCGGACGCCATCCTGTGCATCAACCACGCCGACGAGGCGGTCACTCAGACCACCCGGCCGCAGAGCCTCAATCTGACCGTCGCCTATTCCCCGGATATCACCGGTGGTTCGCCTACTGTGGAACGCTATAGCTTCTTCCGCGAGGCCTGCGACGCTTTCGGTGTGCCGACTCTGGCCAGTCTGCCAGAGGCGCAGGGCCGCGTCGCCGACTGGGTTCGCGCCCGCCATGAGGTTCATCCCGATGAGGAAGCCCCAACCATCGGCCGTGCCGTCCAGTGGCTTGACGACGCCGACGCCTCCTCCGACCGCGCCCGCGCTGTCATCGGGCACATTCGCCACAGCGATATCGATGCCGCCATCGCCGGTGTCGCGCGCGATATCGAGCAGCGCGACTCCGTGCCATCTGCTGGCTCTGCACTCGGCCAGATCGCATCGACCGCCGCCGAGACCGCCGAGGCCAGCGCAATCCGCTGCTCCCCCTGCCCCGGCGCGGCCCTGGTTATCTGGTCCCCCTCGGATAGCGCCGAGCCACTCCAGCACGCGCTTTCCGATGCCGGGGCCCAGGTCCTCAGAATTGCCGAGACCTCCGCTGGCGCGGTCGTCGTCTAGCGGGTGGCTCTAATCCGCGGGCCAGGCGAAGGTGACTTCGGCGGCGGCCGGATCCGCGGTGACCAGTGTGACGAGTTGGCACGTTCCCTCTTGAGGTAGGCCGGCATCGCCGCTGCCCACGCAGTTGGCGATCACCGGCGGTCGGGCGACAAAGATTTCCGCGGCGGTGGCCTTGTTGTGCAGCACCGCCGCGTCGAAGGTCGTGCCCACCCAGGGGGCCAGCACGACCGATTCGGTGAGATTCAGGCACTTGCGGTCGACTGTCGCGGCCAGCGCCCCGGAGCGTTTCATGGAGTAAGTAGCTTGATCGAGAGTGTCGGTAACCCAGCCCGGAACCTCCACGGTCTTTGTCTCGCCCCGCTCGAAGGCTGCGATGGCCAGGCAGAACTCGAGGCCGTATCGGTCAATAAGCCGACGCAGGGGCGCCGTGACGTGCGCATATACGCCACCGACGCCCGCATGAGGGGTCGGAGTGGAATTCTCTCCTCCGGTCTTAGCTAACTTCTCGTAGCCCGATCCCCGCAGCAGGCGCGATGCGTCACGCATCACGGCCATGCCCCTCGGAGTCTGCGCGTCGACCCGGGACAGGAAGCCAGCGATATCCTCAATTCGCGCCGCCGGCGCTTCGAATCCCAGGGCTTCGACCGCGACGAGAAAATCACGGATGTCCTGATCAGAGGCCGGGGCGAGCACGCGCAGCACCCCGACGCTGTGCCTGGCCATCATCTCCCCTGCGACCATGCCAGCCAACAGGGAAATCTCAGAGTTGTAGTCCATCGAGGCGGGGCGAGGATCCAGGGCCAGCTCGAAGGCGCCGTCTGAATCTCTTACAACACGCTGCGCGGGCAGCCTCAGGTTGATTGCGGCCCGGCGCTTGGAGCTGGTCTGACGAGCCCGACCGACCTCTTCCAGCAGCGCCACTGAGGGGTGCGCCGTGCCGTTGTCGAGGTCGGCCTGGACTTGCTCGTAGTCGAGCCTGGCGCGGCTGCGCACGAGCGCCGGATACACGTCGGTCTCGATGGGCTCGCCTTCCGAATCGAGCAGGATCTCCCACATCACGGCGACGCGGTCAACGTCGGGAAGCAGGCTTCCAGCTCCCTCCGAGAGTTCGGCCGGGTGGAGGCGCGAGGGGTCGTCGGGAAGGTAGATGGTCTGGCCGCGCTTTAATGACTCTGCGAAGAGGGCCGAGGCAGGGTCGATGAGCCCTCCCACGTCGGCGATAGCGTAGCGGACCAGCCAGCCCTCGCCGGGTGCCTTCTCGAGACACATCGCCTGGTCGAGATCCATGGAGCCGACCGGGTCGATGGTGACCAGCGGCACCTCGCGCATATCGCGGCGGTTCTGCCGCAAGTCGGTGACTGCGGCGGCCTCGGAGTGCAACTGGCGGGGAAAGGTCTCCGGCACGCCGCTTTCCCTGGCGACGGCGCGGAAATCGAGTTCGGCTGCGTAGAGCTTCATAGCTGGCAAGTGTAAGCGAGCGAGTCGGCCTATGAGCCGGATTCTGTTCCCCTCAAGGCCCTTTCAAGGACCCGGGGCGGTAATCATCCATCTCGGCCTGCCATTGCTGACAGCCTGAAGCAGCATACCCGCGGGCATCGGGCGGGCAGCCCTCAAACGCTCGCGCACGCACACGCCACGGCAGGCTGGGCCTGTCCGCCTCGTGCGCGCTCTTGCCTTGCTCCCGGTGGGGTTTACCTAGCCGGCGCAGTCACCTACGCCGCTGGTGCGCTCTTACCGCACCTTTTCACCCTTACCGGCGCCAAAAGCCAAAGACTTTTGGGGCCGGCGGTTTGTTTTCTGTGGCACTGTTCCCGCAGGTCACCCTGGGTTGCCGTTAGCAACCACCGCGCCCTGTGGAGTCCGGACTTTCCTCGACAGTGGCCTGGCCAATCACCCGCGCAGCGGGCGTTGACCGGTTCCTTTAGCTGCCGCGATTACCCGGCCGACTCGCTCGGCATTAGTGTACTCGGGCGAGGGGGCGTACTCACAACTAGCGCAGGTAACTGGTGTCATTAATCAGGCGGACCGATGTCGGCCCGTCCGCGTAGAACTCGGCAATCGACAGCGACGCCAGGTCCAGGTGGAGACGGGTGAAAATCTCGAAACCGCTACTAAGCCCCTGCCGCAGCAGCGCCTTGATCGGGGTTACGTGGCTGACTACCAGGATGGTCGAATCACCGTAGCGCTTTGTTATCCGGTCGCGGGCCGCGGCGACTCGGGCATCAACGGTCCGGAAGTCCTCGCCGCCGGGCGGAGCTACCGTCGGGTCCGCCAGCCACCTGCTGTGCAGTTCCGGCGTCGCCCGGTGCGCCTCGGAGAAGGTCAGCCCCTCCCAGTCGCCGAAGTCAGTCTCCCGCAGCTCGTCGTCGGTCTCGATGTCCAGGCCTAGCGCCCTTGCTGCTTCCTCCGCGGTCTGCTGCGCTCGAATCTGCGGAGAGGCGACGATGGCGGAGATGTCCCACTCCTCTGCGTCCACTCCCTGTCGAAGACGCAGAGCCGCGCGCGTCGCCTGCTGCAGCCCGAGTTCCGTCAGCTCCGGATTGGAGGCGCTGCCGGAATACTCCCGCCGAATCGACATCGGTGACTGACCGTGGCGCAGAAGTAGCAGCCGGGTCGGCGCCGTCGTGGCGCCGGTCCAGCCCGGCGCGGAGTCGCGGCTGTTGTCATCCCTGGGGTCGTCCTCGGAATTGGTGCTCAACTCATGGCCTCCCTAAACGCGTCTTTACTTCATTACTTCATGGCGACCGCGAGCGTCGCCGGGCGCACCAGCATCGCGCCGCACTCGGGGCAGAAGGTGACCTGATCGGCCGGCAGGGCGTCGAAATCGTGCAGCGTACCGACATCCAGCTCCATGAAGCACGAGCCACAGGTGCGCCCGTCGATTTTCGCGACCGGGATCCCGTTCGCCTGCGAAAGCTTGCCATAGAGCTTCGCCGCGTCGCCCTCGAGCGCCGAGATGCGCTCCTGAAGCTTCGTCTCGGCGACAGCGATCCGAGCTCGGATGTCCCGCTCCGCGCCTGCCAGGCGTTCCCGGGCCTCGGCGATATCCTTGTTCGCCTCCTCCGCTCCGACGGAGCGCTGCGCGTCGGCTGCGTAGGCCTGCTGCATCTTCTTGTACTCTTCGAGCTTGCGCTCGGTTCGGAGGCGCCTGCGCCGGGTCGACTCCATGTCACGCTGGAGCTCGCGGCGTTCGAACTTGTCCTCCACTGCGCCGAGGGATAGTCGGTCGGCCTTCTCCCTGGCAATGAGCTTCGAGATGTCCGACTGGAGCTTGGCGATATCGCGGCCCAGGTCGGCCGCGTTGAGCTTGGAGCGCGCCCCGCCGGTTAACTCTCGGCGCAGGCTGCCCTCCAATCGGTCCAGCTCGGCCTTTTCCGGCAGGCACGCGGCGCGTGCAATCAGCCCGTCGAGCCGGGTCTGTTCCTGCGCTGCCTCTAGCATCGCGGCCTGCTGCCTCGGACTCATCTTCATGGTTTAAAGCATCCTCACACTTGCTTCGTATGCTGTGGTTTTTACGCTCGCTGGCACTGGCGGCTACGACGCCGCCACCGTCCACGGGTCGGTACGAATCTCAATGACGTGCGTCGGCACGCCCAGCTTTTCCCGTAGCATGATGGCCGCCTGGTAGCACCAGGGGAATTCACTGGCCCAATGTGCGGTGTCTACGATGCAGAAATCCGCAGCTCGCAGAGTCTCATCGACCGGGTGGTGGCGCAGATCGGAAGTCACGAACGCGTCGACGCCGAGCTTTCCGACGATATCGAGGAAGGAATCCCCCGCACCGGAGGCCACGGCCACTTTGCGGATTATCCGGTCCGGGTCGCCCGCACCGCGCACGCCCCACTCGGTGGTGGGCAGTCGCTCAGCGACCCGCGCGACGAAGTCCTTAAACGGCATCGGAGTATCCAGCTCGCCGACGCGGCCAATTCCGACGGCCTTCTCCGGATCCAGGCCGGTGGCCTCGTTGCTGACGATGTCGAAGGCCGGCTCCTCGTAGGGGTGCGCGTCCTTAAGCGCCTCGATCACTGCGGAGCGTGCGGCCCGGGGCGCCACCATCTCCAGGCGTGCCTCCTCTACCTTCTCCACCTCACCGACGGTGCCGATGAACGGCTTCGCGCTACCGAGCGGCCGAAACTGCCCCTGGCCGTCCAGCCGGAACGCGCACTTATCGTACGCACCTATTGTGCCGGCTCCGGCCTCGAACATCGCCTCGGCCACGGCATCGACGTGTTCCCTCGGAACCTTGACGGTCCACGTGTCCAGCCCCGGAGCCGGCTGTGGCGCCAGGGGTGCTCCCGGATGCACGCCAAGAATCGTCGCGAGCTGGTCGTTGACCCCCGGGCGCGCCGAGTCCGCGTTAGTGTGGGCCGCAAACAGCGCAACCCCGGCGCGAATCAGCTTGTGCAAAATGCGCCCCTTCGGCGTGTCCGCGGCCACGGAATTGACCCCTCGCAGCAGCAGCGGATGGTGGACCACGAGCATCTGGGCGCCGTCCGCAATCGCCTGGTCTGCGACCTCGTCCGTGCACTCCAGGGCCAGAGCGATTTTCTCCACCGGGTCCTTCGGATCGCCGCAGACCAGACCGACTTTGTCCCAACTCTCGGCTAGCGCGGGCGGGTACGCCGCATCCATCGCTGCACGCACATCGCTCACAGTTACAGAGTCCACGGCTGCAGCACCGCCAGTCTGAGCCTCCGAGGTGGCTTCCACATCCTTGCTAGTCATCTGTTGGAACCTTCCTCCCATTTTCCGCTGTACTTCTCTATCCCAGCGTAGTGAACTTGCTCCACCGCTTCGATGAGCTGACGCACGTAGTCCCGGTCGCGCACCGCCAGGCGCCACCATCGCGAATCCAGCCCGCGGAAAGTGTCGCACCGCCGCACCGCAATCCCCCTCTCCGCCAGGGCTTTCCTCATCCACTCCCGCTTGCCGACGCCCTCTTCATCTTCCCCGCGATTACCCAGCGGGGCCTTTGCCAGGATGAAGGGTGCCGCAGACGGCATGACGGCCCATCCCGCGTTGGACAGATCCCGCTCCATCTGGCCGCGCTGGGAGGCAATCTCGGCGCGGATTGCCGGTAGAAGCTGCCCACTGCGCCGCGCAATTTCCAGCATTGCCCGCAGCTGCAGCGTGCCCAGCGGCCAATGCGGCCGGAGGCGCCCCAGGCGCTCCAGAAGTTCCGGGCTGCCCAGCGCGTAACCGCAGCGCAGGCCCGCAATTGCCCAGGTCTTAGTCATGCTGCGGAAAACAATGACGTTGTCCGGGAAGGGGCTGACCGTCGAAGCGTCTGCAAGCGAGGCCTCTGCCGCCGCCTGTCCATCGACAACATCCATGAAGGCCTCATCGACGACGAGAATCTCCGCGCTGCGGGACAACTCCAGCAGCGCCTCCGCCGAGTGCAGGACGCCGGTGGGGTTGGTGGGATTACCGACAATGGCCATCCGCCCCGCCAGCCGCGAGGCCAGGCCGGAATGCGCGGCGGGGCGGGCGTCGGCAAGCGGAGAGTCCAGGGCGAAAGGCGCCTGCAGGGCCAGTGTTTCGCACTCGGAGCCGGCCGCGAGGAAGGCGGCTTCGGGCTCGGTGAACTGCGGCGCGATGATAGTCGCGGGCAGGCCGAGGCTTGGCAGGAGGCTGAATCCCTCGGCGACTCCGTGCAGGAGCAGCACCTCCGCCGGGCTACGGCCGTGAATCCGCGCGATTTCGGAACGGACCTCGTTGGCGAGTTCCTCGTCGGGATAGGCGGCGAGCTCGTCCACGCCGCCGATGACGGCCTCTTTGAGCCAGTCGGGTGTTTCACCGTGGACATTGACCGCGAAGTCCAGGCGCGCGCCCCGGGCGGCGCGATCGCCGTGGTAACGCAGCAAGTTGTTGAACATGTCCTCCAGCCTAGAGTGCTTTTAGGATGAGGATTATGTCCCAGGCCCGATCGACCACTTCGTCATTTCCGCCCACCGTGCTCATCGATGTCGACGGCACCATCGCCGACTCCCTGCCCGCGATTATCGAGGGTTTCAAGGTTGCCATGCGCGCGATCGACCACCCAATCCCGGGCGAGGCGTTCCTCCGCCGGATTCCGGGACCGCCCATGGTGGAAACGCTCGCGTCCTTGGGCCTGCCCCCTGCGCAGGTCGACGAGGCATTTACCGCATACATGGACCACCAGCGCGGTGGCGGGTGGGCTGGCGCGACGATGTTCCCCGGCTGGCCCGAGCTGCTGCGGCGCTGGCGTGACGACGGTCTGCGGCTCGCTACAGCGACATCCAAGGGCGAATACTTCGCCCGCAAGACGTTGGAGAGGTTTGGGCTCGAGGACGCCTTCGACTTCATCGGCGCGGCAGACGATGACGGCGACCGGCGCACCAAAATTGATGTGATTCGGTACACGCTCGATCAACTGGGTATCCCTACCGCACCGGAGCAGCGGTCCGCGGGCAGCGTGGTCATGATTGGCGACCGCACCCACGACTTTTCCGGTGCCGCTCTGTTCGGAATACCCTCCGTCGCTGTCGAATGGGGCTACGGCTCGGCCCAGGAAATCGCGGAGGCCGATGGCAGCGCCGCCGACCCGGAGGAGCTGGATTTTACTATCCGCCGGATGCTGTATCTTTAATTCTCGTTGTCCTTTGAGGATTCGGCCGTTGCCGAGTCCCCGCACGCATATTCTTCGAGAGCTGGTTTGTAAACCTATGCCTTTTTCTTCGTCGCTCCGGACGGAAACGGTCTACGTAGTCTTCGTCTGCTCCGGAAATATCTGCCGCTCCCCCATGGCGGAAATCATCCTCCGCGATGCCGTCGAGAACGCAGGCCTCGACTCGGACGTGCTCCTCGGCTCGTGCGGCATCGGCGGCTGGCACGTCGGCGAGTCCGCCGACCCGCGCGCCCAGAAGGAGCTGGTCCGCGCAGGCTACGACCCGACGCACACCGCGGCGCAGCTGGGCAAGGAGCACTCGGACGCGACACTGTTTATCGCCATGGATTCCAGCCACGTCCAGGGGCTCAAGCACGCCGGAATCCCGAAGGAGCGCATCCGCCTGCTGCGTTCTTTCGATCCGAAGTCGCCGAAGGGTGCCGAGGTCGCTGATCCGTACTACGGGGGACGCGACGGATTCGTGCGTACCCGCGAGGAGATCGAGGCCGCGGCCGACGGCATCGTGGCGTGGATCAGGGAAACCCTGGCCCTCGCCTCGGACCGATAGGGCCCGAGCAGCTAACGCTAGGGCGGTTAGGGTTCGAGCACAATCTTTTCGCGGTGGTTGCCCTTAATCCGGAAAGTCCAGAGCTTGTTGATTACAAAGTTGGCGGGCGTGCCCAGCAAAACGCCGATAAGGTTCGCCCAGTAGAAGCGGTTACGCAGGCCGGTGGAATCGTCGAAGATGCTCTCCGGCAGCGCCAGAGGCGAGGTCGGGTTAGTCAGCACCGTGATGACGATGAGGCTGACAATCAGGCTGGATATGCCCGCGAAGAGGAACGGGAAGAATTGGCGGAACCAGTTCGGGCGGTGCTCGGTGCGGAAGGTCCACGAACGATTTAGCTGGAAGTTCCAGATGTTGGCGACGACAAACGCCAGCGTCGCATAGACGTGCGAGTACCGGATATTCCACCGGGTTCCCAGCAGGTTGAGGAATACGTCGTGCTCGTTGGTATCGAGCGAAAGCCCCATTTTGCGGGCAGCAATCACCACGATGAGATTGACGATTACACCTGTGCCGCCGACCAGACCAAACTTGAAGAACTGCCGCGCTACCGTGCCATAGCGCTGTTTGGGGGCGGCCTTCGAGGCATCGGTGGGCTGTTCAGCCGAGTCGGACGGGACAGAACCCTGCGGCAACGAAGCCGCCCCCTCACCCGCAGACTTGCCCATAGCGGCACCCACCTTTCACGCCTTTTCCAACCATGCGCGCAGCTGCCGTACGGCAGTAATTTCTTTCTGTAGCGCCTGAGTGATTTTACCCGAAGTTCACTTTCGCGCTGTCCTGCCCGCTCGGAGATTTCGCTCACGGAGCGGTGCCCTCGGGTAGGCGCGAGTTTGCCCGAGTAAGCTGAGTATCCGTGTTGAAGAATGTGCGCCAATTCCTGACCCCGGGGTGGGTTCTCACCGCCGTGGTCGCCATCGCCTTCTCCTACCTCGCATTCACTGTCCTAGCCCCGTGGCAACTGGGCAAGAATACCGCCACGAAGCACCGCAATGAGCAGCTGCAGCACTCCTTCGAGGTCGAGCCGGTCGATGTCAACGAGCTGATGCCTAAGGGCGAGGGGTTCGACGAGGGAAACGAATGGCGCAGGGTCACCGCCCGGGGCCACTTCATTCCAGATACGCGGGTGCTCCTGCGCAACCGCCCCGTCAATGGAGCCCCCGCAGTTCAGGTCCTCGACATTTTTGCCGCAAGTAACGGGCAAAACTACCTGATCAACCGAGGTTTCGTGCGCCCCGCGGGCAGCAAGACCCCAACGGTGGATTCAGCTCCCTCCGGCACCATGACCATTTCGGGCTACATCCGCCGCAACGAGCTGACCCCTGTCACGCCTCCGATTAAGGAGGTCCCGCCGCAGGTCTACGGCATCAACATCGCTGAGGTCGAGGGCCTTACCGGAAAGAAGCTCAACCCCGACTGGATCCAGCTGTCGGAGAACTCCGATGCCGTCATCGAAGCCATCCCGCTGCCACCCCTCGAAAGTGGCCCTTACCTCTCCTACGGCATCCAGTGGATTTTCTTCGGCGCGATGGCGCCGCTCGCCCTGATCTGGTTCATCCGCGCCGAGATAGTCGAACGCCGCCGTGACCGCGAGGAACAGGCGGAGATGGAGAAGAATCTGGCCGACGCGCAGGCGGCCGAACCCCTAACTGAAAACGCCGAAGATACCGCCCCGGTCGTTTCCGAAAATGAGGCGCTACCACTAGGCCAGGAGGAGACGAAGGCCGCCGAGGACGAAGCCGAGCGGCTACACCGCGAGCGACTCGCCAAGCGCTACGGAAACTCGGGGCACCGAGCCGCGGGCTTCCGTGACAACCGCTACGACGAGCGCTTCTAGGCCGCGGCCACCAACAGCCCCGCGATGCACAGGCCTAGGACGAGCTCCTGCACCGCGCCGCTGAGCCACACCGCCCTGCGCACGTCCGGAACCGTCGGCTCTGCTCCCCGACCGAGCACCGGGCGCATCTCCACCCCGCTCGGGTACACGGTCGCACCGCCCAGCTGCAGCCCCAACGCGCCCGCGGCGCTGGCCTCTACGACTCCCGCATTCGGGCTCGGATGTGCCGCCGCATCCCGCCTCCACGCCGCAATCGCTTCACGACGATTCGGCGCTGCCAAAACCGTTGCCACCGCAGTCAATCGGGCCGGGAGGAACCCGGCGACGTCGTCAAGCCTGGCGGAAGCCCATCCGAAGCGGCGGTAGCGATCATTGCGATAGCCGACCATCGCGTCGAGCGTGTTGATAGCGCGGTGGGCGACCACTCCGGGCGCGCCGGCGAGCGCTCCCCACAGCAGGGTCCCGCTGACGGCGTCGGAGGTGTTCTCCGCGAGGGACTCCACGGTGGCGCGGGCGATTCCGTCGACATCGAGAGCCTCGGGATCGCGAGAACAGAGCCAAGAGACCAGGCCACGAGCGGATTCCACATCGCCTGAATCCAAGCGATCGGCCATCTTGGCGCCGGTGCGCTGCAGCGTCGTCCCCCCGAGGCTCGCCCAGGTGGCAAGCGCGAGGGAGAGATTCGGGGCGAAGCGCGTGGCGATGCCCACAGCGACGACGGGCGCCGCAACGGCGATACCGGTAAAGGTTACGCCACGGGCTTTGGAGTCGGCGTACATCCGTTCGATGAGGCGACTGACCGCAGTGCCGTAGACTGCGACCGGGTGGTGAGACTGTGGGTCGGCGAAGATGCGGTCGGCGGTGAACCCCACAGCCAGTGCCGTCGCCCGGCATAGGTATTTGCCCCGTTTCGTGGACATCAAGGTATGCAGTGCGGCCCCTGTTTGCACGTGTCACCCCTTAAGAATCGGCCGGTCAAGGTCGGTTGTTGTGGAACATAAGAAAAACCCGCCCGGCGCATTCAGTGCAACCGGGCGGGTGTTAACGCGTGCGGCGAGAGGGTTTCGAACCCCCGACCGCTGGTGTGTAAAACCAGAGCTCTACCGCTGAGCTATCGCCGCGCTGTGGAAGAATTTAACACAGTCTTTTCCGAAAGTGCTAATTGGCCTCACGTAAAAGAAACGGGGCCCAACTGGGCCCCACCTTTTAGCGGCGGTTATTAGTGACCGCGCTGCACGAGGCAGTTGCCCTGCCAGGAACCGAGCCGAATTGCAGAGGTACCGGTCAGGCCTGCGAGCTGAGCGGATTCATCGATAACACCGGGGTCAACCGCTCCCGACTGGCCAGTGCCCGGGGTCAGCAGCCAGATTCGGGCATCCTCGCCCATCGGGCGGGAGGCGTCGACGAGGCCGTCGACCAAGTCGCCGTCGTCATCACGCCACCACAGCAGCACTACATCGACAACCTCATCCGTATCTTCATCCAGGAGGTCATCATCCAGGAAGTTTTCGACGGCCTCGCTAATCGCGGTGTCACAGTCATCGTCCCAACCGACTTCCTGCACCAGCTGGCCCTTCTTGATGCCGAGCTTCTCCGCGTAGTCACGGACAGCGCCTGTGGCGTTGACCACTTCCTTTTGCCTCCTTGTGAAGAATTTTCAAGCTTTGTCGTAAAAGTTTAGCGCCCAAACGCTCTGCGCACAGCACCATGTTCAACATATTCCCCAATTTGGTGCATATTCTGGCGTTTTCTTCGCGTCGGACACTGATGGCCAATCGGACGTAAAGTGGTAGGAAGTAACTTTGCCTTTCCTCAATACAGAAAGGACCTAACTCCATGTCAGGTACGCCACAAGCCCATTCTGATGAATCCAACTTTGCCCTCATTCGTGACGGTGTCGCGTCCTACCTCAACGACGCAGACCCGGAGGAGACCCGGGAGTGGCTCGAGTCACTCGACGGCCTGCTGGAGGAAACCGGCCCGGACCGCGCTCGCTTCCTCATGCTGCGCCTGCTGGAGCGCGCAACTGCCAAGCGCGTCGCGCTCCCGCCGCTGACTTCGACGGACCACGTCAACACCATCCCCACTGAGCTGGAGCCTGAGTTCCCCGGTGACGAGGACATCGAGTGGCGCTACCGCAAGTGGATCCGCTGGAACGCCGCAATCATGGTTCACCGCGCACAGCGTCCGGGTATCGGCGTCGGCGGACACATCTCCACCTACGCGGGTGCCGCTCCCCTGTATGAGGTCGGCTTCAACCACTTCTTCCGCGGCAAGGATCATCCGGGCGGCGGCGACCAGGTCTTCTTCCAGGGCCACGCCTCGCCGGGCATGTACGCCCGCGCTTTCCTCGAGGGCCGCCTGACTGAGGAGGACCTCGACGGCTTCCGCCAGGAGGTCTCACGCGGCAAGGGCAAGGGTCTGCCCTCCTACCCGCACCCGCATGGCATGTCCGATTTCTGGGAGTTCCCGACCGTCTCCATGGGCCTTGGCCCGCTGGATGCGATTTACCAGGCGCGCTTCAACCGCTACCTCCACGACCGTGGCATCAAGGACACCTCGCAGCAGCATGTGTGGGCATTCCTGGGCGACGGCGAGATGGACGAGCCGGAGGCACGCGGCGCCATTCAGCACGCTGCGCTGAATAACCTGGACAACCTGACCTTCGTGGTCAACTGCAACCTGCAGCGCCTCGACGGCCCGGTTCGCGGCAACACCCGAATCATCGCGGAGCTGGAATCCTTCTTCCGCGGCGCCGGCTGGAATGTCATCAAGGTCGTCTGGGGCCGCGAGTGGGACGAGCTCTTCGCCAAGGATGAGGACGGCGCCCTGGTCAATCTGATGAACAGCTTCACCGACGGTGACTACCAGACGCTGAAGGCTAACGACGGCGCATGGGTCCGCGAGCACTTCTTCGGTCGCGACCCGCGCACCGCAAAGCTCGTCGAGAACATGACCGATGAGGAGATTTGGAACCTGCGTCGCGGCGGCCACGACTACCGCAAGATTTACGCGGCATACGCAAAGGCGCTGGAGACCAAGGACCAGCCGACTGTCATCCTGGCGCACACCATTAAGGGCTACGGCCTGGGCCACAACTTCGAGGGCCGCAACGCAACCCACCAGATGAAGAAGCTTTCTCTGGATGATTTGAAGCTCTTCCGCGACAACCAGCGCATTCCGATCACGGATGAGCAGCTCGAGGCGGATCCGTACCTGCCGCCGTACTACAACCCCGGTCCGGATGCGCCGGAGATTAAGTACATGAAGGAACGCCGCAAGGAGCTCGGCGGATTCCTGCCCGAGCGCCGCAGCAGTTACGAGCCTCTGGTTGTCCCGCCGGTGGAGACGATTAAGTCGGTGCTGAAGGGCTCCGGCAAGCAGAAAGTCGCCACCACTATGGCAACCGTGCGCATCTTCAAGGATCTCATGCGCGATAAGGGTCTGAAGGACCGTTTCGTCCCGATTATCCCGGACGAGGCCCGCACCTTCGGCATGGACTCCTGGTTCCCAACGCTGAAGATTTACAATCCGCACGGACAGAAGTACACCCCCGTCGACCACGAACTGATGCTCTCCTACAAGGAGTCGACGGACGGACAGATTCTGCACGAGGGCATCTCCGAGGCGGGCTCCGTCGGTTCCTTCATGGCGGCTGGCTCGTCCTACGCCACCCATGGTGTCGCGATGATTCCGCTGTACATCTTCTACGCAATGTTCGGTTTCCAGCGCACCGGCGATTCCATCTGGGCTGCCGCAGACCAAATGTCGCGTGGTTTCCTCCTCGGAGCCACCGCTGGCCGCACTACCCTGACCGGAGAAGGCCTGCAGCACATGGACGGCCACTCGCACCTGCTGGCCGCAACCAATCCGGCTGTTGTGTCCTACGACCCGGCATTCGCCTACGAAATTGCCTACATCATCCGCGAGGGCATTGACCGCATGTACGGCGAGGGGCGTGGAGAAAATGTCATCTACTACCTGACCATCTACAACGAGCCGACTGCTCAGCCTGCCGTGCCGGAGGACCTCGATGTCGAGGGACTATTGAAAGGTATCTACCGCTACCGCAAGGCCGAGGGCGATAAGCACGTCAACCTGATGGCTTCGGGGATCGGCATGCAAGAGGCTCTGCGCGCTGCCGATATCCTAGAGGGCTACGGCGTTGCGGCATCGATTTACTCGGTGACCTCATGGAACGAGTTGGCCCGCGACGGTCTCGCCCGCGAGACTGAGCAGCTGCACAACCCGACCGCCGAGGTCGAGGAGCCGTTCCTGGCTCGCCAGCTCGCCGATGCCGAGGGCCCGTTCATCGCGGCCTCCGACTTCCAGCGCGCGATTCCTGAGCAGATCCGCAAATGGGTCCCGGGTGACTACACGGTGCTCGGCACCGATGGTTTCGGCTTCGCTGATACCCGCCCGGCAGCCCGCCGCTTCTTCAACTCCGACGGTGAGTCCATCGCGGTAGCGGCGCTCGCTGCCCTCGCCCGCGAGGGCAAGCTCGACATGGAGGTCGCGCAGCAGGCGGCAGACGAATTGAAGATCACCGATCCGACCGCAACTTTCCAGGGATAGGGCGATGACATCCAGTCTCGGAGATCAGCTCAGTGCCCTGCTCGGCGGCGATACCCTCGGGCCCGCCGGCCCTGATCAGGGCCGAGGTAAGAGCAAGGGCGAAATCCACGACGAGTCTCTACCGGACGGTGTCCACGGCGAGGTCGCGGCAATCATCAAGAAGATGGCGGTTGACGAGGTGAAATCCCTCGGACTTTCCACTCCGCTGGCCGACTACGGCTTCGACCGCCTTACGGTTGTGGAGCTCGCCATCCGCTGCGAGCAGGAACTCGGAGTGCGAATCGAGGACGAGGACATCGCATCCTTCGTCAAGCTCGGCGATGTCGTCGACTACATCGCCGCCCGGCGCGGATAAAACTGCACCACGTTGGCGCCCCCTGCGGTAACTTCACCGAGGGGTGGCGCCATTTCGCTTTCCGACGCTTCGCCCTCCACGGGCTCGAACCCCGCGGTGGCGAGCCGCATTGGTTCCAGTACGCGGTCCCAGGGCCCGGCGATGGCCGAGTCAATAGCGTCCGCAATGTCCCCACCTTGGGCGGCGATGTTGCGCAGGGCGTCCTCGCCTACCACGATGTTTCCCGCAGCGTCGGTCTGCCCTGCAAAGGTGCCGAGCTCGGGGGTGTGGCAGTAACGCATACCGTCGACGGCCATGCCGGCATCGTCGACGGTGGGATCCTGAGCCAGTTCGAAATACAGGTGCGGCCAGCGGCTGAGGTTATCAACCAGAGACGTAACCGCCTCCGCGTCGGCAACGAAGGGCACCTCGGCACAGAGACTCGATCCTGTGCGGAGGCTACGCCAGATACCCCGACCGGGCTTGGTGCCGTCGGGCATGCTGAGCCGGGCCAGTGCCCACGTGATGTGCTGCTGCAAAGGCCCTGGCATGCTGTGAATCCACAGCGTGCCTGTGTGTGTCAGTCGCATAAACGTTCAGGGTCCTCGGTACGTGTTCTGTGCGGTCGGTGGGTGTTAAGACGAGGTTCGTCTTCCCCTACGAACTCATCCAACGACGTATCCCAGTGAAGGTCAGAACATCAAACTACTGAGGCGTGCGTTACGCGTGTTTACGATTGTGATGCTTGCACCGAGCCCCGAGCAACCCTCAAGTAGGGCTTAATCCCCCGGATGTGATTTAGCGGGCCGCTAGCTCCTGCCACAACTCGGAGTTGAAGTCGGCCCACAAAGGCTTCGCCCAGTCACCGAAGGGGCGATCGGTCAGGGCGATGGCGGCCCGCCCGGTTGGGCGGTGCAGCCACAGGAAGGTTCCGGCCTGGCCGAAGTGTCCGACCACGTCCGCCGGCATCGAGGAGCCGAACCACAGCCCCTGCTTAGAATCCGGGTGACCGTAGACCTCAAAACCCAGACCCCAGTCAGCGGGTCGCTGCATGCCGTAACCGGGCACGACACCGTTCAGGCCCGGGAACTGCACTGTCAAAGCTTCGTCGACGGTATCCGGGTGTAACAGCGACGGTGAGAACACCTCGTCGACGAACGCCATCAAGTCGCGAACACTGCTGCGCGCCCCGTGGCCCGCCGAGCCCTTAAGCGCCGACGCATCCATCCCGAGCGGCTCGAAAACGGCCTCGCGGAGATAGTCCGCGAACGGCATTTCTGCCTCCTGCTCTACCGCGTCGGCGACAATATCGAAGCCAGCCGAGGAATACACCCGCCTCGTTCCGGGCTCGCGCTCTGGCTCACGGCTGTCGAAACCGACTCCGCCGGCGTGCGCGAGGAGGTGGCGGACGGTGGCGCCATCGCCGTCGGAAAGCGGAGGCAAGAGCTGCTGGTCTAGCTCGATGGCACCTTCCTCGACAGCCACCAGAATCCCGACGGCGGCGAGCAGCTTGGTGACGCTCGCGAGGTCAAAGACGCGGTCAATCTCGCCGTGGGTGGTCCAGGTTCCGTCGCCCATGCGCGCAGCGGCGGCAACGTGATCGACCGGCCAGTCGTCCACCTGGGTAAGCGTAGAGGGAGTCCACAAAGCAGTCATGCCCCCAGACTACGCAAAGGAATTCTGGGGGGCATGAGCTGGCAAGGCCAGGCGCTAGGCGCGGGCCAGTACGGGGGCCTCCTCGACCGTATTGTCGTCGTCGGCGGAGAGGTCTGCGTTCGCGTTTGCGTCCCACTCCTCCTTAGACCAGATCCCGGCGCGCTTGGCGACGACCAGCGGAACCACTGCCTGACCGGTGACGTTGACCGCGGTGCGACCCATATCCAGGATTGGGTCGACGGCCAGCAGCAGGCCGACGCCGGCGAGCGGAAGGCCCAGGGTGGACAGAGTCAGCGTAAGCATGACGGTCGCGCCCGTGGTGCCGGCGGTAGCAGCGGAGCCAATGACGGATACGAAGATAATCAGCAGGTAATCGGTGAAGCCCAGCGGGACCCCGTAGAACTGCGAGACGAAAATTGCGGCGATGGCCGGGTAGATTGCGGCGCAACCGTCCATCTTCGTGGTCGAACCCAGCGGAACTGCGAAGGAGGCGTACTCATCCGGAACTCCCAGGCGGCGCGACACGACGCGCTCAGTGACGGGCATGACGCCCATCGAAGAGCGGGTGACGAATCCCAGCGAGGTAACCGGCCAGACGCGGCGGAAGAAGTCGACTGGGCTAACGCCGTGCAGCTTAAGCACCACCGGGTAGACAACCGCAATGACGAGGAAGAGGCCGACGTAGATTGCGATGGCGAACTTGCCGAGGCTACCGAGGGCCTCCCAGCCGTATTCCGCGACGGCGTGTCCAATCAGGGCCGCGGTGCCAACCGGGGCCAGGCGGATGACCCACCAGAGGACCTTCTGAATAATCGTCAGCAGCGAGCCGGAAAACTCGATGAAGGGCTCAGCCTTACGGCCGACTTTCACCGCCGCGATGCCCAGAACAATCGCGATGACCAGCAGCTGCAGGACATTGAAGTTTGGAGTTGCCGACAGGGTGCCGTCAGACTCGCTGACCTTCACGCCGAGCCCCAGGATGTTCTGCGGGACGATGCCCTGCAGGAATGCCCACCAGGACCCGACCGTGGAGGGCTCCTTGGCGCTGGCTGCATCGACGGTGGAGTTGGCGCCCGGCTGGAAAATCAGGCCAAGGCCGATACCGATGACGACCGAGGCGAAAGCCGTGATGGCGAACCACACCAGGGTCGAGATTGCCAGCTTCGCGGCGCCCGCGACCTTGCGCAGGTTAGCGATCGAGACGATAACCGCGGTGACCACCAGCGGCGGGATCAGAAGCTTCAGCAGCGTGACGTAGGTGCTGCCGACTTCATCCAGGGCAATCCGCAACCCGGATTCCTCACCGGTGCCGCGGGCGATGAAGCCCAGGATGAGGCCGATAATCAGGCCGTAGATAACTTGGGCGCCAAACCCGGTCGCCCATTTGAATTTGCTCACTTTTCCTCCAAGAGATGTTGTTGTTGATTCGATTTCTAGGCCTAAAGGACCCGCGATAAAACCGCCCTTAACAACAGGAGGAACTAGAGATGTGACCGTAGTCCAGCCAGCGACGCGTCGTGAGCATATTCATGGTGGTGAAAACTCGATTCTTCTTTTGGGTGATTCGGGGGTGTGAATCAGGCCGTGGATTAATCACGAACTCAAGATGACAAAAACTACCAACAGACAGACTGGATTGTCTATTCCGGGTTTCCCCGACTATGAGCTATTTCACTTCGTTTTCCGACGTATTCCGCGCTCCGCGGCGCAATTGCATCACCTTCAGCGAGCACAGGAACCCGATTGCCAGTGCGCCGACCGCAGAATAGAGGGCGAACTGCGTCGCGTGGGCAAACGCGTTCGTCAGCGGATCGATAACCATCGACGGTGTGCCCTGCGCGCGCAACCCAATCAGAATCGAACCCGCGGAATCCTTCAGCCCCTCGCCCATCTTGGCAACCGATGCCGGCAAGTCCGCGATCTCGCGGTTGAGCCCGACGGTCAGTGCCATTCCGCCGAGGGCAGCGCCTAGGGCCGAGCCGACCTGCCGGATGGTCGACTGCGTCGCCGAGGCCTGGCCGGAGAGGCGAACCGGAATGTCACCGAGGACCAGGGAGGTCAACTGCGCCGAGGCCAGGCCGAGGCCCAGGCCGTAAATCACCAGTGCGACGACGACGAGCCAGAGCGGCAGGCCCACGTGTTCCTCAGCCGCCAGCTGAAGCGAACCGAACACCTCGAGCGCAAGCCCCAGGATGACGACGCCCGCCGGAGTGATCCACGCAGCCAGGTGGCGCGCCATCGCGCCGGAGAAGAACGCGCCGAGAGCCATGGCGGCAAGGACGAGACCGGTTGCGATCGTCGATAGGCCGACCGCCGAGACGAGGTACAGAGGAAGCACGAAGACCAGCGCGAACTCCCCCACTGCGACGAGCATCGCGGTGGTGTTGCCCCAGCTGAAGGTGGCGTAGGAGAACATGGAGATGTCCAGCAGCACCTGGTCTGCATTGCGGCGGCGGTAGTTCTCCCACACGATGAACAGCACAAGCACCACCAGGCCGACGATCAGGGAGAAGAACGGCGTCGAGGGAAAATCGAAGCTTATCTTCGCGCCCTCGATGATGCCGTAGACAAGAGCGCCGAAGCCGATACTCGACAGAACCAGCCCCAGAATGTCGAAGCCCGATTCCTCGCCCGAGCCTGCCGATTCTCCGGAAGTATTCGGCACCAGACGCAGGGCCAGGACAATCAGGATCAGTGCGATTGGCACGTTGACCCAGAAGATTGCCTCCCAGCCGGCGTACTCGGTCAGCACACCGCCCAGCAGCGGGCCCACCGCCGCGGCACCCGCCATGACCGCACCCCAGATACCGAATGCGGTCGCGCGGTCCTTATCCCGAAACAGCGCATTGACGCTGGATAGGGTCGACGGCAGGATGCAGGCGCCGCCGATTCCCTGGATTACGCGGGCGATAACGAGGGGCGCGAGTGCCGTCGAAAGCGCCGCTACAACCGACCCCACCGTGAACACGACCAGGCCGATTAGGAATAAGGTGCGGCGGCCGAAGCGGTCGCCCGCGCGGCCCGCGGTCAGAAGCAGCGCCGCAAAGACCACAGAGTAGATAGTGGTAATCCACTGCGCGCCGACTATGTCGAGCTTCAACTCCGTGATGATGGTCGGAAGGGATACACCGACAATAGTGCCGTCCAGGACGATCATGCCGAGGCCCAATGCCAAAACGACAAGGCCCCACCATCGCGTAGGCGACTGAGCAAACTCCTCAATGGCCTTATCGCGGCTGGCTGGTGCTGCACCAGATGCAGCGGTCGCGCCGGTTGCTGACTTCTGTGCTTTCATACCGGCTATTTTAGGAGCACGAACCGTGTTGCCCCATCAACCAAAAGGCGGAACTTTCACGCTCCTTTTTGGGAGCAGCTTAGTCGTTGCTATGATATTTCGAGGCCCGATTCGACGGGCCTTGCCCCTATAGCTCAGTCGGTTAGAGCAGAGGACTCATAATCCTTTTGTCCCAGGTTCGAGCCCTGGTGGGGGCACTTTTTATGCCCACTTCCGCTAGGCCCACTTCCCCGACATGCGGTTGTAACAGGTAGCGCACACGGAGAGGTACTTCGGGTCCTCCAGGGTCTCGATCTCAACGGACTCGCCGTCCTGCAGGATGGTCCCGTCGGGAGCCAGTCGGGCGGTGAAGATGGCCTTCTTTCCACAGGTGCAGATGGTCTTAATCTCCTCGATGCTGTGGGCCACCTCGAGCAGCCGGCGGGACCCCGGAAAAGCCACGGTCCGAAAGTCCGTCCGCAGCCCGTAACAGAGTACGGGAGTGCCCTGCAGCGTCAGGGCAAGGAGCTGATCGACCTGCTCAGGCGTCAAAAATTGCGCTTCATCGATGATGACACAGTCGTATCCGTCGGCAAGCGAACTGACATCATCGTCAGGGTGAATGACGTGGGCGGCTTCGGCAATGCCAATCCTCGAGTGGACGTCCCCTGCCGCGACCGTGTCAATTGCCGGCTTGGCGATGAGAGGGCGCATATCGCGTTCGCGATAGTTGTGCGCGACGCGCAGCACTTCGATTGATTTTCCGCTGTTCATGGTGCCGTAGCGGAAATAGAGCTTTGCCATAACGACCAAGTTTAAGACCACCCAACCAGTCCGCGAAAAATCGGGCTATCCTTGGAAGTCATGCAGCCGATTACCCCGTCGAAATCCGATCCCACCGTTGTCGTCTGTGGCTCCATCCACCAGGACACCCTGGTCAAGGTGGATAGCGTGCCCCCGGAAGGCGGGACGCTCATAGTGGACGACGGCGTGATCTCGCTGGGCGGCAAGGGCGCGAACCAGGCGGTCGCCATCGCCTTCGACGAGGTCCGGGCGATCATGGCGGGTACCGTCGGCGAAGATCGCGCCGCAGACTTCGTGATTGAAGAACTCAATTCCCACGGCGTCGAGGTTCACTCCATCAACACCTCGTGGGATCTACCCACAGGCAGCGCTTTCGTGGCGACGAATAAGCAGGGCCGCCCGGTTATCTTCGTCCAGCGCGGCGCCGATGCCTTGACCGACCCGACCGATTTCACCGATGACTTCGCCACCGCCGATATCGTCCTCGCCCAGGGCGAGCTACTGCCCGAGGCCACCGAGGCCATCGCGTCGGTAGCTTCGATGTACAACGCGCGACTGGTCCTCAACCTCAACCCGGTCAGCATCGTCACCCCCGCACTGATCGACCATGCGAACCCGCTGATCGTCAACAAGAAAGGCATGTGGGAGACGCTGCGCCGCCTGGACATTTCCGAGGGCATCCTCGCCAGCGATTTCGGCTCCCAGATTAGGGCTCTGCTCCAGTACAGCCCGAGCGTGATTATGCTCCGCGGCGAGGACGGCTGCCTCTACTCCGAGGCCCCGCAAAACTCCCGCGAGGAGGCCACGATTTACGAGCATCCCGCTCTGCTCCTCCCGGCCGAAAAGGTCGTCGACGGCACCGGCTCCGGCGATGCCTTCGTAGGCACGCTCACCGCTGAGCTCGCCAAGGGCAGCTCGCTTGCCGACGCCGTCCAACTCGCCACCGCCGCTGGCGCCGCGGCGGTCCAGGCCGTTGGCGCGTGCGCAGCGTTTGCTCCGCGGGAAAAGCTGCTCGAGATGATTCAGGCCGAGGACTTCCCCCGCGCGAGGGTCTTCGAAGGCTAGGCGTGATGCTGACTGTCGCGGTCCTCGGCCGGCAGCGCCGGCTCGACAGCCAGCATCACCAGGTACCAGCTGAGCGCGTGGCCAATCAGCATGAAATAGGTCGCGATGGCATAGATGCGACCTGGGAAGAAATACACCGCGGCGGGCGCGATGAGCAGCGCCGCAATCGCCGCAGCGGTACGGGGCAGGTGCCTGATGCTAAGTGCTGCGGCCATGGCTAAGGTTCGGCGAAGCGGCGTGGGGGCGTCGGAAAGCGCGCACAGCGGGTAGACCCAGGCGGTAATTCCGAGCAGCAGCAGCGAGCCCGAGAGCACGCCTGCGGTAAAAACCATCCCCACCCCGCCCAAGTCGGCGCGGGAGATGACGTATAACTCGTAGCCGACGCCACAGGATATGACCACGGTGATGAGCGACCACAGGGTCGGCGTGCGCCAATTTGAAAGGAGCGCGTGCAGGAAGCGACGCACCGGCGCGGAGCCTTCCTCGCGGACCATGTCACGAACAACCACTGCCCCAGCCCGGGTCGAAGCGCCGGCAGTGGCAAAGGGAAAAGACGTGGCGATCATCAAAAGATTGATGATCACAAGATCCGCCAGTAGCGACCACGCTGCGTAGAACTTGGTGTCAGTGCTGAAGAATCTATCCACGTCTTGTCATTGTAGTGTTCGGTTATTGTGACGGCGCAGCCGCGCCAGGCCGGACTAGCCCTTGACCGCGCCGGCGGCGACGCCCTCGATGATGTGCTTCTGGGTTGCGATGTAGAAGACAACAATCGGGATAATCGCGAGAACCAGCATGGCCATCATGGCGCCGAGGTCGCGGTTGCCGTTGGAGCCGACGAAGCTCTGCACGACGACCGGGATGGTCTTGTACTCGGTGGACAGGCCGATGACCAGGTACGGCAGCAGGTAGTCGTTCCACACCCACATAGCGTTGAGGATGGCGACGGTGACAGCGGTCGGCTTTAGCATCGGCAAAACGATGCGGAAGTAGTTCTGCATCGGGGATGCGCCATCAATCATCGCAGCTTCCTCGATGTCAATCGGAATCGACTTGATGAAGCCGGCGAACATGAACACCGACAGGCCGGAGCCGAAGCCCAGGTACAAAACCACAATGCCGATGGGGTTGTTCAGCTGCAGCATGTCCGCGATCTTGACGGTCGGGAACATCACCATCTGGAACGGGATGACCATCGAGAACACGAAGAGGTAGTACAGCAGCAAAGTCCACCATGTCTTCACGCGCGTGATGTAGTAGGCGGTCATCGCGGAGAAGAACACGATGGCGACGACGGAGAGAATCGTGATGACAAACGACCATACGATTGCCCAGCCGAAGCCCTCCTTCATCAACCCGACGGTGTAGTTTTCAACACCGACCCACATGTCACCGAGCGGCAGCTGGAAGGGATTGTCCGAGATTGCGAACTTGGACTTGAAGGAGTTGAAGAGAATGAAGGCGATTGGGCCCAGGAACACCACGGTGAGGAACACCAGGATGGCGTAAATAATGCCCTTCGCGGCACCACCGACCTTGGCCTCATCTTGCTTGACCGAGTTGGGCTTGAGTGCCTTTGCAGCGTCGACGGACATTTATGCCTCCACTTCTTTGCTGCGAGTTGCACGCAGCTGCAGCATCGCAATCGCGACGACCACGACGACGAAAATAACGGCCTTGGCCTGGCCGACTCCCTCGACACCGATGCGGTTGAACATGGTGTTGACGATGTTCAGCGCAACCATTTCGGTCTCGGAGGCCGGCGCACCATTGGTCAGTGCAAGGTTCTGGTCGAAGAGCTTGAAGGTGTTCGACAGGGTCAGGAATAGGCAGATGGTAATCGAGGGCATCACCATTGGGATGGTGACGTGCCGCAGGACTTCCCAGCGGCCAGCACCGTCGATTTCCGCTGCCTCAATTAGCTCCGGCGGCACGTTTTGCAGGCCGGCGATGTAAATAATCATCATGTAACCGACGAGCTGCCAGTTAATCAGGATGATCAAACCCGCGTAGCCGAATTTCCAGTCCGAAACGATCGTCGTGCCGTACGACGCCAACACGGCGTTGATCATCGACTGCCAGGTGTAGCCCAGCACGATACCGCCGATGAGGTTTGGCATGAAGAAGACCGTGCGGAAGAAGTTGGTGCCCTTCAGCTTGCGCGTGAGAATCCACGCAATCCAGAAGGCGAACAGGTTCACGGTGATGACGGAGACGACGACCACCAGGGCGGTGAAGCCGAAGGAGGCCACGAAGCCCTCCCGCTGGCTAAAAGCCTTTTGATAGTTTTCGACTCCGCCCCACTCGGCATCCGTGATGGTCGTGAAGTCAGTAAAGGATAGGAAGAAACCGATAACGAATGGAACCAGGAACGCAATTGCGAACGCAATCAGCGTAGGTAGCACGAATATTGGGAAATACTTTTTCAAGGTTGCTTGCATTACAACACCGATTCTCAAAAGCTAAAGGCGGGGCCTAACCCCTCGGGCCTGCACTACGTCGCAGAGTCCCGAGGTGCCGGGCCCCGCCTTCTCATTAGAAATCCCTCTCGTTTGCAGCTTGGTTCCAGACGGCACCGCGTGTGCAAACGTGAGGATTTCGCAACTTATTTACTTGCTGGAGGATTCTGCAGCCCAGCTGTCAGTAAAAGTCTTCACGACCTCATCCCACGGCATCTTGCCAGAGGCGTACTGAGCCAGCGCTGCGCCGAAGTCGTCCTTGAACTGCTGAGACGGGAAGTACTGGAAGTCCCACGGGATGGTGGTCATTTCCTTGTCTTCGATAGCTGCCGCAACCTCCTTCGCCAGCGGGTCATTCGGGGTATCCGCGTCGGTGAAGTTCTTGAACGGGGCGATGAAGCCGAGATCCTCGACGACGAATTTCTTGCCCTCGTCGGTGTTGTAGAGCCAGTTGACGAAGTCCTTGGTGGCCTTCTGGGAAGCCTCGGATGCCTTGGCGTTGACGGTCAGGTAGTTCTCAGTGCCAACGGAGATACCGGTCTTGTCCTCGTCCTTCAGCCCCATGTACATTGGCATGAACTTGATCTTGTCTTCCTTGACCACGTTGCCGGAGACCTCGCTGATCTGCGACCATGCCCAGTTGCCGTTCTGCACCATAGCGGCCTTGCCCTGTGCGAACTCAGCCATCGAGTCGGACACCGCCTTCGACGGGGCGAGGGTCTTCTCAACGGTGGAGTTGCTCAGGTACAGGTCGAAGAGGTTCTTGAACTCCTTGTTGTACTTGAACTTCACATCGGCAGTTTCTTTGGTGCCGAGGTCCTCAAACTCGTAGTGGACCGGACCGTTAGCCAAGTGGGTCTGCCAGCGCCAGTCCTCACCGGATGCCAGTGAGGTGGAAGCGAAGGTACCGGAGATGCCCAGCTTGTCCTTCTTTGCCTGCATGTCTTCGGCGATTTCCTTCAGCTTGCCGAAGGCCTTGATCTCATCCATGCTCTTAGCCTTGGCGTCCGGCATAGCGAAGTACTTGTCCATGATTTCTTCGTTGTAGATTAGGCCATAGCCTTCCACAGCAAACGGAACACCATAGATCTTGCCGTCCTCCCCCTTCAGCGGCTCAATGCCGTCGTTGAGGTTCTTGGCAATTTCGGTGTCGGACATGTCGGCCATGTAGTCCTGCCAGGTCTTCAGTCCGGTCGGGCCGTTGACCTGGAACAGAGTCGGGGCATCCTTCTTGCCGATTTCAGCCTTCAGGGTCTGCTCGTACGAACCCGATGCGGCGGTGACCACCTTGACGGCAACACCGGTCTTGTCCGTGTAGGCCTTTGCAATCTTCTGGTACGCGGCATCCTGCTCCGGCTTGAAGTTGAGGAAGTAGACGCCACCATCCGCAGATGAGTCATCACTCGAGCAAGCAACCAAACCAGCGGTTGCCATAACGCCTGCTGCAAAGAGGGCTGATGCGCGCTTGAAGTTCTTCACTATTTCTCTCCCCTTAAGAAGAAGGGCCGACCGGCAGAGCGCGCCGCTTGCTAAAGCGGCTTTCCGACGGCCATGACCTCGTTGGATTGCCCCCGACCTACGGCATAAAAGAACCCTGTCACTTGAACTTCATCGCCATCGACGCGGGGTATTTTGACTTACCTAGAATCTTACAGAAGCTAAAACGATTGAGAACATATTCTTAGACCCAGTAGAACAAAAGCTAAACATCGCAATTACTGACGTTCACAAAGTCGCCTTATTTTCGCAGAATACAGCCGTTCAAGTGCGGGGTTTGCATCCAATGAAGACCGCCGATACCCCGAAAGATTCGTCGGCACCGCAACCTCAAACACCCCTATTTGTCCCATGATTTTAAGTTTATAAACACAGGCTCATCGGCTGTTAAGGCTCTAGCAACCTTCCGCGACCCTAGTCGCTATCCTCACCTTCTGACGGCAAAAACACCGATTCGTCGCGGTGCTCCGGAAGAACTCGGTCGACGTAGCTTCGCGTTGCCTCAGCAAGAGAGATGTCCCCCTGCCGCTTTTCCGCCATGTACCAGCGATGTTCTAGCACCTCATGGAAAATCTGGGCATCCTGAAGCCTTCCGCGCAGGCCTTCGGGCACTGCCAGAATCGTCGCCTCAAAAACTTCCTGGAGCCAGCGGTGCGCAACCTGCTCCAGCGGGGTGTTCTCCAGCTCCCGCGAGAGCCGGAACGTTTGCAAACTATTGAGCATCCGCCGCGCCTGCCCTTCCTGGACGTCCAGACCGGTAAGACGCATCAGTTGCCTGTGATGATGCCCGGCATCGACCACCCGAGGACGGAACACGACACGCCCTCCGTCGCTGGTCACTTTCAACTCCCCCACGTCGAAACCGAGGTCGTTGAGCCTGCGAATCCGCTCGTCGACCCGCCAGGACTCCTCAACTCCAATCGATTCCTCCCCCGTCAGCTCCTGCCACAGGCCGGAGTAGCGCTCGGCGATGCGAGTACCCACATCAATAACGTCCATCCCGCAGTCCAAAAATCCGCCAGCCTGCAAGTCCATCAGCTCGCCGATGATGTTGGTGCGGGCAACGTCTACGTCGTAAAGCCTGCGCTGATCGGAGAGTTTGCCCTGCAGATCCCCGGTTTCGGCGTCGACAAGGTAGGCGGAGAAAGCATCCGCATCCCGACGAAACAGAGTGTTCGACAGCGAGACATCGCCCCAATAAAAACCATGCAGGTGCAGACGGACCAGAAGAACGGCCAGGGAGTCAATCAGACGGACAACGGTGTCGCGGGAGACCTGCTGGGAGAATACGGCGCGGTAAGGCAGCGAGTACTCCAGATGCTCCGTGACCAACGCCGCAGTAAGCGGCTCTCCATCCTTGCCAGTGCGGCCCGTAATGACGGCTAGAGGGCGCACCGACGGAGCCCCGAGGCGACGCAGGTCGCGGAGCATGCGGTACTCGTGGTGTGCTGTGAACTCGCCGATCTCCTTCACCGCGATGACCCGATCGTCAAGGTTAATGAAACGGACTACGTGCCTCGAGATGCCCTGCGGAAGCGCTACCAGTAAATCTTTGGGCCACTGCTCCAATGGGGTGTCCCAGGGCAGGAGAAGAAGCTTCGAAGCCACCGTGGTCGCAGCTATTTTCATAGTTTCCGACACGGTGGCTCCTTATAATGCGGTGTCCAGTATCAGTGGCTTGGCTTCTCCGCGAGAGCCTACGCGGGAAGGCGCATGCCAGTCGACTTGGAGAACAGATGCAGCATCCCCGGGCGAACCTTGGCGTAGACCACGGAGCCCAGGCTCGGCGCGGTGCGCGGCGCGGTGCGAATGACCACCTGGCCGTGCTCCTCCTCATCTGGGTTCGACGAGGTACCGGAGCTCAGAGCGCCACCGCCGACGAGGTCGCCGTACATGAATGCGTCAGAGCCGAGCTCCTCGACGAGGTTAACCTTGACCGGAACGACGTCGTCGCCGGGGCCTTCGACGAGCTCGAGAGCCTCCGGGCGGAAGCCGACGATGATCTGGTTGTTATCCTCCGGAGTCATCGCAGCCAGGGCTGCCTCCGGGACCTTGATTTTCGCCTCGCCCAGGGTGGCGTAGCCGCCCGCGACCGCGAACGTGCCCAGGTTCATTGCCGGGGATCCGATAAATCCTGCGACGAACTCGTTAGCCGGGGTTTCGTAGAGCTCCTGCGGGGTTCCCACCTGCTGCAGCACACCGAAGTTAATCACTGCGATGCGATCGCCCATGGTCAGGGCCTCTGTCTGGTCGTGCGTGACGTACATGGTGGTCACGCCCATCTTGCGCTGCATGGCCGCGATCTGAGTACGGGTTTGAACGCGCAGCTTCGCGTCCAGGTTGGACAGCGGCTCATCCATGAGGAATACCTGCGGCTTGCGCACAATCGCGCGGCCCATTGCGACGCGCTGGCGCTGACCGCCCGACAGCGCCTTCGGCTTGCGGTCGAGGAACTGGGTCAGGTCCAGTGTCTTGGCAGCTTCTTCAACACGGCGATTGATTTCGTCTTTTGCCACGCCCGCAATCTTCAGGGCGAAGCCCATGTTCTCTCGCACGGTCATGTGCGGGTAGAGGGCGTAGTTCTGGAAGACCATCGCAATATCGCGGTCCTTCGGCGAGACCTTGGTTACATCGCGGTCGCCGATGAAAATCTTGCCCTCGTTGACATCTTCCAGGCCGGCCAGCATGCGCAGAGTGGTGGACTTGCCGCAACCGGAGGGGCCGACGAGAACGAGGAATTCCCCATCCGCGATTTCGAGATTGAACTTGTCCACGGACGGCTTCGTTGCGCCCGGGTAAATGCGAGTGGCATCAGCAAAAGTCACGGTAGCCATGTGAAATTAAACCTTTCATCGGCAGGTACGTGCCGAACGATCCGAGTGAAAGATAAACGCAGAAACTCAACCTGCGTATCTGCCTAAAAATTCTACGCTTAATCGAGTAACCCGGTAACCAGCTCCGCAATCTTCGATCGCTCCGAACGTTTCAGCGTCATATGCGCAAACAGCTCGTGCCCCTTTAGCTTTTCAATCACCGCCTGCACCCCGTCATGCCTGCCGACGCGCAGGTTATCCCTCTGCGCCACATCGTGGGTCAGTACCACCCGCGAGTTGGTTCCCAGTCGGGACAGCACCGTCAGCAAAACGTTACGTTCAAGCGACTGCGCCTCGTCCACGATCACGAAACTATCGTGCAGACTCCGCCCACGGATGTGAGTGAGCGGAAGCACCTCAAGCATGTCGCGGGAGGCAATCTCGTCCATGACGTTGTCCGACACGAGCCCCTCTAAGGTGTCGTACACGGCCTGCGCCCAGGGGTTCATCTTCTCGTTTTCGGTCCCCGGCAGATATCCGAGGTTCTGCCCGCCCACCGCGTACAGCGGCCGGAAAACCACAATCCGACGATGCTGATTCCGCTCCAGCACCGCCTCGAGCCCCGCGCACAGCGCCAGCGCCGACTTACCCGTTCCTGCGCGCCCGCCCAGCGAGACGATTCCCACCGAATCATCCAGCAGCAGGTCGAGAGCTATCCGCTGCTCAGCTGAGCGCCCTTTAAGCCCAAACGCATCCATATCGCCCCGAACCAGTTTTACGACGCCGGGGGCGCTCACCCTCGCCAGGGCGGACTGGCTACCAGCACTCAACTGCACTCCGCAGTGCAACGGCTGCCCGCTGACCTGCTCGAGCTGAAGGTAACCGTTGGCAAAAAGCCTGTCGATCTCCTCCGGTTCCACATCGATGTCAACGAAACCCGAGTAGCCAGTCAGAACTACGTCCTGCGCCCGGTAGTCGTCGGCGGGAAGGCCGACCGCGCCGGCTTTAACTCGAAGCGGGATGTCCTTGGTGACCAGTACGACTTCGCGCCCCTCGTGCTGGAGGTTCAGGGCGCAGGCGAGGATGCGATGATCATTGGCATCGTTGCGGAAACCGGCCGGTAGGATTGACGGGTCCGAGTGGTTGAGCTCAATATGCAAAAACCCGCCAACCTCGTTGGCGGGCACAGGCCGGTCCAGGTGACCGTGGCGGTAGCGGAGCTCCTCAAGGAAACGCAGCGCCTCACGGGCAAACCAGCCGAGCTCCGGGTGGTGACGCTTCGCTTCGAGCTCGCTCACCACCACCAGGGGAAGCACGACTTCATGCTCATCGAACTTCTTGGCCGCGTGCGGGTCTGAAAGGAGGACCGAGGTATCCAGTACGTAAGTTCGCATGCTCCAAGGCTAGGAAGCCGACATGGAAATTACGTGGTTGTGAGATGAATCCTCGGTTAAGGAACTCCACCCCGCAGGGTTAATTAATCTCAGCCTCTAGTTGAACCTGACGTTTGCCTGGCTTTTCTAGTCATTGCGGCGAACCTGACGATTCAGCAGCTTACGACGGAGCGGATCGACAGCAAGGGTGGCAACGCCAACAAGGATGACAGCCAAGATGTATCCACTCACAACCAATACAGTACGGCTGCTAACTGGATTGGCCTCAGCAGCGGAACCGAAGAGGATGAGACCAAAGAAGCAACCCATCAAAAAAGCCAGGAAGCTGGTGAAGAACAGCGGGAAGAAGGTCTGCTTGAAGGCGGCCCGACGATGAAAGGCAACCGGCGCACCGATGTAATCCAGGGCCTTCGTCAAGGCTGCCTGCTCGTAGACAGCGGATGCCTGTGTCAAAACCGTGGAAACCATCAACAGGGTGAAGCCGATGATGAATGTGATTATAATTCCGACCACAATGTCGTTGGCAAAGGTGGCACCGATGAGGTCTTCGGCCATTTCCAACTTTGGAATCACAGCGATGTATCCGAGGAGTAGCGACAAGAAAGTCATGGCGCTTACTCGGCGCCAGGACTCCTTGGCGTTCGTGGCGACGCGCCGAGTAGCGACGAAGTCGCTGGCGGTACCCAGCGGAGCTGAAAGGCGGGCAACCAGCTGGACGATGAAAGGCGCAACAATATTAACAGCACTAAAAATCACCAGCATGGCGAATGCCGCATAGGCGGTAGCCGCGACATTGATGCTCTTTACATCGAGAGAGTTAATGAACACCACGGTTACCACGAACAGCACGATGAATACGACCAGTCGCCAACGCTTAACGGCCCCTGGAATCTCCCTGCGAGAGACTCCCAGCGGGGAAACCAGGACACGTTTCAGGCCAACAAGAGCGGCAGCCAGAGCCAAGACCAGAACAATAGCCCATACTGCGGGGTAACCCCACCACGGCAGCAACATGTCCCAGGTTCCCAAGTAGTCATTGTCGAAACTGACCAAGGCCCAAAAGGGTGCCGTGGAAACCGACAACACGGTACCAAAGGCGATGCCGATGCCCGCCTGAATCAGGATTTCCACCAGTGTCATACGCGTCACTGCGCCGTTCGACAGGCCGATGAGGCGCAAGGTGGCGAGGCGCCCCTCACGGCCCGCGGCTCCGAGCACTGCAGACTGCGCGACCAGCCCCATCATCGCAGGAACGACGAAGACGCAAGCGATAAAGGCTAGCTGCAGATACAGGTCTCCGTTGTCCTGCATCGCGTAGTCCTGAGGCGTGGGATTTTCCGGCAACGGCGGAGGCGGTACCAGAGACCGGCGATAGAACATCATCGTTCCGCCGGCTACAACGAGGGCGAGCCAGGTGCTGACGGTCATGGCGATTACCGCCAGCGTGGAGAGCCAACCGTTGCCCGAGCGAGTCTCCTGCCCCGCGCGCTGGAGCCTGAAGCTGAGATCTGCCAGCGCAGAAGTTGGTATATGCCCGACCTTTGACGCTGTGTCCTGCTGGGGAAGAACTGTGTTAGTCATTAGTGGTCCACCGCCCCTGCGAGCATGCGGTCGTCGTGAATTAGACCGTCGCGAATCTCGATGCGGCGACGACACCACGAGGCAACCTTAACGTCGTGGGTGACCATTACCAGTGTCGTTCCGGTCTGCTCCACCAGCGCAATCAGCTGCTGCATGACTTCGTGGCCGGTGGACTGATCAAGGGCACCGGTGGGCTCGTCAGCGAAGATAACCGAAGGACCAGAGGCCATTGCGCGGGCGATGGCAACGCGCTGCGCCTGCCCGCCTGACATCTGTCCAGGGCGGCGGCGAGTTAGGTCACCTAGGCCAAGTCGACCGAGGATGTCGTCGGCACGGCGAAGCGCCTTCGATCGGGACTGACCACGCAAAATGGCAGGCAAGGCAGCGTTTTCTCGTGCGGTTAGCTCCGGCAGCAACTGCCCATCCTGGAACACGAAGCCGAAGTCGTTAAGACGCAGGGCCGAGCGCTTGGCGTCGGAAAGCGAGTCGATTCGGGTAGCCCCGAGGGAAACCTCGCCGCTGTCCGGCAGCAGCACTCCAGACATGCAGTGCAGCAGCGTAGACTTGCCCGAACCGGACGGGCCCATGATGGCGACGGTCTCCCCCGGCTCGATGTTTAGGGAGATACCGGTTAGCACCGGGGCAGCGTTGTAAGACTTAGTGATGTCACGGATTGTAAGGCGCTCCTGGTTCGCGCCGGTGTTCTTATTCCTCATGCCATCCATTTCACTTAGCGGAGCGGGAAAAATACACAGTGCCCACTACCTTCTCGTAGTAGTGCTAGGTCTACCATTGTGCCCGGTCTGTGAGTACAGACCTTGGAACTGTAATCCATTTCGTATCATTGGCAACTATGGGGTTGAGAGAATTCATTGGAACCGTCTTTGGAGACGGCGCGCCCCCGCCTACCACGTCTAACGAAGAGAAGGCCGCCGCGCGCATCGCCGAACTCACTGCTTCCCGACGCACAATTGCCGACGCATTTGAAATCGAGAGGCGCAGGATTGAAAATGATCTGCACGACGGGGCTCAACAGTACATTGTCGCCGCATCGATGAAGCTGGGAATGGCCGAGCTCGAGGCCATGGCCACCGACAACGAAGAACTGATGGGGCTGCTTGCGGAGACTCGCAAGCACCTTGACGACGGTCTTAGGGCCCTGCGCCGAACCGTCCACGGCATCCACCCCCAGGTACTGCGGGACCGCGGACTTCAGGCCGCGGTGGAAGAGATTGCCGAGGGCTACGGGCCGCACGTAGTGGTGCATGTGCCCTACCCGCTCCCGGACCTGGGCGAGAGTGTCCTGGCCTCCGGTTACTTCTTCTGCGCGGAAATCCTGACCAACGCGGCTAAGTACGCGCCCGGAGCCCCGGTCTCCGTCCTACTCACAGCCGACCAGACCCTGAACATATCCATCACGGATCAGGGCCCGGGCGGCGTAGTCATGGGAAACGGATTGAAAGGTATGAAGGAGCGGCTGGCAACCTTTGATGGCGAGATGACAATACACTCACCTCAGGGTGGCCCCACACAGGTTAGGGCGAAAATCCCCTTGATGCTGAATCGTGGTGATTCAGGAATCGGCGAAACCACGGAGGATGAAGGTAGATGAAGATTGTAATTGCCGACGACTCAGCGCTCCTTCGCGAGGGCGTCGCCGGCCTCGTCGAGAAGCGAGGCCACGAGGTCATCTCCAAAGTCGATTCCGCGAACGGTCTCGTCGCGGATATCGATGACCGCTTTGACGACACCGGTGAACTTCCAGACCTAGTCATCACCGATGTGCGTATGCCTCCGAAGATGACCGACGATGGGCTGCGCGCTGCAGTCGAGCTGCGCGATAGGTACCCGAACTTAAATGTCATGGTGCTTTCTCAGTACGTCGCCCCCGCATACGCCAGAGAACTTTTCTCCCCCACCGCGCCCGGCACAGCGGCCGGCGCTGGCGGCACCGGCTACCTACTCAAGGACCGCGTTGGCCAAGTCATTGATTTCCTCGGCTCCCTGGATGTGGTCGCAGGAGGCGGAGTAGTCATCGACCCAGATGTTGCCACTGCTCTGATGCAGTCGGGCAAGTCCGGCCTGGCCAGCCTGACCGCCCGCGAGCGTGAGGTCCTCGAGCTGATGGCGCGAGGCAAGTCGAACAAGCAGATCGCCGAAGACCTTTTCCTCTCCGGAGCCGCCGTAGCAAAGCACGTCTCCAATATCTTCATGAAGCTACATCTGGAGCCCGGGGAGGAAAACCGCCGCGTGCGCGCAATCCTGGAATTTCTGACGGCGACCTCGGGACAGATTTAAAGCAAGGTAGTTTATTAGGTCAGTAGCGTTGACGTGCGTCGTAAAGCAATGGAAAAATAACTGTTGATAGTGGTGCAAGTCACAATCTAAAGTGGGCTCACACGTTTGTTGTTACCCACCGAAAGGACTTGTCGCCATGACCGTCTACGCAAACCCCGGCACCCCCGATGCGATTTTCACGTACAAGGAGCAGTACGAAAACTTCATCGATGGCAAGTGGATCGCCCCGGTAGACGGGCAGTACATGGACAACCCCACCCCAATTACAGGCGAGGTTTTCTGCCGAGTTCCACGCTCGAATGAAAAGGATATTGAGCTCGCGCTTGATGCTGCACACCGCGCAAAGGACTCCTGGGCCAAGGTCTCGGCAGCCGAGCGCGCACTGATTCTTCACCGCATCGCGGATAGGCTCGAGGAAAATCTCGAGAAAATCGCAGTCGCTGAAACCTGGGAGAATGGTAAGGCCATCCGCGAAACCCTCGCCGCTGACATCCCGCTCGCAATCGACCACTTCCGCTACTTCGCCGGCGCAACCCGCACACAGGAGGGGCGCATCTCGCAGATTGACGACAACACGGTCGCCTACCACTTCCACGAACCGCTCGGCGTCGTCGGCCAGATCATCCCGTGGAACTTCCCCATCCTGATGGCCGCGTGGAAGATCGCCCCGGCGCTCGCCGCCGGCAATTGCATCGTACTCAAGCCCGCAGAGCAGACGCCTGCGTCGATTCTCATGCTCACCGAGATCATCGCCGACCTGCTTCCCGACGGCGTCCTCAACATCGTCAATGGCCTCGGCAGTGAGGCCGGTGCTGCGCTGACCGCAAGCGACCGGATTGCCAAGATTGCGTTCACTGGATCGACTGCCGTGGGCCAGCTGATCCACAAGGCGGTGTCCGACAAGATTATCCCGATCACGCTGGAGCTTGGCGGTAAGTCCCCGTCTATCTTCTTCCCCGATGTCATGGATGCCGACGACGCGTTCCGTGAAAAGTGCATCGAGGGCCTGGCCATGTTCGCGCTGAACCAGGGCGAGGTCTGCACCTGCCCGTCGCGCGCCCTGGTCCACGAGGACATCGCTGACGAGTTCCTACAGCTCGCGGTCGAGCGCGTGAAGCAGATTAAGACTGGCAACCCGCTGGATACGTCCGTGCAGATGGGCGCCCAGGCTTCCCAGGAGCAGCTGGACAAGATCTCCGGTTACTTGGAGTCCGGCCCGAAGGAGGGCGCGGAGGTGCTCACCGGTGGCAACGTCGCCAAGCTCGATGGATTGGAGGGCGGCTACTTCGTGGAGCCGACCATCTTCAAGGGCGATAACTCGATGCGCTTCTTCCAGGAGGAAATCTTCGGCCCGGTCCTGGCCGTGACGACCTTCAAGACCCTGGACGAGGCTTTGGAGATTGCCAACGACACCATCTATGGCCTCGGCGCCGGCGTGTGGAGCCGCAACCAAAACAACGCTTACCGCGCTGCCCGTGGCATCCAGGCAGGCCGCGTGTGGGTGAATAACTACCACAACTACCCTGCTCACGCAGCCTTCGGAGGCTACAAGCAGTCCGGTATCGGCCGCGAGAACCATCTGATGATGCTCGAGCATTACCAGGAGACCAAGTGCATGCTCGTCTCCTACGACGAGCGCCCGACTGGTCTGTTCTAAAAATCTATAACCTTGGGGCTAGGCGATTTTTCGAACACACCCCACTTCCGAAAAGGAGTCGACAATGGCCTTAGCCCCAACGACCTCATCCCCATCTAAACGCAAGATTATCCTTGACTGCGATCCCGGCCACGACGACGCAGTCGCGATGATCCTCGCGGCCGGAAACCCCAACATTGAGTTACTGGGAGTGACCACAATCGGCGGAAACCATACCCTGCCAAAGGTCACCCGCAATGCGCAGATTGTATCCACGATTTGCGGCATTGAGGCACCGATTCACGCGGGTTGTTCCCGTCCACTGGTTCGCGAGGTCACAATCGCGGAGGGCATCCACGGCGATACAGGCATGGAGATTCACGGCTACGACCTGCCCGACCCGGCAGTCGAAGTCCAGGATATGCACGCCGTCGACTTCATCATCAAAACCGTGATGGAGGCCGAACCGAATACGGTCACGCTGGTTCCGACCGGCCCGCTGACCAACATCGCGATGGCCGTCCGCAAGGAGCCGCGCCTGGCCGAGCGTGTGAAGGAAGTCGTCCTGATGGGCGGCGGCTACCACACCGGCAACTGGTCCGCGGTGGCCGAGTTCAACATCAAGGTCGACCCGGAGGCCGCGCACATCGTTTTCAACGAGCCCTGGAAGGTCACGATGGTCGGCCTCGATCTAACGCACCAGGCTCTTGCGACTCCCGACGTGGAAGCCAAGGTCAAGGCCATTGGCTCCAGCCCCGCTGACTTCGTGGTCGGCCTATTTGGCGCTTTCCGCAAGAACTACAAGGACGCCCAGGGCTTCGACAATCCGCCGGTTCACGATCCTTGTGCCGTCGCCTACTTGATCGACCCGACCGTGATGACCACCGTAAAAGCCCCCGTCGACGTCGAGCTGAACGGGGCACTCACCACGGGCATGACCGTCGCGGACTTCCGAGCCCCAGCGCCTGCCGACTGTCACACGCAGGTCGCCGTGAAGCTCGACGCGGACAAGTTCTGGTCCCTCGTCATCGACGCGGTCAAGGCCGTCAGCTAGGCCTGACCTTCCCTCTTCGCTTGCCGACGCCACCTACGCACCCGGTTAATCATGGCGCTGGAGGCCCATCCGCCGAGGAAAAGAAGCGGAATAAAGAAGAACACGACATAGGCGACGGCCAGGCCATCCTGGCCGTCTGGCGGTGTCGTGAGGAGCAGAAATGCCAAGTCACCGAGCGCGGCAATTCCCGCTCCAGTGGCGGCTGCGACAATGCTGCGCGCGCTAGCCATTTCCCGGGCCGAAGCACTATCGCCGACGAAAACTGCTATTACTCCGACCAGCACTACTGAGACCAGCATGGACACAATCCACGACGCAATTCCTTCGTCGTAGGCGAGATTGGGCTCCGGCAAGATGAGCCCGCCCAGAACGCTCCACGCGACCGCGGCGAAGAAGGACACCAACAATGGGCGGGTTATCTCGTCGAGCCTCATACTCCCAGGCTACGTGAGATGACCGTTTACCCGGCCACCTCGGCTGTTCTAAAGTAATGAACCAGTGCTACGGTCGCTCGGCAGTAGAGTAGGGGCGAAGTCTACACGACCCCACGTTTTGAGTAACCTGCAATTCTTTAATGGTTATTGTCTTCTTTGCGCCTGGAGACATGAAAAACCAGGTCAGAAAACTTCCTGACCTGGTCTGTTTGCTCCTCCAGCTGGACTCGAACCAGCAACCCTTCGATTAACAGTCGAATGCTCTGCCATTGAGCTATGGAGGAATGCCCACTTGCTTGGAAGAATTAATCTCTCCCTTGCAACGAACAGTTACTTTACCCAGAGGTTCAAAAAGTACCAAATCCCCTGCTAATCGAGTGTTTTTAACAAGAATCATACTCCCACCATCTCTGCCCTACCATCTAGACAAAGAGGGTTAGGGGATTTCAGTACTCCATCCCCTCGAGAAGCAAGCGGAACTTAAAAGAACTTGGAGAACTAATCCGACAGCAACAACAAGATTGTAGATTGGGATTACAACAGCGCTTGCCCCCCAACAGCCCATTTGAGTAGCACTCAAAGCCTCTCCGCCCCCCCCTAATTGGAACGATCAATGAGCATCGCAAACGCTGCATCGACCTTTTACACAGCAGCCACCAAAGCGTGGCTAATTTCAGCCGGCGCTATCTTGATACTCGAAATCGCCAGGCCCTTCTCTGGAGATGGCTGTACCTTTAATTTGCTTATTCTCTTTATTACGCTGGCCCTGTTTTACTACGCCGCTTGTCGCGCACCTCACCTGTTTACCTCTGAGACACGGCCGAAAACTCACTTTATTGGTGGATTAGTGTGTCTCACAGCATGGTCTGTTACGTTTGCCGCCCTTAATACGCTGTCATCTCTGATTGCACTGAAGCGGGACCTCTTTTACCTCGGCACCGACCCGTTCTTTGTCACAGATATCAGCCCCGGCGCAGCCCCCTACACCAGCGTCACCCCGTTTGTTGCAAGCATGGAATCATCCAATCTCGCGCTCACTTTCGCGGTCCATTTAACATGCCTTGCGGCCATAGCCGCTCTCGGTCTCTTCCTGGGCACTTTCCAGGCATCGAAGTCGCCGCACCGATTCTAGATGTTTTCATTCTCCTGGCACCCCTAGCCCTCATCGCCACCGTCGGGGCCATTTCGCTGAGCAATACAGTTGAGCCCCACGAAAGAAAGGTTAGACAAAGCTAGCCTTGGCAAACCAGATCCTTCGGCCCCATAGAATTATTGAAAAACATTCCCAATATGCGCCTGAGCTGCGTATTCCCTACCATGAAAATATGGTTGAACAAGCAACAAATTCGGAAACTGCTCGCGTAGTACGCGGTGTTATCTCCCGCGAGAAAGGCGCTCCGGTAGAGCTGGCCGAAATCCATATTCCCTCCCCCGGCCCGAACGATGTCATCGTGGACATCCAGGCCTGCGGCGTCTGCCACACCGACCTGGCCTACCGCGACGGCGACATCACCGACGAGTACCCGTTCCTCCTGGGCCACGAGGCCGCCGGCGTGGTCGCCGAGGTCGGCGAGGAGGTCACCCACGTTGCCGTCGGCGATTTCGTAGTTCTCAACTGGCGCGCTGTCTGCGGCGAATGCCGCGCCTGCAAACGCGGTGAGCCGCAGTACTGCTTCAACACCCACAACGCCTCCAAGCCAATGACGCTTGCCGACGGCACCGTCCTAACCCCCGCTCTCGGAATCGGTGCCTTCGCTGAAGCCACCCTGGTCCACGAGGGCCAGTGCACGAAGGTCGATCCGGATGCGGACCCGGCCGTCGCGGGGCTGCTCGGCTGCGGCGTCATGGCTGGCATCGGCGCCGCCATCAACACCGGCGGTATTAAACGCGGAGAATCCGTGGCCGTCATCGGCTGCGGCGGTGTCGGAACCGCTGCAATTGCCGGCGCTAAGCTGGCCGGTGCCAGCACCATCATCGCCATCGATGTCTCGGATGAAAAGCTGGCGACAGCCCGGGAGTTCGGCGCGACCGAGACGATTAATTCCAAGGACCTGGCTGCCGCCGACGCCACTAAAGGCGACGACGATCCCGTCGTAAAGCGCGTGCGGGAGCTGACCGGCGGTTTCGGTGCGGACGTGGTGATTGACGCGGTGGGCCGCCCGGAGACGTACGTGCAGGCGTTCTACGCGCGTGACCTCGCCGGACGCGCGGTTCTGGTGGGCGTGCCCAGCCCGACGATGAAGCTGGACATCCCGCTGCTGGACGTCTTCGGGCGCGGCGGTGCGTTGAAGTCGTCCTGGTACGGCGACTGCCTGCCGGAGCGCGACTTCCCGATGTTGGTCGACCTGTCCCTACAGAAGCGACTGCCGCTGGAGGATTTCGTCTCCGAGCGCATCGGCATCGACGAGGTGGAGCAGGCCTTCGACACGATGAAGGCCGGCAAGGTTCTGCGTTCGGTGGTGACCCTGTAATGTGTGAACTTCGCGTAGACCACGTGGTCACCTCGGGCACATTCTCCCTCGACGGAGGCACCTGGGACGTGGACAACAACGTGTGGGTGCTGGGCGACGACCGCGAGGTCATCGTCATCGACGCCGCGCACGAGGCCCAGCCGATCATCGACGCGGTGGCGGGCCGCAAGGTCAAGGCAATCGTGTGCTCGCACGCGCACAATGACCACATCACCGTCGCCCCGGAGCTGCAGGAGAAGCTGGACGCTCCCCTGCTGGTCCACCCGGGTGATCAGATGCTGTGGGAGCAGACCTGGCCGGATCTGGGCCACGAGGACCTCGCCCATGGCCAACGTCTCGAGATTGCGGGCACGGAGGTCGTTGTGATTAACACACCTGGCCACTCCCCCGGCTCCTGCTGCCTCTATGTCCCCGAGGCCGCGGAGCTCTTCTCGGGCGACACGCTGTTCTCGGGCGGGCCCGGCGCGACTGGGCGGTCCTTCTCGGACTTCGACACGATCATCGATTCCATCCGTGACAACCTGCTCACACTTCCCGCCGAGACCATCGTGCGAACAGGCCACGGAGACCACACAACTATCGGTCGCGAGGCCCCTCACCTGGAGGAATGGATCCGCCGCGGGTACTAGCCTGGTTTCCCGCCCGATTACTCGAAAACGACCTTGACCGCCTCCGCCTGCAGTTCGCGGCGGTACTCCTCCATTGCCAGCAGATCCGCGAACAGCGTGCGGTAGGCGGTTTCGTCATCCGAGGGCCGCATCCGCGACAGCATCGCCTTTAGCTGCGCGATTTGGTCACCGACCCACACCTCCTGCAGGCGCGCCAGAATCGCCTGCGAATAGGCCCGCATGTCCTCGGGGTCCACCTCGATAGGCTCAACGCCGAGCTCCGTCACCAGCCGCTTTACGACGTCGTCTCCCGCGTTTTCCATAATCACTGCGGCCCAGCCGTGGACGTTGCTCGCCGCGGGACCGCAGACGCCGCCGGCGGCAACCACTGCGTCGAATACCGCGCGGTAGGTCGGGTGCCCGAACGTTTCCGGAGCAAGGGCGTCGAATACTGGCCCGGTTGTCGCGGGCTCCTGGACCGCCAGCTTTAGGGCCTCGCGCTGGGCGTGCAGCACCGGGTCCTTGGGGTTCGGGTATGGCAGCGTGGGGGTTCCGCGGCGCTGCTCGGCGGCGCGGGCCTGCTCTTCGGCGGCGCGGCGCTGGAACGGCTTGCGCTGCTCCTTCTTCGGGCGCGCGGCCTCCTCACGGACGCGGGCGACCAGTTCCGCCTCGTCGGCCCACCCGACCCACCCGGCGACCTCGCGGGCGTATTCGTCCCGAAGGGATGTGTCCTTCAGCTGCGCCAGCACCGGCACGACGCGGCGCAGGCCAGAAACCCGGCCGTTGGCGGTCGTGACATCGTAGTCGCGCAGCAGAGTGCGCAGGACGAAGTCAATGAGTGGGCGCCGAGATGCGACCAACTCGCGGACAGCAGCCTCGCCTTTTTGCATGCGTAGGTCGCAGGGGTCCATCCCGTCCGGCGCCACCGCGACGTAAGACTGCCCGGTGAAGTTCTGCTCTCCCTCAAACGCACGCATCGCCGCCTTTTGGCCGGCCTCGTCGGCATCGAAGGTGTAAATCAGCTCGCCGCGGAAGAAGCTGTCATCGAGCATCAGCCTGCGCAGAAGCTGCAGGTGTTCCTCACCGAAAGCTGTGCCACAGGAGGCGACGGCCGTCGTCACGCCCGAGGCGTGCATGGCCATCACGTCGGTGTAGCCCTCGACGATGACGGCTTGATGGCCTGCGGCGATGTCCTTCTTCGCCAGGTCGAGGCCGAAGAGCACCTTCGACTTCTTGTAGAGCATGGTCTCGGGCGTGTTCATGTACTTACCGAGGTTGTCGTCCTCGTAGAGCTTTCGGGCACCGAAACCGATAACGTCGCCGCCCATGTTGCGGATCGGCCACATCAGGCGTCGGTGGAAACGGTCGATGGGCCCCATGCGCCCCATCTTCGATAGCCCGGCCTTGTCGAGCTCCTCGAAAGAAAAGCCCAGGCGCTGCAGGTGCTTGGTCAGTTTGTCCCATCCGGCCGGAGAGTAACCACAGCCGAACTGTTTCATGTGCTCGGCGGTGAAGCCGCGGTTTTCCAAAAACTCCCGTGCCGGGGCGGCGTCCGGCGTGGAGAATTGCGCCACGTAGAACTTCTGCGCCTCGCGGTTGGCGGCGATGAGGCGCTGGCGGGTGCCCGGCTCTTCGCGCCGCCCAGTGCCGCCGCCCTCATAGTTGATGTGGTAGCCAATCTTCTCGGCGCAAGCCTCGACGGCCTCGGGGAAGGACAGGTGTTCCATCTCCATCAGGAAGCTGAAGACGTCGCCGCCCTTACCCGTGGAAAAGCAGTGGTAGTAGCCATGATTGGGACGCACATGGAAGGACGGTGTGCGCTCGTCCTTGAACGGGGAAAGACCTTTAAGGGAATCCGCGCCGCCTGGCTTTAGCTGCACGTACTCCCCGACAATCTCCTCAATAGGAGTGCGCTCGCGGATCGCCGCGATATCGCTGTCTGGAATTCTTCCCCGTGCCATGAAATCAACCTTACCGAAGCGCGCAAGTCGGAATATGAGAAGATAACGTCCATGGCAGAGTGGAAAAAGATTGGCGGCGGGATTGCTGCGGCAGTGCTGGTCATTGCAGGTGGTTACTTCGGGATTGACGGTGGCGGTGACTCGCCTAAGCCGACTAAGCCCAGCAAGCCCGCACAGAAAGACTCCACTCAGCAGTCCGCCAACGGGGAAACTTGCTCGGTAGGGTCCCTGCCCAAAGAGGCGGATCAGGTCATCAATCGCATCCTGACCGACCAGGACCACCTCTACTCGCAGCATGATGGCAAGCACTTCGGCAACTACGAGGGCGTACTGCCGAAAAAGAACAGCGACTACTACCGCGAGTACACGGTGAAAACTCCGGGCAAGTCCAACCGAGGTGCCCGCCGCATCGTCGTCGGCGGCGGATCAGAAAATGACCCCGACGTCTGGTACTACACGGACGACCACTACGAGAGCTTCTGCGTCATTCCCGATGCCGAGGACTAGCTACGTGCATCACTAACCCCACGCCGCCGAAACACCGGCGATCTGGTGATCCAGCCTCTGCACTCGAGATTCCGTCATCGACGCCAGCTGGTCCACGATGACGCGCAGGCGCGCCGCGTCGCTATCCGCACGGGTGTACATCCACTGGAACATCGGGTCCAGGGCGCCCGGCGCGCCCTCCTGCAGATACTCGGCCACGCGAAAGAGCCTGTCGCGCTCGCGATCCTGCCTGCGCAGGTGACGAGGCAGGTCCATCACGTAGAGCACCGCAATCGTCTTCAGCATGGTTACCTCCGCCAAGATGGACGCAGGGACGGCGAGGTCGGCGTCGTAACGCCCGAGCGGTAGCGAGGAACCCGAGGCGGCGCGGGTGCCAGCGACGGAGGCGGTGACGAAGCGCCCCACCAGCTCAGAGGTCATGCGTTTCAGCGCGACCAGCGATTGCAGGGAGCCGTCGTAGGACGCCGCGGCGGAGACCACCGGGAGGCTGGCGAGGCGCCCTGCGGCTTCGACGAGCTCGCCGGGGTCACCTCCGAAGGCCGCGGCGCCCTTGTCGGCGAGCGCGGCCAGCTCGACGGTATCCCACAAAACACCCAGGTCGATGCGTCCGGAGACGATGCCATCCTCGACATCGTGGACGGAGTAGGCCACGTCGTCGGACCAGTCCATGATTTGTGCCTCCAGGCACTGCCGCCCGAAAGGCGCGCCCTGGCGGATCCACTGCAAAATCGCTGCATCCTCGGCGTAGGCGCCGTACTTGTGGCGAACCTGACCGTCCGGGCCAACCGGCGTCCACGGGTACTTGCAGGCCGCATCCAGGGCTGCGCGGGTCAGGTTTAGGCCGCAGGGCTCGCCGGTTCCGTCGAGGACCTTCGGCTCGAGGCGGGTGAGGATTCGCAGGGTCTGGGCGTTGCCCTCGAAACCGCCACAGCCAGCGGCGATCTCGTCCAGCGCGCGCTCGCCGTTGTGCCCGTAAGGGGGGTGACCGATATCGTGGGTAAGCCCGGCCAGCTCAGCTAGGTCCTGGTCGGCGCCGAGTTCCGCCGCAATCCCCCGGGCAATCTGCGCCACCTCCAGCGAATGGGTCAGGCGGGTGCGGGGCGTATCCCCCTCGTGCGGGCCGACGACCTGAGTCTTGTCGGCAAGCCGACGCAGCGCCGCCGAATGCAGGACTCGGGCACGGTCGCGGGAAAACGCCGCCCGGTGCTTCTCCATCGACTCGACCCCGGGAAGCAGAGACCGTTTAGGAGCCTCTTGAACAATCCGGTCGAGCTCAAACGAAGAATAGGAAAACGTACCAGCCACGGTATTTATTGTTACGTATCCTTGGGGTTATGTCTGACAGGAATCGCGTGTTTCGCCCTCTTAGCTTGGTAGCAGCCGGAGTTTTGGTGGGGCTCAGCTCGCCTCTTGCCACTGCACTGGCGACCACCTCGCCGCTAATCTCCCCTACTGTCGCCCATGCGGAGCCAGTATCGGCCGTGTCAGGTGACGTCGCGGATTTAGCAGATGTGCTCACCCCTGAGCAGGAGCAGGACATCGCGCAGAAGATTCGCCAGCTCAAGCAGGACAAGCGCATCGTTTTCTCGGTCGCCTACATCAAGTCCTTCGACGGTACCGAGCCGAAGGAGTGGGCGCACCAGCTCTGGAAGCGCAATGGGGCAGCCGAAAACCGCGGCGTAATCGCGATTGCCGTCGAGGACCGCAACCTGGGCGCCTGGGCCGGCTCTTCGGTCAGCGGCGACTCCGATTCGATTAACCTGGCCGCTCAGGAACCTCTTTTCGATGACAACTGGTACGAAGCCGGTCTCGCCGCCGTGGAAGCGGCCGGCGGTCGGGTCTCCGGCAGCTCCGAGGCTGGCGGCTGGGCCCTTGGCGCCGGTGTCGGTGGCGCTGCCGTCGTCGGCGGTGGAGCCTGGGCTTTAAGTCACAGGGGCAAAAAGAAGCGCGCCGCGCAGGAGGTCGAACGCGGGCGCACCATCGCCCCGACCGATGTCGCTTCTCTAGATTCGCTGTCCACCGGCGCGCTCGACGAGCTCGCCCACGAGGAAATCGTCAGCACCGACGAGTCGATCCGCAAGGGGCAGACGGAGCTCGAGCTCGCCCGCGCAGAGTTCGGCCCGGACCGCGTTCGCCCCTTCGACCAGGCCCTCGCCCACTCCCGCAAGACTCTCGAGCGCGCCTTCGCCCTGCGCCAACAGCTTGACGACGGCTCGGTCGCCGACGAAACCGAGCGCCGCAGCATCATGCTGGAAATCGTCTCCACGTGCGGAAAGGCCGATGACGAGCTGGATGGGCAGGCGGAAAATTTCCAGAAGCTGCGCGAGGAATTGATCAACGCAGACCAAACCCTGGCGAAGCTCACACAGCGCCAGGTGGAGATTCGCACCCGAATTCCGCGCGCCGAGCAGATTCTCGGCGAGCTGAAAAATCGCTACGACGATGCGATCCTTGTCTCCGTCGCCGACAATGTCGAAATGGCCAACGAGCATCTTAATCAGTCCGAGCAGTCCCTGGAACGGGCACGTGAGCTCGTCGCTCTTCCCGCCGGGCAGCAGGCCGGGCTGATCGATGCCCTCTCCGCCACGGACCTGGCGCTGACTCAGGCCGATCGTCTCCTTGCCTCCATCGAGCACGCCGAATCCGATATCGCTCAGGCAAACGCCGGCCTTGATGCTCTCATCGCCGAGGTTCGCGGCGAGATCGACGAGGCCACTAATCTCCTCTCCGCGCCGTCGGGCGCAGAAATCGATCGCGCTCGCCTGAATGCCGCCATCGAGGCGGGCCGCGAAGCCCTCGGTGTCGCCGAGAACAAGTCCGGGACCGATCCCCTCTCCTGTTGGACCGCACTTACCGACGCCGACGATGCCCTCGACGAAGCCCTTGATTCCGCACGTGACAAGGCCGCCTCGTTTGCGCGCGCTACCGCCACTTTGCGCAATAGCATGCGCGATGCGGAGAACTATCTTCATGCGGCTGCGGACCTTATCGATACGCGTCGTCGAGTGGTGGGAGCTAAGGCGCGCGCCCGCCTGTCGGAAGCACAGCGGGCCTATGATCTTGCAGCTGCGGAAGCGGAGCGGGATCCACGACGCGCGCTGACCTTCGCCCGGCGAGCTCGCAAGCTTGCCGCAGAGGCCGCTGACCTGGCCCGTCGCGATATCGAACGCTACGACAGCCAGCGGCGCGGTGGTGGCGGAGGCAACTCCGGTGCGATGATTGCCGGCATGGTCCTGGGTAGCATGCTCAATAACAGCGGCGGCTTCGGCGGCGGCTTCGGTGGGGGATCCGGAGGAAACGGCAGCTCGATGGGGTTTTAGTCTGCGCCACTGCCCTGCCCGGCCCTATTTTTCGGTAGATTACGAAACTTTTCGAAGATTCCGTTCGACTACCCATTGCATATAGATTCGAACGCGAGTACGATTAGTTTCATCAGCTAGATTGAGCCGCTGATACAGAATCGGTAGCAACCCACGGGATAGACATACGGCACAGACATTCAGGGGGATTGGCTCATGGGGGATACAGTCGAGGCCTACTGGGCCCACCAACAACCAGACGACCCACTTTCGCAAAAAATTCGAGCCTCTAATCGTGCTCTACTCGAGCTCATTGAGGCCTGTTGCCCGAACGAGGACGACGATGTCGAATATCACGCAGCAGGATTGAGCATTCGCCTCGGCCTGAGCCGAGGCAAGGTCATGCAACTATGTGAAATAGGCTTGATGCTCCGTCGAATGCCCCGCATTTCCGAAATTGCACGTGACACGGCTATCCTTGGCCTACCCCACCTGGGCATTATCGCCAACGGAACCTTCGCTATCGCCGATGAGCAGATTGAGGCGGTAGAGAATGAAGTGGTCGAGCTACTCACTCCGACACGGGCGAGGCAAGCCATGGTTGGCCCACGCACTCTCACCAACAAAATCGGCGATATCGTCGCAGAATACGATGACCGCGCACGCGGCGACGGCACTGTCCCGCAAGTTACCACCGCCGAATCGGTCACGGTCACCGAGCTGCCGGGAGGAAAATACTCCCAGATTGTCGCGACTCTCCGCAGCGATCGCTCACGGTTAATCAAGCTGGCTCTGGATGCTGCCGTTCATACGCTTAACAAGAAAGCGCTCGACGACGAGAAGAGTGAAGCCCCTGGCGAAAATGCGGAAGCTGAAGAAGCCACCAGTGGCAAGAATTCAAAGCGCGCGACACTCTCCGACGCACTTGTAGCGCTAGTCTCCCAGCAAACGACAGCCGAGGTAGTTCTCAACATCTACCGCACGCCGGGCTCGGACGATGCCTGGTTGGACGGTGCCGGCTGGTTGGGAGCGCTTGCTACAGAGGAATGGATGCGCGAGGTTACGCACGTCCGCATGTCTGGGGATAGCAGCACTGAAGGGTACCGCCCGACCGACGCCCAGGCCGCCCGCGTACGTGGACGCGACGGCACGTGCCGCTTCCCCGGCTGCGAAACCCCGGCTCACCAGTGCGACCTGGACCATATCCAGCCCTACGATCACGAGTCGCCGGAAGGCGGAGGACCAACCGATACCCAAAATCTCCACTGTCTGTGTCGTCGTCACCACAACTTGAAGACTCACCGACTCTACGACGTAACAGCATTCTCCGACGGAACAGAACTTTGGACCTCCGCGGATGGAAGCGCCACCGCCACGAGCGTTCCCTCGGGGCCGATGGCCGGATTCGGCCGCCAGACGTTCAGCCAACGCTTGACCAGAAAGACCAAGGCCAGGCAGAAGAACTATATCGATTGGCTGCTCTCATTTTCCGTGTCCACAATATTCGTAGGGGACGATGAAGCCAACGGAGACAATGAATCAGAGTCCCCGGAGCAAATAAGCGAAGAGGAAGCCGGCGACACGGGCAAATCACGCTAAATCCGTACGCTCCGGCGCCCATCCACTGCGGCGACTGCTAGGGCCACGGCGATGATCCAGTCCGAGGTACCGTCCCGCGCTACTGTGCTGTCCGAATAGACCTCAAAATCTGATTCGCGCGGGCCAGCTTGGCAATCGCAGCGCACTATTCGCGCGACCTCCACTCCGGGTTGTCGCATGGCAAACACGGAGCGAATCCCCCTGCCTTGCCTCGGAAGTAGAAACGCACGCCCGGAATTAACGTCGGTGAGGATCAGCACGGCGGTCGACAACCTCTTTGTCTTCACCTTCCACTGCGTACCGGAAGGAGACTGCAACCAAAATGCGCCGAAGGCCCCATCGCGCTGGCTCCAACCATGCGATAGGGCCCGAGTACTACCCTCAGCAGCATCAGTATCGGCGCTGTAGACAGCACCATCGGAAATAGTCGCTACACAATCCACGCCCAAATCATATACGCGATCAGGGCGATGAGACAGACCGTCAGAATCCAGGTGGACGACACCATCCGGGATTCCAGCACGCGACGAGCACTGTAGACGAGGAACACCTTCTCCTCCTCCGGAAGAGCGCGTCCCTCGTCGGTGTCGAACTGCACCTCTGCATGGCGCACGCCCCGCGAGGCCCCTGTGAACTGACCCCACTTCTCGCCGCTGGCGGCATTCTCGATAACGTAGTTCGTCGAACCCTCGCAGACGAGCTTCGCCTCATGGCTGCCGCCGCCAAAGGTCACCGAGAGCTGCTTCGCCCGAGAAATTTTGTCGCGGTCGGAGGCCGTGGTCGTGAACACGCGGCCGTCGGGAAGCGTGGCGGAGATGCGGTGATCAGCGGAGGCATCGACGACCCACTCGCCCTCCGCGGTGAGGAGGCGGTCGCCCTGCTCATCGCGGATGTACGAGCCAATCTCCTCGCCTTCCTTGAGGATGGGCCAGGTCTGCTCCTTGTGATAGTGCTTGCCCTCACCGAGGCTGTACGACTGCCAGGTCACTTCCTCGGTCATTAGCAGCCCACCAGGCGAGCGGCGAGGTAGCCCTCGAGCTCGTCAATTTTGACGCGCTCCTGAGCCATGGTGTCGCGATCGCGGACGGTCACGGCGTCGTCTTCGAGGGTATCGAAGTCGACGGTGACACAGAACGGGGTGCCAATCTCGTCCTGGCGGCGGTAACGGCGACCGATAGCTCCGGAGGTGTCGTAGTCGATGGCCCAGTGCTTGCGCAGGCGGTCGGCGACGGCCTCCGCGGTCGGGGTCAGCGTGTCCTTCTTGGACAGCGGCAGGACTGCGACCTTAATCGGAGACAGGCGCGGATCCAGCTTCAGGACGGTACGGGTGTCGGTGCCGCCCTTGGCGTTCGGAACCTCCTCCTCCGTGTAGGCATCGCAGAGGAAGGCCATCATGGCGCGGGTCAGGCCGAAGGACGGCTCGATGACGTACGGAACGTACTTCTCGCCGGAGACCTGATCGTGGTAGCGCAAGTCCTCCTTGGAGTGCTCGATGTGGCAGCCCAGGTCGTAGTCGGTGCGGTTAGCGACACCCATAAGCTCGCCCCACTCGTTTCCGGTGAAGCCGAAGCGGTACTCGAAGTCGATGGTGCCCGCGGAGTAGTGCGCACGCTCTTCCTCCGGAACATCAAACTGGCGCATGTTCTCCGGGTTTACGCCCAGGTCGATGAACCAATCCCAGCAGGCGTCGACCCACTCCTTGAACTTCTCATCCGCCATCTCCGGGGGAACGAAGTACTCAATCTCCATCTGCTCGAACTCGCGAGTACGGAAGATGAAGTTGCCCGGGGTGATCTCGTTGCGGAATGCCTTACCAGTCTGGCCGATTCCGAAGGGAGGCTTCATGCGGGCGGTGGTCATGACGTTCTTGAAGTTGACGAAGATGCCCTGGGCGGTCTCCGGGCGCATGTAGTGCAGGCCCTGCTCGTTATCTACCGGCCCAAGGTAGGTCTTCATCAGGCCCGAGAACATCTGCGGCTCGGTCCAGTTGCCCGGCTGGCCGGTCTCCGGATCGGGAACGTCGGCCAGGCCGTTTTCCGGCTTGTGGCCGTGCTTCGCCTCGTAGGCCTCGATCAGGTGGTCGGCACGGTAGCGCTTGTGAGTGTGCAGGGACTCCACCAGCGGATCAGTGAAGGTCGCGACGTGGCCGGAGGCCTCCCAGACCTGGCGCGGCAGAATGATGGACGAATCCAGGCCGACGACATCCTTGCGGCCGGTGACGAAGGTCTTCCACCACTGGCGCTTGATGTTTTCCTTCAGCTCCACGCCCAGGGGACCGTAATCCCAGGCCGAGCGGGTACCGCCGTAAATCTCACCACACGGGTAGACGAATCCCCTGCGCTTACACAGGTTGGCGACGGTATCGACAACAGACTTAGGTGCCACGGCCTAGACAACTCCTTATTGAATCCAAATCGGACACGCGCGAATCGAACGCGACGAGAAAAGCGAAAACGAACCAGGGCCGAGCCGCACGCTTCGAGCCGAGTGCCCCTACGGGCACCAACTCGAAACCTTGTTACGGCTCAGCCAGTTAAAAATGTCCCCTACACTGTAGCGCATCTTTTTGAACGGATTCCGGGTAGTGTCGGTGTCATGGTTGGAGGACATAAGCACGACACAGCAGCTGACGCGGGCGCACACACCGACGCACGAGCTGAAGCAGGGGTCGATTCGGGCCATGAGCACGCCCCTAGCGCTAAAAAGGTAGGCCAGCGCATCGGCCAGCGCAGCACTCGGCAGCGCCGAGCCGTGGTGGAGATCATGCGCGATGCGCAGAACTTCCGGTCCGCAGCTGATATCCATCGAGCGCTCACGGAGCGCGGGGAGAAGGTCGGTCTCACAACCGTGTACCGCACCCTGCAGTCCTTGGCCGAGATTAAGGCCGTCGACGTGCTCCACCAGAACAACGGTGAAGCGCTATACCGCTTGTGCGGAGACCACCACCATCACCACCTGGTCTGCACCGACTGCGGCGAGACCGTCGAGGTCACCGGCGGCCCAGTCGAGGAGTGGGCTCATAACCTCGCTGAAAAGCACGGCTTTAGCCTAACCGGCCACTCGGCCGAAGTCTTTGGGCTGTGCGGCAACTGCCAGCACTCTAAGGATTAAGCCTTACCAAAGCGCCGATCCCGCTTGGCGTACTCGACCACAGCGGCCCGCATATCCTCGCGGCCGAAATCTGGGAAGAGCTTGTTCTGGTAGACCATCTCGGCGTACGCGGACTGCCAAATCAGGAAGTTCGAGGTCCGTTGCTCGCCAGAGGGCCGCAGGAACAAATCCACATCCGGCATTGATGGCTCGTCCAGGAATTGGCTAAAGGTCTTCTCGGATAGGTCGTATTCGCTCAGCTCGCCCGCTGCCGCCCGGCGCGCAATCTCCTTCGCGGCATCAACAATTTCCGCGCGGCCGCCGTAGTTGACGCACATGTACAGAGTGAGAGCGTCATTGTCCTGGGTCTGTTCCTCGGCGATCTCGAGTTCCTTAATCACCGTCCGCCACAGGCGCGGCCTGCGCCCGGCCCAGCGCACCCGCACGTTTTTCGAGTCCAACTCGTCACGACGCCTGCGCAGTACATCCCGGTTAAAGCCCATCAGGAAGCGAACCTCATCCGTCGAACGCCGCCAATTCTCGGTCGAAAAGGCGTAGGCGGACAGGTGCGTGACCCCCATTTCCAAGCACGCGTCGACGCACTCCATGAGCACCGCTTCTCCCCTCTTGTGCCCCTCGGTGCGCTTCATCCCCCTTTGCTCGGCCCACCGGCCGTTTCCGTCCATCACGAGGGCGATGTGATTGGGTACAAACTGCTGGGGCACGGGAGGATTCAACACGCCTCCCATTGTGCCCTATTCCTCCCCGTCACTCCCAGAACGCGTCGACATATTCCAGCGCGCGCACCCTCCGCCCCAGGTGGTGCTGGAGGTGCTTTGCCGTCAGGATTCTCGCCTGCGCAGCCATCGCTTCAAATCCGCTTGCCGACGTATCCACGGTCTCCAACGCTCCATGCGCAAGAAGCCACATCAGGTGCAGCACCTCGGTCGGCGGGGTGTCCGCACCCGGCGGCCTGCAGTTGGTGCAGACTGCCCCACCGAGTTCCGTCGAGAATGCGTGATGAGGCCCCGCCTTGCCACAGCCAGAGCAATCGAAAAGGCTGGGCTGCCAGCCGGCCTGCCCCATAGCCTGAAGGATGTAGGCCACCAAAATCAGATCCGGCCGATGCCGCCCGACGGCCAAAGACTCCAAGGTCGTGGCTGTCAGGTCCCACAGCTCCGGCGCCGGAATCTGCTCCTCACCAATGATTCTCTCCGCCACCTCTAGCGCCGCGCAGGCGCAGGTGTAACGGGCGTAATCGTCGACAAGCGGAGCTGCCCATGTGCGAACGGTGTCCGCGCCCGCGATGGTGGACAGCCCTCGGTGCGGGTAGATGTTGACATCAATATCGACGAAGGGCGCCAGGCGTGAGCCGAAGCGGCTCTTTGCCCGGCGGACCCCCTTGGCGACACCGCGCACGATGCCGTGGTCGCGGGTGAAAAGGACGATGATGCGATCGGCCTCTCCGAGGTCGTAGCGGCGTACGACCAGGGCTCGGTCCCGATACGGCTCCACAGTGGGTCTTGACCTCCTAGAAGCCCAGGCGACCCAGCGACTTTGGGTCAGACTGCCAGTCCTTGAGCACCTTGATGCGCAGGTCCAGGTAGACGTTCTGGCCGAGCAGGGCGATGAGCTCCTTGCGGGCCTTGTGAATCGTGGTGCCCATGCGACGGCCGTCGCGGCCCATGAGGATTGTCTTCTGGCCCGGGCGCTCGACATAGATCACGGCGTGAACGTCGAGGACACCCTCGCGGTCCTCGTTCGGCAGGACCTCGTCAATCTGGACTGCGACCGAGTGTGGCAGCTCATCGCGCAGGCCGCCTAGTGCGGCCTCGCGAATCAGCTCGGCCATGCGGGTGTCGCGGTCCTCGTCGGTGACGTGGCCTGTGGGGTACAGTCGCGGGCCTTCTGGCAGCAGGGAACCCATGACCTCGACAAGCGTGTTGATGTTCTCGCCCGACACCGATGACATCGGCACCAGCTCCGCGTCCGGACCGAGCAGCTCCTGGAGCTCGATCAGACGCTCAATGATGGTGTCGCGGGAGACCTTGTCCGTCTTGGACACGATGCCCATGATGTTTTTGCACTGCTTGGACACGTTCTCGTAGATCCAGCGATCGCCAGGACCCAGCTTCTCGTCCGCCGGAATGACCAGCGCCACCAGGTCGACGTCCGAATAAGTCTCGTGGACCATGTCATTCAGGCGCTCTCCGAGCAGAGTGCGTGGCTTGTGCAAGCCGGGGGTGTCTACCACCACGATCTGGCAGTTGTCCCGGTGGACGACGCCGCGCACCGGGTGGCGTGTGGTCTCCGGCTGGTTAGCGGTGATCGCAATCTTCTCCCCCACCAGCGCGTTCGTCAGCGTCGACTTGCCGGTGTTCGGCCGTCCCACAATGGAGACGAACCCCGAGCGGAAGCCCTCGGGGGCAGAGTAATCGTCGGCCTCGCCGCCCATTCCGGCGGCCGACAGCATGTCATCAAGGTTGCCCATTATTGCTCACTTCTTCCTCGGAAATCTCTTCCGCGGTCGGCTCCACCACCACAGTGGTTACCCTCATACGACCCCGTCGGTCGCGGGCACCCTCGGCAGTAAACTTCAGTCCTGCATATTCTACGTGCGATCCCGGCAGAGGCACGCGTCCCAGCTCGTAGGCGATGAGACCGGAAACAGTGTCGACCTCCTCAGCCAGGTCATCGTCGAATTCGATGATTCGGTCGTGCGCTTCATCGTAGAGCTCCGCCAACTCGCCGAGGCTCAGACGACCGATGACGCGGTAAGCCCCCTGACCCAGCGGCTCAATTGGGGCCTGCTCCGCGGCATCGTACTCGTCGGCAATCTCGCCGACGATCTCCTCCAGGATGTCCTCGATGGAGATTAGCCCCGCCACGGAGCCGTACTCGTCGATAAGAACTGCGATGTGGTTGCGGTTGCGCTGCATCTCGTCGAGCAGGTCGTCGAGAGGCTTGGAATCGGGCACGAACACTGACGGGCGCATGACCTCCGAGACACCGACGCCGCGGCCGCCGTCGGTACGCGCGTAAGTGCGCGCCACAATGTCTTTTAGGTAGACCACACCGACAATGTCCTCGACACTGTCCCCAATGACCGGAATGCGCGAATGGCCCGAGCGCACGCACAGGGTGACCGCCTGGCCGCAGTGCTTGTCCGACTCGATCCACACCATCTCCGGGCGCGGCACCATCACAGCGCGTGCCGACGTCTCCGCCAGGTCAAAAACGGACTGGATCATCCGGCGTTCGTCGTGCTCGACGATTCCCTTCTCCTGGGCGATGTCGACCATCTCGCGCAGCTCCACTTCGGTGGCGAAGGGGCCATCGCGGAAACCGCCTCCCGGCGTGATGATGTTGCCCAGCCAGATGAGAATCTTCTCGAGCGGGCGCAACACCTTCGCTAAAAAGCCCAGTACAACAGCGCTGCCCAGTGAAATGGAGTAAGGATTCTTCCGACCCAAGGTGCGGGAGAAAACCCCAAGAACCAGAAATGTAAAGAGGGACAGCACGCCGACGGCTGCTGCAATCGCCCACTCCTGAGGGGCGAAGAGCTGCAGGCACAACGCCGCGATGGCGACCGCACCGCTGGATTCGCAGAGGGTACGCAGGATGACCAGGACGTTGACGTGCCTTGCCCGGTTGTCGACGACCTTCAGCAGCGCGCCGGCACCGGCAACCTCGTCGCGCTGCAGCTCCGCCACACGCGCCCTGGAGATGGCGGACACCGCGGTCTCGACAGTGTTGAGAGCTCCGGCTCCCAGCATGGCTAAGACCGCGATGAGCGCTAGGGGAATCATCGCTCGTTAGAGCGCTCTGGGAACGCGTTCGGAGTGATCGGCTTGGCGCTAAAGCTCACACCGCGGCGGTCAATATCGTCGTACCAGTCGGCCAGCAGACCGTTCTGGAGGGAGAACATCTGACGCTCCTCCTCCGCCGTGACGTGGTCGTACCCCAGCAGGTGAAGCACGCCGTGCACCGTCAGAAGAACCAGCTCGTGACTGAGTGGGTGGCCCGAGCGCTCCGCCTGGCCTGCGGCGAACTCCGGGCACAACACGATATCGCCGAGCATGGACGGACCCGGATCCGCGGCATCCGGCCTGCCTGATCCCGGTGTCAGCTCGTCCATGGGAAAGCTCATTACATCGGTGGGGCCCGGAAGATCCAGCCAGCGGACGTGCAGGTCCTCTATGGTCTTCAGGTCCACGATATGGATGCTCAGCTCGGCGGCGGGGTGAACGTCCATGCGCCCCAGCGCGTAGCGCGCTACGTCGATGAGGGACTCCTCGTTGACGCCCTGCCCCGACTCGTTAAAAACCTCGATGCTCATCTCTCGCCTCACGCGTCCTTGAAATTCTTGACCTTGTTCTTTCCCTGCTCGATGCCTTCCTCGTAGGCGTCGAAGTCGTCGTAAGCCTCCACGATTGCGGTGACCAGCGGATTGCGGACCACGTCGGAGGAGGTCAACGACGGGAAGGCGATACCGGGCACGCCGCGCAGAACCTCACGGGCCACGGCCAATCCCGATTTCTGGCCGCGCGGCAAATCCACCTGGCTGGCATCGCCGGTAATGACCATCTTGGAGCCGAAGCCGAGGCGGGTTAGGAACATCTTCATCTGGGCAGGTGTGGTGTTCTGTGCCTCATCCAGAATTATGAATGCGTTGTTGAGCGTGCGGCCGCGCATGTAGGCCAGCGGAGCCACCTCGACCACACCGGTTTCCATCAGCTTCGGAATGAGGTCCGGCTCCAGCATCTCGCGCATGGCATCGTGCAGCGGGCGCAGATAGGGGTCAATCTTCTCGTGCAGAGTGCCCGGCAGGAAGCCGAGGTTCTCGCCGGCCTCCACCGCGGGACGGGTCAGGATGATTCGCTCTACCTGCTTGTCCTTCAGAGCAGCCACTGCCTTCGCCATCGCCAGGAAGGTCTTGCCAGTTCCTGCGGGGCCGACGCCGAACACCACGTTGAAGCGGTCGATTGCATCGACATATTCCTTTTGCCCCTCGGTCTTGGCACGCACCGTCTTACCCCGATGAGTGATGATGCCGCTGCCGAGAACGTCACTAGCTGATTTCTCGCCACGATCGACGATGCCCACAGCGCGGCGCACCGAGTCCAGTGACAGCTCGTGCCCACGCCGCGCCATCGACTCCAGTTCCTTGAAGGCTCGGGTGGCCAGCGAAACCTCCGACGGCGAGCCCTTGATTGTCACCACCCCGCCACGGACGTGAACGTCCGCGGCGAGAAGGCTCTCCAGCAGGCGCAGGTTTTGGTCGGCATGACCCACCACGACCGGGGCCAACTCGTCATCGAGTTCCACTACAGCGGTCGTGCGGGCATTCACAGAAAATTTTGTCATTACTCGCCTATCTTAACGGTCCCACCGGCCGGTCAGCGGACCGAGAGCATTAAGCGCTGCAGCACCTGCCAGGGCGCTGCGCAGCACTGTCGGCCCCAGCACCACTGATTCGGCCCCTGCCTCGCGGAAGATCTCCACCTCCTGAGGGCTCACGCCGCCTTCCGGACCGACGATGAACACAACGCGGCGAGCCCCCTTAGCCTGCTCGGCAAACCGCGCAAAGGAGGCCGTTTCCTCCTCGTGGAGCACCGCTGCCACCCCGCCCTCGGCGACAACCGAGGAAATCAACTGCACTACCTCGGCCGTCGAATGCAGCGGCGCCACCGGCGGGATCCATGCGCGCCTGGCCTGCTTCGCGGCCTCGCGTGCTGCGGCTTGCCACTTGGCGCGGGCCTTATCTGCTTTAGCTGCTCCGTTCCACTTGGCCACGCAGTTAATTGCGGCCCAGGGAATGACCTCGTCCACGCCGGACTCTGTCATTAGGTCCACGGCCAGCTCTGCTCGGTCCGACTTCGGCAGCGCCTGCACCACGGTCACGTGCGGCAGAGGCCGCCCGCGATGCTCCGCCGCATCCACCCGGATGTGGACCTCGCGCGGATCGACGTGCATCAACACACCACGAACGACCAGGTCCGCCCCGTTCGCCAGCAGAATTTCGGCGCCCTCCTTCAGTCGGCGCACACTGACATGCTTGGCCTCAGCGCCGCGGATGACGACGATCTCGCCAACCGTAGGCAGCTCCACGAAGTCACCGAGGAATACAGGCAGACTCATTTTTCGCTCACCCGCAGTCGCACTCGCAGTCGCACCCGGCTTACCTAGCGCCGACGGAAGCGCGAGAAGAAACCGCGCCCCTCGGCCGCATCAGCGACCTTGGCGTCGTCACTACGGTGGTCACGCAGCTCTTCCAGAAGCTCGCGCGATCGACGGTCCAGCTTCGTGGGCACGGAAACGTGGACGTGCGCGACCAGGTCGCCGTTGCCCTCACCACGCAAGTGCGGCATGCCCTTGCCCTCGACGCGAATCTCCTGCGCGGGCTGGGTACCCGGATCGACGGTCAGCGTCATCGGCTCGCCGAGCAGGTCCTCGACCTCGAAGTCCGTGCCCAGTGCGGCGTCAGCCATCGGAACCGAAACGTTCAGGTGCAGGTCATCGCCCTCGCGCTGGTAGACCGGGTGCGTGTCCATCTGGACCTCGACGTAGAGGTCGCCGGAGGGGCCGCCTCCGGGTCCGACCTCGCCCTGGCCGGCCATGCGGATGCGCATGCCGTCGGAGATGCCGGCCGGCACGTTCACGGTCAGGTCGCGACGAGCGCGGACGCGGCCGTCTCCACCGCAGTTGTCGCACGGATCCGGGATAATCTCACCGGTGCCCTGACAGGTCGGGCACGGCCGCGAGGTCATCACATTGCCCAGGAAGGAACGCTGGACCTGCTGAATCTCGCCCGTACCGTTACATGTGCCACAGACCTGCGGCTTCGACTTGGACTTGGAGCCGGTGCCCTCACACACGTCACAGAGCACGGCAGTGTCCACCGTGATGGACTTGCGCACACCGGTAAAGGCCTCGTCGAGACCCAGGGAGATGCGCAGTAGAGCGTCGGCGCCCGGCTGCACGCGGGAGCGACGCTGGCGGCCGCCACCCTGACCGCCGAAGAAGGCCTCGAAGACATCGCCCAGGCCACCGCCGCCAAAGCCACCGAAGCCGCCACCCGGCATTCCGCCGGCAGGATCCATTGGGTCGCCGCCCATGTCAACGATGCGGCGCTTCTCCGGATCTAGCAGCACCTCGTTGGCCTGGGAAGCCTCGCGGAACTTCTCCGCCGCTTCCTCATCATCCGGGTTACGGTCCGGGTGGTACTTTAGCGCTAGCTTTCGGTACGCCTTCTTAATGTCAGCGTCCGTGGCGTCCTTGTCCACTCCGAGGATGCCGTAATAGTCGCGTGCCAACTTTAGCTACTTCCTTTCAATACCCGACCGACGTACTGTGCAACAGCTGCGACCGAGGAAATTGTTCCCGGATAATCCATATACGTAGGGCCCACCACACCCATACCGCCCAGAATCTCTCCCCCGGCGCCATAGCCGGTCGAGACCACTGAGGTTCCCCGAAGCTCCTCGTCCTCGTTTTCCTCGCCGATGGAAACCTGGACTCGGTGCAGGTCCTGCGCAGCAGACAATAGCTTCAGCACAACAACCTGCTCCTCCAGGGCCTCAAGGACCACAGGCAGCGTGGAAGGCAAGCGACCGTGGATATTACCACGCGTCAGATTTGACGCACCCGAGAGGATGAGCCTGTCGTTGGGCCGCTCAATCAGAGACTCCACCAGTACCGTCGAGCAGCGGATGATAACGTCGCGCAGATTCCTCGGCGCATTGACCGCTAGGTCGGCTATGGCAATCGAGGCGTCGGAAAGCGTCTGCCCGCCCATCGCGCGGTTGAGGTGTTCCCTTAGCTGCGGCACCGCGTCCGGGTCTAGCGGTGCAGCCAGCTCCACGTTGCGCTGCTCCACGCGGCCGGTGTCGGTGATGACTACCAGTAGCAGGCGAACGTCCGCCAGCTGCACGACCTCGCAGTGGCGCACGCGGGAGACCTGCAGAGTCGGCACCTGCACGACCGCCACCTGACGCGTTAGCTGGCTGAGCAACTGCACGCTGCGCCTCAGCACGTCCTCCAGGTCGACACCGCCCTCCAGAAACTCCAGGATTGCGCGGTGCTCGGCCCGCGACAGCGGCTTGATCTGCGAGATATTGTCCACAAATCGGCGGTAGCCCTTCTCCGTAGGGATGCGCCCGGAGGAGGCGTGCTCCTGTTCGATGTAGCCCTCGGCCTCGAGAACCGCCATGTCGTTTCGAATCGTCGCAGACGAAACTCCGAGGTCGTGCCGCTCCACCAGAGCTTTCGACCCCACCGGCTCCTGGGAGGACACATAGTCCGTCACAATCGCCCGGAGAACTTCCTGCCTGCGCTTATCCGTCTGACTAGACATGCGGATAGCTTAGCTAAGGATGTCGACTATAATCGCGTCCGCCAGCAGACGCCCGCGATCTGTCAGCCGCACGCGCCCGCCATCGAAGACCAGCATGCCCTCATCTGCTTGCCGACGCGCCCGACGTCGCTCCTCCTCATGCAGCAGGGCGACATCAATGCCCTCGGACAGTCGCAGGCCTAGCATGATTTTCTCGACATGCCGGTCCTCATCGGTCAGCGTTTCCGAGTCCTTGATGGGAAGCTCGCCCGCCGAGACGGTGGCCGAGTAACGAGCCGGATGCTTGACATTGTGGAAGCGGCGGCCGTCGACGTGCGAATGAGCGCCGGGGCCTGCACCCCACCAGTTGCCGTCGCGCCAGTAGACCAGGTTGTGGCGGCAGGCCCCACCTGGTCGCGCCCAGTTCGACACCTCGTACCAGGAAAAACCGGCCTGGGAAAGCGCCGAGTCAATGCGTTCGTAGCGGTCGGCAAGGTCGTCGTCGTCCGGCATCGGCAGCTCGCCGCGGCGAACCTTGCGGGCAATGGCGGTGCCCTGCTCGACTATCAGCGAGTAGGCCGAGACATGGTCAACCTCGGTGTCCAGCACGGCGGCAAGCGTGGTGTCCAGGTCCGCCATGGACTCGCCCGGAGTGCCGTAGATTACGTCCAGGTTGATGTGCTCGAAACCCGCAGCCCGAGCCTCCGCAACCGCAGCGGCGGGGCGCCCCGGGGTGTGGGTCCGGTCCAGCGTCGCGAGCACGTGTGGCACCGCGGACTGCATGCCCAGGCTGACACGGGTGAAGCCCGCATCGAGAATTCCCTCGAAGAATTCCGGCGAGGTGGACTCCGGGTTGGACTCGGTCGTCACCTCGGCGCCGTCGGCAAGCCCGAAGCTGTTGCGGACGCCATCGAGGAGCCTGCGCAGGCCGTCCGCCCCGAGCAGCGAGGGGGTGCCGCCCCCGACGAAAACGGTGTCGGCGGGGCGGGCCGAGCCCGGATCGGACGCGACGGCCATCTCCAACTCGCGGATGATTGCGTCGAGGTAGTCGCCCTGAGAGGCGCCAGGGCCGAGCTGACCCGCAGTGTAGGTGTTGAAGTCGCAGTACCCGCACCTCGTGGCGCAGAAGGGCACGTGCAGGTAAACGCCGAAGGAATCCACGGAGAAAAACTCTACGCGTGCTCGAGCTGCCGACGGCGCTTGACGCGGCGCACAATCTCGTCGATGCGGGCGCGCTCCATGAGAAACTCCGGAGGCCTGCGCCCCCGCAGAGCCTTTGCGACGGCCGGATGCGTCTCCGGAACCGCGACGCACCATGCGGCAGCAGCGGCGAGTGCCTGCCGCCCGGACTGCGCATAGAGCTGGGACAGCGCGACGCAGCCGAGCTTTTCCACGCCTCGGATGTTTTCAGCGGAGACCCAGTCGGCGAGCTCCTCGAGGTAGGCGGCGACGGCGTCGGAACGCGCGATCATCGCTTGAGTGACAGTGGGAAGCGCGACCGGGTGCTCGATTGGGGCTGGGATCAGCGACAGGGATTGCACGTCGATGGTCTTCGGAGCGTGGCGGGGGTGCGACGAGCCGCCGGCCGAGGCGGTCAGCGTGCCCATGCGACCGGAGCGGATACCCGAGGTGAACGCCTGGCGGAGACCATCGAGCTCGCCGATGAGCGGGCGGGAATCCTCCACGGCCTCGTCGACGATGTCGGCCAGCTCGAGCACGCACTCATCGACCAACTCACGGTCGACATCAGCCACGGCCTGCGCAAGGTGCTCGATATGCTCGGCGACCTCGTCCCCGATGTCATAGAGCTCTTGGGTGACTTCGCGCAGGCGCAACCGAGCATCGAAGTGGTTGACCATTGCCCCGCCTCCCGAAGAAACATCTAAAAAGAATCTAAAAAACACCAGTGCCCCCTACCTTAAAGCGGCAGGGGGCCAAAGCGAGGTAACAACACGGTGCCGATGGGCACTGAAAAATTTAGCGGTGGTACAGCGCTTCAATCTCGCGGGAGTAATTATCCATAACGACGTTGCGCTTGACCTTCATCGTCGGTGTCAGCTCGCCGCTGTCCTCGGTGAAGTCGTTGTTGAGGATGTGGAACTTCTTAATCGCCTCGGCGTGGGAGACCAGCTCGTTGGCGGAGTTGACCGCGTCCTGAATCTCGGCGCGCAGGACCGCGGAGGACGCCGCGAGGTCGCGAATCGAGGTGCTCTCGGCGACGTTGTGCTCGACCTTCCACTTGGCCAGCGCCTCCTCGTCGAGAGTGACCAGGACGGAGACGAACGGGCGGCCATCGCCGATGACAACGGCCTGGGAGACCAGCGGGTGCGCACGCATGCGATCTTCCATCGGGCCGGGGGCGACGTTCTTGCCGCCGGCGGTGACGATGAGGTCCTTCTTGCGCCCGGTGATGCGCAGGTGACCGGTCTCGTCGAGCTCTCCGATATCGCCGGTCTTGAACCAGCCATCTTCGAAGGTGGCCTCGGTGGCTTCCTCGTTCTTCCAATAACGATCGAAGACGACCGGGCCCTTGAGCAGGATCTCGCCGTCGTCGGCAATGCGGACGGAGCAGCCGCCAACCGGGCGCCCGACGGTGCCGATGACCTGGTCACCCGGGTGGTTGACCGTGATGGCTGCGGTGGACTCGGTCAGGCCGTAGCCCTCGTAGACGGTGACGCCCAGGCCGCGGAAGAAGTGGCCGAGGTCGCTGGACATCGCGGAGCCGCCAGAGATGGTGTACTGCACGGCCTCGCCCATGGCGGCCTTAATCTTGGAGAACAGCAGCTTGTCGTAGAGCTTCAGGCGCATCTTCAGCGCACGCGAAGGCCCTTCTGGGGTATCCAGCGCCTTGGAGTACTCAATCGCGGTGGCCTCGGCGCGCTCGAACAGCGCGATGCCGAAGGCACCCTTTTCCTTCGCGGAGGCGAATGCGGAGTCACGAACCTTCTCGAACACACGCGGCACACCGAGAATCAGGTGCGGGCGGGAGCGCTGGAACTCCAGGGTCACGGTCTTGGTATCCGACCAGTGCGACTGGGTGGCGCCGGCAATTATGGAGGCCAGCGACACCGCGTGCGCGAGCACGTGCGCCAGCGGCAGGAAGGTCAGGATGCGGTTGCCCGGACGGGCAATCAGGCCGATCTCGTTGGTGAGGATTGCGCGGGCCTCGGCCAGCCAGTTTGAGTGCAGGAGCACGCAGCCCTTCGGTCGGCCCGTGGTGCCGGAGGTGTAGATCACCGATGCGATGTCGTCCGCCTTGGTTGCGTCGATACGCTTTTCCACCTCGGCGTCGTCGATATCGCGGCCCTCGTAGCAGATGGTGTCGACTGCGGAGGCGTTAATCTCCAGGACGCGACGCAGCTGGGACTCCCCCTCAACGCCGCTGCCCTCGCCTTTAACCACCAGTGGCTTCATGCGGTCGGTGTGCTCGCGGGACTCGGTGAAGCCGAACACGGCGCCGGAGTTCTCCACGATCCAGCGGATCTGCCCGGAGGAGGAGGAACCGTAGATCGGCACGACGGCCGCACCCGCCATCCAGATGCCGGTGTTGAGGAGATTCCACTCGTAGCGGGTCTCACTCAGCAGCGCAACTCGGTCACCCGGCTGGATACCGTTGGCGATCAAGCCCTTAGCCACTGCCTTGGCCTCGTCGTAGAACTCCTGCGCTGTGACGTTGACCCACTCGAAGTTCTTGGGGCGGCTGAACAGCACGAGCTTCGGGCGCTTGCTCACCAGCTCTCGCAACGAGGTGATAATTGTCTCTTCCTCGCCGATTACGTACTTAGCCTCAGCAGTGTATTCACGCATCGCGCAATTAACCCTTTACTTGTCTACGTTGGTTTTTATAGCAATCAAGATAGAACATGACTCCGAGCGCCGTTGCGATTTCGGAAACATTTCAATAACAAAGTGACTTGTGCCACCCCTGTCAAAGCTCCGCGAAACTGGCATTATTGGAGGAGTGACACAGGCAGCTTCGAATTCACCCATTACCTCTCCTCTCGCCGACCTCGCCCGAGACGTCGGAGTGGGAGTTTCCTACCACTCTACGGAAGGCGAGCTCGTCCACGTCTCGCGCGAGACCATACTGAAAGTTCTCGCAGCGCTAGGTATCGATTTGGGCGAAAATCCCAGTGACGCGGACATCGAGCGCGCCCGGAGAGCTTGGGCGGACAAGCAGTGGTCCCGCCTCCTACCCCCAGTGGTCGTCGCACGCCGCGGCGAGTTTAAACGGGTACTGGTCCACGTCCCGCACGGCAGCAGCGTCAACGTCTCCGTCGAACTATCCACCGGCGCAGTCTGGCCGTGCGCCCAGGCCCACCACTTGGTAGAACCCCGCCAGGTCGGCGATCAGCTAATGGGCGAGGCCGCTTTCGCAATCCCGGAGGACCTTCCGCTGGGGTGGCATCGGCTCAAGGCCGTCAACGGAGAGCGCGTAGCGGAGTGCGACCTGGCAATCACGCCGAATAGGCTCTCGACCGCGGACAAGTACGTCGAAAAGCCCGCGCATGGTGTGATGGCGCAGCTCTACTCGGTGCGCTCGCGCCGCAGCTGGGGCATCGGAGACTTCGCGACCCTCGGCGACCTCGCACAGGTTAGCGCGCAGCACGCTGGCTCGGACTTCGTCCTGATTAACCCGCTGCACGCAGCCGAGCCCGTGCCCCCGGTGGAGGACTCCCCCTACCTGCCGACGACGCGTCGTTACGTCAACCCAATTTACGCCCGCCCCGAGCTGATTGACGAGTTCGGCTACCTGGACAAGGACGAAGCCGACGAGGCGCGTCAGCTAGCTGCGAAATTCCACGAGCTAAACCACAGCGCGGAAGAAATTGAGCGCAACCCCATTTACGCTGCCAAGTTAAAGGTCCTGCGCGCCGTGCACAAAGTCCCACTCTCGGAGGCCCGCCAGGCGGAGTTCGAGCGTTGGCTCGCAGCTGAGGGCCGCGGCATTTATGACTACGCGGCATGGTGCACCGAGCGTGAGCTAGCGCAGCGCAAGCAGGCCCGCGAGCAGGCTGCAGCGGCAAAGGCCGATAAGGACGGCGCCTCCGAAACTGCGGACGCGCCTGAGCTCGTCCCGCCGCTGGGCAGCCACGAAGATGTGGACTCGCTGCGCGAGGAAATCATGCACTTCCATCTGTGGGTCCAGTGGATTGCGGACCAGCAGCTAGGCCAGGCCCAGGCCGCAGCCAAGGAGGCCGGTATGCGTATCGGCATCATGGCCGACCTCGCCGTCGGCGTGCACCCGGGCGGATCCGACGCTGAGAACCTCGCGGAATGGCTCGCCCCTGCAATTTCTGTAGGCGCCCCGCCGGATGGATTCAACCAGCGCGGCCAGGACTGGTCCCAGCCGCCGTGGAACCCGCACAAGCTCGCCGAGGCCGGGTACAAGCCGTGGCGCGATATGCTCCGCACCATCCTGCGCCATGCGGGCGGAATCCGCGTCGATCACGTCCTCGGCATGTTCCGCCTGTGGGTGATGCCGCGCATGGAGTCGCCGATTAACGGCACCTACCTCTACTTCGATCACGAGGCCATGGTGGGCATCCTGGCGCTCGAGGCCGAGCTGGCCGGAGCCCTCGTTGTCGGCGAAGACCTGGGAACCTTTGAACCGTGGGTCCAGGACTATCTCGCTTCCCGGGGAGTTATGGGTACCTCGATCCTGTGGTTCGAGTCCCAGGGAGATCAGCCAAAGCCGCCGTCGGCCTACCGCAGCCTGTGCCTGTCGTCCGTAACCACGCACGACCTGCCGCCGACTGCCGGTTACCTGGCCGGCGAGCACATCAAGCTGCGCCAGCGCCTTGGCCTGCTGCTTTCCGACGTGGATGCGGAGGATAAGAGGGACTTGGAGTGGATCCGGAAGGTCCTGGTTGCCGCTAAACAGGAGGGCTGCTTCGCGGGCACTGCGGCCGCAGACATGGACGAGGAAGCCCTGACCAGGGATAACCTTCCCCCAATCGATGTGCTAGTCGATGGCCTCCACAGGTTCCTAGATCGCACGCCTTCAGCGCTGAAATGCGCGGCGCTGGTCGACATGGTCGGCGACCGCCGGACCCAGAACCAGCCCGGCACCACGCACGATCAGTACCCGAACTGGTGTATTCCGCTGACCAACGCCGAGGGAGAGGCCGTCGTGGTGGAGGACCTGCCTTCCTACCCCTCCTTCGCCAAGAGCTAGGGACGTCGCAGACGGCTGGGTGGCTAGAACTGAATCTGGCTCAGGCCCCCAGCCAGGAGCACCAGCACCAGGAGCACGATTAAGGCCAGAAGTACCTTCGAGTGCTTGGAACGATGCATGCTTCTACCTCAACTCCCTACTGCCTGTTTTTGTGGATTCCTCAACCATAGTCTCTGAGGTTTTGGAAGCCCGAATCTTGCCCCAGGCCCGCCACAGCCGTCCGTGGGCTATGTCGATTACGCCGACAAGCGCGAATGCCGCGAGCCCACCGACTATGAGCAGGACAGCAACCAGGACGCTGACCTGCAGAAGCAGCGGCAGCTGAATCAGCCACTGCCCAACCGAGTCAAATGCGCGTGCCATGAGTGCAAACTTACTCCAACTGACGGGTCAGGGCCCGACTAGGATTCCGCGTTCGTCCCCGCCAGCCCACGGCGAACCAACAACGGCTCGATGTCCTTATCCCGACCGCGGAATGCTCGGTAAGCCTCGGTGAAGTCGATTGCACCTCCGCGAGAGAGGACCTCCTCGCGGAAGTGGGCCCCGCCCGCAGCGCTCGCTCCGCCGTTTTCGATGAACCAGTCGAAGCCGTCGGCGTCGAGAACCTCCGCCCACAGGTAGGAGTAGTAACCGGCCGAGTAGCCGCCGGCGAAGATGTGATTGAAATAGCGCGAACGGTAGCGCGGAGCGATATTGGCCACGTCCAGGCCCAACTCGGCCAGAGCGTCGGCCTCGAAAGCATCGACATCGGTGACGGCAGCGGCCTCCTCCTCGGTCAGGCTGTGCCACGCCAAGTCAATCGCGCAGGCCGCCAAGTACTCGACCGTCGCGAAGCCCTCGCCCGCGGTGCGTGCCAGCTTGACCGCCTCAACCAGGTCGGCGTCAATCGGTGCACCGGTGCCAACGTGGAACGCGTAGTTGGCCAGAATCGACGGTTCCAGCGCCCAATTCTCGTTGATCTGGGAGGGGAACTCCACGAAGTCCCTCGGCACGTTGGTGCCGGAGAACGTCGGGTAGGTGACGTCGGAAAGCAGGCCGTGGAGTGCGTGGCCGAACTCGTGGAAAGCGGTGGTGACCTCGTCGAGGGTGAGCAAAACAGGGGTGCCCGGCTCGGTCTCGGCGATGTTCATCACGTTGACGACAACGGGCTTGCGGTCCAGCAGCTTCGACTGATCGCGGAAGGAACTCATCCAGGCGCCGCCGCGCTTGGTCGGCCGGGAAAAGTAGTCGGTCACGATCAGGCCAATGGTCTCGCCGCCGCCCTGGGACACCTCCCACACAGTCGTGCCCGGCGCGTACCCTTCCAGGTCCTCGCGCTTTTTCACCTCGATGCCGTAGAGCTTGTGCGCGGCGAAAAATACGCCGTCCTCGATGACCCGATTCAACTCGAAGTAGTTCTTGAGCTCCTCGGTGTCCACCGCGAACTCCTCCGCCTTACGACGGCGCTCCCAGTAGGGCCAGTCCGCACCCGTGACGGGCTCGTCGCCTGCCAGATCGGATACGCGCTTGTATTCACCTTCCGCATTTGCGACGGCCGCCGGCGCCAGATCGGCGATGAGCTTTCGGGCGGCGGAGGCGGTCTTCGCCGTCTCCTTCGCGATGACGTAGTCGGCATGGGTTTCGAAGCCGAGCAGCTTCGCCCGGCGGGCGCGCAGGCGCGCCGCCTCGAGGACGATGTCGGTGTTGTCGTTGGCGCCGTTTGATGCGCGGCCGAGGGACGCCTCGTAGAGCTTGGCCCTGGTGTCGGCATTGTCCAGGTCTGCTAGGAGAGCCGGGGTCGACGGGAGATCCAGCGGGATCAGCCAGTTCGCATCCGACCCCGCCTTCTTGGCGTAGGCCGCAAAAGAGGCGATGGCATCGTCGGAAAGCCCGGCGAGCTCGGAGCGGTCGGAGATGGCGACGGCGCGTGCGGCGGTGTCCTTCAGCAGATTCTCTCCGAAAGCTGTGGCGAGCTCGGACAAGCGAGCGTTGATGCGGCTCAGCTCGGCCTTATCGCCCACTGCGAGGTCAGCGCCGGCGCGGCGGAAATCCTCGCGGGTCTTATCCAGCAGGCGGGCGGCCTCCTCCTCGTCCGCGGCACCGGATACAGAAGTGATGGACTTAATGCGTTCCCAGAGGTCCGAGCGCAGGCGAATCTGGTCGAAGTGCGCAGCCAGCTTCGGGGCGATTTGGGCCTCGATTTCCATGCGGGAATCAGTCGCATCAGTGCCGGCGATATTGAAGAAGTAGGCGGCAACGCGGTCTAGATCCTGGCCGGATCGCTCGAGCGCCTCAATGGTGTTGGCGAAGGTGGCGGCCTCACTAGAGGTGGCAATCTGATCAATTTCGCGCAAGTGGGAGGCCATTGCGGCCTCGAACGCGGGCACTACGTCGGCATCGGTGATATCGGCAAACGGAGGAAGCTCTAAGAAGAGTTCGGAAGATTTCAAAAGCGGGTTTGATGCATCATTAGACATAATGCACTCCACTGTAGCGTGATAGATGCGAATACTTTCGAAAAATTGTCGCGCTGAAAACTGGTGTTTTTTACGAAAGGACCTTTGACGTCACCATGCTGACCATGACAGTATCCGCGCCCTGTGGCGACCTGACCGGCAACGTGCGCGACGGAGTCCTGCAGGTCTACAACATCGACTACGCGAGCGCGAGGCCCTTCGCTCCTTCTTCCCCGGTCTCCGACGGCCCTCATGTGGGGATCAAACGAGAGGAGCCGGAACAGGAGCTAGTCCTAACGGTGACAGCGCCGCAGCCGGCGGAGACCCCTTTCGAGGACGCTGCGAAATTCCCAATTTTGCTCTGGATTCACGGCGGCCGCTACGAGTTCGGGCACCCCTCGGAGCCGTGGACTGACGCGACATCGTTTGCGAAGAATGGCATTGTCACTATCTCGCTCGGATACCGGAAGAACCTCGGCGGCTTCTGGCGCGATGGAAAGGACGAGACATACCGTGCCGTCGATGATATTTTCCTCGCCCTCGACTGGGTGCTGCGCAATGCCCCAGCATTCGGAGGCGATACGAGCCAGGTGACTGTGTCCGGCCAATCGGCCGGCGCGGGCCTGGCGCTGGCGGTGTCCTCAGACCCCCGCGCGAACGGCAAGATTCACCGAATCATCGCCATGTCTCCGGCATTCTCCCTGCTCTCGGGCTCACCGATGCGCCGGGCTATGGCCGGTCTCGGAATCGGATCCCGCCCGTCGACCGCCGCCTTCGCCCACGCTTCCGCTGCAGCGGTCGACCGCGCGCAGCGCCTCGTCGCCGCGGTCTCCCCCTCGGACCCCGCCGTAGGCCCCCGCTTCGAGTCCTTCAGCCCGAAGCTACCCACCTTGATTACCTGCACCAGCGAGGAGTTCTTCGCCGAGCGCGCAGTCGAAACCTTGGACCGCTTGCCGACGAAAAACTGGTTCGCACGCCGCTATGCCAAGGGCCACGGCGCGGTCGGCGCTTTCCCCGCTGCCGCCTATGGGCAGCGTCCCTGTGGTTTTGTCATCTCCGACTCGGCGATTAGGTCGAGCGCGGTGAAAGTTGCGGAGCGGACCGCAGCCGCCGGCCACGACGTGTGGGCCGCGCAGTTCGAGCCAGGCAAGGGCCTCGGCTACGCCCCCGCTGGAAGGACATCGGGGGCTCCGCACTGCATCGACCTGGCGCGCTTTTTCGGCCGCGAACGCAACCATCCCTTCCACCAGGTTGCGGTCGATTTTGTGAAGACTGGCTCCACGCGTCTGCCCAAGTACAACGGGACGCGACAGGTGACGGCGTGGGCCGGCGCAGACGACCTGACTACCGAACGTGTAGTCGAGGATGCCTGGGAGGCACCCCGCCAGCTCTTCGGGAGCTAGCCTACGAATACTAGGCGGGCAGCGTCTGCATGAAGCGGTAGATCTCCACGCAGGTCAAGATTGTAATCAGGGTGATGAGCACTGCGATGATTTTCCTGCGATCCATAGGCACAGTTCTATCCGCTGAACCCGCATCCAGGCAACACCGTGAACGCCCGCCCCCATATGTTTAACTGGCAATCATGACAGCCCTTGACCTATTAGCCCCAGAAAATCCCGCGCTCCACCCGGTCGATTCGGCGCTTGCGAAGGTCAGGCGCATTAGCGTCGCCATCTTCGCCGCCTCGGTTGCGGCGGCCGCGACCGTAGCCGCGTTTCTGTTTACCATCTGGGCGGGCTTGCTGTGGATTGTTTGCCTCTGCGGCTACGTGTGGATGCACTGGCTCATCGGCAGGCAGGTTCGCGCCCACCGGTATCTCGAGGGCGAGGATGACTTCATCGTGGCCTCCGGTCGCTGGTGGCGCTCGGTTACCGTCGTCCCCTACGGTCGCATTCAGTTCATCGATGTCGACGAGGGGCCGCTGCTGCGCATGTACGGCCTGGCCACGCTGAAGCTCAACACGGCCTCCGCGACCTCGGACGCCGAGGTACACGGGCTACGCAGGCAGGACGCCCTTGAGCTTCGCGCCCGCCTTTCCCAGCGCGCCCACGACCGAATGGCGGGGCTGTGATGGATTTGCGCGAGACGCGGCGGAGGGTTCATCCGCTCACACCGGTCCTCAAAAGCTTCACGCTTTTAGCCGCGGTGCTGGCATGGGTCGCCTTTAATATGTGGCAGGCCATCGCAGATTTCGGGGCCCTTCTTTCGGACTGGGCTCTCGCCGGAGTCGCCGTGGCCATCGGCATCGTGGTGCTGGCGATCATTGTGATCGCCCTGCTTGCGTGGGTTTCCTGGCGCTATATCTTCTACGAGCTAACGGACCAGGAGGTCCTCTACGGCTCGGGCTGGATCATAAGGTCCCGGCGCAACGCCCGCCTCGACCGGGTTCAGGCGGTGGACATTAATCAGCCGCTGCTTCCTCGGCTGTTCGGGCTGGCCGAAATTGTCATCGAGACCGCCGGCGGCAAGGATTCGCATTTCAAGGTTCAGTATCTGACTCACGACGAGTGCGTGCGGTTCCGTGCCGAAGTACTCGCGGAGGTCGAGAAGCTAGACACCGGGTTGGCATCGGGACAGGCAGCTCCAACTAATGCGCAGGCTGCTGACTTTCAGCCTGCCGGCACGATTATAGATGCAAGGACCATTTACGGTCCGCTTCCCGTTGCCCTGCTCGCCGCCTCTGTCTGCATCGGACCGGGTCTATTCCTGGGCGTTTTCGCGGTAATCGCGGGCGTGATTGCCGCGTTCTTCACGGACTTTGTCGCAGAGATGCTCACGGGAATCACCATCGGTACTGTGATTGCGGTTGGCGGTGTTATCGCCTCAATCTTTATGACGCTTAGCGGGTCCTGGGAGTTCACGCTCCGCACATCGTCGAAAAGCAGGAGACTATCGGTGACGGCGGGCCTGCTAGAGACGCGCGCCCAGTCCATCCCCATCGATCGCGTCCACGGAATCAAGGTAATTCAGCCCCTGTGGTGGCGGCCGTGGAAATGGTCACGTGCTGAGCTTTCCGTGGCGGGCTACGGCATCGGCGACAAGGACACGCACAATACGCTCGTGCCCATCGCGCCCAATGCGGAGCTGGATGACATCGTCGCAGACCTGATGGATGAGATTGCGGGCCCTGAGCGCTCCGCGGACCAGGCAGCCTCTTTGGGCGCCTGGGAGACTCCGGCCTCCGCGTGGTGGTTAAGCCCCATCGACTGGAAATACCAGCGTGTCCGGGCAACACGCCAGGGGCTATTGGTGACAAACGGCAAGTTCTGGCACACCAAATACCTGGTTCCCTGGCAGCGGATTCAGGGACATACGCTGTCGATTTCCCCGTTCGGAAAGGCAGCTGGTGTGGCGAACGTGCGCATCGACATGGTCCCCGGTTCCGTCGCACCGATCGCGGCCCAGCTGCGACTACAAGATGCCTACGATCTCGCTGCAGTAATTCAAAAGCACAAGGTCGTCTAGGCCCCACCTGTCACCCCAGCTCCTCAAGCAAGCTCCTGCAGGTTGCAGCCCGAGTCGTTACGCTGGAGGCCATGACAGACGCCAAGGCAGATTATGAGTGGTACCGCAGCGCGGTGTTCTACGAGGTACTTGTCCGAGCCTTCAACGACTCGGACAACAACGGCTCCGGTGACTTAAAAGGGCTCACCGAGAAGCTCGACTATCTGCAATGGCTCGGCGTTGACTGCCTCTGGCTTCCGCCCTTTTATGACTCGCCGCTGCGAGACGGCGGCTACGATATCCGCGACTTCCGCAAGGTTCTGCCGGAGTTCGGCACCGTCGAGGATTTCAAGGAGCTTCTGGACGCAGCCCACGCCCGGGGCATCCGAGTCATCACGGACCTCGTGATGAACCACACGTCGGATAGCCACGAGTGGTTCCAGGCCTCCCGCACCGACCCCGACGGCCCCTACGGCGACTTCTATGTCTGGACCGACGACCCGGAGACTTACTCGGGCGCGCGCATCATCTTCGTTGATACCGAGGATTCCAACTGGACCTACGACCCGGTGCGCGGCCAGTACTACTGGCACCGCTTCTTCTCCCACCAGCCGGACCTGAACTACGACAACCCGGCGGTCCAGGAGGCCATGATTGATGTCCTGCGATTCTGGTCCGACCTGGGCATCGACGGCTTCCGCCTCGACGCGGTTCCCTACCTCTTCGAGCGCGAGGGCACCAACTGCGAGAACCTGCCGGAGACGCACGAGTTCCTCAAGCGCTGCCGCAAGGTCATGGACGAGGAGTATCCGGGGCGCGTGCTCCTGGCAGAGGCCAACCAGTGGCCGGCCGATGTCGTCGAGTATTTCGGAGATCCCGACGTCGGCGGCGACGAATGCCACATGGCGTTCCACTTCCCACTGATGCCGCGGATTTTCATGGCCGTGCGCAAGCAGTCCCGCTTCCCCATCTCGGAGATCCTGGAGTCCACCCCGGAGATTCCGTCGTCGGCGCAGTGGGGCATCTTCCTGCGCAACCACGACGAGCTGACCCTGGAGATGGTCACCGACGCGGAGCGCGACTACATGTACGCCGAGTACGCCCATGACCCACGCATGAAGGCAAACATCGGCATTCGCCGTCGCCTAGCGCCGCTGCTGCAGAACGACCGCAACCAGCTGGAGCTGTTCAACGCACTGCTGCTGTCGCTACCCGGCTCTCCCGTCCTCTACTACGGCGACGAGATCGGCATGGGCGATAACATCTGGCTCGGTGACCGCGACGGCGTGCGCACGCCGATGCAGTGGTCACCGGACCGCAATGCCGGCTTCTCCAAGGCCGACCCGGGCCGCCTGTACCTGCCGACAATTCAGGACGCGACCTACGGCTACCAGGCGGTCAACGTCGAAAACCAGGCCAGCTACACAAACTCGCTGCTCAATTGGGTGCGCCGTCTAATCCAGGTGCGCAAGCGTTTCGACGCCTTCGGCCTGGGCACCTTTCGCGAGCTCGACTCCGACACCCCGTCGGTACTGACCTACCTGCGCGAGTACGAGCGGGAGGACGGCGAGAAGGAGGTGCTCCTGTGCGTCAATAATCTATCCTCCTACCCCGCCGCGGTGTCCCTCGACCTGTCGGAGTTTTCAGGTTCCACGCCCGTAGAGCTGACCGGTTCAGTCCCGTTCCCCACCATCGGTACTGAAAACTACCAGGTCACCCTGCCGGGCCACGGCTTCTACTGGTTTGAAATTCAGACCCCTCCGGAGACAACTTCAGAGGCGAACGCGTCGATGATGGCGCCGACGATTCCGGTCGCCCAGGCGATTTCGGATGTGCCGGTGCAGGCGTCCTCGCACGCAGACTAGAGCAATACCCCGCCAAGAATCCGTACACGAAAGGCGAAGCACAATGAGCATTCCCAACGTAGAACTAATCGCCGCGGAACTGGCGCAGAGCTTGCCGAAGCTGCGCTTTTTCGCCGACAAGACCGCAAACATTGAATCCGTCGAGGTCCTCTCCCTAAGCCCGGCGCTGCGCGATCACGCGGTCGCCCCGGACGTCGATATCGCCCTGGTCCGCGTCCATGTCGACGCATCGGGCAAGGCCCCAACCTATCTCCTGCCCATCGCCTGGTCCGAGGAGCTGCCCGAGGGGCTCGACCAGTCGCTTTTGGTCCGCGCGGAAGGCCTCCTGGGCTACGACGCTCTGGCCGACTCCGCCGCCATCACCGCGCTCGGGCAGGCGCTTGTCGACGGTGGCTCGCTCGGTGACATGACCTTAAAGTCGGTACCGAAGTCGAGCCTTGACCGACCCGAAAACGGCCGCCCTATGGGCGTCGAGCAGTCGAACACGTCGGTGATTTTCGACGATGCCGTGATGTGTAAGTTTTTCCGCCGCCTCCACCCCGGTACAAATGCCGATGTGGAGTTGCTCGCGGCTCTATCCCAGGCCGAGTGCGACTCCGTGCCGCAGCTTTTCGGATGGCTCGAGTTGGAGCTTGACGGCGAGACCTACACCACCGCTATGCTGCAGGAGTTTGTGCCGAATTCCGTGGACGGCTGGGAGCTGGCCCTTGGTGCCGTGCGCGACGCGATTCGTGAGATCGACGTCGACCTGGACCAGCTCGGCACTGACTTCGCCCTGGAGGCCCGTGCACTCGGCGAGGCCGTCGCCGCGGTCCACCACAGCTTGGCCGCCGCCCTGCCTGTGAAGAATCGTCTCTCCGGCGCGGAGCTGGTCGCGCCTTTGCGCACGCGCCTGGAATTCGTCGCAGGCATCGTCCCCGAGATTGCCGAGGTCCGCGACCGCGCCGAGAATGTTTTCGCCCGCGCGGAGGCCTCAGTGCCCGAGTCGGGCGCCGTCGTCCAGCGCATCCACGGCGACCTTCACCTGGGCCAGGTGCTGCGAACCCCGCGCTCGTGGCGTCTGATTGACTTCGAGGGCGAGCCCTCTCGCCCGTGGGAGGAACGCAGGCTCCCGGATCACCCACTGCGCGACGTTGCCGGCATGATTCGCTCCTTCGACTACGCGGCGCACTACCCGATGCTGACCGGCCGCGAGGACACAGCCGCGACAGCCCCGCGCGTGGACGAGTGGGCAAGCCGCAACATCGACGCGTTCCTGGCCGGCTACGCCGACGCCGGCAACTCAGCTCTCCTGGAGGCGTTCATCCTGGACAAGGCAATCTACGAGTGCCTCTACGAGGCGCAGAACCGCCCCGACTGGCTAGCGCTGCCCCTCGGTGCGGTGCGCTCGCTGCTCGGTTAAGCCACCAGATAAAGCGCTGTTAGGATAGTTACTTTCCTATCCGCGCAAACTTCGGGGAGATTGAGGTCGCCGTGCGCCTGCTTAGCAGAATCCTGTCCACTACGCGAGTGCTCTGGCCGTTCTATATCGGTGTCGTTGTCTGCTCGCTGGCGACCGCGGCGGCGACGCTGGTCAGCCCATTCCTAATCCGCGACGCCACCGACGCAATCGTGTCCACCGCGACCGGAGGCGCCAGCGACGAGGTCATCTCGACCACGACGTGGACCGTCTTCTGGCTGGTGGCGGGCCTGCTCGTCGCGGACCTCACACAGACGATTGTTCACAACGTCGGCGGATACCTCGGCGATGTGATGACGGCGCGCATGCGCGAGATTCTGTCGACCCGCTACTTCGCTAAGCTGCTGAGCCTGCCGCAGCGCTACTTCGACAGCCAGGTCACGGGCACCATCATCGCCCGCCTGGAGCGCTCAATCACTAACGTCACGCAGTTCTTGCAGGCGTTTTCGAACAACTTCTTCCCAATGCTGCTCACCGTCGGCGCGGTGCTCGTCATCACGGCGTGGCACTACTGGCCACTGGCGCTGCTGTTGATTATCGTCTTCCCGGTCTACACCTTCCTCACTGCGCTGACATCCAAGAAGTGGCAGAAGATTGAGGGCAAGAAGAACGAGCAGATCGACTCCGCCGGCGGCCGCTTCGCAGAGGCGATTGGCCAGGTCAAGGTCGTCCGCTCCTTCACCGCCGAGCTGCGCGAAATTGCGTTCTTCGGCTCCCGCTTCGTCCGCACTATTTCTCTGACCCGCGAGCAGTCCTCGTGGTGGCACAGGATGGACGCCCTGCGCGGTGGAATCCTGAACCTGATCTTCGCGGGAATCTATATGGTGCTGTTCCTGCGCACCCTCTACGGGGACTTCTCCATCGGCACCATGGTCATGCTGATTCAGCTGATTAACATGGCCCGCCAGCCGGTGATGATGATGAGCTACCTCGTCGACACCGCGCAGCGCGCCATCGCCGGATCGCGCGACTACTTCCACGTCATGGAGCTCGAGCCCGAAAGCCGCACTCAGCCGGAGCTGCTGGCCGCCGTGCGTACCGACTCCGGCGAGGTCTCCGACTCTCCCGCAACCGCTGAGCGTGCCTGCCGCGACCGCGCCGAGGAGCAGAAGCGCGCCGGAGCGCCCATCGTGGACTTCGACGGCGTCTCCTTCGAATACGACAAGGGCAAGCCCGTGCTCTCCGACGTCTCCTTCACCGCGTATTCCGGGCAGAAGGTCGCGCTGGTTGGCGAGTCCGGCGGAGGAAAGTCCACCATCGTCAACCTGCTGCTGGGCTTCTACACCCCGACCGCGGGCAAGCTGAGCGTTATCGGGTCTGATGTCACCGAAATTTCCGGCTCGGACCTGCGCGCGGGCTCCGCCGTCGTGTTCCAGGATGCGGCGCTATTCTCCGGCACAATCAAGGAGAACATCGCCTACGGCAAGCCGGACGCCACAGACGCCGAGATTGTCGAGGCCGCCCGCAAGGCCAACGCCGACACATTCATCCGCAGTTTCGCCGACGGCTACGACACCACCATTGGCGAGCGCGGCCTGAAGCTCTCCGGCGGCCAGAAACAGCGCATCGCCATCGCCCGCGCAATCCTCAAAGACGCTCCCCTGCTTATCCTCGACGAGGCTACCTCCGCGCTGGACACCAAGGCCGAGCGCGAGGTTCAGCACGGCCTGGAGAAGCTGATGGAGGGCCGTACCACCGTCATCATCGCACACCGCCTGTCCACCATCTCCGACGTGGACACGATCGTCACGCTTGCCGACGGCCACGTCGACGAGGTCGGCGCCCCAGCCGAGCTCGCTACCACTGACGGCATATACGCCGAACTGCTCCGGCTGACCGCGTCGGCATCAGCTGCCGATCGCAAGCGCCTGAAGCAGTTCGGAATCAAGGGCTAGTGCGGGCGGGGTCACGCTAAGGGCGCGGGACTATGTACTTGCCGACGGAGGGGACGACCTCGACCGTGACCGGCAGGGGGAACATGAAGTCGCCGTCGGCGTAGGCGTTCATGGGCCGCGCAGGTCCGGTGTATTCGACATGGGCCTTGCGGCAGCGATAAGTCGAGACCTCTTCTATCTCGTTAAGAGTGCCATCGAATACCGATTTGAAGGCCAGCGCGGCCTTAATTCGGGAACTCTTACCAATAACGGTGATATCCAGCAGTCCATCGGAGTGGTTGGCGGTCGGGCAAATCTTCATGCCGCCACCGTAGGAGCGGGTGTTACCGAACGCGGCCAGGGTAATCGGGTCGTCGAGCACGCGGTCGTCGTCCAGCGTAATCTTGAACGGCAGCGAGTGGAAGGCGAGGAACTCGCGGACAATGGCCAGGTTGTAGCGGTTGCGGCCGTGCGGCCAGCTCATCTGGTTGACGCGGTCGGAGACAATCGAGTCGAATCCGGCGCACATGATGGTGCCGAACCACTTCTGGTTGCCCTGGACATCGGTGATGCGGCCTAGGTCGGTGGTGGTCCAGAAGCCGTCGGCGATGACGTTTGCGGCTTCCTTGGCATCGTCGCGCGGAAGGTTGTACTCGCGACCGTGGTCATTGCCGGTGCCCGCGGGGACGATGCCCAGCGGGATGCCGGTGCCAGCCTGCTCCTGCAGCGCGAGGTTGATCATGCCGTCGCCACCGCAGACCGCCAGCGCGTCGATGCGTCCGTCCGAGATGACCTCGCGGATCAGCTTGCGGGCATCGTCCGGGTTGGAGCCCTGCAGGGCGATGACATCGATGCCACGATCGGCGAACACTCGGCTTGCCTTGCGGGACGCGGCCTGGGAGGCGCCATGCCCCGCATGGGGGTTAGTCACGAGTGCGAGCGTCTCAATCTTTGTGTTACCCAGGGGGTAGTTGAGGTCCTTATCTTGAACAGTCATCAGTCCGAAACCTATCCTGACATGCGATTTTTGGGCTTAATGCCCATCTTAGAGGGCTCTTAACAAAATTCTATCAGGATTACTTGACATTTTTTTACATTCCGTAACGGAATGGGGTTAGAATAGTGCTAGAAACATCGACATCCCATTGGGCAACCCTGATCGAGAGGAACTTCCACAATGGCTAATAAGCTCACCATCCCTTACCGTATGCGCTGGTGGGGCTGGGGCGTAGACGGCAACGACAAGCCGATCACCGCAGAGAGCGAAAAGCTCCTCCAGCGAGAAATCGGAATGTCTCTCGAGGCCAACAACCCGCCCCGCGATATCGCCGAGGTCACCATCCCGGACAGCCGGCTTGCCGACGACGACATTGCAGCACTGTCCGCGGTCGTGGGCGAAGAATCCGTCGCAACTGACCACGACACCCGCGTCAAGCACGCCGTCGGCCGCTCCTACGCCGACCTGGCCCGACTGCGCGCAGCGAAGCTGGACGTAGCCCCCGACGCCGTCGTCCTGCCGAAGACCGAGGAGCAGATCGAGCAGCTACTGAAGGTCTGTTCCGAGCGCAAGACCGCCATCGTCGCCTTCGGCGGCGGCACCTCGGTCGTCGGCGGCGTCGAGGCAATCGACGGCGGGTTCGGCAAGGCGATTGCCGTCTCCATGGTTGCCTTCGACAAGATCCTGGAAATCGACGAGATTTCCGGCACAGTCACCGTAGAGTCTGGAGTATTCGGCCCGGACCTGGAAGAGGCACTGTCCGCCAAGGGCTTCACCGCAGGCCACTTCCCGCAGTCCTTCGAGTACTCCACCGTCGGCGGCTGGGTCTCCTGCCGCTCCGCAGGCCAGGAGTCCTCCGGATACGGTCGCATCGACCGCAACGTCATCGGCATGCGCGTCGTCACCCCGGCCGGTACCATGGAATTCCGCGACATGCCGTCGTCGGCCTCCGGCCCGAACCCGCGGGAGCTCTTCCTGGGCTCCGAGGGCACCCTTGGCATCATCACGCACGTGACCATCGCGCTGAACAAGCGCCCGGAGAAGATGCTCTTCGACACTTACTTCTTCAACTCCTTCGACGAAGCCGCACAGGTCATGCGCGAGCTGGAGCAGAGCGGCCACGTCCCGCACCTGGCCCGCCTGTCGGACGAGAAGGAGACCAAGTTCGGCCTAACGCAGCTGGCCTCGGGCAACCTGAGCGAGAATGTCATCAAGTACCTGAAGTTCCGCGGCATCGATACACCGTGCATGACCATTTTCGGCTTCGCACAGACCGACGCCCTCGGCGCCCGAGTCGCCCGCGAGCGCCTGGCCACCCGACTGCTGACCAAGAAGTGCGTCCGCGTCGGCTCGATCCCGGGCATGGCATGGGTCAACCACCGATTCTCCTCTCCGTACCTGCGCGACGTCATGATGACCCGCCGCGTCGGCGTCGATACGCTTGAGACCGCCACCACCTGGGACCAGGCCTGCGAGCTGCGCCGCAAGATTATCTCCCGCATGGAGGCAGCCGGCGAGGCCCACGGAACCCCGGTGTACGTGTTCTGCCACATCTCGCACATGTACGAGTCCGGCTGCTCGCTGTACTTCACATACTTCTTCCGCGAGACCGAGGGCGAGATCCTGCAGCAGTGGATGGACATCAAGTCCGCAGCCTCCAACGCCATGATGGAGTTCGGCGGCACCATCACACACCACCACGGCGTCGGGCAGGACCACTCTCCGCAGTACTACGAGGAGAACACCGAACTCTTCGCAAAGGTCATGCAGACCATCAAAAAGGAGCTCGACCCCGCCGGCATCCTCAACCCCGGCAAGCTGGCCACGGGCCCGCGCGCCCTCGAGGACCGCTACAACGGGAAGATGATCTAGTAGAGCGTCTTTTTGGCCGAGTTACCGGGGTCGTGCACGGGCGCGGTCCTACTCGGCGAGGCTGACCAGCTCGCTGGCGTAAATCTCCGGCGCTGCTGGGCCGTCATAAATGAACAGGGAAACGTAGTCTTCCAGGGTGAAGGTTTCGATTGCGGCAGTCATTGTGGCGTGCGTTGCTTTCTGTGCTGTGGCTGGCTTCTTATCTGCAGTTCGGGCTTTTTAAGGTCCGTGCGACGGAAAGCGCTAACAGTGCAACTTGCAGCTTGGGTTTTCAATGACACCCCCGGTTTCAACAGGGGGACAAGTTTATAAGCCGCTTAGTTTCCACGCACCCGGGGCACGGACTGGAGACAGCAGCAACACATCTGCAGCGATGGCGTGAGTTCAAGCGCCTGGATTGCGTTAGCAACCTTTGAGTTTGCGCGTAATGCCATCGGTAATCTCCTTTCGTTTTCGTCCGTGCCCAAAGTGACTAATGAACAACTTAGTCTATTTCTCCAATAAACGGAAGTTCGAGGGAACTTACATGTCTGCCACGCACACCCCCAACCCCCGCGCCGAGGACGGCGCACTGAACAAGAAGCGTCGGCAAGCGGACCTGGACCGCCTGCGCGACGGTGCAGCAAAGGGCGAACTCCCGGACCTGCTCGTCATCGGTGCCGGCATCACCGGCGTCGGCATCGCGCTCGACGCGGCATCCCGCGGTTTGGACACAGTCCTGATCGACGCACACGATCTCGCATTCGGCACCTCTCGCTGGTCCTCGAAGCTCGCCCACGGAGGACTGCGCTACCTGGCCACTGGCAACGTCGGGATTGCCCGCCGCTCGGCGGTTGAGCGCGGCACCCTACTCGATGTCACCGCCCCGCACCTGGTCCACAAGCTGCCGCAGGTCGTGCCGGTCATGAATGTCTTCGCGCCGCTAACCCGCATCCTGCCGCGAATGGGCTTCCTCGCCGGAGACTTCCTCCGCATCATCGCAGGCACCTCAGCGACGACACTGCCCCTGTCGCGCACCGTCGGAAAGCAGCGCGTGGCGGAGCTCTCGCCGACCGTCCGCAAGAAGGACGTGCAGTTTGGCTACGTCAACTACGACGGCCAACTGCGTGACGACGCCCGCCTGGTCACCGCAATCGCACGCACCGCCGCCAGCTACGGCGCCACCGTGCTGACCAAGGTCCGCTGCGAGAACGCGACCGGCACGGGTGCCACCCTGGTCGACGAGCTGAGCGGCGAGAAGTTCGAGCTGCCGGCCCGCACCGTCGTCAATGCGACCGGCGTGTGGGCAGGAGACGTCGACAGCAGCATCAAGGTGCGTCCGTCGCGCGGCACGCACCTTGTGCTGGACGCCGCGAAGCTGGGCAACCCGACCGGATCCCTGACCGTGCCGGTACCGGGCTACACCAACCGCTTCTGCTTCGTTCTGCCCGCAGAGCACAACCGCGTCTACATCGGCCTGACCGACGAGTCGGCGCCCGGCCCCATCCCGGACGTCCCCGAGGTCCCGGAGGAGGACATCACCTTCCTGCTCGACGTCATCAACCAGGCCCTGGAGACCCCGTTGACCCGCGAGGACGTCAACGGCGCGTTCGCCGGCCTGCGCCCGCTGATTGACTCCGGCGAGGGCAACACCGCCGACCTCTCGCGCGAGCACGCGCTGCTGGAGGCCGACAACGGCCTGATTTCGATTACCGGCGGCAAGCTCACCGAGTACCGACTGATGGCCGAGCAGACGGTGGATAAGGTGATCTCCAAACTGGGCATCACCGCCCCTGAGTGCCTGACCCGCCGCATCCCAGTACTCGGCTCCGACCGCCGCGGCATGGACCGCGCCCGCACCGCCGCGGAGGCCGGACGCATTCCGATGGCCCTGTTTAACCGCTACGGCGCCGAATCGCAGGAGGTCATCGACTCCTGCCCACTGGAGCGCCCGCTGGATCCAGTGGCCGAGGGCATCGACGTCACCCGCGCCGAGTTCGCCTGGCACGTCACCCACGAAGGGGCTCTCAGCGTCGACGACATTCTCGACCGACGCACCCGCATCGGCCTGGTCGCCGCGGACCGCGAGGCCGCTCTGCCCGCCGCCGAGGAGGCACTGAAGCTAGCATAGCGAAATAGACCAAGCTGTCTACATTGATGGTATAAAGTGACACTGTGAATGAAAGCACCAGCAAGAACTTCGACAGTGTCACTTTTCCGTCTCTAGAACAGCTTCGAGCCCGCGGCACCCTCAAGTGGACTGCATACCCTGCCGACGTACTGCCCCTATGGGTCGCCGAGTCCGACCCCGACACCTGCCCCGCTGTTGCCCACGCCGTCGCCGAGGCCTGCAAGCGCGAACACTTCGGATACCCACCTCGCGACATCTCCGCCCTCACCGAAGCCGCCGCGGGATTCTCCGAGCTTCGCTACGGCTGGCGCCCGAACCCCGACAACATCTTCGCAATCGCCGATGTCGTCCGCGGAGTCACACTCGCCGTCGAGCGATTCACCCGCCCGGACAGCGCAATCGTAGTGCCCACCCCCGCCTACATGCCCTTCTTCGATGTGGGGCCGGCTCTTGGGCGTGAGTCTGTCTTTATCCCCACGCTTGCCGACGGGCCGGACCTCGACGCCCTCGAGGATGCCTTCAAGGACGGGGCCGGTTGCCTGATTCTGTGCAACCCCAATAATCCCCTGGGCTTTACGTACACAGCGGAGAAACTTCGCGAGATTACCGACCTCGCGGCGCGCTACGGCGCCCGCGTTATTTCAGACGAGATCCACGGTCCTGTAGTCCTGACCGGCAAGCACACCCCGACAGCGTCGGTGTCGGACACCGCCGACGAGGTCACGATTACGGTGACCGCGACGTCGAAAGGCTGGAATACGGCCGGACTCAAGTGCGCACAACTGATTTTGAACAACGCCGATGCGAAGGAGTGGAACGCGCTGCCGCACATTGTGCACGAAGGGGTGTCCATCCTGGGGCTGGTCGCGGCCGCCGCCGCCTGGCGCGACGGAGTCCCGTGGCTGGATAGGTTCCTCGACGTGCTGCGCGGCAACCGCGACACCATCGCTGCCCGGCTGGCCGAGTTCGCGCCGGAGGCTAAGTTCACTCCCCCGCAGGCTTCCTTCCTCGGCTGGATCGACCTGACCGGTGTCCCCGGCATCGACACCGGCAATCCGTCGCAGTGGTTGGTCGACAATGCCCGGATAGCACTAAACCCCGGCACCGCCTTCGGAGAAGGGGGCTCGGGGCATGTGCGGATGAATTTCGCGACCTCGCCCGAAATCCTGGGCGAGGCGCTCGACCGCTTTGAGGCGGCCATCGCAGCTAGCCGGGGCTAGTTGGTCACGGTGACGGAGCCGTCAGCGTTGACAACGTACTTCGCGGCATAGGCGCGGGCTAGGTTCATACGAATGTGCTGGCCCTCGCCGTCGTTTCGGTCCAGCGGGTAACCGGAGGCTATGGCGGTCTGAGCGAGGATTTGCTCACGCTGGGAGTCGTTCAGCTCCGGGAACTTCGTGGCGAGCAGACCCGCGTAGCGCTTCGGGACGACGACCGGGTTGTTGGTTCCACCGATCTGCTTGAAGTCGTAGGTCATGCGGTCCGTGTAAATCTTGGCGGCATCCGCATCGGACATGTACGGGGTGTCCTTTGCGACGCACTCCGCGATGGTTCCGCCACAACGGTACTCCAGCTCCGCGCGCAGCTCGCCCTGTGCCTGCTCGATAAGGTGCTGGAACTCCGAATCGGCCCAGCGGTCAGCGGCGGCCTGGTTGCCCATCATGCGGCCACCGATGACATCGAGTGGGTAGTGGACGCCCATGACCAGGCGGGACTGGCCGGCCTCGGAGGAACGGGCCTGAATCTGCGCAGCGACTTCCGGCATCATGATCGACAGCAGGGTCGACGTCCACGCGGCCTTGTTGGTGTGGCCGGACGGGTAGGACGGAGTCGTTGAGTACGGGTCGTCCTGGCCGTCGCGGTAGTAGCGCTTGATGCGGTCCGGCGCGACGACGAAGGGGCGATCGTAGCCGTAGTAGTACTTCTCAATGAAGGTTGAGCTCATCACACCGCCGCCGCGGGCGAGGTTTCCGGAAAGCAAGGCCTTGGTCTTGGGCAGGTAGCCCTCCTTCAGTGCTGCCTTGAAGTGGGCTCCGAGGTTCTTGCCCATGCCGGTGGAGAGGTTCTCAAGTGGGTCAATGTAGTCGTCGTCGAGAGCGAGGTTCTTTGCATTCTCGTCGTTTTCGGCCTCATTGTTAATGCGCACGACGGTCTCGAGGTTCTGCTCCATCACCTCGGGGTGGTTCTTCTTCAGGTCCTCGAAGGGGTTGACCACGTAGAAGTAGAAGAACTTATCGGTCGCAGCGTCCGACTGATGGAAGCGGTAGAGCTGGTCGATACGGAAGGGGGACGCCTGAGGGGCCTGCATCCCCTGAGCATTCTCGCCGCGGGCAGGGCCAACCGATTCGAAGCCCGGAGACGCGAGGCCACCGGCAACGTCCGGGGTCTTAGCACCTATCCAAGAATTAGGTTCCTGAGCTGGTGCAGGAGCAATTCCAGTGGGCAATGCTGGCTGGGCCAGCGCTGCCGGCGCGGTTCCTAGCATCATGGTCATCGCCGCCGCCGCTGCACAAGAACGGACGGCACTGCGATTAAAGGCTTTGCGGATAGACACGGTAGTCCCTTCGGAGAAAATGTCTTTCGAGAATCAGTATCGCGCGGCTTTCGCCGAAAACGAGAGAAAACTGGGTCCGTGCTAAGGACAGACTCAAAGATTCTGGATTTATATTAGGCGGATTAACACCTTTATGCGATTTGAAAAGCCAAAATAAGCCCCAGCGAGGGGGTATCCTCGCTGGGGCTCTATCACCCGAGTCGGAAGAATTCTGCTACCGACTCGTTTGAAATTTTTACTTGGAGTAGTCGTAGAAACCGCGACCGGACTTGCGGCCGAAACGCCCTGCCTCCACCATGCGCTTGAGCAGCGGCGGTGCCGCGTAGGTCGGCTCAGCGTACTCGTCGTACATAGCGTCGGCGATGAACTTAACAGTGTCCAGCCCGACCATGTCGGCCAAAGTCAGCGGACCCATCGGGTGGGCGCAGCCGTTGACCATACCTGCATCGATGTCCTCCGCGGTCGCAACGCCATCCTGCAGCATGCGAATCGCGCCGAGGATGTACGGAACCAGAAGTGCGTTGACGATGAATCCGGAGCGATCCTTCGCGCGAATCACGGTCTTGCCCAGTGCTTCCTTGGCGTAGTCGTAGGCGCGGTCCGCCTGCACCTGCCCGGTGGACAGCGTCACCACGTGCTCAACCAGCGGGAGCACCGGCACGGGGTTGAAGAAGTGAAGGCCCATGACGCGCTCAGGGCGCTTGGTTGCCGCTGCAATCGACTGAATCGGCAGCGAAGAGGTGTTAGAGGCAAGAATCGCGTCATCCGACTCGACAATCTCATCGAGCTGCGAGAATACGGATGCCTTTACCTCAGGGTTTTCCACGATGGCCTCGATAACCAGCTCGCGGTCGGCAAAATCGTCCAGCTCGGTAGTGTAGCTAATCCGGCCGAGAATCTCGTCGCGTGCGCTCTGCTCGAGCTTTCCGCGGGAAACCGCCTTGTCCAGAGACTTCTCGATGCGCGCGCGGCCCGCGTCGAGGAACTCCTGCTTAGCCTCCCAGACCTTAACCTCGCTGCCGGCCTTCGCGCAGACCTCGATAATGCCGGAGCCCATCTGTCCCGCGCCGACGATACCTACTCGAGAAATGCTGTTTGCCATGGTTTTCCTACCTCTCCCGGTCTGACCCGGTGAAAACTTTCGCTTGGGGCGTATATCTCTCCCCAGGCTACTAACCACGGGTCGGACCTTCAGCGGTTTCCGATAAAAGGTGTAATTTTTTGGCCTCTGCTTATTTGGCCTCCGCTAGAAAGCCATTCGCTTACGCAGAGCCTCCCGAATCGAGGTCAGCTGCTCCACCGCCTGTCCGGCCAAGTCTTCCACAGGCTGCTCTCCGTTAGAGCGCACGGACTCCCACTTGGAAATAACCCGATCCAGGGCATCTTCCATCACGGTGAGATAGGCCATGTCAGCGTGCGGGCCTTCCTCGTCGGTCAGCCGGGCCAGCGCCTCCTGATCCACTTCCGCGAGAGAGGGATCTACCCCGACTCCCAGGATCTTGACCAGCCGGTCTTCTTCCTCTCTAAAAACTGGCGACGCCAATTGCGCCAATTCCCGAGTGCCGTCCGACACCGATCCCTTTGCGATAAGCTCCTGCGACGCTTCCTTTAGCACCGAGGTATCCGCAGCAAGCTGCGCCAGCGAATCCCGCAATTGCGCACTGGATGTCGTCGCTGCGGGCTGGGTGCTTTCGGACTTCGGGGTCTCCTGCGAGGGCATTGCCTCCGGAGAGTCGCTTGCCGACGGTGTCCCCTTACCAACGGACTCGGCCGAGCTGCACGCGCCCAGGCCCAGTGCCGCGAGAGAGACTAATCCCACCGCACCGGCCCGGAGCCTCTTACGGGGAGAGGACGTGTCCTTTGCAGTGGAGGAAAACATTAATCGACCTGCAGCTCGCCCATACGATCCCAGTCCTGCTTGTCCGGCAGCACCTGGGAGACGATCTTCGGGGTCTCGACTAGCAGCGGCTTCATGGCCTCAAGGCCCTCAGCGAAATGCTCGGAGTTGACGTGCGCCTCCGCAGCATCGTCCTCGAAAGCCTCGACGAGGATGTACTGGTTCGGGTCCTCAACGCTGCGGGACCACTCGAACCACTTGTTGCCTGCCTCAGCACGGGTGGCCTTAGTGAAGTCGGCGACGTGATCCATCCACTCGTCGGCAAACTCGGGCTTTACTTGGTAATTGACAACAATGAAAATCATGTCGCCCACTGTAGGCGCGTAATCGCCTAAATGCACACTCTTTCGCCAATCGGCTGCGACTGAGGCCTATATCATTGACCACATGATGCACGCACCGCTCATCCTGTCTTACCAGGGCAAAACTCCCCGCATTCACTCCGACGCCTGGATTGCTCCGGGCGCGGTAATTATCGGCGATGTCGAAATCGGGGCGGAAAGCTCCGTCTTCTACGGCTGTGTCCTCCGTGGCGATGTCGCGCCAATCCGCATCGGCCGCCGCACAAACATTCAGGACAACTCCACAATCCACGTCGACTCCGACGCCCCGACCACTCTCGGAGACCACGTCACCGTCGGCCACATGGCTCTCATCCACGGCACCACCGTCGAAGATAGCACTCTCGTCGGCATGAAGTCGGCGCTCCTATCACACTCGCGCATTGGGGCCGGCAGCCTTATTGCCGCGGGCGCCGTTGTCCTGGAGGGCCAGGAGATCCCGCCCGCGTCGCTCGCCGCGGGAGTCCCCGCCAAGGTCCGCCGCCAGCTTTCCGACGAAGAGGTCGCCGGTTTCATCGCCCATGCGGGCCGCTACGTTGAGACGTCGAACCAGCATCGCCACCTGGAGCAGGTGGACATCGACATGGTGCGGTTCAACTAAGGGCGTGCCGTCCGTACCGTTCGGCTAGGCCAAGACTGCGCCGGAGGATTCCATCTCCATCAACGAAAAATCGCCACGGTCCGCGTCGACTGCGGCGATTTGCTTACGCAGCACCCGCACTGAGAATCCCTCCTTCAGCCCGTCCAGCACCGTCGCTCGAACACAGTGATCCGTGGCGATACCAGCGACGTCGATTTCCTCGATATCGGAGGCGCGCAAGGCGTCGGCAAGCAGAACTCCGGCCTCGGTCCGGCCTTCGAAACCAGAGTAGGCCGCAGAGTACTCCCCCTTGGTGACATCGATACGCACAGCGTGCGGGTTTAGCTGTGCGAAAAACTCCAGGGCACGCTGCATCTCGGGGTGAATCTCGGCTCCGGTAGTGCCCGCAACACAGTGGGCAGGCCAGGTATCTACGAAATCGGGATCATCGGAAAAGTGCTCTCCTGGGTCGATATGATTATCCCTACTGGTGACGATGACATCGTATTTGTTAGCCGTTCCGGCAACGTGCAGATATGTATTTCGGAAGGCGGTAACGGCACCGTCAACAGCCAACGATCCCCCCTCCGAGAAATCGTTTTGCGCATCCACCACCACTAACGCCATCCGAGGCCGAGGCGGATGCGATGGCTCGGACTCCTGCGGAATCGTTTGGGGGGTGCGTGCTTTCTCGGGCGCTGTGGTAGAGACGTCTGGCTTCGCGTGCTCATCGAGCTCGCCCTCATTGAGCTGTCGGTACATCTCGGAGAAAGAAGCGTTCATGCATTACATCTTGCCACGACCACGCAGACCAAAAACGGGCGGCGGGGTATGCCAACGGCCGCACATCTCGTGGGTTTTGTTCCAATCCGGCTAAAATTATCCCGACTGACAACTGGTTCTTTAGCTTAGGAGGACTCACATGCCAGGCGGACTAGTAGCACTGCTTGACGACGTTGCGACAATCGCAAAGGCAGCGGCGGCCTCGACCGACGACATTGCTGCCGCTGCTGGTCGAGCCAGTGCCAAGGCTGCGGGCGTAGTAGTAGACGATGCCGCGGTGACCCCGCAGTTCGTCGACGGAGTCTCTCCTAAGCGGGAACTTCCCATGATTTGGCGAATCACTAAGGGATCGTTGATCAACAAAATCGTCATTATCCTGCCGATTGCGCTGTTGCTCAGCCAATTCCTCCCCTGGGCTTTGACCCCGATTCTCATGCTGGGCGGCTCCTACTTGTGCTTCGAGGGGATGGAGAAGGTGTGGGAAAAGATTCACCACAGACTATCCCCGAAGGTCAGCGAGGCCGAGCGCATGGAGGCTGCGACAAACCGCTCGCCGAAGGATGAAGATGCCCTGGTGAAGTCCGCTATCTTCACCGACCTCATCCTCTCCGCGGAGATCATGGTGATCTCTCTGAACGAGGTCTCCCACGAACCGCTACTAAACCGCGCGCTCATCCTTATCGCGGTGGCACTGGTCATTACCCTGGCCGTCTACGGCGTCGTCGGACTGCTGGTCAAGATCGATGACATCGGACTGTACCTGCAGTCAAAGAACTCTGCGGGGGCCGCGAAGTTCGGCGCGGGATTGGTCAAGGCCATGCCCATCGTGCTGAACATCATCGGCGTGGTCGGCACGTTCGCGATGCTCTGGGTCGGTGGTCACATCATGGTTGTCGGCCTCGACGAGCTGGGCTGGTCCCTGCCGCACCACCTGGTCCACAACCTGGAGCAGATGGTCTCCGGCGGATTCCTGACCTGGGTTGCCGGCACCACCGGATCGCTCATCTTCGGCGCGATCTGGGGCGCCATCCTCGTGGCCGCCACCGCAGTTTTGCCGTTCGGCCACAGCAAGAAGCACTAGCTGTATTCGACGTCCCCGTCGACGTAGACCCAGCGGCGAGCGCGCGTGACGAAGCGCGAACGCTCGTACATCACCGAGTTCCCTTCGCTGTCACGGAACCGAGCCCGGAACTCGACGACGCCCTCGGTATCTCCTTCGCGCCCGGCCTCGGTGTCCACGATTTCGAGGCCCAGCCACTCCACATCATCGTCGAGGTGAATGACCTCTGGACGATACCGCGGATGCCAAGTGCGCCATAGATAATCCGCCTCGTGCGCCGCGAACGCACTATAACGAGCAGCCATCAGCTCCGCGGCAGTAGCGGCCTGCCGTTCACCTCGGTGCAGTGGGCCGCAGCACTTTCCGTAAACGCCGCCGCCACACGGGCACGGGTCAGCATCGGAAAACCGCACCCGGCTAAACAGCCTGGCCCGCTTGTCGGTTTGTCCACGGCCAGATCCAATGCCACCGATGTCGTTTCCGAATATTGTCGCCATGAGTTTCCCCCAGCCCCCTTAGTTGTTTGATTACACCCCGAGGTTTCGAGGCTACGAAACCCCCCGGAGAGTTAAATCAATAGATACCAAAATCACTAACGCGTCGCGCGCGGCATACCCTCCGCGAAGCCGGCCGCGGACTGTACACCCACGATTGCTCGCTGCGAGAACTCCTCAATCGAGGCGGCACCCGCGTAGGTGCAGGAAGACCGGACTCCGGAGATGATGCGGTCGACCTGGTCCTCGACTCCTTCACGGCCCGGCTCAAGGTAAATCTTCGAGGTAGAAATTCCCTCCTCGAACATCTCACGGCGAGCCTTCTCGAATGCCTCCACCTTGGCGTTGCGGCTTTCCACCGCCCTGTGGGAGGCCATGCCGAAGGACTCCTTGAACATCCGGCCATCCGCGTCGAACTGCACATCTCCCGGGGACTCGAAGGTGCCGGAGAACCAGGAGCCGATCATCACGTTCGACGCGCCTGCGGCCAGTGCCAGCGCGACATCGCGCGGGTCCTTCACACCACCGTCAGCCCAGACATGGACGCCTAGCTTCTTGGCCTCCGCGGCGCACTCCAAGACTGCGGAGAACTGCGGTCGGCCGACGCCGGTCTGCATACGGGTGGTGCACATTGCACCCGGGCCAACGCCGACCTTGATAATGTCCGCGCCCGCCTCCGCAAGATCCCTCACGCCATCGGCCGTGACTACGTTGCCCGCGGCGATGGGCACGCCCGGGTTCAGCGCGCGGACCCGCTTGAGAGCATCGAGCATCGTGTCCTGGTGGCCGTGAGCGGTATCGACGACGAGGACGTCCGCCCCGGCGTCGATAAGCGTCCTTACCCTGCCTTCGACATCGCCGTTGATGCCAATCGCGGCACCGACGCGCAGGCGCCCTTCAGCATCGACCGCGGGCTTGTACAGCGTGGCTCGCAGCGCTCCCTTTCGCGTTAGCACACCGACGACGCGACCATCGGCGTCGACCACCGGAGCGAGCTTGCGTCCCGACTCGGAGAGCAGGTCAAACGCCCGGCGCGGTTCGATGTCGGACGGCAGAGTGAATAGTGAGGTGCTCATCAGGGTTCCGACCTGCGCGAAGTTATCAACCCCAGTCAGGTCGCGAACGGTGATCAGGCCGACAGGGCGCTCGCCATCGACTACTACCGCCGCACCGTGCGCGCGCTTCGGCAGCAGGTGGCGTGCATATCCGGCTGTGTGATGCGGCTTCACAATGATTGGGGTGTCGAAGACGAGGTGAGCCGACTTGATTTCGCGGATTGTCTCCGCCGCAATGTCCGCGGGCACGTCCTGCGGCAGAATCGCGATCCCACCGCGACGAGCGATCGTCTCAGCCATGCGACGCCCTGAAACTGCGGTCATGTTCGACACGACAATCGGGATGGTCGTGCCGGTCCCGTCGGAGGTGCTCAGGTCAACCCCCATGCGGGATCCGACGGAGGATTTCGACGGAACCATGAACACGTCGCTATAAGTCAGTTCGTACGGCGCTTTGCTGTCATTGAGGAACTTCACCGCATCAGGATAGCGCTTAATTCGAGTTCAAGATCCGGTAGATTTTCCGGTTCGCCTTGTATAGGCCTTTGAAAGCATGGAATTGGCGATCGTAGACGGCCTTATTGTCCGGATTCGGCTCGAAAGATTTCTCCACGGTAATGAGTTCGTCCGCGTCCTCCACCGATTCGATGAGCCCCATTCCGGTCGCCACCAGGATGGCCGCACCGACGGCTCCGACGTCCTGCGGAGTATCCACGACGTCGACTCCACGCTGAAGCACATCGGCGAGAATCTGGGCGGTGGTATCCGACAGGGCTCCGCCGCCCACGAAGCGCACGCGCTGGGAGGGCGTGACGTGGCGGTTTCGCTCATGTGCCTCCACGAACCATCGCATGTGTAGGCAGACGCCCTCGACGACCGCGCGAAGCATCTCAGTCTTTCCGGACTCCAGAGAGATATTGAAAAACGCGGCCCTGACCAACGGATCTTCAAAGGGGCTGCGATTGCCGTGCAGCCACGGGGCGAAGAGCACTCCCCCGCTGCCGGGCTCGGCTTTCGCGATGACATTCGAGAGGTAGTCGTAGAGGGATGCGTGGGCACTGTTAGTTCCCTGGGCGACATGGCGCTGATCTAGGAACACGTTGATCTCGTCAAGTGCGAGGTGGTCGCGCACCCATTCGAGGCATTTGCCGGCTGTCTCCAGCTCTGCGAAGTAGTTGAAAGTCTTGGGGTCCGCGCCCACAATCGCCGCCATCATCGAGGTCAGGTCTACGGTGTACTTGTCCGTCACCGTCGACACCCATCCGGACGTGCCCATGTAGACATGGGTCTCGCCGACTCCCACTGCGCCAGCGCCTACGCCGATCAGCGAGGCATCGCCGCCTCCCGCGTAGACGGGAATCTTCGCCTTGAGGCCTAGCTCCGCCGCCTGTTCCTTCCGGAGCTTGCCGACGATATCCCCTGACCTGACAATTGTGGGCATATGGTCGGCGTTGATGCCCAGCTTCTTCATGACGACTTCGTCGAAGGCCGGCTTATCAGTGTCTTTCGCGAGGAGCATCGTTGCGAAAGCCGAGTCCCGCGACATGACGAATTCGCCGGTCATGCGGGCAATCATTGATTCCTTGACATCCAGCCACTTGTGTGCGCGGCTGAAGGCTTCCGGGTCGTTTTCTCGGACCCAGTGGTACTTCCAGACCGGGTCCTTGACGCTCGCTGGGACGACTCCGGTGCGACGCAGGCAGGTGGCCGCTTTGAACAGATTGAGTCCCGCGAAGGTTGGGAACCCTCCGATGACTTTGTTCATCTGCGCTCGGGCGCGCTGGTCCATGTAGTTGAGCGAGCGGTGCACCGGCCGGGCGTCTTCGTCTACAAGCACGAGGGACTGCATTTGCGCGCAGAAACTAATTCCCGACAGGAGTTCTACCTCCTCGGGATTGCGCTCGGCGATCTTGCGAGTTGTTGAGACGATTGCGTCCCACCAGTCCTCGGGGTCCTGCTCCGCACCGCCGCCGGGCATGATATGGAGCTTGTAATTCGCCGAGACTGAATCAATCCGCTTTACCCTGTCGCCGATGGAAAAGAGGCAGGTCTTCACGCCAGTCGTACCCAGGTCGTAGGCCAATACATTAATCATCGCGGCTCGTCCTTGAGTCTCTTAACTAGATTGTTTAGTCGCATTGTCGGCTGCGATGGCGCTTCTGATAAACGCCATGGTTTCGCCTATCAGCGCTTCAGCGGGCTTGTCTCCGAGATAGAGCTTGTGGCGTTGCGCGAAGTAGTCGCTGGAAAACGAGTACTGGAAATGCATGAAGATGTCGTCGATCAGCCAGGCGATAGTCTCTGCAGAAATATCAGCCCTAACTTCGCCCGTCTCTTGAGCGCTCCTAGCCATGGCCACATAGGCCTGAGAGGTGAATCTCTCCAGCTCGTGCGCAACATCGCGCGGGACCATGTTGTTTCCCGGCGAGGTCAGAAGGTGGTACATACTGACCGCCTCCGGGTGCTCCTCGCTCGCCTGCACGGTGAGGTGCAGGAGCTGCTCAATCGTGTCGAAGATGCCTCCCGAGGCCTCGAGTTTCGGGGCAACGCTGGATTCAATCAGTTCGGCGCCGCGGGCCGTGACGTGGGAGAAAAGGTCCGCCTTGGTCGGAAAATACTTAAACAGTGCCCCGACACTGACCCCTGCTGCCTCGGCGATGCGATTCGTATTGGCCTTTTCATAGCCGTTGCCGGCGAACTCCGCTATCGCAGCCGATTCAATCCGCTGCTGCTTTTCGGCAGCCAGGTTGCGGAAACGCTCGGTCGCCCCCGGCCCCTCGGCACCGGATCTACGCACGACAGACGAGCGCTCCAGCAAGCCTTCTCGCTCCATACGCACTCTCCTTTTGAAGGACCCGACTAAGTGTCAAACAAACAGATACTGTGAGCCATGACTCACTTTTAACCGGATTTTAACATGGACCACAGCAATTCTTGTTAAAATTTCGCCATAGATGAGTCACCACTCACCTACTAGATCGAATATTCCAACGATGCAGGACCTTTCCTCTAAAGGTTAAGCCAGATTTGTACACAGCGTTCACAGGAGCCCCTCTCATGGACATCAACCGCCCCGGAACTGCACAAGTAATCCGCGAACTCGACGACTTGATTAAGCGACCGATTCATTCGATTTCGCCCGAGTACCTTAAAAAGGTCGAAACTGAGCACTTCGACGGCAAGTGCACTAAGTCCAAGGAAATGGTGGAACACGCAGGCAAGGTGATTCCTGGCGGGGTCCAGCACAACCTGGCGTTCAACCACCCGTTCCCCCTCGCATTCGACTCCGCGAAGGGCGCGAAGCTCTACGATGTCGACGGCAACAAGTACCTGGACTTTCTCCAGGCCGGCGGCCCGACGGTGCTGGGCTCAAACCCAGACTCGGTGCGCGAGAAGGTTGAGGAACTGCTCGATCACTGTGGCCCGTCGACGGGACTTCTTCACGAGTACGAGGTCAAGCTAGCACAGCTGATCGTCGACCTCGTTCCCAGCGTCGACAAGTTCCGCATGTTTAATTCCGGCTCCGAGGCTTGCTCCGCGGCAGCCCGCGTCGCCCGCCTGGCCACCGGCAACAAGCACATCCTCAAGATGGGTGGCGCTTACCACGGCTGGTCGGATCAGCTGGCCTTCGGCATCCGCATCCCGGGCTCGAAGTTCACCCAGTCCAAGGGCCTGCCGCTGTCGAACTTCGTGTTCACCGAGGAGTTCTTCCCCGGCGATCTGAAGGCTCTGGAGCGCAACTTAAAGCTCAACAAGCTCCGCGGTGGAACCGCAGCGATTTTCCTCGAGCCAGTCGGCCCCGAATCCGGCACCCGTCCAATCAGCGCCGAGTTCGTCCAGGGCGCCCGCGAGCTGGCCACCAAGTACGGCGCCCTGCTCGTATTCGACGAGGTTGTCACCGCATTCCGCCTCTCCCCGCACGGAGCCCAGCACCTCTACGGCGTCACCCCGGACCTCACTGTCTTTGGCAAGGTCATCGCGGGTGGATACCCCGGTGCCGGCGGCCTCGGCGGCCCGGACAAGTACATGCAGTACCTGGCCGCCGGCATCCACGGCGATACCAAGATCAAGAAGGCCCTGGTCGGCGGCACCATGGCCGCTACCCCGCTGTCGTCGCTGGCCGGCTACTACACGCTGAAGGAAATCGCCGAGACCGGAGCTTGCGAAAAGGCCTCCGCCATGGGCGACCGCCTTACCGACGGACTGCGCGAAATCATCGCGCGCCGCCGCCTGCCCTTCGTCGCGTTCAACCAGGGCTCCATCTGCCACCTCGAAACCGTCGGAACCATGCACTTTGCTCTCGATTGGTCCAAGCCGTGGGAGATTCCGGACGTTATCAAGCAGACCTCGGCCCGCAAGGCGGAGATGGAACACATGGGGGCCGCCTACATGGCGGAGGGAATTGTCACCCTGGCCGGTTCTCGCCTCTACACCTCTGCGGCCTACACCGAGGAACTCATCGACGAGGCCCTGACCCGCTTCGACCGCATCTTCGAGCACGTGGTGGAGCTATGAGTCAGAAATTCCGAGCCGAACGCACCAAGGTAATTGACCTTTCCCAGGACCTCATTAGGCGCGGCCTGGTGGTCCGCACCTGGGGAAACATCAGCCACCGAGTCCCAGCCGACGGCACCGGCCACAGCGACGACTTCGTCATCACACCGTCGGGCCGCACGTACGACACAATGATCGAGGCCGACCTCGCCCTCATCACTGCTCTGTCCCCGTCGCCGAGCCACGGCGGCAAGAAGTCCAAAAAGAACAAGCCGGAAAAGCACGGCCCCTTCAAGCCCTCGAGCGAGTATCCCATGCACGCACTGTGCTACCGGCTTCGCCCCGGCGCGAACGCGGTGGTCCACACCCACCAGCGCTACGCCTCCGCCCTCAGCCTGCTCGGGCGCGATGTCCCGCTTAACGACGACGAGGCTGCGGTAATCGGGCAGCGTTCCATCCCCACCTCGGCCTACGGGCTGCCTGGGACGAAGAAGCTGCACAGCGGCGTCGAGCACGTGTTGGAGTCCAATCCGGATGCAGATGTCGTTCTGCTCTCTGCCCATGGCGTATTCCTCTGCGGGGACACCGCCGAGCACGCCCTAGAGCTGGCCGAAAACGTCGAGGCTGCGGCCAAGCGCGTCTATCAGGAGCTCACGGGATCGGATCTGCATGACCCCACGATTGCTTCGGGTTATGCGGTGCGCAGCGAAAAAATCGACGGCACAACCGTTTTCTACGACGTCAATGGCGGCGTCGTAAAGCCCAGCGAGGAGGTGCGGGCCAGCCACGAGCAGATCTACGCTACGCGAGGCGACGTTAGCGCGATCCGCGAGTGCATCGACTCCGAGGTGCAGCACTTCCGCGGCAAGCAGCTTCGCCCCTACCTCGACGATTTCGCGCAGATTGTGGCGCCCGCGGCGGGGCCTGAGATCGGTAAGGCGAACGTTGTGCTCGGCGGCGCGCGGGCACTGTGCCTGGGAGCAACTGACGACGACGCGCTGGCGGTCGACTCGGTGCTGCGGAAAAACGCGCGCGCTGCACGAATCGCGCAGGTCAGCGGCGCGGACCCGATTGCGCATTGGGAATGCGTCCTGATGAACGTCGTCTATCGGCTGAAGTACTCGAAGCAGGCGGGATAAGAAGCAGGCGGGTTAAGCGAAAAGTTTGGCCGGGTCGCCACCACCGCGGAGATTGTCGCTGCAGTCTCGGCGGCCGAATAGGGGCGTCACCCGTGACTTCGTCCGTGAAATCAAAGTTGTGCTTGCCGACGGCACCCTGACGCGCCTCGGCCGCAAAACGGTCAAGGGTGTCGCAGGCCTAGACCTTTGCGGGCTTTTCGTCGGTTCCGAGGGAACATTGGGAGTCATCGTGGAGGCGACGCTCAGCCTCATCCCCCTGCCGAAGGCCCCGGTCACCGCGGTGGCAACGTTTCCGGATGAGACCGCGGCCGCGCTGACCGTCCGGCAGTACATGGGCGAGGGACGCCGCCCAAGCCTGATGGAGCTCATGGACGGAATGACCCTGAAGATGCTCAATGAATTCGGTGATTTCGGTCTGGAAGAGTCGGCCGGGGCGATGTTGATTATGCAGTCCGACTCGGCGACTCAGGTAGAGGACGTACGGGAGTTCGAGCGCGTCGCCAAGGAAAATGGCGCCCTCGACGCCGTCCACAGCGATGATCCGCGAGATTCCGAGGATTTGGTCGCCGCTCGACGTTCCGTGCAGCCGGCCTACGAGGTCTACTCCCGGGCCCACGGCGGCGGGCAGCTGCTCGACGACGTCTGCGTCCCGCGATCAAAGCTGCCGGATTTTTTCCGCCTACTCGATCAGCTGCGCGCGAGGACTTCCGTGACAGTGTCCATGGTGGCCCATGCCGGCGACGGCAACCTGCACCCTGCTGTGTTCTTCGACGCTTCCGACTCCGACTCCACCGCCGAGGCAGAGCGTATTTTCGGCGAAATCATGCAGCTCGGCATCGACCTGGGTGGCACCATCACCGGAGAACACGGTGTGGGGTCGCTGAAGAAGGAATGGCTGCCGAAGGAGCTGGACGAGGGCAGCCGTAGGCTGCATCGCAGCATCAAGGACGCGGTCGACCCCGCTGGAATTATGAACCCCGAGAAGATGCTCGCGGAGATTTAAGGTACAAAAGCTCCCATGAAGACTCCCATATCGGACTACCTCGTCGAGATTTTGGACGCCGTCCGCGCCGATGATTCCGGCGAGGTCGCCTCGTATATTCCCACCCTGGCCCAAGCTGACCCCGATCAGCTGGGCGTGGCCATGACGACGGTGTTCGGGCGCACCTATACCGCCGGCGACGCGGACACCGAGTTCACGATTCAGTCCATGTCCAAGCCTTTCGCGTTCGCTGCGGCTCTGTGGGAGCACGGCGAGGACGATGTCGAGAAAATCGTCGGCACGGAGCCTTCCGGCGAGGCTTTCAACGAGCTCTCCCTCGAGTCCGGCACACACCGTCCGAAGAATCCGATGATCAATGTCGGAGCCCTTGCCATCCACCAGATGATTGGCGACCCCGGGGACTCCTGGACGGTTCGCAGCGACAAGCTGGTGAAGTTCTTCTCCGCGCTGGCGGGCAGGCAGCTGCGCGTGGACGAGGATGCCTTCGAGTCCGAGATCGGCTCGGCGCACCGCAACCTTTCCATCGCGCACATGCTCGCGGCCTACAACATGATTGACACGAATCCAGAAGATGTGGTGCGCGGCTACACCGCGCAGTGCTCGATTCTGGTCTCTACCCGCGATATCGCCATGATGGCCGCGGTTCTCGCAGCCGGTGGCGTCAGCCCGGTCACGGGTGCGCAGGTCGTAGCCCGCCCAATTGTGCGCCAGGTCCTTTCTGTCATGGCCACTTCTGGAATGTATGACGAAGCCGGTGAATGGTTCACCGAGGTCGGCATCCCCGCCAAAAGCGGCGTCGCCGGCGGCATCCTGGGCGCCCTGCCCGGCCAGGTGGGGCTGGCCGCCTTTTCTCCCCGCCTCAATGACCACGGCAACAGCGTCCGCGGCACCGCCCTATTCCGCAGGCTTTCCAACGACATGGGTCTGCATCTTATGGATGCCCAAGCCATTGGCTCCCGCGCCCTGCGCGCCGTAGTTTCTGAAAAGGGCCGCTCTGTGATTCAGATTCAGGGGCCAATCAACTTCACTGCTGCCGAAATCGTGGTTAACCGTTTGGCGCAGACCCCTCCGTCGGAAAGCTCAGTGGTATTCGACGTCAGCCGGGTGGGAATGGTCAATGAAATCGGGCGCCGGATGATGCTCGAGGCGATGCGCAGGTTGAATCTGGATGGAAAGACAGTGTTGCTGTACGATCCAGAAAACTCCTTCCCGGACCCGGATATAGGCGGCGGGGTCAAACCGGAAATCTTATCCGAACTCTAGCCTTGTATAGTCGCGCCTGCTTTGGCGAAGAGGCGAAAAGAGTTACTCCTCTTTACGTCGCATTAGCACTGCAATCCATACTGCGCCCACAATCCCCAAAACAACTTGGGGCAGTAGCAGCGGTAGACGGTGCACAAGGTCGGAGTTGACTACACGCTCAACGTCAGCAACCAACACAATCCCGACGTTAATTGCCCAGTGCACGAGACCTGCGAGTATTCCCCTCTGCCACCAGGCTCCCAGCGCAATACGCCCCAAAAAGAGCGAGACCAAAATACAAACACCTGCGAATGCGATGAAGAATAGTGGGTTTGCGAGAACCTGCACATGCCATAGCGCCCAAATCCCGCCCGTTGCAATGGCCGCCGGTAACGGGTGCCAAACTCTCTCCAGGCTGGGTTGAAGGAAGCCTCGCCAACCGACTTCTTCACCAACTGCACCAATTAGCTGCGCTGCCAGGAAAACAATCAGCATTGCAAGATTGAAACCTGCCTCAGCCTGTTGCACCCCGAGTAAAACCGACAGCAGCCAGGTCAGGCCAACGTAGGCGGCAACTAACAAAACCACCGCCGCGAAACGGAGCCCAAAGCTTCGCAAGCTTAACGACGGACGGGGCAGCACTTCCCGGTTCTCGGAACCATAGAAGTACCAGGTAAAAAACAATCCTATGGCAGGCCCCAGCTGCGTCATCGCAGCATAACGATAATCGATGTCCAGCAACGCCTGAAGCAAGATTAGGACTACTGAAGCGGCGGAGGTGGCTGCCAGGAAAACAAGTATGGGATGCCACAGCGAAGCATTGCGCACCTGTAACCTCCCACTAACCAGTTATGGCGAAATGAACCGTAAGTATCTTAATCCATGTTGCTGGAGGCATAACTCAGAAGTTTATCCGCGGAGAATCCGCACTGCGTGTAACGTGAACCAACGCGAGGATTGAAACCGTGGCGACAGCTTCTCAAAGGCAGTAATCGTCGGATATAAGGAAGGCGACTCATGAACGTCAGTGACGTAGCACTGGTTCTCGAAGGTGGCGGAACCCGCAACAGTTACACCGCCCCGTTCATCGAGTGTCTGCTTCGCGACAATATCAACGTCGGCTGGGTCGGAGGCATTAGCGCCGGCTCAACTCACCTGGTTAATTACCTCTCCCGTGATATTGCTCGGACCGCGGAGAGTTTCGTGGAGTTCGTCGCGTCACCGCAAGCTGGAGGCCTTCGACCTATTCTTCGGGGCCGCGGCTACTTCGATGCCGAATACATCTACGAAACTGCCGGGCTCCCCGACGGCGCAATGCCCCTCGATTTTCAGACCTTCCAGGCGAATCCGACTCCCTACCGCATCGGAGCGGTTCGCGCTGATACGGGCGAGACTGTCTACTGGGGGCGAGACGATGTCACTGACTTTGACAAACTTATGAAATACACGCGCGCCAGCTCCACCATCCCTGGAATGATGCGCATGCCCGTTATCAACGGTGTTCCCTATATCGATGGAGCCATGGGCTCATCGGGAGGCATCGCAATTGACGCGGCGGAAGCAGACGGCTTTGAGAAATTCTTGATTGTCCTGACTAGGCCGAAGGGATTTCGGCGCACTGCGCCATCACGGCCGCAGGTATTGCGCCGAATCTTCCGCAAAACTCCTGAAGTCGCAGAGCTGATGATTACCCGCCACGAGCGATACAACGCATCCCTTGACCGAATCGCCGAGCTACAGCACGAGGGCAAAGCATATATTTTCTACGCAAACCAGATGAGCGTCAATAACCGAGAGCGTCGTTTGGCGAAGCTCAAGGCTAACTATGCGCTCGGCGCAGCGCAGACGGCTTCCGAGTGGCCGGCCGTCCAAGAATTCCTGCGAGGATAATAGCCTGTCTCTGCCTTTGCAGAGGAAGGAAGGCGCGGTTGATTTTTCACTTTGGCGGGCACTGCTTTGCATCAACATGTATCCTTTTCCATGCAAACGCAAAATCATGGCAACTTCCAAAGGGATGCGAGGGACTATGGAGCTCGGCCGTTTAGGGGCACAGAAGAAGCAAGCAACTGCAATTATCGCGGCACTCGGCATTGCTGCTCTCAGTGCCTGTGGCACCGGCGGCGACACAGGAGACAAGGGAGCTTCCCACGACGGCTCCGGAAGCGGCGATAATACCCCGGCTACCGCGGCAGCACCTGCCGCATCCGAAAAGGAACTGCTGCTAGTTAATGAAGTCCCCGGAATAACCTTCGACAAGCCTATTGACAAGAGCATTACTGATCTTGCGGCCGGCCCTTTGGCTGACAGCATGTCCATTGAGCCAAAGGAATGCTCAAAGTTCCAAGAGGCCAGTACTAGAATCTCGGACCTGACGGGAACTTTCGCCGAATTCAAAGACGAAAAGATTGTCGCCAGCGTCGCGCTGTCAAAGCAACCGGATTTGTACGACCAGTACGAGGATGCGACGGACGGCTGCTCCGAACTCAAGATGACGACGGATGGTAAGCAGGCAGCAGAGGAGGCAATGAAAGGCCAAGACATTCCGCCTGAGGCCAAAGACATCATCGACGGAATGGACTTCTCCGCCAACTACACAATGCGCTTGGAAAAATGGGATCCGAAGATTTCTGTTTCACCCGAAAAGGTTGCTGCCCACGAGACCTCTGGAACTGGCCAGATGAGCGGGGTGAACACTGAAATCTCCGGTTTCCGGATCATGGGTGTCGTCAATGGCGTAGTCATCATTGTTACGACAACACCTTTCGCTGATCTAGACAAGGTTGGTGACGCCGGGATTGCTGGTCAGACCGGAGCCGAGGGCATCACGCCCGACGCTAAGGAAGCAGCGAAGACCCACGCTGTCGAAGTTTTTGATGCGCAAGCAAAGAAGATTATGGCGGCGAAGTAGTGATATGGGTATTCCACATCGCCCGGACCTACTGTGGTAACGAGTACGTTGACCACGTCTAGACATTTCGAAATCTAGACTGCCCCCAGTGCTAAAAATCTATAAATTTCTGCGCCTTAGGGCTCCAAAATCCAACTTTCTCCGATTTCAAAACCTTGAAATGCGGAGACGTTACCTCGTCCAGTGCTTGGATGTAGCTCGACACTAATCCACGGGGAACGCGCAGTCCCATGGTCAAATGCGGAATCCAACGATCTCCGCGTCCGTCTGGGTTCAGGCGATTTAGCTCACGTGCCGCCGCCTCCAGCTCATCGCTAGCTTCCAGTAGCCACGCAATCGTCTGTTTACTCTTCGTTCCAAAAACTACAGTGCCAACACGATGAAGCTCCGCAGGCAGCAGCGGAGGCAAGATTTCTGCCGCCCTCTTCACGACGCACCCCTGCATTGTGGGCGCAAACGTGAGAGTGATGTGGGGTGTCTGGTTTTGTGTGGGGAAGCCACGCTGGGAAAGCTTGGCGAAAATCTCCCGCACCCGACGCTCCTGCTCGGGGACGAGGTACATCAAGATATTGTCGGGAGAAACCACGTTTATAGCCTAATTGCTGCAATTCACAGGACAAACAGTCCGCAATATTTCATTTGTCGACATTTGAATGAAACGTAGGAGTTACGAGGCAAATCTTCTCAGCTCAATTTGCAAGATGGTCTCTGCCTGTTGCCCATCCAATATTTCCCGGTCCCTCATGCGCAACGGCAAGTTGAATCTGTGCATCGATGTTGTCCGCATAAGACAGGATCGACTTCACTGTCTCCACCAACGTGACATTGATGGTATAGCTGAGCGAATCCACTGCATCTTCCCCTCCGCTAACCACCACAATCATGTCGGCACCTTCACGCCTGATGACAGAGCCGCCATCCAAGAGCGCACCATCCGTGCCAGCACGTAGTTTCTTCGCTAAAGCGCACCACAAGGATTTCAGAGCAGAATCTGTGCCATAGTTCTTGTCTTGAAACTCCTCGGTATATTCCAAGGTTTTTGCGGATTTGGGCAGCAACCTAACCCGTATGTCCACTTCATAGCACTCATGTTGATGTGCCTGGCGAGCTGAAATCTCGTTAGCACGCCAGATGTGACAGGGCCACGGGAAATGGATAAACGATGTGCTACTCAAATGATTTGCCCTCGATTGTCATAGTGGAGACTTCCCTTTCGATTGCATCATCAACAGCGCGTGAACTCACAATCATGCGGATAGCAGTATAAAAACTGCATGCCATAAACAACGCTGCATAGAACACAAAAAACCCAAAATCTCTCAAACCTAGGAGAATCGCAATGTCACGAGTTGAACCGAAGGCCAACAAAGCTCCCCCTCCTGCCACAGCAAACCAGCCGGTAGCACGGCGCCGATAAGCTCGCGTCACAGTTGAATCATGTGCCATTGAGCGCATACTTACCCAATACATCAGTGGAGGAAGAAGCCACCACCATAGCGAGTACTTCCGGCTCGCATTCCCACGTGCCTGACGAGAAGCCTCGGCTAATTCAATTGCTGCTTGTAGCAAGGGACCGACAACAATAAGCCATGACCCGGCAAAGGTTGTGAGCAGTATGAACAAGTCCATTAGCCAATTGTCCCACGACCTTATTTTGAAACGCGTGAAATCTACACACCGGTGTCTCTTACCGAGAGTTTCAGTATTGCCTTGAAAATTCCCAGCCTACGACTGGTCGTTGTTAACGCCCGCAAGGGGAGCCTCTTGCAGTTCCGGGACGAAAGGCGTCTGGTCTTTAATTGCTCGACGAACCATATCGCGATGCCCCTCACCCATTCGAACTTCGAAAGTGACATTAGTGCCATCGTTTGCCTGCAGTTGCTTGGCCGCCACGCTGATTTGTTCGTAGTTAATAATCTCGTCATCCTTACTACTGAAAATGACGACTGGAGTTTTCGGATGCATATTAACCATCGAATTCGCCAGCAAGTGCTCCAACAAGGGCTCGAGTTGCGGATTTTCCTTGAGAATTTCCTTTCCAGTAATCTTGTTCTCACTCTTGAAGGTGGTCAAACAGACACCAGAGGCGTAGTCGAGCACACTCTTTCCTGCATCATTGAGAAAATCGTCGGCTTTAATCGTGGCATTGAAGTTCATTGCTCCCTGCATGACGAAAGCGCTGTATGCAAGATTCTTCTCGTCAACTCCGGCAATCATCGCGTGTGCTTGTTCTGAGGAGACTTCAGTAGTGGGAACAAACGTGTCGCCCGGCGCAATTGCAAGAGTTTTTACCAGGCCACTGGGTACGTCCTCGGCAGAGGCAGCTGCTACGGCAGCGAATCCACCTTGGCTCCACCCCGTGTTATACCAAGTGTCCGCAAAGGAAAACTCGTCTCGGGTTGCGCGCACCATATCGTTGACGGATGCTGCCAACGAGTGACGGTCCATGTAGGTACCGTTGCCCATAGTCCCTAACCCTTCATAATCGGGTTGAATTACGGCAAAACCTTTTTCAAGCCATACCTGCAGATAGGTTTCAACGACCATAGTAAAAGCTTCGTGATCCGGATGGGTGTCGATAGCAAGCGAGGGAGCTGATTGCCTTGCAATACCGGTGGTACCGTGTGCCCAACTAAGCACCGGCCACCCTTCTGCGGGCGCATTCCCCTTCGGTAACGTGACGAGCCCTGTGACGGCAATAGGCTCACCATGAGCGTTACGCGCACCGTAGGTCACGCGCATTGTGGCAGCCCCATTGGGTGCTGAGATAATCCTGGAAGTATCTAGATTCTCCTTCTTTATGACCTTTCCTACCCATGCCTCATCGATCTCAACCGCACCAACGCGCTCTTTTTGAAACGCCAAGTTCCTAACCTCCATACCAGTGGTTTGTATAGTACATATATCTTCACCGTAACCGGATGGCTCCCGTCGTGCTTTCCTTTAGGCCGCTAAGAGGATTTGAAAGAGCGCAAGAAAGACTTCCCTGGAGATACCACGGAAATCCCTACGCAGAGAGGAACACTATGACTCGTCATGCACTAACCCGTGTCAACGTCATAACCGGTGATCGCGAAGGGACCGTCCTGACCGACCGCGCGGTCATCATCGATGGCACTACCATCGTCGATGTTGTCAGTACGGATCAGTTGCCCTCAGGAATCCAAACGACCAACCTTAAGGGGCACTTCGTGCTACCAGGGCTCATCAACGCCCACGCCCATTTATTCTCCGACGGAAAGCCCTTGCCGTCGATATCCGAGTCTCCTCTCATTGGGCGCCTTGTCAGCGCTGTCATCCACGGGCCCATCGGCCGTAGACTTCTGCGCACCAGGACGCGCACAAATGCCTTAACTCAGCTCCATACGGGCGTGACCACAGTACGCAGCTTGGGCGATTTCGGCGACGAAGTTCTCAAGATACGCGACGAGATAAACGAAGGAAAAACAACCGGACCGACACTTCTCGCATCCGGCCCATTGCTGGCTGCCACGGGCGGCCATGGCGCTCCGGACATTGCTCTGGTAGCAGACGACCCATGGGGGGGCTCGAGGCAATGCGCGGCGCAATATCGCTATGGGTGTCGATGTCATCAAGATTGCCGCCACTGGCGGCGTGACCGATGCTCGTTCCCTGGGCGAGGCAGGACGAGCGCAGTTGACCACCGAAGAGATGTCAGCCATCTGCGAAGAAGCACATAATGCCGACAAGGTGGTAGCAGCACATGTGCAGGGCGAGGTTGGTCTGATAGCTGCGCTGCGCGCTGGGGTCGACACAATTGAGCACGGCTGCCAGCTCAGCCCAGAGGCAATAGAGCTATTCCACGATAACCCGAAAGCGCTGCGGGGGCGCTCATTCTTGGTGCCTACGCTTTGCGCAGCGTTGCCTTTCGCCGAGCTAGACCAGTCGCAGACGGGTGTTTCCGACGTCGTGAAGGCAAACGGCGAGAAGATTTTTCAGGGCATGGTCGATGGACTGAGCTGTGCAATCGAACACGATGTGCCCCTCGGCATCGGCAACGACTCCTCCATGACATACGTCACTCACTATGATTTCTGGCGAGAACTGGAGGCGTGGACACTATACAGCGGACTCTCAAGGGCAGATGTGCTAAACGTAGCTACTCAAGGCAACGCCGATATGCTGGGGCTGACTTTAAAGGGGCGCCTCGAACCAGGCAAGGATGCCGACCTAGTGGTGGTCAAGAAATCGCCTCTGGAAGGCTTCGACACGCTCGCCTCACCTCGGATGGTTGTGGCTCGGGGCGAGATCATTAACCATCCTCAGGTGGAGCGTTTCGCCGAGGTTGACACCGACCTGGACGCTATCTTCGACAACCTCCGCAAAAACCGCGCGGCATGATGTCTGGGGCATGAGCCCCTTGCCGGGGCAGCGGCAACCGCGAAGACCCCGGCGCTAAACGTTAAACTTGAACTCCACCACGTCTCCGTCGTGCATGATGTAATCTTTGCCCTCCTGTCGAACCTTGCCGTGGGCCTTTGCTTCGACCAGTGAGCCGGCTTCCACCAGATCGTTATAGGAGACAATCTCGGCCTTGATGAAGCCGCGCTCAAAGTCAGTGTGAATGACACCGGCTGCCTGCGGTGCGGTCGCCCCCTTGCGAATCGTCCAGGCACGAGCCTCCTTCGGGCCAGCAGTCAGGTAGGTCTGCAGGCCCAGCGTACGGAAACCGGCACGGGCCAGGGCATGCAGTCCCGGCTCAGCCTGGCCAATCTCGGCCAACAGCTCATTGCGGGACTCCTCGTCCAGCTCCAGTAGGTCGGACTCGGCCTTCGCGTCGAGGAAGACGCAGTCCGCTGGCTCAATTGCCGAGGCCAGCTCGGCGCGGCGATCCTCGTCGGCAAGCACATCCTCGTCCGCATTGAAGACATAGAGGAACGGCTTCGCGGTTAGAAGGTGAAGCTCGCGTAGCGCGGAGAGCTTGACGTCATCGCCCGCGGCGAAGAGAGTGCGGCCTTCCTCAAGCACAGCCAAGGCCTTCTTCACCGCGTCGACCTCGGAGGCCTTCTCCTTGTCCTTCTTGGCTTCCTTCTCCAGACGCGGCAGCGCCTTTTCAATGGTCTGGATGTCGGCCAGGATCAGCTCGGTTTCGATGACACCGATGTCGGAGGCTGGGTCGACCTTGCCGTCGACGTGAATGACGTCGTCGTCGGCGAAGACTCGCACGACCTGGCAGATTGCATCGGCCTCGCGGATGTTGGCGAGAAACTTATTGCCCAGGCCTTCACCCTCGGAAGCACCCTTGACAATGCCCGCAATGTCGACGAAGGACACGGTAGCGGGAAGAATCCGCTCGGAGCCGAAGATCTCGGCGAGCTTATTCAGGCGCGGATCCGGAAGTTCAACAACACCGACATTCGGCTCGATGGTGGCGAACGGGTAGTTCGCAGCGAGCACATCGTTGCGCGTCAACGCGTTAAAGAGGGTTGACTTTCCGACATTGGGCAGACCGACGATTCCAAGAGTAAGAGTCACAATTCCCTATCTTACGGGCAGCGGTTTTATAACTGAACTTGCCCGCCCCTGCCTGGTGTTAGCAATAATAAAGAGGTGACAAATAGAACCAACGGAGAAAAAGACTGGACTGCGCAGAACGAGCGCGATGCCATCGACCAAGTGATGGGCTCTGAGCCACTGCGCGTAGAGCAATCCCTATCGATCCCCTCCGATGCGCATAAGTCCGAAACCACCCAACCCGATCTCCCCGAGGACGGCGAGCACCTCGACGAGTTAGTCAACGAGTCGAATTCCGAGTCGATTGACCGCGCCGACGTCATTGGCGAGGGCGCTCGCTGGTTCGCGGGCTGGTGCCTGCGCTTCCTGATTGTGTGCGCCGCCGCGTATGTGGCCGCAATCGCCCTGGGCAAGGTCTGGAGCGGTGTCCTACCAATCCTTCTAGCACTCATCGTTTCGACTGTTCTCGCCCCGCCAGCGCTGTTTCTCATGCGCCACAAGTGGCCCCGAGCCCTGGCGGCGCTGACGGTCATCCTCGGCGCTTTCGCGATTATCGGCGGAGTCATCGCTATTCTCGCCCCGACGGTGCAGTCGCAGATTCCGGAGCTGCGCAAGCAGTTCACCGACGGTATTAAGGAAGTGCAAAACCTCGTCCAGGGCCCGCCCTTCAATGTCAAGGATGAGCAGCTTCTGGACGCGCTCGACCAGGGCTCCAAGTGGCTCCAGCAGCGCTCGGGCGACATCGCCAACACCGTTTTCCAGGGCATTTCCGTGGTCTCGTCCGTCGCCGTGACCCTGGTAGTCATGCTGGTTCTGACCTTCTTCTTCATCAAGGACGGCCAGGACTTCCTCCCCTGGGTTCGCCGCCTCACCGGCCGTCGCCTGGGCTGGCACCTCACCGAAGTCCTCACCCGCTCGTGGAACACCTTGTCGGGCTACATCCGCGCCCAGGCTCTCGTCTCGCTTATCGACGCTATCTTCATCGGCATCGGCCTAGCTGTCCTGAACGTTCCGCTGGCTATGGTGCTCGCAGTCTTGACCTTCTTCGCTGGCTTCGTCCCGATTGTCGGTGCTTTCACCGCAGGCTTCATCGCTGTGGTGGTTGCCCTGGTCGCTAACGGCCTGACCACCGCAATCTTCGTTCTGTTGATTATCGTTGCGGTCCAGCAGATTGAGGGCAATATCCTCTCGCCGATGCTACAGTCCAAGGCTATGGATTTGCACGCCGCGATTGTGCTGCTTGCGGTCCTGGTCGGTGGCGGCATCTTCGGCATCATCGGCGCATTCCTTGCAGTTCCCGTGGCGGCCGTACTCGCGGTGTGGATGCGCTACCTCGGCGACCTGACCGACCTGCGCACCGGAGACAAAACCGCCAAGGATATCCACTTTGCAACGGATGCCGGTTCCATCTCAGGTGTCCAAATTGAGGCCGCGGGCAGGGCGATGCGCGACCGCCTCGCCGCTTTCCGACTCGGACATGGCAACGAGGATCGCTCGGCCGATTCAGTCGTGAAGGAAGACCAGCGCACCGCTGGCCAGGTTTCTCCGGACGCGGGCCCGACCAAGGCCCCGGAAGGAGCGGCGACGAAGGCTTTCCACAAGATTTCCGATGCTGTGACGGGCCCCTTTAGAAGGAAGTAGGGAGCGAACCGGCCACTCTGGTACCTCTCCTGCCTCGACACGGGCAAGGCGCTTGTAGCGGCCTTGCCCGTTTTTTGTTGCCAAAACAGGTAAAATCCCGATTCGTGTCGAACAAATCAGCAGCAAACAGAACGCTCAGCGGCTCCGTGCCGCTACTGCCCCGCGTCTCGATGCTGGTTCCGCCGCTGCTAATGATTCTGGCGGGCGTACTCGGTGTCATCTTTTCGATTCCGAGCGGCACCATCGGCACTGCTTACCTCGTAACCTTCGTCATCGCCGCAGTAGTCTCGGTTGTTCTCGTAGTTCCCCGCGGACTAGTCGTAACGGTCGCCCAGATTCCTATTCTGTACTCGATTATTACGGTACTCACCGCATGGTTCACAGGTTCTTTCGCAGATCCGGCAAATGGTGGTGCCACGGCCACGACGCCTTTAAAGGCGCGCCTGATTACCTCCGCTTACCCGATTATTCAGCACTTTCCGTGGCTAGCCTTCCTGATGCTGGTTTGTAGCGCCATCGCCATTTGGCGCTACCTCGAGCTGACTCGTAAGAATCAGAAGTTCGCCAATCAGCAGTCGAAGGAGGCGCGCAAGCGCCAGCATGACGACGAAGTCGCTCGTGAGTCCGCCTCCACCCTGCACCGCCGCCTGTCCGAATCTGACGAGCGCGTTCGCCGCTCTCGCGCGGAGGCGCGCAAGCCGGAGCCCCGTCGCGCTGCAGCGGATATCATCCGCGATGCCGAGGAGCGCAGAAAGCAGCGCGCAGAAACGACGCTTCGAAGCTCTCAGCAGCTCCACAGTCAGTCTGGCCAGACCTCGTCGCAGGCCTCGCACCGCAGCGCGTCCCGCCCGGTCAATCGATTGTCCTCCCGTCCCTCTCCCCAGCCGGAGTCTGGGTCTATGCATAGGGAACGGACTACGCCGAGGCCCCAGCGTCGCCCCATCCAGCGCCCCTACCCGTCCGGCACCGATTACTCCCGTCGGCAAGCGAACCGGCCTGAAAGCCCCACTCCGAACAGTGGGCGTGTCTGGGGCGAGCACACGATCACCGGCGCTGGTCCCAGCCGAGCCGACGAATGGCCTCCGAGGCAGGAGCGCCCCCGCCACTCGATGCGCGATTCCTCACGCCTCCGGCAGGATCTCCACGGCCGCGGGGGTTCCCACGCTTATCGACGGGACGAAGGTCACCGTCGCGAGTGGGGCGAGCGGTCCGACCGGGGGCGCAGGTACCGCGACTAAGTCCGGTTTTCTATCCACAGGGAACGATTGACCCCTGTGCATGAATTGTCTTTAGGTGCGCCTCCGGTCCGGGCAATCGTGTAAGTGTTGATTTATGTCAAAGCTGGAAACGTCAGCGGAATCGCCCATTCAGGTACGCCGTCTCAATCAACTGGTCAAGGACTACGTTGAGCGGCTCGGGCATATCTGGGTCGAGGGCGAGATTGCACAGGTCAATTCGAAGCCCAGCTGGAAGCTCTCATACATCACGCTGAGGGATACATCGGCGGAGTTTTCGGTATCTATAACGTGCTCCACCTCCGCGCTGCGGGAGCATCCCCTGAAAAATGGCGACCGTGTGGTGATGTACGGCAAGCCCGCCTTCTACGCCGGCAGAGCCCAGTTTTCGCTGTGGGCTACCGAGTGGCGCCCGGTTGGGTTGGGAATGCTGCTGGCCAGGCTGGAGCAGCTCAGAAAGGCTCTTGCTGCGGAGGGTCTTTTTGACCCGAGGTTGAAGAGGCCACTGCCGTTCCTCCCCCGTAAGGTCGGCCTGATTACCGGTCGAGGGTCTGCAGCTGAGCGAGATGTCCTCTCGGTTGCCAGGTCTCGCTGGCCAGAGGTGGAGTTCCGGGTGGTCAACACCATCGTGCAGGGCGCCAAAGCGGTTCCGGAGGTTCTGGAAGCACTGGAGGTTCTCGACAGTGACCCGGAGGTCGATGTCATCATTATCGCCCGCGGTGGCGGCAGCGTCGAAGACCTCCTCCCCTTCTCGGATGAGGCACTAATCAGGGCGGTCAGCCGCGCGTCCACGCCAGTCGTCTCGGCTATCGGACATGAGCCGGACAATCCGCTATTGGATAATGTTGCCGATCTTCGGGCGGCCACTCCGACTGATGCCGCAAAGAAGACGGTGCCCGATGCAGCGGAGGAGCGCCGCCTTATCGCCGAGTTGCGCCAGCGTTCTTCCGCGTCACTGCGCCGCTGGGTGGATCGGGAGGAATCGATGCTGAGGGACCTGACATCGCGCCCAGTGTTGCGTGATCCGAGCACGCCGATCAGGGTTCGCCAAGAGCTTGTGGACACTCAGGTGGAAAGAATGAGGTTCGTAGTCTCCAGGCACCTGGAGCGAGAGGAGTCCATGGTCGCAGGCCTGCGCGGAAAAGTCTCGGCGCTGGGCCCCGCAGCAACCCTCGCAAGGGGATACGCCGTGGTGCAGGTGCAACCCAGGGACCACTCTGGCGATCAAATTGTCACAACAATCGAGCAGTCCCCACCCGGGTCGCAGCTTCGCATTCGCGTTGGGGACGGCTCGATTACCGCAGCTGCGATGGCCACCCAGCCCGCAGAATAGGCCCTCCCCCTCCGGCGGAAATTAACCCGCGCGCCCTATCCAGCAGCGCGACAGCCCCCCCCCCTTTAACCCACACCAAATGTAAGGATGAAAAAATGAGCGACAACGTTTTCGGTTCCGGCCAATCTCCGCAGGAACTGCCTCCGGTGGAGCAACTTACCTACGAACAGGCACGCGATAGCCTGGTCGAAACCGTCAAGCTACTGGAGCTCGGCCAGATGAGCTTGGACGAGTCACTAGCCCTGTGGGAACGCGGCGAGGCGCTTGCCCGGCGCTGTGAGGAGCACCTCGCTGGAGCTCGGGCCAAAGTAGAGGCCGCTTTGGCCAGCCGCGAGCGCGAGGGCGAGAGCGATTCTACTTCGCAGTCTTCTTAGGGGTTGCTTCCTGAAGGGCCTTGGCCAGCTGCGAAAACTCCTCGTCGCTGGCAGTGCCTTCGACAAGAGCACGGGAGTCCCCGAGGTCGCCGACCCATACGCGGCGCACATTGTCCTCGGTAGGAACGAACTTCTTCCACTCGACTCCGCTGACGTTTGTGGAGCCGTCGGCACGGCGTGGCTTTTCGTCAGCAGGAAGTTCGTCAGCTGGGGCATCGGTCTGCGTCACCTGGGCGAAGGCTCCACTTGCCGTGACGAAACCGACGATTGTCGACTGATGTCCAGCAGCCATGCCCGCGCGGGTGGAATTGGCGGTCCATCCCTCAGGTACTTCGGGAAGGCGGACCGGGTACGGAACGCGGCGCGATTCCATGTCGAGGAACGCGTTCGCATCGACTTCGCGGACGGGGCCGTTTTCCGGCTTTCCGGGATTGAAGCTGCAAAGGCCTGTGAAACCGATGGTCACGGCGACGCCGACGAACATCACCACGAGGGTGAGAATCATGTCCCGGCTGTCCTGCAAAATCCTGGGTTTTTCGTTTGCCACGTCGCTTAGTATGCCAAACCCGACGCTGAAACGACGAAGTGCAGGAGCCGTCGGCAAGCGAAACCAACCTGATTGCAGAAGTGATACCGGCTCTGGGTGTGGCAGTGCGCGGGTATTTCTCCCCCACAAGTGAGTCGCTCCCACCCCCAAATCCTTAAAAAGTGGAACACTGGAAAACAGATGTGGGCACGGGCACCCCACCGCTGGTGGCCTCGTTGACTCAAACATCGCCATTTCGCTATCTCGAATCCCAAAGACGGAAGGCCAGAAGTTAATGAACGCCTCTAATCCTGAAGCACCAGATCGCAACCTAGCGATGGAGCTGGTCCGCGTTACTGAGTCCGCAGCGCTGGCGGCGGGCCAGTGGGTCGGTCGCGGCCAGAAGGAAAAGGGTGACGGCGCTGCCGTCGACGCCATGCGACAGCTGATTAACACGGTCACCATGAACGGCGTGGTCGTCATCGGCGAGGGCGAGAAGGACGAAGCTCCGATGCTGTTCAACGGCGAGAAGGTCGGCAACGGGCACGGCCCGGCAGTCGATATCGCCGTCGATCCGATTGATGGCACCACCCTAATGGCAGAGGGCCGCCCGAACTCCATCGCGGTTCTCGCTGCGGCTGACCGTGGCTCTATGTACGACCCCTCCGCTGTGTTCTACATGGACAAGATTGCCGTTGGCCCCGAGGCTGCCGGCAAGATCGACATTGAGGCTCCGGTCGAGCACAACATCAAGGCTGTTGCTAAGGCCAAGGGTCTGCGCCCTGAGGATGTCACCGTGGTCGTTCTCGATCGCCCGCGCCACGCGGACATGATTCGTGACATTCGCGAGGCTGGCGCAAAGGTCCGCCTCATCGGTGACGGCGACGTCGCAGGCGCTGTCGCTGCCGCTCAGGACACCAACTCGGTCGACATCATGATGGGTGTCGGCGGCACTCCGGAAGGCGTCATCACCGCATGCGCCATGAAGTGTATGGGTGGCGAGATTCAGGGCAAGCTGCACCCACGCGACGAGGCCGAGATTAAGAAGGCTCTCGATGCCGGCCACGACCTGTCCCGCATCCTGACTACCGACGATTTGGTTTCTTCCGACAACTGCTACTTCGTGGCAACCGGTGTCACCAACGGTGACATGCTGCGCGGCGTTGCCTACCGCGGCAATGGCGCCTGGACGCGCTCCCTGGTTATGCGCTCGAAGTCCGGCACGATTCGCCGTATCGAGGCTTTCCACTCTCTGGAGAAGCTGCGCAAGTACGCCACCATCGACTACGGCTCGGGCGAAATGCCGAACATCGACCTGTAAGGAATATCGAATTTCGGCACTTAGTACCCGGAATTACCCCTTAAGTGGTGCCCTAGTGGCACCACTTTTCTTTAAAACTGATTCATACTTGAAAGAGTATTGAGTAGTTCCCCTATCGAAAGAGGCAACGAATGACAGAGCAGCAGTTCCGCATCGAGCATGACACCATGGGCGAGGTTAAGGTCCCGGTTGACGCTCTTTGGCGCGCACAGACCCAGCGCGCAGTCGAGAACTTCCCCATCTCCGGCCGCCCGCTGGAGGCCGCTCAAATTCGCGCAATGGGCCTTCTGAAGGCCGCCTGCGCCATCGTAAATAAGGACCGCGGCCTGCTGCCGGCGCAGCAGGCGGACGCCATCGTCGCAGCTGCTAAGGAAATCGCCGACGGCGCCCACGACGCTGAGTTCCCAATCGACGTCTTCCAGACCGGCTCGGGTACCTCCTCGAACATGAACACCAACGAGGTCATCGCATCCATCGCGAAGGCCAACGGCGTTGAGGTCCACCCGAACGACCACGTCAACATGGGCCAGTCCTCCAACGACACCTTCCCGACCGCCACCCACGTCGCCGCTACTGAGGCAGCCGTTAAGGACTTGATTCCGGGTCTGAAGGTTCTGCAGGAGTCCCTGGCTAAGAAGGCTGCGGAGTGGAAGACCGTCGTCAAGTCCGGCCGCACCCACCTGATGGACGCTGTCCCGGTCACCCTGGGCCAGGAGTTCTCCGGCTACGCACGCCAGATTGAGGCGGGCATCGAGCGCATCGAGGCAACCTTGCCCCGCCTGGGCGAACTGCCGATTGGAGGTACTGCTGTCGGCACCGGCCTGAACACCCCGGCTGACTTCGGTGCGAAGGTCACCGCAGAGCTGGTTAAGCTGACCGGCGTCGAAGAGCTGAAGGAGGCCAAGAACCACTTCGAGGCTCAGGCTAACCGCGACGGTCTCGTCGAGTTCTCCGGCGCTATGCGCGCTGTTGCTGTTTCCCTGAACAAGATCGCCAACGACATCCGTTGGATGGGCTCTGGCCCGCTGACCGGCCTCGGCGAAATTCACCTTCCGGACCTGCAGCCGGGCTCCTCCATCATGCCGGGCAAGGTCAACCCGGTTCTGTGTGAGACCGCTACTCAGGTTGCAGCTCAGGTCTTGGGTAACGACGCAGCTGTCGCTTTCGCCGGCGCTAACGGCGCCTTCGAGCTAAACGTCTTCATCCCGGTCATGGCCCGCAACGTCCTGGAGTCCTCGAAGCTGCTGGCAAACACCGCCCGCGTCTTCGCTGAGAAGCTGGTCGACGGCATCGAGCCGAACGAGGAGCGCATGCGCACCCTCGCCGAGTCCTCGCCGTCCATCGTGACCCCGCTGAACTCCGCCATCGGTTACGAGGCTGCAGCTAAGGTCGCTAAGACCGCTCTGAAGGAGGGCAAGACCATCCGCCAGACCGTCATCGACATGGGCTTTGTCGACGGCGAGAAGCTGACCGAGGAAGAGCTGGACCGCCGCCTGAACGTCCTCGACATGGCAAACACTGACCGCGACTAGTTCGTTTCGGTCTGAAGGTGTAAAGAACACCTTCGTTTGAAGGCCCCGAAGCCACACTTCGTTGAAAGGCTCCGGGGTCTTTTATTTTTACTGCTCATAAGCCAAGTCTTTTGGAGAGTGATTCCCCATTCCCACCTTCCGCCACACGATCGGCTTCCCCCGTCCCCGCGTCGCCGAGTGGTTCTCCCGCCCGGGTGCCGTCACCCGCCTGACCCCGGGCCTAGTTCCGATGTCGGCCGAATCCGAGGCTTCCTCCCTCGCCGACGGCACTACGGTCTTCTCCATACCCGCACGCCTGAAGTGGATCGCGCGCCACAACCCGACCGGCTTCCGCCCAGGCGAGCGCTTCGTCGACGAGGTCGCAAGCGAGCCCTTCCGCCAGCTCACCGGTTGGAGGCACACTCACGTTCTCGAAGAGACTCCGCTTGCTGACGGCAACACGGCCACGGTCTTAGACGACACGGTGGAAACCAAGGTTCCGGTGCCCGGGCTGGGCTCAATATTCGCCTACCGGGCGACGAAGATAGCCGGTGACCTTGCGGCCGTCGATAGGCTTGTGCAGTATGTGGGACACGCGCCGGAGCCTGTCAGGGTGGCGGTGAGTGGAGCGACGGGGACTGTCGGCACGCAGCTGCGGGCGCTTTTGACCACGGCGGGCCACGAGGTGATTTCGCTGGTGCGCTCCCGCGAGCAGGTGGGGCCCGGCGCGCGCTATTGGGACACGGAGGCTCCGGCGGCGGACCTTTTAGAGGGCCTCGACGCGGTCGTCCACCTGGCCGGAGCTCCAATTGCAGGGCGATTTACGGATGCGCACCTGGAGAAGGTCAGGCATTCCCGCGTCGAGCCGACGCGGGCTTTGGCGGAGCTGATTGCCGCGACGGACAGTGTGAAAGTTGCGGTGGGAGCTTCTGCGGTGGGGTTCTACGGCGCTGATCGCGGCCAGGAGGTGCTCACGGAGCAGGCTGCGCCGGGGCCGGAGTCGCAGCGATTCGACGGTACCCCGGCGACGGATAATCTCGCCGCGATTGTGCGCGACTGGGAGGACGCGTGGGAGCCTGCACGAGCCGCGGGCAAACGCGTGGTCAATGTGCGCACTGGCCTTGTTCTTGCTGGTGGCGGGGGCCTACTGCCGCTGCTGGCCGGCGTGGTTTTCACTGGGCTTGGGGGCAAGCTGGGTTCCGGAGAGCAGTGGTTCCCCTGGATTGCACTGGATGACCTGCTGGATATCTATCACCGCGCACTGGTCGACCCGGCGTTGGATGGCCCTGTCAACGCGGTGGCGCCGCTGACATCCGGGGTGAACAACGCGGAGTTTACGAAGGTTCTCGGCAAGGTACTGCACCGCCCGACGGCCATTCCTGTACCTGCATTCGGTCCCGTGGTGTTCCTGGGCAAGCGCGGCGCGGAGGAGCTGGCGCTGGCCAATCAGCGGGTCGACGCCGCAGCCCTACAGCAGGCTGGTCACCGGTTCCGCTTCACCTCACTTGCCGACGCCCTCCGCCACGAGCTGCTGAAGGAGTCTTAGTCATTCCTGTTTCGACGCAATCCCCGACTGTTGTTTGTCTGGACGGCGCGCTGCGCCTCGCCGACAACGCGGCCCTGCGCGCGGCGCTCGTCAGTGCTGGTGCCGGTGCTAGCGCCGGTGCTGACGCCGGCTCCATCGTCCTGGTTCACACGGCAGACCCCAGCCTGTATTCGCCCGCGAGGTTGGTGGCGCTCGCCGCGGCGGTCGATGATTTGCGCCAGCGTACGCAGGGGCGAGTGGTGTCGCTGCTCGGCGAGCCCTCGATAGTCCTGCCGCCGCTGGTAAAGGATCTGGAGGCAGTGCGCGTGGTGGTGCAGCGGGCCTTTGAACCGACTGTTGCCCAGCGCCAAGAGGCTCTCTCGGAGGCGCTGCAGCCCCTCGGCGCTCAGCTGGAGCTCCACGGCGGCGCCTACGCAGTAGATCCGGGAACGATTGTCTCCGGGGCAAAGACCCCGTACAAGGTGTTCACGCCTTTTTCGAAGGCGTGGAAGGTGGCGGCTGCTTCGAACGTCGCCGCTTCAGCTACTGCTGAGGGGGCTGCCGAGCAGATCGCGCAGTCGCTGTCCTCAGCGCTCCTCGACTCCGAATCGCTCTACTGCGACAATCCCCTAGCCCCACTGGCGGAGAAAGCCGCGGAGGATCTGCCTCCGGCTACGCTTTCTGCCGCGCGTGGCATCAACGAGACGGAGGCCTGGCGCCGCTGGTCCGAGTTCGTCGCCGACGGCCTAACAGGCTACGAAACCGACCGCGACCGCCCAGACTTCGACGGCACCTCTCGCATGTCCGCGCAGCTGGCCTTCGGCACAATTCACCCGTCTGCCCTACTGGCGGACATTTCGTCGCGGGTCGAGACCCGCACGCTCACCGCCGAGAATGCCGATAAGTTCATCTCTGAGCTGGCTTGGCGTGAGTTCTACGCCGATCAGCTCTTCCACCGCCCGGAAGTAGCCACCGATAACGCGGACAGGCGTTTCGACCACTACCGCTGGCACGAGTCCGAAAGCGACCTTTCCGACTGGCGCAACGGGGTCACCGGCTTTCCCATCGTGGACGCCGGGATGCGACAGCTGGCGCAGACCGGGTGGATGCACAATCGGGTTCGAATGATTGTGGCGAGCTTCCTAGTCAAGGATCTGCACCTGCGCTGGCAGGACGGGGCCAAGGTCTTTCGCCAGCGCCTTCTGGACTACTCCCCTGCGTCCAATCAGCTCTCCTGGCAGTGGTGCGCGGGAAGCGGCTTCGATGCCTCACCGTTCTTCCGCGTTTTCAATCCCGCGCGCCAGGGCCGCAAATTCGACCCACACGGCGATTACGTGCGCCACTGGGTTCCTGAGCTTGCCGAGGTGCCCGGTGCGAAAGTCCACGACATCCCGGATAATCCTGGAATGCGGCCACCGTCCTACCCCGCCCCGATGGTCCACCACGACAGCGAGCGCAAGGAGGCTTTGCGCCGGTTTGAGCAGGTCAAGGGGTTCGAGCGTTAACTCATCCCCCACCTAGACAGAGTGCAAACTTGAACACTGTGTCACCCCGGTGGCGACACTTGCTTTCCGGTCATGCCCCACCTGCTGAAACAATAGATTTATGCCAGAAAATAGCCTCGCAACTCGACATGTCACTTCCAGGGGATGGGCCTGGACGATTATCGCCATCGCTCTAGCGGCTTTCGCCGCTTTCACGGCCGTGGCTAGCGGAGTGACTAACGAGTCCTCCGCGCCCGCGACGCTTCCCCCATCGTCGGAGTCGTACAAGGTCCGCGAGGCAGCCAAGGAGTTTCCCGGAGGCGATGATCTCAGCGCCATCGTCGTCTTCTCACGTGAGGATGGTTCCGCCCTCACACCGGAAGACCGCAAGGCCGCTGCCGATGCGCTTGAGGCCATGGTGGCGACGCCGTTGCCGACGTCGGCACGCGAGCAACTGGGCGAGGGCGCGCAGGACAGTATCAGGCAGGTCTCCCCTGTGATTCCGCTTGCCGACGAAATCTCCCAGGCCGTGGTTTCCATTGACGGGGATATTAATGGATCGGGGCTTGGGGACACGGTCAAGGTGCTGCGCAACGCAGGGCAGGACAAACTTCCAGACGGCCTTAAGATGCAGGTCACGGGCCCGGCGGGCTTCTCTGCGGACACCGCGGCGGCGTTCGACGGGGCGAATTTCGCACTGCTCGGCATCTCGGCGCTAGTCGTGGCGGTTTTGCTGATTTTCACCTATCGCTCCCCTATCCTGTGGCTGGTGCCGCTCGCGGTTGTAGCGTTGGCGGATCGGTTGGCGGCGTCGGCGCTGGAGGTCATTGCAGCGAATACGCCACTGGTGTTCGACGCGTCGACCGCCGGCATCATGAGCGTTTTGGTGTTTGGTGCAGGCACGAACTACGCGCTGCTGCTGATTAGCCGCTACCGCGAAGAGCTGCACCGGTACGCCGATTCCAGGAAGGCGCTCGCGGTGGCGCTGCGGGCCTCCGTCGCGGCGATTGTATCGTCGAACTTGACAGTGGTGCTCTCGCTGCTAGCCCTGATAGCCGCAGTTGTTCCTGCGTATGCAAGCCTGGGAATCTCGCTGGCTATCGGTTTGCTGATTGCGTTGGTGTTCGCACTGCTGGTTCTTCCAGCGGCACTGTCTGTGTGCGGTCTGGGATTGTTCTGGCCCAAGGTTCCGACCGTCGGGGACAACGCCGATAAGGACGGTGCAGGCAGCGAAGGTGGCGAAGAAGACGAAGGCGGATGGTATCGCATCGCCCGGGCTGTGGCCGCGCGACCGGTCGCCTTCCTTACGACGATGGTGATCATCCTCGTGGCGCTCGCCTCGGGTCTTTTCGGCGCCAAGGTCGGCCTGTCCACCACCGAGCAGTTCCGTACCGAGTCGGAGGCGGCCGACGGCGTTGCGACGATTGCTCAGTACGTCTCGCCGGGTGCCGCGTCGCCGCTGAACGTGATAGCACCTGCTGAGGACCAAGGCACGGTACTGAAGGCCATCGCCGGCCTCAACGGCGTCGAGGTCCAGGGTCCGCCCCAGAAGTCCGAAGATGGAAAGCTCGCCAGACTTACCGTTATCGCCGACGCGGCACCGGCCACCCCGGAGTCGTACGATCAGGTCCGTTCATTGAGGCAGGCCGTGCAGGATGCGGCCCCCGGCTCGATGGTCGGCGGGCTGACCGCGGAGACGCTCGACACCCGCGAGGCTACCGCCCGTGATACGGCTGTGGTCATGCCCATGATCATCGGCATCGTGCTGATTCTGCTGGTGCTGATCCTGCGGGCGTTGGTCGCCCCGGTTCTGCTTCTGCTCGCCACGACAATGTCCGCACTGGCAGCGCTTGGCGCGGGTGCGCTGGTGTCGCAGTACGTCTTCGGTTTCCCAGCCCTGGACGTGTCGGTGCCGCTGTACTCGCTGATCTTCCTGGTGGCCCTCGGCATCGACTACACCGTGTTCCTGGTCCTGCGCGCTAAGGAAGAGGCCGCAGGCGCCGGAACCCGAGTGGGTATGACGCGGGCTGTAGGGCTTACCGGCGGCGTAATTACCTCCGCCGGCATTGTCCTAGCGGCGGTCTTCGCCGTCCTTGGTGTTCTGCCGTTAATTACGCTCGGCCAGATCGGCATCGTCGTGGGCCTCGGCATCGTGATTGATACCTTCCTCGTCCGCACGCTCGTCGTCCCCGCACTGTTCGCCATCGTGGGCGAGAAGATGTGGTGGCCTTCCAGCTCTCCTAAGGATCGGTCCTAGGCGAGCAACTAGCCCAGTTGACTCATCAACTTGCTAACTTATTGCACACAGTGTAAAACTACACCTTGTGCAAATTGATGAACATTCCTATCCTCCATCGGGAGCAACTCAGCAGCCCGATGTCGGCCTACGCGAGCTCAAGCGGCTGAGAACTCACCGCGACCTCGCCGACGCCGCCACATCGCTCGTCCTCGAGCGCGGCTACGACGCCGTCAGCGTCGAAGACATCTGCGAAGTCGCAAAAATTAGCCGACGAACCTTCTTCAATTACTTCGAATCCAAAGACCAGTCCGTCTTCGGAAATGGAATCATCAGGTTCAATAACGAAGACGAGGAGCTCTTCCTCTCCGGCGACCATGACAATCCCGTCGCCGCGATGCTCGACCAAATCGAGGCTAAGAATCGGGAGAAGTTCCTCCGGCAGATGGCCCTGGAAGGAACTGCGGAGTTTCACCGAGAAATCCGCCGGCGAATCCAGGAGATTCTGCGCAAAGAGCCGAAGCTATCCGCCGTGGTGATTTCGAACTTCAGCAAGTCCATGCGTCTCGTCCGCTCCGCATTCGAAGGTTACTTCACCGCGCACCCGCAGTCGCGCCAATCCCCGGAGCTCCCCCTCGAACAAGAGGTCACGCTTTCCGTCGGCTTCATCCGCGAGTGCGTTCTGTACTCCTCCATGCACCTGGACATCTTTAAAACCGACACCCCGCTTCACGACGCCGCCCGCGTCGTCACCACGTTCATGAGGAGGATGCCATGACCACAGCCACCAAGTCCGCAGCGGCCGAAAGCAAGGCCATCGCCGACGAAAATAGCTCCCGTCTCGGTATCATTTTCCTGGCGCTCATTCTGACGATGTTGATGAGCTCGCTCGGACAAATGATCTTCTCCACTGCGCTGCCGACGATTGTCGGCGAGCTCGGCGGGGTCGACCACATGTCCTGGGTCATTTCAGCCTTCCTACTGGCGCAGACTATCGCTATGCCGATTGTCGGCAAGCTCGGAGATATGCTCGGCCGTAAGAACCTTTTCCTAATGGGAATTGTGCTGTTCATGCTGGGCTCAATTCTTGGCGCGATTGCACAGTCGATGACCCTGCTCATTGTCGCCCGCGCTTTTCAAGGATTTGCTGGTGGAACGCTTATGGTGTCGTCCCAGGCCATCCTCGCCGAAGTCGTGCCCGCACGTCAGCGAGGAAAATTCATGGGCATTATCGGAGCCGTGTTCGGCTTTAGCTCGGTTCTCGGCCCCGTCCTCGGTGGCTGGTTCACCGATGGCCCTGGCTGGCGATGGGGCCTGTGGATTAACGTTCCGCTCGGCCTCATAGCGCTCACTACCGCAGCGGTATTCCTGAAACTTCCACGTCGCCACGGCGCCGGTCGCTTCGACTACCTCGGCGCTACTCTTCTCACAATTGCGGCCTCGACGCTGATTCTCACCACCACATGGGGCGGCACCCAGTACGAGTGGACTTCCACGACGATTCTCACTCTTATCGCAGTTTCCGCCGTGGCATGGGTGCTGTTCGTCTTTGCCGAGCGACGTACATCCAACCCCCTGATTCCGATGAACCTGTTCAAGACCCGCAATTTCATGTTGACGACGTCGGCAGGCCTCATCCTGGGTATTGCGATGTTCGGCACGATGGCCTACATCCCCACCTATTTACAGATGGTGCACTCAATGTCGCCGACAGCTGCGGGCCTGATGATGACCCCCATGATGGTTGGCATGCTCCTGACCTCAATTTCGGTCGGCCAGATTATCTCGCGCACGGGCAAATACCGTCTCTACCCTGTAGTCGGCTTGCTCATTATGGCAGTTGCTCTATACCTGCTGTCGACCCTGCAGTCCTCCACCCCACTGTGGCAGACAGGCGTGTACCTCTTTGTCATGGGCTTCGGGCTGGGAACCGGTATGCAGGTTCTGGTCCTGGTTGTCCAGAACTCCTTCCCCGTGGCGATGGTGGGCACTGCGACCGCAGCGAATAATTTCTTCCGCCAGATTGGCGGCGCGGTGGGATCATCGATTGTGGGATCGATTTTCATCCACCGCATGCAGGACCTCGCCGGGCAGCGCATCCCGGCCGCCCTCGAACAGATAAAGGCAGCCTCCCCGCAAGCCGCAGCCGAATTCGCGAGAAGCGCCGGCCCTGACGGGTTTTCGATGAAGTCTCTGGGTTCGCTGACTCCGAGTGTCCTGGAATCCCTTCCGGCACCAATCCACGAAGCACTGATTAGCAGCTACAACGATGGACTGACTCCGATTTTTTTGATGCTGGCGCCAGTCCTAGTACTGGCTGCGGCAGTCGTCTTCTTCGTCCGCGAAGATCCGCTGAAGGATACGGTGGAGTAGAAACTGCCCTTTTTATGCACCTACCTGGCCGTCGGCGCGGTCGAGCTTGTCCAGGATCGGACGGTTCGGCTCGCCGGCGGCCTCAGCTTCTTCCTGGGCGCGCTTCAGCGCGCGCTCCTCTGGCTTTTCCAGCAGCTTCTCCAGGATGATGACGTCACGCCATTGCCCCGCCATTGGCCCATAAGTCATCTTGGCCATGTGGTGGTAGATGCCAACCTCGCGGAAGCCCAACTTCCGATGCAGCTTCAGCGATCCAACGTTTTCCGGGAATACCCACGAGTGAATAGACCAACGCCCCTGCTCGGTCGCGTCATCAATCAGTTTGCCCAGAAGCGTGCCGGCCAGCCCCATGCCCTGGCCGTCCGGGTGGACGTAAATCGAGTCCTCTATAACGCCGTCGAAAATTGCTCGCTTAGAAACCGGCGCAGCCGAGGCCCAGGCCAGGATTTTGTCCGGGTTCTCATCATCGACCGCAACATAGCAGAGGTCGACATGCTTCAGAGCGATGAAGTCCTCCCACTCAGGAGCCGAATGCTCCCAGGACGCATGCCCCGTATCCAGGCCAATCTCGTAAATCTCCTGAATCTGTGGGTAGTCTTCTTCGCGCATCATCCGGATAGTGAAACCGCGCTTCTTTTCAGCCATACCTACAGTCTTACGAAAATTTTTCCGCGCGTCGAATGAATCCCCAAATTAGCTGTAAAAAAGTTACTTCCTTCGGCCCGACTTGCGCCCAGCCCTACTCGGCCTGCCCGCCTTACCAGGCTTGCGCGCCCCGCCTTGCCCACCATTTCGCTTGCCGACGGCCCCCGCCCTACGCGCCTGCTTCGCCAACGTCTTTTCGCGGGCACTCAACTTCTTCGGCTTCGAATCTTCAGCAGCTTTGCCCATCTGTGTCCGGGTAGATCCCTCTCGCCGCCCCTGGACGATACCGACGAACTCCTGCCGCAGCTCATCGTCGGCCTCCTTCGGCCACACCAACCACACGGACGTCTTCGACATCGGTTGTGCACCTTCGGCATGTTCCTGAGAATCCACGTCCACAAGGTTCGCGCTTAGGATCGCCTTTTTAGACAGAGCCTTCAATATTGTGCGCGGCCCCACTACCACTCCGGCACCCGTCGCGGCGACGGGCAGCATTTGCCGCAGCTGGCCCGGATCCGTGGAGGTGAGCAGGACCGTTTCGTCGGCAAGCAGGCCTACAGCAATCGACTCGGAGAGCGAGAATACGTGCTCCTTTTCGAAGGCGACGCCCCAGGCCTCGTCGTAGAGGCGAATGCGGTGGAACGACTCCGGCAGCACGGTGGAGGTACCCGTGGCCGATTCCAGCCGCAGAATTGCCATGTCCGCGGCACCTTCCTCGAGGGCGCCCATCGGATTATCCAGCGACTCGGTGGTAAGGCGTGCGGGGATGCGCTGCATAAAACGGCGGAACCACTTCTCCGGGCTGGTGCCCGTGGCGAAAGCGATTCGCAACCGGACCGAACCGGAGGCTTCGGAAGCATCAGTGGTGGATTCAGGAGTCGGCATACTCCGCAAGACTACTCGCTTGGGTGCTAGCGTGGATTCCATGAAACCCCTAACCGCAGCCAAGAAGCTTGGCATTTTCCTCCCGGCAACCCCCGAGGAATTCCGCAACGGTGAGATTTCGCACGCGCAGTTCAATGAACTGCAGTCCAACCCGCCAGAATGGCTCACGAAGCTGCGCCGCAACGGTCCTCACCCGCGTCCGGAGGTCGCCCGCAAGCTGGGCATCACCATCACCGCTTTAAAGAAGAACGATATGGACAAGCCCTTGACCACCGAGGACATCAAGAATCTGCTGGAGCAGATGCCGGAGTGGCTCGCGGCGGCCCGCGAGTCCCTGGCCCAGCAGCGCACCGAGGCCGCAGAGGCCGAGGCGAAGAAGGACGAGGGCCCGGGCAAGGCCGCCGCCGATGCGGCGAAGGCCGCGCAGGAACCCGTTCAGGAGCCCTAAGCCCCAAAGGTCTCTGCAGCTACTCGCCCCGGGGCGGATTACATCAGTACACCAGGAGGATTCACCATGGTCGATGACACCCGAAGCACCAATTCCGTAGCAATCGAGTACACAGCGCACGCGATTAACCATAGGGAAGGCGGGACGGTCGTACTGCTCGGATCGCTGGGTACTACTCAGGACATGTGGGAGCCGCAGGTCGCGGCCCTCGGCGAGAAGTACCAGGTCATCACCCCGGATACCCGCGGGCACGGAGACTCTCCGATTCCGGAGGGCGAATGGACCATGAGCGACCTGGCCGCCGATGTCATCGCCGTTTTAGACGAGGAGGGCGTGGGTACGGCGCACTTCGTCGGACTCTCCCTCGGCGGTGCAATCGCCCAGACGATTGCACTGGAGTATCCGGGGCGCGTGGCTAGCCTGACACTGTCGTCCACCGCGCCAAAGTTCGGCACGCCGGGGGCTTGGAAAGACAAGGCCGAGCTAGTCGGACGTGAGGGCACCCAGGCACTCGCCGACGGCGTAGTCCACAACTGGTTCACCGACGGCTGCTTCGAGACCAACCCGGATCTGCCCGCCCGGTTCACCCAGATGGTGATTGATTGCCCAGATGCCGGCTACGCCGGCTGCTGCGGAGCGCTGGCCGCATTCGACTCCCGCGAGCGTCTGGCCGAGATCACCGCTCCCACTCTGGTCATCGCAGGCAAGCAGGATACCTCCACGCCCCTGGATGTCGTCACCTCGCTTCACGACGGAATCCCCGGTTCCTCAATGGTCGTCGTGTCCCCCGCGAAGCATCTGCTCAGCGCGGAAACTCCCGGCTATTACACGGCCGCGCTCCTGACGCACATTGATGCTGTGGAGGCGACGGCCGGCTAGCCGCTCTTTAACGTCGGAAGCGAAGCGCAATCCACATAAAGCAAAGCGGCGCGCTGATTTGCCCATCCCCGGTACTGGGAGAGTAAGTCAGCGCGCCGTCTTTTCGAGTGCAATTGGAGGTTGCTATGACTGCAGTGAGAAACCGGGAGAATCAAGGGAACCGGCTTTTCACCTGACGCTCATAGTAGCGCCCACCTGCGACGTTGGGAATAAGAAAACGTCTATGTTTCTTAAATCACCCCCGCCAATACGCGCTTGCCATCGCCAAAACAGGCTGCATATTTCGAATAGACCCATTGCACAATCGCAAACATGCGAGACCATCGCCACTGGCCACAACCCATTTAAAGATAGGATTGCCTAACCTTTCCGTCCGACACGAAGGCAGACCGACCACACCCAACAAAGATAGGACCACGGGGGTACCGACAGTCAGAAAAGCTCACCAGGGAACGACAGCCAAATAAAAGAAAAGTTGTAAATAAATTAGTGTTCCGCATCACATTGGTGCATAATGAGTCCCAACGTCATAAATTCCAAACTCTCATCAGACATAAGGAGCACGCCATGAAGGACTTTCTGCCCCGCACTCACTTCGAAGAAGAGCACAACATGTTCCGCGACATGGTTCGCGGCTTCGTAGACAAGGAAATCACGCCGAACGTAGAGCGCTGGCACGAGGCCGGAATGCCGGACCGCGAGGTATTCAAGAAGGCCGGCGAGCTCGGCCTGATTGGCATGTCCACCCCGGAGGCCTACGGCGGCGGCGGAGAGATGGACTTCCGCTACAACCAGGTCCTCAACGAGGAGCTCGCCAACGCTGACTGCGGCTCCATCGTCGTCTCCTTCGGAACCCTAAACGACCTGGTCGCACCGTACCTGGCCAAGTTCGGCAACGAAGAGCAGAAGCAGAAGTACCTGGCCGGCATGAACGCCGGCGACCTGATCGGCTGCCTCGCCATGACCGAGCCGGGCGCGGGCTCCGACCTCGCCGGCATGCGCACCTTCGCCAAGAAGGACGGCGATGACTGGATTCTAAACGGCACCAAGATCTTCATCTCCAACGGTATGCTCTCCGATTTCGCCCTGGTTGCCGCCATCACCGACCCATCCAAGGGCCGCGCTGGCGTCTCCATGTTCATCGTCGACACCGGCCTGGAGGGCTACACCAAGTCCGGCCCGCTGAAGAAGGTCGGCCTGAAGGCTCAGGACACCGCCGAGCTGAACTTCGACAACGTCCGCGTTCCGGGCGCAAACCTGCTGGGCGAAGAGGGCGCAGCGTTCGGCTACCTGCGCACCAACCTGGCCCACGAGCGCCTGACCCTGGCCGTCGGCTCGGTCGCAACCTCCCGTCGCGCATGGACCTTGGCTTACAAGTACGCCCAGGAGCGCGAGACCTTCGGTCGCCCGATCATCCAGCACCAGGTCCACGGTCACTACCTCGCCGACATCGCCACCCGCATCACCGCCCTGCAGGCGTTTGTTGACCAGGCCGTTATGGCCCACAACGACGGCAAGCTGGATGAGACCGGCGCTTCCATGGCCAAGTACTGGACCACCGAGGAGCAGCAGGACATCGTCACCCGATGCCTGCAGATGTTCGGCGGCTACGGCTTCATGCTCGAGTACCCGATCTCCACCCATTACCTCGACTCCAAGGTGCAGACCATCTACGGCGGCACCAATGAGATCATGAAGGAAATCATCTTCCGCCGCATCGCCAAGGGCGGCGCGGAGTAAACACCGCACGCCCAATCGGCAAATAGGCCCCACTGCATGCCACAGTGGGGCCTATTTTTTATGCATTTTCGCGGCGCGGGCAAGGATTCGTCGTAAAGCGAAGGGAACTAGCGGGGCGAGCGAAAAGTAACTACTCCCCTTCAAGAATTACCCCCGAGAAGTCTAACTAGGAAATGAGATACCCATCTCATATACTAAGATTCATTCACTTAAAGTGATTCAATTCACCTAGTCAATTTTTAAGGATTGGACCAGCAGATGAGCACCAAATCCACCACCTCTAAGCCTCAGGGAAGGGAGGTGTTCTCCTCCCGCGCCGCGTTCCTCTTCGCAGCAATCGGCTCGGCAGTCGGGCTCGGAAACATCTGGCGCTTCCCCTACGTCGCGTACGATTCCGGCGGCGGCGCCTTCCTTATCCCTTACATGGTCGCGCTGCTGACCGCGGGTATCCCCCTTCTATTCCTCGACTTCGCCATTGGCCACCGCTTCCGTGGCTCGGCACCTAAGGCGCTGCGCCGCATCAAGCCGTGGGCAGAGCCGGTCGGCTGGATTCAGGTCGGAATCGCCTTCTTTATTACCGTTTACTATGCCGTCATCATTGCATGGTCCTTCATCTACGCATGGAAGTCCATTGGTAAGGGCTGGGGCGACAGCCCCGATAAGCACTTCATGGAGGACTTCCTGCAGGCGGACACCGCCAGCGTGCTCTCCTTGGACTTCGTCCCCTCTATCGCGATTGTGCTGCTAATTGTGTGGGTGCTGGTCATCGGCATCCTGGCCGCCGGCGTGGACAAGGGTATCGGCAAGGTGTCGGTAATTTTCATCCCGCTGCTGGCCGTACTGTTCCTCGTCGTTGTGGTCTACTCAGTAACCCTCCCGGGCGCAGCCAAGGGCCTGGACGCGTTTTTCACCCCAAACTGGTCCGCTCTGAGCGACTCCGGCGTGTGGATCGCCGCCTACGGCCAAATCTTCTTCTCCCTGTCCGTCGCATTCGGCATCATGCTGACCTACGCCTCCTACCTGAAGCCGCGCACCAACCTGACCGGCTCCGGCCTGGTCACCGCGTTCGCAAACTCCTCATTCGAGGTCCTCGCCGGCATTGGCGTCTTCGCGACGCTGGGCTTTATGGCAACACAGGCCGGCAAGGGAGTCGACGAGGTCGCAACCTCCGGTATCGGCCTTGCCTTCATCGCCTTCCCGACGGTCATTTCCGAGATGCCGGGCTTCATCGGCTCAATCTTCGGCCTGCTGTTCTTCCTGTCCCTGGCGATCGCGGGCGTGACCTCGCTGATGTCCCTGCTCGAGGTCGTCGTCTCCGCGGTGAAGGACAAGCTAAACCTCGGCCGCGTCCAGGCCACTCTGACCGTCGGCGGTTCCATGGCAGTCATCTCGATGGTTCTCTTCCCTACCACCAGCGGCCTGGCGACCCTCGATATCGTCGATAAGTTCACCAACAACATCGGTATTGTCCTCGTCGCGCTACTGACCATCGTTGCTGTCGAGTGGATTCTGCGCCGCACCGACGAGTTCGCGCTGCACCTCAACGCGGTGTCCTCGTTCAAGGTCGGCACGGTCTGGCGTATCTGTGTCTCCAACGTCACCCCGGTTATCCTGGCGTTCATCCTCTTCCAGGAACTGGTTGGTCTACTGAAGGAGAACTACGAAGGCTACTCCGACGCGCAAATCAACATCTTCGGATGGGGCGTGATGGGCGTGATCATCATTGGTTCCCTACTGCTGTCGATCGCCCCGTGGCGCGGCCAGCACCGCCTGTCCGGTCCGCCCGGCTCCGACTTCGGTGTCACGCCGAACTACCAGCAGACCACCCATATCCCCCGCAAGCACGACCCGGCCGCCCCTGCAGCCGAGGCCCTGGCCGAGACCAAGGAGGCCTAAGCCATGTCAGGTATCGCAATCGTCATGATGGTGTTGTTCATGCTGGTCATCTGGGGCGGCCTAGCGGCGGCCCTGGTCAACCTGGCAAAGAACCCGGACGAGGTCTCCGGTGAGCTGGGTGACCACCCGGAGCTCACCAACGAGGTCCTGGTCGCCCAGGAAGAGCAGTAAGTACCGACTACTTACCGGAAAACAGCGGTGGTCGCTTTTCAAGGAACGCGGCCACCGCTTCCTTGTGGTCTGCGGAGACCGCCAGGCGCGCCTGGGCATCTGCCTCCGCGTCAGCCGCGGCGAGGGTCTCCCGGCGCAGCAGCGCCTTAATTTCCTTCAGTGCCGCAGTCGGCCCAGCCGCCAACTGCGCCGCCAGAGCCCGCGCGTCGGCCACTGGATTGTCGCTAACCTGAGTCACCAGGCCCAGCTCCAAGGCCTCGGCAGCGGAGATTTTGCGGTCGAGGAACAGGATTTCGCGGGCCTTCGCGTCACTGACGATGCGCGGCAGCAGCGCAGACATGCCGCAGTCGGTGGCAAGTCCGATCGACGGGAAAGCCGCCTTGAACGAGGCCCCCTGCCCCGCGATGCGGAAGTCGCAGTGCAGGGCAAGCGACCACCCTGCCCCCGCGGACGCTCCCTCGATTGCTGCAATCACCGGAACATCAACGGCGACCAGCTCGGCAATCATCGGGTTGTACTCCTCCACGACCTTGCCCATTCCGGCGCCGGCCTGAAGATCCGCGATATGCTCCTTCAAGTCCTGTCCGGTGCAAAATGCCTTAGGCCCGCCAAGAAGCAGGACCGCACGCACGTCGTCAAGCTGGGCGCGCTGGAACGCCTCCTTCAGCTCGGCGCGGAGCTGCTTGTTCAGCGAATTGTAGGCCTCGGGCCGATTGATGGTGACGGTGAGGACCCCGTCGGCGAACTCGGTTGCGACAGTAGTAACTGTAGAATCAGTGCTCATACCTCGGGAGACTATCGCAGCGCGCCCCGCCCCACCTGCCTTTTGCACACAACGCGCGGGTGCGGGTAAACACGAATCTATGAGTGCCGAGACCCCCACCACAGCAAACTCCAACAATCCGCGGCCCGCTACCGAGGCCGATGTCGAGCAGATCGTGGAGCTTGTGCGCGACCTCGCCGCCTACGAGAAGGAGCCCGACGCAGTCAAACTCACGCCGCAGCGCCTGCGCGAGCAGCTCTTCGGCGACAACCCCGCCATCTTCTGCCACGTCATCGACGCGGCTGGTTCGCGCGACAACTCCGCTCCGCGCCTCGATGGCATCGCCCTGTGGTTTTTGAATTACTCCACCTGGGAGGGCACACACGGCATCTACCTGGAAGACCTCTACGTCCGCCCCGCCGCCCGCGGTACCGGCAAGGGCAAGGCGCTTCTGCAAAAACTCGCGGCCATCGCGTGCGAGCGTGGCTACTCGCGCGTCGAGTGGTGCGTGCTGAAGTGGAACCAGCCGTCAATCGACTTCTACAAGTCGCTCGGCGCGTTCCCCATGGATCAATGGGACACCTTCCGCCTCACCGGCGATGCGCTCACGCAGTTCGGCGCGCCCACCGCTTAACTCCTACCTCACCAGCACCCCTGGGAACTCGCCCCGCGCCACCTCTATTGCCGCCGTGATTTCGCGCTGCCGCTCAGGCTTTACGACGTCCGCCGCCGCGACAAATTCCGGCGCCGTGCCCTGATCACGACTGCGCTGCACGGCCCAGGTGCGCACACCCGCGCGGGAAAGTTGCTTGGCGAGATCGCCCAGGGTGCGCAGCTGTTCCGAGCAGTCGAAGACGGTGGTGCGTACCTCGAAGTCCCTGCCGTCCGGACTGTCGTCGACCCAGGCTTGCAGCAGTTCAAGGCTCTCCCACGCATGCTTGGCAGCTGCAGCACCGGCTACATCGCTAACTGCCCCAATGGCCTCACCGTAGGCGCAGTCCGCGGCCTTAATATCGAGGCCAACCCAATCCACCACCCCCGCATCGAGGATTTCCCGCAGCGCAGACGGGTACATCCCGTTGGTGTGCAGGCCCACTGCATAGCCCATCTCGCGAATCTCCTGCATGGCGTCGGCAAGCCTACGGTGCCGGGTGGGTTCGCCGCCGGAGAAGACGAAGCCGTCGAGAAGCCCTACCCTGCGTCGGGCGAGCCCCATGACCTCCTCCCAGGCGATGAGCCCCGCGCGGGCGGAGGTGATGTCGCGCAGCTGCGGGTTCTGGCAGTAGGGGCAGTTCCAGGAGCAGCCCTGCGTGAAGACGGTTGCGACCAAGTGGCCCGGCCAGTCCACCATCGAGAAGGGGGTCAGTCCCGCGATTGCAATGGGGCTGGTACCGGGCTCAGGCATGGGCGGGCTCGCTGGTACTCGGCGCAGTAGGCAGCTTCGGCGCATCAAATGTAGTGCGCTGGAGGTACTCCCCCTTCTTACCGATGTTGAAGCTGGACACCGGACGGAAGTAGCCCATCACGCGAGTCCACACCTCTGAGTCTTCCCCGCAGGTCGGGCAGTGGAAATGCTCGCCGGAGACGTAGCCGTGGGTCGGGCAGATGGAAAACGTCGGCGTGACCGTGAGATACGGCAGGCGATGGGTCGCAAGCGCGCGGCGAACTAGAGCCTTGCAGGAGGCGCCGTCGGAAAGCGAGGCCCCCAGGTAGAGGTGCAGCACGGTGCCGCCGGTGTAGAGAGTCTGCAACTCGTCCTGGGAGTCCAGCGCCTCGAAGGGGTCGTCCGTGTAGTCGACGGGCAGCTGAGTGGAGTTGGTGTAGTAGGGATTTTCCTCCGTGCCAGCCTGCACAATGTCCGGGAACTGGGCGCGGTCAGTCTTCGCGAACCTGTAGGTCGCGCCCTCGGCCGGTGTGGCCTCCAGGTTGTACATGTGGCCGGTGGTCTCCTGGATTTCCACCAGACGGGCTCGGATGTGGTCGAGGACTCGGTGTGCCATCGCCTCGCCGTCGACGCTGGCCAGGTCGAAAGCATCGGAGGTGAAGTTACGGACCATCTCGTTGCCGCCGTTGACGCCGATTGTGGAGAAGTGATTGTCAAAAGACTCCATCCAGCGCTTCGAATACGGGTACAGTCCGGCCTCCATAAACTGATCCACCGCGGCGCGGCGGCGCTCCAAGGTATCGGAGGCCAGGTCAATCAGGCCGTCCAGCTCGGCGATTAGCCCGTCGAAGTCGCCCTTGTGCAGGTAGCCGAGTCTGGCAAGGTTGATGGTCACCACACCGATGGAACCGGTCTGCTCCGCCGAGCCAAACAGGCCATTGCCGCGCTTTTCCAACTCACGCAGGTCCAACTGCAGCCTGCAGCACATCGAACGAATTTGGCCCGGATTGAGATCCGAGTTGATGAAGTTCTGGAAATACGGCAGCCCATACTTCGCGGTCATGGTGAAGATGTCGTCGGCAAGCGGGCTGTCCCAGGCGAAGTCTTCAGTGATGTTGTAGGTGGGGATGGGGAAAGTGAAGACGCGGCCGTCGGTGTCGCCGGCGCTCATCACGTCAATGAAGGCGCGGTTGATCACGGCCATCTCGGCAGCGAGGTCGCCGTAGGTGAAGTCGCAGACCTCCTCGCCGATAAGTGGATACTGGTCGGCGAGGTCCTCCGGGCAGGTGATGTCGAAGGTCAGGTTGGTAAACGGGGTCTGCGAGCCCCAACGGCTCGAGGCGTTGAGGGAGAAAACCATCTCCTGTATGCACTGGCGAACCTCGTCGAAGGTCATGTGGTCCAGGCGCACGAACGGGGCCATGTAGGTATCGAAGGAGGAAAACGCCTGCGCACCGGCCCACTCGTTCTGCAGCGTGCCCAGGAAATTGACGATCTGCCCGCATGCCGACGACATGTGCCTCGGCGGCGCCGAGTTCACTGCGTTGGCGACACCGGAGAAGCCCTGCTCCAGCAGCTGGCGCAGCGACCATCCGGCGCAGTAGCCGCCGAGAACGTCGAGGTCATGGATATGAATAGCACCTTGCTTGTGTGCTTCGGCTGCCTGGGCCGTGAAGACTTCGCTGAGCCAGTAGTTGGCAATCACCTTTCCAGCCACGTTGAGAACGAGGCCGCCGTAGGAGAAGTCCTGGTTGGCGTTGGCGTTCACACGCCAGTCGCTGCGGTCCAAGTATTCGCTAACACTCGCAATGGGGTCAACTGTAATACCGCTCATAATCGCTGACCGTACTCCCCCAAATCACAGGCGTGTAAGTCCCCGCGATGGTGAGAAATATCACCGCTGGCCACCAGATACGGAAGGTTGGGGAGACTCTCGATCTACATCTAGTGGCTCGCTGGGGCGGCCCCTCCGGATTCACACCCGTATGTTGTGTTCTATTCGTCACTACCTACATACGGACTTTTTCGGCCGGTTCCCTCAAAAGTCCGCCTGTTGACAGCCGAGCCCATCTATCCCCAGCTGGTGTTTCTCCCCTGGAGGCCTCGCGCTAGCTGGCGCTAGATTCAGCAGCATGTCACTTCTCGGAACCATCGCCTCCCTGGCTACGCGTGGGATGAACCTGTTGGAGGAACTCCACTCCGCACGCCCTACCGGCCGCGAGGCGACGACTGAGCTTGCCGAAAAACTGGGGGTTGACCCCAACCGGCTCAAATCCCTCCTGCGCGTCGCCGACCACTATCTCTCCCCCGCAGAGTCCGCCGCCGACACGCAAGCCCGTATGGAGGCCACCGCCCTCGCCCGGAAGTACCAACTAAGCCTCGACAAGTGCGTCCTCATCGACAAGCGAAGCCGCCAAGCCAACAACGAAGACATCCACGACGAACTGCGGTTGTCCTTCGTCGAGGCGGCCAAGAACGCCACATACGAGCAGCTAGACACCCACATGCGGCACACCCTCGCCGAGCTCAATTCCGAAGCCGAGCCGCCCCAGCACATCCGCGCCCGCTTCTCCCGGAAAATCGACATCCAGGGGATGAAGCATCTCCACATCACGGGGCCGGCGCAGATGCTCGACAACCTCATCGCACCGTTGACGGTTCGCGCCGCGGAAATCCGGAAGGCCCATCCGGAATTCACCCACGACCGCTGCACAGGCCAAGCCCTCACGGAGAGACTGCAACTTGCGCAGCCGGCAACCGCCGTCGATAAGCTCGATGAGATGCGCTACCAGCCCGCCATCATCATCACTGCGCAGGACATCGCGGATTACAGCCCACGATATGCCACCACCACCAACGGTTCTGCGCTTCCTCCCGAGGTGTTCATCAACTCTCTACTCGCCGACACCGGCTGGGCCGTGCTTTACGACGAAAACAACCGCCTAACGGGCTTATTCCCGATACATAATCCGCGGCTGGCAACGCAAGAGCAACGCATTGCCATGCTGATTGATAACCCAATCTGCTCATGGCCCGGCTGTACCCGTCCCGCTCACTCCGGGCAAGCGCACCACCTGGTAGCGCACAAGCACGGCGGCGCTACCTCGCTTGAGAATATGACGATGGTCTGTCGCGAGCACAACGCCCTCAACGATGACGACAGGCAGGGAATCCACGGCCACCTGGAGAGAATCCCTACATCCGGATATGTTCAATGGAGGCCCCCAAGCAAGCACGAACCTCCGCAATTCAATACGGCATTCGTGACCGCGATGGGCGGAAGATCGTACGCCGCCTACAGATCGGGCAGCTAGTTTTACGCGCAGAAAACCCGTCCTAGCAATTGGGCTAGAACGGGATTTTCGTGCTGCGTTCAGATCGGTTACAGGATGTTCCAGTCCTCGAGACCGTCGTAAAGCGGGAACTCCTGGGCAATCTTGGAAACACGAGCGCGCAGCGACTCAACATCCGCGTTCTTACCGTTTGCCAGCGCGGTACCGATGATGTCAGCAACCTCAGTGAAGGCCTTCTCGTCCAGGCCGCGAGTGGCCAGGGCCGGGGTACCGATACGCAGGCCGGAAGTTACCATCGGCGGGCGGGGGTCAAACGGAACAGCATTGCGGTTGACGGTGATGCCAACCTCGTGCAGCAGATCCTCCGCCTCCTGGCCGTTCATCTCGGAGTTACGCAGGTCCACCAGCACCAGGTGGACATCGGTGCCACCGGTCAGGACGTCTACACCGGCAGCGGTGCAATCTGCGGCAGTGAGTCGCTCGGCGAGGATGCGAGCGCCAGCGAGGGTGCGCTCTTGGCGCTCCTTGAACTCTTCGGTGCCGGCAATCTTCAGGGCCGCGGCCTTACCTGCGATGGCATGCATCAGCGGTCCGCCCTGCTGGCCCGGGAACACAGCCGAGTTGATCTTCTTCGCGTACTCCTGCTTGGCCAGAATCATGCCGGAGCGCGGACCACCCAGGGTCTTATGGACGGTGGTGGAGACAACGTCGGAGTGCGGCACCGGAGACGGGTGCAGGCCGGCAGCGACGAGACCTGCAAAGTGGGCCATGTCGGTCCAGAGCTTGGCACCAACCTCATCGGCTATAGAACGGAAGGCCTCGAAGTCCAGGTGGCGCGGGTACGCCGACCAGCCCGCGATGAGAACATCCGGCTTTTCAACCAGCGCCTGCTCGCGGACCTTGTCCATGTCGATGCGCATGGTGTCCTTGTCGACTCCGTATGCGGCGACGTGGTAGAGCTTGCCGGAGAAGTTCAGCTTCATGCCGTGGGTCAGGTGTCCGCCGTGAGCCAGGTCGAGGCCCATAATCTTGTCGCCGGCGTTAATCAGCGAGTGCAGGACAGCAGCGTTGGCTTGTGCTCCCGCGTGTGGCTGCACGTTGGCGAACTCCGCACCGAAGAGTTCCTTGGCACGGTTGCGGGCCAGGTCTTCGACGGCGTCAACGAATTCGCAGCCGCCGTAGTAACGACGACCGGGGTAGCCTTCTGCATATTTGTTGGTGAGTACGGAGCCCTGAGCCTGCAGGACAGCGCGGGGAACAAAGTTTTCGCTGGCGATCATTTCCAGCGTGTCGCGCTGGCGAGAGAGTTCCCCATCCATCGCCTTGGCGAGTTCGGGATCAAGTTCACGCAGCGACTGGTAGCGGACATCGTTATTGGTAGACCCGGTCATGAGTAGGTTTTCGACCTTTCAATAAAACTTCAATGTCACAGGACATGCTAGCCCCTGGCCCGGAAAACCCCTAAAGCACCGCCCCGCCGCACTCCCCCAACACGCCCTATTTGCAGTTACCCCTATGACACTTGGCACAATAAAAGTATGACGCGCGCTACATCTCCCAGCCCTTACCTTGAATTCAAGCGTGAGCAGTGGCGCGAAATGCGTAAAAATATGCCGCTGGTTCTGTCCGCGCAGGAGGCTGAGCGGCTCTCCGGTATCGGCGAAAACATTGACCTTCAGGAGGTCGCGGACGTCTATCTTCCGCTTTCGCGTCTAATTCACATGCGGGTGGCTGCTCACCGGGAGCTCAATGCGACGACTTCCAGCTTCCTCGGGGAAGGCCCCGAGCGTGGCATGCGGGTTCCCTTCATTATTGGTGTGGCCGGTTCGGTTGCGGTCGGCAAGTCCACGACTGCCCGTCTGTTGCAAGTTCTACTCGAGCGCTGGGATACAAATCCCCGGGTGGACCTGGTGACCACCGACGGTTTCCTCTATCCTTCCGCGGAGCTCCACGCCCGCGGAATCATGCAGCGAAAGGGATACCCGGAGTCCTATGACCAGCGTGCGCTCATGAAATTCGTCACCGCGGTCAAGTCCGGCGCGCGCCACGTCAAGGCCCCGGTGTATTCGCACACACTCTACGACCGCGTCCCTGACGAGTTCATTGAGGTCGACCAGCCAGACATTCTCATCCTCGAGGGCCTGAACGTTCTCCAGACCGGCCCGACCCTGATGGTTTCTGACCTCTTCGACTTCAGCGTCTACGTCGATGCTTCCCGCGCCGACATCGAGCGCTGGTACATCGACCGTTTCCTCCGCCTGCGCCAGACCGCCTTCCGGGCTCCCGGCGCGCACTTCGCCGAGTACGCCACGCTTGACGACGCTGCCGCCGCCGAAGAGGCTCGCCGTATCTGGCAGCAGGTCAACCTGCCGAACCTCACCGAAAACATCCTGCCGACGCGCGTGCGTGCCTCTCTGGTTCTGACGAAGTCACGCGATCATAAGGTCAGCCGCGTGCGGATGCGCAAGCTCTAGGGTTTACTTGCCAAAACGCCGGGAGCGCTGAGAGTAGTCGCGCAGTGCGCGCAGGAAGTCGATTCTGCGGAATTCCGGCCAGTAGGTGTCGGTGAACCAAATCTCGGAGTACGCCGACTGCCAGAGCAGGAAACCGGATAGGCGCTGCTCGCCGGAAGTCCGTATGACGAGGTCTGGGTCTGGTTGTCCGGATGTATACAGCCTGCGGGAGATCGCGTCGGTGGTAATGAGCTGTTCGATTTCTGCAGCGTCCGCGCCGTCAGCCGCCGCCTCCCGGACGATTTTGCGAACCGCGTCCACAATCTCCTGGCGGCCGCCGTAACCGACGGCAATATTGACCTGAATTCCCGCATTCTCGGAGGTCAGTTCCTCGTCGCTGCGCAGACGTCGCGCCATCGAATCCGGCAATAGCTCCAGGTGTCCGACCATTCGCAGGCGCACGTCGTAAGGCGAATGGGCCAGCTCGTCGACGACATCGGCGATGATGTCGAACAGGAGGTTCAGCTCCTCCGGCTCCCGGCCGAGGTTTTCCGTCGACAGCAGGTAGATGGTGACCAGGTCAATCTCCTGCTCAGCGCACCACCCGACAAACTCTGCAATCTTGCGAGATCCCACGCGGTGCCCGTGGCTGACATCCGTGAATCCAGCTTCGCGCGCCCAGCGCCGATTGCCGTCGGCCATGACAGCGACGTGCTTCGGGCGGGGCTTTCCCTCCAACTCCTGCGCGAGCTTGCGCTCGTAAATCGGGTACGCAAGTCGCCGGAGGGAGGATGGCTGGACGTCTTTCACAGTTGTAACAATACCCAATGGCCTACGGCGGGCTTCGCTTTAGTGGGATTTGTCGTCGCTCTACATACGGGCTTTACGACGCGCGGCAACTGCGTCGGCAAGCTTACGCAGCAGCGCGTCGGTGGTACCCCAGTCCATGCAGGCGTCGGTGACGGACTTGCCGTAGACGAGCCCGTTGCGGCCGTCGGTGATTTTCTGCGCTCCGGCCTCGATAAAGGATTCCATCATGATGCCGGTGATGCGGTCGTCCCCACCGGAGATCATGTCGGCAATTTCGCCGACCACTTCCGCCTGGCGCACCTCTGACTTCCCGGAGTTAGCGTGCGAGGCATCGACCATGATACTGACCGCCTGGTCGGCCTTTTCCAGGCGCTGCGCGGCGTCGGCAAGCGAGGCGTCGTCCCAGTTCGGGCCGGCGGTGCCGCCGCGCAAGATGATGTGGCAGTTCTGGTTGCCTGCGGTCTCGACGACGGATGCACGACCCTGGTCGTTCATGCCGAAAAAGAAGTGCGGGTTGGCGGCGGAGACCAGTGAGTCAACGGCGACCTGAACGTTGCCGTCGGTGCCGTTTTTGAAGCCAATCGGCATGGAAAGTCCGGATGCTAGCTGGCGGTGCACCTGCGACTCGGTAGTACGGGCGCCGATAGCTCCCCAGGAGACTGCGTCGGCGATGTACTGCGGGCTGTTCGGCTCGAGGAACTCGGCGCCTGCGGGCAGGCCGGTGCGCAAAACCTCGATGAGCACCTCACGGGCCATGTGCAGGCCCTTGTTGATCTTGTAGGAGCCATCGAGGTCCGGGTCGTTGATGAGCCCCTTCCAGCCGACGGTCGTGCGCGGCTTTTCGAAGTAGACGCGCATAACGACGAGCAGATCCTCGGCGAGCTCGTCGGCCGTGGCCTTCAGGCGGCGCGCGTAATCGATGGCGGCCTCCGGGTCATGAATGGAGCAAGGGCCGACGACGACTATAAGGCGGTCATCTTCACCGGAGACGACGCGGGCGACGTCCAGGCGAGATCGCTCAACTTCGCTAACCAAGTCCGGAGTCAGCGGCTGTTTTTCCATGACCTCCTCCGGGGAGGGGAGGTCATGGAAGGCTACGACGCGGCGATTCGCGGTCGATGCGGGGGCTTCGAGGGAGGTGGGAGGAGTCATGAGGGGGTGAGGCCTTTCTTTCCTAAAGAGCGTTCTGTTGCGGGGTTTTCACTGTGGTGGGGCGAACGGGGATTCTAGATACGACAAAAGGCAGCCGCCCCGTGGTGGGGCTGCTGCCTTCGGCTCCGGTATTTGGGGGTGATGTGACGATGTCACCCCGTGAGACTAGGTCTGTCTAGTCACCGGAGCCTTCGCAAAATAAAATCGCCACATACGCATAGATGGAATCCTACAACGAAATAATTATTCCCGCAATTCGAACTGCCAATCCCACTATGTGGACACCTCCCAGGTGCCCGCGATCCGCGGCCTACTCCGCTTCCCGACGCGCCTCTTCCTCGGCCATCGCTCGGTCAACCGCGGCCGAGTCAAACGGATCCATACCGTGAGCCTCGGCGAACTTGCGGCGCGCCGCCATCCGCTTTGCGCGACGGGATAAGTCCCAGCCCAGAGCCAGGATGATGATGAGCAAGATAACGATAATCAGCAGCCCGACCGGCGAGGCCTTGCCGAAATCCGCACCCATAGGTCCGGATGGGTTCTGGGCCAGGATTACATCGGCGCCGATCACGTGTGCATTGGCGGCTAGGGCGCTGAAACTTTCAATCATGCCCCCTAGCTTAGCCACTATCGTCGACTACTCCGCATTCGGATCGATTCCGGCAAAAAGGTCCGTTTCCGGCAGCGATACCTGAACGCGAGTGCGCGCCAGTTCGAACTCCTCGGTCGGCCAGACTTCCTGCTGAATGGCCGTCGGCACCGCGAAGAAGGGACCATTCGGGTCAATCTGCGTGGCGTGCGCCCGGAGGGCATCGTCGCGCTGCGGGAAGTACTCGGCACACTCAACCTGCGTGGTCACGCGGGTCATAATGTCGCCCTTCTCCTTGGCCCAGCGACGAAACGCCTCCCCCAGCGGGCTTTCCATATCACGGTCGGCGTAGTACTTCTCCAGAAACATCAGACGGGCCTTGATAAAGCCGTGCGTATAGTAGAGCTTCTTTATCTCCCAGGGCTTTCCCAACTCCGGGTACTTCTCCTGCCCGGTCTCGAGCCACGCTCGCATGGAGATAATATGCGTCATGATGTGGTCAGGATGGGGATAGCCACCATTTTCGTCGTAGGCAATCAGGACGTGCGGCCTAAATTCCCGAATGGAGCGAATCAGGGGCTTCACTGCTTCTTCGACAGGCTGGCGAGCAAAGACCCCGTCGGCAAGCACCGGCACCGGGCGACCAGAGGGCAGCCCCGAGTCGACGAAACCCAGCCACTCGTGCTCGACACCGAGAATGCGGGCAGCCTCCGCCATCTCGCGGACGCGCACCTCGGCGATATTATCGCGAACCTCGGGGCGGTCCATGGCAGGATTGAGAATGCTTCCAGCCTCACCCCCGGTGCAAGTGACCACCTTTACCCGGTACCCCTCGTCGACATAGCGAGCCATGGTCGCCGCCCCCTTGCTCGACTCGTCGTCGGGGTGTGCATGAACTGCCATAAGACGGAGAGCCACGACGCCACATCCCTTCCTTTAACTCCACTTGCTTCAAAAGCAATAGTGCCACATCACATAACTTGTTTACATGTCAACAGTTTAGCATGTTTCAGCGAAACTCGGATAGGGTTACAATCATGGCTGAAAGTTCGGAGCGAAATGGCGCGTCGCTCAAGCAGCAGCGCTACGGCGACACCAACCGCAATATGCCCGCGAAACTGATCGTTATTGGCATCGTCGGCATGCTCATTATCGCCGCTGCCTATATTTTCGTACAGATGAATCGGGTGACCACGCCCGATGTATCCGCCACCCAGGCCGGCTGGAGCCGCACCGAGGGCAAGGAGGATGAGGAATTCATCTTCACCCTCGACGTGACGCGCGAAAAGCCGGAGATGTACAGCTACTGCATCATCTACGCACTGAACTACGACCGGGCCGAGGTCGGTCGCCGCGACGTCTTTGTTCCGGGCGGAGGCCCCAAGACCGTCCGCATGGATGTGCCCATCGCAACCCGTGAAACCGCAGTTGCGGGCGATGTTTACGGCTGCTCTACCGAGATTCCGAGCTTTTTGAAAAAATAGTTTTCACATTTAGCCCGCGCCCATTTATCATGTCGGCCCCTCATGGTGCTATTCTGTGACGCGTCCGTCGGCCCCACTGCGGGGCCGCTTTTGCATATATCAGGAGGAACCATGACTGAGGCTCAGAACAACAGCCCATGGCTCACCCAGGAGTCCTACGACAAGCTCAGGAACGAGCTCGAAGCGCTTTACGAAAACCGCCCGGTCATCGCGGCCGAGATCAATGAGCGCCGCGAAGAGGGCGACCTGAAGGAAAACGCCGGCTACGACGCAGCCCGTGAGCAGCAGGGCCAGGAAGAGGCACGCATCCGCTACCTCGAGGATCTGCTCCAGCGCGCCACCGTCGGCGAGATTCCGCAGGAGTCCGGCGTGGCACTGGTCGGCACCGTCGTCCACGTCTACTACGACGGCGACGAAGACGATACCGAGACCTTCCTGATTGGTACCCGCGGCGCGGATTCCTCCAACCCGAACCTGGAGACCTACTCCACCGACTCCCCACTGGGCAAGGCCATCATCGGCGCCAACGAGGGCGAGACCCGCACCTACGTCTCCCCGACCGGCGACGAGGTCTCCGTCACCCTGATCAAGGCGGAGCCGTACAACCCGGAGATGGACGGCTAAATTAAGCCCCTAGCTCCCCGGCGCCTCTAGCCAGGCGACGATTTCGGGCCACAGCGCCCGATTCGCGGACCGATAGAATCCCATGTGGCCTATCGGTCCTCTTTTTGTGCCCGGACCTGCGAGTCCACCTCACCCACTGCTCCATCACCCCAACCGGAACCGACTTGCCCATCCCCAGCGCCTCAATCGGCACGTACCCGAGCAGCCTGGACGCTATCGGCATCACAACTTTGAACACAGCCCAAATCTTTGCCCGCTCAGCCGCCGTGCTAATCAGCCGGGTAATCCCCGCGTGGCTTGCGATCATCACCATCGCATCGACGGGCTCCGCACCCTGCGTGGCAATCATGCCGTGCGCCCCCACAGAGTGCCCCACCGCCAGATGCCTCGCCTGCGGGAAACGCTCCTTTAGGGCCGCCGTCGCCGCAGACGATGGCGGCGGGCTCGAGGCGAACCTCGGAGGTGTAGCCGGTGTCGGTGGCGGTGCTGTCGGTCATTATTTCAACTTAAACAACAAAGCGCCGAGCCACCCGGGAAAACGGGCAACTCGGCGCTAGGTTTTTGCCTAGATCAGATTAGTCCCTGAAGTAGGACAGCAGGCGCAGGATCTCGATGTAGAGCCAGACCAGGGTCACGGCCAGGCCGAGGGCGACGCCCCAGGCGTAGTTGGCCGGGGCACCTGCGCGAACCAGCTTGTCCGCCTGATCGAAGTCGAGCAGGAAGCTGAAAGCGGCCAGGCCGATGCAGACCAGGGAGAAGATGATGGACAGGGCACCGCCGTCACGCAGCGGGAAGCCCAGGCCGAAGAAGGACAGCAACAGGTTGCCCACCATCAGGACCAGCACGCCAATCAGCGCGGAGGTCATGAAACGGGTGAACTTCGGGGTCACGCGGATGGCGCCCGACTTGTAAACCCAGAGCATTCCGGCGAATACGCCCAAGGTCGCCAGCACAGCCTGGACGATTAGGGCACCGGCGTTCACGCCCTGAATTGGAGCGGTGAAGATGAAGCTGGCGCCACCGACGAACAGGCCCTCGAAGGCGGCGTAGGTCAACGTGATTGGGGCGGAGCCAAACTTCTTACCAAAGGTGGAAACCAGCACGGTGATGAGGCCGCCGATAGCGCCGACCATGGTCAGAATCATCGCCAGAGAGCTGGAGACGCTCACGGCGATAAAGAAGTTGATTGCCGCCAGAACAATGATGGTGGCCAGAGTGATGCCGGTCTTCGACACAACATCGTCCACCGTCATCGGACGGTAGCCGGCGGGAGCCTGAGACTGGTACTGATCAACGCCGTAGCCGGAGCCCATCTGCTCCTGACCATAGGCGTGCATGCCCGCCTGGCCGCGGGCGACGGTCTTAGTGAGTGAGCTGAACGCAGGATTGCTACTTTCGCGCACGTCGTCCTCATTTCATTTCTAAATTTTCTGCTTTCAAACGGTTCTAACGAACGCGCGCTGAATATTGTTCCAAACCTCGCCAAACGGTTATTATCAGGGTAGTTTTTCTGCTCGACGATGTAGGAGGTTGGACAGATGCCTGACAGCTACGATGCAGACACGACCGGCGATTTCGACGAGACCACGCTTGACGGTTCCGAGGGACTCGACGGCGATTTCCTCACCGGCGACGGAGAAAACTACGTCATGGATCCGCCGGACCGCTGGAGGGGCGCGGAACCTCACGACACCCTGCGTAAGCGCTTGGCGGAAGAAAAGCCGGACATCGATGCCGATGACGACCTCGACTACGACCCCGAAATGCGCTACGGCGACATCGATGGGCAGGACCCCTTCGAGTTTGGCAACGACGGCCCCCGCGACCCGGATCGCAATCGCCGAATGGGCTGGACCACTTACTAAAACTTTTTAGTTACAAACCGTCACTTCGCCGCAGTTCGAGCAGTAGTATCTGGGGCATGACTGCAAGTACTGCTGAATCTATCGCTACTCTTCGCAATCCTCTCGACTCGGATTTGGTGAAGCGACTGCTCGAGCGAGTCACTATCGCCGACATGTCCTCCACTGCGACCATCTCAGCGCCTTTCGACGGCCAGCCCCTGGCAGAAATCCCAGTGGGCACCAGCAGCGATGTCGACGAGGCTTTCAAGCGAGCCCGCGCGGCGCAGAAGGTCTGGGCTCGCGTCTCTCCGGCCCAGCGTCGCGAAGTGCTGCATCACTTCCACGATCTCCTCTTCACCCACGACGAGTTGATCCTCGACGTTATCCAGGCGGAGACCGGTAAGAACCGCGCCAGCGCCCACGAAGAGCTGATTCACACCGCTATTACCGCCCGCTACTACGGCAACCGCGGCGAGGAGCTGCTTGCGCCGAAGAAGGCTCACGGCGCAGTCCCGGTTCTCTCGCAGACCACCGTCTACCACCACCCGAAAGGCGTGGTCGGTGTCATCTCCCCGTGGAACTACCCTCTCACACTCGCCATTTCCGACGCCATCGCAGCGATCATGGCCGGCAACGCCATCGTGCTCAAGCCGGACAGCACCACCCCGTTTACCGCTCTCCTCGCAGTCGACCTGCTCTACCGCGCGGGTCTGCCCAAGGATCTCTTCCAGGTTGTCCCCGGTCCCGGTCGCGTCGTCGGCCAGGCGATTATCTCCCAGTGCGACTACCTCATGTTCACCGGCTCCTCGGCCACCGGCAAGTCGCTGGCCGCACAGTGCGGCGAACGCCTCATTGGCTTCTCCGCCGAGCTGGGTGGAAAGAACCCACTAATCGTTGCCGAGGATGCCAACGTGAAGTCGGCCGTCGAAGGCGCGCGCATCGCTTCCTTCACCAACTCCGGTCACCTCTGCGTGTCCATCGAGCGCATCTACGTCACCGACGCGGTGTGGGACGAGTTCGTCCCGGCCTTCGCCGACCGCGCCAAGGCAATGTCCATCGGCCCGGGCTACGAGTGGGAAACCGAGATGGGATGCCTACAGTCCAAGGGCCAGTTCGACATCGTCAAGACCATGGTCGATGAGGCCATCGAAGCAGGAGCTACCGTCCTGGCCGGCGGCCGTGCCCGACCGGACCTCGGTCCCCTCTTCTATGAACCGACCATCCTCACCGACGTCCCCGAGGGAGTGTCCCTGCTGACCGAGGAAGTCTTCGGCCCCGTAGTTGTTGTGCACCGTGTCGCAAGTGTCGACGAGGCGATCGCCAAGGCCAACGACACCCGCTACGGCCTCAACGCATCGCTGTGGACCACCCCCTCCCGCGCGAAGGAGCTCGCTCCGCGCATCGAGGCCGGCTCCGTCAACGTCAACGACGGTTTCGCCGCATCCTTCGCATCTGTGGATGCCCCGATGGGCGGTTTCAAGGAGTCCGGTGTGGGGCGTCGTCAAGCGGCGGACGGACTGCTCAAGTACACCGACGCTCAGACGGTCACGGTCCAGCGAATCACGCCGATTTCGTTCCCGTACATGCCGCGTGAGCGCTACGCGAAGGTGTTTAACACCGCGCTGAAGCTGGGCAAGAAGTTCCGAATCCTGACCTAGCCACAGACGGAGCACACGAAAAACCAGGTAGAAAATGACTTCTACCTGGTCTTTTTGTGCCCCCAGTCGGACTCGAACCGACACTTGGCGGATTTTAAGTCCGCTGCCTCTGCCAATTGGGCTATGGGGGCTGATCGCCTCAGCACGCTGGCCCATTAAAAAACTCGGGGCCACCGAAGCACACGTTTAGGTTAATGGGGAATATGCGTATCCACCAAACCCGCGACAATCCCGTCGAGAATATCCTTCTCGCTGATGTAGAACTCCAGCGGATTCTCGGCCGAGTCTCCGAGAGTCTGCGTGAACAGATCCATCAGCCCATCGACGATGACGGCGCCGCCGGCGAACACGTCAGCTCGCCCAGGGTGCATCACCGGGTTTTCCGCGAGGGAGTGCGAGTCGGCGTGCACCACGGAAGCAGTCAGCGCGCGTAGCGCATTAAAGCGCAGGACGGACAGGTGAATCGCGGCCGGGTCGTAGGTCTCCAGGCCCTGCGCCAGCGCCGAAAGCGTGGTGAACGTCCCCGCACAGCCCACGATGGTCTTTGTCTTCTCTACGGGCACGACCCGCCGGATCTTCTCGCACAGCTGGGCGACATAGGCCCGCGCCTGCTGGGTCTCCGCATCGGTAGCCGGGTTGGACTTCAGGTACCGTTCGGTCAGACGAACGCTGCCCATCGCCACCGACTGGCTGCCCAGCACAGTGCCGTCGTGCTTCCCGACGATAACCTCGGTGGAGCCGCCACCGACATCGATCACGCAGAAAGGTTCTGGCTGGTCGTGGAGGTCATCCACAGCGCCCCGGAAAGAAAGCGAGGCCTCCTCGTCCCCGGAGATTACCTCCGCCTCGACACCCCAGGGGGCAAGGATTTCGCGGGTCATGGAGAAAAACTCCTCGCGATTGGCGGCATCGCGGGTAGCGGAAGTCGCGACCATTCGCACAGCAGCAACGCCTTCGGAAGCCATCAGCTCAGCGTACTTGGTCAGCGCAAGACGGACGCGCTCCAGAGCTTGCGGGGCCAGCCGCCCCGTGGCATCGACGCCCTCTCCGAGACGGACAATCTCCATTACACGGTGGAGCTCCGTAATCTCGAGAACCCCGTCGACCTCCGTGACATCGCTGACCAGCAGCCGAATCGAGTTCGTTCCGCAGTCCACTGCGGCCAGTGTGGTCACTGCCCGTCCACCTCCGGGTAGGAAATGCCCAGCTCATCCAGTGTTGGCCAATCCGCGGGAATCGCGGTTCCCCGCAGCTTTTCATTGGCAGCGGCAAGCGCCACGGCCTCGGTACCCAGGCGGAAGTGCTCCGGCCCCTTCGACAGGGCGTAGGCAATGAGCACATGCAGGCACTTGACGCGCGTCGGCATGCCGCCGCCGGAGAAGTCGGTGCCGAGGTCTTCCATCTCGTTTCGCTCGGCGAGGAAAGCCTCATGCGCGCGCAGGTAGTCCGCGGCGAGTTCCTCATCGGATTCGAGGCGAGCCGACATCTCCTTCATCACACCGGTGGTCTCCAGCCGGGATGCCTCCGCGGTCAGGCGCGGGTCGGTGAGGTAGAACAGCGTCGGGAAAGGCGTGCCGTCGTCCAGGCGAGGCTTGGTCTTCACCACTGCCGGCACACCGTCCGGGCTGCGGTAGGAGATGTCAACGACACCGCGTGGCTCACGCCCTAGCTGCTGGGCCACAACTTCCAAATCCGAAGCGTCAAGAGACATCCGAGCCTTTCCCCTTTCCTCGCCCGGCCGCGAAAAACGTCCAGGTACTTCACCGCGCGAGCTTTTCAACCTATTTCAGCACCGCGCCGACTTCTCGGACGCGGTCAAAGAATTTTTCAAAATCCAAATGGAATTAACGACTAAAGAATACTAGTCAATCCTACTGCTGACCCTCTTGCGGCGCTTCGGGATCGGGGACAGTCGGCAGACTCTCCGGCTTCGTTGCCTGTTCCCTGCCCGGATTGGACACCGTGGTCTCCGGCTGCGGTGGGACCGAGATAGAGTCCCACAGTGCGGCGTACCAGGCCTTATCATTTTTCCGCTGCACCTGCTGATCGCTGTTTTCGTGCTGCTGCCCCAACGTCGGGTCCAAAATCCGGAACGGAGTCTCGCCGGGCTTAATCAGCCCGAGGCGAAGACGCGCCTGCTCCCGGATATATGCGGGATTGGAGTAGAGCTCCTTTTCCTTCTCCAGCTGCGCAATGCGCGCCTCCATGCGTGCGATGTTATCCCTGGTTTCGGCAAGGTCCGCCCTCTGCTGAGCGTAAGTGCGCAGTGGCATGGTCAAGGTCAGGACAAGAAACAGCAGCAGAAAACCAATCAGAATGGTCTGGCCGGTGCTGAGCGAACGCACCCCAGAGACTAACCCAGCCGACGACGGACGCCCCATGCGGAGTCTGCCGTTCGGGCGTTGTGTACCTGATGCGCTCATGGTGCACACATTACCCGACCCGGCCCCATACATAGCGAAACCCGCCCGAGCCCTTTTCGGCTCGAGCGGGGATATGCTATTGCTTCACGACGAATCGTGCGGCGCCTATTACTTCAGGCGCGGGAAGGCGCTACGGCCTGCGTAGACAGCGGCGTCGCCCAGGTACTCCTCGATGCGGAGCAGCTGGTTGTACTTGGCAACACGCTCGGAGCGAGCCGGCGCGCCGGTCTTGATCTGGCCACAGTTGAGGGCGACTGCCAGGTCGGCAATCGTGGTGTCCTCGGTCTCACCGGAGCGGTGCGACATCATGGACTTGTAGCCAGCGTTGTGTGCCATGGCAACGGCCTCGAAAGTCTCAGACAGGGAGCCAATCTGGTTGACCTTCACCAGCAGGGCGTTGGCGGCCTTCTTTTCGATGCCCTCAGCCAGGCGAGCCGGGTTGGTGACGAAGAAGTCATCGCCGACGATCTGGACCTTGTCACCAATCTGAGCGGTGAGCTTGGTATAGCCCTCCCAGTCGTCTTCCTGCAGCGGATCCTCGATGGAGACAATTGCGTAGTTGTCGACGAGATCAGCGTAGACAGCTGCCATCTCCTCAGCGGTGTGCTCGCCGCCCTCGAAGTGGTACTTTCCGTCCTTGTAGAATTCGGAGGATGCGACGTCCAGAGCCAGTGCGACTTCCTCGCCCAGCTTGTAGCCGGCTGCCTCGATTGCCTCGACGATGAGGTCCAGGGCTGCCTTGGTGGAATCGACCGACGGAGCGAAGCCGCCCTCGTCGCCGAGACCGGTCGACAGGCCCTTGTCCTTGATGACCTTCTTCAGGGCGTGGTAAACCTCAGCGCCGATGCGCAGCGCCTCCTTGAAGGTCGGGGCACCAATCGGGGCAATCATGAACTCCTGGACGTCAACGCCGGAATCAGCGTGAGCGCCACCGTTGAGGATGTTCATCATCGGAACCGGCAAGACGTGGCCGTTCGGGCCACCGACGTAGCGGAACAGGTCCAGGCCTGCGGACTCCGCAGCAGCCTTAGCGACGGCCATGGAAACACCCAGGATTGCGTTAGCGCCCAAGCGGGACTTGTTCTCGGTGCCGTCGAGCTCAATCATGGTCTTGTCGACGATACGCTGGTCCTCGGCCTCCAGGCCGATGATTGCGTCCTCAATCTCCTCGAGAACTCCGCGGACGGCCTTCTCAACGCCTTTGCCCAGGTAGCGCTCCCCGCCATCGCGAAGCTCATGAGCCTCGTGAACGCCGGTCGACGCTCCCGACGGAACCGCAGCGCGGCCGACGGAGCCATCCTCCAGCAAAACCTCAACCTCGACGGTCGGGTTACCGCGGGAGTCCAGAATCTCGCGTGCGTTCAACTCGATGATTGCAGCCATAGGTCACCTTTCCGCCGGAACCATTCCGGCACTCGTCTCCAATTGTGGCACGGTTTGGCGACCTTCGCCGTAAACGGCCTTTTCCCCTACGCCGGCTGATTCAGCGCGTAGTTAGCGGCAGCATCGCGAACGTCGCGAAGATACTGCTCAGACTGGTTGTATGAGCGCACTGCAGACGCCCACCCTTCAGGGGTGGACAGGTCGCGGCCGCCGCTGCACATCATGCGGGCGGTCGTCGCGGCCGCATCGTCGATGTTGTTGGGGTCTGCAACCCCATCCCCTGATGCGTCCGTCGCAAAGCGGGCCCACGTCTCTGGAATGAACTGCATCGGGCCGACAGCTCGGTCGTACTCACTATCCCCGTCGAGAGCCCCGCCATCGGTATCGCGCACTTCCGCAAAAGCGCCGGTCCCATTCAGAGAGGGGCCAATAATCGGTGGCCGAACGACGCCGTCCGGGTCAATCCTCGAGGGCTGCAGCCAGTTTCCGGAATAAGTACCATGCCTGGTCTCAATCTGACCGATGCCGGCCAGTGTGTTCCACTCGAGGTGACACTCCGGGTACGATTCCGCGGCGATGACGTAAGCATTGCCATATGCGCGCAACGCATCCTCCGAAACCTCAGTCTGCTGCGCGATGGGCTGCGCCCACTGATGAAGCTGATCGGAGGTCCGGCCCGGCGCGTGCACATCAATCATGGGTGGAGGCGCCGCTGCCGCCGGTGGTACGTGATCCGGAATCGGCTGCTTATTCAGCGAGGGCAGCACAGGCCCTGAAAACATGCTCAAAGCGCCGACAACGCCAATGATCACGATCACCGCAAGGGCGGTCACGCTGAGGCAACCGCAGCCGGTCGACTTGCGCTTTTTCCCACGCCGCAAAGCCCCGCGGGGAGCGGGGCGAGCGTATGGATCAAATGGCGCATTTGCAGGCATGGGGAAATACTCTACGGCCTCAACTTGTAAACCAAGGCGAGCTCGATTTAAGTGTTCGCTTAAAAATTATTCGCTTGCCGACGGCTGCCCCTGTTTCTCCAGGGCGTCGAGCTGAGCCAGGAAGGCGCGGGCCGCGACACGGGTGCGCTCCTCTGCTCCAGATGCGGTTTCCAAGCCCGGCGTGGGGACGAGAATCTCAACCGGAATCTCTGCGTCGCTCATGCCCAGGGCACGGGCACGAGCAATCGCCTTCTCTGCGAGAGCCAGGGCCGGCAGCTGCTCGGACGGCTGCGAGCGCGGGCGACCACGGCCGGAGTTCCACAACTTCTCCTGCTCCGCCTCGGAGACCATTTCGCCGGTCTTAACGGAGCCGTCGAACAGGTACGGCTGACGGGCGCGCATCTTCAGGATGAACCCGGCTGCGACACCGTCGAAGTCGAAGTCCTCCGCAATCTCTGCGTGAAAGAGAACCTGCAGGAGCAGGTCGGACAGCTCGCTGCGGATGTCACCGCCCTCGTTCACCGCATCTACGAACTCGTAGGTCTCCTCAATGAGGTACGGCAAAAGGCTCTCGTGTGTCTGCTTTGCCTCCCATTGGCCAGTGCGACGGGCCGCCGCCATGATATCGACAGCCTCCTCGACGTGCGGCAAGCGAGAGACCGTCTGCGCGACCGACGCCGGATCGGGCTCAGCGACCAGCTCGGGAATTGGCTCCGGGGACTCCTCGGCGGCAGCCGAGGCCGTGGCTGAGACCGCGGCGGCGGGGGCGGAGGCAGGCGGTGTCGGGGCGTCGTCAAGCCCGACCGAGTAGACCGTCTCACCGCGATCAAGGCGATCGAGGACCTCGTCGTTGTCCATGTCGGTGGTGACCAGAACCTCGGCAGAGGAGACCGAGTGCCCACCGGCGTCGGCGATTGCCCAGCGCACTCGGATGGGGACCTCTTCGGTGTAGCTGACTTCACCGGTCAGCAGGCTGGCTGCTTCCAGCGGAATTGCCGTTGGAAACCGGCCATCGAGCTTGATGACAGTCATACGTTCACTAGTCCTTTCCCGTGTGCGAGATATCCATACGCGGAATGCCCGCCATTGACGTCAAGAAATCTGCGACCCACTGCACCAGCGCGACGTCTCGCACTGGCTTAGCCCGAAGCCCCTTGCCCTCCTTCGGCATACCGACGGACACCGTGCGGGTGGCTGCCCTATACGTAGCCTGCGGGTAGAGGCGCTTCAGGCGTACTTGCTTGGAGTCAGCAAGTTCCATAGGGGCTATCTTAATGTGCGCACCCATCGCTTGAACCTCATGCACGCCGAATTCGCGGCAAATAATTCGAAGTCGCGATATTACAGCCAGTCGATCCACCTCAATGGGTGGGGTGCCGTAGCGATCGACGAGCTCTTCGACGACCACGTCGATTTCATCCAGCGCCTGGGCCGATGCGAACTTACGGTAGGCCTCCAGGCGCAGGCGTTCCGACGACACGTACTCGGCGGGAATATTTGCATCCACCGGCAGGTCAATCCGGACTTCCTTCGGTTCCTCCTCGGACGCGTCCGGCGTGGCACCGTCTGCCACGGCCTTGAGCGCGGCGACGGCTTCGCCGACGAGTCGGACGTACATGTCGAAGCCGACGCCCGCGATGTGACCGGACTGCTCGGCGCCGAGAACGTTGCCAGCACCGCGCATCTCCAGGTCCTTCATGGCCACGGCCATGCCCGCGCCGAGGTCGTTATTCTGCGCGATGGTCGCCAGACGGTCGTAGGAGGTTTCCGTCAGGGTCTGGTCGGACGGGTATAGGAAATAGGCGTAGGCCCTCTCGCGGGAGCGCCCGACGCGACCGCGCAGCTGGTGGAGCTGGGACAGGCCCATGTGGTGGGCATTTTCGACGATTAGGGTGTTCGCGTTGGCGATGTCCAGGCCAGTCTCCACGATGGTTGTGCAGACGAGTACGTCGTATTCGCGCTTCCAGAATCCGTCGACCGTGCGCTCCAGCTGCTCCTCCCCCATCTGCCCGTGGGCCACGACGACGCGCGCCTCCGGGACTAGGTTGCGCACATTCTGGGCGGCTTTGTCGATTGTTGCGACCTTATTGTGCAGGTAGAACACCTGGCCGTCGCGCAGCAACTCGCGTCGGATAGTGGCGGCAATCTGCTTGTCTGAGTGCGCGCCGACGTAGGTCAGCACCGGGTGGCGGTCCTGCGGTGGGGTGAGGATTTGGCTCATTTCGCGGATACCGGCGATCGACATCTCCAGTGTTCGCGGAATCGGGGTCGCGGACATGGTCAGCACGTCGACGTGGTGGCGCAGCGCCTTGATGTGCTCCTTGTGCTCGACGCCGAAGCGCTGCTCCTCGTCGACGATGACCAGGCCGAGTTCCTTCCACTGCACGCCGGTTTGCAGCAGACGGTGGGTGCCGATGACAATATCGACTTCGCCGGATTTGAGCCCCTCGAGGGTCTTCTTCGACTCCTTCGGGGAGGTAAAGCGCGACAGCCCGCGAATGGTGACCGGGAAGTCCTCCATGCGCTGGGTGAATGTCGCCAGGTGCTGCTGCGCCAGCAGCGTGGTCGGAACCAGCACGGCGACCTGTCGACCGTCCTGGACGGCCTTGAACGCGGCTCGAAGTGCGACTTCGGTCTTGCCGTAGCCAACGTCGCCAATAAGCACGCGGTCCATCGGCACTGGCTTTTCCATATCCGACTTAATCTCGTCGATTGCTTGGAGCTGGTCTTCGGTCTCGGTGAAGGGGAAGTTGTCCTCCATCTCGGACTGCCAGGGCGAGTCCGGCGCGAACGCGTGGCCTGGTGAGGCCTGACGCTCCGCATAGAGCTTGACCAGCTCTTCGGCGATTTCTCGCACCGCACCGCGCGCCTTGCGCTTGGTGGACTTCCAGTCCGAGCCGCCCATCTTGGACAGGTGCGGTTTTTCGCCGCCGACGTAGCGCGACAGCAGGTCCAGGCTCTCCATGGGCACGAAGAGCTGGTCCGCCGGGCCTCCCCTCTTGGAGGGCGCATACTCCAGCACCACGTACTCGCGGCGCGCCTGGTCCTCGCCCGCGCCTATCGTGCGTTCGGTCAGCTTCACAAACCGCCCGATGCCGTGGGTGTCGTGGACCACAAAATCGCCGGCCTTCAGCGCCAGAGGGTCGACGCGGCCTCGCCTCTTCGCCGGCTTGCGACGTCCGCCGAGCGCTCCCTCGGCCACGCGGTTGCCGGTGAGGTCTTCCTCCGTCACCAGCGTCAGCGCGCCGCCCGGGATGCGCGGAAACACGAGTCCGCCGTGCAGCACTCCCTGGTAGACAGTCACCCTCCCCGGCTCGGGCTGTTCCGGCCCTGTAGCGGTCCGGGTTGCGATTCCGGCCTCGCGGAACTTCTCCGCTTGCCGACGCGCCCCAGCAGGCGTCGCCGCAACGTAGGCCGCGCGCTCACCGCCGACGGTGGCCTCACGCAGGTGCTTCATCATCGCGCCAATTTCCTTCAGGTCACCGCGCGGAGCGGGCCCCGGCTCGAAGGTCAGCGGCAGCACATCGCCCTCGTCAACCCCGGCCTCCAGCATGCCGGGAGGCGAAATACTCCAGGACGGAGACATATTGATGCTGCCCAGGCTGCGGTATGCGCTTGGTTCCAGCCCATCTGTCGCAATCGGGGCTGACCCGCCCATTGCAGCGGTTTCCCAGGCCGCAGCCATGAATTCTTCTCCGGCACTGATGAGGTCGGCGGCCCTGGACCGAATGCGCTCCGGGCTGCACACGAGGGTGTGCGTGCCCTCCGGCATCAGCTCGGTCAGCATCTTCATCGGATGCTTCGAGATCAGGGGAATCAGCGCTTCCATGCCCTCGACCCACTGCCCGTCGGAGATGCGGGTGAGCATCTCCTGGACCTGCCCGGTGCGCGTCGCTGCCAATTCTTCCGCGGCGGCGCGGACATTGTCGTCGATAAGCAGAGCTCGGCAGGGGTAGATCTCGAGGGCCTCAATCTCGACCTCGGCGATGGTGCGCTGGTCTCCAACGGAGAATGCACGCACGTCGGTGACTTCGTCTCCCCAGAGCTCAATGCGCACGGGTAGCTCGCCGTTGGCCGGAAACACGTCAACAATGCCGCCGCGCACGGCGAACTGTCCACGCCTGCCCACCATGTCTACGTGCGAATAGCCGTGATGGACAAGGCGCTCGACGAGATTCTCGCAGTCGTGGTCGGCGCGGATCTCGATGGGAGCCGCGGCGGGGTCTGCGCTGTCGTCGACGATCGGCTGCACCAGCGAGCGCACCGCTGCGATCAGCACCCGAACCGAGCCGTCGCGCACTCCTTGTAGAGCCCTGCGGCGCCGGGACACGGTGTCCACTGCGGGAGAGAGCTTCTCGTGCGGCAAAGTTTCCCAGGAGGGGAACATGGCGACGCGATCGCCAATCATGGAGGAAACCTCGGCCGTGAGGTCCTCCGCCTCACGGCCGGTTGCGGTGACCACCAGAACCGGAACCTTCGACGACAGCGCATGAATCAGGTGCGAGCGCACCGCGTCGACGCCTGACAGGGCGAGTCCGTCCTCCCCTACTCTGCCGAGCACTCCGACGAACTGAGGATCCGTCGCAATCAGCCCCGCAAGTCCCGAAAGCGGATGGACTAACTGGGCGGACTGCGAAGGAGAGGTTGGCATAGCATCAATATAGCTAAGCGAAATTTAGCTACGCGCCTCGAAGCGGGTCCGCCTCGGCGCCTGCTCCGAAAGTGGCACCCTGCTCGGCAGTCTCGGCCTCGGCGACTTCGGCCTTACTGCGCAGACTCGGCGCGGATTCCATGCCGGCCAGGCCGTTCCAGCAGAGGTTGACGATGTGCGCGGCGACGGTCTCCTTATCCGGGCTGCGCTTCTCCAGCCACCAACGGGCCGTCTGCGATACCATCCCGACCAGGCAGTTTCCGTAGAGGACCGCCATGGACGGGTCGAATCCGGCGCGTACGAAGGCGTCGGCAAGAATCGGGGTGACCGACTCCGTGGCATTGTTCAGCAGAGTCTCGTACCCGCCGGCGATGCCGGGATCCCTAGAGATAATGGAAAAGCCCTCGGGATTTTCCTCCACATAGGTAAGCAGCGCGAGCACCGCCTGCTCGATGCGGTAGCGAGAACGCCCCAGCGACAGCGCCTGGCGAATCGTGCTGTCGAGAACTTCCATCTCATGCTGGACGACGGTCTCGTACAGGCGCTCCTTGGTGCCGAAATGCTCGTAGACAACAGGCTTTGAAACTCCGGCTGCGGCGGCGATTTCCTCCATCGATGCAGCGTCGGGCCCCTTCGTTGCGAAAATGCCGCGGCTGACCTCAATCAGCTGCGCTCTGCGCTGTGGCCCGGTCATGCGTCGTCTCGGAGAATTGGCTGCCATGCTTTTTAGATTAGTGGCTAAAGACTTGCTATCGTGTACCCAGGCGGACGGAACGCATATTCCGGCTCATCCCGCCAATCTCCTATGGTGTAATGGCAACACTCCGGTTTTTGGTACCGGCATTCTAGGTTCGAGTCCTGGTGGGAGAGCCAACGGGGGGCCTATCCCCGATTTTCGCCCCGCCGTGACCGTGACGCACCCGATCGAGGAGTAGCAAGTACATGTCAAACGGTTCGGCCACCGCTGTGGTCATTTTGGCCGCAGGCCAGGGCACCCGCATGAAGTCAGATACGCCGAAAATGCTTCACGCAATCGGCGGCCGCACCATGTTGGAGCACGCCCTCTACGCGGCCAAGGGCATCAATCCGGACCAAATCGCAGTAGTCGTGGGGCACCAGCGCGACAAAGTCATCCAGGCTATCGGAGCCTGGCAGAAAGCTACTGACTTCGGCTCGGTCGCTATCGCTCACCAAGAAGAGCAAAAGGGAACCGGACACGCCGTGCAGTGCGCACTCGATGACTCTGCTCTGAAGGACTTCGAGGGGACCGTCCTGGTCACCACCTCCGACGTGCCCCTTCTGGATTCGGTCGCGCTGGCCGCTCTCCTCGAGGAGCACAATCGCAAGCCCCGCGCCGCGGTCACGGTACTGACCTCCACCGCAGACAACCCGCACGGCTACGGCCGCATCGTCCGCAACGCCGACGGCGAGGTCTTGCGCATCGTCGAGGAAAAGGACGCCAGCGCCGCTGAACGCGCGATCACCGAGGTCAACTCCGGCGTGTACGCTTTCGACGCCCAGACTCTGGCCAGCGCGCTGTCGCAGCTGGACACAAATAACGCGCAGGGCGAGCTCTACCTCACCGATGTCATCGGCATCGCCCGCGAGGCCGACCGCTCGGTGCGCGGACACCGGCTTACCGATGCCACGGTCGTCGCCGGTGTCAACGACCGCGTGCAGCTTGCCACACTCGGCCGCGAAATGAACCGTCGCAACTGCGAGGCTGCGATGCGGGGCGGTGCAACAATCGTCGACCCGGCCACCACTTGGATCGACGTCGATGTCCAGATCGGTCGCGACGTCACCATTCTGCCGGGCACCCAGCTCCACGGAAAGACAATTATTGGCGACGGCGCCACTGTCGGACCGGATACGACGCTGACCAATATGACCGTCGGCAAGCGTGCAAACGTCGTGCGCACCCACGGTTCCGATTCGGAGATTGGCGAGGAGGCCAACGTCGGCCCCTTCACCTACATCCGACCGGGCACGAAGCTGGGCGTCGGCGCGAAGCTGGGCGGATTCGTTGAGGCGAAGAACGCGCAGATCGGCAACGGCTCCAAGGTCCCGCACCTGACCTACGTCGGCGACGCGGAGATTGGTGAGCACTCCAATATCGGAGCGTCGAGCGTATTCGTCAACTACGACGGGGTTAACAAGCACCGCACTGTCATCGGCAGCCATGTGCGCACCGGATCCGACACTATGTTCATCGCCCCGGTGACCGTGGGTGATGGGGCGTACTCGGGAGCGGGTACTGTTATTAAGGATGACGTTCCCCCGGGAGCACTGGCAGTCAGTGGTGGCCGCCAGCGCAACATCGACGGTTGGGTCGCGCGCAAGCGCCCCGGCACTGCAGCTGCCGAGGCCGCCCAAGCTGCAGAGGCTGCGGGAAACGCCAGCAAAATCAAGGAAGACCAGGAAGGCTAGACGGCAGATGACCGGCCAGTGGATCGATAACCAAAAGAACCTCATGCTCTTCTCCGGAAGGGCTCACCCGGAGCTGGGTGAGGCGGTCGCCAAGGAGTTGGGCATTGAGCTCACCCCGATGACCGCGCGCGACTTCGCAAACGGCGAGATCTTCGTTCGCTACGAGGAGTCCGTCCGCGGCTCCGACGCCTTCGTCCTGCAGGCGCACCCGGCACCGCTGAACAAGTGGCTTGTCGAGCAGCTCATCATGATCGACGCCCTCAAGCGTGGCTCCGCGAAGCGAATCACCGCTATCCTGCCGTTCTTCCCGTACGCACGCCAGGATAAGAAGCACCGCGGCCGCGAGCCGATTTCCGCTCGCCTCGTCGCTGACCTGCTCAAGACCGCGGGCGCTGACCGCATCGTCTCCGTCGACTTGCACACGGATCAGATTCAGGGATTCTTCGACGGACCGGTCGACCACATGCACGCAATGCCGATTCTGGCCGACTACATCAAGGAAAACTACTCCCTGGACAACCTGTGCGTGGTCTCCCCTGATGCCGGCCGCGTGAAGGTCTCCGAGAAGTGGGCCAACACCCTGGGCGATGCTCCGATGGCCTTCATCCACAAGACCCGCTCGGTCGATGTCGCCAACCAGGTCGTCGCCAACCGCGTCGTCGGCGAGGTTTCCGGCAAGACCTGCCTGCTGATCGACGACATGATTGACACCGGCGGAACCATCGCCGGCGCTGTGAACGTCCTGCGCCAGGCCGGAGCTACTGACGTCATCATCGCGACTACCCACGGCGTCTTCTCCGATCCGGCACGCGAGCGTCTGTCCAAGTGCGGCGCACGCGAGGTCATCACCACCGACACCCTGCCACAGTCCACCGAGGGCTGGGACAACCTCACCGTTCTCCCGATTGCCCCGCTGCTGGCCAAGACCATCCACGAGATCTTCGAAAACGGCTCCGTGACCACCCTCTTCGAGGGCCAGGCCTAAGCCGCTTTCGGCGCTTGACGACGTCTCCCCGCCCCTCTTGAAGCTCCCCGCGGGCTCGAGGGGGCGGGGTTTGTCTTTTCTCGCTGCTCTGAACTACAATTCCCCGAGTAAGTCTCGGCGAGGGTGGCCCTTAAATTTTCAGCGGCTGCCGTTATCGACGCGACGCTCGCGATTATTCACAGCACCTGTAGGTCTGAACGCGGCACGTGCTCGACTCGACGACTCATCACAAGAATCGTTTAGGAGTCCATTTCCATGGCAAAGCCCAGTATCACCAAGATTGAAGCTCGCAACCGCACCGAGTTCGGCAAGGGTGCCGCTCGTCGTGCTCGCGTTGCAGGCGACATCCCGGTTGTCATCTACGGTGCAGACCTCGAGTCCCCGAAGCACATCCTGGTTGATTCCCTGGAGTTCCACGCCGTCGTCCGTAACCACGGCATCAACGCTGTTCTGGATGTCGACATCGAGGGCGAGTCCCAGCTGTCCATGATCAAGGCTGTTGACCAGAACCCGCTGACCTTCAACATCGACCACGCTGACCTGCTCGCCATCCACCGCGGCGAGAAGGTCGAGGTCGAGGTTCCGGTTGTCGCCACCGGCGAGGTCGCACCGGGCGCCCTGCTCATGCAGGATGCGGAGACCATCCTGGTCGTCGCACCGGTTCTGTCCATTCCGGAAGAGATCGAGGTCTCTGTCGAGGGCGCCGAGGTCGGCACCCAGGTCCACGCTGGTGCAGTCGAGCTTCCGGAGGGCCTCGAGCTCGCCGACGACGCCGAGCTGCTCATCTTCAACATCGTTGAGCCGGAGGAGGATCCGGCCGGTGACGTTGACGCCGACATCGAGGGCATGGGCGAGGCTGAGACCCCGGATGCTCCGGCTGAGGAAGATGAGTCTGCTGAGTAATTTACTGCTCGCAGCTCTAGCTCATGGCTAAAAAGAAGGGGACGGATTTTTCCGTCCCCTTCTTTTTTATGCCCGTGCTGCTCAGCCGTGCCTCTTATTCAACACCATAAGCAATGGGCAGGTTTCGACCCGTCTTAGGATCTTCCACCATGAGAGTCGAGATTCCGAATGCGCGTCGAATCAGCTCCGAATCCAAAGTCTCCTGCGTCGGCCCCTGTTCGACGATGCGCCCATCGCGCAGCACAACCACATGGTCGGAATACTTCGCCGCGTGAGCCATGTCATGCACGACCATCACGATCGTCCGCCCCTTGCGGTTTAGCTCCTGCACCAAGTCCAGAATCGCCAGCTGATGAGCGGGGTCGAGGAAGGTCGTCGGCTCGTCGAGAAGCATAATGTCGGTGTCTTGAGCCAAGGTCATGGCAATCCACATCCGCTGCCGCTGCCCGCCGGACAGCGCCATAGCATCCACGTCGAGGAATTCCTCGACGCCGGTCTGCCGGGCCGCCTGCGCGATTGCCGCGTGGTCTTTTTCGCTTAACGACGCAAACGCGCCCGCGTATGGGTAACGGCCAAAAGCGATGAGCTCGCGGACCGTCATCCCCTCCGGAACCACAGGCTGCTGTGGCAGAAAGGACAGGCGCCGAGCGAATTGTCGGGCCCCAAAGTCGGAGATTCGGCGCCCGTCCAGATCTATCCCGCCGCTAACGGGGGTCAACTGCCTGCCAAGAACCTTCAGCAGTGTCGACTTTCCACTGCCGTTAGGGCCGATGAGAGCGGTAATCTTCCCGTCTGGGATTTCCAGCGTGACGTCTTTGACGATCAGCTCTGCGCCGTAGCCCGCCGACACTTCAGTGCAGGTAAGGGAGTTAGTCATGTGCTTTTACTTCCTCTTCACGCTTGTTACTCGATGGACCAGGTAGATGAAATAGGGCGCGCCTGCAATCGCGATTAGCGCACCGACGGGAATCTCCGTCGGGGCAAACGCCCAACGCCCCACGGCATCAGCCGCGACCACCAGGGCGGCGCCGGCCACGGCACCCACGGGAATCTGACGCGCAAGATTCTGGCCCACCAGTAGCTTCGCCGCGTGCGGGATAATCAGCCCGACGAAACCCAAAACGCCGGCTGCCGCCACCGCCGCCGAGCCACAGGCCACGGCGATGATCAACGCCAGGATTCGCAGCACGTTAGAACGCACCCCGATGCTGGCCATTGTTGAATCGTCCAGCACCAGGGTGTTGAAGTGGCGGGCTACCGCCATTGCCACAACGGCCCCGGCGACTACGACCGGTGCAACAGTTAGGGCATCCGACATGGTGCGCGCGTACAAAGATCCCTTCAGCCAGGTCATCGCTGCACCGGCCTCGGGCGCCACGCGTACGAGCAACAGCTGTGTTACCGCAGCGAGCCCTACGGACACGGCCACGCCAGTCAGCGCCAAACGCGCAGGATCGGCCACCGCCCGACCGGCTGTCGCGAAGACCGCCAACGCCCCCAGGAGGGAACCAACGAACGCGATTGGGGTCAGCGCCAGTGGCGGCAGCGATCCGAAACCGAGGAGCGCAACGACCGCAGCCAGGCCTCCTCCTGCCGTAATCCCCAGAGTGTCTGGGGCCGCCAGCGGGTTACGCAACGCAGTTTGCAGCAGGCTTCCCGCCACGGCCATCCCTACGCCCGCCAGTACGCCGACGACTATGCGCGGCATCCTGTAGCGCCAATAGAGGTTTTCCCCGGCTAGCAGCCCGGAGATGACGTCGGGAAGCGACTTCTGAACCGCTCCAATCCCCATTCCGAGGAGGCAGGCCAGCACCAGAAAAGCAGTACTCACGACAAGCACTAGGGCAAAGCGACTCTTAGTGACCACGCCTGTGACCTCCCTTCCGAGCAGCCCCCATCGAACGGATTCCCCATAGCAGCAGCGGAACGCCCGCGATACCGGTGAGAATGCCCACCGGGGTCTCCGCGGGCGCCCAAAGCCACTGCCCTAGACTGTCCGCCACAAGCAGCGTGGCCGCGCCCGTGGCAGCAGCCGCCACCAGGCTGTACCTGTGCGTGCGGCCAGCGATTCGCTGCGCGACGACGGCCGCAAGCAGCCCCAGGAAGCCAATCGGCCCGGCGGCCGCTACACATGTCGCGGTCAGCACGACGGCAGCAATGATTGCACTGACACGCACTCGCGCGGGATTCGCCCCGATCGCCCGGCTGACGGCGTCGCCAGTACCGAGGGCATCAAGGGCACGACCGCCCGCGGCGAGGACAGGAAAGATGAGCGCCAAAGCGATCATCGCCGGAACTAGGTCAGGCAGGCGAACTCCGGCGAGACGACCATTGAGCCAGGCCAGCACGGTGGTCAGCTGCGCTTCGTCCAAGACTAAGAAGATCGATGTCAGCGCGCTGAATACGGCCGATACAGCAATTCCCAGAAGGACCATCTTTTGCACCGCATTCGCGCAACCCGACTCTGGGCTGGACCCACGCATGCTCAGGGAAATGGTGAAGGCCGCGGCCGCACCACCGCCGATTAGAGCTCCGGGCAGGAGCAGCGCGCCGTTCGCAGATCCGGTGACGAACGACGCGGCAACGGCGCCGAATGCAGCGCCGGCATTGACACCGGTGATGTGCGGGTCGGCCAGCGGATTGGCAGTTGCGGTGCGCAGCACAACGCCGCCGACGCCGAGGCAGGCGCCGACGACCACAGCTGCTAGAAGTCGATCACGGGTGAGGCTGCGTAACTCCTGGTAGAGCTGCGGGGCATCGGCAGGCGCCGACACCCCGGATAGTCGGTAGAGGCTGATTGCCGCGACAGCTACTACGCAGATGATTACGCATGCCCAAAAGGCACGGAACTTCATTAGGAATTGATGATCTGATCCAGCATCGCCTCTGCGGCCAGCGGACCGCGGGAGCGCGACCAGGTGTCCTGCTCGACGTCGACAATGTTGCTAACAACATCTGCGTACGGGCTAGAGCGGAATCCCTCAGTATCGTTGTAGAGGTACATCACGTCGAGCTTCATGCCCGGGAGCTTGTCTCCGGTCAGCTCGGCGACATCGGTCTTGGACTCGATGGCGGACTTTTCTCCGTCATAGCCGTACTCGTAGCCTGCGGCGGTCAGCAGAGAGCCTGCGAAGGAATCCTTGACCCAGGTGTAGAGGGTGTTCTTGGACCAGCCGATAAGCGCTGCTCGTGTGCCCGGCTCGACCTTTTCCTTGGCCTTTGCAACCTTGTCCTCGATACGGGCGCGGACTTCCTTAGCCTTGTCCTCGGCACCAACCTTGGTCGCAATGTCGTCCATCGCATCGAGCACCTCAGTGTAGGAGGTGTCGCCGTAGGCCTCGGTCGGGGCGATCTCCTTCAGCTGGTCCATGATGGATGCCTGTCGGGTGGGACTCGCCAGAATCAGGTCCGGCTCGAGCGACTGGATAACCTCCAGGTTCGGCTGCTTCGCCTGCCCCACCGACGTAATGCCGTCGAGCTTGCCCTCGAGGGTCTTGGGAGCGGCGGACTTGCCAATCTCGACAATACCGACCGGCTTAACACCGAGCGCGTGGAGAATTTCTTCGTAACGCCAGTCGAGGGCGACAACACGGACGGAGGAAGGATCTTTCTTCTCCCCCTCCGCGGAGCCTCCTTCAGCCCCCTGCCCACTGGCGCATCCGGCTAGGACTAGCGCCAGGGCGAGGGTCATTGCAATAATGGCGGCGAGAGCTGGAGCGCGGCGAGAATCGGCCACGTCCACTCGGTTTAGGTAATTTTGCATAACCTAATATTGCAATTACCACCTAACCTGGCGCAACTATTTGATTCTGCTCTTAATCCGACGAGCCCCTCGCCCCTGCCCCGCAGTTGCCCGTTCTCCCCAATCCGGACACTGTGCCAATATTGAGGCTATGAATCCACTCCTGGTCGTCGGCCTCGGCAACCCTGGCCCAAATTATGAACTCACCCGCCACAATGTGGGCCAGCTGGTCCTCGATGAACTGGCATCCCGCACGTCGCCGATGCCCTCGTCGTTTAGCGCTCATAAGAAGTCCAACGCCATGATTGTGCAGACCAGGTGGAATACTGCCGACGGCGGCGAGCGCCAGGTCATCCTCGCCAAGCCTCGCAGCTACATGAACCTCTCCGGCGGACCTATCGCCGCGCTGGCGAAGTTCTTCAATGTTGCGCCTACTGATGTCGTCGTGGTCCACGACGAGCTCGACCTCGGCCCGGGGGTTATCCGACTAAAGCGCGGAGGCGGGGAAAACGGACATAACGGCCTTCGTTCCACCTCGAAGTCCCTGGGCACTAAAGATTATGTGCGGGTACGCGTAGGCATTGGCCGCCCGCCGGGGCGCCAGGATCCGGCTGACTTCGTGCTGCGTAACTTCAGCGCGAGGGAGCGCGAGGAGCTCGCGTTTACCGTTGCCACGGCAGCCGATGCCGTGGAGCTCATCGCAAGCCACGGCCTTGAGATCGCACAGAATCAGGTGCACGCGCGATGATTAACAAGTCGCACAAACCTCTCCGCGAGCGCCTCCAAGAGGACATCCCCTACCCCGTAATCGTCGCCGCAGCCTGGTCCGTGTGCCTTGTCTTTATCGCTGCTGGCCTGCTAGTCGTCGGCAAAATTGTGGGTCGAATCTCTATGGTTCTCATTCCGCTGGCCATCGCCTTGCTTATCTGCGCCATGCTGGATCCGCTAAATCGCGTACTTCACCGCCGCGCCCGCCTCAGCCGCGGGATGGCAGCACTGGTGGCAGAAGTATTTTTCTTCACCATCGTCACCGCTGCTTTTACTCTCGCGATCGAGCGACTGACTTCCGGATTCCGCGATCTTTTCCACGGCGCGCAAAAGGGCATCAACCAGATAATCGACTGGCTCGAAAATGGGCCCCTACATATTCGCGTGCCGCAGAACTCCCAGCTGGTCGCGCGCCTGGACTCGTTGACCTCAGGCGGCACGGAATCGCCGTTGTTTTCCGGGGCCGTGAAGGTCGGCACAACCACAGCCGACTTTGTCGCCGGGCTGCTCATCTGCCTGATTGCGACGTTCTTCTTCCTCTACCAGGGCGAGCGGATTTGGCGCTTCCTCCTGAACTTCCTCCCCTCCCACTCCCGCTTGCCGACGCACGAGGCGGCCCGGCGCGGCTGGGTCAGCCTGGGTTCCTATGCACGTGCACAGCTGGCGGTAGCGGGTATCAACGCTGTTGGAATCGGCCTCGGAGCCTGGGCGCTGGGGCTGCCGCTGGTCATCCCGATCACCGTCATCGTCTACCTAATGTCCTTCATCCCCATTGTTGGGGCGTTCCTATCCGGTTTCGTAGCCGTCCTGATTGCCTTCGTAGATAAGGGATTCTGGATGGCCATGGCGATGCTGGCGGTCGTACTAATCGTCCACTTCATCGAGGCCAATGTGCTGCACCCGTTCCTGATGGGCCACGCGGTCAGCGTGCACCCGCTGGCCGTAATTGTCGCGGTTGCCGCGGGCACGTATCTCTTCGGGCTGCCGGGCGCTCTGTTCGCCGTCCCGCTCGTCGCTACGCTGAATAGCTCGGTGCGCTACTTGGTAGGCAAAGACCCCTTCCCGGAGCTTTCGCGGGACCGGGAAGGGGCCGAGGTTCGGGAGGGCTGCAAGGCCTAGCCCTTACAGTTCGTCCAGGTGCTTGCGCTTCGGGTAGACGCGCGGGCGAGCGCCGAGAATTTCCTCAGCGATGCGGATGACCTGGTTGGAGTAACCGAACTCGTTGTCGTACCAGACGTAGAGGACCAGGTGCTTGCCCTTGGCGATGGTCGCCAGACCATCGACAACGCCGGCGTGAGTGGAGCCGACAAAGTCGGTGGAGACAACCTCCGGGGAATGAATGTAGTCAATCTGCTGGCGCAGGACCGACTTCAGGGAGACCTCGCGGAGGTAGTTGTTGACCTCGTCGCGCTCGACCTCGTTCTCCAGGGTCAGGTTCAGCACTGCCATGGAGACATCAGGGGTGGGGACGCGAATGGCGTTGCCGGTCAGCTTGCCCTCGAACTCGGGCAGGGCCTTCGAAACTGCCTTGGCGGCGCCGGTCTCGGTGAGAACCATGTTCAGGGTGGCGGCGCGGCCACGACGGGAGCCCTTGTGGAAGTTGTCGATTAGGTTCTGGTCATTGGTGAAGGAGTGGACGGTCTCAACGTGGCCGTGCTCGACGCCCCACTTGTCGTTGACTACCTTCAGCACCGGGGTGATTCCGTTGGTGGTGCAGGACGCTGCCGACAGAATCTGATCAGACTCTTCAATGTCGGTGTGGTTGATGCCGTAGACGATGTTCTTCAGATCACCCTTACCCGGGGCGGTCAGCAGAACTTTGGCAACGCCCTTGGACTTCAGGTGCTGGGACAGGCCCTCGCGATCGCGCCAGCGACCGGTGTTGTCAATGACCAGGGCGTTGTCGATACCGTACTCGGTGTAGTCGACGGTAGCCGGGTCATTCGAGTAGATGACCTGAATCGGGGTGCCATTAGCCCAGATGGTGTTGTTCTCGCGGTCGACGGAAATGGTGCCGTCAAACGCACCGTGAACGGAGTCACGGCGCAGCAGGGACGCACGCTTGACGATGTCATCCTCACCATTCTGGCGAACGACGATGGCACGCAGACGTGGGCCGTTGAACAGGGCTTCGCGGGAGAGCAGAATACGGGCCAGCAGGCGACCGATGCGACCGAAGCCGTAGAGGACAATGTCAGTCTTCGGGGTATTCGAGCCGGTACCGATGACATCAGCCAACTCGCGGTCCAGGAATGCACGCAGGTCACCGCCCTCTTCTTCGAACTGGGTAGCGAGGGCACCAAGATCAATGGAGGCGGTGCCGAGGTCCATCTTGACCAGTTCCTGCAGAATCGGCAGGGTCTGGTCCAACGGCAGCTCCTGGGAAGTGATGCGGCGGGCGTAGCGGTGCGACTTAATAATGTCGGTTTCGGTCGCATTCTCCAGGCGGCGGCCGAAAATCGAGGTCACAACGTTATTGTTACGGCGCAGCTGGCCCAGGAGGGGAATCATCTGCTCGGCGATGCCAATACGCTCGTTCCATTCATTGCTCTTAATTGGGGCCGATTCCGGCATGAATCCTCCTGGGCTGAAAAATATGAGAGAAAACTCTGAGTGAGAAATATGAGTTCACCCTCAAAATACCCGGATTTACCAGCAACGGTCAGGAGGGAACCTCGCCGTGCCGTTTTTGTGGCACGGCCATCACCTTAATGGGGGTAATAGCATTCACGGCGTCGGCGAGAAAAAGCACGGTTACAATTAAACCCATGCTGGAAAACGCCTCGCCGAGCTCGAACTCTACGCCTCAATCACAGAATCCCTACCGCCTCGTCGTCACCGATATGGACGGCACGCTGCTGAATGAGGACAAAGAGGTTCCCGATTCGTTCTGGCCGGTCGTCAATCAACTCCTGGAGCGCGGCATCCACTTCGCCCCGGCGTCGGGCCGACAGTACGCGACCCTGGCCCACCAGTTCTCCCCCATTGCGAATCACATCCCCATCATTGCCGAGAACGGAAACTACGTCGCATGTTCCGGCGAGACCGTTTCGGTGACCAGCATCGACCACGGCGTCGTAAAGCAGCTGGTCCACGAGATCCGCAGATTCAACGAGTCCCAAGTCGAGCAGGAGCGGACCCCACTTTCCGTCATCATCTGCGGCGCGACCAGCGCCTACGTCGAGTTCTTCCCCCCTCACTTCGGAATCGCCGAGAGCGTGCAGCGCAGCCAATTCGAAGAGGCCAGCAAGTACTACCTGAAGTTGCAGAAGGTAAATGATGTGATTGATGCGGCAGCGGAAGATGACATCGTCAAGGTCGCCATCTTCGACCCCTACGATGTCGAAGACGAAACGGCGCCTCGTCTGCGCGCAGTCAGCGACGAGCTACGCGCCGTCGTGTCCGGCGCCCACTGGCTGGACCTCATCGACTCCAGCACCAACAAGGGCACGGCACTCGGCGAGCTGCAGAAGGCGCTAGGAGTGGCCAAGGAGGAGACGCTGTGTTTCGTCGATTATCTCAACGATCTCGAGTTGATCGACTACTCCGGCCGCTCCTTCGCGATGGAAAACGGGCACCCCGAGATCAAACGCCGCGCCACCGATATCGCGCCGACGAACGCCGAAGAGGGCGTGATTGTGACGTTGAAGGCGCTGTTCGACCTGGATTAGTGCCACACGGTATTCTCGAAAGGTTGAAAGGTTGAACGCCGACTCGACCGAAAATCTCGACTGACTCAGGAAGCGAAATACCCCAGTGACCTCCCTCGCCGAAGAAGCAGCACGCCGCCGGACATTCGCCGTTATCGCGCACCCGGATGCCGGTAAGTCCACGCTGACCGAGGCCCTGGCCCTGCACGCACACGTCATCTCCGAGGCTGGTGCCGTCCACGGCAAGGCCGGCCGCAAGGCGACCGTGTCCGACTGGATGGAGATGGAAAAAGACCGAGGCATCTCGATCGCCTCGTCCGCGCTGCAGTTCGAGTACCAGCCGGAGGGCCACGACGGCGAGCCCTACATGATTAACCTCGTGGACACCCCCGGCCACGCGGACTTCTCCGAGGACACCTACCGCGTGCTCACCGCGGTCGATGCCGCAGTCATGCTTGTCGACGGTGCCAAGGGCCTCGAGCCGCAGACGCTGAAGCTGTTCCGTGTCTGCAAGACCAACGGAATCCCGATTGTCACCGTTATTAATAAGTGGGACCGACCGGGCAAGGCCCCTCTGGAACTGATGGATGAGATTGTCGCCGAAATCGGCTTGCAGCCTACCCCGCTGTACTGGCCGGTCGGCGAGGCCGGCGACTTCCGTGGCCTGCTCGAGCGCGGCGAAGACGGCGAAGCCAAACAGTTCATCGGCTTCGAACGCACGGCGGGTGGTGCGACGATTGCTAGCGAGCGTCACCTCTCCCCCGAGTCGGCCGCAGCCGAGCAGGGAGACGCCTGGGAGACCGCAGCCGAGGAGTCCGAGCTGCTCTCCGCAGACGGTGCTGACCACGATCAGGAGATGTACCTGGCCGGCGATACCTCCCCGGTTATCTTCGCCTCCGCCATGCTGAACTGGGGTGTCCACCAGATTTTGGACACCCTGTGTGAGCTGGCTCCTGCTCCCGCCGCACGCGAATCGGACCCGGCTGCGGTGGAGGCAGCGTCGGCAAGCGGGCAGGCGGCGATTGCCGAAAAGCGCGAGCCGACCGACGAGTTCTCCGGCGTGGTGTTCAAAGTGCAGGCCGGAATGGATGCGCACCACCGCGACAAGCTGGCGTTCATGCGCGTCGTCTCCGGCGAGTTCGACCGAGGCATGCAGGTCACGCACGCGCAGTCGGGGCGTTCCTTTTCCACGAAGTACGCGCTGACCGTGTTCGGTCGTACCCGCTCGACGGTGGAGACCGCTTTCCCTGGCGATATCGTCGGCCTGGTCAACGCGGGTTCACTAGCCCCCGGCGACACCATCTACTCGGGCCACAAGGTGCAGTTCAAGCCGATGCCGCAATTCGCGCCGGAGCACTTCCGCACGCTGCGCGCGAAGAGCCTGGGCAAGTACAAGCAGTTCCGCAAGGCCATCGACCAGCTCGATGCCGAGGGCGTGGTGCAGATTCTGCGCAATGACGCCCGCGGCGATGCGGCTCCGGTCATGGCGGCCGTCGGCCCGATGCAGTTCGAGGTCATGATGGCGCGGATGGAAAACGAGTACAACGTCGAAACCGTCGCCGAGCCAATCCCCTACTCCGTCGCGCGCCGCACCGACGAGGAGACCGCGCCGGAGCTAGCGAAGCAGCGTGGCGTGGAGATTTTCACGCGCTCCGACGGCGCGCTGATCGCCCTGTTCGGCGACAAGTGGAAGCTCTCCTTCATTGAAAAGGAGCACCCGGAGTTCACCCTGGAGACGCTGGTCGCCGACTAGTCCTCCGGCAGCGGCGGCTCTTTGCGCAGATCCCGGGCGGTAGCACGGCGCACCTCGCGCGGCGCGTCATCGTCGCGACCCCGGCCTTTGAACAGCCCCGTCAGATCCTTCAGCGGCGACGACAGCGGTGGCAGCTTCTCGAGCGCCTCGCGGCCGGCATCAATCGCATCGGCCGCAATATTCTCCGCTTTCCGACGCAGCTTACGCACCTTTTCCTCGCGCTGCCTGCGCTGCTCGGCGGCGTCATTCTGGCGGGCGCGTTCGCGCTCGAATGCGGCGGCGTCGCGGGCCTCGGCCTCGGACAGGCGCCGGGATGCTGCGGCTGCGGCGTCCCAGGACTCCTCCAGCGACTCGGCGAGGTGGAGCATCGCGTCGATGCGCTTTTCTACCTCGCGGAGCTTTTCGCGGTAGCCGGACTGGATGTCCCAGCGGCGCATGATGCGGCGGGCTCGGGTCGCTTCCTCGCGCCAGCTGGAAATCGCACCTTCGCTGATTGACTCGTCGACGATGAAGCGCATCGCCCACGGGTCGACCTCTGCGCTGGCCATGTTGTTTTGAACGCGCTCTTCGCGGTCGAGGACATCCTGGACGAGACGGCGTGCGCGCTCCTCTGCTTGGTGCGCGCGGGCGGATCGGGAATTATCTGGACGGAAGCTCACCTGGCCCATCCTAGCGAACGGCAGCGAACTCCGGTTCCGAGACTTCCTCGTCGGCCTTGTACCCCAGGCGCACCCAAGAGATGAATCCCCAGGTCACGAAGGCGCCGTAGAAGAGGTACAAAGCTGCGGACGGATAGTATCCGCCCTTGAGCAGCAGCGGGACGCCAACCGCGTCGACCGCGATCCAGATGAGCCAGAACTCATTCCAGCCTCGCGCCATTCCCCAGGTCGCGAGCATCGAGCCGACGAAAATCCAGGCATCCGCCCACGGGCCCCACGAACCGAGCGCCGAGAAAATGCTGGCGCAGGCGACCGTACCAAGGATGGCGACTGCAATGAGCGTGATTCGCTCGCCTGCGGTGGCCCAACGCGGCTCGATTGCCGCATCGCCTTCGGCGCTGTGGCGGGTGCGCAGCCAATGTCCCCAGCCGTAGAGGCTCACGACGATGAACATAACCTGCCGTCCGGCCTGCCCGTAAAGGTCGAGATTTTGCGGCGTATGGAAGACCCCGCCCAGAAAGACGGTGAACAGCAGCGCATTTCCGATGATTCCGACGGGCCAGGCCCAGACGTTTCGCTTCATGCCGAGAAAGGCGCAGGCTAGGCCGAAAAGATTTCCGACGATTTCCCGCACGAGAATCGGTACGCCGGCAATGGTGAGCTGAGCGGTGAGGAAGCCGGTCAGCGCGTCAGACAAATATTCCACGTTTTATTCAACTCCTTCTCTCCCTTCCGGACTATGACCGTCGGTTTCGGATTCCAACCGAATCTGCTGACCCTCGCGCGCCACCTCGCATGAGGCGCGCACAAAGCGCTCGCGGACTTGTCTGCTTTCGGCCTAGGCCACTGACCTAGTTCGTGCAGCTTCACCACCGGTGGGGAATTTCACCCCGCCCTGAGAATGCGATTTCCACGTTAGCACCATCACAAAATACTTTGTGCCGTTTTTATAAATACGCATTTAAAATGCGTATTATGAGCCAGAAGCGCAGCTCCGCCCGGAAGCAGTCACGCCGTTTACGCCACCGCCGCTCCGCCGGCTGGTTCCCCGACCAGCACGGCGCCTGGTTCATGGTGACAGTCCCACCTGCCACCGGCTTGCTGGCCAACCCAACCTGTACCGGAGTACTCCTCACCGCCACCTGGCTTTTCGGTTACTTCGCGTTCTTCGCGACCACCGTGTGGCTCCGCGCGCGCCGCCAGCGCCGCCACCTCGCGCCAGTCGTCGTTTACTGCTCGCTCACCGCCACCTTCGGCTTGCTCACCCTGCTTTACGACGTCTCTCTGGTGAAATGGGTACCGACGATTGCTCCCCTGGCAGCCATTGCTATCTGGGAGACCTACCGCCGCAGGCCACGATCTCTGCTATCCGGCGTCGCCACGGTGCTCGCGGCGAGCTTGATGGTCCCAGTCGTGGCGGGACCGTCCCCCAAGGCATGGGCCACCGCGGCAATCTACGCGGGTTTTTTCGTCGGGACCGTACCGTATGTGAAAACGCTCATTCGCGAGCGTGGTAGCCGCCTATGGTTTATGGTCTCGGCTATTTACCACACGGTCCTGCTCTGCGCTGCGATTAGCGCGTGGCTAGTACTTGACGACGAGCTCATCAGCGTCGGCGTGCCAATCGTGGGCGCAGCGCTCCTCGTTAGGGCCGTAGCGATGCCAATCACTGGCGCCCGCCGCGCCAGGCCCTGGACCCCAAAACAGGTCGGAATGCTGGATGCGACCCTTACCGTCGCCGTTGTGCTAGCCGCCCTCTAGGACACGGCTTAAGAGACGCTCTAAGTCAAAAGTGCCTACGACAGCGTCGCGCGAATCGCCTCGACGTCGACGTCTTCCGTCCGCTCGGGGACGAACTTCGCGTTGCGGTCCTTATCGATTAGGACGGCCCGGACTCCCTCCGCGAAGTTGGGGCGATGACGCAGGTATTTACCCAGAGAGAGCTCATTGTCCAGCGCCTTTCGAAGGTCCACGTCAGCGCCCGCATTCGCCGCATACAGCTCCACTGCCGCCACCAGGCTCTCTGGGGACGCAGCCGCAATGAGCCCCCGGAACTTCTCGATTACCTCATCTGCACACGTCCCCGACGAGGCTGCCTCATCCAGCGCCCGCGCAATTTCCTCCCACGTGTCGGCGCCGAAGCACGCCGTAATGCAGTCATTCCATTCCGCCAGCTGCGAGCGCCCAATAAGCTCCCGCGCCTGCGCGGAATCGGCATCCAGGCTGTAGCGCTCCAACGCCGATTCGAGCCCTTCCCTATCCGCCACCTCAAGGAAGTCCGGCAGGCTTTCCGATGGCACGAAGTCGGTAGCCCACCCTGCCCACAGCATGTCCGATGCTGTGAGTCGGTAGCCAGTAAGCCCGGCGAAACGTGCAATTGCTACAGACGGGCCGCCCAAGGCGGTAGACACGTGCTGGGAGAAATGCGTGATTCCGACATCCGGGACAAAGCCAATGGCCATTTCCGGCATAGAGGCGCTCGCACGCTCGGTGACAATGCGATGCGAGCCATGCAGAGAAACTCCGAGCCCGCCGCCCATAGCAATGCCGTCAATAACCGCTACATACGGCTTAGCCTCGGCGAATTTCGCGATGAGTGCGTTCATGACGTACTCGTCTTCGAAGAAACGCTCACCGTCCGAGGAGTCCCCGCTGAGCACCGAGTCACGGACCGAGCGAACGTCTCCGCCGGCACAGAAGGCCTTCGGGTGGTCCGAAGTTATCAGGACGTGGTCAACCGATTCGTCGGCAAGCCATGCGTTGAGCGCGTTGGTGATCTCGACAACCATTTCATGGTCGAGCGAATTCAGGGCCTTCGGACGATTAAGCCGAAGGTGCCCGGACCGCCCTGTGAGAGAGCGCAGCACCTTCGGCTCATTGTTAGCGGCGTTAGCAGTCATGCCAACAAGTGTGACACAGATTACTTCACAATGTGAAGCGCTTTCGCCAAATGACTCTTACTTCTTCGACTTCTTGGTGCCCTTAGCGGACTTGGAGGACTTGGAGGACTTGGAGGATTTAGTAGCCTTGGATTTCTTTTCTTCAAGCTTCGCAGCAACATCCGGGACGTAGCGGAACTCGGTGCGCGGCGGACGCTCGTAGGTGCCCTCGGACTCTGGACGAGCCGGAATCTCCGGAACCTCACGCTCGATGCGCTCGTAGGGAATGGTGGTCAGCAAGTGGTTGATGACGTTGATACGAGAACGCTTCTTGTCCTCAGACTCGACCGTGAACCACGGAGCCGACGGAATGTCGGTGTGGATGAACATCTCATCCTTTGCACGGGAGTAGTCCTCCCAGCGGGTAATGGATTCGAGATCCATCGGCGAGAGCTTCCAGCGACGTAGCGGATCTTCACGGCGAGAGGTGAAGCGCGCCACCTGCTCCTCATCCGAGACGGAGAACCAGTACTTGCGCAGGATAATGCCGTCTTCGACCAGGAGGCGCTCGAAAATTGGGGCCTGGTGCAGGAATCGGCGGTACTCCTGTGAGGTGCAGAAGCCCATTACGCGCTCAACACCGGCACGGTTGTACCAAGAGCGATCGAAAATGACGATTTCGCCAGCGGTGGGAAGCTTCTCGACGTAGCGCTGGAAGTACCACTGCCCCTTCTCACGGCTGGTCGGCGCCGGCAGCGCCTCGACGCGGCAGGTGCGTGGGTTCAGGTACTGTGTAATGCGCTTAATGGCCGATCCCTTACCGGCCGCATCGCGCCCCTCCATGATGATGACAACGCGGGCGCCAGTCTCAACAACCCACTGCTGCATCTCGACGAGTTCTGCCTGGAGTTTCTTCAACTCCTTTTCGTAGGCCTTCTTGTTGAGTTTCGGTGGGCGCTGGACATCATCATTCTTCATGCTTTCAATCCTAACTTTTTGGTCCACCCAGTTCGAAACACAAAACCTGTGACTTACCCCTTCCCCGGGCCACGTTAGTTCTTGGAGTAGAACCGAAGAGTAATTTGTGCGACCAATCCGGCGAAGACCATGCCAATTAGAATCACAATTGGTGCTACGACCGCAATGTCGCCACTGGTCACCGGAGCAATCAGCTGAGCCTTGTACAGCCCCTCGAGCGCAGGGTCGACGACCGTCGCCTTGCCTGCGAACAGCGCGCCTACCGCCAGCAGTCCGCCGACCAGGGACGCGATGACAGCCTCAAGTACGAAAGGCGCCTGGGTAAACCAGCGACTAGCGCCGACCATACGCATAATCTCGACTTCTTTGCGCCTAGAAAATGCCGCGATCTGCACCATATTCGCGATCAGGAATACCGCGGCGAGAGCCTGGACCGCCGCGATCAGGAAAGTGGCGTTTCGCACCGCGTCCAGGTTGCGCGCGGTGTTTCCGACGTCTTCCTTCTGATCAGTGACATGGTCAACCTGCGGAAGGTCCCGAACCACATCGAGCGGACTAACATCCGTCGGGTCGCTCAGGCGCACCATCACGACGGCCGGCAGCGACTCCGGCGTGGCGTTCTGCACTAGCGCCGGGTCAGTGTCCTTGAACATCGCGACGAAGTGATCGAAGTTTTGCTGTCGGTTTCGGTAAGTGACCGACTCCACTCCACTTTCCTGCTCCAACTTGTCGACAATTTCTGCACAACCCGGAGAAGTACAAGCCGCATCACTCGCGGAAATTTCTTCACTAAGTTCAATCTGCACCTCAACCCGGTCGAGATACATGTCCTTTGTACGATTGGTCAGTTCTGTGACCAAAATTCCGGAAGCTAGTAGTGCCAGAGAAATCGCGGTGGTGATAATCATCGCGATTGTCATAGTCACGTTTCGCCCCAAAGAGGAAAACGCCTCACCAACCACAAAGCGAGTCTTCATTTTCTACAGTGCCTTTCGCAAAGTCTCAATTGTTCTCGATTAGTCTTCGATGAGGATTCTTAACGGCCCAGGCCGTAGATGCCCGTCGCGTCATCTCGCACTAAGCGCCCCAGCTCCAGCACCAGGACTCGCCTGCGCATCGCGTCGACAGCATCATTGTCGTGCGTCGACATAACTACGGTCGTTCCCATTCGATTGATGCGGTCCAGCAGCAACATGATGTCGCTAGAGGTTTCCGGATCGAGATTGCCCGTGGGCTCGTCGGCAAGCAGAATCAGCGGGCGGTTGACGAAGGCACGTGCGATAGCGACACGCTGCTGCTCACCGCCCGAGAGCTCGTGCGGATAGCGATTCGCCTTACCCTCGAGCCCGACCATTTCCAGCGTCTCCGGCACGGCCTTATCGATTTTTGCCTTGCTCTTACCGATAACCTGCAGCGCGAAAGCGACATTCTCATAGACGGTCTTCTTCGGCAGTAGGCGGAAGTCCTGGAACACGTAGCCAATTTTCTGCCTGAGCTTCGGAATGCTCCGTTGCGGAATCTTCGTGAGGTCCTGTCCCGCAACGATCAGTTTTCCGGAGTCCGCCTTTTCCTCACGAACCATCAGCCGCAGGAATGTCGACTTACCTGAGCCCGAAGGTCCGATAAGGAACACGAACTCGCCCTTGTCGATTTGGACCGAGACGTCATTGAGCGCCGGGCGAGTAGATGTCGAATAAGACTTGGTTACACCGTCGAATGTGATCACAGTAAGACACTGTATCCACAGCCATCACTTAAGTCACACCGGTTTGCACTTCTCTCATATTTTATACAAAGCCCTACCAGCCCCTTGCTTTATCGAATATCCATTCCTCTTTGGCCGGCGCAAACCTCACCCCAACAACACTCCGGAGCACCAGATTTCCCAGTATTAACACACTAAAGCATGAAGCTACGCCCTGGAGAAAACCTCTCACCCCACCCCCTTGAATCGAATTTCTTTTCGACTATAATAAAAAGCGGAAGTCAGATCAACGAGAGATTTGGGAATTTTCGGACACCAAGGCCAACAGCCACCGGGGGGAGCCGATGAGGCACAAAACCATTACCTACGAGGACACGCTGGCGGACTCGGCGCCACGTTTTCATCACGAGCTATCGGAGGAAGCTCCAGCAAAACTAGGGATACAGCGCAATCGTGTCGAGCTTGAACTTGCACTAGCATGCGCTCCGTCCTCACCCACGGAAGATGTCGAGGATCATGTTTCCCATGTCTCTGCCGCGCTGGGAATGTCTCGGGCACGCGCGATGCAATACGTCGATATCGGCATCCAGTTGAACCGGATGCCGAAACTGTGCCAGCTGCTTACGCAACGTGCCCACCTCCCTTTCCTCCATATGAGGACTATCGCGGACGCGGTTTTACCACTTCAGAACGCGGATACTGTGGCGGAGATTGAGCAGCGGCTCCTCGAATTCGTATCTCCCAGAAGGAACAATGAGGTCCTTCGCGGCGTGCGCAGTCTGCACCATTTCTTGCAAAACGTTATCGAGGAGTTCGCCCCCTTGCTGCGCCCTCGCGATATCCCGGGCGACTCCGTACCGGCCATTACCACAGCCGCCACCGAAAAAATTGGCGAGCACATCGGTTTCAGCAGTGGAGATGCGCTAACGGAGGTCTACATGGAACTAGCGCCAGAGCGCGCTCACGAGTTCGAGCTCATCCTCGACGAAATCGCGGCTGACCAGGATTGCACCAAAGTTGAAGCGCTGACCCATCTGATGCACGGCACTGTGGAGGTCACTGCCACGTTAAATCTCTACTGCCCTCTCACAGAAGAGAAGCCGCAGAAAGCGTGGATCGGCGGTCTCGGATGGATCAACCGCATCGCAACAGCCTCATGGCTCGACAGGGTCTCCAGCGTGCGTCTGATGGCGGACGAGACCGTGGAAGGATACACGCCCTCCGAGCGGCAGCGGACCTTCGTGCAAGGTCGCGACGGGACGTGCAGGTTTCCTGGCTGCGAGGTTGAGGCCACAAAATGCGACCTCGACCATATCGAACCCTACAACCACGAAGACCCCGAAAGTGGCGGCGCTTCCAGCACCCACAACCTTCACTGTTTATGCAGGAAGCACCACAACCTGAAAACTTCGGGACTCTGGAATGTCGCTCGCGAGATAGACGGCACGGAGTACTGGACATCGACAAAATCCGGAACCACCCTGGTAAGTCAGGAAAGCGGACCAATGGCCGGACACGGAAGATATTCCTACGAGATACGCAGAGTTAGAAAGGGGCAGACCCTCCGCGAATACAACCAACGCCGTCATGAACTACTACATGAGTCCAGAGTTCTAGTAGAACAGGCGAGAGCAGAATGCGGTTTCTAGCTCTCAGCCTGCTGCTCTGCCATTCGCCAACGAATGCCCGCTTCGAGGAAGCCGTCAATGTCGCCGTCCAAAACCGCTTGCGGGTTGTTGACCTCGAACTCGGTGCGAAGATCCTTGACCATCTGGTAGGGGTGCAGCACGTAGGAACGCATCTGGTTACCCCACGAAGCATTACCTCCGGCGCCCAGCGCATCGAGCTCGGCGCGCTCTTCCTGGCGCTTGCGCTCCAACAGCTTCGCCTGCAACACCCGCATGGCCGAAGCCTTGTTCTGATGCTGCGACTTCTCATTCTGACAGGTCACCACAATTCCCGTCGGGATATGCGTCAGGCGCACGGCGGAGTCCGTGGTGTTCACAGACTGTCCGCCAGGCCCCGAGGAACGGTACACATCGACGCGGATGTCCGTCTCCGGGATATCGATATGGTCGGTCTCCTCGACCACCGGCAGCACCTCAACCTCAGCAAACGACGTCTGGCGGCGACCCTGGTTGTCGAAGGGACTGATACGGACAAGCCTATGGGCTCCCTGCTCGACGGAGAGCGTGCCGTACATATATTCGCCATGCACGACGAAGGTCGCCGACTTAATACCAGCTTCCTCAGCGTAGGAAGTGTCGTAGACCTCGACCTTATTGCCGTTCTTATCGGCCCAGCGGAGGTACATGCGCATCAGCATCTCGGCCCAGTCAGCTGCATCCACACCACCAGCGCCGGAACGGATGTTAATCACTGCTTCACGCTCGTCGTAAGGCCCCGAAAGCATGGTCGTGACCTCGAGGGATTCGATGTCCCCGCGCAGTTCGGAACGTTCTGCATCCGCCAGCTCAACGGCGTCTGGGTCCTGTTCCTCCTCGGCGAGTTCGTACATGACCGCGACGTCGTCAAGCCGAGCGCGAATCGAAGCAATCTTCTTCATCTTTGCCTGCGCCTGCGACAGCGCGCTGGTTACCTGCTGAGCATGGTCGGGATCATCCCACAAAGAGGGGTCTGCCGCCTGTGCTTCGAGTTCCCTGGTACGGTCCGAGAGCTCCTCAACGTCGACCACCTTCTCAATGGTAGTCAGAGTTGCGTCGAGTTCTTTGAGGTCAGCAGTCACTTCCGGATTCACGGATACCACCTTAGCTTCCATGCAAGCTTTAGAGCGAGAAACGGTGCACAATGGTACCTATGCCTGAACCGACCGCCGACGCCACCGCCGCATCCCACGAACTCGACGCCTTCATCGGACAGCTGTCCGAATCCATCGCGGCGTCCGATACCGCCATCGCCGTGGCGATTGTTAAGAGAGCTGCCTCGATCGCCTCCGAGATGCGGGCGGAGGGCCTGGTCAAGCAATTTAAAACCTCAATCTCTGATGTTGTCACGGCCGCTGACCGAGCGGCGGAGAAGTTCGTCGTCGACGCGCTGGCCCGACTCCGCCCGAACGATGGCATCCTCGGAGAGGAGGGCTCCGCCAAGGAGTCTCAGTCCGGGCGCACTTGGGTAATCGACCCGGTCGACGGCACCTACAACTTCACCTCTGGCTCGGACTATTGGTGCAGCGCGTTGGCCCTCGTAATCGGCGATGTCAACGACCCCGAGGACCTTATCCTCGGCGCGGTCCACCGCCCCGCCAGTGGAGAAACCTGGATCGGAGGACCCGAACTCCCGACCACCCGCATCAACCTCAACGGCACGGTCGACGACGTCCAGGTGGAGAACCTTCCGCTGGGCGAGGTCTGCGCTGCAACGTACCTGCACACCACCGTGGTCGGCTCCGCGGACGAGCAGGAAGCCACCGCCACTCGTTCCTGGCTCGACGCCGTTTCTCGCTGCGCGACCTGGCGCATGCTCGGCTCTGCATCCGTGGACATGGCGGGCGTTGTCGACGGCCGCCTGGGCGTGTGGTTCCAGCGGGACGTCGCTCCGTGGGACTGGCTGCCCGGTCGCGCGCTCATCGAGGGGGCGGGCGGCGACTGCGCAGCCGTCGGCCGCTGGAAGATTGTCGGCTCTCTGGGACAAGTCGCCGAGCTGCGCGAAGTGCTGAAGTAGGATTACCGCATGGCCTCCGACTCCACCGCGCCCACCGCATCCACCGACTCCACCGCATACTCCGCAGACCTCGAACTCGCCCTCCAGCTTGCCGACGCCGCCGACGCCCTGACCATGCAGCGCTTCGAGGCGGAAAACCTCGTCGTCGAATCTAAGCCGGACCTCACTCCGGTGTCCGACGCGGATATTGCGTGCGAGAAGCTACTGCGCGAGCGGCTCGACGAGGTTCGCCCGGATGACGAAGTCCTCGGCGAGGAATTCGGCGGTGAAGCGACCTTTGAGGGGCGCCAGTGGGTGATCGACCCCATCGATGGCACGAAGAACTTCGTCCGAAACGTACCGGTCTGGGCTACCCTAATTGCGCTCCTGGAAGATGGAAAGCCAGTGGTCGGCGTCGTCTCAGCGCCGGCGCTGGGCCGTCGCTGGTGGGCGGCGAAAGGCGCTGGTGCGCACAAGCGCGTGCAGGTCGGCACGCTCGACACCACCCGCCCCATCGAGGTCTCGAAGGTCGCAAACATCTCCGACTGCTCTATCTCCAACTCCTCGCTCACCGGTTGGGCTGAGCGCGGCCTGCGGGAAAACTTCATCGCACTGACCGACGATGCGTGGCGCCTGCGCAGCTTCGGTGATTTCTTTTCGTACTGCCTGGTCGCGGAGGGCGCTGTCGATGTCGCGGCGGAGCCGGAGGTCTCTCTGTGGGACCTCGCGGCGCTGGCGATTCTCGTCGAGGAGGCCGGCGGCCGCTTCACATCCCTGAACGGCGTCGACGGCCCGCACGGTGGCAACGCTGTCGCAACGAATGGGCTCCTCCACGACTCCGTCGTAAAGCGAATTGGCGCGGGGCAGGGATAAATAGCTACCAGCCGAGCTAACTGCCGGCCGAGCGCTTCAGCGCGTGCCCCATCGGCACCATCTCGATGTCGACAATGCCGCACTCCCCTAGGTCGTCGATGAAGGTAATCGCATCGGAGGCGCTGGGCAGAACTACATTCGCCACAATCTGATGTTGCCCACTGATGGCGGCGACGAAGCGGGTCTCCGGCATGTCGCGCAGGCGGCGCCCAAGTTCTTCGATATGGCCGGGCCGCACCCGCATCCAGATGTTCAGATCGCCGGACTCGCTCAGGGCATCTGGGTGGACATCAGCCTCGAAGTAGAGGATGCCGGAATCGACGAGTCTCCGGCGATGTCGCGACACCGTAGCGGGGTCGAGGCCGAGCGAGGCCGCAATCTTCGTCGCGCTTGCTCGGCCATCTTTCGCGTACGTCTCGAGGAGCAATTGGTCGATATCGTCGATGGTTTCGGCACCGGAGGTGACGCTGCCCGGCTGGCCCCACACTTGAAGGAGCTGATGGATCTGAATATCGCGGGCCGGGACGGAGGAATGAAGGCGGAAGAGCAGGTCGTCGTAGATTGACGGCACGGTAACGACACCGCAGATTAACTCGCCACAATCCCGGGACAACCGCACCCAGCGGGTTGTCTCCAACGTAGCCAACTCCGAGGCGATGGGACCGAGCCTGCCCGGCGCGCCGTGAATGCGGGCTAGCCAGGCGATGCGCCCGCCGAAACCCGGCAGCGTGCGGCCAAATACGCGAACGATGCCCTGCCTGCGCAGCTGCTCATAGCGCCGCCTGACAGTGCGCGCCGAAACCCCAACTTCCTCGGCCCACTTGGAGTAGGCAGCGTCGGGGTTGCGAATGATGGAGGCGAGCAGCGCGCGGTCAAGTCCGTCTAGAGCATCAAGTTTCGGATGCTCAACTTTTGCCGGTTCCCTGGCAGATTTTGGCACCTTTTCGCCTCATTTCACGCTTGTGTGCATAAATATTGCCGTTTTCTTGCATTCTACTATTCGCTCCCGGCTATGCGCCTTAGTGTTACCCGGCAGTGTTCCTCGGCGTAGTCGTACTCGCACGCCGAGGACTCAATGCTCAAGGACTGAAAAAAGACCAAGAGCCTAAAAGCAAAAGGGGTTCACATTGAAAGTTGCCGAGCAAACTAACCGCACCGAAGCCGCGCCGGGGACGAAAGCCGCGCAGGGAGCGCAGAAGCAGGCCGAAGACCAGAAGAGCGCCAACGCATCGAAGCTGATTGCCGTCGCCGCTTTTTCCTGCCTGGTAGTTACCCTGCTGCAGTCGCTGGTCGTTCCGGCCGTCCCAAAGTTCCCGGCAGCCCTTGGCGCTAGCGCGACCACCGTGTCCTGGCTGGTCACCTCCACGCTGCTGACCGGCGCAATCGCCACCCCAGTTATTGGCCGCCTGGGCGACCTGCTGCCGCGCCGCCGAATGATGATTATCACCATGGTGCTGGTTTTCGTCGGCTCGATTATTGCCCCGCTCGGCGGAATCGTCACCGTTATTATCGGCCGTGCACTGCAGGGCATGGGCACCGCGCTTATCCCGGTCGCCATGGCCGAGATGCGCTACAGCCTACCACCGCACCGCATCGGCGGCGCCCTGGCCCTGCTCAGCGCGATGCTCGGCATCGGCGGCGGCCTGGGCATCCCGCTGGGTGGTGTAATCCTGTCCTTCGTCGGCTGGAAGGCCATGTTCTGGTTCGCCGCAATCATGTCCGCGATCTCCATCGCCCTGATTGCCTCGTTCATCCCGGCGGACACCTCGGATAACAAGGGCAGCTTCGACTACGTCGGCGCCGTCCTGCTCTCGCTGGGCCTGTCCGCAGTGCTAAGCGCCATCTCCCAGGGCGGATCCTGGGGTTGGGGCAGTGCCCTGACCATCGGCCTGTTCATCGCCGGCATCGTCGTCTTTGTCGCGTGGGGTTACTACGAGCTGCGTCAGGACTCCCCGCTGGTCAACCTGCGCACCACCGCTGACCGCCCGATCCTGCTGACGAACATCGCCTCGATCCTGCTGGGTGTCCTGATGTTCACCAACCTGCTGCTGACCACTCTGGAGCTGCAGAACCCGATCGCGCAGGGCGGCTTCGAGTGGCCGGCCTCCGCCGCAGGTCTCGCTATGCTGCCGTCGGCGCTGTCGATGTTCGCCGTCGCCCCGATTAGCGCCCGCCTGGCCGCTAAGTTCGGCGCCCGTATCGTCGTGACCACCGGCTCCGCCATCACCGCTATCGGCTACATCGCCCGACTCTTCCTGGAGCCCAACGGCGGCTTCGTCGTGGTGTGGGCAACCGTCGTCGCCATCGGCGTCGGCATCGGCTACGCAGGTCTGCCGATGATGATTGTCAAGTACTCTCCGGCCCACGAGGCCGGCTCCGCCAACGCTGTCAACGCACTGATGCGCTCAATCGGTATGTCCGCGTCCTCCGCGATGGTCGCCGCAATCACCGCGACGCTCGCCGTAGCACACGGCTCCGGCACCGTGCCGTCTTCCGGCGCCCTGGATACGCTGGCGATTATCAGCATCGCAATGGGCGTCATCGCAACGCTGCTGTCTCTGGCCGCTCGCCGCAAGGGTGAGGCCGAGATCGAGCACACCGAGCTCAAGGAACAATAGGAGGCTCCGATGACCCACTCTTTCGGGCCCGAGAACGCAATCGATACCCACGCGCACGTCTTCCCTGCCAGCTACCTGGATTTCCTCCAGGAGCACGGCCGCCCCGAGCGCGAAATAGCCATCGCCCGCGGACTCAACGCCGACTCCTCGGACGCCGAGCTCCGCTCCCGCGTGGAGTGGATGGATCGCGCCGGCATCGCCACGCAAATTATCGCGGTCACCCCGCAGGTTCCCTCGCTTCCCGACGCCGCGGACTCGCTGACGGCAGCGCGCCTTGTCAACGATGAGTACGCACGGATCGTAAACGACTACCCGGGACGATTCTTCGCCTACGGTGCGCTCCCGCTGCCACATATCGAGCAGACGCTAGCCGAAATTCCTCGCATCTTCGACGAGCTGGGATTCCTGGGAGTGTCGATCTCTACGGTGACCATGGGCGACTTCTTCCTCAACGACCCGTCCCTGGATCCGGTATGGGAGGCGCTAAACGAGCGCAACGCTATCGTCAATATCCACCCGACCGGCACCGGCGCATGCTCAAAGATGATCAACGGCGCTGACCTGGAGTGGGTCAACGGCGCACCCGTCGAGGACGCGACCGCCACGCTACAGCTAATGAAGGCCGACGTGCCGCGGCGCTTCCCGAACATCGCGTTCCACATCGCGCACCTCGGCGGCGACCTGCCGTTCATCGCCCGCCGCATCGAGGACAACTACGAGGACTGGGACGCATTCGCGGCCTCCCCCATGCAGCAAATGCGCCAGATGTACTTTGATGCCGCGAACTTCCACGAACCGTCCCTACGGCTGGCCGCAGAGACTTTCGGCATTCGCCAGATTCTGGGCGGGTCGGACTTCCCCTACTTCCAGGAGGAAAAGTACGTCCGCGCATTCTCCTACATCCGCGAGGCGAACCTAACGCAGGAGGAAATCGACGCCGCGCTTTTCGCTAACGCGCAGCGCCTGTACGGAATCTAGTTAGTCAGAAACCGGAGAAACCGGGTGCGCAATCGCGTCGTACTGCCGGCCTTTGAACTCAAAAGTCGCGACCGATTGCCACCCGGTTTTCTCATGCGCTGCCATGGAGGCCGCGTTTGAGTGCTCGACGAAGCCGACCGCCCACTTGTACTTGCCGTGCTCCGCGGCAATCCGGATTGACTCGTCCTTCATCGCGCGCAAGACTCCCTTGCCCCGATGCCCCTCGTCGACAACGCCGGGGCCGTAGAGGTAGAAGTCGCTAAGCCCAGCGGCTCGCACGGCCTCCACCGCAAGACCGGGAGGCCCCTGCTTGTACTCATCCGCGCCGGCGGTGAGCACGACGCCGATGCCCACGCCGTCGGAAAGCGCGACGACCGACGCGGGGCCATCGACGCGGGCCGCAATCATGGCGGCGTCGATTTTGCCCTGGACGAAACCGCCGCGCTCGCGCTGGGCCGGGGTGAGGTTTTCGCGGGCGTTGGCGTGGAAGATTTCGGCGGCCCAGAAGACATCGCCTTGGGCCAGAGGGCGGATTTCGAGTGTCATTCTGGCAACCCTACGCCAGCAATCTAAGCCAGAGACAGGAAGAGCTTCTCAAGTTCCTTCTTGTCCAGGTCTTCCGTCTCGCTGCTGAGGCACCGCTCCATACCATTTGCGATGATCACAAAGCCCGCGCGGTCGAGCGCCTTGGACACCGCCGACAGCTGCGTGACGACGTCCTTACATTCCGAGCCCTCTTCGAGCATCCGGACAACCGCACTGAGCTGTCCCTGTGCACGCTTGAGACGGTTGATGACCGGTTTCATTTCTTCAGTGTCAAGTTCCATTGTCCAACCTCCAATCCAACCACCATATTGACATACCCAAAATACCCCAAAGGGTATAACGCAATCCTGCAGCCCTGTTTCTTTAGTGAAGCTTTTCGCAATCATCATAGGCTCGGCTAACCTATTGAATGTGGGAAAGTCAAAGGTGAAAAAGTCCAAAAAGGACAAGAAGGATAAGAAGGCGCAGAAGCTGCACAAGCTCGCGAACGCCAAGCCAAAGGCAAAGTGCTGCCGCTCGAAGACCCGATGCCTGAAGTGCCCTGTCGTCATTCACAAGCTACAGCGCGAAATCAACGCCGGGAACGTAGACCGCGACCACCTGCTCAAGGTCATCGCCCAGGCCAGGAAGCGCTAGGAAGCACTAAGCCAAGCCCGAAGTCCCGCGGCCAGGCCCGCCACCGCACCAAGCCCTGCCGTGAGCCCCATAACAAGGAACATCAAACCGGCAGCCCACAGCCCGGTGCTATCCTTCACCCCTGAGATTACGCTCCATCCCAGCGCGTAGCCCGCCACTGCAGCCCACCACACCAGCAGGAAATTCGGGTAGATATCGCGCAGGCGCAAAACCCTGACGGCAACCAAAATCACCATTGCGAGTCCGCTGCAGAGAATCTGCCACGGCGAGTAGTTGAATTGACCTTCGGGCATCCAGGACAACGTCGCAAAGCTTATTACCAGGGCGAGGACGAATACCTCCATCGCAACCCAGGGGCCCACGCGCTGGTCGTATTTCCTGGCAAACCAGGCGGCCCCTCCCCAGGCCAGCGCGGTGTGGAGGGCAAGCACCAGGGCGTAAACGAGTAGGACATTGCCGAGACTCGCCAAGGAAAAGTCAGGGAGCAGGAACCTCATGACTCCAGGTTACCCACAATGACCGCATCCCCAGAACGCCACGGAGACTGCACGGCGGCCTCTGAGACAGCGCGCGATTCGACACGCTCCAGACCGAGCCCATTGGCGAAAGAAATCGACGAAAACGCCTGATCGCCGAAGCGCACTACTTCCTCGCGGCCTTCGTGCCCGACTGGAATTGCCGCCGCCTCCCACAAAGGCACGAGATCGTCACCGTAAGTTGACTGCGTGCGCTCCACGATGAGACCCGCAGTGTCGGCGATAGCGCCCACAATGCGCAGATACTCGCCGTAATTGTCCGGCCCTGCCCCGGAATCCGCCACAGCCAGGGCGAGGTCGACGCTGAGATGCGCGTTATCGCCCGCCATCGTCGCTCCGGAATCGAAATAGCGCGCCCAATGCTGCGGCACCTCGCCGCCTGAAAACTCCGCGTGAACAGCAGACAGGTAGCGGAAGATCAGATTCGCACTCAGCGCCTGAGCCCACTGCGAGGAGTTCTCCTCGAACGGAATCACCGCCCGCTCCTCCACCACATCTAGACCAACGCCAAAGACCCCTCGCCTATCGCCTGCCGACGATAACAAGGCCGTCACCTGGCGCGAGACCTCTGCGGCGGCGCGAACATCGGAGAGCGTAGCCGAAGGGCCAGGCGGCGTCGGTGAGGAGTAAGGCGCGGTGAGCGCCGCGATGCGCGCGGCAAGATCCGCGCTAGCTCGCGTCGATGTAGCTGACACCGGAGCCGCTTGCACTGGTGACACCGGAGCAGCGCCAGCAAGAACACATCCAGCAGCAACTACAGCTACGAACCGACGGGACATGCGGGCAAAGCGTATCGGAGTTTTAATGGGCACCCATCGAGGATGTCACACTTATGACGCAAATTACACAAAACAAACCCCTTCGGCCCGGAAAAATTCCGGAAGCCGAAGGGGCTTTCTTAGTGGCGGGGGCAGGATTCGAACCTACGACCTCTGGGTCTTTATCCAGCATCAATGACTCTCAAGAATCGCTTTGGCAGTTCATTGGCGGACGCTGGCAGCATCGCCGTATTTCTTTTCCTACTGACCGCAATACCGCGCGCCCGCATTACCGCAGGAGGGCCTGCCCGCACTACCACACGACCGCATTCCCGCACGCGGGCCCGAGTCCGACGACTGCAGAAAGCGGCCAGCAGGTATGAACAGCCGGTGCTGTTGCAAAGTTGGGCGGAGAGCAGCTAAAACTCAGTTTCTCATTCCCTGATGGCCGCTGCGTGTGGGCGTTCTCAGGCCGTCTCGAAGACCCGGTTGACGATCACCGCGTCCGGGTTCGGTTGCCCGTAGGCAAACATCGTGCCTTGCCCTTTCCGCAATGAGTGCATCGCCTCCATCCCTTTCAACGTCCGATATGCAGATGTCCGGTTCTTAAACGCGCCTTTCGGCCCGAGGATCCGCTTCAGCCGACCATGGTCGCCTTCCAGGATGCTGTTGAGGTATTTCACCTGCCGGTGTTCCACTGTTGGCGGGCAGATTCCCTCTGACTTCAACTCAGCGATTGCCCTGGCTAGGGAGGGTGATTTATCGGTGTTGATCACTCTGGGATACCCGGCTGACGCATTGGATCTGAGGACCTTGGCCAGGAAACGCTTCGCTGCGGCCACGTTCCGCTTCGGAGAGAGGTAAAAGTCCAGGGTCTGGCCACCGGCGGTGATCGCCCGATAGAGATAGCACCACCTGCCAGGAACTGGCCTGCCAGTCAGGTACCTGCCGGTACCACCGTGTTTGCTTGTCCAGATCAGGGGCGTATTTCTGGACCCAGCGGTAGATCGTGGTGTGATCGACCGGCACGCCCCGCTCGGTCATCATTTCCTCCAGATCGCGGTAGCTCACCCCGTAGCGGCAGTACCACCGCACTGCCCACAGAATGATGTCACGGGGGAAATGACGACCGGAGAAGATACCCATGGCTGTGATTATTTCACGTCGCTCTTCCTACTGCCCCAACTTTGCAACAGCACCTTTGTCTTTCGGGGAAAGGCACGGAGCCTGCTAATAGGCAGTTTTCACCCCGAGGATGTGACCGATCTCCCCGGGGCATCAACCTATGCGTGGGAGTTAATCCAATCAAGGGCAAAATTGGCTTGCATGATTGAAGTGCGGGCGTAGCTTGGAATGGCGGTGGTCGGTGCTGCTGCTTCCCCCGCAAATAGAACTCTGTTACCGGCCTGCGCAGTGCCCCAACTATTATTTAAAGGGGCGCCGACCCAGCGAGAAGCGTTTGGTTTTATTTGACCAGGGAAAATTCCTTTGTTGTGTTTGATCCATCCGGGGTCCTCATAGCCACAGGCGCAAACTACCGCTTCGACTCGGTGAGAATTACCCAAAGCATCTTTTAGGTCCACAGCGTTTCGAGCTTGTTCCCCTGATCCCTGGCCGCGAGCTAGGACAAGGCTCCCTGCTTGAAAACCTTCTCGTAGGTTTTTCGCGCCTTGCACAGGCATGGCGGTCACGTAACGATGTATCCAATCTGATATCCCATTGAGGAGAGTCTGCCTTAGGGAGACTTTTAGAGGTGACCAGATCTGATTGGCTAGGTCCACCATGCGACCGATCATTTTTTCCCATACAGAATAACCATTTTCAGCTAATTCATAGTCCAGCAGAAAACGATCAGTGCCATTCCTGGGGAGGGGCTCCCTAAGACGTCCCGGATACCAACCGAGGGAGGTGGCGTGCTGAGTGGCGTATTGTCTAAAATCCTCTACGCTGCGGGAGTGTGCACGGAACTCCTCTGCTGGCATTTCCTTTGGGGCGTTTAACTGAAGCGAAGTACGTACCCCGGGAAGCTGGCCGCTGGGGCTAAGCATAACTACCTCCACCCCCTCAAATAACGCTAATCGTGCGGCGTCCACGGCAGAGAGGCCAGTACCTAAAATACCGATGCGGGAAGTGGGATGGTTTTCTAGCCAGTGTGAAAAACTGGGGTCATAGGGGCTGGGGAAAACTGGGACCGTATCACGGTATGACTGGCAAGATGAAGGGACCCGTGCTGTTTTTCGGCCACCTGTGATGATGACGAAATCGGCTTTAAAGAGCCCGTGACGCGCAGTATGAATGAGGACAGGGGCTGCAGAATCTTCTACACAAATGACCGAATCGAGTACGTACTGAAGACGGTCATCGCGGCTGCCGCTCTCAGAGGGTAGAGCCTGTTGCAGGTAAGATCCGTACTTTTTTCTTGAAGAGAATACAGAACTGGACTCTTGTTTATTGTATCCCAGGAACTCCGCAAAATCATGTGGTTCCTCGACATCCAGCGACATTACTGAAGTACTTGTGTTACATAGCAAGCGTTTATCAACATGGCCAAAAGCAAGGTGCTTCTGAGGAGGTGTCGCGTCAAAAATAGTGAGTTCAATATGCGGGAAAGTAGAAGATACCCGTCGTGCGACCGCTGCAGCAGCGACCCCTGCGCCGATAACAGCAATTCGGGTCGTCATCACGCATCCTTTCCGGGGGCAACAGTAAACAGATCACCATGGGCGTCGAAAGACTCAAGAGATTGAAGATCGGTCTCAACAGCAGCACGGTCAGAAGAGCCAAGAAAAACCATGCCAAACGCACCAGTTGTTACGCGATTCGAGTTATCGATATAAGTGCCGATCTTTGGTCGCCGCGAGATTCTCTGAACGGTCGGGCGAGTTTGGACAAGATCCCAGTGGCACTGTTGAAGCACACCGTTTGACTGCGGGGTAGGCATGAGCCAGGCGACACACCCGTCAAGATTTCCGGCGAGTACTTCCTGTTCGGCAGCTTGTAAACCATCCACTAGCATCGTGGCGAGAACGCTGATCTGGCTGAAACCGCGAGTCGGGAAATAGACCTCGTCGGGTACTTCGGGGCCCATACAGCGACCGTTGTATTCAATAAGTACCCACTGCCCCTTAGACCACCTCAGTTCCACGTGGGAGGCTCCGAAGTCTACTTCCAGAGCGTCAAGGAGCGATAAGGTATATTCCACGGCACCAGAATAGTGGTTGTCCTCCGGTCCTACTGTGATAGCTGAATATATGTGGGGAGCTCCAGATTCCTCCGTAAGTCCGTATCGGAAAACTTCGGTCACAATATGCCGCCCTTCGGCTGTCACCGTGTTCACAAAATATTGAGGTCCGTCTACGTACTCCTGAAGAACCACGGAGGGTGATTTTTCTCCTAGCAAAGTCGTAGAATTTTGAATGGTAGTAATCGCTTGAAGAGTCTCGGGTTCTGTTTTGCAGAAATAGACATGGTCACTGCCCCCGCTTCCCACAGGCTTGACAACACAATCCTTGACCAGGGACGGGTCTAGATCAAGGCTGTCTTGTGCAGAAGCGGAGGATAGGGTAACAGACCTTGGGGCACGCAGTCCATATTGGTGAGCAACTTCAATCATTCCTTGCTTATGGCGACGGTGCCAGATCTTCTCTCTACCGTTATGCGGTAGTCCTAACTCAGCTGAAACCCACTCAGCTATGGATACTCCTGATTCGCTTCCCGGCACAACAAGGTCAAATTTTTCTTGGCTACATTCCCGAAGTAGGGCCAGAGCCCATGGATCGGAAATGCTCCCGTCTTCGTTAGCTGAGATGGCATACGGCGGGTTAGCAGTAGCAACCTCTACGTCCCTTTTTTGGCGCAGGATTGCCACCAGATCGGCACCACTTGAAGAATCATCAACTACTAATATTTTCATTTTTCCGTGTTCCCCACATTGCTTGGCTTATGGTTATTGCCACAATGAGCATCAACAAAGTTAACTGAATTGGTTCGACTTGAGAGCCCAATGCCACCTCGGTAGCCATCACCACGGCCGGAAGGGCCGCGATGATCAGTGCCGAGGTGAAAGGCGGCGCTAAGGTAATTCCCCACTGCAAGAGCAGGATAGGAAAAGTAATGCACATCACCGATAGCAGGACGATTGACAGGGTAGAGCCTCGAAGCATCTCCGCTTCCACGGAAAAGAAAGCCACGAGACCGCTAATAATCCAAGCTAAGTGAAACCTCACTGCTGCAATCGTGAGAACGCTGCTCCCTTGTTCAGTGGCCCAGCGCGAGGAGTAAAGCACTCCTACCGCAGAAATTCCTGCGCCTACAGCTAGAGCGAAACCCAGATAAGACTGGAGTGAACTGCTTCCCGTTCCTAGGAAGAAAAAACATAGAGCCAGCACCACTACTGCAGTTGTTGACACCAATGAACTGCTGAGCCTTCTGGCCGACCAAGTCATTATTACTGCGACAATAAAAGGGCCGACTCCTGTTTCGATGACACTTGATGCAGTGGGCTGCATCAAAGTAGTGGAAACATAGAATAAGCAGAAAGCGCCCGCAGTAAACAGATTGAGGCTTGCTGCAGTTGTCATTTTCATGGGGGGATGCGGTGTTTCCGTAGCTCGGTATTTTCTACGATAAAACGCTAAATAGACCACTGTGGAGATAATCGCCGCGATAAGAAACGCTGAAAACGTAGTAAAAGTAGATAGCTCTGGGTCTACTTGGGCTCCGACTATCGCAGTGCCGATTCCTTGCCATAGGACAGCTAGGGCTACGATAACCGCCCCTACGCCTGCTTTATTGGACTGGATCATAAAACCTTACCCTCAAAATCCGTAAAGTTAACTTAATAGGTGCTGTTGCAAAGTTGGGCGGAGAGCAGCTAAAACTCAGTTTCTCATTCCCTGATGGCCGCTGCGTGTGGGCGTTCTCAGGCCGTCTCGAAGACCCGGTTGACGATCACCGCGTCCGGGTTCGGTTGCCCGTAGGCAAACATCGTGCCTTGCCCTTTCCGCAATGAGTGCATCGCCTCCATCCCTTTCAACGTCCGATATGCAGATGTCCGGTTCTTAAACGCGCCTTTCGGCCCGAGGATCCGCTTCAGCCGACCATGGTCGCCTTCCAGGATGCTGTTGAGGTATTTCACCTGCCGGTGTTCCACTGTTGGCGGGCAGATTCCCTCTGACTTCAACTCAGCGATTGCCCTGGCTAGGGAGGGTGATTTATCGGTGTTGATCACTCTGGGATACCCGGCTGACGCATTGGATCTGAGGACCTTGGCCAGGAAACGCTTCGCTGCGGCCACGTTCCGCTTCGGAGAGAGGTAAAAGTCCAGGGTCTGGCCACCGGCGGTGATCGCCCGATAGAGGTAGCACCACCTGCCAGGAACTGGCCTGCCAGTCAGGTACCTGCCGGTACCACCGTGTTTGCTTGTCCAGATCAGGGGCGTATTTCTGGACCCAGCGGTAGATCGTGGTGTGATCGACCGGCACGCCCCGCTCGGTCATCATTTCCTCCAGATCGCGGTAGCTCACCCCGTAGCGGCAGTACCACCGCACTGCCCACAGAATGATGTCACGGGGGAAATGACGACCGGAGAAGATACCCATGGCTGTGATTATTTCACGTCGCTCTTCCTACTGCCCCAACTTTGCAACAGCACCCGCAAAAATCCCTTGATGAGGCGAACTCCCTAACCTGGGAAGAAAAACAACAGAAGCAAAAAGAGGCCCAAGACCTTTGGTACAAGTGCCAGACCGGGCGATAGCGTTAGCCCCGTTACCTTGTGACTATCCCCGATAATGGGGATAGTCACAAGGTAACGGGCGGCCAGGCATGATGTCGCATTGATATGGGAAGACACCATCGTTGCTCCGCACTAGGCCTCCGTGGAATCAATGTCCGGAGATAGACTCCCTACCAGCCATTCCATCGTCTGTATCAAGATATCTGTGAACGAGCGACATTCGACGAAGCGGCTGAACAGTCAGTTTTTGACTTTCTTGACTCAACCGAACGCGTAAAGCCAATAGCCCCTCTAGCGTTCGCGGATGAAGTGCTCACTGTCGGTACTACACCTCAGTCTAGACCGAAAAACACTACTCGATAGGAACGTAAATCCCTACAACGCTCCGATCTACCGCAGCTATTAATTCCTGACGGCTAATCACGTATTTGCGGCCCAGTTTTCCCCCTCCAATGTAGAACTCATCGCCCTTGATAGCATTCAGATCCGCCACAACAGGAAGACATTCAGGTACGCCAATCGGGCCAATACTATCTCTTTCCATACCAGTTAGTGCTAACGCCTCATTCATCGGCAGGAACGACGTCTTACCACCCAAGGCTCGCTTGAGACCTTTGTTATCTAAACGATGAGTGGCAGGAACCAGAACGAGAGCGTTATGCCGCACTCCTGACATCTTGGTAGAAACCACAATCGAATTCAGACTTTGCTCCGCAGTAGCACCAGTCTCCCTCAAGAAAGCCGCAGTGTCTGAAATATCTGGATCAACATGAAGAACACGCACAGTTTTTGCCTTTCATTGTTTAGACAAGTTCAGTGAAATAGAAGACACCAATACAAATGAAGATAACGCCTGGAAGGAAACGTACAGCGGGAATTCTCGCCAGAGGTGAATGCGCCACAGCTTTCAACAGGACCGACATCACGACAAATACTATGAGCGTGACCACAAGCAATAGGCCGAGAACCAGGGATTTCTGGCTGGAGCCAGTGTAGTGGCTCATCATCTGGGTAAAAAAGGAGGTAAAGAAAACCAATGCCTTTGGATTCGAAATGTTGGTGACAAAGCCCAATCGAAGCGACTTAGCCCAGGTATTGGTCTCTGGCGATCGCGCCGAGGGGGTCGATTCTGTCATGACTTGGTCGCCGTGATTGCGCGCTGGCCTTACTGCGCCGCGGAGAGCCAGAACACCCAATATCACCAGAACCACGCAGCCGACTATCGGTAGCACGACTCGCAGAGTAGGAATAGCAACCAGCAACGCCTCAATACCAACCAGCGAGAGCACTGACCACACCGCCACTCCCAGCGCAGCGCCGAGAGCCGTCCAGACCCCCGCACGCAATCCATACCGCGAGGTTTGCAGCCCGATAGAGATAATATCGGGACCCGGCATCGCCATAACGAGGGCCCAGCTAAGAAAATCAGCTACCACTCACATACTCCATCTAATAAAGCCAACACTCGAAATTAAGACCAGATTTCGAGCATGCCATCAGCAGTGAGTCCGATAAAGAACGATAGGGTCACTCGCCTCCCTCGGCTTTTGTTGGGCTCCACGCGGTGGTAATTGCGAGGGTCGAAGATTACTGCATCTCCTACTTCTGCTCGCACTGACACGTAGGGCTGGTCTTTTACAAGATCATAAGAATAGCCGTAACCGTCACGGTTGTCCTCATCATGAGGCATCCAACGTCGACGAAAAACGGTTGCTTCTCCACCCTTTTCTGGCATTTCCAAGTGGCAGTTAAATGCAAGTTGTACAACGGGGGTGTCATCGAGCCCATTGGGAAGTTCACGCTCGATTTCATCAAAGTGAATACGAGCTCCTTCATTAATCTCCCGGATCATTCCCGAGAAGAGGGGCCTTCCATCCATCGAGGCTTTCTTGACATCAGCACCCCAGCAGTCACTTATTTTTTCCATTGCCAAAACTAGAGGATCGATTTCTTTAGCCAACGCAGATCGGACCTCGTTAGATTGATCTCGATGGTCCCAGTACTCTTCTCCGATTCCTCCGTCGATATAGTAGTCGAAGGCAGCAGGCCCCAACTTAGCAATTCGCGGCGAGACCACCTGCTGGTCATACTCACCCAATTCCACTGTCTGCAAATTCTCCATTATCTCAGTACAGAGTTTCTTGGAAAAGAAGCCTTTAACTCTAATGGCCGATAAAGTTCCCGCTGCCAGATCAACGAGATCCTGTTTGACCAGTTCCTCAGAGCATCTCTCTCCAAACTTCGTAAAAACAGGTGTGGGACTCCCCTTAGACTCGTTCAATATTTTCCCTCCAGCGGTTCTTGCTCGATCATCAAATCACTTCCCTTACCTAAAGTGACGATAATCACAAGTTAAAGCCGTAAAGAACCAGTGTCAAGCGAAATAGACGCCCCGTTGACTATCATCAGCGCAGTGAACTTCATCAGTCTTTCGGAAGTGAACGGATTCCACGGCATCCAAAACCTCACTGATCTGTCAGATAGCCACTGAGAAACCAGCTGTGAGCCTTTTCTTTCTCCCTCCTTATCAAGCAGCCCTAACACAACGAAAGCATCAGTCCCCGCTGTATGCGTTCGTCCGAGACGCTCGGCCGTCTTCCTCTGTAAGGGCTAGAGCCCCGGCCCTAGCAGGATTAAGAGTCCGACAGATGCAACGCCAAGCAGCAGAATAATTCCGGCCACGACCGCAAAAACTAACACCGAGAAACTGTCTCTCATCGTCTCCATCTCGACCTCCCGAAGGAAGGTAAACACAAAAAGCGACAAACTAGCGATAGCTAGGAGGACTACCATTTCAATCACGGCTCCCTCTTCCTTGAGACGTTCCTAGGGGTATCAAACAGGCTGGGCTGACCCAGTGGATTGACTGGCCGCTGAGCGGCCAGTCGGTACGCAGTCTCGTCCCAACCATCAGCCACGGCAGCACGCACGTCGCGAGAGCGCTGTACTCGCGAGCGAGTCTGCGTATCAAGGCCAGGCCTTGTACCGCGGGCGCGACCAGTGCGGGAAGCGTAGCCCATATTGGCCGCGCGAGTCGAGGCAATCACATGCGTGCAACCGACACGGACGCACAGCGGTTCATTGCAACGATGATCCGCAACCACCTCAGCATCTGCAATATCAACACCCGACAACATCAACGCGAAACGATGCGCAGACACCGAATACTGCTTTCCATCAACACGAAAGTTGATTCGCCCGTAACCATCGGGAGACGAAATCGCACCGGTGAAAATCCAACACCCATCCGGCGACGAGGCTTGGACAACCTTCGCCCAGAACGCCTCAACAACACGGTCAGGAACCGTCGGCGGCAGGGTGACCATCACTATTATCCTCAGCCTCGACAACAGATTCGCCTTCGATTACGGTCTCCGTGTCTTCCTCTGCAGCATTCTGACTGTCATCAGCATCGTGACCCGCATCAGTCTTTCGGAAGTGAGCGGACCCAACCAGACCCAATGCGTCATTGATCTGCCGGGTAGGCATCGAGAAATCAGCAGCGAGCTTTTTCTTGCTTTCCCCTTCATCAAGCAGCCGGTCGAGCGCATACCCCAGAGCCTCATTCGCCTCATCTATCGCTTCCAAGGCGATGAACGCATCGGTGCGGGCCGACTGCATTCGCGCCAGACGCCCGGACTCTTCCTTCTGGAGCTCTCGCGCGCGACGTCGCGCCTCTACTCTCCTGTCTTTTGCAACCATGCATCGCAGAAAACCAGGGGCAGACAAAAAAGTTAAGACCTACCCCCCCACAGCAATTGACTTCGATCAGCCAACAGCTTTCAACCAACAAAAGTGAATCAACAGCTCTTCCACGGCCATGGATACACTGGCTAAAAGCTGATGCGTAGCCTCCGCCCACCAATTGAAAGGCTATTCGCAGTCAAAGAGGATAGTCATCATCGCTGAAACTCGCTCCTGGCCAGTCTTCAACGCTCGAACTGCTGCTATCTCCTGATCTAATGCCGTCGAATCGAATTCTTGACCCCCCCATCCTCGACATACTTTCCCACTCTCAAGCCAGCCCCCTGACACAACGAACCGACGATGCCATCAACTTGACTATTAGTAGCATCGAAAGGATTGATGCCTGCCAAGCCTAATACCCCAGCAAGGGAAACCCAATCTGCGGTCGCAAGAATCTCTTCTCGAACTTTTAAAGGCAAGCTACGCACGATGAACCTTTAAGGGCTTCGTGTGATTTGGGGGGGGGTATTGAAATCAATAACGAAACCACCAGATTTACTTTTTATGAAAATGAAGCTAATCCCCTCGCGGGCACTAACACTCACTAGCCCAGCAACCACGCGAAGGCAGCCCATCCTTTTCAGCACCTAGCTGACGCAGGTAAAACTTAGGCTGCGTTGTCGCCTGACAGATACATGCTTACGGCAGAAGAGATGAGCGCAAGCTCACTAACGCCTTCTTCTTTAGCACGGGCAGCCAGCTTCTCACTGAGCGTATGCGGAAGAAAATCCGTGATACCTACGCCCCAATTGAACTCGGCATTATCCAGCCGGTCCTTCGACCATCCCGCCTCAAAGTCTTCGGCAACAGCTAGCTCTTCGGGCGTCATATTTTCATTCATCGCCATCCAATCCTTTCTGTGTACACGCGGCGAGCGACCATAGCGTGAAAAATCTTCTGCTGACCATCTGAATAGATCTCACCGCCAACCTCGAGTAATCGGGCATGAGAGTCGAACCCCAATCGGATAACCTTCAGCGGATCATCTCGTTCCGTGAAACTCGCAATCGGACGATTCCATGCCTGAAGAATATCCGACTTCTCAATCCCATGCCGCAGCGCAGACGGCAACAACCTGATCATGCACCCCATCATCACGCTGAAACGCTCTACATCACCAAACAACAGCTTAGCTGCCCTGTTGCCATCTCATGGTTCCTTCATCACCAACACACCAACACGTTCCGCCCCTTAATCCTCACCAACATCGTCACCATTCGTTGCCTGTTGACTTCGCCACATTCGACCTAAAGGTCGACACACCTCTGGCAGATATACATCTGCGACTTCTTGTGGGTGACCTGCGTGAACATAGGCGGGTGCCGAAACGCCCAAGGTCGTCATCGTTCGGAAGGCAAAAGTAGGTCTTAACTTTTCGCCGCATCATTCCTAACCTCTGGCCCATGATGTCGATTCGAGTGGTCAATGCAGGCGATGGGTACGCCTATCTGCTGCGCAATGTGGCAACCTCCGACGTCGACACCTCCGTCGGAACTCGACTCGGTGACTACTACCAGGAAACCGGAACCCCACCCGGGCGGTGGTTCGGCCGAGGAATCGCCGGACTGCATTCAACGGTCGTCACTGACGGCTCTGTCGTGGACAAGGAGCACATGGCGGCCCTCTACGGTGAGGGGCTACACCCGGAGGCAGATGCGAAAATCGCTGCCGGTGCCGCCATTGCTGATGTCCAGTTGGGCCGAGCGTATCCGATTTACAATGGCGGCGACGAGGTCCTGGCTGAGATCGCCAAGCGCGAAAAGCAGTTCCGCTATGAGCACGGTCGGCGCCCTGACACCGACGAGCGCAACACCATCGCCGTTGACGCCGCCAGGGCTCAGTACGCGGCAGCAACCGGATTTGATCACGCGTCGCCACGGGAGATTTTGGCGTGGGTCAATGAGAAAAAGAACTCAGTGCGGCAGGCAACCGCTGGCTTTGACCTGACATTTTCCCCAGCAAAATCCATCAGCGTGCTGTGGGCACTTGGCGATGAGGACACCCGGAAAACGATTGAATCGGTCCATGCCAAGTGCGTCAACGACACATTGGACTGGGTTGATAAGACGGCTCTTCGCACTCGGTGTGAGCTAACCCGGGATGACGCTGACGTCTTTTTTACAAGTTCCAGCTCCTTTTCCAAAACAGCCTTGTCAACAAGCAGTTGAGCCATTTGCTTTTTCAATTCTGCAGGATCATCGGCTAATGATTTCTCGAATGCTGCTCGGGTGGGCATGCGAGTGTGCTCTTTGCGTTCTCTGTTCGACATCAAACCCCATTTTCCCTCTTCACGGTGGCGTTGTGCCCAAGAATAGACACTCATCTTTGAGCGCAGCCCGCATTCCACAGCAATGTCAGCTGGCCTCCAACCAGCGTTGAAGAGCTCAACAGCACGAAGCTTGACCTCAAACGGGTAGCGGGTCAATGTATTTGACTGTTTGCGGGGTCGACCAGGTTTGGCGGGTTCACGCAACCATTTGTACAGCGTCCATCGCCCTGGATAACCAAGTTCACGGACGGCCTTGGTCACCGATTGAGTGCGCTTGTAAACCTGCAGAGCTCTGCGTCGCTGCTCCTTGGTGTATGAGCGGTTCATGATGGAATCCTCCAAGATTCCGTCCGCATCCCCTTTTGTCCTTTAACCCTCCCCCGTCGCGTTCCTCAGACGCAAGAAACCCCCGATTCGCTTTCGCGAACCGAGGGTTCCAACTTAGTGGCGGGGGCAGGATTCGAACCTACGACCTCTGGGTCAGTAGCCAAGATTAACGCCTGGCATGGTTCGCTTTGGCGCTACAAAAATGGCTCGTGGCAGGCACAACATATTTTTTTAACCCCCAAGACCGCACACCCGCATACCCAATTGCGGTCATGCCCGCAGGCGGGCTTGACCGCATTGCTGGACTTGCGAGCGGCAAACAGGGTATCGCGCTTAAACAAGCAATCACGCTCGATACAGCACCAGCAAGACGACCGCATATAGGCATGACCGCGCGACCACATGCGGTAACGCAAACATACCCGCACGACCACAAGGTAGCCCCTAGCTGAACGCTAGATTTCCTAAAGATTACTGTTATATAACGCTAAAGTGAACAAAAGAATTCAATGAACTCATGCTTATCAGTGATCGCGCGAACCTTGCACCTATTCCCGCTGGGTGGGAATTACCTCTCCGAAACTGGGAAATCCACTTACGAGCGCAAGGAATGCGACCGGCCACAATCGATACCCGTATCCGCCATGTTCGACGTTTGGCCCGTGAACTTCACGCGCCAACACCAAGCACAGTTACTGAATCAGCCCTCACTGCCTGGAGCGGTGAGAAAAACTGGCATCCGGAAACCAGGCACGCATATCACGCGAGCGTACGGACGTTTCTGCGCTGGTTTGCAACGGACTCCCACTGCCCGGAGTTGCCAACGCTGCCAAGTGTTAAACGCCCAGTTCCCCCTCCACGTCCGATCCCCGAGGAAATCCTCGCCGAAATACTTGCTGAGGTTACTGACCGCACCGAACTTATCCTGCGGCTGGCTGCTGAGCTTGGACTTCGAGCAGGAGAAATCGCACGACTACGCACAGACCGCTTTGCCGCCTCCCCTCGGGCATTTGGAACCTCACCGTCGAGGGCAAAGGTGGCAGAGAGCGAATCCTTCCTGTTCCCGCCAAGCTGGCTGCAATGCTGCGCCGAAGATCCCACCAAGTCAACTCACACTGGTTTTTCCCAGGCCGAATCGATGGGCACTTATCTTCCCGGTACGTCAGCAAACTCGCCTCACGAGCGCTTCCCGGCACCTGGACGCTTCACCCACTGCGGCACAGGTTCGCCACCGTCGGATATCAGGCCTCCCATGACCTGCTCTCCATTCGACAGGCGCTAGGCCACACCAGCGTGCAAACCACCACACGCTACACCGCGTCAGACACAACTGGACTGATCTCAATCACACGCGCAACGCAATTGACACCATCCGACGAAAGGAATCACACAATGACGACAATCGCAATCTGTAACAACAAAGGTGGTACGGGGAAAACCACGTCTACAATCATGCTGGCAACCTACTTCTCAACGCTGGGCAAAAACGTCGCTGTCCTTGACGCTGACCCCCAAGGATCTGCGACGGATTGGTCGCTGCTGGCTGCCGAAGCCAATAATCCGTTGCCCTTCCCAGTCACTCCCGTCAACAAACGCTCTATCAGCATCTCCCCTACCGGCGCAGACATCGTGCTGATTGACTGTCCTCCCGGCGACCCTGCACTCATCGACGCGGCACTACGCACCGCCGACGCTGTCATCGTGCCAACCTCGCCATCTGGAATTGAAGTAGCTCGCATGTGGGAGACACTCGAAATCATCACCGACAAGCCCGCTGCAGTACTCATCACCTCAGCACAGCTAAACACCACGACCCTTGAAGACTTACTCAACGCACTCGACGAGGCTGGCGTTCCAACTTTTTCCAACATCATTCTCGCACGTCAAGCAATCAAACGAGCATGGGGCACCACCCCCCTCCCAATGGCACGGATACGACGGCGTTGCTGATGAGATCCTCACAGAATTCCTACCGCAAAATCGCTAGCCCGCATACGGGCATGACCGCATTAATCACGAGAAGAAGGAAAACAATCAAATGAGAAAACCCACCAATGCTATGCACAAGCCAGCTACCACGCCAAAGCGCGCACGCGATACTTTCACGCAAGCCACCCAAACTGACAATCGCGTCCATCTCACCGTTCGCATTAGCCCGGAACTTCGACACCGGCTCAACATTTACGCCGCAGAAAACCAGCGCACGGTCACCGATATCGTGACACAAGCCGTCACCGACCTACTCGACTCCTAAACCACTACCGAAAGAATGTTCTGCAATTCAGACCGCCAAATCCGAGCACCGTGCAATCATGCCCGCATGACCACACGCCCGCCTGACCGCACGCCCACACTTCACGGAAAAGAGGACTCATGACCTACCCATCTACTAACTATGAGCATCACCCCCAGGACAACCAGCAACTTCCTAAATACGACATTCAAAAGCTGGCTATCAACCTCGGTGCGCTCACCGTACTCGGAGGTGTCGTCGCATTCGCCGTCATCTTCCTTGTATCAGCCACCATCAACGCATTCAGCAACCAACCAGTGCCCGAACTATCTGAATCACTGTTTCTCGCAGTGTGCTCCGCACTAATCGGCCTGTGCTTCGGTTTGATCTACCTTCCTATAGACGGCACTGGAAACGAAGGACTGTACAAGGTAGCGGTCGGCGCACTAACTGCCGTGGTCTCAGTCGTTTACGTCCTCTACGGCGGACTGCTCGGCGGTGACTGGTCAACGCTCAAGATCCTTGCCGTTTTCCTCTGTGCAGCAGCAATCGCAATCATGGCACCTGCCCGCATTGCACCAGCAGTCAACTACGCCTAATCCAAAAGCACTCAATCGAGCAACACAAACTTGCTCGATTGAACAGCTTCATACTTCTTCATCTCGCAACTACCCAGACTTCCAACATGCCCGTCTCACCGCACGCGGTACTGACCGCATAGAGAAGGGATATTCCCATGATGCCTTACTACATTTTCATGTTCTTCGTAGCCGTCTTTTTGTGGCGCAAATTCCGCAACCTGACCGATTTTCTAATTCGCTTCGTTCCGCTCGGCATCATTTGCGCAATTCTCTATGTTGTCGTCGCCACCCCGTTTGTCCTCTTCGGTGAAGTCTTGCATAAGCGCGAAGACGGTAAGAACTGGCGGGAACAGCAAATTGAACAGACAGGCATTGACCCTTGCGCTGAACAACCTGACCAAGGCGATGACGTCCTGCCAGGAGTATCACAGCAATCCTTGGAAGACGCCAACACTCTGTCATGGGAAGAAAGAGATCAAAGACTTAAGGACAGCTACGACTTGATGATTAAGTGCAAGCACGGCGAATAGCGGACATGCGGGCATGACCGCAGTCCTGCACGCCGGCATGCGGGCAGCGCATTACGAAAAATTGTGATGGACTATACACTCACCCTATGGATCGAATTGAACGTAAAGTCCGCAATGCCGTTGCCTCCACACAAGCCGAGGGAGTCCACCTCGACGAAGAGGATATTAAAGCGGCCCACCGCCTAGCCCGAGGTCAATCCACAGCTGCTGACGAGATTCGCAAACTGGGCTTCATTCCGAACGAAGACTCAAACCAGTGACGCAACAGGAACGCTGGGACAATCTCCTTTTCCCCGGCACGAATACGCTACGAAATAAACAAGGCATCACAGACGAACAGGCGTGGCAACAGGCCGAGGGACAATTATCTCTCAGGCGCAGCTTGACCCTGCCTGCGCTCGGATTTGATGGGACACTTTCCGATCAGCTCACTCAAACGCACGAACACCTCTTCCAGGATTGCTACGACTGGGCCGGACAGTTCCGTGATCTCGACATGACGATCCCCAGCGCCAGCCACCCCGACGGCTACGCCACTTTTGCGAGCCATACCACCATTGAAGCGCGGATTGCTGAACTCGACGAAGTCGTTGACGCACTGGACTCAGCTAACTACGACGACAAAATCGAAGCTCTGGCTTATCTTCATTGCGAGCTGAACGAAATCAACGCCTTCCGAGAGGGAAACGGACGCACAACACGCGCGCTCATGGAAACCCTAGCTACCAGATACGACATCGAGCTGTCCTGGGAAGGACACATCAGTCAGCTACATGATGTCTCTGCGGCTTCCATGGCTGGCACCACGCTAAATTCGGCACCATTCCACAACTTCGACAAGCAAATATGTCAACCAGCCTCACACGATGACGCTGACCTAACCATCGACGAACTGTTTGCTCAACAGCATGAAACCGATGCAACAAAGAACCGGCTCGACCAACACTTCGACCGCTATACACACGCACACGACTACGAAAGGAAAACACCCACGATGGCTCAGCAAAACTGGGATGTTCCACTGGACTTCTATGGACGACACTTCGACCTCAAGGTCACGGTCGACCGCTACGTTAATGGCGGACGACCCGGCATTACTCTCACCCATGAAGAAGACGGCAACGAAGAAATCTTCACAACGCTGACCGAAAATGCACCCCACATCGACCTCGACGACGACCGCCGCCAAATCATCATCAACCACGATGTCACACGCGAAACCCTCAACGCCGTATTTGACTCTGGTCTACTAAACCGTGAGCCTGACGACACCGTCTATCTTGGTATGGCCGCGTGCAACGTCCATTCTTTTACAGATGAGGCCCAAACGTGGATTAACGACCAGCTGGAAAACATTGAAATTGACCAATCACAAGTCGATGCGTTCGCCTTCGCACAATCGGCTTACCCCAATGGCATTCAGCTCAATGACAGCCACGCGGAGCAAGGTAATAGCCAGCCCCAGCCCGAAACGCAGGAATACAGCACAGTTGATAGTGAAGCGACAGAAGCATAAGACCGCAACGCCCGCATGCGGGCAGGTGGTCATGCGGGCATGACCACATACGGAACCCCATGCGCAGCATGGGGATTTTTCTTTTAAGGATCGACACCGATCCTTAAATCTCGTTTTTCCATGAGAAGCCTGCGGCGATTATACGGTCGACCCGCTCCACGCAAGTCCAGCGACGGCGTCGTCCGATTCCTTCAAAAAACTTTTCTACGCGCTCCAGTCGCGTACCGCTCCTTGCGCTTATTCCGCAGAAAACTTTTCCTCCTTCCTCGGATGCCTGCACTTGCATTCCACTTAGCTCGACCTAATCGGCACTCCGTGCCTTCTCAGGCAAAAAACGAGGACGGGCACCACACCAAAAATGGTCACCGCAATCACGCAAGGAGAGAAAATGCCACGCTACATTACGATTCCAATCGGTTTCGCTGCCACCGGGACACTCTTCCGACTCGCAGAACTTGTTGCCAACGAACTTACCGACGACCACGACCTGAACATCGAACCAGACACTGTCTCGCTTGCGCTCGACGAGTGGTCAGAACAAGCACTTCTCCACATCGACGACATGCCTGCACCATGGATCGCCAATGCGCTAGCTATCCAGACCCACGCATACAACGCTGTGGATACAGCAGCGGAAAACTGGCTCGAAATCGCCGTAACAGATGCAGTCGAGAAGATCCGTCTATCCACGACTGGCTAAAGGCCAGCCCACATGCCTGCCCGCGGGCATACCGGCAATATTGCCCAGGCATAAGAAAAGCGGGGTCAGACGTAGCCATTAAGCAAATCACTATCCATTTGGCCAGCTAATGGGTCTGATATACTAACCTGCGGTTTCGCCCAAAGCTTCGGTTATTCGAGCTTTGGTGCGACTTCTGCGTCGACGTGCGGGTTATTTGCCACCGCACGCGATGGCTCGCCTGCACGTCAAACTGGCGTTGGAGAGTTTGTCGACACGGGAGGTTCATTATGCATCAGCATGAACAACCCGGCAGAGAAAGAAAAAACTCTGCAGTCAGATACGGGTGGCAATTCGTATCACTGACTAGCAGAGTTCTCTATATCTTTGCCGTTTTGGTCGAGCACCACAGCTGGATTGCTGAGATGCTTCACCAGCTTGGCAGTTAATGCCAAGCGTTAGTCCTAGTGGTTGCCGCCGCTAGGGCTAACTTTTTGACTAGGGAGAGCATGACACGTCCCTTTGTCAACGAGGCCATGCTAACACAATCAATGCCAAATTGAGATATTTTTTAACAACCGGGGGCAAATCTAGCATGACCTAGATCGCTTGCGCTCTAGGTCATGCGAGTACAGAGAGGAGAGGAGCAGTCATTTCGATGGCGCTGGTCGTGTCAGGCAATCGCTAGCGGTAGCTGCGAGCGTCAGGACAGGACAATCACACGGGCACGGAAGTCGCGGCCGAGGCATAACGATTAATCATCATGATTGATATTCAACAACTCATCATGCTTGTCTCGCTGATACCGAGTGAGGAATTCTTCCGGAATCCTCATACCCTTAATGTATTCAGAGAATCTAGTTCTTCCTCGGGCACGTGGGTTTGAGCACAGACTTTCCCATGCCAAGAATAGGGTTACTCTTGCCTCAGAGGCACACTTGTAAAATAGCTAAGCGCGCTCTGACTAGACTCCTCCTGAGTTTGTTGAGCCCATCGATATGGAACAAGTCCTGTGTCCTTTCCCATCCGGGAAATTACTCTGCTAAAACAAACCACCGGACACATTCAGTATATCTCCGCTCACCCAGCGATTATCTTTCCCCAGCAATGAATAAATAGCATCGGCGACATCATCAGGGTTCGCTACTCTTCCTAGGGGCGTAGCCAAGCATAATTCGTCTATAACCCCTCCATCTGGCGCCTGTGCCGTAAACCCCTCCGTCAGAGTCGGCCCCGGACGAACCACGTTCACCCTAACCCCAGCCGGGCCAAGCTCACGAGCTAAGACTCGAGAAAAAGATTCGAGCGCAGCTTTGGAAGCCGCATAGGTGCTCATCCCTTCCTGACACACAGCAACATTCGGAGAAGACACCATGACGATAGCCCCATCCGCTCCCAAGGAAGGACCGAGTCGAGAGCAAAGAATGAAAGGACTAACTAGGTTAATATTCAAGGGCGCCATCCAGTCTTGGACGGTCAGTTCCGACGCCTGAGTTGGAGTAAAAGTCGTGGTAGCACAGTGGATAATTCCGTGAAGGGGCCTCTTCTGCGACAACACATCCGCTAACTGGCACGTTTGTTCAGTGTCCGTCAAATCACACTGGTATGGGTATACGCTCCCATCGAATTGAGAGGCCTCCATTTGAATGTTAGAGGCCGCTTCATCTGAGGAAAGCCATGTGTAGGATACGTCATATCCCTCTCTTAATAATCGGGACACAACTGCCCGACCGATACCCCTGGTTGCACCGGTAACGAGAACGTGTTTACGCATTTGAAGACTTCCTACTATTCGGTGAATTTTCGACGATTCTGCCGTCGACAACTACTAAAGTGCGTTCTGCTAGATTCACGATGTTTGCATCGTGGGAGGTAAAGATGACCGTAGAATCGGTCTCCAAGAGCCTGCTCATCGATAACTCTGCTGACGCTGAATCAAGAGCGGATGTCGGTTCATCCACAAGGATGACCGGTGCATTTTGAAGAACAGCCCGGATAATGGCAACTCGCTGCCGCTCCCCGCCCGACAAACCACTGTTACCTGATCCTACTGACCTACTTAGTCCATCAACGCTGGCGAAATTCTCCAGCCCGAACTGACCTAGCATTGCGATAAGTGTTTCGTCATCGAAGCTCTCCCCTGTCCCGAGGATCAGGTTCTCTCTGAGAGTGCCCGAGAGTAAGTCAGGCTCTTGTTCAACATACGTAACCATAGCCCGAAGATCCCTCCTGTTCCAGTCTTCGAGGTCTTTCCCTCCAATACGGATATGACCGGCCGAGACGTCGTAAAACTTCAGAAGAAGACTGAGTATGCTGGTTTTTCCGGAGCCAGAAGCTCCTGTGAGTGCCACTTTCTCGCCTGATTTAACCGTTACGGTTGCATTATCTAAGATAGTTCTTTTTTCTCGGACATACGAGACCGCGTCAAACTCGATAGTTCCTAGAGGGGTGGGCCCAGTGCACAGAGACGAACTGCTCTCGGTTGAATCTTCAACTTCGAGCCTAAGAAGCTGGTTAATTCTGTCCAGCGCTCCTCTAGCCTCAAAGAAAGCTCCAAGGGACTGAGATACCTGCACGATAGGGGCAAGCATCAGAAAAAGCGCGGTAACGAAGACAGTAAGTGCTTCTCCCGACAAATCACCGTTGCTCAATCTAATAGACCCGAACAGAACGACCGCGAGAAGTGCCATGTAGGACGCTACAGTACTCAAGGGCTCAAGAACGGCTTCTACAAAACTCATCCTTCTCCGGTTTCGGTAGGCATGGTCGATCTCAGCCGACAAGTTGCCAATGACCTTCGTCTCTACTCGAAAAGCCTTAATAGTTCGAATTGCCGATAGGGCCGACTGCAGGATTTCACCGAGCGCTGCAAGATGATCCTGAACCTTCGACGAGAGGTTTTGCAAAGAACTTGAGATAGACACAATAATCGCTAGGGCTACCAGCAACACTGCAATAACGACCAAGAGCAATTTCCAATCCACCACCGCCATATAAATGAGAGCACCGATGATGACAGTGAAGCCCCCGACGAAATCAGTGAGGGTGGAAGAAAAAGCAGTACTGACGATGGATGTGTCTGAAGTTACCCGTGTAGTAAAGCTACCTGATCCCCCTTTTTCAAGCTCTCTCACCCTCAGGTAAAGAAGGTGATTCGTGATTTTTTTGCGCATATCACGGACTGTTCGATCCGCAGCGATGGAGACCACGTACATTGTGGCAGCTGTCAAAACGGATGTACCCAGAACAGTTAACAGCAACAGCATGAGAGGTTGCTGGAGCTCTCCGCTACTCACTCCGGATATCAACTGGCCGACAAGTGCGGGTTGGAAAAGAGTAACAGCGGTAGATAACAATGATAGGAGTATCCCTAGAGTAATCAGTCCAGCATTGTTTCGCAGAAGGTTAAAGGCTGTCATTGCGTCAATTTTCTCAGTTCAGGCTCTTGCCGAGGAATGGGGTTAATGTGGTGCGTCAGCAATTCCGTTTCGGACCGCGAAACGGTAGTAAAAGACAGGATCCTCATCTTGCGCGTAACCTGCAGCGCGAACCAGCATCACCTCATACTCAGATGTGTGGGGAGAAATTTCGTCGGCATTGACTACCATAAAATTGGCAATCGCCTGACGTCCTGCTTGAATGACATTGCAATCTGTCCTAGAAAGAGTGGGACTGGCTAAGCTCTCTAAGGTGGAAAAGATATCGATGATACCTTTAGATCTCCGAGACGCCCCAGAATAAAAAGGAGACAACCACGCTGGACCGTCATCGTTGCGAGATGTAACTACCTCTTTCCAAGGGGAGAACTCATTCCCTTCCCGAACCCTGTAGAAGAGATGATCGTCATAGACTCCCGGATTGGGTGCAAAGAAAGCCCAGTTGGGCATAAATATAGTTGAGCTCAATCGAAATAGAAGGCCCCTACTCCGATGGTTTCCTCCTGGATGCTGTCCGAGAAAAGTTAGCGTAAACCAAGACCCGAACACGACCTCAATAACGTTACGCAGCATGAATGGAACCACCGTTCACTATTTGGGAAATCCGATTCACTGCGTCCTTGTCAAGGACAATCGTGTCATGAGACGTCTCGCCAAGAATAGTCATATCCGCAGGGGAACAAATGTACTCGGCAAAAAGTTCCTTTTGTCTAACATCCCCCACAGACCGTGCGGAGGCGACCACATGGACTTTTGCTGATGGCTGAGGCGCACGAATTACGGTACCATCAAAGAGCAACTTCGCTAGCGTAGTAAATTCTCGTCTCGTAGCACGTACACAGCGGCTACTCCGACGCTCCCTCCTTACGGCATCAACATGGGGATGACGTCGCCCGTCAAGAGCGCGTGGACCTATCGATGCGTCTAAAAGCTCCCCCCCAAATGGGCTTAGAAGATGACGTCTGTTCAGTTCCTCCACACCGAGCATCACCCCCAACATACGTTTTGGATCTCTCCTAGCCTCATGTAGATGTGAAGGCTCAATAAGTAAAGCATTACACCAGCTGGGTTCCTCTAGACCCATTAACGCTAGGTACGCTAGCAACCCACCAAATGAATGTCCTACGACAGTAACCCAATGATACTGCTCATGCAGCCACCGAATAATCTCGGCCAACTCATCCACCGACTGAGTGACAGAGTAGGGAGCATCTGTGCAAAATCGAGAAGCTCCATACCCGGGCCTATCGTATCTAATCACCGTCCTGCCTGTGAGCTCCGATATCTCTTCCCCAAGTCGAACAAGCGACACTGATGAATTTCCCATTCCATGAACCAAAAGAATACAGCCCTGGGAATCATCGACGCCCGCCCGCTTATACACCGCAACCTCATTACGCGCACAAGTCTTCCGCATATGACGAGGCCAATTCCTAGAGAATCGATCCGCGTAGAACGCCCCAAACATCTCTCCCGCTTTGAGAGCCCCGAGCGCACCACCTGTAATGAGAGCGGTTTTTCTATAGAAATCAGTCACTAAATCGTCCTTTAAGCCGATTGGTGGAATTCATAACAGCTGGATAGGTGGAGGTAAACACTATAAAAAATCGACCCAAGCCCATAAGAGGAACATTTGCCGCATGAAAAGCAAACATCGAAGCAAGAGCCACTTTCCTCATCCCCCGATGCAGGAGTAAAAACGGGAAAAGCATTTCCACCACCACTGTGGAATAGGTAAGCGACTCTGACAATCGGGGATTTCGTCGCAGAAAACGGTAGAAAATTCGGTTCCCATAAACTTCGGTGCGGACCACCCGTTCAACCGCAGTACCATTGCGCCATTCTCTCCCCAGTGACTTGACTGCACCGGCAACAAAGTAACTGAATGCCGTCTGCGCTGCAATGAAATCAACAGCCAGATCCCGGTTCTTCCCACCATCTATCCGGCCTAAAGCCGATGAGGCTAAGATAATAGCTGAATACTGTTCTGCACCGTCGCTACCGTTGATCGTATACCGGTTTCCTAACAGGTAAGATAGTGCACTCACTGAACTTGCTACCAGTCTGGTATTGTTACCAGTCGGTAGCAAAAGCACTACTGACGCACCGATGCGTGCTGTAGCAAGACAACGGACAAAAATCTCTCGTACCCCAGCGTCGGAAATTCCACCCCCAGAGTTAAAAAGATACTTGGTGTAATCCCAATCATTAATCCCCCCGAACCGTCGCTCTTTCGGAGATATTCCTTCCAACGTTGCGAGAAGCTGGGAAAATGCCGAAGCCCTTTCAGCAAATTCAAGAGGGGCCTGCAGAGGCTTTTGTACAACCCTCTGCAGGCCTTTCAACGCGTCAATCATTTTTAGTTAGTACCTAGACAGCCACCAGGGTTTCTACACGGTCAGATGCAGCAGGCTCGGCGCCGCGTACAGTACGCTTAGTAGCACGCATGATACGGACGGTAATCCGAACAGTCACAGTTGGTGTACAGGTCATCGGAGCGGATCCCATAGAGAGAAATCCGTCATAGTTGGCGGGGATCAAGCCTCGGTCTTGAGCAGAATTAACTGCAGTAGCGAGCATACTGACTACCTTCCATTCTTAGGGGGCGTGTGATTTGAGAGCACTTCTTTACATAAAATGCCCGTAGTGAACTATCCCACTTCTGTGGGTGCTAGAACCATATCACGGTTCGAATACGGTCGCAGGACTATATCCACATTTTCTCATCACGTAGAGTTGCGAACTCCCTTTTGCTGGTACTTATGCGCAGCTATGGGATATACTCCCCCTCATTCCGATCCGTGTTCTCAAGTTAGTGGGAAGAAAAGGGGTGTTCACCTGCATATTTATCTAGACCCGCATGGCAGAAATTTTCAATCATCCGATATTCGCAAGCCTGGACTACCTTATCTGCATAAGAGCCTCTTCGGCAGCCCACCATCCAGGCATGCCATGCACCCCTGCCCCCGGTGGGGTTGCAGCAGATGCCAAATAAAGTCCTTTTCCCAAGCGGTGTGGATGCACAGAGAATGTCGGACGAGCTAGTGATTGCATACCTCCCATAGCACCACCAGCAATGTCACCGCCAATGAGATTTGGATTCCACCTTTCTAACGCTGCGGGGCTCGTGTCATGGGTCTCCAGAATTACATCCCTGAATCCAGGGGCAAAGCGTTCGATTTGACGAATGATTTTGTTGCGGACCTCGCCAGGGAACCTCTCGATGTATGCATGGGGAACATGAGCGTATGTCCACAGTGTCATTCCCCGTGAAGGATCGGCGACATATTGCTGACAAACCATAACGAATGGTTTCTCCGGCATTCTTCCTCTCGCAGCTTCTTCTTCAGCACGAGAAATTTCTTCTACGGTACCTCCGACATGGACGGTGCCAGCTTTTGCCACTCGAGGATCACTCCACGGGATAGGTTCACTTAGCTTAAAGTCTACTTTGTAAGTGGCAATTCCATATTTCCAGCGCTTCAAACCCAACTTCTTCTTATGAGGGAGGTTAACGCCTTGCATTTCAAGTACTTGCCTCGGGGTTAAATTTAATATAGTGGCATCGGCGCGGGGAATATCACGCAAATCAGTGATTTCACAGTTGGTATGAATACGTCCTTCATGGGAAAGGATAACAGCGACCAAGGCGTCAACGATTTTTTGAGACCCCCCTTCTGCGACAGGCCAACCCCGAGTCATACCAAGGGATCCAAAAACTATTCCGAATGCACCGGTGAACGTCCTTCTAGGAGAATCAATGGCGTGAACTGCACTGCCGGCTAGGAGAGCACGTGCCTTTGCGGTAGAAAAATAAACCTTGCCAAGCAAACTCGCAGACAAAAGTGCAGGCGGCCCAAATTGCGCCATACGTACAGGGTGCGGTGGCCAGCCTAGAACTGGTCTCAACAAATTAGCTAAGTGTTCATTGATATGGTCAACAAAGGGAGAATGTAACCGAACCCAAGCTGGGGCATCAGCGCCTAGTAGTTCGGCAGTTTCAGCAAGCGAATTGGTGAGTAATCCAGATTCTCCATCTTCGAAGGGATGAGCCATTTCATAGGGAGCGTTGTGCCATCGTAATCCATACTCTTCAAGTCGAAGCGCTTGGAAAGCTGGACTTACAACACCAAACGGGTGGCTGGCAGCACCCATATCAACAACAGTATCTGTAAATATTCCTGAACTTGATGTCGCCGCTCCCCCAGGTTTTTCTGCGCGCTCATAAACCTCAACGTCCCACCCCTCAAGTGCCAGTCTTGCAGCAGCAGTGAGCCCATTTGGGCCAGCTCCAACAACAACAGCTTTAGGCTGGTAAAACATTGGCTTTTCTCAATTCTGCACCATAATCAGCGCGTTCACAGAGGTTCACTTCGAGGGGCTTTAGCTTCTCTAATAACTTTACCGAGGATGAAGGCCGGTATTTACCATAGAGACACGTTTTACGCTGCATTAAAAGAGGTAGATGTCGCGGTCGTTGACGTCGAAGCAGTTGAGCAGGTCTCCCCAGAGCTGTTGGTCGTGACTTGACTCGGTCGCAGGCCGGTTTTCCGCCTTCCACTGCTTAATGTGGTCAAGCCACCGGAGTTTGAACTCGGTGAGGTTGTGGCGAATGGTAGCGCGGTCAAAAACAGTCGTAGGGGCCATAACCATCAAGCATATAAGCCCACACACTAGCCGCCCGCCAAGCAAGAGCTTTAAGCCACTTTCCTACTCGGGACGGCTGTATATCGCCTACGGCATACACACTCTTATTCTCAGAAAAATGCAGCACACAGGCTGTGCACACCCTCCCGATAGGATAAGCCCCAGCCCCAGAAAGGAGAAGTAATGTATGTAATCATTGTCCTGGCTGCACTGGTGTGCGCCGCCGTCCTGGCCGTCCAGACCATCCGCCGCGAACAGCCACAAGAACGTATGCGCGTCGCCGTGATTGGAGGCGGAACTGGCCCGGGCTGAAAAAACTAGACCATCTGGCTTGAGAGTGTCTTCCGTGACAGCCCCGGTTGGGGCAGGAAGACTGGAGAGCATGAAGAAGTTCTCGAAGCACACACCCGAACAAATCGTGGTGAAGCTCGACAAGGCCAGGTCCTTGAAGGAATCTGGCAGCACCGTGGCAGAGGTTTGCCGTGAGCTTGGCATCAGTGAGGCAACGTATCACCGGTGGCAGAGACAGTACGGCGACATGACTCGCAGTGAAGCACGGCGGTTCAAGGAGCTGCAGGAAGAAAACGAGAAGCTCAAGCGGTTGCTTGGGGAGGCTGAACTCGAAAAGTCGCTGCTTAGGGAGTTAGCAGAGGGAAAATTCTGACCCCGGAACGCAAGTACAAAGCGATTGACCATGCCCTATCGTTGGGGTACTCAGTGCGCTTGGCATGCCGCGTTGTCGGGGTTTCCCGCGGGGCGTACTACAACGCCCGACGCCACACAACCGGGCCTTCTGCCACCGACAAGCACGCCTCGTTGCGCAGCTGGTTGGTGACCTTCGCTGCATCCCATCGTCGCTGGGGCTACCGCCGCGCGTGGGTTAAGGCTCGTGAGGCCGGGTTTGACTGCGGCCGCGATGTCGTGCGCCGCATATGGCGCCAGGAGGGTCTGCGGGTGTTTCCACGCAAGGCTCCCAAGCGGCGGTGTCTGCCCCTATCCACCCCTCGGGTTGAGCCAGCTGCGTGTCCCGGTGATGTGTGGGCATTGGACTTCCAGTTCGACACTGACTACCACGGTAAGACGTTTAAGATCTGCAACGTCATCGATGAGTTCACACGTGAGCACGTGGGATTCGAGGTCGGGCGGTCTATTACCGCCGTGTCAGTCATTGAACTGTTGAGCAATCTTGCTGCCTCCAGAGGTGGCCGTCCGCGAGTGTTGCGCATGGATAACGGCCCTGAGTTCATCAGCCACGAGCTGAACAAGTGGGCGGCCAAGGAGGGTACTGTTGAGGCGTTCATACCACCAAGACGGCCATGGCACAACGGATTCGTGGAGTCGTTTCACAACCGCCTCCGCGATGAGCTACTCGAAGACGAGATGTTCGACGACCCGGCCCACGCCAGCCACTGCCTCAGGTTGTGGTCGAAGCGCTACAATACGTGTCATCCGCACTCAAGCTTGGGCTTTGTCCCGCCAGCGCAGTACGCCAAACAATGGCACCTAACCCAGGGAGGCCCTCAAGCCGCCCGGTCCTAGATTTCAGCCCGCTCCAGACTGAAGTTCCCTACTCAGTTTGGACCGTCGCAACGAATGGTAGTCCAGTTCCGGTATCCATTGTGCGATCGTGGGGTCATGATTTCCCCTGTACTAGGTATCTAAATGTGGCAACAGGAGACGAAATCTTTCTATGCGCTTCAATGAAGAAAATCGCAGGAAAGCTCTACAATCCGGCACTTGCTCACTTCATTGTGCTGAAGCGGTTCGGAGCTACGGGAGATATTGTTGATTTAACTCAAGTCATTGAATCAACAGGTGAGTTTCCTCTCCGCGAGGCACAGAATCCAAACACTGAATACGCGGAAAAGATCGCCAGTATGAAGCGTGTGGAGGAATTAATTGGAAAGCCTGTGACAGATTCTGATTTCAACCGGGGCGAGGATAGCTGCACCTAACACCTAAAACAATCGTGGCTGTTCTAACGGGTTAACAGGCCTACGCGCGGCACGAGCGTAGGCCTGTTCATTCCACCCCCCCCTGCCAACGCCGCACGAACATCACGCGAGCGCTGCACCCGAGACCGATTCTGAGTGTCCAACCCTGGGCGCTGGCCACGTGCTCGACCGGTCAGCGAAGCGTATCGCGCATTTGCCTCCCGCGTCGACGCGATTACATGGCGCGAGTCAATACGGACACACAACGGTTCATTGCAACGATGGTCTGCTACGACCTCAGAATCTGAAATATCTGTGCCAGACAGCATCAGCGCGAAACGATGCGCTGACACCGAATACTGCCGACCATCAACACGAAAATTAATCCGACCATAGCCATCAGGCGAAGAAATCGCTCCCGTGAAAATCCAACATCCATCAGGAGACGGACTTTTCACCACCTTTCTCCAAAACGACTCAACGACACGATTAGGAATTGTTGCTGGCAGCCGAGTCATTGGCATCCGGCTCCGCGCCTGCAACCCCATCAGAGTTGGACTCCTCTACCTCAGTATCGTCGTCTGCCTCATCATCGCTGTCCGGTTTCTGCTCAGTTTCCGCTTTGCGGGCGTGCGGTGAACCAACGAGATCAAGCGCCTCATTAATCCGGCGCATGGGAACAGTGAAGTCCTTCGCCAGCTTTCCCTTTTTCTCTCCCTCGCCCAGCAACTTATCAAGCGCCAGCCCAAATGACTCAAGCGCGTCGTCCAACGCTTCTAACGCGATGAATGCGTCAGTACGCGCTGACCGCATACGGGCAAGACGGTCGGCTTCTTCCTTTTGAAGCTCGCGCGCACGACGGCGGGCTTGTGCTCTTCTGTCTTTAGTCACCATGCCCAAAGAAAAACACCGCGCAGAAACAAAGTTAAGACGCTACCCCCCACAACAAGCGCTAACACTCACTAATTTCCATCTGGACGGTGTATATCAACGGAGGATGTGGCCAGTCCTATGCTGTTTCTGAACTGCTCAGGTTCAGCATAAACCGGTAGAAGACAAGCGTCGAAAAACTTCGCTCCATCAAGTACCGCGCCCCGAAAATCAACCTCGCTAAGGAATGCGCCTTCAAAGTCTGCATCAATTAGGTTCGCATTCCTCATGTTAGACCACGCCAGCATTGCTCCTCGGAAGGAGCATCCCTGGCACTGGGAGCCTTCAAAATCAGCGGCGGATAAATCATAGTTTGAGAAATCTTTACCCCTCAGGTCTTTTCCTCGTAATTCTCGACGAGAGGATTCTGACATTTCTCTGTACATCGAGCACCTACTTCAGCTGAGGAGAATTGACTACCCAGTCAGGACAGCGTCCCTGTACCCATGGGCAGTATGTTGTTACAACACCATATGGTCGCCCATCGGTGACCTTGTTGAATCCAACTACTGCCAGAACATCCCGAGTCTCCAGTTTGCGGCATTTCCTGGTCGGCCCCCATCCCTCACATCGAATATGATCCATCGGCAATCGGTATTCGACTCTATCTCCGCCGTTAAAGGTTTCAATCTTGGGAGCATACTGGGTAACTACTCGCGGTGCATTAGCACTAAGCCCGTGTTTTGACTGAATCTTTGACCGAGCACGTTCACGCATCACTACTCGTCGGCCATTCTTGTCGTCCCACTCTCCGACAATCCGATAGCCGTCTCCCCCGCCTGACATAAAGGCTGTTCTAGCACCACGTAGAAGTAATTCCGAACTTAACGAATCTTCTGAGACCGGCAGTCCTTCAATGCTTCCAAAATCCGTTACCTCCGAAGATGCCTCAGCGATCGGAGCATGAACCATCATTGCGCCGAATGCGACCAAAGCAATGATGCCTAGTCTTTTCCTCATTTGAGCACTTTCTCTCGTGTACTAACTTCGAAGATCTGTGCTTAAGCATATCCACCAAGTCACTATCAGTACATGCCTTACCGTTCTTGTGGTGTTTTTCACATTGCTCCTAAAGAGCAACACACCTCTGGCAGATATACATCTGCGACTTCTTGTGGGTGACCTGCGTGAACATAGGCGGGTGCCGAAACGCCCAAGGTCGTCATCGTTCGGAAGGCAAAAGTAGGTCTTAACTTTTCGCCGCATCATTCCTAACCTCTGGCCCATGATGTCGATTCGAGTGGTCAATGCAGGCGATGGGTACGCCTATCTGCTGCGCAATGTGGCAACCTCCGACGTCGACACCTCCGTCGGAACTCGACTCGGTGACTACTACCAGGAAACCGGAACCCCACCCGGGCGGTGGTTCGGCCGAGGAATCGCCGGACTGCATTCAACGGTCGTCACTGACGGCTCTGTCGTGGACAAGGAGCACATGGCGGCCCTCTACGGTGAGGGGCTACACCCGGAGGCAGATGCGAAAATCGCTGCCGGTGCCGCCATTGCTGATGTCCAGTTGGGCCGAGCGTATCCGATTTACAATGGCGGCGACGAGGTCCTGGCTGAGATCGCCAAGCGCGAAAAGCAGTTCCGCTATGAGCACGGTCGGCGCCCTGACACCGACGAGCGCAACACCATCGCCGTTGACGCCGCCAGGGCTCAGTACGCGGCAGCAACCGGATTTGATCACGCGTCGCCACGGGAGATTTTGGCGTGGGTCAATGAGAAAAAGAACTCAGTGCGGCAGGCAACCGCTGGCTTTGACCTGACATTTTCCCCAGCAAAATCCATCAGCGTGCTGTGGGCACTTGGCGATGAGGACACCCGGAAAACGATTGAATCGGTCCATGCCAAGTGCGTCAACGACACATTGGACTGGGTTGATAAGACGGCTCTTCGCACTCGGTGTGAGCTAACCCGGGATGACGCTGACGTCTTTTTTACAAGTTCCAGCTCCTTTTCCAAAACAGCCTTGTCAACAAGCAGTTGAGCCATTTGCTTTTTCAATTCTGCAGGATCATCGGCTAATGATTTCTCGAATGCTGCTCGGGTGGGCATGCGAGTGTGCTCTTTGCGTTCTCTTTTCGACATCAAACCCCATTTTCCCTCTTCACGGTGGCGTTGTGCCCAAGAATAGACACTCATCTTTGAGCGCAGCCCGCATTCCACAGCAATGTCAGCTGGCCTCCAACCAGCGTTGAAGAGCTCAACAGCACGAAGCTTGACCTCAAACGGGTAGCGGGTCAATGTATTTGACTGTTTGCGGGGGTCGACCAGGTTTGGCGGGTTCACGCAACCATTTGTACAGCGTCCATCGCCCTGGATAACCAAGTTCACGGACGGCCTTGGTCACCGATTGAGTGCGCTTGTAAACCTGCAGAGCTCTGCGTCGCTGCTCCTTGGTGTATGAGCGGTTCATGATGGAATCCTCCAAGATTCCGTCCGCATCCCCTTTTGTCCTTTAACCCTCCCCCGTCGCGTTCCTCAGACGCAAGAAACCCCCGATTCGCTTTCGCGAACCGAGGGTTCCAACTTAGTGGCGGGGGCAGGATTCGAACCTACGACCTCTGGGTTATGAGCCCAGCGAGCTACCGAGCTGCTCCACCCCGCGTCAACTGCCTAGCACTCTTTCGAGCACTTACAGCGGGTGCTGGCCGCTTCCGACCAACGAGAAGAAACTTTAACACGACTTGCCGAAAAAACACCAATCCCCAGCTCATAAGCGGTTTTGCTACGAACTGGGGATCAATGACAGACCTACTGCCCGTTGGACTTCTGGTAATCGGCAGCAGCCTTATCCAGCTCCGCCAGCGCCTGCCCCTGGGCAGCGTAGTCCCCGGACTTCTGGGCGTCGGAAAGCTTCTTTAGAGCGTCGGAGATGCGGCCGGCGGCCTGGTCGCGTGCGACGACATCGACCTTGCGCTCCTCCGCGGGGGCAGCCTGCTCAGAGTCCTTGGAGTCGGCAGGCTTGTTCTCGTCCGTCTTCTTATCCGCGCCCGCGTCCTCCTCACCACGAACCTTGGTCACGGCGGCCGGATCGATGCCGACCTGGCGCAGCGCCTCGGCGACCGTAGCGCCGTAGCCAACCTGGCCTCGATAGGAAACGAGGATACGAAGCAACTTAGGGAAGGCTGTCGCCTGCTCCTTGCGCTCGGTGTATACCGGCTCAACGTAGAGGATCTCTCCGTCGCCGACGGGGAGCGTCAGCAGGTTACCGTTGGTGACCTTGTTGGTGCCCTCCAGCAGCGTGCGATCCTGGGCGACCTTGTCCGCACTCATCATGGTGTCCTGCGCCTGGCGCGGACCCATTGTCTGGGTATTCGTCGGCAGCGCCCGGATGGTGATCTGGCCGTAGGTCTCCGGATCGGAGGACACGGCCATATGAGCGGTGAGGAACTCGCGCTCGAGGCCTCGGTAGGCGGAAATCAGCTGGAAGCTGGGCTTACCTGTCTTCGGGTCAGATGCCACGACGTAGTACGGCGGCTGCGAGAGCTTCTGCGACTCGGGTGCGGTCGGGTCGGACGGGACAGACCAGAAGGAGTCGTTCGCGAAGAAGACGCCCGGGTCATCCACGTGGTACTTCGCCATGAGTTCGCGCTGAACCTTGAACAAATCCTCCGGGTAGCGCAGGTGCTCACTCAGCTCCTTGGAGATTTCCTTCTTCGGCTTGACGACGCCCGGGTAGACGCCCTCCCAAGCCTTGAGCACGGGGTCGGACTCATCGAATTCATAGAGCTCCACGGTGCCGTCGTAGGCATCGACAGTGGCCTTCACCGAGTTGCGGATGTAGGCGACCTCACTGTTCGGAAGCGGGCGCGGGGTACCGTCCGGGTTCACCGAGTCCTGGGTCGTCTGCTGCAGGCTCATACGCTGCGAGTACGGCATCTTGCTCAGGGTGGTGTAGCCATCGACAATCCACTTCATGCGGCCATCGACCACGGCCGGGTAGGTCTTGGTGTCAGTGGTCAGCCAGGGGGCGACCTTCTGCACACGGTCGCGGGGATCACGGTTGTAGACGATCTTGGATTCCGGACCGATGCGGTCGGACAGCAGGATGTTCAGCTCCTGGTAGCGGGTCGCGAACATCGCACGAGCAAAGATATTGCCCACACCCACGCCGCCGGTGCCGTCATAGGTGAAGTTACGGCCATCGGCGTCGTACTCGGAGTCCTTGCCGTCACCATTGCCGCCGACGATGGCGTAATCGGCGTCGGAGTTGGCGATTACGGGACCGAAGTAGATGCGCGGCTGCTTCAGGTTCAGGTTCATACCGTTCGGATCCTCGGACTCGAACAGGTCCGCCACCGTGTAGAGCGGGTAACCGCCGCGGGTGGAGCCGGACTCGGAGGCAACCTCATCGACGCGGTTCGCGGGGGCGGCGACGAATCCGTTGCCGTGCGTGTACACGGTGTGCCGGTTAATCCAGTCGTTCTGGTTGCCTTGAAGCGTGCGGGGGTTGAGCTCGCGGGCCGCGACGACGAAGTCGCGGGTCTGGCCGTCGACCTCGTAGCGGTCAATCGCCAGCGGGTCGGAGAAACCGTAGAAGTTCTTCAGCTGGCGCTGCTGCGTGAAAGTACGAGGAAGGACCTCCGGATCCAGGATGCGGATGTTATTCAGGGTCGCACTGTCACGGGAGATGGAGTTAGCGCCCTCCTCCGCGGCTTTCTTGTCGCCCTCCTTTTCCACGGGCACGCCCCAGTCGCGCTCGATGGCCACCTTGTCGTCGGTCAGACCGTAGTGGTAGCGAGTCGACTCGATGTTGCGAGCGATGTACTCGCGCTCCTTGGTCGCGCGGTTCGGATTGACGGAGAACTGCTCGACCGCCAGCGGCCAGGCAACACCAATAAGTCCCGCAGAAACCAGCATCAGCACGGTAGCGAACGCGGGGATAGAGAGGTTGCGCAGGAATATTGCCGCGAAGAAGGCAGCAGCCACGACAATCGCGATGACCAGCAGCGTGATCTTCGCCGGCAGCAGGGCGTTGATGTCGGTGTAGGAACCGCCGGTGAATGTCTGCTGCTTGTTGTTGAGCAGCTCGTAGCGATCGAGCCAATAGGACGCAGCCTTGAGCAGCATGAACACGCCGGCCCAGGAGGCCAGCTGCGCCCGGGCGGCACCCGAGACGCGGGTCTTCTCACCCGTCATCGGATTGCCCGCGCGGATACCGCCGAGGAAGTAATGTGTCACCAGCGAGATGAGAAACGCAACGACGACGATCAGAACAAGGGTCGAAACAATGAAGGACCATAGTGGCAGCTGGAAGGCGTAGAAGCCCAGATCTTTGCCGTATTGCGGGTCAGCCTTACCGAAGGACTGCCGGTTCAAGAAGAGCTGTACGATTTGCCAATTGCCCTGCCCAACCAGTCCACCGAGGATTCCGAAAATCAGCGGCAACACGACGAGGACCGACTTAGATCCTGACTCCGCCATCCGTCGATAAGCAGCCTGCGGACTGCGCGGGTCCATCATTCCCAGGTCTGCGGGTCGAGCGCGCCATGCAAACCACATCGATGCGAAGGTCAACGCCGCGGTGATTAGCCCCACGACGATGAAGAGGATGATCCTCGTGACCCAGGTCGTCGCGAAAACGCTGCGGAATCCGACCTCTCCGAACCACTGGAAGTCCGCGTAGAGGTTGACCAGGATTGGGATAACAAAGCTGAGGACGGCGATTGCCATAATTGTTATGGCAAGCCATCCGGGGCGGCCATTGCCCGCCTTGGGCGGCCGGGTCGCGTTGAAAGACAACGTCTCTCCTATTCAATTGGGTGACGCAAGCTGGGGATAACGAGCGTTCAACCGGGGAGTCGATTTTGGGTTGTTCCTCATCTACTCTAAATAAAGTTTTTGAGAATTGACTATGACCTTCGGTCACCCCCTGAAAGTAGGCACATATGGGCACACTCGATCACACCACCCAGCAGGCTCTCAACCGCGCAGTCCGAGAGACCGTCGAGTATGTCCACGCCGAGGGATGGGACCGCTCCCCTAGCCTGTTCGCACTGGTCCCCACCGCCGCGCTTGCCGACGCCCTGGATTCCGACGTCCTGGATAGTTCGCCGCTAACGGTAATTGCACAGGATCCTCTCCCCGAAGGCATCGACGGCGGAAGCCCCGAACTGGCAGACTTTATTGCCCGCACGAGCTGGCCCAGCGGTGTCGTCGGCGCGGTACTTGCGCAAGAAGTACTCATCGTCTCGCCGGAACACGAAGAGATTATCGACGGCGCATCGCTGGACGAAATTAGGGCACATGCCAACGGGAGGGTGGCGCGGCAAGCTCGCCTTTTCACGGGAGTAATTTCAGACGGTCCGAACCTCACACTGATTCAGCCGCGCCCCACAGAAGCTGAGCTCGAAGCCGCTGGCCCCTTTGCGGAAGATGATATTGAGCTGAGAGACGGCGCAGGCCTTGCTAGCGGTGTAACCCATGCGCTTTATGGGACATTTGATGCGAATTAGCACTATTGGGGCTAAGGTTGTGAGTTAACGCCGGTTGACATTGCTGGCAAAACCGAGTTGTATAACAGAGTGATAAAGACGCGCCGACTAAGCGTCTTCTTAGTATTTAGTGCAGACCCCGCTCCGAGGAACGCACTCTGAGTCTTTTCAAGAGGTTTATAAATAATGCAGAAGAACGTTGTTCGTCGCGCCACAGTACCGGTTGCCGCCGCAGCAGCCATGGTCACTTCCCTTCTCTCCGGAGGCGTCGCCAACGCACTGCCGGCAGGCAAGTACGTGGCCTTCGGAGACTCTTTCCCGGCAAACCCAGGCCAGATGGATCCGGCAGTCCCGGGTCGCGGCGGCTGCCCGGTCTCTTCCTCGAATATCGGCAAGCACGTTGCCGAACAGGCCGGACTGGAGCTGCACGACTACTCTTGCAACGGAACCACCGTCTTCATTCCAAACCAGCCGCAAAAGTCCGTCATCGGCCAGGTCGACAATGCGATTGCACAGGGCTCCCTAGGCCCCGACACCCAACTGGCCACCTTCTTTGTCGGCGCAAATGACACTATGCAGGCTTCCATCCTGCCGGTTCCACTGCAGGATGACCTCTACGTCAAGAACCTGACCGAAGCAATCCGCAAGGCACAGGCAGTTGCACCACAGGCCCGCATCATGGTCATTGGCTACCCGGCCTTCACCTCTGCAGATGAGACTCACTACGCCTGCCCAATTAACGCCAACGGGTTTGCGCCCCACATTCCTGCCAGCCTGCTGCACACCGTCGAGATGAACCTCCAGAATCGCCAGCAGCGTGCCGCTGCCGAGACCGGCGTCGGCTTTGTCAACCTGAAGGAAGTTTCTCACATCGATGTCGCAATGTGTGGCAAAGACGGCGAGCGCCAGGTCTCCGCAATCCTGGATTCCGACACCGCTTCCTACAACATGACCAACCACCCAACCTTCCACGGTTCCCAGGTCATGGGTACCACCATCGCCAACGTTTACAAGAGCACTTTCTAATCACGGGCTCTAGCTCCGCACCCTTTCCGAAATTACGCCATCAGCCTGATTGCCGGTGGCGTTTTTGCGTGCTTGTAAGCCGATTGCCGAGCCACTACCCGACAAGCACCAACCCCAGAGTGTCAACTATTAGTTGACGCTAGCGTCAACCCGTGGTTGACTGCAGGCATGGATCCATTGACAACTATCCGCCACCGCCTTCAGGCGGTAAACATCGCCGAATACGAACTAGAGGATGCCGTTGCCCATGCGCGCTCGGCAGGCCATTCGTGGGCAGACATTGGCAGAGCCCTCAATATCTCCCGCCAGGCAGCCTTCAAGCGATTCGGCAGTGTCCACGACCCTATTTCAGGAGAGGTTATGACAGCAGCCCCGACGCCGCATATTGCCAAACTTGGCGAGAAGTTTTTGCGCCACATCATCAACGGAGAAGAAGCTGACACCATGGGCATGATTCTGCCTAAGCTTCGCAAGAATCTACCTTGGTCTACCATTTCCGAGGTCTGGAAGGACGTACTGACCGAAACTGGCGAGTTCGAATCCTTCGAAGACACTCAGGTCACCAGCCTGAAGGGAACCCGGAGCCACGAACCGCTTTACTCGAAGCTCCAGTCCAAGATCCTCGGTACCTGCGTCGTCATCTCAACACTCAAGCACGAAGCCGGAGAGTGGATGGCTCGAGTGGCATTCGACAGGAATGGAAATGTCATCGGCTTACTCATCCTACCGACCGATGCCACAGATTTTCCCTTCTAATCCCCACCCCAGGAAAAGGCATATCGGCTAATCCGCCCAGCCTTCAACAAAAACACGAGCGCGCAGACTAGAAAATCCCTGGTCAAACGACCAGGGATTTTCCAATTGTGGAGCTGCCGGGAATTGAACCCGGGTCCACCGCCAACTTGCCAGGGCTTCTCCGTGCGCAGTTCGCGCATTCGCCTCTACTCGGCCCTTCGGCTCAGGCAAACATGTCCGAATGACGGGCCCAGCCACAAGTAAGAAGATCCCCTGTGAGCCTTGCGGCACACTCACCGGGCGAGCCCTTTTTAGTCGATGCCAGGGTCCGGGCCAAAGGGCAGACCCGGTCTGACAGACACGCTAGTCGCTATTAGGCAGCGAGAGCGTAGTCGCGCTGAGTGTTCTCGGCGCTTAATCAGTTGCTACGACGCTTCAAACGGTGGTCTCTAGCCTGCACCGGCACGCTTCCCCTGGCTCACTGCACGGTGTCGAAACCATATCAGCCCCTTGCAGTTTCCCTCGGGCGCGGGATTGTGCTCTCACCCGATGGATTTCTTAGCGTATCGCTTGCCGACGGTCCCAGTCAAAAGGCCACGCAAGTCGCTCCGCCTCTACCCCTTGATCCCCTTGACGCGGCGGCCCAGCTCTCGGGTTGCCTCACGCTCCTCGGTGCGACGCTTGATGTCCTGACGCTTGTCGTAGTCCTGCTTACCGCGGGCGAGCGCGAGTTCAACCTTCAGCCGGCCATCGGTGAAGTAGAGCTTCATAGGCACAAGTGTGTTGTTGCCGTCTCTCACCTTGCCCCACAGGGAGTCAATCTCACGGCGATGCAGCAGGAGTTTCCGGCTCCGCCGGGGCGAGTGGTTCGTCCACGATCCGTACGAATATTCCGGGATGTGAAGGCCTCGCAGCCACACTTCACCATCGTCGATTGTGGCGAAGGCGTCGTTAAGCGATGCCTTGCCCTCGCGCAGGGCCTTGACCTCGGTGCCGACGAGGACCACGCCGCACTCGTAGGTGTCGAGAATGTTGTAGTCATGGCGGGCACGCCGATTAGTGGCCACCACCGAATTGTTGGCGCTGACCTTTTCCTTTTTCGACTTCTTCTTGCCCATAACGTCGCTAACTCTAGCTAAGAACGCGCCGGCGAAACAAACATCCGCAGGCAAAGTTCGGAGGCTGACGGGAAATCCACAAAGCAGCCGATTCACAGCGTTCCTTTGTGACTTACTTAACTTTCCCCTACTCTTTTAGCCACAACTAACAAAAAGGGGTTTAGAGAAATGTCCACATCAACCACCGCGACCGACGCAGATCAAAACCGGCCGAGTCCACCGCATCAGTCGCCCAAAGGATTCCTCGCAACGCTGGAGCGCATCGGCAACGCGCTGCCGAACCCGTTCTGGCTCTTCGTCATCCTGGCGGGTGTTGTCATCGTCTCCTCCTGGATCGGCGCCGCGGCGGGCATGCAGGCAAAGGACCCGTCCTCGGGAGAGATGATCAAGGTCGAAAACCTTGCCACCTCCGAGTACCTGCAAAAGATGATCTCCGAGGCAGTCACGAACTTCACTGAGTTCGCGCCCGTAGGCCTGATTTTGGTCTGCATGCTGGGTGTGGCAATTGCGGAGTACTCGGGCTTCATCGGCTCGGCAATCCGCGCGGCAATCGCGAAGGTGCACTCCCCCGTCCTGCTGACGTTCATTGTCGCGCTCGCGGGTGTCACCGGCTCTATCGCGTCCGACGCCGTCTACGTCATCCTCATCCCGCTGGGCGCAGCCTCTTTCGCGGCGGTCGGCAGGAACCCAATTGTGGGCGCGATGGTCGCCTTCGCGGCGTCTTCCGCGGGCTTCAACTCCTCCCTGGTGCTGAACATCACTGACGTGCTGCTGGCGGGCATCTCCACTCACGCCGCACAGTTCGTCGACCCCGAATACGTGGTCTCACCGCTGGCGAACTACTTCTTCACCATGGCCTCAGCCATTGTCTTGGCGCTGATTATCACGGCCGTAACGGAGCTCTTCATCACCAAGCACGTCGAGAAGACTATCCACGACGATCACATCGACCATGAGGCAGCCGAGTTCACCAAGCCCGGCGGGAGCGAGAAAGAAGCCACCGAAAACGCCAAAGATGCCGAGCGCAGCTTCGGAAAAGAATCTTCCACCGGACGCGACAAGCTAAGGCTCTCCAACGATGAGCGCCGCGGCCTGCGATTCGGCAACACTGCCGCGGTCCTCTTCCTCGCCGCCTGGTTCGCCGCCCTGTTCATTCCGGGCTCGCCACTGCGCGGTGAGGGCGACGGCATCCTGAACTCGGTCCTGCTTACCGACGTCGTTGTCTCCATTGCCCTTTTCTTCGCCGTGACCGGCATCGCCTACGGCCTGGGCGCGAAGACCATCACGTCCTCAGCGGACGTGCCGGCCTTCATGGAGCGCGGCCTGGGCACCCTGACCACGATGATGGTTCTCTTCTTCGCAGTCGCGCAGTTCACGGCCTACTTCAAGTGGTCTAATATCGGCCAGTGGACCGCCATTAAAGGTGCGGAATTTTTAACCAAGGCGGACCTGCCGCCGCTGCTGCTCTTCGCCGCCTTCGTGCTGATGGTCGCGGTACTGAACCTGCTGATCACGTCGGGGTCCGCGCAGTGGGCTCTGATGGCGCCGGTCGTGGTGCCGATGCTGATGTACGTCCAGGTCACCCCGGAGGTCTCCCAGCAGCTGTTCCGTATCGGAGATTCCCCGACGAACATCATCACGCCGATGTCGCCGTACTTCGCGCTGGCACTGACCTTCCTGCAGAAGTACTACAAGCCGGCGGGTGTCGGCACCCTGATGTCCCTGGCAATTCCGTACTCGATCTGCATGCTGGTCGGCTGGTTCCTGTTCTTCGTCGTCTGGTACCTTGCGGGAATTCCGCTCGGTCCGGGAGCGCCGGTGCGCTAATTTAAGGTGCGCTAGCTCACACAGGAGTACTCAATGCGGGATTGGTCGATTTTTCGGCCAATCCCTCACTTGTCTGTACCGATCACGCTTAGTATTGCCTACGGTCACCCAGACACCGGGGCGAAAATACAGAGCGAAATTTTTTCACACAAAGAGGCGCTAGAAGTCAATGCCAACGAAACATCTGACCTTTGCGGGATCCACCGGCGAAACCCTCGCCGCTTCCATCGATCTGCCGGAGGGGAAGCCCCGCGCGTGGGCGCTTTTCGGGCACTGTTTTACTTGCAACCGTATGGTTCCGGGAGCCTCTCGCACCTGCAAGGCCCTTGCGAAGAAGGGCGTCGCCGCGTTCAGGTTTGACTTCACCGGACTGGGCCAGTCCACCGGCGACTTCGGCGAGACCACTTTCCAGACCAACATCGACGACCTCAAGGCCGCCTACGCATTCATGGAGGCCGAGCTTGAGGCCCCGTCGTTGCTCGTCGGCCACTCCCTGGGCGGCGCCGCCGTGCTCAATGCCGGCCGCGAGATGCCCGCGGTGAAGGCAGTCGCGACGATGGGCGCCCCCTTCGACCCGGCGCACTCCATCGTTCGCATCGCCGGCGATATCTCCACCGTCGATGAGCACGGCACCCAGGTCCTGCAGATTGAGGGCCGCGGTATTCCGATTTCCCGCGAGTTCCTCGAGGTCCTCGCGGACTACAACCCGGAGGAGTACATCGGCCGGCTGCGCAAGCCCCTGCTCATCCTCCACTCCCCGACCGACCAGACCGTCGGCATCGACAGCGCGCAGAAGATTTTCCAGGTCTCCCGCTACCCGAAGTCGCTGATGAGCCTGGACCGCGCAGACCACCTGCTCACCCGGGCTAAGTCCGCAGCTCGCGCCGCCGACCTCATTTACGCCTGGGCCGACGCGTACCTTCCGGAGGCCTAACCGCCGCCTATAGGATTGAGGCCGTGGAAGGACACGGTCACCATTCTCATCACCACCATCATCACCACCCCGCCAGCTTGCCGACGCGCCGCCTGCTGTCCGTCGCCGCACTGACCCTGGCGGTGTTCCTCGCCGAGCTGGTCGGCGGGCTCATCTCCGGGTCGCTGGCCCTGCTCGCAGACGCGGGCCACATGGTCACAGACTCGGCGGGCCTCGTCATGGCCCTCGTCGCGATGCTGATCGGCAAACGCGCCCCGGACCAACGCACCACCTACGGATATCGCCGCGTGGAGGTACTCACAGCGCTAGCCAACGGGCTGACCGTCTTCTTAATCGCCGGTTTCATCCTGTGGTCGGCGGTGCAGCGGTTCGGTTCCGCAGAGCAGTCTCACATCCAGACGACGCAGATGCTCGCCATCGCGGTCATCGGCCTCGTCACTAACGTGGTCGCCGCGATCGTGCTGGCTGCTCCCTCGCGGGAAAGCGTCAACGTCCGAGGCGCCTACCTCCACGTCCTCGTTGATGCGGCAGGCTCCGTCGCCGTTATCGTCTCAGCGCTGATTATCGCCGCGACCGGTTGGACTGCCGTCGACTCCGTAGTGTCCATCATCATTGCGCTCGTCCTCGTCCCCCGCGCGTGGCAGCTTATCCGCGAGTGCCTGGACATCCTGCTCGAGCGCACGCCCCGCGGCATCGACACCGCCGCGATCACCGCCGACTTAGGCGCGCTCGACGGCGTGATCGAGGTCCACGACCTGCACATTTGGACGCTATCTGGCACAGACGCGATGGCGTCGGCCCATCTCGTGATCGCGGAGGAATTGTCGTCGGGAAGCGAGCACACGCTCCTCGACCGCGCCCAACTTCTGCTTCACGACGCCTACGGCATCGAACATGCAACTGTGCAGATAGAAAAAGCCGGGCACTCCGATCACGAGTACCCGGCCCACGGCTAGCGCACGAATCAGCGCAAGGGGCTAGTGCTTGCCCAGCATTGCGTCAATCTCACGGGGAACGACCTTGCCGACTGCGTTGCGCGGCAGCTTGTCCACGAAGATGACCTTGTCCGGCACCGAGTGGTCCGCGAGGTTTTCACGGACGTACTTCTGCAAGTACTCCTGGGTCAGGTCCTCGCTCACCTTCGAGCCCGAACGAACGACGTAGAGGTAGAGGTCGGCGATGATTTCGTCATTCTGGACGCCGCGACAGTAGCAGTCGGCGATGCCCGGCAGGCCGCCAACGAGCTCTTCGACCTCGCGGGGGAAGACGTTCTCGCCGCCCTTGATGACCATGTCATCGCTGCGGCCACTGATGTAGAGGTACCCCTCTCTGTCGAGGTAACCGCGGTCGCCAATCTCGAAGAGGCCGTCGATGGTGTTGAACTTGTCCTCCGGGTTGAGGTAACCGGTGAAGCTGGAGTCCTCGCAGGCGAAGATACGACCGACCTCGCCAGCTGGGAGCTCCTTACCGTTGTCATCGTAGATACGGACAATTGCGCTCATCGCCGGGCGGCCCGCGGAATCCGGGCGCATGGTCAAGTCCTGGCCGGTGGCAATCGAGGTCAAGCCTGCCTCGGTGGAGCCGTAGAAGTTGCAGACGACGGGACCGAAGCGGTGGGTCAGCGCACGCACCAGCCATGCCGGGATGGCATTGCCCGAGGAGACGATGAACTTGAACGGGCCCAGCTTGTAGACCGGGTTGTCATCCAGCTCGTCCTTGAACTGGCGCAGGAAGAACGCCGCGGAGATGATGCCGTTGACGCCGTACTGCTGGCACTGCTGCGCCATCGTCTTGCCGTCGAACTGGCGCATGGTGACAATAGTCGCGCCGGTGCCGAAGGCGATCAGGACATTCGCCCAGCCCCAGGCATGGAACATCGACGCGGACTGGTGGACGACCATGTTGCGGCGCCACGGGATGCGCTCACAGATAGCGCCGACGGAGTTCGGCAACTTCGGCTCGTCGCGCAGGACGCCCTTCGGCAGGCCAGTGGTTCCGGAGGACATGATGATGATGCGGCCCTGCTCCGGCTTGAACTCGAAGTCGTCGAAGGTGCCGTTGTTGTTCTCCTTCGCGAGGTCCTCCATGAACAGCCAGTGAGACGGAACCTTGTTGCGGGTCTCCGGGTCACTGACGTGAGTAATCACGACGTTGAGGTCCTTGCGGTCCTTCGGGATGCGGTCGATGAACTCATCATCGATGAACATGAAGGAAACGTCGTTCTGCTCGACAATGCCGTCGACCTGCGCCTCGGAGGAGCCGACGTTCATCAGCATAATCTCGGAGCCGATCAGGCCCTTAACCGCCATCGGGACAATGATGCCGCGGCCGTTGCGAGCGATGATGCCGAACTTCGTGTCGCGGCTCATGCCGCGGGCCATCAGGGCCAACGCCACACGGGTGCACATTTCATCGAGCTCGCGGTAGGTCAGCTCGCCGTCATCATCGACCAGGGCCAGACGGTCCGGGTAGCGCTGTGCGTCCACGTGGACGAGGCTACCGACGGCGAAGCGCCAACGGTAGAGGGAGCGCAGCATTTCCAGCGATCCCTTGGGGTTATGCGGGAGCGGGAAGTAAAAGGCACCCGTCTTCAGCAGCGGCGGGACTGTCCTTAGGAAAGCCTTCAGCTGAAATGCGAGTGGCAAGCGCGGAGGCTGAGCCGAATTCGACATACCGGAAAAATCCTCTTCTCACAGTGTTCCTCGGCGCTGCAACCCCTTAGATGGGGTAAATCTTACGGCGTAGAACATGCAAATCTTTGCGAACAATTATTATCCCCCGCCACCTTGCCTGTAGACCTCCGTCCACCCCTTTTAATCCGGATGAACACTGATAAAAACTGTGTAGTGCAGCATTTTTGAGACACAAACGCAACATGAACGGGATAAAACAGTGATAACTTTACACCCGGCGGCACTATTTTCACATCTTTTACTCAGATTCCCGGCTTAATCACTAAAGCGTTTTAGCTTTACATCCGCCCAAACGTCTACCCCCCGAAACAAGCAACACCTAATCTAAATCGGAAATTGCTATCCCTCGAGCTGCTCGCCGAGTTCCAGCCATTCCATCTCCAGCTGCGTCCTTTCCTCGGCAACCTCGCCAGCCCGGCGATCGAAGTCCGCCAACTTCTGGGTATCCAGGTTCGAGATATCAGCGCTCGCCTCAGCCATCTGCGCATGCAGCTCACTTTCCTGCTGAGCCAGCTTCGACATCTTCCGCTCCAAGGCACTCATCTTCTTGCGCAAGGCATGCGACTCCGCGGCCGAGAGCTTCGGCGCTTCTGTCTCGGCATGCCTCTGCACACCTGCCGACTGAGCACCGGTTAGCTGCGAGGCAGCCAGCTGCGCGCGACGCTCAAGGTACTGGCCAATCCCGCCGGGCAGGTTGGTCAGCTTCCCATCGCCAAAGAGAGCCCAGGTAGAGTCGGCAATCCTTTCAATCAGGTAGCGGTCGTGGGAAATCACAACCAAGGTTCCCGGCCAGCTATCGAGGAGGTCCTCGAGCTCCTGCAGCGTATCGATATCGAGGTCGTTCGTGGGCTCGTCGAGAAGCAAAAAGTTGGGCTCGCGCATCAGCACACGGGTGAGCTGGAGGCGGCGGCGCTCACCGCCCGACAGATCCGCGATTGGCGTGCGCTGCCGCTTCGGGGAAAAGCCCAGGCGCTCCGCTAGCTGCGAGGCGCTGATTTGCTTCTTGCCCACCTCGATGTAGGTGGCGACGTCCTCTACCGCCTCGAGAACCCGCATATCCAGCGGCAGGTCGTCCAGCTCCTGACGCAGCCAGCCCAGCCGCACCGTCTTGCCCTCTACTCGGCGACCGCCGCTCAGCTTGTAATCGCCGGCCAGGGCGCGGAGCAGAGTCGTCTTACCGGAACCGTTAACACCGACGAGACCAATGCGCTCGCCGGGGGCCAAACGCCAGGTGGCATCCTCCAGAAGAGTGCGCCCATCCGGGGTTTTGAGCTCCGCATTTTCCAATTCGACTACAACTTTGCCCTGCCTCCGCTTGGCAAAAGACATCAGCTCCACAGAATCGCGCGGGGCTGGGACATCGGAGATCAGAGCCTCTGCGGCCTCGATACGGTAACGCGGCTTCGAGGTACGCGCGGGTGCGCCGCGACGCAGCCACGCCAGCTCCTTGCGGGCCAAATTCTGGCGCCGCTGCTCCGCGGCATCGGCCTGGCGAGCGCGCTCGGCGCGGGCGAAGGTCCAGTCGTTGTAGCCACCGTCGAACATATCGACCGCGCCATCGTGGACCTCCCAAGTCCGCGTCGCGACGGTGTCCAAAAACCAACGATCGTGAGTAACCACGACCAGCGCGGTACGACGCGAAAGCACGTGGTCAGCCAACCACTGCACGCCCTCGATATCCAGGTGGTTAGTCGGCTCATCGAGAATCAGGAGGTCAAGGTCGCGAACCAGGGCTGCAGCCAGATTTACGCGGCGGCGCTCGCCACCGGAGAGGCTACCCACCCGGGTGTCCATTCCGAGGTCGTTGATACCAATTCCCGCGAGAACCTCGCGAATTTTCGCACTGCCCGCCCACTCGTGCTCCGCAAGCCCCAACGGCGCGATAACGCACTCGAACACCGTCGCATCCGGATCCAGTTCGGCTCCCTGCGTGACATGGGCCATCCGCAAATCGTTCGCTCGCGAGATACGACCAGAATCAGCCGGCTCAACGCCGGCCAGTATCTTCAGCAGCGTCGACTTTCCCCCACCGTTGAAACCGACGACACCAATTCGGTCGCCGTCCTGGACTCCGAGGCTGACCCCGTCCAGCAGGGTCTTCAGGCCGAAGGACTTCGAAATATTCTCGCAATTAATCAGATTCGCCATGATGAGTATTAATTGTGCCCCAATCGACGTCGGCAAGCACACGTCGGATGTACCAGACGACGGGCAGCTCATCGAACTGCTCACGGGTGGCCCAGCAGAAGTTCGGATGCTCGTCGCTAAGCCGCACGGCCGCGGTGTCATCGGATTCGACGGCGCGGTACGTCACGGTGTGGAAGCGGAAGTCGTCACCTTGAACGTCCGGGTTGGAGTAATGAGCCAGCTCGACGACCTCCGCCGCCTCGAGGCCCGCTTCCTCGCGCAGCTCTCGCCTCGCCGCTTCGTCGGGTTCCTCACCCGGGTCCAGCTTCCCGCCCGGCAAATCCCACTGTCCACCGAGAAAGCCCTCGGGGTCGCGCTGCAGGAGAAGCACGCGCCCCTGCCGGATAACCACGCAGTTGCAGACCCAGCCGTCGGCGGCAGGCCAAAAATCCAACGCCGCCTTGCCGTAAGGCTCCAAGCGCCCAGTCAGACGACCCCACTGGTCGCGAGGCAGGCTGGTGTCCTGCCCCCTCGCTCCATTCCTGTTGTTGCCATCCATGCGCTTCGCCTTAATTAGTACTAATTTTTACTCGTTCATTATCGCGCAGAAATTCGAACTGAATATCCTTCACTAATTCGTGTTTCTTTGGTTAAAATTCTTCCCGCTGCATTTTTTCATCAAAAGAAAGTCCCCGGCCTCATCATGCCCCGCCCTACAAAGCACCCCGACCGGTACGTCCCGGCCCTCGACGGGTTGCGCACAATCGCTGTGACCCTTGTAGTCCTCTACCATCTCGGTGTTCCGGGCTTTGGCGGCGGGCTGATGGGCGTAGCCGTCTTCTTCACTCTTTCTGGATACCTCATCACCACCAACCTGGTGAGCACCAAACTGCGCCACGGGACTTTCCGTCTGGGGACCTTCTGGTTCCGCCGCTTCAGGAGGCTTTTGCCAGCTGTCATCACGACGCTAGTCGCGGTCCTCTTCCTCACCGTGGCCTTCGACTCGGGCTCGCTCGGCACGCGCGCGGCACAGGCGCTCTCCGCCCTGTTCTACGTCAACAACTGGCACACAATTGCCGCGGGCAACTCCTACTTCGACCAGTTCGCCGGGTTAGGCCCGCTGGACCACATGTGGTCGCTGTCTATTGAGGAGCAGTTCTACATCTTCTGGCCCCTTCTCCTCGTCGTGCTCTTCGCGCTGCTCCGGGGCCGCAGGCGCATCGTGACCGCGACCTTGGCACTGACGGCCACATCCTTTGCGTTGATGTGGTGGCTCGCCGCAGGCGGCACCGATCACACTCGCATCTACGAGGGCACTGACACTCGCGCCGGCGGCCTGCTCCTCGGCGCAGCGTTGGCCATTTCGCTCGTTTTCCGACGACACCAGGGCAAAACCGCGGTCGCGGGCAAGGCCTCGGCCCTGGTAATCGGGCTAGTTGGCATGGCCGGGATATTCGGGCTTTCGATTGCGACAACCCAAAACGGCATCTTTCTCTACCAGGGAGGCCTGGCGCTCGTGACCGTGTGCACGGTCCTCGTGATCGTGGCGGCTCTCAGTATCGACGGCCCCTTCGCCAAGGTTTTGGGCGCCGCCCCTCTACGCTGGATTGGCGAACGCTCCTACGGCATCTACCTGTGGCACTTACCGATTATCGCGTTTCTCCCCCGCACTTGGCTGCCCGGCGCGGCAGCAAACGCCTGGGTGGCATGGGGCACCGCCCTACTCGTGTGTGGCATATCGGTTCTCCTCGCCGCTATCAGCTGGCGCATCCTGGAAGATCCGATCCGCAGACACGGCATTGTGGAGCCAATCCGCACCTATTGGCGTGCCCGTCGGCACGAAGTCGCACCGGCGCCGCGCCAGCACATGGGCGCGTTCCCCGCGGCCTGCACCGTGTCGATGCTCGCCCTTCTGCTCATCGGTGTACCAGTTTTAGCCGGAGGCGGCTCCTACGGCGCTAACGCCGGAACGAAGCCCGGTGGATCCCCGGCCATGGAACTGCCAAAAAATGCGGCCGCGGGCCAGAAGGCGACGAAGAAGGCCCCGAAGTCCGAGACTATGCGCTGCACGACGGTCATCCACGTAGGCGACTCCACCTCGATCGGGCTCTTCGACACCGGGCAGCTGCCCGAAGGGGCCGACTCCGGATTCCAGACCTACCTCAACCACGGTGCCGACGAAGTCGTGGACAGCGTCTTTGGCGCCCGCGCCACAGCGCAGGGGTACGAGGAATACCCTTCGGCAATTACCTCGGTCAGCGAACTATTGGCCATGGGCCAGGACCCCGACACCTGCTGGGTCATCGCGACGGGAGTCAACGACGCCGCGAATTACGCCGCCCTGCCCGACTACGGGTACGAACAGAATCCGGACGAAATCAAAGGAAATATCAAGGCCATGCTCGATCTCCTAGACGGGTACAAGGTCATGTGGAACACAGTCGGCACCTACCAGCCCGGCAACCCCTACTACGACGACTCCAACATGCAGCTTTTCAACAAGCTTCTTCGTGAGGCCGCCGACGACTACGACAACGTCGCGATTTGGGACTGGGCGGCCGAAGTGGCCGAGTACCCAGACTGGTTCATCCCCGGAGACGGCACGCACTTCATCCCAGAGGGCAATGCCCAGCGGGCCGAGCGCTTCGCCGCTGCCCTATCGAACGCCTTCCCCGAAAACGGCACCGGAAATTCCCCTGCCGCGAAAGTCGTGTCCAGCTAGGCGGTATCGCCCGCCTGGACCAGGCGAACAAAGTCCTCGATAGTCAGCTTCTCGCCGCGTAGCTTCGGATCAATCCCGGCCGCAACGAGAGCTTCCTCCGCGAGCGCCCCGGAACCGTAAACGCCGGATAGAGCCGCCCGCAACGTTTTGCGACGCTGGGCGAAGGCGGCGTCGATAAGCGGCCAGAGGCGAGCCCGGAACTCGGGCGAAATCTCCCAGGGGGCCTCCCCCGCCTCCGGAGTGCCGTAGCAGTCGATGCGGACCAAACCGGAGTCCACCTTCGGTACGGGCCAGAACACATGGGGGCCTATGGCGCCGGCGCGGCGCACCTTGCCGTAATAGGAGGCCTTTACGCTGGGTACCCCGTAAATCTTGGAACCAGGTTGCGCGGCCAACCGGTCGGCGACCTCCGACTGCACCATCACCAGTACACGGCGGATAGTGGGCAGCTCGGCAAGCATATGCAGCAGCACCGGCACAGATACGTTATAGGGCAGGTTCGCGACCAGCGCGTCCGGGTCCTGCGGGAAGTCTTCGCGAGCGACAGTGAGCGCGTCCTTGTTGACCAGGTGCAGGTCCGTTCCGGCGGCGCGCTCGGAAACAGTCTGTGGCAGCCGCGCTGCCAGGCGAGAATCGATCTCGACGGCGGCGGCCCTACCGCACTGCTCCAACAGCCCCAGGGTCAGAGAGCCGAGGCCTGGGCCGACCTCGACCGGGTAGGAATCCTCGGCGAGGTCTGCGGCCGCGACGATGCGGCGGACCGTGTTGGCATCGTGGACGAAGTTCTGCCCGAGCTTCTTGGTCGGGACAATATCCAACTCGGCGGCCAGCTCGCGAACCTCGACAGGCCCGAGGAAAGAAACGTCAGCTCTAGTCACAACTAGTTAGTTTAGGCGACGGCGCGGGGTTAGCGAATCCCCATCGACGCGGTGCACGCCGGCCATGCTCCCCAGCCCTGACCAGCCTGGACGCGCTCGGCAACGGCAATCTGCTGCTCGCGGGATGCCTGAGAAGCACGCGGGGCGTACTCGGTACCGCCGTAGGCTGCCCAGGTGGAATCGGTGAATTGCAGGCCGCCGGAGAATCCGTTGCCGGAATCGATCGCCCAATTGCCGCCGGACTCACACTGAGCCAGCTGGTCCCACACGCCGTAGCCTGCGGCGGGAGCCTCGACGCGCGACTTGGTGCCCTGGCGAATAATCGAGGTACCCGGCGCCTTCAGCTCGGTTTCCTTGACGACATCGCGGGCGAGCTCCTGGCCGTCGCGGGAGGTGATCTTGACCGTCATTTCCTTCTCACCGGCCTCGCCCTCCTGCTCGACGACCCGCTCGTCTTCGAACATGCTCTCGTCCTCGATGACCTGTTCCAGCGGCGCAACCTCGGCGCGCTCGGTGACGGTCTTTTCGATTAGGCGGGAGACGACGACGTGAAGCCCCTCGGTCAGCGGGGTCTCCGGTGCCGGGGTAACGGTGTCGTCGGCGCCCAGCTCGATGCCGCGCTGCTTCAGCAGCTCACCGACGTTAAGAGCTGCCACGGTCATCGGGGTGTCCTTGGCATCGTCCGTGAGGACGACGTTCTTCGCGCGGGTAATCTCCAGCTTCAGGCCTTCGGCCGGGATCTTACCGTTCGGAGCCTTTACTCGGTCCTGGGCCCCAACGGACTTGTCGGCGTTCAGCGCGTCCAGCAGCTCGTCGACGGTGATCGCGTTGGTCTTAACCTCACGCTCCTGACCGTCGACCACTAGCGTGACCGGCTTAGCGGAGCGGTAGACCAGCTTTCCGCCATCTGCGGGGTCGCCCTGACGCTCAACTACATCGCCCTGGGCGACGGTAACGCCGGCCTTTTCCAGGATACTGTTGTCGCTGTCCGACCAGGAAGAAACCTGCTGAACCTTGCCGTCAATTTCGACGGTCATGGTGTCGTAGGACGCCGCAGCAACGGTGCCACCGGTTGCAAGGGCAGCTACAAGAGTCCCTGCGGCAACCTTGGAGGTGGTGGACAGTCCGCCACCGGCACGGTTCAGATAACGCTTCTTTGCAGCACTCACTTGGAAAATCACAGCCTTTCCGAGGTTCTCAAGGGGCCCGCCACACCCCCTAGAAAAAATCTCGGGCGGGCAACACTTGAAGTAACGATACGGTAAAGAAACTGTGATGTCTAAACATTTCCTGAAAAAGTGACAATCACTACAGGATTCTGTTGCACCTGTTAATAGAAGTTTCTTCCGTGGCGCTTTTGGCTCGCCTTTGGCTATGGCGCAATTTGCCTAAAGTGAGATGCCGTAGACGCGGGCGGCATTATCACTCAAAATCCGCGACATCTCCTCGGCCCCGATACCACGCGCCTCGGCCATCGCGCGGGCCTGCCAACCAATGAAGGTGGACTCGTTCCTCGCACCGCGGAAGGGCTCCGCGGTCATGTACGGAGCGTCAGTCTCAACAAGCAACTGCTCTGCGGGAGCCTCAGACACCGCCTGCCGCAGCTCCTCGTTGCGCTTGAACGTCACATTGCCGGTAAAACTCAAGATGTAGCCGCGCCCGAGCGCCTCGCGCGCAACCTCGATAGACGAAGAAAAGCAGTGCAAAATCACCGTGTTGCCGTAGCCGTCCAATGCGGCCATGAGCTCTTCGTCAGCGTCTCGGTTGTGAATCATCAATGGCTTGCCGACGCTTTCCGCCAAGTCCATGTGCCAGCGCAGCGCGGACAGTTGCTCCTCTTTAGAGGCGCAGCCGTCCAGGGAGTCGAGCCAGTACCAATCGAGCCCCGTCTCGCCGATGGCGACGACACGCTCATCCGCGGCCATCTCGGCCAGCCGGGCCTTGGCGGCGTCGTCAAGCTCATTGGCACGGGTCGGGTGGATGGCGGCGGCGGCCCAGACGCGCGGGTGCGAGTGGGCTGCGGCGAAGGCGAGCTCGGTCTCCGGCATGCCGTCGCCGACCGTGCACACGCCGACCACGCCAGCGGCCGCGGCGCGGTCCATTAGGGCGGCGATTTCCTCCGGCTCGCGAGCGCCGCAGGAAGCCAGGTGGGTGTGGGCGTCAAACAGCGGGGTGACAAACTCCGCCGGCTCAGCGACCTTGCGCTTCTTCTTCGCCATGCATGCCTTTCCGATTGCTCCCGTTTAGTCCTTCTTGACCTGCGCCCACTCAGGGCCGTTCTCGGCGAGATCCGCATCCAGCTTCGCGAAGATGGGCTTCGGCTTGGAAAGCGGCGTTCCGGGCTCCATATCGAAGCGGCGCCAGGCGGCCTTCTGGTTGACGTAGTCGCCCATGATTACCGGGTAGGTGCGCCCGGCCTCCGGGATACCGACGCCGACCGGCTCGACAGGCATATCGTCTTCGACCTCGCGGACCTCAGGCATGGCAGCCCAGATACCCTCGCCGCCGAGGGTCTCGAAGACCTTCTGCGCAGACGAAGGTAGGTAGGGGGTCAGCATCACGTTGGCATCGCTGACGATCTGCAGCGCGGTCCACAGCACGGTAGCCAGGCGCTCGCGCTGGGACTCGTCCTTGGCCAGCTTCCAGGGCTCCTGTGCCGCGATGTAGGCGTTAGCCTCGCCGACCAGGTGCATGGCAGCGGTGATGCCGGCGCGGAAACGCGAATGCGCCAGGGCCTCGCCGGCCTCCGTGAAGGTGCGGTCGGCCAGGTCGAGCAGCGCGCGGTCTGCGTCGGTGATCTCCCCCGGGGTCGGAACTTCCTTGAAGTTCTTGTACGCCATGGACACGGTGCGGTTAACCAGATTGCCCCAGGAGTTCGCCAGCTCGTTGTTGACGCGGCGGACGAACTCGTCCCAGGTGAAGTCGGTGTCCTGGTTCTCCGGTCCAGCGACCGCAATGAAGTAGCGCAGCGGATCCGGACCGAACTCGGCCAGGAAGTCCTTGACGTAGATGACAACGCCCTTGGAGGAGGAGAACTTCGAGCCTGACATGGTCAGATACTCCGAGGAGACAACCTCGGTAGGCAGCTTCAGCTTGCCATAGTCACCGGTCTGGCCGCCGCGCGCGCCCTCTCCGCGGTAGCCGAGCAGTTGCGCCGGCCAAATCTGGGAGTGGAAGGTGATGTTGTCCTTGCCCATGAAGTAGTAGGACGCGGCCTCCGGGTCGTTCCACCACTTGCGCCAGGCCTCCGGGTCACCGATGCGGTGCGCCCACTCAATGGAGGCAGACAGGTAACCAATGACGGCATCGAACCAGACGTAGAGCTTCTTCGCCCCGTTTTCCTCCCAGCCCTCGACCGGAATCGGGATACCCCAGTCGATGTCGCGGGTCATCGCGCGCGGGCGGATGTTCTCCAGGATGTTCAGGGAGAACTTCAACACGTTCGGGCGCCAGTCCTTGCGCTCCTTCAACCACTCCGTCAGGGCCTCTGCCAGCGCGGGCAGGTCCAGCAGGAAGTGCTCGGTCTCGACGAACTTCGGAGTCTCGCCGTTAATCTTCGACACCGGGTCGATCAGGTCGGCAGGGTCGAGCTGGTTGCCGCAGTTGTCACACTGGTCGCCGCGGGCGCCCGACGCACCGCAGATCGGGCAAGTTCCCTCGATGTAGCGGTCCGGCAGGGTACGCCCAGTCGACGGCGAAATCGCGCCCATCGTGGTCTCTTTGACCATGTAGCCGTTGTCGAAGAGACCTCGGAAGAGCTGCTGTACGACCTCATAGTGGTTGCGCGTGGTCGTGCGCGTGAACAGGTCATAGGAAAGACCCAGCCCGGCCAGGTCCTGGACGATCTGGCGGTTGTAGCGGTCCGCCAGCTCCTGGACGCTGACGCCCTCCTTCTCGGCCTGGACCAGAAGCGGCGTTCCGTGCTCGTCGGTTCCGGAGACCATCAGCACGTCATTGCCGATCATGCGCTGGTAGCGCGCGAAAACGTCCGAGGGGACGCCGAAACCTGCAACGTGGCCGATGTGGCGCGGGCCGTTCGCATACGGCCACGCGACTCCAGTAAAAATGCGAGACATGATTCTTAGGGTAATAGATGGATAGTCGCCCGGCCCACACGCACTACTGTTAAGGATTATGTCACCGTCCGCAGCCGCCCCCGCCCTAGAAGTTTTGCGCCACCTCATCGCGGCCGGGCACCGCCCCGCAGCTCTCATTGGCAACTGGTTCGGGCACCGGGCCGTCGTGGCCGCGGACGTAGAGATGACGCCATGCGCTCCCGCGGATCTCTTCGCCGCCCCCGCTCCTTGCGCAGGCGACCCGTGGAGCTTCGGCCACCGCCCCTACTCCGGCCGCGCCGCTCAGGGCGTCGCCGACTGCGTAGCCCTGCTTTCCGACGACGGCACCTGGTCGCTTTCCGGCCCCGCCTCTTCTAACGAGGCCGATCCTGCGCGGGGCGCGCTTCTGGAGGCAATCGCCGCTGCTGAATCCTCGGCAATGAACGAAGGCGAGGACGGGGCGGGCATCGTCAAGCTGGGCTGGGACGGCGGCGACCGCGCGAGCCACCGTCGGGCGGTGAATGACTGCAGGCAGGCCATTGCGGCGGGCGAGGTCTACCAGGCGTGTATCTCGACGCGGTTCCATGCTCAGCTGCCCAAAGGTGTCGAGCCTCTGGCGCACGCGGCCGGGTGGTTCTGCGAGCGGGCGCTACACTACCAGCCCGCGCGCGCGGCGTTTCTGCCGGGGAACCTCGATGCGGGCGTGCCAATTGTGGCCTCGCTGAGCCCGGAGGAGTTCCTCATCCGTTCGGGGCGACGCGTGTCGGAAACCCCGATTAAGGGCACAATCCCGCTGGATCGAGACCCCCGCGAGCTGCTGGCCAGTGACAAGGATGTCGCGGAGAACATCATGATTGTGGACCTGGTGCGCCACGACCTGGGCCAGGTTGCCGAGGTCGGAAGCGTCGAGGTCACTGACTTGCTCAGCGTCCGCCCGGCCCCCGGCGTGTGGCACCTTTTCTCTACCGTCGAGGCGCGGCTACCAGAGGGGCTATCTCACGCGGAGCTACTCGAGGCCTGCTTCCCTCCCGCTTCCGTCACCGGCACCCCGAAGATTCGCGCGGCGCAGCTAATCGAGCAGTGGGAACCGGTAGACCGCGGCGTCCACTGCGGGTGCATCGGGGCCGCTCACGGCGAGGATCTAGAGCTAAACGTTGCAATCCGGACCGCGGAATACGAAAGCGACCCGACCTCGGGTGAGGTTCGGGTCGCGGCGGGCGTCGGAGGCGGAATCACTATCGGCTCCGACGCCGATGCGGAGTGGGCCGAAATCGAGGCGAAAGCCACCCCACTACTCGAATAAAGGGGACGCGCCCTAATCCGCGTTCCCGCGAAGGGCACGCATCCTGCGGCGCTCCTTAGTCGCGGAAGCCTCGGCCAGGCGACGTTCGCGCGCCATTTTCAGCGCGAAGCGCCGTTGCTCCTTGTCATCTAGGTACATCGGGTCATCGGAAAGCCCCTTAACCAAGGCCAGCATCAGAGCGAGAATCACCAGCACGAACGGGCTCGCAGCCAAAATAGTGATGTTCTGTAGATTCGACAGAGCATCGCTGCCGCCGGTGACCAACAGAACAATCGCGATTAGAGCGGTGAAGACACCCCACATAGCAGTGACGGGACGAGATGCGGTGAGGCGACCCGACTGGCTCATCGTACCCATCACGGTCGAGGCGGAATCCGCCGAGGTAACGAAGAAGGTGGCCAGCAGAATCATCGCAATAGCCGAGGTGACAGCCGAAGCCGGAATTGTATCCAAGAGGTTAAACAGCTGGCTCTCGGCCTCTCCGTCGCCATAGATGGACGACCCCTGCTGCTCATGGGTAATCGCGGATCCGCCGAAGATGGAGAACCATACTGCGGAAACCAGCGAGGGAACCGCGACGACGGTGAACACGAACTCGCGAATCGTGCGACCACGGGAAATACGGGCAATGAACATACCCACGAACGGAGACCAGGACACCCACCATGCCCAGTAGAAGATGGTCCACGTTGACAGCCACTCTCCTGCAGTGCCATCAGCAGAGGCACTGGAGCGAGCGGCCATCTCGAAGAAGGAGTTGAGATAGGAACCAATCGAGGTCGGAATCAGGTTCAAAATCACGACGGTCGGGCCGAGTACCAGAACCAACAGCGCCAGGATGCCAGCCGCAACCATGTTGAAGTTCGAAATGTACTGAATACCCTTGCCGACGCCAGAGAGCGCGGAGACCAGAAACGCCGCGCCGAGGATGACAATGAGGCCAATCCACAGGGTCGTACCCTTAATCGCCTCGAACCCATTAATCTCAAGGCCTGCGGAAATTTGCAGTACGCCGACACCCAATGAGGCCGCAGTGCCGAAGACAGTGGCAAAGATAGCCAGCGCGTCGATTAGCTTTCCCAGCCACCCCTCTGCTCGGCGAGCACCAATAAGGGGAATGAACGCCGCGGATATCAACTGCTTGCGCCCCAGTCGATACGACGAGTAGGCGATAGCCAGGCCGACGATTGCGTAGAGGGACCACGGGTGCAACGTCCAGTGGAACATCGTCGAGGCCATGGCGGTGCCGACCTCCTTCGCGCGGTGCCCGGGGACACCGTCGCGGTAGAAGGACAGCGGCTCGGCGACACCGTAGAACATCAGGCCGATTCCCATGCCTGCGGCGAACATCATCGCGATCCAGCTCGGAGTGGAAAACTCCGGCGACTCGTTGTCCTTGCCCAGTCGGATGTGGCCAAATTTGGAAATCGCCACCGCAGCAATGAAGAAAACGAACACTGTTCCGGCGAGGATGAACAACCAACCGACATTATCGACGACCCACGTCAGAGATGTGGAGGCAAAGGATGAGAAACTCGACGGGCTAATCAAACCCCACATCACGATGGCGAGGATGGCAATGACCGCAGGCACGGTCACGCCGAGGTTCAGCGGCGCGGTTTCACCATCCGCCTGAGGCTCCGTCAGCGGGGAGTCGAGCACATCCGTCGCACCCGCTCCCTGTTCTGCTTGCGAATCTTTTTCTGGTGGATTTGTCATTCCTTTACCATGTCCAGGTTTGACCTGGCATTTCAAGTGAAATGAACAGGTTTTCTCAGCGAATACTCATTTTTCACGGTCCGGCCTTTCGCGTTTCCACTGGTTAGGCCGGAAAGCCCCGCGATAGATAACAATCGGCTAACGATTTTCCTCGCGTGCCGCCAAAACGGCCTGGTAAAGATCCCTATGCTTGCTCAGCCCCGCCTCAGCTGCCACCTTCTTGCAGGCGTCCTTTAGCCTGTCTCCCGCCGCCGCGAGCTCCTCGACGCGCTCGACGAGATCCTCCGTCGAGACCTCCCTCATGGTTTCGCCGGCCCCCTCAATCACCACAGTGATCTCTCCGCGCACACCGTCAGCCGCCCACTCGGCCAGCTCCCCCAGCGTCGCCCGCTTGGTCTCCTCAAAGCGCTTCGTCAGCTCTCTGCTCACCGACGCCCTGCGCTGCGGCCCCAGGATTTCAGCGGCGTCGGCAAGCGTCGTCGCCAGGCGGTGCGGGGACTCGAAGAAGCAGCAGGCCCTCTTCTCTGCCACCAGGGATTCCAGCCACGCCCGGCGCGCCCCGGACTTGCGCGGCGCGAACCCGTCGAAGCAGAAGTGCCCCACGCCGAGGCCGCTGAGCGCCAACGCCGTCGTCACTGCGCTTGCTCCGGGGATGCACGTCACGGGAACCTCAGCGTCGTGCGCCGCCGCCACGACCGCGAGGCCTGGATCTGAGACCACGGGCATGCCGGCGTCCGTGACCACGATGACCTTCTTCCCTGATTTCGCCGCCGCGATTAGGGCGCTGGTGCGGGAATCCTCGTTGTGGTCAAAGTTAGACACGAACTTGCCGCGGGGTTCAATCCCCAGAGCACTCGCTAGGTTCCGCGCCCTGCGGGTGTCCTCCGCGGCGATAATATCGGCGTCGGCAAGTGCCTGGCGAAGGCGGTCCGAGGCATCGGCGATATTGCCCAGCGGCGTGGCGACCAGGTTAATCCCCGCGGGCAGGGTGTGAGTATCAGCAAGCGGCTCGGAGTGGGTCATGGTTCCATAGCTTAAACTGGCAATCGTGACTACCGGCCTGCAGACCCCTCCTCATCCTCCCGAGCCTGTCCTACTTCGCCAGCGGCGGCCGTGGGATCGGTTGGATACGTGGATCTTCGCGGTGCTGATTACCCTTACTGCGCTGGCCCGGCTGGTGGGGCTGACATACGCGACCGATAACGGCACCCCGCTTTTTGACGAAAAGCACTACGTCCCCCAGGCCTGGCAGGTCCTCGAGTCCACTCGCGATCCCGTCTCCGGCGGCATCGAGGATAACCCCGGCTTTGGTCTTATCGTCCATCCTCCGGTAGGAAAGCAAATCATCGCGATTGGCGAGTGGATCTTCGGATACAACGCCCTGGGCTGGCGAATCACCTCCGCGCTCGCGGGAATCGCCGTGGTCGCGATGCTCATGGACATCGCCCGCCGCCTCACCCGGGGCTCCCGAATCGCCGTGGTAATCGCCGGAGCTTACGCGCTTGCCGACGGTGTCCTGTTCGTCTCTTCACGGGTCGGGATGCTGGACATGCTTCAGACGCTGTTCATCGTCGGCGCCGTGTGGGCATTGCTGGTGGACCAGGAGGACGTGGAAAAACGGCTGCACGCAGCTGCGTCGGGCTCGGTTCTCGGCGCCTACGGCCCGTACCTGGGCTACCGCTGGTGGCGGCTGCTGTCCGGGGCGTTCTTGGGGCTGTCGCTCGGCATCAAGTGGTCGGGGTTGTACTACATCGCAGCCTTCGGTCTTTTCAGCGTCTTCTCCGATGTGGCGTTGCGCAGGCGCTTCGGGGCCCGTCACCCGGTTCTGGGCGGCCTTGTCCGCGATACCGCTCCCGCGCTGCGCGACCTGGTGGCCGCGCCGCTGGTGATTTACTTTCTCAGCTGGCGCTCCTGGTTCGCCGAGGAAACCTCTGTCTACCGGCACCTGCCCTCCGGCGACTTGGATGGTGACCTCACTGCCCTGCCGCTGTTCGACAAGCTGCCCGAGGCGATCCGCAACTACCTGCATTACCAGTACAACGTGCTGCAGTTTCACGCCGAATTGACCACCTCGAACGGACACAACCACCCGTGGGAGTCCAAGCCCTGGCACTGGTTGGTCAGCTACCGGCCTATGCTGTACTACTCCACCGACACCACGTGCGCCGGCGGCCGGGAGTGCAAGGGCTGGATTATGCTCTTCGGCACCCCGCCCATCTGGTGGCTGCTCGTCCCAGTGGTGCTGTGGGCCGCGTGGCGCTGGATCCGCCACCGCGACGGCCGCTACGCCGTGGTCGTGACTGGTTTCTTGGCGTCGTGGCTGCCCTGGGCAATCTCCTACGACCGCCAGATGTACTTCTTCTACGCCACAGCGCTGATTCCATTCGTCATCATCGGCTACGCTCTTATCGCCGCGGACCTGGCCGGGTGGAAGTTCCGTGAAAAGCCTGCGGGGCGCGCGATAGTCACCATTCACGCGGCGCTAGTCTTGGCCGCATTTATATTCTGGCTTCCCATCATGACGGGCATCCCGCTGCCCACGGAGACATTTAACCTGCGCTTCTGGCTGCCGTCCTGGAGCTAGCGCCAGCCTCACCCGATTTGTCCGGGCTACTTTTCCTGCGGCGGCACTCCCGTGACTGGAAGCCCGGAGGCCGCCCGCCACGCCTGCGCCAGAGCGGTCGGGGTGTAACCGCCGAGCCACACGACCGCGAGAGCGACCGCCGACAGGAACATCAACAACAGTCCCGCTAGCTCGCCGGGTTCGTAGGCGCCTACGATAACGTCCCTGATCCCGAAGCCGATGCTGAAGGTCGCAATCGCGCCGTAGACGGGGGCCATGCCCATCGCCGCCCGCGGCCGCCACGCCGCCCACAGCATCCCGACGCCCAGGGCCAGGCGAATAGCTGCTAGCTTCACGGCCAGAGTCGCCCCTTGTTCCATCGGGTCGACTGTCGCGGCGGATCCCGCGCTGGGCACCTGCCCCGGCACACCCGGGCCGTGGGCGGCCTGAAGCATGGCCGAGGCGTCGGAAAGCGTGAGCACAGCCCAGGCAGACCACAGCACCGCGAGGACAATCAGCACGGCGCGGGCGGTGCCGGCGGCAAGGTTCCAGGTGCGCTCGCGGCGCCTGCGCTCAGGCTCGATCGTCAGCAGAATCCGCTCCGACAAGTCCACGCCCGAGAAGTCAGGGGCCACCGCAGGCCCCACGGTCAGCGCCCGGTTGACACTGACTGCACGCTCGTACCACTGTCGGCACTCCGCGCAGACGCTCAAGTGGGCGTCGATGACCTCGTCGGCGATAGCCGCCGGCTCACCGTCCAGGCGCGCGGAGAGCGCTGCACGAATATCCTCGCACTCCATGAAAAGTCCCTTACCTCGCCTTCTACTTCGTGAACTGGCGGTCGAGGCTGAACCTGCCGGCGCCAAAGACAAACACCACGAAGAGGCCGCCGATAAGCGCCAGAACCAGCTCCGCCCCGTTGTCCCGGACGAAGAGACCGTTGCCCAAATGCATCGACCACCACGCGCCGACCATTTCGATAATGAAAACCATGGCGACGGTCGGGGCCAGCAGGCCGAGGATAAGTAGGGCCCCGCCGATTAGCTCGACCAGCGCGACCACCCAGACGGTCAGCTCGGCCTGCGGTAGATTTGCGGCGACGAAGTATCCGGTGGTCTTGTCGATACCGGTGATGAAAATCTTGTCCCAGCCGTGGAAGATAAAAATGACGCCCACGATGAGGCGAAGTATCACGAGCGCAATGTCGCGCATTACCGGACGATCCATGAGGGTCATGCTACCTCACGAGATACGCAAAAAGGCTCCTCCCAACCCCTCGGGAGAAGCCTTTCGCCAAACACACCCGGTGTGTCATGTCTTAGGTAGGCATATCGTAACAGGCAATTGAAGCGAATAAAAAATCGCGTTGACGTGCTCAGATTCCCTTAAGCTTCAATTGAGCCTTTAACTATCTTTAGCTGACTCGGGCACGGTGTTCCGGCTGGAAATCGCCCTCGTCGAACTCGTACTCCGCATAGGGCAGGTCCGCGAAATCCGGATCCTCATCGTCAAGCTCCACTACGACCATGCCGGGACGGCGCAACCGCTGCGGGATGCCCAGCTCGTCATCATCGCGGTGGCGAACGCCGAGGCGAGCCATCTTCATGCGACGAATGCGGCGGGCGCGCAGCTCCTGCTCCGCGCGGACGGTTCGGCGCAGATTCACCAAGTACACCGCCATCAGGCCGACGCCCAGCAGCGGAATCCACCAGGTCCAGCTTCCGACGATAACGCCGAGTAGGATGCCCGCGACGATGAACGCCGCAAGGCCGGCCACGGAGCGACGGCGTCGCGCGAAGCGGGTCTCCGCGTAGTGAGCGTCGGAGACCGGGTCGAAGCCTCCACGACCGCGACGCTTCTCCGCGAAAGCGTAGTCGTCGTCGGTAAGGGTGTCGTCGACCAGAACGCCTTCCTCAGCATCGGACTCTTCTGCTTCGGATTCCGCCTCGTCGGACTCAGCTGCTTCTGCCTGCTCTGAAGGGGACTCGGCATCGTCCGACTCCGTCTCCTCGTACATCAGGTCATCGGTATCGACGAACTCACCGCGCACAGTGGCGAACGCGGAGGAGGACGCATCGGAGGAGTCAGCACGGATCTGCTCGTCATCGCGCTCAATTTCGTCGTCCGTGACCGCCTCGAGCACTGCGTCCGGCTCAGACTCGGCTCGGGACTCCTCGGGACCGTCCTCGGCCTGGGCCGCCTCGGCATCTCCGGGCTCCTCGGGCGCCTCGGCCGCCGCCAGTTCGTAGACGACATCGCCCTCGACAACCTCCGCAACCTCGGGCTCTTCCGGGGCCTGCGTAACATCGTCAATCAGCACGTCGCTGCCGTCGAACTCATCATCCACCTGCGCATCAACCGTCTCGAGGGAATCATCGACGTCCTCGGAGACTCGGATGTCGGATTCCTTGAACGCAGGGCGACGTCGGGTAGCGGAAAGTTTCTCCCCGCCTCGGTGCAGCACGCGAGTCTTACCGAGCGCGTCCGAGGTACGGCGAATCGGCTTGCGGGTGTTAACCACAAGCGGCATCAGCACAAACAGCCACACGACGACGATAAGTATCAGCAGCAGCGAACTCGACATAATCACTTCTCCTCGCGCTTTTCTCACTCCTGCCCCGAGTGCACCGCGGGTGAGCCGATCCCCGCAGCAACCAGAAAGAAGCCGCCCACCGAAAGGGCGAAAAGCGCACAAATCTAGAGTTTCAACTCACAGTATCGATACGCCGGGCCCGGCTCAGTCAGGCGCGCCGCTCGGTGGGAAATTTCTCTCCCTGCTCGTACGCAGCGAAGCCCCTGCCCACAATTGACTCGACCGCACTCGCCGCGCTCACGCGAGCGTAAGTCTTGTGGTCGCGCCACGCACCGTCCATGTGGAAGGCCTCGCGCGCGATCCCCTCGAACTCGAAACCGCACCGCTCCAAAACGCTTTCCGACGACCCGTTGGTCTCCAACACCGTCGCCTCAATCCGGTGCACTCCCACCGTAGCGGCGTAATCGCAGGCCAGCGCCACCGCAGCGGTGGCCACGCCCCCGCCGGTAAAAGAACTGCCGACCCAGTAGCCGACCCAGGCGTGAGCAATCGGAAAAGGCACGATGGAACCGAGCGTGAGCATCCCCGCGAACCGGCCGTCGACCTCAATCACAGCGGTGACGCCGGAGCCCTCCTTCTCCGCAGAGCGCCAGGTGCGCAGGAGGCGTCGGAAAGCGCGATAGGAATGCGCCGACTCCCAGTCCATGTCGAGGGTGGGCTCGACGGGGCGGAGGAGGTGCTCATCTAGCAAGCGGAGGTCGCGCCAATCCTGAAAGTCACTCCGCTCGGGGGCGCGAAGCCGAACGCGGCCACCCCGCGTGACAAGGCGCGCGCTACGCACAGCAGAAAATCCCCACGCTAGGACTGTCGGGCCATGAACAGGACATCTACGACATCGCCCGGCCGCACACGGATGACATCCTCCGGCACGACAATGAGGCAGTTCGCCTCGGTCATGCCGGCGAGCAGATGCGCCTGGGCGCTGCCGGTGCCGCCCAGTGGCTGCACCATGTACTCGCCAGTCTCGCGATCGCGCATCAGCTGGCCACGGACGAAACCACGGCGCTTCTCCGCGGACTCGATTGGCCCAACAGCACGAGCCGTCACAGCCCGACGACGCGGGTTGCGCTTACCCAGAGCCATCCTGATCAGCGGGGCGACCATGACCTCAAAGACCACCAAAGCACTGACCGGGTTGGACGGCAGCAGGAAAGTCGGAACTTTGCCGTCACCCAGCGTTCCGAACCCCTGGACAGAGCCCGGGTGCATGGCGATGCGGGAAATGTCCACCTCGCCGAGCTCCTCGACAACCCTGCGGATATGCTCCCCCGCCTCACCGCCGATTGCGCCGGTGATGACGACGAGTTCGCTCTTAATCAGTTGTCCCTCGATGATCTCGCGGATGCGACGTGGCTCTCCGGTTGCGATGCCCACCCTGTGCACCTCGGCGCCCGCGTCGCGGCCCGCCGCGGCCAGGGCGTAGGAGTTGACATCGTAGACCTGCCCGAGGCCCGGGGTGCGGTCGACGTCGACCAGCTCGTTGCCGATTGAAATCACAGACAGCCGCGGCTTCGGGTGGACCAGGACTTTCGATCGGCCAACCGCGGCGAGAAGACCGACCTGGGAAGGCGAAATTACGGTATCGACGCTGACCGCGATATCACCGGGCTGAACATCCGCGCCAATCTTGCGGACGAAGTCGCCCGAGTACACCGGATGAAGGACGTTGACTCGCCTGCCACCGCGATCGGTCCAGTTCAGCGGGACCACGGCGTCGGCAAGCGAGGGAAGGGGCGCGCCGGTCTGGACACGTACAGCCTGCTTGGGCTGCAGGCGCATCGGGTGGTGGGAACCCGCGGCGACCTCGCCTACGACGGGCAATTCCACCTCGCGGAAGTCGACATCGCTCGGGCGGGCATCCGCATGCAGCTGGCCTGCATGCCCCACGATATCGACCGCACGGACAGCATAGCCGTCGATAGCCGACTGGACGAAGCCCGGAAGAGGCTGCTCAGCGAGGACATCTTCGGCGCACAGCATGCCCAGGGACTCGGAAATCGCAATGCGAACCGGGTCCGGCATGACTGCATGCGCGGTAATCGCCGCCAGTTGTTCTTCGACTGAACGCATCGGTGCCTCTCTTCCTCGCTACTGGTCCTGCTCCAGGCGCTCCTCCATGTAAGCACGCAGACCCGCACCGTAGTCCGGGTGTCGCAGACCGAAATCCACGCACGCCCGGATGAAGCCGCCCGGGTTGCCCAGGTCATGGCGGAAACCGTCGTGGACCACCACGTGAACCGGGTGCCCCTCCTGGATTAGCAGCTCAATGGCGTCGGTCAGCTGGTATTCCCCACCTTTGCCGCGGGGGATGCGACGCAGGGCGTCAAAAATCGCGCGATCGAGCAGGTAGCGGCCGACCGCGACGTAGTTGGAGGGGGCATCCTCGGGATCCGGCTTTTCCACCATGCCGCGGACGCGCTTGACGTCAGCAGGCGAGTCCTCACCCTTCGCACCTTCGCCACCTGCGGGTTCGATATCGAAAACGCCGTAGTTGAAGACCTCTTCGTGCGGAATCTCCAGCGCACACAGCACCGAGCCGCCGAAGCGCTCGCGGACCTCACGCATGCGATCCATCACTCCCATGGGGAGCACGAGATCGTCGGGAAGCATAACTGCGACGCAGTCCTCGTCATCATCGAGGAGAGGCTCCGCAACCAGCACCGCGTGCCCCAGCCCCAGGGGTTTGTTCTGGACCACGGATTCCACGCGGATTACCTCGGTGGCACGGCGAACCTTCGCGGCGATCTTGTCCTTGCCACGTTCTGCCAGGGTCTGCTCCAGGTCGGGGCGCGGATCGAAGTGCCCCAGCACTCCGTCCTTGCTGGGCGCGGTGACAATCGCCAGACGGGAGGCCCCCGCCGACGCCGCTTCCTCAGCAATCATCTCGATGCCCGGCGTGTCCACGACGGGCAAGAGCTCTTTCGGCACCGTTTTAGTGGCGGGCAGGAACCGGGTTCCCATTCCTGCTGCAGGGACGATTACGGTGCGGACAGGATTTCCATTGCCGTTGCCCGAGTCTGGAGACGAAGTGACCATAAAAGCCACGATACCCAGATAACTAAAGTTTGTTCGGCAATCTCCCCGGCGAGTGGTGACGATTACCAGGATTCTTTTCTCTCCCCCGTGCCTCCCCGCTGGGTAATCGCCCCGAAGTCCCCGGGTACCGTGTGGGGCATGGACAAAGCAACACTCCGGCCCCTGCTCCTCTCCGCGCGGGAGCGCAGGACTGTCGACCAGCGACGTCAGCTTGACGAAGCCCTTGTCCTCAACATCTGCGCCTGGATCCGCGAGGAGCTCCCACCCGCATCCCTCCCTAGCCCCATTGTCGCTGCTTATGTCCCCTCCCTCGACGAGCCCGGTGGCAGCCTCGGCGAAGAGTTCCTACGCCGAATCGCCTCCGCCGTCCCCAAAGCTCGCCTCCTGCTACCCGTCTGCCCGCCCGGGCCACCTGCTCCTCTCAGGTGGGGTTTCTACTCCGGCTACCTGATGAAGGGCCGCTTTGGGCTCCTAGAGCCTATTGCCGTAGCCGACTCGCTTTCCCCCGATTCCCTCTCGCTTGCCGACGCCGCCATCCTCCCCGCGCTCGCCGCAAACCCGGCGACGGGGATACGTATCGGCCGCGGGGCGGGCTACTATGACCGCAGTCTCGCATACTTCCGGGGGCGCAGCGCGGTGACGGTATTCCCCGATGAATTGCGCCACGACATCCCTGCTGACCCGCACGATGTCGGCGCCGACGCGGTCATATCGGCCGACGGGATCGCCACGACGGAGCGCCCTTAAGGAAACGCCACTGACTCCCCGCATCTCTTGGGCTAGGCCCGCCGATGGCGACAGCAAAATCTCGGGAACCAAAGCGGCGATTCTCGCGCCTATAGCTATGCGGGGGTAGCTAGGCGGCACCTTTGGCTCGACGATTACTCCCCGCGCCTCCAATCGCCGGACTAGTAGGGAGATTCGCTTCATGCCCGTTTCAACACGCAGGCCGTGGCTTAAAGGCCTCGGCCGCCCACGCCCGATTGCGATCCGCCGTGGGCTCGGAATCTTTGTTCTTCTGGTAGCCGCTACACTCGCGGCCGCCGATCTACTCAACCCGGATTCTGGCTACGTCCGGGTCTTTGCCAGCGCCCGGGACCTGCAGGCCGGCAAGACTATTGAGAAGGCGGATATTGTTCAGCGCGATTTCCCGCGGGACTTGGTGCCCAAAAATGCCCTGCGGGAGGAGAAGGATTTGGTCGGCAAGACCGTCGCCCTGCCCGTGTCCGCAGGGGAACTTATATCGCACAACAGACTCGTTAGTTCCCAGCTCGCGGAAGAGTTAACCGGGGAGCAGAACAGTAAAATTGTGGCGGTTACTCCCGCCGAAGCGGGTGTTGTCGCGGTACTTCACGCGGGCGATTTGGTCGACATCATCGCCGGAGAAACTGAGAAAACGAGCACTGCGCCGCTCGCCCATGGCGCCCGTGTTGTCAACATCATCGAAGAAGAGATTGTGTTAATTGCATTACCCTCGGGTGCCGCGGAATTGGTTGCAACAGCTTCACTAGATTCCCCGCTGACCCTGCTCATAACTGGATAACCGCTGGTAAATCACCTCATTCAATGTGGTGGACAGTATTATTCAAAGCCCTTTTAGCCCCTCGCATTTTCCGGACCTAACCTCGAAAGATCAGCGGACGAATACTTTTGGCGAAAACCGGGCTCGGCTGTATTGCGAAACAAAGTACTTCCGTCTATCTTGAATTAATCTGAACCGGTAAAACTCTGCCGGTCTCTGCCAATCATCTCCGGGGTGGGCATCCCGCCCTCAAATTGAACAAAGTTAGGTATGAAGATGCTCAAGGGCTTTAAAGACTTCATCATGCGCGGTAACGTCATCGACCTTGCAGTCGGTGTTGTCATCGGTTCCGCTTTCACGGCCATCGTCACTGCTTTCACCAAGAGCCTGCTCGAGCCGCTGCTGAACACCATCGGCGGCGCTGAGGTCAAGGGCCTCGGTTTCGAAATCATCTCCGGTAACCCGTCGACCTACCTCGACTTCGCTGCCGTCATCACCGCAGCGATCAACTTCCTCCTCGTTGCAGCGGTTGTGTACTTCGTCATCGTCGCTCCGATGAACAAGTTCAACGAGATCCGTGAGGCTCGTCTCGAGACCCCGGCTGAGCCGGAGGTCACCGAGGCCGACCTGCTGACCGAGATTCGTGACCTGCTTGCTGAGCAGAACGGCAAGCCGAAGCACGAGCTGAACTAACAGCTCGCTGGTAATCCGGTATCAGCAGATAAACAGATAATAGGCGCCGAGGAGAACAACTCCTTCGGCGCCTTTTTCGTCGTCGTTCTGCCCTTGCACAGAGTTGAGGGACCTACCCCCAGTGCGGCGGGCGCTGACTCTTCCAGAAATCTTCGTCGAAACTACGAATATCTTCGGGCGACTCTACTGCCCTGCCCCCGCTCGACCCGGCGCTGGCCGAAGCACGCCGACTTCGGGGCCTGCGCTGGGAGGAAAACTGTTTGGAGGGCGCCCCGGCCCTGCGGCGTTTCCGCCGGCCTCTTTCGTCTCGAGACAGTGCCGACAACTTATACGCTCCAGCGGCACAAATCGTCCAGAACGTGCGCTACAAGTGGGCCGGCTGTGGCCATGCCATCGCGAATGGCTTCGCGAGTCTCGGCGAGATTGACAATCACGGTCTGGCCAGAGACCCCAGCCAGACCTCGGGACAGGCCGACCTCGAGAATTCCAGCCGCGAGACCGGAGGCGCGAATAGCCTGTTCGAGGCCATGCACTCGGGTATCGAGAACTTTCCGTGTCGCTTCGGGAGTTTTCGCCCGCGGACCCACGCCGACACCGCCCAGGGTGACTACGAGGTCAGCACCACCGACAACCGCGGTATCGAGAGCCTTACGAATCTCGCGCTTAACCGCGCCCGTGCTCACGACGGCATCCACCGAAAACCCTTGCTCTTCCAACAGCTCAACGATCAGCGACGCTGCGCTATCGGCATCCTCGAAATGGTCGCCCACAAGCACGACAAACGCGTTTCGGGACCGGCGCTCCGCAGAAATTAGGCGCTCCATCTCTGCCAAATTAACGTCGCTCGGTTCTGCCGCCGTAGTATACGCCATCGCTCGCTCTCCTTCTTAGTCCCTGCCGGGAAGATTAGCTCGGGGCCTCTCCGAGCGTGACATCTACGGTCCGCTCGTTGCCTCCGTTTTCGTCCGTAACTGTAAGTGTGACAGAGTCCCCGATGCGATGCGACCGAATGGCGGCGATTAGTGCAATACCGTTATCCAGGACCCGATCGTCGACCTTCTTAATCACATCTCCGCCCTTGAGACCTGCCTTTTCCGCAGGGCCACCCGGGGTCGTCTCCCGTACCAGTGCTCCATTGGTAATCGGGCGGGTATCAATTTGCGCCCCAATCGCAGGCATCCGGGCATGCCCATTCTCAATGAGGTCCTCTGCAATGCGGCGAGCCTGGTCAATGGGAATGGCGAAACCAAGGCCAATGCTGCCGGCCTGCTCAGAACCCTGCTTCATCGACGCAATAACACTAGGAACACCAATTAGGTTGCCGTCCATGTCCACCAGCGCGCCACCGGAGTTGCCCGGGTTAATCGCAGCATCAGTCTGAATCGCATCGATGACCGACGATTCCCCGTTCTCGGCAGCTGCCGAAACCGGCCGGTTCTTCGCCGAAACGATTCCCTGCGTCACGGTCGAGGTCAGGCCCAGAGGAGAACCCACCGCAACGACCTGCTGGCCGACCTGAACCTGCGAGGAGTTGCCTAGAGAAATTGGACGAAGACCATTGACGCCTTCAATACGAATGACCGCGATATCAGTTGCCACATCACTGGCAACGACCTTGGCCGGGTGCGTCGATCCGTCGGAAAGCAGGACCTGCATTCGGCCGCCCTCCTCGGAGCCTGCGACGACGTGGTGATTAGTCAGCACCAGGCCATCGGAGGAGAGAATTGAACCGGACCCCGAAGCAACGCCCGCCTCAGTTTCCGTGGTGATAGACACGACGCTGGGCAATACCTTCTGAGCGACCTCTTCGACCGAACCCGATGGAGCTGCAGCCTGACGAGTCTCAGCGGGCTCCTTCAGGGCATTTTGCGTAGTCGACGAGCTATTAGAGTTAGCCACTACGAGCGCCGCTGCACCTCCGCCGACTGCGGCGGAGCCCAACATCAGCGCCGCGATAGCGAGCGCGCCCAGCCCCTTAGAACCAGAATGACGGGACTGGGGCGGATTCTCATTGGGATTTCCGGACAAGTCCTGCCAATCCTGCTGGATGTTAGGCTGTTGCGCTTGAGCTGATTGACCTGCTGGGACGTTTCCGGCCTCGCCGACCCCGGAGTTGGTACCGGCCTCGGCCCCAGAGGCCGGGCGCCCCCACCCCGCACTCCCCGATTCGCGGGAGTTGTCGTCAAAGAAGTTTGTCATACGCTATACCTTGCACTGCGCGTCTGACAATAGGCTGAGAACTGTCTACAGTCTCGCCCAATTTTGACGAATTATTCCGCTACAGGGCCGGAGTGCTCACTGGTCGAATCGGAAAGAGCCTCCTCAACGAGGCTCCCGTCTCCTGCAGGTTTAGGACTGCCGGGAAGCGAGACCCGCATAAGAGCACCTCCATCATCCGACTCCTCTGCAGAGATAGTGCCACCGTGGCGCACAATGACGGACTTAACGATCGCCAGGCCCAGGCCGGATCCAGGCATCGACCGCGACTTAATCGAGCGATAGAACCTTTCGAAGACCTTTTCGCGGTCCTCCTTTGGAATTCCAGGACCCGAGTCGGCGACCGTAAACTCCGCGACGGCATCGCTCTTGGAACGCAGCCGGATACGCACCGTGCCCGATTCCGGAGACCATTTCGCCGCATTGTCCATCAGGTTCAGGATCGCTCGACCAAGCCCCGCGGGATCGCCGTAGATAAACCACGGTTCCTGCTGCACGTCGAAGGTCAAATCAGGCCGACGACGCTCAATCCTCTCCAGGGAAGAAGCAATAATCTCCTCTAGGTCAATCTCTTCGATGACCTGCTGCGGGCCATCCTCGCGAGCCAGGTCCACCAGGTCGCCGACCAGGGTCGACAGCTCTTCCAGCTGCGCGATGACATCGCTTTCCAGGTCCGCGCGATCCTTCTCCGATATCGCAGTGCCGCTCCGGGAGGCCATCATCAGCAATTCGATGTTAGTTCGCAGCGAGGTCAACGGTGTCTTCAGCTCGTGGCCCGCATCCGCGACGAGCTCCGCCTGCTTCGTGCGCGAGGCCTGCAGAGCCGCCATCATTTCGTTGAAGCTCCGCGTGAAACGAGCCAGCTCGTCGTCTCCTTCGACCGGGATCGGACGCAGCTCATCCGTAGCGGTGACGCGCTCCGCGGCGACCCGCAATCTCGACACAGGCCTCAAACCCGTGGTCGCAACCGTGATGCCGGCGCCAATCGCAAACAGCACGCCAATAGCCGAGATAGTCAGCAACACGACTCCCAGCGCCTGCAGAATAGACTGCGTCGAAGTCAGGTCCTGAGCCAGAATTAGCGTCGCACCATTCGGGTCGCGGATAGCGTAGACCCTGCGCCCATTGAACTCGTCAGTGCGCATCGACTCATCCCGGTTACCACGTAGGACAGCCAGCTCGGGGCCACCGATCGAAATCGTATCGCCCTTACCCGTGACGCTATTCCGGGCGAAGTAAACCGCGTCGAGATCAGGATTCAGAATCTTCAACGACTCCGCCGACACACTCGGCTCAATCGCGAACTCCGATGCGTACGGCGACTCCAGAAGCTGTTTCGCCTGGTTGCGCAGATTGTTGTCAACCTCCCTGTAAAGAGTCGCCTGCACCGTAAAGAACGCCGCCAGGGTCATCAACCCCACCGACGCGGCAACAATCAACGCGGTCAGGATGGTCAGCCGCCAGCGCAGCGAGGGGATGCGCGAACGTCGCGGCAAATCACCGCCGTCTTCGCCGGAAGCCCTTCCGCTCTTTCGCCCACCCCCCTGCTTTACGACGGAAAGAGGCCCCGTAATCAGACCCGGGGCCTCTTTTTCCAGAGTGTCACTGGAGGTACGCCGCCGGCGTAGAATCACGGCGCAGTCTCCCGCATCACGTAGCCAACACCGCGGACAGTGTGGATAAGGCGAGGTTCTCCTTCAGATTCAGTCTTACGGCGCAGGTAGCCGATATAGACCTCGAGGGCGTTTCCCGATGTCGGGAAATCATAGCCCCAGACATCCTCAAGAATTGCGGTGCGGGAGAGCACTCGGCGCGGATTGCTCATCAGCAGCTCAAGCAGCGCGAACTCAGTACGGGTCAAACTAATGCGACGTTCACCGCGGAAGACCTCACGGGTCTCAGGATCCAGCGTCAGATCCTCGAACTGCAAAGCGGTAGCCTCAGCGGAGGTAGGACCGTCGAGAGCGGAGCGACGCAGCAGGGAGCGAACGCGCGCTAAGAGCTCTTCCAGGGCAAACGGCTTCGGAAGGTAATCATCCGCGCCCGCGTCCAGGCCAGCGACGCGCTCGGAGACCGAGTCACGCGCAGTAAGCATCATGACAGGAAGGTCATCCCCCTCACTGCGGAGTCGACGACACACATCCAGGCCGTCGAGCTTAGGCATCATTACGTCCAAAATTGCCAGGTCCGGACGGTCCGCTGCAATCTTTTGCAGGGCCTGTTCACCGTCTTCGGCCAAGTCGACCGTGTAACCGTTGAAGGTCAGCGAGCGGCGCAGCGACTCGCGCACGGCCTGGTCATCATCCACTACCAAAATCTTCATAACGTCCATTGTGCCCTGATTAGTTAAGGCCGTGTTAAGAGAGGTACAGATAATTCGTTAAATATTCAGCCGATTCACCGCGCGCAGCTACTTTGGCGCTCCAAGCGCAAATCAAAGGATAAATAAAGCCCCGTCCTCAAGGCGCCATGGAGAATTTCCGAAGCCTCGGGGACGGGGTGATTAAAAGCTTTAGGCTCGCGACTAGAACTTGTCGACGTCGACCAGACCGAGCTGAGCGGCCTTAGCGATACGACGAGGAACGTTGTAAACGCGACCGCCGACCTTGATCTCCTGGAGAGCAACGTTGTCGCTCTTCCACTGGGAACGGCGTGCGCGAGTGTTAGCACGCGACATACGACGCTTAGGTACTGCCATTTTCTATTCCCCTCCTATCCTTAGTTCTTCTTCGAGCGGCGAATGCGGTTGCCGTAACGGCGCTGGAACTTCTCGACGCGGCCAGCGGTGTCCATGACGCGCTGTGCACCGGTCCAGAACGGGTGCGACTCGCTGGTGACGTCAACGACGATCAGCGGGTACTCGTTGCCATCTTCCCACTCGACGGTGCGGTCGGAGGTGGCGGTGGAACGGGTCAGGAAAGAGTGGCCCGTGCTTGCGTCCTTGAATACCACCGGGTGGTAGTCAGGGTGAATGTCCTTCTTCATGAAATCTCGTTTCCCTCAGGATTGAACTTCAGGTCGCTTTCGCGCCGCCCCTCCACAATGCCTATCTAAATAGGACTGAGCGAGACTACTTACTTCTCCTATAAAACATAGGAATACGGGCGAATCGTGCCTGAGTTGGGTACGAACAAAATATGGCACCTAAATACTTAGAGGTGACACTCGTGGGAATATTACAGGCTAAGTACCTGAAATTGAAATTCCCATGGCCAGGTGGCGGCCAGAAAGTCGCAACGCAGCACCCTTCGGCAGGCGATTAGGTTTTCCGGACACCCCTGTGTAAACTTTCCTCTCGCTGTTGTCTATTTATTCGTTTACGCGCTCAGTGTCGGATGTCAATGCGCAGCGCCCCGGGGGAAGCATCCTTTCCGGTGTGGCGCGCCAAAGGTACTCGGCAGTGAGCGGCAAGGAAGCAAAGGAATCCCTATGTCGGCGATTTGCCAGGTAACGGGACGGAAGCCGTCTTTCGGCAAGACCGTATCCCACTCCCACCGGCGCACGTCGCGCCGTTGGAACCCCAACGTGCAGCGTAAGAAGTTCTACCTCGCCTCTGAGGGTCGCCACGTTACCCTTAACGTGTCCCCGAAGGGTCTGAAGACCATCGACAAGCTCGGCATCGAGGCAGTAGTTGCTCAGATCCGTGCACGTGGGGAGAAGATCTAAAAATGGCACGTAATGACATCCGTCCAATCATCAAGCTGAAGTCCACTGCGGGTACCGGTTACACCTACGTGACCCGTAAGAACAAGCGCAACACCCCGGACCGTATCACCATCAAGAAGTACGATCCGGTAGTCCGCAAGCACGTCGAATTCCGCGAGGAGCGCTAATTCATGGCTAAGAAGTCCAAGATTGCCAAGAACGAGCAGCGCAAGGAAATCGTCGCTCGTTATGCAGAACGCCGCGCTGAGCTGAAGCGCATCATCAAGTCCCCGAACTCCACCGACGAAGAGCGCATGGATGCGCAGTACGAGCTGAACCGTCAGCCGCGCGACGCATCCCCCGTTCGCGTTCGCAACCGCGACGCTGCAGACGGTCGTCCGCGCGGATACCTCCGCAAGTTCGGCCTGTCCCGTGTTCGCGTCCGTGAGATGGCCCACCGTGGCGAGCTCCCGGGTGTCCGTAAGTCCAGCTGGTAAGTCGAGGAGCACCAATGAAGCGCAATCAGCCTAACAAGAAGGCGCGGATGGAGCAGTCCCGCCGCCCGAAGAAGAACCCGCTCAAGGCCGCAGGCGTTGAGAAGGTTGACTACAAGGACATTAACCTGCTCCGCCAGTTCATCTCCGACCGCGGCAAGATCCGTTCCCGCCGCGTCACCGGTCTGACTCCGCAGCAGCAGCGCCAGGTCGCTACCGCTGTGAAGAACGCCCGCGAGATGGCTCTCCTGCCGTTCACCAGCCGCTAAATCGGCTGGCGGGGAGCTCGCACCGAGAGCAGCTCCCACACGGCTAATTTCGCGCTGGGTCGCATGGTAAACATGCACAACAGCGTTTAAAAGGCCCGCAACCAATACCGTTTAATCGGTAGGTTGCGGGCCTTTTGTATGCTTAATACCTATGCTCAACCTCACCGAAATTCTCACAGGCTTCGGCTCCGTCGCCGTGTTAATCCTGGTGGGTTGGCTCTTTGGCCGCAGTGAAATCGTGGACAAGAAGGCATCCTTCACCCTAAACATGGTGGTGTTCTGGATAGCGATGCCCTGCATGCTCGCCCATACACTCGCTACCGCCGATGCCGGCGCAGTATTCGGTGCGCCATTCGCTGTCGCAGCAGTTTCCGCCTTGGCCACTGCCGTGCTCTATAGGATCGTGGCTGCTCCACCGCTGCACCAACGCGGTGCCGACGCGATGGTCGGGGCCATGTCGTCGTCCTATAACAACGTCGCTAACCTGGGTATCCCCATCGCGGTCGCAGTGCTTCACGACGCAACCGCAGTCGTCCCCGCCCTCATCTTCCAGATTGCCTTTTACGCGCCTTTGTCGATGATAATCCTGGAAGTGCTAACCCGTCGAGGCCGCTTTAGTATCCGCGCGACGCTGACCGCACCGCTGAAGAATCCAATTTTCCTCGCGGCAATGGTCGGGCTTTTCGTCAATGCAACCGGGGTTTCAATCCCTGAGGTTGTCACCAAGCCGGTAGGGTTACTCGGCCAAGCCGCAGTTCCGATGGCGCTGCTGGCCTTCGGCATCAGCCTTCACGGGATGCCCTTCATGGAAGCCGGACGCTCTCCGCGCCGAGCCGTCGTGGTTGCTTCGCTAATGAAGCTGGTCGTCCACCCTGCCCTCGCCCTACTCGTTGGATGGGCCGCCTTCGGACTCTCCGGTAAAGCGCTCCTAGCCGCCGTCGTTATCGCTGGCTTGCCGACGGCCCAAAACGTCTATACTTTCTCCACCCGCTTTGGCTGCAACCTCGAGCAGGCCCGCGACTGTGGCGTAGTCACTACTCTGGCCTGTTTGCCAACGATTTTCCTATTCACGCTCGCGCTCACCTGATTCTTTGCGACGTCCGTCCCTCAACGCAGCGCAGCAAAGGTCGCTACCCTGGAGGGCGTGGAAATTCTCAAGACTCTCCTCGCCTCAGACCCGTCCATTCCCCGACTGACTTGTTACGACGAGACTACTGGCGGCCGCACTGATTTGTCCGCAATCACCCTGGATAATTGGGCCTCCAAAATCGCCAACATGCTTCACGATGAATTCGACGTGGAACCGGGTGACAGCGTCTGGATTGATCTCCCTCCAATTTGGCAGGTTGCATGCATCGTTCTCGGATGTGAGCGCGCTGGAGTCCGGGTAGACGCGAAAGATCCCCTGGTCGTGTTTACGAGCGTCGGCAAGCTGAGCGAGTGGGAAGAGACGCAACCAGATGCCTACTTGGCGGTGGTGACCGATGATCCTTTCGGGCGTGGAGTCGTCGAATGCGGCGGCGAGATTCCGCCGGGAGTAATCGATTTCGGCCCGGAAGTTCGCTTCCACCCGGATGCCTACATGGGCAGCGGTCCAGAGTCGGAAGACTCCCCTGTAATTGGGGACGAATCAGCGAATTGCCTCCTCGCGCTTGCGGAAGCATCTGCGCGCGAACTCGGGCTGGATGACAAGGCACGAGTCCTCTCCCACGGATGGATTGATCCAAAAACCACACAGTTAAAGGCAGTGCTATGGGCGAAATCCGTCTTGTCTGCGTGGTCCGTTGGTGGTGCGGCAGTTATCGTGCGGGGCGGCGATTCTGAGCGACTGGAGCAGATAGCCACCGCAGAGAAGGCAACAATCCTTCAGGTCTAAATCCGCCACCCGGGTTATCTTTGAAATGTGATTACCCGTCCGTATATTCTCGCAATTCTCGCTGTTCTCAACGTCGTTGCCGCACTTGCGGTCTGGGATCTGAGTCCCTGGTGGTGGATATTCCTCGGCGCGATGATAATTTTGGACCTCATCGCGGTGTACGACATGTTTCAGAAGAAGCATTCGATTCTCCGTAACTTCCCGGTCATCGGTCATCTTCGCTACATGGGCGAGACCATTCGCCCCGAAATGCAGCAATACTTCATCGAGCGCAACTTCGACGGCGCCCCATTCGATCGTGACACGCGCACCGTCGTCTACGAGCGAGCCAAGGGCATTTCTTCGAAAAAGTCCTTCGGCACTGAGCGCGATATCACTAAGCCGGGCTACGAGTACGTGCGCCATTCCATGGCACCAACGCACGAGGTCATCGCTAATCCGCGCGTAGAAATCGGTGGGCCCGATTGCAAGCAGCCGTATTCTTCTTCGATTCTCAATATTTCTGCGATGAGTTTCGGCTCCCTGTCCCCCAACGCAGTGATGGCGATGAACAAGGGCGCGAAGCTGGGCCACTTCGTGCAGGATACCGGCGAAGGTGCGATTAGCCCGTACCATCTCAAGTACGGTGCGGATATTTACTGGCAGCTCGGCTCTGGCTATTTCGGCGCGCGAACCGAAGACGGCGACTTTGACCCGGAGCTGTTCCGCAAAAAGGCAGCTATCCCGCAGGTAAAGGCAACCTATCTGAAGGTTAGTCAGGGCGCGAAACCGGGTCTCGGCGGAATGCTCCCCGGAGACAAGGTCAACGAGGAAATTGCACAGACCCGACACGTAACTGTCGGCAAGGGGGTGATGAGCCCTCCCTATCACCGCGTCTACTCCACTCCGCGCGAGCTGGTGCGATTCATGGGCACCATGCGCGAGCTTAACGGCGGCAAGCCGGTCGGATTCAAACTCTGCGTCGGCTCGCAGCTGGAGTTTCTCGCGGTCTGCAAGGCGATGTTGGAGGAAAACATCACACCGGACTTCATTGTCGTGGACGGCGCTGAGGGCGGAACTGGCGCGGCACCGTTGGAATACTCGGACCGAGTAGGCCTACCGCTGACTGACGGTTTGATTCTCGTCCACAATGCTCTGGTCGGTGCGGGTTTGAGAGACCGCACCAAGCTCGGCGCCAGCGGAAAAATTATCACCGGCTTCGACATCATCAAGCGAATGTGCATCGGCGCGGACTTCGTGAACTCCGCCCGAGGAATGATGATGGCCACGGGCTGCATCCAGTCGCAGCTGTGTCACACGAACACATGCCCCGTCGGTGTCGCCACGCAGGATCCGAAGCTGTGGAAGGCTCTGGATGTCGACGACAAGGCTCAGCGTGTGGCCAATTACCACGATGCGACGGTGAAGGAAGCAGCAGGCATGCTCGCGTCCATGGGACTGTCGGACTTCTCTGAACTGGGCCCTTCTTATCTACTCCGCCGTACCAGCGAAGAGGTCGGTGAGTCTTACGCCGAGCTCTACAACTGGCTCTCCCCCGGCGAGCTTCTCACAGGCACTCGCTTCATCAACTGGGCCGAGGCCTGGGAGATGGCCGACCCGGATACCTTCCGCTACCCATCCGCGCACACTCGCGCGTAGGTCAGCGACTAGGCGGCTAGTTGCCCATGAGCTTCTGGCGCAGTTTTTCGTCCTTAGCCAGAACCTCGTCGCGCATGTTTGCCTGGTACCGCTCCATCGCAACAATCAACTCCGGGTAACCGGCCGAGAGGATACGGACAGCGAGCAGCCCCGCATTCTTCGCGCCGCCCACACCAACAGTCGCAACCGGTACGCCGCCGGGCATCTGAACGATGGATAGAAGCGAGTCGACGCCCTCCAAGTTCTCCAGGGCACGAGGCACTCCGATTACGGGCAGCGGTGTCGCAGAGGCGACCATCCCCGGAAGGTGTGCCGCTCCCCCGGCTCCCGCGATGATGCAGCGCAGTCCCTTGTCCGCGGCGGACTTTGCGTAGTCAATCATGCGTTCTGGTGTGCGATGTGCGGACACAACGCCGACCTCGAAGGGCACCCCGAACTCTGCCAGCACCTGCGCCGCGGGCTCCATTGTTGGCCAGTCGGAATCAGACCCCATAATCAACCCGACTAGTGGCCCCTGCGCGTCCTTCAACTCAAGCATTGTTTTGTCTCCTCGTCCCGCTTCCAATGCGCCTTTTAGCTGTTTTCTGGCTTGCCGACGTACCCATCGGCCCACTTACCGTTCACGATATATTCAGCGGCGAGGTTTGCAATCTTGCGTGTCTCAGCGATGCCCTCAGCTGTAGCGTCGTAGCCACAGAGGTTGACGTGGCCAAGCTTGCGCCCCGGACGCCATTCCTTTCCATACCAATGAATCTTGACCGAGGGAAACCTGCGCCATACCTCGGCAAATCGGTAGGCAATCGGACTGTCGGGAGCCTCTTCGCCGCCGAGCGTATTTACCATCACCGTGACGGGGGCGGTGGGGCGAGTCGACCCTAGAGGAAGATCAGCGACCGCGCGCAGATGTTGCTCGAACTGACTGGTCTCACAACCGTCCTGCGACCAGTGACCGGTGTTGTGGGGGCGCATCGCCAGCTCGTTCACGAAAATCTGGGGGTTGCCTGCTTCGTCTGTGGTTTCGAAAAGCTCGACGGCCAGGGCCCCGGTCACCCCCAGCTCTGTTGCCACCTTCACGCTGAGGTCGCGAGCCTGGGCCGCCAGGTCGTCGGAAAGCCCAGGGGCCGGGCAGATTGCCTCTACGCAGATTCCATCTCGCTGCACCGACTCGAGCACTGGCCAGGCAGCCACCTGGCCCGAAGGAGTCCGAGCACACATGGCGGATAGCTCTCGTACTAGGGCAACCTTGCGCTCCGCCATTAGTGGCACGGACTGTCCCAGCAACTCGGAGACCAACTCGCGCAAGTCCTCGCGGCTGCCAGGGAACCAAACCCCGTGCCCGTCGTAGCCTCCCCGGCGGGCCTTTAGACAGACGGCTCCATCAACTCGGTCGTGGAAAGCCAGGGCTTCTTCGACGGATTCAATTGCTGAATATTCCGGAACTGGAGCGCCCATTTTCTCCAGGCGCTGGCGCATCAGAAGCTTGTCCTGCGCATACAGAAGAGCCGCCGGCTGGGGCTGGACTGAGTAGCCCATCCCCGACAGGCGGTTCAGAAACTCGGTGGGAACATGCTCGTGATCAAAGGTCACAGCATGAGCGCCCTGGACTGCACGCTCCACGTCTTCCCAAACGCGGTAGTCGCCGATGACGATGTCGTGACAGACCTGAGCTGCAGAAGAGTCGCGCGAGCCCGCTAGCAGCTTAATCGACTGACCCAACTCGATCGCCTCGGTCTGCATCATACGGGCCAACTGCCCGTCACCGATGACAGTCACAATTGGCACACCGCGCGGATGCGCAGGATGCCGCTTAGCAGCGGAAGTAGAATTTGCAGGATTATCTGGTGTATCCGTAGCAGTCACGCCCATGATTGTAGGGTATCGCCCACCAAGCCTGATAAACGCGGACTGTATGCGGCCACCGCCTGCCGATTAGGTCATCCGGGAAACCATCTTCGCGACTTTTCGCGCTGACGGGATGTCTTCGACCTCGAGCAGCGGTCCGAAATAATGAGTTCGGAGCAAAAGCGCACTTCCTCGCCTGTCGACACTGCGCACGGAACGTAAATCCACCGTCGTCACTCGTGGACGCAATAGACCACGTCGGAGAAGGATTCTCCTGTCGGTCAGGACGAAGCGCTCTCCTAACCAGTTCAGCGAAGGGCGCACGACTCGCCACAATATTAAAACAGTCCAGGCGAAGAACAGAAAAGTACGGACCGGCTGCATCCCCGCCCCCACCGTGGCGGAACCGTCAATGAAGCCAATCATCAACCCAACGACTCCGGTAATCGCCATCAGCTCCAACAGGGGCCAGACAAGCCTGCCGAAGGTCGGGTTCGTATCGAGCAGAATTTCCTCATTCGTATCGAGCTCAGAATACGGAAAGGACATTACTTTCGGTCCCCCACCGCGTAGCTCCCATCAGTGGCACGAACGTGGAACACATCGCCCGCTGCTACGAAGTGAGCGGTGCCCAAATGATCCGTGACTACTAGCTCGCCATCACTGCGCACATCCGAGGCACGGCCCGTAAGAGTCTTGCCTCCTGGAAGTTCCACCCTCACTTCACTACCAATGGTTATGCAAGCACGACGATATTCTTCGAGCAATTCTGCGGAGCCCTCGCGCCACTGCTTCTCGCGCGCATCCAACGCCCGTAAAAGCCCTGCCACTAACTCAGTGCGCTCCAGGTTAGGTGCCCCCGCGAGGAAGAGAGAGGTTGCATGGGCAACCGGTAGCTCCTCCTCCAGCAGCGACACATTGACACCAATGCCGGGGATAAGAATCGGCGGCGCAATCGATGCTGCCTCCACCAGGATTCCACAGATCTTTCGGCCGTCCACCAATACATCGTTCGGCCACTTCAAACCAACCCGATCGCGCTCCAAACCCGCCTCAGACACCATCATGTCCACGACTGCCAGCCCGACCACTAGTGGCAGGAGTCCAAGTTGGTCGGAATCAATTCCCCGCGGACGAAACAGAACGGACAGTGCGATTGAAGCGCCGTAGGGCGCCGCCCACTTACGGGCTAGACGCCCTCTGCCCGAGGACTGCTCCGAGGCGAAAATGGCACTTCGGTCCGGCACTTGTACCGCAGTGGCGCGTTCTGCCGCCACCTTGTCCTTCAAATCCGCATTAGTCGACCCCGTACTATCTAGCACCTCGATACTGTTCCACCCGGGAGCGAGCGAGCGCAGCTTCGCCGCATCTACAGGCCTGCGAGAAGATTCAATACGAGCGTCAGTCATGCACAGCATCTTAGGCGACACCGCGGATTGACGGCGCCGCAGGAGCAACTACCGTCGGCAAGCCCCAGCGAGGAACTAGCCCTCCCCATTTTCAATACTGCTTCCGCCCCACCGACTAACACCGTTGTGCAGTGACAATTGTCACACTCCATCCCCTTTACTTATTTCGTCCCCAAATACTAAATTCTCCTAACATGACTATTCCCTCACATTTGGTAGTGGACGGACAAAAAAGCTCACAGGGGTCAACCCCGGTCGGCAGCTCGGAAAACCAGCTGCTCACACAAACAGGCCCACTTACCACCGCGGCACGCAACGAGGATCTTCTGCGCAGACGAGCGGAAGCGACGATGCCAATGGGCGCCCTTGCCCACGAAAAGGTTCGTGCGGCCGGCCGCATGACTGCCCGCGAACGCCTCGATTATCTCCTCGACGAAGGCTCCTTCGTCGAGTTCGATGCTCTGGCCCAGCACCGCACAACCGCCTTCGACATGCAGAACAAGCGCCCCATCACCGACGGAATTATCACTGGCTGGGGCACCATTGACGGCCGAGAGGTCTGCGTATTCTCCCAGGACGGCACCGTTTTCGGCGGTGCCCTCGGAGAGGTCTACGGCGAAAAGATGGTCAAGATCCAAAAACTCGCCATCACAACTGGCCGACCACTCATTGGACTCTACGAAGGAGCCGGCGCGCGCATCCAGGACGGCGCAGTCTCCCTCGATTTCATCGCGCAGACCTTTCACCACAATGTCCGCGCAAGCGGCGTAATCCCCCAGATTTCTGTTATTTTCGGCGCTTGCGCCGGAGGCAACGCCTACTCCCCTGCACTCACCGATTTCGTGGTCATGGTCGAAGAGAGCTCACGCATGTTCGTCACCGGCCCGGATGTGATCAAGACTGTCACCGGCGAAGAAATCACCCAGATGGAACTTGGCGGCGCCGACACTCACATGGAAATCGCAGGCAATTCTCACTACACCGCCTCCGACGAAAAGGACGGCCTCGACTGGGTCTGCGACCTTATCGACTACCTCCCCAACAATCACGGCACCACACCCGAGGCATGGCCAAACACGGCCGAGGCAGAAATCACCGAGCTCGACCGTGAGCTCGATTCAATAATCCCCGATGCCCCCTCCATCCCCTACGACGTGCGCGATGTAATCCGCACACTTTCCGACGACGAGGACTTCCTGGAGATCCAGGAAAACAGGGCCGGCAATGTCGTCATCGGCTTTGGAAGAATCGAGGGCGAAAGCGTCGGCTTCGTGGCGAATCAGCCACTCGAGTTCGCCGGCTGTCTAGATATTGATGCAGCGGAAAAAGCAGCTCGGTTCGTCCGCACCTGCGACTCTTTCAACATTCCCCTAGTGCTGCTCGTCGACGTCCCAGGATTCCTTCCCGGAGCCAACCAGGAACACCAGGGAATCCTGCGCCGAGGGGCCAAACTCCTCTACGCGTACGCCGAAGCAACCGTGCCAAAGATTACCGTGACAATGAGGAAGGCCTACGGTGGCGCCTACTGTGTCATGGGCTCAAAGGGACTGGGCGCAGACGTCAACCTAGCATGGCCGACCGCGCAGATTGCCGTAATGGGCGCGGCAGGCGCAGTTCGCTTCCTCCATCGGCGCGAAATCAAGGCGGCGGAGGCGTCGGAAAGCGACGTCAAGGCCCTCATCGCAGACTTTGAGCGTCAATACGAGGGCCACATGCTAACCCCTTACCGTGCCGCCGAACGGGGGTTAATCGACGAGGTAATCCTCCCCTCCGAGACACGCATCCGCGTGGCGCAGAGCTTGCGTCTCCTCAGGGGCAAGAAGGTCCCCTGGCCTGCACGCAAGCACGGAAATATCCCGCTGTAACACCCCATAGTTTTGAACACTTAACCTCACTGTTGAGAGTTCATTCGTTAACAGCGGTCGCCCCCGACTACCTCCCCCCGTTGTCGAAACGTAAACTAGGGACCATGACGACTGCCGCAAATACATCAACCGGTGAAACCCCGGATTTGACCACCACCGCCGGAAAGCTAGCTGACCTGCGTGCTCGCCTCGCCGAGACTCAGGCACCGATGGGCCAGGCGTCCATCGAGCGCGTTCACGACAAGGGAAAGCTCACCGCCCGCGAACGCATTGAGTTCCTGCTTGACGACGGCTCGTTCGTAGAGGTCGACGCCCTCGCACGTCACCGTTCCAAGAACTTCGGCCTGGACGCCAAGCGCCCGGTGACCGATGGTGTTGTTACTGGCTACGGCACCATCGACGGCCGCAAGGTCTGTGTGTTCTCGCAGGACGGCGCTATTTTCGGTGGCGCACTGGGCGAGGTTTACGGCGAGAAGATTGTGAAGATCATGGATCTCGCAATCAAGACCGGTGTCCCGATTATCGGCATTAACGAGGGCGCGGGCGCCCGTATCCAGGAGGGTGTTGTTTCCCTCGGCCTGTACTCGCAGATCTTCTTCCGCAACACCCAGGCGTCCGGCGTCATCCCGCAGATTTCCCTCATCATGGGCGCCTGCGCCGGTGGCCACGTCTACTCCCCGGCCCTGACCGACTTCATCGTCATGGTCGACGGTACCTCGAAGATGTTCATCACCGGCCCGGATGTCATTAAGACAGTCACGGGTGAAGAGGTCACCCAGGAAGAGCTCGGTGGTGCAGGTACCCACATGGCCACCTCGGGTACTTCCCACTACACCGCTTCGGACGACGAGGACGCGCTGACCTTCGTCCAGGAACTCGTCGGCTACCTGCCGTCGAACAACCGCGCAGAGGCCCCGCGCCTCGAGGCAGACCCGTTCGAGGGCTCCATCGCGGACAACATCACCGAGGCGGACCTCGAACTCGATACCCTGATTCCGGATTCCCCGAACCAGCCATACGACATCAAGGAAGTTATTACCCGCCTGGTCGATGACGAGGATTTCCTTGAGATTCAGGAAGACTACGCGCAGAATGTCGTAATCGGCTTCGGCCACATTGAGGGGCGCTCGGTCGGCTTCGTCGCAAACCAGCCGATTCAGTTCGCTGGCTGCCTGGACATCAAGGCTTCCGAGAAGGCCGCGCGCTTCGTCCGCACCTGTGATGCCTTCAACATTCCGATTGTCATGCTGGTGGACGTCCCGGGCTTCCTGCCTGGCACCAACCAGGAGTTCGACGGCATCATCCGCCGCGGCGCGAAGCTCCTCTACGCTTACGCAGAGGCTACTGTTCCGAAGATTACCGTTATTACCCGTAAGGCTTACGGCGGAGCATACTGCGTCATGGGCTCGAAGGACATGGGCGCCGACATCAACCTGGCATGGCCGACCGCACAGATTGCGGTTATGGGTGCTTCCGGCGCTGTCGGCTTCATCTACCGCAAGGAGCTCAAAGCTGCAGCGGCCGAGGGCAAGGATGTCGTCGCACTGCAGAAAGAGTACGAGCAGGAGTACGAGGAGACTCTGGTCAACCCGTACATGGCTGCTGAGCGTGGCTTCATCGACGCTGTTATCCCGCCGAGCGAGACCCGCGGTCAGCTGATTGAGGGCCTGCGCCTGCTGGACCGCAAGGTCGTCAACGTGCCGGCCAAGAAGCATGGGAACATTCCGCTGTGATAGATTCCACCAATACCCCAGCATCCGAGGACGCCGCAGCAGCGCCTGCCGCGCCGTTCATGTCCATACTCAAAGGCAACCCGACACCCGCACAGACCGCAACTCTTGCGCTACTGTTCGCAGGCATGGCTAACGCAGCCGGGGCTGAAGAGGACAAGGGCCCGCGTAACCAGTGGGGCCGGCTGGAGGAAGGCTTCCACCAGCCGCACCAGTACGTTCCGGGAACTTTCCGAAACGTCCACTTCTACTAGTAGTTTTCATCGCTGATGGTGAGGGCTCACACCCCCGCCTTCTCCCAGCGGTCTGACATCATAAAGGCCACCAATGAAAGTTCAATGGTGGCCTTTTACTGTGTTCACTACACTTGAACTTATGAAGAGAAATGCCGTACTAGCCGGACTGGCCGCTTTCGCCCTGATACTTTCGGGATGTTCCCCTTCAGCTGAGGACTCGACGGACAGCAGTGCTGCCGCCGAGCGCATCGTTTCGTTGTCTCCTACTGCGACGGAGACGCTGTACGAAATCGGCGCGGGCAATCAGGTGGTTGCAGTTGATTCGAACTCGAATGTGCCAACCGATGCTCCTCGACGTGATTTCAGTGGTTTCAAGCCCAATCCTGAGGCTGTTCTCGCCGAGAACCCCGATCTTGTTATTGCCAGCGACGACACTAACGGTCTCGGAGAGGCACTGGATGCAGTTGGGGTCAAGCTCCTGCTTCTTCCTGCCGCCACATCCTTCGAGGATGCGTACCAGCAGGTAGAGAAAATTGGCGAGGCGACCGGACACCGCAAGGAATCGCAGCAGGTCGTCGAGGAGATGCGCACCGGCATTAGCAAAGCCGTCCAGGAGGTACCCGAAAAGATTCGTAATTCAGGACTGAGTTACTTCCACGAGGCTGACCCGAGCCTCTACAGTGCTGGTGGCGGCACTTTCATTGGTCAGGCCTATGGACTGCTTGGGCTGAAGTCCATTGCAGGTGACAGCGCTGATTATCCGCAGCTGTCGAACGAGGCTGTCATCGCTGCTAATCCGGATTTCATTTTCCTCGCCGACCACGGTTCGGCAGGCGGGGTAACTCCCGAGGCTGTCTCTGCCCGCCCCGGCTGGAATGAAATTGATGCGGTGAAAAGCAATCGGATTGAGCCGCTCGATCCTGACCTTGCTAGTCGCTGGGGGCCGCGCCTGCCGGAGTTGATTCGCTCGATTGCGACTGTTCTGAAGGCTTACCAGCCTGCTCACGCCTAAGTGGTTTTAAGGAAACAAGCAAATCTTGTGATACCTCATCTTGAATTTTTCGTACCCGGGCGGCGAGATGTTTAAAGGAACGCTGTCAATCACGGTGGGCATCTGCGCGGTTGTTGCAACGCTCATTCTCGGTATTTTCATTGGGGCTGCGCCGCTTCCCGTCGCTGGAGTCTTTCATACTTTGTCGTTTGGCTTACTCGGTGGCCCCGATTCCGCCCTGAGTGCTCGGGAGTCGGCGATTCTGCTTAACGTCCGCCTTCCCCGTGTCGCGATGGCGGCGCTCGTCGGAACGGCCCTGGCTATTGCCGGCGCAACCTATCAAGCTGTGTTTAGGAATCCCCTGGCAGACCCGTACCTATTGGGAATTTCATCGGGTGCAGCCCTCGCGGTCACGGTGGCTATTTTGTTCGGCGCTGCCGCGGCGATGATTCCGATCGTGGGCTTCGCGGGCGGGATCGTAGCGGTGGTGGTTACCTATATTGCGGGCAATTCTCTGGGGGATCGGTCGTCGCCCGTCACCGTTATCCTTGCTGGTGTGGCTGTCGCGGCCTTCGCTAATGCCGCTCAGCAGTTCCTTCTCCAACGTAATGAGGACTCGCTGCGCATTATTTATGGCTGGATGTTGGGCCAGCTTGGCGCATCGTCGTGGAGGGGTGTCCTCTACTCGGCGATTCCGGTGCTGGTAGGTGTCGTCGCGGTCCTCATGTCCGCGCGTGCCTTGGATGTCTTGAGCGTCGGGGATACGGAGGCCGCGTCGCTCGGACTGAACGTAGGCGGTGTCAGGGTCGCCCTGGTCGCCGCCGCGACTCTAATTGCGGCTGCTTCAGTGAGCGTGTCCGGGCTGATTGGTTTTGTGGGAATCATTGTTCCTCATGCCCTTCGGATTATCGTCGGGCCGGGCCACAGGCTGCTTCTGCCTCTAGTTGCGCTGTGGGGTGCCGCTTTTCTGCAGGTGGCGGACATTGTGGGGCGAACCGTCATGTCGCCGGCTGAGGTCCCCGTCGGCGTGGTCACCGCCGCCGTCGGTGGCCCGTTCTTCCTGTATTTGCTGCGTCGCTACGGAAGGTCGAAGTCTTGATGATTTTTCCCATGCTTTTCGCACGCGTGACCGAGCCCGGTCGCGTAGATGATGCGTCGTTGGGCGCGGTCGAGCTACGCGATGTTTCTTTCACATATCCCGGCAGCTCTCAACCGGTTTTGTCATCCGTGCAGCTTCGGGCGAGTGCTGGCCAGTGGGTTAGCTTGATCGGCCCGAACGGCTGTGGCAAGTCGACGCTGTTGCGCTGTATTGGTGGTTTGTCTCATTCCACGGGCGAGCTTGCTGTCGGTGGTATTGACCCGCGCATGAGCCCCCGCGCCGCAGTCGCACGGCGAGTGGCCCTTATGCCGCAGCAGCCCGTGGTCCCCGAGGGAATGCTTATCAGGGAGTACATAACCTTGGGTCGTGCACCGTATAGAGGTCGCGGCCAGCAGGTTGTCGACGATGTCGTCGTCAGGTTGGGGCTGGAGAAGTACGTCTCGCGTCGTCTTACTGATGTTTCCGGTGGTGAGCTCCAGCGTGTCGTTTTAGCGAGGGCTTTGGCCCAACAGCCTACGATTTTACTTCTCGACGAGCCCACGTCCGCCCTCGATATTGGCAAGGCGCAGCAGGTGATGGAGCTGGTGGATGGCATTCGCAAAGAATCCAAGCTCACCGTCATTGCTGCGCTGCACGACCTGACTCTCGCAGCGCAGTACAGCGATAGGGTCGTGTTCTTGGAGCATGGGTGTGTTATTGCTGATGGCGAGCCTTCCGATGCACTGACTGAGGATCGTATTGAAGGTGTCTATGAGGCCTCGGTCCGTGTCATGGAGCAAAAGGGCGCCCCGGTTATCATTCCGGAACGCCCTACCTGGTCTTAGCCAGTCAATCTGAGTCAGTCGATATCCTCATCGAGCTCTCGATCGAGCCTGCGCTGGTCTCGGTCGCGCACCGCAGGGTAGATGACCTTGAAGGCAAAGAGTACGGCAGCAAGTCCCATGCCGACACCTACGATAGCTTCAGTTAGGTAGCCTGCCAGCTCCATTCCAATCATCATCTGCGATCGGGCCATACCGGCGATCCACAGCAAGATGATGACCCCCAAGGCCACGGCTTCCCCCTTGGAAATCCTATTGATTCGCGGCAGCGGAATCCTTTTCCTCAGCCAGCCCTGCCCGATGAGAAGGGAGAAAAGCGGCACGAGGAAGATCGCAACCGCCGCGGTCTCCATGTTCTGCCCCGGCATGGCCCAAATCAGCACGACTGCCAGCAGGTAGCACAGCCACATCATCGCGGTGAAGCCGACTGTAGAAGACTGGTGCAGCAGCATGCGCTGGTATTCGTCATCGACGGTCGCTTCGTAGCGATGAATTACGGAGTCTGCGTATGACATTTCTACTCTCCTTCTTCCGCAGTGGAATCAAAGATTTCTTCGACTGTTTTCCCTAATACTTTGCAAATTCCTAGGGCCAAGTACACCGACGGTGAATAGTTGCCGCGTTCGATGTTGGCGATTGTCTGCCGGGAAACTCCGACTGCTACCGCCAGATCCGCCTGGCTCAATTCCGCCCAACGCCGGTACTTGCGCACGAGGTTCGAACGATTTTCTTCGCCCACCTTGCCAACCTCACTTAACTTATTGTCAACTTTACTTTACATATAAAGATCCGCCATGACAAGTATCTTTTACATTTTTGCCCGCACCCCGCCTATGGCCGCCCCGTCAATGCTCTATCTGTGCCCATCGGCCGGAAGCCCTACACTGATTATCCATGAGCACCCCCCGCATCGTCCTTGCATCCACATCCCCCTCTCGCCTATCAATACTGCGCGGTGCCGGGATTGAACCCATCACCGCTGCACCCGAGGTTGATGAAGACACACTCATCGCCTCGCTTGCCGACGCCTCCCCCGCCCATGTCGTCGAAACACTCGCGAAAGCGAAAGCACACGCCGTAGCAGAAAGATTCCCCGACGATGTCGTTATCGGAGGCGACTCAATGCTCTTGATTGATGGCGAGTTACAAGGAAAGCCACACACGGTCGAGCGGACTATCGCTCGCTGGCAATCCCAGCGCGGCCGCACGGCAGAGTTGATTACCGGGCACTGCATCGTCACTCCTAAGGGAGAGCATGTGGAGGCGGCGATTACCACTTTGGACTTCGCCGAGGTGAGCGATGAGGACATCCGCGCATACGCGCAGACCGGGGAGCCCCTCAAGTGCGCTGGCGCTTTCACTCTCGAGGCCATGGGCGGCTGGTTCATCGACGGAATCAACGGCGACCCATCGAGCGTGATTGGACTCTCGCTGCCAGTCGTGCGGCGAGCGCTCTACAGGTACGGTTATTCCGTCTCACAGTTCTGGAATAAGTAAACAAAACCGCATTCCTGCGACCTCGGAATTCGGGCCGCCGGAATGCGGTCTTGCAGCTTTTAGGCCAGCTCGGGCGGGTTGAGACTACTTAACGGCCTCAACGCGCTTGATAGCTTCCTGAGCGACGAGCTCTTGGATGCCCATGTCGAGCTCGGAAGTGAATCCGACGCAGGAGCAGTTGATCTCGCCGAGGACGTAGGTATCCTCGCCGTTTTCACCGTCGGCAAGCATGAAGTCGGCGGTCCAGATCAGCGGGATGTTGTCACCCCCGAGCTTCTCGGCGATAACCGGACGAACCTCGGCAAACATGTCAACGAGATCCTGCCAATCCTCCGGCTTGTCGTAGGTGTACTTAGCGCCAGAGAACAGGGTTGCAGAGAAGTTGTCCCCACCGGCTGCCGGCTTCTTGTGGACGACGAAAACCGGGTGCGGGCCGACCAGCAGAATACGAATCTCCCCCTCAACAATGCGCGGCATGAAGCGCATATCGACGAGCATGCCATTGTCTCCGATGATGTACTGGTCACAGAAGTCCATGAACTCGCCGAGCTTGCGAACCTCAGTGTGGTTGTCGACGGCCTCGGTGCAGCGCAGCATGGTGTCGAGCGGCAGAGCGGTGCCCGGCTCAACGGAGGCTGCGAGCTCCTTGTCCTCCAGCTGAACACGCCAAATGCCGGAACCCGTGGAGCCGCGGTTCTGCTTCAGGACGCGCTCACCGTAGGACAGGGAGGTCGGGAAAGTCTTGTGGAAGGTCTCGACATCGTAGTATGCGGCGGTGTCGGCCGGAACCAGGTCGGTGGTGTTCAGCTTGACCAGTGCATCCTTAGCGCCGTAAGCCATCATCTCGACCGGAGTGGACATACCGACGAGCCCCGCGCCGGAGAGCTTGGTGAGAAGCTCGAAGTAGCCCTTCTCGCCGCCTGGAATGTTGCCCGGATTAACACGGGAGATGTAGCCGTCAAAATTCTCGGAGACATAGTCGAAGATGGCGTCCGACCACTCCGGACGGTAGTAGACGACCTCGGAGGACCAGCCAGCTTCGCGAATTGCGTTGACGATGGGCATGGTGTCCTTGCGATGGCCATCAAAGTACTTGTCCGAGCCGCCTTCGACCTCAAAAACGACGATGTTCTTGTGCACAGATACTCCTTTTTGGATGGTGTGGGGCATGGGGCACTTTGACGCCTTTAAAGACTCTGGCATATAAGCACCGAGCGAACCGCAAAGTCATCTCGTTTCGGACGCCCTTATTGCCCGTTTCCTTCGGTCAAGCCAACATTTTTCTACGCTGGCTCTTAGGAAAATTTTAGGCCATTTACTGAGCTGACCGCCTACCCAAATGCCCGGTTTTACCCCCGACTGTGAGCCGTATCCCAGCGCCGCACGAGACAGCAGCCGACCAACTGATTTCGCAGGTCACAGAGCCGTGGCTCTGGGGCCACCCGACACGCCAAACCGTCGATTCTTCACGCCCACCAAATCCCGAATCACTTCGCTCCAAGGAACAGCACAGAGCGCATCGACGCCCGGCAATGTTTCCGCCATTGCACCGATTAGCAAGAAGTTACACCGGGCGCTTAGCCCTGTCTCCACGCTGGGCCGTAGACTAAATGAGAATAGACATTGCTTCGATTTTCAAACTTGTCACAAATAGACCCTCGACTAGTTACGCGTTAAGGGAGTTCCGATGGTCGCCCCGTACGATCCGCACCCAATTTTTCAGCAGTACGCCCACCCCGAGCGAATTGTCTCCAGTTCTTGGCTTGCCGCCCGGCTGGGCACTCCGGGACTCAAGGTCGTCGAATCCGACGAGGACATGCTGCTCTATGACATCGGGCACATCCCCGGAGCGGTCCGCATCGACTGGCACCGCGACCTCAACGACCCCGTGATGCGCGATTACATCAGCCCCGAGGCCTTCGCCGAGCTCATGAGCTCCAAGGGCATCTCCCGCGACGACACCGTGGTGATTTATGGGGATAAGTCGAACTGGTGGGCCGCGTACACCCTCTGGGTATTCGAGCTGTTTGGACACCCCGATGTCCGCTTGCTCAACGGCGGTCGCGACGCCTGGATGACCGAGGAGCGTGACACAAGCTTCGAGGTGCCCGATTACCCACGCACTGATTATCCCGTAGTCCAGCGCAACGACGAGGCCCTGCGCGCATACGCCAAAGACACCCTCGAGGCCATTGGCAACACCCCGCTGATTGATGTGCGCACGCCCGAGGAGTACGCCGGCACCCGCACTCATATGATCGATTATCCGCAAGAGGGCGTTCTGCGCGGCGGACACATTCCGACGGCAGTAAACGTCCCGTGGAATCAATCGGTACACCCAAACTCCCGGTTCCGTGACCGCGAGGAACTAGAAGAGATCTATGCCGGTGTCGAGCAAAGCTCCGACACCATTGTCTATTGCCGCATCGGCGAGCGCAGCGCGCATACCTGGTTTGTTTTGCGATACCTGCTGGGCTACGAGAACGTTCGCAATTACGACGGCTCGTGGGTCGAGTGGGGCAACATGATTCGGATGCCAATCGCGCAGGGCTCCGATCCCGGTTCGCTTGACGACGGGCAGTCACGAGCACGCTAGCCACATCGCAGTGCCCCACATGGCCGCTCCCCTCATCGGGGGAGCGGCCATTGCACTACAAATCACTTCTTTTATCTACAAATCAAGTTTTTTGCAGTGGTGACACCTACCAAAATCACACCCTCACACTTTTGAACACTGCTCAAGGCAACAATTCCTACCCCCTTATGTAGCGCCCAAAAGAAGGTCCCTCCCCCTTTCTGTGCCACAATAGAGGCGTTGGGTTGCACGCTGTTAGCTACTGACCGGCTACAACGTGCCCTATGAATATTTGTCGCAAATCACTGCCCTGTAGACACCGGGTTAACGGGTCTCGGGGCAACCACGAAAAATGGAGGATTTCGTGTCCGAGCAGACCACTGAAAAAATCACGAAGGTTCTCGTCGCCAACCGTGGCGAGATTGCTGTTCGCGTAATTCGCGCCGCGAAAGACGCGGGCATTCCTTCCGTCGCCGTCTACGCTGAGCCGGATGCGGATGCTCCTTTCGTGAAGATGGCAGACGAGGCTTTCGCACTGGGCGGCACCACCTCCGCAGAGTCCTACCTCGTTTTCGACAAGATTCTGGATGCGGCTAAGAAGTCCGGAGCCAACGCCATCCACCCGGGTTACGGCTTTCTGTCTGAAAACGGCGACTTCGCCGAGGCAGTTGAGAACGCTGGCCTGATTTGGATTGGCCCGTCGCCGGAGTCCATTCGTGCACTGGGCGACAAGGTCACTGCTCGCCACATCGCATTGAAGGCCAATGCTCCGATGGCTCCGGGTACCAAGGAGCCGGTCAAGGATGCCGACGAGGTTGTCGCCTTTGCCAAGGAACACGGTCTGCCCATCGCCATTAAGGCAGCTTTCGGTGGTGGCGGCCGCGGCATGAAGGTCGCCCACAAGATGGAGGAGGTCGCTGACCTCTACGAGTCCGCTACTCGTGAGGCTGTCGCTGCTTTCGGCCGCGGCGAGTGCTTCGTTGAGCGCTACCTGGACAAGGCTCGCCACGTCGAGTGCCAGGTTCTGGCAGATAAGCACGGCAACGTTGTCGTCGCCTCCACCCGTGACTGCTCTCTCCAGCGCCGCTTCCAGAAGCTGGTCGAGGAGGCTCCGGCCCCGTTCTTGACCGAGGAGCAGGACCAGCGTCTGCGCCAGTCCGCAAAGGACATCTGCAAGGAGGCTGGTTACTACGGCGCCGGTACCGTTGAGTACCTGGTCGGCAACGACGGCCTGATTAACTTCCTCGAGGTCAACACCCGCCTCCAGGTTGAGCACCCGGTCACTGAAGAGGTCACCGGCCTCGACCTGGTTCGCGAGCAGTTCTCAATCGCCGAGGGGCGCGAGCTCTCCCTGAAGGAAGACCCGGAGATGCACGGTCACGCCTTCGAGTTCCGCATCAACGGCGAGGACGCTGGCACCAACTTCATGCCGGCCCCGGGCACCATCACCAAGTACGTCGAGCCGTCCGGCCCTGGCGTCCGCATGGACACCGGCATCAAGGAGGGCGACGTCATTGGTGGACAGTTCGACTCCATGCTCGCGAAGCTGATCGTCTGGGGCAAAGACCGCGACGAGGCCCTGCGCCGCTCCGCTCGCGCACTGGCTGAGTACGAGGTTGAGGGCCTGGCTACCGTCATCCCGTTCCACCGCCACATCGTGGAGAACCCGGCATTCGTCGGAAACGGCGAGGGCTTCGGCGTCTACACCAAGTGGATTGAGGAAGAGTGGGAGAACCCGATTGCTCCTTACGATGGCGATTCTGACGCTGACACTGACACCATTCCGGCACAGAAGGTTGTCGTCGAGATCGATGGCCGTCGTGTAGAGGTTGCCCTGCCGGGCGACCTGGCTCTGGGCGGCGGCGCAGGTGGCGCTAAGAAGAAGTCCAAGAAGAAGCGTGCCGGTGGCTCCAAGAAGGCCGCTTCCGGCGACGCTGTCGTTGCCCCGATGCAGGGCACTGTCATCAAGGTCAACGTTGAAGAAGGCCAGGAAGTCTCCGAGGGCGATACCGTGGTCGTTCTCGAGGCCATGAAGATGGAGAACCCGGTCAAGGCTCACAAGGCCGGCGTTGTCACCGGACTCTCCGCAGAAGCTGGCGCGGGCGTCGGCAAGGGCGATGTCCTGATGGAGCTGAAGTAAGACCTCGGTCAGGCTGCGCCAGGAACATCTAGTTCAGCAGTCAGCCTGAATCCGGTGGCCTGGGAGCTTAACCTCCAAGGACGGGGTCTGCCATGACCTTTCGAATCGTGGCGGGCCCCGTTTTGCTATCTGGTGTCCGAGCCTGCAACCGCGCTGGCAGCAATCCCGATAAAGTGGCTTACATGGAACCGATGGAAGTCAACGCTGGCCGATTCTACTGTCGCCCCCTCCGCCACGATTCTCGCGTCGATGACGCGCCTGTCACTTCGCGTATTCTCGGCTTGGCTAACCAGGACGCTGTCGCTAAGTTTCTCATCTCGTCGACGGCTGACTGGGAATCAGACACCGCTTATCGCTTCGCTGTCGCCGAGCAGACAAATGTGGAAATGCTGGCGCTACTCACCGTCACTGCGGTAGGCGAAGATAGCGTCACCGTCGAGGTTCTCGCCGACGACGACCTAGACCGAGTCCTTCCCAACGACGATAAGGTACTGCAGAAGGTCACCCTCGGGGACGGCGTAAAAGCAGCGAAGGAAGCCGTCCACCGCTGGGTGGAGGGCTTCCTTGGTAAGAAAGTTGTCGCCTAGGACCCGCTACGCAAGAGGTAGATATCCATAATCCACCCGTGCTCAGCTCGCAGTTTCTTTTTCAACTCTGCAATTTCCTCGCCGGCTTCACCGACGAGGCCACGCCGTAACGTCTGCAAATCCGTCCCGAGGAACGCACCCCAGAGAATCTCCTCCTCTGGGGCAGCATGATCCAGCCACGCCGCTCCGCCGTCGAGCATGACGACCGCATCCGTACCTGCCGGACGCTGAGCCAACTTTCGGCCGGTTGTGATCAGCACGGGCTTGCCAATCTGATTCAAGCACTCTCCGTGCGCCGCGGTCAGCGCTGAGATTGCCGTCACGCTCGGTATAACCCGGGAGTTGACCTCAACCCCAAGACCACGAACGCGCTCGAGAATCCGCAACGTCGAGTCGTAAAGGGATGGGTCCCCCCAGACGAGGAAAGCACCGCGCCTGCGACCGTCCCCACCGAGGTGGTTAAGAAAAGCGTCGGCAAGCAGCTCCGCGCGGCGCTGATGCCAGTCGCGGACAACCTTCCCGTAGTTTTCGGGAGTGCGATTGCGGGGCGGATCCGCGACCGCGACGAGCTCAACATGAGGCGCGTGAGCATCGAGAATGCTCTTCCGTGCTGCGAGCAGGTCGGCTTTGTCGCCGCCCTTGTCGAGGGCAAAGACTACATCGACATTGCGAAGAGCGCCGATAGCCTCGAGCGTTATGTGGCTTGGACTACCGGCGCCTATCCCAATGACGTCAATATCTACGCGCCCGCGGGGGCCGTTTGTACCGGCAGCTTCACCGGGCGACTCGTGATTACTGATGATTGGTCGGGTCTCCCTCGTATCCGAACTGCTCAGCCATCTCATCCGGAGACAGGCCGGCCATCGAAGCGGTCATATTCACAGCGGTAGCCTGCTTCAGGTAAGTCTCGCAGGCGTTGGCCATGTACTTGGAGTCGTAGACGTTCATCTCGAGGATAGGGGTCAGCGAACCATCATCATCCATACGGGAGACCAGCAGGTGTGGCTGGTCGGTATCCGTCGTCATCGAGCACTTGATCTTGATGCCGTTGACATCCGTGAATGTAGGCTTAATCATGAGTCATCCTCCTCCATCGAAGCGACGCGGTTACCAGTGCCAGCGCGACAGCCGGCGCAAAAGTCGCTCGTTACAAACCATGTTAGCCAGTTTCGACATTCCACCGGCGACGGCTAAAACACACGGGGGTAATGCCGCAGCACGCTGCACTAATGCGCCTGCGCCACACTCCTGTCGGCCGCGCTGGCAGGTCACCGCGCGTGAACACCGACAATCCCAGCCCAATTGCCAATTCCACGATTCGATGCGTTAAAGTAGTGAGGTATTTTTCGAGGACAAGAAAACCTTGGGAGTACATGCGCATCCAATGATTTAGTTCCTTGGCTGCGCTGCCCTAGTAGCTCAGTGGATAGAGCACGGCTCTCCTAAAGCCGGTGTCGGAGGTTCGATTCCTCTCTGGGGCGCATCATAAAGACCCGCTCTCACCTCTCGTTTTACGAGGTGGTAGCGGGTTTTTACTTGTTTATCGGCGTTTATCTTTACGCCTGATTACGCCCTATTCTGCGACTTTTTGAGCCAAAAGTGAGCCAAAAATGAGCCACAAACTGCACGCTGAATTCTGCGGTTTTGCAATCTCGGGCAGCTCGAACCTGTTTACGATTCCCTCTTGGCTGACTCGAGGCATTAAAAAACGCCCCGCCAGCCAAGCCGTTCGGGAAAACCGAACAACTCAAACTAGCGGGGCAAAGATTCTTGACTCAGTCCTCGGTCGGTGGATTCCGGGCTGTCGGCAACACCTGCGAATCCCCAACAATCCCAGTCAGCCTCGCCAGGTCCGGCTGCGGTGCGGCGCCCTCCGCGCCACAACGCGCCCAGTCGATGAACTCTCGTAGCCAGTCAATCGCGTCCGTGAGGCCACGGCGAAGAAGATGCGTCCGGTCTTCCTCCACACGCAGCATCGCCTCGGTGTCCCGCAGGCGACTCTCGACACTATCGAGCCGGTCCTCGAGCTTCTTAATCCGATCGCCCTGGCTCTGCAGAAGCGTCCCGTTGAACGTCACCGACGACTCTTCTTTACGGCCCTTCCAGCCAATCCACGCCACGATAATGCCAACCACAGCACCCGGAATCGAATTAATGAGACTTCCCCAGTTGATCTCCATACCCAACCTCCCCACGGGAGCGGTTTCGCCCCATCACTGTGGCAGACGCAGCCGCAGTAATAGCCAACAGCAGATAATTCTTCGCGCTCACCCACATTCGTGACCCGTCGTGGATCGCGTCAATCGCATACGAGCTCGCCCACATTGTCAGCAACGCGCCGCAGATTGCAATGCCTGCGGTTCTGCTGACTCTGCCAAGGGCTGCCCACTTCCCTCTCGGAGAGGTGGCCGCACCAATAGCCAGAAGCAGCGATGCGGCCGCCCATGCCAACGCCGGACTACCGGCCGGCAGCGCCGCCTCAACTGGTGTGAGCGCGGTCACCGAATGCCCGTAGTAGCCGTAACTGGTGGCTGCAGCGTAGACTGCCCAGACTGTGGCGATCAGGCGCGGGTTGAACAGTTTTTCCGTCACCGCGCCAGCTCCTACTCGCCCAGCCGGTGCTCACCGACATACTCGCCAGGGTTAGTGGTCGCTGCGGCGGTTCCCAGGCCGAGAACCGGGGCGATAACCGCCAGTAGCGCATCCATCTGCACTTCGCTGCCCCAGCCGAGGTACACGCCAAGGACACCGAGCGCTGCGGCGAGGCCGTAGACGGCCTGACGCCACGGCGTGTCAGAGTGCAGCAGGGCGAAGACAAGGGTGACGGTTGCGATGATGACGCCGGTGATTGCTGGCGCTGCGGTGTCGTCCAGGACACCCCAGGACACGAGCGCTGCGACGAGCGCTGACGCTACCGCGTACCAGGTGGCACGAGCGGACGCTGGGATGAAATTACGAATGGTTTCCATGATGTGTTTTCTCCTTATCTGAGAATGTAAAAATGCCCACGCTGGTTGACGCGGGCAAAAGAAAAGCACCCCAGGCGGGGTGCTTACTTGTTCTGCTCCTTCAGCTGTCTCTCAACAGCAGCCAAACGCCCATCCAGGCGCTCAAACGTCTTCAGAATCAACTCGGTGTTTTTCCTCGCAACAAACGCATTTTCATCCGCGAAGCGAATGAAATCGCCAAGTCGCGCCTTGAAATCACTCCCTGCGACAGCTGTCGGAACGACAGTATCGAGCGACAACGATGGTTCTTGTGGCTGTGGCGTCACTGGTTTCTCCTCCTTTCTGCCAGCACCGAAGAACACTGTCTTGAGCTGATCTACGGTGCCCTTGTAGGCATTCACGTCGACCTTGAACCCCGCTACGAGCCCATTCGAGCCGTACTGGAGAATATCCGGCCGGCGGTCTCCCAATGGGTAATACCACCCAGGATGATTGTCGCCACCGTCACCGATGTAGGCGTCACGGTACGGGGCAGTACGATTTCGTCCGTAGTTGGATACCCACAGGTAGCCCAGCCCTTCCATCGAAGGTTCCCCACCAGGCATGTTTTCCCAATACCAGGCGCCCGAGTAGATTCCCGGCACGTGGTATCCGCGCTTTTCTAGCTCGCGTTTGGCTGCCCACACATCATTTTTTGTGAGCAGTTTTCGATTTCCTGCGACGCTCTCTACGTCAATCCACACCGGCAGGTCACGTCGACCGCCCATTTGCTGGTCGATGACATCGACCTGCTGGGCAATCGTCGTGCCTTCGGAAGGTGCACGTAGGTACCAGTAGGTCGCGACCAGCAGCCCTGCAGACTCAGCGTCTTCTAGGTGTGAGCGGAATGTACGGTCTCGGTACGTGCCGTCACACAGTCGCAATATGACAAAGCTTATCCCCTCGTCGCGCGCTCGCTTGAGGCTCATACCGTCCTGGTGCTCTGACACATCAACGCCAAAAATTGCCACTGCTTTCTCCTCTACCTTGTGGTTCGCCGCGCCCGGCCAGCGAGCGCCAGCGAGCTTTGTCATCGGGTCCAGCCGGTCCGGCCCCGGAGGCACCCATGTGTAGCGGTGCCATTCCAAGTGCAGGTGCGGGGCTACGCCGCCGTTGCTGGCCGGATTAGGGTCAATGCGGCCGATGCGCTGCCCCTCCCGCACCTTTTGGCCAAGCTTCACTTCCGGGATGACGTGGCCATAGATGGTTTCACCACCGCCGTTGCTGGCCGGATGGTCGATACCAATCCATCGCCCGAATCCCGTGGCAGGCCCCACACGCGCAACTGTGCCGTCTTTCACCGCATAGACCGGGTGTCCGCCAGAGCCGCCACCCCGCCCGAAATCAGTTCCCCAGTGCTGTGTACCCCATCTGGGACCAAACCCGGATGTAACGAAAAATCCCTTTTCAACAGGCATTGTGACCATAGCTCTACCTCCTTGAACGAATTACGGGTTCGATGAAAAGCGCAGCCAAATCTTTCCAGTGCCACCAGCTCCACCTAGCGTGCGACCGATAGGCTTAGTGCTCGCAGCTCCACCGCCGCCACCAGGCGAATCGCCCCGCACAGTCTGCCCGACAGCCTTACCGCCGATGAACTGCCTTCCGAAAAATTCACGGTTTCCTGGTGACCTTCCCGACGGGTCGCCGTAGCCCTGGCCACCGCCGCCCGGCTCCGCCTTTACCTCCCCCGAGCCAGTGCGCACCCAGGACGCTTCACCTTCATAACCGCCCTTAGTGCTAGCCCCTGGGTCACCACCGCCACCGACATAGATCGACAGCGTGGACGGCAAATTAGTAAACGTTCCTGATGCCCATTGCCCGGCATCGCCACCGTTGCACGCATTAGCGCCGATGATGTCACCGCCAGAACCACCACCACCGCCACCGAGGGCAACCACCTCAACTGAACGCGCCCATTGTGGCACTTCAACACGCCACGGCCCCTTCACTGTGTATTCGACTTGTAGCGATAGGGAATCATCCGCTTCGACAATTGGGGTATCCGTTTCCGGCGTTGGCTCCGGTGGCGGTTCGACGTATCCCTCCGTCCATCCGAGCTGATGCGCACGCCGGAACGCCATAATCCCTGTGGACTGCTGCACAGCATGAATACCAGGCGGGAAAATGGGAACTGGCACTGGCGTGAATGGCCCAATCGGGCTGATGAAAAATGCGGCACGGTTGGCGAAACGGAAATCAAGGGGAACATCCGCGCGTAACGTGGACTTATCGAGGGTTAGTTCCTTAATGAACTGTTTTCCTAGATAGGCGCGCACCCACCCGTTCTTTGGGCTGATCCACAGCCCAACATGGCCGCCCTTGCGTCCTCCCACTTCCGAATCGTCGGCGGCGCCATGTAGCGGAAGTTTCGTCTCGTTCTTCCCAGCCCATAGGCGGGGCGCCATGTTTATTTCTAGGCCGGTGCGGTCAAAAACCAGGCCAATGCTGTTACTAAACAGGCCGAATTCCCATGCCCCGGCATCGTTGCCGTTCATAAACAGCTCGACTTCCAGGAGAATGTCGTCACCGACAGGCGGGGCTAGAAGACCGGAATGTAAAACCATCGCAGTATGTGAAGTAACCTGCACCGGGTTAGCGGTCATAAACACTAAGCCGGGGTAGCCGCTGGCGACAGAAAACGGGAAACTTGTGTCTTCGACACTAAGGCGCCCTTGCCCGTTTTCCGCAGCATAGGTGTGCGCATCATAGATACCGCCACGGCCTTCGAAAACATACCGCCACATGCCGCCGAGCTTTTTCGACCACACAAGATTCCGGCCACGATAGACCTCCGAGACTTCCTGGTCGCCGACGAACACCCGCTGGACACTGTTGTTGCCGACATACATCATGGTGCCGGCACCTCCGTGATAACTGTCACCTGCGTCAGCGGGGTACCAGGGGCGGGAGGCTCCGTCGCAACGACAAAATCAAAATTGCCGCGAGCACGATTAGCGAGCTCATCGGCAATCGAATCAAACTTGGCCTGCAACGACTCAATCTGTGAAATCGAGTGCGTATGCACCGCCGCTGCTTTGCCCTCCAGCACTCCAGGAAGCGACCGAATCTCACCAATTTCATGGTCATGCTGCAGCGGAGCTTTACCCGCGACCACCTGAGTCAAAGCGCCCGCAGCATCCTCATGGTCAGCCAACGTCGCGGCAATCTCCGCCAACGTGTCCAAATGCTCCGGAGCACCGTCCACCAGCCTCGCCACCGCTTCAGTAGCTTCCCGCTTAGCTGTGGCCTCCGCGCTACGCGCAGCATCCTCCGCAGCAGACCTATCAGACAAGACCTGTGCTGCTAGTTGTAGGACCTCATCTCGCGCTGACGTGCCGACATCACGCGCCGACCGCGATTCATCACGAGCAGACTCCGACGCCGTTCGAGCAGCAGCCGAGTCTTCCGCACTCATCTCCGACCCATCAGCCGCCGCCTCAGCCCGGCGCGTCAGCCCTTCGACGGTGGTGGCTGCGTCGGTGGTGGTTTTGACGGCTTGTTCGAATTCTGGGATTTTCGCGGCTGCGGCTTCGGTGCGGTCGCGTGCTTCGTGGACTGCTTGTTCGGCGAGCATGACGCGGGTGACAATCGCCGGAGCGTACTCGGCGGTCATTTCTTCCAGGTCGGCTAGCGAATGTTCGCCATCGGTGGGCAGGTTAATAACCCAGCGATGATAGACGCCTTCGGATTCCAGCTCGATGACACATTCGCCGGGATCCAGGTTTGGTGAGGTGGCTTTGCCATCGACGAGTGGCAGCGGCATTCGCTGAGATGTTGTGACGACGCCTGGGGCTGAAAATGAGCCGCGGGTGGTGGATGCGGCGACGTATACGGTGCCTTGTGAGGATTGTCCGATGATGGATTGGAAGTCGAAATGGACGATGGTCATGGGTTCTCCTCTTCGAAGATTCCGGGGTCTCCTGGGTCGACTGTGGACATTTCCCGGGTTGATGACAGTTTTTGGGCGAAGAGCATGGTGTACCCGTGTCCGCCGAGTAGGTATCGGTGGCGTCCGGCGTCCTGAAAAACGCTGATGGAGACGCCGTGTTCAGCCTGCTCCGGTGAAATCACGACGGGCATGATATCGACCATCGTTGCTTGCTCAACACCGGCGATGCTGGTTGCCCAGGATTCTGCGAAGCGCCACCCGCCTTTGCGAGCCTCAATCCACATGCGTTGCCAGTCCTGGCCGAAAGCGCGGGTGCCAGAAACCCCGACTTTCGCGATGATGAGCCACGAACCCGGAGTTTTGAGAATCAGGCCACCTTTGGGGTCAATTTCGGCGCCAATCATGGGGCCGACTTGCTCCGTGAATGGAATACGCATTCGCGCGTGAATGGATTGGTCGCCCCGGTATGCGAGGTTTGCTGAGGAGAATACTGCTGCGCGGCCACGTTCATCCCAGAGCTCTTGGGTTTTGCTCTGCTGGTCGGTGATAGCGGTCGTGAGATCCGGCAAGTCACCTTCAGAACCGGTAAACGCCTTCACGAGAGGGCTGATGATGGAACTCTTTAGCCCCTGCAGGAACCCGCTACGGGCTTCCTCTGCCGCTGCCGTGATACCAGTCAGCTGCCCCCAATTAATGGAGTCGCCGTTGATGTTCTGCAGCTTCCCCAGGTCACCCGGGCGCATCGCACCAGCTGGTACTCCATAGTCTTTCGGTTCTGGCGCCGTCATTGCCCCTCCTCATGCAGTTTCTTACGGAGCGCTGTTTTCTGCTCAGGTGTCAACGCCGCCATAATCACGTCGATTTCTGCAGGCCTCGACACCACATCCTCCGGTGGCACGCCAGGCTCATCAGCCGGCAACCACAGACCGGCCTGGCCCTGCCACCACCCAGCCCCATCAAACGGAGGCTTATAAAACTCCATCTGCAGCTCCGGGTGGTGGCGGAACCCGCGGCGCCAAAAAATCTGCGACAACTCCGCGGCCGTTTCCTCCGGAACCCCAAAATCCCCCTTACCGGTAGTGAGCTTCACCCACGCCCACAGCATGAACTGTGTCGGGTCATCCTTGTCATAAGTTGTTTCCAGTGTTGGCAAACTCATTTACAACCACCCATGTTTCTTAAAACTCGACGTCACAGTATTAATCTGGTCAACCGCCCACTCGACCGGGTCACGCAACGGTGGCACACCCAACGTTGCCGTCCACTCCTTCGGAGTATCCGCATCCCACTCAAGGCGAAGCTTGCGGCACTGCAGCACCTGCACGTACCCGTCATCTGCTCCCGGCTCCTCACAGCCAATACGGTCACCAATCGTCCAATGGCCAAAGCCCGGCGCGCCGATGAGATACGGTGCACCGTCACCGATGTTGACCTCGAATGCCCACTGTTCGTTGGTGTCGCGGAACTCTTTCCTCATCGCCAACAGTGCCGAGAGTGTGTAGGCCTGCCCGGAGTGATGGACGACGTTTTCTGGAAAGTGCGCCCAACCGAGCTTCTTCGACCGGAGCGGAGATTTGATACTCATCCACGCCAAGAGCCGGTCTTCAAACCAAGGGCGGATGATTGATTCAACAACGGAGCCGAGCGCTGGCTGGAGGATAAATGAGCCCATGATGTTGAAAATCAGCTTGATGTTCGCGCTAATGAGCTCATTGACCCCCGGGGCGGATTTACCGCCGACCGTGACCTGCGCGACGGAAGCGGGCTTGTAGCTGGCGGACACGCTGTTGACGGTGCTGGCCTTGCCGTTAGTGCGGTAGACAACCCAGGGTTGTTCTGGGGCGACGCCCAGAAACCCGGAGACGCTATATTGCGGTGCTCGGCGTGGCTTATCCAAGATAATGCGGGTTTCGTCGACAAGGTTATCGGCGATTTCCAGGCCAGTGCGGACAAGGCCGGAACCAATCTTTCCGAATGTGGAGGTTTGCCCGTACCAGCCGGATTTGTCGACGATGTCGACGACGATTTGGCCGTTGCGTTTCAGCCCAGCGCCTGGCCACGGCTGCGGGTCACCTATCAGCCACCGGCGGCACGTGACCATCAGCCCGCAGTCTTCCAAGATTGGTTTAGCCACGTCGTGGAAATTCTCGAACTCCGAGTGGATGTACCGCAGCGGACTGGTGTCCGTGGTGAGCAGTGAGGGTTTGACCACCATTTGCCATCGTTTGTAGTCCAGTGTCGCCACCCAGGACTCTGGGTCGAGAGGGTCATCCGGGAGCTGCCAGAGTGACCCGTTGAGCCGGAGAAGATTGGCGAAGAGCGTAACCTTTAGCCCCCAGATTGCGTTTGCAAAAAGCGACCAGGAATTGGGTATCTGGAGTGCTGGTGGGGAAAGTGGATTCGCCCAGCACGGAAGGTGCTTAAACATTTCATAGTCGTGAACGAAGTCGACGGTGACGGTTCGGGCTAGGTCTTCGTCCTGAGTGAGGGTGCAGTTGCTCATCAGCCCGCCCCACCGCTCCGCCGCGGCGTCAATGGTCAAAACCACGTTTTGTTTTTCGCGTTTGCGTCGTTCCCAGCAGAACTTCGCCAGATGATGGTCAAACGGGAGAACGAGCTGCGCCGGGGCGGTCTCATTGACCTCGATTTCGAAGAAACCAGCGTACTCGGCAGCTACCACACCGCGGAGCACCATGCCGACCGTTTTGTTTTCCCAAATGCGGATAAGCGGCGGCTCGTCACGGCGGCGACGCCGTTCTTCCCGCGCGGCGATAGCCTGCTCGTAGATATCGTCGAGTTGCTCATCCGATGCGCCTTGTGCGGTCACAGCCATGGGGATTGCCACCTCCGTGGGATTCTGATTTCCGCAGTCGCGCCGGCGATGTTGGCGAAGGAACCGTAGGTTTGGCGGATTCCGTAGGCAATCATGTCGCCGGTGAAATCTGCAATGAGATCGTCAGAAAGAATCGGCACCCAGTCAGGGATGGTTCCCTTCATCCATTCGGAAATCTTCTTCCCGATTTCCTCCGGCGTGATTGCCAGGAACGTATCCAGCCCGATTGTCTTCACTAGCTCGCGGAGCTTTTGGGCGATCCACATGCGCCACTGGTACGGCAGCGGAATATCGAGCAGCGGGAACGGGTCAACATAGACCGGCAGTCTGGTGTCCGGGGTTCCTGGTGGGATTGGGTGCTTGAAAAACTGGCCATTCAAATCAGCCCACGCCTGGGTGTTGTCGTTGGCCACGACCATCTCCGCGCCTGGGTTAGTGTCGACCAGCATGGTGCGGCCGACGGGTTGCCAGGGCATGAAAATCATGCGGTCAGTGTCGAAGTTCTCACCGATAGGCTGGTCTGGAAGACCAAACTTCGCCGGGGATGTCAGCACCCACTGTGGCCACGACTCCACGTCACCGTGGTTATTGACGGTGATGCCGTCGCCCGCCCAGTTCGAGCCGGTGAATACGAACTTGTGCCGAAATGGCACCGGCTCGTAGTAAAACGGGTCGTGGGCGATAACGACCAGTTGGTACGACGCAGCCGCCAGCGAAAAGGGGTCACGATTATCCAAGTATTTCGGGCCCTCTTCCAGGCGGACTGTCAGGAGTCGCTTGCCGGACATGGGGGTTGTGACAGCCAGCTTCGTGTCCTTATCCGGGGCGAACGCGCGCATGAACCGCGACTTGTCATGCGCCCAATCCTCGCCGAAAAAATCCACATTCAACACGACATGGCGCTCCATGGTTTTCGAGCCCACATAGCTGCTGCCTGGCTGCCCTACACGAGCTTTGTGAACCGTCTTGATTGGCGGCTCGTAAAACTCGCCCATGTCGCCCTCCATCAGGCGAACATTCCTGCCCCATGACTCAGGGCCATGGATAGGCCACATACTGCCGTCACAGCCCATAACGGTCAGGCCGAATTCCTGAATGTCATCCATTAATGCACTCCAATCTTTCCGGCCGATGCTTTGGCCTGCTCCACGCGGTACTTCGCGAAAATGCCGTCGGTGTCATTGGCAATGAAGTTGTTGACCACGGCGGCACCATCAGGGCTAACTGCAGACATCGCTGGCCCCAGATGCTCTTGGGCGATAGCCAGTGGCGCTTCCAGGCCGGTTTGCTGCGCCATGTATCCGACGGGGTTTTCCACGATCTGCTTCATGTCCTGGAATGGCAGAAGCACGCTTCCGAAGATGTCCTTCGAGTACTCTTCGAACGCGTTCGTCACGCCCCATGCGACTTCGCCGGAGTACCACGCGGCCAGGTCGGTCATTGCCCCGCCAGCTGTTCCGACAACGTCACCGGGGGTCATAGGCATGACTTGCCCCAGCATTGCTCCCAGCGGTGCTGCGGCCATACCGGCTGCCGCGCCACCTGCTGGGCCAAGCGCCCCGGTTACTGGTGCGGTGGCAGAACCCACCAGCGCGCCGATGGTCGGCGTGCCCGCCATGCCGAGCGCTGACATGCCTGCGGAGAACGCGGAGTCTGTCAGCCCTGAGGCCGCAGACGTCGCCATGTTTCCGGCGAAACTGACCGCCGAGGATGTAACGAGCTTCGCCGCGTCCGCCCAACTGTTCTGGGCCATGACCATCGGCAGCGCCTCGTTGACCATGTTCTCTAACGAGCCAGTCGCCTGCTCAGGTTGTGTCTTCTCCGGCTCCTGGCCAGTCACCGTTGCCGCGTCCTGTGGCTGCTCCGCTGGCTGCGGCGGCTGCCCCTGCGGCTGGGTGTCCTGCATCGCAGGAATCTGGTTGTACACCAGGTCCTCAAACGCCTTCGTCTGCTCCGGCGAAAGCACGCGCTCGGGCTTGATGGTGTTCTTGAGCATGTGGCCAACACCGGTGGCGCGGCCACCAGAGTCATACCAATTGTTGGCACGCCAAAACTCAGCCGCAGCGACAGGTGTGCCGTACCGGTCCTGGATATACCGAGCACCCGCCTCACCCTGCTTTTCCGGGTCAGGTGACCTATCCGGCAGGTACTGCTGCAGAGTGCCCGACGCTGGGTTCAGCTGGAAAAGACCAAACGCACCCGATGACGGGTTCACCGCATTCGGGTCCCAATTCGACTCATGCTCGACAATGAAATCAATCGATTCGAACTGCTCACCGGTATCCCAACCAAACGCCTTCAGGGACTTCTTGACTGCGGCCTTAACCGCATCCACACCCTGCAGGTTCTCTTCGGGCTGTTCTGCCTCCTCCCCTTGCACATCCGGGGATTCGACCGCAGAATCGACTGCTTCCTCGAGACTGCCCTCATCGATTACCGAACGGTCAGCGCCGGGCGCGGCCTGCTGGCCCTCCGGCAATGCTTCGGCTGTTTTCCCGGCTTCGACAACAGCGTCGTCGTTTTTACGGTAGTTGAGGAGCTTTTCAGCTCCCCCGTTGACTGCCTGGAACCACACACTGCCGAGTTTGAAAATCGGAGGTATCTGGTCGGGGAACCCAGCGATCTGCAAGGCGTCACCGATATGGCCGGAAACGAAGGCCGCCACGACGCTGCCGGCGTAGCCGGACAGTGAGTCACCACCGGGTGGGGTGGCCTGCAGAGAGTCTGCGGACGCAGATGCAGCCGGAGACAGTGGTGCGACGTCAGGGTCGGACTCAAACGATGATGCTGTAGCTGATGGCGTCAGCTCATCGCCTGTGTTCGTTTCGTCTGTGTGTGTTTCGTCCGGCACTTCCGCTGCGCTAGATGGGGCTGTTGCGCCGCTTCCAGCTGGAATCCATGCATGGTGCGTGTACTGCGGATGATTGAACCCGGCTGCTGCGGGGCCAACCTTGCCGCCACCCGGGCCACCGCCCATTTCGACGTTGGTGCCGTCCGGCAACGTGCCACTGGTATGGCCAAACTGGCCGCCACCGTTGTCGTACCAGCCCATACGGAAACTACCTGCAGGACCAATACCGATGTTCGCGCCGTGCTGCTGCAACCACGCGAGCTGCGTGCTGGTGGAGAATTTGCGCGGCCACGGGTCTATGCCAAGACCGAACGCTGCCAGAATTCCCTGCGTGTAGGAGCAGTCGCCCCACGCGCCACGACGATTCGGGAAGTTCTCGTACGGCGCGCCGTCGAGTGGCCGCTCGGCCTGCACTCCACGAACCATCTTGCCGTCGACCAACGCGCGGTATTCTTGCGCGGTTGGTGGTGTTTCGGCGTGGATAATGTCGTCGAAAACTCCGCCGTCGGCGTAGCCCGGCAACTTCGGGAAAGTCCCGTTGTTGATTTGCTGCAGTTCCTTGTCGTATTTCGCGGAACTGCGGCGGTTGATGATCCACTCACCGGCGTCGAGGCGTGCTGCCGGCATGCCGTATGAGTCGTAGGCCAGGAACCCGTCGACTTCGTTGGTGCCCGGCCCGGCAGTGGGAAGTCGGTACCCGTCATGTGGCCGGTCCTTGGTGGACAGCGCATCGCGGTAGGTGCCGCCGTGCGCGAACCGTGGGTAGCGCCCGCCTCGAGCGAAGCGCCCACCATGACGATTGCCAGACTTGTGGTCGCGGCGAAAAACGTCAATGAAGATGGTCTTGCTAACCAGTTTCGCTAGAAGATCACGCACGCCACCAAGCTTCGTCATTGCGTCACTGGTCTTAGCGGTGACCTTCGGCTCGGTCTTCTTATCATGGAGCTCCTGCAGCCTGCGCTTCGCCTCCGCAGCCTTGGTATCCAGCTGGTCCTTAGTCAGGTCAGCCAGCGGCGTGGGGCGTTGGGAGTCCAGGTCGAAAATCTGGGCAAGCGCAATCTGCTGATCCGCAGTCAAATCCTCGATGTTAAGGTTTGCGGCCGGAGTCGGACGCTGGCCATCGAGCAGACCAACCTTGTTCAACGCATCAATCTGCTGCACATTCAGACTATCGATGTTCATGCTGGCCCACGGCATCGGACGCTTCAAATCCAGCGTAGCCAGCTGCGCGATTGCAAACTCATTCGTTGCAAACAGCGGCATGGCATCGAGGTCCGCCTTCGGGCGAGCAGTCTTACCATTCAGATTGTCGATGGTCGTATTAACCGTGCCGGTCTTGGTGTCCAGCAGAATCGTGTCGAGGTCAACCTTGGGGTTAGCCGACATGGTCGACAGCCACTCCAAGTCACCACGAGCGATTTCACCGTCGCGACGGAACTCATCCATGATGAGATGCGCCGTCGGATTCGTGGTCGACACGTCCAGCTGGTCGAGAATCGACCGAGCCTCAGCCGAGGACACCTTCACCTGGTCGGTGTTGAGGAACGCGTCCATCTGGGCGGTTTTTCCGTCCATGTTCGGCATGCCGTGGTTGACCCACCAGTCGTAGCGAGCAACTGCCTGCTCGTCCTTGGCGGTGATGGTGACCTCGCCGGTCTGCTCGTCGACAACCTTGACCTTCATGCCAAAGTCCTCGAGCTTCTTGCGAGCACCTTCGTCCTTGACAACCATTGTTGTCTCGAGTGACTTGCCGTCTAGGCTCTGGAACTTCGCAGCTACCGATGCGAGCTCCATCTTCGCCCCGTCGGCCTTGAGATCCACAATCGTTTGAATCTGCTCCGGCGTCATCCCGTAGGCCTTGAGAAGCTTCTGGAATTCGGCGTCGGTCATGCCCAACGATTGCTGCAGGCTATCCAGCACACCGGAGGACTGCGCCCACACATCCTTAATGTCATTTCCGGCCGCGACGCTGTCGGCCATAGTGTCACCAAGAGTTTGCAGCTCATTGTGGGCTGCAGCGCCAGCCTGGGTGGTGGTGTCCAGCAGGCCGTTTGCCTTCATGGTGGCACCAGCAAACGTTTCCATCTTGCCGGAGACCTGGTCCACGACCTTCGTCAGTTCCGCCGATGCGTCAGCGGCTGACAGTTCCACGCCAGCGAGTTCCATGAATGCACGCCGCAGCTTGTTAGCGCGGTCGCCTGCGTCGCCCGTCTTGCCAGCAAGTTCCTCAATCGTGGCGGCAGCATTCGCAGCAGCCGGCCCCACACGATCGAGTGAACCCTGCGCGCGGTTGTACTCGTCACGCAGTTTCTGCATCTGCGCGGCAGCGTCAGCGCCGCCCTCACCAGACTCAATCAGCTTCCGCTTGAAAGCCTCAAACTGGGCAGACGAACCCGTCAGCTGCTGGGCAAGCTCCTCATTAGACAGGCCAAGCCGCTTAATAGCCTCCGCTGCACGGCCAGCCGAATCAGAGGAATCACGCCACTGCTCATCAGCGAACTTCGTCTCCTGGGAAATCGTTCCCATGGCCTTACCAATGTTGTGCCCCGCTTCATTGACGGCGATGCCGACACGGGACATCCAGCCCGGGCCATTGCTGGCCAGCTGCTCGAGATGCGACTGCACATCCTGCACACTGCTGCCCATTGCAGCGACAACGTCGCCGCCGGAGGCCATGGCACTGAACATGTCGCGGAACGCGCTGGATGCGAGAGTAGCGGAGCGGGCAGACTCATCTTGGAAGCGGTTGTACTTCTGGGTCTCCGCGATAAGCGTCGTCACGACTGCTGTACCAGCAGCTAATGCGGCGCCCCACGGGCCACCAAACAAACCGATGATGCCCTTGGCTCCGGCCTTCATGGTCTGCAGTCCAGCGCCAGCGACACCACCGGCTACAGAACCGAACCGCTGCAGGCTAGCAGCGGCCTTATGGCCTACAGACTGCGCCATGTAGTCGATAGTGGTGAAAGCGTCCTTAGACCACATAGCGTTAATCCGCGCCTCAACAGCAGCGGTCTTATGCGCCTTAGCCATCTTCAGCAGCGACACCGAGCCACGCTCATAGCCGCGCGCCATACTCTGAATTGCTACATTCGACGACGTGCCCAGGTACTGCAGCTGCGCCTCAAACTTGGTGATTTCCTGCCCACTAGCACGGTAGTAGGCCTGGATATCCTTAACGCCCTGCTGCATCGACGAGCGGGACTCAGACATAGCGGTCTTCTGCTTCGTCACCGCATCGGTGACCTTGCCGACCACCCCCGGCAATGTCTTAAAGCCTGCCCAGGCCGCCACAGCGGCAGTCACGGTCGCTGGGTGCGACTCCATAAACGACGAAACCGCCTCTAGCGGCGGGGTCAACGCCTTCGCCGCGACAGCAGTGGTCTGCAGCGCAGTCAAGAACAAGTTCCAGGTACCCACGCCGAGCGCACCAGCAGCTTGTGCCGCAGACGCACCAATACTCACCAACGACGGAGCAAGCCCCTTACCGGCCTCCCACAACTGACGGAAAACCTCAGTCGTACGAGCAACAGTCGCAGAATGCATGAACGCCTGAAACGCATCCACCGCCGAACTGGCAAGATTCTGCAGCCCGGGCACCACATTCGACGTCAGATAGTTATCGAACGTTTCCATGACCGGCTTAGCGCGCGCGTTCATCGCATCAAGCGCGTCGGTGACACCCTTGAAACCGCCGGCGGCCTGGTTGAAAAATGGTCCTGCGATAGTGGCACCGAGCCTGCCGGCCGCAGCGCCCATGTTGCGGAACGCGCCCTCGACGGTATTACCCGCTTCAAGCGCAGCGCCGCCCATGCCACGCTCCATAGCGCTCTGGAACGTCGCAAAATCAATCTGCCCCTTAGAGACCATGTCGCTGATCTCTGCAGAGGTCTTACCAAGTTCTTCCCCGAGGAGTTGCAGGACAGGAACGCCGCGGGAAAGCAGCTGCATCATGTCGTCGCCCTGCAGCTTGCCGCGGGCTGCGACAGAGTTGAAAATCTGGCCCATCTCACCCATCGACGCGCCCGCGATGGTGGCGGTATCGCCAACGACCTTCAGGGTGCGCTCGAGTTCCTGGCCAGGCTTAATACCAGCTGCGACAGCGCCTGCGGCAGCGGTGGCGGCTTCTTCAAGCCCAAAGCTGGTTCCCTTCACCGACGCCAGCGCGTTGTCCATGATGGACCCCACAGACGACGCAGAATGGCCGAGACCGCGGAGCTTGGCTTCCGCCTGCTCGATACCATTCAACCGGCCAATGCCCTTGGTAAGCCCGGCGCCGATAGCGGCACCAGCTGCCACACCGACACCGACAGCGGACTTCTTCAGGGCACTGCCCATGCCGGAAGACAGCTTCTGGCCCATCGATTCGCCCGACTTCGACGCGGACTTTTCCGCCCCACCCATCGCCTTGGTGATACCCGGGGCGATTTTGCTGGTCTCCGGGATGATGGAGATATAGGCAGCTGCGATTTCGACGGCCATGGCGTCCTCCTAGGGCTTGTTTTGCCGCTGGAGTTTCCTCCGGCGTGCGAGTTCGGCGCGGGTATTTTGCAGTTCGGCAGCGTTCTTCGGACCATTCCTGGCGCGTCGTTGCCGCTCAACAGCTTCTTTCAGCTGGTCGATAACTGGGCGTGGCTTCGGCGCAGTCTTCCTACGCGCTCGTTGCCAGTTCGCCCATGCCAGCGTGTCGATGGTGTTCATCAACAGCTGGTTTTTCGGCGCCTTGTACTCCGCGAGCGGATCATCAAGACGCCTCACCGCGCTGCCCTCCGGCGCCCATGCGAGGAACGCTTTCAGCTCAGCCCACGACAATGCTGGGCTTCCGAGCTGGTGAATCGAGCGCCCTTTCTCAATGAGGTCGTAGGTCAGCGCGGTCTTAAACCCTGGTCGGTGTAGAAGCCCGGCCAGGACTAGGATTCCCCCAGCGGAACATCAGTGAGGCGATTCCACTCATTCCACAGCTGGACTTTTTCACCGAAAACGAGGTTGTCAACGAACCACTGTGCGTCGTCGATACCCAGCTCGGTGATGAAGAAGTCGAACGCTTCGCTGACCGGTCGGCGGCCGTCTTCCAGGAGCTTGTCGTCCGGGTTGTCCTTAAACCACTTAGCGAACGTCGCGTAGGTCTCATCGTCGATGAACTCCATGCGCGGCACAGAGAACGTTTTCGACTTACCGTCCTTGGTCGGGATTTCGCACGTGAACTGAGTACGGGCGTCCCATGCTGGTACGAATTCGAAAGCCATGAGGGGTCTCCTTAATAAGAGTTAGAAAAAAACTGGAGGGGTTACATGAGGGGTTTGATGGGGTCACCCCAGACCGTCGTCAGCCGAACCCCTCATGAAAAGCTGACGACACACAGTGGCCTGGGGTGAGAGCGACGGTTAGGACTCCGTCGGGTTGATCTTGAGGGTGAGGGTGCGCTGCGCGGTAGCGCCAGCACCATCGGCGACACGGACAGTGAAGGACTCCTCACCGGAGCCGGTCGGGGTTCCCGAGAGCTTGCCGTTCTCAGCGAGAGTCAGGCCTGCCGGCAGGGAGCCGACTGCGGTGAACTTGTAGTTACCGTCACCGCCGGATGCCTGCAGAGTGGCGGTGTACGCCTTGCCCTGGGTTGCCGGGGCAATCACAGCGGTGGTGATACCGAACTGTGCTACCTCACCGTCGGCGGTGCTGATCGAGTAGTACTCGTACATCACGTTGCCGTCGGCATCTGGGAAGCACTTGGTGGTGACCTCGTACATCACGATGTCCTGGTGAGTGTTCTGAATGTCACCCAGGTTGACAACCTGGCCAATCGGGATGACCTGGCGCTTGGTGCCCTGGTCGGTCAGGTGCTCAGCAACAAAGACGGAGCGCGGCAGCTTCTTCTTGTTGTGCAGAACCTTGAAGCCCTCGCTCGTCTCCTGGACATTGTCGTCACCGAAGACGGTCTTGAGTACGTCAATGTTGGCGGACTCATAGAGCGTGGCGGTGAGCTCCTGGCCGTAGTCGGTCTGAAGCGTGTAGGCAATATCGCCGCCGTAAGACTTCTTGTCCTCGGTATCACGAGTAATGGCCTGAGTCAGGCCGTCCTCGCCGACGATGCCGAGATCAGCGAATGCCGGGTCAAGCTCGGACATGGTGTCTTCCGGCAGGGCGGTGTTCAGCGGTGCGCGGAACAGCACACCGTTCTTGCCGGGGTTGGTTGACGTGATGTTGTTGACGTTTGCCATTTTTGCCTCCTTGGGGCATGAGAAAAGCCCCACGCGACGCGCAGGGCTTAAGTTGGTTACTGGTTAGTCAGCAGCGATATGAGGAGCTGGCCGGAATACTGAAACCGCACCAGGTTTTCCCGGTCGGGGTCGAGGAACCGCTGTGGCGCAGCGTATTCCCGCCACCCCCGCAACCTGTGGCCGGAAAGGCGCATGCCCCTCCAAGACTCATCGCGGAGCGCCTGGCGAATCAGCCCGGCGACCTGCTCGGCTTCGTATTCCGTTTCTGCATAGACCTGGACCGACATCGTTGCCGCATCGGTGATACGGTTCGGTGTCGCCCCTCCAACCCGCGTGACCACGACATGCGGGAACTTCGGCTGCCGCGGGTACCGAGTGCTCACTCGAATACCGCCGCAGATTCGGTGCAGCAGGTCGATAAACGCTTTTTGGGCTTGTGGGTCAGCTTCCCGCATTGATGTTCCTCAATAGCGTGTTGTTCTTCGCGTTATCGCGAGCAGCCTTGTAGTTAGTCGTGATGACCGATGCGCGGTGACGAGACTTGCCCTCATAGGGGCTGGATTCGTACCCGTCGCCGCAGGCGTCAGCGATACGCGCGGCACGTGAGTCAACCTCTGCCGCCACTGCGGGCAGGCGACGAATCTCCTCAAATGCCTTGATGTTGTACTTGATTTTCATCTAGCCCTCCATTCGCTTACAGCGGCACTCGACCAGACCCGGCGAAAACCACGGGTTGGATTCCCAATTCCCCGGCGGGGCGGTCAGCTCGTAGACCATTCCATCGACCTCGATACGGTCACGGTCGGTAATGCCAGCTTCCACAGGGGCGTAGACCACCGCATCAAACTCCGCGGCCTCAGGGTGCGACGCGGTGACTGCCGGTGTGCCGCCTTTTTGCACCGCAAACACCATGACCTTGTCCTTGGTGTAGCGATGAAGAGGGTTGCCATACGGGTCTTCTGCCCCGTCTTCGTGGCGGTGCACCGTCACAGGAATCGTGCAGGGGTATACGTTAGCTACCATCCGGTTGCCTCCATACTTACTGCCCTGTCAGCGCTGAAATCTTGCAACGCGGATTCCAGCATCTGCCGTTCCTGGCCGGAAAGGAACAAGTCTCCGTCCGGATTCCGCCATGAGGTGGACTGCGAGAACGACCCCGCAGTGGCTTGCTGCTGCGTGATGCCACCTCGGTCGGTGGCGGCCAGTGCTCGCTTCGCCATAGACACTGACACCAGCGCGAGGACCTTCCGCAGATTCTCGTCCGGGGTAGCCGGGATTTGCGGGTAGCTTGCCCGCAGCCATGCTTCCGCGTCGTCTAGGACAGCCTCGATGGCCTCGTCTGTGACCGAGGCGGGGGCGGTCTGCCACCGCAGGCGAACGTCCCTATAGGTGGCAAACATACGCTACCCCGCAGACAGGCCGTTGAGCTTCACCATGGCCAGCGGGTCGGTGACACCGAACGCGACGGTCGCCCAGGTCTGGGACCAGGTCGTCTGAGTCGAGGCGTCACGCCACGTCTCGGTCGAGATCGGGGACTCCACACCCATTACGCCGACCATGCCAGCCTGCAGCACCAGACCCTCGCCCTTCTTCATGGCGTTGGTGGAGTGCAGAGTCAGACCGAAGGTGCCCAGCATCTCCTGGTAGTTGGCGACACCAAGCAGCAGCTTCAGGTTCTTAGCGTCAACCGGGTTGAGCACCAGAGTGTCAGCACTGTAGCCGAGGTCAGTCTGCTCGATAGCAAGCTGCGCGTCCAGCAGGTTGCTGATGACTTCTCCCTCGCCGGTCTTCGCGGTCTTCGCGGTTGCGGCGACCTCGGCGGCCTTATCCCAACCACCAGATGTCACGCTCAGGGTGCCGTCAATCTTGTCGATTGCCTCTGTCAGCGCCGAAATGCCGCGCTCGTCCAGATCCTTCACCATGGTGTTGGAGACCTGGGAAATCTTGCGCTGCAGCAGCATCGCATCATTGCGGATACGTGCCTCATCGGTGACACCGAACTTGCCACCGGTCTTCTGGACACGAGCAACAACCGGCTCCCCGTCCGGGGTGTGCAGCACCGGGAACTCAGCGCCCGGAGCGACAATGCCTGGCTTGTCGGTTGCTGTCGGCGTGTTCTTGACCAGCTGGTCAAACAGCAGCGCACCGCCGGTGGTGGTGACGTTGCCGAAGATGACCTTCGACAGGAGGTCTCGCTCAACCAGCTGTGCCGCATAGTTGTCGATGCGGGTCGGCTCGTTGAGCATCATGTCGATGGTGATAGCCCCGTTTTCAATGTTGGGGCCGGAAAGCGGGAACATTGGGTCACGTGCCATTGTGTTTCCTCCTTAGTTCAGGGCGACCGTTACGGTGCCGTTAGCGGCCTTGGTGACAGCGACACCGGCGACGGGGCCGTCGGTTGCCTTCTTCGCCTTGCCACCAGCGGCTGTGGAGATCTTGTCTCCCGCGGCGATAGCGCCGGAGGCGACCAGCTCGTAGACACCGAGGCGGTAGATGGCGAAGTGCTCACCGTCCTTGGCGTCGTGGGCTGCGACACCGAACGCATCAGCGTCGGCGGTAGCTGCCTTGACGACAGGGTTACGCCCTTCCATGTCGGCGGCGATGACGACGAAGGTGCCCTGGGCGATGTCGCCCTGGGCCTTGCCGGTGATGTTGGTTGCTGGGGTGAAATGCATCGGCGTGGAAGCCATTGCGTCCTCCAATCAGATTGAAATGAAAAATGGCCAGTCGGATTTAGACTGGCCATCCTGCAGGGAATGCGTTTGGTGGAGTTTCCGGCTCCGACCGAACTGCGGCACCGAGCTGCTCCACCGGAGTGTTTGACGGTGGCCGGGTCTGTTCCTTCTGCATCGCTGCGAGCCGCTTGGCACGGTCTTCGATTTCTTCTGGGCTGCCTGAGCCAAGAAGGTCGTGGTTTTCCTCAGCGATGCCGTAACGGGCTGCCAGCCGAAGGCGCGTGTTTTCGGCCTCCAGGGCCTTGAATGCGTCTTCCTGGCTAGCTAGGCGCTCGGTGGCCTTTTGCAATTCCGTCTTTTCCGCTTCCTGCTGGGTGCGCCAACTCTCCGCATCCGCGCGCAGTTCGTTGCGTTCGGTGCGGTAGCGTGCTGCTTCGCGTCGTGCTTCCTCGAGTTCCTTGCGGAAGTGCTCTGGCACTGGCTGCGCATCAGTATTGTCCGGTTCCTCCTGGGTTCCGGTGTGCGCCACCTGCTCGGCGCTGGCTTCGGTGGCGGTGTTTTCCTCCGACATGAGTTACCTCCTGGGTAAATCTGTTTTCGGGCATAAGAAAACCCCGCCACCACCGATGTGGTGCGGGGCAGTGCCATGGCGGGGACTCGCACCCCACGAATGTGGCTACTCCATGGCTTTATTCATTGAAGAATGACTATTCGGTTATTTCGACTGCATGGGAGATGAAAGCATCAATCTCGGAGGAATCTTGGTGAGTCTTCTTTAAGCACAATCCTTCCGGAGTTACGAGATACGCAGGGCTCCCCTCAGGCTCGTTCTCTGCTGGCCCTATCATCCAATGATTGTTGAACCGGTATGCAGAATTTGCGAACTGGGTTACTCGCTTTCCAGTCGCTGCAGCCACTGTTTCCCGCAAATCGGTAATGCCTTCAATCATTCTTACTCCTCCCTTACAATCCTAACTGTGTCAGGCGTGGGGCGAAACCCCTGCATGTTGACCCAACGGAAACTTCCCGCAGCGCCTTTCTCGATGTCATACTCGAATCCCTCAACAGCTTGCTGCGGATCGACAATAATCAGGCCGTTTTCGGTCTTTTCCCAACCTGTTACGTGAGCAGTCATTCTGCCCCTATATCTGATTAGACCGAAACTTCCCTCCGGCATTTTCTCAAGTTCGTCTCGAGCCTTCTCCCAATCTAGTCCACCTGTTTCACGATCTGAGCCAGTCCATTGCGGTGTTTTTCCGCGGTCATCACGCCACGTCTTTGAGGAGGCCTCAGCATCGACTGATGGTTGGCCGGGAATTGCCGATACGTCGTACCCTTGCATGCGCATCAGCCAGGCATTTGCGCTGCGGATGCAGTTGTCAGCATCACCAGTAGGGTTAGCCCCTGTGAGTGCTGTTTTGACCGTTCGCTTAGAACCTTTCCGGGACACGCCTGGAAGTTTCGGTGGTGCTGCACCCCGCTCAGCGTCCACAGTGAAAATGCTCTTGATGTAGCTACCGCCGCCATTCTCGCTGACGTGGCTCTGCCACCTCTTCCACTGATTATTCGCAGGTCTCCCATCTTCCCATGTAGCTTCTCGCCACGCTGCTTCCAGGCGGCGGTATTCCTCCTCTCCCTCCCACGGCTGACCCTCAATAACAAGAACCGCACGACAGTCGCACCCATCGTGATAACGACGCCCATCAGCCCGGCGCGTGGCGGTGTCTTCGGAGTAGACGGGGCCGCGTGAGGCGAGCATTGCGCAGAAGGCGCAGGATTCTTGCCCTGTGAGTACTCGGGCGTACCCGATTCGTTGTGTGACTGGCTGCTTACTCACTGCATTGCGGACACGACCGAGCCTGGCAGTATCTTCCACTGCCCTGCGCCCAGCGTTGAGCGTATGGCGCATAAGAGTGCGGGTCAGGCGTGCGCTCATCTGCTCGATGACATGATGATGATTGGGGAATGCAAAGGCTGGTACTGACCTCTTGATGAGTTCCTTAGTCTCATCGTCAACAAGCTCGAGGATGATGTTTGATGGTTTCTCTCCAAAGCCGGCGGCTCTAGCCAGTGCGTCGTAGGTGGCGTGGGGGCCGTAACCTTGGATTCGTGCCGGGGCTACTTCTAAACCGAGCTGTGCCATGTCGCGCCCCATTTGCTCGACGTAGGCACGGTAAGCCTCCTGTCGGTACTTCACGACGATTGGGTGCAACTCAACGGTGATGTCATAAACCGCGTCGGTATCCATGGGCACACCGAACTCATCAATCTTCGCTGCAACGTCGCGTTCTAGTCGGCGTTGGATATCACGGAGTTTCGCGTCCTGCGTTGGCATGTACCTTCACCTCCCCCGCATGTCGATTGTTGTGATGCCGTTATGGTTCGGTTTGCGGTTCCTGGCTGCCGTCCGGCTGGTCGACGTCGAATAGGCCACTTCCACGGCCGGCTTGCGCTTCCCTAGCCCGCTTGACGCGCTCATGCGTCCAACCAGGGATATCCGACCACAGCTCATCTGCTGGTACACCAAGCATGGTGGCGAGTTTGCCGAGCCCATCAACCGTCTGAGCAAACGAACGCGCCGACGTTTCCGCCCACTTGACTTCAGAGGCGAAGTCCCCGGCTTCTTCTTCATCACCAGCGATGTGCGCACACAGGCGCAGCATCTGCTCATGCGACTCACCCAGTGAGGTTTGAATCTCAGAAGCCTTACGATCCTTAGACGTCTCCAACGCCGCCAAACCGTCAGCAGAAATATTGGAAATCGCATTCGCTCCGAGCGACTGTGCTGGAACCTGGGCGACCGCAGCGAAGTCACGCACACTCGACTCACGAGCCTTGATGTACTGCGTCAGGTCCGTCTCATCGAACTGGCCGACCTTCACGTCCTTGTTCGCAAACGTCCACGTGTCACTGATGGCCTGCCGCATTGCCTCATACTCTGACTTCGGAGCCCAACCGGTGACGTACCGCTGCTTAAACGCCGCCCAGTACTGCGCGACACCCTGCTCATAGTTAGTGCGGTCAATGCGGGCCGACAACGCGAGCAGGTGCTCGATAATGCCGTTGGTTTCTTCGCCGGCAGCCATCATGCGGTCCTGATACCGGACAATGGGCGTCACACCAACGTTGTGCTCCCGATACTCGATGAACGGAAGATTCTCCGGGGATAAGTAATAGCGCTGCCGCCACGCCGCCGGCTCATCCGGGGCATTCTCAACTCCGAAGAAATACACACGCTCTTCGTCGTAGAGGCACAGGTGACCGTTGTCGATGACCATGGCGATTATCGGGAATTCCGTCTGCGTAGCCGCCCCGGTATCCGGCCACGTCATTTCCTCCCCATAGCGAGCAACCAGCCGGCGAGGCGAATGCACGCCGATACGCGCCCCGTTAAGCGTCGACGGCAGCACCGACGCATACGCAGTGCCATACTGCAGCGCCGCACGGTGCAGACCGGTTTGGCGCGCATCCATTCGGTTGGTCTGCCAATGGTGCCACGACCTGGCCTGCACTGAGCCTTCCGAGAAATAGTTCTCTACCTTGAGTGACTGCCCATAGGTGTCCAGCACAAGCCCAAGAAACGGGGTCTGAGACATCTTCGCGATCTGCAGATGACGGTGATAGTTCTTCCCCTGCGCCACATCCATACGACGCGCCGCCTCTGTGTCTGACCACGGCTGCACCGCCCGGTTAATCTCATCGAAATGATGTCGTTGCACCGAGTGGTCCTGCAAAAGAGCACGGATTGCGTCACGTGCCTGAGACTCATTCATAACGTGCCCTCCTAGTAGAAAAATGCCGTGTCATCGACCGGCTCTGCCTTAAGTGACGGGTCGGATTTGACCATGCGGTAGACCATGCGAGCGCCAATCATGCAGACCGCCGCGTCAATCTTCTTCTGCGATGCACGCGACTCTTTCCGCACCGTCTCGCCATAACGGCCAAGATGCCGCTGAGCGTTGCGCACATGCTCACTCAACAGCGGGTTGCCGTCGTGGGTGAACGCATGCTGCACAATCTCGGCGGCCGCAAGCTCACACGCCTGCGTGAACGGAACGTCCTTGCTGCGCATGTCCCAGGCAATCGGCTCCGGGTTCCGCGCCCCAGGTGTTGCCCACAAGCGCAGCTGGTCGCCGTAGCGCTCCGGCCAATCCACCTTGACGAAGCTCTCCCACTCACGGACATCTGCGAAGAATGCCAGCACCTCGAAGCGGTCAAACGCCCGCTGCACGCCCGCATCTACCGCCTCGACGTCGACGACGCCGTCCGGCGGCGGTGCCCACACGCCAGCGGTGAATACATGTCCATCGTCCATGCAGCAGCCAATCAGTGCGGTGTGGTCATTCGACAATGAACCGTCGAAAAACAGCACAACCTGCTCGCCATCGACGAGTTCACGGTCAGGCCTGGACATCTGCGCCCAGTCCTGCGGATCACACCACGAGTCCAGCGACGCAGTCGGCCAGTTCAAATACTTCCGCTTCGAATCATCAGGCCGCGCTTTCGGGTGCCAAATACGCGCCACAATCGCGTCCAAGTCAGCCCACGGGCAATCCTCATACACAAAAGCCAGCCCGGCGCGCAGGCTGGCTTCATCAGCGAGGTCGGTGTCTGGTGGGGCTTGGCGTGCGTCGTAGAGGATTTTGCGGTCGGATTTGGTGCGACCGTCTTCCTGTAGCGTCCAGGCTTCAAATGTTTCTTCTCCGGCTGAGCCGGTGCCTGGTTTCCAAGCGTTGAGGGTCTCCAGCATGCGGGAGCCGGACTTGGCGAGGTTATCCAGGAGCGTGCGGTGTAGTTCGGTTCCGCCGTTGGAGTTGGTCCAGTGTTCGAGCTCGTCGCCGATGATGAACGTCGCTTCTGCGCCTTCAGCGGACGCTGCCGAAGACGTGATGACTTCCAGTTTTCCTGCGGGTTCGACATTGATTTGTGTTTTGCCCGCGTCGATTTGGTAGTCGCGGTTGAGCTGGGGTGCGGCGCGCTTTGCGACCATGGCTCGAACCATGCGCATAGTGTTTTCGGTCTGGTCTTGAGAGACCGCCGCGATTTGCACAAGTGGCATGGGTTGCTGCTTGCCGACACAGCCGCCGAGAACGTTGTCGTCGAAATGGTCCAGCCGGACTGGCGCGAGCAGCTCGATAAGGGCCATGACGGCTGCGAATGGTGACTTACCGGAGCCCTTGGCTAGCCGACGGGCTGCGTGGTAGTAGACGAACCGGCCGTCGTTGTCGACGGCGTAGAACCAGAGGATGAAGCGGGCTTGCTCGCGGGTGAATTGCCATCGTTGCCCGGCGCGGATGCCGTTGGGGTGGCGTAGGTATTTGGCTGCCCATGCGAGGGCGTTCCATCCGAGGGTGCGGGTGGGTATTCCTTCTGGGAGGGTTATGATCCTGTCGGCGGCGGCGACCATGTAGGTATCACCGCCTTTTCTTTATCCGGTTAGGTCGTTTTTGTATTTTTCCATCAGCAGGATTGCTGCTTGGGTGTTGTCGTCGATGTTCTTGGTCGCATCGGCGCGTTGCAGTTCGATGCGCAGTCGGCGGCGTGCTCCCTCTGTTGTTAGGAGGGAGTCCATCATGGAGTTGATTTGAGCGATGATTGCGGCGCGCACTGGCTCTGGTCTTTGCATCTCGTCGGACAGGATTGTGGCGCATAGGTGCGCTGCTGCCCAGTCGGATGGTTCGAAGAACACTGATTGGCCGGAATGCTTCAGGCTCCTGTACCAGCGTTTGGCGCTGATGTGCCAGCTGCGGTCTTCCGCTGGTGGCTTCACCGTTTCTGCACCGGCCACTTTCAGCGTTGTTGGGCCTTGCGGTTTATTGCGGCGTCGGCGCTGGTCTGACCGTTTGGGTACTGGGCCCGGCATGGCCTACCTCCTCCCTGTTGTTTGTCTAGGAAGCTTTCCTGTCTGATTCATGTCCTCGATGGCCGCGACTGTCTTCGTTAATGCAACCAGTTCGCCTGCCGACCACACGGTGGCGGTAGTACGGATGAACCGTTCGGCGGAGTAGACCTCTACTCGTCCGTAATTGCGACCTTTGCTTTCCGGTAGGAGCCCGAAGATGTGGAGTCCTTTGCCGGAGACTGAGCGCTCAATGAATGCGCCCGGCGCGGCGTCGACGATCCGGCGTGCCCATTGTTGGAGTTGCCCGTTGCTGAAGCAGTTGTCCAGGTCGATGCATGCGAATCCGCCGCCGAGCATGAAACCGTGCGGCTTCTTTTTGACGTCGCGGAACTGCGTCCATGTTTCTGGCTTGGTTGACGATGCTGGCTTGCCGTTGGTCTGCATGGGGCGCTTGCCGTCGGCGGCAACCCAGCGTCGTGCGTTGGTCATTTCCTGCGGGTAGCGGTTGCGCTGGCGGGCACGGTACGCCTTTTGCCGGCACGCATTCGAGCAGTACGTCCGAATGCGGCCGGGTGCCTGCAACGGAAGCGTTGCACCACAGACTTCGCAACCTTTGTTCATACTTCGATTTTATCAGAAAACGTTACGTTTCACTGCTGTGACCTGGCCTTATGTTCTCCAATTAAAGACGGTCACACAGACCACGAAATAAGGCATCGAAGTTAGCGCTGCGCCAGTTTTAAACCCGCAGGTCAGCAAAGCGCGCCAGCGTTCAACCTAGCCCGTTTTCCCACCTGACCAGCGCAAATAATGGAACCCGTACACAAATTTAAAGGCAATGCCCTCCGCCCTGGCCAGCCCCTCGAAGCGAGGGTCCTCCCCCACCCCTCACAGCAAGCCTGGGTGGGGCTTTGCCCATACGGGCTGGCGGCGTCGCTGCCTGGCGCGGGTTGCTTCCCCTGCGGTCTTTTTCCTGTGGCACGGCGAGCAGATAGCCCGGAGGTTTTCTAACTCATCATTGCCACCTTCGAAGACCGGCACCACATGATCCACTTCGTTGGCGATGACAGCGCAGCCACGCAGCCGCGCTTGACATTCGAAGTGATCGCGCGCCATGACTTGGTCTGCTACGGCTTTTGATACGCCTCGGGATCTGGGACCCTGGGAGTTCGACTTCCACCCTGGCATGTCTGGTACCTCCTGGGGCGAGTGGCGGCTGGGGGCTACCGGCTGACCTCTAGGGGTTACTGGAGGGGTGTTGCCGTCCAGGTGAAACTCCGCAATTCTCTACCGCGACCCATCGTAGCCATTAGCGAAACTAGCGTTAGCCAATCGCGCATGGTTGACGTAAAGCAAAAGCTCTCAAACCATAATCTCAATTGAGATGGTTTAAGAGCATGCGCTTCAGTCAAGCGTAGCTTAGCACACGGACTGTAAACCGCAGGTCACGAAGTTCTACCCTGTCGACCGCGTGTCGTCGCCACACTGATGCGCTGCGACTGCGCGCATGCAGTCTGCGATGTCGAAGAGTTCGACGCCTTCATCACTCAGCGTCGTTGGAATCTCGCCTTGCTTCGCCCACTTCCTCAACGACGTGTGACTGACACGCACGCCAAGCACTGCGAGCGCGTCGGCAACCTGACGCGCAGAACCCTGCTGTGGAACTTCCCGCCGCGCCACCGGCTCAGGTGGACTCACCCTATCGCCTATCACCCGCCGATGATGCTCAACCTCGACGAGCACACCATCAGCCCACGAACGCTCCGCGACATCATGCACACGATCATGAAGCCACCGAGCCACGTGCTCAAGGCGTCGACTGGTTGGCGGCCGACACTGCACCTCGTAGGCCAGCGCCTGCGCCCAGTCCCACAGACACAACTCCGCCGCGTGCTCCACATCCAGCAAGTACACCGGCAGCGGCGGGCGAGACCCCCGGGCACTCGGGGGACGGCCCCCATTGACCCCGGAGGCAGGCGGCGAGGGGACCATCATCTCAGCGAGGGCGGGGGCCATAGATTCAATCGCGGACAATGCACGACCAAGCTGCTCAACCTGGTCCGGCGACAACGGTGGCATAAGGCTCCAATCAACAAGCCACAACAAAAAGAACTAAAGAACCAACAAAGGTAAAGGGGGGGTGGAAAGAAAGAGAGGGGGAGGGATATTTAAAAGCCCTCCCGACCCGACCCGTCCCGACCCGACCCGTCCCGACCCGACCCGTCCCGACCCGACCCGACCCGGTGCCAGCCCGACAACTACTCCCCTTGTCGAACGGTTTTTTCGTCGACGGGAAAGTTTTTGGGTACGACAAAGGCCGCGTCGTCAAAAGCGCGTAGGCTCTCTTGGACGCACCGCAAGCTCGTTTGTTTTTCGCCCCTCCTATCGCGGGGCGTGTACTCGAAAACTAGTTGCGGCGGCGTCGGCGACGGCGACGTGCGAAAGGCTCCGCTCCTTTGGCGGGACCGGCATCGCGCACGTGCGATGCCTTACGGCCCTGCGGCGCACCGCCCGCATGGTGTGCGGGGAGTGCCGGAAGCGACTGGACAACATTGACTTGAATAGTCTCGGCTGGCTGCCGAGAACTCCCTTTGGCGGCTCTACCCTCAGACTCAACCTGGCCATGGGAATCAGTATTGGGGAACTGCGGCTTGCCGGGCTCCTGGCTTGGGCCCGCGGCCGGGGACGTAGCGCGTACCGTTTTTTCTTCCTGAGAAGGGGTCACTGCCCGACTGGCTGCCGGGTTGTCCTGGGCCTCAACCTCGTCCGCGATAAGCGGATTCGGGAGTCCCTCCTTCTTGCACCAGCGCGCAACGAATCCCTCCCAGCGGGAGAGTTTCTTGCGCAGCTCCGGGCCATACATTGGAGACTCTGGTGGGTCGAGGAGCGGAAGTTCCTCCTCGGCGCGTTCGCCTAATTCATGCCGCAGCTGATTACAGCCACGGCATGCCGTCACATAATTGTCTGGGGTCGTCGGCGCATCGATGTCACGGTGGTCGTACTCACGGCCACGATCGGACTTCTTATCGCCCCAGACCACTTCATCACCGCAGTACCGGCACTGGTCTCCATCACGGAGCATGACCGGCACCTGCAACCCAGCACGGTTTTGATCGTTGCGGCGTTTCGTTGCCTTCGACTTCGCATCGGAGCGGATGACATGAACAAATGATTCACGCTCAACGAGCACGAATTGCCGCTCACCTTCAGACTCCACCTCGGTGATAATCCCGATAGTGATCAGATCCTGAAGCACAGGCTCCACCCGGCTAATGCCGATATGCCGGACGGCTGCACCATAGGTGATTTTGTAATCCGTCCACTGCTGCGCAGAATGCGTAAACAACGCTGACGCCGCGCCTTTGAGTTCACTGACCAGACGGTCATCGCCACGTTCGGCTGCCAGCTCATAGGCTCGCATCCACTCCGGGGCCTCGTTGAAAGTATCGCTGACCCTTACCCATGCCATGGTGCATCACTCCCGGACCGGGGCTGCCCAGCAGAAATATGGGAAGCGGTACCAATCATTCTTCGAACTCCAAATCAAAAACCGGCGCGGTAACAAAATGAACCAACACAATTGCTTACGGATCTCTACAACAAGGCACTGGTAGCGCCACGGCTAGACCTCGCTTTCCTCGTGATAACCGGTTCGGTCATCACCTTCATCAGACGGATAAGGCCACATGGTGTTCGCAGAAACAGTGCGGGACAGCACCCGGTACCGCGCAGACAAGCCATATGTGCGGGCCCGCAGACTGCACGCCTGGTGCACATCTTGTGCCTGTTCTGCGCTCATCCATGTCACCCCAGCGACGCGCAATGAATTCCATGTGTATCCGCCATCTGTTGACGCCACCACACAGAACTGCCTGACGGCCTTGTTATTGCTTACGCCGCTGTCACCCATCAAGAAACCTTCCCCGTTACTGCCGGCCGTTGCGCCCACGCACACGCAGACAGCAACTGCGCTGCCGTCCGACGAGCCTCCTCGACAGAGGCGAACTCAATGTCCCCCAGGCGAACCCGGGAGCTACCACAGGCAGCCACACCTCGAGATGCCTCAACATCGCCGAACTGTGCAATATCACGGTCGTAGATCCCAAACCCCCATGAGTAGCAATGCTCAATGAACAGCTTGTCCGGCCGTAAGAGCTGGACCTCCACCGCGCGGGCGTACTCGTTCGCAGTCCTAACAGCGTCTTCCCACGAGCCACACCACGCGACGCTACCGGTATCGTCCTCAACAACCCACGGCAACAAACTGCCGCCCGTCTTCTTCACCTGGAGCGTCATGACTACGCCACTCCTCCCAACGGCCGCGCGACAACAACACGTCGCGCAACAGGCGACCCGGTGTTCTGCTGCTCGTCGACGCCGTCCAACTTCTCCTCGTCACCGTCCGCAGGATTCGACCCGTCCGGATTACAGACCCACACGACCGCGAGCTGCGGAGCCGTGGCCACAAACTTCGCTTCGGCCGTCGAAGGGAAGCGAGTCACCACAGCGCCGATAGCCCGCGCTGCCTTCTGCAACGCGACTTCCTGCGCCGGTGTCGCACGGGTAAGGACGTCGGACTGCGAGACCATGGCGGAACTCCGCTCCTTCGCGTGCACTTCCTGCAGCACCTCGGAGACATGCTTCGCGACTCCTTCAAGCGGCTGCCTCGGCGACTGCACCGGGCGACGCGTCTTGTGCGGTTCAAATGGCAAACCGTAAACAAGCGCTATCTCAATGAAGTCCGCCGAAGCGGCAACCTCGACCTCAACCGGCCCAGCGTTCGTTACCTTCTGAATCGCAACTTCGGCTAACTCCTTCGCGACTCGAGGCGCGACATCCACCGAACCGGAGGCGATCACGTCGACACCGGGCACTTCCGCGGCGCCCATCATCATCGGGTTGGCCGCAGAGACAGTGACCGTCGAATCCTCGCGAACATCAATGCGAATCGAATCGAACTGCGCCGCGGTATCGCCCGGCACTGCGATTGGGTGGACTGCCTTCAACGCGTTCGAGAACTCTACGGCTGGCGCCACGAACCGGAAGTGCCGACGCTGCTGTGCTTTCGGCGTCGCATCAACGACGTCTACATCATCTGCTGCTGTCGTCATTTCTTGGAATCTCCTGTCCATCAATGGTTAATTGCCCTGGAATCTCAGTGCGGGTGGGGCGCTTACGAGGGCCAAGGAATCGGTAAATCTGAATTTGGCGCCGCGTTTGCTGCTGTTCCCACCAACGCTGCGCAGCTGATTCATCTGATGTCATCTAGCTGTCGCTTTATGGTTCTTCGTCATCTCATTGAGCCGTCTGCGCTCACGCGCAGCACGCCGCTGTTGCATGCGCTGTTTCTCCCGCTCAGGCATGCCCGCTCGCCGTTTGCCATGAGCACCGGCGCACACATGCTGCTGGAACAGCAAATACCCCTGAGACCGCTTCCGCAGAGCTTCTTCCACACTGAGGAACACAGCAGCGCCATGTACGATCTGCACGTTCCCATCTGGGTCAGACGATGCATCAAGGGCAAGCCGATGCCCCAATGGTGTGCACGCCCACCGGATAGGAAAACCGCAATACCTACAAACCCGTTCGCGTGGCATTTTTCCTCCTCATTTTCGCTGCTATCGGCTGCTTAGTGCTTTTCGCCGCGGTGAACTATCCGCAACACGTTGGCTTCGACCTTCATCTGGAAAATCAGCCATCGTCGGCGCATCATGCTGATTTCAACCCCTCCATGCGCTGCTTGACGACGGGAACTGCTGCCCACGCTTTCTGAGCCGACAGGCCATCCCTTTTCCGGCACCATGCAATCGCTTCCCGAAGGGTGGCCCCTAATGACGTGAAGTGCAGGAGATCTAGCGCAGTGGCTTCCGTATCTGACAGCTCAAACTCGACCTGCGCCATCGCATTGACGTCAGCCATAGCGACGGATGTATTACCGGAGATGATTGCTTCCACTGATTCACAGCGCACTCGAGCTGACTCAGCGATATGTTCTACTGACATTCCCAGTTCTATGAGCTCGAGAACATGCCCCCGAGCATCAAGCCGACACATCTCATTACCGCCGGGAGAGCGTTGTCCAATACCCGCCGCAGTCTTCAAAGCATCTTGCAGCGAATTACAGATTATGGCCGGAGGGATCCCTGCCATTGCTACCTGCCAGCGACCGTCTGAGATTCGGCGGGCGCACCGTGGCTTATCTTTCTGGTTCACCTTGCACCTCACTTGCGATGTGCTCGATGAACTCCTCGAGCTGGCGCATAACGCGCTTGTCATCCTTATTGAAAGTGACCAGGTTTTCCAAAGCCCCTCTGGTGATGAACTGCTGCCCATCCCCATGCCGGCCTAGCCGACGAGGCAGTGTTGGCGGAAACCTCAGACTACGAGGCATCTCTGACATCAGATCACCGAACGACACCTCGAAATCGGTCGTGGCCGGTTTCCTGCCACCGCGGGGCACGGGGACTACTACGAGCACCCACCGATTCTTCGGTGAGCGAACTCGACGAAGCTGTTTCATGTCATGCCTCCGGCCAATACCGGGTCGCAGAGACGCCACTGTTCTTCTTTTTCATCTGGAGAACACGCTCAATGCTTTTGACAGACTTTGAAATAAAGACCGCCGTGCACAACCAAAAAATTGTTGTGATTGTCCAAATGATTGGAACAAAATTGAAATTGTCGTAGCCGGTAATGATGACCATTGCAAAAGAGGATGCGGCAAGAATCAGCGACATTGCCCATTGCAGTTTGTTCCTGGTGTTGACGTGGTCCAGCAAATCGTAGGCGTCGCGCCACATTGAGCGGCTGAACTTAACGTTTGGATTACTCATTTATGCTGCCTCCCGTGGATCGCTCGGGAACCCAACAGTCATAACGCGATCAACTTCGCAGCTGAAGATGCGCCAGTGCTGGCGACTCCCAGGAGTCTTCGGCATCGTGCGAAGGCGTCCCGCCTGGCACCAGCGATAGACGCGTTGAACATCTATGCCGAATTCGTCGGCGAACTCGCGCGGCGTCAGAGTTCTCCGTCTGGCGATCATGGTTACCTCCGTAGACTGTGTATGCTTCATGGCAGTGTTCCTTTCAACACTCTCGGCCTGTCCCTGGTGCTAGCGGGGGCGGGCCCTTTTATTTGGTTTGTGAGGCGCGCAGCCAAACCGCCGTGCGAAAGGCCCACGGCATTGTGGCTGGCTTGCGGCGACCGATTCTCATATCGCCTACGCGCCAGTGCCCGGCAGAGGAATCGAACCCCTGAGTAACCATTCGGGCTGTATTTATTTATCTGCCTTTATGCTGGTGTCCGACCAAGGGGCCGCTCTGGTTCCCCATGGATGTGTAAAAGGAGCAATGCACCTATCTGCGAGCTCCAACACTTCGACAACGGTGCCGACTGCCCGGTAAGGAATCGATACTGATGTGTCGTTGTCCGTATTGGTGATTGTGATTTCGCTTTCGGTGGCGTCGATTCTCGTGTTTCCGATTGCTGCTTTTAATTCCACGTGTGCTCCCCTGTACTAATCTGTTTTGTTGCCGCTGTTGGATTAGTGTCAGCCGTTACGATTTGTCCATGAGTGAAAACGAATTCAGGCGCCTCGTCGCTCGAGTAGAGCGAGCGGCTTCGCACCGCCACGAGCTGTGGAGTCTTGGTGCCGAACATCTGAAGGCGAACCCGATTGAGCGCCGGGTTGTAGGCGACGGCGATATCCGTTCCTTTCGCCTCCATGCGACCGCACCTGTGCCAACCGAGCTGTCCCTCATCTTCGGAGAGTGGCTGTACCAACTTCGCGCTGCTCTCGATGGGCTGATGTACGAAATCGTTGTCCGAGAAACCAAGTTGGACCCTCCGCCAAATGCCGGCCGGATTTCCTACCCGTTGTGCAGATCTGCTGACGCTTTCGCCTCGTGCAATACCTATGGGGTTTCCGATAGGATTCGCCGAGCTATTGAACGCACGCAGCCCTATCACGCCACCGGAGGATTCAGCGGAAGTGCGCTGTGGTGGATTCATGAGCTCGCTCGAATTGACCGCCATCGACGTGGGCATTGCCTCGTGTGGCGCATCGTCGAGCTGCAGGTCAATTCCAACAGCCCGGCCATCGACACCTCGCGCTGTGGTGTATGCAATCGGTTCGAGGCTTTCATCCGGGGTGATGAGGAGTTGGAAGCCGCGTGGATCGCGCTCCGCCGCGGCATCGAACTCAACTCGAATGACGGAGTAGATATCACTTGGCGTCTCCAATTCGATGTAGCCGACTGGGTCCAGCGAATTCCTCGCAGCTACGGTGTTTGGAGCCTCGATGACCGAATGGCCAACGCAGAAATGTATCTCAGTAAGACCATCGAGTTGTTCGAGCAACTCTTCATCGTTGATGACGAGATGCTGGCTTAGGCCACTGTCATGGAGTCTGGTTAACATTTGTTGACGCAGTTGGCCTCTAGCGTTGGCTAAATCCATGTACTTCATCGCCGCTTCCTCCTTTCGTTTGCCGGCTGCTGTTTGACTGGCAGTTTTCGCCACCTATGTATTTGGTTCCGTAGATTTATTGGTATGGATTGGCTGTCAGTCGGAATCGATATCCTCGGAGTACCCATCGGTGTCGCTGGTCTCGTGTACGCGCATATCGCTAATTGCAAGGCGAAGAAGTCCAACAGCATCGCTAAGCGGGCACTTCAAGAAGCCGCCGAATCGAATCGCATCGCAATACAGGCAAACAAGCTGGCTGAGGATGCGAACTCGGTCAGTGAAAGAGCGCTCCGAGTCTCTAGCGAGGACTTCGAGTACAACTGGGGATTCCGGATCGAAAACGATGGGGTTATCTGCATCTCCAGCGAAAGCTCCCACGATGCTGTTGACTTCACCCTGTTTGTTGAGGTTCAACACGCGGGCAAATCCATAGCTCCCGCTGATGCCCACTATCGGCACGTTGATAACGTGTCCTACGGTGCGCAACTGTTCTTCAAGCTTGAGAGCATTTACCCTCAGTTGATTCCCAAGGCGCGAGCCCAGAAGCGCCACATCGTCGCAATGTTCGGAGACAGCGTCGTATACAACGGCCGCAATCCCATCACCTTTGATGTCATTGCTGTCATGTCGTGGAAAACGCCCGGTGGTGGCGAGCGCGGTGGCACTATTAAGCGCCGCCTGAGCTGTCGCGAGGACAAGCTCGGAGCCATTGTCTTTTCTCAGGTTTCCTAGGTCGTTCACTCTCGTCCTCCCTCCTTTTTGCTTGTTGACAGTTGCTGCCCGGCACCTTCCCCAGCGCCCGGCGGGTTGAATCGTTAGCCAGCCAGCTAGCGCACGAGTTGCGTTAGGTCTTCGGCGAAGCGTTGCGCCTCCTCGATAGAGATATCGATTACGTTCGCTCCATGAGGTAGGTGCATCGCTAGTCGTAGATCATCGCGGGTGGCGTAGCGGTAAATCCTCACTCCGCTGATTGGACTCTTCATTTGGGCATCTGCTTGCGCATTCATTTAGATTCCTTCCTTTCGCTTGTCGACGGTTGCCCTGCCCAGCAGTTTCTGAGAGCTCAACTAGTGTTGATGTATGGATTTCGGAACAGTCTCGTCATGGGTAGCAGCCGGCATCTCTTTCGCTTCCGTAGGCGGTGCTGCTCTTTGGTCTTGGTGGAATCGGCCCTTGGTTGACTGGTCATTTACCGGGGAACTCTCCAATCCATCGAGAGACGAGAAACGGCTCATTATTTACGGGTCTTGCGGAAACTTCGGCGACGGCAATGCTCACCGTGTGAGCGTGTGGATTCACCGAGATGCCGAGTACCGCGAGCAAAAAATCGCAACTTCTCCTTTGCTGCGTCCAGGAGACTCCCTGGAATTCGAAACATCATTGCGCTTCGAGGACGTTTGCAATGCAGTCGTCTTCGTGCAGTGGACTCCGGCACCAATTCGTCGCCGCACTGAGCGCAGATCTGCGAGATTCCGTGTTGCTTCCGAATTCGAGCCAACTCCCTTCGTCGATTCGCTTCTCCGGAAACACCAATCCAGCCAGGATTAAATCTGCATCCGTATTGGCACTCGCCTCCCTTGTTCGACAAGTCGTCCACACGATCACTGGGCTGGAGCGACGTATCGCACGGCTTGAACGGCAGGTCGGCGAACATCCTGTCGACTAGGTCACTGTCCCATCGCGTCGACTGTGGCACTCGCAGCATTTGCGCGGTGGGACATTCCTTTTTGTTCTCACACATCTCTATTTCCTCCTTTCGCTTTTCGACGGTTGTTGCCTGGCACCTTCCCCAGTGCCCGGCGGTATTCGGTTGGTTAAAATTCCCGGTCAGGGGACGCTTCCCCGGAAGGGAGGTGATTAAGATGATGAACCTGTACTACGAAGGCCAAAACATCCTGCTTGATGAGAACGACAACGAAGAACTGGCGAATCTAATCAAGAGCAATAGATTCCCCGGTCTGATTGCTGTCTTTTTCGAAGGAAGAAGGCTCTATGTGAACCTGTCCGAACACGTCCCGTTCACTGTTGAGTTCAAGTAGTGCTCGTTGGAGTCGTTCATCTTCGATTGCAAGCGCTACTCCGAATGCGCCGGCTAGGCGTTGCGCGAGGGAAAGCGCCAGTAGTTTTCCGCGCGCGTCTAGTCGGCTAAGAGAATTCGCGACGGTGCCGCCGTCAGCCAAGTTTGTGCCAAGCGCGTTGAGTAGCCCCAGCATTGCGAGATCCGTTGTGGTTTGGTCTCGAAATATCCATGCCATCCTTGTGTTTCCTTTCATTCGCTTTTCGACGGTTGCTGCCCGGCACCTTCCCCAGTGCCCGGCGGTCGTGTCACGCTGGTTTAGTAACCTCCTCAATAACGCTTTTGCGTTGGAAAGGAGGTAATTGTCTTGGCTAAATCTGCTGGCAAGAGTTCTGGCAAGGTTCACCGCAGCGCTATTACAGGACGCTTCGTGAAGGCCTCTACCGCTGCTCGCCACCCGAAGACCACGGTTTCCGAGACTCGGTCTAGGGGTAAGAAGTAGTTAGTTGCCCTGGTCGTGCTTCGTTGCGTCCAGGGCCTCCTGCACGATTACTGCCATCACATTCGCCAGAATTTCGTATTCGATGTGGATTCCCTCACTGGCACCGTCTACATCGATGTTGACTCCTGTATCAGTGCCCTCGATATTGAGCTTCGCTACTTTTGCGCCCATAACTGCAATCTCCTTTTTCGCTTGTCGACGGTTGTTGCCCGGCAACTTCCCCAGTGCCCGGCGCGGTTTTTCTTATGCCGCGATTGGCTCGCAGTATCCAGCGATGAAATCGCCGTCGCCCTGCAGTGTTGCGATGTGTAGCGCCATTCGAGCGGTGACTGGAGCGCCTGCGCGCATATCTCCTAAGCGGTCCACGTTCGTTCCGAGTGCTGCTGCGAGCTGCTCTTCGGTCTGCAAGCGTCGAGTGCGCATGATGTGGTCTAGTACGCCTGGGCGAACCCGAAAGCGTGGCGCCGAGATGGTGTCCATCATGGGTTTCCCTTCCTCTGAAAGTTCCTTTCCAGCGCTTCCCTGCGCCGGTAATTTCACAGTGCCGGATTTTCCGACTTATTGCAATACCATAATTATAGCCCACCCCTTTTAAACACCCCCGCAACGTGTACTAACCTGCATTTATTGCCAATTCCGGCATATTGCAATAATGTGCATTTTATGAGGAACTCGACAGACTTCACCGCATGGCTCAAGGAGTTGGCCGGCGATGATACACAGAAGGCTATCTCCCAAAAATCAGGGGTAAAGGAGTCCACACTCTCCCGACAACTGTCACGCGGAACGTTCAGGCCAGAAATGGTGATAGCACTGTGCCGTGGCTACAACCACTCCCCCGTCACCGGACTAATCCAAACCGGATACCTCAACGAATGGGAAACAGACGGCGTAGGAATCCCCTTCGCACTACGCAAAGCGAGCAACCAGCAATTGCTAGACGAGATCATGCGTCGCTCCGACCCGGAAGCACTGTACCTATTCGGAGACCCCACCGGCGAAGCCATCGACTACGAAAACGTAGACGCACCCGTCACCAACCTCGACGCGCACCGTTCGAACACCCAATCCGCCCCGGCTGATACACATGACGGCACCGTTACGGAATGGGACGAAGCCGAACCAAACGCCGCCGATAGCAGCCCAGACGAAAACGAGGAACGAATCAAACGAGGTGAGGACCCCATTGACTAAACCAGACCACATCGCCATCTACACCACAGAAGACGGCAAAAGCCACGTCCGCCTCCAACTCAAACAAGGCACCGCATGGCTAACCCAAAAACAAATGGCCGAACTCTTCGACGTCACTAGCGCATCCATCTCACATCACGTGCAGAACATAACCAGAGAAAAAGAAGTATCCGGCAGTTTCAAACAACTTTTGAAAGTACCCGGTCAAAGCAGGTCAGTGAACCACTACAACCTCGACATGATCCTCGCTGTCGGATACCGGGTACGCGGCCCCCGAGGCGCGCAATTCCGCAAATGGGCCACCGAAGTACTCACCGAATACCTCGTCAAAGGTTTCGCGATGGACGACCAACGCCTGAAAAATGACGGCGTGGACACCCACTTTGATGAACTACTCGAACGCATCCGAGAGATCCGAGCCTCGGAACGACAATTCTTCCGCAAGATTTGCGATGTAATTGCGAAAACCAGCGACGACTATGAAGAGAAAAAGACCTATGCCGAAGTCCGGGACTTTTTCGCTGGAATCCAAAACAGACTCCACTTCGCCACCCATCACCACACTGCGGCAGAACTCGTTTTTAAGCGCGCCGACCACACAAAACCCAATGCTGGACTAACCACATGGGCAGCCGAATCGCCACACAAATCAGATATGACAGTAGCCAAAAACTTTCTCACCAGTGACGAGTTACGGAGAATGAACAGGCTCACGTCAATGTTCCTTGACTATGCAGAAGACCAGGCCGAACAACGAAAGACCATTCTCCTTAATGACTGGATGACCAAAGCTGACGCTTGGCTCGTTTTCAACGATCGAGATGTACTTCAAGGCAAGGGCGACAGGTCACATAAGCAAGCCGTGAACAAGGCCAATAGCGAGTGGGACAAGTACCAAAGGGCTCTTGATGCCAAGGTCAATGAGTTGGACATGAAGCAATTAGAGCAGGAAGTAAAGGAACTGAGCCGAGGTGAAGACCCCATCAACTAACGAGCTTATCTCCATCGCCGAAGCCGCCGGCGTTCGCGTCACATGGCACAAAGGCGGCCCCAAAGGCGCATGGCTCCCCCACGAGCGCCGCATTAGCCTGCGCCACGGCATGGACGACGCCGCCACCCGCTGCACTATGGCCCACGAACTCGCTCACATGTGGCTTGAACACCCCGCTCCAGCGAGCGACCGACAAGAGCTGCAAGCTGATCGTTTCGCGGCTCGGTTACTCATATCACCGGTTGAATATGCGCTCGCGGAACAGATTTACGAGGCACGTCCACAGTTAATTGCAGCGGAATTAGGGGTTACAAACGAAGTACTTGCCATATGGCGGGGTATGTATGAAAGGCGCACTGTGTGAGGGGCTTGGCTTACGTTAGTTAGATTGGTTCGCTATAGTTGGGCTTGACATGAATCGTCGCCCAACGCGCCCCATGTCACCGATAAGGCGAAGCCCCCACGCCGCCGCCAAGCAAACGTGAGGGCTTCGTGAGACTAGTTAGTTAGCCAAGTTATCGTCTCGCGAACCGCATCCGCGAGTTCATTGGCTACTAACACCGTGAAGGCTCGGACTGCAATCTCACCAATTGCTTTCCGAGCTTTCCCTTTTTCCGGCTTATCGCCGGTTTCCGGTTTCGGCATTTCATCTCACCCCCTTCCTTAAACGGAGGTGGACCCAACTAGCTGGTGCTATTCCAGTTCCACGCGCTTGCGGTGGAGACTTTTCGCACCGCTAGGAAAGGGGACGCTATCAGAGCGTCTTCTTTAGCTTACATGGTTGTTGTTTCCCGATGGCACCTTTGGTTTCCAAACTTGACACATAACGCATATTTACGTTATAATGGTTGTAGTGCGCGAGCGAAACGCACTAGAAGGAGAGGTGAAAGATGTGGATTACACCGACATCATTGCCACCATAACCCTGGTAGTCATGATCATCATCTGGCTAGACACCAGGAACAAATAAAGAAGCCCCCGGCTAAAGCAGCTAGCCGGGGGACTTCCCCCACCACACTACACGAAAGGACACACTGTAATGCGATTCATACTCATCGGAGCATGCACCGCCACCATCATGACACTGGCCGGAGCATCACCATTCTTTATCCCAGCCTTCCTCGCCATCGGCTACGCCATCGACCACAACCGAAAGAAAATCTCCTAATGCGCCCCATCATCATCGACGAAGACACCGGCCGCCGACTCTGGAACAGCGCCGAATGCGCAACCCACATCGGAGTTAGCCCCAGGACCTGGGCGAACTACCACGCCAACAAACGCACACCCCAACCGGTAGCAACCTGGGGCAAATCAGCCCCCCTCTGGGACGCTGAAGAAATCAAAACCTGGCACCAAAACCGCCCAGGCTCACCCGTCAAAAATCACCCCACCAAACACGGCGTCGACATCAACGAACCATGAGACTCATGAAGCAATAAGACACCTCGGCAGCAAATGTTTGGTTCGACCGCATCGAGCCGCTGCTGGTGGCCATGAACGAGAAACTACGCAATAATACTGATTCATGAGGTATCTTTCACCGCTGCGCTATCCAGGAGGCAAAGCACGACTAGCCCCCTACCTTCAGCGACTCATCACCGCCCAAACACCCCGACCCACGCACTACGCAGAACCATTCGCGGGCGGAGCAGGCGCAGCATTGAAGCTTCTCACCGATGGCATCGTCGAAGAAATACACCTCAACGACCTTAACCCCGGCATCGCAGCCTTCTGGCGCAGCATCACCACCGCCCCAGAGGAATTCTGCGAATTGATTTCCGAAACCGCAGTGAACCTGGACGAATGGCACAAACAACGTGTCACCTACCTCGCAGGAGAGACCGGAAACGATCTCGCACTAGGATTCGCAACTTTCTTCCTTAACCGAACCAACCGCTCGGGAATCCTCCACGCCGGCCCCATCGGTGGCCACGACCAAAAAGGCACATGGAAAATAGACGCACGCTACAACAAGAGCGGTTTAATCACGCGTGTACAGCATCTCGCACAATACCGACACCAAATACACGTCACGCAGATGGAAGGCCTAGATTTCCTCGACTCCATCTCAGATCTAGGCTCCAAAGTATTCATCTACGCAGACCCTCCCTACGTTGTCCAAGGTGACGGCCTATACCTGCATGCCTTCGACGAAGCAGCGCACGTAGACCTGGCAAGCAAACTCGCAGATACACACGCACCATGGATGCTCACCTACGACGATGATCCCCGAATTACGGACATCCTCTATCGAAACGTGCGGTGCGCACGTTTCCCCATCGCCCACACAGCACATAAGCAACACATCGGAACAGAAGCTGTCATCTATTCAGACTCGCTCCACGTACCAGACGTACAGCTCACCAGAGGCCGAACAGCAGAGTGGGTAACTACGTAGACGCATATCGTAGACCCCTATGTTCCTCAACGTTTCCGTATAGTAGGCTTTGTCACGTCCCCAACAGTTTAACCAGAAGGCGAGGAGTGATGACCGATGACCAACCTGGAGTACATCATGAGCCGTCGCAAGACTCCAGTAATCGCCCGCTCGACGGACGGTCGAGTGATTCGAGCGACTCCGATTCACGACCCATCGGAAAACTTTCGGAAGGGCTGGGAACAGACAGGCACGGCTCTACGCAAAGCAATGGACCATTACGGAGCGATGACGCGATAACAGCCGAAATAGTATCCGAAAACTCAGAAGCATTCGCCCGAATGCTTCAAATTCGGCAAGGTCCGCTTCCTCCAGCCGAGGAACTAGCCCGATACGAGCAAGCCCTCCCTGGAATTGCAGAACGAATTGTATGCATGTCCGAAGGAAGTATCTCTGCTGCGAACGAGGCCACACTATCCGAAGCCGAAGTGAATAACGCAATCGCCTACTCAATCCGCGAAGATGCAAACTCACATCGCCGCGCCCAATGGATTTTTGCCGCGCTCACCGCAACCTTGATTGTGGGTGCCGTACTAACTTCCGTCAGTGGCACCAGCGGCACAACCGCATTCGCATTCCTAGCCGCATTAAGCGGCTTAGGAGTCCTACTAGCACCGCGCGCGATGACTAGCTGGAGTAATAAAGACAAAAGCTCCTCACCGCAGGAGTAATCTCGCCGCAGGAAGGCGTTTGTCATGGCTACCGTCTCCTACTACAAAACGAAAAGCGGCCGACGCTGGCAAGTGCAATACACGAAACCAGATGGTTCACGCACCCGCAAACGCGGCTTCCCAACCAAAGCAGAAGCCCAAGCCTGGATAGAAGACCAAGGCGTCGCACAAAGAAAAGGCACGTGGGTAGATCCCGCTCTGTCCAACATCCCCCTATCCGAGCTATGGGATCCATGGATAGCAATCAAGAAAATGCGCCACGGCACCTCAACATGGAAGCCACTAGACTCTGCCTGGCGCACCCACGTCAAACCCCGCTGGGGATTAACGCCTATTAACCAAATCACCACCGAACAACTACAGACCTGGATAGTAGACCTGTCTGAGAATAAATCCGTCACTATCGTCGAACGCTGCCTAGGCATTATCCGAGGGATGCTCGACCTCGCCATCACCAACAAACGCCTCACCACAAACCCGGCTACTGCAGTCCACTGCCCGGCGCGGAAGCGGCCGAAGCAGGTGTTCTTGTCTTTGGAGCAGTTGGAGGCGCTGGCGTCGAAGTGCTCGGACGATAAGAAGGCGTTGGTTTGGTTGTTGGGCACGTCTGGTTGTCGTTGGGGCGAGGCTGTGGGTTTGACGGTTGGTGATGTGAATCCTTTGCGGGGCCGTATTTCGGTGACTAAGTCCGCGTCGACTGTCGGTGGCCGGGTTGTGGTTGGAGCGACTAAGGGGCGTCGTGATCGTGTGATTGCTGCGACGCCGGCCGTTTTTGAGCTTTTGGTTCCGCTGATGGCTGGGAAGAGTCCTGATTGCCTGTTGTGGGAGAAGCGTGGTGGTGGGCATTTGACTACGCCGTCAAAGCGGTCGTGGTGGCATTCTGCTGTGGATGCGTGCGTTGCTGAGGACAGTAGTTTTCCTTCTTTGCTTACTCCCCATGATTTGAGGCATACTGCGGCGTCGTTGCTTATCTCTAATGGGGCTTCTGTAAAGGTCGTTCAGGCTCAGCTTGGGCACGCGAGCGCGAAGGAAACACTGGATATTTACTCTGGTCTTTTTGACGAAGATCTTGATTCAGTGATTGATGCTGTTGGTCGTGCACAGCGTGCTGCTGGGTCTCGAAGAAAGAACAAGGGTGAGCCAAAAGTGAGCCAAAAAGCCGACTAAACTTCCATATCCTGCATATATACGGTCATGCCAGAGGTTCGATTCCTCTCTGGGGCACTTTTTTATGCCTTTTTGCGCGAGCACCCTCTTGCCCCAGCCCGCCTCAGAGCTAGCCCAGGAACGGCAACGCAATGCACACAATTAGCACCACCAGAATCGTCACCATAAACACCTTCGCTTGCCAGGTCGCATAGTTGAAGTCCATGCCCACGCCGAATCGCTTTTCGACGAGCACTGCCGGGTCGTCCGGGTTGTAATAGAACGTGCCCAGCTTGTAGAACTTGTCGTTGTCCGGGCTGTCATTGACATCATCGGGCAGCTTGAAGCCGCGCAAGGCATCGTCCGTCTTCGACTGAGCGGTAGCAATTGGAACAAGAATGGCGACGCCGCCCAGCACCGTGAGAGCAATGAAGATTCCGAACGTGGCCCCCATGAACCGTTCATAGCCGGGCAGGTAGTTGATGACCTGCATGGTGGCAAAACCTATAGCCATCATTAGCGCCAGCGCACCAAAACCTTTGTTCATACCGGCGAGGACGGCCCGCGACCGGAGTTGTCCCTTAATGGAGCGGTCTCCTCGCACCGCAACCATTGTTTTCGCCACAGCGAGCGTGGATCCCCAGAGCAACGCAAGCGTTCCCAGGCCAATCCAGGTGGGGATGAATACTTGCGCCGCGGACTTGTCAGCCCATGCGTCCGGCTCGAGCCCCGGCCCCCAATGAGTGACTATGACATTGGGAATTTCTGACCACCGCGCCGCGACCAACGCCGCAGCAGAGCCCAGTAGAGACAGCGAAGCTAGGTACCAGAAGACTGGCACGCGTGGAGCCTCCACAACTGCGATGGCGCGGGCAACATCACTGTTCTCCCCTGCCGAGGCCCCGGGCGCAATCTGCGCCGAGACGGAATACTCAGCATCCTCAAACCAACCACCGGCGGACTTCGCCTCGATAATCTTTCTTCGCTGCGCAAGATAAGCTGCCAGGCCGAGTCCGAGGACAACCAGTGGCACCACCGATGCCCATTCAGGAGCTATCGGCAACGCCAGCACTGCGAGAGCCGCGACAGCGCCAGACGCCAGGACAAGGCGCCGGTAACGGGACACCGCACTGGCGACGACGGCGTCGTCGGCACGCGAGCGCGGTATGCTCACGCCTAGCGGAGTGGTGCGGGCGACCAATGCGGAAGTTATTGCCATTGCTACTGCGATTGTGAGCACCGCAAGGGCAATCGTGATTTTGATGATCATTGCTTCGTCCTCTTTGCGTTGGAATCTTGAGCCGACTGTGGGGCTACGAGCTGATCCAGCTGAGCTGACACATAGCACTGGAGTTCTTCTGGCGAAATCCCCTGAACGACAGCTCGAGCCAAGGTTCGCCGCAGCTCTTCATGGGCCAGGCGTTGCTGCTGTCGGGTCGGAGTCCGCCCAACAGTGATGACCGATCCGGACCTGCGCGCGGTGGTGACAATGCCTTCTGATTGAAGCAAGTCGTAAGCCTTTTTCACGGTTGCAGGATTAATGCCAAAATCTGCTGCTACTCGACGGACCGGATCCAGCCTCTGCCCTTCAACAAGGTCGCCGGCAGCGACCGCCTCGACAATTTGGTCGTGAATCTGCTGGAAGAGCGGAATCTCCGAACCTGGATTGATGGTGATATACATCCAATTCCCACCTCCTGTACTGTCGAGCATAACACAGTTTGTACTACCCCGAGCAATACAGGTGAGCAACAAAAGATGGCGACCCCTGTCTGCAAACCGCTTACAGCTTAAGAAAACCTAATGCAGATAAGCATGCGACAAATACATAAATGTCAGTATCTTGTCACCATTAATTGTTTTGCAAGAAACTTCCACAAATGTAACTACCATCACCAATACGCCTTATAGACACACCCTACGCACCCCCGAAGCTTAGCCTGCCATCATCCCAGCTACACCAACTAGGCAATGGGATAGCCACACCCCCAGGCGTTATCCCCAATCGATTACCCCTGCTACCCGAATATCGGGCGCGCAAACTGCATATTTAGCCAACCATTCATACTTAAGGTGGAATGTGTAGTGCACGCAATCGCTAAAACCATTTCTTTTTGATGCAATACTTGTGCTATACCTACAAATGTATTGTGCATTAAGCTTTCCCTAAGCTTCGATTTTGATTGGTACGACTCAATGCGTTCTTCTTCACGACGTACGCTGCGCCGAGGACAGGTAGCGATCGCGCTCACCTCCGCAATGGCCGTCATCTCCGGAGGACTGACCTCTCCTGCCATGGCACAGCCGGCACTAATCCCGACGATTCCAGGCTTGCCCGCAAGCCCGGCTGCACCGGCACCGGCCGACTCCCCGGCGGTGCAGTCTCCGGCGACTCCTGCAGGTGACGCTGCTAAGCCGTTCGACTAGTTCTACCGTGGCCAGACCCCGTCGGAGGAATTTGACTCCGGCAAGGAATACTCCTGGTGGAACGAGTGCGGCTTTTCTTCCAATAAGCACGTGTGCGAAAAGCTGTCAGACGGTACCGAGGACTGCAAGATTGTCCGCAATCCGGAAGATCACAATGCGGGCAACCTCGAAAACTCGATTATGGCGCAGTATTTCCGCAGCGCTGGCGAGTACGCGGACATTAGCCGCACCACAAAGCCATTCGAGTGCCAGACCCTCGGCAAGCACATGCGTGACCTCGCAAAGCAGTACGGTTATGTCGAACTGCCGAAGTGCTACGGAACCTTCCCGGAGAAGAAGTTCCCCACCAGCATCAACGACCTGATTAGCGCTCACTTCGTCTTCCCGTCGTTCATCAAGGACGCGCCGCAGGACCAGAAGCTCCCCATTGTGCTGCTCGGCCCGGGGCTCTTCGCTGACCCCGGCCTGCAGGACCACATGGCCGAGCTGCTGGCTCACCACGGCTTCATCGGTGTCCCGACCTCGTCTAGCTTCAACGGTTTCGGCGAGCAGTTCCTGGCTGCGACGATTATCGCGGACAAGGCCAACAAGGATCCGAATCACCCACTTCACGGACGTATCGATTTCTCTCGTCTGTACATGTTCGGACACTCCGCTTCCGGTGACTCTGCACTCGGTATGAACGGCGTGCTGGAGCGCGAAATGAAGCGCACAATTCCAGAGCTGCGCGTCGCCGGTGTTGTCGGTATGACTCCGAGTGTCGGTGACTTCTACTGGCACGGCCTCACCGGCAAGGCTCCGACCCTCTTCGTCGAAGCTGACATGGACCACGCCGCACCGTTCGGTTTGGCCCGCTGGCGCTACGGTCTACTCGACCAGCCGGCATGGTGGACTCCGGTCCGAGGTTCCCGCCACAACACCGAGATGGACGCGACTTACAACACCAGCGAGTCCGGCCTGACCCTGGCCTTCCTCCGCTTCCTCGAAGGAGACAAGGAAGCCGCTACCTGGTTCATCGGTGACGACTGGAAGCTGCCGAAGGACAAGGCGCTTTACGACGTTCGCCGCAACGCCGCTGCGGATGCGCTGGAGGCAGCGCCTCAGTAAAGGCATACAGCGCCTCAGCACGAAACGAAAAGAGGGCGGATAGGGATTTTAGGTTCCTATCCGCCCTCTTTCACGTCCCCGTGTGCACCTTGCTATTTGACCTCGCAAGGAGCGATGATGACTCGTTTTCCCGCAAGAACATCGAACGGATGTCTCCCCTTAAACAGGACACTCACCAAAACGGTAGCGAGGACTATCTCCAAACCCCACTCAAAACCAAATCCCTCGCTCGCTACGAACAAAATATACGAGTTACGCAGCAGCGCCGAGACAACGCCGGATGATCCGCCAACGCTATCGACGCCACAGTTATCTTCCGCGCTCGGATTCTCGGCTACAGCCAAAAGCAGCATCGTCTGCTGTCCGTACGTGCGCACTCCCCTGCACTCCCATACTGCGCGGTGAGCAAACAGAATCATGGGAGCTAGGACGTTAAACAATAGCTCAAATCCAGGAAGGGACCGGATGGATCCGCCTCCAGCGACAAGATCCCAAACTGCGGTCACCGCCCACACAAGAGCCGCTGAAATGAGAGCCGCCACCACGGCGTCGATAAACCACGCGGCCGCCCGCCTTAGTGCCAGTTCCGAGTTCTCCCGCGCTACCGACCGCACCCCTCGTTCAACTGTGGAGGAAAAACCGCCATCGGGCTGCTGCTGATTCGACATAAAACGCATCATATCCCCTAGGACTGCGCCTTCGAACACCGTATTTTCGGACTGGCAATGTATAGTGCCCTTTTATAAACGAAGGTTGTTATCTATTCCGTAGTCTCCTTCGAGCCACCATTACTAGATCCAATCGGGCCTGAACCCCAGAAAGCGAGAGACACCGTGCGAGTCACCCACACCTCCACCACCGCGGTCCCCCGCGTCGCTCGCAGCTGCGCGCTTGCCGGTGCTCTTGCCCTCACGGCAGCCCTCAGTGTAGCCTGCGCCGGCGAAACATCTCCGGAAAAATCCGGGGCATCGTCGGCAAGCGGGGTAAGAACCACCCGCACGAGCGAATCGACATCGACTACGGAGGCGGTTAGCTCTTCGGCGGGGACGCGGCCCGCGGCAGCGCCCCAGGTTCGAGAAGGAGGAGTTCCGAGAATCGGACAGCTCTGCCCCAATCGCGCCGGCGATGTCCGGAAAGGAGCAAACGGGCAGGCCCTGAAATGTTCCGTCGTGGGGAACAATGAAGTGTGGACCGTGGTTCCGGAAAGTTCCGATAGACACCAGGCCGTCGAGAGTCAGACCTGGATTCCCACGACAGCGGAATCCACAACCGGAATGCCATCCGAAACCTCGACACAGAACCCAGAGACGCCGGACAGCACCACCAGCGAGACCACAAGCCCAACTGGTTCCACGCGCACCGAGACGGATGTAGACCCCGGTACAACGAGGACCGAGGCCCCTGAAATCGACGCTCCCGGAATGCACGATGATATGCATTCCGAGCCAAGCGCCGAACCCAGCCAGGACAAGCGCTAAACCGCTAGCCACTAGCAAGGCACGGGGCAGGCCAGATAGGGGCGCCTACTTGCGGTGGCGACGATTGTAGAAAGGCGTCGGCACCACAGTCGCGGTGACATCGGAGTCTGCGACCTTAAACTCAGTACCCTTTGTGGCGAGCCAGCGCTCAACATAGGCGAAGGCAATCGGCTGCCCCAACGTCGGGGAAACCTTCGAAGAGGTAATCACGCCGGCCTCGTTACCGTCGGCATCGAGCAACTTGGTTCCGCGGTTCAGAGCCTCCGAGCCGGAGATTCGAAGGCCCGCCAGGACTTGCTTCGACTGCGGACGGTTAAACAGGGCGTTGCGTCCGATGAACTGCCCCTTGGTCGGCCCCATAATCGACTTCAGACCGGCCTCGAGCGGAGTGCGATCACGAGTCAGCTCGTAGCCGTAGAGGGGCATACCGGCCTCCAGCCGCAGGGTGTCGCGGCAAGCCAGTCCACAGGGCAAAAGACCGAGCGCCTCTCCCTTATCGGCCGGATCGGCCGGGGACTCCAATTCCCCGCCCGCCGCGAGAATAGCGCGCCAAACGTCTACGGCGCGATCCGCCGGAGGGAAGATTTCGAAGCCGTCCTCGCCGGTGTATCCGGTCCGAGCGACAATCATCTCAACACCCGCGACCTCGAGCAGGGTGCACGAGTAGTAGTTGAGTTCATCGAGCGTGGCATGAAGATCCTGCGGAAGCACGCGGCGGAGCAGCTTCGCAGCCTTCGGCCCCTGAACCGCGAGCAGTGCCGTGATGCGATCCATCAGCTCAATCTCAACGTTGTACCCGCCGACACGCTCCAGCAGGGTTGAGTGCACTTCCTCGAAGTTTGCCGCATTCTGAACCAACATGAATTCGTGGCTGCCGAGGCGGTAGATGATGAGGTCGTCGATGATGCCGCCGTCTTCCTGGACAATCATCGTGTACTTCGCGCGCCCCAGGGCGAGAGGCTTAATTGCAGAAATCAGGGTGTGTGCCAGGAAGGAAGAAGCATCCTCGCCCGTGACTCGAATGATGCCCATGAGGGAGAGATCGAACAGGCCAACCGCCTCGCGCACCGCATCGTGCTCCGCCACCTCCGAGGTGTAGCGGAAAGGCACTTCGTAGCCTCCGATGTTTCGCATTTCCGCGCCGAGCTTTACGTGCTCGTCATACAGGGCGCTGCGACGCGGGGTGGTGGCCACAGAGTCGACAGAATTGCCAGTCATACACACTCCATCAATTGCTCTAATGAGTTTCGTTCTAATACTTGTCCACCTTATCGCCAAGACACAAAGGGCGCTTTAGTCGCACCTTCCGTCTGCGCGGGTTTTCCCGATCGCTCTTGTGCTCTCGGCCCGCTTTCCGACGTTCGCTGCGTCTAAAGCGCTTTTGGTCCAGTCTGTGCCATCCCCGCTTTTAAACGGCGGAGAGCATCCAGGCAGCTGGGATTGAAGTTGGTTTTAGTGGTCGACGGCCGCCTCAGTACCGACACCGGTGAGGGAGCGCACTTCCATCTCTGCGGCGAGGTCCTCGAAATTGTCCGGCTTGCCAATATAGGTGGCGATGATACCGGCCAGGAACGCCAGCGGGATGGACACGATGCCCGGCGAGGACAGCGGGAACAGTGCGAAGTCTGCGGAGGGAATCATCGAGGTCTTGGAACCGGACACCGCCGGGGAGAAGACGATCAGAACCAATGAGGAGATGACACCGGTGTACATGGAGGCCACAGCACCTGCGGTGTTGAAGCGCTTCCAGAACAGCGACATCAGAATCGTCGGGACGTTAGCAGATGCAGCGACCGCGAAGGCCAGGGAGACCAAGAAGGCGACGTTCTGGCCCATGGCCAGGATGCCCAGGATGATCGATGCGACGCCGAGGACGATCACGGTGATACGGGAGACGCGGACCTGCTCAGCCTCAGTAGCCTGGCCCTTGCGGATAACGGCCTGGTACAGATCCTGGCCGACGGAGGCGGAGGCGGTAATCGCCAGGCCGGCGACGACCGCGAGAACGGTTGCGAATGCAACTGCGGAGACGACAGCCATGAAGATCGAGCCGCCCAGCTCGAAGGCCAGCAGCGGAGCGGCCGCGTTAGCGCCACCCGGGGCTGCATTAATGCGGTCCGGGCCGACCAGCGCAGCAGCACCGTAGCCGAGAACCAGGGTCAGCAGGTAGAAGCCACCAATGAGGATAATGGCCCAGGTCACAGACTTACGTGCTTCCTTGGCGGTCGGAACCGTGTAAAAGCGCATCAGAACGTGCGGCAGACCCGCGACACCGAGAACCAGCGCGAGGCCCAGGGAGACGAAGTCGAGCTGCTTGGTGAAAGAGCCACCATACTTTAGGCCCGGCTCGAGGATGTCCTTGGCCTGGTAGCCCTTCTCTGCCATGTAGGCAGAACCGGCGTGCATGTCCATAGCGTTCTGCAGGAGCTGGGAGAAGTTGCCCTTGACTCCGAAGAAGATGAGCAGAGTCATGATGATGACGGCGCCGACAAGTAGGACAGCCTTAATCATCTGAACGTAGGTGGTGCCCTTCATACCGCCGATCAAGACGTAGGCGACCATGATGATACCGACGACACCTACGACGATGGACTGCTGAGTCTTATCGTGGATATTCAGCAGAACTGCGACCAACGAGCCAGCGCCTGCCATCTGAGCAATTAGGTAGAACAGGGTCACCGCGAGCGTGGAGATTGCAGCGGCGGTGCGGACCGGGATCTGCTTCAGACGGAAGGACAAAACGTCTGCCATGGTGAACTTACCGACGTTACGCAGGGGCTCGGCGACGAGCAGCAGAGCAACGAGCCATGCGACGAAGAAGCCGATGGAATAAAGAAATCCGTCGTAGCCGGTTAGCGCGATGGCACCGACGATGCCGAGGAAGGATGCGGCGGAGAGGTAGTCGCCGGCGATGGCCAGTCCATTCTGGGTACCGGAGAACTGCGCGCCACCGGTGTAGAAGTCGGAAGCACCCTTGTTACCGCTCTTGCCGACGCGCGTAACAATCAGCATGGTGCCGACGATGAAGGCGACGAAGACGATAATGTTGAGAATCGGGTTACCTGCAGCTGCTGCGTCGGCGGTGCCTTCTGCGGCGAGGAAGTTAGTCGAGATCATGGCTTACTTTCCCTCCTTTGCCAGCTGCTGCGCGATGTCGCCGTTTTCCATGGCGTCACGAATCGCGGCCTGCATGGGCTCGAGCTTCTTGTTTGCGAAACTGATGTAAATCCAGGTGATGGCAAAGGTAGTTACGAACTGGAGAATTCCCAGAACAATGCCCAGGTTGATGTTGCCCATCACCGGCATTGCCACCAGTTCAGGGGCAAAAGTCGCGAAGAGCACGAACGCGATGTACCAGACGAGACCGGCAACGGTCATCGGAATGGTAAAGGAGCGGAACTTCGTACGGAGTTCCTGGAACTGCGCGGTGTCGCGCACATAGCGGTATTCCGCCGCTTGTGGCTTGTGCCGATTGGTCGGCGCTGGAACTGCGGACACAGGGTAATCCTTTCTAAGGGATGTTACGCGGGTGTTCGTGATGATTTACTCCACAGACACATCGAGTGTGTGCTGTGCGCCACATTTTTATTTATGTGATGGAACAAAGTTACCTGGAACACAGTTCGCCACGAAATGAAAGTCGGCTAACATCCCCTCAGGAGATGCTCAGACACCCCCGAAAAAACGCTGACCAGCAAACACGCCCACCAACACCGTTACCCCCGCAACGGATACACCTCTCCCCGCCATGTAACAGTGCTTAGTTAGCGACCATTAACTCGTAACGTGCTAGCCCTTCGAATGACCACGTTCGGAGGTAGCCCGGCGAATCCACCAGAGCCCTTCCACAATGGCAGCACCCAATGCGCCGACGGCCAACGCCGAAGCCAGCAACGCAGGCCCAACCTGATGCAGATGTAGCACAGCGGATACAACGGGAACAGTGAAGATAAATACGTACGCCCCGGCTGAGACTGCCAGCAGAACCAACTTCCACCAGGCGTACGGCCGCGCGACCACGACGAGCACCCAAAACGCAGAGACGATTAGCACCACCAGCGTCGCAGTCGACGCTTCCCCTCTAGCATCCGCGCTCGCCGAGACCCCCGGGTAGGCCCAGAGCCAGAACAGGAACGTCAGCACACCGACAGTCACGCCCGCCGGTATGGCAAGTTTCAGCACTCTAGATACAAATCCTTCGCGGGCCCGCTCCAGGTTCGGGGCAAGCGAGAGCACGAAGGCGGGGATGCCAATCGTGAACCATCCGGTCACAGTCACGTGAATCGGCTCGAAGGGATACTCCATGCCAATCAGTCCCACTGCCAGCGCAAGGACGACCGAGTAGATGGTCTTGGTCAAAAACAGGTTCGCAACGCGCTCAATGTTGCCAATCACGCGGCGCCCCTCCGCCACTATCGTTGGCATAACCGCGAACTTGTTATCAAGCAGCACCAGCTGCGCTACCGAACGCGTCGCGGGCGCCCCATCCCCCATCGCCACGCCGAGGTTTGATTCCTTCAGCGCCAGCACATCGTTGACACCATCGCCGGTCATAGCGACATGATGCCCGCGACCACGCAGAGCCCTGACCATATTGCGCTTGTGTTCGGCCGTAACTCGCCCGAAGATACGACGGTTTTCGACCTCATCGGCGAACTGCTGACTGGGTTTACCATCGGCACATTCGGGAAGCCTGCGCGCGTCGAGTGGCTGATTCGCCCCCTCGATACCCAGCTCGCGGGCCACTGCGCCAACCGCCTGCGCGTTATCACCGGAGATAACCTTGACCTCGACCCCCTCATCCCCGAAGTATCGAATCGTCTCGGCCGCATCGGAGCGCACCGTCTGTCCGAGGACAACCAGCGCTGCCGGCTCGAGCACGCCATCTCCCGGCTCCGGCGACTGCCCCGCCCCATAGGGAATCTCCCCCACCGGGACCGCCGAGGATGCCAGCAGCAGCACTCGCATCCCTGACTCCATCAACTCGCCTGCGCGCTCCATGCCACCTGAAGAGCCGTCGGCAAGCACATCTGGAGCCCCCAGCACCCACGTCTCGCTGCCTGAATAGGTCAGTCCAGACCACTTCAGCGAGGAGGTAAACGGCTGGGACTGCACTATCTCTCGCTTGCCGACGGAAGAATCGGGTTGTTCGAGGCCGTCGATAAGCGCCCGGGCGGTGGAGTTCGGGCGCTCGTCGAGACGGCAGAGGTCGAGTAGCACGGAGTCGATGTCGGAGCGCGAGCGAGAAGAGTCGATGAGTTCGATGGAATCGAGACGCATGGTGTTGCTGGTCAGGGTACCGGTCTTGTCGGCGCAGACCACGTCCACGCGGGCAAGTCCCTCAATCGCGGGCAGCTCATTGACCAGGACCTTGTGGCGGCCGAGCCGAATCACGCCGAGGGCAAAGGCGATGGTGGTCATCAACACCAGGCCTTCCGGCACCATGGGCACGAGCGAAGCGACCATAGCCAGCAGAGCTTCCTTGAACGCGCTACCGGAGCGGAAGAGCTGGGTGTAGATCACCAGTGCGCCGACTGGAATCAGAATCCAGGTGATGTAGCGCAAGATTGTATTGATGCCACGGAAGAGCTCGGAGTCTGTGAGGGTAAACTTGCTGGCCTCCGCGGCGAGCTTGGCGGCGTACGCCTCGGCGCCGACCTTTGTGGCCTGATAGGTTGCACTGCCCGCGATGACGGAGGACCCCGAGTAGACGGTGTCACCTGCACGCTTGTAGACGGGGTCGGACTCGCCTGTCAGGGAGGACTCGTCGACGGAGAGGTCACGGCCCGAGCGCACCACACCATCGACGACAATCTGGTCGCCGGGGCCGATCTCAACGAGGTCGTCGAGGACGATGGCCTCGCGATCAATTTCCTGGGCCTCTGCTCCATCTCTGATGACGCTTGGTTTCGCGCGGCCGACAATGGAGAGCTTGTCCAGGGTTCGCTTAGCGCGCAGCTCCTGGATTACACCGACGGCGGAGTTGGCGATGATGAGCAGGCCGAAGGCGCCGTTGACGATGGAGCCGGTGTAGAGCACGATAGCGAACAACACCGCGAGAATGGCGTTAATTCGCGTGAATACGTTGGCGCGGACAATGTCCCACACGCTGCGCCCGGACGTCGGCGGCAGGTGGTTGACCTTGCCCTCTTTACAGCGCTGCTCTACCTGACTCCGGGTCAGACCGGTTTCGGGGGTTTCCCACGACACGATCACTTCGCTCCCGCTTTCTCGCACGGCACATCGGCGCAAAGACACGATGGCATAACGGCAATTCTCCTTCGAAGCCTACCCGCGGACGGGAGCACTAAAGTTCCGCGGGGATTTTTCCGCGCCTAGCGGAGACTACTTTCCGTGAAAGCGGGGCTCGCGCTTTTCCGCTCGAGCAGCCGCGGCCTCAGCTGCATCCTCGGAAGCCCACACCTGGTCATAGAGGGCCTGCTGCTCGGCGCCCAGCGGGGAATGCGTCTCATCATCATTGAGGACAGCCTTGTGGTAGGCCAGCGACAGCGGCGCGTAGGTGGCAATTCGCTGCGCCACCTCGTCGGCCTTATCGGATCCGCCCAGGTAGGAGGCGAAGCCGCAGCGCACAGCCTCGTCCTGATCCATGCGCTCGGCCGCAAGCAAAATGGTGCGAGCGCGGGCACCTCCAACCAGAACCCGGACCCGGCGCACAGTCCAGGCGTCCACCGCGATGCCGAGTTTCACCGGCGGAATCATGAACCAGGCGCGCTCACCGACGATGCGCAGGTCCGCCGCCATCGCCAGCTGCATGCCTGCGCCGACGGCCGGGCCTTGGATGTCTGCGATGACGATCAGGCGACTGCTTTCAATGGTGCGGAGCATGCGCCGCAGCTGCTCGTGAAAGCTACCCTCATGGTGCTGACCGCCCAAGTCGGCGCCGGCGCAGAACGCGCGCCCCTCTCCACGCAGCAAAACGACGCGGCGTTCCTGAGACTTCTCGGCCTCCTCTATCGCGTCGGCGATATCGCGACACACGTCGGCAGTTAAGGAGTTGCGTTTGTGATCACGGTCAATGGTGATGGTGGTGATGATGTCGTCGGACTCGACGCGGATTTCAGAAGCAGGGTTCGTCATGGCCACCAGGCTACCGGCCGATGCTGCGCGGCGAACCCTGTTTACCTAAAATATGCCCGCTTATTCGTTACCGAAGTCCCGCGGATCGGCGCTCATCCGACCGTCGGCACGCGCCATCGAGGCGATGGTGTCCATGTGCTCGTCGGTAAGCGCGAAGTCGGTGACCTCGAAGTTCTCTCGGATGCGCTCTCGGTTGGCGGACTTCGGAATGGCAACAACACCGCGCTGCAGGTGCCAACGAATGGCAACCTGCGCGGGCGTCTTGTCCAGCTCGGCGGCGATTTCCGCGATAGGAGAGCCATCGAGGTAGGTAGCGCGGCCAATTGGCGACCAGGCCTGGGTGACAATGCCGCGGCGGCGATCGTCGGCAAGCTGATCATCCTGCGGGAACTGCGGGTGCAGCTCAATTTGGTTGACGACCGGAGTCTCAGAGAGCTGGTCGAGGACCTCCGGGTAGAAGTTGGCCACGCCAACTGAGCGGATGAGCCCCTCAGCCTTCAGCTCCAGCAGGGTGTCGAAGCACTGGCCGAAGGCACCCTGGCTTTCGACCGGCCAGTGCACCAGCACCAGATCGATGTAGTCCAGGCCGAGCCGTTCGAGCGAGGCCTGCACCGACTCGCGCGTGGCCTGCGGCTCCTGCGCATCATTCCAAACCTTTGTGGTCACGAACACATCTTCGCGCTTTACGACGCCCTTTTCCACGGCATCGGCAATCCCGGCACCGACGCCGCGCTCGTTGCCATAGAGGGATGCGGTGTCGATGTGGCGGTAGCCCAGCTCGAGGGCGTAGGCGACCGACTCGCGGGCTTCCTCGTCGCTCATTTTGTAGGTTCCGAGCCCCAGGATCGGGATGGTGTTTCCATCGACCAGGGTGAGGTTTTCAATCTGAGATTGATTATTCGTTGTGGTCATGTCCGCGAGTGTACGAGCCCTGCAACGCGAATGCACGGACCACTCACACCGAGTGCAACGACCTGCGATTTTACAAATTTCTGTTGTTAATTTGTCGACTATCGTTGATAAATCGTTGTGTTTATACAATACTTTGACATGTGTCCCCAAAGATTAGTCCCAAAGATCCGATATTCAACAGGATCGCGGTACTTCGGACGGAACACGGCCTGAGCCGGGCACAACTAGCCAAGGAAGTTGAGGTCAACCCTCAGACGATTGGCGCACTGGAGCGCGGCGACCACTACCCCAGCCTGGATCTGGCGTTCCGGATCTGCGCGGTATTCGACCTTCCCGTCGAGGCCGTGTTTTCCCGCACCGAGTTCACCCCGATGTCCTCCGCCCTGTACCGAAAGGAAAGCTAGTGATGCCATTTGTTCGGACCGCTACCGAAACACCAACCTTCCTCGAGAAGTTGGAGGCCCGGCGCGAGGCGAAGTATCTCAAGCGCGTCGAGCAGATGTCGGGCTGGCTACCTCGGTGGCGCAATCAAGCCGGTAGGAGGAAGTTAGTCATCGCTTTGGAGGCGTGCCTGGTGCTGATGCTGCTCAGCGGCATTGCTCTCATCGGCGCGCTGATTGATATGTTCCCATCCTGGCTCGGCCTGGTCTGGGCGGCGGTGTCGTTCATCATGATGTTTGTATGGACCAGCCTCAATATCACTGTCGACATGATTGACAGCGCGCCTATCTCTCTGTTGGACGAATACCAGCAGGACCAGATCTTAAGCCTGCGGGGACTGACATACCGCTGCTACACATACTTCGGCCTGGCAGCCTTCCTCTCGCTAATTTTCGTAGGCACCTTTGTGCTGAACGAAAACCCGGACTGGGGACACTACATTCCGTACAGCGTCGGGATCTTCGGCATCGTCGCTTTTCTCTTCATTTCGACGCTGCCTACCGTCGTCTACGCCTGGAACCTGCGAGACGAGTAATCCACGTAGCCCACAGTAAACCTCCCCAAACAAAACTGCAGACCACTGGCAACCTCACAAAAGGAACACCAATGAATAGCCTCATAATCGACGGGCTCGAAAAGTCCTACGGGGACCTCCACGTCCTCCGCGGGATGAGCTTTCACGTCAATCCCGGAGAAATCTACGGCTTCGTCGGCTCCAACGGCGCCGGCAAGACCACCACTATGCGCATCGCCCTCGGTGTCCTGTCCTCCGATGCCGGCGAAGTCCGCATCGGCGACACCCCGATGAACGACACCCTGCGCCGCACCGTCGGATACATGCCGGAGGAACGCGGCCTCTATCCGAAGTCGGAGGTCCGCAAACAACTGATTTACTTCGCTCGCCTCCACGGAGTGGCCCCCGCCCGCGCCGTGTCCAATGCGGATAGCCTGCTGGAGCGCCTAGGACTTACCGAGCGCGCAGGCGACAAGGTCGACACTCTGTCCCTGGGTAACCAGCAGCGAGTTCAGCTGGCGGCTGCACTCATCCATGACCCGGAGGTTCTCGTCCTCGACGAGCCCTTTTCTGGTTTAGATCCGCTGGCAGTCGGCGTGATGAGCAAGGTTCTCAAAGAGTACGCAGACCGGGGCACGCCAGTCGTGTTTTCCTCACACCAGCTGGACCTAGTCGAGCGTCTCTGCGACCGAGTCGGCATCATCCGCGACGGACGCATGTTGGTCGAAGGCACCGTCGGTGAGCTGCGCGCCCGTGGTCCGCGGGCCTTTGTGGTCCGCGTTGATAGCGCTGACTCCTCCTGGGCCGGCTCCATCTCCGGCGTTACCTCGACTGAGGTAGACACTCATGGTGCCACCGTCGTACGCCTGGATGACAATGCCCCCGCCGACGTCGACCAGCGAATCCTCCACGCAGCCATGTCCGCCGGCACGCTGCGTTCCTTCGCCCCCCTCCAGATCCCGTTGACCGAGCTCTACCAGGAAGCAGTCCAGTCATGAGCCCAACTACCAACAACTACAGCGCCTCCACCGCAATCAAGACAGTCTTCGTCCGCGAACTCCGCGAGAGCCTGCTAAAGAAGAGCTCTCTGATTACCCTGATCATCATGGCCGTAGCAACGGTCGGCGGTGTCATTGCGGCGGACTACTTCATGAACAAGTCCTCGAACGAGACAACCAAGGTTACTGTGGTCGGCGAGGCGCCCTTCGCGTCCACTGCTGCGCAGGTCTCCGAGCAGGTTTCCAAGCAGGCATCCAAAAAAGGTGATTCCGGCCAGCAAAAATTCGCCGCCATGGCCGGCGCCAGCGTCTCCCGCATCGAGCTGACCAAATCCCCCGACGAGGCCGCCGCTCGCACGGCTGTCACCGACGGCGATGCCGATGCGGCCCTCATGCCGGGAGAAACTCCCGGCGCGTGGCGCCTGCTTGCCGACGACGCACCGTCTTGGCTAGCCCCTATCCTGCAGGAATCGCTACAAAAACAGACCGAGGCCGAAGCTCTTGCCGCCCAGGGCGTCGATGCGCAGCAGTTCTACGAAAAAGCACAGTCAGGCTCGGTCTCTGTAGAGGCTCTCTCCCCTGAGAAGGAGGCGAACTTCCCGGCAATCATCATCACCCTAATCGGTGTCATGCTGATGGTCACCGCGATCCTGATGTTCGGTGGTGCCGTCGCGATGAGCGTGATTGAGGAGAAGTCTTCCCGTGTCATCGAAATCATCCTCTCGACGGTGCGCCCCATGCACCTGCTGACCGGCAAGATACTGGGCGCAGCCCTGGCGGGTCTGATTATGATGTCAATCCTTGTAATCAGTGCTTCCGCCGCTCTTTACTTCACGAGCATCGGCGAGGCCATAGACATTCCGTGGTCCGCGGTCGGGCTACTGCTGCCCTGCTTCATCCTCGGATACTTCTTCTTCGCTGCCCTCTACGCGGCATCCGCATCGCTGGTCAGCCGCATGGAGGACTTCCAGGGTGCGCAGACCCCGGTGCTGATGCTGTCGTTGATCACCATGTACGTGCCACTGTTCGGCTGGTCCAAGTTGGACTCGACCTTCATGCAGATCGCAGCCTGGATCCCTCCTGTGTCCATCACGACCGCGCCGCTGCAGTACGCGGCAGGAAACTTCTCGGCGCTGCAGCTTGCAGGCGCGCTCGTTCTCATGGCGCTCAGCGTGGTCGGAGTCATCGCACTGGCCGCGAAAATCTACCCGCGCAACATCCTGCGCACCGGCGCCGCAGTGAGCTGGAAGAAAGCGCTCACCGCGAAGAGCTAACGCCCTCGAAGGAACTGCGCCACCTGATCGGTGGTCCCGTAGGAGCTCTGCGCGCCGACACCGGTAGCCGCATACGCTGACACCGCGGCCGCAAGCTCCGCTCCCTCCGCCACACTGTGGCCCGCCGCAATCGCGGTCAGAAGGGTTCCCATGTAGGAATCACCGCAGCCAGTCGTATCCACGACGTCAATCTTCAGCGGGGCAATCGCCGTCGCAGTCACTTCCGTGGCTGCGACGGTTTTTTCCATGGCAAGCACCACAGACCCCGCACCGCCGAGCGTGACGACGGCGTCAGCGATTCCGTGGCCGTCGGCAAGCGCGCGCCCGGCGGCATCCCAGTTGCCACCGTCGAAACCCGCGCGTGCGGCATCCTCGCCGACGATTGCGGCGAGCTCGTGCTCGTTGACAATCAGCACGTCGACCAAATCCAACAGCTCGTCGCTGACCTTGCGAATCGGCGAAAGATTGAACACGACCGGCACGCCTGCCTCGTTGGCGACGCGCGCCGCAGTAATGACGGACTCGTCGCGGATTTCCAGGCAAAGGCCGAGGACACCGGAGCCCTCGATGCGGCTGCGGTGCGCCTGCACCATCTCGGGGCCGACGTCGCCGTTGGCCCCTGCCGAGATGACGATGAAATTCTCCGCGGAATCGTCGACGACGATCATCGCCGTTCCCGTCGAGGACTCGGTCCGCGCTACGTCGCTGATGTCCACATGAGCGTCGGCCAGGGCGTCGAGAAGCAATGAGCCATTCGGATCCCGCCCCACAGCACCAATCAGCGAAACGTCCGCCCCAAGCTTTCCGGCGGTTGCGGCCTGGTTGGCGGACTTGCCGCCCGGAAGAATGCGCAGCGGGGATCCGGCGATGGTCTCGCCTCCGTGGGGCAGACGCTCGACGGTGACGGTGAGATCAGCATTAATCGAGCCGACGACGCAGACCTTTGGGCGCGAATTGTGCAATGCCCGCAGGCGCTCGATTTCCTGCTCGATGGGCGCGCCAGCGGTGTCGGCGACATGAGGAGCGCTCATCTAACTGCCCTCCCCGTGCTGCTTCGCGGCGGCGATTGTGGAACCGATACGATCCATCAGCTCCCCGAGGAAACGATCCACATCGACCGCGACGGCGACGCAGGCGTTCTTATTCGGGTCATTCAGGCGCTCGTCGTCACCGATGGTGCGCCCGCGGGTCGGCTCTTCGGTGTCGACCTTCATGTTGCGAGCCAGAGTGGTAACCAAGCTCGGATCTACTGCCACGCCGACAGCCAGGGGATCGTGCAGGCCGCAGCCTCCGAGGTGAGGCGCCGTGACATCGTAGGAACGGATGTAGTAGTCGGTCATATCAGCGAGGATGCGGCCAGCTTCAGTGCCGGTCTCGCGCCAGACAGCAGTTTCGGCCGTTGTCAGCAGGGTCTGCAGGGTCACGTCGAGTCCCACCATGGTGACGTCGGCGCAGGTGCGCAGGACCAGGTCGGCTGCCTCTGGATCCTGATTAATGTTGGCTTCACTCCAACGAGTGACATTGCCGGGGACGGTCAGTGCGCCGCCCATAAAGACGATGTGCGCGCGGGATGCGAACTCCGGGTCCTTCTCGACTGCCGCGGCGATGTTCGTCAGTGGGCCGGTGGGGACGATAACGAGATCGTCGCCATATTTGCGCACAGACTCGACCAGAAAATCCACCGCGGAGACTGTTTCAGCCTTACGCTCTGACTCTGAGAGCTCCACATTGCCCACACCGTTGTCACCGTGGATGAAACGAGAGATGTCGAGCGTCGCGAAACTGTCCTTCGTCGAGGCATGTGGCAGACCCTCAAATACCGGAACATCCGCGCGACCGAACAGGTCGAGCAACGCCAGATCATTACGAACTCCCTGCTCCACCACCACGTTTCCAAAGGTACCGGTTACACCGATGACATCTAGCTCGGGCGACCCCAGCGCATAGGCCAGGGCCAGGGTGTCGTCGATGCCAGTGTCCAGGTCGAGAATGATCTTTTTGCGCGCTTGAGTCATGGGTGTCTGAGGCCTCGCTTCCTTGTGGGGCAGATCCCTGTGGGCAGGCGCCGCGTGGCAGCCACCCGGTGCTCCGCTTGAAAAATTGCTTCTCCTAATTCTAACGAGCCAAGCGCCACTGACTACCCCTTAACGAGCACGCCCGACCAAGCCCCTGCTCTATTTGTTGAATAACCTTGAAATCATGGCAAGAATTAATGCGCAGCAAGTCATCGATACCGTCCTCGACCACGGAAGTTTCATCTCCTGGGATTCCGAGCCCGAGCATGGCCAGATTGACGAGGCATACCAGGCCTCCCTCGCCCGAGCCACGGACAAGTCAGGGGTCGACGAGGCCGTCATGACCGGCGAGGGCACCGTCGGCAATCGGCGAGTGGCGGTGATTTGCTCTGAATTCGGCTTCCTCGGAGGTTCGATTGGCGCGGCCACCGCGCGTCGTATTATCCGCAGCATCGAGCGCGCTACGGACGAGGAGCTGCCTCTGCTGCTGTCGCCGACCTCGGGCGGAACGCGTATGCAGGAGGGCACTGCGGCATTCGCTTTGATGATCTCGATAACAACGGCCGTTGCCCGGCACAAAGACGCGCACCTGCCCTTCCTGGTCTACCTGCGCAACCCCACCACCGGCGGAGTGATGGCCTCGTGGGGCTCGGCCGGCCACTTCACCTTCGCCGAGCCCGGCGCGCTCCTGGGCTTTCTCGGCCCGCGCGTGGTAGAGCTAGCCACCGGCGCGCCAATGCCAGAGGGAGTGCAGACCTCCGAGAACCTCTTCAAACAAGGCATCATTGACGGCATCATTCCACTCGATGGCCTGCGCGGTGCCGTCCGTCGCACTATCGATGTGCTTGCCGACGGTGCAGGATCCGAACCTACTGCTCCCCCGGCAGCGGTCATCGATGGCCGCGATACATGGGAGGCTATTGTTCGCACGCGCTCGAATTCCCGCCCGGGCGGCGGTGATGTCATTGACGCCCTAGTAGATCGCTCGGTACCGATTTCTGGCACTGGCGACGGTCACAAGTCGCTAGCTGTTCGGGCACGATTGGCCCGCATCGGCGAGCGCCCCGTGGTCTTGGTGGCACAGGATCGTCATAATCAGCCGCCGCTGGGCACCCACCCGATGGGGCCGGGTTCTCTGCGTTTCGCCCGTCGAGCGATGCGCATTGCTGAGAGCCTGAACATTCCGCTGGTGACGGTGATTGACACGCCGGGCGCCGAGTTGACGAAGGATGCCGAAGAAAATGCGATGGCCGGCGAAATCGCTCGCACCCTGACCACTCTGGTGGACCTAAAGGTTCCGACGGTGTCACTCATCCTGGGTCAGGGCTGCGGTGGCGGCGCACTGGCTATGCTGCCGGCTGATCGGGTTCTTGCGATGCACGATGCCTGGATGTCACCGCTGCCCCCGGAGGGCGCATCGGCAATCATCTACCGTGACACTGACCATGCGCCGCAGATGATGGAAGAGCAAGGCGTGGGCGCCGAGGCCATGCTGGACTCCGGTGTCATCGACCAGATCGTCGAAGAGCCTGACAATCCGGCGAACCTGACCGAGCGCGCACTGCAAGCAATTGAGCACGCTCTGTGGACCCTGGAGTGCGAACCTGGTCGAGTGGGCCGAGAACAGCGCTTCGCCCACTACCGTAAGTTCGCGCTGGGCGAGTAAGCCGGAAAACTTTTGGGATAGAATTTTTCACCTTTTCTAGTTCACACCAGTTATTCACGTCGAATTTCGCGATATCGACTCGGACAAAATCTCAAATTTCCTTGAAATGTCACCATAATTCGGCGTTGAGATGGTCAGCACAACCTGGCAGGCAAAGACCAACGGAGGTTCGGAAGCAGGGGCAAAGCATTAGGGATGCACTACCGCCTGATTCGATAATAAAGATCACATTGACCAGTGATAATCAGGCTGGAAAAAATTTTCCCTTTTTCTGACGGACAGAAACCTAGGAATTCGGCAAGGAGAACACCATGAAGATTCGCAAGGTTGCAGCAATCGGTCTTCTCGCCGGTGCCACTATGGTCGGCGGAGCTAGCGCCGCAAACGCTCTCACCTCCGACGATCCAGCGACCCAGGCTTACTACGACCGGGTTGAGCAGGACTGGGGCAAGTACGTCAATGAGTACTTCCCGGGTGGCCACCTTCCCCCGAACTCGTTCTAGCCCCATCTAGACACGAGGGGTGGCCGAAGCTAAGTCAGTTCATCACCTATTAGCCTGCAAAAGCGCGGGGTGCTGGAAATGGTTTCCAGCACCCCGCGCTTTTGCAATTAATCGACTTACTTGACGTCAAGCAGATCGATTACAAAGACAAGAGTCTTTCCAGAGAGGAAGTGGCCAGCCCCGGCCGGGCCGTAGGCCTTCTCTGGCGGACAAATCAGTTCGCGACGGCCGCCAACCTTCATTCCCGGAATGCCTTCCTGCCAGCCTGCAATGAGGCCATTGAGAGGAAACTCAATGGACTGACCACGATTCCAGGAAGAGTCAAACTCTTCACCGGTTTCGAAGTCGACACCGACGTAGTGGACCTCGACACGGGCTCCCGGGGTCGCCTCTGCACCATCACCAACAGTCAGATCGTTGATGACGAGTTCGGTCGGAGCAGGACCGGACTTTGCGGTTAGCTCTGGCTTGGACACGATAATCTCCTATCACGATTGGCTGAAGCCAATCTCAATTGGGTTGCATGCAAATTCTAGGCAAATTAAAAGGCGCGCACCAACCTTTGCCAGGTGGTGCGCGCCTTATGAGCCCTTATTTATTGCACTAGGCACTGGATTCACGCCGGAATCCCAGCCCCTGCGCGCGGCAGAAGGAGACTCTTAGCGCTTCTCGCGAGGAACGAAGTCACGCTCGGTCTCACCAACGTAAATCTGGCGCGGGCGGTTAATCTTCGATGCCGGGTCAGTGACCTGCTCGTTGAAGTGAGCAATCCAGCCCGGGAGTCGACCCAGGGCGAAGAGGACGGTGAAGAAGTCCGTCGGGAAGCCCATTGCACGGTAAATCAGGCCGGTGTAGAAGTCAACGTTCGGGTAGAGCTTGCGCTGGACAAAGTAGTCATCAGCCAGTGCAATCTCTTCCAGCTTCATGGCCAGATCCAGCAGCTCGTCGCCACCGAGGTGAGCAAGAACCTCATGCGCAGTCTTCTTGGCAATAGCAGCGCGCGGATCGTAAGACTTGTAGACGCGGTGGCCGAAGCCCATCAGGCGAACGCCCGGCTCCTTGTTCTTAACGCGGTTCATGAACTCGGTTGCGTCGCCGCCGTGGTTGTTCTGGATGTCCTCGAGCATTTCAAGAACAGCCTGGTTAGCGCCACCATGCAGCGGGCCGGAGAGTGCGTTGATACCAGCGGCGATAGAGACAAACATCGAAGCACCGGAAGATGCAACCATGCGGACGGTGGAGGTGGAGCAGTTCTGCTCGTGGTCAGCGTGCAGAATCAGCAGCTTATCCAGCGCGTCAACGACCACCGGATCAACCTCGAAGTCCTCGGTCGGGTAGCCGAACATCATACGCAGGAAGTTCTCGCGGGCGTTCAGCTTGTTATCCGGGTACATGTACGGCTCGCCTTTGGAAGCGCGATATGCGTAAGCGGCGAGCATGGGCAGCTTCGCCATCAGGCGAACAGCTGCGAGGTTGCGCTGCTCTTCATTCAGCGGATCCAGCTCGTCCTGGTAGTAGGAAGCCAGAATGTTTACCGAAGAAGCCAGGGTCTGCATCGGGTGAGCACCACGCGGGAAGATGCTGAATGCGCGACGGAAGTCCTCATCCAGGAGGGTGTGGTGACGAACGTCGTAGTTGAACTGCTCGAGCTCTTCCTGAGTGGGCAGATGGCCATTAATCAGGAGGTAGGACACCTCATTGAAGGTTGCCTTCTCAGCCAGCTGCTCAATCGGGTAACCGCGGTAACGAAGGACACCGTTCGCGCCATCGATGTAGCAAATGCTCGACTCGGTAGAGCCGGTAGCAGTGTAGCCCGGGTCAAAGGTGGTCAGCCCGGTCTCCTGAAGGAGCTTGCCCAGCGCGATACCGTCATTGCCCTCGGTGGCCTTGACGATGTCCATCTCGAACTCGCCGCCCGGGTAGTGGAGTACGGCCTTTTCGTTTTCAGTAGCCACAACTTCCCTTTCGCAGAAAATTTTTCGTCTATGCGCCGGACGGAGAGATTAGAGCCTAAGAGAAACGGAACTCTTCCCGTTACCCAACTCGACGTCCCACCATGGGGCGCACCTATACCAATGATTAAAATATGCGCGACAATTGCGTTCCAGTGCATTCTACCGTGTGAAAAAGTTTGCTTGTTTCACATCGGCGCCACTGCTATTCCTTTGCGTTACGAGTGCAGTGGATTAGGGCACAGAATATCAAACAGTGTGAGGAGCGCAACACCCCCTACCCCCTTGAGGCGGTCAGGCCGCTGTAATTACTGTCTACATTCACGCCGGAAAAAGCAAATGAAGAACAACCCAAATAGGTTGGTTTGACAGCAATTTTAAGCCCAGCCATGCCACCCGCAACCATCAAGAGCTCGGCGCAAGCCAGTGTTTTGCTGATTCATCACTAATTTAAAAATAGTTCCACTTTCAACCCCATTCCCCCTCCGGCAACAACAGATCGACACCCACACCCACCGCACAAACCCAGCCCTACGCCAATCTCGCAAAACCTTCGCAATATTTGCAAAATTTACTTTCCACCCTGTTTTGAAATGCAAAGTACACATACGGGGGCACTACTTATCTCCCCTATTGCTCTAAATACCCCCGAACCCAGCTAAAGTCTCTAGCAACAGCTTTAATTCGAGCTTCATTTCGAAAGGTTCCGCCTCACATGAGCGATCAGTTCCCCGTCCTTCCCGAACAGTTCCACCCCGCCGATGGCCGCTTTGGATGCGGCCCGTCCAAGGTCCGCCCGGCCCAGCTCCAGGCAATTGTTGACGGCGGCGTTTCCATCATGGGCACCTCCCACCGCCAGCCGGCAGTAAAGAATGTTGTGGGAGAGGTTCGTGAAGGACTGTCTGATCTGTTCACCCTCCCGGAGGGCTATGAGATTGTCCTTTCTCTCGGTGGCGCTACTGCCTTCTGGGATGCCGCTACGTTCGGCCTCATCGAGACGAAGTCGGCTCACCTGACCTACGGAGAGTTCTCCTCCAAGTTCGCTAAGGCTTCCAAGCAGGCCCCTTGGCTCGAGGCGCCCCAGGTCATCGAGGCAGAGCCGGGCTCCGCTCCCAATGTTGTCGCTGGAGAGGAAGGCGTAGACCTCATCGGCTGGGCTCATAACGAGACCTCCACCGGCACCATGGTTCCGATTACGCGTCCGGCTGGTTCCGAGGGGCAGCTCGTCGCTATCGACGCGACCTCCGGCGCGGGTGGCCTCCCTGTCGACATGTCTCAGGCTGACGTCTACTACTTCTCCCCGCAGAAGTGCTTCGCTTCCGACGGCGGTATCTGGCTGGCCGCAATGTCTCCCGCCGCAATCGAGCGGATTGAGAAGATCAACTCCTCGGACCGTTTCATCCCGGCGTTTTTGAACCTGCAGACTGCAGTCGACAACTCCCGCAAGAACCAGACCTACAACACCCCCGCCGTCGGCACGCTGCTGATGTTGGCGGACCAGGTTAAGTGGATGAACGACAACGGCGGACTCGACGGCATGGTTGCCCGTACCACGGCATCGTCCGCCCACCTGTACAACTGGGCGGAGAACCGTCCGGAGACCACTCCGTTCGTCACCGACCCGGAGAAGCGCTCCCTGGTTGTTGGAACGATTGACTTCGCGGATAACATCGATGCCGCACAGATCGCCAAGGTACTTCGCGCCAACGGCATTCTCGATATCGAGCCGTACCGTAAGCTGGGGCGTAACCAGCTGCGCATCGGCATGTTCCCGGCCATCGATGCAGAGGACATCCAGAAGCTGACCGGAGCTATCGACTGGGTCTTGGACAACGGTTACGCCACCAAGTAACCCGCAGCGCACCGGCACTGCTTAGGAAAACTCGACAAACCCCCGCGCCACGCAGCCCGGCAATGCCCGAATGTACGTGGTGCGGGGGTTTTGTCGTTTACGATAGAAACTGACTATGTCTAACCGTCGACCGCAAGGAGGTTTTCGCATGAGGGAGCTGAAGCCCATTCTGAATGGCGACGTGACCGATGCACTCACCCTCGTCCCCACTCAGACTACTGACTCCCCCGCCACCGCAGGAGAGGCCGCAACCGAGGGGACTCCCACCTCCGACGATTGCTTCGCGCTCCCGCTTAGCGACGAACTGAAAGGGTTCCTCGCTGAGCATTTCGGCTTCACAACCTCGGATGCACCAGCTCCTGAGGATTCCGGGGCCCTCACGGATCAACCAAACAGCGCCAACGAACAGGACATCTCGCCCACCGAGGAACGCCGAGAAGCTGAATCGAAGGACTCCTCCTCCTCCGAACTCCACTCCTCTCCTGCGGACGCTCAGGCTAAACCCGCATTTGAGGAGCCCCGCGTGGTGTTGTCGCCCCGCGAGATTCAGGATCGGATCCGTGGGGGCCAAACGGTCGAAGAGTTGATTGAGTACAGCGGCATGCAACCGCGCAAGATTGAATCTTTCGCGTACCCGGTAATGGCGGAGCGCGCACGCATTGCGGAGCTCGGCAAGCGTTCGCGTCCGCGCCGCCAAGACGGCCCGACCAAGCTTTCCCTCTGGGAGATTCTGGCGACCGCTTTTGCCGCCCGAGGGCTAGATCTGGCCGATTCCGAGTGGGATGCCTATCGCGACCCCACCGGACAGTGGATTGTGACGGTGACCTGGAACGCCGGGCATACGGTCAACGTAGCCGAGTGGAGCTATCAGGCGGAGGGCATGTCCGCGCTAACTGTCGCGCGCAATAGCCTCGCCGCGGAACTGATTGATCCCGATTTCTCCCGTCGCAACCGAGACCTGGCTCCCCAGCAGGCTGAGACTGAACTCGAGAAGGCCCCTGCGCACGAGTCTCACACAGCACCGTCTGCACAGGACTCCATGCCGCCTGCTTGGCAGCTAAACCGCGCTGCATCGACGCCCGCCACCGACGATGACGCCGAAGATGACGATTTCCTCCAGCACCCGGAGGCCGATTCCCACCCGAAGCGGAAGAAGAAGACCGTCATGCCGTCGTGGGAGGACGTGCTCCTCGGCGTTCGCCCTAATGGGCCAAAGAAGTAGGCGCACGAGGTAGGAGACATTTAGCCGATGAATGCCCCTCTGAGCGGTTCTTCACCCGATTTTGAATCGGGTGTATCCCGCCGTGGCGTTGTAACGATTTGGTACGTCAGTGCCGAGGCCCCAGCCAAAGCCCTGATGTCCTCGCCGCCGCATGGCCGCGGCTTCGGCAGAAAGTTTCTCGCCCTCTACGATTCCACTCTGCCCATAACCCCTATCGGTGACTTCCCACTGAATCGGTCGGCCGAAAGTGGCTCCGGCGAGTTCTATATCGGTGGGGTCGAGGGAGTTGCGGTGGTTCAGACTGAGCTAGCGGATGTCTCCAAGCTCTCCGCACTTCCGCGAAAGCTTCTCGCTGAGATTGCCGCGTCGGATATCTACGCCAGCGTTTCGGATGCTTCGACTGGTTTTGGAGCCTTCGCGCACTGGCACCAGGGTGAGCTGAAGCGCGCATATTCTGCAACTCGGTACCGCACTCTGGAGGACACCGGCCTGCCTATTTCGGTCGAGGGCGAGTACTGGTCAGGGAAGTTCCGCCCCGCCGTGGAGCCAAACAAGGGACCACGCGAGGGCGTCGGCCTGCCCTTCCTCCCCTCCGAGCTTGCCGACGCCGCGATTGCCACATGGCTCGGTTTCGACCCGAAAAACCCCGATACCGACATCCCCGTGAGTGCCTTCGCAGTCGACGGCCGTCGGGTCGCGCCGTCTTCGAGTACCGTACCCCCAGCGAAGCGGGCCGCTGTTTCCGCAGAGAAGGAAGCGGAGCCGGAGACTAGGGCATATGACGACTACGAGGAGCACCAAGCCGAGTCGAGTGATGAGCTCCGCGACCAGCTGACTCGCATTGGCAATCGGGCCAAGCGCCTGACTAGTCGGCTAGTATCGGCAGCAAGGAAGAAACTGCGCCGATAGCGGAATTGCGGATGCGATTGCTCGCTACGCAGCAGCTTCAGCCGGCGATTGCCCTCAGCCTCTCGTAGAATGCGATAGCCGCGGAGGTGGCAACGTTGAGGCTATCGGTTCCTGCTGACATAGGGATTCGCGCGCGGACGTCGGTTGCCGCCATCGCGTGTTCGGTGAGCCCCGACCCTTCCGCGCCAACGAGAATCGCGACCTTCTCCGTATCCATCGCATCCCACAGGTTGACGGTTCCCGACGGAGTCATGGAGACGGTGCGGAAGCCCTCGTCCTTCAGCTCCTGCAGGCTGCGCTGCCAGGTTGTGGTCGTACCTTCCAGGGTTGCAAATGGAACCGTTAGTACGTGCCCCATAGAAACGCGTACGCTACGTCGGTACAGAGGATCAGCGCACGCCGCACCGAAGAGGACACCGTCCACGCCCATCCCGGCCGCGTTGCGAAACAGGGCTCCGATATTTTCATGGTCGCCCACTCCTTCCAACAGCGCCAAGGTTTTAGCGCCTCGATATACCTCGGCCGGGGACAGCTCCGGAGCCCGGTCGGCGCTGGCCAACAGTCCACGGTGGAGATCGAAACCAGCGGCCTCAGCCATGATTTCGCGGCTCAGACTGTACCAAGGTACTGTCGCCGCGATTTTCGCTTCTTCGGTGGAAAGGGCGTCGGCAAGCACAGCGAGTTTCGAGGGCGTGCCGAAAATGGCGCGGAGAGGAAACCTAGAGCGGACCAGCCGTGGCACGATGAGGTTGCCCTCGGCGATTACAAGCCCCTTGCCTCCCGGCAGATCGGGGCGCGAGTCCGACTTATTCAAGTTGCGGATATCGTCGAGGCGGCTATCGGAGGCATCGTCAATTTCGACGATGTTGGCGAGATTGTCAGTTTCGGAGAAGGCATTCATCGAAACCCAATCTAGTCGCCTTCGCGATAGCCGCCTCAATGCGGGTTCCGCGCCGCTCTATTCGCGAGAGGCAGGCGCGAGGACGAGAAAATCAGCTAGCCGCCGAGAAGCGCGGCCAACGGATCTGCCGAGAAATAGATTACGAACAGTCCGGCAACGACCCACAGCAGCGGATGGACCTTCTTCGCGTTACCTGCGAAAATCGCAAGCGCGGCGTAGGAGATGAAACCAATGCCGATGCCGTTGGCAATCGAGTAGGTGTACGGCATAGCGACGATGGTGAGGAATGCCGGCAGAGCAATATCGAAGCGAGTGAAATCAATCTCCGAGACCTGGCCCATCATCATCGCACCGACGATTACCAGAACCGGAGCGGCGGCCTCGATTGGGACGATTTCGTACAGCGGGGTGAAGAACATTGCCAGCAGGAACAGGACACCGGTGACGATATTCGCCAGGCCGGTGCGTGCACCGTCGGCGATACCGGCTGCGGAGTCCACGTAGACAGTGTTGGAAGACGAGCTGAACGCGCCACCGACAATCGCGCCGGCGCCTTCAACGACCAGGGCGCGCTTCATGTCGGGGAGCACACCGTCCTCATCTGCCAGTCCAGCCTGCTTACCAAGGCCGTTCATCGTTCCCATAGCGTCGAAGAAGTTCGCCAGAACAAGGGTGAACAGAAGCATCGTGGCGCCGAGGACGCCAACGCGGGCGAAGGAGCCGAACAGGTCAACAGCACCTACCAGGGACAGGTCAGGAAGACCACCGATGCTCTCGGGCAGAGTCGGAACGGCGAGGCTCCATCCGGTCGGGACGGGCTTGCCGTCTACAAATGAAGGACCGGAACCGGTAAGGGCCTCGACGGCAAGTGCGATGATTGTGTTAATCACGATGCCGATGAACAGGCCGCCCGGAATATTGCGGACGACCATGATGCCGCAGATCAGCAGGCCGAGCACGAATACGGCAGTCGGCCAAGAGGCAATCTGCCCGTTGATACCCAGCTGGACCGGAACGGTTGTCCCCGCGGCGTCCGGAATGCGGCGGACCAGACCTCCGTCGACAAGTCCGATCATGGCGATAAACAGACCGATACCCACGGCCATCGCAGCCTTCATCGGGGCCGGAATCGCGTGGAATACCGCCGTGCGGAACCCGGAGATGGCGAGCAGGACGATCACGACACCGTCGAGCACGACCAGGCCCATCGCTTCTTCCCAGGAAAGCCCCTGGTTAGCAACAAAAGTCACAGCCACCAGGGTGTTGATGCCCAGGCCGGTAGCAATGCCGAAGGGGTATTTGGCGAAAATGCCGAAAGCAATCGTCATGATGCCAGCGGCCAGCGCTGTCACCGCTGCAACCTGTGGCATGCCCAGGCTGCGCCCGTTCAGATCCTCGATGTTGCCGAGAATCAGCGGGTTAAGCAGGATGATGTAGGCCATGGCGAAGAAGGTCACGACGCCTGCGCGAACTTCGGTCAGCGAGGTGGATCCGCGTTCAGTGATCTTGAAATAGCGATCGATTGCGGAGAGCTCCCGGCCGGATTTTGGTGTGCCCTTGCGGGCCGCCGGGGCCTGAGAGTCGGACGTGGCTTTGTCCATCGGTTAAACGCCTCTCTAAAAAGGAAATATGGTTCCGCGGTTACGCGGAGGTTTTTAGCCAAGAAACCGAAGCGCAGCCGCTACGACGACCACCGCCGTCCCCGGGTAACTGCCGGGTGGGCGCTTTCGGTCGACGCTGCAGTTAGAGGCGACGATTCCAGGAAGCGAAAACAACTACAGCACCTGCGCGGGTGTTTGTGCGCAGGTGCTGACAACAAAAAGCTTCCCATATAACAATGGCACTCTCAGTGAGCTTTCAGCAAAAATTCACAGAAGACTCCGGGGCCACACTTTGCCCCCGGGCTCTAAATCCTTTGGTCATCGTAGGGTTCAGACACAGGGGTTCCCTGGCCTCCTACTTCCGGTGTCGCAGAGTGGGCGCCACAGCCGTGTCCCCGATGCACTACGGAGCCGTCGAAGGCCCACTCGTTAGCGCAGACTCCCCAGTCTCGGCCCAGCGCTCCCTTGAGCTCCACCATGAACGCACACGTCGAGCAGTGGCGAAGGGCCTGTCGCGCAAAGTCGCTGTTGGGCCCGGACTCGCCTTCTCTCCAACGCTCGTCGGTCTCCCGGATTCCCTCCGCACTCAATACGCGCGACTCGAGCTGCTCCCCGTCCAGCCTCGGGTCGTCCATCGATGTAGGGAGCAAATCTCGCGGGCCGAGGTCCCCTGGGCGTAAGCGCTCTTCATAGGGCACCCATTCCGGAGCTTGCAGCGCAGACTCCCCTGTTACCAGGGCGACCTCGCTGACCGTCGCATGCTGCGAGCCCGGCGCGCAAGCGATGACCACGTTCCATTCCCAACCACGGTATCCCGGTAGATTCGCGGCAAATCGGTGTAGCGCGACGCCGTTGCCCACCACGTTGACACCCACGTGCTCGCCAGCGGGCCCCTCCCCCAGTTCATCGATAGCGCTGCGGGCAATTTCCACCGCCTGCTGGTTCAGCACTTTTCCCCGTCGGTGGCTGGTGCGAGATCGTCGTCGATTATCAGTCACGGTTCTATCCTAGAGTGAACGTATGAAGAAGTTTCCCTCGGGAGTCCTTGCCGCGCTGTGCGCGCTGACTCTCTCGGCCGCCCTCGCCGCGTGCTCTTCGCCAGACTCCTCCGCTCCCTCCGCTGAATCTCCCTCCGCCACGCTTGACGACGAGTCTGCCGCGACCTCTACGCCTCCGAAGTTTCCGGCACCGGGGGTTACCTTGCCTGGTCTGGGCAAAGCACCAACATTGCCGGTGACTATCATCGACACGCTGCCCTTCAGCAGCCCGTCGGGGGCTCCCTTCGTGCAGGGAGTCGAGTTCGAAGAGGACGGATCCCTTTTAATCGGAACCGGCTTGTACGGCGAATCGAAGGTATACCGCTTGCGCGACTGGATTAACGATCCCGCTGCGCCGCCAACCGAAGTTCACGACCTCGCCCCGGAGCTGTTCGGCGAAGGAATTACCCGCCATGACGACCGGCTGTGGCAGCTGACCTGGAAGGAAGGCAAGGCCATTGAGCGGGATGCCGCGAGCCTGGAGCAGCGCCGAGAGGTCCCGTTGGAAACCGAAGGCTGGGGAGCCTGTTCGTTCCAGGACACTGTCGTCACTTCCGACGGCAGCGGCACCCTCACCTTCCGCAACCCCAAGTCCTTCGCCCCCGAGCACCAGGTTCCGGTCCGAGCTGCGGGAGAGGACACCACTTGGCTCAATGAGCTCGAGTGTGTAGACACGGGCCGGGGACGCGAGGTCTGGGCCAACGTATGGCAGAGCCCTTACATCTATCGAATCGATGCCTCTTCCGGCGAAGTCACCGGAATCGTCGATGCCGAGCTGCTCCTGCGCGATCTTGCCCAGCGAGTAACCGACGAAGAACGCAGCAGCCTCGACGTCCTCAACGGCATCGGCCTCATCCCCGGCAGTTCTACCGAGGCCGATGGCTCCCGGGACTTCCTGCTCACCGGGAAGAAATGGCCGTATGCTTATCGCGTCAACGTGGGCGATGGCGTCGACAAGCGGGAAAAGCATTAGTCTTTGTAGGACAGCGCCTTAGCCGTATTCGCGTGGTGGACACGCGGGAAGTGAGTAGCAGATGAGTTCGAAGCAGCGCCGTTTCAAGCAGCGCAGCCGAGCAATTATGGTCGTCGCGATTATCGTCGCAGTCGGACTTGTGGTCACTGGCCTGGTTCTCGCGGTTACAAAGTGGTCCAGCCAGGCCATCGAAGATCCGCGCGCGCTAACCATCGAGATTACGCACGGCGGCAAGACCGAGAAGGTCCATCCTTACCGCATCTGCGATCTATTTGAGAAGGACTCCTGCACTGCGATCGAGTCGAATTCGCAGCACATCCAGCTGCCCCCGGAAGAGACCGCTGAGCTGAACGTGGGATCTACCGTGGGATCGAATGCCTGGGCGGTGCAGCGTTTCTTCGCCGATGAGTCGGTCAATTCCAGCACTAAGAAGTCTCCGGGCGAGGCCACCACCGAAACCATCGCCGGTTCCGCTGCCGTCAACGGCGAGCGCACCCCGCTTGGTGTCGTCGAGGTTTCCACTGCCCTAGTAGGCAAGAATGCCGCAGGTGAAGAAACCACCTACGGCATTACCTGGTCGATCGTCAACGACCATTCTTAAATCTTTAAGAGTCGAGCTCGCGGGCAACGGCGCGGAGCACCTCTGCCACCTGATGCCCGTGCTTGCGATCCGGGTAGCGCCCCTGCCCCAGGTCGCGCTGGACGGTCTCCTCGAGCATCGTAATCATGTCCGAAATCATTCCGTTTAGCTCGTTGGGCTTGTGCTTCTTCGCTTGACGACGCCCGCCACGAACACGGGGCGCTTCGGAGAGAACCTTAATTCGCAGGGCCTGCGGCCCCGGGCGCCCATCGGCGTAGTCATATTCCAGGCGCTGCCCCGTGGCGAGCTCCTCTACGCCTTCGGGCAGGACATCCTTTCCGACATAGACGTCTTCACCGTCAGGATTCGAGACAAAGCCGAATCCACGGTCCTTGTTGTACCACCTGACCTTGCCAATTGGCACCGTGTTCACCAAACCTTTCACACCCCCGTGTTGTGCTGACCGGTGTCGCTGGCTCAGTATCAAAGCGCCAAGAGGCTTCCCTGTCAGCCCCATCAAGTCCGCACCTCGGGGAGAATTTTTCACTCGCACTGCATGCGTGCCTAAAGAACTCCATTCTACGCTATCTATCGATAGGAGGACGAATGGCGCGGGACACCGGCACTGTACTAGGTCCGAATTCAAACCGCATTTTAAAAATCCATCAACGTTATTCATCGCAGTTTCGCCTGAACGACACCACCAAAATAACGACTTGATAACGTGACCTTGGTCACATTTTTATATTTTCACATAAATCACACTGTCCACTTTTAGTGCCATATACAGGCATTTAGCCGGAATCTCGCTAACTTTTCCACCACTCTTGGCGACACGATTTTGCAAAAACAGCGTGACTATTTCGTTACCAACCGCTACGGTTGCATATCGACGCGCTTAACGAACCGAGTCGCATGACCGCCTTCATCTCGCTCCCATGCGGCGACGAAGTTCCGTTAACAAATATGCGCGAAGATTCTTTCCACAGAGTGAGATGGGGAAATAGCCCCACTGGCGCCGACAAAGAAAATCGACGAAAAGGAAATTTTCCTATGGCACGCCACGCAGCTAAGACCAACACTTTTGTGTCCACCTCGGCGAAGGTCGCCCTCGCCGGCGCAATCCTCGGCGCAGGCGCCGCAGCATTCGCACCGACCGCCTCTGCCGCTCCCGACTCCGACTGGGACCGCCTCGCACAGTGCGAGTCCGGCGGCAACTGGCACATCAACACCGGCAACGGCTTCTACGGTGGCCTGCAGTTCAGCGCCAGCACCTGGAACGGCTTCGGTGGCGGCGAGTTCGCACCGACCGCTGATCAGGCTTCCCGCGAGCAGCAGATCTACGTCGCCGAGAAGGTTCTGGCCCAGCAGGGTTGGGGCGCATGGCCGGCTTGCTCCGCATCCCTCGGCCTGTCTTCTGCTCCGACCGAGCGCGCGCACCCGAGCAGCGGCGGTGGCGCTGTTGCCGGCACCGCTACCCGTTCCGCCGCTACCGAGCAGGGCGCACCGGCACTGCCGAACCTGACCCCGGAAGCCGTCCAGGAGTTCGCTTCCAACCTGCAGAACGTCAACTCCCTGTCTGACGCTCAGGCACTGATTGGCCAGGTCCGCGGATTCGTTCCGGGTCTATAAAGAGCCACGCTAAAGTCCGACTAGCCCGCTGAGGGTTGTATCCCACAAATGCTGATGGATGCGACGATCGGCGGGTTTTGTCATTTCCGCCCTTGAAAACCTGAAAGCCCCACCCTTCTATAATTTCCGAACGCAAGACTAATCCCCAGTGGCAGGCATCACCTGAAAACAGGCAGCCACCACTGGGGATTTCGGTCTTTGAGTGCTCTAAAACTAGACGTTCTTGTTGATAACCGTGGTCGGGTGAACGTAGCCCAGAGTCTCCGGGTCTACAGGGAACTGCGTATCACCGAACGGCGAATCTGCACCAGCGTGGTGAGCAATAAGCTCAGTAACAGCGTGGCGACCCGGCTCGAGGTCCTTCGGCCAGCCCGGATCGACGTAGGAGTTCTTCTTTGCAACGTTAGCCATGCTGAGATTATCCCAAAAAAATCCTGTCTAGTCACCTTAAATCTCACTAAAGTGGGGATTGTCATGACTAGTTCCACCCCCTTCGCCCCTTTTTCCGAGTGGCTGAGCACTCAACCTGTCGACCTTATCGCTGAAATTCTTGCTCACCGGCCAGACGTAGTGTCGCCACCTGCAAAAACGACCCAGGTCTTGGCAGCCAGGCTACAGCTGCGAGCCTCTGTCTCTCGCGTACTGCCGAAATTGGCGCTCCTTCCCCTGGCGTGCATCGAAGTGGCAGCGGACCTCGGGGCGGACTTGGCCCCAGTGTCGGCCTCGGCACTCATCTCCGGGATTAACTCGTCCCTTGCCGAGGCTGGAGTATCCGAGTCCTTGCGCCCCACTTCCACTCAAATCCGCGAAGCCCTGGATTTGCTATGCAGCCATGGTCTCGTGTGGGGAAACGGGGCCGGACCGCACGGAAGATTCGTCGGCAAGTCGAACCGGAAGACCCCATTGGACTGGGAAGACTACTTCTGCCTAATCGATGAGGCCGCGTCGACTATTCCGCCTGGATGGCATTTCTTGCCCAGTGCGTCGCGGCCGAGTATTTCGGACTTAAAGGCCGCGCTCGCTATCGTGACTCCAAAGCAGCAACGCCTACTGGACACTCTTGCTGAGTCGGGTGGGCTTGGCTCTTCAAAGGATGCCGCACCAGATGCCGACCCAAGCTTGCCCATCCCAGCCTTAATCAACGCCGGGTTGCTGGACCGCGTTGATGGACGCACCGTCAGGCTGCCCGCAACAGTCCGCGCCCTTATGCGAGGAGCACGGCTCCACGACGAAAACGTACCGCTTCGCCCCACAGCCCCAGAAACTATTGTCATCGCCGGGGGTGACGACCGCGGGTCCGCTGCTGCGTGGGAGACCCTCCGCCACGTGGCTGATTTGCTCAAGCAGCTGGGGTCGCATCCTGCGACCACGCTGAAGGACGGCACAGTCGGAGTGCGAGAGACCCGAGTTCTCTGTGAGTCTCTGGGGTTGGATGTCCCCGAGGTCTCTGCGACAGTGGCTTTTGCGTCCGCGGCCGGCTTCGTTCATGTCGGTACTCCACACCCCCTTCCGGCAAACGACAACGGCGGCGATTATTTTGCGCCCACACTCGAGGCCGACGGATTCCTAGAGGCGAGCCTGGTTGACCGGTGGGTGTGTCTAGCCCTGGGCAATCGAAATTCCGACGCTGCCCCCTGGCGCGTCGATGAGCTCAGCCCCGAGGGCAAGCGCATCGCCCTGCTGTCGGCACATTCCCACGGCCCCGCAGTTCCAGCTATCAGAGAAATGGTTTTTCGGTGCTGCAGCGAGGCGACTGCGAGCACCACGCCGCAACTCAAAAATGGCGATGTACTAGCGCTCGCCGACCTGCGCGCCGTCGCCGCAGCGCGGTTCCCTATAGCCAACGCACGGACCAGCGACGAGTATCTCGTTGGCGTCATCAATCAGCTCTGCGCCCTGGGGCTCGCCGTCCGTGAAGCAGACCCCTCGGGCCGCATTCGCGTGGGGCTCACTCGTGCCGGCTGTGCCTTTTGGAAAGTTCACTCTGCAACCGCCTCCGACGCGGACTCAGCGGTCGAGTCCCTTCGCGGAGTGCTTGCCGAAATGCTTCCGCCCAACGCTTCCTACTTCATGGTCCAGGCTGATAACACCGTCGTCGTTCCCGGCCCCGCCTCCCCCGAGATGGAGAAGTTACTCTCCGAGATTGCTGTCCTCGAATCTCCGGGGCTCGCCAGCGTGTACCGCATCACCGAGCACTCTTTGAGCTCCGCCCTAGACTCCGGCTTTGACGCCCGCGAGATCATCGACTTCATCAACCGTTTCGCCCTCGGCGAGGTGCCGCAGTCTATCCAATATTTGCTTGACGACGTCGCCCGCCGCCACGGCAAGCTAAGGGGTGGCCCCGCGGCATCCTTCATCCGTTCCGATGACCCGGCTCTTATTGCATCTCTACTCAGCAATTCCCTGGCTGAGCAACTCGGTCTTCGCAAAATTGCCGATACCGTCGTGATAAGCCAAGCCCCGCTTTCCAGAGTCGTCGATGCTGCGCGGGAAGGCGGATTCTCCATCATCGCAGAAGACGCAAATGGTCTTGTGCTCGACTTGTCCTCGCAGCCCAGCCGTATTCAGGCTCCCGCTCCTGCTCTGTCACCGACGAAGTCCCAGCATGGCTCGGGGACAGAGTGGATTAACCAGGTAATCGAGACTATGCGCGCAGGCGACCGCGCAGAGGCGAAAACTGTAGCTGGCCGTGGCACTGGCATTGATATCGACGATGATCCCGCGTCCGGCACCGCAGCATACAACCTGTTAAAACGCGCCAGTCGCTCAGGTCAGGACATCACGATTTCCTATGTGGACCGCAATGGGCAGTCCGGCCGACGTCGAGTTCGCCCCGTTACCGTATCCGGCGGGCAGGTAGATGCTATCGATCCTGCTTCCGGCCAGGTATTGCGCTTTCTCCTGCACAGAATCACCGAGGTGCACCTAGCAGGCTAGACCGAGCAAAACTCTACTCTGCACATGAGTTCGTTTCGCGTGGCAGAATTGAACTTTAGGCATTTTCGCCGGTGACGCAGAGTCGCCCCGGTAATCAGCAACATAAGTGAGGCGTAAAAGAGCATGGGTTTCGGCACTGGTCCTCTAATTGTGCAATCGGACAAGACGGTCCTGCTTGAGGTGGACAATCCCGAGGCGGACGCCGCCCGCGCTGCGCTTGCCCCCTTTGCTGAGCTGGAGCGCGCACCTGAGCACGTGCACACTTACCGTATTACGCCCTTGGCCCTGTGGAATGCGCGCGCAGCCGGACACGATGCCGAGCAAGTTGTCGATGTCCTGGAGCGTTACTCAAAGTTCCCCGTGCCTCAGCCTCTGCTTATTGACGTCGCAGAGACCATGGATCGCTACGGCCGACTGAGCCTTACGAAACACCCGGCCCACGGGCTAATCCTTGTCTCCCACGATCCGGCGGTCCTCGCCGAGGTCACGAAGCACAAGAAGATTCGCCCGATGCTGGGCGAGAAAATTGATGCCGACACCTGGACCGTGCACCCCTCGGAGCGCGGTCGTGTGAAGCAGGAACTGCTGAAGGTCGGGTGGCCTGCCAACGACACCGCCGGCTATATCGACGGTGAAGCTCATCCGATTTCCTGGGTGGGGCAGGCTCCCTCTGCAGACCCTGCACCGGACGGATCCTGGCAGCTGCGCGACTACCAGCGCATGGCCGCCGATTCCTTCCGCGAGGGAGGTTCGGGAGTTGTAGTCCTGCCCTGTGGCGCAGGAAAAACCATCGTCGGTGCCGCGGCTATGGTGGACGCGCAGCGCACGACTCTAATCCTGGTCACTAACACCGTTGCCGGCCGCCAGTGGCGAGACGAGCTGCTCAAACGTACCTCGCTTACCGAAGATGAAATCGGCGAGTACTCCGGTGAGAAGAAGGAAATCCGCCCCGTCACTATCGCCACCTACCAGGTCGTCACCCGCAAGACTAAGGGTGAGTACCGAGCTCTCGAGCTGTTCGACTCCCGCGACTGGGGTCTCATCATCTACGACGAGGTCCATCTCCTACCCGCCCCGGTTTTCCGCATGAGCGCCGACCTGCAGTCTCGCAGGCGCCTGGGCCTGACCGCCACTCTCGTCCGCGAGGATGGCCGAGAAGGAGACGTCTTCAGCCTGATTGGTCCGAAGCGCTATGACGCGCCATGGAAAGACATCGAGGCCCAGGGCTGGATCGCCCCCGCCGACTGCGTAGAAGTCCGCGTCACCCCCACAGAAGCCGAACGCATGGTCTACGCCACCGCAGAGGCAGCGGACCGCTACAGGCTCGCCGCAACGACTCCAACCAAGATCCCCGTCGTAAAGCAGATCCTTTCGCTTCACGACGGCGAACCGGCGCTAGTTATCGGAGCGTACCTGGACCAGCTGGAAGAACTCGGAGAGCAACTCGGCGCACCCGTCGTCGACGGCAAGACTTCTAATGCGAAGCGAGAGGAGCTGTTCGGCCAATTCCGCCGAGGCGAGCTGACAACATTAGTTGTATCCAAAGTTGCGAACTTCTCCATCGACCTTCCGGAGGCATCCGTCGCGGTACAGGTTTCGGGAACCTTCGGGTCCCGGCAGGAAGAGGCACAGCGACTTGGCCGGCTACTGCGCCCGAAAGCTGACGGAGGCGGCGCAGTGTTCTACTCCGTGGTGACCCGCGATACCCTTGACACTGAGTACGCGGCGCACAGGCAGCGTTTTCTCGCCGAGCAGGGCTACGCGTACAGGATTGTGGACGCCGACGAATACCTAGGCCCTTCCCTTCCTGGCGACGCAACCGGACCGACTGACAAATAGCAATTTGAGGATTCCATGAGCTTCCACTTCCCTGTCGACATCGCCCACACCAAGGCAAATAACGAGTACTACCGTGATGCCCGCCGGCTCATCGTATCCTCGGGTATCTTTTCTGCGCTGTTAATCATTGGCGCCGCGTTAATGATCCTTTTTCTGGACCGAACTCCGTTAGTACTCGGCGGAGCAATGGTCGTACTAGCGATAGCGATTCTCTACATCGGAGTGACCTTCCAGGTGCGGCGAAGCATAAAGCCACCACAGGAGCTCTACGACTCTTCGCCGCTGGTCCCGGCTGTCGTCGCCGAAGTTAACGAGCGGACAATGGTTCTGATGACCTTGGTCGATATTCGGAGGGATTTCACTGTTGGAAAGCCGAAGCGAGCCCTTGCTCTACGCACGGTAACCACAGTTTCCGGAGTACCGCGTCGAGTGGGCGCGCGCATCCCAGCGATTGCAGTAGCCGGTGCGCACAAGAGCGGCACGGAATTCTACGACGAGGTCACTCCGGTGCCAATTGCGTGGGCGACGAGGGATAAGAGCGTGATTGCGAAAGCTTCCCGTCAGATTGCTCACGACGATTGGACGCTACTCGAATCAAATATCAAACGAGTGGATGATGTCCGCGCGACAAAGCGCGACCTGCTTCTCCTATAGCACCCTTTTATTCCGGACGAGCGCCCCAGCTCGCCTCGTTCTCCCGGTCGATCGCCTCCTTGTCGTATTCGCCGGCAGGGTCTCCCGGCAGATCCCGCTCCGTATTAGTCACTTCCAGGATGAAACGCGCAGCATCAGTAATTTGCTGCCGTTGCACGGTCGGGACTGCTACCTGGTGGGTAGCCAAGAACTTCGAATTAGAAGTTACGCCTCCCACCTCACGAACCTTCGACAAATACTCCGTAGCAGGCCTTACGACAGTATCTTTAGTCGCCGACTGAACGTGAACACGGAGCGGCGTTTGAGGAGCGTATAGACCCGGCGACACCTCCTCACTTTGGTCATCCGAAGTGCCGAAGTATTTCTCAAGCCAGGCCGCAGGAGCGCCCCGTAAATCAAGGGCCGGCGCAACGAGTAAGAGCGCCACTGCAGTGTCATTGCCAATCTTGGAGGAAGCCCTTACCACGGTATGACCGCCCGAGGACACCCCGTATAGCACCAGTGGGTTGTCTGCATTAATCGGGCGGGCCCCTTTCGCACTGAGCCCCAATGCTCCAGACGCGGCCGCAGTGCTCACCACTGCGACATCATCCGAGGATGCAGAAACAGGGTACTCGGGGGCCAGCCGGTAATCGACATCAAGGACAATGGCGCCCGAACGGGCCGCGAGAGCTGCCATATTGGGTGCAAAGGCATTGTCCCGCAAAGCACCGTTTCCCATCCAGAATCCACCGCCGTGCGCCGCGACGACTACGGCGCCCGTAGGATTGTTCGGCGTAAACACCCGAACCGGCACGTTGCCCACTTCAATATCTTCGAAATCCACAGATCCCGAGGCGTACGCAAGATAGGGCGAAGAATGGTTTACAGCCGCACCCAATACCATCATCGAACCGTGAATAATAGCATCAGGGACACGAGCACCCCGGTCGTTTACCGATTCCCTAAGTGATTGGATTTCTTCAGGGCTACCCTGCATCGGCGACATGACAGTCGTATACGAATAGGCGGGCACATGCTCTTCCAGCCATTCGATAAGCTGCTGAAGCTTACCTTCGTCTGTCGTTACCGGAGTGAAGCCATCGTCTCCAGTCGTTTCCTCCGAAGGAATATTGACGATATCAGAATTTGGCATTTGATTAGGCATGCCAACAAGTTTGCCACAACCGTAAAAGTCGGCATGGAAATTGGGTATGAAAAAAGGGTGGGGAGGGCCACCAACCACACGGTCAGTAACCCTCCCCACCAAACAAAAACAATGCCGGCAGCGACCTACTCTCCCACACCCTCCCGAGTGCAGTACCATCGGCGCAGGTGGACTTAGCTTCCGGGTTCGGAATGGGACCGGGCGTGACCCCACCGCTAACACCACCGACAAACAACTGGCCAACCCCCACCACAAACACTGGGTAGGCGGTGTCATGCCAGACACTGAACAATAGACGCGAGCAAAACTCTTGAATTCACCAACATTTTTTGTGTTGACGTTCGGCCAATTAGTACCGGTCACCTCCACACATTACTGTGCTTCCAGATCCGGCCTATCAACCCCATCATCTCTAGGGGGCCTCAAAAGAAACCTAATCTTGGAACAGGCTTCCCGCTTAGATGCTTTCAGCGGTTATCCCTTCCGTACGTAGCCAACCAGCCATGCCCCAGGCGGGACAACTGGCACACCAGAGGTACGTCCATCCCGGTCCTCTCGTACTAGGGACAGCCTTCCTCAAGTTTCTACGCGCGCGGCGGATAGAGACCGAACTGTCTCACGACGTTCTAAACCCAGCTCGCGTGCCGCTTTAATGGGCGAACAGCCCAACCCTTGGGACCTACTCCAGCCCCAGGATGCGACGAGCCGACATCGAGGTGCCAAACCATCCCGTCGATATGGACTCTTGGGGAAGATCAGCCTGTTATCCCCGGGGTACCTTTTATCCGTTGAGCGACACCGCTTCCACAAGCCGGTGCCGGATCACTAGTCCCTAGTTTCCTACCTGCTCGACCTGTCAGTCTCACAGTCAAGCTCCCTTGTGCACTTACACTCAACACCTGATTGCCAACCAGGCTGAGGGAACCTTTGGGCGCCTCCGTTACTCTTTGGGAGGCAACCGCCCCAGTTAAACTACCCACCAGGCACTGTCCCCAACCCAGATCATGGGCCAAGGTTAGATGCTCAATACGATCAGAGTGGTATTTCAACAACGACTCCACCACCACTGGCGTGACGGCTTCACAGTCTCCCACCTATCCTACACAAACCGAACCAAACACCAATACCAAGCTATAGTGAAGGTCCCGGGGTCTTTTCGTCCTGCCGCGCGTAACGAGCATCTTTACTCGTACTGCAATTTCGCCGGGTCTGTGGTTGAGACAGCAGGGAAGTCGTTACGCCATTCGTGCAGGTCGGAACTTACCCGACAAGGAATTTCGCTACCTTAGGATGGTTATAGTTACCACCGCCGTTTACTGGGGCTTAAATTCTCCGCTTCGACACCAAAAGTATCTAACAGGTCCTCTTAACCTTCCAGCACCGGGCAGGCGTCAGTCCGTATACATCGACTTATCGTCTTCGCACGGACCTGTGTTTTTAGTAAACAGTCGCTTCCCTCTATTCTCTGCGGCCACCACCAGCTCTACTACGTCGTTCACCAGCAGTGGCCCCCCTTCTCCCGAAGTTACGGGGGCATTTTGCCGAGTTCCTTAACCACAGTTATCCCGATCGCCTTAGTATTCTCTACCTGACCACCTGTGTCGGTTTAGGGTACGGGCCGTCAATTCACATCGCTAGAGGCTTTTCTCGACAGCATAGGATCACCAACTTCCCCGCAAACCGGGTACGCATCACGCCTCACCCATCATGTGGAACGGATTTACCTATCCCACGGGCCACACGCTTACACCACGACAACCATCACGTGGCACGGCTACCTTCCTGCGTCACCCCATCACTTGGCTACTACCAGATCAGGTCCCCAGCATCACACACACCAACCAACCCGAAGGAAGGTAACAGCGCATGATCAGGTGGGTTAGTATCACTGATTCACCATGGGCGCGAAAAAACGGGTACGGGAATATCAACCCGTTGTCCATCGACTACGCCTGTCGGCCTCGCCTTAGGTCCCGACTCACCCTGGGAGGATTAACCTGGCCCAGGAACCCTTAGTCATTCGGCGGAGGAGTTTTCCACTCCTCATTCGCTACTCATGCCTGCATTCTCACTCGCGCACACTCCACATGACGGTTACCCGCACGCTTCACAGCAACTACGCGACGCTCCCCTACCCAACCAACAAAACGTTGATTGCCGCGGCTTCGGCGGTGTACTTGAGCCCCACTACATTGTCGGCGCAGAACCACTCGACCAGTGAGCTATTACGCACTCTTTCAAGGATGGCTGCTTCTAAGCCAACCTCCTGGTTGTCTTCGCGATCCCACATCCTTTTCCACTTAGCACACCCTTAGGGGCCTTAGCCGGCGATCTGGGCTGTTTCCCTCTCGACTACGAAGCTTATCCCCCGCAGTCTCACTGCCGCGCTCTGACCTACCCAGCATTCGGAGTTTGGCTGATGTCGCTAAGATGATAGTCCCGCTAAACCAACCAGTAGCTCTACCTCCAGGAGGAAACACACGACGCTGCACCTAAATGCATTTCGGGGAGAACCAGCTATCACGGAGTTTGATTGGCCTTTCACCCCTACCCACAGCTCATCCCCTCAGTTTTCAACCTAAGTGGGTTCGCGCCTCCACAGAGTCTTACCTCTGCTTCACACTGGCCATGGGTAGATCACCCCGCTTCGGGTCCAGGACATGCCACTAAAAAACACACTAGTTAGTATTCGCTTTCGCTACGACTACCCCACAACACGGGTTAACCTCGCGACATGCCGCTGACTCGCAGGCTCATTCTTCAAAAGGCACGCCATCACCCCAAAAAAAGGCTCTGACGGATTGTAAGCACATGGTTTCAGGTACTATTTCACTCCCCTCCCGGGGTACTTTTCACCATTCCCTCACGGTACTATCCACTATCGGTCATAGCAGGTATTTAGGCTTACCGGGTGGTCCCGGCAGATTCACAGCAGATTCCACGAGCCCGCTGCTACTCGGGAAACACAACAACCACACACCAGAAAGATTTCATCTACCGGGCTCTCACCGTCTACGGCAGGACATTCCAATCCACTTCAACTATCCCCTGATAACGCGGCGCAAGGCTGGCAGACCCCACACATTGCATCCCCACAACACCACACACGCAACCCCTGCCAGGTATCACACGTGACGCGGTTTAGCCTCATCCACGTTCGTTCGCCACTACTAACGGAATCACAATTGTTTTCTCTTCCTACGGGTACTGAGATGTTTCACTTCCCCGCGTAACCACCAACCAGACTATGAATTCATCTGGCAGCGACCGCCCATAACAACGGCCAGGTTTCCCCATTCGGACACCCTCGGATCAACGCTCAGTTGGCAGCTCCCCGAGGCCTATCGCAGCCTCTCACGTCCTTCATCGGCCTACTATGCCAAGGCATCCACCATGCGCCCTTACAACACAACACAAATAACTAAGAACAAATCAAACAATCAAAAAACTGTTTTACTCGAACTTACAGAAAAACAAGATGCTCGCGTCCACTATCCAGTTCTCACACAACACCCACACCAACCACCACCAAGACAAAACCACTCAGCAGGGCCAGCATAGCCACACGGGACAAACCCACACACCACCACAACAACAGCAGCAGCATGCACACAGTGTCATCCCAGACACCCAACAGCGCACCAACACACACACTTCTTACACGATGACAATCACCAACCACGCCAGAACACCAACCTTGGTGCCCTGCAGCAGGATGTATCCACCCTCAAAAACAAAAAACAGCCACCCACACCAACACGATGCGAAAAATGACTAGAGAAAAATAAACTCCTTAGAAAGGAGGTGATCCAGCCGCACCTTCCGGTACGGCTACCTTGTTACGACTTCGTCCCAATCGCCAATCCCACCTTCGACAGCTCCCTCAAAAGTTAGGCCACTGGCTTCGGGTGTTACCGACTTTCATGACGTGACGGGCGGTGTGTACAAGGCCCGGGAACGTATTCACCGCAGCATTGCTGATCTGCGATTACTAGCGACTCCGACTTCACGGGGTCGAGTTGCAGACCCCGATCCGAACTGAGACCGGCTTTAAGGGATTAGCTCACCCTCACAGGCTCGCAACCCACTGTACCGACCATTGTAGCATGTGTGAAGCCCTGGACATAAGGGGCATGATGATTTGACGTCATCCCCACCTTCCTCCGAGTTGACCCCGGCAGTCTCTTACGAGTCCCCACCACAACGTGCTGGCAACATAAGACAAGGGTTGCGCTCGTTGCGGGACTTAACCCAACATCTCACGACACGAGCTGACGACAACCATGCACCACCTGTATACAAGCCACAAGGGAAACCACATCTCTGCGGCGATCCTGTATATGTCAAGCCCAGGTAAGGTTCTTCGCGTTGCATCGAATTAATCCACATGCTCCGCCGCTTGTGCGGGCCCCCGTCAATTCCTTTGAGTTTTAGCCTTGCGGCCGTACTCCCCAGGCGGGGCGCTTAATGCGTTAGCTACGGCACGGATCCCGTGGAAGGAAACCCACACCTAGCGCCCACCGTTTACGGCATGGACTACCAGGGTATCTAATCCTGTTCGCTCCCCATGCTTTCGCTCCTCAGCGTCAGTTACTGCCCAGAGACCCGCCTTCGCCACCGGTGTTCCTCCTGATATCTGCGCATTTCACCGCTACACCAGGAATTCCAGTCTCCCCTACAGTACTCAAGTTATGCCCGTATCGCCTGCACGCCCGGAGTTAAGCCCCGGAATTTCACAGACGACGCGACAAACCACCTACGAGCTCTTTACGCCCAGTAATTCCGGACAACGCTCGCACCCTACGTATTACCGCGGCTGCTGGCACGTAGTTAGCCGGTGCTTCTTCTCCATCTACCGTCAGAAACCCTTCGTCGATGGTGAAAGGAGTTTACAACCCGAAGGCCGTCATCCCCCACGCGGCGTCGCTGCATCAGGCTTTCGCCCATTGTGCAATATTCCCCACTGCTGCCTCCCGTAGGAGTCTGGGCCGTGTCTCAGTCCCAATGTGGCCGTCCACCCTCTCAGGCCGGCTACCCGTCGACGCCTTGGTAGGCCATTACCCCACCAACAAGCTGATAGGCCGCGGGCCCATCCCACACCGAAAAAACTTTCCACCACACCCCTAGAATGTGGTCCTATCCGGTATTAGACCCAGTTTCCCAGGCTTATCCCGAAGTGCAGGGCAGGTCACCCACGTGTTACTCACCCGTTCGCCACTCGTGTACCACCGCAAGCGGTGGCCTTACCGTTCGACTTGCATGTGTTAAGCACGCCGCCAGCGTTCGTCCTGAGCCAGGATCAAACCCTCCATAAAAACCTTCAAATAAGAAGAAAACAAAAGGCCCAAAAACCTGACAAAAAACTAGAACAAACAAAAACCACCACACCACCACACACAAACGCGCAGCACCATGATGACCTCTGGCAAAAATGATCTAGAAAAAACAGCATCACCGCATCAACCGACGAGGAAAAAACTACGATGACACCAAAAACAGTTATTCAACCACTAAACAATGATCAAACACCAACAGTAAACAACCAACGCCTACCATCAGCACAACCACCATCAGCAGAAGCACTCACGAACCCACAACAGGCCCGGAGGCACCCCACCAACAACGCAGCGCACCAAAAAGCACACGATGATCATCACCAAAAAATAAAAAGTAAGTACATCGGCACACTATTGAGTTCTCAAACAACACAACCGCTCAAAAACAAACCAGAAGAACCTAGCCCGCCCTCAAGCAGCGAATAAGAACAGTATCAAACAGTTCACAATTAAGTCAAATCCGCGAAACCTAAAATTTACGAACAATGACAAAGAGAACTATAAAACCATTCCCACCAGCACCGATCGCGAAAACCACGATCCGCCGCGCTGACTCCGAATACATTACACACACCCCACTAACAAACACAAAACCCCAGTACAAAGACCTTCAAGAGGTTTCAAACTAGGGATTGCAAATGCTCTGGAGATGTTCCATCAAGAAAAATTGCTCACAGCAGATTACGGGCGCAGTTCAGCCACTCCCATATCGAGCACTTTCCCGGCTGGCTAGCATGCGCAACAAGTGGCCCGTTAGAACTCGTTGGAAAGTATCACCGGTAAAACTCAGCGATTACCAACGCGCTCCACTTCGGCTCCGAGTTCATTGAGAGTCTCCACAAACCCCGGATAGCCACGATCGATGTGATAGACATCGTGGACTTCAGTTACGTCTCCAGCCTCCGCGCAAAGTCCTGCAAGCACAAGGCCCGCGCCGGCTCGGATATCGGAGGACCAAACCGGGGCCGAGCTAAGTCGTTCTTTACCCCTAATCATGACGTGATGGCCGTCGATTGTGGCATCCGTACCCAACCTAATCATCTCATCGACAAAACGGAACCGGGATTCAAAAACATTTTCCGTTAGCACGGACGTGCCCTCGCTGACGGCAGCCAAGGCGATTGCCATCGGTTGCATATCTGTCGGAAAGCCCGGGTACGGCAGGGTCTGGTAATTCACTGCGTGAGCTCGCCCCTGCATACTTACCCGGAACCCCTGCGGATACGTCTCAACCACAGCGCCGGCATTCTTCAGCTTCTCCAGCGCTAGGTGCAAATACTTCGGATTGATGCCGCTGACGGTTACATCGCCGCGAGTCATTGCTGCAGCATAAGCCCAGGTTCCAGCGATGATACGGTCGCCGACAACTTCGTGTTCGGTCGGATGTAGGCGCTCGACTCCTTGTACCGTAATCGTATTCGAGCCTGCACCTTCGATTTTGGCGCCCATCTCAACGAGCATGTTGCACAGGTCGACAATCTCGGGCTCACGGGCAGCGTTATCCAGAACCGTCTCCCCCTCCGCGAGAACTGCGGCCGTGAGAATATTCTCTGTGGCGCCCACCGAGGGGAAGTCGAGCTTGATGTTCGCACCGCGCAAACGCTCCGCCTCTGCTACAACGCATCCGTGGTGGATGTAGGTTTTCGCACCGAGCTTTTCCAGGCCCGACTGATGCATATCGAGCGGACGCGAACCAATTGCATCGCCTCCGGGAAGTGCAACAATCGCGTTGCGAGTCCTCGCCGTCAGCGGCCCAAGTACGCAAACCGAAGCACGGAACTGCCGAACCGCATCGAAATCAGCGTGATGAGACAAGTTCTCCGGCACAGTAATAGCGATTCGAGAGCCCTGCCGGTCAACCGTGCACCCAAGCCCCTCAAGAACCTTCTGCATCAGCGGAACATCATCAATCTCGGGGCAGTTATTCAACACTGTTGTCCCCTGCGCAAGAAGCGCCGCGCCCATCAGCTTCAAAACCGAGTTCTTGGCACCCGCTACCCGCACATGACCGCGGAGGGTTGCTCCACCTTTGACCAGAAATCGTTCATTTCCCACTCCCCCAGAAAACCATATTTCGGCATACCGCGCCTACGCTTGGAGTCATGAGCGTTCACCTGACCCGCATTTACACCCGTACCGGCGACGACGGAACTACAGGATTGTCCGATTTCAGCAGAGTCGCCAAGGACGATCCGCGACTTGTCGCCTACGCCAACTGCGAGGAAGCTAACGCCGCAATAGGCCAGGCTCTCTCGCTCGGCACGCTTACCGACGATGTCTCAGTAGTTTTACGCCATATTCAAAACGACCTCTTTGATGCCGGCGCAGACCTTGCCACCCCTGTCGAGGAGAATCCGAAATATCCCCCACTACGCATCGAGCCCGAGTACATCGAGCAGCTAGAGACCTGGTGCGATGAATTCAACGAGCACCTACCGAAACTCGACTCGTTCATTCTCCCGGGAGGCGCCCCCGCCGCAGCGATGCTGCACACCGCTCGCGTGATTACCCGTCGCGCGGAGCGCTCTGCCTGGACAGCCGTGCGCGAGTTCCCCTCGAACACCTCGGTACTGCCGGCCAAATACTTGAATCGGCTCTCGGATCTGCTGTTCATTCTCTCGCGCGTCGCCAATGAAGGAAACGATGTGAAGTGGGTTCCAGGAGGCCAGCGCACCGCAGAGCGCGAAGCCGTCCTGAACGCGAAAAAGCGCCGAGCTCACAAAAAGCCCGACGCCTCTTAGGCTCGCCCTAAGCACCAATCCCCCACTCTGCTTGCCGACGACGTTTTCCGGGCGGGCCCGAGCGGGCGTCGGCAAGCGAAAATCACGGCAGCGCGCCGATGCGGCGAGCGGCGTTGACGGCCTCGTAGCGGGTGTGCGCACCGAGCTTGCGCATAACGGAGCGGAGGTAGGACTTGACGGTCTCGGCGCCGATGCCCATCTCCTCTGCAGCCTCGACGTTGGTGTGGCCGAGGGCGACACAAGCGAGCACGTCGAGCTCGCGGGCGGAGAGCTTCGTGGTCTGCTTCACGCGGACCGGAGTGACCATCTGATCACACAGCACCTCGAGCTCCTGGCGGAGCTTTTCATCGTCGACGCGGTTGGCGAGCATGCGCAGCTTCGAGTGAGTGGAGCGGACCTGCTCCCACTCGGCGCCGTTCATAATGCGGCCGCCCTTGCCGCCGCCGGTGCGGTCCATGTTTCGGCAGGCATCGACCACGGCGAGATCCTGCTCGAGGCAGCGCGCGGTCATGGTGACCTCTTCGAGGACCTTATCCCCGAGTCGGACCGAGGAGTGAACGCCGCCGTAGAGAACGCCGCGGACCAGGCGAGAAACAATAACTGGGACTGCGACGAGGGAATGCAGACCTTCGTCGCGAATCTTGTCGTCATACTCGTGAGTGATGACTTTCGCGCGGAGGTAGTCACTGACACCGACCGGGCGGCGAGTTGCTAGGACGCGCCCACCGACGCCGGCGCCCGACTCGATAGTGAGGTTCTGCAGGGCTGGCGTGCGCAGCCCAACCCAGTGGCTGATCTGCATCTTCCCACTGTCGGTGACCTCTGCGTACAGTGTGACCGGAATTCCAGTCGCATTCTTCAGAGCCACCAGGGATGACTTGATAACTTCAGCATCATCCAGAATGCGGTGGGGGTCCATCTAGCATCCTCCTGCGTCAAGAGTGTCAGGCTTTACCTAAAAGCCGATTCAACGGTGCCCGGACGGTGACCCGTTCGGGGTTGAATATCCATACAAAGTAGATAGTACCCTCCGAACGGGTACACCTGCATTAAGGCATCTGTCACATAATCTTAGGAAATAACCAGGTTTCTCTACAAGTACGTACAGCAATAAATGGCTTCCGCTTCGAAAATCACACCCGGAACGCCCCATGAAATTCGGGTTTACTACACGCTCGCCCTGTGAGGTCCACTCCCCCTCGAAATACCCCTCCGATACCAAACGTCCTGAACATACCCCCAAATCGGGCAATACTTTGAGTACCTATTCCACTATTCAATGGATTGAAGTATTGTCATTCATGCAACAGGTTTTACCGCATTGGAACCTTTGGCACGCGACCTCCACGCGCACGCCAGGGCACTGATGAGGTAAACGCAAGAGGGAATCCGGTGAGAATCCGGAGCTGTCCCGCAGCGGTAATCTGGAACGAAATTTGCCACAAGCACTGGCTCGCGTCGGGAAGCGGCAAAAAGTAGGAATGCACCGTGTTGAGGTTCTGCCAACAAGAAGCACTAAGACTGGCAGTCGTCATCCCCTCAACCGGTTGCCATGCCAGGAAGTCCGAATACCTGCCTGATGCGCCGAGGCTACCGAGCCCGGCCACTGAGATCGCCCGCGGACAGGCGTGACGTGAAAAACAGGCGGAGAAATGCGACAGCTCCGTCGGCTTTTCAGGGGCGATTACGCCTGCCCGCGGGCTTTCTCGTACATTTCTTTAGGACAATGGCTCCTTATTAAATCCCGCGCCAAATGCAGTGCTTTTTATTCCCCTGCATCTAGATCCTCGGGACTATTGATAGTCCTTCCCAGGGCTTTCGACACTAAAGGTGCCCACGGCATAGCCAAGCGTGCACTATCCATAAGCTGCCGGTCCGACAGGATTTTTGCCTTCTCGTCAACACACAGGCGACCATCGGCCAATACTGCGGCACGGTCGCAAAAGCTCCAGGCAAAATCAATATCATGGGTTGCCACAACCACAGCAGTGCCACCTTCATGGAACTGATTCAAAGTTTGCAGCAGCTGGCGCGTTGCCTGCGGGTCAAGCCCGGCGGAAGGCTCGTCGAGAAGCAAAACCCGAGGGTGCATGGCCAGTGCCCCGGCGAGGGCTACGCGCTTGCGCTGCCCATAAGAGAGCTGATGCGGAACGCGCTCCGCCAGGTCGGAAATCTCCGCAAGCTCGAGCGCTTGATGCACACGCTCGACAACCTCGGATTCAGCCAATCCCATATTCACAGGCCCAAAAGAGACGTCGCTGAAAACACTGGCAGCGAAAATCTGCTCGTCTGGGTCCTGCGTGACCATCTGGATATTGCGGCGTACCGCGTTGCGTCCGTCGCGGTTATACGAATAGGGCTCACCGTCCAGGGACACCCCGCCCGAAGTCGGCTCAAGCGAGCCCGCGAGGATGCGTAGCAGCGTCGACTTGCCCGAGCCGTTGGCGCCGAGGAGAGCCAGACGCTCCCCCTCCCCAATCGCGAGTTCCGCGGATTTGAGGACCTCGAGGTGGTCGTAGGAATAGGCCACCCCCTTGGCAGTCACAATCTTGGGAACTGGTTTATCGTTCATTGCCTGATTTCTCATCACCCTTGATCTCTCATCACATCGCCCAGTTCACTAATACCCACGCCACGACAAGCGCGATCAAGATGCCCACCGAGACAGACACAAAACGTAGGTCCAGCGGACGCGAAATCACCAGCACGCGCATCGAGCCAGGTTCAGCGCGCAACTCAATCCCCTGCTGCATCCGCCGCGCACGAGAGAAGGCGATGACAAACAGGCTCGCGGACTGCCCCGCGGTATCCCGAACCATCGAACGCCGCGTCAGGTGTCCCAACCTCCTGGCTTGGGCGTCCGCCATTGCCCTCGCAGAGTCAATTAGCACGCCGGTCATGCGATAAATCAACTCCGCCAAGTAAGTGACCGAACGAGGAATCCCGTGCCTGCTTAACCAGGACAGCAGCTCCGATAGCGGTGTGGTCAGCGCAAAAGCCATGGTGCAGCAAATGCCCGCAGCCGAGCGCAGCACTACCTCGAGCATTCGGATCGGCCCGGTGGGCGAAAGCGAAAATCCCGACGAATCAAGAGCCACCAAAAGGGGCAAGGCCCCGACGAGCACGAACGTCGCCGGAGCCAAGACCATTGCGGCATAGAGTTTCAGGGGCACCTTCGCGATGATCGCAATGACCAGCGCGAGCACTCCGATAATAGGGGCAAATGGAATTGGCGGCAGTGCCACCGCCAGGATGAGGAGCCCTCCGAGAAGAAGTACTTTCTCCCCAACATTCCGCCGCGCCCACCTACTTCGGGCCGCTGCTACTTCTAGGGCATTCACTTACGCGTCTACCTACTCCTCGCGGACACCGGATCGGGACTTGGAGTTGTCCGCAGTCCGATTCTTGCCGCGGTAGTAGCCGATAGCGTAACCGAGGACGCCCGCGCCAAGGCCCGCCTGAAGCGCGAAGAGTCCAGACTCGACCTCTCCCGGCAGTTCTCCCACGAGTGGCTCAAACCACGGCTCGTAGCCCGGATCGGTCTCCATGATTACGTCGCTTGCGATGGCATCAGTTCCGCCGAACTGCTCCTCCTCCGCCGGGTCGCCAAAGTTGAAGAACATCGGGAAGACGGCAATCAGCGCAATGGCACCAATCAGAATCGCCGTTACCAGGCCCGAGTTCTTGCGGGGAGCCTGCGTGCTGGTGGTGGAATTTTCCATGATTATCTCTCCTCTTTTTGCCTACCGACGCCTACTGCTTGCTTCCGGACATGGAAGCTGGGCGGTGGGTCTCGTCACTGCTGCTTTCTGGAGCGTTGGCGGCCTGGGGCTTCGTCGCAAAGCGAGAGAGGAACCCGAGATCGGCGAGCTCAGAGTGAGCGACGACGAGGAGGGTGCGGACGACGATTACGGTGACCAGGGCCTCGATGATGGCCAGCGGGATCTGGGTGACCGCGAAGAGCCCGATGAAGGTGGTGAAAGCGCCCGCGAATCCGCCGGGCTCGGCCGGGTGAGCGATGGCGAGCTGGGTGGAGGTCACGACGTAGGTCGACAGGTCAGCGAAGAACGCCGCCATGAAAACGCCTGGGAGCAGGCCCCCACCGAGCTTGCGCGTGATCGCGTAAGCCGCGTAGCCGACCCATGGGCCCACGATGGCCATGGAAAAGATATTCGCGCCGAGGGTCGTAATACCACCGTGCGCAAGAAGGATGGCTTGGAAGAGCAGGACAATCGTACCTAGCAGCGCCATCACGGGTGGCTTGAAAATAACGGCACCCAGTCCGGTTCCGGTCGGATGGGAGGTCGAGCCGGTCACGGACGGAACCTTCAGTGCGGAAAGAACGAAAGTAAAAGCACCGGCCGCGCCGAGCAGAAGGCCACTACCGGGATGTTCCTTCATGATGCGCTTAGCCTGGGCGGCACCGTAGATGACGAAAGGCGCGGCAGCGACGCCCCATCCGATGCAATGAGTAATGGGAAGGAATCCCTCTGCAATATGCATGATTTTAGTTTTCTTCCTACGGCGCCACTCACCTCGACGGCACCGTTCGACTGCCGACCGGCTTGTGCAGGTCGGATGATTTCCAGTCGGTCTCCTGGCTGACGAGTAGCCCAGACCTTATCTCAGAGCCTGAGCGGGCGACACGCGCCTTCCCCAGTTCGAGTCCTTCTCCGTTTAACGACGGAGACGATCTCGACCGAGTGGCGTTCGCGTGCCGCGACAACGAAACAGTCCGGTCACTGAGGGACCTGCCTTTGGGGCTTCGACTATTTCGCTGCACTCGATCACAGTGGCGAGGGCCGCTGCTTATTCTCAAAACATTCCCGTTAACTGAAAATCAACACCAATGTTAGTAGTTGCGAACAAAATTGAATTGCCTTTACCCTCACATTGACGTAGTCACAATGAACCGAACCCAACGCGAGTGCCGTTGCGGGGATTCATCGGGCGGGCATGCTGCCGATTACTCGACAAAAGTTGGACACGTCACAGAAATATAGACCAACTGGTCTGTACTTAATCGCCGAAAGGGCGTACACTACGTGACGAACCAACAACTGATTAGAAAATCCTCTGCGGTTTTCGGAAATGGATAAGACAAAATGACCATTTACAATGATGTCACTGATCTGGTCGGCAATACCCCGCTGGTCAAGTTGAACCGCATCTCCGAGGGACTCCCGGGCAACATTATTGCCAAGCTGGAGTTTTACAACCCGGCTAACTCGGTCAAGGACCGTATTGGTAAGGCGATTATTGAAGCAGCCGAGCGCTCCGGCGAGCTGAAGCCGGGCGGAACCATCGTCGAGGGAACCTCGGGTAACACCGGCATCGCGCTGGCAATGGTCGGCGCAGCCCGCGGTTACAAGGTCATCCTCACTATGCCGGACACCATGAGCCAGGAGCGCCGCGTAGTCCTGCGCGCCTTCGGCGCCGAGCTCGTACTTACCCCGGGTGCCGATGGCATGCGCGGCGCGGTAGAAAAGGCCAACGAGATTGTCGCCAACACTGACAACGCCATCCTCGCCTCCCAGTTCGCCAATTCGGCCAACCCGGCAATCCACGAGGCAACCACCGGCGAAGAGATCTGGAACGCGACCGACGGAAAGATCGATTACTTCGTGGCCGGCATCGGCACCGGCGGCACCATCACCGGTGCGGGCCGGACGCTGAAGAAGCACAACGCTGACGTGAAGCTCGTCGCAGTTGAGCCGAAGGACTCCCCGCTTCTGACCGAGGGCAAGGCCGGCCCGCACAAGATTCAGGGCCTTGGCGCCAACTTCATCCCGGAGATTCTGGATCAGGACATCCTCGACGAGGTCATCGACGTCACCAACGAGGACGCGATTGCCGTTTCCCGCGAGGTAGCCAAGCTCGAAGGCATTCTCGGCGGCATCTCGGCCGGTGCGAACATCAAGGCAGCGCTCGAAGTTGCCGCACGACCGGAGGCAGAGGGCAAGAACATTGTCGTAATCGTCCCCGACTTCGGCGAGCGCTACGTCTCCTCCATCCTTTACGAAGAACTGCGCGACTAATTTTTCGCAGTCGTACCCGCTAGTGCGGCATTTTCTACACGCTGGCTAGCGGGTTTTCGTCTCTCCGAATCGCCGAACGGCTAGGATTGTTTCCTATGATTGAATTCTTCAGAATCCTCAAAGAGGATCTGGACAATGCCCGGGCGCACGACCCCGCGGCGCGCAGCGACGTCGAGAACGCCGTCGTCTACTCGGGGCTGCACGCAATTTGGATTCACAGGATTTCGCACAGGCTTTGGCTGCGCGGCGGAATGGCTAAGGGACTCGCCCGCGTGCTGTCGCAGTTTGCTCGCGCATTAACTGGCATTGAAATCCACCCGGGCGCGACCATTGGCCGTCGCTTCTTCATCGACCACGGAATGGGCGTCGTTATCGGCGAAACAGCCGAAATTGGCGACGGCTGCATGCTCTACCACGGGGTCACCCTGGGCGGGCGTTCCCTGGAGAAAGTCAAGCGCCACCCGACGCTGGAGGATAACGTGACCGTCGGCGCCGGCGCCAAGGTCCTCGGCCCCATCACGATTGGTGCAGGCTCCGCCATCGGCGCTAACTCGGTCGTGACCCGAGGCTGCCCGCCGGATTCAATAGTCGTCGGCATCCCGGGCAAGGTACGACCCGCTAAGCCCGGAGAGCACAAGGCCCTATTCGATCCCGCAATCTACGTCCAGGGCGACGGAGACTTTATTTAAGGCATCTAAGGCTTCACGGCAGGCCGAACGCAAAAAATGGCCGGGTGGTTGTCCCCTTCTCGCATTCCCAAAAGGGCAACTATCCGGCCTTTAGTGCGTCACCCCGACGAACGGGGCTGTCGAGTTCCTACTCAGCGAGCAAATCCTTGTACTCAGGGTTCTTATCCACGAAGCCCGCAACTGCGGAACAGCTCGCGTAGACCTGGCGGCCACTCAGGCGAACATCATCCAGCGCAGCCGAAATTAGAATCTTGGACAGCCCCTGCCCCTGAAACCTGGGATCAATCACAGTGTGATTAAAGTCGAGAGCGCCCTCTACTGGAGTATAGGCGGCGAAACCGGCCTCTTCGCCCTCGACAGTGAGGACGTAGCGCCCCTGAGCCTCATCGTGCGAAATCGTATGTGCCATGGCTATTAGCTGCTCCTTCGTTCCGTACCTACTTTGTCTGCACTAAACCCGACTCCTAGTTCTGAATCAGCGGCGGCTCACCCGGATGCTCATCGGCTCGCCCCACAGCTACTCGGCAGGGCACGTTGCCATCGGTTACCTGGCTAGCTGCCTCACCGGAGGACCAGCCGAGGCTAATCGTTTCCGCGAGCGGGCCTGCGATATCCGCCATTTCGGCATGAGACAGACCAGGGGCTACAACACTAATGCGGTAGCGCTTACGCTCACCCGGATCGACCCCAGGATTAGCCTCGGCCCAAAGATCCGCCAACGACGAGGTCCGTCCAACGTCAGGCATGACGTCTTCGTAAACCTTGACCTCTTCGTCCGGGATAAGCTCCGCCAGAGCAGCGCGTACCTTATCAGCTGCAACGTGACTGCCCACTGCGTCCGTGTAGACAAAAATGCGGACAACCCACGGCAAGGTTTCATCGTGGGAAAGCGTTCCGGCGGAGGCGTATTCCTTGGTCATGGGTCACATCCTAGTTGTCAATAAACATTTCATACCGGGTGAATGTTTAGTTTCTCCCACTTTAGTGCACATAGCGACGAGAAAACCGAATTGTCAGCAAAAGGACTGAGTGAGGGAAAAAATTTTACGCAAAAGCCCCGATTCCTTGAGAGGAATCGGGGCAATTGTGGCCAGAAGCGGGATCGAACCGCTGACCTTCCACTTTTCAGGCGGACGCTCTACCGACTGAGCTATCTGGCCAGACTTGAACTAAATCAAGTGGCGACCCTGACGGGACTTGAACCCGCGACCTCCGCCGTGACAGGGCGGCGCGCTAACCAACTGCGCCACAGGGCCATAATCGCCGTGCCCAACAGCAGTAATTCCTGCGCTGTGCACGAGAATTAACTCTACAGAAGAGCGATAAAAATAAGCAAATCAGCAGTTCAATACCGTTTTTCAAGCATAGAGCTGCTTCCGTCTCCTGTCGATGCCTACAATCGGGGCATGGTACGCACCCCAGACGCTCCAGTATCCGTTTCGAAAATCCTGAGTGCAGCAGCCATCGCCGGACTACTGTGCGGCGGAGGAGCCTGGGCGATAGCCTCCGCGGCTACAGATGCACCTCAACGCGAAAGTTTCGTAATCTCCGCACCGGCACACCGAGGAATAGCGCAAGTAGAAATTCACGACCCCGACAATGTGCTGAGTCCTGCAGATGAGGCTCGTTTGAAACGCGATGCATCTCGGATAGAGGCCCCTGACGTCGTCCAACAACTGCACTACATTGTCTTCTCCAGCAATCACGAAAACGTCAATGACTCGGTTGAGGAGTACCTACGCGACAACCGTCCGGATCTCATCGGCGACGAAAAGTTCGTAGACGGCACCATTTTCGTCGGAGTGGGTCTCGACCCTCGGCAGGCATTCGTCTTCGCTGGCGAGGATGTCGCAGATGTTCTCTCCCTCCGAGACGGCAGCCACTTAGAGGGCGCAGTCAATGCCATCAAGCCCGGAATGAAAGACAACAACATACCCGCCGGTCTGTTCGCCGGCGCTTCCGCCGCTACCGACGCTAAGGCCCTTGAACAATCTCAATACCAAGACGCGGTGGACTCCCGCATCGGGCTGATGGCAGGAGCGGGGCTCGGTACAGGTGGTGCAGCTTCTGCCGCCGTCGCAGGTGTCGGTTTCTACCGTCGCGAACGGAAGAAGAAGCTCGCGGCGGCACGCGAGAATCTCGCCTTCATCGCCCGGGAGTACGGCTCTCTAGGACAACGCCTCGACGGCATCGACATCCGGGCCAATTCTCTGACTTCTCCGCTGGCGCATGCCGCAATGCGGGCCGAATGGGAGGACGTTCGTGATAGGTTCTTGGACCTCCACCAAAGTGTCGAAGCATACGGAGGGCTTACTGAATCCGGAGACCCGAAGCAGATTCTTAGCCAAGCTGACAAAATCCAGGATGCCGCAGACACAACTCGACAGCTGTCCTTTGCGGAGGACAATATCGACAAGATTTTCAACATCGAGCATGGCAACACCGAGGTTCGAACGCAGGAAATCACAGCCCTCCGCGCAGATATCGTCCAGGCCGAGGCAAGCCTGCCCGACTCCAACTCCGGTTTGTACGACAGTCTTACCTCCGCGCGTAAAGAGGCTGATTTCCTTGCAGCGAAGCCGGACGCACCTGACTTTCTGGATCGTTACGTTCAGCTACTCAGGGACTACCAAGCAGCATTAGTAGTGCTGAAGGAAAAGCAGATGAGCGAGGTCGAGGACACCAACGAGCTGCACAGGCCAGCTCTCTACGAAGCGAGCTACCGTCCCGGATACGGCTACATGGATTTCGTTCCTTACTGGGCACTCAGCAGTTGGCACAGTGCGAACGTCGAGTCAGCGCAGTCAAACTCCAGCGGAAATTCCGTAAACTCGGGATTCAGCTCAGGATTCTCCGGCGCAGGTGGTTCTTCCAGTTTCTAGTTTTTCCTGTACCGAATTCTCCGGCCCACTCCCCTGCGTGTCGCCGTTAAAACCAGGCCACTACGCGAAGAGCTCCGGCCCCTGGTATGGGGGTCGGAGATCTTGGTCATCTCCTCGATCTTCTTATCGAACTCAGCAGAGCCGGTACCGGAATGAAAACCGCCCCACACACAAGAACCTGGAAAGACGGGCCACATACGGGTTAATACACAAAAGCCAGCCCCTCTACCGAGGAGCTGACTTTTTATCTGCGACCCTGACGGGACTTGAACCCGCGACCTCCGCCGTGACAGGGCGGCGCGCTAACCAACTGCGCCACAGGGCCATTGTGAAATTTTAGTGGTACTCCCAACGGGATTCGAACCCGTGTTGCCGCCGTGAAAGGGCGGAGTCCTAGGCCTCTAGACGATGGGAGCCCGACATATATTGCCACCGCTCACGTCCTCGCCTCGGCTTTTACACCCTGGCAGGAGCTCGCTGCAACAAAGGAAACTTTAAATCATGCGAGCATTTTTTCCAAAAAATGAGCCTACCTGGGAAAACATAGGACCTTTACATAACTTACGAACTACTTTCACCTGCACTGAAAACCCCGTAGCCACAGACAAAAACATTGAGCACGAATTTTTCACCGTTTTCACTATTTCCAGCCCAGCACCGACCCGCGACAAGTATTTTGGTCTGCAAACACGAATCGAGTTCTTAGTCAACTCACCACAGACAACGAAGCGGAGACCCCATCATGACGCTTGCAAACCCTCACCCATCAGCAGCTTCCAACGCTGCGCCGAACGAGTTCAATGCCCCACAGGCCCACGACCAATCCCCGCCAATCAACTTGCGAGGCGTTCCCCGCCCCACCAATGCCCCTAAAGCAACCTGGTCTGCAAACGGAATCCCAAGCTCCGAGGCAGAGCAAATCGACCGCGAAATCCTCGACAACCCAGCTGCCAGCATCGGCCACCTACTCCAGCGTCGCGCGGCAACCACTCCTGACAAGGTCGCGTACCGCTTTCGCGACCCGAACGAGCAGTGGCAATCATTCACCTGGGACCAGTTCAACGACCGCGTCCAGCAGCTCGCCGCAGGCCTACTCGAGGTCGGCGTAACCAAGGATTCCGCCGCGGCAATCATCGCCGGCACCAGCATCTCATGGGTAGAGGCGGACATCTCCCTGATGTCCATCGGAGCGCAGTCCATCGCCATCTACCCGACCTCCATTTCGGAAGACATCTCCTACATCCTGCGCGATTCCAACTCCCGTATCGCGATCGTCGAAGATGCCTCGCAAGTAGAAAAGCTACTTTCCGTCAGACAGGAGCTCCCCCAGCTCGATCATGTCTACGTTATCGACCCTGCATTCGATTTCGCCACCATCACAGACGAGGACTCCAGGGAGTGGCTATCTCCACTAGAGGAGTTGCGCACCCTCGGGTCGCAGTACCTCCAGCAGGATTCAGATGTCGCCAATCGCGCCATCGCCGCCGTCGACCATGAAACGGTTGCCTGCCTGCAGTACACCTCGGGCACCACAGGCAAGCCGAAGGGCGCCATCATCACCCATGGCGCATGGGTAAAAAATGTCGCATCGGTATGCTCCATCGGCTCCATCTACAACGATGATGTCCACTTCATCTGGCTTCCGATGGCCCACCTATTCGGCCGCTTCCTCGTCTACCTTTCCGCCGACGCCGGGGTGCCTACCGCCATCGACGGTCGCATCGACAAAATCGTGGAGAATCTCCAGGAGGTCAAGCCCACTGTCATGGGCGGCGCGCCGCGCATTTTCGAGAAGGCCTACTCCGCCATCATGGCCCAGTTCGATGGCGACGGTGTGAAGGCAAAACTCGGCAAAGTCAGCATGCGCCTGGCACTTGAGGACACGGAACGCAGGCTCGTCGGCAAGCGGAGTTCGGCATGGCACCGCGCCAAACTGGCGATTGCAGACCGCGTGGTGCTGTCGAAAATCCGCGCGGCGCTCGGCGGGAATGTGCGCATGTTCATTTCGGGCTCCGCCCCGATTAATCAGGACATCACTAAGTGGTTCACCGCCATGGGCATGCCAATCGCCGAAGGCTACGGCCTCACCGAGGGCTGCATCACCCACCTCACCCGCCTCGATGCCTTCCGCATCGGCACTATCGGCTGGCCGCTGCCAGGGGTTGATGCCCGGCTTGCCGACGACGGGGAGTTACTCATCCGAAGTGACTGGAACCTTCTCGGCTACCACAACCGGCCAGACGCCACGAAGGAAGTCCTTCCCGGCGGCAGCTACATGTACACGGGTGACATCGCACACATAGACGACGGTTACTTCTACATCACTGACCGAAAGAAGTCACTGTTCAAGACCTCCAACGGCAAGTACGTCGCGCCCGCGGCAATCGAGTCGGAGTTCAAGGGCCTGTGCCCCATCGCGATGGAGCTGGCCACCTACGGAGAGGGCCACAAGTTCATAGTTGGCATGGTCATACTCGAAGAGAAGGCGACACAGGCCTGGTGCGAGGCCAACGGCATCGAGGCGGATTCCTTTACCGAGATGACCCAGCATCCGAAGGTCGTGGAGTTCGTCCAGCAATGTCTCGCGAAGCTGAACGAACGACTGAACTCGTGGGAACAGGTCAAACGCTTCCGCATCCTGGACCGCGAGCTGACCCTGGAGGCCGACGAACTGACAGCGAGCCTGAAGATGCGTCGCAAGCACGTCCACGAAACCATGAAGGAGCAATTCGAGGCGCTATACGAAGACCCACTAGCGCCAGGTTGTCACGACTCCGCCGGAGTCACCTGGGTCAGCTTCGCCCAGCCGGCACTGGACGAGCACCCGGTCTTGGACGATGCTCACGATATCCACCTACGCCGCCGCAGGAAGCCCTAGGAGGCTTCCAGGCCGTGAGTGTGGAGGGCGTCGGCAAGCGGGCGCCCACCTCTACACTTGAGAACTATGGCTACTCCTGACTTCATCCTGGAACTGCGCGACAAGATTGGCCACGCTCCGCTATGGCTGCCGGGAATAACTGCGGTGGTTTTGAAGGAGGTTCCGCCCGGGGCTCCCATTCACCAGCTACCGGAGGTGCTGCTGGTTCGGCGGGCGGACAATGGCGAGTGGACCCCGGTGACGGGGATAATCGACCCGAACGAGGAACCCCATGTCGCGGCCGTGCGCGAGGTCAAGGAGGAAACGGGGCTCGACGTGATGGTGGAGGCGCTGCTCGGCACCGGCGCGGTGGGCCCTGTCGAGTACCCCAACGGCGACGTGACCTCGTACGTTGATATCGCGATGCGATGCGCCGTCGCGAGCGCCGAGCCCGGGGCGGACACCCCGCACGTGGCGGACGACGAGTCGGTCGAGGTGGGCTGGTTCCAGGTCTCGAAGATGCCTCCGATGAAACCGCGATTCCGGCTCATTATCGCCGACGCGGTGGCCCAGCTAAATCATCCGACCGGATATCGCCCGCGGATGGGCTACTACAAGCGGGAAAGCTGAATCACAGATTTTTCATTTTTCTCTTTTTCCCGCATGCAAGCGCAATGGATACAAAAAACCTGGCAGCGAAGCCGGTTAAAGGCTCCGCCACCAGGCGCGCAGTGGGCCCTGAGGGGCTCGAACCCTCGACCTGCGGATTAAAAGTCCGTAGCTCTACCAACTGAGCTAAAGGCCCGTGCGAAGTAAATCGTAGCAATTGAAACACGAATTCCAACAATCGGGATCGAAAATTTCCCGCTCCCGCCCCCGACCTCGCAACTCAATCAATCGCGCAACATACCCCCACCCCTATTTTGGCCTAGACGAAAGCACGCAACGGAACTTAGCCCCCAACCCGCCCGACTGTCTATATAAGCGGCTAGTCTCCCGCCCCGGTTGTTGCAACCCTTTTTCGCCCCGAGCACCACTCAGGTGACGAGGGAGAAACTAGGGTCGCACGACGGCGCTACGGACTACCTGCTCTAACCAAACAACGTTTCTTGCAGTCGAGGAATCATGGATGTCGTCGATATATCCCGCTGGCAGTTCGGCATAACCACCGTCTACCACTTCCTATTCGTCCCCCTGACCATCGGCCTTGCCCCACTCGTCGCCATCATGCAGACGCTGTGGGCCACGACCAAAAACGACCTCTGGTACCGTGCCACTCGCTTCTTTGGCACGGTCTTCATCATCAACTTCGCTATGGGTGTCGCAACCGGCATCGTCCAGGAGTTCCAATTCGGCATGAACTGGTCCGAATACTCCCGGATGATTGGCGACGTCTTCGGCGGACCGCTGGCCCTCGAAGGCCTGATCGCGTTCTTTTTAGAATCGACCTTCCTGGGCCTGTGGATTTTCGGATGGGGCCGAATCCCCACCTGGGCTCACACTGCGTCAATCTGGGTCGTCGCCATCGCGGTGAATATCTCCGCGTACTTCATTATCGTCGCGAACTCCTTCATGCAGCACCCGGTGGGCGCCATCTACAACCCGGAGACGCACCGTGCGGAGCTCACAGACCTCGGGGCCCTGCTAACCAATCCCACCGCGCTAGCCGCCTTTCCCCACGCAGTCGCCGGTTCTTTCCTCACCGCGGGCACGCTGATCCTCGGTATCAGCGGCTGGTGGATTGTCCACAGCCGCCGCGGCGGGGAGAGCAACACCGTCTACGAGCAGACCTTCCGCAAGGCGGGCCGAATTGGCTGGTGGGCCACCGTCCTCGCCTCCATAGCTGTCGCAATCACCGGCGATATTCAGGCGAAAATCATGTTCGTGCAGCAGCCGATGAAGATGGCCTCCGCGGAGTCTCTATGCCACACCCAAACGGACCCGATGTTCTCCGTCCTCACCGTCGGCACGCACAACAACTGTGATTCCGTGTCGCACTGGTTGGAGCTTCCCTGGGTGCTGCCTTTCCTCGCTGAGGGCAAGTTCTCGGGCGTCACACTTCAGGGTGTCCAGGACTTGCAAAAGCAGGCGGAAGCGATGTTCGGCCCCGGCAACTACGCTCCAAATCTCTTCGTCACCTACTGGTCCTTCCGCGCCATGATTGGCCTGATGGCCGGTTCCCTGGCAATCGCGTTTTTCGCCTGGCTGTTCACCCGGCGCGGCCTCGTCCCGACGGGCCGGTGGTCTCGTCTCTTCGCCCTGGGCTCGCTACTGGCCATCCCGTTCCCGTTCGTCGCCAACAGCGCCGGGTGGGTATTCACGGAAATGGGCCGCCAGCCCTGGATCGTCCACCCCAACCCCGACCACGCCGGCGATCCTCGCACGGAGCTAATCCGTATGACCGTCGACATGGGCGTTTCTGATCACGCACCCACGACGGTACTGATCACGCTCATCGGTTTCACCGCAATCTATCTCGCGCTCGCCGTGGTCTGGTTCTGGCTGATTCGCCGGGCGGTCATCGCTGGCCCGCCTATCGACGCCCCGAACCACCCCGCCGTCACAGCTACCGGGGTATCGGCAGCACACTCGGCGATGCCCGGGCCTTCGGCACCTGTCGCAACCGACCTCGGTGCGAGGGTTAGCTCCCCGGTCCGTTTCGCGCAGTGCCGACCCGTCGAGTCAGAAAGGTAGTCGATAAACATGTTTGGGCTAGATCTTCCCGTCGTCTGGTTTGTTCTCGTTGCGTTCCTTTTCGCCGGGTATTTCCTCCTGGAAGGCTTCGACTTCGGTGTCGGAATGCTGCTGCCTTTCCTTGGCCGTGGGGAGCCACGTCGTAAAGCGATGCTGGGCACAATCGGTCCGGTGTGGGATGGCAACGAGGTGTGGCTGATTACCGCGGGAGGAGCGCTCTTCGCGGCGTTCCCCGAGTGGTATGCGTCGATGTTTTCGGGCTTCTACCTTCCCCTGTTTCTCATCCTGGTGGCATTGATCGTGCGAATCGTGGGCCTGGAGTGGCGCTCGAAGGTGCACGAGGATTCGTGGCGCGCCTGGTGCGATGGCGCGATTGTGTTCGGCTCGTGGCTGCCTCCGATTCTGTGGGGCGTGGCGGTGTCGAACCTCATCCGCGGCGTGCCGTTGGACGCGAACAGGAATCTCGATTCGGGTTTCGGCACGCTTTTAGGGTTGCTAAACCCGTACGCCCTGCTTGGCGGCGCCGCCTTTGCCTCCGTCTTTGCCCTGCACGCGGTCGCATTCCTGCGCCTGAAGACGGCGGGCACGCTGCGGGAGGCCCTCGGGCGCGCGGTGCCGATCCCCGCTGCGGCGGCGCTGCTATTCGGCAGCGCTTTCCTGCTGTGGACACAGCTGGCCTATGGCAAGCCGTGGGTGTGGGTTCCGCTTGTCGTCGCGGCAGCGGGACTGGCGCTGGCAGTCGTCGCCATCGCCGCTGGTCGCGACGGCCTCGGATTCATTGCCAGCTCAGTCACTGTGGTCACCGTGACGGTGGTAGTTTTCGGATCGATGTTCCCGTTCCTGATGCCCTCCACGGCACCCGGTGGGGTGTCGCTGGACATCTGGAACGCGTCCTCCAACCCGTACACGCTGAAGATTATGACCTGGGCCGCCATTGCGGTGACGCCGTTGGTCCTTCTCTACCAGTCGTGGACTTACTGGGCTTTCCGCAAGCGCCTGACCGCCGACCGTGCCGCGATGCCGACCGAGTGAATAAGTACGGAGAGGAGCACGCATGAGCACGACCGTGGCGGCGGCTCGAGGACCGATTGACCCGAATCTTTTGGCTCTTTCCACGCCGGTCCGTCGGTGGATTTTCGTCGCTGGAGTCCTGACCACGCTCAATGTCGCCGCGACTATCACCCTGGGCTTGGCTATCGGAATCACCGTGGCCAGAGTCCTCGGGGAAGGCGACCCCGCCTGGCCCCTTTTCGCCGCCGTTTCGTTGACCGCTGCGGCCGCGAAGGTCGCCTGTTCATGGGCTCTGACCAGGTTCGGCGAGGCTGTCGGCGCGGAGGCGGCCTCTACCCTGCGGGCCGATGCGCTCCGGGCTCTCGCGTTGAAGGATCCGCGCACCGTCGATCTCTCCGCGTGGCGAGCAACCCTCACCGTCGGCATCGACGGCGTTGCCGTCTACATCGCGGAGTTCCTCCCCAGCATCGTCGCAGCAGCGCTGGCCACTCCCATCGCACTGTTCACCGTCGCTTTTCTGGACCTGTACTCGTTCGCCATCGCTGCAGTAACGCTCCCCCTTGTGCCCCTTTTCATGTGGCTGGTCGGCCGCCTGACCGAGGGACGCACCGAGCGCCGCCTGGCGGATATCGGCACCGTCCGCTCCCAAATCCTCGACCTCATCACCGGACTGCCAACCCTACGTGCCCACGGCATCGCGTCGGCACCCGACGCCGAAATCCGCCGACTGTCCGAGCAGCACCGGGACTCCTCCATGGCCGTGCTCCGCGTGGCCTTCCTTTCCTCCATGGTCCTCGAGTTTTTAACCACGCTATCTATCGCGCTCATAGCCGTCAGCATCGGCTTCAGGCTTCTCGACGGCTCCAGCACCCTCAGCACCGGGCTCGCCGTCTTGATTATCGCCCCGGAAATCTACGCGCCCATCCGCGCCGTGGGGCACAAGTTCCACGCGGCCCAGGACGGTCTAGTCGCTGCCCGCGAGGTCACGGCCCTGCTCAGTGCACCGAGCCCGGTGGCGAGCGAGGAGTCGTCGGCAAGCGGAACGGAGGTGGCGCCGACGGTAGAGTTCCGAGACTTCTCCGCGCCCGGCCGTGACGGGTGCCGCCCCTACCTGCTCAGCGCGGTGGCAGGGCCTGGGCGGGTGACCGTGCTGGCTGGGCCGAATGGCGTGGGCAAGACGACCGCGCTGCTGGCCGCGGCTGGAATAGTGACGGAGAATCTCTGCGGGCAGGTGCGGGTGACCGTACACGGCCCCGAACTGCTCCGCCGCATCGCTTGGGTGCCGCAGCGGCCGGTCCTCGACCCGGCCTCAATTGGGGATGACTCGCGGCGCTCCCTCGGCCAGCGGCAACGTCAGGCGCTGCAGCTCGCGCTGTCGGATCCTAGCCGTAACCTTGTGCTTGCCGACGAGCCCACCGCGCACCTCGACTCCGACAGCGCACGCGAGGTCATCGATTCCCTGCGCGAGCGCGCCCGGCGCGGAGCTACGGTGCTGGTCAGCAGCCACGACCCGCTGCTTATCGACGCCGCCGACGACGTCGTGGAGGTGCGTGCGAAGTGAACGGATTGAGGCGGCCCGCAGGCACAGGCCCGGACGCGGGCGTCCTGCGCAGCCTCCGGGGGCTCATCGGCCTGCGCGAACTTCTGTGGCCAGTCTTTGCCGGGACCGTGACGCTGCTGTCAGCGCTGAGTCTCACTGTGGTTTCCGCATGGTTGATCACGCGCTCATGGCAAATGCCACCGCTGATGGAGATTACGGTGGCCGTCACCTCCGTGCGGGCCCTAGGTATTTCTCGGTCGGTGTTCCGTTACATAGACAGGCTGGCCGCGCACCACGTCGCTCTGACCGCTGCGGAGCGTTCCCGCCTGGCGCTGTGGCGCAATCTCTCGGGAAAGCCACAGGTTGCGGGGTGTGGCCGCGGCGAGCTAGCGGGGCTTCTCGGCACGGATGTCGACACACTGGCGAACGTGGTCGTCCGCTTTGTCATCCCGACACTCATCGCAGCTACAACCTCTATTCTCGCCGTCTGCTTCGCGGCTGTTCTCTCCGTTCCATCCGCCGCAGTGCTCGCCGTCGGTCTTGCTGTCGCGGGCATGGCCGCGCCGTACCTGATTTACCGCACCACCGTCGCCGGGGTGGATCCTCGCGCGAGAGCCCTCACCGACACCGCTAGCGCGATTGAGTCCGTCCTCGTCGACTCCGCCGGCCTGCGCATCCGGGGCCAGCTCGACGAGGCGATTGCGGCCGCCACCCGTTCGACCACCGCCGTCGCGCGCATTGACCGCCATACAGGCAACGCGGCCGGCAGAGCCTCCGCGCTCGCCACCGCCGCCTCCACGCTGTGCGCCGTCGCCACCGTCGGCATCGCCGCCTACCTGATGGGCACTGCGCACAGCCCCGAATGGCTCACCGTCCTAGTCCTGATTCCCCTGGCCGCCTTCGAATCCGTCGCGGCGCTGCCCGCGGGAGCCCAAACTCTCGCCCGCTCCCGCTTAAGCCTCATCACGCTTGCCGACGCCCCCTCCACCGGCGCCGTCGGCCCTAGCGGCGCGACTATTCCCGCAGACCTTCCTCTAGAGTTGGCGGCGCCGCTGCTGCGCGTCCACGACTTGGAAACCGCGCACGGAAACCTGGGGCCATGGAACTTTGAGCTGCCCTTCGGCGAGTACAAGGAGATCACGGCGCCGTCGGGAAGCGGGAAGACCACGCTGCTAAAGACACTGGCCGGGGCCATTTCCCCACTCAGCGGTCGGGTGGAGATTGTGGCCGATTCGCGACCGTTGCCGCCTGTGCCGGAGGTAGTTCGCTTTGTCGCCGAAGACGAGCACATCTTTGCCACGACCGTCCGCGACAATATTGCGGTCGGCAACCCTAAGGCGACCGCGGGCGAAATTGCCGAGGTCACCACGGCCCTGGGGCTTGCCGAATGGGTCAGCAGGCTGCCGGATGGCTTGGATACGGTGCTCGCCGACGGGGCCGACAGCCTCTCGGGCGGCCAGCGACGTCGCCTCATCCTCGCGCGTGCACTGGTGAGCACCGCTCCGATTCTGCTACTCGATGAGCCGACCGAACATATAGACGAAGCTTCCGAGGCAATCCTTCAGCTCCTGCGCGACGGCTGCGCCCATGGCACTCTGCCCGGGGCACGCGGTCGGCGCAGCGTTGTAGTTGTTCGCCACCCTCGGCAAGTGCGACAATGACTTGCGTGTCGAGTCCTCAAACCACGCTAACCGCAAACGCCGCGCCCAGCCCTGTGCACATTGGCCCCTTCGAGCTGTCCTCACCGGTGGTCCTTGCGCCCATGGCCGGCGTCACCAACGTGGCGTTCCGTACCCTGTGCCGAGAGCAAGAACGCGCCCGTACGGGAACGGTCTCGGGTCTCTACGTATGCGAAATGGTCACCGCACGCGCGCTTGTCGAGCGCAACGAGAAGACCATGCACATGACCACCTTCGCCCCCGACGAGGACCCACGCAGCCTGCAGCTCTACACCACGGATCCAAAGTGGACCTACGAGGCCGCCAAGATGATCGTCGAGGAAAACCTCGCCGACCACATTGACATGAACTTCGGTTGCCCCGTGCCCAAGGTCACTCGCAAGGGCGGCGGCTCGGCTCTGCCGTACAAGCGCCGCCTCTTCGGCAATATCGTCGCCGCGGCGGTCAAGGCCACCGAGGGCACGGATATTCCGGTCACCGTTAAGTTCCGCGTCGGTATCGACGACGAGCACCACACACACCTCGATGCCGGGCGCATTGCCGCATCTGAGGGGGCTAAGGCCGTGGCCGTGCACGCCCGCACCGCGGCGCAACGCTACTCCGGTCACGCCGACTGGTCCCAGATTGCGAGACTGAAGGAGCACATGGTGGACTCCGGCTTTGCCGACATCCCGGTTCTCGGCAATGGCGACATCTTCGCCTCCACGGACGCCCGCAAGATGATGGACAGCACCGGCTGCGATGGCGTCGTCGTCGGCCGCGGTTGCCTCGGCCGCCCGTGGCTATTTGCCGAGCTCTCCGCGGAACTTCGCGGAGAAGAGGTTCCCGCACCGCCGACCTTCGGCGAGGTCGCGGGCATTATCCGTCGGCACGCGGAGCTATTGGTGCAGCACGAGGGCGAGCGCAAGGGCTGCCGCGACCTGCGCAAACACATCGCCTGGTACCTGCGCGGCTACCCTGCCGGCGGTGAGATTCGCAAGTCGCTCGCCCGCGTCGGTTCGCTCGCCGAGCTCGATGAGATTCTCACCCCGCTTTACGACGGCGAGCTCGCCACTGCTCTGCCCGAGGACGCCGACGGGCCGCGTGGACGACAAGGATCGCCTGCGAAGGTGGTGCTCCCGGAAGGGTGGCTCGACGACCCGGAAGACGACACTGTCCCCGAAGGCGCGGAGATAATGCACTCGGGCGGGTAACCGGCGGCTGGGAATTCCCCATTGGACTGATCTTTCGTTTCAGCTACGCCTGAATTTAGGTGAGCAAAAACTGTCCACACGTTCTAGTATGTAACACATGCGTACCGTCTATCGAGAACAAATGGATAACCTGGCACACAGCCTTATCGTCATGTGTGACCACGTCCACTCCATGCACAGCACTGCCAACCGAGCGCTCTTTAATGCAGACCTCGTCGCCGCCGAGGAAGTGCTTTCTCTGATGGACCCACTGGATGAAATTCGCAAAGACGCTGAGCAACGGGCTTTCGAATTGCTCGCACGCGAAGCTCCGGTAGCAGGCGACCTGCGTCAGGTCGTTAGCGGAATTTATATCGTCGAAGATATCTGCCGCATGGGAGCACTCAGCGTCCATATCGCAAACACCGCGCGCCGTCGTCACCCAGAGAAGGCACTACCTGAACCTGTCGAAGGCTTCTTCCGTGAAATGGCGTCGGTATCAGAATCGATGACGCACGAAACCCGTCAAGTCCTCATCGATTACGACGTGGACCAGGCCTTAGCAATTGACAAGACCGATGACAGCATTGATGACATCCATCAGCATCTATTCACTCTCACCACTGCCGATGACTGGCCGCACACCCCGCAAGAAACCGTTGACATAACACTTCTGAGCAGGTTCTACGAACGCTACGCGGACCACGCTGTCGAGGTCGCCGCTCGCATCGTTTACCTCGCTACCGGCTACAAGCAGACTGAATACTTAGACAAGTTGGAGGGCGACCGCGATCAAAAGCACTTTGCTCGCCGACTCGAAGACCTAGAGCGCCATTTGCGTATGTAGGCGCAACTAAGGCACCAGGTCCTCTGAAAACAGCGAAAAGAGCATTGCCGTGCTGAGGCAATGCTCTTTTCGGGTCGAAGCGCAAAACCCTCTTAAAGGGACTTTAGTGACGCATCTTGGCCAATGAGCTTATCCGAAGCGACCAGAGATGTAGTCCTCGGTCTCCTTCTTTTCCGGGTTCTCGAAGATCTTCTTCGTCGGGCCGACCTCGACCAGGTGCCCTGGCTTGCCAGTGGCCTCCAGTGAGAAGAACGCAGTCTGATCGGAGACACGCGCTGCCTGCTGCATGTTATGAGTCACAATGACGATAGTGAACTGTTCCTTCAGCTCATGGATTAGGTCCTCAATCGCCAAGGTGGAAATCGGATCGAGTGCCGAGCACGGCTCGTCCATCAGCAGAACCTCCGGCTCGACCGCAATAGCGCGGGCAATACACAGTCGCTGCTGCTGACCACCGGAAAGACCGCCGCCCGGCTTGTCCAGGCGATCCTTGACCTCATCCCACAGGTTCGCACCACGCAGGGACTTCTCCGCTACCTCCCTCAAACGAGCCTTATTTTTCACGCCTGAGAGCTTCAGGCCGGCGACGACATTGTCCTCAATCGACATTGTCGGGAAAGGGTTCGGACGCTGGAACACCATACCGATGGTATTGCGAACTGAGACCGGGTCGATTTTCGGGCCGTAGATGTTCTCGCCGTCGAGAAGCACCTCTCCCTTGACGTAGGCCCCCGGGATGACCTCGTGCATGCGGTTGAGAGAACGCAGCACAGTCGACTTACCACAGCCAGACGGGCCGATGAACGCGGTAACCGAACGCGGAGGAACGTGCAGGTTGACGTTCTGGACAGCGTGGAAATCGCCGTAATAAATGTTGACGTTGTTAAGATCCAGGCGCTTAGCCATTTTCTCTAAAACCTTCCTTGGGTGTGCGGACGAAGTGCGCCCAGAATTAGTTCTTAACCGAGAACTTGGCGGAGACGATACGAGCCACGATATTGATGACAGCGATGATCAGAACCAGCGTCAATGCGGCTCCCCACATCTTGTCGAATGCAGCGCCGGTATTGCCTGCCTTGTACATGTCAAGCATGAACAGTGGCAGCGACGACTGCGACTGGCCGAACGGATTGTAGGTGATAATGCGCGAGGTAGCGACGAGGATTAGCATTGGCGCAGACTCGCCCATGACGCGGGCAATTGCCAGCATGATTCCGGTGACGATGCCGGACAAAGCAGTTGGGAGAACGACCTTGAGAATCGTCTTCCACTTCGGGACACCGAGCGCATAGGCAGCCTCGCGCAGATCATCGGACACGACGCGGAGCATCTCCTCAGTATTGCGGACAACAATCGGCAGCATGAGCAGAACCAGGGCCAACGCGACTGCGAAGCCCGAGCGGCTCATCCCAAACATCACGACCCACATCGAGTAGATGAACAGGGAGGCGACGATTGAGGGAACACCGGAGAGAATATCGACCATGAAGGTCGTAACCTTGCCAAGCCGGGAATTGCCAGCGTATTCAACCAGGTATATTGCAACAAAGATGCCAAACGGCACCGTCAGAACTGTGGTCACCAGCGCCTGAACGATAGTGCCGATAATTGCGTGGGCCACGCCGCCGCTGGTCGAACCTACGGTTACGCCACGCTGAGAGCTCCCCCACCACTCTGCAGACAAGAGCGAAGGAGTACCGCGCACAATCACTTCGAACAGGACCCACACCAGCGGGATAAGCGCCAAAGCCATACACGCGTAAATCAAGACAGTTGAAATCTTGTCCGAAGCTTTACGGGAACCCTTGATTTGGGTGAATGCGGATTCGCCCGTCGGTACTTTCCCATTCGGATCGCGGGTCAGAGAATCAGAGGTCTGAGTAGTCATTGTTACTTTCGTTCCTTTTCCTGACGCCTGCTATTTCTTCGCAATCACACGGGCTGCGGAGTTAACCACGAAGGTCAGCAGGAACAGCACCAGACCCGCCGACATGTAGGCGCCGGCCTTGAGATTGTCGTTGAACTCCGGCGCCGCGTTAGCAATTGCAGTCGCGAAGGTAGTACCTCCGTCGAAAAGCGATGCGCGGAAGGCGGAGGAAGGAGAAATCACGAGGTACAGGGCCATCGTCTCACCGAGGGCGCGCCCCAGTCCGAGCATCGAGCCGGAGATGAAGCCGGACTTACCGAACGGGAGGATGGCGAGTTTTACCATCTCCCAGCGAGTAGCACCCAGCGCCAGTGAGGCCTCAATATGCCCTCGTGGAGTCTGGACAAAAACCTCACGCGTCGTAGCCGCAATCACCGGCAGAATCATAATCGCGAGGACGACACCACCTGTGAAAAGGTTACGTCCTGTTTCGAAGGCCGGGGAGTTCGGGTAAATCGCGAACAAAGGGATGAAGCCAAGAACATCGGCGAGAATTTTATACAGCCCTGACAACGCAGGCCCCAGAGCCATGAAGCCCCACAGACCGTAAACAATCGACGGGACCGCGGCCAGAAGATCAACCAGGTAACCGAGAGGCTTCACCATTGACTTCGGCGCATATGCAGTTAAGAAAATTGCAATTCCCAGCGCAACCGGCATAGCCAAAAGGAGCGCGAGAATCGACACCGAAACGGTTACCAGGAACATATTCGGGATACCGAAGTGCATTGCCGCGGTATCAGCCAAATTCCAACGGTCGGAGTAGGTAAAGAAGTTTTCTTCGTTACGGGAGATTGCTGGAACTGCGCGCAGTAGCAGGAACACTGCAATAGCGATGATAGACACGGTGACAAGCACCGACGACCCCACAGACAGAATCCGGAAAATCCGGTCGCCTGGACGGACAACCCCAGCGTTGGAGGTGCCAAGCTCTGATTCTGGCGCGTCCGCCGCTACGGTTTGGCCTTGTTTACCTGTACGGTTTGCGGTGGTCAGAACCGGGCTGCCATCAACAGTGTCCTGATTTCCCGGGAGGGAAGACGAGGAACTCATGATCTCTTTCCTAGATAGAAGTGATTTGCGCTTATTCGCGAACAAAGACCGACTACTCCGACCGTTGCGCAGAGTTTAAGACTCAACGCGTTTGGTCAGAGCCAATCGGCCTTCGAGCGATTTGGCTAGATGCCTTGACACTTACTTAATCGCGTCAACTGCAGCAGAGAGCTTGTCCTTGAACTCACCCTGAACTGGGATGTAGCCCAGCTTCTCAAGCTCGTCGGTCTGTCCCTTCTCCAGGACGACCTTCAGGAAGTTCTTAACCAGATCACGAGTCTGATCGTCGTAGCCAGCGGAACAGACAATCTCGTAGGTGGTCAGAACCAGCGGGTAAGCGCCGTCTTCCTTCATTGAGAACAGAGCGTCAGAGTCAACCACCATGTCGTGGCCCTCGGTCTTGAACTTGACCTTGTCCAGCGCCTTGCCGACGGTGTCCTTGTTCAGCTCAACTGGGCCGTTACCGAAGTCCAGCTTGGCAACGCCGAGCTTCTTGTCCTTAGCGAAGCCGGACTCAACGTAGGTGATAGCTCCGTCGATCTTGGAGACCTCATCGACGACACCGGCGGAACCGTTGGCGCCCTGGCCGGTGGCGGTCGGGAAGGACTTGGAGGCCTCGTGAGTCCACTGCTCGGGAGCGGCAGCGGAGAGGAACTTCATGAAGTTCTCAGAGGTACCGGACTCCTCAGAGCGGAACACAACCTTGATGTCCTTATCCGGCAGCTTCGCGCCCTTATTTTCTTCCTCAATCTTCGGGTCATTCCACTTGGTGATCTTGCCGTCGAAGATTTCAGCGACAGTCGCCGGGGACAGCGAGAGCTCAACGCCCTCCAGGTTGTAGGCAACTGCGACTGGGCCGACAACCATCGGCAGGTGCCATGCATCGTTGTCGGAGCAACGCTTCTTTGCCTCAGCGACCTGATCCTTGCCGTCCTTCTCCTTCAGAGCGGAGTCGGAACCGGCGAAAGCGACGGTGCCGGCGATGAACTGGGTCTGGCCGGAGCCAGAACCGGTTGCGTTGTAGGACAGGGTCGAGCCGGTCTCCTCGAAGAGGGTGGCGAACAGGTCCATCGCACGCTGCTGGGAGGTAGCGCCCTCGCCCTGCAGCTGGCCAGTGGTCTCTGCCAGGCCCTCAACATCGGAAGCAGCATTGTTGCCGCCCTCAGAGCAGGCGGCCAGGGTCAGGCTTGCGACAGCAGCAAGACCCATAACGGACGCTGCACGATTCTTCTTCAGCACGGTATTCCTCCGGTTTAAAAAGCATGTCTTAAGACAAGCGACTTGAGTGAGACAGTTCTGTGGAACCGTTTCACTCGGTCCACTGGAGGAAGAAGCTAACGAGTCTTGGTAACTAAGAATTGTTGCGTACGTTAACAACTGGTGAACGCCAAAGTAAATCTGTGGGCGCGGTCCGATTTACCTGGTGAGAACCTGAAAAACCGCTTTAAAACGGGGGCAGTCCAGGGGGAAGATTTCCTACCCCTTAAGCTGATTCATCACCGCGATACAAGCAATTTCGACGCCAACTACACGCCTGCTACCAGTGTCACACGCCGTACATCACATCGCGCCGAGACACCTCAAACCCCACTTTCTCGTAGGTACCAATCGCCGCGGAGTTGTCACCCTCCACGTAGAGAATTACCTCTTCAGCACCCCGCTTTCGCAGATGCGACAGGCCGATATTAGTTAACCAACGTCCCAGCCCGCGCCTCCGAGCCCGCGTGGCCAGGCCAATCACATAGACCTCTCCAGTCGGTTTTTCAGCCTCCGCGTGCCACTTAGTCCAATGGAAACCACAGATTGAGTCGGCAGCATCCTCCCCTCCCGCGATATCCGCCGCGAAGAACACGCCCTCCTCATCGAACCACTCCGTGTCACGCGCGCGCTGCAGCTGCTCCTCGGACCAACCGCCCTGCTCCGGATGCCAATCGAACGCCTCATTGTTCACCGACAGCCACGCGCGATCGACCGCCGCGCTCCCCCAGCGCCGGCGCGCGGCCGCCAGATTCACCGCCTCCACGTCATCTCGCTTCACGACACCACCTTCAGTCGCATCCAGTCCCTGCGCATCAATGGACATCTGCAGAAGCTCACGTACTACACGGCGGCCAGTCAACTCCGCGAGCCGCGCGGCTCCACCGATATCACCGTGCGCCCAAATGGGCAGTCGATCGCCGACCTCGTTATCGATATAAGCGAGCAGCGCAGCCCCGACGCCGGACTTCCTAGACTCCGGGTCGACGACCATCTCGATTGCATCGGGGGCGACCCCGGCGAAGCCCAGATATGTACCGCCCTCCCGGACCGCGAAGTGGCGGTGGCCGAAGGAAGCGTCGTCAAGCCCGCGGACAAAGGCCTCACCCAGCGGTTCCACGCCATCGGCGGTGATGGCGCGCCCCAGGATGTCGTGCACCTGAGGCAGGTCCAAATCGGATTCGAAGAGCTCCACTACATTCATGAGCCCACCCTATACAAACCCTGACTGGCAAGGAGTCCGCAGCTTCGGTCGAATTCGGTGAATGCGGTACTAATAGAGTGTGCCCACATCTCGACGACTCTTGAAGGTTGGCGGCTCCGTTCTCGCCGTCGCAGCGCTCCTGGTGACTGCGGACGCGGGCTTTGCCGCGCACGCGGAGCAATCCCTGTCAGAGCAGATTCGCAAGACCGCGCATCTTGAAATGACGCCCTATGTAAGCATCGCGGGCAAGGCGTACACATCGTCGTTCTTTACGGGTAAGTGGAGCTCGGTGAACTCGCGCATCCGCGACGTCGAGGTCCCCGGCTTTGGACTGGTCTCCCTCGAATACGGCGCGGTGAATGTGCAGATCCCGAAGGAATCCGTGTGGTCGGGTCAATTCGGGGAGTCGAAGACGAAGCAGTACTTCACCAAATTGGGGCTCGACGGGCTATCGCTCGGGCGAAAGATGGGGCTGAGCGACCTCGTTATTCAGCCATTGGAGGACTCCTCACCGGCTGGCGGTTGGGAGACCGAGGCACTGTTCGAGGCCACCCCGAAAGACTGGAAGACCGCCGCTAAAGTCGCGGTGAAACTACGCATCGTCCAGGGAGACGTAATAATTACGCCGATCGACATTGTCGCTACACCAAAGGGCTCGGAGGCGACGAGCCTGGGCGACCCGGAGGAGCTGTCGGAGGCAGACCGGAAGACCGTTCTTGAGACGTTCTCGCTCACGCTGCGCGGCGATGACATTCCGCTAGGCATGCCGGCGACTCGCATCTTTGTGTCCGGCGGCACTGTGACCATTGAGGGTGAGCAGATTATGTGCACCGTCTCGCCGGCGAATTTCATGCCCCCGACCTCACGGGATGCGGCGGAGCTATCTGCGAAGTCGGCGGAGAAGCTGCCGGCGAGCAACTGCCGCGTGCGCCGCTGAGCGGTTAGTGGGCTCTTGGACGGCTGCCGGTTCGGGCGAAACCTGCATGTATGCGTAGAGTATGAAGACATGACCGAAAACAATGTCAGCGACAACAACGCAAACACACCAGAGCACGCCGCTGATGCGACGCAGCCGACACAAGGCCAGCGCCTCGACGGCAACGAGGCCGTCAACCGCGCAGCCGAGCAGGCAAAGACCACCTCGACTCGGAACATCACCGACCTGCTGGATTTGCCCATCGCGGACGAAACCGCGAACCTGCGCTACGGACCGAATCTTCACGACGGCCTCCTCGCCCTCCTCCCGCTCGTAGGCGTGTGGCGCGGCGAAGGCCAGGCCAACACGGTTGTCGACGGCGAGTACAACTTCGGGCAGCAGATTGTTTTCAGCCACGACGGCGAAAACTACCTGAAGTACGAGTCCCGCTTCTGGAAGCTCGACGACAAGGGCAAGCCCGCAGGCCCCGACCTGCGCGAGTCCGGATTCTGGCGGATTAACGAAAAGGACGAAATTGAGTTCATCTGCACCCACTCCACCGGCGTCGTAGAGATTTACTACGGCAATCCGGTCTCCGAGCGCGCCTGGGAACTGCAGGCCGCCTCCACCATGGTTACCGCCACAGGCCCCGCGGAGCTCGGCCCGGGCAAGCGCCTCTACGGTCTCATGCCGAACAACGATCTCGGCTGGGTCGACGAGCGACTGCGGGACGACGAGTTCGTGCCGCGCATGTCCGCGCAGCTCCAGCGCTACGCGGGCTAACTCGCAGGGCGGCCCTGAGGCTTCCTACTGGGCGGCCAGCGCCTCGTCGCACAGGCCCCGGAACTCGGCCTCGGCAGCCTCGTCGGGCTGCCGGATTGGCTCGCCGTCGATACTGCTGACCACAACGGCGATACGCACCGACGAGACCAGCCACACTGCATCCGCCGTGTAGAGATCGTCGGGGGTAAGCACCGCAGGGGTAACCTTCCAGCCCTTTTCCGCGGCTGCCTCGAACAGCGCCGCCTGAGTCGTCCCCGGCAGCACTCCCTCGCCCGGGTTGGGCGTAAGCAATTCTTTGCCCCGGACCACGATAATCGTCGAGGTCGGACCCTCCAGCAGGTTTCCCTCTGCGGAGGTGAAAATGACATCGTCGAATCCCTTGCCCTTGGCGTACCTCAGCGCAGCCATATTCGCGGCGTAGGACAGGGTCTTCGCACCGATGAGAGCCCACGGCGCGCGGCTACCGAGATTCAGCGAAAAGCCGCGCTCGGCCAGCATGACCTTCACCGGCTTCGTCCGTGACTCCACTATCTTCTCCGCGGAGCTGGCCAGCACGTAACCGGTCGGCGTCCCCGTTGATTCACGGCCACGGGAGTACACCCACCGCAAAGTGGCATCGGAATGCACGCCCTTGCGTTCCAATTCCCCCAGCGCGAGCGCCGTCGCATCGCGCCACTGATCCAAATCCGGAGTGGGCAGGTCGAGCATCAGCGCGGAAGATGCGAAACGCTTCTCATGCCGATCCGTATTGCACGTATGCCCTTGCCTGACCAGCAGAGTTTCGAAAACTCCGTCGCCACGGATAGCGCCTAGGTCATCGGCGTAGAGGAACGCGGCGCCCGCGTCGAGCGTGCGTGGCCCGTCGGGTGCGAAGACATCGACAAGTACGAGATCTGAGAGGGAATCGGTCATAGAGCCAGCATATTCCGTCGGATTCTGGTTAACATGTTGGGGTGAGTGTTGAATATGTAAGTCCTCTGCTCTCTCACGTGCCGGGCGCAGCCGCCGCGGATGTCGCGGATACTACGGATTTTGCCGCCGCGGGCGAAAATGCCTCTATCGGTGACTGGCACTCGGCCGTAGCCTGGCACTACGGCGATCCGCTGGTGGAGCAGCGACACCTCCAGGAAGACTGCGGAGTCGTCGACCGCTCTCACTACCGGGTCATCGAAGTCACCGGCGACGATCGACTGACCTACCTCAACACGCTTTTTTCCCAGAAGGTCGACGATGCCCAGCCCGGCACCGTCACGGAGGCGCTCAATCTGGATGCGAATGGGCATGTCCAGCACCATATGACAGTGACAATCCTTGAATCCTCTGTGCTTATCGACGTTGCCCCGTCCGGGTTCGAATCGCTCCTGAAGTACCTCTACATGATGGTCTTCTGGTCGAAGGTCGAAATTACTGAAGCCCAGCGCGCGATTATCTCGGTGATGGGCCCTCGGGCACCCGAAACGCTGGTTGCCGCCGGCCTGGCTTTCCCACAGGTGGGTAAGGCGGCGCCGGTAGGCAACTCGGTTGTCAGACACCTGCCCTGGCCTGCGGGAGGTCGCGTCGATGTCCTAGTTCGTCGAGAGGATCTGGCTGGAGCGTGGGATGCGCTTGTCAACGCGGGTGCAGCCCCAGTCGGTCTGATGGGCTGGGAGGCCGAGCGCGTCGTGTCCCTGCGGCCCGAGATGGGCCTGGATATCGACGAGAAGATGATTCCGCATGAGGCACCGCGATGGATTGCCTCGGAGTTCGATACGGCCGCAGTCCACCTGAATAAGGGCTGCTACCGAGGCCAGGAGACGGTCTCGCGTGTGCATAATGTTGGCCGCTCCCCACGAGTTACCGTGATGCTGCAGCTGGACGGATCGGCGACGCTGCCGTCGACGGGCGATGCCGTTATGGCCGGCAAGCGCTCGGTGGGGCGAATGGGAACGGTGGTTCAACATGCGGACTTCGGACCGATCGCCCTGGCCCTGGTAAAACGCTCCGCCCAGGAACGGGAGGATCTCACGGTCGGAGAATGTGCGGTATCCGTGGATCCCGCCTCGATTGACCGCATTGAGCAGCTGCCGCCGGGGCGCGTTGCCATGAACCGACTTCGGGGGAAGTAAATATTGGTTGGTGCGCTCCAACCTAATTTTTTCGTACTTTTTTCATTTGGCGTTTTTGCAGGTAGATGCGGATAACATCCGTTTTAGAGGGGTGACACGGCCCTGTTTAGGTATGCCCGCGTCAACTCTTGACCTTTTTATCGGCTATGGTGTCTTACAGGAATTGACGCAATAGACATAAGTGGGTCGGCCGCATCCCCGTGCCGGCCCACGGATTACACAAGGGGGTCAGGCCATGGGTCGCGGCCGTGCGAAGGCAAAACAGGCGAAGGTTGCCCGTCAGCTGAAGTACGATTCTCCAGAAATGGATTTGGAGCGTCTCCAGCGGGAACTCGTCGGCAAGTCGAACGAGTCCGATCAGGAAGACGATTACTCTGACTGGGAGGAATGGGCCTCAGGCGCAGATGATCACCGTTAGTGGTCCTCGATGCCACTCTTAAATATCGAAAAACGCGCACTCGCTTTTGAGTGCGCGTTTTTCTTTGCGCCCCGGGGCGCGTATAGGCCCAGGGCGAAAGCAGCCTAGAAGCGCGGGTGGCTGCCGGTGAGAACAGCGCCCTCCTCGCCCTCGGCGGTAGCACGGACGGTGCCGAGCTCCCACGCGTCGATGTGGCGGGCGGTCAGCAGAGCTAGCGCGCGGTCTCGGTCCTCGGCGGAGACGATCGCAACCATGCCGATGCCCATGTTGAAGGTCTTCTCCATCTCCTCGCGGGCGACGTTGCCCAGCTCGGCGATCGTCTTGAAAATTGGGCCCGGGGTCCAGGTCGCGCGGCTCATGTCGGCGGTCAGCCCCTCCGGCATGATGCGAACCATGTTGCCCACCAGTCCGCCGCCGGTGACGTGACAGAAGGTACGGACCTCGGCCTCGTTCATCAGGGCCAGGCAGTCCTTGGCGTAAATCTTGGTCGGCTCGAGCATCTCCTCGCCGAGAGTACGGCCGAAGTCCTCGACATAGGCGTCGAGCTCCAGTCCGGCCTTCTCCAGCAGGACGTGGCGGGCCAGGGAGTAGCCGTTGGAGTGCAAGCCGGACGAGGCCATCGCGATGATGACATCGCCCTCGCGGACGCGGTCCGGACCGAGAACCTTGTCCTCCTCGACGACGCCGACACCGGTCGCGGAGACGTCGTACTCGTCCGGATCCATCACGCCCGGGTGCTCCGCGGTCTCGCCGCCGAGCAGGGCGCAACCGGCCTGGACGCAACCTTCCGCGATACCGGAGACGATCTCCGCCACGTGCTCCGGGACAACCTTGCCGATCGCAATGTAGTCCTGCAGGAACAGCGGCTCTGCACCGCAGACGACGAGGTCGTCGACCACCATTGCAACGAGGTCGAGGCCAATCGTGTCATGCTTGCCGACGGCCTGCGCGACGGCGAGCTTCGTACCAACGCCGTCGGAGGATGCGGCGAGCAGCGGCTTTTCGTAGTTGCCGAGGGCGAACAGGCCTGCGAATCCGCCGAGTCCACCGCGGACCTCGGGACGGGTCGCCTTCTTCGCGATCGGGGCGAATAGTTCGACGGCGCGGTCGCCTGCTTCGATGTCGACGCCGGCTGCGGCGTAGGAGGCACCAGAAACGTTCTCAGTCATTAGAGGTTCTCGCTTAGGCTTTCTCGGGCCTTTCAGGCCCGGGTTTGTATCTGCGGGTTTTGTGAAACTGCGGGGTATTGGGGTGGATAGCGATTCTAGGCGTTGGCCTGCTCTGCTTTTTTAGCTGCCTGCGCCGCCTGCATCCGCTCCACGGCTGCCGCGTTGGCGTTGCCCTCGGGCAGGCCGAGCGGGTACTTGCCGTCGAAGCATGCGCAGCAGACCTCGTTCGGGGCCTGCTCCGACGCGGAAACCATGCCGTCAATGGAGACGAAGCCCAGACTGTCGGCCCCAATCGCTGTGGCAATGCCCTGGACCACGTCGTTTTCGTCGACGCCATTGGCCAGTAGCTCGCCGGGCGAGGCGAAGTCGATGCCGTAGAAGCAGGGCCACTTCACTGGCGGGGAGGCGATGCGGACGTGGACTTCCTTCGCACCGGCCTCGCGCAGCATGCGGATTAGGGCGCGCTGGGTGTTGCCGCGCACAATCGAGTCATCCACGACGACCAGGCGCTTGCCCGCGATGACTTCCTTCAGCGGGTTTAGCTTCAGGCGAATACCCAGCTGGCGAATCGTCTGAGAGGGCTGGATGAAGGTGCGACCAACGTAACCGTTCTTGGTCAGGCCCTGACCGAATGGAATCCCGGACTCCTGAGCGAAGCCCACCGCGGCCGGCGTGCCGGACTCCGGGACGGGCATGACCAGGTCACCGTCTGCTGGAAATTCGCGGGCGAGCTGCCGGCCGAGTTCCAGGCGCACTGCATTGACCGAGCGCCCGCGAATCACGGAGTCGGGGCGCGCCAGGTAGACGTACTCGAAGATGCAGCCCGCGTGGGTAGTCCCCGCAAACCGACGCGAGCGGACACCGGAGGCGTCGATGGACACTAGCTCGCCCGGCTCGATCTCGCGGACAAAGGACGCTCCGACGATGTCGAGCGCGCAGGTCTCCGAGGCAACGACCCACCCAGTGGACAGTCGGCCGAGGCACAGCGGACGCACACCGAAGGGATCACGCGCCGCGTAGAGGGTTTCGCCATCGGTGAAGGTCAAGCAGAACGCGCCCTGCAGCCGCGGCAGCAGCTTCATCGCGGCGGCCTCCACTCGCGTGGAGCACCCATCGTCCTCAGGGTGGTCGGCCTTGCCGGTCTCGTCGGCCAGCAGAACCGTCATAATCGCGGAGTCGCTGGGCATGTCGCCCTCCTCCGACACCAGCCGCTTTTCCACTGCCTCTTTGTAGAGGGTGAGGTGGTTGGTCAGGTTGCCGTTGTGCCCGAGCGCAATGTCGGTTCCGTCGGAGGACATCTGGAACATCGGCTGGGCGTTTTCCCAGGCAGGGGCGCCGGCGGTGGTGTAGCGGGTGTGCCCCACCGAGACGTAGCCCTTCAGGGCGTCGAGAGTTTGTTCATCGAAAACCTGGGAGACTAGGCCCAGGTCCTTGAATACGAGAATCTGATCGCCGTCGCCCACTGCGATACCGGCAGCCTCCTGACCGCGGTGCTGCAGGGCGAACAAGCCGTAGTAGGTAAGTTTGGACACGTCTTCACCAGGTGCCCATACGCCGAATACGCCGCACTCCTCGCGCGGGGCGGTTTCCCCCATATCGTCGTAGGGGGAAATCGGCTTAGCGATGGAATCTGGTGCACCTGAAATTTTGGTATCGGCCACGTGACCCACCCTAATAGCCGCACCCGCCTGGGTACTAATTTACGAAAGTGCTAAACCCCCCACTACATTTGTGCGTCCCACAGGTAGCGTTTGTGCGCTTGCCGACGCCGCCCTCCTCCGCAGGCAATCACCCTTTTCGCGCGGGAGGCGGTCACACGCGCGCCACCGGCAGGTGATCAGCAATCTCTCCCGCCCTGGTGCCGGAGGCGTCGATGTGGTCGCCGACCTCGTCGTAGCGCAGCAGGCCAAGCGCCAGCCCCAGCCAGAGCTCAGGCGCCATCTCGACGACGTTCGGGGGCGTGCCGCGCGTATGCCGCGGCCCCTCGATGCACTGCACTGCCACGAAAGGCGGAACGCGCAGCTCCACGCTGTGCCCCGGTGCCTCCTGTGCCAGCATCCGCGCCGAAGATCGCACCGCATTCGCCAGGGTCGCGCGCGTTGGTCGCGCCACTTCGCTTTCCGACGCCTCCACGGCGCCAATCCCACGTTGCTCTAGGGCTGCCGCTACCCAGGGGGCGACGGCGTTAAGGGCGCTGCGGACGTCGGCAGGCGAAACTTTTGGTGCCATGTCCCCCATCTTAGAGTTATTGTTTTAGACATGGATACGCAGTCAACTGATAAGGACCTTGAGGTCCACGCCCCCGCCTCCTCTTCCCTGACGCTCCGGTTCATGGCCGCGCCTACCGATGTCATTATGGCCGGCTCTAATTCCGTCCACGGAGGCCGGGTCCTGCAGTGGATCGATAAGGCGGCCTACGCGTGCGCCACGGCGTGGTCCGGCAAGTACTGCGTGACGGCCTACTTTGGTCACATCCATTTCACCCGCCCGATTCCCAGCGGGCACCTGGTCGAGGTGCGTTCCAAAGTCGCCCACACCGGGCGCACTTCCATGCACATCGTCAATGAGGTCCTCTCCGCGGACCCGCGCGATGGAAAGTTCACCCGCGCCGCCGACTGCCTGGTGATCTTCGTGGCCATGGACGAAAACCGTAAGCCTTCGCCGGTGCCGAAGTGGATTCCGAAGACCGACGACGAGATCCGCACTCAGCAGGCCGCCCTGTCCCGCGTGGAGCTGCGCCGCGACATCGAGGCCTCCATGCGCGCTCAGACTTACTCCGCGGATTCCTCCGCGCCGGAGATGACCACCCGCTTCCTGGCTAAGCCCACCGACGTCAACTGGGGTGGCAACGTCCACGGCGGCACGGCCATGGAGTGGATTGACGAGGCTGCGACGGCCATCACCATGAACTGGGCGGGCCGCCAGACGATTGCCGTGTACGCCGGTGGTATCCGCTTCTACAAGCCGATTCATATCGGGGACCTGGTGGAGGTTAAGGCGCGCATCCTGCGCACCGGCACGACTTCGATGCATCTGTCCGTACACGTTTACTGTGGTGAGCCCCGCAAGGGCCGCGGCGGCCTGGAGAAGGCTCTGCACTCGACTATGACCTACGTGGCGATTGACGACGAGTTCAAACCCCAGCCGGTGCCGCACTTCCAGCCGACCACCGAAGAGGACAAGCGTCTTCACGCCCACGACCTGGCGCTGAAGGCACTTCGCGACGAGTACAGCCCGATGCCGCTCGTGCTGCCGGAGGGGCGCTAGGCCTCGGCGCCGTCGCCCGCCCCCACCTTCGCCTTCTTGGAGTTCTTCCACCAGATGGACAGGAACATCCATCCGATCAGGGCGAAGGTGATGTACATGACGTACTTGTCAATCGTCTCCAGGGAGGATTGAATGCTCGGGCCAAAGGTGAGACCCAGGTAGAGGTAGAAGCACTTGAGCATCACCGCGAAGATAAAGAGGTAAGCGCCCACGAGCCAGCCCTTTGCTCGTGCGATACCTCCGATGCCCACCACGATGGTCGCGGGGATCGGGGAAAACGGGACGAACGAGGCGAAGAGACTCACGTCAATCCTGCGGTAGATGAAGGCCTCCATCTTTCTAAACCAGCGCGGCGGGTACCCGCCGAAACTCATGGTGATAAATTCCGGCCCCCACTTTTTGCCCATCCAGTAAAACAGCGGCATGAACTTGATAGTCGACAGCGCCGCGACCAGCACGACAAACGCCAAAAACCACGGCCGGTCCGGGTTCTTCGCGGCAAGAATCAGCACGGATAAGTTCGAACCCGACAGCCAGGTGTGCAGGAAGGTGTGCTCCAGAAGCAGCACCGCACGGAAAGGGATGAGGGCGAAGCCGTAGACGGCCATCGCCATCAACGAAGCGTAGAGAATCTTGTCGATTCTGTCCGGTTCCCGTAGGAAGCTGGGCAGGTCCTCGTGGGGGTCGTGTTCTTGCGTAGCGGCGCTGTCTCTGTCGCTGGAAGTCATGAAAGACAGTGTATCCGCGCTACGCCCTCCCGCGATTTAGACCGCCGGGATGACCAAAGGCAGCCCGTTGTCCGGGTGCCTGCCGATGGTCGCCTCTACCCCATAGACCTCGCGCAGCAACTGCTCGTCAATCACGTCCGCCGGAGCGCCCTGCGCGACAATCTTTCCCTCGGCGAGGACGACCAGGTGATCGGCGTATTGAATCGCCTGGTTGAGGTCATGCAGGACCATGATGACCTTCGTCGCGGAGTCGTCGTGAAGCGAGCGCAGCAGCCTCAGCACGGCGGTCTGGTGCCCCAGATCCAGGTAAGTGGTGGGTTCGTCGGCGAGGATCCAGTCGGTGTCCTGCGCCAGCACGCACGCGAGCCATACTCGCTGGATTTGGCCGCCACTGAGCTCGCTGACCTGACGGTCAGCCAGTCCGACTATCCCGCAGCGCTCCAAGGCGCGGTCGATGATGGCGTTGTCCTGCGCGGTCAGGCCCCGCAGTGGCTTTCGATAGGGAAAGCGACCGTAGGAAACCAGCGCGCGCACGTCGATTCCGGTCGGCGGCACCTCCGCCTGGGCGAGCAGCGAGACCCGCCGCGCCAAGTCTTTCGCGCCGATGCGGGCTAGGTAGCGGCCGTCGAAGTCAATGCGCCCGCGCTCGGGCCGCAGCAGCTTCGCGAGCCCCGCCAGCAGTGTCGACTTACCACTGCCGTTCGGGCCGACTAGCGCGGTACAGCCCGGCGCCAGATCGAGATTCAGCTTTTCGACGACCGGGGCGCCGCGGTAGCCAAGCGTTAGGTCGGTCAGGGCAAAGCCGTCGGCGAGATGTGCCGTCATGCTGCGGTTTCCTTTCTACGAGGTGCCAACTTGCCACGGCCTCCGCGGAGGGCGACGAGGATGAAGGGTATGCACACGGGCGCCACCAGCGCACCGACCGGCAGACCCGCTACGGCCGCATCTGACCACGGGATGGCCAAGGTGGTGCGAACGGCGAGGACGTCGGCAAGCGAGAGGATGGCGGCACCCACCCCGGCGGCGGACGGAATGAGAAGCGACGGCTGCGTGGTGCGGATAAGCCGGCGGGCGATTTCCGGGGCGGCCAGGCCGAGGAATGCGACGGCCCCGGCGATGAGTACGGCGGCGGTCGTCAACGCGACGGCCATGAGAAACACCCCGACCGCCGCGGGAATCAGCGCCGAACGCAGATCCGCGGCGGTGACTGCGTTCAGGGAACCGACCATCCACCGCAGAACCGCGCCCAGGGGCAACCCAGTGATGGCGAGAACTCCGGCCGTCAGCGCGGACACCACGGAGCCGACGATGACGCCCGTGAGCACCAGCCGCACCCTGTCGAGCTGGCCGGACGATGAGGAGTACAAGATCAGGGCGAAGTTGCCCAGCGCGCCGATAAGCCCAGGTAGCGTCACCCCGAACTGCGCCCATCCGGCGCCCCTCGAGGCCACCACGCCGAGCGCAGCACCCGCGGACACTCCCAGCAGGCCGGGCTCAGCGAGCGGGTTTCCGGTGACGAGACGCATGAGGACACCCTCCACTGCCAGCAGGGCGCCGACCGCCACGGCACCGAGGGCCCTCGGCAGGCGCAGGTTCACAATCAGCAGATGGGACCGTCGCTCCGGCTCGCCTAGCAGTGCCGCCACCGCCTGCCCCGCACTCACTCCCCCCCCCACGCCCGAGGACCATTTGCATGACGACGGCCACGGCCGCGGCTACCGCACATACTGCAAGCAGAAGCAGCGTTCTGGAAAGGTACGGAATCCTCGTGGTCCTCATGCGCGAATCCTTCTCAACACGATCAGCAGGACCGGCCCGCCGATAAGCGCGGTAGCCACGGACAGCGGCGACTCCCCCGGAGCCGCCACAACCCGGGAGAGGCAATCGGCGATGGTGATTAGCGCGGCGCCCGAAAGGGCAGCGGGCACCAGGACTACCGAGGTTCTCCCCTGTCGCAGAGCCCGGCGCGCCAGGTGCGGGGCTGCCCGCGCCACGAAGGAGATTGGACCACACACGACTACCAGGAGAGACGACACTACGGTGGCCAGAGCTAGCACAGAAAATCGCACATTTCCGGGGCGGGCTCCCAGGGGCGCCGCCGCGGAGCCCCCCCCAAAAAAAAGGCGGACCGCCTCTACCCTCCGAGTGAGCAACGCTGCGCTAAGTGCGGTCAACCTCGCGGCGATGATTGCCGGAGTCACGTCGTCCCAGGTGCGCCCGGCGATGGAGCCAAGCATCACCGTGTAGAGCAGCCCCACTGCTGTCGACGATGCCAGGGAGATCACCGCAACCGTCAGCGCCGAGATGAGGGCCGCGGCACCCGCAGCCTGGGACTGGTGGCAAAGCAGGCCGCGGAGGCCATTGCTAAGAAGTAAGGGGCGCTCATCATCAGGAGCACGCGACGCTTACGACATAAGTAAAGGCCCGGACCTCAAGCACCTGCTTGGGATCCGGACCTTTACTCTACTCGGCTTTCGCCCAGCTCTAAACGGCTTCCCTACTCCGCCTCAACGACAGAGTTGGCGCCGGCTGCGTGAGCGAACAGGCGCGGCAGGGTGCTCTTCCACGCCTGGGCTGCCTCTGCGACCGGCAGGGAAATCTCCACGCCAGCGCCGGAGACCTCGATTACGGGCTCTGCGGCATCCGCGACGACGCGGCCGAGTGCCACGGCCTTGACACCGGTAGCTGCAGCGCGCGCGGCCAGCTTCTCCCCCGCCGATGCCGGGACGGACACCAGGGCGCGGGCCGACGACTCCGAGAACAGGGCCACGAAAGCGTCGGAGGAGACGTCGTCAAGCGAAACCTTGACACCTACGCCGGACTGAATAGCGGCCTCAACGAGAGCCTGCGAGAGGCCCCCCTCGGAAAGGTCGCGGGCGGAAGCTACGAAGTGCTTGCCCTCTGCGGCGATGGTGCCGTGGAAGAACTCAACCAGGCTCTCCTCGGCATCCAGGCGATCGCGCGGTGGCATACCGCCCAGCTCGTTATGAGCGACCTGCTGCCAGATGGAACCACCCAGCTCATCGTCGGTCTCGCCCAGCAGGTAGAGCAGCTCGTCCTCTCCCTCGACGGTGCCCAGGCGGTTGCCGATGGCGTGCTCGACATTGTCGACAATGCCCAGGACGGCAATCACCGGGGTCGGCAGAATCGGCTCGTCGCCGGTCTGGTTGTAGAAGGAGACGTTACCGCCAGTGACCGGCACGGACAGCTCCGCGCAGCCATCGGCGAGACCGCGTACGGCCTCCGCGAACTGCCACATGGCGTCCGGGTTCTCCGGGGAACCAAAGTTCATGCAGTTCGACACCGCGTACGGCTTCGCGCCGGTGACGGTGACGTTGCGGTGCGCCTCGGCCAGCGCCAGGCGGGCACCAGTGCGCGGGTCGAGCTTGGTGTAGCGGCCGGAGGCGTCGGTCGCAATCGCGATGCCACGGCCGGTCTCCTCGTTGACGCGCAGCACACCGGCGTCGGAGTTCTGCGCCGCGACGGTGTTGCCGCGCACGTAGCGGTCATACTGCTCGGTGATATGCGCACGCGAGCACAGTGCCGGGCTGGCGGCAAGGTTTAGCATGGTCTCGCGCAGCTCATCGCTTGCCGACGGGCGCGCCAGGTCGCGCTCGGTCTGGAGCGCATCCTGCCAATCCGGGCGGGCGTACGGGCGGTGGTAGGTCGGGCCCTCGTCGGCGATGGTCTTCGGCGGGGCATCGACCACGGTCTTGCCGCCATGGGTGATGACCAGGTTCGGGTTCTCGGTGACCTCGCCGATATCGGACGCAATGACGTCCCACTTGGCGCAGATCTCCATGAAACGGTCCACATCCTCCGGGCGGACGATGGCACACATGCGCTCCTGGGACTCCGAGGACAGGATCTCCGCGGCGGTCATGTTCTCCGCGCGCAGGTGGACGTTGTCCAGGTTGACGGCCATGCCGCCCTCACCGGAGGCAGCCAGCTCGGAGACCGCGCAGGACAGGCCCGCGCCGCCGAGGTCCTGGATACCGACGACGACATCGGCCTTGTACAGGTCCAGACAGCACTCGATGAGAACCTTCTCAGCGAACGGGTCGCCGACCTGGACGGCCGGGAGCTTGCGCTCCGACCCCTCTTCGAAGGTGTCCGAGGCCAGCACGGACACGCCACCGATGCCGTCGAGGCCGGTGCGCGAACCGAAGAGGACGACGCGGTTGCCGGTGCCGGTCGCGAACGCCAGGTGGAGGTCCTCCACCGGAAGCACGCCGACGCACAGGGCGTTGACCAGCGGGTTACCGGCGTAGGACTCGTCGAATACGGTCTCTCCGCCGATGTTCGGCAGGCCCAGGCAGTTACCGTATCCGCCCACGCCGGCGACGACGCCCGGAAGCACGCGCTGCGTATCTGGCGCGTCGGCAGGCCCGAAGCGGAGCTGATCCATCACGGCGACCGGGCGGGCACCCATAGCCATGATGTCGCGGACGATACCGCCGACGCCGGTGGCCGCACCTTGGTACGGCTCGACGTAGGACGGGTGGTTGTGGGACTCGACCTTAAAGGTCACAGCCCAGCCGTCTCCGATGTCGACAACACCGGCGTTCTCGCCGATGCCGGCCAGCATCTTGGACTTCATCTCGTCAGTGGTGGTCTCGCCGAAGTAGCGCAGGTGTACCTTGGAGGACTTGTACGAGCAGTGCTCGGACCACATCACCGAGTACATCGCCAGCTCGGCGTCGGTGGGGCGGCGGCCCAGGATGTCGCGGATGCGCTGGTACTCGTCTTCCTTCAGCCCTAGCTCAGCCCAAGGCTGATCGAGCTCAGGGGTTTCGGCGGCGTGATCGACGGTGTCGTCGTGCACGTGAAATTCAGTCATTGCAGTGTTTCCCGTCTTCCCTTTTCGCTTATGCGCCTACGTTTTCGACGACCGACAGGAACAGCCCCAGGCCGTCCAAGGATGGGCCGGTCAGCTTCTCGACGGCGTGCTCCGGGTGCGGCATCAGGCCAACGACACGACCGTTAGCGCTGGTAACACCGGCAATCGCGTTAATCGAGCCGTTGAAGTTATCCGTGTAGCGGAACACCACACGACCCTCGTTTTCGAGTTCGGCGATGGTCTCCGGGGAGGCCTGGAAGCGGCCCTCGCCGTGCTTGGCCGGAATCAGGATCTTCTGTCCGACCTCGAACTGCGTCGTCCACGCGGTCGAGTTATTCGCCACCTCGAGGTAGGTGTCCTCGCAGTGGAAGTGCAGACCCTGGTTGCGGGTCAGGGCACCCGGTAGCAGGCCAGCCTCGGTGAGAATCTGGAAACCGTTGCAGATGCCCAGCACCGGCATGCCGCCCTCAGCGGCGCCGATAACCGAATGCATCACCGGCGCGAGTGCAGAGATAGCACCCGAGCGCAGGTAGTCACCGTAGGAAAAGCCTCCGGGGACGACCACACCGTCGACGCCCTTCAGGTCGGCGTCGGCGTGCCACAGCTCCACGGCCTCGGCGCCGGCAATCTTCACCGCGCGAGCGGCATCTACGTCGTCAAGCGTTCCTGGAAAAGTAATGACGCCAATGCGGGCGGTCACTTGGCCTCCTCACGCACAATCACGTAATCCTCAATCACGGTGTTTGCCAGAAGAATCTCGGCCATACGCTCCACATCGGCGTCGGTTACAGAATCGTCTACTTCGAGTTCAAATCGCTTTCCCTGGCGTACATCTGCGACGCCATCTACTCCGATTCGCCCCAGTGCGCGCTGCACTGCCTGACCCTGGGGGTCAAGAATTTCAGCTTTGGGCATTACATTGACAACTACACGGGCCACGCTTTGCTCCTGGTTGTTGGGATTATCCGCCCAGCCGAACGACAGTTTTGGTTTTTCTGGCGGGCGATTCCAGACACCACTCTACAAGGGCGACCCCAAAGTCCCTATTATCCTTAATACTTATGACCCCTAAATCCCCCTCGGACCCCACTGCGGACGGCTCGCCCGAGCGCTCAGGCGAGCGCCCCGGTGTCCCCACCGACGGTGCCAACGGCGCCGACCGTGCCGACGCCAGCCCCGAGGTGGCAGGTGAGCGCTCAATGGCTCGGAAATTACGTGATGTGCTTCCGCCCGTCTCGATTGTGCTGCTGACCATCCTGTTCATTTTCGCCGGATGGTTCAACTTATACGGACCCGTCAATCTCCTGGCCTGGCGCGGCGGCGAGTTCCCCGAAACCGAAAAGGACCGCCCCTTCTACCAGCAGGACCTCAAGGACATCACTCGCTTCCAGTACGAGAACCAACCCGATCACGCCGTCTATTTCGGCGCCGCGTGCGGGGCCAGCGAGGACGATATTCTGCGCGTAATACCACCCCTGCCTGCCGACGCCCAAATAGACGAACCTCGCCCCCCTCACGGCCCTGAATTTATCCCCAACAAAAAGGGGCTTGGCAACGATTCAGGTAAGAAAGATGCCACCAACGAGGAGTTCAACTCACACCTCGACGCGTTCGGCGACAAGGTTGACTGCGGGGGCAGATGGGACGCGGCTTTTATCTCCTTCGCCATGGCCGCATCGGATCTTCCCTTCTACCAGCCCGAGCCCGGACGCGACATTGAGAGCGAAAACTTCTGGCTGGTCACAGACGTGGAGCAGCTGATGCAGGTCTACCGCGACCGTGGCGCGTTCTTCGACAACCCGGACTTCTCCCCGCAGGTCGGCGATGTGATTTTCTACCGCTACCCCGGAGGCCTCGGTGTCCACGCCAACATGATTGTGGCGGTCACTGAGGACTGGATAACGGTCGGCGGAGACGAGTTCGGCAAAGTCGGGCTGGCAAGCATGACCCTCCGCAACCGCGGCGGCATCGTCGGATACGGCGCATCCGGGTACTTCGAAGGCGCTCCCTTGCCATCTCCGGCTAGCGCCTATCGACAGGAGAACTAGATAGGCAGGTTGTCCTCGATTAGGTCGCGGACCTGCTCATCATCTGGCTCTACCTTAGAGCGGAAACGTCCCAAGACATCGCCCTTAGGCCCCACGACAAACTTCTCGAAGTTCCACTTCACGTCGCCGGCCTCGCCATTCGGGTCAGTGGCCTTCTTCAGCTCCGTAAAAAGCGGGTGCTCGTCGGCCCCATTAACGTCAATCTTGGAAAACAGCGGGAAGGTTACACCAAATTCCTTACTGCAGAAGGCCTTAATCTCCTCCTCCGAGCCCGGCTCCTGCCCACCGAACTGGTTGCAGGGGAAGCCCAGGACGAAAAAGCCCCGCGGCGCCAGGTCGTCGAAAAGCCCCTGAAGCGCGTCGTACTGGTCAGTGAAACCGCATTCGGACGCTGTGTTGACAATCAGCAGGACATGGCCCGCCCAGTCGGAGAGCTTCGCCTCCGCGCCGTCGATGGTGGTCAGTGGGATATCGAAGAGATCGCTCATGCCACCCAGTCTAAGCTGGCTTTACGGCGGGCGGCTAGGATGCGTCGCGCAGCCCTGCCACCTGCGGCTGGCTGTGATATCCCAACGGGACTTGGCCGTACCGGGCCGGCTGCGCGCCTGCATGAATAGCCTCGTCGATGATGGAGAACATGTCGCCGCGCAACTTGTGCTCGCGCAGGCGGGTCGCCGCCACGGACAGGCGAATCGGTCGATTCTTGGCAAGCGAGCGCTGCACAGAACCGCGCACCGCGCGACGCCACCAGCGGGCACCGCCGAAGCCCTCGCCGAGGGCAAGAACGCGGGTGGGGTCTACAGCCCCAGTGGAAAGATCATGCACACTGTTGCGGTCCGCGGCAATCCTGAAACCGAGATCCGGCAGCACCTCAAGGGTTTCGGGGGACATCGTCCACTTCGGCGGGGCGAAGATGTCGGTCTCAATGCCGAGTGCGCGCATCTGGCGGGTGGCGGCGGTCAGTCGCAGCCGGGCCTCGTGGGCGGACAGCGAGGAGAACTCGGCGCTGCGGCCGCGCACGGACTGGTCAAATCCGGCAAGGACTATCTCCATGCCATCGTTAGCACGGTGGAGCACCCAATCAAGAACCGCCGGGGCATTGCGTAAGGCCCAGTCCTTACCGGAATGGGGTGCAACCAGCAGTGACGGCGAGATACCGCGCTGATGCAGCGCTGCGACGAAGCGGGCAACGTCGAGCAACGTGTCATCGCGCAGACCCGAAACCGAGACGACCAGTGGGGAGCGCGTGACGCGACCCTGTGATTCGCTTACTTCGCTTACTGCCATGGGAATTACAAAAACAGCTTTAGGTAAATTCCCGGTGACGGGCGAGACAAAGGTTGGGGAATTATTCCCAGTGCACGACCTGCTCCAGTGGAAGCCCCTTGCGCCAGCCAAAGCGCTCCAGGTCCCGCTCCTTCGCCAGCTCCGTGACGGGGCCCAGGCACAGCCAGGCAACAGGGCGAACCGGGGCTTTGGCACCCACAAAGTCGGCGAGGAAATCCTCGTGGTAGAAACTAACCCAGCCCATGCCGAGCCCCTCGGCTGTCGCAGCCAGCCACATATTCTGGATAGCCAGGGCTACCGACATCAGTCCGGTGTCGTCGATGGTGTCCCGGCCCAGGATATTCTTGCCACCACGCGTCGGGTCGTAAGTCACAACAACTCCCGTCCCCGAATCCACGATGCCCTCAATCCGGATCGGGTTGAAGGTCTCGCGCCGCTCCCCCACAAGCTTCGCCGCGAACTCCTCGCGGCGGTGGCCCACATGTTCCGCGAACGAGTCCAGACGAGCCGGATCCTGGATGACGTGGAAGTCCCACGGCTGCGACAGTCCCACCGACGGCGCCGCGTGCGCCGCCGCGAGCACGCGCATCAGTCGCTCGCGGTCGACAACCTCGCCGGAGAACTCGCGGCGCACATCGCGGCGCCGGAAAATATTGCGATACACCACCTGCAGCTCGGGAGTTAATTCGCCGAACTGCTGCTCAAAGGCTTTCTCTGACATGCTTCAAAATTTTAGCGACGCCGATTCCCGTCAGCCCCCCCCTAGCCAAGACGCTCCATAATTCTGTATTTTTAAAAGTATGGATTCATTGATTGAACGTCGTCTTGCCGAGCTGGAAAGTCGCATCGTCGCCCTTGAGGCGTCGGCAAGCACTCGCCCTGACCAGAAGCCGACAGTGCGCTATGACGAAGTTGCAGGCACCGTATCCTTCGGCGGTCAGGCGATTACTGGAGCGGGAGAAGTCGAATATCAGTGGCACCGCCCCACCGACTATCTGCGACAAGAGGCGTTCGAATCTTCCCTAGAACGTGTTGGGGCTCTCGCCCACCCAGTGCGTCACGCAATCATGCAGCAACTACTTACTACAAGTACTTCTGTGCACGAATTGGTGGAACTAGGCATCGTTTCATCGACCGGAACGGCCTATCACCATATCTCTGCACTTCAGGCATCTGGTTGGGTGCGCAAAAAGGATGGAGTCCTGTCAATTCCTCCGGGCCGAATCATTCCCTTATTGACAATCGTCGCCGCCGGAGAAAATCACTAAGGCTAGGCAAGTACCCTTACGGAAAGGTGCGGATTTCTCATGAAACGAACCACGATTATCATCCTCGGTGTCATTTCCGTCTGCACACTTACAGTGGCTGCAGTAGGTTTCGCATTCAACGACCGCTTTTCCACGGCTCACTCGGCACCATTATCCACCCGCGCAATCGGCGATCCCCAGCTAACCGAGGCCTTAGCCTCGAATGCCCCTGAAGGTGCGCACAACCTGGCCGGCTTTGTAATAAACCACGGCGAAACACGGTTCGGAGGCCTTGGGGCAGACCAAGACACCGAGTTTGAGGTTGGCTCTATTACCAAGACGTTCAATGTTGAACTACTTCGGATTCTCTCCGAACGTGGCGAGGTATCACCGCAAATCAAAGTGGGTGAGATTATTAACGCCACCGCGCCCATCTGCGACATCACACTCGAAGAACTGGCCAACCACACATCCGGGCTTCCGCGACTAGCTGGAATCCCTCTGTGGAAGCTCATCTGGAGCGGCTTCGCTGAAACGAATCCCTACGAGAATATCTCCGCTGCCGACATTGTTGACCTTGCCTCGAAACAGCAACTGAAAAACCGAGGTACCGAGCAATACTCCAACTACGGTGCAGCTCTCTTAGGTCAGCTACTCGCTATTAAGGCTGGCAGTACATGGCCAGAACTAGTGGAAAAGGAGATTCTGACCCCTCTTGGCATGCGCCACACTTATGTTGCGACTTTCGGCCGGGTGCCCGATAACGCACCGGTGGGACTCAACGAATTTGGCCGCCCAGCAGCAGTATGGGAAATGGAAGGCTACGCACCTGCGGGTGCAATCCGCTCCACGGCACAGGATATGGAAAAATACACGCGCTACCTATTAGATAAAGGTGTGCCGGATTACGGCTGGCAAGTCGACGCACATGGCGTTTGGCACAACGGCGCTACCGCAGGCTTTAGCACTCAACTGCGCATCGATTCCAAGAATCAACGCGCAGCATACGTCGCCAACGATACGGAGACCACGGTCGACGAACTGCCAGACGCTATGCTCAACGCCTTCAGTTAACCCGCTTCGTTAAATTTCCACGGCCCCTGCCGTGTGCGCAATCCAGGCATACTCGAAACCGGTCTGCTTCCAGCGCTCATAGCGGCCCGAGACTCCTCCGTGGCCTGCGACCATCTCGGTCTTGAGCAGGAACTGTCCCGGCTCCGTCTTGTCACCCACCACGTCGCGGAGCTTCGCGATCCATTTCGCAGGCTCCACGTAGAGCACGCGGGTGTCATTCAGGCTGGTGATTGCCAGAATCTTCGGATAGGTTGCCTCGCCCGAGATGTTCTCGTACGGCGAGTACGACGCCATGTAATCGTAGACTTCCGGGTCATGGTACGGGTCGCCCCACTCGTCCCACTCCACCACAGTCAGCGGCAGCTCGGGCTTGAGCATCGAGGTCAACGAGTCCACGAACGGCACAACAGCCTGGATGCCCGCGAAGCGGTCTCCCGCAATGTTGGCTACAACGCCCATCAGCATGCCGCCTGCAGAGCCTCCCAGCGCCACCATCTGCTCGCGGGTGGTCCAGCCCTTCTCCAACAGGAAGTCCGCGACATCAACAAAATCAGTGAACGTGTTCTTCTTCGTCAGCGCCCGACCCTGCTCCCACCAGGCACGGCCCATCTCTCCGCCGCCACGCACGTGCGCGATGACGAACACCATGCCACGGTCCAGCAGCGACAGTCGCGCGATGGAGAAACCCGGATCCATCGAGGACTCGTAGGAGCCATACCCGTATAACAGTGTCGGGTTCGGCCGACTCACGTCCAAATCCGCCCGATGCACAATCGACACCGGAATCTGCGCGCCGTCGGCCGCCGTCACCCACTCACGCTTAGCGACGTAATCGGCGGCGTCGAACTCGCCCCGGACCTTCTGCTCCTTCAGCATGACTCGCTTGCCGGAGGCGATCTCCAACTGCCACAGCTGCGATGGAGTGGTGAAGGAACCGTATCCATAGCGCAGCACAGGTGCATCCCACTCCGGGTTGCCGCTAGTGCCAGCAGAGTAAAGCTCCTCGGAGAACTCCATCTCGGTGAACTTGACCGCTTCTGCGGTGGGGAGCTGGGCCGGGTCAGCGTCGGAAAGCGAAGTGTCGAGGATGGCCAGGGCGACCCGGCCGATGCCGCCGCGGCGGTAACCGAAGGCAAGGTGCCCAGCGAAGCAGTCCACGCCCTCGACGCGGACGTCGTCGCGGTGGGCGACCAACTCGGTGAGATCCTCGACTGAGTCGAAGGTTCCGACCGGAACCATCGCGAGCGCAAAGTTCGAACCGGTCATGTTGTGGGTGATCATCCACATGTCGCGGCCGGAGATGACGGCGTGATCGACGTCGTACTCCACGCCGGCCTCGCGCGGGCGCACGCAGGTGAACTCACCGGTCGGGTCGGAGGTGTCGAGGTACCAAACCTCAGAAGTGATCTTCGAGGAGGCCTCCAGCAGCAGGTACTTCTCGCTGCGGGTCGAACCGACGCCAACCCAGTAGGACTCGTCCGGCTCGTGGAAGACGCGAACGTCCTCCGAAGCATCGGTGCCAACTCGGTGGCGCCAGACTGAATCCGGACGCCAGGCCTCATCAACCTTCTGGTAGAAGATCCACTCCGAGCCAATCCAGGTGGCACCAGCCGCGATGCCGACGATCTCGTCGCCCAGGAGCTCGCCGGTGCGCAGATCCTTGACGCGCAGGGTGTAGCGCTCGTCGCCGGTGACATCCGTGGAGTAGGCCAGGAAGCTCCCGTCCTCGGAGACGCTGGCGGCGCCGAGGGAGAAGAAGTCGTGTCCCTCGGCCAGCTCGTTGGCGTCGAGGATAACCTCCTCGCCCGGCGCGGGCTCATTGTCGGAGATAGTGGGAGGAGTCCAGGCATCCAGGCCCGTGCCTTCGTCGGCACGCAGGCGGCAGCTCATGCCGTAGGACTTACCCTCCTGGGTGCGCGAGTAGTACCACCAGCCATTCAGGCGGGTGGGAACCGACATGTCGGTTTCCTGCACTCGCGACTTAATCTCGGAGAATATCTTCTCCGAGATGTCCTTCAGATCCGAGGTAAAGGCCTCGGTGTAGGCGTTTTCCGCCTCAAGATAGTCAATGACCTCGCGGCTTTCCTTATCGCGGAGCCACTCGTAGTCATCGACAAATTCCCTTCCGTGGAAGGACCGGGTCACCGGCCGCTTCGCCGCGATGGGCGGGTTAATGCTTTCCGGTGTCCTGGTCGACTTGGTCACGCAGGGTCTCCAATCCAATCTGAGAATCGGCGGCCGGACAGGCGCTCGTAGGCCTCGACGTACCGCTCGCGGGTTGCTTCCACAACACTACCCGGCAGCACCGGCGGAGGGGTGCCTTCGCACTTCTTCCAGCTGGACTTCGGAGAAGTCAGCCAGTTGCGCACGTACTGCTTGTCGAAGCTCGGGTTGACCGCGCCCTCCTGGTAGGAGTCCGCCGGCCAGTAGCGGGAGGAGTCCGGAGTCAGCACCTCATCGGCGAGCACCAGGTTGCCGTCCGTATCCAGACCGAACTCGAACTTGGTGTCAGCCAAGATGATGCCTCGCTCGGCAGCCAGCTCGGCAGCCTCGGAGTAAATCTTCAGGGTGGCATCGCGCAGCTCCTCGGCGCGCTTCTGCCCCAGCGACTCGACGACGGCCTCGAAGGAGACATTCTCGTCGTGGTCGCCGAGCTCCGCCTTAGTGGCCGGGGTGAAAATCGGCTCGGGCAGCTTAGAGCCCTCGACCAGGCCCTCCGGCAGCTCGATACCGCAGACGGCGCCGGTAGCTTCGTACTCCGCCAGGCCGGAACCGGTCAGATAGCCGCGGGCGACGCACTCGAACGGCAGCATCTTCAGCTTCTTGCACACCAACGCGCGGCCGAGACACTCCTCCGGAATGCGCTCATCGTCGGCCGGGCCCGCCATGTGGTTCGGGAAGTCGATCTCGTCGAAGAAGAAGACGCTCATTGCGGTCAGCACTCGACCCTTATCTGGGATGGGTGTTTCCAGAATGTGGTCGAACGCCGAGATACGGTCGCTGACCACTAGCAATAGGGTCTCGGAGTCAATCTCGTAGATTTCCCGGACCTTGCCCGCGGAAAGATGATTGTACGAGGAGAGTTCAGGTCGCATGGCGATACAGTCTAAACCTCCTCGACAATAACCGCCCTATCGGGAGGCCTGCTAGCCACCCTAGACAGTGGGGACCTAAGAAATCTGAAGCCGCTGCGCCAGCCAGTCCAGCGAATCAGCAAAACCAGCTCTCCATACCTGCCACGTATGCTTTCCTGGAAATTCTATATAAGTGGAATCAATGCCGGCGGCACGCGACAGTCGATCCAACTGCCGTAAATCCACTTGTGCGGCCCGGTCTTCATCGCCTGCGATGAACCGCCCTGCAACGCCCTCATACGCACCCGGCCCTTGCCCATTTGCGATTGCATTATTTGTCAGGACCTTCTCCGCACCAGCGTCCGCATAGGCCTGTGCGTTACCACCGAAATAATCTTTAATAGCAGCATCGACCGTGGTAGTTGAAGGATGCAGCTCACCCGACATATTTATAAAGGTCGCGAACTTATCGGGGTGATGTGCCACAATCTGCAGCGAACAGGTCCCACCCCGCGAGAGTCCAGCAACCGCCCATTTCCGCGCCTGCGGCGCTGCGCGGAATCGCTTTACTACGTCATCACGCACGTCCTGGCTGATATAGGTGTCGACATTTCCTTCCTTACTATCTACGCATAATGTGTCGTGAAACTGTGACCCATTGGCATCAATCGCAACCACAATTGGCGCCTTTCCTCCGTGACTTGCTGCAAAGTCATCGAGCGCCAAGTGCGCCTGCCCCAATGAAAACCAGTCGTCAGGGCCACCCGGAACACCCGAAACCAGGACAATCACCGGCAAGTTCTCGGCTCCACTGAAGTACACGGGAGGAAGATAGACAAGCGCCGGTGTCGTCGTAAAGCGGGAGGCAGAGTTGGACAAAGACAAGCGCACGACGGCGCTGGACGGAGAAGTATCGGCAGGTCCCTGTACATTTTCCCCTAATTGGGAGGAACCACGGGAAATTGCAGACCATCGTGCCCGGTCAGCTTCGGCTTGCTCATAGGAAATGGTTCTCGGCCCTTCTGCGGACAGGAGCGAATAGGCACTGGGGAAAAGGTGGTAGACAACGTTTCCCATTGCCAGTGCACACATCGGGGCCACCGCAAGCGATAAAACAGCCCCAGCAGCGACGAGAGCTTTACGTCGGCCGCGGATGGGAGAGCTCCGTAGCGACATCAAACGGGCAATCGCCAACCCAATGGCGAAAATCGCAAGCCCCGAGGCGATAAAGATGCGCACATCGATGCCTTCGGGAACGAGTTTCCACTGCCGTTCGAGCAGGTACCAGGTGCCACCGGCGAGCGCCATAGCGATCAAGAAAGACGGCGCGGTTCCGCGCAAGAGAAACCTACGACGTAGAGGCAGCATCAGGTACAGGACAATCAAAACCAGCAGGGCGAAAATAACCAGGTCGGCAACCTGACCTGTCAGCGGAATCGCGCGAAGAATATTCACGTTGCTCTTTGTATCGCGAATTCATCAAATTATTTCTAAAAACGTGACAGAAAACACTGATACCAGTATTGTCTAAATTTAGTAACTCACGTCACACTTCATGGATTTGAAGGGAACTACTCACATGGCAGCTCAGGCCAACAACAACTCTCTGCGCCGCGCAGTCGTCGTCGGCGGTAACCGCATCCCGTTCGCTCGCTCGAACAAGGAATACGCAAACGAGTCCAACCAGGACATGCTCACCGCCACCATTGATGGCCTGGTCGCACGTTTCGGCCTGGCCGGTGAGCGCCTCGGTGCAGTCTCCGCGGGTGCCGTGCTGAAGCACTCCCGCGACTTTAACCTCACCCGTGAGTGTGTCCTCGGCTCCGCACTGGCCCCGGACACCCCGGCTTTCGACATTCAGATGGCCTGCGCCACCGGCATGGAGGCCCTGAACTCCGTGTCCAACATGATCAAGCTAGGCCAGATTGACTCCGCCATCGCCGGCGGCGTCGACACCACCTCTGACGCGCCGATTGCTGTCAACGATCGCCTGCGCAAGATTCTCCTGGAGGCCAACCGCCAGAAGTCGCCAATGGACATGGCAAAGGTCTTCCTCAAGGCCCGTCCGGCCGACCTGGCACCGGACGCACCGTCCACCGGCGAGCCGCGCACCGGCCTGTCCATGGGCGAGCACCAGGCCATCACCACCGCAACCTGGGGCGTTACCCGCCGCGAGCAGGACGAGCTCGCCGCCGCCTCCCACCAGAACATGGCCCGCGCCTACGATGAGGGCTTCTTCACCGACCTAATCACCCCGTACAAGGGCGTCACCCGCGACACCAACCTCCGCGCGGACTCCACCGTCGAAAAGCTGGGCAAGCTGAAGCCTGTCTTCGGTCGCGGTCTCGAAGCCGAACCGACCATGACCGCGGGCAACTCCACCCCGCTTACCGACGGCGCCTCCGCCGTTCTCGTCTCCACCCCGGAGTGGGCCGCCGAGCGCGGTCTGCCCGTGCTGGCCGACGTTGTCGACTCCGAGGCTGCGGCCGTCGACTTCGTCCACGGCGACGAGGGACTGCTGATGGCTCCGGCGTACGCCACCCCGCGCCTGCTGGCCCGCAACGGCTGGACCTTCGACGACTTCGACTTCTTCGAGATCCACGAGGCCTTCGCCGGCACCGTCCTGTCCACCCTGAAGGCATGGGAGGACGAGGAGTACTGCCGCACCAAGCTCGGCCTCGACGGCGCGCTGGGTTCCATTCCACGCGAGAAGCTCAACGTCAACGGCTCCTCCCTGGCGGCCGGTCACCCGTTCGCAGCGACCGGCGGTCGCATCGTGGCAGCCCTGTCGAAGATGCTGCGCGCCAAGGCAGACGAGACCGGCAAGACCACCCGCGGCCTGATCTCCGTCTGCGCCGCTGGCGGCCAGGGTGTCGTCGCGGTCCTCGAGGCTCGCGTCTAAGCACCGCCACCGAACTACAGCTAACTTTTCCCAAGGAGAACTTCCACAATGACCGATAAGTACCAGGAACTCGTAAACGGTGGCCCGCTAACCGGACTCGCTAAGGCCGCTGGCCTGCCGCAGCCGCCCTACCTGCGCCGCCACAAGCCGGGCGACTCGATTCTGAAGAATGACAAGGTTCTCGTCACCGGTGAGGGCGCTGACGCAGATGCGGTTGCCGCACAGCTGTCCGAGTGGGGCCTGCAGGTTCGTCGCGGCGAGGCCGCTGACGACAAGGTCGGCGCCCTCGTCATCGTCGTCACCGAGGCCGCGCGCCCGGCCGAGCTGCAGGGCCCAGTCCTGGCCGCTGCGAAGCACCTGCGCAAGCTGGACAAGGGTGGCCGCATCGTGTCGATTTCCCGCGCCAAGGATGCCGACCATAACGGCACCCCTGCTGAGATTGCAGAGAATGCGGTCGCCGGTGGCGTCGAGGGCCTGATTCGCTCGCTGGGCCACGAGGTTCGCGGTGGTTCCACCGCCAACGGCATCCTGGTTACCCCGGGTGTTGCCGTTACTGCGCCGTCGGTACTGGCCTCCCTGCACTTCTTCCTCTCCGGCCGCTCCGCGTTCATCGACGGCCAATTCCTCCGTGTCGCCTCCGATGCCGGCGAGATTCCGGCCGACTGGGACAAGCCGCTGGCCGGCAAGGTCGCAGCCGTCACCGGTTCCGCCCGAGGCATTGGCGCTGCTATCGCACGCCAGCTGAAGCAGGACGGCGCCGAGGTCATCGTCATCGACGTTCCGCAGGCCGGCGAGGCTCTCGCCAAGGTTGCCAACGAGCTTGGTGGACTGGCCCTGCAGCAGGACATCACCGCTGACGACGCCGGCAAGAAGATCGCCGACGCTGCCGAGGCACGCTACGGTCGCCTGGACATCGTAATCCACAACGCCGGTATTACACGCGATAAGATGCTCGCCAACATGGACGACGCCAAGTGGGGTTCCGTCATCGCCGTGAACATCGAGTCCCAGCTGAAGATGAACGAGCAGCTGCTGGCCCACAAGGCATTCGCGGATTCCCCGCGTATTGCGACCATGGCCTCCACCTCCGGCATCGCCGGTAACCGCGGCCAGACCAACTACGCGACCTCCAAGGCCGGCGTTATCGCCATGGTTGAGGCCTACGCTGCGGAGTTCGCAAAGCGGGGCGGCAACATCAACGCCGTCGCACCGGGCTTCATCGAGACCGATATGACCGCCGCGATTCCTTTCGTGAACCGCCAGGTCGCCCGCCGCGTGAACTCCCTACAGCAGGGCGGCCGCCCGGAGGACGTCGCGCAGGCGATTGCCTTCCTGGTTTCCGACCGCGCACTGGGTGTTAACGGCCACGTTCTCCGCGTCTGCGGCCAGAACATCGTCGGCGCATAAGTCCGGCATCCGCTTTACGACGAGCACACCAAGCAACGGAAGAAGAACTCATGGCAAAGACCCTGGATTCCATCCCCAACCTGCTGCCGCTCTACGCCAAGGCTGCCGCCGGTTCCACGAAGAAGCGCCCGAACTCCATCGAGATTAAAGTCGACGCTCTGGCAGTGAAGTCGGTGACCGTCGGTCGCGACCGCGACGAGGAATTCCGTGCCCTGGCCGGCGCGCCGAAGGCGGAGCATGCCTTCTTCGGCCACGTCCACGCCCTCATCATGCCCATCCAGATGGAGCTGATGGCCGCGGATGATTTCCCGCTGCCCATGATGGGCCTGGTTCACACCGAAAACACCTACCGCGAGCTCTCCCCCGTGGTTTTGGGCGGAAAGGTCGACATTGAGGTCCGCGTCGCCGCGTTCCGCGCGCATCGTTCCGGCACCGAAGTCATTCTCGCATCGACCGTGACCGCGTCCGAGTCCGGTGCAACGCTGGTCGAGGAAGAGTCCGTGTACCTGGCCAAGGGTGTCCGGCTGAAGGATGCCGAGGGCTTCGACGAAGTCCAAGCGCAGCGCGAGGCAATCAAGTCCGGCGCTCAGACCATCAAGCGCGAGCAGTTCAAGGTTCCGTTCCCGACCGCACAGTGGCGACTGGCCGGCAACACCGGCCGCCGCTGGGCGAAGGTGTCCGGCGACTGGAACCCGATTCACATCACCGCAGGATCCGCGAAGGCCCTCGGTATGCCGGGCGCAATCGCCCACGGTATGTACACGGCCTCCCGCGCTCTGGCCGAGTCGGACCGTCTCCCGGGCGAGCCCTTCGAGTTCCACATTGCTTTCGGCGCACCGGTGGTGTTGCCGTCGACTATCAATGTGGCGCTGACCCGCACCGGGCTTCCTGCTGGAGCTGCTCACGATCTCACCGCAACCGGTGCAGCGACTGCAGGCCGCGCAATCGACATTGTGGCGTGGGACCGCAAGAAGAAGCGTCCTCACTTTACCGGTAGCGTCCGCCCGCTTAGGTAGTCAGTCAGCGCGTTTTCCCTACCTACCTCCACTATTACGCCCTAGCTTTCGTCCCGTACATCGGGTCCGAAGCTAGGGCGCTTTGCATTTGAGAATCAGGTGGATGAACGAATCACCAGGAAGGTATTCGTCATCAGTTACCAAACCCCACCCCTTTGATTGACATATCATCAAAAATAGGCTGTAATGCTTCCTTGTACTTGACACCCACAACAATTACTCCTGGATGTGCTGTCACGTCGGCTTTTCATGGCGACGCTGCAACAGTTCTAATAGCATCAACTACCGCAACTTCAGGTGAATAGGCCAGCAGACGAAAAGGACCAATTAATGACCGACCAGCAGCCAGCACAGAAGATTCGCCTCGGCATCGTCATCGGCACCACCCGCCCGGGCCGCCACAGCGAACCGATTAGCAAGTGGATTCTCTCCCACCTCGAAGACGACGAGCGCTTCGAAGTCACCGTGCTGGACTTGGCCGATATTCGCCTGCCGCTAATGGACGAGACCAATCACCCGCGCATGCAGCGCTATGAGCGCGACCACACTAAGGCATGGTCGAAGCAGATCGCATCGCAGGACGCCTTCATCTTCATCACCGCCGAGTACAACCACTCCATCCCGGCACCGCTGAAAAACGCCATCGACTACCTGGCCGTGGAGTGGCAGAACAAGCCGGTCACCATCGTCAGCTACGGCGGCGTCTCCGCAGGTATCCGCGCAGCCGAGCACCTCCAGAACGTTGTGGTTGCCCTCGGAATGAAGCCGACTCCGAACGCCGTGATGATTCCGTTCCACTTCAAGCGCGTCGACGAAGAAGGCTTCCACCCCACCGAAATCGAGGACTTCTCCGTCACCAGCGCCCTGAACGACCTGGTCACCTGGGATGCGGCCCTGCGTCCGCTGCGCGACTAACCCACGAACATGCCCCGTGTGACCTAGCAGCGGAAGGAGCGAGGCTAGCCACGCCAGGCCTGAGCGCAACTATCCGGCGTAGAAAGCCCCCATGACGCCAACAGCTTGAAAATCCCACATTTTACTCCCGTTACTTTATGACTATCCCCGATAATGGGGATAGTTGCTGGTCCCGGCATGGCTTATCTGCCCTGTAGTTTCCATGATCCGGGGGGGTGTTGCCACCGGGAACCAGGGATGTTCGATGACAGCTAATAGGGACACGGCCAGTAGGTAAACTAGGTCTCTTTGTAACGTGGATGCTCGCAGCGAACGTCACGACACCAGCGACTAGAACAACACCATCGGCGCACTACCCATCGCAGTTGCCCGTCAACGCGGCTGCCACGTTGGCTACCTACCAGGCCTCGCCATGCGAAAAGCCGCGGACCTCTACCCTGACCAAGCAAAAACCGACAGACGCGACGCGCTCACTCATCGCCGATACTGCACGAACCATGCCGCACACCTTGCGGGCGGTTGACCGAAACAGCGAAGTACTCGCGGCCCTGAAGATGCTGTCCGGTTTCGACGATGACACCGCTCGTGACTGCACCAGAACCATCAACAGGCTACGCAGCGTTCTCACCCAAATCTACCCCAGCCTGGAGCGTATTTTCGCAGGCAGCACGCTCACCCGCAGCCCAGTACTGGACTTACTCATCCATTACAAAAGCCCCACAGGACTGAAAAAGGCTGGCCGCAGCCGGGTTCTAACATGGCTATCCAGAAGAACCCATCACAACCCAGACATACTGGTCGATAATATTTTCACCGCACTAGCAGCACAAACCGTCACCGTTCCTGGAACACAATGAAGCGTCCTGGGTTTAGTTCCGCTTCTTTTACCACCCTGTGTTGATGGTTTCGGTGAGATAGTACTCGGTTTCTACTTCTTGCGGGGTGGCGTAGTCCAATGCTTGATGAAGACGCTTGGTATTCCACCAGTGAACCCACCGCAAGGTGGCCAGTTCAACTTCTCCTACTGATGTCCACGGGCCTTGCGCGTGGATGAGTTCAGCCTTGTAGAGCCCGTTGACGGTTTCAGCCAGAGCGTTGTCATAAGAATCGCCAACTGCTCCCACACTCGGTCGGATCCCGGATTGCGCCAATGCCGTGGAGTACTTCAACGACACATACTGACTTCCCCTATCACTGTGGTGGATCAGCTGGTTTCCATGGATTCGACCAGCAGTAGTAAGAGCATGCTCTAAAGCTTCCATAGGAAGTGCATCTGTACGCATCGTAGAGCGTGCGGCAACGCCGACAATCTTCCGATTGAATACATCAATAACAAACGCGGTGTACGCGAATCCCGAAAAGTGTGCGTACGTAAGTGATATCAGCTACCCACAGCCTCCCAGGAGCCTTGGCACGGAAATTTCGCCGAACCAAATCTGGGCGATGATCCGGGACTTTCGCACGGATCGTTGTCACCGGATTACGCCCACGACGCCGGCCGCTCACACCTGCTAGTTTCATCAAACGTGCGGTCTTGTCTCGTCCAATTCGGTAGCCTTGACGGTTCATCGCGTGCCACATTTTGCGGATGCCGCAGACCGAGAAGTTCTCTGCATGCACGCGTTGAATTTCTGGAACCAGCAAGCTATCACTCAAGGCTCTAGCACTGGGAATGCGTATCCTGGCTTTCCGGTAACCGCGGGAAGTGATGAAACCACGATCTGTCTGTGAAAGAACGCGGCAGATGGCCTCGACCCCAAACTGCTCCGTGTAAGCGTCAATGTAGGAGATCATCTGGTCGTGGGTCGGTCGAGTTCCGCCGCGAAAAAAGCCGATGCTGTCTTAAGAATCCCATTGGCTCGTTTAAGCTCGCGGTTTTCCCGACGTAGCCGCTTGAGTTCTTCTTCCATTGATTCCCCGCCTGCTGGCTCGGCTGCATAACGAGTTAAGAGGCTATCGCGGTACCAGGCTCGTAACGTGTGGTGGGATACACCAAGGAGTTCGCCGACTTCCTCGTAGGCGCGTTGCAGTGAACAGGGCTCCAGGCGCACCATTTCAACGATCTGATGGACCGCCTTCTCCTTGAACTCGACAGAATACTTCTTGGGCATAGTGTTCAATCCTTCCCTAGTTGAGGTAGGAACTAAACCCAGGACGCTTCACAAGCAGCCAAGCTTGTCATACCACAGCTAGCAGCCAACATTAAAACGCTCAAGGCCCAGCGCGATACTATCGCCGGCCAGGTTGAAGACATGCTGGAGGATTTCCCTCTTTCCGAGGTCTTGGATCGAGTATGCCGGGGATCGACCATCAAGACCGCGGCACAGATCCTGCTTTCCATCGGTGATGGATCCGACTTCGCATCCTCTTGCCACCTCGCAGCCTATGCAGGCAATGCCCCAGTGACACGAAGATCAGGCTCATCAATACGAGGAGAATTCCCCGCCCGAGCAGGAAACAAGCGGCTGAAAACGCCACAATGCCGCAGTCATATGTTTGGCACGACGACGGTGCAACGTCATCTTCGCGATGATGAAGAACAAGGAGTTCTTCCGCGAAATCCCAGCCCGCCCAGTCGCCGCATAGCAGTAAACAAAAATAGCCGACCAGAAATTATGCTAGTCGGCTAAATTGGCCTGCCCCGAAAACACCCCTATGGTTGCACTCGCGAGTAGCAAGTCAGAGCTTGACAAAAACATAGAGACACCCCCAGTAAGGTCCGAGAATATTCGATACTAGCGACTCGCATACCCACCACGTTTTCCTAGGAGCTATCTATACCGCCCGATAATCCCATCGACATTTTCCTTGGCCTAGACGTAGGCAAATCTCAACGCCACAGCTAAAGCTCTAAATAAGCACGGAACAAAAGTTTTCGACATGCCGTTTCCCCAACTCGAATCAGAATTAGCAGCACCCTGCGATGGCTTTCAGCCCCACGGCACAGTATTAGTCGTAGTTGACCAGGCAAACATCATCGGTATACTCCCCATTTACCCATTGCGAGCTGCCCGTCAAAGCGGTTGCCAAGTCGGCTAATACTGGACATCGCCACGCAATAAGCCGCAAATCTCTACCCTGGCCAAGCGAAAACCGACAGGTGCAACTCGCTCACTCACCGCCGACGCTGCACGAACCATGACACACACCCTGCAGGAGGATAACCGAAACAGCAAAGCACTCTCGGCCCTCATAGTGCTGCCCGACTTCGACAATGACACCGGCCATGAGGAGCACCAGAACCGTCGACCGGCTACACAGTGCCCACCCAAATCTGCCCCAGCCTCGAGCACGTTTCCGCCGCCATCACGCTCACCCACAGCCCAGAACTGAGCTTACTCATCCATTACAAAAGCCTCACAAGATTGAAAAAGGCTGGCCGCAGCCGAATTCTGGCGTGACTATACCGGAAAAACCATCACACCCCAGACCCCCTAGTGGACAACATTTTCGCGCCGCTAGCGGCACAAAGTGTTGCTGTTCCCGAAAACCGAGGCGGCCAAGCTTTTTGTTCCACAGCTGGCAGCCAACATTAAAGCGCGAAAAGCCCAGCGCGATACCATCGACGAGATTGCTGAGAACATGCTAGAGGATTTCCCTGCCTCCGAGGTCGCGGACCGAGTATGCCGGAGAGCGACCATATTGACCGCAGCGCAGATTCCGCTTTCCATCGGCGATGGATCCGACTTCGCATACTCTGGCAACCTCGCCGCCTATGCAGCGATTGCTCCTGTGACACGTAAAATCAGGCTCATCAACACAAGGCGAATTCTCTGCCCAAAGAGAAAAAGTGACTGAAAACACCCTGTTCTACTGACGCTTTCGCCACCATACACAGTCACCAACTCTCACTTCAGTACTACGGACGCAAACGCGCAGAAGGAAAACGCCACAACACCGCAGCCATATGTTTGACACCAAGACGGTGCAATGCCGTCTTCACGCTGATGAAAAATGATGATTTCTTACGCGAAATTTCCGCGCGGCCACCGCGTAGCAGTCAAAAGTAGCCGACCAGGCATCATGCTAGTCGGCTAAACTGGCCTGTCCCCAAAAACCGCCCATATTGTTGAACTTGCGAGTGGCAAGTCAAATCTTCACAAACGCACAGGGGATATCCAATGATGATGAGACTGAAGATGAAACGCCTATGAGCAAAAACGAGAACGAACTATCGAACTCTGACCTGACTGGGAAAGCGTCAAGTGATAACAACCAACAATAAGAACTAATCTTTTTCGTTATCACTGCGAGACATAAAATAAGCTATCGCCTGATCTATACCAACGAGCTCAATAGCCATGATATCACCAGAAGTAGAAATATCTACGGCTCCAGCAATGGACCCCGGCGTTCCTTCAAAGCTTAATTGAATTGAGAACCGGTATTCGCCCAAGTGCTTCACACCAGTGTTTTTAAGTGTGATTCCCTCTTCGTCAAAAATACCCGATAAATCAAGACGGTCACCCGCTTCAAACATTTAATATCAGCCCACCTTAATCACAGTCACAACCCAAGCATTATCATTAATCGCCACTCGAAGATTTCCGCGGACTACGTTCCATGAATTATTTTCAGAGGACCATAAATAACGATCTGGGGAAGCAACTGCGTCGATTACCTGGTCCCGGCTCACGCCTCGCGCGGCCATGCGCTGTTGTGCGTGAGGGGTTATTCCAGCAACATAGTTCGGCGGGCGGGTGGACTTAGCCCTAGCTAAGTATTCAATATTGACATGAGGACCTACTCGCTGTTCAGCCATGGCCGGTGGCAGCGTGAGAGAAAAGAAGGCGATGAATACAGCTACCGCTCCGGTCAACCTGGAAAAATACCTAAAACTCACGGCTCCTCCTAATCGAAAATGCGGTGCGGCCACGGTATCACTGACGCCCAGTCACGTCAATAGATATAGGGAAGAAAGTTAAGATGACGCCGAGTATAAAAAGTGCGAGATAGAAAAGTTTCATCCCGAGGAGCAAGCCGTTTCCAACACCATCGCCAGCGAAACCATTCGCCCCAAATAGCATAGGAGATGCTAACACAACAATTGTGACCGCAAGAGAGGCCATAAACGATTTTCGAGCGTCAAGAAAACTATAAAAGACGTAAAACGTTCCCAAGCTTAGAAAGCCAAGCCAGAATGAAGAAGATGCAATACTATACTCCGCCCCTAGTAATAGAAGAAATGCCGAACATATTGTCGACGTTAGAAAAGATAGAAACGCACAAGCCCCCCGGAATAACTCCACACTTCGACCCGAACAGGAACTCTCAAAGCATCCTGGCCAGTTCGATTTAAAGAAAGTCCCAACACACGAAAGCGGAACGAGTGGAGCAAAGGTTCCCAGCACCCTACCTTGGTCGAGCGTTCCGGAGATATCAACAGGAATTACAATCCCAAAACCAAATGACAAAAGGATTCCAATGAGTAAAACTAGGCCAGTTTGCTCCAATCTGCGTAGCCTAATATACCGAGCAAATTGGCCGAAACAAATACGATGATTCATACTAGATTGGGATTACAGTCTTCTATAGCTCGAATTGCGATTCTTAGATCACTTTTTTCCTTAAAATTATTAAAATTTATTTTTTTCGAATTCATAAGGTGCCACCCTTTCCTGTCACCAAACTCGGTTGACATGACGTCAGCTATGCCTTCCACAATCCGGCGCAATGCCACCTTGGCCGACGGATTTAAAGAGTCTCCGCATTTCTGAATATCGTTATTCAGCAATGCCGTAGTTGAACGCGTGAAAACTGACGAGGTCGACCTAAATGATATGCCGGATATCTCGATATCGGGTTTATCCAAGACACCTTGCACTGAAATAGTGCGAGAGTCGAGAGGAATTCCAATTTCATCCAACTCATTCACATAATCAGACCATGATCTTTTCATTTTTGCTATGACGTCGCCGTCTTCCGGCCACCCACAAAAGCGAATACGAGCGTAATCATCCTCAACACAGGCAGGCCGAACTGTGCTTGGTCGTGGCTCTAGTACAGATGAATTCCCAGTTACCGTGTTCACTAATATGCCGGAGCCCAATGTCAAAACAAAACCTATGCTCAAGAGCGCTCGGGCCGGGGCGGAACTCCCGCGAACCTCGAAGTAAAACGCCAGCCAAGTTAAGAAAGCACACAGAAGGGAAATCGATGAAATCGTAGCTACTGAAGGTATTGATAGCTCGCTTCCCTGTGGGCCAATCGCCCAAGGACGTGAACTTGCGAAGTTATCGGTCCAAAAAATCCCAAAACGCGGAAGGAATGATACTGAATTGGACAGATAAGAAGAAACCAATATAGAAAGCGATACTGCAAGGGTTGATAAATTGGCATAATATCTCCTACTTCGGAGTAGTAGGGAGATATATGCAGCTATGGCGGGGCAAGCTACGATTACCCAAAACATCCCTGAGACTATCCCCAAATACCATGGGCTGCCGCTGGTTCCTCCAACCCTACACAATACGTAGAGCAGTACGATAAAGGACATATATGGCAATAAAATATTGGCTGCAGGGAGTAGAACCTGCAGTCTAAGCATTCCGGCTTTTCGGTGGGCGCTAGAGTTTATGAAACTAATGTCATGTTTTGTGATTCTATCGGATAAAACCACTGCCATGACTATACCGGTTACAGCAGAAAAATCCCTGACTACAGCATCGAAACTCGGCCAGCTCACCGTAGGCTCATATTGGGAATAGAAAAACAGCGCTAGCCCCAAAATCGTTAGCATTCCTGGTGCGTTTTCCAGTCTTTCGTTCACTACGTTAGATTTCCCACAGTATTAATTCAAAAAAAGTGCCGATATGCGTTCTGTATGGATCCATATTCCTGCCTCAACACATCCGTGGGGGAATGGTGAGCTACGGTTCCTTGGGACATGACAACAAGGTTATCCGCTTCCTCCACATCTGCTGAGATATGGCTACTGAAGAGTACATGCACGCCAGTATCGGATAAACTACGAAGCTGCTCGATGTGCTGTTCGCGAAGTATCGGATCCAGGCCAGCGGTGGGCTCGTCTAACAAAAGGTACGTCGGATTGTGTACAACACCCGCAGCAATTGCCGCACGACGCTTCATTCCGCCGGATAGTCTGCTCGCCCTTATATTTGCCTCGGCAGATAGGGCGACGCGCTCTAATGCAGCACGCGTGGAACGTCGAAGTTCTCTTCCATTTAGACCCCGTAGCCATGCTACCTTTGAAACAAACTCAAAAGGAGTTTCACTTGGTTGAATCATTTCACCCTGAGGTACCCAACCTGACAACTTTCTAAACTCCCGGATGGTGGACGGCGTCAGATGAGTACCTCCGAAAGAGATTTCCCCAGAGCTGCAGCGTAGCTCGGTCGCAAGTACACGAAGTAGAGTAGATTTCCCCGCGCCGTTTTCCCCGAGGATAGCTGTCGTCCCCGGGCCAATATCAAGATTTACGTCTATTAGATTGTGGGATTTCCTACGATACGAGAAATTTACTCCGCGCAGCCTTAGTGACATTGTACGTGGCGTCTCCTCGCGTTAACTTACGGAGGCTGAGCCGCCAACTGCCTTGCCCCACCCAAAACAAGAAGCCGATAGTGTTGCCATTCCCCCCGGTTTAATCGAAGCCGTGTCTTTGGTGTCGGGTGCCCATGGTTGGCAGTCAACATACAGGGTCGCAATGACTGTCTTTGTTGTGCTCTGGTTATAGCAATCTACAGTAGCTTCATTGTTGTGGAAGCTGATCGCGTCACATCCATGTCCTTGAGCAGCCGCTGACGAGGCGAAGAAAAGCGACCCTCCAAATGCAAAAGTGACTGCTAACGCTACGCGTGCCTTCACACTTTTCATAGCATTCTCCTACCTTCTAAAGTTGTATCGCCACTGACAGTATCGGCCTGAAGATCTTCTTGCAATAGATAGGCGGTTGATTTTCTAGCTTTAATGAGCCGTGGAGAGTTCTTCGTTCCCGATTTTCGATCATATGATTGGTAATTTTCCGGAATTGGCCAGAAGATAGGCGTTCCCTGAAACGCTGCCAGGTATCTTTTTATTGCTGGAGAACCGCGATACGGCTGTAGGACAAAAAGTTCTGTTATATTTTTGAATACATGCTGGACTGGGCATGTCTGTAAGTCGCGGGTAACTAGCGCGCTTGCTTGGTCGATAGACAATTCTTTGGTGTCGGACTCGGCGGCATTCCGCTGAAGATGATGGTTAGGCCATCTAATTTGCGTAATCTGAGTGCGCCCTTTGTGTAGCCCCTATGTTTTTGTCGCGCTTCAACTGAGATTTTAATTGAAACTCTTGGGGAGTCACGGTTATTAGGCCAATCAACAGGTGTGGGGAGCCTGGTCGAAGCTCGGCTTAAGCTGCTATTGACTGTTTCGTAGGTGAGGCGTCCCGGGTTTAGTTCCTGCCTGAGCCAAGGAAGAATTGTCCACTACATCTAGAAAGTATTCTGCCGAGTTCAAAAAGAAGGCGGTCCTTCAAATCGCTGAAATGGTTCGTCTGAAGTCTTGCTCGCTGCAACGCGCTTATGAAGAAGTTGGAGAACGTCTCGGGGTATCTCACCACACGCTACGGGCCTGGTACCGTGACAGCGTTTCCGCTCCCAACAACGTTTAGCCTCGCAGCGGCGAGTCAACGGCAGAAGAGTTCAAGCGAATACTCCGGGAAAACCGAAAGCTCAAACGTGTAAACAGGATTTTGAAAACCGCGGCTGCTTTTCGCAGCGGACCTCGACAGTCCCACGGACACATAATCTCCTACATCGATGCTTACAAGAAACGGTGTGGGGTCGAGGCCATCTGCCGAGGCCTTCAACAGACAGATCATGGATTCATCACGCCTGCGGATACAGCAATGCCACAGCCCCCAGCGCTTGGTCGTTGAGTGATAGCTTGCTCGCCCCGGAGATTCAACGAGTTCATGCCGAAAATTTTCCATTCTACGGTATTCGTAAGATGTGGCATGCAATGAATCGTGCAGGCTTTCACATTGTCCGCGACAAGACTGCCCGTTTGATGAAACTGACAGGAGTCAGAGGTCGGCGATGTGGGCGTCACCCAGTGACAACAATCAGCCCGAAAGTACCGGATCACCGACCAGACTTGGTACAACGAAACTTGCATACCCAAGTCCCTGGGCGTTTCTGGGTTTCTAACATTACCTATGTTCGCCCGTTACTTTATGACTATCCCCGATAATGGGGATAGTTGCTGGTCCCGGCATGGCTTATCTGCCCTGTAGTTTCCATGATCCGGGGGGGTGTTGCCACCGGGAACCAGGGATGTTCGATGACAGCTAATAGGGACACGGCCAGTAGGTAAACTAGGTCTCTTTGTAACGTGGATGCTCGCAGCGAACGTCACGACACCAGCGACTAGAACAACACCATCGGCGCACTACCCATCGCAGTTGCCCGTCAACGCGGCTGCCACGTTGGCTACCTACCAGGCCTCGCCATGCGAAAAGCCGCGGACCTCTACCCTGACCAAGCAAAAACCGACAGACGCGACGCGCTCACTCATCGCCGATACTGCACGAACCATGCCGCACACCTTGCGGGCGGTTGACCGAAACAGCGAAGTACTCGCGGCCCTGAAGATGCTGTCCGGTTTCGACGATGACACCGCTCGTGACTGCACCAGAACCATCAACAGGCTACGCAGCGTTCTCACCCAAATCTACCCCAGCCTGGAGCGTATTTTCGCAGGCAGCACGCTCACCCGCAGCCCAGTACTGGACTTACTCATCCATTACAAAAGCCCCACAGGACTGAAAAAGGCTGGCCGCAGCCGGGTTCTAACATGGCTATCCAGAAGAACCCATCACAACCCAGACATACTGGTCGATAACATTTTCACCGCACTAGCAGCACAAACCGTCACCGTTCCTGGAACACAAGCAGCCAAGCTTGTCATACCACAGCTAGCAGCCAACATTAAAACGCTCAAGGCCCAGCGCGATACTATCGCCGGCCAGGTTGAAGACATGCTGGAGGATTTCCCTCTTTCCGAGGTCTTGGATCGAGTATGCCGGGGATCGACCATCAAGACCGCGGCACAGATCCTGCTTTCCATCGGTGATGGATCCGACTTCGCATCCTCTTGCCACCTCGCAGCCTATGCAGGCAATGCCCCAGTGACACGAAGATCAGGCTCATCAATACGAGGAGAATTCCCCGCCCGAGCAGGAAACAAGCGGCTGAAAACGCCACAATGCCGCAGTCATATGTTTGGCACGACGACGGTGCAACGTCATCTTCGCGATGATGAAGAACAAGGAGTTCTTCCGCGAAATCCCAGCCCGCCCAGTCGCCGCATAGCAGTAAACAAAAATAGCCGACCAGAAATTATGCTAGTCGGCTAAATTGGCCTGCCCCGAAAACACCCCTATGGTTGCACTCGCGAGTAGCAAGTCAGAGCTTGACAAAAACATAGAGACACCCCCTAGCGAAACTATTCGGCGTGGAACGCCCACATGATGCCGAAGGGATCGAGAATCTGGCCGTAGTGGGAGCCCCACGGGGCCTTCATAAACGGCATCTTGACGCTGGATCCGGACTGCAGGAACTTCGCAATGAGCTCTTCAGCCTCTGCGACAGTCTCGCACTGAATCATGAACGAGTAGACCTCTGATTCCAGGCTGGGCAAGCTCTCGCCGATGCCGTCTCCGCCGGTGATGCGAATCCACCCGGCATCGAGAAGACCGTGCGCTAAAGCGCCCTCCGGAGGGGTGAAGGGGAACGGACTTTCCTGCCCCTCCCCGACCTCGGGGTAGTCCTGCAAGTGCAGTTCACCGCCGAAAATCGACTGATAGTACGCGAATGCCTTGCGTCCGTTGCCCCGAAAACTGATGTACGGGAAAAAGACTTTAGCCATGCGGGAATCCTAAACGCCTAAACGCTGTCGAGCCAGCGCACGACGTCCGCAAAAACCTCGTCACGGTTAATCTCATTCAGAATCTCGTGGCGTGCCCCCTCGTACACGGCGAAGCGCAATCGTTCTTTGCCCGCGTTGCGGTACTTGCCCACGACCTCGGCGACCGCACCCGCGCCCCCCACCGGATCCTCCGCCCCGGAGATAATCAAAAGAGGCAGGTCGGCCGGGCAGTTCTGGTACGCCGCGAGAGAGTTCGCCCGGCGCGTGCCCACCATCAGATCCCGGAAGAACACGTTCGTGGGAACGAAGCCACACTGCGGGTCGGCGACGTAGGCATCCACTACCGCCCGGTCGCGGGAGAGCCAATCAAAGTCCGTGCGCCCTTCCAGCCCATCATTGAACCCGGCGAACGTCGCCGCGTTGAGCAGGCGTCCCTTCGACTTCGGCGCCACGCGGGCCAGCAGCTCCGCCAGCATCAGCCCCGCATCGCCCTTGCCCGCAGGCCAAATTGCCGTACCGACAACAATCGCACCCGCCAGCCCCTTACCGTGGCGCGACAGGTAATCGCGGAGCAGCAACGACCCCATCGAATGACCGAGAAGGAAATGCGGCACACCCGGGTACTCACCATCTACCCATTCACGTACGGCGTGGACGTCGTCAAGCACCACCGACCAGCCGTCAGCAGCGGCGAAAAACCCCGGCAGCCCCTCGTCGGTGGAGGTCTCCCCGTGGCCGTGGTGATCGTGGATGACCACGGCGAACCCCTGCGCGATCAGGTACTCGGCGAGCTCGGCGTAACGGCGCGAATGCTCGACCATGCCATGCAGCAACTGCACCACGGCCTTCGGCGCGCCATCAGCGGGAGCCCAGCGCAGCACATTGAGGGAGGCTCCGGGGCGGGAAAGGGAGATTTTCTCAGCGACAGTCACGTTGCACGCCTTTCGAATGACACTAGGTACAGATTGGAACTTTTATAGAATGGGAACGTTACCGGGAAAAGCCCGGCCACCCCGCCAAGCTTAGTCGGCGGGCCCCGCTTCCAGCGTCGATTTCGCGCTGATGGCCCCAAGGAGGTTCGCGCCAGATGCGCGACAGTGACAGCACGCGGGTGCTCGCTCCGCCCCGCAGTTTCCGCGAGCAATTCCGTGCGATCCACAAAATACGTGTCGGACGGATGAGTAATCTGTGGTTATACGTCAGGTACCAACTCCTGTCGAAGCTTCTGGTGTCTATCGTGGTGTTTCCGGCCTATAACTGGGCACTTCGCAAACTGATTGGCGCCACAGGTCGCTCGACAATTAATTCCAGCGATGTAATGGGATTTCTATGGTCGATTCAGGGCGCGGTGGCGGTGTTGCTCAGCGCGGCTTTTGTTTTGCTTGTAATGTGCCTGGATATCGCGGCGTTCGTGCAACTGGAGCTCCGCCGCCTCCAGGGTGAGCCACTGCCCACCGCCCGCCGCATGTTGCTCGACGCGCTGCGCCTGTACCCGCGATTTCTGCACCCCGGTTCGCTGGTGCTGCTCGCCTACGTTGTCATCCTGATTCCGCTGGTCGGCTTCGGTCCCGAGCCGAGTGTGCTGGAATGGCTGAAGATCCCAAACTTCGTCATGGACGTCATCATCCACAATCCGGCGTACCTCACCGCCTACGTTGTGGCCATTGCGCTGCTGGGCGTGCTGTCGTTTTTCCTGCTCGCGACGTTCCCGGCGATGCTGGTCCACGGCCACTCCCCCTGGGGCGCGATGCGCGAGTCCTTGCGCTACATGCGCCGCTACTGGCTGATTAACCTGGTGTGGCTTGTCATCTACCTGGTGACGGTCCTGCTGATTGTCGGTGTCACGCTCGCCGTGTTGGGCGGGATCTCGCTGTGGGGCATCCCACTGGTCGCCGAGTCGCTGCTGACCATCCGCTTCACGACGCTTCTCGCCGCCCTCATCGCCGCCGGCGCCGTCGGTCTAATCCTCCTTTTCCTCACCCCCAGCATGTTGCGCGAGCTCACCCGGGTCTACGCCGTGCTTCACGACGATTCCCCGGTGCGCCCCGAGCCCTGCATCTCCACGGCGAGCACGGAGGACCGGCAGGCCCGCCCACGGTTATTTGCGGCCGTCGTAGTTGCGGTGGCGGGGTCTGTTATCGCTGCCGGAATCGGTGCCTGGAACTTCGATGATTTGTTCCGCTCGGAGGCGAAAATCGAGGTAGTGGCGCATCGCGGTGGTGGCGACTTGGACGCTGAGAACACCGTGAAGGGGTTGGAGGCTGCTGCAGCAATTGGCGCGCAGTGGTCCGAAATTGATGTGCAGCGCACCGCCGACGGCGCGTATGTAATCAACCACGACTCCACTTTTGCAAGGGTCGCGGGCGAGAGCCGCGCCGCCGAGGACATGACGCTGGCAGAAATTAAGTCATTGCAGGTCGAGAACGGTTTTGCCCCTTCTTCTCCGTCGCGGCCCGTTGCGACCTTGGAGGATATGCTCACAGCGGCGAAGGGAAAAATTCGTCTGTTTGTCGAGCTCAAGGGGGCCACCGCCGATCGACGTATGGTCGACGACGTGGCTGCGCTTATTCGTCAGCACAGCATGGAAAAAGAGGCTGCAATAATCAGTTTGGATCAGGGACTCATCGAATACGCAGAGCAAAAGAACCCTGACCTTTTAACAGGATTTCTATACTTCTTCGCAGTCGGCGACACCGAGAATCTACCCGCTGACTACCTCATGATGGAAGAACAGGTTGCCACCGAAACTGAATTGTTGCGCCTCAATGATGCCGGGAAGAAGACGGTGGTTTGGACGGTTAACACGGAGGCTTCTATCGCTAAGTACACCGTGTCTTCCGTTGGCGGCATAATAACCGACCATCCACAGCAGGTCATTCAAGCTCTGACAGAGCGAAGCCTGCGCTCCGACCTCGAACTTATTGTGGAGCAAGTCCTTAATTTCGGGTAGATAGCGTGCGCTACAGTCACCAGCCAGCGCTAAAGTGCCCGAGGACCAGCGCCGACCCCAGCCATCCGAAGCCGCAGGTGAAATAGCTAAAGGCCTCGGGATCGATGGAAAAGCCCATTCCCGTGTCGGCAAGGTATCCACCGTTGCCGCTGCGCGGTCTACTTCGACGGACTATGCCGACGAAAAGTCCCGCCGCGACAGTTACACTCCACAAACATGCTGATGCCGACATCGGATTCCCAGCAACCACCGTGGTGACGATAGCGCCCGCCACTGCCATCACCATGGCGACCGCCTTCGGCAAGGGCGATACCACCCCGAGTTCGGATACGTCCGCTGCCCTGCAAACTCCCGCAGAGCCAATCATCCAGAAGACCAAAAGCACAATTGCGACAGCGCCCGGGGACAATTCCGCGAGCCCAATCGCCAGAAAAACTGCGCTTCCTATCAATAGTCCCAGATAGGAACGACGTCGAAGCCGACGGAGGAAAATCTGGAACAAATTGCTCGAAGCTGAGGACGAACGAGTCTTGCACCACGTCGCGGCAATCGCCTTCGAAGCCACCTCTGAGTCGCGCAGGTACAGCGAAGCCGAATAAAACACGCGCGAATCACCTGCACGCAGAATCTGCGACAGGCGAAATCTTCGCCGCAATCCCAGCGCGAACCTCAGCAGCATCGCGACAGCTGCGCAGCCAGCAGCAGCCACAAATGTTTCCAGGCCTAGTACCCAATGATGCGCAATCCCGATCAACGCACCGAAAACGCCTGTAGTCAGTATCTGCCCGACTGCTACCGAGTCAACCAGGCTGAGCCTGCCCCGGGGCCGGTCCCGATAAACCCACGCCTCGCGACTAACCGCCTGCAGCGGCAGCATCTTCTCAGCTACGAAAACGACAGTGACCAGCCCAATAATCGCACAACCAAACTGAACTGGAGCCGGGATACTCCGCACCAGCCCGCCCGCGAACTCTTCCTGCCGGGATAGCCAGCCTGTTGTTGCATATAGAATCTGCAGCAGCATTCCGACCGCGATGAGGTAGACCGTCAGGTCGCCCACCACACTAAGCGCTGTGGTCAGGCCTGCTTTACGACGCCATCTTTCCATTTCCGCTGTCGCCATCACGCTGCGGGCTCCAACTCGATCAGCTGATTGCAACGTGTGGCGATAACGGAACTGTGAGTGGCGACCACGACCAACCGCTTTCTTTTAGCTAATTCAGCGAGAATATCGGCTACAAAGTCTTGCCACGAGGAGTCAAGGTGCCGCTCTGGTTCATCGATGAGAAGCACGGGAGCAGTCGACAGCTCCAGCTGCGAGGCGAGAAAAACTCGTTGCCTCTGTCCGCTGGAAAGATCTTTTGGGGAGATCCCCAGCAGGGCATCCAGTCTCCACCGGTCGACGACCACATCCCACATCGAAGGTAGCCGCTTCGCAGCACGTCCTAGCAGCGCCAAGTGTTCGCCAACGGTTAGGTCGGGGAGGAAAACTGGCTCTGCAACGTGGACTATTTTGCCGATACTCGCACGGGACCCACTATCGATGACGGCATTAACTCGAGCGCTATTCCCCGTCAAGCCGGGCGCACTTGGAATGAGCTCAACCGAACCCGACAGTGGCTCCAGCTCCCCCGCAAGTGTTTTAAGTAGCGTCGACTTTCCCGCCCCGTTGGGTCCGACGAGGCCGTAGAGGTTGCCGTCGGCAAGCGTCGTTTCGAGCGACCCCACAGGAAATACGTAACCGTAGGTGCAATCGGCGTTGAGGTGGAAGGTCATGAGCTCAGAATAAACGGTCGCTCTAGGTTGCCCGGACACTTCAGCACAACCTCGTGACTGTAGAACAGCGGAGAGCGCGCGCTACAGTCACCAGCCAGCGCTAAAGTGCCAGGAAGGACGGGAAGGCCAGGAAACGCGGGGAGAAAACTGCCCGCTAGGGCTGCCCGCTACAGAATCTCACCCGGCTTGTAGGCCTCAGCCTCCGGGTACTTCGCAACGACATCCTCAACGCGGGCAATGACGCGGTCGACCTGGGATTCCGCGGCACCGATGAAGGCGTGACGGTTGGACAGGGCGTCGGCAAGCCCATTCTTATCGAGCGGGAAGCGATCATCGGCGGCGAGGCGCTCGGTGAGGTTCTGCTCCGCGCCCTTCTCGCGCATGTCCAGCGCGGTGGCCACGGCGTGCTCCTTGATAATCTCATGAGCCTCCTCGCGGCCCATACCGGCACGAACAGCGGCCATCAGGATCTTGGTCGAGGCAAGGAACGGCAGGTAGCGCTCCAGCTCACGGTCGATCATGGCTGGGAAAGCCCCAAACTCATCGAGCACGGTGAGGAAGGTTTCGAACATGCCATCCATAGCGAAGAACGCATCCGGCAGCGCGACTCGACGCACGACAGAGCAGGATACGTCACCCTCATTCCACTGAGTGCCGGCGTACTCGCTCAGCATGGTCATGTATCCGCGCAGAATCACCTGGAAGCCGTGAACGCGCTCGCAGGAGCGGGCATTCATCTTGTGTGGCATGGCCGACGAGCCGACCTGCCCCTCCTTGAATCCCTCGGTGACAGTTTCGTTGCCGGCCATCAATCGGATGGTGGTGGCCAGCGAAGCCGGGCCTGCGCCAATCTCTACCAGGGCAGATAGCGCGTCAAAGTCCAGCGTACGCGGGTAAACCTGCCCGACAGAGTCGAAGACACGGTCGAAGCCGAGGCCCTCGGCGATTTCCTGTTCGAGAGAAGCCAGGGCGGATTCGTCTCCGTCGAGGAGATCGAGCATATCCTGCGCGGTACCCATCGGCCCCTTGATGCCGCGCAGTGGGTAGCGGGCAATCAGGTCCTCAATACGCTCGATGCCAAGGAGCATCTCATCGGCAGCCGAGGCGAAGCGCTTGCCCAAGGTGGTGGCCTGCGCGGCGACGTTATGGGAGCGGCCAGCCATAACCAACGATTGGTACTGAGACGCCTTCTCCGCAGTGCGCGCGGCCACGGCTACGGCCTTGTCACGCACAACCTTCAACGATTGCAAGACCTGAAGCTGCTCGACATTTTCGGTCAGATCGCGGGAGGTCATGCCCTTGTGAATGTGTTCCGTACCAGCCAAGGCACAAAATTCCTCGATACGAGCTTTCACATCATGGCGGGTAACACGCTCGCGGGCGGCAATTGACTCAAGATCGACCTGTTCAATGACGGCCTCGTAGGCCTCGACGGTGCCTTCCGGAACCTCAATACCCCGGGCGATCTGGGCTTTTAAGACCGCAATCCAGAGCCTGCGCTCTAGCACGATCTTGTACTCAGGACTCCATAGCTCCGTAAGGGATGCAGAAGCATAACGGTTAGCGAGGACGTTTGCAATCTTCTTTTTCTCAGCCACGTCCTCAAGTATTCCACGGTTTGACCGCAGCTAGTACTTCGCACCTCGGTACCGAAAACTTTTATCTCGGCCAATGCTGTTGCCGCAGGGCCTCAACGTCCTTATTAAATCGTTCCAATAGTTGCGCTAATTCGCGTACGGCACTGTCCGGCCATTGACGAGTCACATAACCGATAGATTGGGCGCGGCGCCCCAGCTCTTCTTCCAGCAGCTTCTCACCGTTGACGGTGGCGCGGTGCAATTTCGCAGAACCGCCCTCGGGATCATTAATTCTTTCGATTAATCCGTGCTTCATTGCCGCGGCAACCTGGCGATGAACCGTGGAGATATCCAGACCGAAAGCCTCAGCCAGATCGGCAACGGACATTGGCGCTGATGCCGTTAGTCGGGCGAGCAAAATGGTGGCGGAGCGATCAAGCACGGCTTGCCGCTTGTATGGCGCAATACCTTGAGTCGCAAGCCGAGAAAGCAGCATAATCTCGTATACCAGGTCTGCAATGTCGTCCGAACGCATATTCCTTACTATATTCATCCAGGCACCTAGCCAGGCCTTTACCTAGGCGCGGACTCCGCCTTTCATGCTGGCTCAACTCGATTACGGCATAAACTCTCAGGTCTGCAGGTTTGCATGATACAATCTCCTCACATGTCGATTTTTGCATGATGCAAACGTCGCAGTCATGCAGTTTTCGACCCCATTTTTGGCCCCTCACCTCGTTTCCAGCCCTTCACCTCGGTGGCGCTCAGTTACAGGTTTACGCAAGTGGTGCGGCAATTACCCGTGTCGCGATTTTGTCGTGGCATTTTCTCGCCGAGCTTTTCCTCGCCTTTGGTTCAACCCGGCAAGTATTGCACCGGTGTCCCCTGAGCACCCCACAATCGCGAGCTGTAGAAGTTGGGGGCTACAGACACGACAGATACAGCCTTTGGCACATACCCTGAAAGGAGCACTGCTCGGTGGCCTCGAAACAAAGTTCGGCAGCGAAACCGCGTTTGTTTACTCCGACTTTTCTAGTCGCGTGGTTGATTAACTTCAGCATGTTTCTCGTCTTTTACTTACTCGTGACGATTATGGCCCTCTATGCCGTCAAAGAGTTTTCCGCCTCTAACGCCGCCGCCGGCTTCGCCTCCAGTTCCTTCGTCGTAGGCGCGACTTTTGCCCGCATGTTTTCCGGCTGGCTCGTCGACTCAATGGGCGGGCGCAAAATACTATTTACTACCCTTGCGGTCATCGCCGTCACCTGCGCTGGCTACCTGGTGGCCGGAACTTTGGTTGCCGTCATTATCGTGCGCGCCCTCCACGGAATTGCCTACGCGCTAGCATCCACCGCGGTTATGGCGATTGCACAAGGCGCCATCCCCTCGAGCCGCCGCGCCGAGGGAACTGGCTACTTCACCATGGGAAATACCCTAGCCACCGCCATTGGCCCAGCTCTCGGCCTCGCAATGAGCAGCTCTTTAGGCTATACCTCACTGTTCGTATTTTCCCTGGCTCTTGCCGTAGTTTCTCTAGGGCTGGCCTTTACCTTGCCCAAGCCAGACACCAACCCGGCTTCGAACGCTTCTAAAAAGTTCCAGCTCAGCGACATCGTTCATCCGACTGTGCTTCCCATCGGCAGCTTTATGCTGCTAATCGGCCTAGCCTACGCCGGCGTGATTACATTCTTGAACCAATATTCGGTACAGGAAAACCTCACCACTGGCGCAGGTTTCTTTTTCCTTGCGTCAGCATTCTCCATGATTTCCGCCCGTACTTTCCTTGGTCGACTCCAGGACCACCGCGGCGACAACCCTGTAATCGCAATTGGCGTGGTCTGCTACGTCATCTGCCTGGCGCTTCTGGGTATTGCTACCTCAGATTGGATGGTCGTTGTAGCGGGTATTTTCTCCGGCCTGGGCTACGGCACTATTGCTCCCGCATGCCAGGCTATTGCTGTGCGTTGCGTACCCGCCCATAAAATGGGCACCGGCATCTCAACCCTTTTCCTGCTTTCCGACGTAGGACTTGGCCTCGGGCCGATTCTACTTGGTTACATTGCTTCCAACTCGGGCTTTGCCATGATGTATTTAGGTCTGTCGGCGCTGACCCTAATCGCGGGCATCTACTACATCTTTATTCACGGGCGTAAGCCACAATCGAAGCCACACCATGTGCAGATTGCTACCGTAGAAAAGATCGACTGAGCAGCGCCTAAACGCCATCCACACCCCACTGTCATGAGCGCCGTCACATCGGCAATGTACTTTTGCTGTCGATTACAATAAAATTTTCGCATGACAGACTCATCAAAATCTCAGCCAATGATCTCGCTCGCTGGGGTGAATAAACACTTCGGCGAGTACCACGCACTACGCGATATCAACCTGGAAATCCCAGCTGGTCAGGTCGTTGTTATCCTGGGCCCATCCGGCTCGGGAAAATCTACGCTGTGCCGGACGATTAACCGTCTCGAAACCATCGACAGCGGCGAAATCCGCATCAATGGCGAGTTACTGCCTGAGGAAGGTAAGGCTCTAACCCGACTTCGGGCTGAGGTCGGCATGGTCTTCCAGCAGTTTAACCTGTTTAGTCACATGACGATCCGTGACAATGTAACTCTGGCGCCGATGAAGGTTCGCAAGACCTCCAAGGCCGAGGCCCGCGAGCGCGCGGAGAAGCTCCTCGACCGCGTCGGCATCGCCGCCCAGGCCGACAAGTACCCGGCGCAGCTCTCCGGCGGCCAGCAGCAGCGCGTCGCTATTGCACGCGCCCTGGCTATGGATCCAAAGGTCATGCTCTTCGACGAGCCGACCTCCGCGCTCGACCCCGAGATGATCAACGAGGTCCTCGACGTCATGACCGATCTGGCGAAGGGCGGCATGACCATGGTCTGCGTGACCCACGAGATGAGCTTCGCCCGCCGAGTTGCCGACCGCATTCTGTTCATGGCCGACGGCGCGATCATCGAAGACACCGATCCGGAGACCTTCTTCACCAACCCCGCCACCGATCGCGCCAAGGAATTCCTGGCGAAGATCGTCGGCCACTAGGGGCTGGTCAGCATGAATATTTCCGCTACCTCGGCCCGCACCAGCCGGGTCCAGGCCAAGTACAGCTGGGTCAAGCGCGCCGCCGCCGCAGTCGTCGTCGTCGCAACCACCGTATCTCTGGCCGCCTGCGGCTCCGGCGGCCCCCGCGACCTCCTGGCCGACATCGAGGCAGGCCACGTCACGCTCGGCACCAAGTTCGACCAGCCAGGCCTCGGCGAGCGCACCCCCCAACCGCGAGTTCGCGGGGGTAGACACCGATGTCTCCCGTTTCGTCATTGAGTACATTGCTAAAAAGCACGGCTGGGCCGTGCCGGAGATGGACTGGCGCGAAACCCCGTCCGCCCAGCGCGAAACCCTGATCAACAACGGCGAGGTCAACATGATCGCCGCCACCTACTCGATCAACAAGGGCCGCCTCGCCGCCGTCGACTTCGCCGGGCCTTACCTGGTCACCCACCAGGCGCTTCTGGTCCGCGGTTCCGCCGGCATCCAGGGGCTTGCCGACGTCGCCCCAGGCACCCGCCTGTGCTCCGTCTCGGGCTCCACCCCGGCGCAGAAGGTCAAAGACGCACTCCCGGAGGTGCAGCTGCAGGAGTTCGACACCTACGCGGCTTGCGCCGAAGGCGTCAAGCAGGGCGTCGTGGACGCCCTGACCACCGATGCGACCATCCTGGCTGGCTTCGCTCAGCGCTATAAGGAGCGCTTCGGCGATGACTTCCGAGTCGTCGAACTCCACAAACCCGACGGTTCCTTCTGGACCAACGAAAACTACGGCATCGGCCTGCCCAAGGGCAACGACAAAGCCAAGGCAGAGGTCAACGAAGCGCTGGCAGCCCTCTACGACACCGGGGAACTGGAGAAAATCGTCGCAAAGCACCTCGGTGACAAGTTCGAGCTCGGCGACAAGCCCGCCATCGGCGACCTGTCGTTCGTCAACAAGAAGAAGTAGGAAGGGGTGCAACCAAGATCATGAATCCAGAACTATGGTCAGAAATGGGGCCGGAGCTACTTCCGGCGTTCTGGGTGACGATTAAGCTGACTGTCGCCTCCGCGATTGGGTCGATGATTCTCGGCACGATTCTCACCGCGATGCGCGTGAGCCCCGTCGGGGTGCTGCGTACGCTATCGACCTGGTACATCAACATCGTCCGCAACACCCCGCTGACCCTGATTGTGCTGTTGGCCTCCATGGGCCTTTACTACAACCTGGGTCTACTGCTCGCCGCGGAGAACGACTCCTTCATTGTGAAGCAGAACTTCCGCCTGGCGGTGCTGGCGTTCGTCGCCTACACCTCCTGCTTCGTTGCGGAGTCGCTGCGCTCCGGCATCAACACCGTGCCCTTCGGACAGGCCGAGGCCGCGCGTTCGCTGGGGCTTAGCTTCGGCCAGAGCTTCCGACATATCATCTTCCCGCAGGCCCTGCGCGGCGCGATTGTGCCGCTGGGCAATACCCTGATTGCTCTGACGAAGAACACGACTATCGCGTCGGTCATTGGCGTGGCTGAGGCCTCGCTGCTGATGAAGACGCTCACGGAGGACTACGCCAGTGACATCCTGGTTATCTTCGGCATTATCGCCGTCGGGTTCATCATCCTCACCCTGCCGACGGGTCTCTTCTTCGGCTGGGCCGGCAAGCGTTGGGCGGTGAAGCGCTAATGGCTACTCGTGCAACAGTTCTATACGACGCACCGGGCCCCAAGGCCCAGCGTTTCAACCGAATCCTCACCGGCATCACGCTGGTAGTTATCGTCGCGATTCTGGCGTGGGTCGGCATGAAGCTGGCCGATAAGGGTCAGTTCGAGGCAGCCAAGTGGTCCTTCTTCCTGGACTCGACCACTTGGACCACATACGTTTTGCCGGGTCTGGTCAGCACCATCGTCGCCGCCGTCGTGTCGATCGTTTTCGCGCTGGTCATCGGCGCCCTGCTGGGTGTCGGACGCCTTAGCCAGCAGGCTCCCGTCCGCTGGGTCTGCGGCGTTATCGTCGAGTTCTTCCGTTCTATTCCGGTGCTGGTGCTGATGCTGTTCGCATACGCGGTCTTCGCGATGTGGCAGATCTTCCCATCCAGCTACCTTGGCTTTGCGGCCGTCGTGTTCGGACTGACCATGTACAACGGCTCCGTTATCGCCGAGACTCTGCGCTCGGGTATCGAGTCCCTTCCGAAGGGCCAGCGCGAAGCCGCAATCGCCCTGGGCCTGTCCCACCGCCAGTCCATGTACACGATTCTGCTTCCGCAGGCCGTCGCGGCGATGCTGCCGGCGATCATCTCCCAGATGGTCATCGCGCTGAAGGACTCCGCACTGGGCTACATGATCGGCTTCGTCGAGGTCGTTCGCTCCGGCCGCCAGCTCGGCGAGTACTACGGCGCCATGATTCCGGCGCTGGCCCTGGTCGCGACAATCCTGATCCTGATCAACTTCGGCCTGGCCAAGCTAGCCGAGCGCATCGAATACCAGCTCCGTGCCGGCCGCGCCCGCCGCAACATCATTGCTAAGGTGCCGCACCAGCGTGACGTCGGTGTCGTCACCAAGGACGAGGCCACCGTCGACTGGCACGCCGAGGGCCACAAGGACCTGCGTACCACCTTCGAGTAAGGGCTTTCTGCCCCCTACACACAACTAAGGCCCCAGTGTTTACCGCACTGGGGCCTTAAACATGCCATACATGCCAAATAGCATCCAATAATAGCGAAAAACGGCTGTTACGCAGCTTGCCGCCTCGCCCCTTCCCCGACTTCAGCACTCGTTCGCGACTGTAGGCCACGCTATGGGCGGTGCTGAAGTCACAAATGAGCGCTAATGTGCTCGGATGTCGCCCGAACCAGAACCAGAGTCCGAATCCTGCTCCACGTACTCCGCATCGAAGTCGGATTCACCCGTGACACCCATATCACCGTGGATGACCACGTCGGACTTGATGACCAGGCGTCCATCGTCGTCGTACTCGTATTCCAGGGCGGGCAGCTCATTGCCCTCGGCATCGTAGCCTGGAGCAGGCGCGGCCTCGTAGGCCTCAAGCTTTTCCGGAGTATCGGTCTTGCCCCATTGGCGAGTGACCGGGTTCCGCACCGCCATGTGGTCGTCGCTCATACCTTTGAAAAGCGAGTACATCATCACGAAGTGAATGAAGAAGAAGGGCACGCCGATAACAATCACGACGGACTGCAACGCCTCGAGGGCAATCTCGCCACTAATCAGCAGGACCGCGGCCGCGACGGCGCCAATCATGACGCCCCACAAAACTCGGTAGAAAGTCGGAGCCTTGTTCTCCTCGCCTGTCGACATCATGTCCGTAACCATTGCGGCGGAGTCAATCGAGGTCACGAAGAAAATCAGGATGACCAGGAGCGCGAACACGCTCATCACGGATGCCAGCGGGTACTGCTCCAGGAGGATGAACAACGACGGTGACGGATCCCCGCCCTCAACAACGGGCTTGGTCAGGATACCCGGGTGCTCGTTTTCCAGCTCAAAGCCGGCGCGACCGAACACAGAGAACCAGATGACGGCCACAATCGTCGGCAGCGCAATCACGCCGCCGATGAACTCGCGCACCGTACGACCACGGGAGATACGCGCAACGAACATGCCCACGAAAGGCGACCAGCAAATCGTCCACGCCCAGTAGAAGACTGTCCAAGCGCCCTGCTTCCAGTTGGGATTGACGTCGTAGGAGTCGGTCCAGAACATGATGCGCGGCAAGGTGTCAATGTAGATGCCCGCGGTGTCGACGATCTGGCGCAGCAGCGTCAGGGTCGGCCCCATCAGCAGCACGAAAACCATCAGGCCCATGGCGGCCCAGATGTTGACGTTAGACAGTAGCTTGATGCCCTTGTCCAAGCCTCGCGCGACCGAGATGGACGCGATGATAATGATGATCGCAATCAGAATCAGCTGGACCATCGAGTTTTCGGGCAGCCCCAGAACTCTCGCCGCGCCAGAATTAATCTGCAGCGCACCCATACCGACCGAGACAGCGATACCGAAAATAGTGCCAATGATGGCGACAGCGTCGATAAGCTTTCCGGGCCAGGAGTAAATGCGGGCGCCGAGGATAGGCGCGAAGATGGAGGACACGCGCGGCGGCAGGTGGCGCTTGTAGATGAAGTAGCCGAGCGCAAGGCCTGGCAGCGCCATGATGACCCACATGTGCATACCGATGTGGTAGACCGTGAACGCCATGGCGGTATTCTGCGCCTCGCGGGTCATGGGTTCACCGCCAAAGGGCGGGTTGTACGCGTGGTTCAGGGGCTCGGCGATACCCCAGAACATCAGCATGGAGCCGGTGCCGCCGGCGAAGAGCATGCCGAACCACTCGGCGAGGTTGTACTCGGGTTCGTCGTCATCATCGCCAAGCCGGATACGCCCGTAGCGGGAGGCGAAGATTGCGGCAAGGTAGATCAGCGAGGCTGATACGCCGCCGATGAAGAGCCAGCCGAGGTTGGTGGTGACCCAGTTGGATGCCGTGGAGTAGATGTCACGTGCGGTCGGTCCGAGCGCGACCGTGATTCCCACGAATAGGACGGTAAAGCCCATCGCGGTGAGGAAGATCAGCGGGTCCGTGTGCAGTTTCTGCAGTGGGTTCCGCGACCTTTTAGTTTGCTTTTCTGTGGTTTTCTGTTGTCGCGTTTGTTGGGATCCCATCCGGGATACGCGCCTTTCGCTTGTAGGTTGAGGTAAAGAGTTGCCCATTTACACTACAAAAACCGCGGTATTGATTCTCAATAGTCGACGTATTCGGTGAAGTAGGCGGGGAATTCTATACGCTTTTCCGAAGTCCAAAATCAGAGCCTGCCATGGCGCGGTTTCTCCACGGTAAACCTCGACTACTCCAAAGTACGGCGGAGAGGTGACTTACGCTTTCGCAATGTCAAAGGCTCCAGAGGGTGGCCTGTTGGCAACTACCGGTGCGGACGCCGCGGTCATGAGCTGGCTCATCACCGGCGCTATCGCGGCAGCAGGTGGAGCGATGCTCGTCTTCGGTATCCGCCGCTTCGTTCGTTCTACCGTCCGGGACTATTGGGCTTATTCGACGCCGCCCCGAGATTACGCACGGCATCGCCGCCGGCGATGTTCGCAGCGACGGAGCACTTATCTGGACACGATCATCCCGTCCGGCGCACATGCTAGTCGAAGTCGCAGCGACTGAGGATTTCCGTAACGCGAAACAATTCCGATCCCCAGCCCCACTCACGCCCGGCACGGACTGGACAGGACGCCTCCGAGTTATCGGGCTGGAACCCGACCAGCAGATTCATTACCGAGTCACTCTTGAAGACGTTGACACCGCAGTACGCTCCGCCTCTCAGACTGGTACGTTTCGCACGGCCCCGCTGCCGTCGTCGGCAAGCGCCCCGCGGAGCATTCGCCTCCACTGGTCGGGCGATGTGGCGGGCCAGGGCTGGGGAATCAACGACGCATTCGACGGATACGTCGGCTTTGCTGCCATGGCAGATCGCAATCCTGATCTGTTCATCCACTCCGGCGACACTTGCTACGCCGATGGCTCTCTAAAGGAAACCGTCACGCTTTCCGATGGCACTGTGTGGCGCAACCGGGTGACCCCAGCGAAGTCGAAGGTTGCAGAAACGCTCGAAGAGTACCGGGGCCAGTACGCCTACAACCTCATGGACGACAACTACCTGCGGTTCAACTTTCAGGTAGCCCAGCTCGTGCAGTGGGACGACCACGAAACGGTCAACAATTGGTACCCGGGCGAAATTCTCGACGATGACCGCTACCGCGAGCGCCGCGTCGATGTGCTCGCAGAAAGGGCATACCAGGCATTCCATGAGTGGCAGCCGATAGATGAGCGGCCGGCCGTGAGCAGGAAATTGCCCGCGTCCTCAGCGCAATTAAGAACATCCCGAACGTCGTTTGGCTCACTGCGGACGTGCACTACACGGCTGCGTACCACTACAGCCCGGAGCGCGCGCAGTTCACGGACTTCGCTCCGTTCTGGGAGTTCGTCTCCGCCCCCCCTTCACGCCGGGGCACTCGGCCCGAACGAGATGGATTCCACATTCGGTCCGAGCGTCGAATTCGTCCACGCTCCGGGCAAGGACAATGCCGGAGCGGACCCCACTCAGGATTTCCAGCACTTCGGCGAGGTCAACATCGACGGAGACAGCCGGGCGATGACGGTACGGCTGCTGACCACACGAGGCACGGAGCTGTGGTCGACCACCTTGCAGCCACAGTAGTTCTCCAAGACTCCCTCCCCCCCCCAGCCTGCCGGGTTGTTTAACCTCTGAAGCGCGATATTCCGCTGACAATTAATTGGAGCGCTCCTCGAGAAACATCCTCAAGCGGCCCAAGAACAACGTACTCATTTTGCACTTTTGATGAAGTACCGGAAAGCCCGCTTGTCAGCTGGGTCCTTGTCATAACCAACCTTTCCCTCATCAATGAGTTGCTTGAGGATACGGTAGACGTGGTTACCTCTCAAACCGGTTTCCTCTGCGACTCGGTTGCGTTTCACCGGAATGCCCACATTTTTGAGAACATCAACGACCATCTGTCGGGCTTCCGCCGCAGAAAGTCTGTTATAAACAGGCGACTGTTGCGATTGCGTCATCGTCACATGCGCGGGATCGGGATCGGTTACAGGATTCCTGCGCTCGATAACTGCCTCATCTTTTCCTGAGCTGCGGTCGGCTAGCCGCGCGAGTGTATAGGCCGTTGTCCTGCCCGATCCAGTAGCTTCGACGAGACCGAAACGGACCAATTCTTGGAGTTCACCTCGCGCTTGAACTGAATCCATAGGGAATTGGGACCGATAATCAGCGTTTGAGATTATCTTGCCCTGTTTCATGGCAACGAGAGCATGCTTTTGAGCGACGCTCATATTGCTACCGCCAGGAAGCGTTGCCAACCAGTTGAGGTCGTCCGGCGAGAGCACCGACGATGAAGATAAAACCGTACGGAACTTAATCACTTCATCCTTGAAGTAGGGGGCAGGAAGAAAAGCCTCACGCAGGCTACGCCTTACTTCGGGGATTCCCGTGGCATGGCCTTCGATAACGCGCTTCCCATCTTCAGACGTAATCGCGGAACACATCCTGTACAGCACGGCATTTCGCGCCCTCGGGCTGGTATTGCCTAATTCTCGTTCGGTAAGGCCCCACAGACCGCCAGGGTTTTCAACTATGAGCTTGGTCGGAAGTTTCACCAACATGGGAAAGCTGCCAACGCTCGCACTGGAAAGATCACGATGAACTAGTGCGTTAGCGATGATTTCTCGGACAGCTACTGGCGGTAATTCACTGGTATCGTAGCCGTGCCCGGTGCTTTCGAAGTAAACACCTCGCATGAGGTGTTTACGAACCCATTCCATCGTGGACGAAAGAAGGTCAGGAACTGGCCCAGAGAATTCGGCACGGTCGATAAAGCGGGTTTGGGAACGGTTCCTGCTCTCTGGCCGCGCATGTGCTTTAACTGTCGTTTGCGGGAGAAATTGCTGCGGGTGGATTCCCATGGAATAGACTGCAGCAACGGTGGGCAAACCCGTCTTATGGTCAACGACGTTGGTGCGAACAAGGAGTTCGTCTCTGCCTATGTTCCTTAGCCTGGCGCTTTCCGACCTTTGCACGGCAAGGTACTGATTCAAGAGATCGGGAATGAGATCCCTAGCAACATCCGCCCCCTCAACTGGTTGCCGGTCGTGGAGAGGCTGGGAGCGCTGGCTAATCAGATAGAGTTCTTCCTGTTCATCCAGCTGGTGGTCACCGTCACCAGAGCGAGTGTAGGCGCGACCATGCAAGCCGACTCGAAAAGGGCGACGATCGGACGGCTGAGGCGGAACAACGCAGGCTACTACGTGAACACCTTCAACGATTGCTGTTTCTACCGCTCCAAGCTGGATAGGTGGAACGATTCTTTCACGTGCCTTGGTGGCAATCCCCGCCATTAACTCCCTGGGATTTTGTACTCCTGAGATATCCATTGCCCCATTAGTCTCAGACACTCCAAGGACAATAGTTCCACCCTCCGGCATATTGGCAAATGCACTCAATGTCTCATCAATGGATTCGGGAAGGCCTCCATAAGCAGACTTAGCCTCGATATTCCACGTATCTGTCTCACTCTCCACTAGTGTTCTTACCAGCGCGGAAATATCGATGGAGTTCATAACTTCAAAGTATAGTGCAATGCACTCAATATGCACTCTACTTTTGAGTGCATGCCCGCACCAACCTCAGAATTCTCTTACTTAGCGGAGGCCAAGCCCGGCCGCCTGCCAGGCCACAATCCCTCCATCGAGGTTGATCAGCCTGACTTCACTAGAGCCGACAGAATCAGAAGCAGCCTTACCCCTCTCCGAAGCCAAAACCTCAATCGCAGCTGCCGAGCGCGCTCCGGAGCGACAGTGCACGATAATCTCCCCCGGAGAGTCTCCGGACGAGCCCGTTTGCCTCCGAGCCCGAGCCAATGCCGCACCAACAGCATCCCACCCCAAAGCGCGAATCTCCCCGAGAGGAACGTGAACGCTTCCAGGGATCGAGGCCTCGGCTCGCTCAGCGGATTCGCGAACGTCGATGAGTACAGCGCCGCCTCGAATCAGCTCGTTCGCCCTGTTCGGCCCGACGCTGTCAGTAAGCCGCGGTGATTCATTTACTCCCGCGCCGGAGACTGCACCCGCACTCGCCCCTGCGCCGGTACCCGCATCCTCGTCCCACGACGCCGCGCAGACCTGCGCAATCTCGGTCAGGTCGCGCGTAGGCTCGCGATCCGGGTCGGCGCCGAAGGCCAGGGACCGCGATGAGCAGCCGAGGGAGTCGATAAGCACGAGCTTTCCAACGGCAACCTCTCCAACCCCAGTGAGAATTTTCAACGCCTCGACAACCATCATCGAGCCGACCTGCCCGACCATCGCGCCGAGGACCCCACCTGCGGCGCAGGAGGGCACCGAACCGGGATCCGGGATGTCCGGGTAGAGGTCGCGCAGCATCGGCCCACGCCCGGGCCAGAATACGGACAATTGGCCCTCGAACTGCAGGATTGTTGCCCACACCAGTGGCGTCCCGGTGATTTCCGCTGCATCCGAGGACAGGTAACGGGTGGCGAAGTTATCGGCGCCGTCTAGCACGACATCGTGCGCTGCGAACAACTCGAGCGCGTTGTCCACGCTGAGGCGCCCCACAATCGCATCGACGGAAACTTCCGAATCGAGCCGCCGCACCGCGTCCGCTCCCGACTCCGCCTTCGGCCGCCCGATGTCGGACTCCCGGTGGATGACCTGGCGCTGCAGGTTGGACTCGTCGACAACATCGTCGTCGATGATGGTGATGTGGCCGACGCCCGCGGCCGCAAGGTACAGCAGCGCGGGCGAGCCCAGCCCTCCGGCTCCAATCACCAAGACTCGGCTGCCCCGAAGCCGCCGCTGCGCATCAGCCCCGAAACCGGACAGGGTCAGGTGGCGGGCGTATCGGCGCAGGTCACGGTCGGAAAGCCGCGGCAGCGCCCTACCACTCACAGGGAGTCCCCCTCGCGCGGGCCGGAAACCCGCTCGGTGATGATTCCTTCAAACGCCGAGCTGGCCTGGGCTAGCCGGCGACGCGGGATACGCCCAGACTCACGAGCGGCCAGGCCCGCCTCAACGCCGTAGCGCATCGCGGTAGCCATGCCCACCGGGTTGTGCGCCCTGGTCACGGCAGAGGCGAGCAGCACCGCGTCGCAGCCGAGTTCCATAGCCAGCGCTGCCTCCGACGCTGTACCGATGCCCGCGTCGAGAATGATCGGCACGTTCGCACGGTCGACGATCAGCTCGATATTGTGCGGGTTCAGGATTCCCAGGCCCGTGCCGATCGGGGAACCTGCGGGCATCACCGCGGCACATCCGATGTCCTCCAGGCGCTTGGCCAGGGCCGGGTCATCGTTGGTGTAGGCGAAGACCACGAAATCGTCCCCGACCAGCTGCTCGGCGGCGTCGACAAGCTCGACCGGGTCAGGCAGTAGCGTGTCCTCATCGGCGATGACCTCCAGCTTGATGAGGTTGGTCTCCAGCGCTTCCCTTGCGAGATTCGCCGTCAGCACCGCGTCGCGAGCGGTATAGCAGCCCGCCGTGTTCGGCAGCGCCGCGATGTTGTTGCGCTCAAGGATCTGGAACACCGACTGCTGCGCACCGGCGGAGAAGCGCCGCATCGCCACCGTCGTTAGCTCCGTACCGGAAGCAACCAGTGCCCGCTCCAGCGTATCCATACTGGTTGCACCGCCCGTGCCCATAATAAGGCGGGACGAAAGCTCCAGCCCACCGATCCGCAGCGGCTGTCGAGTTTCAGTCTTTTCCATGTTGTCTGCTCCGCTCATCTCTAGCCTCCCTGCACTGCCGTCACAATGTCGATCGCACCCTCCGCAGGCGTGGCCGCCCACTGCCCTCGCCTGACGACGGCCCCGTCAACGGCCACGGCAATCCCCAGGCGGGTGCCGTCAGCAGGCGTTCCATCGTCGTTAAGCGGGCGTCCCGCGTGCCTGGCCACGAGGTCCAGGATGGTTTCGCCCTGCTCCGGGGCGTAGGCCTCGCCGTTTACGGTCGTATTGTTCGCTGTCATTAGTCCTTGAAACCTCCTTAGAACCGGAACGGGTCCACCGCTGCGACCAGCGCCGCGTCGTTGTCGTTCTGGCAACCGCAGACGAAATCCGCCCCCAGTTTCGAGCCAATGGCCGTCAGCAAAATTCCGTGCCGGAAGTAGCCGGTCGATACCGTAAGGCCCGGCGCGACCCGGCCGATTATCGGCACATCATTGGGTGAGCCGGGGCGGGCCTTGGCCGTCATTTCGTAAATCTCGCAATCGAGGATGCCCGGCACCAGGCGATAGGCGTCGCGCAGCAACTGGTGCACGCCCTCTGCTGAGACGCCCTCCATGTCGTCCTCGCGGGATGTCGCACCCAGGACGACCGTGCCATCGGCACGGGGGACGATGTAGACCGGGCGCCCCTGCACTACGCCCCGGATTGTGCGAGTGACCAGGGGCTGAAGGCGCGTCGGCACGCGGAGGCGCAGGACCTCGCCGCGGACTGGGCGAAGCGGCAGGGTGAGCCCCTCCGGAAGTCCGGCGATGGAGCCGGTGTCGACACCTGCGGCGAGCAGCACCTCTTCGGCGAGGTAGTCGCGGCCGTCGGCTCCGCGCAGGCCAACCGCGCGCCGAGCCTCGCCCTTGCCCGCGTAGATGATCTCTTTAGCGGCCACGCGCACAACGCGGTCTCCCAGGATGTCCAGCAGCGCGGCGCTAAGCAGGCGCGGATCAACCTGGTGATCGCCCGGAATGTCGACCGCCCCGACGCACCCCGGCCCCAGCGCAGGCTCGGCGCGGCGGGCAGCGGTGGCGGTGATGCGCTCGATTTCCATACCCATGGCGTGCTGGAGCTCCACCAGCTCACTGAGGGTTTGCCGATCGGCGGAATCCCCGGCGCACACAAAGGTCGAGTTCTCGATGTAGCCGACGGTACGGCCGGATTCCTCCTCCACTGCCAGCGCGAACTCGCGGTATATTCGCCCCGACTCAATCATGAGCGGGTACAGGGCCGGCTGGTCCCAGACCACCTCGGATACCGGGGCGAGCATCCCCGCTGCGGCGAAGGTCGCCCCCGACACCGGCTGCGCATCCAGCACCGTCACCTCAAAGCCCCTGCGCAGCAGCCGCCACGCGGTAGCCAGACCAATGACGCCCGCGCCAGCGATTACTACTGAGCGCGCGCCCGCAACTTCGTCCTCAACTTCGGCAGTACTCACTGCCATTCCTCCCTCCGGCGGCATAATCCGCATCAGGTATAGCGGTCGGCGATAAAAGCCCTCTCAGCCGCATGCCGGGCAGCTGGCCGCTCCGGCGCCTTCGCGCCTCCAGCGAACTCTCGTGCCCCGCGGCTCCCGCGGAATTGGTACTCCCCCATCATAAGCCCCCTGCCGGATTCGCGGTTACTCGCCTACCATGGGGCCATGAACGCCACAGCAGCAGGTTCCCCTGGTTCTCCGTCCACCCGGGCCTCGCGGCGCACCCAGCTCGCCGCCGCCCACCTCTACCTGTGCACCGACTCCCGTACCGAGCGCGGCGATCTGCGCGAATTCCTGCACGCCTGCTTCGAAGGCGGCACCGACATCATCCAGCTGCGCGACAAGAAGATCGACACGCGGGATGAAATTGCGGCAGTAGAGGTCCTCGCCGAAGTCGCCGCCGAGCACGGCAAGCTCTTCGCCGTCAACGACCGCGCCGACATCGCCGCCATTACCGGCGCCGATATCCTCCACCTCGGCCAAGAGGACCTCACCACCGAGCAAGCTCGCCGCATTGTCGGTCCCGAGGTACTGATTGGCCGCTCGAACCGAAACCTCGACATGTTCGCCGCCTCGCTTGCCGACGACGGCATCGACTACGCCGTCATCGGCCCCGTGTGGGCCACCCCCACAAAGCCGAATCGGGAGGCCATTGGCCTGGAGACAGTCCGAGGTGCCTCCAGCCTGGTGTGCCAGCTGCGCGCGCAGAGGTCGGCGGAATCCCACCAGCAAACCGTGTCTGACATCGTGCACCCGCACGATACCGCAGCTTGCGATCCGGTAAAGCCCTGGTGGGCCATCGGCGGCATCGACTCCGAGAGAGTCGCGGAGGTCACCGAAGCGGGTGCTGAGCGCATCGTGGTAGTCCGCGCACTCACCCAGGCCGCCGACCCGAAGGCCGCGGCCGCGGCGCTGAAAGCCGCAATATCCGAGCAGTAGCCGAGGCTAAGTAGCCGCACACCTACTCGCTTGCGAAATTCTCCAACTGGCTGACATCGCCCGAGACAATCAGGAGGTCGCCGGCGAAGATGCGATCGTCGTCACGCGCCGGGCGGAACCTCTGGCCCCTCTTGCGCACGGCAACCACGGTGACGGGGGCGAAGGAATTGATTTCCTCGACGGTGCGCTCCAGGCAGGCGATCGGCGGGGTGATTTTACCGACGGCGTAGTCGCGGTCGAACTCCAGGAAGTCCTGAACTTTTCCGCCGATTAGGTGCGCGACGCGACGGCCGGTGTCAGCCTCCGGGCGGATGACGTGGTGCACGCCAATTTGCCCCAGGATTTTGGCGTGGGCGGTGTTATCGGCCTTCGCCCAGATTAGCGGCACGCCCATGTCCACGACCGCCGAGGCGGTGAGCAGGGACGCCTCGATGTCGCTGCCGATTGCGATAACGACGCGCTCGGCCTCACTTACGCCCAGCTGCTCGAGGACGCCCGGCAGTGTGGTGTCGGCGCAGACCACGTGGTCGAAAGTGTTGGACAGTTCCTGGACGATCTTCTCGCGGTGGTCGACGCAGAGCACCTCAATACCTCCGGCCACCAGCTCTTCGCCGAGGGCCTGCCCGAAGCGGCCCATACCGAGGATGATCACCGGGGAGGTGTCCTGGCGACGGGAGAACGTCGTGGTGAACTTGGACAGCGGGTTAGAGCGTGAGTTAGCCAATGAACGGCCTTTCTTCGGGGTACTCAAAGGTGCGTTGGCGGGAGCGGGCGGCCAGCACGGTCGCCAGTGCAATGGGGCCAACGCGGCCTGAGAACATCAAGATGATGAGAATGAATTGCGCGGCGACGGGTAACGAACTGGTAATGCCCGTGGACAGGCCTACCGTCGCGAACGCGCTGATGACTTCGAAAAGAATCTGGTCGGTCGAAAACTGCGGCGCCAGGAAGCAAATCGCCAGCACCGCGACGAGCACCTGCGCGAGACCAAATGCCAGGACCACCAGTGCCTGACGCAGCACTCGCGGATTGATGCGGCGGCGAGCAACGGAGACGGAGGCGTCGCCTCGCACCTCGGCGATGACTGCGGCCAGAATGACCGCTGCGGTTGTAATCTTGACACCACCTGCGGTACCGCCCGAGCCACCACCGATGAACATCAGAATATCGGTGCCGAGCAGTGTCGACGGGTGAAAGTCAGCGTAATCGAGGGCGTTAAAGCCAGCAGTGCGCGGGCTGACCCCAGCAAAAAACGCATTCAGGATTTTCGCGGGTACGGACAGATTCTTCATCGCCCCGTACCACTCGGCCACCCCGACCATGAGCGCGCCAATCGCGACCAGACCAACCGTGCCCTTGATAGTAAAACGGGTGGTCAACGACCAGCGCCTAGGCAGTTTGCCGCGGGTGCACAAATCGAACCAGCCCCGCAGGTGCCGCCAGATCTCCAGCAGCACGGGAAAACCCAGACCGCCGACCATCAGGGCGAAAGCCAGCGGTAGCAGCACCCAGGCATCGGTCTGGAAGCCGATGACGTTATCCGTGTAGAGCGCGAAACCCGCGTTGTTGAAGCCGGAGATGGAGTGGAACAGCCCCTCCCAGAGGCTCCTGCTCAGCCCATAGCCGTAGCCGGCGTAAAACCGCAGCGCCAGGAAAAGCGCAACGAAAGCCTCGACGACGAGCGTGAAGATGATGGTCGCGCGGACGACCCAGGAAATCTCGCCCATGTCGACGCCTCGGCCCTCAACACGGGCGCCGGCGCGGCGATTCAGCCCCAGTCGCCCGGCCACGAAAAGGCCAAACAGCGAGGCAATAGTCATGAACCCGATACCGCCGAGCTGAATCAGCATCATGATGACGAACTGTCCGAACCCCGACCAGTGCGTCTGAGTATCCACCGTGATCAGGCCCGTCAGGCAGGCCGCCGAGGTCGCGGTGAAGAAGGCATCGGGGAAACTGGTGAAGTTTCCCACCTCGTGACTACCGCTAGTCACCGCTCGGCTCGCGGTGGACACCGGCAGCATTAGCAGGATGGTGCCCACCGTAATTAGGACGGCATAACACGACACAACCAGTGTCGCCGGGCGAACTCCCCTGCGACGTCTTGTGCGCATATGCGACAACATATTCACGCTGGGCAACATTAGACCGCGGCACTGGGCTTGTCTATCCAGTTTTTGGTCTACTGGCTCACAGCCGTGTGTACCAGGGTCTTCTGCTTGTCACTGAAGTTGTTATCCGCAATCATCGTGAACTGCACCTGCTCGCCGCTGCTGTCCTCTCCGCTTGCCGACGGCACCTGCGCCACGGCCAGCCCCTCCACATTGCCGGGCTGGGTTGTAACCGGTTCGAAGTCGAAGACTTTCGTCCGCGACACAGGTTTTTCCGCGCCTGTCAGAGACTTCTGCCCCAGCACGTCCGTTGCCCCGTCGAGGTTCAATCGGTAAATCTCGCCGCGATTACCGACCTTGGGAAGATAACCACGCTCCAGTGCGTATAGGCTTCCCTTCGCGTCGAACGCCAGCGACGCGACACCTCGGTCCTCGGCACCGGGATAAAGCGGGTCGATGGGCAGGACGAGTTCCCGTGTGGGCCTGCCCGTCGCGGTGTCGTAGAAGGTCAGTCTGGTGGCTGCCCCAGTCTCCGCAGTGTTGACCGGCCCGTCCTGGGCAAGAGCGTTCTCGTTGGCCGTAACGAAGTAGGAACCGTCCGGGGCAACCGCCATAGCCTCCGGTCCTTTGTTGGGGCGCGTGCCGTGGCTGTGCACCAAATTCGGGTGGTGATAAGCCGGCGGCGAGATTCGCCGCACCTCGCGGCCGGCACTGTCTGATTCAACGATTACGGGCGCTCGGTTCTTCAAACTGTCCAGCTGCCCTTCACTGGTCCAGAGGAAGTGCCCGTTCGGCAACATCCGAATTTCCTCGGGGTCGAAGGCTGCTGGGTCGTAGTCGCTGCCATCCGCATTGGTGAAGGTCACCTGTCCTGTTACCTTGGCGGTCGCGTCCGGGAAAATCTGCAGCTGATAGGCCCGCACGGGACCGTGGTCGCCCTTGTCGTCCGAGATTGCGATGAAGTTCTTCCCTCCGAGCCAGTCCAGTCCCGACAGCCCTCCGACTGCGGTATCGGAAACGTGCGCCCCGAGGTCGTATTCACCCTGGTAGCGGGCTTGCCCTCCACCCAGGACGGATCCGTCGTAAAGCGCCGCGGGAGACGGGGCGAAGGAGCGAGCCGTGGGCGAGATGGGCGCGGCCTGAACGAGGGCCAGGGAGGACAGGGCAAGCGAGGAGAGGAGCGAACCGAGGGAAGGCATGCCCCTATATAAACAGCCCTTACCCCATTTCGCCTGCCACGGGAGCGAGTCACCTGCGAAAAATGGGCTGTCGTCACCCCCGAATGTCAGGAACCAAAAGGAGAATTATCTCCGAATTTTGTCCCGGCGAAGGCCGTGGATTAGTCTGACTTCCATGATGACAATGTTGCCTACATCACCAACGCTGGTGCCGCTGATGCCGCCAGCACGCTGGTGGTGGCTCGCCTTCGACAGCGAGCCGGCTGGCTAAGGTCATCCACGTTAAGATCACGCGGCGAAAGAAAATCCCCGCAATCCTTAAGAGCTCGCAGAATTTTTCAACTCGCGGGCTCTTTCGCTTATCCCGACAAAGGGCCCGCCTCAACAAAGTAATCCCCCCCCCCAAGGAGGCCCTTTCACAATGAGCACCACCCCGCAAAACCAGGTAACCGAGCAGGCCATCGCTCGGGCAACGGCTCCGACGGCGACCAAGCAGCCGTCGGGAAGCGTAGAAGGCGCAGGCGAGGTCAGACAGACCCTGCTTCCCGCTTACTTCGGCCGATTCGGCGGGCAGGAAGTGCCAGACTTCCTGCGCCCGGCGCTCGACGAGCTGGAGCTCGCCTACATCGAGGCGATGAGCGACCCCGAGTTCCTGCGCGAGCTGGACGAGCTGCGCCACGATTTTCTCGGCCGAATCACCCCGATTTACGAATGCCGACGCCTGTCGACGCCGAATACGACGATTGTCCTCAAGCGCGAGGACCTCAACCACGGCGGCGCACACAAGGGCAATAACGTGCTGGGCCAGGCACTTCTGGCGAAGCGGATGGGCAAGACTCGCCTCATTGCCGAAACCGGCGCCGGCCAGCACGGCACCGCAACCGCGATGGTCGCAGCCCTCCTCGGACTCGAGTGTGTGATTTACATGGGCGCGCACGACGTCGCCCGCCAGCACCCCAACGTCGAGCGCATGGAGCTGATGGGCGCCACGGTCGTCCCGGTTGAGGTCGGTGAGGCCTCGCTCAAGGACGCCATCGACGTGGCGCTGGTCGAGTGGAGCAAGTCGCTCGATTCCACCTTCTACCTGCTGGGCACCGCCGCCGGCCCGCACCCCTTCCCCACCATTGTCCGCGAGTTCCAGCAGGTCATCTCCGCAGAGGCCCGCGAGCAGGTCCTTCAGCGCTACAACAGGCTTCCCGACGCCGTCATCGCCGCCGTGGGCGGCGGCTCCAACGCCATCGGCGCCTTCGCGAACTTCATCGACGATGCCGACGTCGCGCTCATCGGCGTCGAGCCCGCTGGCAAGGGTCTGGACACCGACGAGCACGGCGCCCCCATCTGCGCAGGCCAGACGGGCGTCCTCCACGGCATGCGCTCTTTTGTGATGCTTTCCGACGACGGCGAGGTGCTGCCCTCCCACTCGATTTCGGCCGGGCTGGACTACCCCTCTGTTGGACCGGAGCACGCGATGCTTCAGGAAAACGGCCGCGCCACCTACGTTGGCGTGACTGACGAGGAGGCGCTCGAGGCTTTCCAGCTGCTTAGCCGCATGGAGGGAATTATCCCGGCAATGGAGTCCTCGCACGCCCTCGCCCAGGCGATCAAGATTGCGCGCATGCGAGAGGCCGACCCCGCTGCAACAGCGAAGATCGGCCTCTCGGGTCGCGGCACAGACGAGCCTTTGTTGCTGCTCGTCAACTTGTCCGGACGTGGCGATAAGGATCTGGAGCAGGTTCGCGAGTTCTTGGGTTAAGCCTTGCGCGGCTGCTCTTTAAATATCCTGACTCCCGCGCTCTAGCGCTACTTACGCGGCGGCGCGGGGGTCGGTCTCTGCGGCCTCCTCAACGAGTGCCTCTGCCACCAGCGGAGCCAGCGGAGCGGATTCGAGGACGTCGAGACCAGTGTTGGTGTCCCCCTTAAACGTCGAGGACAGCGTGTCAAGAACTTCATGGAAGGCGTTCATCTGAGGTCACCTCTCTTTGGTGCAAATTAATGGTTTTTCTCCAACCATTTTTCAGCAAATTCCCTGTTTGAGACGGCGCTGAAATAGCGATTGAAGCTTGTGAATACGACAGCCTAGCTTCAATCGCCTCAGAAAACAAGCCCTAGAATTTCTTTTTAGTTAACCTTCCGTTAACTTTAGTCTCCTTTGCGTAACCTTTTTCGGGTCACTGCCAGCAACAATCCCCATTGGGGACAGCTCAGTGCTTGCTCGAAAGACCCGGGAAAAGTTCCCAACCGAAGTAGTGGTTCAGAGTGTCTTTCGCAAGCCACACGATGGCTACGCAGATCAACGCAACTAGCACCGCATACACGGTCCAGCCGAGGACCTTCATCTGCGGAGAGGCCGGCGTATCGCCGATGACGACGCCATTATCATCCCGAATCGGATCTCCCACCATGCAGCGCATCCCCAACGAAAACAGAACCGGAATGCCCGCGCCGAAAATCACCGCAAGCCCCGCAACACGGACGATGGCAGTCAAAATCTCTGCTGCAGTCATGACTTTTTGCCCTAAACCTCTCGCTTCTCGGAATTCACGGCGCCCTTGCGCGCCTCGCCTGACGACGCCACCGTTGCTGGCTCCTCCGGGCTGTGCTCAATGGCGTCGGCAAGCACGGTGCCCAAAGTGGACTCGATTCCGGGAGCCCCGTCGGAGGCGGAGTTAGCGGCGGCGTCATCGGTAGAGCCGACGGAAGTATCGACAGTCTCGGTCTCGCCGGACCACTCGTCGGCGACGTTGGAGGCGTCGATCGGGTTCATCCGCGAGCGAACGATGATGAGGATGGTCATCGCAATCAGAAGGACGAAATCCACAATCACGCCGACCACTGGCGATGTCAGGGCTGCGACACCGGTCGCCAGCCACCAAGTCGCGAAGCCCACGAAAGCCGCACACGGCAGGGTGATCAGCCAAGCCGAAACCATTCGCATGGCCACGCCCCAGCGGACCGTGGCACCCTTCTTACCAATACCTGTGCCGAGGATAGAGCCTGTGGAAACGTGCGTGGTCGACAGCGCCATGCCGCCCGCCGCGGAGGTCAGAATAATGGAAGCGGAGGAAGCGTCGGCGGCGAGCCCCTGCGGAGGCTCGATATCCACTAGCCCCTTGCCGAGGGTGCGAATCACACGCCAGCCACCGGAGAGGGTACCCAACGCGATGGCGAAGGCGCAGGCAACAATCACCCACGTAGGGATGCGGGCATCCGGGTTAGCGTTACCCGCGGCGACGAGTGCCAGGAAGATGACACCCATTGTCTTCTGCGCATCACCAGCTCCGTGAGCGAGGGAGACCAAACCGGCGGTGACAACCTGACCGCGCTTGAAGTGGTGATTCTTCACATCGTTCGGGATTGTATTGGTGATCCAATAAACCATGAACGTGCCAATCGCAGAGACCATACCCGCGATGAACGGAGAAACGATCGCGGGAAGGATGATCTTGCCCAGAATCGACGACCACGCCACGCCCGACATGCCCATCGCCGCGAGCGCTGCACCGATTAGGCCACCAAAGAGGGCGTGCGAGGAACTGGATGGAAGACCCAGCAGCCAGGTGAAGAGGTTCCACAGGATGCCTCCGATGAGGCCTGCGAAGACAACCATAAGCAGCGCAGGGCCTTCGACAGGGGCGGCGCCCGCAGCTGCAGTCAGGTCATAGGAGTCGAGGTTGACGATGCCGGAGGCGACAGTAGCCGCGACATGAACCGACAGGAACGCACCGATCAGGTTGAACACCGCAGAATAGGCGACCGCGACCATGGGCTTGAGCGCCCCGGTGGCGATAGAGGTAGCCATAGCATTCGCGGTGTCATGAAAACCGTTCGTGAAATCAAACGCCAATGCGGTCACAACCACAATGGCAAGAATGATAAAAGTCGTGGTCAGCACGTAATAATCCTTCGACCTATGGAGACTAAGCCTGCCCTGGCCAATGCCCTGCTAAAAGGCACTTTTGCCATTGAATAGGCTACTCCGGAGCCGACTACCAGAACAATAAGTGTTGGAGCTACCTAAAGTTTTCTTTTTAAAAATTCTCTGAATTTTTAGCGCCCCGACCTGCCCCGGAACGGTTTCTAAAAAAGAAATTCTGCGATGCCTGTAACAAACACACTTGTTTAAACACAGACAGAGTGAAGCCCGGTTGAGGTTTCGAAATCGATAAGAAGTTCAGCAAGATAGTCCAGCAAGAAAACGAGAAAGGTCAACTGTCATGCGACTGCACCGAAACAGCCACAGCACCACCTCCCGAGCGCTTGCCATCAGCGCGACCTGCCTGATCGGGCTTGGAGGCCTCGCCGCCTGCAGCGGCACTGAAAAAACCGCTCCTGAGACCGCCGCTAAGTCGGCCACCTCGGCTGCTACGGCTACCGCGGCAAAGGCCTCGGACAGCCGCGCCGTGAGCAGCAAGAGCACCATGGGCAGCGCGGACGAAACCGACACCGGTGCTCGGGGGCCGGAGTACACCAAGTCCGATGGCGGTGTCGACATCACCGTCCACGACCTGCTGAAGCCGAACAATGAGATTCTCGTCAGCGCTCACTGCAAGCCGGAGGACACCCGCGCGACGCTGACCACATCTCTTTCCGACACTCCAATCGAGATGACCCCCGCCGCCGACTCCGGCGAGCTGCTCGGCGACATTAAGGCCCCCAACGAGATTGGCCCCGGCCCGAAGGACGGCTACCACACCATCACCGTGGAATGCGCATCCGGTGCCAAGGGTACGATCACCATGGACAGCGCCGGTAACGGGAATAACGCCCCGGCCGATAATGCCCCGGCAACTGGTGAAAGCACCGAAAAGTAATCTCGCCCGGATACTCTCCTCCAACATCTGACAACTGTGGACGATTTCACGACAAGCTACCGCGACTGCTACCCGGCAGTGCTCGCCTACCTGCGCAGGCGCAGCAACGATCAGGTCTGCGAGGACCTGTGCGCCGAGGTGTTCACCCGCGCATGGAAAGGCTGGCCGCCGCATGGTCGGCCGCTGCCGTGGCTCTACGGAATTGCCCATAATGTCGTATTGGAGTTCTACCGCGGTCGCGAACGCGACCTTGCCGATTACAGTGTCCACGATGCCGATGCTCAGTCCGAGTCCGCGGAGGAAATCGTTGCCGGGCCGCTTAGCATCCTGCAGGCGTTGGCGACCCTCCCGGAGGATGATCAAGAAATCCTCCGGCTGCACACCTGGGAGTGTCTTTCTCCCTCCGATGTGGCCCTCACCCTTGGAATTTCCCCCGCAACTTGCCGCGTGCGCCTGCACCGCGCACGTCGCAGGCTCACCGCCGCCCTCGCGGAGGCAAAAGGTAGTCAATCATGAACAGTGAAGACGTCTTCTTCCAGCTCAAGCGCGCCAATCCCGCGCCGGATTCGATGCTTTTACCGGCCGAGCAAGCGCGTGCCGACGAGACCCTGGCCGCGATCGTCGCCCGCAATGACATGGGCGTCGACAATCGTCGAGAAGCCCCTCGCAGGACTCTCGCGGCCTTCATGGCCATTGCCGCGGTGATTGTCCTGGTCCTCGGAGTGAATCTATTGCCGGGCAACCAACCTTCGGCGACGGCACAGCAATACCTGTCCACAGCCGCACAGTCGGCGGAGAAGCGACCGACCGTGACTTCCCCCCAAAGCCGCGATTATCTGCGCAGGGTCGACCGCATCGGCGATAGCGCCGTGACCAGCGTCCTACTTACCGACATCGCCGGCCATGTGCACGAGGAGACCACTTCGGTCGGCCCTCGTAACGAAAAGCTGGAAACGCTCAACGCGGCCGCAATCGAGCCGAACGCAATCAACGACGCAGAGTCTGCGGCCGAGTTCGTCACGCAGCGCTACGGCCGCGATGCCGAGTCGGCTACCCGCGGCGCGCTAGAGGTACTGCTCACGCCCGGCCTACACAGTGATCGCCAGAGGCAGGCCTACGAACTCCTCTCCGGGTTGGAAGGCATCACAGTAGTCGATGTGGCTGAGGCCTCCGACGGCGGCGAAGACGAGATCGTCACGCTCCAGGCCACAGTTGACGGTAGCGATGCAGAGCTGAGTTTCTCGCTGATTCCAGCTACCGGGCAGCTCACCCGCGTCCAGGGGCTAGTGGCCCCGGGAGTCGAAACCACCGTCGACGCAGCCGGAATCTTAGGATGCGTGGCCGTCACCGGGCTCGGCGGTCCAGAGAGCCTCTCCCTTGCCTGCGCCGACAACAACTACACCCTGAACGAACTGCGCTGGAGCGACTGGGGCGCCCCATCCGCCACCGCCACGGGAGTCGCAAACATTAACAATTGCGATCCCGACTGCGCGCAGGGCACACGGGAGCAGTTCCCCGTCACCGTAACCGCACGGGAGCGGAGGTCCTGCGGCTACAACCTGGACGTGTACACGCGGCTGACCGTTGCCTACCCGCCGGAGGCGAAGCAGAAAAACCCGCTGGCCGCCGACGAAACTATCGATCTAGGCTGCGGCCAGTAAACGCCCCAATGCGGCGCACGGCCTCCTCCATCTCGGAGGTCTGGCCCGCAAAACACAGACGTACCCACTCGTGGCCGTGGGCAGTATCGAAGTCGATGCCGGGAGCCACGGCCACTCCCGTGGCCGCCAATAGTTCCCGAGCCCACGTCATCGAGTCGACGGCGGTCGGGTCGTCGTAAAGCCCGGCGATATTGGCGTAGATATAGAAGCCGCCGTCCGGCGGGGCGATGTTATCGAGCCCCACCGCTGGCAGGCCCTCGAGGAGCACATCGCGGTTGCGGGCGTAGCGGTCGACGTGCGAGTTGAGCTCCGCCAGCGACTCCGCGCTGAACGCCTCTACGGCCGCGGCCTGCGAGATTGCGGGCGGGCAGACGGTGAGGTTGGCCTCGAGGCGGTCGAGAGGGGCGCGCAGCCACTCCGGCACGATCAGCCAGCCGATCCGCCAGCCGGTCATGGAGAAGTATTTGCTCACGCTGCCGACGACGACCGCTTGATCCGAGAATTCGCGTGCCGACGCGCACTGCCGACCGTAAGTAATACCGTGATAGATCTCGTCGGAGATCAGCAGGCAGTCGTGATCAGCGCACCAATCGGCGATGGCGCGAAGCTCCTCTGCGTCGATGATGGTGCCGGTCGGGTTGTCCGGGCTGGTGACAATCACGGCCTTCGGCACCCGCGGCAGGGTCTGAAGATGCTCGACGGTCAGCTGGAAACGAGATTCGACCCCGCAGTCGATTTCGATGATGTTCGCGCCGAGCGCCTGCAGTGTATTGCGGTATGCCGGGTAGCCGGGGCGGGCGAGCACGATGTCGTCGCCCGCGTCGAGGGCCGCCAGGAACAGCGCCACGAATCCGCCGGAGGATCCAGTCGTAATTACGACATCCTCCGCCGCCGTGCTCGTGCCGTAGGTGTCGCGGTGCCACGCGGCGATGGTTGCGCGCAGCTCAGGCTTGCCGACGGCCGCCGTGTACCCCAACACCTGGTTGTCCAGGTCGGCGCGGGCGCGGCGCAGCACGGGCGCCGGCGCCGCGGTGGCGGGCTGTCCGACGCACAACAGCAGGGCATCACCGTGAGTGCGCTGCCGCTGCTGCGCAGCCGCCAGCACGTCCATGACGTGGAAGGGCGCAACGTGGCTTCGGCTTGACGACGGATCGCGGTGCTGGTTATTCGGCTGCATGACTCCTATTGTGACAGCCCGCGATGAACCGACGTTAACCGGATGGTTCCACCTAGACGGTAATGCGGCGTTCCACGGCGGGCAGCGCGATGTCGCTGCGGTAGTGGGAGCCGTCCAGAGAAATCGTCTTGATGGTGGCGTAGGCCTGCTCTCGCGCGGCCTCGAGGGTGTCGCCGACACCGACGACGTTGAGGACGCGGCCACCGGCGGAGACCAGCTCGCCGGCCTCATTGCGGGCGGTACCTGCGTGCAGGATGCCTTCGGCCTCACGGCCGGGCTCCGCGCCGACGATGACGTCGCCGGTGCGAGTGATAGCTGGGTAACCGTTGGCGGCCAGAACCACGGTCAGCGCGTAACCATCACGCCAGGACAGCGGGCCGAACTCGGCGAGCTTTCCGGTGGCGGCAGCGTTGAGCAGCTGTGCCAGCGGGGTCTCGAGCAGCGCCAGGACGGCCTGCGTCTCCGGGTCGCCGAAGCGACAGTTGAACTCGACGACAGCCGGGCCGTCCTCTCCCCAGGCCAGACCCGCGTAGAGCAGGCCCTGGAACGGGCAACCACGGGCGACCATCTCGCGGGCGACGGGCTCGCAGACTTCGGAGACGATGCGCTCAGTAGCGCCCTCCGGCAACCATGCCAACGGGCTGTATGCACCCATGCCGCCGGTGTTCGGCCCCTCGTCGTTGTCACCGACGCGCTTGTGGTCCTGTGCGGGCAGCAGCGGAACGACGGTTTCGCCGTCAACCAGGCAGAACAGCGAGACCTCGGGGCCGTCGAGAAAGGACTCCAGCAGCACAGGGTTGCCAGCGGCGAGAACATCGGTTGCGTGGGCAATGGCAGCAGCGCGGTCAGTGGTGACCACGACGCCCTTGCCTGCGGCGAGACCGTCATCCTTGACAACCCAGTTCGGGCCGAAGCGGTCGATTGCGGCCTCCACATCCTGCGCGGATGCGCCCGGCGCGATGGCCTCAGCGTGGGCGGTCTTGACCCCGGCAGATGCCATGACGTCCTTCGCGAAAGCCTTAGAACCCTCAATCCGGGCTGCATCCGCGTTCGGGCCGAAGACTGCGAAGCCCGCCTCACGCAGAGCGTCAGCAACGCCCGCGACCAGCGGAACCTCCGGGCCGACGACAACCAAGTCCGCGGCGATTTCGCGCGCGAGCGCGGTAGCGGCAGCAGGATCGTCTACGACCAGCGGGTGCATTGTCGCCAGTTCACTCATGCCCGCGTTACCCGGAGCTACATGTAGCTCGGTTGCTTGCGGGTCCTTGCTCATTGTGTATAGAAGGGCGTGCTCACGGGCACCGGAACCAATTACGAGGATGCGCATAGGCAACATCATACTGACCGGCCCGGATTATCCATTTTCGCCTCCCAATGGGCGTACCCGAATCCGGCTTTCGGGTTACCCTTGGGCCATGAGCACCGTGTTTACAAAGATTATTAATGGCGAAATTCCCGGTCGTTTTGTCTACCGCGATAACGAGGTTGTCGCGTTTTTGACCATTGAGCCGGTCGCACCCGGCCATACGCTGATTGTGCCGGTGGAGGAAGTCGACCGCTGGACGGATGCGGCCCCTGAGCTGTGGTCCCACATGAACGAGGTCGCGCTGATGGTCGGCAACGCTGTCGTCGAGGCCTTTAACGCTCCCCGCGCTGGTTACCTCATCGCCGGTTTCGAGGTTCCGCACGCTCACATCCATGTGTTCCCCGCCCACGACATGTCTGGCTACAACCTGGCCAATGTGGATCGCAACCCCTCGGCGGAGTCCCTGGATGAAGCCGCGTCGAAGCTGCGCGCCGCAATCGGCACCGATGAGCACGGAGAGTTGGTGCGCTGATCAAGGGGCCAGCGGACAAGCAAGGATTAGCAACACAGCAGACGGAGCGGAACTCCGGGCTTCCCGCCCAATCCGCATCGCCCCCGTCTGCCGTATCGACCGCGTCTGAGCAAGCGCCAGTACCGGCGCCCACCCCAACCCCGACACCGGATCCGGCGCCGGCGCCGGCATCGAGCAGCCCGTCAGTTCCCTACTCGATCTACCGTCCGCTGCGCGGAATCTTCGAGGACGATTGGCGCGCCACCGCCACTGAAGCCCGCCCCTGGCCGGTGATCCTCCTGCACGGGACAGGGCAAGTCAAGGGAATCTGGGAGGCTCTGGGGAGCGAGCTGCGCGAGGACGGCTGGGCGGTTTTCGCGCCGGACTTCGGGCACCGCGCAACCGACCCGCTCAACGAATCGATTGACATGCTCGCTGCATATATCGGCGCAGTGCTCCATTCAACAGGAGCAAAGCGAGCCATCATCGTTGGGCATTCGCAGGGTGGCCTCCTGGCAACACTGATTTCCATGCGCCTCGCCCACCAGGTCAAGCATGTAGTGTGCCTTGCCGCCCCCAACCACGGCACCAACCTGGGCGGTATCGCCTCGGGCCTGACTAAGATTCCTGGCACGAGGTACCTGCTCAGTAACTTTGTGCAGAGTTACTGGGGCACCTCCGGGCTGGAGCAGCTGACAGGCTCGAAGATGGTTTTGAGCTCCGAGGACCACGATGTCCTCGCCCCGGGTGTCACTTACACCTGCATCGCCACCAAGTTCGACCAGCTAATCAAACCAACGCACTCCTGCTTCCTCGACGACGGGGGCCAGGGAATGGTGGATAATTTCTACGTCCAGGACCGTTTTCCACAAGCTGTCATTCTCCACGAGCAAATGGCTCATGATTGGCGCATCCGCGCACTCACACGCGAGGCGCTGTTCCGCCTGGTCGACGAGCCCTTTAACGCCAACGAAGCCCTAACCTAAACCGCCCCGAGCTCATGCCGAAATGCGCGCCCCTTCTGCTCCGCCTCTTTCCCGCCCAGCCCCTGCCCCCGCTCAAACGCTGCCCTTCGAGCCCCGCTGGGCTTCCTCCCGTGCTTCTTCTGCACGGAACCGTCGACAGCCCCGGTGCCTGGGCTGTGCTTGCCGACGCCCTTACCTCCCGGGGCCGGATAGTGTTCGTCCCGGCCTATGGCAATCGCGGCACCGACGCCGTGGAAAACTCCGTGGCCGAAGTCGAAGAATACGCGCGCGGCCTACTCTCTTCCTCCCGCGCCGAGCGCCTCGACATAATCGGCCACTCACAGGGCGGTCTCATCGCCTACCTGCTGGCCCTCCGCGGTTTTCCGCTCCGCCGCGTCGTAAGCGTCTCCGGCTCCATCGGTGGAAGCTGCACTGAAGGGCCGCTAACGCCAATCCTCCGAGTACTGAGCTGGCGGCGCGGAACACTCGCCCGCCTCCTCGCCGGAGAAGCGATGACGCAACAAATCGCCCGCACGGGCCTCACCGCTCCAGACCCTTACGATGGCCCCACCCCACTGCCATCGCCGCCGAGCTGGGTGAACCTCATCAGCGGCAACGATGGCGTCGTAAAGCACTGGAATCCGCAGGCCGAGCAACTGCTTCCCGACGCCCGCACCATCTGCTTGGAGGAGCGAACCGGGGGCCGAGGGGCGCGGCACTGGGAGCAGCAGGCGGACCCCGAAGTGGTGAGGATTGCCGTCGAGGAGATAATGCGGGCCTAGTATTTCGCCAGGGACTCGCGGGCGGTTACTACTTCCGCGAGCAGTTCCTGCGCGTGCGCTGAAGGGGTGTCGGAGGTCAGCGCCTCTAGTACGACCTCGGGCAGCCCGGCGGCGCGGTAGTCGTCGACAGTGACCTCACCCAGCTCGAGGATTCCCTGCAGCCATGCGACGGCGCGGGCCTCCGGGGTGACGCAGCGGCGGGCCATGCGCTCCTGCTGGACCAGCAGATCCCGGTTGTCGAGGTTGCGCATCCCCAGGCGTGCGAGGGTACGCGCTGCGGCAATGAGATTCTCACCGGCGACATGATCTTGCTGATTCGGATTTGCGGGAGGCTTGTCTCCACCACGGCGGCGGACATAGAGATCCTGCTGGCCGATGCCGACCAGCGAGCCGTCCGGATTTCGAACCACCGAGGTGTAGGAAATAACCGTGGAGTAGCCGCCCTCGGTTTCCTGGAGGATCTGTTCGACCATTTCGTCGGACACACTGACCTCTAAGTAGGCTCCCCTGCGGCCGGGACGGATGAACTCGAAAGAGCCGGTACGCGTCCAGGCCTCGAACTTCTTGACGTCCAGGCGCTGCATCACGAGGGTTCCGAAGAGGACGTCCGTCATGGAAAACAGGGCGCCTCCGAAAGCGGCTCCATGCATATTCGCGGTCAGCCGGTTTAGCCGCAGCTCCAGGCGGCCTGTGGACCAGTCCTCAGAGATATCGGTAATGCGGATGCCGCTGCCCCACAGTGGAGGCCAGATGTTCATCAACAGCTTCACCACGCCTGGGGAAATCTGTTTTTCAGCGAGCTTATAAAGTGAGCGACGAAGAGACGGGCCGATAGTCATAGCTATATACATTAGATGGCTGCCGTTGAAGGCGACACAAAAATGAGCATATGACAACAAAAAATTTTGCTCAGCGCCCCCATTAGTTGACTAGGCCGCAAGCCTGCACGCCAATTTATGCACCCTGTCAATCAGCTGTTCGCGTAATTGCACGTATCTTTCGACACCATGAATACCGCGCTTGGCAGGATCATCGAACATCCAGCGTTCGGTCGCACAGTCGGGAGCGACGAAATCGGTGGTATCAACATCACCAACGACGACAACAACATCGGCGCGATCCGCCAATGACGGGGTCAGCTGAAGAGGGTCGCCATCACAGCGGGCACCCACCTGGCTCAGCGCAATCCGCGCATCTTCATCAATTCCCCGGTCGTCATCATCGATACTGATGCCCGCCGAATACACAGTGAGCGACGGCGACGCCTGACGCAGCAGCCCCTCAAGCAGACGGGAAATTCCCATATTGGCTCGGCTGACAAAAAGGACCTCAGACATGGCCCCATCGTAAGTAATTTTTTAATCAAAAACAGCCCCCTTTCGAGGGGTCTTACCGCTTTTCGAAAGCCAACGAGAAAAGGGGTGTCGTAGCGCCGCACCCCTTGTAGTCGAGACCTAGCGGACCTCCATTAAAGCCCCTAGTAACGCAAAAGCGCCCATAGCGCAGGCCCTTCCCCGAGACCAGCCCTATGCGCGCGGCGCGGCAGCTTTCCACCGCGAGCACAATCGCCGCCGACGAGAAACCCAGCGCGGAAACCGGGTATCAGAATACACACAACTGTTACAGATGTGAAAGTTGGGGCTATTGTTGCGCGGGTTGTTGCTGGCTGACTTCCCCACGAGCAAACCGCCTCCACGCCGCCTGCACCTGTTGGCGCAATACTCACTTGTAGGTGCGCTACAGCGCGCACACAACTTGATCGCGCACTAACAAGTGCCAACAGAAGCCGGAAAACGCCACACAAGTGGCCCCGTCCAGCACGTTTACGCGCCACCTCCCCCGTCAAGCCATTGCAGAGGACAACTACACAATTTGATCAGGATCGAATCAGGACCCCACCCCTTTTACACCAAAAGAGGCCAGGCAGAAAGCAATTTCTACCTGGCCTTTTGGAGCCGGAAACGGGACTCGAACCCGTAACCTACTGATTACAAATCAGTTGCGCTGCCAATTGCGCCATTCCGGCAACTTTAAAGCGACGACACTTCAGCACATCGATGCGCGCTGTATCCGGGACCAGCGGAGTCAACCAGAGGATCCAAGGTGCAGCATTGTCGCTGTGACGGCATATTACAGGTTGCGGGCAGAAGTTAAAAACAGCCCTCCGAAAACCTAATTCATTTACGCATGCCAACACGGGGTAGTGTGTCAGTCGCGATTGAACTATTGCCCGAACTTTTGCCAGTAAGTCAGCCATAAACCCAAACATTGCCGACACCGCGGGCCGACACCTCGACAGTAGATTCTTAAACGTTTCCGCGATGCCCACGAAGCACCATCACGGAACCATCGCAAGGCCACCACGACATCACCGCGACACCACAGAGAGGAGCGGTCGAATATGACAGACGCTGGGGAAAAGTTTCGCGCCCCCGCTGCGGAAACCCTGGAGGCTCCGCAGGAGGATCAGTCCTCACTGAAGGACCGGGTCCTCGACTTCGTCGCCGGCCCGGCATCCACTGTCGACCTGGTTCGCTCCACGTCCGCGCCGCTACCGCTGGCCCCTATCGACTACTCCGACCCTAGCCAGGTCACCGCCGTTCTCGACCTCGCAGCCAGGGTCGGAGGCCTGCTCCTGGCCTGCGGCTCGGGCAACCGCGACACTGAGCTCCAAATCAAGGCGGTCACGTCGGCCTACGGTCTCACCCAGATTCAGGTCGACATCACCCTAACCTCAGTGACCGTCTACCACCTTATCGGTGCACGCCGAACCCCGATTACCGCAATGCGAGTGGTCAACTCGCCAATTCCCGACTTCGAGCGCCTGCGCCATACCGACCGCGTTGTTCGCAAAATTCGCGCCGGGCACTTGAGCCTGGACGACGCTATCGAGGCCATCGACAAGGTCGAAAGAGAACCTTCAAAGTACCGTCTCCGCGTGATTTACGCCGGCTGGGCAATGCTGGCATCCTCCGTGACGATTCTCCTCGGCTCGGGACTCGCCGTTGCACTCATCGCCGCCGCAGTCACCCTGGCGATCGTTGTGGTCATTGGAGAGCTGGCCGCCCGCGAGCTCCCCACCTTCTTCCAGAACGCAGTCGGCGGCCTAATCGCGACGCTGTCCGCGGCAATTCTCAACGCGATTCAGGACTACATGCCCTTCGACATGCAGCCCTCCCGTCTCATCGCCTCGGGAATCGTCGTGATGCTCGCGGGCCTTACCCTGGTCCAGGCACTTCAAGACGGCATGACGGGCGCACCGGTGACCGGCTCCGCTCGATTCTTCGACACGATGCTGCTCACCGGAGGAATCGTGGCTGGCATTGCCCTCGGAATTGAGCTGTCCGGAATTTTCGGGATTCCGCTTCCCGACGTTATTGCGGGCTCCGACCTCAACTTCTCCCAGGCAACGGTCAGGGTGCTTGCAGGCACATGCGCCTCGCTCGCTTTTGCGCTGGCATCAAATGCGGGTTTTACAGCTCTCGCAGTGTCCGGCACCGCGGCGCTATTGGGTTCTCTGATGTACTACTTCGCCCTCATTCCAGCCGGTATTCACCCGGTAACCAGTGCAGGTGCCGCAGCTACGCTAATTGGCCTAATCGGAGGCCTGCTCGCCCGTCGCTGGTCAATTCCGCCGCTTATCACGGCGGTTTCTGGTGTCACCCCGCTGCTGCCGGGCATGACTATCTACCGAGGGATGCACGCTCTGCTCCACGATGAGGCGATTGCAGGATTTACCGCGCTCGCTTCAGCACTCGGCGTAGCGACCGCTCTGGCCGCGGGTATCGTCCTCGGCGAGTGGATGGCACGCAGGATGCGTCGCCCCCGGGTACTCACCGAAGACAGTGGCCTCAAGCGACCGCACATCGCACGACGCCGTACTATTCGCCCGGCCCCACAGCGCGCCAAGCTGCGCAGAGTCCGCGTTAACCGCTTCAAGGGCGGCATGAACCCCCGTCTGCGCTAGGCCTACCCATCCCTTCCCCGGGGATTGAGCGGGAACGAATTTGCGGGAAATGCTAAAATAAGTGTTTTGAACTGAAAAATCAGCTCGCGCACGGTCTACGATTGCCGTCGCCTTCCGGCGCATGTGCTCGTTTCGTGAGCTTTTAAACCGGCCATGTAAGCCAGGAGGATTCGTGCCACCGAAGGTCACTGACACTCGTACCGCTCAGAATGAGGCCCTTCATAAGGTCGAAGAGAAGACCGCCGCTGGTGCAAGGCGAATCGTCGCCTCTTTTTCCGAGGACTTCTACGACGCTGTCACTCTCATGTGCATGCTCGGCGTGGAAAAGGAAGGCCTGAGTTTCAAGAAGGTCCACGAGGAGTACGAGAAGGAAAACGCTCCGAAGACCACGAAGCGCACTCGTAAGTCCACCAAGAAGACTGCGAAGAAGTCCACCAAGAAGTCGAGTAAGAAAACCACCAAGAAGGCCGCCAAGAAGACCACGAAGAAGGCGGCAAAGAAGACCACCAAGAAGGCCGCTAAAAAGGCCTAGTTGAGATTCGCGCGTGAATAGTGACACCTTCGCAAAGACGACTGCGATTGCACTAGCGGCCGCGGGGGCATCCGTGGCCGTGGTTTCGTGCCAGGCCGCTTCGCCCACGGAAGATATCGTCGGAAAGCGATGGCAAGTGATAGAGGTTTTTGACGACCCGACGCTGCCCAGCGCTGCCCCGGAGAACCAGGCTCCACCGACGATTACGCTCGGGCAGACCTCCTACGCCATTACAACGGCATGCGGCAACGCTGAGGGAACAGTCAAATGGCTGGACAACTCAGTGGAACTCGGCAAGCCCACCGCCACCCGCCAGACGGAGTGTGACCCGAGCGCGAAAACCTTTGCCACGCGCTTCGAAGCGATGGCGCGAGGATCTTACCTTTTCACCGTGGGGCCGAACGGCCTGCGATTGAGCGAAATTACCGACACCGGGTCGCCGGACACCAACCGCGGCTGGACGGCGGTGTCACTGGCGGAGCGCTAGGCGCGCAGAACCCTAGACGGACGGGCGCTGACGCCACTTCTCCTCGACGGAAGCATCGATACCCGGGCGCAGCACACGGGCGTAAGAGCCGCGGTGGTAAATCAATGGCTTGACCTCGTCGCGCTGACCAATAGCGACGATATTAGCGGTGACAATCCAGTGATCGCCGCCCTCGTGGACGTCGGCAACCGTGCAATCAATCCACACCGAACTGCCGTGCAGCAGCGGGTTACCCAGCTCCGAGCGGGACCACTGGCCCGAATCGAATTTCTTTCCGTTACGGCGACCGAACTCCGCAGAGATGTCCTCCTGGTCTTCTGCCAGCACATTCACTGCGAATGTGCCGGTTTTTTCAATGTGCGGCCACGAACGGGAGGATTTCATAACCGTGAAAAGAATCATCGGCGGATCGAGGCTCAGCGAGGAGAAGGACTGGCAGGCGAAACCAACCTTCTCACCCTCATGCTCAGTAGCGACGATGGTGACGCCGGTGGTGAATTCACTCATAGCGCCACGAATCGACATCTCGTCCAAACCGACGGTGTGTCCCAGCTCTTCTAACTGCTCGCCCGCCGGCGCCACGGTGATCGTAGAGGAATCTGCAATAGCGTTCGTCTGTTCGTTCATACGTTAGACCTTAACGCCTAGCCAGAATTGCTGATACTTACATCTACTTCTGCCAACCAATTTGGGTTGGCCGCGCCGTCGTCTTACCGACCTCGAAGCGGGTCTGAAGCAGTACGCGCCCGGCCGGCTGCGTGTCACCGTGGCTATCGTTATTCCGCGCAATCTCCTGCGCAAGGGCCTTGCCGACGGCTCTTCCCTTGTCTCGATTCGGTTGGATAACCGTCGTGAGCCCGAGCATTTTCGCGCGCTCGATACCGTCGAAGCCGGTCACCGAGAGCTCCTCAGGGACGCGAATTCCTTTTTCCTTGGCGTACTCGAGCACCGCCAGCGCCTGAGTATCCGTAGTGCACACGACCGCAGTCAGGTCAGGGTGGGAAGTCATCAGCTCCTCCGCCGCCTCTTTATTGTTCTTCCGGTCGTTGAAGTGGCGCTCCACAATTGGGACCTCACCCGCGTCAATACCTGCCTCCGCCAGCGCCTCGAGAGCACCCTCAACACGGTTCTTCTGGACCTGGTGGTGCGCGGCCGCAAGGCGCTTGGGCGTAACGCTTCCATCATTCGGATCTCGCGAGAGCCTCACCGACAGGATTCCGACTCTCTTGTGTCCCAACTCAGTCAGGTGCCGGACCGCAGGTTTGATTGCCTCGCGATCGTCGATTCCCACGAACGCAATCTCGCTGACATCTGCCGGTTGGTCGCAAATCACCGTCGGCAAGCCCCTGCTGCGGACGGTGGCGAGGAAGGGGTCGTTATCGGCGACGGAGTAGACCACGAAGCCGTCGACGACTGCCTGGCGAATAAGATTGGTGTCGTACTCCCCCTCGCTCTGGGACGAGGCGGGAATGACCAGCATGGAGTCGCCCATTTCGCCGAGTTCCTCGGCAAGGCCAGCTAGGAAATCCACAGAGGCGGGGTCCTCGAAGGCGAACGGCAGATGCTCGGTGAACAGCACGCCGACGGCTCCGACGCGGCGCATTCGCAAGCCGCGGGCCATCGGATCCGGGCCGGGGTAGCCGAGACGCTCGGCGGTGGCGAGAATTTGCTCCCGCAGCTTATTAGATAACTGATCGGGGCGGTTGTAGGCGTTGGAAACCGTCGTCCGCGAGACGCCCAATTCTGCAGCAATCGAGGCCAAGGTGCCCCGCCGACGACTGTTCGACACGAAAATGCCACCCCTAACAAAGCGGTGCGACTAGATGCGCCGGCTGAGGCCAACACACCCGAGAAGCCCAAAGAACTTGTTTATCAAGCAACAATTTTACTCTATTCAGGCATTGCCGTGGCTATCAAGGCTGTCCTACCTACCCAAGCGCCTTCAAAATTGGTTAACTTAGCAATGTAAATAGCAACCGTTTTCAACAATGGCCCGTTAGTGGGCCAGACGGGCACAAACCGAAAGGAACGATTGACCCATGAAGTCACGCGCTAAGGCGAGGATTGCCGCGATTATCGCAAGCGCCGGACTGGTCGCAGGCCTGGGCGCCTGCGCCAGCGGTGAAAACAACTCCGCTGATTCCTCGACCGCTGCGGGCGACGGCGCGATCAAGCTGGTCGCCTCCACCAAGGTTTGGGCCGACATCGCCGACGCTGTTACCGACGATTCCAAAGTCTCTATCGAGCCGATTATTGCCTCGAACGACATTGATCCACACTCCTACCAGCCAACCGCTGCAGACATGGCCAAGGTTGAGGAGGCTGACATCCTCCTCGCAGGCGGCGGACACTACGATGCCTGGCTGACTTCGTCCCTGAAGGACAAGGCAGACAAAACCATCATCTCCGCTCTCGCCATGGAAGAGGGCCACGATCACGACCATGGGCACGACCATGGGCACGAGGGCCACGCTCACGAAGCAGAGGCCGCCGACGCACACGACCACGAGCACGAGGGCCACGACCACGAGGCAGAGGCCGCCGACGCACACGACCACGAGCACGAAGGCCACAACCACGGAGATGCCGAGACCAACGAGCACATCTGGTACGACACCGGCAAGGTCGACGAGGTCGCGCACCAGCTCGCGGACGCCCTGAAGAACAAGGGAGCGGAGGCCGACACCGATGCAATTCACAAGGAGCTGAAGGAAATCAAGGACTCCAAGTCCAAGATCAAGGCAGCCAAGGTCGCGCAGATTCACCCACTCGCCGATGACATCATCGACGACACCAAGGTCGAAGACATCACCCCTGAGGGCTACCGCAAGGCGACCCTGTCCGAGTCCGAGCCGACCGCTGCAGACGTCAACGCCATGCTGAAGCTGATTGAGTCCGGCGACCTCGACTACATCATCGACGCGCCACAGACGCACGACCAGGTTTCCGAGCGTCTCCTCGAGGCCGCGAAGGCCAAGGGCGTTAAGGTTGTAAACGTCTACGAGTCGCCAAGCAAGGACGAGTCCTACTTCGACCTGTACAAGCGCACCCTCACCGATATGGAAAAGATCTAACAATTGCCCTCCCTGACCTTCACCGATGCCGCAGTCGAACCGCTGTGGTCCGGCCTTAATCTCGACGTCGCGCCCGGCGAGTTCCTAGCAATCCTGGGCCCCAACGGCATCGGCAAGTCCACCCTTTTAACCACGGCACTGGGCACGCGAAAGCTGACCCACGGCTCGGTGAAGGTCGACGGCAATATCGGTTATGTTCCGCAACAGCGGATGTTCGACCCCGACCTGCCAATCAGGGTTCGCGATTTGGTCGAGCTCGCCGCTGGAAAAAACCGCGAGGCAGCCCGCGAGATTCTCGCCTATGTGGGTGCCACGGGCATCGCGGACAGGCGCGTCGGCACGCTGTCGGGTGGCCAGCAGCAGCTCGTCCGCCAGGCGCAGGCACTGGTCACGGATCCCGATTTTCTGCTTTGCGACGAGCCCCTCATTGCCCTGGACCCGGCGGCGCAGCGCACCACGGTGGAGCGCCTGGAGCGCCGGCGTCAGGAGCACGGGACCGCAGTCGTCTTTGTCACACACGGCATCAACCCAATTCTGAACGTGTGCGACCGGGTGCTCTACCTGACCCCGCACGGCCACGCGGTGGGCCCGGTTCGCGAGATTATTACCTCGGAGACGCTCTCGGAGCTGTATAAGACCAAGATCATTGTCGCCAGTGTCGAGGGAAGGCTGGTTATCGCGTCATGACGCAGTTCATCAACGACACGGCGGAGCTACTCCAGGTCAGCTTCGTGCACAATGCGCTGCTGGCGGCTGCCCTGCTGGGCATTATCTCCGGTGTCATTTCGCCACTGATTGTGATGCGCCAGATGAGTTTCTCCGTCCACGGCACCAGCGAACTGGCACTGATGGGCGCCTCCGGCGCGCTGCTTCTCGGCGTGAACGTCGGCGGCGGCGCGATGGTCGGCTCGGTTCTGACCGCCATCGTGCTTTCACTACTCAGCATGCGCGGCGGCAAGGACGCGGTCGTCGGCGTGGTGCTGAGTTTCGGCATGGGCCTGTCGGTCCTTTTCATCCACCTCTATCCCGGCCGCACGAACACCGCGTTTTCGCTCCTAACAGGCCAAATCGTGGGCCTGACCGACAACTCGCTGTGGATCATGGCAGCTGTTGCGGTGGTTGTCGTGGGCGGCGTCGTGTGGAAGTGGAAGCCGCTGTTGTTCGCCTCCGCGGATCCGGTAATGGCCGCCGCCTGCGGTGTTAACGTCAAGGCGCTGGCGCTCTACTTCGCCATCCTGACCGGCCTGGTGGCGGCCCAGGGCGTACAAATCGTCGGCTCCCTGCTGATTATTTCGCTTGTGATTACCCCGGGCGCGTCAGCCTCCTTTGTTACGGCCTCCCCAATCAAGGCGGTGATGCTCTCGCTTATCTTCGCCGAGGTCGCAGCCGTAGGCGGAATCATCCTGTCGCTTGCCCCCGGCGTGCCAGTCAGTGTCTTCGTCACCACGATCTCGTTCGCCATTTACCTGATCTGCCGCGCAATCGGCGCTGTCCGCTCGCGCAAGGCAACGCGCGATGACGAGCAGGCCGCCCGCTGGGCGGCAGCCGACCCGCTGGCCGGCGAGACCGTCCAGTAGGGCAAAGACAAAATAGCACAAACGGCCCCCTCACCCCAGGAATGCCCGGAAACTTCTCCAGCATCCCCGTGATGTAGTGGGACCGTTTTTCTATGCTTCTGTGAACCCCGGACGGGAGCTCACACCAGCCCTACTGCGAGGCCGCCATACAGTGGATCGCGATGGCGATGACAGAAAGTCGCCCCCATAAGCTGTCAGGCTTCTGGCGGCCCCCTTCCCGCATTTGTGAGCGGGTCGAGCATCCGAAAGTTACTAGACCAGCGGGCACCGCTATCGCCAGTTTTTCGAAAGTGTAACTCTAAACGGAGCCTTCGAAAAAGGGCGGGACCCCTCCCCCAGTACCCTGGGCAACAACCGGAGAACTTTCTGTCGCAAAATATATTAACTCGAGAATTATTGCAGCGCATCCCCACAAACGCAGTATTGCTGCAAGCCCTCAAAAATTGGGGGTAATAGCGCTCGCCACCATTCTAAATGGCATTAAAAAATCCCTAGTCACATACCCAACAGTAGGTGTGACTAGGAATGTGTAACGGGGGTGGCAAACGGCCATCGCTACAGAGCGAGCGGCCTAATTGCCCGCCTTATCCGAGCCGTTCGCACGCCTCTGGCGCGCGAACTCGCTGAGCGTTACGCCCGCAGCCACGGAGGCGTTGAGAGATTCCACCCAGCCGGTCATCGGGATGGACATGATGGTGTCGCAGGTCTCGCGGACGAGACGGGAGATGCCCTTGCCTTCGGAGCCAACAACAACCACGGTCGGTGTAGTGCCATCGTAAGTGTCGAGGGTGTGCTCGCCCCCGGCGTCGAGCCCGACGACCTGGTATCCGGCTTTCTGGAACTGCTTCAGCGAGCGAACCATGTTGGTCGCACGCGCGACGGGCAGTCGCGCCGCGGTTCCAGCAGAAGTGCGCCAGGCGACCGCAGTAACTGCCGCGGAGCGACGCTCCGGAATTACAACGCCGTGGCCGCCGAAGGCCGCCACGGAGCGAATCACGGCGCCGAGGTTGCGCGGATCGGTGATGTTATCCAGGCAAACAATCAGGCCGGGCTCGCCGCTACCGGCCACTTTGTCAATCAAATCTTCGACGACATCGTACTTGTAGGGCGGAATCTGCAGACCGATACCCTGGTGCATCGTATTGCCGGTCATCTGGTCCAGCTCGTGGCGCTGCACCTCCCGAATCGGGATGCCGCGCGAGTTGGCGATACGGACGGCCTCCTGCAGGCGGTCGTCGTTATCGGTGCCGAGAGCAACCACCAGGAAAGACGCCGGAACCTTCGCATGCAGGCACTCGACGACCGGATTGCGGCCGACTACCAGCTCAGTTCCATCCGACTTCTTCTCATGGCGCCCTTGATCGCGGCGACGCTTCTGCACCGCACGCTTATGAGCAGCATGATAGACACGATCCTCCGCCTTGGGAGTCGGCCCTTTACCACGCAGCCCACGCTTCTGGCCACCCGATCCGCCGACGTCCTTCTTGCTGGATTTGCGCACCGCGCCCCGGCGATTGCCGCCTGCCATAGTTTTCCCTGCTTCCGTCGTGTTATCCGCTAGCGATTACTAAATTCTCGGGCCGACTATTTTTCAGATACCGACCACGACGGGCCATCCGCCGTATCGGTGACTATAATGCCCGCCTCCGTCAGACGATCACGCACCGCATCAGCCTTAGCCCAATCCTTCTCCGCACGTGCCTTCGCGCGTTCTTCAAGCTGATGCTCCACCAAAACTCCCAGCGCGTGCATAGCATTGTCGTTCGAGGAGCCGGCCTCGAACCAGTGCTCGTCCAAGGGGTCGAAGCCTAGCACATTCGCCATAGCGCGAACTGCGCCGGCGATCTCCTGGGCCTTGACCGCATCACCGTCGGCAAGCGCCTGGTTACCGGCGCGAACCGTGTTGTGAATCTCGGCCAGCGCGCGCGGGACGGCAAGATCCTCATCGAGGGCGGCCTCGAACTCCTCGGTCCACTGGCCAACCGCGACCTCGCCGAACTTGTCATTCGCACGAAGCAGGAAGGACTCGATGCGGCGGTAACCCACGGCCGCCTCATGCAGGGACTCCTCCGAGTACTCCAGCACACTGCGATAATGTGCGCTACCCAGGTAGTAACGCAGCTCCACGGGGCGAACCATCGTAAGAATATGCGGCACGGACAGGACGTTACCGAGCGACTTGGACATCTTCTCGCCGGCCATGGTCACCCAGTGGTTATGCATCCAGTAGCGGGCAAAACCATCGCCGGCTGCGTGGGACTGTGCAATCTCGTTCTCGTGGTGCGGGAACTGCAGATCGAGACCACCGCAATGGATGTCGAACTCGGAGCCCAGGTAGTACGTCGCCATCGCGGAGCACTCCAGGTGCCAGCCGGGACGGCCGTTGCCCCACGGAGTCGGCCAGCTGGGCTCGCCCGGCTTCGCGGCCTTCCACAGTGCGAAGTCATGTGCACCGCGCTTGCCCGGCGTGGAGACCTCGCCCTGTTCCATCTCCTCGACGCGGTTGCCAGACAGGCTGCCATAGTCGGAGCCGGATGCCTTCGACCAGGCGTCGACGTCGAAGTAAACGCTGCCGTCGACATCGTAAGCGAAGCCGTTATCCATCAGACGCTGCATGTACTCAACCATCTGAGTCACATGGCCAGTAGCGCGCGGCTCCACGCTCGGAGGCAGAACACCCAGCTGGTCGTAGGCCCAGGTGAACTCGCGCTCAAAGTGGGAGACCCATTCCCACCACGGGCGACCATTTTCAGCAGCCTTGGTCAAAATCTTGTCATCGATATCCGTGACGTTGCGCACGAATGCGACATCAAGCCCCTTGGCGGCGAGCCAGCGGCGGAGGATATCGAAGGCGACGCCAGAGCGCACATGCCCGATATGCGGCTGCGCCTGCGGAGTTGCGCCACAGAGGTAAATCGAGGCATGCCCCTGACGGATGGGCTCGAAGTCCCGAAGTGTACGAGTCGCGGTATCGAAGATCTTGAAAGTCACGACCTCGAGTCTAGCGGGCAACGCCCCGCATTTATTGCAGACCCGTACTACGCGCCCTTACGCGTCGAGGTCCACCGGCTCATCGTCGACTGCGGGCTTCTCCGCCTCCGACTCGGTCGACTCCTTTGCGAGCGCCTGGTGCCGCTCAATCGTGGCGTCCACGCGTGCGAAGACCTCTTCAACCTTCTGCTCATCCACGCCGTCGGCAAGCGCGAGCTCACCCACGAGAACCTGGCGGGCCTTGCTCAACATGCGCTTCTCGCCGGCGGAAAGGCCGCGATCCTGGTCGCGGCGCCACAGGTCGCGAACAACCTCTGCGACCTTATTGATGTCGCCCGAACCGAGGCGCTCCTGGTTGGCCTTGTAGCGGCGGGACCAGTTACCGGCCTCTTCAACATCGGTCTCGCGCAGGACGGAGAAAACCTTGCGCAGGCCTTCCTCCCCCACAACGTCGCGGACACCCACGAGCTCAGCATTCTTGGCGGGCACCTGAATATTCAGATCGCTCTGCAAAATCTGGAGAACAAGATACTGAACGGTTTCGCCCCCAAGCTCCCGCTCAACAATGTTTTCAATTTTTGCTGCACCGTGGTGCGGATAAACGACGGTATCGCCAATGCTGAATTCCATGTAAAGTGCACGCCCCTTCCAACGGCCTTCTACCCTATCATGTCCCCCCGAAAATTTACGGGTAGTATGAGAACATCTTAGGAAGACACTAAGGTGTTCTTTAAATACCTAGAATCCAATCGCCCATCCTCAAGTTCCTGGAGGAAACCTAGTTATGGCCTTCAAGTCCGTTCTTCGTCGTGGCTCCATCGTTGCCATCTCCGCAGCTTCTGCGGTTGTTCTCGCAGCCTGTGGTGCCGGCCAGGTCTCTCAGACCGCAGACCAGCTCCCCGCAGTCGATGGCTCCCTGAACATCGGCAAGGCTGAAGCCGGCAAGTCCGAAGCAAAGGGCAACCCGCGCATCGGCTCTGTCGCACTGCGCGATGTCCACGTCCTGGTCGACCCGGAAGGCGACACCGCCGCACTGAAGTTCTCCGCTTCTAACCAGCAGCGCGCCACCGATTCCTTCTTCACCCTGAAGTCCATCAAGGTCGACGGTGTTGGCGATGTCACCCTGAAGCCGGCTGGCGAGACCCCCTCCTACAAGGAGCACAAGAAGGGCGACAAGTCCGTACCACGTAACTGCCAGCTCGTCGTTGGCCCCGAGTCCGTCATTGCGCCACTGGCCAAGACCGCTAAGGACAACACCGGCTGCATCGCGTACTTCAGCAACACCCTGAACCCGGAGTCCCTCGTCGGCGAGAAGTCCTCTGCTGCTGCTCAGCACCGCAACGTCACCTTCGAGTTCACCGACAAGGACGGCGCAAAGGTCACCTACCCGTTGACCGCTACTGTCTCCGCTGACATCCTCGAGGCCGGCCAGGCCAATCGCGGTGCAGACGGCCAGATCGAAACTCCGAAGCAGGCCAAGTAGTCTTCAAACCCCTTTCTCACTGACTGGGCGATCGGTCGCCTAATCCGGACCAAGGTTTAAAGTACTCGTGGCGCGCGCAGCGCCATGAAGTACAGACCCTGGTCCGATTTGGCGTATCTGGGCACAATTTTTTCTAAGGCGGTTTTCCACGTGGCAAAGTCCAAAGACGAAGCGTACGAGTGCTCCGCGTGCGGCTGGCAAGTCACTAAATGGGTCGGCCAGTGCCCCAACTGCAAGGAATGGGGAACGCTGGAAAAAATCACCGTCCGAGTGAGTTCTTCCAAGTCCGGCACCAGTCTCGAGGAATCGATTGCAACCCGAGCGGCTCGCGTCGCCAAGAACCGCCGCCGAAGCGCTTCCCCCGCGGCTGGGGAGGCGGGCGCCGGTGGGCGTCGTAAAGCAACCTCCAAGCAGAGCCTCGCGCAGACCAGCCAGCGCCTCAACGAGTGCGCGCTTAACGACGAAGCGGAGGCCGGTTTCCGCGAGTCCGGCTCCCTCGAGGACCGGATCCCCACGACGGCCACAGGTCTGACCGCCATCACGGGGATCTCGGCTAAGGCCGCGCACGCGGCCAAGACGGGCATTGGGGAGCTGGATCGAGTGCTGGGTCAGGGCATCGTTCCGGGCTCGCTCGTGCTGCTCGCAGGCGAACCCGGCGTCGGCAAGTCCACGCTGCTGCTCGAGGTTGCCTACCGGTGCGCTGACGGAGAGCTGGGGCCAACTCTCTACATCACGGGCGAGGAGTCTCTGGGCCAGGTGCGGCTACGAGCCGAGCGCACGGGTGCACTCTCGGACAGCCTGTACCTGTCGGCGGTGTCCAATATCGAAGACGTCATCGACCAGACTATTGAGCTACAGCCCGGCCTGCTGATTGTGGACTCGGTGCAGACAATGCGGGCCGACGTCGAAGGCACCCGCGGCGGTGTCGCCCAAGCTCGAGCGGTCACTTCTGCACTGGCGGCGCTGGCGAAGGAGACGGGCACTGCAATCTTCCTCGTCGGGCACGTGACAAAGGACGGCAATGTCGCTGGCCCCCGAACCATGGAGCACCTCGTCGATGCGGTGCTCAACTTCGAGGGCGACCGGCATTCCGGGCTGCGCTTCCTGCGAGGTCTGAAAAACCGCTTCGGCAGCACGGATGAGGTGGGCTGCTTCGAGCAGACCGCATCCGGAATCGCGGAGGTAGAGGACCCCTCGGGGCTCTTCCTGCACCACCGTACGCCGACCTCGGGAACGGCCATTACCGTGGCCATGGACGGGCGCAGGCCGCTACTGGCAGAAGTCCAGGGGCTTGTGATCAACACCGAGGCACATAACCCGCGCAGAAACGTCTCGGGGCTCGACCCGAGGCGGGTGCCCATGGTCGCGGCGGTTCTGACCGAGCACGGAAAGTTCAAACAGTTGGCCCGGATGGAGATGTACGTCAGCACCGTCGGCGGAATGTCTCTGACGGAGCCCGCAGCGGACCTGGCCATCGCGCTATCGCTGGCATCGTCCATGACGAAGAAGACATTCCAGGAAAAAACCATTGCCCTTGGAGAACTCGGTCTGGCTGGAGAGGTTCGACGCGTGCCAGACCTGGAGTGGCGGCTGAAGGAGGCACACCGCATGGGCTTTCGCACGGCCATAGTCCCGCGCGGATCGAAGGGACCTATGGGCATGCGCCTGCTGGAGGCAGGCACCATCGCCGAGGCGATTGCGCTGGGACTCGGCGAGCGGCAGGCTGGGTGAGCGCCTAGCCGAAGTTACTAGCCGAGGTTAAAGGTGTAGCCGTCGGAATTCTTATCACCGACGAGGCCGTAAAACAGGTACGGACCGGGGGCTGTCTGCTGACGATCGGCCTCAGTGCACTTGCCCGGCGCGGAGGTCAGGCGCGACCAGACCGCGGTGTAGACAGCGTCCGCACCAGGCTGGAGGCGCAGCTCGCCCTGCCCTTCGGACTCGTTGCAGTCCAGGTCGGACCAGACTCGCTGGTAATCGCCGAGAGTGAAGACCTCGAAGCGCAGCTTCTGTTCGTCGAGGTTGACTACGCATTCGCCGCCGGTCGGGTTGTGAATGGTCAGCGCCAGCTTCGGCTGCTCCGCCCCGTAGTTCGGGCGGTCCGAGTTGACCTTAATCTGCAGATCCGCAAGGCTGCAGTCCTTCTTCGCGGCGAGCGCCGCGGTTTCCGCATTCTGCTCTGCTGCAGGATCCGCGGCATCAGCCTTATCGTCCTTCGCCTTGGACCCAGAGCTGGGCTTATACGGCTCAGCTGCCTTTCCAGAGGGGGTCACCTTTTTGCCATCATCTCTGGTGACATTGACCTGCTCAGCACTGGTGTCATCCTTACTGAGCAGCGAGGAGACTCCCCAGAGCGCAGCGAGGATTACAACAACGATGATAACCAGCGCGGCGATACGCCGACGCCGGTAGATTTCTGGAGGCAGCTGATTCGTCACGCCTTCTAGGGTAGCGGGTTCTCGCTGACACCCTGGGTAACTACGGTCTCAGCGAGTCCATCGGAGAGGCGGTAGCGCAAGCCGACGACGCCGACCTCGCCGGCGTCGAGGCGGGAGGAAATCTCCGGCGAGCGATCGACGATGTGGTTGACAATCTCCTGGACGTGGCGGCGCTCAAACTCGTCCGTGGTATGCTGCCCATCCTTGCGGGCTGCCAGCAGAGAAGGGGTGACCTTCTCAATGAGCACGCGCTGAAATCCTCCCGGCAAATCTCCGCCATCCAGAGCGCTCTTCGCAGCGGCAACTGCGCCGCAGGACTCGTGGCCGAGTACGACGACGAGCTTGACCCCCAGCCCGTCGACCGCGAACTCCAGCGAAGCCAGCACCGACAGGTCGGTAATCTCGCCGGCGGTACGAATAACGAAGATGTCACCGAGGCCCTGATCGAAAATAATCTCGACTGGAACGCGGGAGTCGGAACAGGCCAGCACGACGGCCTTCGGTTTCTGTCCGTGGGTCAGCTCTTGACGGCGCCCCTCATTCTGGCGCGGGTGCGCCGACTTGCCTTCAACGAAGCGGCGGTTTCCGCGGATAATGGATTGCCATACACTTTCAGGGGTCCACTCAGAGTTGCTCATACATACATTGTGCAACCTCAGAATGATTATTGGGAATGCAAGGATGCAAATACGCAGCGCACAGACCACGGTTGACGCTTTCGACGACGAAGTGAGAAGCGAATTGAGGTCCTGGTACCGCCAAAACATGCGCCCTCTCCCCTGGCGCGAGCCGGACACTAGCCCGTGGTCCGTACTCGTCAGCGAAGTAATGAGCCAGCAGACGCCCGTCTCGCGCGTCATCCCCTCCTGGAGAGCGTGGATGGAAAAATGGCCTACTGCCAGCGACTTAGCACAGGCACCTAAAGACGAAGTGCTCCGGATGTGGGGAAAACTCGGTTACCCTCGCCGCGCCCTGCGTCTGCGCGAGTGTGCAATCGCAATCGCCACCGAATACTCCGGATCAGTCCCCAATGACGTCGAAACACTGTTAACCCTTCCGGGGGTGGGAGACTACACAGCCCGGGCGGTGGCGGCTTTCGCATTTTCTCATCGCACCCCTGTAGTGGACATCAATGTTCGGCGGGTGCTCCGCCGACATCGCCAGGCGGTGTTCCTGCCCGGCCCCCACAAGCGCGCGGATATGCACGCTGTCGAAGAGCTCTTGGACGAAGACGCCCCCTCCGCTGCCGAGACCTCAGTCGCACTGATGGAACTGGGCGCACTCGTCTGTAAGACCACACCCGACTGCGACAACTGCCCCATCGCCTCCTCCTGCGCATGGGTAGCGGCGGGCAGCCCAGAGCCAGAGAAGCATGAGGTCAAGGCCGCGAAGCGGCGAGTACAAAAATTTGAGGGCACCGATCGGCAGGTCCGGGGTCTCCTACTAGACGTCCTCCGCGCCGCGGACTCGCCCGTCGAGCAGGCAGCCCTCGATACCGTCTGGGACGATGATGCCCAGCGTTCCCGTGCCCTTTTCTCTCTTCTCGAGGATGGTCTCGCCGAGCAAACGAAAGACGGCCTGTTCCGGCTGCCAACCTAAATCAGGCCACCCGGGGCGCTGCCAAGAACCTGACGCTGCCTAGAATCGAATTATGGTCGCCCAACCTGACAACTCCAATGCAAAGCGCAGAGGCCCATCATGGTGCCGATCGGCGCTGGCGGCTGCATTCTACGCGGCCATCGTCGGGTTGGTCAGCTGCGCGCCCAGCCCCTCCGACAGCGCCGATTCCCACTCGGAGGCGACCACTACTGCGGGACCTAGCGCGGGAGAGGTCATCACGAAATCCAATCTCCCGGTCAAATTCAATGCTCGGGTTAGCCGGATCGTCTTCGCATCGTCCAAATCCAACCCGAACCGGCGCAGCGCAGTGTCCGGCGCTGTGCTCGAATCATCGAAACCCTGGCCAGGCCCCGGGCCTCGTCCGCTGGCGGTCATCGCGCCCGGCACGCTTGGAATGGCCGACCACTGTGCCAGTTCCGTCGCGATTCGTTACGAGGCCCCTCCAACGCCACCCGCCCCCGAGCTCCTCGACCGCGGCTGGAACGTCGCAATCGTCGATTACGAGGGCCTCGGTACCCCGGGCATCCCCGCTTACTTAAATCGCGCATCCGCTGCACACAACACCCTAGACATGGCGCGGGCAGGCCTTTCCCTTCTTTCGCTTGCCGACGACACCCCGGTCGCACTCTTCGGTTATTCACAAGGTGGCGGCGCGGTGGCAGCCGCGGCAGAACTTGCGGAGTCGTACTCTCCCGAGCTCAACATCAGGGCTGCCTACGCCGGCGCAATCCCCGCTGACCTGAGAGATACGGCGAGGCACATTACGGGCTCCGCGCTATCCGGATTGATTGGCTACGCGGTAAACGGCCTAGTTGCGGAATACCCGGAGACTAAGGGACCCATCGACCGGATGATGAGTCCACTCGGCGAGGATTTTCTCTCGCTGACCAGGGGGGAATGCATCGGTGATACCGTCCGAAACTGGCCTCGTAACGATACGAGGGCTTTCACCGCAGATAGTCGCAGCATCGGGGAAAATCTTGCCTCCCCCGCTCTCGACCCGGTTATTCAAGAGCGGCTAGGGGAGCAGAAGCTGGGGGCCGGGGGCCGCGCACCGAGCATGCCAATTTTTGTAACCCACAACGTGCGTGACGATGTGCTCCCAGTGTCGTCGGCACGCGAGCTGGTGCGGACGTGGAAAGAGGCCGGGGCGCGCGTCACTTACGAAGAGGTCGACAGCGACCTCGGTGACGCGTCCCACGGCCTCGCGTACGCGCTCAGCCACGACCAGGCGATGGCCTGGCTGGATGAGCAAATGGGCTACCGGAAGTAGATTCCGGCAATAGTTGGAGACTACTTCCTCCAGCGGCCTCGGAAGGTCAGGCCCTTCCCCAGACGCACGGTGTACCCACCACGACTATTGAAGGTGACCGGGCCGATTCGCTTAGAGCCGGAGACACCGGAGCCGGAGTAGTTCAGCCAGGTGTCCTTGTCCAGATTCTGCTTCTTGCGGAAGATGATGCCCATTTTTAGTTCTCACTTTCCTGGTTAGAGGAGCCCTCAGAGTCGGCCTCGGGCTGAGCCTCGGCCGCGGCCTTGTCAGCCGCGCCCTCGATGTCCTGGGAACCGACAGACAGGGTACCATCGGCGTTGCCCAGGGCATCCTGGCCAGCGGCTTCGGCACCGTCCGCATCGACGTTCTCCGCGCCGCCCTTGTTGGTGAAGACGAACTTGGCTTTGTCGGTGTTGTTCGACTCGCCGTCCCAGCCTTCGGCCTCGATGAAGACAGTCTCGCCGAGACCAATCTCGCCGTAGAGAATCTTCTCCGACAGCTGGTCCTCGATCTCCCGCTGAATGGTACGGCGCAGCGGGCGGGCACCCAAAACGGGATCGAAGCCACGCTTGGCCAGCAGGTTCTTCGCCTTCTCGGAGACCTCCATGGTGATGCGCTTTTCCTTCAGCTGCTCGCTGACGCGGGACAGCATGAGGTCGACCATCTGGACAATCTCTGCCTGGGAGAGCTGCTTGAACACGACGATTTCGTCAATACGGTTCAAAAACTCCGGGCGGAAGTGCTTCTTCAGCTCGTCGTGGACCTTGTCCTTCATGCGCTCGTACTTGCCGGCCTCGTCGGACTCTCCGACACCGGAGAAGCCCATGCCGACAGCCTTGGAGATGTCGCCGGTACCCAGGTTTGAGGTGAAAATCAGGACCGTGTTCTTAAAGTCGACCACGCGCCCCTGCGAATCGGTCAGGCGACCGTCTTCGAGAACCTGGAGGAGAGTGTTGTAAATCTCCTTGTGGGCCTTCTCAATCTCGTCGAAGAGGACGACGGAGAACGGCTTGCGGCGGACCTTCTCGGTGAGCTGACCGCCCTCCTCGTAGCCGACGTATCCGGGAGGAGCACCGAAGAGACGGGACGCGGTGAAGCGATCGTGGAACTCGCCCATGTCGATCTGAATCAGGGCGTCTTCCTCGCCGAAGAGGAACTCCGCCAGGGCTTTCGACAGCTCGGTCTTACCGACACCGGACGGGCCGGCGAAGATGAACGAACCGCTCGGGCGCTTCGGATCCTTCAGACCAGCGCGAGTACGGCGAATTGCGCGGGAGACTGCGCCGACGGCCTCTTCCTGGCCGATGATGCGCTTGTGCAGCTCCTCTTCCATACGCAGCAGGCGGGAGGACTCCTCCTCCGTCAGCTTGAACACAGGGATGCCGGTCCAGGAGGCCAGGACCTCGGCAATCTGCTCCTCACCGATCTCGGCGATGGAGTCGGACTCACCTGCGCGCCACTTCTTCTCCTTCTCGCGGCGCTCCTCGCCCAGCTTGCGCTCGGTATCGCGCAGGCCTGCAGCTTTCTCGAAGTCCTGCTCGTCGATGGCGGCTTCCTTCTGGCGGCGCACATCGGCAATCTTGGAGTCGATTTCCTGCAGGTCCGCCGGGGCGGTCATGCGCTTGATGCGCATGCGAGCGCCGGCCTCGTCGATGAGGTCGACTGCCTTGTCCGGCAGGAAGCGATCGTTGATGTAACGGTCCGACAGGGTTGCTGCGGCGACCAGGGCCTGGTCGGAGATGGAGATGCGGTGGTGCGCCTCATACTTGTCGCGGATGCCACGGAGAATCTCCATGGTCAGGTCGACACTCGGCTCCGGGACGTTGACCGGCTGGAAACGACGCTCCAGCGCGGCGTCCTTCTCGATGTGCTTGCGGTACTCATCCAGGGTGGTCGCACCGATGGTCTGCAGCTCACCGCGAGCCAGCTTCGGCTTCAGGATGGATGCTGCGTCGATTGCGCCCTCGGCTGCACCTGCGCCGACCAGGGTGTGAATCTCGTCGATGAACAGGATGATGTCACCGCGCTGGTTAATTTCCTTGAGGACCTTCTTCAGGCGCTCCTCGAAGTCACCGCGGTAGCGGGAACCCGCGACCAGAGAGCCGAGGTCCAGCGAGTAGAGCTGCTTATCCTTCAGGGTCTCCGGCACCTTGCCGTTGACGATATCGAGCGCGAGTCCCTCGACAACGGCGGTCTTACCGACGCCCGGCTCACCAATCAGAACGGGGTTGTTCTTGGTGCGGCGCGACAGCACCTGCATAATGCGCTCAATTTCCTTCTCGCGGCCAACGACCGGATCGAGCTTGCCCTCGCGAGCTGCGACGGTCAGGTTACGGCCGAACTGGTCGAGGACGAGCGAACCGGACTGGTGGTTGCCATCTTGGACGCGGGAGCCGGAGGTGGCGCCGACCGGGCGCTGCTCCGGGGAGCCATCGGACTCGTCGCCCTGGAAACCGCTAAGAAGCTGGATAACCTGCTGGCGGACACGCGGCAGGTCAGCGCCGAGCTTGACCAGAACCTGCGCGGCGACGCCCTCGCCCTCACGAATCAGACCGAGGAGCAGGTGCTCAGTACCGATGTACTTGTGGCCCAGCTGCAGAGCCTCGCGCAGCGAGTACTCCAGCACCTTCTTGGCGCGAGGGGTAAACGGAACGTGGCCGCTCGGCGGCTGCGCGCCACGGCCAATAATGTCGACTACCTCGGAGCGCACGGCATCCAGGGAAATGCCCATGGATTCCAGCGCCTTAGCTGCAACACCGTCGCCCTCACTAATAAGGCCGAGCAGGATGTGCTCGGTGCCAATGTAATTGTGATTGAGCTCCCGCGCCTCGTCCTGAGCCAGGACGACAACGCGACGTGCACGGTCCGTAAACCTCTCGAACATCACTGCCCCTTTGTCGGTTATCTATTAGTCGTTTCAAATAGCTTAAACGTGCACCGCCCGGAATTAATCCTCGATGGCGTACGCCAGTAGCGAACAGGCAGGTCCGAGCTTTTGCTTCCCTACCAACCCGAGCCGCGTGCCTGCCTACGTCAGCTCAATCTGCGCCAGCACCTCACCCTGCGGCGATGAGGCTCCGGACATCGGCTCGACCGTAACCTTGACCGCCATCGTGTCGCTGGGCAGGGGCATCCACACATCCGTGTGCGGCTCCTGCCCGATCACGCCGGCCGAGCGCGCGTTGCCTTCTCTGTCGATGGACCAGACCTGCGCCCCCATTCCCTTATCGAGCGTGGGTGCGCCGTTGACCATCGCCCCTCCCGCGTTCATTTCTGAGGAGACCACGACCGCAAGCCGTGCCCCATCTGCATTTAGAGAGGCCGAGCGAACGTCCTCCGCCGCCATAATCTCGTGCATTTTCTTCGCGCCGTCGGCGGTGATGACGGTCTGCGATTCGGATCCGCCTCCGAAGAGAGACGGCCATCCCGTCACAGCTCCGACTCCGACACCCGCGACCAGGACCACCGCTGCCGCGATACTGACCACACTGGCCCAGCCCTGCCTCAATCCGCCCGAGCCCTGTCCGCCCGCCTTACGACGCCCCGAAAGGCTCACCACGTTATCCACCTCGGGGGAAGCATCCGCATCGGGCTGCTCTACGGAGGCCGAGTCGACCGGTTCTACCTGGGGCAGCCCATCTAGCTGCGCCATGATCGAATCCTTCAATTCCGGTGGGGGCGCGACCGGCTCAGCCAGCTGCGCTAATTCGGCGTCTAGACCGTCGAAGTCGGATTCGTCGAAGTTTTCGGAGTTACCGCGAGAAAATTTACTGCCCATTGCTAACGCACACCTCCTTCGGAATGTGAACAAGTATCGCCAAAACCGGCGCTGGCGTGAAGCTCCCGTTGCAGTTTGCGAAGCCCGTCGCGCAGCCTGGTCTTTGCCGTCCCCAGCGCCACCCCTGTTACCTCAGCAAGTTCTCTGTTGGTCAGGCCCTGGAAGTAAGCCAATAACACCGCGGTTTTGTGGGGCTCGCCCACGCGGTCGAGGGCATCCCTGACCATCTGCCGATCCAGGCTGATTAGAGTCTCCTGCTCTACAGAGTCCACAACTCGTGCAGCGTCCAAAATCGCGTCCCGATCATCTCGCGTGACTGTCGCCCGGTGGGAACGCAGCCGATCAATCGCCCGAAGCCTGGCAAGCCGGAATATCCACGACTTCGCCGACCCCTTAGTGGGGTCGAACGTGCGGGCTTGCTGCCACAGCTCCAGGTAGACCTCCTGGGTAATCTCCTCCGCCTGAGCCCGGTCGTGCAGTACTTGGACTGCAAGACCGAGGATTGCCGACGCCGTGGCGTCGTAAAGCGAAGAAAAGGCCTGGCGGTCGCCACTTTGGACGCGCAGGAGTAACTCATCGAGGAGTTCGGTTTCGCGCATCACAGGTAACGATAGTAATTCGCAGGTAGGCATCCGGGCGAACAGTAGCTTTCAGTGCAGGTGGAAAAGGGGTTTGACTACTTCTCCATCCCCTCCGAAGGCTCCATCTTGTCCATCTTGTCGGTGCTCTGCATCGTGCTCGACTGCTTCATCTTGTCGCTGTCGTTGTCGCCACACGCAGCCAACCCGGCCGCCGCTCCCACTGCGACGGCACCAATTAGAACAGTGCGAGCCAGCTTCGCGCGAACCGAACCACCATTACGTACTGAAGAGATCATGACTTGTACTCCTTGATTATCTCGAGGCTTTCATTGAGAGGCTCTCCCGAGCTTCTCGCTTATCGACGGCACCTTCTCTCGTTGCCGTCATAGATGATTACGGAGCCCGGAAGCTTGCGGATTGCATTTTGCGAAAAGTTTTCCCAGCCCAGTTTTTAGGCGTGAGTTTCCCGAGATTATTTGCCCGACAGTCCAATCCATGCCGAGAGACTGCTCCGTAACTACCTATGACGCGCGCACAAATCTCCCTACGGACAACTCGTTAAAGCAAGGAGCGGACCCATGATTCCCGAAATTCTCCTGATTGGTCTGATTGGAGGCCTTGTCACGGGCGTCTCCCCGTGCATCCTTCCAGTCCTGCCCATCGTTCTGGCCGTTTCGGCAGACGCCAAGCGCAAACCGTTGCTGGTCGCGCTGGGCATTGCGATTAGTTTTACGGCTATTACCCTGCTCGGCACCCTGGCGCTGTCCGTACTAGGGCTTCCCAGCGCAACGCTGCGCTGGGTTGGCGTCGCCCTGCTGGTGATTGTGGGCCTGAGCATGCTCTTCCCCGCCCTTGGCCACCTGCTGGAAAAACCATTCGCGACAATCCAGGTCCCCTCGTGGATTAGCAGCAAAACGAGGGGTTCTGCCGGTAAAGGCTCCGGTTTCGGAATCGGACTGGCACTTGGCGCCGTGTACGCGCCCTGCGCAGGCCCTGTCCTTGCTGCGGTGACGGTCGCGGGCGCCACCGGAGATATCGGCTGGCCAACCGTGATCCTGGCCTTCTCGTTCGCCTTCGGCGCCTGTGTTCCGCTGTTCTTTTTCGCGTTGGCGGGCTCGGCGTGGTCAAAGCGCGCGCAGTTTGCCACTGATAACCGCGCCCGCATCTCTCGAGTTGCCGGCGCACTTGTACTCGCCCTGGCTTTGGCGATTGCCACCGACGTTCCCGCGAAACTGCAGCGCACTCTGCCGGACTGGACGGCCAGCATCCAACAGAAGTTCAATTCTTCCGAGGACACCCAATCCGTTCTCAACGGACTGCGCGGCGATAGCTCCGAGGACGGGGCACAGGCGGCGTCGGCAAGCCTTAATGCGTGCCGAGACGAGGACCCGTCGAGGCTACTCGACTGCGGCGATGTGCCAGCCTTCGAGGGCCTTACCAACTGGATCAATACCACTCCGGCGGGCTCGGCGATTGACCCGGCGCACCCCGAAAAGCGCGATGGCCGCCAGACGATTACGCTGGTCGATTTCTGGGCCTACGCCTGCATCAACTGCCAGCGGGCGAATGAGCACGTCACGAAGCTCTACGATCGCTACCGCGACTATGGCTTGAATGTTGTCGGCGTACACGCGCCGGAGTATGCCTTCGAGCACGATGCCGCAAACGTCGCGATGGCCACCAATGAGCAGGGCATCCACTACCCAGTCGCGCAGGATAATGACTTCCTGACCTGGAATAATTTCTCCAACCGCTACTGGCCGGCCCACTACCTCGTCGATGCACACGGCCGCGTCCGCCAGATCCATGAGGGCGAGGGCGCCTACGCAGCCACCGAAAGGCTCGTCCGCCAGCTGCTTGCCGACGCCAACCCCGGTATCGAACTGCCCGCCCCCATCGAGGCGAACACCGACGATGCCCCGATCGCGACCATGGGACGTAACCTGGAGACGTACCTGGGAACAGACCGAGCATCGCTGTTTTCCAATCCCCTGAGTGAATACCGCGCGGGTGTCCACGATTTCGCCTACGTTGACCCAGCTGAGAAGGGCTACAGCCTGGAGGGACCGTGGGAGCTGCGAGGGCAGTCAATCTCCCCTGCCGGCCCCGGCGCGAAGATTCACCTGAACTACCACGCAGCACTGGTACAGATTGTGGCTTCGGGCAAGGGGGAGCTGACGGTGACGGGTAGCGATGGGAAGGTGACCAAGTTCCCCGCCTCCGAAGTGCCGGGAACAATCGATCTGGTCAAGACAGACGGAAAGCCCGCTAGCGGGAACCTGACCATCGAGGTCCCGGAGTCGATGAGCGCGTACTCACTGACGTTCGGGTAGCGAATAGAGCGGCCGACCCAAAGGTCTTTAGTTTCTCGTCAAGAAAGTTTTTCAAAATCCTTTCAACAGTGAGCCGGGTCACTTATTATTACTGCCAAAGAAACTATATCGACACAGCTGCAAACCCCGGCACCCCACCAGACCGCCGAGTACAGGCAGCTATAGAGAAAACTGTTTCCCCTGCTCACAGTGTCTAAGCCGCAGGACAAGCGACTATGAAAGACGAGAAACACATGACCAGCAAGCCCCAGACCTCACTCCTCAACAAGGTCCGAAAGGCCTCGAGGGCCACCTCCGACATGATTCTGGGTCTCGCCCCAGTTGCACAGGCCGGAGTTCTAGGTTCCATGGGGCCGGGTGCCGCGGGCAAGGCAGCCAGCTCGATCTACCGCTGGGACTTCCTCCCCGCTGGGCTGCTTGGCATTGCCGCCGCCCGCGACCCGCACCACACCGCCATCATCGATGATGGCGGATCGCTGACTTACGAGGAACTCCACGAGCGCTCCACCGCTCTCGCCCGCGCACTGCGCCACGGCGACGTCCAACAGCGCAACCGTATCGGAGTCCTCGCACGCAATCACCGCGGGTTCATTATGGCCCTGTGCGCCCACGGTCGCCTCGGCACCGATTTGGTGCTGCTCAACACCGGTGCTTCCGCGGAGCAGACCCTCGCCGTCATCCGGGAACAAAAGATTGACTTCCTCTTCATCGACGAGGAATTTACCCACATGCTCCCAGAGGACTTCAACGACTGCCCCGTGGCAGTGTCCTGGTTCGAAAACTACGGCGACACCTCCTGCGTCCGAGATGGCTGGACATCGCTACAGGAAATGCTGAAGACCGCGCCGCCGCCTAAGTGGCCCACCGCCGAGCTGCCGCAGCGCCCCCGCCGCGGCCGCGTCATCATTCTGACCTCCGGCACCACTGGCACCCCGAAGGGCGCCAAGCGCCCGGAGCCGCGCAGCTGGATGCCGGCGTCGTCCATCATGAGCCGCATCCCGCTGCGCCAGCGCCGCCCGGCGTACCTCGCCGCGCCGATGTTCCACACCTGGGGATTTGCGACTGCCCAGCTCTGCATCGCTTTGCGCTCGACCATGATCATGCGCCGCAAGTTCGATCCTCAAGACAGCCTCCGCATCATCGAGGCGCACTCGCCGCACACCATCTTCCTGGTTCCGACCATGCTGCAGCGCATGATGGAGGTGCTCCCCGACGACTACGACATCGGAGCCACCTCCCTGCGCGTCATCGCTTCCTGCGGCTCGGCAATCCCCGAGGGCATCGTGAAGAAGACCCTCGAGCGCTTCGGCCCGGTCCTCTACAACCAGTACGGATCTACCGAGGTCAGCTGGGCCACAATCGCAAACCCGGAGGAGCTGAAGGAAAACCCGACGACCGCCGGACGCGCCCCGTTGGGAACACGAGTCCAGATCCTCGACGCCGACGGCAACCGCGTGCCCGACGGAGAAACCGGACGCATCTTCGTCGGTAACAACATGTTGTACGAGGGCTACACCCGCCCCGGCGCCGACAAACCCGTCATCGACGGGATGGTCTGCACCGGCGACCTCGGCCACCTGGAAAACGGTCTGCTCTACATCTCCGGCCGCGAGGACGACATGATTGTCTCGGGCGGCGAGAACGTATTCCCCCGTGAGACCGAGGACGCACTCAGCCAGCTAGAGGGCATCCGCGAGTGCGCCGTCGCGGGCGTCCCCGACGAACGCTTCGGCCAGGCACTTGTCGCCTGGGTAGTCCGCGAGGATTCCCCCGAGGGCAAGGCCCTGACCAACGAGCAGATTCGCGCGTTCGTGAAGAAGCGCCTGTCCAGGTTCGCGGTCCCGCGCGAGACCGTCTTCCTCGACGAGCTGCCCCGCAACGCCGTGGGCAAGGTCGTCCCCCGCATGCTTCCGAAACCGTGGGAGGAAGCCGGCTCCGAGCAAGCTGCGTAGGGCGTAGGGCGGCGTCGGCAAGCGGCGGGGTGGGCCCCGCTTCTATCCCGCCTGCAGCAGGCCCCAGTCGGTGACAGGCTCGGAGAAGACCTGCTCGCCGCCCTTGAATACCTTCAGGTCGCTGCGGGTCAGCTCGTAGCGGTAGCCCTCGTTGGTTGCAATGACGCGTTCAGCGGAGAAATTCTCAACAGGATATGCGTCCGGAGCTGCGGAGATGTTCTGAAAATCACCGATGTAGTGACGGTCCTGGCGATTGGAAGAATTCTCACAGATCACGGCCTTACCCGACGGGGTCTCGGCGAGTACTCGGGCATAAAAGCCACCCGAGCAGCGAGCCGTGCTGCCGATCCAACCTGCGGCATCAATATCGGAGCGATTCATCTTAAACGCCCGCTGCCCGAAATTTCCTGGCGCTTGTTGCGCGGGCGAGGTCTCCTGGGCCGATGACTCGGCGCGTTCCGGGGCAGGAATCGACTTACCAGGTGTCGCGCTTGGCATATCGCTCCCCCGGCCGGCCTCTGCCTGCGGGCTTTGGCTTGACGACGTCTGCCCCGCCGCCACGGGGGATGGCTCCGGAGCAGCGGACTTGGAATCCTGCGAGAGCAAATACCCTCCACCAACGCCGACCAAGCCCGCCAGCACGAGCCCCAGAACCGTTGCGGTGGCGACCAGGCCAGTGTTGTTGCGCGGCTTTGGGACCTGCGGCTGTTGTGGTTGAGATTGCTGCGCGTCTTGCGGGCTTTCCGGGACGGACCACGGGTTAGAATCCGCCACGTCGGGGTAGTTGCCCGGCTCGTAGGGGCTTGTCATCGTACTTCACGCCTAACTCAACATGGACTGCTCTTACCTGCCAGCTTAAGTTAACAACGCAGTACGACTACACGGCCACGGTATTGGCAAACTTGTGGACGTAGTTACGATCCGAGACCTTACCCAGCATCAGCTCCGGCTCGAGCCCGAACATCGACCAGCGAGTCTTCGTGGACCAGAGCAGCGACTCCGGCGTCGTGGTCCTGTGAAAACTGACCTGGTAGCCATCCGTGTGAACCCGAATGCGGGTATATCCGCCCGGGTAGCCCAGCGAGGCGCCGCGTTCGCAGAAGTCAGTCGAGCCGACATCCGCGATCCCCCTCCTGCTGCGATGCGTATGACCGGCGAAGATTCCCTTAACTCCTGGAGTCGCCGCCGCAATCTCCTGGAGCTTCTTCGACTGCGTCCAATCCATCATGAAAGCGGGACCACCGATGTGAGAGCGGACTGCGTCTCGGGTCAGGGGATGGTGCGCAAAGAGGATTGTCGGCCGATCCGGGTCACTCGCCAGCTCAGCTCTGACCGCCCTCATTTGCCGCTCATTAATGCGGCCGCCCGCATACCCAAACTCCGCGGTGTCCAAACCCATCAGGCGCACCTCCCCGACATTGGTGGCCCAATGCTGCTGTGTCGGTACGAGATGCTCGCTGAAGTAATCCGGGATATCGGTTTTGCCACGGCGAATGTCACGGCCACGCCGACCATTGATATTGGGCAGTCCAGGAGGGTGATTATCGTGGTTGCCACGGGTGACAAACCAATTCTTTCCGAAGTCCCCGAAGCCGTTCATCACCCGCAGAAATTCCGTGTACTCCTCCGGCCGGTTGCTGTCCGTACAGTCTCCATTGACGACGATGGTGTCAATACCGGCGGCCGACACCGTCTTGAGCAGTCCATCCAACTGCATAGAAGAAAAAGGCTGATCGCCCGGCTCCGCCGATAGCCCGAAGTTTCCGATGCGGATACCGTCGTGATTCGGCTTTCCGATGTGCGTGTCATTCGTCAGGGCGAATGTGGCCAGATACTGACCTTCCAGCGCCGGAAGCGTGGTGAATTCGCCGATGCATTCCGGCGCCGCACGGTTCATTGTCACGCCCAACGATGGAAGTGCCTTCGACCCGTCCGACCAGCATTCGAAGCGGTAGGCACGACCGGGCTCTAGCCCTTCCACCATGACGTGGTGATAACCGGACTCTGAAAAGCCCTCGTAGACAGTCTTTAGCTCACCGCCATCAGCCGGGGCAAGGAGTACCTTCTGCCCTGCGGGAACCGTAGGCTTGGCGAAACCATAGGCAGTCTGAACACCCGGGGCGTAGGTCGCCCAGGTAAAGGCAACCGAGGTGTCGGTCACAGTGATGACTTCCAAGTCGCTTGCCAGGACAACCATCGACTTTAGATCAGATTCTGTAAGCCCCAGACCCGAGGCCAGGCGCCCCACCCTCGCAGCTCCCGACGTCTTAGCAATAGCCACCGAGCTAGCGGCCAGAGCGGCGGCGGAAAGATACGCGCGACGGGAAATACTCATGAAGAAAAACGATAGCCCTGCAATGTGAAAACTAGTTTAAAAATCCTCTAAATCTCGCGAACTATCCATTTTATTAGGGAAATAGAATGGTGGAGGTATCGGAAGAAGCTCGAGGAGAAAACACGAGTCTCCCCCCCCCCGTCGTTGCTCCTGCCCCCTGTGGCTCCCTCCAGTTTTCCACACATGAGGACTGCAAACAGATTCGAAATAAATAAATACACAGTCCGGCGAGCTAGATACACCAAAGGGGTCCCGTTCCGAGAACCGTCGGTTTACCTTTTCTTCGGACTGCGGGATTGCCCAAAAATCGGCTTTTCGTTCCCCTAGGAGGAAACCATCATGACCAGCCCGCAGAGCCCGAGTTCTGGCGACTACCCGCAGGAAAACGCTCCTCAAGTTATCTACGTCAAAGAAAACCGTCCATGGTACAAGCGGGTCGGCTGCATCGTCGGCCTTGTTTTCGCCCTTTCCCTCATCGCTATCGTCGCGGGTTGCACCGCGCTCCTCGGCGGCGCGGTGAATGAGGTCGATAAGACAATGAATGAGGAGCACACAGTCACTTACAGCATCGAGGGCGACGCGCAGGACGCGAGCGTGACTTACAACGTCGGCGAAGCGCAGACAGCCCAGGACACCAACGTCGCGGCTGGCTGGAGCAAGGACGTGAAGGTGAAGGGCTTCTTCGGCCCTTATCTCTCCGTTACCAACGGCATCAATGAATCCGGAGCGATTACCTGCAAGATCAGCGCAAACGGCAAGGTAATCACGGAAAACACTGCAACGGGTGAATTTGCCACCGCGTCGTGCAACACCACTGGCGACGACCTGCGTAAAGCATTCGAAGAGTAAGAGCACTACAACAAGGATGCTGCGCTAGGGCCATCGAAGCTGCGCGCAGCCTGCTCTCACAGCGCAAGCAAAACCCGCGCCCCATGGAGGAAACGGGGCGCGGGCAATTGTGGCTGTAAGCAAGAAAGGCCTAGTGCCTCAAATCTGGCCGGGGTGTCGCATTCCCCCAAGCGTATGAAGCCTGCAGGTTTTACTTCAGTTCCTTGGAGGACAGGCCCAGCGTGCGGCGAGCGACGACCAGCTGCTGAATCTGCTGGGTACCCTCGAAGATGTCGAGGATCTTGACGTCGCGGGACCACTTCTCCAGCAGGTTACGCTCAGAGTAACCGAAAGTACCGGCCAGCTGCACAGCACGCAGGCAGATCTCGGTGCCGGCGCGGCCTGCCTTAGCCTTACACTCGGAAGCCTCCAAGGTGTTCGGCTGCTTGTTGTCTGCCATCCACGCGGCGCGCAGGGTCAGCAGGTAAGCGGCCTCCCAGTCGGACTCCAGCTTCAGGTACTCGGCAGCAGCTGCAGACTGGGAGTGAGCGGGCTTGTCGTAGTCGATCTCAACGCCAGCCTCTTCCAGGATGCGACGCAACTCTTCGAGAGCTGCGCGGGAGACGCCGATTGCCATGCCGGCGACCAGCGGACGAGTGTTGTCAAAGGTCGCCATAGCACCGGCGAAGGACTTCTTAACGTCGATGTCCGGAGAACCGAGCAGGTTCTCCTTCGGAACGCGGACGTTGTCCAGTCGCAGCACTGCGGTGTCGGAAGCGCGGATACCGAGCTTCTCTTCCAGGCGCTCAACGGTGAAGCCCGGAGTGCCCTTCTTAACCAGGAAGGACTTGATGGCTGCGCGCCCCTTGGACTTGTCCAGGGTTGCCCAAACAACAACAGAGTCGGAGCGCTCGCCGGAGGTGACGAAGATTTTCTCACCGTTGATGACGTACTCGTCACCATCGAGCTTCGCGGTGGTGGACACTGCGGAAGAGTCGGAGCCGAAAGACGGCTCGGTGATAGCCATGGAAGCCCAGGTCTTACCGAAGGCCTCCAGCTGCTCGTCGGTCGCAACAGCCGCGATAGCAGCGTTGCCGAGGCCCTGGTACGGCATGGACAGGGTCAGTCCGACATCACCCCAGCAGGTTTCGATGACATTGAGCAGCGAAGCCATGTTGCCACCGTTCTTGACGCCAGTGCGCTGCTTCTTCTTCTCATCGCCACGTCCGCCGGACGCACCGGAGAAGCTGCGTCCGCCGTCCGCCATGCCGTCCATCATGGAGGCCAGCGTGTCGAGCTCCTTAGGGTACTCGTGCTCGGCGATGTCGTACTTGCGGGAAATCGGTCGGAAGATCTCAGCGGCGGCCTGATGCGCCTGGGACGCGCCCGCCTTGAGGAACTTCGGCAGTTCGAGGTTAATCATTTTCTTTCCTCTTTATCTTTAGGCTGAAGTGTCTAGCGGTTTACAGAACAATGACGCCTTCGGCGACACCGATAGCGCGAAGGTTGCGGTACCAACGCTCCACCGGGTGTTCCTTGGTGAAGCCGTGGCCACCGAGCAGCTGGACGCCGTCGGAACCGATCTTCATGCCCTTCTCGGTAGCGAAGGTCTTGGCCAGGGCTGCCTCGCGGGCGAAGCCTCGGCCTTGGTCGGCGCGGGAGGCGCCGCGGAGAGTAATCATGCGCAGGCCGTCGAGCTCAATCTTGATGTCGGCGACCATGAAGGCAACCGCCTGGCGGTGTGAAATCGGTTCGCCGAATGCCTGACGCTCGTTGACGTAAGGAATGACGTAGTCGAGAACTGCCTGGCAGGTACCCATTGCCAGCGCTGCCCAGCCGAGGCGGGAGCGACGCAGAACGTCGAGGTACGCTTCCTCGCGCTCCTGCGCGGAACGCTCGGCGCCACCGAGAATGTTCTCGACCGGGACTTTGACGTCCTTCAGGACAACGCGGCCCATAGCGGCGCCACGCAGACCCATCGACGGATCGGCCTCAACATGCAGGCCCTCGGTGTCGGACTCGACGATGACCAGAGCGGGCTTGCCCTCCAGCTCAACACCGACGACGAAGAGCTCAGCTGCGCCGGCGTTCGGAACGAAGGACTTCACGCCGTTGAGTACCAGGGAGTCACCCTCGCGCTTGGCGGTGGTCTCCGGCGCCTTGGCGTCGAAAAGCGGGCGCGGCTCGGCGAGGACGACGGCAGCGGCGGGGACATCCTCACCAGCGAAGGCCGGGAGGTAGGTCTTCTGCTGGGAGTCGGAGCCGTGAGCGGTCAGGGTCGCGGCGACACCAGCCGGTGCCAGAACCGCGAGGGCTAGGCCCATGTCACCGTAGGACAGGGCTTCGGCGACAAGAGCGTTGGTGGTGACGTCCTCGCCAGTGGCGATTCCCTCGTAGGCCTCGGGAACGTTGATCATAGTGACGCCGAGCTCGGAGGCCTCGGAGACGAGGTTCTCCGGCGGGGTCGCGTCGTGGTCGGACTGATAGGCGGTCTCACGCAGGCGAGACTCGGCGAACTCCTTGACCGTCTCGACGATCATCTGCTGATCCTCAGTCGGGGTCAGGTCAAAGAGCTTCTTCGCCTTTTCCTCTGCAGCGGCATCCGCGGCGGCCTGCGCCTCGGCGGCCGGGCGCTCCGGCTTACCCGAGCCAGCAATCTTCTTAAACTGACGGTTCGCAGCACCAAGGGTCTTGAAACCGGATTTGGTGGACTGGTACACCACGCGGTCGATCTTGGGCTGAAGGTCGTACTTCTGGGCGAAGTCCGAACCAGTAATCGACGTGATGAACCGCATTGCCGCTCCGATAGCGTCGCGACCAGGGTTGTTGCGGCCGACGGTCGAATCTTCGCGGTTCTTCTTCTCGCTCATGTGATCATGGCCTTTCGAGTCAGAACTATTACTCGCATAACAATAAATCAATTACGTGACCGCTATCACATAATTTCGAAAATCGACCCTAGGCAACAGAGTTTCGCGGACTTTCGGTTACCCCCGTAAGCCTGCGACCTGCGATTGTTCCGCTCTTCATGTTGGTCAGAAGAATCGTTACACATTCCGGAGTAGCGTAAGAAGTAGAGGCTCACCAGCACAGGCGAACCAAACGCACGCAAAAACTGAATACAAACATCAAAATCGCCGCCTACTTAGGACACACCATGTGGCCCTCAATCCCCGCTCCGAACTACCCGACGCTCTTCTTCTTTGAATCCGGTCAGTGGTGGGACTACGCGATGCTTGTCATCGTCACCGTCGCACTAGCCGCGACCGCATGGATGGCGCAGCGCAGCAAGGCCGTGGTCGTAGCCGTTTTCGTTGTAATCCCCCTGCTTCTCACCATTTTCTGGTGGCCATACTCGACCGAAGGGACAAATTCGGCGGGCTGGTTCCCCATCGTCAAGCAGTATTCCGCCCTGGCGGGAAGCCTCTGCCTGGTCGCTCTGCAGTACTCGAAGAAGCTGCGCTACAACAAGTGGTACCTGCTAATCCCGCCGTTCATCCTGGCAATCAACATCGCCGAGGCCGTCGTCCGCGACTTCCAGTGCTACTACATCCACGGCATCGACCCGGCGCAGGGCATGGCAACCTGGGGCGGGCCGTGGAACATCATGAACGGAATCGCTGGCATCCTGAACCTGCTGGCAATCTCCGGCTGGATGGGCATCTTCGTGGCTAAGGGGCGCAACCGAGCCATCATCTGGGGCGACCTGACCATCTGGTGGATCATCGCCTACGACGCCTGGAACATCGCCTACGTCTACAACTGCCTAGCCGACCGCGCCTGGTACTCCGGCGTCGCCCTGCTGGCATCCTGCACCATCCCTGCCCTGTTCAAGTGGGGGCGTGGCTCCTGGATCCAGTACCGCGCCTACACGCTGACCTTGTGGTCGGCGGTCGTACTAACCTTCCCGCATTTCATGCAGGACTCGATGTTCGCCCACCGTTCGGCGCACAACCCCACGGCACTGTTCACACTCTCCACAATCGCCCTTGTCCTCAATATCGCCGTATTCGCCTACCACGCGTGGCGCATCGCTTCCCGACGCCGCAACCCATTCGTCCAGGAGGTCTACTCCGACTCCGCGGATTATGTGGCGCTTGTCCGGGACAATGCGACTCCACAGGACCAGGACCGCATTGCCGCGCGCATCGGCTCCGACGCGGTGACGCTGGGGTACCGCGACCGCTGAGGCAGACGGGATTGATTGCCACGGGGCCTCCGCGGCGCATAGTCCCAAGACAATTTTTGCCAGCTTTTTGTACGAAGTAAGCCGAGTTTTCTCGCTACTTCCTACAAAAAGCTGGCAAAAACATTGGAATGGAGGACGGGAGGAAGGGACAGAAGGAAGGGGAGGCCCCTCCCCCACTACTTATTGGACTTCTTGCCCCAGCCCTTCAAGTAGGTGCGCTCGCGCTTCTGGCGAATCTGCTCGTCCCAGGAGAACTTCGGTTCCTCCCAGTCCACGTAGTATTCCTCGTCGAGTTTGCCGTCCCACGGGGTGCCCGGCCCCTTAGGCGGCCAGGACGGATCCTCGGTCTTCGGCGGGCGAATCTCCGCCGATGCCGGGCATTGCCGCCCGTACTGGAACCACTGCGTGTAGGTGTCCTCGAACAGCTCGGTGCCGTCCCAACGCCCGGCCGGGGTCTTGGAACCGAAGAAGCGTCCGCCCAGCACACCTCGCATGAACTTGCCCTGGTGCTGCTGCTTCTTGCGGAACTCCGCCACACGCTTGATGTAGTTGTTCTGCAGGCGCGTCATGCAGCCACCAATCAGCTCGATATTGACCCAGTTAATCGCCCCAGGAAGCGGAGTATCCGGTTCGTAACCAATACGCCAGTGATTAATCAGCCGGGTGCGCTCGCCCTTCAACGGGATGGTGTAGAAGCACCAGGCCGCTGCGAAGTGTGTCATCGTCGGGTAGCGGAAGGCATAAGACCCGGGCGCTGCCGGTGGATTCTTGGTGTCCACCCACTGCACCAGGTATTTGCCGGGCACCACGTCGGCCCACTCCATGGACATGCCCTGGAAGTCGAAGGCGGCGATGTCGCCGGGGACCATCGAGTCCGGCTGCTGGAACTCCTCCTGGATTTCGTAGCTGTTGTAAAACGGCAGCCGAGCGAAGGCGCGCTCCAGAAACTCCGAGGAAAACGAGCCGGACTTGTTCGCGCCGATTTGCTTGAGGATGCGCCACACCGCGTAGGCCGGCGCATCAATCTCAATGGCGTACGTCGAGGAGTAGCCGTTGGAGTAGTTCGCGTCGATCAGGTCGTCGCCCGGGTATTTCCACGCCTGCTCCTCCGGCGTTGCCTTGCCGCTTAGCTGACTGAACGCGTACATTCCGCCGAGCACCGCCGCGGCCGCCGTAGTTCCGCCTGCCGCAAGCGCGCCGAATCCTGGTTTTGGAAAGCCTCCCATGACACCATCACCCTCTTCTTCCAAGAGAAAACGATTATTGGATTTTAGGATCTAGCTAGGCCTGCTTGCCGGCACCCAAAGGGCGCCTGAAATGCAGTGAGAAGAAGTTACTACCAGAATTATAGCACCTTTACACTTTCGGGCGTAGTGTGAAATTAGGTACTGCAATTCAGCCCTAATCCAGTCTCAGTTTGAGTCTTTAATATCTCAACCCAACTAACGAATGGCGAGACAATGCAATCGCTTTTTCTCTGGGAAATCGGCACACCGATCGTCTACGTGACGTGGTTCGTCGTCTTCGCAGCCCAGATCGCAATCTCTGAAATCAACCGCCGCTGGAACTGGACCATCTTCGTCCTCTGGACAATCGGCGGCATCGCCCTCATGCCCTACGCCGCGCTGCATGGCACACCGATGGTGGGCTGGTTCCCCTTCGGCAAGTACGCCATCATGGTCGCCACCGCCACCATGACCGGTTTCCTGCTCTGGTACGGCAAACGCAACCCCGAAAAGGCGCACCGCTACGCCCTCTGGTTCGGTGTCGCCCTGTGGATTGGCCTGGCCGCTAACATCATGGAGGCTAACATCCGCGACGTGACCATCTTCTTCGAGGCCGACAACTACCTGCGCTGCGCCGCAGACCCGGCCTGTCTGAAGCAAATCAACGACGCCCACGTCGGCATCGACATGATCAATGGGCTCCCGGAGACCAGGGGAATCGAGGCGGCCGTCGGCACGCCCGAGTGGTACACGACAGTAGCGGCGAACTTCCAGGCCTCGGGCGTCGGCATCGACCCGGCGACGGGCTTCCGCACCATCGGCGGCTACTGGAACCTGCTGACCGCGGCGGCGGGCGCGCTCAACATCATCACGATTACGGGCCTGGGCTCGATCTTCATCACGTCCAACCCGGCGCAAAAAGTCCGCGGCCTGATCTGGCCGGACATGCTGTGGCCGTGGGTTATCGCCTACGACCTGTGGAATCACGCATTCCTCTACAACGCGCTGGCCGACTACACCTGGTACTGCACCCTCGCGCTACTACTCGCCTGCACCGTGCCGGCGTTTACCTGGGCAAAGGGCCAGTGGCTGTGGTTCCGCTGCTTTACGCTCATGTTCTGGATCGCAGCCAACAATCTCCTGCCGGAGATCCTGGTGCCGCCGAGTTCGATTACGAACTTCTCCACCATGAACCCCACCGCCAACGCGGTATGCGCCTGGGCTGCGTTCCTATTCAATGTTGGCCTGTTCGGCTACTGGATTTACCGCATCCGCGTCACCGGCAGGAACCCGTGGAAGGACCCACTGTTTACCAATCTCGGCGAATTCCGCGAAATCATGCGCCTGCATGCCGACGACTCCGACAAGCACTTCATCGCAGCAAAGGCCGGTAAAACGCCGAGCGAGCTGGGGCTCTAGGCCTCCGGCTTCACAATCGGGAAGAGCACGGTCTCGCGGATGCCGAGGCCAGTCAGAGCCATCAGCAGGCGGTCGATGCCCATGCCCACACCGGTCGTCGGGGGCATGCCCTGCTCCATTGCGTGCAGGAAGTCCTCGTCGAGGACCATCGCCTCGTCGTCGCCACCGGCGGCCAGGCGGGCTTGGTCCTCGAAGCGCTCGCGCTGGATCACCGGGTCGACCAGCTCGGAGTAGCCGGTAGCCAGCTCGAAGCCGCGCACGTAGAGGTCCCATTTTTCGGTCACGCCCGGCTTGGAGCGGTGCTGGCGGGTCAGCGGGGAGGTCTCAACCGGGAAGTCGCGGACGAAGACCGGGCCACCCAGCTGGTCTTCACACAGGTGCTCCCAGATCTCCTCGACAAGCTTGCCGTGGCCCCAGCCGCCCTTCTCCGGAACCGCCAGGCCGATGACCTCGGCGATGGCCTTTAGCTCATCAACGGTGGAGTCGATGGTGACCTCCGGCTGGCCTGGGAACTTGCGGGCAAGCGCCTCATTCAGGGATGGGTACATCTCCATCTCACGCCACTCGCCACCGAAGTCGTACTCGGTGCCGTCGGCAAGCGTGACGGTCGTCGAACCATAGACCGCGACGCAGATCTCCTGGATGACCTCGCGGACGGTGCGCGCGGAGTCATCGTAGGTGCCATAGGCCTGGTAGTACTCCAGCATCGCGAACTCCGGGCTGTGCGAGGAGTCTATGCCCTCGTTGCGGAAGTTGCGGTTGATCTCGAAGACGCGCTCCAGGCCGCCGACGACGCAGCGCTTCAGGTACAGCTCCGGCGCGATGCGCAGGAACAGGTCGATGTCCAGAGCGTTAGAGTGGGTGACGAAAGGCCGCGCTGCGGCACCACCGTGCAGGGTCTGCAGCATCGGGGTCTCGACCTCGAGGAAGCCACGACGCTCCAGGGCGTGGCGCAGCTCGCGGATGACCTTGATGCGGGTCAGCGCGTTGGTGCGGGCCTGCTCGCGCATGATCAGGTCGGTGTAGCGGTGGCGGACGCGGGTGTCCTCGGACAGGTCGGCGAAGGACACCGGCAGCGGGCGCAGTGCCTTCGACGCCATCTGCCACTGCGTCGCCATCACGGAGAGTTCACCGCGGCGGGAGGAAATGACGCGACCGGTGATAATGACAAAGTCACCCATGTCCACGTCGGACTTCCACGCAGCCAGGGCCTCCTCACCGACCTCGGCCTTCGACAGCATCGCCTGCAGCGTCGTGCCGTCGCCCTCCTGCAGCGCCGCGAAGCAGAGCTTGCCCGTGTTACGGATAAACATGACGCGACCCACGACGGTCACTACGTCCTGGGTTTCCTCGCCCGCTTCAAGGTGGCCCCACTCCTCGCGGACGTCCTTCAGCGAATGCGTGCGCGGCACCTCAACCGGGTAGGCCTCGACGCCGGCGGAGAGCAGGCGGTCGCGCTTGTCACGGCGAACTCGCAGCTGCTCAGGCACAGCGTTAGTGTTATCAGTGGTCTCGGTGGAATTCTTCGCGTCACTCACGGCTATAAAGGTTAGCCGACGCACGTCCCCACCTGCTACTCGCCCGCCCCTTGCCAAACACTCGGTGGGCTACTCCCCCGCCTGTCGCCAACCGCGACGAATATCCTCCACAATTTGCGGATGCGCGAGCGTCGACGGTTCCAGCTGCTGCGGGCTGTTATCGGCACCGAACACGGTCGCGGCCCGGGCCACTTCAGGGGTGAAGAATTTCAGCGGCGGGGCGGCGTCGTCAAGCGTGACCGAAGGAGACTCTGGAGCGGCCTGCGCAAGCACGAATCCCCAGTCCCCGAAGGTGGGAACGTGCACGTGGTACGGGGTGGTCGACCAGCCTGCGGCGCGGATCGTGCTGTCGGTGCGCCAATAGGCCTGCGGGGTCGAAAACGGAGAGCCCGACTGCACCACCAGCTTCGCGCCCGGCGCCGCCACCGTCCGGATCAGCCCGTAGAACTCCTGCGAGTACAGCTTGGCCAGCACCGCGTTGTCGGGGTCGGGAAGGTCGGCGTAGATTGCGTCGAACTTCTGTGCCGGCACCTTGCCGCGCGCCTGGTCGTGGAGCCAGGCGAAGGCGTCCGCGGTGACCTTCTCCACGCGGGGGTCCTCCAGACTGCCGCGGTTGTCCTCACGCAGCACAGTGCGGGCGACCTCGATGACCTCCGGGTCCAGCTCAACCTGGACAATGCGTTCGATATTGGGCATCCGCAGCAGCTCCCGGGCGGCCAGGCCGTCGCCCCCGCCGAGAATCAGCGCGGACTTCGTATCCTTGCCCACCGCCGGATACACCAGCGACTCGGTGTAGCGATACTCATCGCGGCTGGAGTACTGCAGTCCCCCGTCGAGATAGAGCCGCCGGTCCTCACCAAATCGCGTGACGACGATGTCTTGGTACTTCGAGTGCTTGGCAAAAACAATGGGCTGGGCATACAACGACTGCCGGGCAGTCGCCTCAATGTCCCGGATTCCTGCCAGTAGCGCAACCAGTGCAATCAGCGCCGCGAGAAGGGCACCGACGGATGCAAAACGCGCCCGGCGAGACAGCATCTTCCGCAGCAACAGAGCAGCGATAATGAGCGCCGCGGTGACGTTAATCAGGCCGGCGATGGCGGTGGCCTTCAGCATGCCGACCGTGGGCAGGAGAACAAACGGCCAGATTAGGCCTCCGACCAGGGCTCCGAAGTAGTCCGCGGCGTTGAGGTTCGCGAGCACGCGGCCGGTGTTCTCGGCGGAGGCGATCCGGCCGGTCTGCAGCAGGGTCATCAGCAGCGGCACCTCGGCACCGACTAGCGTGCCAATCACAAACGTGGCGGCGACCAGTGCCCCGAGGCTCTCACCCGTGACTGAAAATACCCAGTACAGAGCGGTTGCGGATACGCCGCCGAGCAGTCCCAAAACGCACTCGATGCCGAGGAAAGACATCGCGGCACGGCGCACAAACGGCTTCGCCGCCACGGCACCAAAGCCTAGCGCCGCGACGTAGCCGGCGACGATCAGGGAATTGGCGACGACGTCGCCGCGGCCGAGGGAGGCCGACAGCGCCAGCAGCGCCAGCTCATAGACCAGTCCACATGCAGCGCACGCTGCCACGGAGCCCAGCAGCAGGGCCCGCCAACGCCGGGAAGTCGCAGTCTCCATTTACGACAGCGCCACCGCGTTAATCACACCGATGACGATGAAGGTCGTCGCCGCCAGAGCCGCCCGGGGGCGGACCTTCGCGTCCATCACGACGTCGCGGAAGCGCCCCGGAATCAGGGCCTCGAGCACCAGCAGCGCCACCGCCTGAAACACAATGCCGAGAGCGCCGTAGACCAGGGTCTCCCCCAGGCCAGTCATCAGGGTGTCGTCGGATGCGCGAATCACCGACACAACAATGCAGGCCAGCGCAATCTGCTGGGCACCCGCGATCAACGCGGCACCCGCACGATTTTCGGTAAATACCAGGTCGCGCAGTTTGCCGGGCGTGAGCAGGTCAAGAACGATGAATCCGACCGCCAGCACCAGGGCGCCCGCGAGGAAATAACCGATGGTGGCCGGCACTCCGACCGCCAGCTGCTCGCCCACCGTTGCCTGCGCAGAGAGAGTATCCGCCCCGTTGGCGGCCATGTACGTTACTGGTCCCATGATTATTTCGCTCCTCCGAAAGATCCGGCCGATCCGCCCGAACCGCCCGAGGGAGCGGAGGGTCCAAAACCGGGGCCAAGGTAGATGAAGTGTCCGCCCGAGTAGCGGCCACCCAGTGATTCTCTAGTTATCAAGCACGTGTCCTTCGACCCTGCCTCAGGAGCCTGGCGCGAGACAATGAACAGGTAGTTCTTCGTCCTTAAGTACGCCGCCCCTCCATTTTCGCTGTAGGCCTGCGGCCTGATTTCATCGCGCAGCTCGCGCCCCACTTCGATGGGGTCGCGGTCGCCGCAGGTCCAGCGCCGGTCAATCCCGTTGCTGGTCTGCATGGCAGAGGCTGCGCCGGGCGCGGACTGATAACGCTCGCTAATCCGTTCCTCCGCCGACTTTCCACCCACGAAGTAGCCGATAAGAGAGACCGCAACGCCAACCACAATTAACGCGTAGCCGATATTTTCGCGTCCCATATGCTCAGGCCCCCTTCCTTTACGCTGTCTGCTTTTGCCCCTTGAACACCGCCGACATCAGTCCAAGTATTCGACGTCCACACAATCTGCACCGGAGGGTATCCATGCCAAGTCTCCCAGCGATACCCCCGCTCTATCGGCTCCGCGGATAACACGGTCATCGCCCCGGGAGAACCTGGAAACTCCGCGACGACTGAACGGGGATGACCTGCGCCGAGTTCGCGTCGTAAAGCATCTGTGCGCTGGACGAAGACTTCCGGCGAGAGACGCTCCACACGAGCTTCCACGGCGGCGCCCGCCCGAGTCAGCGGAACACCGTCCGCAGCGGTACACGAGACCTCTTCGGCAAAGTGGGGCGACTCCCGCTTGCCGACGAAAACCACATGCGACGCGCCGAGCACTCCCAGAGTCAGCGGCGGTGTGACGCCGTCGGGGTGAGAGATGACCTTCTCACAGAGGGTGCCCGGGACGGGGCCGTCAATGGCCACGCGGAGCTGCTCCGCCGCGGTGTCCTTGAACGCAACGTCGAGAACTGCCAGAGACATAGAGGCCGCCGCTAGCGCTTGTCAGTGCCCGGATTGTGATCCGGAGCTGCCAGAACATCGATTTCACCGGGAAGGATTCTGATGCCGGTCGATGCTTCCCACGACGAGTCACCGTAGCGTTCCAACCCGAGCAAGCGACCGTCACCGGACTTGTAATCGACAAAGTCCGTAGACCCCTCCGGCGGCAGCCCGGTCGTGCCGATAGCGGTGTAGCGAGCGGTTCCCCGCTCCTCCTCCCAATACTCCACGCCGTCGACGACCATGGGATTCGCTGGCTCGAAGCTGCCCGGGAGCTTGCGCCACCAAGTGAGGATGACCTCGCCCTCATCTTCCTCGACACCGAACCAGGAGCCATCCGCGCCCCCGTCGACGAGGTGTTCCCACCAACGGAACGGCCCCTGAGAAAGCTCAAGCGATCCGCGCACGACATGGGAGGAACCGCCGTAGTTCAGGATTGCGCCCGGCGCGACAGAGGTCGGGCCGTACTTGCGATACTCGTCGGTCATCAGCGGATCGACAAAACGCTCCCGATCGGAGCCCGGAACCTGGGTATTCCGACGTGCTACGACAACGACGATGACGCCGATGACAACGAGGATGATGCCGATTATGACGATGCTGTTCACTAGGGTTAATCCCATCGATAGTGCGGGGGCGCTAAAGAAACGCCCAATTAATACTTTTCTACCGAACAAAAACGCGGCGCGTCATCGAACAGTACTTTTCGTTCGAGACGCGCCGCGTGAGGACTACGCGCTGTTACACGCTGCTACGCGCGATTTCCACTATGCACCAATCTTGCCGCCGCCGGAGCGGACGACCTGTACAACCGCGGGGCGCGGCTGAGCATCGCCGCCGTCCGGCCAGTGCGAGGTCGGCTTGGAAATCGGGTCCAGGCCCTCCTCGGTCGGGTGGCCCTGGTCGGTCTCAATCTCGCCCGGGTGCTGGACGTTGACCATGACGCGGTTGGACTCGACCATCGGACCGCAGGTCTCGGCGGCGGTCGGGACGGTCAGGAAGCACTTGGTCTCACCGCGACGCTCGCCCTCCACGGCCACTGCGTAGAGGCCATCGTTGGACTTCAGGGCGTTGCCGTCGGTGGAAATCCAGAGGTTTCCGTACTCGTCGAATACCAGGTTGTCCGGGCAGGAAATCGGAGAGACGGAACCCTTGTCGAAGCCACCGAAGTAGGAGTAGGCCTCGTTCGGGTCGCCGCAGACGAGCAGCAGGTTCCACTTGCCCTTAGTTCCGGCGTGGTCGTCTTCCATCTCCAGGACCAGGCCGTTCTTGTTCTCGGTGATCGGGGCGACCTCGATGGCCTTGTCCAGCGGGCGGCCAGCACCGTCGGTGCGCTCCTTGCCCTTGTCATCCTTCGCGCCAGCCTTGCCGCGGTATTTGTTGTTGGTCAGCGCAGCGTAGACCTTGCCGGTCTTGGGAGATGCCTCGATATCCTCCGGGCGGTCCATGCGGGTAGCCCCGACCTTGTCGCCGGCCAGGCGGGAGTAGACGCAGACCTCTTCGGCGCTCATTCCATCAACATGCGACTCGTGGTTGCCGTCGGCCTTCGCGGTCATCAGCGGCAGCCACTCGATGGTGCCGTCGAACTTACCGTCGGCCGGCAGCTCGCCGGAGCCGTCGATCTCGTCTTCCGAGTTTCCGTCGAACTTGCCGACGTAGAGCGTGCCCTCCGAGAGAATCCCCATGTTGTGCTTGGTGTCGCCCTCCTTGATCTTGCGGGAGGAAACAAACTTGTAGATGTACTCGAAGCGCTCATCATCGCCCGAGTAGCAGACGACCGTGCCGTCATCCGTGACGTGAATCTGGCCGGCTTCGTGCTTGAAACGGCCGACGGCGGTGTGCTTAACCGGCGTGGAGTTCGGGTCGGAGGGATCGACCTCGACCAGCCAGAAGAAGCGGTTCGGCTCGTTCGGCTCCTTCGACACGTCGAAGCGGTCGTAGTGTTTCTCCCAGCCGCGGTCGGAGGTTTCCTTGTTCTTCACCGAGTAGCGCTTTAGCTTCTTCGTAAGCTCCTCGTCGTCGAGCTTGCCGACGTTGCCAAAGTACTGGTCAACATTTTCCTCCCCCGACAGGAAGGTTCCCCACGGGGTGACGCCACCGGAGCAGTTGTTCAGGGTGCCCTCAACCTTCATGCCGGTCGGGTCGGCCTTGGTCTTCAGCAGTTCGTGGCCGGCTGCCGGGCCGTCCACGGTGAACTCGGTGAAGCCGGTGATGCGGCGGTTGCGCTTGTCGGACAGGATTGGTTTCAGGAAGCCCTTTTCATCCTCCTCGACTGCGAGGACGGTGTGGCCGTGGGCAGCCAGTCCGATATCCACCTGCTCCTTGGTGGCCTTCTCCTTGTCATAGCCGCGGAACATCATCGGCTCCGTGGTGTACTCGTGGGAGCAGACGTAGAGGAGAGTGCCGTCTGCGGCCTTGATCAGGCCTGCGAAGTCATTGTTGAAGCCGAATTGAACCTTCTGGTTTTCGGCGGTCTGCTTGTCGAAGTTGAACTCCGGACCGCCCTCGTGGATGGGGTCTCCCCAGCGGATCAGGAGCTTCTGCTCGTAGCCGTCCGCAACGACAACAGCATCTTCCTTATTCGGCGCGACTGGCTGGAAGCGCATGCCCTCCGGGGACTCGCCATTTGATGCAGGAGCGCTTGAGCCGTTAGAACTCGAGGCGCTGGACTCGCCAGAAGCAGCGCCAGAACCGTCAGTCGAGCAGGCCGCCAGAACTGCGCTGCCGCCCAGTGCCAGAGCACCGGCGCCGGTAACCTTCAGCGCCGCACGGCGAGAGTATGCGCGCTGCGAGAAAGCCTGCTGAGCAACATCACCGAAGTACTCGTTCGAGGAGAACTCGTTGGGAGCATCCTCGGCACATGCATTGCCGCACTTGTAGGTACAGGTCAGGGAGCTGCGCGAGGTAGCAAACGCACTCGACAGCAGATTCTTACCGATGCGAACCACGGGTAGACCGCCTTATCTAGCTTTATAAAATCTTGGGGATTTCTCAGGACCGTTTAAATCCCTTAAAAAGCTAGGACCTCTGTATTGACACCCAGTTTCGCAAAAATTGCCGCCACATGAGGATTTAATGACAACCTCGTGGCAGTAAGTTAAACAGTGAGTTAACTCACTGCTCCGGGTGGCGAGGGTCCTTCAGATCGGAGCCTTCGGGCACATCGGCCGGGTCGTGGCCGGCCTCCAGCATCTTGTTGTTCTCGTCGACGAAGATGACATCCGGCTGATAGGTACGTGCCTCGGCATCGTCCATCATCCCGTAACCAATGATGATCACAAGATCGCCGGGAGAAATCAGGCGCGCTGCCGCACCGTTGATTGAGATGATGCCGGAACCCCGCTCGCCGGTGATGCAGTAGGTGGTCAAACGGTTGCCGTTGTTGATGTCGACAATGTCGACGGCCTCCCCCTCAAGAAGGTTCGCGGCCTCCATCAGATCTTCGTCGATGGTGCACGAACCGACGTAGTGAAGGTCCGCCTGCGTCACCGTTGCGCGGTGAATCTTCGACTTCAGCATTGTGCGGAACATGAAAAGGTGGGTCCCTCCGGGTTAACCGAGCGCCCGTCGCCCGGAAATCGTGGTCGTGAAAACCTTAAAACCTGTGGGCTCCGCAAGTCGGAGCCACGGCAACCGAGAATACTACTGCTTATCCTCGCCGAATCCAGCATTCTTTAGATTTTCCCTGCTTGCTTCGTCAGCCAGCCGGGCCTCGCGCGCCTTGCGTACCTTGTCCTGCAGCACCGCAAGCTCCGCGGCCTCTTCCTCGGTCAGCTCCCCGTCAAAGCCTGCCGCAGCCAGGGCCGCCGATGCGATTTCGGCGCTCTCCCGGCCGAGAGCAGCGCTGCCCGCAACGCCACCTGCGACCGAGTCCGGGCGCGGTGCGCCCAGAATCACGCCGACGTTGTCGATTAGCCGGGTGGTGCCTACGCGGGCCGCGACCAGCAGCCGCGCCTCTAACTCGCCAGCAGCGCCGGAGAACTCGTAGTCGGAAAGCTCTGCGAGGTTGGCGGCGCGCAGCTCGAGGTAATCCACGTCGACCTCGGGCCGACTATCCAGCACCCCGCGGGCGGTCTCCAGCACAGCGGCGGCCCCACGGTCGCCGACGAAGGCACCCGCGGTCAGCGCCGCGGATAGGGTCACGGCCACCTCGCGGTCAGTCTCGGAGAGGTAGCGGTTGCGGGAGCTCATCGCCAGGCCGTCGGCCTCGCGAATCACGGGGACACCGTGGAGCTGCACCGGCATGTTCAGGTCGGTCACCATCTGCTGCATCAGCGCCAGCTGCTGATAGTCCTTCTCGCCGAATACGGCATCGGTGCAGTTGGTGATGTTGAAAAGCTTGTTGACAACCGTCAGCGCACCCGCGAAGTGCCCCGGGCGAGTGGCACCCTCCAGCTCGTCGGCGAGCGGGCCGGGTGCCACGGTGGTGCGGAAACCATTCGGGTACATCTCGTTCGCACTGGGGGCGAAGACCAGCTCGACGCCGGCGGCGCGCAGCTTCTCCACGTCCTCGTCGAGGGCGCGCGGGTAGGCGTCGAAGTCCTCCCCCTCACCGAACTGCAGCGGGTTCACGAAGATGGACACAACCACCACCGCACGCGGGAGGGTCTTCGCGGCCTCCACCAGTTCCAGGTGCCCCGCGTGGAGTGCGCCCATCGTCGGCACCAGCACCACAGGACGCCCGGTTTTGCGCAGAGCACGCGTCACCTGGGAAATCCCCGCAATTGTGTTGTGAACTGTAGTTTCTCCGGCGGCGTAGCCCGTCATGATTCCTCCGAATTAGTATCGGCCGAATTGGTATCGACGGACATACCTTACGCTACCTGTCCCAGCACCACTTACTCCCACCCCTTGAGATGCCTCAGCACTCCGCTGGCACCCCTCATATGCGCGATTCGCGCTGCCAGCGAACGGTAGGCCTCGCTCGCGCCCGGATGCGCCCTGCCAATCTCCGCCTCGTGCTTTACGACGGTCTCCACGTCATCGCGCGTCACCGGGCCCGTGAGCCCGCGGGCGCCCCACTTCAGGGCGTTTTCCAAGGAAGCCTCCAGCAGCGGGGTGAGCAGAGCGGCTGCCTGCCTGCGGCGTTCAGCATCCGTGAAATCGGGGGTTGAAGCGTCGCTGGCACCGATTGTCTGCGCTAGCATCTCCACCGCGTCGGCCACCACGGCTCCGAGCCCATTGGAGCCGTGAGCCATCGCTGCGTGATACAGGCCCCTGTGACGCTCGTCGATGAACACCGGACGGCCACCCAGCTCGCCGATCAGCAGCTCCGCGACGGTGCGGGCCAATTCGTCGCCGACCGTCACTCCCCAGGGGCAGCCGGACAGGCGGTCGGCATCGTCCGAAAGCCCGGCGAAAGTCATCGCCGGGTGCGCTGCGATAGTCAGGGCGCCGGTCAGCGCGACCTCATCCAGCACTGCACGTCCCATGGAGCCCGCAGTGTGCACAACAATCTTTCCAGGTCCGACGTGCAAAGCCACCTCGGAGGCGACTTCGGCGACCGACCTATCTGGCACCGCGATAAAGATGAGCTCGCAAGCGGCGGCCGTCTCTGCCACGGTGGCCAGGCGGGCGTCGGCAAGCCGGAGACGAGCCCTGGTGGAGGACTCGTCGGAGCGCGCCACAACGTGGGTCACGCGGTGGCCGCAGCGCAATAGGGCCTCGCCGAGGGCGGTTCCGACTCTTCCGGCAGAAATAATCCCCACCGACAACCTTGGCGCTGTTGTGCGATGGGGATGGTGGCTTTGCGTCATGACTGACAGGTTAGACGAAAAGCCGTTGGTTCTACCGGGGCTCTACCGGGGCGGCTCTTTACTTCTTGCGCATCTGGGCTATCAGCTCGGCGACGGTCAGACCATTTTTGTGATCCTCCGCGCGGCGGCGGCCGTGGCGAGAGGACTCTTCGGAATCGACCTCATCGTCAGTGATGGCCTGGAGCTGACGAGTCGGATCCTCGGCCTCCTTGCTGGACCAGTCGGCGTCTTCCTGGCCGCCCGGGGTTTCCTGCCAGTGAATTGCCCGGAAGGTATCCGTGGAGAACTTCTTGTCCTCCGGTTCCTTAGCGCCGCCCTTGGCATCGTCCTTGTTGCTTTCCTTAGCCTCGGCTGCGACCTCAGAGACGTCAACCGGGGAACCGGAGGGCTTGAACTCGGACTGGATGTTGGTGTCCTCTGCCTCCTCGACCGGGGAGCCCTGGACGCCGTGCTGGGTATGCACGCCGACCGCGCCATTGGCGGTCATCTCGGCGCGATGTGCGGTGGCGCGGGGCTCGGGACGATCGTTGCCAACCGGATCCTTCATCGGAGAGGACTGCTGCGGAGCGTCCAGCTCGCGCAGGCGTTCGGCGCGGGCGCGCAGGGCAACCTGCTCATCGTCGAACTCCTCGCCCATGAACTGGGCCAGCTGCTCGCGCAGCGCGAAAATCTCAGCGCGCAGCGCGGCAATCGACTCGTCGTTATTGCCCTCGAGCGAGTCGAGGTAATTCTGCTCCAGAATCAGCTCCTGCTCGCGGTGAGTGGCCAGCTCGCGGTCGAGCTCAACCTGGTGGAGCTGCTCGATGGTCTCCAGACGGTCGCGATCCGCGGCAATAGTTTTGCGGTACCGGGTCACCAACACAGCGCCGATGACTGCGGACCACAGCGCGAAGAGCACCGCAATCTTCATCCAGCCCGTAGAAGTTGCGAAGAGCATGACCACGCTAGCCAGGACCGCGAGAACGAGCAGCGCAATCATCAGGATGACCGCTGTCTTCTCGGTCATTGTCTCCTTGCTCTCCGGGTTCCCGGGGTTTTCCGACACGGGTTGCGCATCCGGGCCGGAAACCGTGGGCTCTGCTAATTCTTCGGCGGAGCCCCGGCCATTAGCGATTGCCTCGGGGGAGTCATCAAAAGGGGCATTTTCCGACTGCTTCGGGTCGTTGCCGGCGTTTGGAAAGTCAGTCATAACTCCACCCTACCGATGAAGGCCCCATATCCCCGGTAGGTGGAGGAGAATTTTCGCCATCAGAGGGCAATTGGCACACTTTTTCCAACCACAGCCCGGCTGCGGACAGCAGCACGCCCGACACGCACCCCACAATCATGATTGGACCATCCGACTGGGCTGCGGCGAGATCTGGCCACTGCGGCACCGCCCACGCGACACCGCCGAGGTAAAGACCGGCGAGAATCGCCCCGAGCCATGCAGCCGACGAGCCCACCACACACCAACGAGATAGCGTCAGCGGCTGCACCTGACTGCGATCCTGGCCGACACGGCCGTCGTCAAGCACCTTCTTAATCCAGCGCCCAGCAGCAACACACACCGCGGTGAGAACCCACGGGAAACCGAGATCCCACCAGCTTCGCGGGCCCAAATCCGCGAAAAAGCGGTCGAGAATAATCCACGAGCAGCCAGCAAGTAACACCGCCACTGCCAACAACGTCAACGGGGATGTCGGTTTCATTCGTATTCCCTTCGCTAACTCCGGGCCGCTACCCGGCGCTCCCGGAGCTCCCAGTGCTTCCGATGCTCGCCGTGCCCTCGGCGCGCACCTCCGCGACCTCGCCCGGGTCTAGCTTGCCGACGAGATCTCGCACCCGCACACCCTTCAAAGTAGCGTCCGGATCGGCATCCAACCAGGGTACGAGAACAAAGGCACGCTGGGCCGCCCACGGGTGCGGCAGCGTCAGGGTTTCGTCGTCCGCGATGACTTCCCGCCCGCTATCTAGGTCAATGACCTGGACGATGTCGACATCCAGCGTGCGCGGCCCCCACTTGACCTCGCGGGTACGCCCGGCGGCATTTTCCAACTCCCAGCCGGCTTCGAGCAACTGCATCGGCGTACGCGAAGTTTCCACAATCAGAATCGCGTTGAGAAAATCTCCCTGCTCAACGCCTCCCCACGGGGCAGTCGTAAAGATCCGGGACGCGGCGACGGTCTCGGAGCCGAAATATTCGAATACCTCGGCGAGACGCTGCCGCGCCTGCCCGAGATTAGCCCCAATCGACAGCACCGCCCGAATCATGAAGCCCTGCCCTTTCGGGAGCGGCGCGCGGTCACAGCGGCGTCCTCGAAGTCGAGGGGAATCGGCGCATGCGGCTTGTGAATCGTGACCTCGACGGCGTGCAGAAGCGGGGCAAGGCCGCGGTCGGCGCGGGCGTCGTCGTCGGCGAGAAGAGCCTCGGCGATGTCGGTGGCGACCGTCTCGATGAGGTTTCGCGGCTCGCCGGTCATAATCGCGTGGGCGCGCTGGGCAACGGCTCCATAGTCGACGGTGTTGTCGAGGTCATCGGTGCGAGCGGCCTGCCGGAAATCCAGCCAGAGGGTGACATCGCAGGAGAAGTCCTGCCCGTCGCGGCGCTCGTGGTCGAAACAGCCGTGGAAGCCGCGGGCCTTGAGCCCTTTCAGTTCAATGCGATCTGCCATGGATGTGTCAGGCTCCTTCGGTTGTGCTTTCGGTCGTGCTTTCGCTGCTGGTAGCGGCCTGGTTTCCCCCGCCTTCCGGGTAATCCCCCGAGGCCGTAGCCCCGCCAAGCGCACGACCTGCTGTCCACGCCGAGACGACCCGCACCGCGTCGAGGCTGAAGGGGACATTGTGAACGCGGACTGCCCACGCCCCCGCGGCCGCCGACAGCGTGGAAATCGCGGCGGTTGCCGCGTCCGCGTCCTGGGGTTTGCGGGCGTGCCCATCCAGCGAGGCCACAAACCGCTTGCGGGAGGCACCGACCAGCACGGGGAATCCAAGGTCGATGATCTCCGGCAGACCGTGGAGGAGGGCCCAGTTGTCGTCGGCGTTCTTGGCGAAGCCCAGCCCTGGATCGAGGATGATGTTTTCCTCCAGCACGCCGGCGGCCAGGGCGTCGTCGGCAAGCCTCGAGAGGTGCTCGGTGACATCGGCGAGGATCCCGGCGGGGTGGGTGGAGGAGCGGCCGGAGGCGGAACCGAAGCGGTCAGTCTTCCAGTGCATCAGGCAGACGGGGATGTCACCGGCGGCACATACGCGGAGCATGTTGGGGTCGGCCAACCCTCCGGAGACGTCGTTGATGAGCGCAGCGCCAGCCTCGATTGCGGCCTCGGCGACGGAGGCGCGCATGGTGTCGACACTGACCAGGTGCCCCTCGGCGGCCAGCTCGCGAACGACCGGTTCCACCCGGCCAATCTCCTCGACCTCGCCGACGCGATGCGCGCCCGGGCGGGTCGACTCGCCTCCCACATCGATGATGTCAGCGCCCTGCGCGAGCAGCTCGTGCGCATGGGAAACCGCCGCGTCGAAGGTGTTGTACATCCCGCCGTCGGAGAAGCTGTCCTCCGTCACATTGACGATGCCCATCACCTTGCAGCGCGCCGCTGCCCCTGTCTCAGTCACCTTTTGGTCGCCTACTCCCCTATTCGAGAATCGATACTGCGGTTGAAAGAAGTTCGCTAGTTTTTCCGGATTAGCGCCATCGCCTCGGCGCGGGAACGCGCGTCTGACTTGAAGCCACCCCGGACGGCGGAGGTCACCGTGGTAGCGCCCGGCTTGCGGATGCCGCGCATTGCCATACACAGGTGTTCGCATTCGATAACCACGATGGCCGATGCCGGGTCGAGCTTCTCCACAATCGCGTCCGCGACCTGGCTGGTCAGCCGCTCCTGAACCTGTGGGCGCTTGGCGTAGAGATCGACGAGCCGGGCCAGCTTGGAAAGACCCGTGACTTTGCCGTCCTTGCCTGGGATATAGCCGATATGTGCTACCCCAAAAAATGGAACCAGGTGATGCTCGCACGTGGAGTAAATCGGGATGTCCTTGACCAGGACGAGCTCCTGATGGTCCTCACTAAAGGTCTTGGCCAACACCTCGGATGGGTCCGTGTACAGGCCCGCAAAAATCTCGCGGTACGCCCGCGCCACGCGCGCCGGGGTCTCCAGCAGCCCCTCGCGGTCGGGGTCCTCGCCCACGGCCAGCAGCAACTCGCGGACCGCTGCCTCGGCCCGTGCCTGATCGAAGTTTTCCTCCATGACGAGTTTTTACGACTCCTGATTCTTGTCCGCAGCGCCCTGGTCTCCGCCACGCGCGTCATCGTTCTTAGCGTGATTTTGGTGATTTTCGTGGTCCGGCTGCTCATTGTCTGGCAGTCGGAAGCCACGCAGCTCGCGGGGCTGGCTCCCCGTCGCGGGGATCACCGTGGTCGGAGTCGCATCGCTTGCCGACGATTCCTCGTCCTGCTTGGCGTGCCTGCCGCGGGTGCCACGTTCCGACCCCGGCATCGCCGGCGGCGCAGGAATGCTCGCAGGGCCGCCGCTTACCGGGTAGTTAGCGGCACCCGGATGCGGCGGGGCAGCCGGGGCATCCGGAGACTGCGGGGCTTGCGAAGACTGCGACTTGTCCTGCCGCGTCTCCTTCGGAGGCCAGCCCGGTGCCGTCCAACCTGCAGGCGGCGGCGTGCCGCCGTAGACCGGAACGTTCGGGCGGTCCTGCCCCTGGCCCAGCGGCTGCTGAGCACTTCCGCCGGTTGCCGGAGGTGCAGCTGCTGAGTTTCCGTCGGCCTTGCCGCTGCCATCCGAGGCCAGTTCAGTGGCTGGCTTTTCGCGACGCACCGGAGCGAAGATGTTGGTGCGCTTCGGGGGCTCTTCGCCGCGTTCGATGGCTAGCTCCACCGGAGTTTTGACCGGCTCGCGACCGTCGGCCGGGTGCTTGGAGTCGGTGTCGAAGAAGTTCAAGCGTTCGCGCTGGACCACATCGGTGAAGATGACCTCGAGGTCTGCGCGGCGCAGTGTCTCCTTCTCCAGAAGCTTCTCCGCCAGGACATCCAGGGTGTCGCGGTTTTCCTTCAGAATCGCGTAGGCCTCGTCGTGGGCCTTGTTGATCAGCCCGCGGACCTGCTCATCAATCAGAGCCGCAACCTGCGGCGAGTAGTCCAACGAGCCGCTGCCGCCGCGCCCGACGAAGGGGTCGCCCTGTTCTTCGCCGTACTTGACCGGACCGAGTGCCGGCGCCATGCCGTACTCGGTGACCATCGCGCGGGCAATCTTGGTCGCCTGTTCGATATCCGCAGACGCTCCGGTCGTCGGAAGGCCGAAGACGAGCTCTTCGGCGGCACGGCCGCCCATCGCGAAGACCAGGCGGGCGAAGAGCTCAGGCAGGTTGTACATGCCCTTGTCATCCTCCGGCACGGTCATGGCGTGGCCGCCGGTGCGGCCGCGAGCCAGGATGGTGACCTTGTAGACTCGCTCGATGTCCTTCAGCGCCCAGGCCGCGAGGGTATGACCGCCCTCGTGGTAGGCGGTGACCTTCTTCTCCTGCTCGGAGATGACCTTCGAGGTGCGACGCGGGCCGCCAATAACACGATCGACTGCTTCCTCCAGCGCGTCGGCAGTAATGATGTTGCCGTTGACGCGGGCGGTGAGCAGCGCGGCCTCGTTCAGAACATTCTGCAGGTCAGCACCGGACATGCCCGCGGTGCGCTTGGCCAGGGATTCCAGATCCGCGTCCGGCCCCAGCGGCTTGTTGCGGGCATGGACCTTCAAAATCGCCTCGCGGCCCTTCAGGTCCGGCGCGCCGACCGGAATCTGGCGGTCGAAGCGGCCCGGGCGCAGCAGAGCCGGGTCCAGGATATCCGGGCGGTTCGTGGCCGCCATGATGATAATTCCCTGACGGTCGCCGAAGCCGTCCATCTCCACCAGGAGCTGGTTCAGGGTCTGCTCGCGCTCGTCGTGACCTCCGCCCATGCCGGCGCCGCGCTGGCGGCCAACAGCGTCGATCTCGTCGATGAAGATGATGCAGGGGCTGTTGTCCTTGGCCTGGTTGAACAGATCGCGGACGCGGGACGCACCGACACCGACGAACATCTCGACGAAGTCGGAACCGGAGATGGTGTAGAAGGGCACGCCGGCCTCACCCGCGACTGCGCGGGCGAGCAGGGTCTTACCGGTACCGGGCGGGCCGTAGAGCAGCACGCCGCGCGGGATCTTCGCGCCCAGCTCCTCGTAGCGGGCCGGGTGCTGCAGGAAGTCTCGGATCTCGTCGAGCTCCTGAACAGCCTCGTCGGCACCGGCGACGTCTGCGAAGGTATTGGTCGGAGTTTCCTTATTCAGCAGCTTCGCGCGGTTACCACCGAACCCAAACATGCCGTTCTTGCCACCCTGCATGCGGCTGAAGAAGAACATGATGACGAAGAAGAAAATCACCATCGGCAGCAGGAAGCTCAAGGTCGACATCAGGAAGGATTCCTGGTTGACCTTCGTGTTGAACTTCGCGATGTCCTTAGCGGCGGTGACCTTGTCGAACACCTGGTCCGTAGCGCGGGCCGGGTACTTGGCCATCACCTTGGTGACATCCTTCGTTCCCTTAACCTCTACGCCCTTCTTCAGGGTTAAGCGCAGGCGTTGCTCGCGGTCATCAATCTGGGCCTCCGCAACATTGCCCTTATCCAGCTGGGTCAGGGCTACCGAGGTATCCACCTCCCGGAAGGACCGCGAATCATCCGTCAGCCGCGTAACAGCAAACAGAATGATCAGGATAATGCCGGCAATCGCGGCAAACCGGAACACCTTTTTCTTGTCCATATATGTGGGTTCGCTTTTCGCTCTCTACAAGTCGTAACTAACTGGGCGTTACTACTTACAAATCGGTATAAATCAGTTCAATTATTGGTACGCAAAGTGGGGCCAGGGCTTCGTGCTCCTGACCCCACATCTACTACAACGCCGCGAGGGCGTAATTAGTTTCCATTTCCCGCGATAAATCTAGGCCGTGGCGCTGGGCAAGGGCCGACGAGCGTAGCTGACCGCCCGCCGCTACTTCTGGTAGACGCGCGGATGAAGCGTGCCGACGTACGGAAGGTCGCGGTAGCGCTCCGCGTAGTCGAGGCCGTAACCGATGACGAACTCGTTCGGAATATCGAACCCGATGTCCGCCACCTCGAGGTTGGTGCGCACTGCCTCCGGCTTGCGCAGCAGGGTGATGACCTCCAGCGAACGCGGGTTGCGGTTGCGCAGGTTCTTCATCAGCCAGGACAGGGTCAGACCGGAGTCGATAATGTCCTCAACGATGACGACGTCGCGTCCCTCAATGTCGCGGTCCAGGTCCTTCAGAATCCGCACGACGCCCGAGGAGGACGCTGAATTGCCGTAGCTGGACACCGCCATGAACTCCATCTGAGTGGGGATGCTCAGCTCGCGAGCAAAGTCCGTCATAAAGAAGACTGCACCCTTCAGAACCGCGATGAGAATAAGGTCCTCTTCGCTGTCCTTGTACTTCTCGCTGACGCGCGCAGCCATCTGCGCGATGCGATCGTGCAATTCCTTCTCGTGCACGAGGACTGCCTCCACGTCGTCCCCATAGGGATTCGCGGGGACGTCGAAATCCTTTACATCATGCATCGCTATTCCTTTCCGCCGTACCTAATTGTAGAGTGCCATCTTTTCTCGCAACCACCAACCTGCCCCTTGCGGGCTGCGCCTGCGCAGCGTCGCCACGAGCACGGGTCACCGGCACTTCTCCCTGGCCGTGATAGCGATGCACCAGCGCCATGACCATGTCGATCTGTTTGCTGCTGGGCTCCCCGCCCGCCCGCCTCAACCAGCGCGCGAGGACCCGCACCGCGATTGCGTCGTCAAGCTCGGCCACCCCTCGCACGGGCAGAGCTGCGCTTGCCGACGCTTCCCCCTCCCCCAGCAGCGTCGCAAGCGCCGACTCGGCGCGAGCATCCAAAAAATCGTTGTCCACCGCGGCGATGGACGCGGTCTTGGCGAGGTTCTCCGCGACACCCGGGCCCAGCTCCCGCTCGAGCAGCGGCAGGATCGTCTGCCGCACACGGACGCGGGCGTAGTGTTCGTCGTAATTGTGAGGGTCGTGCCAGACCTTCAGTCCCAGCTCTTCGCAGCAGAGCTGAGTATCGGCACGGCGCACACCGAGCAGCGGCCGCAGGATTCGAGTCCCGTCCGACCAGATCAGCTCGGCGCGGATGGCGGACAGCGCCTGCGGACCGCCTCCCCGGGCCAGGCGCAGCAAAACGGTTTCGGCCTGGTCGTCCAGCGTATGGGCAAGGAGCAGGGCCGCGCCGCGGGACCTGGTAATTTCGCGTAAGACCCGGTGCCGCGCGATGCGCGCCTCGTACTCCGGGCCGTGGGGAGAATCGCTAACGATGTCGACCGCGACTACCTGCGCCGTGGCCCCCATCCCGCGGGCGATGTTGGCTGCAAGCTCGGCGACCTCCGCGGACCCCTCCTGGAGCTGGTGATCGACCACGACGGCGTGGACATTCTTGCCTGCAAGCGACCCCTTCGGACCGAAGGCTTCCGCGCATGCTCCAGCGACGAGCGCGAGAGAGTCCGCGCCGCCGGAAAGCCCGATGACGACACCGCCTGCAAGCCCCGCCCCTTGCTGTCGAGCCATGGAACGGACAGCATGGCGGATGGTCACAAAGTGCGGGCTGTGGTCCGGCCAGAAGGGTTTAGACAATGCGGCCGCCACTGGCGATGGTCTCCATCGCGGTAAGCAGGATGCGTTCCTGGGTCGGTCGTGCAATGAGCTGCACCGGCAACCCGGAAACAGGTTCCACGACGATTCCGGCCGGGAATCCAAGGTAGTTCCACGTTGAGGCGTAAGGGGTAAACCGCAGGTTGGATAGCAAGTTCACGATCCACGGCATGCGGTGCCACGCCCGGTTGCGCGGAGGGGTCTTAGCCAGGGCCGGGGTAATCAGGATGGTATCGCCCGGCAGCTCCCGCTCGATGCGAGCTCGGTCGCGCACCACCTGGCGGTCGTTGATAATGAAGCGCAGCGAGCGGCCGATGCGGGCGTGGATGCGGTTGCGCCACTCCAGGTGATCCGGGCGCGGACCGTAGCGGAGCTGGTCCGCCACACCTGCGGTCCAGCGCGCGAGCATCGGCAGTGGGTTCAGCGGATACGGCATCTTCTTCTCAGTGACGACGAAGCCGTTGTCCGCGAATACCTTTGCCGCCTGCTGGGCCGCGTCGACGTACTCCGGCGCCGCTTTCAGCCCGAAAACGGGCGCCGTGGTGTCCAGGCTGACGGCGAAGTTCTCAGGCAGCGTCTTCGCCGGGTTTTCCGCATCCACCAGGCCGTCGGTGAGCACCTTGGTGATCAGGCACAGGTCCTCGTTGTTGACCGTGAGCACGCCGTGGACCGACATGCCGAACCAGTCGGTACCGCCCACACGCCCCGGCATGATTCCCGGAGTAGACTTCAGCGTCGACAGGCCGCAGCAGGCCGCGGGGATGCGCAGCGACCCCATGCCGTCGTTGCCCTGCGCGAACGGGACCATGCCCGCGGCGACAGCCGCCGCCGAACCTCCCGATGACCCGCCCGGGGTGTGGCCCGGCAGCGTCGGATTGTCGACAGTCAGCCCCGGCAGCGTCGTCGTACCCCACGTGCAGAACTGCGGGTTCACGGTAGTTCCCACGGCAATCGCGCCGGCGTTGGTCAGCTGGCGCACGAACGGGTTCTCCGGGACCGTGTTCTCCTTCAGGGAAAAAGGCACGCCTGCGAGCGGCAGCTGGGAGAGGTCCTCGCGCTGCTCAAGGTCCCGCGCCGCCTGCAGAGCGCGGCCCGCCCACACCTCGCGGAAAGCGTGAACCCCGCCGTCCAGCCTGCTAATCGCATCAAGGCTGCGCTGCACGCTGTCGACCGGGCTGAGCTTTCCCTCCCGGACCTGCGCCGCAATCTCGTGGACGGTGGGCAGGTCCCTAATGGCGGAAGTGTGAGAGGTCATGGCGGATTCATCTCCTCGGGAAATTTTTCAGTGGCAAATGAATTCAGTCTAGATATCCGCCAGTGCGCTCGCTGCCTTATCGGCCGCAGCGCGCGCAGGAAGTAGGCTCGCCTCGTTCGACAGCATCACGAAACTGAGCACCTGCCCCGACTTCGTCACCACGTAGCCAGCCAGCGCCGATGCCTTATTCAGGGTCCCCGTCTTCGCTCGAACGAGCCCCGCCCCGGAGCTATTTCCGAAGCGATCCGCCAGGGTCCCGGACACCCCCGCCACCGGGAGGCAGTCCAGAAGCGGGCGCAGCGCGTCCGTCACCGCCGCCTTTTTCTCTTCCGTCTCTCCGCTATCCCCTCCGCTTTCCGACGCCTCTTGCCCACTCCCCGGCCCAGCCGCCGCGGTCAGGACTTCCGAAAGATGCTTAGGCGTGACTCTGTTATCCGTGCTCAGCCCGCTCGAGTCGGCCAAGATAGCACCGTCGAGGCCGAAACCATGCTCGGCGAGGGTATCCCGCACAGCCGTTGCGGCGCCTGCGAAGGTCGGGGGCAGATTGCGGGCCACCGCCAGCTCGCGGGCTATGGACTCTGCCAGGACGTTATCGCTGTAGAGCATCATGTCGCGAAGGCGCGTGTGCAACGGTGCCGACTGCACCGAGGCCACCACGGTCGGCTCTACCGCCGGCAGCGCGACGCCGTCAGCGACATTTCCGCCCGCCTCGGTGCCGAGCTGGGCTGCCAGCACGCTCGCGATGTCCTCAGCCGGGGTGGCGCTGCGCGGGGAGTTTTCCTCCTTCGGGTCGATGCGACCCGCATCGATCATTGCGGGCTCGACGTCGGCGACGTATCCGTCGGCCAGCCCCTGCTTCTCCCAGGTGGAGTGGAAGGTCTCAGGAAACAGGGAGGTATCAACGTAGACCTTGCCCACGCCGTCCGGCATGGCTGCACGTACCTTCGCAGCCAGGTCCGCGACGGACGCGGCGTCGTGGAAGAACCCGTCCCCGTTAGCGCTCAGGGTCGGGTCGCCGGCACCCTGAATAACCACGTCCTTACTCTCTCCGTAGCGCAAGACCTTGGTCTCCACACGGTGGTCGTCGTCGATGCCGAGCAGCGCGGCGGCCGCCGTGAGGATTTTCAGCGACGAGGCCGGCATCGCCACGACCGAATCGTCCTTGCCCCACAGCCTGGCGCCGGTCGTTGCATCGGAAACTACCGCGTGGAGCTGCCCGAAGCCCGTATCCGCAGTAGCACCGTCCATGGCGGCGGTGACTTTGGCGGCCAGGGTGTCGTCGGCAAGCGAGGAGCGGGCGGCGGTGACAGGAGAGGCCGCACGCTCGACGGCGGGGGCCGGCTGCACCTCAATCTGGCGATTGTTATACGAAATCAGCGCGAGTGCGCCACCGAGCGCGGCAAGAAGCACCACAAGGAGAATGGAGACCCATACTACCCAGCCCCGACGCGTACCGGACTGCGAATCGGCACTGCTCAAAGTGAAATGCACCTGCTTCCTTATGCCTCGAGAGGTCGAGCAACCGGAGAAGGCGACTACATGCCGGGAGGGCAAACGCTCTAGCGGGCGCGCATCGCCTAAGATGGCCGTCAGGGAATTGTACACCGATTATAAGGAGTCATCGCCGTGAGCGTTGAGGTCACTATTGAGATCCCGAAGGGTCAGCGCAACAAGTACGAAGTCGATCACGAGACCGGCAAGGTCTACCTCGACCGCTACCTGTTCACCCCCATGGCATACCCGGCCGACTACGGCTTCATCGATGGCACTCTGGGCGAGGACGGCGACCCGCTGGACGCACTGGTCATCCTGCCGGAGCCGGTATTCCCAGGCGTTATCGTCAAGGCCCGCCCGGTCGGTGTCTTCAAGATGACCGACGAGGCCGGCGGCGACGACAAGCTGCTCTGCGTCCTCGATGACGTCCGCTTCGAGGGCTACCAGGACATCTCCGACGTGTCTGACTTCGTCAAGGACGAGATCGAGCACTTCTTCGTCCACTACAAGGACCTGGAGCCGGGCAAGGAAGTTTCCGGTTCGGGCTGGGGCGACAAGGCTGAGGCCGAGAAGATCCTGGCTGAGGCTATCGAGCGCCACAAGTAGTAACCGGGGCGGCGCGGCGCATGCCGTGCAAGAGGTGCAAGAGGTGCAAGAGGTGCCGCGCCCAACTTTTGATTTTTGCCAGCTTTTTGTAGGAAGTAAGCCACTTTTCGGCGCTACTTCCTACAAAAAGCTGGCAAATTTTTTACGGTTTGTTTTCCGGCGTGCTCGCCTAGCCCGGGCCATTGCCTTAAGCCCCGAATCGCAGCAGTGCCACCTCCATCGCCGCGCCATACCAACGATGCCGCGCGTATAGTGACGCACTATGGAAACCGTATCTGTAACTGAAGTACCCGCAGGCGCCCAGCTCATCGATGTTCGTTCCCAGATGGAGTGGGACGACGGTCACGCCGTCGGCGCTACCCACATCCCGATGGAGGAGATTCCATCCCGTTATGGCGAGTTGGACCTCGACTCGGATATTTACCTGATGTGCCGCTCCGGAGGCCGCGCCTCCCAGGTCGCTGACTGGCTGGAGAAGAACGGCATCGACACCATCGTCGTCCGCGGCGGAATGATCGATTGGGAGCACTTCGGCCTGCCGATGGAAAAGGCATAGCCTTTTCGGATACTTCTGGATTCTCCCAGCCTCTTTTGGAAGGGGCCGGAACTTCCCGGGCTACCCCATCCAACTTTATCCCTTTCAGCGCGGCGTGCAGCGCCTTCCAGACCTTGCACATCGCGCTGAACTCTACAAAGACGTTAAAATAATTGGGCGTGCCCAACTATTGAATACACAGCTATTCGATAGCATTGGAAGCATGTCTGATTCCCCTGCCTCAAAGTCGATCAAGGCATCTCGCACCAAGAAGCCCAAATCCGCGGCCAAGCGCCCCGGCACTGCCACGGGCTCCGACTCCCCCATGGCCCCGAGTGCCCTGCGCAAGTCTGCGTCCTGGTGCCTTTCGTATCTCGATGCCGCTGTTCGGGAGAGTGTCAACGCAACGCTCTCTCGCACTAACATCGAAAGCCTGTCCCTGCGCGGTTACTGGGTTCTGGAAGCTATCGCCGACGGCGACGGGCTCGCCCAAACCGAACTGAGCTGCGCCCTCAGCATGGATCGCTCCGACATGGTCCGCCTCATCGATTCTCTGGAAAAGGCCGGCCTAGTCATCCGCACGCGCGATATCAACGACCGCCGGCGCCAGCTCATTTCGCTCACCGTGGACGGAGACACCGCCCGCTCATCGCTGCGCCGCTCCCTCCGTCGAGCCGAGCGCACCGCCGTCGCTTCCTGCCCCGCCGAGGTGCGCTCCCTCCTGTCTTCGCTTGCCGACGTCCCCTCGGCCCCCATCGACCCGGAGCAGCCTGCGGCGTCCAAGGAGCCATCCGCTCCGGAAGAGGCTACGGTGCTGACCGAGACAAAGCCCAAGAAGCAGAAGAAAAAGAAGAAGGGCAAGAAGAAAAAGAAGGGTGACGGAAAGTGAGTACCGGCGCGGACTCGAACGCGATTGAGAAAAAGTTTTTGCGCGCATCCGCCAATCCCTCGGAGCGCACCCTCATTGACATTCTGCGGTCCACTGCTCGCCGCTACCCGGATGCTGCCGCCATCGACGACGGCGACGCCGTAGTCACCTATTCCGACCTCCTCCACGAGATTGATGTCACCGCCAACTGGCTGTTTGAACAGGGCATTCGCCGCGGTGATCGCATTGGCGTGAGGATGCCGTCGGGAAGCCGAGAGCTGTACGTGGCAATCCTGTCGATTATGGCGGCGGGGGCTGCGTACGTGCCGGTCGATGCGGACGATCCGGACGAGCGGGCGGAGATGGTCTTCGGAGAGGCGCAGATCGCGGGGTATTTCGATGCCGATGGGCTGCACCTTACCGGCCGCGCGGGGGACACCGCGGTCCACACCGGCGAGCCCTTCCTCGACCAGTCCCCTTCCCCGGACGACGACTGCTGGATTATCTTCACATCAGGCTCGACGGGCAAGCCGAAGGGCGTGGCGGTCACGCACCGCAGTGCCGCGGCGTTCGTCGATGCGGAGGCCCGCTGGTTCCTGGTCAACCACCCCGAGGGACCTCTAGGGCCGGACGACCGAGTGCTGGCCGGGCTGTCGGTGGCATTTGACGCCTCCTGCGAGGAGATGTGGCTGGCCTGGAGAAACGGCGCCTGCCTAGTACCGGCGCCGCGCTCCCTGGTGCGATCCGGAGTCGATCTGGGCCCCTGGCTGATTTCTCGCCACATCACTGCCGTGTCGACCGTCCCAACCCTGGCTGGTCTTTGGCCAGCCGAGGCTTTGGACAGCGTCCGCCTGCTGATCGTCGGAGGCGAGGCGTGCCCGCAGGAGCTGGTCGACCGCCTCTCCACCCCGGAGCGCGAGATGTGGAACACCTACGGCCCCACTGAGGCGACGGTTGTGGCCTCCGGCATCCAACTGCACCCCGGAAAACCCGTGACCATCGGCTTTCCGCTGGACGGCTGGGACCTGACCGTCATCGACGAGGAGGGCAACCCGGTCCCTCCAGGCACCAAGGGTGAGCTGGTCATCGGCGGAGTGGGCCTGGCCCGCTACCTGGACCCGGCGAAGGACACCGAGAAGTACGCACCGCTGCCCGCCCTCGGCTGGGAGCGCGCGTACCGTACCGGCGACCACGTCATCATGGACGAGGCCGGGTTGTACTTCGCTGGCCGCGTCGACGATCAGGTGAAGATCGGCGGACGCCGCATCGAACTCGGCGAGGTCGAGGCCCACCTGGCCGCACTGCCCGGCGCGACGCAGGCGACCGTCGTTGTGCAGAAGACCGGCGCGGGCGACTCCGTCCTGGTCGGCTACGTCGGCGCGGGCGGCGACGCGGGCTCGATGGACCACGACGAGTGCATGGCCATACTCCGCGACGCCATGCCCGCCCCGATGGTGCCGCGCCTGCACATCATGGACGAACTGCCCGTGCGCACCTCTGGCAAGGTGGATAAGGCTGCGCTACCGTGGCCGCTGCCTGCCGCCCCTTCCGCGGATACCGAGGGGATGACGCCCGTTGAGGCATGGTTGTCGGGAATCTGGTCGGAGGTCCTGTCCGTCCCGCAGCCGGGCCCGGCGTCCGACTTCTTCGCCCTCGGCGGCACCTCTCTGGCCGCAGCAGGCGTGGTCGCCCGTATCCGCGAGCGCGCCCCGCAGGTCGCCGTACGCGATCTCTATGACCACCCTCGCCTGGGAAGGCTCGCCGAAGAGCTCGTCTCCCGGGGGCTTGTCGACGACTCCGTCGCTGGTGACGCCGCGTCCTCTACCGGCGAGGAAATACCCGAACCCACTCCGGTATCCCGGGGCACCCGCTGGGCGCAGGTGGCGCTCATGGTTCCGATTCAATGGGCTCGTGGCGTGCGCTGGGTTACCTGGCTGGCGATTGCGAACTGGGCTCTCGGTGGTCCGTTGGCGCTGCCGGGTTGGGCTGTCGCGCTGCTTGGAGTCCTGTTCCTGACACCGCTTGGAGTGATGCCTGTCAATGCTCTGCTGACTCGGGCCCTGACGTCCTCGGTACGCCCTGGCGACTTCCCGCGCGGCGGCTCCGTGCACTTGAGACTCTGGGCCGCCGAGCGATTGGCGGAATCGTCCGGAGTCCGCTCCGTTGCGGGCGCGCCCTTTGTGCTCTGGTACGCGAGGATGCTCGGCGCGTCGATAGGCAAGGGTGTGAATTTGCATTCACTGCCGCCGGTGACGGGCCTGGTGAGACTTGACGACTACTGCTCCATCGAGCCGGAGGTCGACCTGTCGGGCTACTGGGTCGACGGCGATACGGTGCACGTCGGCGAGATTTCCGTGGGTGCGCATGCGCGAGTCGGTGCCCGCTCTACCCTGCTGCCGGGCACACGGATTGGCCAGAGCGCGCACATCGAGGCGGGCTCGACCGTCACCGGCGAGAAGAAGGTCAAGGCGGGCGCGCGCTGGTCGGGCTCGCCGGCGCGCAAGGTCGGGCGTTCCAAGCACCGCTTCCCGGAGCAGCTGCCACCGTCGGCACGCGGCTGGGTCGCGGTGTACGCAGCGACGGCTGTGCTGCTTGCGCTGGTTCCGCTGGCATCACTGCTGGCCATGGCCGCGCTGCTCGGCTGGGCGACGGATGCAGGGGCCTTTGGCGCTGAGACAGCCGAGTGGGAGCTGAGCTCTGCGCTCGTCAGCGCACTGGCCTGGGTTCCTGCCGCAACCTTGGCGGGCATAATCGTCTACGCAGCCCTCACCCTGGTACTGGTGCGACTGTTCAGCCTGGGACTGCGCGCCGGCGTTCACCCGGTGCGCTCGAGAATCGGCTGGCAGGCCTGGGCGACAATCCGGCTCATGGATGCCGCCCGCGTCGACCTCTTTCTCATCTATGCCTCACTGCTGACCCCGAATTGGTTGCGCGCGCTCGGTGCCCGCATCGGCCACGATACGGAGATCTCCACCGCAGTCGCGATTCCGAAGTTGATGCAGGTAAAAGAGGAATCCTTCCTCGCTGACGACACCATGGTCGCAGGCTACGAGCTCGGCGGTGGGTGGATGCTTATCGACGATTCCAAGATTGGCAAACGGGCCTTCCTCGGCAACTCGGGCATCACCTTGCCCGGGCGCAAGCTGGCGAAGAACTCATTGGTTGCAGTGCTATCGTCCACGCCGAAGAAAACCAAGTCCGGTTCGAACTGGTGGGGATCTCCGCCGGAGAGGCTCCGCCGCGTTACCAATGTTGGCTCGGACGAGTCCGCACAGACGTACCGCCCGACCACGGGACTGAAAGTTGCCCGCGGCGTCGTGGAGACGCTGCGCATCCTGGCCCCGATGACATCCCTGGCGCTGGCGGTGGCCACCTTGGCCGGAATGCAGTGGATCGGCGAGGCGGCGTTGACTCTTGCGATGGGATTCCGGGGTGCCGAAGATACCATGGGAATCGCGTTTGCCCTGCTGGTTACGCTCGCCCTGACTCCCCTGGTGTTCCTGCTCGCCGGCATCCTGGGCCTTGCGGTGACAGTGGCCGCGAAGTGGGTGTGCGTCGGCAAGCATCGCACGGGCGAGTCCCCGCTGTGGAGTAGGTTCGTGTGGCTCAATGAGCTTCAGGACACCTTCGTGGAGATGGTCGCCGCGCCGTGGTACCTGAACCCGGCGATGGCGACCGGAGGGGCGTCGCGCGCGATGCGTCTGCTGGGTGCGAAGATTGGCCACGGAGTGTGGCTGGAGAGCTACTGGCTGCCGGAGACGGACCTGGTGGTTATCGAACGCGGCGCGACCGTCGGGCGCGGTTGCGTGGTTCAGACCCACCTTTTCACCGACCGCGTGATGACTCTCGACGAGGTTCACATCGGCCGCGGCGCCGTACTGGGGCCGCACTCGGTGGTGCTGCCGGCATCGGTGCTGGGCGCGGGCGCGCGGGTGGAGCCGGGGTCGCTGGTGATGCGCGGCGATCACGTTCCGGCGCACACGGCCTGGCGTGGCAATCCAATCGAGCCGAAGGCTGCGAAGTAGGGGGAGCGCTGCGGCCGTCGCCCACAACAGCGCCCCACCTTCGACATAGTCGACGCGAACCCCGGCCCCGGCGGCGCGTGGCGCCACCGCTGGGATTCCCTGACCATGGAGACGGTCAACAACATCTACGACCTTCCCGGCATGCCCCAGGCCGAAGCCCCACCAGAGGCCAAGGCCTCGACCACATTGATTGACTACTTCGGGAAGTTCGAAAAGCGCGTCCGCGAGGGCCTGCCGCCACAGTCGGTGGTGTCGGTGACCGGACTCGGCTGGAATCCCTAGCTCGTCGATGCCCGCGAGCGCGGCGTCCTAGTCCCCCACCCGATGTTTGAGTGCACGGACTCAACCGGCGTGATCATCGCCGACGGGGAGCACCTGGACTTCGATGCCGTCAATTTCGGCACCGGGTTTCGCTGGGAGATGCGCCACCTTAGACCGCTGCATCTTTGCGACGAAGCCGGCGGCATCCTCATGGATCCACCGCAGGTCGTCGCCGATCCTCGCATCTTCCTCGTTGGCTACGGCCCATCGGCCTCTACCGTCGGAGCCAATCGCGCCAGTCGCGATGCCGCGAATTCAATCCGTCGCCAGATGAAGGCCCGGGCCCGCCCCTAACCCACAAGTTTTCGCGAGAAAACCCTCACTTTTTTGTTTTCAAACATTTACTCTTGTGGGCATGACTGACTTCCCCACCAAAGACGGCCTGAATATGCCCATCACTCCGCTGCGCTTCCTCGAGCGCAGCGCCCGCGTCCATCCGGAAAAGATCGGATTTGTCGACGGCCCCCGCCGAATCTCCTTCCGCCAGATGGCCACGGATGCGCAGGCCTTCGCGCACGCGCTTATCGACGCCGGCCTGGCCACCCACGAGCGCATCGGCGTCCTGGCGGCCAACAGCTACGAGGCTCTACTGGCCCAGTTCGCCGTACCGCTAGCCAGAGGCGTGGTGGTGGCGATCAATACACGACTGGCCCCGAAGGAGATCGAATACATCCTGGAGCACTCGGGCATAACCACCCTGATGGGCGAGAAGTCTCTGATCGACAAAGCTCTTCCCACAATCGGCCACCAGCTAGAGCATGTCATTTACATCGCCGATGGCGACGGCACCGAACCGGTAGCCGCACCTGCCACCGACCCCGCTACCGATGAGCCGGGTTCAAGCACAGCCAGCATCGACTTCACCACCTTTAGCAGCTTCATCGCGGGAGGCGGCGTCGGCAAGCAGGACCTGCCCTACGAGGTGGCCGATGAAAATGACCCCATCGCGATTAACTACACCTCGGGCACGACAGGCAAGCCGAAGGGCGTGGTCTACACTCACCGCGGCGCGTACCTCAACGCGCTGGGGCAGGTGCAGACGATGCACTTCAACCACCACACCGTTTACCTGTGGACACTGCCTATGTTCCACTGCTCCGGCTGGTGCACCGGTTGGGCAGCGATGTCGGTGAGCGCGCGCCAGGTAGCAATTCGCGCGGTGCGCGGCCCCGAGATGTGGCAGCTCATCCTCGACGAGGGCGTCACCGCGATGTGCGGCGCCCCAGCAGTGCTGACCACGCTGGTCGACGACGAGAACAAGCGCCGCGTCACCAACCTGCGAATCATGACCGCGGGCGCCCCGCCGAGCCCGACCATCATCACGCGCTGCGAAAATATCGGAGTGGAGATCACCCACGTCTACGGCCTGACCGAAACCTACGGCCCATTCACCGTCTGCGAGTCCCAGCCGGACTGGTCCGACATGACCGTCCGCCGCCGCGCAGTGCTCAAGGCCCGCCAGGGCGTCGCGTCCGTCACCAACCAGGACGTGCGCATTATTGAGCCCACCGATACCCTCGACGCACCACTAATCGATGTGCCTGCCGACGGCGCCACGATTGGCGAGATCATCATGACGGGCAACGGCGTGATGAACGGGTACTTCCGCGACCCGGAGGCGACCGCGCACGCGTTCCGGGGCGGCTGGTTCCACTCCGGAGACCTGGGCGTGATGCACCCGGACGGATATATCCAGCTCCTCGACCGCGCCAAGGACGTCATCGTCTCCGGCGGTGAGAACATCTCCACCATCGAGGTCGAGCAGGCCGTAGTGAGTTACCCGGATGTGTCCGATTGCGCCGTCATCGGCGTTCCGGACGACAAGTGGGGCGAGCGCCCGCGCGCCTACGTCGTACTGCGCCCGGAGGCGCTCGGCGAAGGCTCACCGGAGGAGATCGCCGAGCACAACGAGGCCGTAGCCGCGGTTATCATCGCGCACTGCCGCGCCCACATCGCCGGATACAAAGTCCCGCGCGACGTGGTGGTCATCGACGAGTTGCCGCGGACCTCGACCGGCAAGGTGCGCAAAAACGAGCTGCGCGAGGCCGCCTGGGCGGGGCACGGGGACTCCCGCATCAAGGGCTAACGCTAAGAGCTACAGCACCCGCGCCCCCTCTGAAACCGGCTCCGCACCGGCTCGCACTTCGGAGAGCGGTTCTGCTGCTGAGCGGGCTTTTTTAGCGGCCTTGACCAGCACTTTCAGGGAGGCGATTGTCTCTGGCCAACCCCGGGTTTTCAGGCCACAGTCCGGGTTGATCCACAGCAGCTTGGGGTCCACGCTCGCCAACGCGTCAGAAATCAGGTCATCGACCTCTTGCTGCCCCGGCACACGCGGCGAGTGGATATCCCACACACCGGGGCCGATTCCTTGTGCGTAGCCGGCGTTGGAGAGGGCGGCAAGGACTTGCATTCCATTTCGGGCCGCTTCGATGGAGGTAACATCGGCATCCAAATCACCGATAGTGCCGATTAGCTCATTGAATTCCGAATAGCACATATGGGTGTGAATCTGGATGTCATCGGCCACTCCGGCCGTGGCCAGACGGAAGGATCCGACCGCCCATTCGAGGTAGGCGGGCTGATCCTCCTTCCTCAGCGGCAGCAGCTCACGGATTGCAGGCTCATCTACCTGAATGATGCGCGCACCGGCAGCCACCAGATCGGCAATCTCGTCACGCAGCGCTAACGCCACCTGATCTGCGGTAGTTCCCAGTGGCTGATCGTCGCGAACAAAAGACCATGCAAGCATCGTCACCGGCCCGGTCAGCATGCCCTTGACCTGACGGGACGTCATCGTCGCCGCTGCCTCATACCAGCGCACCGTCATCGGCTCCGGGCGGGATACATCACCGAACAGAATCGGAGGACGCACACATCGGGAGCCATAAGACTGCACCCAGCCATTCGTCGTGGCTAGGTACCCGTCGAGCTGCTCAGAGAAGTACTGCACCATATCATTGCGCTCTGGCTCTCCGTGAACTAGCACGTCAAGACCAAGCTCCTCCTGGCGTTCAATGACCTCGCGGATTTCAGCTATCATCGCCGCGTCGTACCGCTCCGGGGTAAGGTCGCCGCGGCGCAGGCGCGCCCGGGCCCTGCGGATTTCCGCAGTCTGAGGGAAGGATCCAATAGTGGTGGTCGGCAACTCGGGCAGATTCAGCGTCTTTTCCTGGGCCGCACGCCTGCGCTCGAACGGAGTGCGAGTCCTGTCCTGCTCGCCGACTGCAGCCACTCGCCTCTCAACCCGCTCATTGTGGATTAACTCTGAAGTCGCCCGCTTACCGACGGCCACACGGGCCCGCCTCAGCGCCGCGGCATCGTCAGCAGTGATGTCCGTGCCGTTAATGCGCGCTTGAAGAACTCGGGCCAAAAGCGCGACCTCGGCGATTTTCTCTTCACCAAACGCTAGCCAATCGTGGATCTCGGCCTCACTTTCGGTGGGGGTCTCAGCCCTCAGCGAGTACGGAACATGCAGCAGAGAACAGCTGGTGGAAACGATAATCTCGCCTCGGTCTGCGAGATTCTCGAGAATATTCAGAGCTTCGTCGAGGTCACGCCTCCATACATTGCGCCCATCCACGATGCCCGCAACCAACACCTCTTGCCCGGTCCAGTGAGGCAATTCAGCCCCTCCAGCGACTAAGTCGACGCCGATGGCGCCGACTCCGGTTCCGGAGAAAATCTCTAGGGCCTGATCGCCGTCGCCGAAGTAAGTTTGTACCCACAGCTTTGCCCCCGCAGCCTCGGCGGCGTCGGAAAGCACCTGGTAGCACCGACGGAGACGCTGCCGGGCGCCATCATCGAGATCTGTGACAGCGATAGGCTCATCGAGTTGTACCCACTCAAACCCCTCAGCGCCAAGGCGCACGATTATATCCTGGTAAGCGTCTACGAGCTGTTCCAGGAGGGCCAGCGGATCGGAGCCATCGTCGGTGCGTGCCAGGGCTAGGTAAGTGTACGGGCCGATCAGATGCGGACGTATGACGCCCTTGCTGTAGGCACGGAAATTACAGGCTTCGCCGAGCCATGTGGCCACGTCGGGTCGAAAAACCGTCCGAGAGGATAGCTCTGGGACAATGTAGTGATAGTTAGTATCGAACCACTTTGTCATTGCGGACGCAGGCTGCGTCTCAGTGCCGCGCGCCGTGGCGAAATAGCGGTCAATCCAGGCAGGAAGGTTGGCGCCGATGCAATCCGGAATCGTGTCGAATCGGGACGGCAACACCCCCAGCAGAGCTGAAGTATCAAGCATTGAATCATAGAAGGACCGGCCGACGGTGGGGATTGAATCAATACCCGCAGCGTTGGCACTGTCGATGTAGCGGTGTACTAGGCCACGCGCTGTTGCTGCGAGCAGTCCGGCTGTAGCCGGGTCTCGCCAATACTTCTCCAGTGCGATTTTAAGTTCTCTATTTGGCCCGATACGCGGAATGCCCGCGACGGTAGCATGAATAGCCATGATCTCGTGATTTCCTCGTCAATCGTGATCGGCAGTGAATATCTATTTCTCACAACCGGCAGGCATTCGGGCTTGTCGACGTAGCAGATACCGAAGCCATGGCTATTTTCACAATTGCGCCAATGCGTTTTTAGTGCAATTTGCGCGGTTTGACCCCGGATTATTCAACTAGACGCTTACCGTTGCGGGACAGCTCCGGACTTTCACCGGATTCCCCTGCATAACTCATGGTTGTTCGACTATGACTCCACTCATTCCGGGGCTCCAGTGAGTGCACCATTTCGGCTCGTCATACTCAACCACAAGGCGGCTGTTGGCCAACAGTGTATACCACGCCACATTTCCTATTGAGCAGAGGGCAAGAATTAGCGAGTTTCCGAGATTCATCAACCCTTTTGGGGTGACCTAGCAACGTATAGACCCGAAAAAGGCTAACCCCACCAGTAGTTATTCGTTTCATTTTTTGAACCAGCATATAGATAGCATGTCGTCCTATTAATGGCTTAAGATAGAAACAACAGCTAAAGCGACTACAGCCCTGCCTGAATCTCAGCACAGAAGGGAGCCCTCCCATGACAGAGTCGACACAAACGCCACTAAAGAACGCCATCCAGCCCTTCGACGGCGATGTGCAATCCGGCATTGAGCAACCAGGTCCCGCGCATCTGCACCTAATCGCCCTGGACTTTAACGAGGACATAAGTCCCGAAGGCATAGCCGAACTATTCCGCAGGCTTACAGACGTTTCTCGACGACTCACCCAGGGCGAGGAGATTCCAGACTTCCTCGAGCGCGCAATGGTCGAGGTCATCGCAAATCTGACCATCACTGCGGGCTTTGGCGAGCGAGTCTTTGACCTACTGGGAAAATCCGACCGCAAACCCGCCGGTCTACATGACATTCCATCCTTTAAGTTAGACCGGCTGCGCCCCGAGTGGGGGCAGAGTGACTTCGTCCTACAAATCTGCTGCGACGACGCCGTAACCACCGCCACCGTAGCCCGTCTTCTTACCAAAACCGCAAAGCCATGGGCCCATGTTAAATGGTTCCAAAAGGGTTTTGGTCGAGCATTCGGCTCTGTCCCCGTCGGCTCCACTCCACGCAACCCGATGGGCCAAATCGATGGCACCGTCAACCCAAAGGATCCCGAAGAATGGGACGAGCAAGTCTGGATTGACTCCCAGGATGCAGCGCTTAAAAACTCTTCCATCATGGTCGTTCGGCGCATCGCTCTGAATTTGGATGCATGGGAAGAACTAACCTTGGAGGAGCGAGAAATGGTGATTGGCCGCCGAATTGACAACGGCGCTCCCCTATCCGGCGGCGATTCCGAATTCGATGAAGAGGATATGGATGCCAAGGATGCCGAGGGCAACTATCTTATTCACCGCCAATCACACTTAGCACTATCCCGTGAACAGGATGGGCAACCGGAAGATGCCCTACGACGCCGCGCCTATTCTTATGAAGATCAGCCGGCAGGCAACCCGGATGACCCTAACAACACCGGACTGGTGTGGATTGCATTCCAGAAAAACCCCGACAACCAGTTCACCAAAATCCAGTCAAGACTAGACAAGGAAGACATGCTTAACGAGTGGAGCCGACATATTGGCTCTGCTGTGTACTGGATTGCTCCCGGTACGACTCCAGATTCCTACTGGGGCCAGGAGCTCATCGAGAACTAACAGCGAAAGGTGCAGGCTGCGGGGTGGGAAGTGCGGGAGGCGCGGGCTGTCGGCACTTTAGCGCTGTTTTAAACGCACCCGCTGCACCGTAGCGCTGGCTTGTGACTGTAGTGCACGCTATCTGCTGCTCTACAGTCGCGCAACAGCGCTAAAGTCGCCAGCCAAGGCACCAGCCTTCCCACTATTCGCCCGCCAGCCCACCCCAAAACCACTTCAAAACACCGAAAACCCGCCCCTCAATAAACGAGAGGCGGGTTTTCGTATAAGCCCGACAAGAGTGCGGCAGGCGCTCTCACGCCACCGACACTAGCAAATCACTAGTCACCAATCTGGTCGCGACCGCGCTTCACTATCTTCGGATCCGGAGTGCCAACCAGCTCATGGTCCTTCTCGGTGTACTCGAACTTAGAAAGCACGTAACGCATAGCATTCAGGCGTGCGCGCTTCTTGTCATTCGACTTGATGGTAATCCACGGCGACTCATCCGTGTCGGTGTAGCGGAACTGCTCCTCCTTGGCGCGTGTGTAGTCATCCCAGCGGTCCAGCGAGGCAAGGTCCATCGGGGAGAGCTTCCACTGGCGGACCGGATCCACCTGACGGATGGCAAAGCGAGTGCGCTGCTCCTTCTGGGTCACGGAGAACCAAAGCTTCGTCAGCGAAATACCGGAACCCAGAATCATGTTCTCCAGCATCGGAACCTCACGCAGGAACTCCGCATGCTGCGACTCGGTGCAGAAGCCCATGACACGCTCCACACCGGAACGGTTGTACCAGGAGCGGTCAAAGAACACGATCTCACCCGCGCACGGGAAGTGCTGAATGTAGCGCTGGAAGTACCAAGAGGTGGATTCGCGCGGCGACGGCTTCTCCAGAGCGACGGTGCGCGCACCACGCGGATTCAAGTGCTCATTGAAACGCTTGATTGTGCCGCCCTTACCGGCGGCGTCACGGCCTTCGAAGAGGATGATGTGCTTCTGGCCAGTTTCCTTGGTCCAGTTCTGCCACTTCAGGAGCTCAATCTGCAGCTTGCGCTTGGTCTTTTCATACTCCTTGCGGGTGAGACGCTCCTCGTACGGGTAGTCATCCCTCCACGTATCGACGGGAGCCCCGTCAGGGGTAATCAGCACCGGATCGTCTTCATCCGAATCATCCACAACGTAGCCTTCGGTCTTCGCCAAATCGACGATGTGGAATTCCTCTTCATTCTTGTCAGCCATGTCTTCAATCTTACTGAATTAAGCAGGTTCATGTCCCCCATCAGGGTGCCTTTACCTGCAATTTCCCAGCATCGATAGCTCTCAGGCACCGAATTTGAGGGGGAGATCTCAGCTGCCTGAACCGACCTGCGAACATAGGTTGTGAAACATGTTGTTATCTGAAAGCCCTAGCAGCCCGAGCTGAGGCCGATCGTCTCCTCGCCCGCACGGAGTGGCTCGTCCGCTCCATCAACGCCACCGCCTTCAGGGAAGGCACGCCTACCAACGCCCCCCCCTGGCCAAGCGTGATTACCTTCTCGCGCGGCGAAATTTCTTAACTAAGGTGGCCGACCAAGTATCATCGAGGCAAGACCGCTATTCGTCATCCGAAATTCGTCATGTTCCAACCGTCGAGGTCAAAGAACTGAGGAGACAGACGGACAAAGCGTCGAAAGACTTCCGAGAATTGGATTCGAAAATTCAGCAGAAGAACTGGGCCACTGAGCTAATCGAAGCCAGCAAGATCTAAAAAGGCGGCTCCGGAAGGAAAACTTCACCCAGTTTCTTATTTCCAGGAAAGCCGGTAGTTTCCTAGGCAAGTTAGTAGTTGCGCGCGTATAGCGTAGGCGAGTGTCACGGCATTCTCGGCCCGAAAAGAGACCCCTATAATCACGCCTGTATTTGGGAGCGCAGGTCCATACGTCACTGAAGCTCACCAGGCATGATTCACATGGATATCGACGAACAATTGATTGTTCACTACCAGGCACTGAGGCCTAGAGCGTGCAGCGAGGGTTGGGTATGGGGACTTAGTACGCCTACGAAATTCAGCTCCGAAATGCGACGGCCACCGAGATTCCTTGGGGATCGCATTCCACGAGGAATTCTCGGTGGCCGTCGCTTTCTTCACAGTCGAGGGCTCCGTTCTTGGCACTGCCGGAGTGGAGCCCGCTCAATCAGCGCGATGTCCACTAAGGCTTAGAAGCCCATACCGCCCATCTCGTCGCCACCCGGCATTGCCGGTGCAGCCGGTTCCGGCTTATCGGCAACAACAGCCTCGGTGGTCAGGAACAGAGCTGCGATGGAGGCAGCGTTCTGCAGAGCAGAGCGGGTGACCTTCACAGGGTCGTTGATGCCCGCGGCCATCAGGTCGATGTACTCACCGGTAGCGGCGTTCAGGCCCTCACCCTGTGGCAGGGAGGCGACCTTCTCGGTCACGACACCAGCCTCGAGACCAGCGTTCAGAGCGATCTGGCGCAGCGGAGCTGCCAGTGCGGCGCGGACGATGCGGACACCGGTGGCCTCGTCGCCGGACAGCCCCAGCTCGTCGTCGAGGATGTGGGAAACCTGCAGCAGAGCGGAACCGCCACCTGCAACGATGCCCTCCTCAACGGCTGCCTTAGCGTTACGCACGGCGTCCTCGATGCGGTGCTTGCGCTCCTTCAGCTCGACCTCGGTAGCAGCACCAGCCTTGATAACTGCAACACCGCCGGAGAGCTTCGCGAGACGCTCGGAGAGCTTCTCCTTGTCGTAGTCGGAGTCGGAGTTCTCAATCTCGGCGCGGATCTGGTTGACGCGGCCCTCGATAGCGGACTGCTCGCCAGCACCCTCGACGATGGTGGTCTCGTCCTTGGTGACAACAACCTTGCGGGCGCGGCCCAGCAGCGGCAGGTCGGCGGTCTCCAGGGAGAGTCCAACCTCCTCGGAGATGACCTGGCCAGCGGTCAGGATAGCCATATCCTGCAGCATTGCCTTGCGACGGTCACCGAAGCCCGGAGCCTTAACTGCGACGGACTTGAAGGTGCCGCGAATCTTGTTGACAACCAGGGTGGACAAAGCCTCACCCTCGACGTCCTCGGCGATGATCAGCAGCGGCTTACCGGACTGCATAACCTTCTCCAGCAGCGGCAGCAGGTCCTTGATGTTGGAGATCTTGGAGGAAACCAGGAGGATGTACGGATCCTCCAGGACGGCCTCCTGGCGCTCCATGTCGGTGGCGAAGTAACCGGAGATGTAGCCCTTGTCGAAGCGCATACCCTCGGTCAGCTCCAGGTCGAGGCCGAAGGTGTTGGCCTCCTCCACGGTGATGACGCCTTCCTTACCGACCTTGTCCATAGCGGTGGCAATCAGCTCACCGATTGCCGGGTCAGCGGCGGAGATACCGGCGGTAGCAGCGATCTGCTCCTTGGTCTCAATGTCCTTAGCGGAAGCCAGCAGCTTCTCGGTAACGGCGGCAACAGCCTTCTCGATACCGCGCTTGATGCCCATCGGGTTGGAGCCGGCAGCAACGTTGCGCAGACCCTCGGAAACCAGAGCCTGAGCCAGAACGGTAGCGGTGGTAGTGCCGTCACCTGCGACGTCGTCAGTCTTCTTGGCGACTTCCTTGACCAGCTCTGCGCCAATCTTCTCGTAAGGATCCTCAAGTTCGATTTCACGTGCAATGGAGACGCCGTCGTTGGTAATCAGCGGTGCGCCCCACTTGCGCTCGAGGACTACGTTGCGGCCCTTGGGGCCGAGCGTGACCTTAACAGCGTCGGCCAGGGTGTTCAGACCCTTTTCGAGACCGCGGCGGGCCTCCTCGTCGAAAGCAATAATCTTAGCCATGAGGTTTGAAGAATCCTCCGTTTATAAGTGGCACTTACATGGGAGTTGACCCTGGCGCCCGCGACGGCATGTGATTTGAGGGAAGTGCCACCCTCTCCATCACCGGAGTCAACACTGTACTTGTTGAGATTTGTTGAACTACTTTGAGAAAACCTTGTCTAAAAGTCTTATCTAAAAGCCGTTCCTTTTAGCACTCAACTAATTCAAGTGCTAAGTCACTTTTCTAGCACTCCCCACCCTCGAGTGCAAGGTTTGCCCACACCGTACGCACGCCACACACTTCCCCACGCCCAGTCCACACATGCGCCTACACTGGCGCCCATGAGCATTATTAATAAGGACCTGATCGAGTCGCTGCGCACCAACATCGCCAGCCAGCGCGACACAATCCGCACCCAGTTGACCGACCTGGTCGCATTCCCATCCGTCCACGGAACCGAGGAAACGAAGAAGGCCTGCAAGGACGCGGCCGCAGCCGTGGCCGGTATGTTCGCCGAGCTGGGCATCGAACTGATCTCGCACGACACAATCGACGGATCCATTACTCTTTCCGGGTTCGTCCCAGCAGCGTCGGAAAGCGCTAAGACTGTACTGCTGTACTCGCATTATGATGTCCAGCCCGCCGGCGACGAGTCCGCCTGGACCGCCAGCCCCTGGCAGCTCGACGAGCGCGACGGCCGCTGGTACGGCCGAGGCACCGCGGACTGCAAGGGCAATGTGGTCATGCACCTCGCCGCGCTTCGCGCCCTGCTTGACGACGCAATTGCGAGCCAGGTCGAACTGCCGAACATCAAAATCATCGTCGAGGGCTCCGAGGAGCGCGGGTCAGCCGGACTCAATAACCTCATTGCGACACAGCCGGAGCTCTTTAGCGCCGATGTCATTCTCATCGCCGATGTCGGAAATGCGGAGGTCGGCCAGCCGACGCTCGTTACCACCCTGCGCGGCACGGCGGACCTGGAGGTTCGCGTCGATGCGCTGCAGCAGCCGGTCCACTCCGGCATGTTCGGCGGCGCAGCCCCGGACGCGCTGGCGGCGCTTATTCGCATGCTCGACAGCCTGCGGGACGAAAACGGCCATACCAAGATTGACGGCCTGGACTGCTCCCAGAAATGGGAGGGCCTGGACTACGAGCCGGAGACCTTCCGCGCGGACGCGGGCGCACTGGACGAGGTTGAGCTCCTCAGCAACCAGGACGCCTCCGTCGCGGACCTGACTTGGGCGCGCCCGGCGGTCATCGTCACCGGCATCGACTGCCCTCCGGCCACCAACGCGGTCAACGCCATCGCGGCGACCGCCATGGCGCACATTAACTTCCGCATCCCGGGCGGCGTGGACCCGGCCGAGGCCCAGGAGGCCCTGGAAAATCACCTGCGGGCCCATGCTCCATGGGGCGTGAAGGTGAGCGTGAACCGTGACGAGCTCGCGAATCCGTTCCGCGCCAACGTCGAGGGCGACGTCGTAAAGCTTGTTTCGGACAGCCTCGCAGCGGCTTATGGCAAGGAGACCGCAAGTATGGGCGAGGGTGCGTCGATTCCGCTGTGCGCGACGCTGCTGGAGGCCGTGCCGGGCGCGGACATCGCACTCTACGGCGTGGAGGAGCCGCAGTGCCGGATCCACTCTGCGGACGAGTCCGTGGATCCGAACGAGATTCGTGACATCGCGGTGGGTGAGGCGGTGTTCCTGTCGTCGATTAACGCGCTATAGCACCCACCCTCACCCCGACTACCACATCGGGTTTTACAGGGGTTACAAACAAGCAGGGGCTGAAGTTTCGAAAAATTTTCACCCCTGTTTTTAGTTGCACAATCACGCAGGTAGCCGGGCGCTTTTCAATTCGACAAAGGCACGGTACCTGTGTTGCCCACGTCTCCTTTTTCACAAAAATGACTTGTGTCACAACTTCTCTTTGTATTAAAGTACCACCCATGCAGAAGAACATTCTTATTCGAGTAGCGAAGGCTACGAACCCCGGTGGAGGCCCAACGGACTAGCCCCTCCACACGGGGTCTCTGGCCGCAACTTTCCAAAGCACCTGGTTGGTCCGCAACTCACTCACCGAGATTTTTCGAAAAGGACCACAAAGAATGTTTTCCACTCGCACCACCAAGAACATGTCGACCTCGACCACCTTCACCGGCAAGCGCCCGTCGCTGGCCACCGAGGGTGAAGGCGAGCGCACCGTGCGAACCTTCTCCGACGACCCGTTCCGGGCTCGCTTCGGACACCGCCTGCCCCGCGGCCTCCGCCAAGAAGCTCGCGGGATGACGTGGCGCAATTTCAGCGACACATATTCGCCAACGCATGGCCCGGTTCAGATTCGCAACTTCACCGCTGAGCGTGGCACCCTGGGGCGCATCCGGTTCAATGCCGACCTGACGCTGACGGACCGCCAGGGCAACTCCCGCACCTTCACCGAGGAGATCACCGCCATGGGTCCGGTCTCCGCTTGCACCAATCTGCTTGCCGACGCTGGTTACCGCGTTGAGATCGTGGAGTTCCACCAGTTCGAAATCTTCGAAGCTACGGCAACGTTCGTCTACGCTGCTCACAACCACGACCATGTGTGGACGATGGGCTTCGGCCAGACTCCGGAGACTTCCGTTCTGAACGCTATGGTGTGCGCTGCCAATCGTCTTCACGGCTAGCACCTACTCCCTAGCCCTTTAAGAGGGCGTTGGCTTTTCACTCACTCCATCGGACGTTGTGAGCCTATAGCCCCAAAAGGGGTTGCAATAATGTTGCTACATCATTCATGATGGAAATGTGACTATTCTCCTGTGCATCCTGTTCGCCACCGCAGCGGTTGCACCATGGACGATTAGGTGGCTCGGAACCCGGGGCTTTGTCCTTCTGAGCCTTCCTCTGGCTGGCGGAGCAATCTACATCGGCCGCCACCTCGCCCAGCTTGCGCTGTCCCCGCAGGCGGAACCTGTCGTTGAGCACTTCGAATGGATGCCGGCTGTGCACCTCGACGTGCACTTTAGGCTCGGCGCTATCGAGTCCATCTTCGGCACATTGGTTTTGACGGTGGGCTTTCTCGTCCTCGTGTACTGTGCCGGATACTTCGTCGATCCTCCTCCGGGGAAACGTCGCCGCATCGGGTCTTTTTCTGCGCAGATGGTCGCATTCGCCGCGTCCATGTACGGGCTCGTGGTCAGCGATAATATCCTGCTGATGTTCATCTTCTGGGAGATCACATCGGTGCTCTCCTTCCTCCTGGTCGGGTTCTACGCCGAGCGCTCCTCCTCCCGCAGGGCCGCAGGGCAGGCACTCCTGGTGACGACACTGGGTGGCCTAGTCATGTTGCTCGGCATCATTTTGATGGGCGTCACCACGGACTATTGGCAATTTTCCACCCTTACCGCCCCAGGTGCGATCAGTGACGAGCAGCTCTACTCCCCCGCTGTCGCTACCGCCGCGGTGCTTCTCCTCATCGGGGCACTGTCGAAGTCGGCCATCGCGCCCTTCCACTTCTGGCTGCCCGGCGCTATGGCTGCGCCGACTCCGGTGTCGTCCTTCCTGCACTCCGCGGCGATGGTCAAAGCGGGCGTATTCCTTGTCGCCCGGCTGGCGCCGACGTTCGGCACTACCGAAACCTGGCATCTGACAATCATTCCGCTGGGCCTGGTCACCATGATTATGGGCGGCTGGATGGCTCTACGGCAGAAGGACCTCAAACTGATTCTGGCCTATGGCACGGTCAGCCAGTTGGGTTTCATCATTACCGTTGCCTCCGTCGGCACGCGGGCGGCGATGTTGGCGGCGCTGGCGCTGACCCTGGGGCACGCGATGTTCAAGGCCACGCTGTTTATGGTGGCTGGCGCAATTGACCGGCTGACCGGTACTCGCGATATTCGCAAGCTCTCGGGCCTGGGTAACAGAGCTCCGCAGCTGCTGGTGATCTCGGTCCTGGCTGCCGCCTCGATGGCTGGCGTTCCGCCGCTGTTCGGCTTCGTCGCGAAAGAAGCCGCGCTCGACGCGGTGCTCTCCGCGCGGCCGCTGCACGGGATGCCCGCAATCTTTACGACAGCCGGGCTCGTCGTCGGCTCCATCCTCACCGTTGCCTACTCGCTGTATCTGCTCCATGGCGCCTTCGCGACGAAGCCCCGCACCCACGTCTGCGGCGGCGGCATTTCCGAGGCGGTCTCGAGCATGCAGAGTCCGAGTGCCCCTCTAATCGGGCCAGCGTGGATCCTAGCTGTCGCAGGCGTAGTCACTGGCCTCACCCCGCAGCTGTTCGACGGGGCTATCGCGCCGTATCTCAAGGTCGCGTTCCCCGAGGAATCGAGCCACTCCCACTTGGCGCTCTGGCACGGTTGGACCCTTCCCCTGGCTCTGACTGCCACCGTCCTCTTCACGGGCTGGGTTATGTACTGGCAACGCAAGCTCGTCCGGCAGCTGCAGTTTGATCAGCCGGCTCTCGGCAGCGCGGATGCACTCTACGACCGAGTTCTGGGCACCGCCCGCCGCCTCTCGCTGCGAGTGACGGCCGCGACCCAGCGTGGTTCTCTGTCGCTGAACGAAGCCGTGATTTTGCTGGTCCTGATCATCCTGCCCACCTCTGCGCTGCTGCTTGGCGAGCGGGACGACATCCGCATGGAGCTGTGGGACTCGGCCCCACAGGGCGCAGTGGCTCTGGTCATCATCATCGCTGCGCTCGCCGCGACCCGACTTCGCAACAGGCTCTCGGGAGTAATCATGGTCGGCATGACCGGCTATGGCCTGTCCATACTCTTCGCCATGTACGGCGCCCCGGACCTGGCTCTCACGCAGCTGCTCGTGGAGACCGTCTCCATGATTATCTTCGTCCTGGTCCTGCGCACCCTACCCGCCCACGCCCCCAAGTCCCGGCCCCGCTGGGAGCGCCACCGCGCGTGGCTGGCCATCGCCGTCGGTCTGACAGTGCCTATCCTGGGCGCCTTCGCCATGGCTTCCCGACGCAGCATTCCCGTCTCCGAGGACATTCCTGCTCTGGCGAAAGAGATTGGCCATGGTGCGAACACAGTGAATGTCCTACTGGTGGATATTCGCGCCTGGGACACCTTCGGCGAGATTTCGGTTTTGGTTATCGTGGCTGTTGGTATCGCCTCCCTGGTGTTTCGTACGCACACGGTCTACGTGCGCTCGAAGCTTCCTAGAGGAACCCGCCGCGACCGCCGCAACGCCCGTTGGCTGATGTCCACCGATCCTTCGGCGGAGCCCGAGAAGCTGAAGTACCCGATTATGGTGCTCGTCGCGTCCCGACTGCTCTTCCCCGCAATGATTATCATGGCGGCGTACCTGTTCTTCGCGGGGCACAACGCCCCGGGCGGAGGCTTCGCCGCAGGCCTTGTCGCCTCCCTGGCAATCGCCATGCGCTACATTCTGGGAGGCAGGAAGGAGCTGGCTGCCACGCTTCCCGTGAACACCGAGGTCCTCCTCGGCGGCGGCCTGCTCCTCGCCGCGCTCAGCACAATCTGGCCGATCGTTGTCGGCTGGCCGCCGCTGACGTCCTGGTACGTATCGCTGGGGCTGCCAGCGATCGGCAAAGTCAACGTGGTCTCCCCGATGCTGTTCGACTTCGGTGTGTTCCTCATCGTCGTCGGCACAATCGTCTACATCCTGCGCAGCCTCGGCGGGCGCATCGACGTCGAAACTAGCCGCCGAGCCGAACGATCGCGCTCGCGTCGCGTCTCCCTGACCGCTCTGGGACGCTCCCGCGGGCTGAGAAACAGGCTACCCAGCGGCAAACCAAGAAAAACCCAGGCTCGCGCCAGCGCGCCAGTAGCACAGGCGATCAAGGAGGAAAACCAGTGATTCTCAACTTCGTGCTCCTGGCTGCCGTGGGCGTGCTGATCGCCGCCGGCGTGTACCTCTTCCTCGACCGTGCGCTGACGAGGATGCTGATGGGGCTGCTTCTTATGGGAAACGGCATCAACCTTCTGATTCTACTAGGCTCCGATGGCCCCGGCAGTCCGCCGATCTGGGGACGCAACGTACTCGGTGGAGGCCAGGAAGCGGATTCTCTTCCGCAGGCGTTTATCCTCACCGCAATCGTCATTTCAATGGGTATGACCGGGTTTCTGCTCGCCCTGGCCTACCGCCAGCACCGCTACCGCATCGGCGACCACGTCCAGGACGACCGCGAAGACCGCACCCTTGCACTGCGCAGACTCGACGATCCCTCGGCCGCCCCTGACCACGACCGCTCCGACGACCCGACTACCGGCCTCCCAACGCAGGCCGGCGACCAATTCGGTCCCGTGAGCTTCGAGAAGCCAATCGAATCCGACAGCGCCGCTGCCAAAAAGGGGGACGGCGATGACGACTGAGCAACTCATCTACCTCCTGATTCCGCTGCCGGTCATTGTCCCCGCGGCGACCGCAGCGCTCGCGCTGCTGCTCTCCCGACGGCCACGCCTGCAGCAGGTGCTGTCGCTGACCGCGCTCGGCGCCCTCGTCGCCATCTCGATTGGGTTGGTTTACCTGGTCTACGCGCACGGTATCCACACCGTTCAGGTCGGCGGTTGGGATTCGCCAATAGGCATTACCCTGGTTGCGGACAGCCTGGCCGTGCTGATGATTGCGGTGTCGCAGCTGGTACTCTTCGCCGTGATGTGGTTCGGCATCGGGCAGGGCATCTCCGACGGCGACGACGACGAGCCCATCTCCGTATTCGTCCCGACATACATGCTGCTCAACATGGGTGTGTCCATGGCCTTCCTCGCCGGCGATCTGTTCAATATGTACGTCGGCTTCGAGGTGCTCCTGGTGGCATCCTATGTGTTGCTCACCCTGGGCGCGTCGTCGTCACGCATTCGAGCGGGCGTGTCCTACGTGATGGTCAACATGCTCTCCTCGATGGTGTTCCTGCTGGCCATCGGCCTGGTGTACCAGTCGGTGGGCACGGTGAACTTCGCGCATATCTCCATCCGCATGGAGGAAATTCCCGCCGGCACCCGCACCGCCATCTTCGCGGTGCTGCTGGTCGCGTTCGCGGTGAAGGCCGCGGTGTTCCCGCTGTCGTCGTGGCTGCCGGACTCCTACCCCACCGCCCCCTCGATGGTGACCGCGGTCTTCGCTGGCCTGCTGACCAAGGTCGGCGTGTACGCCATCATCCGTGCGCGCAGTGTGGTCTTCCCCGGCGGTGGGCTTGACGACGTTTTGATGTGGGCCGGGCTTGCGACAATGCTGATGGGCATCCTCGGCGCCATGGCCCAGAACGATATCAAGAGGCTGCTGTCGTTTACGCTGGTCTCGCACATCGGTTACATGATCTTCGGCATCGCGGTCGGCAACGCCATGGGGCTTACCGGAGCGATCTTCTACATCGTCCACCACATTTTGGTGCAGACCGCACTGTTCCTAGTTGTCGGGCTGATCGAGAGGCAGGCCGGGTCCTCGTCGCTACGCAGGCTCGGCGGCCTGGCAAAGTCCTCGCCACTGCTAGCGATCCTGTACCTGATTCCGGCCCTAAACCTCGGCGGCATCCCGCCTTTCTCGGGGTTCCTGGGCAAGGTACTGCTGATTCAGGCCGGTGCCGAGTCCGGGACCGCGACCGCGTGGATCTTGGTTGCGGGGTCGATTGTCACTTCCCTGTTGACTCTCTACACCATGATTATCGTGTGGTCGAAGGCATTCTGGCGCGACCGCTCCGACGCCCCCGAAGGCGACATGGCGTTGGCCACGCCCGCAACTCTGCGGGAACGGACAAAGCTGGTCGCCCTGGACGAGCGCGCGGATGTCGGTCGGATACCGCTCGGCATGCTGGCACCGACGATGCTCCTGGTCGTAGCCTCGGTGGCAGTTACGATCCTGGCCGGTCCGCTGTCTGGAATCGCGAACCGAGCGGCAACCAATGTCTCTAACGTCGACGCGTACCGGACCGCCGTCCTGGGAGTCCGCGACCTGGACTCGGTCGACTCGCTCGACGATGTCGGGCGCACGAAGCAGCCCTGGAACCCGGCTGCGCCCCACGAAAAGGCAGAGGAGGTAGGCCATGAGTAAGACTCAGTCTAACCACGACAATTCCGTCTCCTGGAAAAAGCCTCCGCGCATCTCGCTGGTGATGTTTCTGCTGTTGATGGTGATGTGGGTGTTCCTGTGGGGCGAGGTTTCCGTCGGAAACATCGTCTCCGGGGTACTGGTTATCGGCCTGCTCACGCTGGCAGTGCCGCTACCGCTGCCTCCGGTCAGCGAGATGGAGCTGAATATCTCCGGGCTGATCCGCCTATTCGGCTCCTGGGCGATCGACTTCCTCGTCGCCTCCGTCGAGGTCGCCTGGATCGCCATCCGGCGCGCCAATCCTCCGCCCGCCGCCATCATCGAGGTTCCCATGCGCGTGCGCGGCGATATCACGCTCGCCACCGCAATGGCACTGATTAACCTGCAGCCGGGAGGAATCATCGTCGACGTTGATAAGCGGAAAAAGACCCTGACTATGCACATTCTCGACGCGTCCTCCACCTGCAAGGTGGATAAACAGATCGCGCAGCTCACGCGGCTCGAGCGGCGGGTACTGCGGGCCTTCGAAAATCGCGATGTGGCAGACGTGGAGGCACCTAATGCCTCCGCGGCTCCGGCGGAAGCCAAGGAGGGACACGCCCAATGAATCCCGAGCTCTTCAACACCCTGCTCGGCATCGCCGCCGGAATCTACTTCGTGGCGACGCTAATCGCCCTCGGCCGCATGATCGCCGGGCCGAACTCGTTGGACCGTCTCGTAGGCCTCGAGTCCATCACCGCGATGCTCCAGGGCATGCTCGCCGCGTTCATGGCGTGGCGCTTCGACACGTCAGTGGTCTATCCGATGCTGGTCATCGCCCTGCTGGGGTTCCTCTCCTCACTGGCGGTCGCGAAGTTCCGAGTTCCCGATGACCGCGCCGAAATCAGCCAGCCCACCGCCGATCGGAAGGAGCAACCGTGATTCTCTTAGCCGATATCCTCGCTATCGCCTTCATCGTCGGTGGGGCGCTGCTCTGCCTCGCCGCCGCGGTCGGACTCGCGCGCTTCCGCGACACCATCAGCCGCATGCACGCGTCCTCCAAGCCTCAGACGCTCGGTCTGATGCTCACGCTGAGCGGCGCCCTAATCCACGTCCTCGTCCACGGCACGTGGGACGCCACCACGCTGGGTGACCTCGGCCTGCTCACGCTGATTATCTGCTTCGCGCTGGGCACCTCCCCCATCATCGGAAACCGTGTGGGGCATGAGGCCTTCAAGGAAGGGCTTATCGACGAGGCGAACATTGCCCGCGATGACTCCGCCGGCCAACGCTGAGCGCCGTCGGAAGTTAGCCCTCCGCGCCTACGCGCTGGCGTCGAGTTATCGCGCGCCCTCGCGAAAATCCTCCGGCGCGATTGGGAGCCCGGCGCGAAGCTCCTGCACGCCCAGGTCCACCGCGGCGGCCCACGGGGTGCGCCCCAGCTTCGCTTCGTTGTCCCGAACCTCATCCTCGGTAACCAGAGCGGGCAGAGCACCCGCCGCCTGGGCCACGGCGCGCTGGCGCTCGTAACCTGCGCCAAGAGCAACAATGTCCTTGACATAGTCCAGCTCCGTACGACAGCCCAGTTCGTCGGCAAGCGGAGCTAGCTGCTCGACTAGCTCGACTAGTTCATCGCGAACCCAGCGCTCATCGGTGTCGCGGTTGACGATTACCAACGCGTCCATGCCGTAGCGGGCTGCACGCCACTTGTTCTCATCGATGTGCCAGGGCTGCAGGCTGGGCAGCTCCTCGCCGGCCTCCCACATACGGTCGTAGTACACGGTTAAGCAGTGGGTTAGCGCGACGATGGCCGCGAGTTCCTTCATGTTCGAGGTAGCATCGGCGACGCGTACCTCGATGGTGCCGTACTTAGACGCCGGGCGGATATCCAGGTGCATCGAACCGGTGTGGTTAATCACCCCGGAAAGCTCCTGATCGCGCATGTAGGACTGCCAGTCAGCCCAGGTGAAGATGGCAGGAGGAAGCCCGGCGGTGGGCAGCTGCTGGTAAAGCAGACTGCGGTTGGAGGCGTATCCCATGTCCTCACCGTTCCAGGCGGGCGAAGACGAAGACAACGCGAGCATGTGCGGCATCTTCGTGGCCAGGGCCTGAATGATGGGCCATACTCGCTCGGCGTCCTGGATTCCCACGTGGACGTGGATACCCCAGATGATCATCTGGTTTCCCCACCATTGAGTGCGGTTAATGATCTCGGAGTAGTGCCCCTTGTCGCTGACCTGCTGCGCCGTGCCACGGGCAAACGGGTGCGAGCCGGACGACCACACGTCGACCCCGACGCGGTCGGCCGCGTCCAGGACCATGTCCAGCTGGCTGCGCAGGTCGGCTACCGCCTGCGGCACGGTGTGGTGGACACCGGTGACCAGCTCCACCGTATTGGCGAGGAACTCCCGCTGCAGGGGATGCCCGGGATGCTCGGCATCGATGATCTCGAGCACCTTCGCCGCAACCGGGGCGGTGTCCCGCGTCGAGCGGTCAACGAACGCCAACTCCCACTCGACACCGAGCGTGGGTTCGGGGGATCCGGAAAATTCCTCAGTCATGCCCCCTATTTTTTCACACTAGGAATCGTTTGAAGCAGTTGGCTCGGTCCATTTCACCGATTTCGCGCAGGCAGCAAGATCGCCTTTTTCGTCGATAAGCGCGACGGTGGTGAAGCTATTGGAATCAATCTTGGCAGGCGTCGACCACACGTCTACGGAGTTGTCCCCCGAAGCGTGGACCTCTCCGATGGTGCCGAGCCCTTCCACAGCGGGACTACCGACACCGCTGCAGCCCGATGCGCCACGGGCCTGCACTATGTACTTGCCCTTTTCCAGGACGGAGAACTGACTCTTTTCGTCGACGAGGCCAACCCAATCCTGGACGCTCTTGACGTGGACGGTGGCGAGCATCGCCATCGTGCCGTCATCGTTAGTCCGAATGAAGTTGAAGGCCCCGAGTTTTTCCTTCAGCGCAGGCGCGTCCGGGTTCACTCTGACCGGTGCCGTGGACGTGGCCGAGGAGGAAGCTTCCTCCTGCCCCGATCCGGCGGGCGCGCATGCGGAAATGCCGAGCACAAGCGCGCATGCGCCCGCTGCAAAGAAACCCGCATCTAGGGCGCGGTGTCGGCGACGCATCGTGTTCATCGCGTTTTTCATCGCGCCCCTCGTTAATTCGCCTGGTCAGTCACAATGACGACGATGCCGACGGGCTTGCCTTCCAGGCGCTCGTCGCGAGGAGCGGTAACCCAACCGTTTTCGCGGGCCAGCTCCTCAGCCGCGGCTTTCTCCTTCGCATTGTCCTTGGCGAAGTAGACGGTCGTCTTCTCCCAGATGCCCATTTCGTTCTCGGGAGCGTTTCCGGTGGCGCCACGGCCCCAGCCCTGGCCACCGACCTTCTCGGAAACCTTGTCCGCAAGACCGGTCACCTGCGAGTTATTCAGGACGGTGATCTTCGTGGCACCGCGGTCGACCCGCGGGGCGTCCGCCGGGGCGCCCTCTTCGGCCCTCTCCTGGCCTTGCGGCTTATCCTCCGGCTTCGCGGCATCGGAAGCTGCGGGAGGAGGCATAGGCACGCCGGACTCCGACGGAGCAGCCGGCGGTGGCGGCGGAGGCACATCTTGGCTGGAGCTCTGAGACTCGGATCCGTTGGTCTGCGAGCTGACGACCGTCTCGGAAGGTGTTTGCTCGTCCGAGCCCCCACCTGTGCTGAAGGCGTAAATTCCGTAACCGACCAGACAGACGCCAATAAACAGGCAAACCGCGGCGAGGATGCGCAGAGAACGCCCCTGCCCGGCCCCGTCACCGACCGATGAGTCAGCTTCTGCGCCGGAGGCACCGGCCCCGGCCGCCCCCGCCGCGCCAGAGGCACCGGCGGTACCGGATGCACCTGCAGCACCGGTGGCAGAGACGGCAGCGGAGTTCTCGCTGTACGCGCCGTACTGGCCATTCTCGCTGTACTCGCCGTAGTCGTCGTACTCGTCGAAGTCGTCGTCGAGACGGTGACGGCCGCGACGAGGCGAATTCTGTGGGTTCAGTTGGTCAGACACAATTGCAATACTATAGGCCGAACCCCACAACTGTGCAGTAAAGGTTGAAGCTTATTTGCTGCCCAGTCTCGCCAGCGGCGCGACCTAGTGCCCCGCCGTCCCATCGCGCAGCGCCCGCAGCCTGTGCACCAAAACAGGCTCCGCCGCCTCGGCTGCGGGCGAATCAATCAGGCGGGAAAGCACCTGGTGGTAACGCACCGGGCCGCTGGCGAAGTCCTTCCCGAACCTGCTGCGGATCGCCTCGTCCCTGGCCCCCGCCATCTTCGGCCCGCGCCGCGCGACCTTCAACCACTCCTTCTCAAAATCCAGCATCCGGCGCGCCAGGGCGGGCTCGACTCCGAGCGTATCGCCCTCTAGACTCGCCGAATCGGCTCCCTGTTGCTCGTCCCCACTGGTCTTCATCGCCTCCAAGTTTGGCACAGGCTCCGAGTAGAATCACTGCCATGACTATTCGCCCTATCGTCATCGCTGGCGACCCCGTCCTCCACACTCCGACCGAACCGGTCACCGAGGACGTCTCCGAGCTCCGCGAGCTGATTGACGACATGTTTGAAACCATGGACCGCGCCCACGGGGTCGGCCTCGCCGCAAACCAGATTGGCGTCGGCAAGCGGCTCTTCGTATATAACTGCCCCGACGATGACGACGTGTGGCACCGTGGCTGCGTCATCAACCCCGTGCTGACCACCAGCGAGGTCCCCAAGACCATGCCCTCCGACGACGGCTCCGACGAGGAAGGCTGCCTTTCCGTACCGGGACTTAGCTTTCCGACGGGTCGTGCCGACCACGCCGTAGTCACCGGCCTCGACGAAAATGGCGAGGAAGTTCGCATCGAGGCGACAGGATTCTTCGCCCGCTGCATGCAGCATGAGGTGGGGCACCTGGATGGCTTCCTCTACACCGACTGCCTCACTGGCCGGTGGAAGCGCATGGCGAAGAAGGAGATTAAGCGGGCCGGCTGGACCGAGGGTGGCCTGACCTGGACCCCGGGTGTCGACCCCGACCCCTTCGGCCACGACGACGAGCCCGAAGAAGACACTCAAGCCACGAAATAGGAGGTAACCGCTGTGGCCGACAGGCGCGAGGAACCACAGACGGCGGAGGCGTCGGCAAGCGAAAGCGCGACCCATGACACCTCGGGCCGCGACCTGCCCATCTCGCGATGGGGCGTGGGCGAGGTCGCGGTGGGGCGCCGAGTGATTGTGCGCCGAGCGCTGTCTCAGGAGGAGGCGGCCGCGTCCGGGAAGACGACTACGGACGTGATTGGGCATGTGCTCAGCATGGATCCGTTCGTCGTTCGGCCACAGAAACGCGCAGGTGAGCGCTCGGACGACTCTGTCGCGGCGGTGGACTTCAGCGATAAAAAGGTGCTGATTGTAAAAGCGCTGCCGGATCATCCAGTACGCAACTCGGATATCCGCGCGGTGGAGGTCGCCACAGCGAAGGCGTTCCCGGGCATCGAACACGCGGAGGAGTCCGGATGGCTGCTGCGCGCTGGTGACGGCATTACGGAGCGGTCGAACTCGGCGCTGCCGATTGCGCCCGGCGCGGGCATGCATCCGGTACCGCTGGAGCAGATTCGCCAGTTCTACGCGGCCCACGGACTTGCCGTGAGGATTGCAGTGCCGGACCGGATCGCCAAGCCCGCGCAGGCACTGGTCGCGGGCGACGGATGGTCGGTGGGCCCGGACATTCTCGTCATGACTCGGTCGCTGAAGACCGAACTACCCCCGACCGATTCGGCGATAACAAACGTCGAATTCGACATTGCTGACCAGCCCGATGAGGATTGGCTGGCCCTGTACCATTTCCGCGGCCAGTCACTCCCCGAAAAGGCCCTGCGCCTGCTGCGTGAGGAAATCGACGGCCGAATGTGCTTCGGGCGGCTGCTAATCCCGGACAGCTCCGCGCCCAGCGGCCGTCGCACCGTCGCGATCACTCGTGGCACCCTGACCGAATCGGAGGACAGGCGAGTCTGGCTGGGCTTTTCCGCGGTGGAGGTCGCGGAAGGCATGCGCCGCAGGGGGCTCGGCACGCTACTGGGAATTCACATGCTGCATTGGGGCGCGGGCCACGGCGCCGACGAGGCATACCTACAGGTGCTAGCCACGAACCAGGCTGGCATCTCGCTATACCGCACCCTTGGCTTCACGGAGCACCACAGGCACCGCTACGCCGAGCTGGTCGGCTCCTAGCTCGAGCAATCTCTAAGGGAGCCGGTTTTTAGGGAGCCGATTAAGCACCTCGTTAGCGGCTCCCCGTTAGCGACCGAGCTCGCGATCTGGCTTTTCCTCCACACGGGTTCCCGAGCGTAGCTCGTGCGAGCCGCGGCCCAGCGGATCACGCAGAGCACTGACCCCAATCCAGCCCGCGATACCCGCCGTGACCACCCAGCCCAGGAAGGGAATCATCGAGGGCAGCAGCCAGGCGTTGCGCACCAGGCCATCCCGGGCGGAGACCGGAAGACCATGCGGGCCGGACATCCGCAGCCCCAGCATGTGCTTGCCCGGGGAGCCCTCGAAGATGGCATCGCCCGCGGCGCGGTAGAGGTAAAAGCCGAGCGGACCCGCGATCGAGGCAGCAATCGTGATCGCCTGGGCGGGTTCCTCGCCGAAACCCACCCACGCCAGCAGCGCGAGGAACGTGACGGCGGCAGCGTAGATCGCGCCGTCGAGAAGCAGGGCACCAGCGCGAAGCGGGAGGGAGGCATTAGCGAGATTCGAATCATAGCCGAGCTCGACTGCGGCCTGCGCGGTCATCGGGGAAACGCGCGGGTTGCTACTCAGCAGCGGAGAGGGAGAGCCCGCCGCATAGCCGAAGGAAACCAGATCGTATTCAGCAGAGCCGGGGAAAGCGTCCATCGCGCCCATGGCGCCGCGCTGCGCGCTGAGAGTCCGCCGACCGAGCGCATCGGCCAGGCCGGGAACGCCAAAGCGAGACGGAAAGCCCCCACCTCGCGGCTGCTTTCCCATCGAAAGCCTTTCTTCCCACCGTGCCACCGAAATCTCTCCTTAAGTGTCCCTGTATTCCCTGACGGTCCCGGGCAGTGCGCTTTTGCGGACCGCGCACCACTCATCTTTCACAACGCTTTCCGACGCTCATTGGTTCCCACACCACCTGGTTGAGCGCGCAAAACACCTATCTAACCCAATGCTCGCAGCCTTGCCTGGAAAACGCAGTAGTGCTGGCGCTACCTTTTGGGTTTTACAGGCGTGCTGCCGACGTCGGGCTTGGTGCGGGGCCTAGCAGTCTAGAATCTGGAATATGCGAATCTGCGTCTGGAACGTCAACTCTGCCCGTACTCGGCTCGAGCGCATGACCGAGTTTCTGCGCCGCAACGATATTGATGTCCTGGCTGTGCAGGAAACGAAGTGCCGCGACGACCAATTCCCCGCAGCGGCCTTTGAGGATCTGGGCTACGAGGTCGCGCACCACGGGCTCAACCAGTGGAACGGCGTCGCGATTATTTCCCGTGTTGGCTTGGCCGATGTCCAGGTCGGCTTCCCTGGACAACCCGGTTTCAATAAGGACACGGACGCCGAGCAAAAATTGGAGGCTCGACACATAGCGGCAACCTGCAGAGGCGTACGCGTCCACAGCGTGTACGTGCCCAACGGCCGAGAGATCACAGACCCGCACTTCGAGTACAAGCTGGAGTTCCTGGAGAACCTGCGCCAGGATATCTTTGCCACGCTGGAGTCCGATCCGGAGGCGAAGTTCTTGATCGGCGGGGATTTCAACATCGCCCCCACCGATGCCGACGTCTGGGATATGGGTTTCTTCGCAGGTAAGACGCACGTCACTCCGCCAGAGCGCGCCGCCTTCTTCGCACTGGAACAGGCGGGGATGAAGGAAGTGACCAGGCAGTTCACCCCGGGGCAGTGGACCTACTGGGACTACAAGGGCGGGCGATTCTTCAAGGATGAGGGCATGCGCATCGACTTCCAACTCGCGTCCCCCGCCCTAGCCTCCACCGCGACCACGGGATTCATCGACATTGAGGAGCGACAGGGGAAGGGAGCATCGGACCACGCGCCGGTTGTCGTGGACTATTCCGTCTGAGGCACCGAGGGTAAACAGCACTCCCCCAGTTCCACCGGGCATGGAAGGTTCAAAACCCCTGCTAGGAGCAACACGCAAGAAATTTCCTGATGTTTTCTTCACATTTTCAGCACGGAAACTTCTTTTGAACATATAAGGTATTAGCACATCCCATCTAGGTCCTCCTCTGGAAGGAAAACCAATGACTTCTTCGCACTCACCGAAGTTCTCCGCCACGTCGGAGAGGATTAGCAACTTAGGCGATTCCCGCGAGCACGACCGCGATACAGCGGAGTTCGACGAAAGCCTGCGCCAGAGTGTGCAGAAGATTTCGATTGGCCTCTACGACTTCCTGGCCTCCACCCGCCGACTGGGCGAGCGCCCGAATGCGCGGATGGACATCTCCCAGTCCGAGATGGAGGTCCTCCATTTCATCTCGACGCACCCGGGCTGCGGCGTCTCGGACATTGCGCGACTACGCTTTTTGCGCCCGTCTAACGTATCCGCCACTGTGCGCCGCCTCCTCGACAATGGCCTGATTAAGCGCGAGAACAACGCCAAGGATCGTCGAGCACAGAACCTCTACGTCTCCGAGGACGGCCAAGAAATGCTGGGCCAGCTAATCGACCACTGGGGTGACATGGTCTATCAAATCGTCCGCACCATGTCGAGCAAGGATATTCGCTCTTTGATTAAGGCCCTGCCTTCCCTTCTGAAGCTTGCGGAGCACTCCGAGAGCTTCGTCGAGGAGCACCAGCGCCGCCAGGAGCCCTTCTAAGCAGCGGAGAGCATCTAGCCTCTTCGACATGGAGCTTTCCCAGGAAAACCTCAGCGAGCTCTGCTTTTTCGCTGCTAGGGTGGCCGTTATGGCTATCACTTTGAAGAAGGCACAGGACGTCCAGACGGCCCCGCTCATCGCAGTGGGCCTCATCGGCGGTTGGCTAACCGCCCGCGAAACCGGAATCCGCCCGCTCGGCGGCGTCATTCTCGGAGCAGCTGGCGCATACGCCGCCCGCACTTGGTACGCAAAGACCGGCCTGGCGGGCGCCACCAGCCTCGTCGGCACCTACCTGGGCGCGTTCGGCCTGTCGCACCCGTTGGCAAAGAAGGTGGGCGCCTGGCCGTCCGTCCTCGCCGTCACCGCTATCTCGGCTGGTGCCGCCGCGCTTGCCGACGCCAAGTAGGCACCTCCCCCACCCCTCCAACTGGCTTGGCCCCGGAACTCGATTGTTTGCGGGGCCTTAGTTCTGCCCTGAGGACGTTAGCCGACAGCCTGGCATCGCCGGGGAAACCAGGCCAGGGAGCCGGGCGGGGGACACATCGCTTGCCAACCCCATGCGGCGCTATTGACCTGTTGGCGCGATATTCACTTGTAACTGCGCTATAGCACGCCAACAACATGATCGCGCGCCTACAAGTGGCAGATTGAGCGCCAACAAGTACCAGCGGGAAGGCTCCAGCAGGAAGACTAAGGAATCAAAGTTTGCGCCATTTTCGGAGCCCGTTCTTCCATGAGTCTTTGAAAACTGTTTGAGACTTAGGCCTGCTCGAGAAGCTTCTCCGCATGCGCCCGAACCTCGGGCCACGATTCCGCGAAGGCGGGCAGGAGGTTGAGTGAGGCGACGTCGGCAAGCGGAACCCACCTGAGCTCGAGCGATTCCTCGTTGGGGAAGGTTTGCAGCTCTTCCTCGGCCAGCGCATAGACGGTGTGGTACTGCCAGCCTCCGGCGAGTTCGGGCCGATTGGGGTCGGCGACGTAGGGGCCGGTGGTGACTTGGGCGTCGAGGATGCGGAGCTGATGCTCGCGGAGCCCGGTCTCCTCGGCGGTTTCACGAAGCGCAGTAGCCTCAGGAGACTCATGCGAATCACAAGCCCCACCAGGAACACCCCAGGTTAGGGGGAACGAGGTCCATTCGGCGCGGTGTTGCATCAAAGCGGTGCGTCCGGGCGTGATTATCAGAAGCCCTGCAGCTCCGAACCGCCCCCAGCATCGTGTATCCCCCGGACCCGCGGACCAACCATTTCCATCATGAAGCATGACTCCACCCTACGTCAGCAGGGCTTGTGTTTTCGGTCACAAGCGATGAGGACTACTATTTCTAACTAGTTCACGTGTACCTCCGCCCTTAAAAAGGTCGAGGTGACAGGATCGGTCCGCAAGGTCTCGTCGGAAGGAATTGTGCGCATGAGCGAATCCGCCACAGGCGCGCACCGCGCCCGCAGGCCTCGGCGCGCCCGGTTCAGCGGCCGGACCACCCCGGGCGGCGAAAGTCTGCGAAACGTCGCCGGAGAAGAATCCGAAAACAGCTCGCGCCTTACCCACTCCGGCCGGAGCAAGAACCCTCGGCACGCTCAGAGCCGCCAGCAAATTCAAGGCGCTCAACGGGCGGCCGGAGCGCAGACCGAGGAAACTGGCGCGGTGGCACACGCCTTGGCCACGAGCGCGCCCACCCAGGACACAGATCTGCGAGTCGACGACCTCGAGCTGAGCACCTCCAGCAACCGCCTGATGCGCCTTCTGGGACATAGGCTGTACAAGAAGCTCGGGCCGTCGGCGACCTATGTGCAGCGTTCGCTGACATTCTTGATGACCTCCCCTGGTCGACTCACCACGGTCGCGGTGATCCTGATCGTGGCGATCCTCGCCGCCGGTCTTTCGATGTGGCAGACCACCTCAGATCGCCAGCAGCAGCTGAGGCGCATCTCCGAGCTGAGCGAGCCCATGGCGCACGCCTCCCAGAACCTCTACGCATCGTTGACGATTGCCGACGCCTCGGCAAACACCGCATTCTCTCGGGGAACGCTGGACAGCAGCTTAGATCTCGGGACGAACTTCGACGACGCAATCGCGCAGGCATCAATGTCTGCGACCCGAGCGACGACGGGCATCAACAACGTCAATGATCCCGCCATGCGCGATGTCGCTACAGTCCAGCGGCTACTGCCCGTCTATACGGGGATGATCGAGACTGCACGAGCCAACGCCAGGCAGGGTCACCCCGTCGGCGTAGCCTACTTGGCCTCGGCATCCGGGCTGATGAGAGACGAGATTTTGCCGTCCGCACAATCCCTGTACGAGCGAACCAGCACCAACACCAGCCAGGATCAGAAAGCTCTGGCGCTGCCTCCGCTGATTCCGCTATCCGGAATTTTTGCGGCCCTAATCATGCTGCTTGCCGCGCAGTGGTGGATGACCCGCAAGAACGGTCGCCTCTTCAACGTCGGCCTCTTCGGGGCGACAATCCTGATGGCCGGAGCCCTGTTCGGAGTCATCGTCGCAACAACGCAGCCATGGCAGAACTCGGCTCTCTTCGGTTCGAAGCAGCCGGAGGTTCAGGCTCTGACCGAGACTCGCATCGCAGCGCAGCAGCTCCGCGCCAGCGAAACCCTTGGCCTGGTGCGCCGGCAGCCCACGGATGCAGAGGATTTCACCCAGTCCCTGGACAAGCTCACTGACCGTCTTGAGCCGCTGACCCAAACCTCCCCGAACCGAGACATTGATGCCGCGCTGTCATCGATGAAGGCATGGAAGGCGAGCCACCAGGAAATGATCAGCCACCTCGACTCCGGCGACTATGCCGGGGCCGTAGCCGTCGCCACAGGAACGACCGATCCTCATTCTTCCGCGGTGGTCTTCCGGGACCTCGACGAGGCTCTGCGCTCCTCGATCGCGGACTCGCGGCTATTGCTTCGCGCAGAGCTCGACAATGCCCGACGCGCCTCCGCCGTCATTTCTCTGTTTACCGTCACCATTACTGCAATCGCCGCCGTGATGGTCGCCTTCGGATTCCGCAACCGCCTCCTGGAGTACCTATGATGACGCTGCCAATCCGACGCGCCACCCGAGCCCTCTGCACACTCGCCGTCTCAGGGCTCGTCCTGTCCGGCTGCTCGCAGCCATCACTTGTCGACGACCCCTACTCTCGCGTTATCGACCAAGCCACGGGTAGTTTCCCGTTGCCCTCTGGCGCCGTGTACGACGCGGCGGACTCCCGTCCGCCGCAGCCTCCTGAAACCGAGACGGATCTGTCCACCCTGGCTCCGGATTCCGAGACCCCCGAGGAAAGAATCCCGGAAATCCACAAACGCGGCCGCATCATCGTGGGTGTCGACCAATCGCTAAACCTACTCAGCTTCCGCGACTCCTCCTCCGGAGAGCTAGCCGGTTTCGAGGTCTCCCTAGCGCAGGAAATCGCCCGCGATATCTTCGGCAACCCGGATGCTGTGGAATTCCGCTACGTCGATAGCACCGAGAGAACGAAGGCGCTAGAGTCGGGCACCGTCGACATTGTGCTGCGCACTATGACCGTGACTGCCAAACGCAGGGAAAAGGTGTTGTTCTCGGCGCCGTATCTACACTCTCGTGCTGGGGTCCTGGTGTCTTCCCCGGGAGGCGACACCAAGCCTAGCGACGTCAAGGACGGGCGCATTTGCGTATCGAAATCATCAACGACCGAGGAACTAATCCGCCGTAACTCGCCGGACTCTATGCTCCTGCTCGTGGGAAACTGGTCCGACTGCCTCGTTGCAATTCAGAACGGGCAGGCGGAGGTCGTCGTCGCCGATGACACGATTCTGGCCGGTATCAACGACCAGGATCCCTCCACCGCGATTGTGCAGCGGGGGCTCAGCGAGGAAAACTACGCCGCCGGAATCGCCAAGGACAATCCGGGACTGGTCCGGCAGGTCAACGACACCCTCGAGCGCATCAGGACAGACGGCACCTGGCAGGCGCTCTACGACACGTGGTTCGGCCCCTTCCTCCCCGAAGGCGAGCAGCCGGTACCGACGTACGCGGAAAGCGAGGCGAATTAGGACAGTGAGCACTACCGACGAGACGGGCCAGCAGAGTGGCCCGCAGCGCAATCCGCAGACACCAAGTGGCGAAACCGAGCACTCGCAGCCAGTCTCGCAGCCGGGATCACAACCGAGTGGCCAGCCGGATTCCCTATCCGAGGTCGCCCCCGCAACAGAGGCAGTCGCTTTCGATCCCTTCGCCGACGATGACGACGAGGACGACTGGGACCCCAGTATCGGCCCTAGCACGGGCGCCCCAGGCGCCCCGGCCGCCGAGCCGGGGACCTCTGCCGTCGCCTTCGATCCCTTTGCGGACGATGACGACGAAGACGAGTTCGACATTTCCGCATTGTTGGCGGGCAACTCGACGTCGGCAAGCACAATTCAGTCCCCGAAGAGCCCGAGCAATGACCCTTCGGTAGCCTCCCACAGAAAAGCCCTGGAAGACTTCCGCCGAAAGCGGTCCAACTCGCACCGCGGCCGCACCATCGCCGACGGCATGGTGCACCTGCCATATATTCCCCCGGGCGATCCGCGCGACGCCGTCCTAGACGAGGAGGCGATCAAGGCCACGAACAAGCCCACACCGACCCTGCACGAGGGCGATATCGTTGCGGGGCAGTACGAAATCGTAGGGCCGATTGCGCACGGCGGACTCGGCTGGATTTACCTGGCCATCGACCACAACGTCTCCGACCGCTGGGTCGTGCTCAAAGGCATGATGGCGGCGAAGAACGAACGCGACTACGCCGTGGTACAGGCTGAGCGGGAGTTCCTCGCGGAAATTACGCATCCGGGCATCGTTAAGATCATCAACTTCATCGACGATACGGCCTCGGAGAAGGCGATTGACTTCATCGTGATGGAGTACGTCGGAGGCCCCTCACTGCGCAAACAGCGGCGCACCTTCCCGGACGGGACCATGCCCTGCGACCTGGCAATTGGCTACATCCTCGAGCTGCTCCCCGCACTCGATTACCTGCATTCCAGGGGCGTGGTCTACAACGATCTGAAGCCCGACAACGTACTGCTCACGGAAGACCACGTCACGCTGATCGACGTCGGCGCGGTCACCGGCATCGGTGCGTACGGGCACATCTACGGCACGCCCGGATTTCAGGCTCCCGAGATCGCTTCGACCGGCCCCACCGTGGCCAGCGACATCTATACGGTCGGGCGCACGCTCGCCTCGCTGATCTTGACCCTGCCGTCGACAAACGGCGTCTACGACCCCGGCCTGCCCACCCCGGAGGAAGTCCCTCTCTTCCGTCGTTTCTACTCCCTCTACCGCTTCCTCCTGCGCGCGTGCGACCCAGACCCGGAGCGTCGTTTCGCCTCCGCGGAGGAAACCAGCGCCCAACTCATGGGTGTCCTGCGAGAGATTCTCGCCGTACGCGACGGGGTGCAATTCCCACACACGGTGTCCTACTTCTCGCCGCAGCGCTCGACCTACGGCACCAAGCACCGAGTTTTCCGCACCGATCAGCTGGTCGACGGCATCACCCGAGGAGTAGCGATCACCCCGCAGGAAGTCATGGTCGCCCTGCCCGTGCCCTTGGTCAATCCCTCCGACCCCGGTGCTCGCATTCTCAGCGCGACCTCGTTTACTGAACCCAGCGAGCTGATTGAAACCCTCAGCAACGCCCTGGAGGACCCCGAGTACGGCACCTCCGTGGAGATTCCGCTCGGCATCGTCCGAGCTCAGCTGGACCTGGGGCTTGTAGACCAGGCCCGCAACAGCCTTCGCGGCGCCCCGGAGAGACTCCGCAAAAACTGGCGTTATCGCTGGTACGAGGGAATCACTTACTTGCTTCTAGACCACTTCGACGAAGCTTTGCTGTCCTTCCACTACGTCCTGTCGATGCTCCCCGGCGAGCCCGCCCCGAAGCTGGCCCTGGCCGCCACTCTGGAGCTCATCGGGCAGCGACTCGGAATCTCCCAGAAAGCGCTTCTGGACCCGAGGATTGCCCGCGCCGCCGCCAACCTCACCACCGACCTGGACGTACTGCCCGAAGACAGCGCAGTGTCCCTATCCCCCAACTGGGCCGAGGGCGAATTGGGCGCCGAGACCATCCGCTTCAATACCCTGCGTCTCTACGCCGTGGTCTGGGCCGCGAACCCCACCACAGTCTCCTCCGCATTCGGGCTCGCAAGGCTGCTCACCGCGGAGGGTCAGTTCGAGATGGCTATCTCTCAGCTCGACCGTGTCCCAGCCAACTCCCGTCACCACCGCATGGCCCGCCTTACGACGATTCTGCTGCTCACCTCCGGTCCCGCGATTGCGATGACGGAGTCGCGGATTCGCAGGGCCGCCCGCAGGTTGGCAGAGTTGCCGACCAACGAGCCAAGGCTGGCACAGCTGCGCATTGCGGTGATGGCAGCGGCTCTGAACTGGCTGAGAGCATCGAACCTGGATCACGCGGCCAGCGCGAACGAGCTTTTCGAGGTGCCGTTCACCGTCGAGGGCCTCCGCCGCGGCTTGGAGAAGGACCTGCGCAAGCTGGCGCGTTCCTCTCCCTTCTCACGGCATCGCTACCGGTTGGTCGACATTGCCAACCTGATTAGGCCGCGGACCTGGCGCTAGCCCCCGAAAATAGTGCTAGCGGAAATCTCAGCTTTTACTGGCAAAAAGGTTAAGCTGGTTTTCATGACCTCGACCAGGAAACTTTTCACCAGCATCGGAAGGCGCATCGTCGTCGGCTCTCTCGCTGTGACTACCGCTTTGGGAATTGGTGCTGGAGCTGCAATGGCTGCTCCCGCCACCCCAGCACTGCCGGGCATTCCGGGCCTGCCGGAGTCGCCTGCACTGCAACTCCCGAAGATTCCGGGATTGCCGGAGTCACCTGCACTTCAGCTCCCGAAAATTCCGGGATTGCCGGATCTCTCGCAGCTGCCGGGATTCCCCTCTCGCCAGGAACCTGCGCCCGCCCCGGCCCCTGAACCAGCCCCGGCGCCTCGCCCGGAGCCCAAGCCGGCCAGTCCGTGTCCGCCGACTGCCCGCGCCTGCGTCGACCTAGCCAACAACAAGAGCTGGCTGCAGGATAATGGTCACATCACCTTCGGCCCGGTCCCGATTTCCTCCGGCAAGCCCGGCTACGAGACCACCAAAGGATCGCTTAGCGTCACCCGCAAGGTCCGCGACGAGTGGTCCGTCCCCTACAACGGCCCGATGCCCTTCGCGGTGTACTTCACCAACACTGGTGAGGCTTTCCACGAGGGTTCTGTGGACGTTCCCTCCCACGGCTGCATCCATCTCAACCACGATGCGGCAGTCAAGTACTTCGACACGCTCCAGGTCGGAGACAGCGTCTTCATCTGGTAATTCGGCACCTGCTAGTTCAATAGTTCTTCAATGAGCAGCGCGCAGAAGTAAGCGAACAAAGAGCCCCGCGCTCCTTTTCTCCCACTCGGAGGCTAGAAGCGCGGGGCTCTTTGTTCGCTTTGGTTCTCGGCTGTAGTTTCCGCCAACAGCTAGTGCGCGAAGCTCATCGCGTAGCGGGCAATTGCCAGCTCCTCGTTGGTCGGAACCACGAAGACCTTAACCTTGGAATCATCGGTGGAGATCAGGCGAGGGCCGTTGTTCGGCTGGGCATTGCGCTCCTCGTCGATCTTGATACCGAAGTTCTCCAGCTCCGCCATGGAGTCGCGGCGGATACCGACGTGGTTCTCGCCGACGCCAGCTGTGAAGGTAATCGCGTCCAGACGGCCGAGAATCAGCATGTAGGAGCCGATGTAGCGGCGCAGCTGGTGGACGTACATCTGGTAGGCAGCCCAAGCATCCGGATCGTGCGCGTCCATGCGCTCCTGCAGCACACGGAAGTCGTTGACACCGGAGACGCCCTTCAGACCGGACTGGCGGTTGCAGAGGTTATCAATCTCATCGATGCTCATGCCGTTGCGGTAGAGATGGAAGATGATGCCCGGGTCGATATCGCCAGTACGGGTGCCCATCATCAGACCTGCCAGCGGGGTCAGACCCATCGAGGTGTCCACGGCCTGGCCGCCGCGAATCGCCGCACAGGAGGCGCCGTTGCCGAGGTGCAGGGTAATCTGGTTAATCTCCGCTGCCGGGCGACCCAGCAGCTCCGGGAGCTGCTTGGAGACGAACTCATGCGAGGTGCCGTGGAAACCGTAACGGCGGATGTCGAACTTCGACGCGACCTCGGCATTGAGCGGGTACAGGGCCGCAGCCGGGGGCATGGTGTGGAAGAAGCCCGTATCGAAAACAGCGACGTGGGGGACGTCGGGAAGCAGCTTGCGAGCCTCCTCGATGCCGACGATGTTCGCCGGATTGTGCAACGGAGCCAGCGGGATCAGGTCGCGGATCATGCCGATGATCTCATCGTTGATCAGCTCCGGACCGGAGAACAAGCGGCCGCCGTGAACGACGCGGTGACCGACCGCCGCGATCTCGACGCTGTGGGGACCGACCTCGTGCTTGTCCATCAGAGCGAAGGCCTTGGACAGGCCGTCAGCGTGGTCCGCGATTGGCTCGGAGATCTCAATCTTCTCGCCGGCGAACTTCAAGTTGACGATGCCGTCATCCTCGCCGATGCGCTCAACCAGGCCGGAAACATACGGCGGCTGCGAGGTGTCCTTCTCCGGGGCTACCAGCTGAAACTTAATGGAGGAGGAACCGGAGTTCAGAACGAGTACGTGACGCGACATAAATTAGTTTCCTCCTGCTTGGATAGCGGTAATGGCAACGGTGTTGATGATATCGGGCACGGTGGCGCCACGAGACAGGTCATTGACCGGCTTGTTCAGACCCTGCAGAATCGGGCCAATTGCCAGCGCGCCGCCGCAGCGCTGGGCAATCTTGTAGCCAATATTTCCGGCATCCAGGTCCGGGAACACGAATACCGTGGCCTTGCCCGCGACCGAGGATTCCGGCATCTTCTTCTCAGCGACTTTCGGATCAATCGAAGCATCGAACTGCAGCGGGCCATCGACAGCGAGGTCGGGCACCAGTTCTTTGGCCTTCGCAAGGCCTGCCTTAACGCGGTCGACGTCCTCACCCGAACCAGATACGCCCGTGGAGTAGCTGAGCATGGCGACGCGCGGCTCGATACCGAAGGACGCGGCGGTCTCAGCCGACACAACCGCAATCTCGCCGAGCTGATCCGGGGTCGGCTTCGGCAGCACTGCGCAGTCCGCGAAGCCCCACAGGTGGTTGTCCATCACCATCAGGAACAGCGAGGACACCGTCGAGGCGGTCGGCTTCGTCTTAATGATCTGGAAGGACGGCTTGATGGTGTGCGCCGTGGTGTGGGCGGCGCCGGAGACCATGCCGTCGGCAAGCCCATTGTGGATCATCATGGTGGCGAAGTAGGAGATGTCCTGCATCGTCTCGCGGGCCTCCTCCAGGGTGACGCCCTTGGACTTGCGCAGCTCGGCGAACTGCTCGGCGAACTGCTCCAGGTAATCGGAGGTGGCCGGATCCCACAGGTGAGCGCCCTCGATGTTCAGGCCCAGCTCTGCGGCCCGGGAGTTCATCGAATCGGGGTCACCCAGAATGGTCAGCTCACAGATGTCCTCGCGCAGGAGGTAATCGGCGGCCTGCAGAATACGGTCATCATCGCCCTCGGGCAGGACAATGTGGCGCTTGTCGGCGCGTGCGCGCTGCAGCAGCCACCACTGGAAACGCTGCGGAGTGATGATGGTTTCCACCTCACCAGCCAGGGCCTCGCGCAGCCCCTCCGAGTCAGAGGCCGCTACCACCGGGACATCGAGTTTGAGGGAGCTCGCGTTCTCAGACCCCGCACCGGTCAGCACGACCGCAAGCACGTGTGCGTGGCGACCCTTCGCCCCGGAGACCGCCATACGAATTCGAGCCTGACCGGCCTCGACATTGCACCCCTCGCCGGCCGCGACCAGCACTACGCCGGCACCGGAGACGGTCGCGATACGGAAGTCATAATCCTGGTTACCGGAACCGGTGATGACGACCGAGCCACCGTTTTCCGCACGATCGGCCTCTACTGCGGCGACGATTGTATCCAGAGCCGATTCAGGATCCTCGACGATTTCATCCACAGTCGCGCCATTCGGGCCGCCGACTGAATGGAAAAGGCGGGCGCCCCCGAGCACCTCCGACACAGCGGAGATGACATCGTGGAGATTGTCCGCACGGTCAACCGATGAAATAAGTACTGCGGAGCCCGAATCGGAGACATGGGTGTTGGTATCGCTCACCGACGTTCCTTCCTCATATAGCGTGCAAATGAGTCGCAATTCATTACTAACGATGTTTTGTGAGTCACCTTACATCTTGGAGCGCCCCAAACTCCTCCTGGTTACCCCTGTAAACAAGTACACTCCCACGACAAAACTGCGGGAAGATGGGTTTTTCACGCCCTAACCCACCCATAACGGTCGGGCTTAGTGAGAAAGGTCACACCTCAAAAGTTAATTCCGGATAACTTTTCCTATTGCGTCTCGCGACCGATCCTTCGGCGCACCACACCATAAAGAGCCGGTAGCCCAAAACCGGCCCTCGATTTTTCCTTCTTCGGCGCTACCATAGGAGCGCTAAACAAAACCCGGAAGAGTATCCATGCCTTACTTATAAGGCACCTTTTCACCGGCACGTCGGCGAAGGAGCCGTCGGAAAGCGAAAAGTTGAAGCAGAAAGAAGGGCAAACCCACATGACTCGTCCACTCCGCGTTGCAGTAGTCGGCTCCGGCCCCGCAGGCGTCTACGCCTCTGACGCGCTGATGAAGTCCAGCACCGACGTCGAGGTGGACCTGTTCGAGAAGATGCCCGCGCCCTTCGGCCTGATTCGCTACGGCGTCGCCCCGGACCACCCGCGCATCAAGGGCATTATCAAGGCGCTGCACCGCGTTATGGACAAGCCGCAGCTGCGCCTGTTTTCAAACGTGGAGTTCGGCAAGGACATCACCCTCGAGGAGATGAAAGACCTCTACGATGCCGTTATCTTCGCCACCGGCGCAGTCGGCGACCGCGCCCTGCCGGTTCCGGGTGCCGATATGCCGGAGCACTTCGGGGCCGGCGAGTTCGTCGGTTTCTACGACGGCAACCCGCTCTTCGAGCGCTCCTGGGACCTCTCCGCCGAGTCCGTCGCCGTGATTGGCGTGGGCAACGTCGGCCTGGATGTCTCGCGCATTCTGGCCAAGACCGGCGAGGAACTGCACGTCACCGAGATTCCGGACAACGTCTACGAGGCGCTCAAGACCAACAAGGCCACTGAGGTGCACGTGTTCGGTCGCCGCGGCCCGGCGCAGGCGAAGTTCACCCCGCTGGAGCTGAAGGAGCTGGACTACTCGCCAAACGTCGAGGTCATCGTAAACCCGGAGGATATCGAGTACGACTCCTCCTCCGAGATTGCCCGCCGCGAGTCGAAGATCACCGACCAGGTCTGCACCATCCTGGAGAACTACGCCATCCGCGAGCCGAAGAACGCCCCGCATAAGCTCTACATCCACTTCTTCGAGTCGCCCGTCGAGATTCTCGGCGAGGAAGGCCCGGACGGAGTCCAGCACATCACCGGCCTGCGCACTCAGCGCATGGAATACGACGGCGCGGGCGGTGTACGCCCGACCGGCAAGACCACCGACTGGAACGTCGGCGCCGTCTACTCAGCAGTGGGCTACCGCTCCGATGCGCTGCCGGGAATCCCCTTCGACGAGGTCAAGCATGTCATCTCGAACGTTGGCGGCCGCGTCATCGACTCCGAGACCACCGGCGACGAGGACGCCCAGGCCATCACCGGCCTCTACACCACCGGCTGGGTCCGGCGAGGCCCGGTTGGTCTGATTGGCAACACCAAGGGCGACGCCAACGAGGCCGTCGCCAATCTGCTTGCCGACGCCGCCGAGGGCAAGAAGTTCTCGCCGTCCAAGCCGGAACTCGCGGCGGTCGACGAGCTGCTGCGGGCCAAGGGCGTCGATTTCCTGGACTGGGACGGTTGGCACGCACTGGACGCAGCTGAGCACGCTGCCGGCGAGGCCGAGGGCCGCGAGCGCAAGAAGTACGTCGAGTGGGCTGACATGGTCGCGCACTCGAAGGGCGCGCAGGGCTAGGGCTTAACGCCGCGTTCCTGCGCCTCCGGACCCTCCCCATACGCACTTGTTGGCACAAGGTCGGGATTCCATGCCGCCATGCGCCAATTATCAGAGTATTTTTCGCACCTCACGGTCACTTGTCGGCGCGCTGTGGGCGTGCACGGTCACCTGTTGGCGCGAGATCATGTTGATGCTGCGCTATAGCGTACACACAACATGATCTCGCGCCGACAAGTGGCTTTCTGCGGTCTCGCGATGCGAATTTCCCTACGCCGCGGTCCCCTCCTCGGCACTCAAGTAACCGGGGCGCGCATCACTACGGGAGCCCTGAGTCGCACGAGTGCTCCACTCGCCCCGGCAGTCTCGTGAATCCCAGCGGCAACACACAATTGGGACAAGCAGGCTGCCGAGCGTCTCTCCGAAGGCGACCCGACCTCCTGGAGCTGCCGGTTCCTCCGAAGCTGACAGGTCGGCGCCCGCACCATCCACGCCAATCACGCCATCCAAGCCGCCTGTAACTTTGTCCCAGAGCAGCCCGGGCGCGGTGAAAAGCGGCACGACCACGAGGTCGCGGCCCCGCATCGCGGCCCTCCCCCGTGCGGCCTCGACCGCCGCGGCACCCTTGACCTGTTCGGGCCCGACGACGAAAGCCGCAGTAACCTGCCCCGGGAACATGCTGTCGAGGCCTGCGGCGAACTCGTGAACCGCCTGGTTAGCATCGACGTCGGAGGAACCGACGGCCATGATTAGGGCGTCGTTAGGCCCGGAGAAATTGGCCTCCTGGGCCGCCTCGACGATTCGCCGGACGACGGCGCGGCGGGTGCCGTCGCCAAGCCCCAGCCCCTCGGTGACGGTCACGTCGATGCCGTGGGCATCGCACTCGGAGACCTGGGCGGGGACGTCGATTCGGGCGTGAAAAGCGTTCGTGAACAGCAGCGGAACAGCCAGAGCGGAGCGCTCTCCGGACGCGGCCAACTCCGCACAAATGGTATCGAGGGAGGGCTCGTCCAGGTCGAGCCACGCCAGCCGCACCTCGCTCGGCCCACCGCACGACGGCGACGGCAGGGACTGCCGAACCTGCTTTACGACGCCGTCGAGCACCGACCCCGTCTGATCGTGGCGGGATCCGTGGGCAAGCAAAATCAGTGCGGTCATGACCGTGGCCTCCTGTTTATCGAGTGTCGCTCACTAGCTGGTTGCGCCTCGGACCAGGCCTGCGGTCAAGCTGTCGCCGGTGCCCGGCTCGATGAGAAGGAAGGCGCCGACGCGGCCGCCGACTCGGTACGGGTCGACCGGCAGCGGCTGGGCCAGCTCGACGGTGACCTCGGCGACGTCGTTGACCTGCAGCTGATCGGCAACGCCGGTGGGTGCGCCGGTCTCGATGTCGATGAGCGCATCGACCGAAGCGATGCGGCCGCGGACCAGCGCGGCGCCGTAGCGGACCTCGACGACGCGGCCGACTGCCAGCGGCTTGTCGGACAGGTGGACCGCCACGGCGGAGAATCGGCGGGTGTCCTCCGGACGGTCGGCGGCGGCATCAGCACCCGCACTGTCGCCGGCACCAGCACCCGCACTGATCAGGTCGCCGCGCGCGAGGTCGAACTCAGTGTCCAGACTGACTGCCACGGACTGGCCTGCAACGGCGGATTCGACGTCCTCGGCGGCGACGGTAATGCGCGTGACCTGCGCCTCGCGACCGCCGCCGACTGCGACGGTGTCACCGATGCGGACGGAGCCGGTGGCGATGCGACCGGCATAGCCTCGGTACTCGGTGGCGTGGTCGCGGATCACGTAGTCGATGGGAAGGCGCAGCGCACTTTGCGCGTCCTCGGCCAAGTCAGCGCCGATGTCGAGGTTTTCCAGCAGCTCCAGCACGGTCGGCCCGGAGTACCACGGGGTGTGCTCGGAAGCATCGACGATATTGTCGCCGACCAGCGCAGATACCGGCACTACGAAGGTGTTAGACAGCCCCAGTCGCTCAGCCAGCGCATGCACGTCGGACTCGATTGCGCGGAACGCCTCCTCGCTGTAATCCAGCAGATCAATCTTGTTGACCGCGAAGATCACGTGCCGCACTCCCAACAGGGACGCCACCGTCGCGTGGCGCTTGGTCTGCGTGACGACGCCGTTACGCGCGTCGATAAGCACAACCACGGCCTCAGCGGTGGACATGCCGGTGACGGTGTTGCGGGTGTACTGCTCGTGGCCCGGGCAGTCGGCGAGGATGAAGGAGCGGACGTCGGTGGCGAAGTAGCGGTAGGCAACGTCGATGGTGATGCCCTGCTCGCGCTCTGCGCGCAGGCCATCGACCAGCAGGGACAGGTCCGGGTTCTCCTGCCCGCGAGCCTGTGAGGAGGCGACGACCGCCTCATACTGATCGGCGAGGATGTTCTTAGTGTCGTGCAGCAGGCGGCCGACGAAGGTGGACTTGCCGTCATCAACGGAGCCTGCGGTACACAGTCGCAGCGTGCGGCGGGCGCGGGTGGCGCGGTCGGCGGTAACCAGGTGCGCAGTATTCACGGTCTCGGTGCGGGAGGGCATCAGAAGTATCCTTCCTTCTTGCGATCCTCCATAGAGGACTCGGACAGTTTGTCGTCTGCGCGGGTCGCGCCGCGCTCGGTCAGCTTCGAGGTACGCAGTTCCTCCATCACCTCGGCGATGGTGGAGGCGGTCGACTCGACCGCGCCGGTGCAGCTCATGTCGCCGACGGTGCGGTAGCGGACGGTGCGAACCTCGAGGGTCTCGCCGTCGCGGGGGCCGCCCCACTCGCCAGGGGCGAGCCACATGCCACCGCGGTTGAATACTTCGCGCTGGTGGGAGTAGTAAATCGGCGGCAGCTCAATGTCGCGGGCCTCGATGTAGGCCCACACGTCCGCCTCGGTCCAGTTGGAGATCGGGAAGACGCGAACGTTCTCGCCCGCCGCGTGGCGGCCGTTGTAGAGGCCCCACAGCTCCGGGCGTTGGCGACGCGGATCCCAGCCGCCGAAGGAATCGCGCACGGAAAACACGCGCTCCTTGGCGCGGGCCTTCTCCTCGTCACGGCGGGCGCCACCGAGCACGGCGTCATAGCCCCGGTCGGCGATGGTTTCCACCAGCGGAACGGTTTGCAGAGGATTGCGGGTGCCATCGGCACGCTCGGTCAGAACCCCGCGGTCGATCCAGTCCTGGACGTGCGCGACGTGGAGATTAATGCCCGGCTGCGCGGCGACCTTATCGCGAAACTCGATGACTTCGGGAAAGTTGTGGCCAGTGTCGACGTGCAGCAGCTCCAGCGGGACGCCCGCCGGGGCGAAGGCTCGCTTGGCCAGCTCCAGCACGAGCACGGAGTCCTTGCCGCCGGAGAACAGCAGCGCCGGCTTGTCGAACTGCCCCGCGGTCTGCCGGATAATGTCGATTGCCTCGGCCTCGAGCTCTGCTAGTCGCGGGTCCAGGGGCTTGTTCTGCTTGCCGACGGCACCTGCGTGGTCTCCAGGAGAGGTGGTCACGGTGGTTGGGCTAGTCATGGTGTGGCTATCTCTTCTTAAGTCGTTGATCTTGATGGAAGCTTTTACAGGTGCAGTCCGCACTCGGTCTTCTCGGAGCCGGCCCAGCGCCCGGAGCGGGGGTCGGCGCCTTCTGCGACGCGGGCGGTGCAGGTGGCGCATCCAATGGAGGGGAAGCCCTGCTTCGTCAGCGGGTGCACGATCAGGTCGTGGGCTGCGATGTAGTCCTCGATATCCTGGTCGGTCCAGGCGGCCAGCGGGTTAAGCTTGATGCGGCCGGTCTTGTCGATCTCCAGGACCGGAGTGTTAGCGCGGGTCGGGGCGTCAACGCGCTTGAGTCCGGTGACCCAGCCCTCGTAGGGTCGCTTGACTGCGGCGAGCGGCTCGACCTTGCGCAGTGCGCAGCAGCGGGTCGGGTCGGTCTTGTAGAGGTCGACGCCCTCCTCAGCGTCCTGCTCGGCGCGGGTGCGCTTAGGGACGATGGACAGCAGCCGGTTACTGTAGCGCTCGGCGACCTGATCTGCGACTTCGAGGGTCTCCGGGAAGTGGTAGCCGGTGTCGAGGAAGATGAGGTCCGCGTTCGGGGCGTGCTTTTCCGCGAGGTCGGCCAGCACGGTGTCCTGCATGGACAGGGTGACGGCCAGCGGGGTGCGCAGGTGCTCTGCTCCCCACTCGAGAACCTCGCCTGCGGTGGCGCCCTCCAGCTTGGAGCCGTAGTCCAGGGCCAGTTCCATCAGGCGGCGAGCCGTCGCCGGGTCGGAGAGAACGTCGTCGTCGGCAAGCGCATCAGAGGTATTAACGGTAGTGATTGCCGTGCTCATGAGGCCACCTTTCTGTCTATATGCCCGTGCAATTTCACTGTGAATACGCGACAGCACTCACGGCACTGCCAGGCGTAATCGGTCTCCATGTCGGGCCAGAGGTCATCGCCACCGCAGTAGGGGCAGTGCATGATGGCACCACGATTGGGGTTCGGGTGAGCACTACGCCCGCCAACACCTAGGTTCGCTTCACGGATACTGGTCACTGCAGGTCCCCCTCGTCAGCACGGGCGACCCATTCGCGGAACTGCTCGCCCTCGGTGCGCTGCGCCTTGAAGTTGGTGACCAGGCGCTCGATGTAGTCAGTCAGCTCCGCGGAGGTAACCTTGTGCCCACGGAGTTTACGGCCGAAGTTCGCGCCAAGGCCCAGCGCACCACCGAGGTGAACCTGGAAGCCCTCGACTCGGTTTCCATCGGCATCGGTGACAATCTGCCCCTTCAGGCCGATGTCCGCAATCTGGGTGCGTGCGCAGGCATTCGGGCAGCCATTGAGCGCAATGGTAATCGGAACATCTAGGTCCTTAAGACGACTTTCGAGCTCACCGACCAAATCGATGGCGCGCTCGCGAGTGGTGACCAGCGCCAGCTTGCAGAACTCCAGTCCGGTGCAGGCCATGATTCCGCGGCGGAATGCAGATGGGGTCGCGGACAGTCCGATGCTATCCAGCTCTGCGAGAAGGGAGTCGACCTGATCGTCCTCGACGTCGAGGAGGATGAGCTCCTTCATCACTGTGGTGCGAATGCGGCCGACACCGTGGCGCTGCGCGATATCCGCCAGCTTGATCAGGTCGCTGCCCGGCACGCGGCCGACGGCGGGCTTGACACCGACGTAGTTGCGGCCGTCGGCCTGCTTGTGGACTCCAATGTGGTCGCGGTCCTTCTCATAGGCTTCCGGAGCCGGGCCGTCGATAAGCTTGCGCCCAAGGTAGTCGTCCTCGAGGACCTGGCGGAACTTCTCGATTCCCCACTCGCCCACCAGGAACTTCAGGCGGGCGCGATTGCGCAGACGGCGGTAACCGTAGTCGCGGAAGATCCGGCACACACCAGCCCATACCTCCGGAACCTCGGACTCCGGCACCCAGGCGCCGAGGCGCTGGCCCAGCATAGGATTTGTGGACAGGCCACCGCCAACCCACACGTCGAATCCAGGGCCGTGCTCTGGGTGGTTCACACCGACGAAGGCGACGTCTTGAACCTCGTGGGTGACATCCAGACGCGGGGAGCCGGACACGGCCGACTTGAACTTGCGCGGCAGGTTCGAGAACTCGTCCCCCGCCAGGTACTCCTCTTTGATGCGGCGGATGGCGTCGGTGCCGTCAATAATTTCGTCGGCGGCGACGCCTGCGACCGGGCTGCCGAGGATAACGCGAGGCACATCACCGCAGCCGAAATGGGTATCCAGACCGACCTTTTCCAGGCGGTCCCAGATCTCCGGCATGTCCTCGATGCGAATCCAGTGCAGCTGGACGTTCTGGCGGTCGGAGAAGTCCGCGGTGTCGCGGGCGAAGTCGCGGGAGATCTCACCGATAGCCCGGATGCCCTCGGTGGTGGTCTGGCCACCGTCGAGGCGGATGCGGAGCATAAAATACTTGTCCTGCAGTTCGGCGTTGGTCTTGACGCCGGTATGCTCACCGCCCATGCCCTGCTTGCGCTGAGTGTAGAGGCCAATCCATTTAAAGCGTGGTGCAAGGTCCTCGGCGGGGATGGAGTCAAAGCCCTCTTTGGCGTAAATATCCAGCACTCGCTGCTTTACAGCCATGCCGGCATCTTCTTGCTTAATGCGCTCATCGTCGTTCAGGGGCTCTTTGCCATCGACGAGCCACTGCCCTTGTGGCTTAGGCGCGCGCTTACGACGGGCTGTTTTGGTTGGTGCGCTCATGGGATTTGGGGAATCGCTTTCCTCATCGACTGTGATTCAAGCGACGATCAATCGTGTCCCGATTGACGCCGACTAAAATCTTGATGATTTTCAACGGGATATTTTATAGACTAAACGGTCTATATTTTTCTGGAGGCCACTTTAGACTGACTGGTCTACCTATTGCAACACCGAGGGTTCAGCCCCTGCACGGGAGCGCCCCTCAACAGCGCCATTTCCGTCGCCCTGTTCACCTTCCGACGACGCATCCCCAGCTTCCGACGCCACCAGCTCAACCCGGCGACGAAGCGCGCGGAGAGTATCATGCGAGCGCGCCCACAAGACAAGCGAAACGATTACGGCAACCCACGCAATAAGTACGCCCGCCAGGCCCCAGCCGGGGATAACACCGGACAGCAACGTTCGGACATTGAGACCTACGAGCACGCCACCAATAACAATGCCCAGCAGGCGTGGATTGATTCGCCCCACCAAGTACGCCGCCAGCGGAGCGGCAATAACCCCTCCGACAAGCAGCCCAATTACAGGTGCCGCATGCTGCGCAAATTCTTCACGCAGCATTGGAAGAAAGCCCACGACCGCAGCGGCAGAGACCAAAAACTCCGCAGCAGAGACCGTACCGATAACCTTCCGCGGCCGATCCGCCTCAGCACTGAGCAGCGTAGAAGTTGTAATCGGCCCCCAACCGCCACCACCAGTGGAATCGAGAAGACCGCCAAGCAGCCCCAATGGCGCCAGCTTCTTCACACCCCAGCCGCGCGCTTTTCTATTCCTTCCAGCAAGGAAGGCGAAACGAATCACCACCCAGAGGCCAAGACCGAGAAGAATTGCAGAAGTCACCGGTTTAGCAGCATCACCATCGAGCCCCGACAGGAAGGTCGCGCCACTAAACGCACCGATAGCACCGGGAACTCCAAGGCCAAGTGCTCGCCGCCAATCGACATTGCCGAAGCGCCAGTGGGAAATTCCCGACACCAATGTGGTTCCAACCTCAGCTACATGCACGACAGCCGAGGCAGTGGCGGCGCCAGTACCAGAGAGAATAAACAGCGTGGTCGCAGTGACACCGAAGGCCATGCCCAGGGTCCCATCAACTAACTGCGCACCCAGACCAATGAGCACGAAGACAAGAAGCTTCTCCATGGCAAGTCCTCCTATCGCCACAGCCGGCACTCGACCGAAAAGATCAAGCACACCCGCCAAACACTGAGAAGCGAAAGCGGAAATCAGCTAGATCCCAACTGCTGCAACGAGTTAATTTGTTGCGTTTCATAGACTAGGTTGTCTATATTCTGTTGGAGCACAGCATAGACCGAATTGTCTATAACAAGCAATCCAAAAAGGAAGATTTCATAAAATGTCCGCCGCAGACGACGCCGTAAACCCCTCAACGAAGCCCACCAAATCAGCAAAGATCGATTCCACCAACCCTCTGACAGGCTTGACTGACGCCGGTCAGAACCAGCTGCGAGTCGCAGTCGTAGGTTCCGGCCCTGCCGGCATTTACGCCTCCGATGCGCTGATGAAGTCGGGCCGCGACGTGTCCATCGACCTCTACGAGCGACTGCCCGCGCCCTTCGGCCTGATTCGCTACGGTGTCGCACCGGATCACCCGCGCATCAAGGGCATCATCAAGTCGCTGCACCGTGTGCTGGATAAACCGCAGGTTCGACTGCTCGGCAACGTAGACGTCGGAAAGCAGGTCAGCGTCGAAGAGCTGCGCGATTACTACGACGCCATCATCTTCGCCACGGGCGCGACCGGAGATCGTGACCTAAATATTCCGGGCTCCGACCTACCGGAGCACTACGGTGCGGGCGAATTCGTCGGCTTCTACGACTCGCACCCTGAGTTCTCCCGCGAGTGGAACCTCAACGCGGAATCCGTCGCCGTCGTCGGCGTGGGTAACGTCGGCCTCGATGTCGCACGTATCCTCGCGAAGACTGCGGATGAGCTCCACGTCACCGAGATTGCTGACAATGTCCACCAAGGACTGTCCAAGAATGCAGCCAAAGAGGTTCACGTCTTCGGCCGCCGCGGCCCTGCACAGGCTAAGTTCACGCCGCTAGAACTGAAGGAGCTCGATCACTCCGACACGATTGAAGTAGTTGTTAATCCGGAGGACATCCAGTACGACCCCGCCTCCGAAGAAGCCCGCCGCTCCTCGAAAATCACGGATCAGGTCTGCACTATTATCGAAAACTACGCCATCCGCGAGCCCAAAGGGGCCCCGCACAAGCTGTTCATCCACTTTTTCGAGGCCCCTGTGGAGATTATCGGCGAGGAAGGCCCCGACGGTACCCGCCACGTCTCTGCAATTCGAACCGAGCGCACCGAACTCGATGGCAAGGGCGGAGTCCGCGGCACCGGCGAGTTCACCGATTGGCCGGTCGGCGCTGTCTATCGCGCTGTCGGATACCGCTCGGATGCTATTTCCGGAATTCCCTTTGACCAAGCTACTCACACAATCCCCGATGCCGGCGGACGCGTGCTCGATGACGTCGACGGCAACCACCTGTCCGGTCTCTACACCACTGGCTGGATTCGCCGCGGACCCGTCGGCCTGATTGGCAACACGAAGGGTGACGCGAACGAAACTGTCGGCAACCTCATCGAAGACTGGGAAGCCGGACGTCTTGATACTCCCGCCAAGCCGACAACCACCGCAGTCGACGAGTTTTTGGCTGCAAAAGGCCTACACGTGACGACGTGGGACGGTTGGTACGCTCTAGACGCCGCCGAGCGCGCCGCCGGTGAGGCCGAGGGCCGCGAGCGTAAGAAGCTCGTCGAGTGGGAAGACATGGTCGCAGCCTCCACCGTGGCACCTGAGGAACCGGACTCCGAGGAAGTCGCCGAAGTGGTCCACGAGGCTGTCAATGAAGCGGTGGAAAAGGCCGCGGTTAAGGCGTAGAAACTGAGCACAGCGGCCTAAAGGCCACGCTGAAAGCCCGAGCATCCCGCGCAAGCAGGTGTGAGGAATGTGCACGCCAGCAAGCGGAGAGATTAGAGTTAGAACATGGCTTATCATGCAGACTCATCCGACCTGGACGTCAAGGAAGTTCTCACCTGGGACGGCTTCGGCGTGGCCTCCCGCGAACTCGCACAGACCATCGTTGACTCCGGCTTCGAGCCGGAGATCATCATCGCCGTCGCACGCGGTGGCCTCCTCCCCGCAGGCGCCCTCAGCTACACCATGGGCGTGAAGCTTTCCGACGCTATCAACGTCGAGTTTTATACCGACGTCGCGGAGACCCTCCCCGACCCGGTGCTCCTGGAGCCGCTGCTCGACGTCGAGTCAATTTCCAACCGACGTCTGCTGGTCGTCGACGATGTCGCCGACTCCGGCCGCACCCTGCACCTTGTGCTGGACCTGCTGCGCAAGTACGGCGCAGAGGTTCGCTCCGCGGTCCTTTACGGCAAGTCCCGCTCGGAGATCTCACCGGACTACGTCTGGAAGCACACCGACGACTGGATCGTTTTCCCCTGGTCGGCCGAGCCGCCGGTGACGAAGTCCAAGTAGCTGGTTACTGCCCCAGCTCGACTACCTTCACCTTCGACGCGGCCTCTGCCGCGCGCTCGCGCGCCGCGTCAACCGTATCTGCGGTAGATACCGCGACGCCCATGCGACGGCGCGGGCCCGCGACCGGCTTTCCAAAGATACGAACGTCGGTCTCCGGGATAGCCATGGCCTCAGCCAGCCCCTCATAGCCCGGCTGCTCGATGTCTGCTCCGCCGTAGACGACGGCAGAGGCGCCAGGGGAAACCAGGGTGACGTCGATAGGAAGCCCCAAGATAGCGCGAGCGTGCAGCTCGAACTCGGAGAAGCGCTGCGAGCCCATGGTGACCATGCCGGTGTCGTGCGGGCGCGGGCTGACCTCGGAGAACCACACCTCGTCGCCGCGAACGAACAGCTCGACACCAAAGATGCCGCGGCCACCCAGCGCATTGGTGATGCGCGCGGCGACGGAGCGGGCGTTATCCAGCGCGTCCTCACTCATCGCGGCCGGCTGCCAGGACTCCACGTAGTCGCCGTCGACCTGGCGATGCCCAATCGGCTCGCAGAACCAAGTCGCGTCCTCCCCGGTATTGGGATCGATGGAGCGAACGGTCAGCAGCGTGATTTCGTAGTCGAAGTTGACGAAGCCCTCCACGATGACGCGACCGGAGTCCACACGGCCACCGCTCATCGCGTACTCCCACGCGCCCTCGATGTCCTCCGGGGTGCGCAGGGTCGACTGCCCCTTACCCGACGAGCTCATCACCGGCTTGACCACGCAGGGGAAGCCGATCCGCTCAATGGCGGCGGAGAACTCCTCGAAGGTGGAGGCAAACTCGTAGCGCGACGTCGGCAGGCCGACCTCCTCCGCCGCGAGCCGGCGGATGCCCTCGCGGTTCATGGTCAGCTGCGTGGCCCGCGCCGTTGGGATCACGGTTACGCCGTTGGATTCGTCCGCCTCGATCTCAGCGAGGGCGTCCGTCGCCAGAGCCTCAATTTCCGGAACGATGAAGTGTGGCTTTACCTCGTCGACCAGCGCACGCAGAGCCTGCGGATCGGACATATCCAGCACGTACGCGAAGTGGGCTACCTGGTGTGCGGGAGCGTGCTCGTAGCGATCCGCTGCGTGAACCTCCACGCCGAGGCGTTGGAACGCAATCGTCACTTCCTTGCCCAGTTCACCCGAGCCGAGTAGGAGGACCCGAGTGGCGCTCGGCTGATAGGCAGTTCCGGTGGACTGAGGGGTAAACATCGAGGCGGGCTCGCTTTCTTCGTGTTGACACCAGCGGACGTGCCTGCGGGGAGGCACTCAGGCTTCCAGCATACGGCCCGGCGCGACTTCACTGGGAACAGGCAGGTGCCGACCGGGGTAGCAAGTGAGCGCTAACGCGCGATGAGGCGGATAACGCGGATAAACTCCGCTGCCACTGCATCCCGGTTGGCAGCGACAACGACATCGGCCTCCGCCCCCGCGCCATCCAGCATAATCTGCCCACGTCGGGCCGGCTGCAGCCCGAAAGTCCGCTCATCGACGCCCGCCAGTCTGCGCCGCTCTATCCTGCCGCCCAGAACGGGCAGCTTTCCGACGGCCACCATTGCGGCGAAAAGATCGTGGACCTGCGCCTTGTAGCCGACCCCGACCCACTGGTGAAACTCGAAGTAGAAATTCAGCGCGCGCCGCAGCACACGCAGCAATTCCGGCTCCATTCCGGCATCGCGCCAGGTTTCGATGTCTGCGTCGTTGATGGTGATGGTCTCGGTGATGTTCAGCGGGGCGAGCATCGGAACCGGCGCGCCCACGGCCGCTGCGATGCTGCGCACCGCATCTTGCGGGCGTTCGACGCTGACGGCACTCGGGGTGCCGAATACTTTGGTGACGGCGGTGGGGTCGACCCAGAAGTTCCACTCCGAAAACTCGGTGACGTTGCCCGGGTAGTCCAGCGCACCACCCATGATGGTCACGCCGTCTAGCTGTCGCATCAGCTCCGGGTATTTCTTCAGCGCAGCCACGTACGTTGTCATCGGCCCTGTGACCAGGAGGTGAACCCTCTCTCCTGCCGAACGCGCCTGCTCAATGATGCGCCGCCACAACGCTAGCGGGTCTGTCGCACCCGCCCGCCCCGGCTCATAAATCACGCCCGGGGGCGCCAGGTTGTAGCCCAGGCCGAAGGGCCCGTGGGTCTCGGGCGTCGTGGTCAGCTCACGGTCGGCGGGGCCCTCGAAGCCGCTGGCGACGGGAACCTCAGGGCAGCCGCAGAGATCCAGGATGTACTTGGTGTTGCGGGCCGCCCATGCGGCGGTGGTGTTACCTCCGGAGCAGGTCACGCCCACTAATTCAATCTCACCGGCTACGTGCAGCCCCGCCAGGTAGACCAGGGCTAGGCTGTCATCGATGCCGGTGTCGACGTCGGCAAGCACTCTCAAACGGGTCATAGCCACTAGTGTGGCATGACTCGAAGATGGCCTGCCGGGCGTCCCTCGGATAGGGAGGCTACTTCTCCGTCGGGGCCGGGGCGGGCAGCTCCATGCCGAGCTCGGAGAGGACCTCACGCAGGCGGGTCGGGTAATCGGTGATGAGGCCATCGACACCGGCGGCAATCTGCTCGCGCATGGTCTCCTTCTCGTTGACCGTCCACGGGACGACGGCCATGCCCGCCTCGTGCGCCTTGGAAATCAGCTCCGGCGTGGCAATCGGGTTGTAGTCCGAATCGGAGGGCTTCTTACCGTAGGGGACGCTGTGGCCCGGGGAGAGCACCTGCACACCGACCTGCTTGGCTGCCTTGACAATGTCACCACCGACGGCGTCGTAGTCCACGTCGCCGATCCACGGGGAGTCCTTCTTCCAGGTCGTCTCATCCCACAGCAGTACCAGCGGGATATCCGGGTTCCGCTTGGCTACGAGCGGCAGCGAGCGCCAGTCAAAGGACTGAATCATCACGCGGTCGGCCACTCCTGCGCGGTCAACCTCGTCCAGAATGGTGTCGACGAACTGCTGCGGCTCAGCCGAGTCGCCGCGCTTCTCCCCCTCAATCTTGGTCTCGATGTTGAAGTGGATGTTCTTGTTATCTTTGGCCAGCTCAAACAGCTGCGGCAGCGTCATCATCTTGTTGCCCTTGATGACCTCCGCGTCCGGGAAATCCTCCAGCTGCTTCGCGCAGTCCAGAGTAGAGAGCTGCTCAAACGTCAGGTCGTGCACCAGCTTGCCGACATACGGGAACTGCGGGTCGCCTTCCTTCACCGGCTTCGTGTCCGCGCACTTCTCCGGCTTGACCTCCGGGTCGTGCCACACCACCGGCACGCCATCCTTAGTGATGACAATGTCGAACTCAAGCGTGGTCACACCCAGCGCCAGCGAATTCTTCATTGCCTGCATGGACTCCTCCGTCCACTGGCCACGGCCGCCACGGTGCGCCTGCAGGTCGAAGCCCTGCGGCAGGTTCTCGACCGCTTTCGGCTGCGGATTCGCCTGCGCGTTTAGCGGCGAGACATCCTTCTTCTCGAAAGTCCTCTGCTGGCTCGCTGCTGCCTGCTCGCTGGATGCGCTTGCCGACGACGCGGACGTTGTCGCTGCGCCATCATTACCGCTAGCGCATGCGGCAACTGGTGATATGGCAAGAGCACCCACCGCTAGCGCCGTAATCGCACGACGGGCACGCGAGTGAGTGCTCTGAGACTTCTGCTGTACCGAGTCCGGCATTGCATTGTCGACAAGGTCGGTCGGACTCGGGACGGGTGGCTTGACAGACGACATGGCCGATAGGGCTCCTTGACGTAGGTAATGACGGAGCGGTCGCAACAATGCTACAAAGCGGTTGCGTACGCGACCGCAGAAAACCGCGGAATTACGCTTTTCGCCACCACCCTAAACCGGTTCAGGTGGATGTGCATCCGGGGCCTACCGGAGCAGGAGAATCACAAGCCAGTATTCGGAATCCGACCTTCATGCTGAACCTGTGCGCCGTCCCAGTAATAGGTCACGGTGCTTGTGTACTTACCAGCGGCGGCATTCGCATCTCCGCTGTCCCTTAGCGCCTCCCAGTCCTTGTACACAACCTCAAGCCCGCGGGAGGATGGTGCAGTACTCACCACTTGCTGCGGATAAGTCGAGTCAATCCCCAAATACTCGCCCTTATGGAAAAAGATCAGCAGAGTTTCATACTGTGCATTTCCCTGCTGGGCCTGCTCGACCTTTGCATAGGTCAGGTCAGCTGCGGAATCGAAATTGGTATCGCCCTTAAATACCCAGCCCCCGAACTTGTTCGGATAGTCTCGGTTGACACGATTCACCGCTTCCGAAACTGCTTCATCGGAGGTTTTCGGCGCTTCTTCAGTTTCCGAGGCGTTACCTCCCACCCCCTGTCCAGCTTCATCCGCGCTGGATGAGGAGCCCGAAGGGAGCATTGACGCTCCGGAATCCGTACCGCCGTTACCGGCGCCCGTGCCCTCAGCAGAACTGTCGCTTACAGGCGAGGTCGGGGAATCCGAAGCGGACGACGAGACTGAGCTCGTGTTCGACGTCGTATCCGCATCTGCGCAGGATGCCAGCAGCAAGGAGCTGCCGAACAAAGCGGCTACGGCAAGGTGTGCTGTCAGTCGTGGTGTACGCAAAATAATCACGTTCCTTCTTCTGCCATCGCGTGCACCACAAGATACAGGGAACGGTTCTTTTGTACAGCCCCCAAAATGACCGGGCCTTAACTAGGGGCCACCTCTGGACTCAGGCTCCTTCAGTCCCGTACTAGTTTTCCATCACGTCATTGACCACGATGGTCTGGTCGCGGCCCGGACCGACACCAATGTAGGAGATGCGGGCGCCGGAGAGCTCCTCAAGGCGGTTCAGGTAATCCTTCGCCTTGTCCGGCAGCTCATCGAAGGTGCGGCAGCCGGTGATGTCCTCGTCCCATGCCGGCATGGTCTCGTAAATCGGGACAGCGTGGTGGAACTCCGACTGGGTCAGCGGCATCTCGTCGTGGCGCACGCCGTCGACGTCGTAGGCGACACAAATCGGAATCTCGCCGATGCCAGTCAGGACGTCCAGCTTGGTGATGAACAGGTCGGTGAAGCCATTGACGCGGGCGGCATAGCGGGCCAGAACCGAGTCGTACCAGCCACAGCGGCGCTTACGGCCGGTGTTGACTCCGACCTCACCACCGGTGGTCTGCAAGTACTCGCCCCACTTGTCGAACAGCTCCGTCGGGAACGGGCCCGCGCCGACGCGAGTGGTGTAGGCCTTCATGATGCCCAGAACGCTGGTAATCTTCGTCGGGCCAATGCCGGAGCCGACGCACGCGCCACCCGAGGTCGGGTTCGAGGAGGTCACGAACGGGTAGGTGCCGTGATCAACGTCCAGCATGGTGGCCTGGCCGCCCTCCATCAGGACGTGCTTTCCGTTGTCGAGAGCCCGGTTGAGCTCGTACTCCGCGTCGATAATCATCGGGCGCAGGCGGTCCGCGTAGGACATGAAGTACTCGAAGACCTCGTTCGGGTCGATTGCGCGACGGTTGTAGAGCTTGACCAGAATCTGGTTCTTCTGGGCCAGCGCAGACTCAATCTTCTGGCGCAGGATCGACTCGTCCAGGATGTCCTGAACACGCAGGCCGACGCGACCGACCTTGTCGGCGTAGGTCGGGCCAATACCGCGGCCGGTAGTGCCGATGGCGCGCTTGCCCAGGAAGCGCTCAGTCACGCGGTCCAGCGTCTGGTGGTACGGGGCCACCATGTGCGCGTTTCCGGACACACGCAGGCGCGATGCCTTGGCGCCGCGGGCCTCCAGGCCGTCGATCTCATCAAAAAGCGCCTCGAGGTTGACCACGCAGCCATTACCGATAATCGGGGTTGCGTTTTCGGACAGAACACCCGCCGGCAGCAGCTTCAGCTCATACTTCTCACCGCCGACAACGACGGTGTGACCGGCGTTGTTGCCGCCATTGGGCTTTACCACGTAGTCGACGCGGCCACCGAGAATATCGGTTGCCTTGCCCTTGCCTTCGTCGCCCCACTGGGCACCGACGATAATGATTGCGGCCATAGTCCTACTTCAACTCCTGGATTGCAGACAACGCACTAAAGTGTAGTCCTATGCGAATTGTTGTGCTGCAGTGTGGCCCCGAAGCGCCCTCTTTCCCCGATTTGCTCAGCGAATCCGCCCCCGCCTATTCGCTTCACGACGTCTCCCTCATCCCAACCCGGAAAGAACTGGCGTTCGTTGATTCCCTCGCCAAAGAGGTCCTACCGGTGGACACGGCTCCGACTCCCGAGGAAATTTCCAAACAGAAGTCCGTCGAGCACCTGGGAGCCCCACAGCCGGCACCCCAGACACCGAGCGAACCGCTACGCCTTGTAGTTCACGGCACGGACGCCGCACTTGCAGCCGTTGCGACGTACCTCATGCGCAAAAATCTTCTGTGGATTGAGCTCGCCCACTTGCCGACGGCACCATCGGCGGCCGCGAAAAACTGGGCCCTTGGAGGCGGGGCGGGCCTGACAGCCGATGAGGCCCTGACCCACGCAACCGTTCCGGTGCCTCTTATCCGCGACGATACCGGCCATGCGATTGTCGGCTACGCGCTACTGACCGAGCCGGGAATCTCGGGCCTGTCGTCAGCCAAAGGGTTCACAGGCGAGGTCTACGTAGACGAGAACCTGATGTTTGCCGGGTCCTCCACGGGACTGCAGCTGCGCCCCATACCGGATGCCCCCGGCATTGTCGCCGCTGAGATTCCCGCACCTGAGCAGGACAGCCCCGCTGGAGCTAACCGCGAAGGCGGATTCCTATCGCGATTGCGACCTGGGGGACGCCGTAAAGCGAATGCGAGACAGGCGCGCCCGCCGCACAAGCCGATGACCGGGCGCGCAGTACAGGTAGGCAGCTTGGGCTTTCGATACGTGCGCGACGGCGTTGAGTCGCGCAAGCCACGCGAGAAAACTACGTTGTACCGACACCTGCGCGACCTGCAAATTGTCCGGTAGTGCTCACTTTGTTTAACCAGCAAGGTTGAAAAGGAACAGCTAGGGTATGGAATACACGCGTGACCGTGGGGACTCTGCCCCTGCAGGCACGTAAGGCCACAATCAACAGGCTATTCAATTGGCATGCAATTGACACAGATCGAGCCGCATTTTAGGAGCTTCCAATGAGCGACAACCTGCCTCACGGAATTCAACCGGGCAACTCCGACAAGCCCCGGATGCGGGCCGGGAATCAAGCAAGAGAAAAGACCATCGCGAAGCTCGAATGGGCTTTTCGCGATGGCCAGATTGATTTCGCCGAGCTTCAGGAGCGCACCCAAGCAGCTCACGCGTCTACATATGTGGACCAGCTGCCTCAGCTGGTAAACGATTTGACGCTACCGAACCCCCGATCCGGAACGGTTGCCCCCGCCCCACACAACGGTGAGGCAGTTGGGCGCCATAGGGCGTCGGCAAGCGGGATGGGACAGGTCGAGCGCCAGAGTGAGTTTCAACGAGGCCCCAACGAGAGCTGGGTCTCGCTAGCGGCTTTTAGCGGAAACGATAAAAAGGGACGCTGGCACTGCGCCCCTCAGCACACCGTCGCAGCGGCGTTTGGCGGAGTTGAGTTGGATTTAACCCAGGCTACGCTGTCCGAGCAGGATACCTTCATCAATGTAGGCTGCGCTTTTGGCGGAGTCGACATTCTCATTCCCGACTCCTACGCCCTGAATTTGCAGGTGCTCCCTGTTTTTGGAGGGGCGACGACCACTGGCGAGTACCTCGGTTCGCCGACCACACAACAGTCGACAGACCCGTCGGCTCAGCCGCGAATCACAGTGCGCGGCTTCGTCGCCTTCGGAGGAGTCGAGGTCAAGTGGGTGCCCTCGGCATAAAAGCCGAGGGCACCCCCCCAAAAAAAAGAGGCGGACGGACTCGCCTACTTCTTGAAAATTTACTTCTGAGAGCTCACGAGCTCCGCGAAACGCTCGATGTAACCGCGAACGAACGCGATAGTGTCCTCCGGGACAATGTTGCCCTCGCTATCAAGGAGCCACGGGGAGTTACCGAGGAAGACCTCAGGCTGGCCCAGCATTGGCATGTCAAAGTAGGACAGCGCTAGTCGGAGGTTCTTCTGAGAGCTGTAGCCACCCATCCGGCCGACGGAGTGGCTAATGATACCGGCAGGCTTACCCTTCCAAGCAACTTCACTATTGGGCTTCGATCCAATATCGACAGCATTCTTCAGGCACGCTGGAATAGTACGATTATTTTCCGAGGTCACGAAAAGAATACCGTCGGAGTTCTTGATGGTGCTGCGAAATTCGTCGTACTCGTCCGGGGTCTGCACATCCGAGACTTCGGGGTCATCGTAGTCGAAGTTATAGAGGGGAAGATTGCCAATCTCAACGATGGAAGCCTCGAACCCCTCAGGGAAATATCCGATAGCATTTTTGGCGATTTTGCGAGCGATGGAACCGCGACGCAAACTGCCAACGAGAACTGTAATCTTCTTGAGCTGGTTCTGAGACTGCACGGACGATTCCGTTACGTTGTCGGCCACTTTTTTCCTTTCTAAAGGACCTATTGGATAGGAGAAAACTGACTAGCCTCACTCTGAGAACAGAGATGAGACTTTTTGCTTTTCATCAACGTGGCCGAAGATAGCAATCAGCCAAAAATAGGTCAATCTTATATTTTCGCAGTATTGAACTTAATAAGTTACTAAAGAAGAAATGGGGAGGGTGGCCCCGGGAGATGATGCCAGCCAATTCTTTGTTCAAGCCCTCAGTCAGGCTGTGAAAAGTTACTCGTCCCAAACCTCAGGCGGCATGGCTGGATACTCGGTCGTCGGAGGAAGAGTCGCGACTGCGGAGAGTCGAGACAGTCCACAAACTTGTAGTAAATCAACCATCAATGAGCGACATTGGGCAAAAACAACCTGCTCCGACAAGGTAGCCCCCTCCACTACATTTGGATGCATCCTCGCCGACAGCCGACGCAGGTAACGCACAATATCCTCCAGCCCTGCAAGATCTTCCGCGACTCCTAACTCCACTGGAGAAGTAGCGGTTGCCTCTTTGTCAGATGACTGGGTCACTGCGGACTCATACGGAAGCTCCCCCCAAGTCGGAATCTTGCGTATCGCAGCTTCATTGTCCAAAAGAAGTCCAACGAACCTGGCAGCCTCGGAGACTCCAACGACAAGATCACACAGACGAGAATCAAACTGTATATGGTCCTCCCTCGCCGTTATTGCCCGGCGCGCAAGCACTCGAATATTGCGCATTGCGTTGTCAACCGGATGCACTACTCGCGACAGCGATTGAATCTCCTTCCGCGACCTCCATAGCAGCGGTGAGATACGCACTTGCTCAGCCGCATCGGCCACAGTTCCATCCATTAGAGAAACCTTGGTCTGCATGGAGCGTACGACACTCAGAGCGGTACGGATACGCTCAGTGTCAGCTTCCCGCATGCCGATGCCAATGTCATAGAGCGAATCAGCGCCCATATCCAACACTTCGGCAATCTTGCGGCGGGCCCCCGCAAGCGGATTACGTGGCAGCACTACGAGCACGAAAATACCAATCACGCCACCAACCAGGGCATCAATCATTCGGTGATAGGTCCCCGCGGTACCCGGAGGAATAATCGTCGCAATAAGGACAGCCGAAGATGCTGCCTGGTTAACTACCAGCGGGCCACGGCCAATAAAAACGCCAATGACCATTGCGACAAACACCCCAATAGTCAGCTGCCAGGTTCCCGGGCCGAGAATCGAAATAATCACATCGCCGACCCCAACCCCCAGCGAAGCACCGAGGACCAGCTCCATCGAATGTTTAATTCGTGGCCCCGCGGTCATCACATTGAGGCTGATAAAGGCAGCCATTGGCGCAAAAAATGGGTTGGGATGGTTAAGGACGCTGAGCGCGACCCAATAAGCGATACCGGCCGCCAGGGTCGCCTGAATAATCAGCATCCACCGCGACTTCACCCGGTTTGCGGCATGCAGGAACCTGGTCCTAGGGCGCATACGGCGCCGAACAGCATGGGCAGCTCGTGATGCAGGATGCAGGTAGGCCTGGCGAAAATCCAGGAAATCAGGCCTCGGATTGTCCGGTTCCACCTGACTCCTCCCCTGCTCCGGGCCTAATGGCTCGATGCCGCTCACAAGCCAAGCGCGCCAATCGCTGACTCATCGCTGTCACGAAGAAGCGCCATCATGCGGTCGAACTCCTCGTCCTCCCCGATTGCACGGGCGGCCTTAGCGAGAGCTGCGAACGCGCGGAGCACCCCTCTGTTACCCTCGTGCGACCAAGGAATCGCGCCAAAGCCCTTCCAACCGTTGCCGCGGAGAAGATCTAGGCCACGGTGGTACCCGGTGCGCGCAAACGCATAGGCCTGGATCTCTTCGCCCGCTGCGAGGGCCTGCTCAGCGAGCTCAGCCCACGCCTGGGAATCCTTCGGACAAGCTCGGGCAACGTCCTCAGCTGAAGCACCCGCATGGCGCGCATCCGCAGCCGCTTCGAATGCAGGAAGATGTACGGGCGGTGGCGCCATCATGTCATTAAGTTTCATGGCCACTATTGTGCCAGCGAAGCCCCAATCGCAACACCGGTTCAGGCCAAGTCGATCCTACTCGCAAACAGGCCTCGGTAGCCCTCCACCAGCTGCATCCCCCGCAGAGTTACCCGCAGAGGAAGGACTTCCCTGCTGAGCGGTCTTCGCCATATGATCCGCAATCATCGCGCACGCCTCCATCAGCATCCAGCCGGACAGTTGCACCGACAGATCGCGCTCCTTAATCGCAGATTCACGCACCGCACCCGCAATCGACAACCCGACAGCACCGCCGCCCTGCGGGAACTTCGCATTATCCGTCCAATCGGCCGGGAAAAGAGGCAATCCATCAACCTCGAGTCGGTGGTACCAGCATTTCTCACCGGAAGTCAGCACCAAACGGCGGGCAATTCGAGCCGCAGCCCTGCTCATCCGATCATCCGCAGGCAAACGAACCGCGGCATCGGCCAGGTAGCGCGCCAGAATTCCGTTGAACAGGCCACCATCGCCACCGCCTGCGCCGGCGATAACGTGGCTGGTCGTAGCCATGTCCTTAGCCACGGCGTGGATGAGGTTCTGCACCCGAGTGAAGTACTTCGTAGCTCGGTCACGGTCGCCCCGCCCACGAAATGCAAGGCCAATTTCCAGGCAGGCCCCAATCATCACGCCCTGGTTGTAAGTGAACATTCCCTTTTGCACGACCGCACCGGTCATGGACATCCGCACACCGTCGTAAAGCAGCCCAGAATTAGCGAGCAAATTATCGTAAACCCACTCCACCAGCGCTGCAGCCTCCTCAACGCGGCCGTGACGAGCCAGTGCGATCGCCGCAGGACCGTTCGACGGCACGTTAAAGAAGACATCGTTTTCACGCCACGGCAAAACACCAACGGAGGATTCGGTGCCATCCGCCAGGCAGGCGACCAACCGCTTTGTCGTCTTACGGGGCTTCCGACTGCCAACGACTGCGTCCGCGCGCCCCAGAGCAAGCGCCATCCAGGCGCGATCGTCAAAATACTTATTCGACGTCAATCGAGAAAGGTTGCGAATCCGAATTCCCCGAACAGTATGCCGAATTGCCCGGTTCTTCTCCTTCGAAGGAACACGCGCGGCCGCATCAACGAGGCAGTCCAGGTAATGCGCCTGCCACCAGTAATGCCAAGTCAAGAAAATCTTATGCTTGATGGGGGCCGGCCAGGAGGGAGTGGCCAAATTAGTGCCCGGCAACCCCCACAGCTTTGCCGCATGGCGATTGCGAATCGCCTGCTCCGCCACGTCCGCCCGATATGCCCATGTCTCGGCCTCCGGACGCGACATCTTAACGACCACTGGCTCTCCTTAAAACAGCCTGCAATAAAGCGTTTGATTACCTTAGCTGTACCAGACAATTACCAGGCAGAACTAATATCTGCATACCTACGCACCCACGCATGCATAGCGATACCAGCCGCCACCCCAGCATTAATCGAACGGGTCGAACCGAATTGGGCAATCGATACGGTCATATCTGCCGCGCGGCGTGCCTCTTCAGTCACTCCGGGCCCCTCTTGACCAAAAAGCAACAGGCAGCGTTCAGGCAATTCCGCAGTCTCAATCGGGATAGAACCCGGCACATTGTCCACCGCAACAACAGCCAAATCATTCTCGCGCGCCCAGTCCACCACTTCGCCTACCGACGAATGATGCAGCAAGTGCTGGTAACGATCTGTCACCATCGCCCCGCGACGATTCCAACGTTTTCGCCCCACAATATGGACGGTCTTCACCAGAAAAGCATTGGCGGTGCGTACGACGGTTCCGATATTCGAATCGTTCTCGAAGTTCTCAATCGCGATATGCAGCGGGTGCCGACGCTGATCCAAATCCGCGACGATTGCCTCCATGGACCAGTAGCGGTACGCGTCCACGACGTTGCGACGGTCGCCCTCGTCGAGAAGCGTTTGATCGAACTCTTCCCCCACCGGGCGCGGCTGGCCGGGGTGCTCAACCTCCCACGGGCCGACGCCAACCCGAGCCTCGAACCACTCCGTAGGCCCCTTGCCCGGCGCGGGCTCGAATGGAGCATCGCCCGATGCGCCGTTGTCGCTCTCCGCATCCGAAACCGGCCCACCGGAGGCTGCCCCAGAAGGCACAAGCTTAGGATCGGTCAACGGCCAACAACCCCTCCACCAGGAAAACCTGCGCCATGGTGTAGGTGTCCATCACCGCAGCATTCAAAAGCCTACCGACGACACCTTGCTCATCCACGAGCTTGCGCGCCATCAACAACGTATCGGAAATGAGGAAGAGGTTACCGCCGTGGCCAAGCCCGAAAGCCGGATCGGCCACAGGAAGCCCCGACGGCTCATCTGTGGACAAGCCCGGAGCAGAAGCCACGAGCGCGGGGTCATCTGCAAGTACAGAAGTCGCAGCCAGCAGTGGGCCATAACCCACCGCCGCGGGCAGCATCGACGGCTTCAGGGCCGCAACCAGCGGAATTGAACCTGCCCACAGCGGGAAGCGAATCGCGGTGCGCACAGCGTCCATGCGGGCGCCCGCACGCCACAGCAGAACGTGATAGGCAGCATGATTCACCGCGAACGCAGCCGACCCCTTATTGAGGTTCGGCTTGTTGGGCATCAGCAGTAAATCCCCCAGCCAACCGCCCGCAAGGCCGATGAGCAGGGCGGAGGTCGTAAAGCGAGAGGTTTCCCCACGGCGGCGCCAAACGTTGACGGCGAGTAGGGGCATGAGCACGGTCTTCGAGACGCGGCGAGGACCCTCCCAACCAAAAGCGCTCGAGACAACGTTGACAGCGCTCGCGGCGAGGTAGCCGACGCGCTCAGGCGCACTGCGGAAACCATTCTTCTCCGGACCGCCTACGACGTCACGTGAGATGGACACCAAAGCGCCGAGACCTTCGGTGGTACGGCGAACAAAAACATCGGAAAGGGACATGTTAGGCCAGTCCCAAATCGTCGAGACCAAGCAAGAATCGGTACTCAAGGCCCTCTGCTCGAATCACATCGCCAGCGCCAGTTGCACGATCAACGACGGTAGCTACGCCGACGACCTCTGCGCCAGCCTCACGGAGCGCGGCAACAGCAGTCAGCGGCGAGTTGCCCGTAGTGGTGGTGTCCTCAACGACCAGCACCTTCTTACCGACGATATCCGGGCCCTCAATGCGACGCTGCATGCCGTGCTTCTTGGCTTCCTTGCGGACGACAAAGGCATCGATCGGTCGTCCCTCCGCATGCATCACAGAGGTGGCGACGGGATCAGCGCCAAGAGTCAGGCCGCCGACATGAGCGTAATCCCAGTCCGCAGTCAGCTCGCGGAGCAGGGAACCAATCAGACGAGATGCTTCATTATGTAGGGTCGCACGACGAAGATCCACGTAGTAATCGGCCTCCCGGCCGGAGGACAGCGTGACCTTACCGTGGACGACAGCCAACTCCTTCACGAGCTCAGCAAGGCGCTGCAGCTTAGTGGAATCAACATTGGTCATTTGAGAACTCCTTTTAGTTTTGATGCTTAGCGACGTGACGATTTGAAGCAGTCTAGGTAAAAGTTGCGCATTCGGAGAGAAGCGCCCGGTCAATCCTTATCCTGAGCAGACGAGGTGGCTTCTCCCTTCGACTTTTCAGCGCTATCTGGCACCTCTGAGTCTTCGGAGGCTACCGAGGTAGCGGGCGCTGGCGAGTCGGATTCGGAGTAGTCCTTAAAGATGCTAGCCGGGCGAGCATTCGACCGGACGATGCTCCCCCCTCTCTCCTTCAGCTGACTGTGATCTGGGTCCTCGCCCAACGCCGGAATGTCCTCACTATGCGCGCGCATGTCCGCTGGCATACCGACATCACTCACTCCCATCCTGCGAGCTGTCAGGCGAGTCGGAAGCTCCTCCGACTTCAGAGAAGACTCACGAACCGGTCTCCACGAGGACTTATCGATTGTCTGAAACTCCTGCTCCTTAGGGCCTGCACGATTCGAGCCCTCTTCATCAGCGCCCGCCCCGGGTTCATCACCAATCCCATCAAGTTCTTCAACATCCAAGACGTCCACGACCTCCAACGGCTCTTCGTCGGCCGAAGAAAAATCTGCGCTTCCCGGGGAGGACGATGTCGGGGCACCGGACTTACCTTCCGGAACCACCTGTAGGCGGCCTCCGTGTAAACCGCTCGCCCGCTGGTTCTCATCCACTGCGGCCGCAGTCAATTGCAGCCGGGTCGGATCCCACTGCCCCGTCTCCAGCGAATAGGTTTCCCCCTCGGCTGGGGGGAGACGCCTCGCGATATCGGAGAAAGCAGCCAAAGATTCGAGCGCTCGATCCCACTCTTCCGAGTCTGCACCAGGAACCAGTTGGGCCAAAGACCATTCATTTTCCGACCAAATGCGTTCAATTACCGGGTCCAATTCAGCCAGCATCCGATTTGCGCGGTCGTCGAAAACGCGATGAATGAGTTCCGGTGTCGTTGCCGCAACCTTGAGACCGGCCTCTGTAGCAACATGCGGCAGAGATGTCTCGCCACTGCGACGTAACTCGAAAACCTCATCGCTTGCGACGGTCCGTCGCAAGGCGAGGAAGGTGACCCCAGAGATATCAGCCAGGTGCATTTCACGGCCATGCGAGAAACCGGAAACAACGGCTTTCGCATCACCACCGGGTGTCCTCCGCCAGTAGCTGGGAAGCTCGCGATCAGTCCGAGCAAAGGTCGCATTGCGCGCAACTGCCCATGCTTTGCGCTGTTGACGAAGTCGGCGCCCACGAAGTGGCCGTCGGGAATGCTCCTCCTTGCGGGGTGCCGATGCGGAGGCAGCGACCGGTTGTCCTCCGCCGGCGCTCTCGTGGCCGGAATCAGCGTTCTCGGTGCTATCGGCACTCTCGCCCTCGTCGCGGGAGTGCGACTCAGCTTGCGGAGTTTCGGTAAGCCCTGAAGCTTCTGTCTCCTTTGGCCCGTTTTGGGCTTCCGGCTCTACTGACGCCCCGTCCCTCGCTTCGGATGCTTCAGTCGCTGCGGAATCTGGCTGACCTGCGTTGGCAGAATCGCCAGAATCCTGGGCAACTTCCTGCTCACCAAAACCAGAGGGGCTAGAGGCACCCTCGACAGGATTGTTATTGGTGGCACCACCGGTCACGCCCGGCTCGGTCACCTCAATTGAGAGAGCCGCGTCGTTGGGCTCTTCCGAGCCGTCGGCCTGAAGACCATCCTGATCCGCGCCCTCGAGGAACTTTTCGTCTCCATCCAGATTATGTTCATGATCCGCAGTGTTCGAAGAGCCACCCTTTCCGAGTTCTCTAGCAGAGTCAGTGTTCGCATCTGCCGATTCCTCGTTTAATGAGTTATCAGACTCCGACTGATGAGCATGCGCGGCAAGATGTTCTGAAGTGTTCGAACTCGAGTTGGAAATGCCGTCGGCTGGGTGTACTGCGCTGCTCTGCTTGCGGCTGCGACGGTCCACGATAAGCAGGACTATAGCCACAACGATTAGGCCTGCAGCGAGGATGAAAACAAATGGAATCATTAACCACTTAGCTTAGGCCAGATGCGTACTCGAGTTTGGCAGGCGGAGCCGGTCTAGGTCCGAATGCCCCTGGCGGAGCTGCCAGCGCTACAGCCGGACAATTGGCAGTTTGGGGTTTCCGGCCCACTGGGACCAACCACCCACATAGAGGGAGGCTCCCGTGATTCCGGCTTCTTCCAGAGCCTGAATAAACAGTGAGGAATGCAGCCCGGAACCGGAGTAGACCGCAACATTCGAACCATCGACAATTCCGACCGCTGCGAACTTTTCGCGTAGCTCCTCGACCGGCAAGAATCCACCTCTTTTATTCTGAAGGCTGCGGGCCGCCAGGTTCACAGCGCCGGGGATGTGCCCCGCCTGCAGATCGACACGCTCGGTCCGCCCCTCGAAACGGAGAGCCTCACGGGCGTCCACAAGGATGCCTTTTTCAGGCCAGCTCTTCACTTCTTCGATGCCGACAACCGGCATGTTTCCCGAAGTTACTGGCACACCTCCGGGATGAGGGAGGTTTCCGGGGCCAAAAGCGGTTTCCTGGCCCTGGCGTTCCCACTCTGCCAGGCCGCCCGACAATACACGGACATTCTTCAGTCCTGCCCATTTGAGAATCCACCATGCACGGGAGGCGAACAGACCATCGCCAGCGTCATAGACGATGACCAAATGGTCCGACTGAACACCCCACCGGCGTACGGCATCACGAACACGCTCAATCTCCGGTAGCGGGTTTCGCCCATCTTCACGACTGGGGATTCCAGCCAGATCCATTGCTGGGTCGCAGAACACGGCGAGCGGAATATGCGCCGTGGTGTAGCAGTCGTAAGGAGTTTTCTCGCGGGTCCAGCGCGCGTCAACAACGACGATGTGGTTTCCTCCGCGGATCAATTCCCGAAGTTCTTCAACCGAGATGGATGTTGTCATAGACAAGGATTCTAAATCGATTGACAATAAACCGCGATACCCAGTCCGCGATTCTCCCACAACCTAGAATTGACTGTATGACTAGCAGAGCAACACAAAAATGCATTTTTATCTCCGGTGCTGGTCGTGGCATTGGCCGCAGCACGGCGGAAAAATTTTTGGCCCGCGGATACACCGTCGGAGTGTTCGATATCTCCGGCGACGAAAAGTGGGCTGAGCATCACAGAAATGCAATTGTCGGCAATCTCGACGTCACAGACCCCGGACAGTGGGAGGCGGCATTAGACCAGTTCGTGAGGGAAACCGGCCGACTTGACGTCCTCATCAACAATGCAGGAATTCTTTACGGAACCTCCTTCGAGGACGGATCCTTCGAGCAGGACAGCACCCTCGTCGACGTCAATGTGAAGGGTGTCCTCTTCGGCAGCCGCGCGGCCCTCCCGCATCTGAAGACCTCCAAGGGACAGCTGGTTAACATCTGCTCTGCTTCTGCCATCTACGGCACTCCAGATATGGCGACGTACTCCGCAACCAAATTCGCAGTGCGAGGCATCACCGAAGCTCTCGAGGTGGAATGGGAACCTTTCGGCATCGACGTCAAGGCTGTCTGGCCCCTATACGTTGCCACGGGAATGCTGGACGATGTTCGCACTGATGGGACGGATCGGATGGGTATTCGTCTCACTGCGGAAAAGGTCGCTGACGAAGTCGTTGCATGCGTGGATCATACGCAGGGTCGCATCACTAAGGTTCACTTTCCCGCTGGTTTGCAGGCAAAAGCGCTCTACTACGCATCAAGCGTCGGCGCCCCGTTCCTCAATCGTTTCATCAATGCGAAGCTGACTACGAAACGAAAGATTCGTCTGTAATTTCCCACGCGAGCCGACATCGCTGCCAGTGCCGGCTCCTACGGCGGTTCATCCCCCCCCCCAAGTCCCTCAAGTTTCCGTCTTGTTTCGCGCTCCTCCGCTTTCCGACGCAACCAGCGCCCAGGATTGTCGAAAGCGCCGGGATTGACGAACGTCAGGTTCGGCAAATCCGTCTTCCCACCTGTTGACCAAGATTGAATATGGTGCATGTCGCACATTGCCGCCGGTGTGGAACTCCCCGGTGCGGAGGACCGCCTTCTTCTCCCATCAGTGCTAGGCACTGGGAGAGGCTGCCGAGCCGCAGGAAGCGGCCGAAGTACAGAGTCTGACCTGCAATCCCCTGGCACCTGTAGAAAAGAGTTTTTGCGACGGTCTCGCGGATGGCCTCGCTGAGACTCATTCGAATCCCGGTATCGGTGACGGCTTTGCCTACGCCGGGGAAGCGTGAATTCGACTCCGGGTTTCAGAGACACTCCGGTCAGCGCAGCTACGTCCGCTATATGGGCGACTGTGACTAGCGTTGTCGCGCCGCGCGCCGGCTTCAAATCCCCTTTGGGGCAGAATCCCGGCGTGAAGTGCGGCTTCCAAAGCATCGTGAAACCGCTGGGTGGGACTGCGGTCATCATCCGTACTGCCCTCTAATAGACTGCCCGGGCAGGCATGGTCCGCCCGAAGCATCTTCAAAACCGCGGCGAGGCCAGGGGCCACCACCCCGGACAGCACACACATGCCGTCTGGCCCTTGGCCAGAAACTTTGAGAAATCTTTTCCGGGCCCTGTCAGCATCGGTGTACGGATCGTCGATACCGAGCATCCCCTTCAACCGGACTGGCAATTGCGCCAAGTCATCGACCCGAATCTTTTCGACCTGCTCTAATTAGGTCTACACCAGCCCCCAGAGAGCCCCGCGCCTATCACTGCCCCCCCCCTATAAGGCCACCTCAGAAGCGGTAAACCATCACATCGTGATCAGGGAAGGTCGAGCGCCCCACCCGATCAAAACCGGCCTTCACATAGGCCTTCGCCGCCCGCGGATTGCGATCGTCAACCGCGAGGCTCACCCCGGGGTAACCAAGTTCCCTCGCATGCTCCAAAAGCGCCCTGACCAGCACCTGCGACAGCCTCCGCCCTACCATTGCCGGCCGGATAGCGATCGCCACCTCAGGAATTGCATTGTCCACAAACCCATATCCCGGCTCTTTCGCATCAAAACAACGCAGCCATGCCGCCCCCACCGGCACGGCCCTCCGCAAGATATTTAGCCCCTCCGCTCCACTCTCCCCTTCTTCGTTTGCCGACGCCCCGGTTCTCGCCCCCGCGTACGCCCCGGCACGGAAGGCCTCCGAGCGATTGAACCCCGGCTCAAAGGGGTCGTTCCTTTTCACGTCCCCTTCGAGCGCTGCATAGTCGTCGTCGGAAAGCTCGGTTGCTTCGATAATGACCCCGCCCTGTTTCTCGTCCCACATGTCCACGTAGGCGCGGCGGGTGTCGCGGTAGTCGTCGCCCAGTGGCTGGGTTTCATCGCCGAAGGTCTCGGTGAGCTCGTCCATCCACTGGATAAAGCGGCGGTCGGTTTCGGTTGCAGGTCGGCAGCGGAAGTTCGTCATGGGTCCGGACTATACCCCGCGCCCGCTCAGAGGCACTCGCGCGTCCACCAACTTCGCCGCCGTAACCTCCACTGCTTCCGCCACACCTAGGCGCGGGCGTCGCCGTCCTCGTCATAGCCGACAACCTTCAACGACTCGCCATCGTCAGCGACGGTAACCTCGACGCGGTCGCCATCGCGGACATCACCGGCGAGCAGGCGACGGGCCAGTTCGTCGCCAATGGCCTTCTGAGTCAGGCGGCGCAGCGGGCGCGCACCGTAGGCCGGGTCGTAGCCGCGCTCGGCGAGCCAGTCCAGAGCCTCGTCGGCGACGTCCAGGACCAGTCGGCGTGCAGACAGCCGCTCGGCCAGGCCGCGAACCTGAATATCAACAATGCCTCGCAGCTGCTCGGCACTCAACGGATCGAAGACCACCACATCGTCCAGGCGGTTGATGAACTCCGGTTTGAAGGCCATCTTCACCGCGTCCATGATCTGCTCGTGAGTACCGCCGGCCCCCAGGTTCGAGGTCAGAATCAGAATCGTGTTGCGGAAGTCCACGGTACGCCCCTGGCCGTCGGTGAGTCGGCCCTCGTCCAGAACCTGCAGGAGCACGTCGAATACATCCGGGTGCGCCTTTTCAACCTCGTCGAAAAGCACGACCGTGTACGGGCGGCGACGAACAGCCTCGGTGAGCTGGCCGCCGGCGTCGTAGCCGACGTATCCGGGAGGGGCACCGATGAGGCGTGCGACGGAGTGCTTCTCGCCGTACTCGGACATATCGATGCGGACCATGGCGCGCTCGTCATCGAAGAGGAACTCCGCCAGCGCCTTCGCAAGCTCGGTCTTACCAACACCCGTCGGGCCGAGGAACAGGAAGGAACCGGTCGGACGGTTTGGGTCGGCAACACCGGCGCGCGAACGGCGCACCGCGTCGGACACCGCCTCGACGGCGTCGGTCTGCCCCACCACTCGGCGACCGAGTACTCGCTCCATGTCGAGCAGCTTCTCGGTTTCGCCCTGCATCATCTTACCGGCCGGGATTCCGGTCCAGGCGGAGACAACCTCGGCGACCTCCTGCGGAGTGACCTCCTCCTTCAACATGGAGTTTTCCTCCGCCTCGGAGACGGATTCCTCCGCAGCCTCGAGCTTCTTCTCCAGTTCCGGGATGCGCCCGTAGCGCAGCTCCGCCACGCGACCATAGTCACCCTCACGCTCGGCCTTCTCCGACTCAGTACGCAGAGCGTCGAGCTCCTCGCGGACCAGACGGACGTCGTCAATCGAGGACTTTTCGTTCTGCCAGCGAGTCTTGAGAGCGTTGAGCTTTTCGCGCTCGTCGGCAAGCTCCTCGCGGAGCTTCTCCAGGCGATCCTTGGATGCCTCGTCGGTCTCCTTCTCCAGGGCCATCTCCTCAATCTCGAGGCGGCGCACGATGCGCTCGGCGGAGTCAATCTCCTCCGGAGAGGAGTCGATTTCCATGCGCAGTCGCGATGCCGCCTCATCGACCAGGTCGATAGCCTTATCCGGAAGGAAGCGCGACGTAATGTAACGATCTGACAGCGTCGCCGCAGCAACCAGCGCCGAGTCTGTAATTCGGACACCGTGGTGAACCTCGTAGCGCTCCTTCAGGCCACGAAGAATACCGATGGCATCTTCCACGGAGGGCTCGCCAACAAAGACCTGCTGGAAACGTCGCTCCAGCGCGGCGTCCTTCTCGATGTACTTGCGGTACTCATCCAGCGTCGTCGCGCCGACCAGACGCAGCTCACCGCGGGCCAGCATCGGCTTAATCATGTTGCCGGCATCCATCGACCCGTCACCGGTGGCACCCGCGCCGACAATGGTGTGAATCTCGTCGATGAAGGTAATAATCTGCCCGTCGGACTCCTTAATCTCGTCCAACACGGCCTTCAATCGCTCCTCGAACTCGCCACGGTACTTCGCGCCCGCGACCATCGAGCCCAGATCCAGGCTCATCAGAGTCTTGCCTTTCAGGGACTCCGGAACGTCACCCGCAACGATGCGCCGGGCCAGCCCCTCCACAATCGCGGTCTTACCCACGCCCGGTTCACCGATGAGCACGGGGTTGTTCTTAGTACGGCGAGAAAGCACCTGCACAACGCGGCGAATCTCGGAATCGCGGCCGATAACCGGGTCAATCTTGCCCTCACGAGCGCGCGCGGTCAGGTCGGTGGCGTACTTCTCCAGCGCCTGGTACTGCTCCTCCGGATTCTCGCTAGTGACGCGCTTCGAACCACGAACGCTGGTCAGGGCACCCTTGAGTACCTCTGGGGTCGCCCCCGCGGACTGCAGCACCTGCGCCGCATCCGACTGCCCCGTCGCGACACCAATCAGCAAAATCTCGGTCGAAACAAACTCGTCTCCGAGCTCGCCCGCCAGCTCTTCCGCTGCATTCAGCGCGTTAATAGCGTCCCTATTAAACTGCGGGTTCGCCATATTAGCCCCGCTTGCCGACGGATACCCAGCCACGAGCTCCTTGGCACGGGTAGCGACTCCGGAGGGATTAACGCCTGCCGCCTCCAGCAGCGGCGCGGCAATCCCCTCCTCCTGCTCCAGCAGCGCCACGAGAATGTGCGCCGGGCGAATATCGGGATTGCCCGCGCCGGTGGCGGACTTTAATGCGTCCTGGAGGACTTCTCCAGTCTTAGTGGTTGGAGTGAAACTCATGACTTGCGCCCCTTCGACTCAACTTTTTTCGTTCACTGACCATAACGCACCAACCCTTGAGTCTGTTCCACTCAACTTAAGAAATTCGCCTATATTTTAGTGATACGCATCACAATAAATATATGTCCGATTATGACCGAATACAGGTCATGCCAACCGTTAACGGACACTCTCCCATCTCTAATTTGGCCAAAAGGTGTGAGTTACCCCATGCCAGCGGCACGATAGCTAGTTTTTGGTTACCCTTGATGACAGACATTCCTTCACTTTCACGAAAGGACTCGAATGAACATCGAGCAGGCACGACAGATGACCGAGGGCAAGGGCTTCATCGCAGCTCTCGACCAGTCCGGCGGATCCACCCCGAAGGCTCTGCGCCTGTACGGCGTGAACGAGGACCAGTACTCGAACGAAGATGAAATGTTCGACATGGTCCACCAGATGCGTACTCGCATCATCACCTCTCCGTCCTTCAACTCGGACCAGATCATCGGCGCGATTCTCTTCGAGCAGACCATGGATCGTGAGATTGAGGGCATCCCGACCGCCCAGTACCTCTGGGAGAAGAAGGGCATCGTCCCCTTCCTGAAGACCGACAAGGGTCTGGCCGACGAGGAAAACGGTGTCCAGCTGATGAAGCCTTGCCCGGGCCTCGACGAGCTGCTGGAGCGCGGTGTCGCCAAGGGCATCTTCGGCACCAAGATGCGTTCGTTCATTGCTGAGGCCAACGAGGAGGGCATCAAGGCCGTCATCGCTCAGCAGTACGAGTTCGGCAAGCAGGTTCTGTCCCACGGCCTGGTCCCGATTCTGGAGCCGGAGGTTGACATCAACGCTGCCGACAAGGCTGCGGCTGAGGAGATTGTCCTGCGCGAGCTGCTCGCAGGCCTGGACACCCTCGCTGACGACCAGAAGGTCATGATCAAGGTCTCCATCCCGACCAAGGACGACCTGTACAAGCCGCTGATTGAGCACCCGAAGGTCATGCGTGTTGTCGCACTGTCCGGTGGCTACGAGCGCGATGACGCCAACGAGCGCCTGTCCCGCAACCACGGCATGATTGCTTCCTTCTCCCGCGCACTGTCTGAGGGCCTGTCCGCTCAGCAGTCGGACGAGGACTTTGACGCAACCATGGCTGCTTCGGTCAAGGGAATCTACGAGGCTTCGATTTCCTAGTAACCCGCTTCTCGTCTTTTCATAAGACACCGAGACTCCCCTCCAGTTTTCTGGATTGGGGAGTCTCGGTTTATTTGTGGCCTATACCGCCTTCTTATGCGCGATGCCGCCCACCGGGACTTTTGACGAACATATCGAATAGCAACATAGGCTCTCCATGCTCGCCCTGTATTCGTTCTACGATTCCATCCTTGCCGGAAACCAACAGCCTCCAGGGCACGTAGGAACCCACCAAAAGTGCCGCGAACGCAATAAGCATCGCCAGCAGCGCGAAGTAGTGATGCCCGGAAAGATCAGGGCCGATAACAAGTGGCGTTTGACCAGGAAATATGACCATAAATAGCACTGCGGCGATTGTGAACTGCATCCAGACCCTGAGCTTTTTCTCCTCTGCTAGCAGCCAGAGCCCCATCACTGGGAAGATCAGCGAAAGAGAGTAGTGCGACCACACAATCACCGAGAAACAGGTCGCCACGAGCCACGCCGACACCACCAGAATCTCGAAGCTGCGCGTCCTATGCAGCCACGCCACAGCCAGCGCCGCGACGACAAAAACAAACGCAACAAGTACCGGAACAACTCGCACCCACAGCGGATAGTCCTCAACGCTGATGATCGGGATGGGAACGTCCTCACCACGGGCCAGCAGCAACCCCGACAACGACTGGTTCGCCATTCCAATCAGCACTGAGTCCGAGACATCCCCCATTCGCTCCAACCAGGCCGCGGTAATTGACCGGTCGACCACGAGGAAAAGCACGATGGCCATCACGATGTTTCCGGATAGCGCAATCAGGGCAGCCTTCCGTCGGTAAGCGAAAAAACACATGACGACGACAATGGCGATGGGCGAGAGCTTCACAATGGAGACGAAGGCCAGCAGCACTCCCGAGATGATAGGCCTGCGGCGAGAAACTGCCAGAGCAAAGGACAGGCAGCCGAGAATAAGAGGAGTCGTCTGGCCGAGCCAAAAGGAGTCGGTAACAGCGGGAAATCCCAGTGTCGCGACCGTCACCAAAGCGGCTATTCCGATGGGAATCGTGCGCCTACGCCGTAGGTGATAGGTACTCGCCACCAGGACCGTAATGCTGATTCCGGACAAGAAGGCCAGCACTAAGGTGGAGGTTTCGAAGCTCATCACTCGAACCACGAACGACATCGCGTAGGCAACCAAGGGGTTCTGCACAAACGGATGCACCCAGAGCTCTGGTAATTCCCCGGCAACTCCATACCAGACGTCTCCCGAGATTGTGGAGAATTCCTCGGGGTCATGGTCGTAGATATGCGCCGCCTGGTTTCGACTCACGAGAAGACCTGCGATCCAGTGCGGAGCCCAGTCGTCAGAGCGGTTGCGGCCTTTCCACAGAAGCGCCGAGCAGATTCCCACCACGATTGCCAGCAGCGCGAGCCGAGCAGTAATAACCGGCGGAGGTCCTACCAGGTCAGCGTTGTTCGGCTTCTTCGCATGCGCAGCCCTGCGCCTAGTATCGGGGAAGCGGTTGGGGCTGCGCTTCGAGGGCATTTCTTTAATGAAAGACACGAATAAACCTTCAATATCGGCCATCTCGCGGGGAGTCCTCAGCGGGCTTTTCCCCTGCGAGAGACGCAACGGGACCACCAAAATACCCGGAAGCGAGCGGTTATATCGTTTACCCGAGAAAGTTTATTCAGTTTACGCACGTGAGCAAGTTATGGGGCCGCTCTTGGCCGAACAAGCGACCTATAGCCCTTAAGCTCCCCTACTTCCCCTCCGCCGGCGGCAGCTTCTCCAGCCGTTGCGCGCGCTTTGCCTTACGACGCGCATTGACTCCGCTGATCACGATTGGCAGCACGGAGATAAAGATGATCAGCAGCATAATCTTGTCGATCGAGCTGGTTATCCCCGGGATGTTGCCCAGCAGCACGCCGACGGCAACCATGCTCAACACCCAGGCGACCGCGCCGGTGACGTTCCAGCCGATGAACTTCCTGTAGGGCATGTTCGCCGTGCCCGCCGCCAGCGGGATGTAAGTTCGCACGATTGGAACGAAGCGCCCGAGCACTAGCGACAGCGGCCCGTACTTGGCGAAGAACGCCTCTGCAGCTTCGAGCCTGTCCGTCCTCAGCACCTTCGCGTCGTCCTTGAATAGCCGTCGCCCGAAGGTGTGGCCGAGGTAGTAACCCACCTGATCCCCCAGAAAGGCCGCAACGATGCTGACCACTAGAATCTGCCAAACCTGAATATCGAGTTCGCTTCGCAACACTGCGGCCGTGACCAGCAGTGAGTCTCCGGGCAGGAAGGGGAACAAAACACCCGATTCAATGAAAATGATGATGCCCAAACCTGCGAGTACCCACGGGCCAAACCCCTGCAACAGCGCCTCAGGGTTGCTGAGGCTGGAGAGAATGTCCGAGAAATTCATCGGCTACACCTACTTTTCCTGCCCGTCAGAGTGCTGGGCACTGCCTAACAATACTGCGTTTTTCCTCATCAGCAGCGCATTGAGTGCAAGCCACACCGCTGGCGTCACCGTCACTGACCACACCATCGAAGCGAGCGCATCGCTCGGGTAGTGCACGCCCTCGACTAAAACGCACATGGCAATCAGCACAATTGCCACCGCTGCCAGCACCTTCGCTAACATCAACTTTTTTACTTCTTTTGCAGTTCTACTTACCGACGATGACGACGCGACCACGAGAACTAACGCAACTGCAACAGCGGTGACAAATGCGGTGTGTCCGCTGGGAAATCCCCAATCCGCAGGCACCGTCTCGACCGGATACTCGAGCAACGCTCGATCTGGCCGTGGCCGCTGAAAAAACTCCTTGAATCCCACGATGGGAAGCCAGGTCAGCGCAATCGTCAGGCCAAAGGTAAGGCTGAGCGCGACCGAGGAACGCAGCACATAGAGAACAACCATAAGTGTCGCTACAAACGCGACCGCGCGCGGTGGCTGAAAGGCCCAGTAGACAGCGTCGACAAGTGTGCCTAACGGGCTACCCCGAAGTGAGTTAAAGAACTGGGTGACGGGAAGATCGTTGGTGGAGTGAGCGATTGTCCAGCCCGTGGTGCACATGATGAACACGCCGATTACCGCACCCATAACTGTGATGACGGGACTGTCGCTAGGAGGAGAGGCGCTACGGGATAAAGACATGCGAGATATGTTTCTCCTACATTCGCCGATTTCGATGATTTCTCCCCATGAATCGGCTGAGAATTTCTCCTGCGGATATTTTAAAGGCTAGCTTCGCCACCTGCTTTTGCCGAGCCAATCTGAATTCTTTTAGCGGTCAGTCCCCTTAGTCACGCCCCTGATAGTCAAATACTGGCAGAGACCACCCACGCCAAATGGCGGCTAGCCGGATAACCAAAGCCGAGAGTACTGCGCAAATGATGTTGATGTTCTCGTGTAGGCCGGCGACATCGAGGGCGTAGTACAGCACAGCGGCAACCACCGCAATGGAAGCGTAGAGCTCCTTTTGGAACACCAGTGGAATCCGGTCACACATCAGGTCTCGAAGAACGCCGCCGAATGCGCCAGTCAGTACTGCCCCGACTATGGCGATGATGACTCCGTGGCCCATTTCCATAGCGACTCGGGCGCCGATAATGGAAAACGCCGATAGGCCGATGGCGTCGGCGACCAGGAAGACAGTGCGAAAGTGTTTCATTAAGAAATCTGCGAGCAGTACAGTTACCAGCGCTGCGCCTACGATTACTAACAGATATTGAGGACTCTTTACCCATACGAGCGGATAATGCCCGAGGATTACGTCGCGAAGTGTGCCTCCGCCGATCGCGGTCATGCAGGCGATGGTGGACACACCAAAAAGGTCCATTCGGAGCCTTCCCGCAGCGAGCGCACCTGTCACGCCTTCGGCCGTGATTCCGATGACCCAAAGAATGTGCAGCAGCATGCTTAAGAATATAAAGCACAGGCGCGGGGCGTAGGTTCGCTAGTCCAGATTCTCGTAGACGCGGCCCGGGGAGTAGTCGTCCTCGTCGACGCCCTTCGGCAGCGTCGCCGGCAGGCCCTCGTAGCGGCCCTTGATGCCGGTCTTCTGCAGGAAGAGCCCGATTCCGACGACAACCGCGAGGCTGACCAGGGACTGGAAGAACTCAGCGCGGGTCTCGGTGCGGATTCCCATCGCCAGCAGGATGACTACGATGAGTGCGGTCACCAGAGACGGGATGATTGGCCAGCCGAACATCTTGAAGGTCAGGCCACCTCGAGCCGCTGCCTCACGCTCTAGCTGCGGACGCAGCTTCACCTGGGAGATTCCGATGAGAACGTAGACGAAGAGGACCACCGCGCCGGAGGAGTTCACCAGGTAGAGGAAGATAGTGTCCGGCCAGAGGTATCCCGCGCCGATGCACAGGAAGCCGACAATCGCGGAGAAGAGAATGCCGCCCGTGGGCACACCGCGGCTGTTGACGCGGGTCATCCAAGCCGGCGCATCGCCATTGCGTCCCTGCGTGAAAATCATGCGCGACGCCGTGTAGAGGCCGGAGTTCAGGCAGGACAGCACCGCGACCAGCACGATGAAGTTCAGAATATCGGCAGTGTAGGGCACGCCCATCGCATCCAGCGCGGTAATGAAGGGCGACACACCCGCCTTGTAGTCATCCCAGGGCAGGATGGTGACCAGCAGCGCGGTCGAGATGACGAAAAACGCCAGAATACGGACGACGACGGTCTGAGTCGTGCGACGGATTGCGTCGGCCGGGTGCGCGGACTCGGCCGCCGCGATGGTGACCAGCTCTGCGCCCGTCATGGAGAAGATGACCGTAACCACGCCGACGAAAATGGCGCTGACACCGTTGGGCGTGAATCCGTCGTGAATCCAGAGGTTGGAGACCTGCGCCGCGTGGTCGGTCGTGCCGGTCCACAGGCCCGCAACGAACGCCGCTCCAGCGATGATGAATGCGATGATGACGGCGACCTTAATGCCTGCGAACCAGTACTCGGCCTCGCCGAAGCTCTTCACCGAGAGCATGTTCACCGCGATCATCGCCACCAGGATGACCACTGAGGTCACCCATTCCGGAATCGACGGCATCCATCGGGCAATCAGTTCTCCGCCGACGACCGCCTCGATTCCTGCGACGATCACCCAGAAGTACCAGTAGAGCCAGCCGGAGGCGAAGCCTCCCCATCGACCGAGCGCCATGCGCGCGTAGTCGACGAAAGAACCCGTGGAGGGCCTGGCGACCGCCATCTCTCCGAGCATGCGCATCACCAGGTAGACGATGATGCCGGCAATCGCGGTTGTCAGAATCGCAGAGGGGCCCGCCACCACGATCAGGCCGGACAGGCCGACGAAGAAGCCCGCGCCGATCGTGCCGCCCATGGAAATCATGGTCAGGTGCCTCTTGGACAGGTCTGCGCGCAGCTCCTTGCCCTGGCAGCCCTCAATGCTTGCCGACGGTCCTTGCTCCCCCGACCCCACTGCGGGCCCGGTAGCGCTGCCCGTTTCTGTTCCCTGTCTCATCGTTGTCATTAGTTCCCGCCTCTCCTCGGTATTGCCGGTGACCGGTGTTGGGACTGACTTAAGTAAGTTGCTTCACATAAGTTAGTTCACTTGACGAAGTGATTGCGCTCACATTAATGCCGAGGAGCTCATCAAGAAAATCACCAAAACGGCGATTTTCAGTTTTTAATTTCCCGCTTTTGTCGATAGCGCGCCACATATTCATTGCCCCAAAGTGATGGGCAACACAATTTTTATTGTGGTAAGCAAAACCTTTTCGAGTCGCATCGCGCTCGTCGTATTTTGTGAAAGGAGCAGCTCGTGACTGGAGCACAGACACTCACCGCACCAGGAGCTACCGGCGCTACCGAAGCTTCTGGGACTACCGCGCAGTCCGTAGAGCAGTCTCGCCATCTGGCCACCGAGATTCCTGGCCCGATCTCGCGAGAGCTGAGCGCACGAGCGCAGGCAGCCCTGCCTCAGGGGCTTGGCACTGCGCAGCAGACTTGGGCATACCGCGCCGGCGGCGGCATCGTTGAGGACGTCGACGGAAATCGGCTAATCGACCTGGGCTCCGGCATCGCGACTACCACTGTCGGCAATGCAGACCCGCGCGTCGTCGCAGCGGCAAACGACCAGGCTCAGCGTCTCACTCACACCTGCTTCTTGAATCAGCCCTACGAGTCCTACCTCGCACTGTGCGAGAAGCTGGCCCAGATCACCCCGGGTAACCACGCCAAGCGTGCCGCACTGTTTTCCACTGGCGCTGAGGCACTCGAGAACGCTGTGAAGTACGCCCGAGCCGCCACCGGAAAGTCCGGTGTCGTCGTCTTCGACCACGCTTTCCACGGTCGCACCAACATGACCATGGCCATGACGGCGAAAAACAACCCGTACAAGAAGTCCTTCGGCCCCTTCCCCGGCGAGGTCTACCGCACCCCGAGCCCCTACTCCTACCGCTGGCCGGGCACCCCGGAGGAGGCTTCGGCAGAAGCTCTCGCGCAGCTTCAGCTGATCGTCGATGCGCAGGTCGGTGCCGAGAACATCGCCTGCGTCGTGCTGGAGCCCATCCAGGGTGAGGGTGGCTTCATTGTCCCGCCCGCAGGCTTTTTGAAGAAGCTCTCCGAGTTCTGCTCCGAGCGCGACATCCTCTTCGTCGCGGACGAGGTCCAGACCGGTGTCGCCCGCACGGGTGACATGTTCGCCTGCGACCACGAGGGCGTAGTCCCGGACCTGATGACGCTGGCCAAGGGCCTCGGCGGCGGCTACCCAATCGCGGCGGTCGTCGGCCGCGCAGAGGTCATGGACGCCCCGCACCGAGGAGGTATCGGCGGCACCTATGCCGGCAACCCCGTCGCCTGCGCTGCAGCGCTCGAGGTCCTGCGCCAGTGCGAGGAGGAGGGGCTTCCGGCCCGCGCCCACGAGATCGGCGAGATCATGACCTCCCGCCTGAGCAAGGCCGCCGAGACCAACCCGGCCATCGGCGATGTCCGTGGCCGCGGCGCGATGATTGCCGTCGAGGTGGTCGTACCAGGTTCGGACAAGACCCCGGACGCGGCAAAGGTCGGCGCAGTCGCCCGCGCCTGCGAAAGCAACGGCGTGCTGGTCCTTACCGCCGGAACCTACGGCAACGTGCTGCGATTCCTACCCCCGCTGAGCATTTCCGACGAGCTACTAAACGAGGCCCTCGACGTGGTCATCGAGCAGCTGGCCCTGTAAAAAGCGTGCCCGCCGCCGGGTCCCCACGCAGGCCCGGTAAGGCCGGCGCCCGTGACGTCGGCAAGCGGAAGAAAAACAAGACTTTCTCACTGACCAGAGCAACTACCTCAAGAATTGGAGATCTAGATTCACATGGCTACTTACACCCCGACCCAGCTCATTGGCCTCGACAACATGCTCACCCTGGAGGAGCGCCAGATTTGCGACACCGTCCGCGAGTTCTGTGACCGCGACCTGCGTCCGCACATCGAGGACTGGTTCGAGGACCACACCATCCCGCGCGACCTCGGCCCAGTCTTCGGCCAGATGGGCGTGCTGGGCATGCACCTGGACGGCTACGGCTGTGCGGGCACCTCGGCTGTCGCATACGGCCTGGCATGCATGGAGCTGGAGGCTGTCGACTCCGGTATTCGTTCCTTCGTGTCGGTTCAAGGCTCGCTGGCCATGTACGCAATCCACCGCTGGGGCTCCGAGGAGCAGAAGCAGCAGTGGCTGCCGCAGATGGCCGAGGGTAAGGCCATCGGCTGCTTCGGCTTGACCGAGCCGGACTTCGGTTCTAACCCGGCGGGCATGCGCACCTACGCCAAGCGCGACGGCGACGACTGGGTCATCTCCGGCTCGAAGATGTGGATCACCAACGGTTCGCTCGCGGATGTCGCCGTGGTCTGGGCGAAAACTGACGACGGCTACGCCGGCTTCCTGGTGGAGAAGGACACCCCGGGATTCACCACGCACGACATCGCCCGCAAGATGTCGCTGCGCGCGTCGATCACCTCCGAGCTGGTGCTGGACAACGTACGCGTGCCGGACTCGGCCCGCCTGCCCGAGGTCAACTCCCTGCGCGGCCCGCTGTCCTGCCTGAACGAGGCCCGCTTCGGCATCATGTTCGGCGCTCTCGGCGCCGCCCGCGACTGCATCGACCAGACTCTGGAGTACGTCAAGGAGCGCCAGGTCTTCGACAAGCCGCTGTCCTCCTACCAGCTGACCCAAGCCAAGCTCGCCGACATGGTCCTCGAGCTGGACAAGGGCATCCTGCTGGCGCTGCAGCTCGGCCGTCTGAAGGACGAGGGTAAGCTGCCGCACGAGTCGATCTCCTTGGGCAAGCTGAACTCTACCCGCGAGGCCATCCAGATCGCCCGCACCTGCCGCACGCTGCTGGGCGCTTCCGGCATCACCACCGAGTACTCCCCGATTCGCCACGCCAACAACCTCGAGTCCGTCCTCACTTACGAGGGCACCGCCGAGATGCACCAGCTGATTCTCGGCAACGCTCTGACCGGGGAGGCTGCGTTCCGGTGACAGCACTGCTAACTCATTACATCGGCGGTCAGTGGGTCGCCGGCGAGGGTGACTCGCTGTCCTCGGTGTCCCCGTCCCGCCCGGATGTCGTCGTGGCCGCAGGCCGCTTTGCGACGTCGGCCCAGGTGGATCAAGCCATCGATGCCGCCGCCGAGGCCGCCGCCGGCTGGGGGTCCCTCCCCTACGCCGAGCGCGCGAAGGTGCTGACCCGCGCCGCCGAGATTCTCCGAGCTAATGCCGAGGAGTGGGGCCGCGAGCTCTCCGCGGAGGAGGGCAAGACGGCGCCCGAGGGCATCGGCGAGGTTCAGCGCGCCGCAGCGATCCTGGACTTCCAGGCCACGGAGGCCGTCCGTGAGGCCGGGGAGATTTACCACTCGCCGCGAGCCGGGGAACGCATCGAGGTTGTCCGCAAGCCGGTGGGCGTGGTGTCCATGATCACGCCGTTCAACTTCCCCATCGCTATCCCAGCGTGGAAGGCTGCACCGGCACTGATCCACGGCAACACGATTGTGTGGAAGCCCGCGCACTCTGTGCCTCTCCTTGCCGTCCGCCTGACCCAGGCGCTCGACGAGGCAGGACTTCCCGCTGGCGTGTTGAACCTGGTCATCGCACCTTCTGCCGAGGCGTCCGCAATGCAGTCCGACCCGCGCATCTCGGCCCTGACATTCACCGGCTCCACGCGCGTCGGCCGCATGATTGCGTCGCGGTGCGCCTCGGTCGGCATCCCGGTCCAGGCTGAGCTGGGTGGCAAGAACCCGGCCGTCGTGCTTGCCGATGCCGACCTGCCGCATGCGGCAACCCAGGTCCTCAACGGCGCTTTCAACTCCACCGGACAAAAATGCACGGCGACGTCCCGCGTGGCGGTCGTGCGCGAGGTGGCCGACGACTTCCTCGCTGAGCTGAAAAGCCAGCTGGCCAGTCGCGTCACCGGCGACCCGCTGGCCGAGGGCGTGTCCATGGGCCCGATGATTGACGCCCGCAACCGCGACGAGGTGCTGGCCGCGGTCCAAAAGCACGCGGGCCCGGACTCCACCTCGGGCGCGAGGCTTCTGGTGGGTGGCAATATCCCGGAGGTCGTCGGCTGCGAGGGCGGCTACTTCCTGGAGCCGACCATCGTGGAGGTTCCGAACCGCGACCACTACCTGTGGAACGAGGAACTCTTCGCGCCCGTGCTTAGCTTCCTGGTTGTCGACGACGCCGCGGAGGCCTTCGAGGCCGCGGAGTTCGGCGAGTACGGCCTGTCCGCCGCGGTGTTCACCGACTCCCTGGCCGCGACGTTCAACGCCGTCGACCGCCTGGACGTCGGCATCCTGCACGTCAATTCCGAGACCGCGGGCGCCGACCCCCACGTGCCCTTCGGCGGCGCAGGGGCCTCCGGCTACGGCCCGAAGGAGCAGGGCCGGGCCGCTCGGGAATTCTTCACGCACACCACGACCGTCTACTTAGGAAGGTGGCCACGATGAGCGAAGGCGCACTAGAGGGCCTGGTCGTCGCGGATTTCTCCCGCGTGCTCGCGGGCCCGTACGCGACGATGATGATGGCCGATCTCGGCGCCGAGGTAATCAAGGTCGAGCGCCCGGGCGTCGGCGATGACACCCGCTCTTGGGGCCCGCCGTACGGCCCCGACGGGCAGGCGACCTATTTCACGTCGGTGAACAGGAACAAGTCCTCCGTGTCCATCGACCTATCCAGCCCCGAGGGGCTCGCGTCGGCGCACGAGCTGTGCGAGCGCGCCGACGTGGTGATCGAGAACTTCCGCCCCGGCACGATGGAGCGGCTCGGCCTCGGCTACGAAGAGGTCTCCGCGAAGAACCCTGGCGTGGTCTACGCGTCACTGTCCGGTTTCGGCGACGGCGAGGGCGCCCGCCTCGGCGGGTATGACCTGGTCGTCCAGGCCGTCGGCGGACTGATGTCGGTCACTGGTAACGGCCCCGGCGAGGAGGTCAAGGTCGGAGTCGCGCTTGTCGACGTCATCACCGGCCTACACCTGGCGTACGGCATCATGGCAGCGCTGCGCCACCGCGACCGCACGGGAGTCGGGCAGCAGGTCAAGACGGACCTGATGTCCTGTTCCCTGTCCTCGCTGGTCAACCAGGCTTCTGCGTTCCTCGGCGCGGCGAGGGTCGCAGCGCCGATGGGCAACAAGCATCCGTCGATTAGCCCTTACGAGGTCTACCCCACCGCCGACCGCAAGCTGGCTGTCGCCGGCGGAAACGACTCCATATTCGTGCGTTTCGCGAGGGTGCTGGGCCGCCCGGAGCTCGCCGAGGATCCAAAGTTCGCCACCAACCACGCACGCGTGGAAAACCGCGCTGAACTGCGCGAAGTCATCGTGGAACTGCTCGCCCAGCGCGGTGCGGACGAGTGGTTCCGCCTGCTTTCCGACGTCGGTGTCCCGGCGGGCCCGGTCAACAATGTGGAGGAAGCCTTCGAGTTCGCGGACGAGCTGGGGCTGGCCCCGAGGGTCGAGATCGACGGAGTTCCGAGCGTGCGCAATCCGCTGACTTTCTCGGCAACCCCGGCGACGTACCGGACGCCACCGCCGAGGCTGCAGTGAGCTATAGCGAAATGGTCTAGTGAGTGCGGAAGTGGGAGGCCTTGAACGCCAACCACAGCTCGGCACGTAGGTCCGGGTCATCCAGGTGTTTTCCGAGGACATCCTCCACCTGGTCGGCCCGGGCTTTCGCCGTCTGGCGATGAATTCCCATGGACCGCGCCATGGCTTCGTAGCGGCCGTTGGCGTCGATGAAGGCGCGGGCGGCGCCCAACAGGTTCGTGCCGTTGGCCTGGTCGTGTTCACGCAGCTGGCGATACGCGCCGCCGGTGAGCAGCTCGAGCGCGTTCGAGTCCGCGATTGCCCCCAGGATCAGGTCGTGGGCCGGCAGGTCGGCGATAGCGCGGACGGCCCCTCCCGCAAGGTCCTTGGGGACAGCGACCTCGGCCTGGTTGAGGGACAACGCGGCCTCAGCGAGAGGGACCGCGCTGCCGATGCCGATACGCACGTTCGGATGGACCCGGCGGATCTTCTCGTACAGAGTCATTACACCCGGGTGTTCTCGACCCCGGCCCATATCTCCGGCGCAGACGATTGCGTACCCCGATTTCTCGGGCCTGGCCGCGTAGAGAAACTTCCAGCCGAGGCCGTGGAGTTCCTCCGAGAGCCGAATCGAGTCCAGCTTCCGCGCGGCAATTCCAGTCAGGAAGAGCGCCGTGACCTGCGCGTCCGGGCGCAGAGAGAAGAGACCCAGCCGGTCGGCGTCCGGGGTTTCTCCCGACAGGATACCGATGAGCGCCTGCTGCCGGAGTCGCTCCTCCGCCTCGTGCACGGCCAGGCTGCGCGAAGTCGACAGCGAGATAATCGCCGCCGCGAAGCTGACCAGGAGGCGGTCGGACTCGTCGAAGTAGCGCGCCGCGTCGACCACCAGCGCCCCCTGCCTCACAAATGCGCCGTTCAGCGGCGAGACGATTCTGCTGCCCCGCGGGTTAAGCACCGACCTCCCCACCTGCGGCGAGTACGGCGGAGCCGGGGTGACACGCTCGAAAACGTTCTGCTCCTCGACCGGTTTCGCCGAGGCTTCGACAAGGCGCACCCCGTAGTTGTCGGTGACCACGACCACCGCGTCCAGGGACTTGGCCAGCTGTAGAGCGACCGCCTCCAGCCCCTCGCGCAGCAGCAGCGAGACCAGGTCGTTTTGAGCTGAGATGAGATCCGTCAGCTGACGAACTCGCGCCGCAGTAATGTCCTCGGCCACGGCGCGGACCACGGTGGCCAGGGGAATCTCCGCGGCAATGGCCAAGACCGGGAAGCCAGTTTCCTCCCCATATTCGACGAGGGCCCGGGGCACTTGCTCCCAGCGGCCTCCCGTGTCGACCGCGACCGCACAGGCTCCGGCCTTGCGCAGCGCCTCAATTTGACCTTTTTGCCCCTGCGAATCCTCCGGGAACTGGTAGCCGGCGGTCATCACGAATGTGCCCGGGGCAATCCACTTGTCGGAGTCAACGCGGTCGATTGCGTGCGCCCATTCCACCGGAGTTACCTCGGCGGCCTCCGCAGCCGCCAGCAGGGTCAGGCCCAGCTCCGGCCGCCGCGCCAGCGATGCAACGGTGAGCTTCATCCGCTAATCCCCATGGCGAATTTCCAGCACCGGAATCTCCTTGCGCACCCTAGCCAGGTCCGCCAGGTCGATATCCGCCACGATGAACTGCGGATCATAGCCGCCGGAGGCGATCACGCCGCCGTCCGGGCCGACCAGCATCGAGTGCCCAACACCCGTCGGCCCCTCGGCCTTTCCTGCCTTCGCCGCGCCGCCCGGACGCGCGGCACCCGTGGCCGCCACGAAGCAAGTGCTGTCCAGCGCACGGGCCGCCACCAGCGTCTGCCACTGCTGCACCTTGCCGTGCCCGTCATTCCACGAGGCCGGCAACACAATCACATCCGCGCCAAGCCCGGCGAGGTCCACGAACTGCTCCGGGAAGCGGATATCGAAGCAGGTGGCAAGGCCGATTGCGACCGAGGAGCCGTCGGCAAGCGGGATATCGCACACGACCTGCGAGGTGCCCGGCGCGACCGTGTCGGACTCGCGGAAGCCGTAAGCATCGAAAAGGTGAACTTTGTCGTAGAACTCGACTCCGGGGCCGTCTTCCTCCGGCCAGGCGAGCAGCAGCGAGTTGTAGACGCGGCGGCGGGTCTTGCCGTCCCGTTCGACCTCGTCCGCCGGACGGAACATGCCGACGGCCACGCTGACCTGCTTGGTCTGGGCAAACTCCGCAATTTCTCGCGCGAAGTCCTCGCTGGAGTCGTGAGCAACGGTGTCGAGCCTGCCCGTGTTGAAGGCCTTCATGGTGGCCTCCGGGAACACGATCAGGTCGGCGCCGTCCGCAGCACCCCGCGCGATGGCTTCCTTGACTGCCTCGAGGTTTTCAGAGACCTCTGCCGAAAGCTCCAACTGTGCCAGTGCGATACGCATGTCCTACAGGCTACCGGCTCCTGCGGATTAGCACGGAGGTTTTCCACAGGGGTGTTCTCCCGCGCGAGTTATCCACAGATTCGAGGTCGCCCCCTTCCGCGACGCCCAGTACGCCCCGCACAATCGAGTCCATGAGCGAACACATCACGGCTTCCGCCGCCGCACTTTTAGAACTTTCCCGCACCTACCAGGGTATTTCCCACCGCGTCTCGGGTCTTTCGGCTTTGGTGTCGGCCGCCCCAGAACGCGCTTCCGTCAGTGGCTGCTTGCCCGGCTCGCTGCTCGCCTCGGCAATTGAGAAGGCTTCCGGCGCGTGGGCCTCCTCCCTCTCCTCCGCCGCGCACGCTATCGAGGGGCTCGCCTTCGCAGCCGATTCGCTTGCCGACGCCACCACGGCCCATCAGCAAGAGCAGTCCCGTGGTTTCGGTGATGTTCTCGGATCTCAGGCGGGATCTCCGCGCTGATGGTTACGCTGACACAGGCGCTGAGATGGGATGCCGCGTCGCTATCGCGGGTGGGGCGGTCTTTGCAGGTAAACGGCCGCGCGCTGGATGCCGCGGCCGACGGGATTCTCGGCGCCCTGGGGTCGATTGGCACCGACAGCTTCGACGGGGCCAACCGCGTGAGTGCCGAGGGCGCGGCTTCGAAAAGTGCGGCGGAGCTGCGGCGCGGCAGTCTGGCGCTGGGCAGGATCGCGGACTCGTGCCAGGAGGCCTCCGTGAAGCTCGGCGCTGCGGTGGCCGGGTTGAGGGACGCGGTGGCGGAGGCGGACAGGCTGGGACTTTCGGTAGACCCAGTCGATGGGCACGTGGCCGAGGGGCCTGTCGGCAAGGGGCAGGCGCAGGCTGCGGGCCCTGCTCTTATGCTGCGGCTGGTCGAGCGCTGCCAGCGCCGGATTTCGGAGGCGCTAGCTCGCGTCCTCGAGATTGACCAGGTCTACGGCGCCGCGATAGCGGCTTTCGTTCCCTTTGATTCGCATGCGCCGGAGGCGGGGACGCCCGGGGGCAGCGGGGGCGTCGGAGACGGTGACAGTGCGGAGTCGCTGGCCCTCTCCCCTGCAATGGCCGATGCCGCCCGGTCGCTGGGGCTTCCCGCAGCGCGGGTGTTGGAGTCCTCGCCGGGGCATTCCGCTATTGCGTTCGGGGACGTCGATACTGCGAAGACGGTTATCACGCTCGTGCCGGGCACCGGTTCCTCGGCGGCCGGGGCGCATGAGCAGCTCAGTCGCGTCTCAGCGATGTTCGATGCGTCGGGTCGGCCCAGGGAGGATGTCGCCGTGGTGCTGTTTTCCTACGACGCTCCGCCCGCGCTGACCGAGGCAGCGAAGGCCGACTACCACGACCGGGCTGCGGAGCGACTACAGCATCTGCAGTCGGAGCTCTCGGCAAGGGGGCGTCCGCACGAGCAGGTGGTGGCCGGGTATAGCTACGGGGCGACGGTGGCGGCCCAGTCGACTCTCGGCCGGGGACTTTATGCGGATCGGGTGCTGCTGATTGCGTCGCCGGGCGTGGGGCCGGGGTTGCGCAGCGCTGAGCAGATGAAACTGCTGCGCAGCGATGGCACCGCGCACGAGAGCAAAGAAAATAGCCACCGCGTGGCGGTGGCTACGTCCCCTGCCGATCCGATTCGCATCGCCGCGAATGCCGGGGTCCACGGCATCGACCCGATCGATGATGACTTCGGCGCGCACCGGATGGACCTGAACCGGCCCTGGTACGAGTCGGCACAGACTCTATCTGAGTTTGCGGTGCGCCCCAGATTAGAACCGCTATTTCGCGCGCATACGACCCACTACTTCGACGATGAAATCTTCACGCGAGAGACCCGGAGGTGGCTGCGGCAGCCGACGTAGGTGCGCTGGAGCTGCTAGCGTGCCCGCCCTACTACGAGTCACGTTCGCGGCGGCGCCGCGACCGCGGTTTCCACATCACGACGGCGGTTGTGCGCGGGACGTGGACGAGCTCGCCGCGGGGCCTTCCGCGCTGCGCCTCGGCCCGGCTGAGTTGCTCCTTCAGCTCGGAGTTTTCCTGCTCGAGGTCGTGGACCTTCTGAGTCAGGTCGATGATTGCCTTGATCCCGGCGAGATTGACGCCCTCTTCCTGGCTGAGCCGCTGAATCTCACGGAGCAGCGCGACGTCGCGCTTGGTGTAGCGACGCCCGCCACCCGAGGTCCGCTGCGGCGTAACCAGCCCGAGCCGGTCGTAGTTGCGCAGGGTCTGCGCGTGCATTCCGGCTAGGTTCGCTGCGACCGAGATGACAAAAACTTCCGCGTTGCTGTCAGCCATTACTTCGCTCCGGCCCAATCTTCGCGGGGGTTGAACCCGCTGGCCCGCTCGGCCTCCACGTAGGAGCGCAAGGCCGAAGTGGCGTTATCGTCCAGGTTCTTCGGAACCTTCACGCGCACGGTCACCAGCAGGTCGCCGGGGGTGCCGTTGCGTTTCGGGATTCCTCGGCCACGCACCCGCAGAGTCCTGCCGTCGGCAGTGCCGGCCGGGACGCGGACGCGGATCTTGTCGCCCAGCGTCGGAACGGTAATGGTTCCGCCAAGCGCCAGCTCGCCGAAGCTCACGGGAACGGTTACCTCGAGGTCATTGCCGCTGCGGGTGAAGACCTCGTCTGGGCGCACGTGGACGGTGACGAACAGGTCACCTGCCGGGCGTCCGCGCAGGCCAGCCTCACCCTGGCCTGCGAGACGTACCTTCTGGCCATCGACGACGCCCGCGGGGACGCGGACCGTGATGGTGCGACGACGCGTGGTCACGCCGGTTCCGTTGCATTCCGGGCACGGGTGCTCGATGCGAGTACCCTGGCCACCGCAGTCCGGGCAGGGCGCGGAAAAAGCAAACGCGCCCTTCTGTTCCTTGGTGAAGCCACTGCCATTACAGGTCGTGCAGGTCACCGGGTGGGTTCCCGGCGCAGCACCGGAGCCGTTGCAGTTCGTACACGGCGACGGGTTGGTGAGCTGCAGAGGAATGGTCACGCCCTGGGCTGCCTCGCGGAAGTCGAGTGTGATCTCGGTTTCCACATCCGCGCCACGACGCGCCTTCTGTCGGCCGCCACCACCGGCTCCGGCGGCACCCCGGTTAACAAAGCCTCCGAGGAAGTCGCCGAGCCCACCGCTGCCGGCCCCGGCACCAGCACCGGCTCCGGCGCTGCCGAAACCTCCACCGAAGCCACCGCCGAAGAGGTCGGAAACGTCGAAATCGAAGTTTCGGGTACCTGCGCCGGCGCCCGTTCCGCTACTTCCGGGGAATCGGAAGCCACCGGCGAGTGCGGAGCGAAGCTCGTCATACTCACGGCGCTTGTCCTCGTCACCGACTACGGAGTAGGCCTCGGACACGCGCTTGAACTTGTCCTCCGCGGCCTGGTTGCCGGGGTTTTTGTCCGGGTGGTTTTCCCGGGCGAGCTTGCGGTAGGCCTTCTTGATCTCGTCATGTGACGCAGACTTAGAGACGCCCAGGTCAGCGTAATAGTCCTTCTCGGCCCATTCGCGTTGAGTCATGGTGCATCGCCTCCTTTACGAAAAATAATTCAAAACATCTACGTCACATGTCGCCGCTTACGCCGGGTCGCCGATGACGACCATCGCGGTGCGGACCACGCGATCGCCCAGCTTGAAGCCCTTTCGCAGCACTGCGGCCACAACCTTGTCGTCGCCCTGCGAGAGGTCCTGAACGGCCTCGTGGATTTCGGGGTTGAACTCCTCGCCCTCGGCGCCGAAGGCCTCGGCTCCCTGGGAGGTGAGCACCCCGCGGAACTTGTCCGCGAATGCGCGCAGCGGGGTTCCCTCGGCGAGGTCGCCGTGTTCCTCAGCGCGATCCAGGTCGTCCGCCAGCGGCAGCAGTTCGCCTACGAACTTTGCCTTGGCCAGCACACGATCCGTCTCGCGGTCGCGCTCGACGCGACGGCGGTAGTTGGCGAACTCCGCAGATAGTCGCTGCAGGTCCTCGGTGCGCTCGGCAAGCTCTTGCTTGGCCTGCGCCGCCGGGTCTACCTCCGCGCCCTCGGCGTCCGTGCCCTGGGCGCCCGCGTCCGAGTCCGCCAACTCGGAGCCCTCGACGACCTCGCCGTCGAGGACCTCGGCGTCGTCGGCAAGCCCGGCGTCAGCGAAGACCTCATTGACCTGATCGGCCAGGTTGTCCGGGCCCTCGGGGGTTGCCTGGTTTCCCTGATCCTGGTCAGCCATTTTTACTTGTCCTTCTCGTCCTCGTCGACGACCTCGGCATCGACGACGTTGTCGTCAGCGGCCGCGCCCTCAGCACCTGCGTCGGCAGCGGTTGCGCCCTCAGCGGCCTGAGCCTCGTAGATGGCCTTGCCCATCTCCTGGCTCTCGGTGGACAGCTTCTCGACGGCGGTCTTGATGGCCTCGATGTCGGAGCCCTTCAAAGCCTCGTCGACGCCCTTGGCAGCCTCTTCGACGCGGTCGCGGATGTCCTGGGAGACCTTGTCCTCGTTCTCCGAGGCGAACTTGCGGGTCTGGTAGACCATGGACTCAGCGGAGTTGCGGACTTCCTGCTCCTCGCGGCGCTTCTTGTCCTCGTCTGCGTGCTTCTCAGCGTCCTTAATCATCTGGTCGATCTCCTCCTTGGACAGACCGGAGCCGTCCTGGATGGTGATCTTGTTTTCCTTGCCGGTGCCCTTGTCCTTCGCGGTGACGTGGACAATGCCGTTGGCGTCGATGTCGAAGGTGACCTCAATCTGCGGGACGCCACGCGGAGCCGGCGCGATGCCACCCAGCTCGAAGGAACCCAGCAGCTTGTTGGCTGCGGCCATCTCGCGCTCGCCCTGGAAGACCTGGATCTGAACGCTCGGCTGGTTGTCCTCAGCGGTGGTGAAGGTCTCAGAGCGCTTGGTCGGGATGGTGGTGTTGCGCTCGATCAGCTTGGTCATCACGCCCCCCTTGGTCTCGATACCGAGGGACAGCGGGGTGACGTCGAGAAGCAGCACGTCCTTGACCTCGCCGCGCAGGACGCCGGCCTGCAGAGCAGCACCAACTGCGACGACCTCATCCGGGTTGACGCCCTTGTTCGGCTCGCGGCCACCGGTCAGCTCCTTGACCAGGTCAGAGACGGCCGGCATACGGGTCGAACCACCGACGAGGACGACGTGGTCGATGTCGGAGACAGCGATGTCGGCGTCGGAGATAACCTGCTGGAACGGCTGGCGGGTGCGGTCGAGCAGATCGGAGGTGATGCGCTGGAACTCGGTACGGGACAGGGTCTCGTCCAAGAACAGCGGGTTCTTGTCCGAGTCAACCGTGATGTACGGCAGATTGATGGATGCCTGCTGGGAGGAGGACAGCTCAATCTTCGCCTTCTCAGCGGCCTCGCGGAGGCGCTGCAGGGCCATCTTGTCCTTGGTCAGGTCGATGCCGTGGCTGGACTGGAACTTCTCAACCAGCCAGTCGACGATGCGCTGATCCCAGTCGTCACCACCGAGCTTGTTGTCACCGGCGGTCGCACGGACCTCGACAACACCGTCGCCGATCTCCAGCAGGGAGACGTCGAAAGTGCCGCCACCGAGGTCAAATACCAGGATGGTCTGGTCCTTGTCGTTCTTCTCCAGGCCGTAGGCCAGAGCAGCCGCGGTCGGCTCGTTGACGATACGCAGGACGTTCAGGCCTGCAATCTGGCCGGCCTCCTTGGTGGCCTGACGCTCAGCGTCGTTGAAGTATGCCGGGACGGTAATGACGGCATCCGTGACATCCTCGCCCAGGTAGGACTCCGCATCGCGCTTGAGCTTCATCAGCGTACGTGCGGAAATCTCCTGCGCGGTGTACTTCTTGTCATCAATCTCGATGGTCCAGTCAGTGCCCATGTGGCGCTTGACGGAACGGATGGTGCGGTCCACGTTGGTGACCGCCTGGTTCTTGGCGGACTGACCGACCAGAACCTCACCATTCTTAGCGAATGCAACCACCGACGGAGTGGTGCGCGAACCTTCGGAGTTCGCAATAACCTGAGCCTCGCCGCCCTCGAGGACAGAGACACAGGAGTTCGTCGTACCCAAGTCAATACCAACTGCGCGTCCCATGATGAACACCTTTCTGAAGAAGTGAAGATTTGCTCTTAAGTCTTACCCGCTCAAGTTTGCACTGACGTTTTCAAACTGTCAAGCAAACTTGAGCGCTTGCGACTCAATGCTTGTCATGCAGTGCAACGGACGGGAGCGCAAAGTTATTCCACCCGGACTCAACTTTTCTTGGGTTGCCGCTGTTTTTCCAGGTAAAGGTCCGAAATTATTTTTCGCTTTACGACGGATTCCTGCGCGGCGCCCGTCCACACAATGTGGCAACCCTCCGAGTTGAGCGTTTTAAACAAATTTCTTAGTGACCTTGGGAACTTTTGGCAGGCACCTTCCGACTAGTTTTCGTCCCGCTTTCGCACTCCGCGACGGGAAGAAGCCACGTACCTTCCTCACATCTTCTAGGAGTTCCCCGTGCCTTTTAATCGTTCCGCATTTAACTGCGCCCGCGCCCAGAGCCAATCCCGCGCGCCCCGCTACGCCCGGGCATCGCTGGCCGTGGCGTCGGCAAGCGCGGCAGCATGCCTCACTTTCCCAGCAGTCGCGTCCGCGCACGTTCACGCCAATCCGGACATGGCAACCATCGGAGGTTACACCGACCTCGCGTTCGGAGTCCCCCACGGCTGCGACGGATCCGCCACTACTAAGGTCGAGTTCAGCATCCCGGAGGAGTTCTCCAAGGTCACGCCGAACGTGAACCCGAACTGGACCATCGAAAAGACCACAGACGGCGAGGGCAAGGATGCCACGGTAAAGAAGGTCACATACACCGCGAAGACCCCACTGCCTTCCGATCAGAAGGACACTCTGACGCTGAGCGTGAAGGTCGCCGAGGATGCCAAGCCCGGTACGGTTTTGGTTCCGACCGTCCAGACCTGCGAAAAGGGCTCGGTCGAGTGGGCCTCGGCGAACCACGATGACAAGCACCCGGCCCCGACTGTTGACCTGATGGCGGAGGGCCCAGAGGGAGAGGCAGGTGCGGCGGGCAGCCACAGCCATGACCACGGCGACCACAGCCACGCGGGCCACGACCACTCCAGCCATGGTCATGGCGACCACGCAGACCACACCGCTACGGCCGAAGCCGATCCCGAGCACTCCGCGGACTCGCAGTCCAGCAACGGAAACCTTGGCGCTTGGGGGCTCGGCCTCGGCGCGGTTGGCGCGCTGACCGGCATCGCGGCGCTCGTCGTGGCACTGCGCAAGCGCGGCTAGCGCTCTCACCTTCGCAGTTAGGGGCTGGAGGCCAGCCTTACAGCCCCATACCGCCGGAGGCGTCGATTACCGCGCGATCCCAGCGCAGCCGCCAACGACTTGGTGAATGATTCCACCGCCGCCTTCGACATGGCGTAGGCCATCGCGCCCGCCGACCCCCTTCGCCGCGCCTGACGACGTATTCACGACGCGGGTCCCATCACAAAGCCGGTCCAGCCCGTGATGCACGATTGAATACGGCGCGACAGTGTTTACCTGCAGGTTCTTCTGCAGTACAGAGGTGCCCACCTTGACGATTCCACCAGCCAGGAACACTCCGGCATTGTTGACCAGGACGTCGATAAGCAGAGGCCCAGCGGTGTCGGAGCCGCCAGCTCCCTCAATACCGGACTCGGCGACTGCGGCATCGAAGGAGTCCCCAAAGGCCTTGCCCGAATCTTCGACGGAGAGGCCTGCGCCGAAGACGAAACCGCGCCCGCCCGAACCGAACTCCATGGCGGCCTCATTGACCAGAGAAAGCGCCTCGTACGCGGCATCGGCGTGGAGCCGTAGTGGATACCGACCGTGTAACCGCGGCGGACCAACCGGATGGCAATGGCGCGCCCCATCCCTCACGAGGCGCCGGTAACTACGGCTATCTTGCCTCTCACGGAAGACGTGCCGGTTGCCGGGGCGGTGGCTGTGTCGGCGATGGTCTCAGCGGTCGTGCCGGCGACGGAGTGCAGGGCGTTATTCTGCGCGTTTTCGTTCATACATCAACTAACACGGTGGTTGGAGGTAAAAATTCCGCGGCGTATGCAAAATCCCCGGGCGCATGCACAAAAGCAGAGGCGACACCGGGGCGTTCACTAGACACCGTATCACGCAATTCCACGAATGCCCGGCCTCACGTCCCCGAAAAATCTCTTGCAAACTAGCACCACTCGAGATAGATTCAAGGCGAAAGGTTCCACCCCGCTGATAAGAGCCCCTGGGCTTTCCGGAGTATCCGGTAGGCGGGGTGGTCACTTTTTGGGGCCAGCCCAATATATCTGCCGCCTCGAGTTGAACAAGTCGAACTGCGTCCAATCGTGGTTGTCAGACAACGCATCGAAGGCAGTCGTATCTTGGTTCTCAAGCATCCTGAACCAAGCCCAGGAAAAATAATCAGCAATTTGACCATTGAGGTCTTGCTTTACTGGGTGAAAAAGAACTTTGTACTCGAACTTTAGGTCCTTCAGCACTGGCTTAATGTTCTTTTGGAACGCATCACGCTCTTTACCGGTCAGCACCGAATCGAATACTAAAATTACCTGTTCAAAATCACTTCTTCGGTATACCTGATCAATCCACCGCCCCATGGCTTTAGCAAAAATTCCGAACAACGCAATTGAGTTTTGGCAGCTTGGGTAGGTGTATCTTTTATCAATCCAAAGGGTATGAACCTTAATTCCCTCAATCTCGCTGATTACATTAAGCACCCGACTGCGTGTTCCTTTTGAGTTCACCGTCGCATGGAATTCAAGATCCTCACTTCGTGAGGCCATGAGGTCATATTTCAGTTCCTGCATTTTCGCAGCAGAAACTGTTGGGATTGGTGTACAGACTGCAGTAACTAGGAAGTGAGTTGTCCCCTTGGGCTTGAACTGCATATCACCCGATTCGTCCATAAACACGAACAGTGTCTTCGCGTTGCTCATATTCCCAACTCCTCTACTTACTCACGCCTTCCAACCCATCCACAGTCCGCACGGTCTCCATCGCAACGCGCACCACACGACCAATCAAATCCACAATGTAACGCGGATTGCCCACCTCATCAGCCCAATCATTCGGGTCATTCACAATCCCGGAGGCCTTGTCCTTCTTCACCTGATAGCGGTCAATCAGCCACGCCACCGCGGACCGCGAACCCAGCATGTATTGATCAGCCTCCGTAGGAATCCCCGCGATGGTCACCTTCTTGTTGTAAATCAACTTGGTGACATCATTGACGCTCTTGCCAGTCTCCGGGTCCTTCCGCTTAGCCCACTTCATCTTCAGCACACGCCAGGTCTCACGGTCCGTCGCATCACCCTTGACGTCGACTTCCAACGGCCATGGCTCCACCGACTCGTAGCCGACATGCAGCGCCATCAGCTCCTTGCCTGCCGACGCGAACTTATCGAACTCCTCCCGCGAGGCAGGGGTCTCAATATGCGGCAGCATCTTCTTCAAATCCGCCCCGTACTTCGCGCGGTAGACCGGGTCATGCAACTTGCCGTAGACAAAGTGAAAAATGTCATCACCAGTGACATCGCCGCCCAGCGCCTCACGGTAGATCGCCTTGATCTCATCGGTGATGTTGTCCACGCGCACGTAGCCGCCCACGACTTCACCAATCTCACCGTAGGCGCTAGCCTCCCCTTGCTTGCCGACGGCACCTGTTCCGAACAATCCCCCGTCCTCGGCGTCGACCGGCGCCCAGGTGAAACGAGGGAAGAACTGGCCACCGGAGCCGGCGCCAGTCACATGTAAATCAGGAAGCAAGTTCGTCGCAATAACGGAGAATGGGACGGCTGAACCGTCTCCAACTTGGTAGAAGCCGATGTTGTGGTGCGCCGGAGTCGGAAACATCGACGGCAGTTGCGAACGTTCATGATTCAACATCGCGTCGTAATAGACCGATTGCGAACAGAATGGACGATAAAGACCAGCGACAATTCCCTCCGGAGCAAAATTGAACTCATCATTACGGAAAGCCGAGTTTCGTAGAGAACGACTCCACTTAATGTTTTTTGGAGCCGCAAACTGAGGCTGAGTCTTCAGAAATTCCGCGATAGCAGATTCGCCTTTTCCACTTTTGCTCGGGGCATCAACATGGAAGGCAGCACGAGCCTGCTCGTACGTTTCTCCCAGTTTCTTTACTTGGGCTTCGACGTTGCTCTTGTTAAATCCATAGACCCATGTATCTCGGCCAGTCTCAAGACCACGGGTAAAAATCGTGAAGAACTTCGTTGACGAGCCCTTCTTCTCACCCAACACCGGCCAAGTAGCAAACTCCTCCGACCGCTGATTCAGCCAATCACCCTCCTTGTTTGGCGTGATGGACTGCCACTCCATTGAAGGCACCGACGATGCTTTTACAATCTCCAGCTTCTCCTCGCGAGAAGCCCCATCCGGAGTCTGCACATAATGCAGATTGAAACCATTCTTCGCAGGGTCCTTCACTCCGATGAAAATCGAGATGGTTGTCTGCGAACCTGCACCAAAGATTTGACCACCTTCGGCCTTCCAGTTGGAATTACGCATGTTACCCCTCAGGTTAAACACGTAGAGATCCGTGAAGTCCTCCGCCATCGACAGGCGCACACCATCACCGGTATTGCCGTCAATCCAGCCGCCGTTGGACACAAACGCCACCACACCCGCATCACCAATACGGTCAGTCGCCCACCGGAACGCACGCAAATACGAGTCATACAGCGAGTTCTTATTCGTCGCCGTCGACCGCGCCGCATACGTCTGCCCAATCCGCGCATCCAGAGTCGGGTACTTCACATTCGCATTCAAATCATTCGCCGATTTCTGGCCTGCCGAATACGGCGGATTACCCACCACCACATTAATCGGCGCGGCCTTCTGCCGCTCAATCACCTCATTATTGCTGCGGAATACATTCAAATCAGGAATATCACCCTCCTCATGAATCTGAAACGTATCCGCCAACGCAATATTGGAAAACGGCACATACCCCGGAGCCTGCTCACCATCACGCAACGCCGCCTCCGCCACCAGGGCGTTATACGTGGTCTCAATATTGACCGCCGACACGTAGTAGGCCAGCAGCATAATCTCCGTCGCGAAAAGTTCGCTGGCGTATTTGCGGGCCAGGTCCTCAGGCTTGATTAGGCCCGACTGCAGCAGACGCACCGTAAACGTGCTCGTTCCCGCAAATGGGTCGAGGATACACACGCCCTCATCCGTCAACCCCCGCCCGAAATGCTCACGGGAGACATCATCAGCAGCACGCAAAATAAAGTCCACAATCTCCACCGGCGTATACACAATGCCCAGCGCCTCCGACTGCTTGCGGAAAGCCTTGCGGAAAAACCGCTCGTAGAGCTCCTTAATCACCTGCTGCTTACCAGACGCGCTCGTTACCTCAGACGCACGAACACGCACTGATTCGTAGAACTTCTCCAATGAATCAGTCTCAGTATCCAGATTCGCACCCGAAAGCGCCGCAACCATCGTCTCCATCACCCGCGCCACCGGGTTATGAGTAATGAAGTCATGGTTATCGAACAGCGCATTAAACACCGGCGCAGTAATCAAATGCTGCGACAACATCGAAATCGCATCATCCTCCGTGATGCCATCATTCAAATTGCCGCGCAGCCCCTCGACGAAACTATCGAACTCACCGCGTAAGGAAGCATCGGCACCATCGACAAGCGCCGTAATACGCGTGATCTGGTTTTCGGCGATGGTGGCAACATCATCAGCCCAATCCTCCCAATAGGTGCGTGTGCCAACCTTATCCACCAACTTGGTGTACATCGCCTCCTCCCACGCCTCCAAGGAGAACAACGCCAACTGCTGCGTGATGTCGGTGGAATCGGTAAACGTGTCCGGATTCTTCACCGAATCCTTTTCCGCATCCTCGAGCTTCTTGCGAGGGTTCGTGACCGTATCAACCTCAATCGGCAACTCCTTAACATCACCCTCATTCAGCGCAATGGAATTGACCTTCGCATTAAAACGATCATCATGCGCACGCAGCGCATTCAAAATCTGCCAGACAACCTTAAACCGCGTGTTGTCACCCAACGCCTGGGCAGGAGAGACATCCGGGGCCACCGCCACCGGCAAAATAATGTAACCGTAATCCTTGCCTTCGGATTTGCGCATCACGCGGCCAACGGACTGGACCACATCCACCATGGAATTGCGCGGATTGAAGAAAATCACCGCATCGAGCGCCGGCACATCCACACCCTCCGACAAACACCGAGCATTGGTCAAGATACGAGTCTCATCCTCCACGGCAGGCGACTCCAACCACGACAGGCGCGTACCACGCTCCAAGGCATTCATCCCACCATCAACATGCTGCGCCGCAACAGCCAGGTTTATGTTGTGCAGAGACACATCACCCAGCACCGCATGCTCTTTAAGCAGTTCTTGGTGGGTGGACACCAACGCCGGGAACGACTCCGCAATCTGGGTCGAGGTCTTAATATCCTTCGCGAACGCTACCGCACGCTGCATCGCCGCAGCACCCTCATCAAAACCGCCCCTCTTGCCCTGCAAGGCACCAGAACGCTTCGCCAAACCATTCCACGCACCAATCATCGCCGAGGCAAGGGTCAGGTTAATCTGGTTATTCTCGCTACGCGCCATGGCTTCGGCTGCAACGGACTCATCGACGGTCATGACCAGCACCTTGTAATCAGTCAGCAGCCCCTTATCCACCGCCTCACCAAAACCCAGGCGGTAAAACTCCGGGCCGTAGACGGCCTCATCATCCATCGATGCGAGCTCTGCCGAATGCTCGGCCGCTTTGCCCTTGACCGCCTCATCGAACAAACGAGGTGTAGCCGTCATATAGAGGCGCTTGGCAGCCTTGATGTAGGCGGCGTCGTGAATCTTGGTGAAGTTACTGGCCTCCTCACCAGCCAATGTCACACCGGTGGTGCGATGCGCCTCATCACAAATCACCAAATCAAACTCATCCAACCCCACCTGCTGTGCTGCATGCACCGCCGACAACGACTGATAGGTCGAAAACACAATATTCAACCCCTTCGCACGCTTACCAGAGGCAAACCGCTTCGCGATCTCCGCCCCATCAGTCGATACCGGGACTTCTAGGTCATAGGTGGCAATATCCTCGGCCTTGCGGGAGACCTTCGAATCCGAACACACCGCAAAGGTGCGCATATCCAGCCGCGCCTGCGCCGTCCACTCCTTCAGCGTCTGCGACAAAAGCGAAATCGACGGCACCAAAAACAGGATGCGAGCCTTACCGCCACGGTCTTCCGCCACCCGCTCCGCCAGGCGCAGAGCAGTAAAGGTCTTGCCCGTGCCACACGCCATAATCAGCTTGCCTCGGGTCTGCGTGGCAAAGCCCTCCATAGCCTTATCAATCGCCGCCTGCTGATGCGGGCGAGGAGAAAAGGTCTCCCGCTGGGACAGATTAATCTGGATCTCCGAGCCGGGGAAGGCCACGTCCCAGTTAATCGGTGATTCCGCAATCGCCGCGACACCAATACGCGACGTGGGGATAATCTGATCGGCCAGCGCGGCTTCAGCATGAGAGGACCACCGATCCGTGGTGGAGATAATCATCCGCGATGCGAAATGCCGCGGGCCATCCTCGGTGGCGAAAGAATGCCCAGAGGCCTCAAAGAAAGAATCCAGATTCGCCTTATCAATCCGAGTAGTCGGCAGATAAAACTTGCACTGGATCGCAGTCCAGGAGCCGTCGTCAATGCGGCGGGCGACAAGGTCGATTCCGGTGTCGGGTTTACCACCGTTGTAGCGCCAGTCCGACCAACGGTAGACCTCATCAAACTGGGCCCTCAAGGTCGGGTCAGTGCGGAAGTAATTGACCATCAGCTTTTCAAAAGCGATTCCGTACTTCGCTTTCGGCTGGTTTTCCCGCAGCTGTTCGAGGACCTCAGAAAACTTAGACATGTTGCCATTGTGTCTGAACACAATTCATTTTGGGTGATGCCACCAGCAAACATGAAAAAGCACGGACCGAACCGAAGGTACGACCGCGCTCAATCACCTAAACAACCGCCGCTTTTAAATAGCCGCCTTGTCACGTTCCTCTTCTGCCCCGGCCTCCTCGGCCGCCTGCAGCTTCCGAATCTTGCGCTCTTCGCCGACCGCGACGATTGCCAACAGCAAGATACCGATGGTCAGAGCGAAGTAGAACACTGTGAACACCGCTCCCCAGCCATGCAATAGGAAACCAAACACACTGAGGCCCTCCTGCTCCGGGTCGGCAATCGCGGCGAGGCCGACCTTGGCCATGGAGTCGCCGAACAAGTAACCGAATGTGCCGGTCATGCCGTTGGCCACGCTGACCGCGCGCTTTGGCACGAACCCGACCAGTGAGACACCGATCAACAGCTGCGGGCCGAAGATCAGCGCGCCGAGGATGAACAGGGCGACGTTGACCATCATGACGCTCGTCGCATTGCGGTAGAGCATGACCGCAAAGTAAATCATGAATAGGCAGCCGATCGCGACGACAGCGCGGCGACCCTTCAGCAGGTCGGATACGTATCCCCAAAGGAGGCTGGCGACAAGCGCACCAATCTCGAAGTAGAAAATGGTGTTGACGGCATCGCCCTTGGCAAAGTGCAGTTCCTCCGTGACATACAGTGGCGCCCAGTTGTCGATGCCGATACGCACGATGTAGACGAATACATTGGCAATACACAGCGTCCAAAGCCATGGGTTTTTCAGTACATAAGCCAAGAACACGTCCTTTTTCGACATATCCTCGGTCTCGGAGTTTTCCTCTTCGACGGCCTCGCCGAAGATTTCCTCGCTGCGGTTCCAGCCGAGTTCTTCGGGGTCATCTTTACCAACGAACAGGCCGATCGCACCGATTGCCAGACCGATCAGGGCCGGGAACACGAACATGCCGACGACGTTTCCGCCGAAGAACATGTTCGCACCCCACAGAGCGATACCTCCGGCCAGCGCGCCACCGATGTTGTGAGAAGCGTTCCACAACCCGAGGTATTTGCCTCGCTTGGTTCGAGGCGCCCAGCGCGAGATTGTGGAATAGGACGCGGGGCCACCCGCAGATTGGAAGAGGCCGTTAAGGCCCCATAGAACGATGAAGATTCCGATGACAGAACCGAAGTAGCTAAGCAGCAGTCCCATCGTCAGCACCATGGCGGATGCGCAAATCAGAAGCATCGAAATGATGCGCTTCGAGTTGTGTCCGTCGACAAAGTAGCCGACGAGAGTTTTACCCACGCCATAAGTAATAGAGAAGGCCAGACCAATGTAGCCCAGCTGAAGCGTGGTGAGGCCAAATTCCTCTTTGAGCATTGGCTGGGCAACTTTGAAGTTGTTCCTGATGAAGTACATAGACATGTACACAAAGAAGACGACAAAGAACGCCTTGAGGAACTGTCCCAGCCACTCCTTTCTCTGCTGCTCTAGTGGAATTCCCTTGTTGGGAATCTTCTTGAGATCGAAAAAGGAAGTCATATCTGAATTGTTTCAGGTTAACAAAAGGTTAACAAGAGTGCTTTTCATTAACTGACACATTTCTCCAGGTCGACCAGTGGCCTAATGCAAAATCTCACACTAACCAACGCGAGATCAACATATTCAAAGATAGGCGGAAGAAGCTTTATCCCTACCTGCACTTGCCAACAACCCCGACGAGCCGCCCATCATCAGGAATCCACAACTTCCCAATGCGCCCGCAAGCCAGTCGCGCCTGCAAGCCCCTCAAAGCATCTACCGCGTAGCCTTCTGCAAGATCGCCGCGACTTCCCGCTGCCCACCGGCCCGCGCGTGATCCAGCGGAGTCTTCCCATCAGCATCGGCGATAGTCGGGTCAGCCCCGGCGTCGATAAGCGTGCGCACAATCTCCTGGTAGTCCTCGCTGCCGTCACCGAGGATTACGGCCTCGAGCAGCGCGGTCCAACCGATGTTGTTGATGTGGTTGAGGTAGTCGACCGTAATCTTCGGTTCCTGAACCATCACCTGCACGTAGTCGAGGTGCCCGCGCTCGCTGGCCGGGATGATTGGCGTGCCACCGTAGCGGTTATACAGCGAGAAATCGACGTCGTAGCCAAGAATCAGCAAGCCCATGTCCGCAGATCCGGTCACTCCCGTGACCAGCCAGGGCGTGTCCTTTTGTTCATCTACGGCGTTGACATTCGCCCCAAACGACAGCAGCAGCTCCGCAACCTCAATGTGATCGTTTGTGACGGCCCACAGCAGCGGAGTCCTGCCAAAGCCATCGACTGCATCCACCTTCGCGCCAGCCACCAGGAGGTTCGCGACCGCCTGAAGGTCTCCCTCTTTCGATTCCTCCACCAGCGCGCGGTTTAGTTCCTCGGCGCTACGCTTCTCCACAGGCTCCGCAGAATCAATCGCCTCAACAGTACTTTCGTAGCCACGCTCCTCTGCATGCGCACGCGCCTCTCGCGAGCGCCGACCCCCATTCACGCCCTTCCACTCCTTCTCGCTTGCCAACGCCGTCCCGGCCTCCGATGCTGACTCCGCCTCGGCAGAGTTGTCGTCGGCACGCTCAGAAGAGGAAACTTCGGAAGCCGCGCTTGATGCAATCTTCTGTTCCTCGGTTGGAGCATCGCACGATGCGAGGGGCACCGCGGCCAGGATTGCGGAGGCCGAAATCAGTGCAGAAAATCGGTGGCGAGTCATGGGCCCCATCCTTTTCTGGAAGCGCTCTCATAGGTCGGCGAAGGATATCCCCATCGTAACCAGAATCGGCGCACTGATAGCCCACATCAGTTATCCGGTAAATTTTACCGGTATTATTACTGGGCATTTTTACACTGGATTTCGCGAGGCAGCGCACGGCAGTTGGCACCCGGTGCCCGGTGCCCGAGCACCAAGCCGCGATGCTGCGCTGGACCGAGCAGCAGGTACTGACGGCCGCACTCCGTCGGCGGCAGCCGGGCCGGGCGAGCAACAGCGGGGCGCCCCAGTCCCGCAAGGAAGAGGCCGCGACAGTATTTATGGCCTCAACCGCATGCTCTATGCCGTCGCCATCTACCGCACGGACCGCACGACCGAGCCACGTGAGGCCGCCGATTTCGAGACACTCATGCTTGACGACGCCCTCCTCACCCGCGGGGAGAAACAGGCCGCGTACTTCAATCGCAGCGAAGTGCCCGCGGACAAGGCGATTGCCGATTTCATTGCGAAGGTGCCGAATTCATTCGTCCCGCCCCTGTCGGTTGGCGACCTTGCCGAGCAGTACCTGCGGTTTATCCGTGATTCGGACGCGGCGCGGGACACGAGTCCGCGGATTGATATGGAGGCGTCGCGGATTGCACTGGTGCTGTGCGGGTTGCACTGGTGCTGTGCGGAAACTCCGCTGCTTAGCGTGTGAGGTTGCGGCAAGATTCCGCCACTTGTAGGCGTACTTTCCCGCGTTTTTGCCGCATTCCCACCGCTTCCTCACCACTTGTATGCGCGGGATCATGTTGTATGCGTGCTATAGCGCAACATCAACATGATCCCGCGCATACAAGTGGCGATGGTGGTGGAAAATGCGCCAGTACCGCGCCAACAAGTGACGTCCTTAGGGGGCCGCGCGCATCACCCCTTACGCATCGGCGGCAGCTCCAGGCGCGTTCCTGCCCGCCAAATCCATTCCAGCGGCCCGTAGCGGAAATGCCGCATCCAGAAGTAGCTAAACACCATCTGGACTGCAATGACAAACACGCATAGCCCCAGCGCCAGTGTCCAATTTCGTGCACCATAAACGCCCAGCACTGCGCCAAGGGCAAGCGCGAGAACCGTCTGAGAAATGTAATTTGTCAGCGCCATCCGCCCGTACGGCGCCAGCACGTGAGTCAACCGCGCATCGCGATTACGAGTCAGGCGAAGAATCAGCGCCGAGTACGCGATCATCAGCACGACCACACTCGCCGCCGCCAGCGGCATCGACGCCGCAAACAGCCAAGTCTTTTCGCTTTCCGACGCCGTCTCCAACGACGATGTCACGTAGGTAAGGGCGGCCGCAATCGGGATAATCGCGGCGACCGCAGCGACCAGGATATAGGTCAGGCGTTCCGTATTCGCCATAAGCCTCTGGAAGAGACCGTTGCGAGTCAGCCAGAAGCCGATAAGAAGGAAGCCCATCGGCGGATGGATGAAGAAGAGCAGACCGCCGATGACAGGCACGACCCGATCCCAGGGTTTCGGGATAAATGCTGCTAGCGGCAGCAAAATTCCAGCCATGGCGTACGAGCGCAGTACATCAGATCCGTAGCCGTACGAGTGCAGGAACCCGAACGCGTACAGAATCACCATGCGGCGTACTACCTGCCATGTCTTGGCGTTTTTATCGCCCTTGAGTGTGCCGAGGTACAGCGCCATACTAACGCCGAAAAGGAAGCCAAAAATCGAGTAGAACTTGTTGTTCACTAGGAAATCGGTAACAGCCTGCAAGCGCTGGTCCGAAGGGTCCTGGGAGGCGAAGATATTCAGAATCGCCGGTAGGTTGGCGAAAATAATGCCACTGACGGCGAAGCCGCGGAGAGCATCAATCTGGTGATAACGAATCTTCGAGAAATCCGACTGCGGCGCACGGCTTTCCGACGCCCAGGCACCAGGCACTACATTTTCCTGCTCCCGGACTTCCAGGACCTTCGTTTCCAGCGTCCGGGTTTCGGAGGCTACGGGGCTGCTGCTGTTCATACCGGACAAAGCTAGTGGTAGGAGGCTGCTTTGCCAGTAGTGCTAGCGATAGTTTGGGCGTAGAGTCGGCAATCTCGTGCCCGACCGCCACGCCCGAAAACGCCAACACGCCCCGTCGCTAAAGCAAGGGCCAATTACGCTGCCGGCGGCGTCGGCGCGCCCTTCGGCGGCAGAACCTTCGGGTACTTGCGCGCCGCCTCGGTCAGGCCGGATCCGGTTGCGGTCGGCGTAGCGGAATCAGCGGCGCCGCCACCGAACCCGCCTTCGCGCCACGGGGTTGGGTCCCAAGGGGCGTCAACGAGCTTGACCTGGCTCCACCAGCCGAGGGCGAATACTGCGAGACCAACAATAAGCACCGCGATTACCCCGACCGCGCCGTGCAGGCCCGCGCCCCAGCCGATGAGCATGCCGAACCAGCCGAAGTCGGCATCTCCGAAAGTGGTGTTCGCGGCGCCGAAGGATCCGAGTACGCCCAGCAGGAATGCGGGCAGGAACGTGATTAGCAGGCCGTTGGCGAAGCCACCGAACGCGGCACCTCGGCGTCCGCCGGTCGCATTGCCGTAGACGCCCGCGGCACCACCGGTGAAGAAGTGCGGAACGAGGCCGGGCAGGATCAGGGCAACGCCGAAGGCGGGGTTCAGCCAAAGCGACAGCACAGCCAGGCCGACCAGGCCACCGACGAACGAGGTAATGAAGCCAATCAGCACCGCATTCTGCGCGTACGGGAACACGATCGGAGCATCCAGCGCCGGAATCGCGCCCGGCACGACCTTCGCAGCGATGCCCTGGAACGCCGGTACGAGCTCGCCCAGAATCGTACGCACGCCGAAGAGGATCACCGCCACCGCGACGCCGAATTGCAGGCCCTGAGTCACCGACTGCATCAGGTAATTGCCGACACCGGACGCACCGTCCTCAAACGCGGTGAACGCCTCCCTCTCCCCCGCGCGCACCAGGAATAGCACCGCCAAAATCACGTACATCAGCGCCATAGACAGCGCGGTCGCAACCATCGAATCGCGCAGGAAGCGCAGTCCCTCCGGAAGCTTCAGCTCCTCCGTAGACTTCGACGCCTTCGGCCCCTTACCGCCAACCAGCTTGCCGACGGCACCCGCCGCCACGTACCCGGCCGTTCCAAAGTGTCCGATGGCGATCGAATCATCGCCGGTGACGCGTCGCGTCCACGGGTGCGCGATAGCGGGCAGGGACACCATCAGGATGCCCAGCAGCAGCGCGCCGACCGGCACGACGACCCATGGGCCAAAACCGGCCGTAGCCAGCACCATTGTCAGCATGGTCGCCATGAATAGGACGTGGTGACCGGTCAGGAAGACGTAGCTCATAGGCGTAATCCGCGCCAGAATCAGGGCGACGGCGAAGCCGAGAATCATCAGCCAGGCGACCTGGCCGCCGAACTGATTCTGGGCGATGCCAACGATGGCCTCGTTGGTCGGTACCACGCCCTGGGCGCCGGTGGCACCCTGGATCATCGCGCCGAGCGGCTCCAGGGATGCGACGACCAGGGTCGCGCCCGCGCCGATTAGCAGGAAGCCGAGCGTCGCCTTGATGGCGCCGCCGAGAACCTGACCTGTCTTTTTACCCATCGCCGCAAGACCCACGGCGGTGATAATGCCGATGAGGAACGCCGGCACAGAGAGGATTTCATTGACAATAAACTGCGGAATCGCAATCAACGCATTCATGTAAAAATTCCTAGTTTTAGTGCGTCGTAAGGTTCAGTGCATTCGCAAAATCGATGCGTTCTGGCCGGCTACACGTCGTAGAGCTCGCGCAGGGCACGGTCGATCTCGTCGGCGGAGGTGAAGTTCTCGATGACGTAGACCGGTACGCCGACATCGCCGAGCGTACGGGCAATCTCAGCGGAGGTCAGCAGGAAGTCCGCCTCCTTCGCGCGCCCCTTCGCTGAGATGGTGTCGGTGGCCTCCGTGGACACGAACCCACCCCAACCCCAGGTGTCCAGCACCTGGTCGAGCGTGTTTTTCAGGAATAGCGACGTGCCCAGCCCGTTACCGCACACGGTCAGAATTTTGCCCTTGGACTCCACCGAGTCAGTGGCTGGTTCGTGTGTAGATGTCGAGGGCACGGTCGGCGCCGCAGCTGCTGCCTCGGGCGACTTCTTCGGAGCGGTGTCGCTCAGGACGTCGCGAAGCTCGGAGACAGACGAGACCTCGTCGAGGGCGCGGCGGCGCGAGGCGTCGGCAAGCACACGGGCGATGTCCTTCATGGCGTCGGTGTGCGCGTGGGCATCGGCGGCGGCGAGCGCCACGACCAGACGGACCGGGTCGTTCTTGGGGTGACCGAACTCGACAGGCTCGCGCAGACGGAGCCACGAGATGGCGGTGCGGTGGACGGCCTCGGAGGGGCGTGCGTGGGCGAAAGCGAAACCGGGCGCGACCACGATATACGGGCCATTGTCGACAACCGATTGGACCATCGCGGCGGTGTAATCAGAATCGATGGCTCCCTCGCGCTCCAACTGCGCGCCGGCTTGCGTGATGGCGTCCTGCCAGGTGGCGGCGGTGGCATCGAGGTCGACGGCGCCGTCCGCCAGCAGGGAATTCAGAGTGCTCACTGGCGTGTTGCTCATTGGCTCTCCTTTTAGGGGATTCGCGCAGGCGAATCCGCGGGTGGATGGAATTTTTCAACTCAAGCCTAGAGCGCTTCTGAACCGATTAACAGGGTTGTTTCTGTGTTTTATTTCTAGGGGCAATCATGCACCCGACGATTTCCAGCTGCCTCGGCGAAACCACTTTCCGCCGCAGCACTATCGGAACGAGGAAAAATCGATCTCATCAGGGAGAATCCGCAAACCTGGACTCTCTGGGGAATGCTCCGAGCTATGGGCGCGCCCAGCGAACTTATCAATGCTCGAGGCGACATCGGCCGATGATGGTCGCTCGCGAGTTCCGAAGTCACGGTCCAGATACACGTTGCGCGCCAAGGGAATCTGGTGCGAAGCACTTTCGAGAATATGCATGAAGTACCCCGCAGTATTCGGGATAGCGATGACATCCCCAGGTTCAACGCCGTCCGGGAAGCACATCGCGCGCCTAACTATTACCTCATCTTCGATACAGTAGGCACCGACCAAAAACGCAGTTAATCCCCTATTTTCGCGCTTCTTGGGTATATCTCCATCCGACGGACCTTCCGAATCACCCCGAGCGGCTGCAGGAACCAGAATTGGGTCAACGAGAATGTCGTCAGACGTCGTACGACATTGAGTTCGGTTCATCTCCAAACCGACGAGGCCGACTCCATCGCTACGCTGTTTCACGAACGAGACGCGGGCCAGGATCACTCCTCCCCCGTCAAGCAAACTACGTCCAGGCTCAAGATGGAGCCGCAGCTGTCGGCTATTCAATGCTGCCGCAACCGACGTCCCCGCCGTGGATTTAGAATCGACCGAATCTCCGCCCAATCGCCCTTGTAAAAGTTTGCGCAGCCAATCCGCTCGAGTAGGTTCCTGCCAGAAAGGATAGGTATTAGCTAAACCGTCGCCTTTCCACGTGAAAGGAGACCGCTTCCCAGCGCGGACTTCTGCCAGCAAGGCTTGGAACCGTTTCCACTCGTCGGCGTCATCGAGATAGCTCATTGGGACGCCCCCACCAATATCGACGAATTCGACCGGATGTTTCAGCTCCCGAGCCGTGTCAGCGACAACTAGGGCTTCTTCCAGCGCAACACGACGATCCAGTTCCGAGTAACCGTGAAGGTGAAGATGCACGCCGTGAACTTCGACACCGGACGCGACTCCTCGACGTAATTCCCTTCCCCAGATAGCTGCACGCTCACCGAATCGAGTAGGTGGCAGACTCTCGTGCGAAGGAGCAATGCGTAAAACTACACGGGCACGCGTTTCGCCGAACTCAACGGCTTCTCCCGCCGGATATACCGCGGTAGGTATGTTCGGGAATCTCCCATCCCGCACTATTGCCTCTATGCGCTGCAATTCAACAAGGCTATCGACACTGATGAAGACACGGGACTCAACTGCCAATTTCAGCAATCGATCAGGTTTGACGGCTGCTGACAGAATCACTTTGTCAGGGCTTGCCCCACGAGCTAGAACCTGTTGCAGCTCCCGCTCACTAGCTACATCGATTCCATGATCGCTAGCAAGCGCAATATCGACGAAGCTCAGAGCCTTATTCGCTTTGCGAGCAAAATACACACGAACATCGACTCCACAATCCCGCCCTGCATCGACTAGTTCCTCCGCATTGCGCGGCAAGATGTGGGGTGCCAGTACGTTGACCGGTGAATCATAGGTATCTATTAGGGCTGTGCATTGATCCGGGTCCTCTAGCAATTGCCGCATCCACGGCTCTAGTCTGCCCGTCAGGGGTACGGTCCCGCTCATATGAGGATCGAAGAAGTTCTCCTCACCTATCTTTTCGGCGAGGTCGTGTGTCGATTTCACTTTGTCCGCAGGGCGAGCCTGTCCGTTATTTCCCACGTTATTTTCCACGTTCATTTCGAATCTTCAGCCTCTCTTGTCTCCCCGCAGTTCCTTGGCACGTTGCAATACCATCCTCGCCCAATTCGGAATCTCACCATGCATTGTGCGGTTCAAGGTGTCATGACCAATAACCCGGGGTGAGACATCTCGACCTATGACTGCTACGTGTTTCCCTCGTAGGACCCCGCACCGATCTACCGCGACCCCTCCCTGCGGAAGCAATGTTGCCTCCCCACGCTCAACGAGTTTAGCCAGCAAAGTTTCGGGTTGTACCCCTGGAGGCGCGATAACTGCATCCACCCGTACTGCGTCCTGCGGCGGTATCGCCGGTTCTCCCCCTTTGAGCGGAAGGACGACTATTCCCGCTTCAACCAGGGCATCAATCTTCTTCGCGGTCAAGGCTGGTGGGCCGAAAGCGAGCGGCTCCATTTCACGCTCAAGATCGTGAAACCCCTCTAGATCACCATCCTCTGAGTAGCTAACCCGCTCTACCAAGGCTCCGTACAGCCTCCGCCAGACCTCGCCGGTTGCCCACTGCCGGTCTGGAAGCTGAATCACCGATTCCTTGCGGGCTCTACGGACCGAATCAGCAAACTGTCTCGCCGAGTCCAGTAAATTCTCCTCAGCCTCTCGCAAGATTACTCGCAGGTGTTCAACATCCGAACAATTCCGAATTCGTTCCTCGAACTCCTCCTGATGCTTGAAATTTACTTGGCTCCAAATGTTCGAGGGAGCCGGCTTAATACTCATCAATTTCGCAGAGCGGCTAAACGGAAAAATCCGTGAGGGCTCTTTTCCCGAGGGGATGTAGCGGAGTTTCCTAGCTCTTTCCTCTGGAGTCGCCGCCGGATTGGGATGCATACCGCAGATCTGGCCTCCATCTTCCGAGCGGTGGTCTGGAACAAAGCGACCTCCGCGCGCTTCTGTGAGAGCCAGGCAGGTGTCAATGAAAGTCAGTGCCATCCCTCGAACCACAACATCCGAATCCGCCTTAATACTATTCAGAGCTGCGAAGTCGTTTGCCGCAATCGCCCCTTCCCAGCGCCCTCGCCACGTCGCAGCGTGTCCAGTGACTATTAGTGCTTCGTCCACGATTTCGTCGAGGTTGTTCGCAACCTCAATTCGACAACCATCGTCGGCGCTGTGAATATCCTCGACCCGGGCACACACATGCCGTAACTCATTTTGTCCGCCGGCATCTTTAAATTCACGGGCTAATTCCAACCAACTCATCCGCAAAAACTCGCCGACTAGTGCTCGCGGCGGAAATATCTTATCTTCACCCGACAACGCCATCTCGCATTTACCGCTGAAGGGTGACGCCAGCCTTCTTATGTCTGCCTGCTCGGCGCCCACCCCATCGACGATTACTTTCCGGTCATGAGACTGTCTACTTTCCAGCCAATCGGAGAAGGACCCTAGTCGAGTTCGGACAATATCGGAACGGACGTTAAGGCGCCAGCACAACGGCTGATCTGCACGATATACTCTTCCTGCGCCAGGCTCCTCTGGGTCCCAACAAACAATCGACAGGGGAAGGTCGTTGTCACGAAAAAGGGCAAATAATTCTTCGGCCGCCCACAACGCTCTCGGGCCACCTCCTACGAGTCCGACCCTCATCCTGCGATAAACCTTTCAATCATCCTGCTCAATTCCGAAGCACTGGTTCCTAATTTGGATTGGACCCAATCATCGTCGTAAATGGTGCCCAAATAGTTAGTACCACCATCATGAAGAACTACGACCACTGTCGATTCAGGAGGAATCTCCGCGATACAGGAACGCAGAGCGGAAACTACCGCACCTCCCGAGGCCCCAGGCAGTAACCCCTCTGTGCGAGCAAGCACACGCGCACCCACCACCGAATCGATATCGTGTACTCGACGAACCAGATTGGGCTCGTTCAGAGTTGAAAGATGCGGGATAACGCCCGCTCCAAATCCAGGTAGCATGCGTTCACCGCGTTTCCCCCGGTAGAGAACCGACCCTTGGGCATCCACACCAACAGTGACCGTATGCGCCTGCAATCGTTCGAGCCGCTGGATGCACCCGCCAATAGTGCCGGTCGTGCTCATTGCTACCAATAGCCAATCCGGTGCCTCACCGAGCTGGCTAATAATCTCGGCCATCGTCCCCTCGTCGTGGGCCTTGAGCGCTGCAGTGTTCGAATACTGGTCTAGATTGACGGCACCTTCAATCGAATGCGTCAGTGCGGCCACCCGAGTTCGGCGGGCAGTCAACCAATCTCCCGTATCCGGATCTGGTTGATCGATAATTTCCACTTCAGCGCCTAGAGCCCGCATCGTCGCCACCGTGGACGCATTGACACGGGGGTCGACTACGCAGTGAAAATGCCATCCGCGCAGCTGCGCCTGCCTCGCCAACGCCATTCCCAGATTTCCCGAACTAGATTCAACGAGGGTGGGCCTGTCCGGCATACCAGACTCAATTGCAGCGCGAACCAAGGCTTGAGCGGTTCTATCCTTAGCGCTCCCTCCGGGATTAAATTGCTCTAACTTCGCGAATATACGCAAGTCGGGCCGATGAAATACTCTAGCCAGTCGTTCCAGCTCCACCATCGGGGTATTACCTATGAGCCCGTCGGCTCCTAGACTAGCTGGTTCACGATCAGTCCTCAGCCTGCGTGTCGTTCCCGAGTACATGGAATTCTTTGCAGACTCGAATCTCATACTTGCCCAGTGTAATCCCCGAAGCCTTTTATGGATTGTTGGAAGGACAACTCATCCGTTCGTTTATCCGAAACTCCCGAGACGACTTCACCGAAAACCAGTATCCTCGCAAGAAAAGTGAACTATATCTCACAGTTTCGAATCGAGGAACGCATGACCACCTACGAGAACATCCTGACCGAAACCCGCGGCCGTGTCGGCATTATCACCCTGAACCGACCGAAGGCGCTGAATGCGCTAAACCACAAGACCATGGAAGAGGTCGGCGCCGCAGCTACCGCCTTCGACCGCGACTCCGGCATCGGCGCGATTATCATTACCGGCTCCGAAAAGGCCTTCGCCGCAGGTGCGGATATCAAGGAGATGGCGGAGAAGTCCGGCACCGAGATGTACGTCTCCGACTGGTTCTCCGGCTGGGATGTTTTCACCTCCGTCCGCACCCCGGTTATCGCCGCGGTCAATGGCTACGCGCTCGGCGGCGGCTGCGAGGTCGCCATGATGGCCGACTTCATCATCGCAGGTAGCGGCGCCAAGTTCGGCCAGCCCGAGGTCAACCTCGGCGTCACCCCGGGCATGGGCGGCTCGCAGCGCCTCACTCGCGCGATCGGCAAGGCCAAGGCCATGGAGATGTGCCTGACCGGGCGCATGATGGGTGCCGAGGAGGCCGAGTCCGCAGGTCTCGTCGCCCGTATCGTCGAGCCGGAAGCGCTTCTCGACGAAGCCCTAAAGACTGCCGAAGCGATCGCCGAAAAGTCGCTGGTTGCCACCACGTTGATCAAGGAGCAGATTAACCAGGCGTACGAGATGACTCTGTCGCAGGGCCTTCTTTACGAGCGCCGTACCTTCCACTCCCTGTTCTCCTCCAACGACCAGAAGGAAGGCATGGCCGCGTTCTCCGAGAAGCGCAAGGCGAACTTCACCAACTCGTAAGAGCGCGCGGCAGCGTTTGTTGCGAGGCGTGGGGGGGGGCACCCCCGCGCACGTTTTTGCCAGCTTTTTGTAGGAAGTAACCGGGAATTCGACGCTACTTCCTACAAAAAGCTGGCAAAAATGTTACTGGGGGGGAGGCCGGGCCGACCCCTACCGCACTACCCCTTCAAACCGGGAAAGTCAGTGTCCGCATACTCGGTCGAGGCCTTGGTCTCGCCGCCATCGCTGGCGTGGATTTCACCTTCGCGTTTACGCAGGTCAACACGGCGAATTTTGCCGGACACCGTTTTCGGCAGTTCGTAGAATTCAAGGCGGCGAATCCTCTTATACGGCGCCAAATTATCGTGGCAGTACTTGAGAATCGACTCCGCCACCTCAGCGGACGGCTCGGCGGACGCCACCAACGCAACATATGCCTTAGGCACTGCCAGACGAATCGGGTCCGGCGACGGCACTACCGCCACCTCCGCCACCGAGGGATGCTCGATCACCACGGATTCGAGCTCAAACGGCGACAATCGATAGTCCGACGCCTTGAAGACGTCGTCGGCACGCCCAATGTAGGAGATGTACCCGTCGGCGTCGCGCTCGGCGATATCGCCCGAGTGGTAGTAGCCATCGGCGAAGACTTCGTCATTCTTCTCCGGCGCTCCGTAGTAGCCCGGCGTGAGGCCCACGGGCCGGGGGTCGAGGTTCAGACAGATCTCGCCGGTGTCTCCGATTTCGCCGGTCGCGGGGTCAATCAGAACCACATCCATGCCCGGCAGCGGGCGGCCCATCGAACCCGGCTTGACCTTCTGACCTGGTGTGTTGGCAATCTGAACGCTGGATTCCGTCTGCCCGAAACCATCGCGGATGGAGGTCTTCCACGCCTTCTCCACAGTGTTGATGAGTTCCGGATTCAGCGGCTCACCTGCAGCAACGAGCTTCTGCGGCGGGGTCTTGAGCCGGGTCAGGTCCGCCTGTACCAGCATTCGCCACACGGTCGGCGGGGCGCAGAAGCTGGTGACGCCCTCCTCAGCCATCTTGTCCATGAGCGCGGCGGCGTCGAAACGCGTGTAGTTGTACAGGAAGATTGTCGCCCCCGCGATCCACGGCGCGAAGAAGTTCGACCAGGCGTGCTTCGCCCAGCCGGGCGCGGCTACGTTGAGGTGCACGTCGCCGGGCTCCAGGCCAATCCAGTACATGGTGGACAGGTGCCCCACTGGGTAGGAGGTGTGCGTGTGTTCGACAAGCTTCGCTTTGGACGTCGTGCCGGAGGTGAAGTACAGCAGCAGCGTCTCGTCGGCCGCGGTCTCCTGCTGCGGGGTGAAGCCCTCCGGCGCGGTGTGCGATTCACGGTAGAAGACGGTCGGGTGCGTGCCTTGCGCCGGCTTCGCTTCCGAGCCGACCTGAATGACGGTGATGTCTGCGTCGACGCCGTCGAACTTCGTGGCATCGTCCGGGTTGACCACCACCCAGCGAACCTCGGCGCGCTCCACGCGATCTTGCAGGTCCGCTGTGCCGAGCATTGCGGTCGCAGGGTTGAGCACCAGCCCCGCCTTGATGCAGGCGAGCATTGATTCCCAGAGTTCAACCTGGTTATTCAGCATCAACATGACGCGGTCGCCACGGCGGGCGCCGAGCCCGAGCAGCCAGTTCGCCAGCTGGTCGGAGCGCCGTGACAGTTCCGCGAAAGTACGCCGTGTCGCGCTGCCGTCGATTTCGGTGATAACCAACGCTTCCTTGTCCGCGGTCGCAGGGTCGGCGCCGAGATGGTCGAACCAGTCGAGCGCGAAGTTGAAGTGGCTAAAGCGGGGCCACTCGAAGTTTGCTCGGGCGCTTTCGTAGTCCTCCCGGTGCTTAACTAGCAGGTCTCGGGCGGCGCGGAATTGCTCGGTTACCGTTGTCATCCTGGGATTCCTTACTGTGGTGCGACAGGTGATTTCCAGGGCCACATCCGTCGGCATCACTCCTCATCGCGACACCAAAAACTAGCCAAATGTGACCCAGGTCTCACTTTCATGCTAGCTGTTCATTTCTCTGTCAAAAACATCTTTCGGCCACAATTTTCCCCGCTTGCCGACGCCCCAAGCGCCCCGACCGCCAGGCAGCCAAAGGGACAACTGTACGATTACGTGCTAAAACGTACACTCGCCCGCCAACACCCAACAACGCCCTGACGGTCCAGTGCGCCCCGATATTTTCATTTTGGGGGTAAACAAACAGGGGAGAAAAGACGCATACAGGTCACAGCTACACACCCCGGGGAGGCAATACCGCCCCGAAACCGCCCGGAACTACCTCTCAAGCCCGCGAATAACCAGCTCACCGAACGCAGCATAGGCCCGAGCGTTCGGCAATACATCCAGGTAGACGCCACTTTGAATATCCTGCAGGCTTCGCTGAATCAGCCGAGAAACAAAGCCCACCGACTCGATTGAAAACTCGCCGAACTCGACACCGGCACTAAGGATGCCATCCACGACCTTCACCGCAGCGGCCGTATTCACGGAGTAAACCTCCTGCGCCACCGGCTCCGCCAGGAGGTCGCGCATGAACTTTTCACTAGCAGGCTCAAGAGCCCGGGCAATCGCGGCAAAATACCCTTCCAGCACCTCTACACAGGGCAAATCCACGCCATCTTCAACCCATACCGGCTCGGTAGCGCGCGCCACTCCACGAAAAAACTCCACGATCACACCGCGCAAGATCTCATCACGATTCGCGCCGAGCGAGTACATCGTCGACTTCGAGCAGCGATAGCGCCTCGCAGCCGCGTCGACGGTAAAGTCGGCAAATCCTTCGTTCAGGACGTCACGCATCAAGGCGTCAAAAAGAGCCTGCTGACGAGAGGTGAAATTCCTTTGACCGCTTCCCATAACCTGCAACTTTAATTTTTCTCCCCGTTCGTTAGCGAGGTTTCCGTCGGCAAGTAGCCCCACACTAGCCTCTTCTCGACCGGGAGAGCAGCACCCCACCACAAAGTATTTTGTTTGCAAAACTTGATTTCTTTAGTGACCTGTGCCACATTCTGACAGTACGATATTCCTTCAAATCGTACAGCGAGGACCATGCCATGCCACCGATCTTGGATAACAGCCATCCGCAGGGTGCTGCCCTGCAGAATGTTCCGTTCCCGCACGCAGACATCCTCGAGGTCGCTGACCAGCTCATCCCCGAAGAGCGCGAACGCCTGGCCATCATCCACGAGTTCCTCCAGACCGAGATCCGCCCCGACGTCGGCGAGTACTGGGACCGCGAGGAACTTCCGCGCGAGATGCTCCCCAAACTCGCAGTTCACGGGCTCGGTGAGGTAGAACTTTCCGGGACCTCGCGGCTGTTCCGAGGCCTCGTTTACGCGGAGGTCACGCGCGCGGATGTCTCACTGTCCGCTCTTGTCGGTATCCACAACGAGCTCATCGTCGGCCTTATCAACGCCCTGGGCTCCGAAGAGCAGAAGGAGCGCTGGCTGCCTGGCCTGCGCCGATTCACCAACCTCGGTTGCTTCGCCCTCACCGAACCCGATAGCGGCTCCGACATCGCCGGCGGCCTGTCCACCACTGCCACGCTTACCGACGACGGCTGGGTCATAAACGGCGAAAAGCGCTGGATCGGTGCCGGCACAATCGCGGACTTTGCCATCGTGTTCGCCCGCGACACGGCCGATAACCGAATCAAGGGATTCATCGTCGAGCTGGATCGTGACGGCGTATCCACCTCAAAAATCAGCCGTAAGATGGGCCTTCGCATCATGCAGAACGCCGACATGGTGTTCGACAATGTCCTCATCCCGGCCGAGAACCTCATCCCCGGCGCAGAGTCCTTCGCCGACACCAACGAATATCTTTGCAACTCCCGTGCTTGGGTCGGCTGGCAGGCCGCGGGTCTGCAGCTCGGCATCTTCGACAAGGCCCGAGAGTACGCCGTGACCCGCAAGCAGTTCGGCAAGCCGCTGGCGGGATTCCAGCTGGTCCAGGAGGCGCTGGTGCGCATCCTCGGCAATACGACCGCATCACTGGGCATGATGGCGCAGGTCGCTCACCTGCAGGAACAGGGTAATCTGCAGATGCCGTATGCAGCGCTGGCGAAGGCCACCGCCACCCGCTTCGCTCGCGAATCTGCCGCGGCCGGGCGCAACATCGGAGGCGGCAACGGCATCCTCACCGACTTCGACCTGTCCAAGATGATGGCCGACGCCGAGGTTCTCTACACCTACGAAGGCACCTACGAAATCAACTCCCTCATCGTCGGCCGCGCCGTCACGGGTCAGTCCGCATTCGTGTAAAACGCCAGCCACCCAGCCACCAACTATCCCACGGAATGAGACTTCCATGCAGCTAGACAGCACAATCTCCGCAATCGTCACCGGCGGCGCGTCCGGCCTCGGTGCCGCGACTGCCCGCATGCTCGCCGAGCGCGGTGTCCACGTCACTGCCTTCGACCTCGCCCGCTCCATCGACTCGCTTTCCGACGATGCCAAGGTCCCCGGCGTTACCTACGCCGCCGTGGACGTCACTGACTTCGAACAGGTATCCGCGGGAGTCGCCGCCGCACAACGGGCGACGCGCGATGCGCCATTGCGCGTTGCGGTGAACTGCGCCGGGATTGCGCCGTCGGCACGCATTGTGGGGCGCAGCGGTCCGCACGATCCCGGGCTCTTTGCGACGGTGCTGAATGTGAACCTGAACGGCACCTTTCACGTCATGACTGCGGCGGCGAATGCGATGGCCGCGCAGGATCCCATCGATGCAGGTGGGGACGGGATGCGAGGCGTGATTATCAACACGTCATCGGTGGCGGCGTTCGAGGGGCAGGTCGGGCAGGCGGCGTATTCGGCGTCGAAGGGCGCGGTGCATGCGCTGTCGATTACCGCAGCGCGTGACCTGGCGAGCTTGGGAATCCGCGTCAACGCGATTGCGCCCGGCGTGGTCGAGACGCCCATGATGCAGCAGATCACTGAGGAGTTCCGCGAGCACCTGGCCAAGATTGTGCAATTCCCGGCGCGGTTGGCGAGGCCGGAGGAGTACGCGAAGTTGGCGGAGTCGATTATTAGTAACGACTACCTCAATGGCGAGACGATTCGCCTCGACGGGGCGCTGCGGATGCCGCCACGGTAAGTGTGGTGTTCGGGCGTTCGGATGATCGGGCGTTCGCGCGTTCGGGGCGCGCCTGTCGCGGCGGCGTTTAGCTGCCGTACGCAGGAAGACCCCAGTACGGGAATACGGCCCTAGAAGTCTGCACTAGCGCAGGATGCGGTCGCTCTGCCATTACTTGATGGGCATCGAAGGCTGAGGTCAAAGAACCAATATCCACGTCCTCATCGCCGAGCGTGCGCCCCGGCGCATGCCCCCAGTCGGCGGGCATGCGGGAATCGGCGGGAAGTTCTACTTCGGCGACGGCGGCGAGCACGTGTGTCCAGGCGCGTGCGACCGAGTCGCGGCTGTAGCCGCCACCGCCCAACGCGACCCATTTCCCACCCGCGAACCGGCGTGCCCACGACGACATTGAGCGGTAGGCAATCCCCATCGCGTCAATGCTGACCTCCAGGTCAGCCAAAGGATCCGCTCGGTGCGGATCGGCGCCGTGCTGGCTGATGATCAACTGCGGGGAAAATTTCTGCAGCAGCGGTGGAACGGCGGCGTGGATGGCCTGAAGCCACGTGTGATCATCGGCGTCGCGCGGCAGTGCAATATTGACGGCGGTTCCGGCTGCAGAGGGCCCGCCGATGTCGCCGGGGAAGCCAGTGCCGGGAAACAGGTAGAGGCCGGACTCGTGGACGGAGATGGTCAGCACGCAAGGGTCGTCCCAGAAAATCTGCTCGACCCCATCGCCGTGGTGGGCGTCCAGATCAATGTATGCGACCCGCTCGGCACCACCGCGGTCCAGCAGCCAGCGAATCGCGACCGCAGCATCGTTATACATACAAAAACCAGCCATACGCTCGGGGAATGCGTGGTGCAGCCCACCCTCCAAATGCGCTGCTCGGGGAGCCGCTCCCTCCCACACTGCCCTGGTCGCTGCGAGGGTTCCGGAGACGATGGCAGCTGCCGCGTCGGGAAGCCCGTCGACAATGGGATTTTCCTCAGTCCCGAGGCCGTGACTCTCGCTCGGCCGATTTCGCTTCGCCGCGGCAACATACTCGGGCGTGTGGACCAGACCGAGCACCCCGTCCTGCAGTGGCGGAGGCGTCTCATGGCGGAATTGCCCCAGAACACCGAAGTAATCGGCCAACCCCAGCGCGAGGCTGACGCGGTCGGGTCCCATCGGGTGATCGCGCCCGAGATCGTACTGGTAGATATCCGTTCCATCTACCAGCAGCGGTACCTGCGAACTCTCGCTCATTCTCGACCTCCTTGAACACCTGCCAGCAACTCGCCCCCTCGCCTGGTCCCCCGTTACTAAAGCGCGCGTGCCGACGGATCGCGGTTCGTCCCCAGCGGCGCCACCTTTACACGAGCCCCGACAACGGACGTGGATTTTTCAGCGGCAACAACCGGATACAGCTCAACCTCGACAATGGACGGGTGGTCGTCAGCGAGTGCCGATAGCCGCATGATGATCTCCTCGACCTCTGTGAGATTGACCGGCGGCAACCCTCGCCCTCCCGTGAGCAATCCCGCCGACTTCAGCCCCAACAGCATCCTGCGAGCATCTGACCTGCGTAGAGGCGGAGCACAATAACTGACATCACCCAGCACCTCCGAGGCGAGTCCCGCCACTCCCACCGACGTCATCGGCCCGAGGGCCGCATCTTCTACGGAAGAAACAGTCAAGGTCGTCCCAGAGGGGACAGTGGCCTGGACGACTGGTTGCACAGCGGCAAGGTCCGAATCCGGATCAAGGCCGACCTCCCGCGCCATGGCCATCAGTTTCTTCCAGGCAAGCCTCATTTCCTCAGGTGAGGCGATGTGTCGAACCACGCTGGGAAGTTCGGGGCGCCCCTTGAAAACGCGGTTCGTGGACTTCAGCACGACATCCCAACTGAGTTGCCCCGCCGCTTCGATTGCTCCCTCGACACTTTCGACAGCCTGCCATGGCTCGACGTCTATGCCGTAGCAACCAAGGATTGCCGTGGCCTCAGCATCGCTGACCCAACGCCCGCCGGACGATTTGTGCCCATTGGACGCGCCTAACACTGACTGTGCCAACGCCTCCTCGACCAAGTGCTGCACGCTCTGCTTGGCATCTTCTTGGATGACGGGGAATTCATCCGCTGGCGTCGGCTTCGCCAGCTCACGGCGCCGCTGTGTCTCTGCTATCAGCGATATGGCCTCTAGCGCGTCGGCGTAATTGTCGATGACAGGAAGCTGCCCGAGCTCTTCCTCCCCGCAAGTGCCATCTTCACCAAAGCCGCAGGAAACGCCAAGACCACCGAAACCTACAAGGCTCGCAATTAGGGGCACCGACGAACCCGCAGCGGCGTGGTGATCGAGGACCGTGCTGGCGTCGGCAAGCAGCGGTTCCCCCGCCTCGGCAATAGTGACAACCACGGCATCAACGCGCGATTGCGCACACGGCGGAGCGCCGTCGCCGCCTGACCCGAGCAGCGCAGAAAGGGCCTGGTCGAGGGCGAGCACTGGATCCTCGACGGGCGATGCAGGAACAGGCACCGCGACCGGAGTCAGCCCGAAGCGCACCGCGGACTGCTCCATTTGATGCAGCAGCCCGGATGAGTTAGACACCACCGCGACACGTGAACCTCGCGGCACCGGCTGACGTGCCAGAATCTGCGCGACATTAAACATGGTCTCGCGACGCGACACCACCATCGCGCCCGTGCCGCGAATAACCTCGTCGACACCGGCAGCACCAATCTGCGCCAAGTCCACATCGCCGTAGTGACGGGCGTTGACCAAAGCCCGCGAGGGCATAAACACAATCACATGTTTGACCAGCGCCAATCGACGCAGCACGCGGAAGAATTTTCTCGGGTTACCGACCGCATCCAGCGATAGCAGGCAGACTCGGGTGCGCTCGTCAGTGCTCCAAAACTGCATCACGTCGTTGCCTGTGACATCAGAAAACAGCCCCGCGCCTAGGAAATTGCTCACTCCCGTTCCGTGTTGCAGCACCTGGGACAGCATCACGGTCGCCACACCCGCGGACTGCGCAAACACCCCAACGCCGCCCTGCCTGGGCATAGGCGCAGGCGTTGCATTCAGCGATACCGACGCCTCCGTGTTGACCAAGCCAAGCGCCGCCGGCCCCAGCGCCCGCAGGCCGTAATCGCGCGCCACATCCACCACTCGCTGCGCGCTTTCCGACGACACCCCGGGACTCACATTGCTAGCCAGAACTGCGACGCCGTAGGCATCGCGGCGGGCCGCGGCGGCCATCACTTCGTTCAGGACATCGAAGAGATCCGGAGACTGGGAGATGAGCACGAGGTCCGCTGTTATCTCCGGAGCCGCTGACTCAAGGGCCTTTGCAGGATTTCCGTCCGTGGCCTGCGCGGCAACCTCATGAATATCGCCGGTGAACCCCGCCCCCTTGAGAGTGGAGACCACCCCGGCGACGTCATCCGCCGGCCCCAGAACTGCGATGGAGCGCGGATGCAGGAGGCGCCGTAACGAGTTCGCTTCGGCTCGTTGCTCCCGACGCTCCATGACCTCCCTGGACACCGGCGACGTGGCGATTGCGAAGTCGACGGCAATCAGGCCGTCGGCAAGCTCTGGTTTTGCGGAATACCCTGCGCGGACGAAGGTCTGCACCATGTTGCGATTTTTCGGCAGCATCTCGGCGACAAAACGGTCAATGCCCTGCTCCCGGCCGACCTCCGCGAGATGCTCGAGGAGGATATTGCCGACGCCGCGGCCATGGTGGGAATCCTGAACCAGGAAAGCGACATCTGCGACGCGTTCTGGAAGCAGCTGCTCCACCAGGCGATAGGTGGCCACGCCGACGATGCGGGCACGGTCGGTGACTACAAGCGTCACGCGGTCGCGGCCATCGGCCCCGAGCCAGGCGCGCAGATCCTCCTCCGTGAGGTCCGGATGAGTGCCGAAAAAACGCAGATACTTGGAGCGGTCAGACACCCTCGCGTAGAAATTGCGCAGCTCAGCACGGTCAAATGCGGTAATTGGACGTAAGGTTGCGATACCACCGTCATTCAGGATGACATCCGCCTCCCATGCCCCGGAAGCCGACGCAGCGTGACTGCGCTCGCCGACATTTGTACCGTCTAGGCCACTCATGACCGACTACCTTTCGAGTCTTCTCCTGTGGTTTGGAAGCCAAGTAAAGCAGCACCCGCAGACTGGCGGGGGTAGTGAACACTGTCCACCCCAGCAAAAGAACTCCGAGTTTTTCTAAATCCCCAGTTCATGAACATTTGACGACAAACATACCGGGGGTGAAACGTGTTCTGCGTCACTAAAAATCTAGTTTCCAATCCGCCCCGTGAGTTAGCGTGACTGCAATCTTCCAAATAGTTCGCCCCCGGAAAGGAATCAATACTATGTCCGCACCGCGCAACATCGTCCACTACGTCTCCGGCCAGGCATGGGAAGGAACCACTGGCGCTTTCCAGCCCGTTCTCAATCCATCGACAGGCAAGGAGCAGGCGCAGGTCGCTCTTGCGAATAAGGCCGACGTAGATCATGTAATCGCCGAGACTGCTGAGGCCCAGCGCGCGTGGGGTGCAGCCAACCCGCAGAAGCGCATTCGCGTCATTATGCGCTGGATCCAGCTGATTCACGAGAACATGGACGAGCTCGCCCGCACCTTGTCGCTGGAGCACGGTAAGACCTTCCCCGACGCGAAGGGCGATATCCAGCGTGGCGTTGACGTTCTGGAATTCTCCCTCGGCGCACCCCACCAGCTGAAGGGCGAGTACTCCACCAACGTCGGCGCGGGCATCGATACCTACTCCATGCGCCAACCGCTCGGCGTCGTCGCAGGTATTACCCCGTTCAACTTCCCGGCCATGATTCCTCTGTGGAAGGCGGGCCCAGCTCTGGCCGCAGGTAATGGGTTCGTGCTGAAGCCCTCCGAGCGCGACCCTTCCGTTCCGGTACGCCTCGCCGAGCTGTTTATTGAGGCAGGCGGCCCGGAGGGGGTGTTCAACGTAGTCCACGGAGGCAAGGACGCGGTCGACGCCATCCTGAACTCCGACACCATCAAGGCCGTCGGTTTCGTGGGCTCCACCCCGATTGCCCAGTACATCTATAAGCGTTGCGCTGCCACCGGCAAGCGCGCCCAGTGCTTCGGCGGCGCGAAGAACCACGCAATTGTCCTGCCAGATGCGGATATCGAGGCCACCGCTGACACCATCATCGGCGCTGCATTTGGCTCCGCCGGCGAGCGCTGCATGGCTCTGTCGGTCGTCGTGCCCGTCGGCAGGGACACCGCGGACCGCCTGGCCGAGGCCATTGCCCGCAAAACCCCGGACCTGAACGTTGGCCACTGCCTCGACCCGAAGGCGGACTTCGGCCCGCTGGTCACCGCCGATGCCCGCGACCGAGTCAACCGCCTCATCGGCGAGGGCATCGAGGCCGGGGCCGACCTTGTCATTGATGGCCGCAGTCTGGACATGTCGAACCAAGAGTTCGAGGGCGAGCCGCTTGCCGACGGCTTCTTCGCCGGCCCGTCCTTCTTCGACAACGTAACCCGTGACATGAGCATTTACACCGAGGAAATCTTTGGGCCTGTGCTGTGCATGGTGCGCGCGGAGACCCTGGAGGAGGCAATCTCCCTGCCGGATGAGCACATTTACGGCAATGGCGTGGCGATTTTCACTTCTAACGGCGGCGCAGCACGCGACTTCGCCGAGAAGGTCCAGGTCGGAATGGTCGGCATCAACGTGCCAATCCCGGTTCCGATTGCGTACCACACCTTTGGCGGTTGGAAGGCATCCGGCTTCGGTGACCTCAACCAGCACGGCCCGGACTCCTTCCGCTTCTACACCAAGACCAAGACCGTCACCACCAAGTGGCCGGACGAGTCGCATGCAGGCCCCCAGTTCACCATGCCGGTCATGAACTAACCCGGCCCAGAAGAAGAAAGGACTTATCCACCATGAGCACTATCGCATTCATTGGACTCGGAAAAATGGGCGGCCCCATGGCCGCGAACCTCGCCAAGGCAGAACACGACGTCCGGGGCTTCGACCTTTCCGATCAGGCCCGCGCCGCAGCCGAGGAAGCCGGCTCTACCACCTTCGATTCGGCAGTTGCGGCCGCCGAAGGCGCCGAAGTAGTTATCACCATGCTCCCGAACGGCGGCCTGGTCAAGCAGGTTATCGGGGAGATTCTCCAGAGCACGGAAGACTCCGCTCAGAAGCCGGGCCTCTTCATCGACTCCTCCACCATCGCAGTCACCGAAGCCCGAGAAATTGCTGAGCTCGTTCAAGCCGCTGGCTCCCACTTCGTTGACGCTCCGGTCTCTGGGGGCATGTCGGGAGCACAGGCCGGCACCCTGGCATTCATGGTCGGAGGCGACAGCGCCGACTTCGATGCCGCTCACCCGTTGCTCGAGGTCATGGGCCGCTCGATTACCCACTGCGGTGGTATCGGCAATGGACAGGCAGTCAAGGCCTGCAACAACATGATTCTCGCAGTCCACCAGATTGCGCTTGCGGAGGCACTTGTGCTCGGTGAGCGACTTGGACTCGACCACCAGGCGTTTTTCGACGTTGTCTCCAACGCCACCGGCGCTTCCTGGGCGCTAACCACCAACGCCCCGGTCCCCGATGTGGTCCCCACCTCCCCGGCGAACAACGACTTCGCCCCGGGCTTCGCCTCGGCGCTCATGCTCAAGGACCTCAAGCTGGCAATGGCCTCTGCCGAAAAGACCCACACCGACACCACCTTGGGCCGCATCGCCGCTGGTCAGTACGCCGACTTCGTCGACGCGGGCAACGGTGGGCTGGACTTCTCCGCAATCATCAACGAGATCCGCGCCAAGAAGTAGGCACCTTTCCCGCCACGTATTGCGCCAGTTTTCGCTTGGCCATGTCGCAACGTTCGCGACGTCGGCAAGCGGCTAGTCGCTTCCATCAATAATCGACTGGAATATCCCGGCGTAGTGATCCTCCACGGCGGCCTGGTCCAGCAGGCGGAACTCCGAATCGCCGAAGCGACGCATCAGGGATAACCCGAGAATCAGCGCCAAGGCTGACTGAGCCCGAAGCTCCGGCGAAGGGTTAGGGTGCGGCGCCTCATCCCTAATGCGCCGCGCCAACACCTCGAGAAGATCCGTGCGGATTTTCTTGCCGATTGCGCTGAGTGTGCCATCATCGCCGCTGGCTACAGATATAGTCCGGGCCATCGAGTAATGAGCGGTATGTGGCGCGGTCAGGGTTTCCACGACAGCGGTCCGCCCCAGGCGATCAAACGGTCCCGCGAAAAGCTGCGAAGAAGAGGCTGTGAAGTCCACCGTCTGGGCGAACAAGGTCTGCTTGTTCTGGAAGTGCTTGACGATCAGCGCCACGCTGACCTGGGCCTCTGCAGCAATGTCGCGCAAAGACACATTCCCATAGGCGTCCAGGCTGAACAGACGCTGCGAGCACACCAAAATGCGCGTGCGCGTATCCGATGGCTGTGCGACTTCGGTGGAGTCTTCGGGACGGTGCGACATGCAGCAATTCTATCCGCGGGGACACACCACTATGCCCAACTCCCCTAGTTGAAAATGCCCCACACGGTCGCGATGAGAACAACGACGCCCATCGCGGCCACAAAGTAGTTGCTGGTAGCCCCACGGAACCGGCGGAGAGCCTCGACCTTACGGATCGCCACCATGGGCAACAAGTAGGTCATAAAGGCGAAGAAAATGCCGCCCACCAGCGAAATCATGTCCAAAATCGACGGGTTGAAAACACCGACCAGCGTCGCACAGACGAAGATAAAGAAGTAGGTCGCCAGGTCGAGAGAGCGCCCACTCTTCCCGCTCTTTTCGCCCATTCGCTTGACGACGCCCGGCGCCGCCACCCGGGCCAGGTACTGGGTGCCTTCCACGGTACCCAGAGCGTGGCCGAAGTAGGACGAAGCAATGGCGCAGACGACGATGATCGGCGCGATGTAAGCCATGAACGGCGTGCCGGTTACGTTGGCGAAATAGGACAGGACGGGGAGGTTCTGGGCCTCCGCCTCACGCATGCCGTCCGCACCCAGCGCCAGCGCGCAGGACCAAACGAAGAACATGGTGAAAACGGTCAGCAGCAGCGTGGAGTAACCAATTACTCGGCTGGACTGCTGCTGGTGATCCGGGCCATACTCGTTCTCCATCCCCAGCGAGAATTGCGACAGCGCCGCGACGAAGCTAAACGAGAACACCAGCACTGGCAGGATGAGAATTACCGAGGTAACAACGCCCCAGGCGGATGTGTCGCCGGCCTGCATGAAGGACTCGAGGTCCCACTTCGGAATCAGGTAAACGGACACCGCGGCCAGAGCAATGATTAGCGGGTAGACAACAAACTGGGCAACTGCGAGCATGATTCGTCGGCCGAAGGCGAGCCCGGCTGTCATTAGGCCAACGAGCACAGGCGCGAGCACCCAGCGTGAGAGCTCCGGCCCGCCGAGCTGGTTGACAATGAAACTCTCGACCGTATTTACGATGCTCACGCCGTAGATAAGGACGACGGGAAAAATGGTGAACCAATAAATCGCCGCGAGTACCAGCCCGGCGCGCGGTCCGAAGAACTCGCGCAGGACTTCCAGTACGTCCTTGCCCTGCGTCGGCGAGTACCCGACCATCCTCTCGAAGGCACGATGCGCGAAGAACGTCATCGGGCCGATCAGAACCGTAGCGATAAGCAGCGGCCAGAACCCGAAGCTGCCCGCGTTGATGGGTAGGAAGAGGATTCCGGCGCCGACGGCCGTGCCGAATAGCGTGATGGTCCACTGGGCGTTGACGCGCTTCTTCGCCTGCGGGACGGAAGAAGAGGCAAGTTTTCCGGACATGGTGAGCCTTTCACGAGCGACCTCACCTGTGCGGAGGCCGCTCTTGCGCCAGGGTCACACTTGGTGCCGTGTTACCTGGCTTACATTTCGTACCCAGATAACAATATTCGTATTGGCGTAGCTCGCCAATTCCCCTTTTGGCGACCTACTCCCCGTCCGCAATCATGTCACGCACCATCGGCACGACCTTAGTGCCGTATAGCTCGATACTTTTCAGAATCGCCTCCTGCGAACCGGTACCGATTTTCAGGTCGAAGGAGTCCGCGCCCAGGGCCTTGATTCCCTTCGTGATCTTGCGAGCCACCGTCTCCGGCGAGCCAACAAAAAGTGCACCGCTGCGCAGCTCGTGATTGAAGCGCTCCGGAGTCATCGCGCCCCAACCACGCTCATTGCCCAGGCGGGTGACGTGCGCGACGTGCTTTTCATAGAACGCCTCGACCGCCTCCTCGTCGGTGTCAGCCACCAACCCGTGGCTGTGCCACCCCACGGACTTGCCCGGCTCGTGGCCGAACTCTTCCTGGGCGCGCCGATACAGGTCGGCGAATGGCGCGAACCTGCTCACGGCACCGCCGATGATGGCCAGCCTGAGCCCCAGGTCGTGCTTCGCCGCGCGCACCACAGACTGCGGCGAACCGCCAACCGCGACATAAATCGGCATCTTATCCTTGTCCAGCGGAGGCCAGATTTCCTGCTCCTCAAGACTCTGGGTGTGCTTACCCTGCCAGGTAACAGGCCGATTATTCACAATCTCGACGAGCATGCCCAGCTTCTCTTCGAATAGCTCCTCGTAATCAGACAGGGAGTAGCCAAAGAGCGGGAACGACTCAATAAAGGACCCGCGCCCAACCGTCAGCTGTACGCGATTGCCCGACAGCGCCTGAATAGTAGAAAAGCGCTCGTAAATACGCACCGGGTCATCCGAGCTCAGCACGATAACCGCGGTGCCGAGATGAATGTTCTCAGTGACGCCGGCAATGTGAGACAGCACGGTATCCGGCGCACTAATTCCGTAATCATCGCGGTGATGCTCACCGACATTAAAGGTGTAGAGCCCAACCTGGTCTGCGAGTTTCGCCTGTTCAACTACATTTTTAAGCCCCTTGACGTAGTCACCATCCGTAACATCGCCGAAGGTGTCGAGGCCAAACTTGAGGTCTTCCGGATTTACTAGCAAATTTTGTTGACGTGTCATATTATCCATAACTAGAACAATACAACGCTTATTCCCGAGCCGAAACGCGGGCCGACAACCGCTTACCCCCGCCCCACTCACAATCATCACCACGAAGGACAAAATCCATGAACGCAACCACCCCACCGGACATTCAGACCATCGGCATCGTAGGCGTCGGCAAGCTGGGCTCCGCTCTCGGACAAGTCGCCGCCGCGGCTGGCTTCAAAATTCTCACCACATCCCGCCCGGGCCCCATGCGCGAGGCAATCATCTCCACCGTGCTGCCCACCGCCACCGTCGTCGACTATGAAGAGCTAGCTTCGCTTGCCGACGTCGTCATCTTCGCGATCCCGAATACACAGGTGGCGAACTTCGACCTTTCCAAAGTACGCGGAACAATTATCGACGCCACCAACCCCTGGGAGGCCACCGGAACCGACTCCGCAGAGTCCGTAACAACGGCGGACCTCGCCAAGCGATTCCCAGGGGCCCACATCGCCAAGACACTAAACCACGTCTCCTACGAGGAACTGCTTAGCGATTACCGAACCCCGGAAGAAATCGCCGAAGGCGCGCCGCGCCGAGCGATCGCAGTCATGTCGACAGACCCTGCGGCCCTCGAGGCCGCACGAGCAACAGTCGAAGCCTTCGGATTTGAACCGGTGCCCGTTGACGTGAGCGTCGGCAAGCGATTCAGACCCGACGGCGACCTTTTCGGAGTATGGCTATCTGCAGACCAGATGAGGCAGGCGGTCGAGGAATAGAGGCGCCGACTAGAGCCTAGGACTAGTAGCGAATGGCCATGCGACCATCAATCTTGCCCTGCCGCATCAGCTCGAAGACATCGTTAATTTCGTGCAGCGAGCACTCCTTAACGGTCGGCTTGACCAGCCCGCGGGCGTAGAAGTCGAGAGCCTCGGCCATATCCTGGCGCGTGCCGACCAGCGAACCACGAATAGTGAGATTGCGGAAGACAATGTCGAACACACTCGCCGGGAACTCCCCCGGCGGAAGGCCATTGAAAACAATGGTTCCATCGCGGCGCGCCATACCAAGAGCCTGGCCGAACGCATCCTTATGGACAGCAGTGACCAGAATGCCGTGAGCTCCACCATCGGTATAGGCCTGAACCGCCTGGACCGGATCCTCATCCTTGGCGTTCACCACAAACTCGGCACCCCACTCCTTTGCGTGGTCGAGTTTGTCTTCCGCGATATCCACTGCAATAACGCGCATACCCATCGCCTTGGCGTACTGGACCGCCAAATGCCCCAATCCACCGACGCCAGAAACCACCATAAACTGCCCCGGCTTCGTCTCGGAAACCTTGAGACCCTTATACACAGTCACGCCGGCGCAGAGAATCGGCGCAGCCTCCAGGTAGTCCACGCCCTCCGGTATACGAGCGGCATACCGCGTGTCGACCAGCATGTACTCGCCAAAGGAACCGTCCTGAGTATAACCGCCATACTCGGCGTCGTTGCACTGAGTCTCGCGGCCGGTCCGGCAGTACTCACAGTCACCACACGCGGACCACAGCCATGCATTGCCAACAATGTCACCCACACTGACCGAATGCTTTCCAGGGCCAAGCTCGATCACCTCGCCGATTCCCTCATGCCCCGGAATGAAAGGCGGCTCCGGCTTCACCGGCCAGTCTCCCTCTGTCGCATGCAGGTCAGTGTGGCAGACGCCGGAGGCAATCAACTTCACGAGCGCCTGATTCGGCCCCGGCTTTGGCAGATCGACGTCGCGAACATTGAGGTTTGGCCCGAATTCATCAACAACTGCGGCAGTGAACTGGGACGATTGCCCGGAACGGACACGGTCTGGCTGCACGGAGGTCATGATCAATCAACTCCTTGATTGGTCGGAAAACAACTGACGTACAACCCCACGCTTTTTGAAAACGGTTTGCATTAGCATATTTCGTTTCGTTTGTAAAACTGTGGGGCGCAAAAGTTAGCATAAAGTGACGCACGCCACGCTGTACACCCTTATTTTTCTAATGGAACATATTTAGAGCATGATCCGGGGCGGAATTAAGAAACCCATTCGTTGCGAAAATCGCCGAAAACACGCAGGTTACACCACATAGCCATGATTTCAGCACTAATTACGGCGTTAGTTATGTACGCGTCCGTGGCTCGTGATACAACTCACAAGAGAACTATTTTCACTCAGCCATCACCCTGGCTGAGCCAGCCCAGAAGGAACATCATGAGCGTGCTCAACCTCGCCGAGGCGGCGACTGAGACGGCAATGATCCCGGAATCTACCGGTTTCACCGTCGCAGTCGGCGTCATTGGCGTCCTCTTGTCCCTGCCCTGCTGGTTCGTCTTCATCAAGGGCTTCACCCACATGGTGAAGACCATCATGGTGGGCCAGAAGACCTACGGTCACACCGGTGATTGGGGATCGCGAATCTGGACCACGATCCGCGAGATCGTCGGCCACACCAAGATGAGCAAGAAGCCGGGCGTAGCCGTGGCCCACTGGTTCGTCATGGTCGGATTCCTCCTCGGATCACTCGTCTGGTTCGAGGCATACATCCAGACCTTCTGGCCTGCCGGCGGCTGGCCGATCCTAAAGGACCTGACGCTGTGGCATTTCGTCGATGAAATCCTGGGTGTCGGCACCACCCTGGGCATCCTGGCGCTGATCATGGTCCGCCAGACCAACCTGGGCAAGGAGCGCCTGAGCCGCTTCTACGGCTCCAACGCGGGCGCCGCCTACTTCGTCGAGGCCGTCGTCCTCATCGAGGGCCTGGGCATGGTCATGGTGAAGGCCGCCAAGCTGGCCACCTACGGCGAGCACGGCCACACCGGATCTGAAGTCTGGAACTGGGCGAACTTCGTCACTGGCGGCATCGCACAGGTTCTCCCCGCCTCCCACGTGATGGTCTCCATCTTCGCGCTGATCAAGCTGCTCTCCGGCATGATTTGGCTGTTCGTCGTCGGACGCAACCTGACCTGGGGAGTCGCATGGCACCGCTTCCTGGCGTTCGCCAACATCCTGCTGCAGCGCAACGCCGACGGCTACAACGCCCTGGCCGCAGCGAAGCCGATGACCTCTAAGGGCGAGATTCTGAACCTGGAAGAAGCCGACCCAGAGGTCGACTCCATGGGTACCGGTGTGGTCACCGACCACTCCTGGAAGGCCCTGCTGGACTTCACTTCCTGTACTGAATGTGGCCGCTGCCAGGAGCAGTGCCCGGCATGGAACACAGCCAAGCCGCTGAGCCCGAAGCTTCTGGTCAACCGCCTGCGTGACCACGCATACGCTTCCGCCCCGTACCTGCTGGCTGGCGAGACTATCGAGGGCGCTCGCGAGGGTGAAGGCGCTGGTGCCGCACTGCTGACCAAGTCGCTGGTCGGCGACGGCGAAGAGGGTGTCATCGACCAGGATGTTCTGTGGTCCTGCACCAACTGTGGCGCCTGCGTCGAGCAGTGCCCGGTGGACATCCAGCACATCGACCACATCGTCGATATGCGCCGCTACCAGGTCCTGGTCGAGTCGGAATTCCCGACCGAGCTGGCCGGCCTGTTCAAGAACCTCGAGACCAAGGGCAACCCGTGGGGCCAGAACGCCTCTACCCGCGCCGACTGGATTAACGAGGTCCGCAAGGACGGCGTCGTCGTCCCAGTCTGGGGCGAGGATGTCGAGAGCTTCGACGCTACCGAGTACCTGTTCTGGGTCGGCTGTGCCGGTGCCTACGACGACAACGCGAAGAAGACCACCAAGGCCGTCGCCGAGATGCTCTACACCGCCGGTGTGAAGTACGCGGTACTGTCCCAGGCAGAGGGTTGTACTGGTGACTCCGCACGCCGTGCCGGTAACGAGTTCCTGTTCCAGATGCTCGCAGAGCAGAACATCGAGCAGCTCTCCGAGGTCTTCGACGGTGTCCCGCCGAAGCAGCGCAAGATCGTTGTCACCTGTGCGCACTGCTACAACACCTTCAAGAACGAGTACCCGGAGCTGGGCGGCCAGTACGAGGTCGTCCACCACACCCAGCTGCTGAACAAGCTGGTCCGAGCTAATCGCCTGCAGCCGGTTGCCTCCGGTCAGGGTCGCGAGGTCACCTACCATGACCCGTGCTTCCTGGGCCGCCATAACAAGGTCTTCGAGGCACCGCGTGAGCTGATCGGGGCATCCGGCGCGAACCTCGTCGAGATGCCGCGCAACAAGAACACCGGCTTCTGCTGTGGTGCAGGCGGCGCGCGCATGTGGATGGAAGAGACCATCGGCCAGCGCATCAACGTCAACCGCACTGAGGAGGCCGTCGCCACCGGCGCCGAGGCCATCGCGATTGGCTGCCCGTTCTGTAAGACGATGATGACCGACGGTGTCAACAACGTCGTCGAAGAGGACGAGAAGAAGCCAGAGGTTCTGGATATCGCCCAGATGATCCGCGATTCTGTGCTTGTCGACGGCGCGTTGCCGACCGCCCGCGAGCCGGAGTGGATGGAACAGCCCGAGCGCGGCTGGGTCGATCCGAAGAAGGCCGAAGAGGAAGAGCGTGCTCGCCTCGAAGCCGAGGAGGCAAAGCGCAAGAAGGCAGAGGAAGCGGAAAAGAAGAAGGCTGAAAAGGCTGCAGCCGCAGCTGCTGGTGGCGCTGCTGCCGCTGGAGCAGCAGGCGCTGCCGCCGCTAAGTCCGGTGCTCCGACTCCAGGCGGCGCAAAGGGCGCTCCCGCACCAGGTGGCGCTCCCAAGCCAGGCGCCGCAAAGTCCGGCGCACCGACCCCAGGCGGCGCAAAGGGCGCTCCCGCACCGGGCGGCGCTCCCAAACCAGGCGCCGCAAAGTCCGGCGCACCGGTTCCAGGTGGCGCTAAGTCTTCCGGCGCACCGGTTCCAGGCGGTGCCAAGGGCTCTCCCGCACCGGGTGGCGCACCCAAGCCAGGCGCCGCAAAGTCCGGCGCACCGGTTCCAGGTGGCGCTAAGTCCGCTGCTCCGAAGGCAGTGGCTCCCGCAGCAGAGGCAGAGGCTCCGGCTGCCGAGGCCACCGAAGCGCCGGCTGCGGCTACCAAGGGTGGCGCTCCGGTTCCGGGTGGCGCCCGAAAGGGTGCTCCTATCCCGGGCGGCGCCCGCAAGGCTGCCGCTGCCCCGAAGGCTGAGTCTGCATCTGCACCGGAACCTGCACAGGAAGCCGCTGCTGCCGAGCCGGAGACTCCCGCAGTCGAGGCAGAGGCTCCGGCCACACCGGCTGCCAAGACCGCCTCCGGCGCACCGGTTCCGGGTGGTGCCCGAAAGGGTGCTCCTATCCCGGGCGGCGCCCGCAAGGCTGCCGCGGCGGCTACGGCCGCTACCGCTGGTACCGCAGCCGCTGCTGCAACCACCAGCTCTGACGAGGCACCCTCCGTCAACGCTGAGGACACCGCACCGGAGTCCTCCGAGGACGCCGTCCAGGAGCCCCAGGCAGGTCAGGGTTCCACGGCTACCGAGACGCCTGCTGCTGAGGAGACTCCCGCTGCGGAAAATGCCGAGCCCGCTGCCGAGGAGGCACAGCCGGCAGAGACCGAGGCACCGTCGGCAAGCGGCGCGGACCTACCGCGCAACGAGCACGGTGTCCCGATTCCAGGATCGGCACGTCGCAAGTAAGGCGTAAATAGAGTGCCTTAAACGACACACAACATAATCCGCCCGAGGCGAGCATGCGAACAGCTCTCCCTCGGGCGGATTTTTCATGCCCATCCGACTTCCCCCTCCCCTACCCCGACCCCACAACAAAGCAATATATTTAGACCCGACATACTCGCCTTCGCAGCTTCCCAGCCAGAGAGGACCACCACGGTGAACCTGAGACGACTGGTGCACAAGACCAAGAAATTCCTTTCCATTCCCGGAATCTTGGAAACGCTCTTCGCATTCGTCCTGACTGTCTCCGACATCTTCTTTGTGGATCATCAGCGCGCCATCCCGCTGCTGGCCATCTTCGGCGGCGTCCGCATCGTGTTGGTGTCCATCTCCGCGTTCCTACCCCTGTTTGCGGCATTCCTCGTGCCCGCCAGTTATCTCGCGTTCGCATACCTCCCCAATGAGCAGGCTCCACTCCAAATCTTTTGCGCGCTACTGGCCGTAGAGGTCATGAGGTCGGTGGGCAAGGCCCGGCTCGCACGCATCACGGCTATCCTTCTCTGGTCAATCTCCAACTACGACACTGTTGAGCACACTTTCGCCCGCGACCTAGTCGCGACTTCCGTGACGACGGTGCTCTTCCTCGTCGCATACGGCATCGGCGCCATGCGCCACAACAATAAGAAGCAGGCCGAGGAAGCCAAGAACGAGGCGAAGGAAGCGCTTCACCAACAGCGCCTGGAGTTGGCTACCTTCTTGCACGACTCCATCGCGAAGTCCTTTACCCGGGTCACCATGCAGTCGCAGTCCCTAGCCATTGAGTTCGAGGACGACAATCCCGAGCTGGTCAGCAACCTCAACGACATCGCAGAGACATCGCGCGAGGGGCTCCTGCAGTTGCGCCAGCTCCTCGCCCTGCTCAAGAGCAACGACGATGATTCTGAAGAGTCGCTGCCCAGCGCTATCGGCCAGGACGAGCCCATTCCGACGGTGGACAAGGTTCTCGCCCAGGCCAAGCGTGAGCTCGAGGCTGAGGGTTTCATAGTCTCCCTGTCCTCAAATCTCGGTTCACAGCCAACGCTGTCTCAGATATCAGAGGTCATCGCACCTGCGATATCAGAAGTGTGCACCAACATCGAAAAATACGGCGCTGCCAAATCCGAGGTCCAAATTTTTGCTACAGGCAATCGTGACGAGGGCTATACGGTCACGGTCCGAAACCGGATTGCGCCGAGCCCCAACCTTCTCCCCCGCGCCGTGCTCTCCAGCGGGTTCGGTTTGGCGTCTCTGCGCCGTCGCACTCGACTGCTTTCCGGCACGATTGAAACGGATAAGAACAACGACATCTGGACGACAACCATTACTCTGCCCGCGCCGAAAGATAGCCTTTAGTTCCAAAGAAATCAGGGGCTAGACCTGGCGGAGCTGCGTATACTCACTTATGATTACACAGTTGTTCATATCAAAATATCTAAATTGCATCCCCGGGCAGTCCGCGCAATCAGCGGATCCTTTCTCTTAGCCCAGCGAAAGGCTATTTCATGTCTGAGATCAAGGTCTTCATCGTCGACGATGATCCCCTAGTCCTCTCTTCGCTGCAAACATATTTCAAAAAAGCCCCACACATCACCGTTGTGGGCGAGGCTAACGACGGCCATGAGGCCCTGAACGTCATCTCCAAGGGCGGAATCGACGTTGTCCTTACCGACATCCACATGCCCAAGATGGACGGCGTCGAGCTCCTCGAACGCATCCAGAAGGTGGCCGAGCCGCCTAAGTTTGTCGCCATTACCTCGTTCGACACCGACGAGACGATGATTAAAATCCTGAGCCTCGGCGGCAACGGCTACATTCTCAAGACCGCGCGCCCAGAGTCCATCATCAGCACCATCGAGGACGTCATGCAGGGCGGAACGGTGATTTCCCCAGTCTCTGCGACCCGCCTGATCAAGACGCTTCCTACCCAGGGCATCGGCTCTTACCACGTCACCAATGCCGAAGAGGAAGTCCTGAAGCTCATCTGCAAGGGCATGTCGAACCACGACATCGCCAAGGAGCTGGGCAAGTCGCCCGGCACCGTGAAGAAGCACCTGTCCAGCCTCTTCAATAAGTTCGGGGCATCCTCGCGCCTGGACCTAGCACTAAAGGCGATTGACGCCGGGTTTAAGACCAAGGACTAATCGACCAAAGTCTCTTTCCCGACGTCAACCGCCCCTCGTGGAACAACTCGCAGGGCTTGAAGTCCTCAACTCCCCGCGAGTGCCTGTTATTGGATGGTCACCTCGACATGGCGCTCACGCGGAGCGACACCAAAGTAGGACTTACCAGTTGGCTCCCATGTCTTTGACTTGCCGCAGCGTACGGACTGCCCCGCGAATTCATCAACCAGGAATCCCCAGCTAAGGCGACCTGTCTCCCCCGCCCCCACCTCGTAGGGGCCAATCTTCTGCCCAAGGCTCCACACCATCTCGCGGGAGTATTCCCACTCGTACTTGCGATTGAGTTCCTGCCCGACCTTCGCATTCACGGTGATGTTGGTCCACCACTTCTTCGACTTCGACTCCTTAATCGTCTGAGTCAGCGGAAGCGGTGCGTCTCCGGTGGTGTTGGCGGTCGAAACGACTCCCTCGACATCAAAGCGCGAGCCTGTGACCTCGACAAACTCCGACATCGCGCCAGGGGCCTCGCAGACCGTGCCGGGCTTCGGCCCCTGATCCACCGCAGCTGGCTTCGCCACCGGCACCCATTCCTCAGGCTGTAGCGGCTCGCCAGGCGTAGGTGCCGCCCCCGCCACAGCAGTTCCCAGGCCGAGGGAGGTGAGCGTCGTCAAGCACAAAGCGATTACACGCGTCTTCATTAGATCTCTCCTAGTCATTAATGCTTGCCGACGCCGGCCCACCGTCGCCCGAGTTTCCACTCACCGGGGCCCACTGTTGACGGTGCTTACCCTCCTTCGTGGTCTTATGCCAGACCACGAAACGAGTCGACGGACCCTTGCCGTTATACTCGCCGAAATAGGGTTCGCCGCGCCAGGTTCCCGACTTGGGGTCGCAAGTACGAACGCGGCCGATGAAGGACTTCATGTGCACCCCATAATCCGCGCGCACGGTCTCGCCGGGATTGACAGTCACTGGCCCCAGCTTGTCGCCTACAGCCCATTCACTAACTCTGACGATGCCGTAACGCGATTTCACCCCGTGGAAGAAAATATCCCACATGTTGCCGGAGCTCATCGCCTTAACAGACTCATTAACCCCCTCAGTCACTTCCAATGTGTACTCAATTGGGCGATCGCTGCGGTTGGTGAATGAATTAGTGCCGTTGTAGCGGTCCCACTCGTCGGTGACCCACTGCTCCCAAGGGTGATAGTTCGCATCGGTCTCCGGGTTACATTTATCAGTATTGACGAAGCCTGCGTGGTGCTCATCCTGGTCAGGAGTCTGTGTCAACGGTGTTGCAGCGGCAGTCGTCGCGGCCAGAGGAAGTGCACTGGGAAGGAGGCTCGCCGCGACCATCGCGGCAGCCACAAACGTCCGTGATTTCATTTTCAGCATTGAGCTACCCCTGCCTTGCTAGACAGCGAACTCGGTGACCTGAGGCTTTGCGCCGTCGACGGAACGATCCGACTCATTAGTGCGCATGGACACGCGAACGTGGCGCTCCTTCGGGATGGTGCCCCAGAACGGACGACCTGCGTCGACCCACTTACCGCCCTGGCAGCTAAGGTGGGTGCCCTCGAACTTCTGGTTCAGGAAGCCGTACTGCAGGACGCCGGTGTAGCCGGGCTTGACCGGGTACGGGCCGAGCGTCTGGCCGACCTCCCAGGCCTGACTGGACTTGTATCCGGAGCTGAGGCTGACGTGGAAAAGCTTGAGCAGGTCGAAGTCAACAGACCCACCGACGTTCCACTCCTTGGTCTTGCCCTCCTTGAGGGTCTGGGTCAGAGGGAGATCAGTGTCGCCGTAGTTAGCGACAGTGGCGGTGCCTTCGATTTCAAAATCGGTACCGACAATCTTCAGCGACTGTCCCTGCTGCCCCTCAACGGTGCAGGTTCCACCGAGCTCGCCGGGGGTCGGCTGAGCTGAGGCATGGGCGCTAGGAGCGAGGACAGCGGAGGAAACTGCAATTAGCGCGGCGACAGATCCGCTCAGGAGGGTCTTCTTCATTTTGCGGAAAATCCTTTCGAGGTAATGAGGTGACGAGAGTGAAACCGGGACCAGATTGTGACCAGGCTCGGATCAATCCACGCCCTAACACCGATAAAACTAGCCCCATAATCATCCTTTAGTAGGTCACAGTCGGCCACTATCAGTGTTCAACTAAGACTTGCCCCATAGCCAAAAAAGTACCGCCAGCACCGCCAGCCCAGACCTCAAGATAGAAACTTATACCCCCCCCTAACAGGCGAAATATAATTTACCCAGTTGGAATTACGCTTACCCCACCCGGCTTAAAACAAAACCAGTCGGTACATATATTCGCCCTAAAGTACCCATCAACTAGAGAAGCATCCACCGACTAAAAGGCACCCTAACCCACTCTTTAGCTACCCACGATTTAGGTGCCCCCCCTCAATGCCTAAAAGGCTCGTACTCCGTGCGCAGATACGAGACTTACTGTCAAATCATCGGCACCAAAAAACTATACAAATATTGCCGAAGTGCACCGCCACCGCTACGATGATTGCATTATCAAACTTGACACTGCCCAGGCGAATGAAGCAGTTGCACTCTCTTACCACCAGCAACTGCCCCGCACCAGGGCTCTACTCTTTTGGAGTGACCGAAATGATTGGAAGCGCATCCTCTCTAGCTAGTGCAATGATTTCCGCGACATTGTCCCTAGGCACGATTGGTGGACTCCCCACCACCCCAGATGCCCCGACCACTCCGGCACCGACCACCACTCAGGCCGCAGCCGCTTTGCAGACCAACGCTGAGAAGCCCTACATGGCCACTAAAAAGTACGCCATGGCCGACACCTTCTCCTGCGATTTCTACGACCTGCCCTGGTGCCGCTAGCCCGATTACAAGGTTCCATCGTGGCCGGAAAGTAGCGACTCAAAATCGGCCACTCTTGGGTTCACCTGCGTATTAGTACTATGCCGGTGGTTATTGCTAGCCCCGACACCATCGGCGAAATCAGGTCCGAAACCCACCACCGCAGAGCGCACATTCACCAGGTACTCAGCCAGCTCGCGAGCCGCACGCGTCGCGCGGCGGCTCATCATCTCACCGCCAACCGCTGAGCCAAAATCATCAGTAGTGGCAAAAACAGCCGTCGGCATCACAGTTGCACGTAGGTAGCTAAACAGTGGGCGCATGGCATACTCAGTCATCAAAGAGTGTCGGGCCGTGCCCGCAGTTGCGGCCACGACGACCGGCATTGAAGTCAAAGCGTCCTTATCCAGGGAGTCAAAAGACATCTTGAACAGGCCGGAGTACGATGCCGCGAACACAGGAGTCGCAGCAATTAGACCATCGGCCCCGCTGACTTTGTCCAAGGCCTCACGCAGGGACTCGTCGTAAAGCCCCGCAGACATGACTGTTCCAAGACTCATAGCGAGTTTACGCAGTTCAACATATTCAACCTCGAGCCCCTCGCCGCGCTTGGAGACCTGCGCTTGCACGGCCTCAGCAATGCGGTTAGCGAGCATGCGAGTGGTCGACGGGTTGGATACGCCCGCGCTGACAACCACTAGCTTTTTCATGGTTTCACCCTCCTGCGAGTTGCGAACCCGATCATCGTTCACCGTCGTCGACCCGGTTGGCGTATGACTCGGACGGACGAATCATAAGGTGCGGAGAGCCTGCCCCCTCGGCGCACAATGAGGCGTGGGTCGGCGGATTGGAGGGCACGTGAGCCGGGCGGCGACGTTCGAACTCAGCGCGCAGAGTCGGAACGATCTCTCTGCCCAAAATTTCCACCTGCTCAAGCGCCATTTCCAGGGGAAGGCCTGCATGATCAATGAGAAAGATTTGCCGCTGGTAGTCTCCGACGGCATCTGCATAGCCGAGGTAGCGGTCGATAATCTGCTCGGGCGTGCCGACGGTCAGAGGTGTGATGCGCTCGAACTCCTCCAGTGATGGACCATGGCCATATACGGGAGCATTGTCGAAGTACGGCCGGAAGGTCTCCTTCGCCTTCTTCTCGGTCTCCGCGGCGAAGAACTGACCACCCAGGCCAACAATGGCCTGGTCAGCAGCACCATGTCCGTAGTGCTCGAAGCGCTGGCGGTAGAGATTCACCATCGAGGCGGTGTGCTCGATATTCCAGAAGATGTGATTATGCAGGAAGCCATCGCCATAGAAGGCGGCTTGCTCGGCAATTTCCGTGGAACGAATGGAGCCATGCCAGACAAACGGCGCGACACCATCAAGTGGGCGCGGAGTAGCCGTAAAGTTCTGCAGCGGAGTGCGGAACTGACCTTTCCAGTTGACGTTCTCCTCACGCCACAGGGTGCGCAGTAGGTGATAATTCTCAATTGCTAGCGGGATTCCCTTGCGAATATCCTTACCAAACCACGGGTACACCGGGCCGGTGTTGCCACGCCCCATAACCAAGTCCACGCGACCGTCGGCCAGATGCTGCAAATATGCATAGTCCTCCGCGATGCGCACGGGGTCGGTCGTAGTAATGAGAGTCGTCGATGTCGACAGAGTGATGTTTTCCGTCTGCGCGGCAAGATAGGCCAGCAACACTGGTGGATTCGCCGGAGCTACAAACGGTGGATTGTGATGCTGGCCGGTTGCGAATACGTCGAGGCCAACCTCCTCCGCTTTCTTAGCTAGGGCTACGGTCGCTGTAATACGTTCATTCTCAGTCGGCACCTTGCCGGTGGTGGGGTCTTTTGTTACGTCGCCAATGGTGAAGATTCCGAATTGCATAGCAAAATTCTAGAACTTTTTTGTTGACATGTCACTACAGTGGAGTTACGGTTGACTCATCAACACTAACGAAGTGAGCAGGGAAGCTCCGGAACCTTCCCGAGCCCAACCAAACTGTGTTGATAACGAACAAATAGCTCTTAACCAAGCACTCCAGGAGATTCACATGACTTACCAGTCCGGTACCTACACTCTCGACGCTGCACACTCTTCCATCGGTTTTTCTGTTCGCCATGCAATGGTCACCAAGGTCCATGGTCGCTTCGAAGAGTTTGAGGCCACCATCGAGTTCGACGCCGAGAATCCGGCCAACTCCTCCACCACCGCCACCATTAAGACCGACTCCATTAACACCAACAACTCCGACCGCGACGAACACCTGCGAAACAAGGACTTCTTCAACGCAGAGGAAAACCCGAGCATTACTTTCAAGTCCACCGCCATCGAACTCCACAGCGAAGAGAAGGCAACGGTAAAGGGCGACCTGACCATCAAGGGCATCACCAAGCCGGTTTCCCTCGACGTTGATCTCTTCGGCTCAGCTGAGGATCCGTGGGGTCAGACCCGCGTCGGATTCGAGGCAACTACCACCATCAACCGTAACGACTTTGGTGTCGAGTACAACGCTCCGCTGAAGACCGGTGGCGTCCTGATTGGCAACGACATCGCTATCCAGATTGAGGGCTCTGCCGTTAAGCAATAGCACTACTGAGCAGCAGCCACTGCCAGGTCAACAAGCCCACCAAGAGCCCAGGCACAATCCCTTCAAGCGCCTGGGCCCTTGGTCTATGCAAGCCATTTTCCACTCAATCTCAGCAAACAAACGGACGCGGCCAACCTTCCTAAAACCCCTTTGTGTCGCCCCCGGTTGGAAAAAAGCGCAGATATTAGACGAGAAGGTGGCATGCTTAGACAGGTGAGTTCCAGCAAAGAATCTTCCCCAGGCAATAACGGCACCACTTCGGCAGCTGCGAATGCTGCCGCCCAGGAGCAGACTCGCGCAGCTCGTCTAGCAAGTCGCCGCGGGGACATCAGAGCGCCACGGCGCACCCCGCTGAAGCCACTGGACCAGTCAACCAAGCTACAGAATGTCCTCTACGACATTCGCGGGCCGGTAACCACCCTGGCCGAGCAGATGGAGGCCGACGGCCACCGAATTCTTATGCTGAACACCGGAAATCCAGCGAAGTTCGGTTTCGATGCTCCCGATACCATCGTGCAGGACATGGTTCGCGCCCTTCCACACGCACAGGGCTACTCGGAGTCCAAGGGCATTTATTCAGCGCGCCGTGCCGTCGTCACGCGATATGAGATGGACCCGGAGTTCCCGCGCTTCGATGTGGGCGATGTATGGCTGGGCAATGGCGTCTCAGAGCTGATTTCAATAACGACACAAGCCTTGCTCAACGAGGGCGACGAGGTCCTCATCCCCGCACCCGACTACCCACTGTGGACCGCCGCGACGACGCTAGCAGGCGGCAAGCCGGTGCACTACATCTGCGATGAGGAAAACGACTGGGCGCCGAACATCGAGGACATCCGCTCAAAGGTGACCGACCGCACCAAGGCGATTGTCATTATCAACCCAAACAACCCAACCGGCGCCGTCTACTCCCGCCAGGTGCTCGAGGACCTCGTCGAAATCGCGCGCGAGAACTCGCTGCTTCTGCTTTCCGACGAAATCTACGACCGGATCCTCTACGACGATGCGGAGCACATCTCGACCGCCTCCCTGGCGCCCGACCTGCTCTGCATCACCTTCAACGGTCTCTCCAAGACATATCGCGTTGCCGGGTATCGCGCCGGTTGGATGGTGATAACCGGCCCAAAGCGCCACGCGGAGGGCTTCATCGAGGGAATAAACCTCCTGGCCAGCACCCGCTTGTGCCCGAACGTGCCCGCACAGCACGGAATTCAGGTCGCACTCGGCGGATACCAGTCGATTAACGACCTCATCCTGCCCGGCGGCCGACTTCTGGATCAGCGCAATGCGGCCTACGAGGGGCTGACCTCGATTCCCGGTGTGACGTGTGTGAAGCCGATGGGTGCGATGTACGCGTTCCCGAAGCTGGACCCGAATGTCTACGAGATCCACGATGACGAGAAGCTGATGCTCGACATCCTCCGCGAGGAGAAAATCCTCATGGTCGGCGGCACTGGCTTCAACTACCCGACGCCGGACCACTTCCGAATTGTGACGCTGCCGTGGGCTCGGGAGCTCTCGGAGGCGATTGAACGCCTGGGTAACTTCCTGGCCAGCTACAAGCAGTAGCTAAACCGAAAGGGAGCCGGGCCCCCACACGCCCCCACGTGGAGGTCACCATAAGTTCAAACCTTTAAACTAATACCATTCCCTGTTAGGCTCGCCTAAGCAACATGTGCTTTGTGCACATTTTTCCGCATGTTCAAAAGGAGAGCCCCCGTGACCTCAACAAGCCCAGACGCTCCAGCTCCCGCTGTCTCCGCCAATCACACCACTTCACGCGGTCTCAGCCCCCGAGACCTCATCAACGTCGGCGTTTTCGCGGCCCTATACTTCGTCGTCACATTCGTCTTAAACATGGTTGGTTTCGCGGGACCAGCGTTCATGTTCCTCGGATTCATCCTGGGAAACCTCGCTGGCGGCACCATTCTCGCCCTTTATGTCGCACGCGTGCCCAAGCTGGGCGCGCTGACCCTTCTCGGCCTAATCCTCGGATTTGCTTTCACCCTTACCGGCCATAGCGCCTACATGATTATCGTCTCCACCCTCTTGGGCTTGCTTGCCGACGCCATCCTCGTCGGCTTTGGTGCACTGTCACGAGGACGTGGGCTGGCGCAAGCCAAAGGAAAGCGCGTCAGCACTGCATTCCCCCTGGCATACGCGGTATTCAGTGTGAGCTTTGTGGGCGCGTTTATCCCATTGATTCTCAATACCGAGGCGTACTATCAGACGATTTCTGCGCAGATGGGCCCCGAATACGCAGAGGCCATGGCTGCGATCTTCCAGCCCTGGACTGTCGGGGTTTTGGCTATCGGCATGTTCGTGCTGGGGCTGATCAGCGGGGCGATTGGCGTACGCGTTGCCCGCAAGCACTTTGAAAGCGCTGGCCTACTGTGAACATAACCGTCGACCCGCGCACAATTTTGCTGGCGGTCGCGGTAGTCAACACGATAGTGATGGCATCCCCGTCAACCACTGCGCTTTTTTGTTGCGCTGCGGTTACCTCCACCGCGTTAGCGACAGTGCGGATTCGCTATGGTGTCATTGCCATCCTCGCGTTTTCCTTTCTCTACTTGGCCTTTCAATTATTGCTCCTGGTTCCAGGATCCAAAGGCGTGGCTTTTGCTGCAGTGATGTTCATGTGGCTGGCCCGATTTGCAGTCAGCATCGGAATCGGCGCCTGGGCCATCCTCGGAATCTCACCATCAGCACTTACTGCAGCGTTGCGCAGCCTGCGTATCGGACCGCTCCGGCTACCCTCCTGGGTGACAATTCCCCCAGCCGTGTTCCTAAGAGTTCTGCCCATTGCCGTCACTGAGGCCAGGGCAATCTATGACGCAATGCTGCTGCGCGGCCTGCGGCCCGGCGCAAGGCAATGGCTGCTGCATCCAGTGCAGTCAACATCAATGCTCGTTATTCCCCTGCTCGGAACTGTTGTCCAATCCAGCGATGACCTCGCTGCTGCGGCACTCATCCGCGGCCTGGGCGGCACGCGGACACCTACCACCATCGCCCGACTGAGCCTGCGTACCGCAGATGTAGGGGTTCTGGCTAGCCTCGTGGCCATTGTTAGCGCGGCGTGGTGGTTGCCATGATGCATTCCTCCTCGGCAGCGCCGGAGACTCGTTCCTCCATAACAGCACGCAATCTCTCATTCCGCTATGCCGCCAGTGGCGCGGGCCTGCATAACATCTCCTTTAGCCTGAATCCAGGCAGAACAATGCTGATTACGGGCCCCTCGGGGTGCGGTAAATCAACCTTGCTACGTCTCATTAACGGTCTTATTCCACACTTTGATGACGGCGATCTACACGGCGAAATCCTTTTGGATTCGCACGGACTAGCTCCTACCAGCGGTGCCGGTTCGATGAATCCGGCCAAAGTGCCTCTACACAGATCAGCGGAATTCAGTGCGACGGTGTTTCAGAACCCGCGCAGACAATTCTTCACCGACACAGTCATCACAGAGCTGGCTTTCGCTTTGGAAAACGCAGGCACAGATCCGGGGCGCATCCGAAACCGCATCGATGAGGTGGCCCGTACAGTAGGCATCGAGGATTTGCTGGGGCGCAGACTTGGCGAACTGTCTGGGGGCCAGCTGCAACAAGTGGCCTGCGCGTGTGCCCTCATGCCTAACACCGGCATTATCCTCTTTGACGAGCCCACGGCCAGCCTCGACTCCGAGGCCATCGCCACGCTACGCGAACTCCTGCAACTCCTGCGCAGTCTGGGCAAAACCATCGTCATCGCCGAGCACCGCATCGCCCCGCTGCATGGCCTAGTTGACGATGCTCTCATCATCGACAACGGAGAGATCTCCGCATCTCTAAGTGCTGAGGAGTTCTTTGCTATCTCCGAGCAGCAACGCCAGGCCTGGGGACTGCGCAGCCTGACACCGGTGCCCTTGCCGCCGCTACCAAGGCTGCACAATCTCTCCGAGCCGGAGACGAATCCAACCCGGGGACTGGTTTTGGACAATGTCGTTTTTTCTCGCAAGTCGCCCGGAGGAGCCCTGCGAGGAATCCGACGAGATGAACGGAGAATTCTCGACATCGACCACCTAGTCTTTCCCGCAGGCGAAGTCACTGCAGTCATCGGCCCAAATGGCACCGGCAAAACAACGCTCGGCAGGCTCATCTGCGGTCTCGAAAAGCCACAGCGCGGTGGCTCTATCCGCCTGAACGGAAAGCGTCTATCCGCAGCCGAACGCAACCGCCGCTGCCAAATGGTGATGCAAGACGTGAGCAGGCAGCTCTTTTCGGAGACTGTCGCGGGCGAAATTGAACTCGGGGCGAAAGAGCCCCCGCCCACGCAGTCACTATTGGAGCAGATGGATCTGGCCGGACTGGACAAACGCCATCCGAGATCCTTATCCGGCGGGCAGCGCCAACGACTCGTCATTGCTGCGGCGAAGGCCCAGAATGCCGATGTCTACGTCTTCGACGAACCCACCTCCGGCATTCCGTGGAGGCACCTGGAATCTATCGCGCAAAGGCTCGAAGAACTCGCTACAGCCGGTGCCGTCGTCATCGTCATTACCCATGACAACGAACTCATTGAGGCGGCAGCCACGCGCATCGCCGACCTGAGTCCTTTTTCACCGCACCTTGCTTTCCATTGACAATCCCCTTAAAGAGACCGCCCCTGCAAGGTTCAAGAGGGGCACGCATCTGTTAGGACCACCATGACATCTCATAACACCAACACGGACTCGGCCTCGCCGAAATCCGGCAATGCTGGCGTCGAAAAGCGAAAAGCCGGGCAGAAGGCTCTACAAGAGCTGATGAAACCCGTGCAGTGGCGCATACGAATCGCACAGGTGCTGGCACTTATTTCCTGCGCTCTGGCGGTGGCACCGTATGTCGCCCTTGTCGCACTCGGCGATACTCTATTGACTGCCCAGATCCACGGCACGCCGGTCGACTCGGAGCGAGTCCAAACAACTATCTTCTGGCTAGTCACAGCATTCCTCAACCAGTCTTTACTCTATACCCTGGCGCTGCTCATCACTCACTTTGCCGATCTGCGACTAGTTCATCTCACGCGAGTGCGCATCATTCGGACAATCAGTCGAGCGCCACTGTCCTGGTTTGGTAACACAAGCGCAGGACGGATCCGCAAGGCAGTCGACGACGACACCCGATCTCTCCACACGCTGGTTGCTCACGCTCCTGTCGACCTCATCATGGCAGTCGGCGTGCCGCTGTTTCTCCTTATCTTTGCGTTCACTATCGACTGGCGTTTGGGGCTGCTGACTATCGTGTCAATCCCTATCTATCTGGCGCTTCAGATGTTCTCCATGAAGGACATGGGCGCAAAGACCGCCGAGATGGACTCCTACCTCGGTGAGGTCTCTGCCACGGCCGTCGAGTTTGCCGAAGGCATTGGCGTCGTCAAAGCATTCGGCACCACGGGCAAAGCGCACCAGCGCTACATCCGAGCGGCAGAGAACTTTGCTGACTTTTACTACGCATGGGTACGGCCTTTGCTGCGTATCGGCGCACTCAGCGAATCTGTCATCGGCATTCCCCTAATCCTGCTTATCAACATTGGCGGAGGCTGGCTGCTTACCGACGCCACCGCCCCCGAGATTGTCGCCACCACACTCATTGCGCTCATTCTTCCGACCACGATTCAGCATGTCGGGATGATGATGTGGTCTTTCCAACTAGCCGGAAATGCGGCGCTGCACCTCAAGAATTTGATAGACCTACCACCGATTCCGGAGGGCACCGGCGAGCTCAAAGCCTCTCCAACACCTGCCGCCACATCCACCACTGCCGGTGTAATCGCCTTCGAAAACGTCAGTTTCTCCTACGGGGATAGTCCCGTTATCGAAAACTTCTCCGCCACCCTCCAACCGGGAACGGTTACGGCCTTGGTCGGGCCGTCGGGAAGCGGAAAGTCCACCCTGGCGACGATGCTGGCGCGATTCCAAGACCCGGACTCCGGTCGTATCACGATTGGCGGGGTAGATATCCGCGAGCTAACCTTCTCCGAGCTCTACCGCACGGTGGCTTTCGTGCTGCAGACCACCCACCTACTTCGGGTCAGCATCCGCGACAACATCCGCCTGGCACGCCCCGATGCAAGCGATGAGGCCGTATGGGAGGCTGCCCGCGCCGCGCAGATCAGCGAATTCATCAAGGGGCTTGACGACGGCCTCGATACCGTTATCGGAGACGACATCAACGTCTCCGGTGGACAGGCGCAACGCATCGCCATCGCCCGTGCCATCCTCGCCGACGCACCAGTTCTCATCCTGGATGAAGCTACTACAGCGGTCGATCCTGACGCGGAGGCGGACATTCAAGTGGCCCTAAATTCACTGGTCAAAGGCAAGACGGTTCTCGTCATCGCGCATAAGCCTGAAGCGATTGCCGGTGTTGATCAAGTCATCCGTTTAGATGCAGCGGCCAGGAAGCACGCGGCAGCCCCGCACGCAATCGAGCAGGAGGAATCCCACGCATGAAAACGCTACTGACAAACCTGCGCGCCCTGCAGACGGCCGAGGGACGCCAAAGGACTACAAAGTTCGGCGCCTTCATGACACTTGTCGGCATCACCGACGGGCTGGCAATTTTGCTACTTCTACCCATCATCAGACGAATCGGTCAGGGGCAGTCGCCCGGGGTAGTTCTTCTTACGTTGGGCATCATCGCCCTGGTGGGGCTCGCGCTGCGATACATCACCACGCTGCTGGGCTATTCCATTGCCCTAGACTTCCTCCGCAGTGCGCATCGCATCATTGGAGACAAGCTCGCAACCCTTCCCCTTGGCTGGTTCCGCCCCTCACGCACCGGTGGCCTGTCAAGCCTGGTCTCCGATAAATTCATGCAGGCCACGGAGATGTTCGCCCATCAGAGTGGAATTTTCATCCGGGAGTCATGGGTACTCATCACACTGACTATTGGCGCATTTGTGTGGAATCCCTGGATCGGTCTGGTGTTCCTTTTTCTTGCGCCCGTCACCATCGCGGTCATGCGAGCCTCCTCGGCCCTGAAGAAATATTCATCCAACCAGGCGCTACCTGCAGGCCACGAACTCTCGTCGCGAATCCTCGAGTTTGCTCGAAACCAACCAGCACTGCGCGCCGCCGGCCGCAGCGAGAACTTCGCCCCACTGGAAAGGGCGCTTGAGGCGGACTACAGGGCTCGCTACCGCGAACTGTGGCTGTCCACTGCCGCGATCGTCCTCAGCGGGCTGATCGTACAGCTTTTTGTTGTCGCTATTATCGCAACAACCTCTTGGCTGGCTGCCGAAAAGTCCATGGCCGCCCTCACGGCACTCGCCTTCATTGGCATCGCGCTGCGCTTCTCCAAGACCTTGGAGAATCTGAGCCAGGCCTTCCTCGGGTTGGATAGCGGCCGCCTCGCCTTGGATGAGACGGCCAAGATCACCGGTGCACACTCCCTCCCGGAGCCTACCGAGCCCAAACACGGCGACAATTCCGGATCCGTGGAGTTTGACCATGTGACCTTCAGCTATGGCGACGATACGAGTGCCACTTCGGTCGAGGCGGACGATATTGCCGATGCGTCTACCGCAGTGCCGGTACTGCGCGATATCTCCTTTAGGGTCGCCCCACGCACGGTCACGGCAATTGTCGGCCCCTCTGGCTCTGGAAAGACCACAATTTCGCGACTGGTAGCCCGCTTTTTCGACGTCGACAGCGGCACAGTACGCGTTGACGGAGTAGATATTCGTGACATGGGAACCGAGGCGCTCATGTCCAAACTTTCGATGGTATTCCAGGATGTCTATCTCTTCGATGACACGTTGTACAACAATGTTGCCGTCGGCAGGCCGAGCGCCAGCCGCGAAGAGGTTCTGCGGGCGGCGGATTTGGCTGGCGTAACCGAGATTGCCAACCGCCTCGGTTGGAATACGCGCGTCGGAGAGTCCGGTGGTCTGCTCTCCGGTGGCGAGCGACAGCGAGTCTCCATTGCACGCGCTCTGCTGAAGGACGCCTCCATTGTGCTTTTCGACGAGGCGACCTCCGCCCTCGATGGAGAAAACGAAGCCAACATCCTGCGTTCCATGGCGGAGCTTCGGAAACACTCCACGTTCATCGTGATTGCGCACAAGCTCGATACCGTTCAAGACGCTGACCAGATCATCGTCCTATCCGAGTCAGGAACTATTGCGGAGATTGGCACCCATGAACAGCTCTATTCCGCTGGCGGGGACTACCGACGGTTCTGGGACCGGCGAAACCAGGCATCAGGCTGGACGCTGGTGCGCTGATAAAGCCATGGCACGAAAGCTTGCAGAGTTTTCACCAGCAAAAACCCACAACACAAGTTCAGCATCCTGAATCCATAGCCTCCGAGCGACTAGCGTTGGGGGCGTGGGTAGGCACTCTTTAGAACCGGACGAACCGGCAGCTCAGAAGTTCACACCAAATAGCCAGGTCAACAGCCTAGGCTCTTTTGGCATATCCAATGCCGGAATGCGCCCCTCAGGCAGCTTTCAAGGCTCTCGCGTCAGTAGGCGCCCAAGCAGGCGTTCGCATGGCACACCCAGCGCTTCGGCTGCCCCGCAGGTACCTGCCCCGCAGATGCCTAGCCAGCGAGCGACTGCCCGGCCCTCGGCGAAGGCGCACGCCTCCACACCGAATCCCGCTGCGCAGCCAAAGCAACGTCCGATCTCTCCCTCGCCTGCCACAAAAAAGCACTCTTCCCAACCCGCGAGCTCCGCGACTCCCGCCTCGAGTTCCCAGAAAGCGCAAAGGCCTAAGCCGATGCGCCATAATCCTCTACTCGCGCGCAGAATCTTGGCGACTGTCCTAACCATTGCCGGCATCGCAACATTTCTCGCCCTCGTCGGCCTCTGGCCCTCAGGCGAGGCACCAAAGCCGCAGCCGGGGTTCCTCGAATCCCAATCGACTGCCGCCGAATCCGTCACGGGCACCGTCGTCGAGCACACTTCCGGCACCTGCTCCTCACCGGACGTGGGTCGCGTATTCACAGATCAGCCCCGCCTTTCTCCTTCTTCTGTCGGCTTGCCGACGCCCCCTACCGCCCCACGTGTTCCCGGCAATCCCGGGGCACAGGAACAGGATTGCCAGCTCTCGGTTGTCGAGTTGACCTCTGGCCCTGACGAAGGGAAAAAGACCCTTCTTGAGACTTCTGGAATGCCGGGCGAGGTCGAACTTGCCAAGGGGGACAAGATTGTCCTGGCGATTCATAAGCCATCGAGTGAGGGGATTCCGGGAATCCCCTTTGGCTCAGGTGATCCAGGCAGCGCGGGAGCTGTGCCAGCGCCAATGCCCGCCCCTATGCCCTCACCGGGTCCGGCGCCCGAAGGAGTTCCAGCGCCACCAGCTGCCCCTACCCCGGGCGAGGGGCAGACACCGGAGGCCCCAGCACTGCCGTCCCCGCCCGCCCCAGAGGGAGCACCTGCGCCGGAGCCTGCGGATGCCCCGGTCCCGGCGCCAGCACCTGCACCCGTTGCCGAGGTCACGCCACAACAGGTTTCGAATGTGGCGTCGACCAGCACTAACACCTACACTTTCTTGGACCTAGACCGCAGCGTGTCCATCTGGCTTTGGCTGGGTGCCGCCGTGATTCTCATTGCCGTCGTCGGCATGACCCGCGGTATGCTGAGCCTGGTTGGTCTGGGGATTACCCTTGTCGCGGTACTGGGTTTCCTCGTTCCTGCGCTGTTGCGCGGCGGCGATCCGGTCGCTCTCGCGATTACAGCGGGCGCTGCAATTCTCTTCCCGGTCCTGTTCCTGGTACACGGTGTCAATTGGAAGTCTGCCTCCGCACTCGCGGGAACGCTAACCACTATGGTTCTGGCTGCGCTTCTCGCCAATGTCGCGATCTCGTCGTCTCAGCTCCGCGGCCTTGGCAACGAAGATAACCTACTGATTCAGCTCTACTTGCCGGAAGTCTCGGTCACGGGTCTGCTCATGGCCGGTTTCATTGTCGGCGCACTTGGAGTGCTCAACGACGTCACCATCGCGCAGGCCTCGACCGTGCAAGAGCTTTACGACGCGGCCCCCAAGTCTCGTCCCATCGAGGTCTTCCGGTCCGCAATGAAGGTAGGCCGAGACCACATAGCGTCGATGGTCTACACGCTTGTACTCGCCTACCTGGGCACCGCTCTGCCGCTGTCTATTCTGCTCAGTGTTTCTGACAGGCCACTGTTGCAGTCGCTGACATCCGACGTGGTGGCAACCGAGCTCCTGCGCTCGGTCATCGGCGCGATTGCTCTGGTCCTGGCGGTGCCAATTACAACCTTCATCGCAGCGCACACTATCGCGCCGGAGGGAATGAAATTGCCGAAGCGCTCCCGCGCAGCGAGCGTTTAGCCGACCGGCCGCGCACTAGACAGCCACGCTGCCCTAACCGCTGCCACTAGCTAGCCGCGGCCCAGGCAGGTGACGTCCCACCCGGCGTCACTCCACTCCTGGCTGGGCAGGCAGTTGCGGCCATCCAGAACCGCCGCCCGCTTCACCAGATCCTTGGCCCACACGGGATCGATCTCACGGAACTGCTTCCATTCGGTCGCAACGACGACCATCTCGGTGTTGCGCAGCGCGTCCTCAATCGTCGGTGCGTAATCGAGCGTCGGGAAGACGCGCTTGGCGGTTTCCATCGCCTGCGGATCATGGACAACCACCGCGGCACCGGCCAGCGACAGCGAGCCAGCGATCGACAGGGCCGGTGAGTCGCGGACATCGTCCGAATCCGGCTTAAACGCCGCGCCCAGGACCGTGACAGTGTGACCCAGCAGGGAGCCGCCGAAGCTCTCCTTGACCAGGTCCACGGCCTTCTCGCGGCGGCGCATGTTAATCGCGTCGACTTCGCGCAGGAACGTCAGCGCCTGATCCGCGCCGAGCTCACCGGCACGCGCCATGAACGCGCGGATGTCCTTCGGCAGGCATCCGCCGCCAAACCCCAGGCCTGCATTGAGGAAACGACGACCAATGCGAGCGTCCATGCCAATGGCGTCGGCAAGCGTGGTCACGTCTGCGCCAGTGGACTCGCAGATCTCGGAGACGGCATTGATGAAGGAGATCTTGGTGGCCAGGAAAGCGTTGGCGGAGACCTTCACCAGCTCGGCGGTGGCAGTGTCGGTGACAATGATGGGGGTGTTGCGCTCGAGGATCGGGGCGAAGCATTCGCGCAGGATCGCCTCGGCGGACGCCTCGACTTCGCGGCCCGCGCCATCGACGATTGCGCCCGGTTTTTGCAGGCCGAGAACCACGCGGTCCGGCTCCAGGGTGTCCTTTACCGCAAAACCCTCGCGCAAGAACTCGGGGTTCCACGCCACCTCAATGCTGGTGTCCTCGAGGCCACGCTCCGCCACAATCTTTGAGCCCAGCTGCTGCAGGCGCGTCGCAGTCCCCACCGGAACCGTCGACTTTCCAAACACCACATGCTTGCCGACGACCCTGCGCGACAACTCGGTGATAGCGGCATCGACATAGCGAACATCCGCGGCATAGGAGCCCTTGACCTGCGGCGTTCCGACACCGACGAAGTGGACGTTGGCGAAGGCCGCGGCCTCGTCGTAATCGGTGGTGAAGCGCAGGCGACCGGACTCGACGTGCTTACTCAGCAGCTCAGGCAGCCCCGGCTCGAAAAAGGGAACCCGGCCGGAGGATAGCGCCTCGACCTTGGCGGGGTCGACGTCGACTCCCAGCACCTCGTGTCCCAACTCCGCCATCGCCGCGGCGTGTGTTGCGCCGAGATAGCCCGTACCAATCACTGTAAGTCGCATAGGGAATATTATTTGTTCGCGCACGTGCGGTGTTCAAACCCTTACAGCCCTCAAAAGGTGTGGAAAAAAGGGGTATTTGACGAAACTTTGGGAGGCTTTACCCTCCGGTTTTCCGAGCCTTCTCCGGGAGTATCCCGCGACGTCACCGGCCGTTCATGCGCGACGAGTCCAGCCACTGTCGCGCGATTAGAGCCGAACCTGCCTTCTCCTCCCCCGAGGAACGCTCATTCATCCGCACCAGATCCGCCGTCGTCAGGTTCTCCGACACCTCGCCCAGAATCTTCCGCACGCGATCATCGACGGTGTCCATGCGGCCCAATGCCACGACATTTTGCGCCAGGATCATCCGCTTGGGATCTTCCAGCGTGACCAGATCTACTTTCTGCCCCGACGAGTCCATCAGCGGCGTAGTGGTGAAGATGTTCGCCATATCAACCGCCCCCTGTGCGACAGCCTGAATTGTCAGAGGACCGCCTGCGTCGCCGTAGCCGACCAGCTGCATCCGGTCTTTTTCAATGCCATAGTACTTCGTCAGGCCCATCGGCCCGAATGGCTGCTTGGCGAGCTCCGGGCCTCCGCCAATGCGGATCTTCCCAGGCAGGCCAGCCATGTCCTCCAAGGACTTCACGCCGTACTTCTCCGACGTCGCACGGGTGATTCGATACGCATCCTTAGACTCCGCTGGCGCGACGGCGAGTACGCCGAACCCCTGTGGCAGATTGCGTCGCAGCGCCTCCTGCACCGCAGTGGAGTCCGCACCTGCGGGAACATCGCCGAAGTAAGAGGCCAGGTTTCCCGCGTACTCAGGGACGATGTCGATAGAGCCCTCCTCCAGGGCCTCCAGATAGACATCACGGGCGCCGATTTGCGGGACTACTTCTGCCTTCAGTCCCGCGTCCATCAGTGCATACGCCCAAATCCGGGCCAGAATCTCGGACTCCGGAAACATTGCCGAACCGATTCGAATCTCCTGACCATCGCGGTTTTTCGGGTCGGCCGGATCGAGGTTACTAACCGAGCAGCCGGACAGCACACCGGCAGACCCCACAGAGCCCGCAACGATGGCCGCCGCGGCGCCGCGCAGGAAACCGCGCCTGCTCACCATACTTGTCGCTACACGCTTCACTGTTCGCTCCCCCTCTGCGTCTCGGCAGCTGCTCCCCGGGCAACACCTCTGGGAGTCACTAAGCGCTGGGCCAGGGCAAAGATGGCGTCGGTAAGCAGGGAGAGAACAGCGACAATCAGGGCCGCGCCGAGCATGACCCCGTAGTCGCGGACCGCGAGGGAATCTAGCAGGTAGCGGCCAATTCCACCGAGCCCCAAGTAGGCGGCGACCGTCGCGGTGGCCAGGACCTGCAGCCACGCCGAGCGGACCCCGCCGATGAGGACGGGCAGAGCCAGGGGCAGCTCCACGCTGGTGACGACCTGCCGGGTCGAAAAACCGACAGCACGGGCGGCATCCACCGTCGCTCGATCGACCGCGGCGAAACCTGCGGCCGTCGCGGCGAGTACCGGAGGCACGGCCAGGATGACCAGCACAATCGTCGCCGGGATCAGCGCCGCCGTCACTCCTGCGGGGATGATGAGGGCGAGGAAAGTCAGAAGGCCCAGGGTGGGCATCGCGCGCAGCACGCCGGAGGCACCCAGCACGGCGCCGCGCCCGCGCCCGGTGTGCCCCACAACCATGCCCAGGCCGACACCCAACACCACCGCGATGCCCGTGGCCAGGGCGGTGTAGCCGAGGTGCTCGGCAACGCGCATCGCAATGCCGCTATCGCCGCGCCACGATGCCGCCGACGTCAGCCACTCCCACGCCTGCCGGAGCACGGCGTAGCCCTCGGCATCGTGCGCGTCCGCGTTCATGTCGGCTGCAACCGCCTGGGCCAAGGTCGTCACTCCCGCGCTCATTTCACGGCCGCCTTCCGCGACCACGGCATCACAATCGCGCCCAGCGCCACCAACACCACGTCAAAGACCAGCGCTACCACCGCGGTGCCGGCGACGCCGGCGAGGATTTCCGTCGGGAAGCTGCGGTTAAAGCCGTCAGTGAAGAAGTAGCCCAACCCGTGCACGCCAACCAGAGACCCGACGCTGACCAGCGACACCGTCGACGCCGACACGACTCTCGCGCCCGACAACAACACCGGACCGGCTAGCGGCAACTCCACTCCGAGGACCCGCCACAGCGGGGCGTAGCCCACGGCCCTCGCGGCATCGCGGGTCATCGACGGCACCGCCCCGAACGCATCCGTCGCCGTCCTGGTCATCAGCGCCACGCCGTACGCCGCCAGCGCCACCTGCACATTCAGTGGCGACAACACCGAAGTGCCCAGCAGCGCCGGAAGCATCACAAAAAGCGCCAACGACGGAATCGCATACAGAAGGCCCGTCCCAGAAGAAATCACCGCGCGAAACCGACTCCTCCGCGCGGCCGCAAACCCGAGTGGGATAGACAGCAGCACCGCCACCACAATCGGCGGGACCGCCAAGGACACGTGCGCGAGCGTCAACTCCGCAATCTGTGCGAAATTCTCCGGATACCAGGACCAACGAATCATGGCGGACCGTCACCGCGCTTCCGGGGACGTGGCTGCGGGGTCGTCGACAAGCACACCGGCCACACGCCCGCGCGCATCGAGCACACGGGACCCGTCCACGCGGAGCTGGCGGGAATCCGCATCGATGAACTCGCGGACATAGTCGCTGGCCGGGGCCTCGATGAACTCATCCGGGGTACCCTGCTGCGCGATATGGCCGCCCTTTTGAAGAAGCACCACCTTATCGCCCAGGTGGAACGCCTCACCAATGTCATGAGTGACAAACAGGATGGTGCGCCCCAACTCGCGCTGCAACCGCAGCACCTCTGCCTGCAGCTCACGCCGCACGATCGGGTCAACGGCCGCGAAGGGCTCGTCCATCAGCAGAATCCCCGACTCCGCAGCCAAAGCGCGCGCCACACCGACACGCTGCTGCTGCCCGCCCGATAGCTGCGCCGGATACCGCTTGCCGACGCTGCCCTCAAGCCCCACGACTTCGAGAAGCTCCATTGCTTTCATCCGGGCCCGCCTGCGCGGCACCCCGTTGAGGCGCGGGACCGTAGCCACGTTATCGACCACGGTTTTGTGTGGCATCAAGCCACCATTTTGCATCACGTAACCGATACCTCGGCGCAGCTGAACCGGATCGCGCTCGGCGACATCGACACCATCAACAAAAACACGGCCCGAAGTCGGGTCCACCATGCGGTTGACCATACGCAGCAGCGTTGTCTTACCGCAGCCGGAAGAACCGACGAGAACCGTGATGGCATCGCGGGGAATATCCAGGTCAATGGCATCAATGACCAGGGTCGAAGACCTGCGGGCCGCGCCAAAGGTTTTGGACACGCCCTCAAAACGAATGGCGACTTGCCGTAGGTCAGCTGACATGGTCTCCACCGTAGCAGCGACGGCGGATTCAACTCGCGAAGATTTAATCTTCCCGGAAGTTCAGATATGCGCGCGACGGTGTCGGACCGCGCTGGCCCTGGTACTTTGAACCCAACTTGCCCGAGCCATAGGGAACCTCGGCCGGCGAGGACATCTTGAATAGCGCCAGCTGACCGACCTTCATGTTCGGCCACAGGGCGATGGGGAGGTTCGCGACGTTGGAGAGCTCCAGCGTGATATGTCCGGCGAAACCGGGGTCGATGAACCCCGCAGTGGAGTGGGTAGCAAGTCCAAGTCGTCCCAGCGAGGACTTGCCCTCCAGGCGCCCGGCAAGGTGAGACGGAATGGTGAAAAACTCCAGCGTGGATGCTAAAACGAACTCACCTGGATGCAGAATAAAGGCCTCGCCCTCGCCGACCTCATGCAGAGAAGTCAGCTCCTCCTGGGGCAGCTTCGGGTCGATGTGCGTGTAACGGGAGTTATTGAACACGCGGAAGAACTTGTCCAGGCGCACATCGATAGACGATGGCTGGATCATCTTCGGGTCGAAAGGATCGATGCCAAGGCGGGCATCGCCCTCGGCGTCGATGGCAGCACGGATATCGCGGTCTGAAAGCAACACGACCTTGAGCTTAGCTGTTCAGCGATGAGGCGGGAGCCCGTGGTGCCGCTATGTCACGCAAGGTTTTACACAAGACCAGATTTTTTACAGACTTCCGCTAGTGATACATTGAAATTGCAGAGGGCGATTGTTACGCCCTCGTCGCAGTACTGTGCCAATCTTTTGCGGCGAGGTCTTATGTACCAGTCTCCCCGTTTGCCGATGTAGTTCAATGGTAGAACTCCTGCTTCCCAAGCAGGCGGCGCGGGTTCGATTCCCGTCATCGGCTCCAGGAAAACTCAAGAAAAATTTGAGATGAGCTTCATCAACCGAAAAATCCCCAGATTGCGCTTTTAATCTCGCGCGCTGGGGATTTCTTCGTATCGCAGCCAGTGCAGCACTGCTTTAACCCGGCGGTTGTCATCGCCGGGCAAGAACCCCAATTTCACAAACACATTCGCCACATGCTTGCTCACAGCGCCCGCAGTCAGTACTAGTAAACGTTCAATTTCCCGATTGCTCAGCCCCTGCGCCATCAAACTGAGAACTTCCCGCTCGCGTGGGGTCAGCGTCGCAATACCGCTCTCCCGTGCAGATATCAGCGCCGTCACCACCTCCGGGTCCACCACGGTGCCGCCGCGTCGAACTTCCTCCAAGTCTTTGACAAACGCCTCCACGTCGGAGACACGCTCCTTCAGGAGATATCCGAAGCTGCCGTGTTCCAGGAGCCTATCCAGGTAACTGGCCGCCACATACTGGCTGAGGACAACAACCGCCTGCTCAGGATTGCCTTTGCGAAGGTCATGCACCGCCTGGAGGCCGTCGTCACGCATGGCCGGAGGCATGCGCACATCGGTGACGATTACATCGAACACGGAGGCCACAGCGGCAGCGCGCAATTCATCCGCATCCGTTACCGCCACGACTTCATGACCGAGCGCACGCAGCAGGCCGGCGAGCCCCTCTCGCAACAACCCGGAGTCCTCCGCCAACAGGATATTCACCGTTGTCCCTCCTCATTTCGACGCTATTTCATTGGACGGATTGGCAAATCCATGCGCAACTCAGCTCCGCCTTCCCCGCCACTGGCCCGCCTCAGCTCCACCGTGCCACCCAGCGCCACCGCTCGCTCTCTCAATCCCGCGATTCCAGTGCCAGGGGCGCGCTTACCGACGCCTCTTCGTTCCTCCTCTCTCAGTTCCGCCAGGCCGCGGCCATTATCCTGGACTCGCACGGTCAAGGTTCGCAGGGGCGACACCATCGCCGGCGCCAGCTCATTTGCAGTTATAGAGACCTCTACCTTGTCGGCGCCGCCGTGCCGAGTCGCATTGGTCAGCCCCTCGGCGACGCAATGGTATGCCAGCAGCGCCGTGGTTTCATCGAGCGGGCCAATATCAGGGGCATCCTCGGAGCCTAGATCCCGATTCAAGGCAACAGTCACACCCGAGTGCGCAATCAGTTCCTCCACAGCAGAGACCAGGCCGTTGTCGTAGAGAACCTGCGGGGCGATGCCTCGGACTACTCCCCGAAGCTGCGCTAGGGCCTGGGCAGCATTCTCGTCTGCGGCATCCAGGGCCGCCTTCAGCCCCTCCGGGTCTTTTGCAATTCGGGCGGCAGCCAGGTTGAGTTTCAGGGCGGTCAGGTGCTGCTGGGGTCCGTCGTGAAGCTCCCGTTCGATACGGTGGCGCTCCCCGGAAAAAGAGTCAATGAGGATGTCTCGGGAGCGGGTAACGTCCTCGCTTGACGGGGCGAGAATGACGCGCGCGAACCACAGCGATAACAGGCCTGATCCGAGTGCGATGACGAGCGTCAAGGCCAAAACGATTGTGGCAAGGCCCCACGAGACGGCGATCTTCGGCGCCGGATCAGATACCGTCCACGAAAAGAATTGCAACTGTTCCACGAGGAACGGGGCACCGTAGAGAACCCCCGAGGTGAAGCCACCTCCAAGCCACGCCACCAAAGCCACGAAACCAGTGCCTAGCTGCACAATCAGGTTTCCAATCTGACGCACGTCGAACCACCGGCTGGCCTGCCGCGGCGGCACCGATTCTCCAGTCCACGCCGCAGCACAACGGCTAATCCAGTCGGCGCCGCGTGCTATCAGTGGAATCCAAGGAAGAAATACTAACGAGACGAAAAGTCCGGGGATAAATAGCACACCGAGGATAAAACTCCAGGCCAGGGCCTTTACACTTGTCTTTGTTTTCATAGCTCTCAACCTAAAATAGGCTTCCGGGCAAAAGCAGTGGAGCTAACTCCCCATTTATCAGCCAGCAGGTGTAAAACTGCGACTATGCCCGGTTCGTTCCCCCAATCTGTCGCCGCCGACAAGAACTCCACTGCGGGCGCATCCATCGCACGCTCCCACCGGTCCGCTCTGCGTTCCATCGCCCGTGTCGTCACGGAGACTGCGACTCCCACGCCACCGGACAAAGCCCTGGCCAGCATCGCCGAGATGCTTTCCGACGCTCCGGCCCTGGTACTCACCGGCGCCGGGGTATCCACTGACTCAGGAATTCCCGACTATCGGGGCCCAAGGGGTTCCCTATCTAGGCATCGCCCCATGACTTACCAGGAATTTCGCTACGATTCGGCTGCGTCGCACCGTTACTGGGCCCGCAGTTTCGTCGGCTGGCGAATAATGGATCGGGCGCGCCCGAACAGGACTCATTTTGCCATTGCGGAGTTGGAACGACACGGGTTCGCAAGGGGCGTCGTCACGCAAAATGTGGATGGGCTGCACGCCCAGGCGGGGACGAAAAACGTGGTGCCCCTGCACGGCGACCTGGCGACTGTCATCTGCCTCTACTGCGGAAGCCGCGAAGACCGAGAGCGTTTCGACGCCCGCCTAGCTTCAGCGAACCCAGGTTTTTTGGAGCGGGCCCGCGTGGATGAGGCCAGTGTGAATCCGGACGGCGACGTTGACCTCAGCGCGGCCCTGGTCAAAGCGTTCCACATGGTCGGGTGCGAGCACTGCGGGTCAACGATGCTGAAGCCGGACGTGGTGTACTTCGGCGAACCGGTGCCCGCCGACCGCAAGGAGGCAGCGACAAAGATGCTGGAAGAAGCGGGATCACTGTTGGTGGCGGGATCGTCGCTAGCGGTGATGAGTGGGTACAAGTTCGTCATCGACGCCCAGCGTGCGGACAAGCCGGTCGCCGTCATCAACGGTGGCCCGGGCCGGGCGGATGGGCGCGTGCAAACGCTGTGGCGTACTCCCGTGGCGCCCGCGTTCGACGCGCTGCTAGACGCTCTAGATATTTAGGCCGTCTGGCCCAGCGAGCCCTTCCCCTAATCCAGCGTGTAGCGACGCAGCTTCTCACCGGATCTCTCCTGCAGCTCAAAGTCAATCATGGTGTCGCGCCCGACAATGAAGCCCATCACCGACAGCAGCAGCGTCGTGCCAAAAAGGACCCACAGGATTGGACCCCAGTTGTGCAGCGCGCCTGCGGCCACGCCGACCAAAAACGGCCCCAGCGCGGAGAGCAAATACCCCACTGGCTGGACGAACCCGGAGAGCCGGGCGGTCAGCACGTGGCTGGCAGTGCGCGCGGGAATGAGGGCGATGGCCATCGGGAAGCAGAAACCGCCGACGCCGAGCAGGAGCGCTGCGAGCATCGCGAACCAACCGGGCAGAGCGTCCGCACCCCGGTGGCAGAGCAGAATCATCAGTAAGTATCCCGCAGCGAAAATCAACGCAAGGCCTGAGCCAACAAAGGACAGGCGTTTTGTCCTCGCGATTAGTGGTGGCATAACCAGGCCACCCACAATACCGAGTCCTTGCACAAACATTGATGCCCACGTCGCCAGGCTGGCGCTCACACCGGAGTCGATGAGCATTTTCGGCAGCCAACCCATGAGAAAGTAGGCGTTCATGGACTGCACGCCGAAGAACACGACCAGCGCTACAGCGGTCGGAGACTTCCACACCGGCACGTTGACGCTGCCGCTGGGCGGGGCCGCAGGGTAGTCGTGCCCGAGCTTCGCCCACATCGGCGCCCACAGCACCAGCTGCACGAGCGCCACCACAGCCCACGCCGCCAGCGCGAGCTGCCACATCGCCATTCCGCCCCCGCTTGCCGACACCGCATTGCCCTGTTCCCCGCTCTGGAATAGCAGTGCCGTCGCGGGGCCCAGGCCTCCACCAACTGCGAGGAAGCTGGAGTAGATGACCATCAGCGTGACGACGTTGCGTCCTCCGTGGACCTTCACCCAGGCGGGCAGGAGCACGTTGGCCAGGGCGATGCCCGCCACTGATAGCAGCGTGAGCAGTAGGAAGAGCCAGATGTTGCTGACCCAGGGGCGGATTGCGAGCCCCATAAAGAGCATGACCGCGCCCACTGCGAGGGCGCCGGTGAGGCCGAGCCGCTTCGCGACTGCTACCGCCACCAGCCCGACCAGAAAGAATGCAAGGCCGGGAAGTGCCGTAATGACTCCACCGAGGGAAGGCGATGCGTCCATGGCAGCGAGGATGTCGTCGAGGACGGGACCGACGGAGGAGATGCTGGGGCGCAGGTTCAGCGCCGCAACGATGACCGCGATGACGGCCAAAGTGCCTCCGACCTTAACGGCTGCACCGCGGTTTTCGTGATCCCGGCCCTGGTTTTCCTCTCTCACCTCTGCCATAGATGTATAACCTACTCCCGTATCTCTGCTGACACATCACCGTTATTGAAGAACCTCGCACGCGAGAAACTAACGCAGGGCCCGCCCACACTATTGAAAATAGTTCTCAATATCACTCTGACCTGCAGATTTCACCCCACACCCCCTTGCATCGAACATACCCCACGGGGTATTGTAGGGACGTCGGGCGCAATCCCGCTACCCACTCGCCAAACACTTAAGCTCAATACCTAAGGAGCACCTCACCTATGTGTCGCCCAGTAGAATGCAACGTTTGCCACAAGACCACGTGGGCTGGCTGCGGTCAGCACATCGCGCAGGTCAAGGCCATGGTTCCCGCCAACCAGTGGTGCGACGGAAAGCACACCCAAGCAGAGATTGAAGCCTCCGGCGCCAACCGGGGCTTCCTCGGTCGCCTATTCGGATAGCAGCCCAACCGCACTACCAGCGGCGAAAATCCACAACTTACAGACATCGGCCCTATTTGGGCGTGGTCATACTTTTGACCGCGCCCAAATAGGGCCGATTTTCCGTACAACCTCCCACAACATCTCGATAAGGCGTTAACTTTCTACCGTCATAACTTGAAAGTTATTTATAGTTTCAGTTCTAATCTGATAAGCACTTCAACAATTCCGTTGCCCTTGCGTATAGCCCCGTCGCCCAACAACGACGACGGACGACAGCCAGAGCAGCACCCCTAGCGTCATGCACCGTTGAGCTCGGCCGAGCCCAGCGACATGCTCCGCCACGCAAGAACTACAGAGGACGACATGAGTGAGACCACGCCCAAGGCACCGGAAACGCCAGACGCGGCGACGCCTCCTGCGATCATCGCCAAGGACCTCTCCCTCGCAGCAGAAGGCGGCCCCGTCTATGGCCCGCTGACCTTCACGGTCCCGAACCAAGGAGTTACCATTCTCTCTGGCAAGGGCGGCAGCGGCCGGACAGCCCTCGCCCTGACCCTCGCGGGCAGGATGAAGGCCGATTCCGGAACGCTGGAAGTCCTGGGCCACAGCAAGCTCCGCGACATCCGCACCCGAGTCGCCATCGCAGGCGTCGAACAGGTAGACCTCCTCGACCGCGATGTCACCGTGCGCACACTCCTCAGCGAGCACCTGAATTGGTCACTGCCCTGGTGGCACCGCGCAAAGAAGGCCGACGAGGAGTACCTCGAAGACATCGCCGGCGCCGTTTTCGGACCCCGAAGCCTGCCCCCCATCGACGCCTACGTCTCCGCACTACCTGGCCTCGACCGACACCTGCTGCGCATGGCCCTGGCGCTGCAGCCGGCACACGGGCATGACACCGAGTTGCTCGTGATCGACGACCTCGAGCAGATCCACGAAATCGCCGACCGCAACCTTCTGTTGCTCCGCGTGGGCGAGATCGCGAAGGACATCCCGGTCGTCGTCAACGCAACGAACCCAATCCCGGACAATCTCATCGACATCGGCGCGAACGTGGAGCTCGACACCGACCGCAGCCATATTCACCCGGAGCACACCGGCAACTCCGAGGTCCGGAGCCACTTGAAGAAGGCCCGTGAAGCCGCGGAGAAGTTGATTCACGATGCGCCGCAAGCACCGTCGGCAAGCGGAGGGCCGCGGCACGCGGCAGGCGACAATCCGCGACAGCACACACGGAAACACCACGCAGGAAACTCGCAGGCAGAAGGGGAAGAACAGTAATGATCTCCGGTCTCCACATCGGCACTGAGCTGCGCCGATTCAACCGATTCAAGCTCTCCCGCGTCGCCATCCTAATCATGTGCGTGATGCCCATCCTCTACTCCACCCTCTACCTGTGGAGCTATTGGAACCCGTTCGGGCAGATTGACCGCGTGCCCGTCGCGCTAGTCAACTCCGACCGCGGCACCACCGTCGAGGGCAAGCAACTCGAGGCGGGCAAGGAGGTCGCCGACGGCCTACTCGAGGATAAGTCTCTGAACTGGCAGAAGGTTTCGCACCAGGAGGCCATCGAGGGTGTGCGCGAAGGCCGCTACTACTTCGCGGTAGAGCTGCCGGAGGACTTCTCCCAGGCCATCGCGTCGCCGGCACAGAAGGACAACCCGAAGCCGGAGAAGGCGACCCTGCAGGCAACCTATAACGACGCCAACGGCTACCTCTCCACTATGATCGGCGAGAACGCCATGCGCGTGGTCATCAACGTTGTCGGCGAGAAGATTGGCTCGCAGGCGGTGGATAAGCTGCTGGTCGGCCTGCTCGACGCGGGCACCGGCATCGGCCGCGCCGCCGACGGTTCCGAGAAGCTCGACGCGGGCATCGCCAAGCTTCACGACGGCTCCGGCGAGCTCTCCGACGGCCTCCACAGGGCGAAGGATGGCACCGCTCAGCTTGCCGATGGCACGGACCAGCTCGTCGACGGCACCGGCAAGCTCAAGAACGGCTCCTCCCAGCTTGCCGATGGCACGGACCAGCTCGTCGACGGCATCGACCAGCTCGCTGCCGGCGTGGGTGCCGCGGCGGGCACTATCAACGATGTCCAGAGCAAGGCCGATGCGCTGAAGTCCCAGGTCGACGCGTTCGGAGGCCGCGTGAGCGCCGCAGCGAACCAGGTCGCGCAGCTGGAGTCGGTGGCGCGCGGAGCCTCGGAAGCCCAGGGGCAGTCCGCGGGCGAAGTTCGCCGAGTGGCGGACAGCCTGGCCGGGCTCCCCGACCCGGTGAGCCAGGATGCCGCGAAGCGCCTGTACAACTTGGCGGATCAGTTCGATTCCCACGGCCTCGGCCCGAAATCGGACGCGATGGCGAAGGTCGACCTGGTCACCGGTGGCGTTCGCGACCTAAATGCCCAGTTCAACGATCCTGATTCAGAGCTGCGCGGGGCCTTCGGCAAGGTCAGCGACGGCATCGCGAAGTTCGGCCAGCTCCAGGACGGTGTCAATCGCCTGCAGGACGGCTCGCACCGCCTGCGCGACGGCGCCCACCAGCTCGATGACGGAATCGGTCAGCTCCAGGACGGCGCGGTACGCCTCCAGGACGGCTCCCACCAGCTCCGCGACGGCAGCGTGAAGCTAAGCGACGGCGCGGACCGCCTGCGCGATGGGCTGGGCCAGGCGCACGACGGCAGCCAGGAACTTTCCAAGGGGCTGCGCGAGGGCGCCGACTCCGTGCCCACGTGGACGCCGACACAGCGCAAGGACATCGCCTCTGTCATGGGCGGGCCGGTGCAGGTCTCCGACCACAACGATGCCGGCAGCAACACCTTCGGCGCGGGACTGGCCCCGTTCTTCTTCGCGCTGTCGCTCTACATCGGCGCGATCATCATGTTCTTCCTACTCAAGCCGATCCAGCGCAGGGCAATCGCCTCGGGCATCTCGCCCCTGCGCGCGGCAATCGACGGCTTCCTCTCCCCCGCAGTCATCGGTGTTGCGCAGGCTCTCGCTGTCGTCGGGCTGACGCTGCTGGCAACGCCGCTGCAGGCCTCTACCGTTGCGGGACTGACGGCCTTTGGCATCCTGGTTTCGCTGATGTACGTAGCCTTCAACCAGATGTTCCTCACCCTGCTGGGCACGGGCCCGGGCCGCGTGGCGTCGATGGCGTTTTTGATGATTCAGCTGGTTGCCTCCGGCGGCCTATACCCCATCGAGACTGAGCCGAAGGTTCTGCAGTGGATCAACCCGTTCATGCCGATGAAGTATGCGGTCGACGGCTTCCGTCAGGTCCTCTACGGGGACTTCGACTCGCGCCTGCCAATCGCCATCGTGGCGCTTGTCGGGTTCATGGCATTGGCGCTGGCCATCACCGCCTTTGCCGCCGCTCGCGATAGAACATGGACGATGAAGAAGCTGCATCCGGCAATCCAGATGTAGCCGAAATGCCGTCGGCTTCGAGTCCCGTTGTCCTATCCTGAGGTAGACACGAAATTTTTTGAAATTTCTATGGAAGAGGATTCTTAAAGGACCATGGTTGAACCGATTTCTGACTCAATGCTCATCGCCTACGACGGCTCGGAGGAATCCAAGCGTGCGCTGGAATACGCAGGTCAGCTCCTACGGGTTAAGAAGGCCTACATCCTCACCGCCTGGGAGCCGCTGCAGCGCCAGGCCGCCCGCACGGCCGGCGCCTCCGGCATGATGCAGCCCGACTGGGACTCCACCACCGAAAACGGGGACCCCGCCCACGACGAGGCCGTCGCCATCTGCCGCGAGGGCGTCGCCGTGGCCGCTGACGCCGGCTTCGTTGCGGAGCCGTACCTGGTCGAGACTGAGACCACCATCTGGTCCGCGATCGTCGATGCCGCCGAGGAGCTCGACGCTGGCGTGATTGTGTCAGGCACCCGCGCCCTGACTGGATTCCGCGGCCTGTTCTCCGCGTCGACGTCTGATGCCGTCGTAAAGAATGCCGGCCGGCCGGTGCTGATTGTGCCGGCGGCGAAAGACTAAAAGTTTTTCAGGAAAACTTTTAAAAACTTCACTGCGCGATACAAAATCAGTTATTCTTCTGACCATTGCTTACCTGCGTGTCCCCGCATTGGGGGAAACCACACGGTTTTACTGGAGTCACAGGAGCCAGCGGGTATAGTTTCCTTTCAGGTTTGATTTATATGTAACGAGGAGTCTTCACATGGCGTACGAGACTGATTCCGAACCACGTCGCAGCATCGGTCCGGCACTTGCCTCCGCCCTCATCGGCGCCCTGCTCGGTGGTGCGATTATTTTCGGCCTCGGCCAGGCTCTGACCGAGGACCAAATCCCGGAAGCTCAGGCCGTTTCCGCTGATCAGGCCCTTCTTGGCGGCGTCGAGTACGGCCAGCGCTAGGCAAACTCTGCTATTCGTAGCCGAACCGACCTGCAGCTAGACATGCCCACCACCGGTCGAGTGCGCACTCGCGCGCTTGCCCCGTGGTGGGTTTCGCTGTGCCTGCTGGCGTTTGTCCAATCCCCGGGCAAAACCGTCGCGGACACCAAACACGATCTGACGGAGGACCCGACAGGTTTCCTCTCCGGCGCGCTAAACATGTGGTCTGAGAACATGACGCTCGGACAGCTGCAGAACCAGGCCTACGGCTATCTCTTCCCGCAGGGCCCCTTCTTCGCCGCATTCGATCTGCTTCCCGACGCCCTCGCGCCCGACTGGGTCGCCCAGGCCCTGTGGTGGTCGCTGACTCTGTGCCTCGCTTTCACCGGCGCATACCGAATCGCGGAGACGGCGCGGGTCGGATCGCATACCTCGCGGGTGATTGCGGCATTGCTCTACGCCCTGTCGCCGCGCATCATCACAACCCTGGGCGCGATTTCCTCGGAGACCTGGCCCGTAGCGCTGGCCCCGTGGATCGCGCTGCCGCTGCTGCGGGTGGCGGGCGACCGCTCAAGCCTGCCGCGTCGCGCGGCCACGCGGGCGGTGTTGCTCTCGGGATTGGCGGTGCTGTGCACCGGTGCCGTCAACGCGATTAGCACCGCGGCGGCCTGCATCCCGGCGGGGCTGATCCTGCTGTTCTTCGGCTTCACCGGCCCGCGCCGCGCCCGAGCCTGGTCTATGCTCGGCGGCTGGCTGGCCGCGTGCGCCGTGGTAAGCATGTGGTGGATAGTGCCGCTGCTGCTGCTCGGCCGCTACTCCGCGCCGTTTACCGACTACATTGAGTCCTCCGGCGTGACCACCCGGTGGATGAGTCTCGGGGAGGCGCTGCGTGGAACGACGTCATGGACGCCCTTCGTCTCCTTCGAGCGCATCGGCGGAAATGCGCTGGTTGCCGAGCCAATCCTGATTTATGCCACGCTCTCGGTGACCGCGCTCGGCCTGCTGGGCCTGGCCATGCGTGGCCTGCCGCTTCGCCGCATGTGGCTGACGATGGCGCTTATCGGCATCGTCATCATGGCCGCCTGGACCGAGCCCTTCGGCCTTCTCTGGCAGCCCGCCCGCGAGGCCCTCGACAGCGCACTGGCCGCGGTGCGCAACCTGCACAAGTTCGACACGGTGTTGCGGCTCCCGCTAATCATCGGCATCGCGCACGCCACCGCCCAGCTGCCGTGGCCCTGGGAGCGTAAGAGCGCAGAGGCGGACGTGGGCGTCGGCACGTCGGCAAGCGAAAAGTGGCTGCACCCGGAGAAGCACCCGGCGGCGATCGCGGCGATGGGAGTGCTGCTGGTGCTGGTCGGTGCGACGGCTCCCGCGTGGAGCGCGCGGCTGGCTCCGGCGGGGCCCTTCGAGAAGGTTCCCGGCTACTGGCACGAGGCTGCCGACTGGATTAATGCCCACGGGTCCGGCACGCGCACGCTGCTGCTGCCGTCGTCGCCGTTTGCTGACCAGAACTGGGGAAACACTCGCGACGAACCCATCCAACCGCTTGCCGACGTCCCCTGGGCCGTCCGCGATGCGATTCCACTGGTACCGCCAGAGGCCATCCGCGGGCTCGACGGGCTGCGCGATTCGCTGACGCGCGGGCGCGAGGTACCGGCACTGGACGCGACCTTGAGGAACAACGGCATCGGCTACGTGCTGGTCCGCCGTGACCTGCGCCTGGGCTACCGGGCAGACTCGCTACAGGACATCGGCGACACACTGCGCGCATCCAAGGGAATGGAGAAGGTTGCGCAGTTCGCGGATGACAAGGGCCGCACCGCCATCGAGATCTGGGGTGCGGGGCCGGCCTTGGTGCGCGATAAAGCAATGAGTCCGCGCTTGATCGACACAACGCAGATCCCGCTGGTCGCCGGCGGCCCCGAGGTGCTGCCGCGACTCGACGAGGTCGACCGCGATGCCCCTGTGCGCATCCTGGCGGGCGCGGACGCGGGCACCGTCACAGACACCCCGGCCCGGCGCGGGCGCAACTACGGCGAGGTGGTCCGTGCGGAGTCCGGGATCCTGGCGGCCGACGAGGAGACCAACGTGCGCAACCTGGTCCCCGACTATCCCGTGGCCGGTATCCCGCTGGTGCAGACGGCGACGGGCCGCAGCGAGATTGCGGTGTCCTCGTCCTCCTCGGAGCCGTACAACGTCGGCGGCGCGGCTTCGCAGCACTCGGTCAACGCGATGCTGGATGGCGATAAGAGCACCTGGTGGGAGCCGCTATCCGGCAAGAGCCAGGCCGAGTGGGTCGAGCTGACGCTGCCCGACCGGACCGACGGCGCGGTCATCACGCTGACCGGCGCGAAGGTGCCCGCTCAGGTGCGCGTGCAGACCGACGATGCCTCCGTGTCCACGCAGCTGATTCCGGGACAGCCGACGCGCATCCCACTGCCCGGCTCCGCCACAAAGAAGGTGAAGGTCACCGCCACGATCGCGCCAATCGGGTTCGGCATCGCCGAACTGAAGTTGGTGGTACCCGGCGCAGGCGCGGGCGCGGGTGCTGATGCAGACGCGGGTGCGGGTGCTGATGCAGACGCAGGCACAGACTCTGCCGACCTCGACCTGACACCGGTGCGCCTGCCAGTCGTCCCGGACTCCTCCCCTCTGGCACAGCGCTGGGTCTTCGGCCAGGAGGTCCGCGAGGGCACCTTCGTCCGCCTGTTCACGGTACCCGCGAACCGCCGCGTCCGCGTCGATGCCGACACCTGCCGCAACGGCATCGGCGACCCATGGGCGACCCTGGAGCGCGCCGACGGCAGCGGCAATCGCGACCTGGCCTGCGGCGAAACTCTGGATCTGCCGGCGGGCGCGTGGCGCATCGACGCCAAGTCCGACTGGGTCTCCCTGACCGACGAGTCCTACTTCGCCCCGACCTCCGAGCAGCAGCAGGCCACGCAGGTGTCCCCAGCCCTGGACCAGCCCATCGAGGCCAGCAGCAACGACCGCGTCCTCTGGCTGCCGAGCTCCGTCAACCGCGGCCGCGAGTTCCTCGTCGGCGGCGCGCCCATGAGCCCAGTCACCGTCAACGGCTGGCAGCAGGGCTGGATTGTCCCCGCCGGGGTCCACGGCATGCCCGAGCTGACCTACCCGCCACAGAAACTCTGGAAGGGCGGCATCATCGCAGGTGGCGCGCTCGCCGTCGCATACGCGCTCGTTGCGGGAATCCTCATTTTCGCTTTCCGGCGCCACCACCCCACGGGCCCTATCCCTCCGGACGCGCTCGGTACCGACCTTCCCCGCGCGGTCGTCGCGGTAACGGCGACCGTGACAGTGGCGCTCGTGTCATCCTGGCCCGGGCTGCTCGTAGGATTCGGCGTCGTTGCCGTTGCCCAGGCGGCGGAGCGGGCGATGCGGGGGCGTGTGGGCGTCAGCAAGCGGGAGCGGGCCCTAAGGTACGGGCTGATTTCCTCTCTGGCGGCGGCGATGGGAGCGGGCGCGGTGCTGCTCGCGACGAACCCGTGGCCGAAGGAGGACTACGCCGGCGAGGGTTGGCCGCTGCAGCTGCTGATGACAGCGGCATTGGCTGCGACCGCCTGCTACTCGGTGGCGTTCGGGAGGAGAGATTCGGATAACTAGGCCTCGGAGCACGCCGCGACGAGTTTGCCCCGAAGGAAGGCACCTAGTGAAAAGCGCCTAGCGGTTCACCCACACGCGGCCAAAGTAGCGGCGAGCGGGCTCCTCCACCAGCGCATAGGAGGCGGCGGCAACGGGAATAGACAGGGCAACTGTCACGACGGACACCGCGAAGAGGTGACCGCTAAACAGGTTCACGCCGAGGAGGGGGAAGGCTACCGACAGCATCGCGATATGCCAAAGGAAGATCCCGTAGGACCAACGGCCGAGTGCCTGCATGACGGGGTGCTCGAAGAACTTCGACTCCGGCGCCATCGCCCACGGACCAATCATGGCGGCTCCGAATACGAGGCCGCAGAGGAGTCGGCGGGTGAATTCCCAGTTGCTCAAATCGACCAGGCCCTCCGGACCAAGGACGGACGCCAGCACTAAAGCGGCGATAGCCAATGCAATCCACAGTGGGCGGCGGCGGGCCCAGCGCTGAATTCGTTCGACCTTCGCCCGTGCCGACGCGGTTTGTACGCCTTGGAGCGACTCGAGCTCCGCAAGCACCATTCCGACGGCAAACCAGGAGAAGTAGGCGACCGGCTGGATGTGCGGATTAACCCCATCTGGGTAGGGAATCGGCAGGTACGGCCACGCCCAACTGGCGGCTGCGAGAAGGCTAATCACAAGGATCCGGCGGCCCTGTCGCGCGTGCGGATCAATGCCTCGCAAGCCGATCGCAAGGACCGGCAGTGCGACGTAGAAGGCGACCTCTACAGACAGGGACCACAGGTGCGTCAGGCCACCGTGAAGGGAGTTCGGAAAATACACCTGGGTGAGCGTCAGGTTGGTCAGCCACGTCTTCCAATCGGCGCCACTGCCTACGGGCAGCGCCACTAAAACGATGACCACGAGCACCCAATAAGCTGGGATAATCCGGGCGAATCGCTTCTTGTAGTACTTAAGCCAGCCTGCGGCGAAGCCCCGGTCGGGACGTCGGAAAGCAGCGCGGGGAGGAACCCCGCCAAAGCCCGTGCGATGCGAGCGCCACAGCAAAAAACCGGACAGAGCGAAAAACACGGCAACGAAGAAATCGAAGCGACCGAGGACGCGCTCCCACAGCGCCCCCGTGTCATGACCGGTCTGAAACGCAACGTGCGTGCCGATGATGCCGATGGATGCGACTGCTCGCAGCCCCTCCAACGAGGGCAGGAAACCCGGCTTTAAGGCCTTGGGTGGCGCGGACACGAGACTAGCGTTTTTCATAATTCTTTCTTACACAGGACTTAAAGGTGATAAAGTCTGAATTATCTTATTATCTAGTAAAAGCAGGTCAGGGCATATTTCTGAAAAACCATTTCGTTTTCCTGACAAGATAATATGAAAAATCGTGCACACACACGCCGGCTTCCTGCTACGTTTTGCACGAGAAAGTTTAATGAAGTAAAGGGAACCAATCGCTCATGAAGAGAACTCTCGGAAACGCGCTGATCCTCATCGGCGCGGCATTGATTGTCATTGCAGTGTTGCTGCCCACCTTCCTGGTGCCCCGTCTTCGGGTAATTCCGCTTGATACCGTGAGCGATACCTCCACTGAAATCCGGGAGGCCGCTCTGCTCGACTCCGCACTGTTAGGCAAGAATCAGCCAGCACCGGGTCGCGAAAACGACCCGCGCTGCAAGGCCACCACGGATGAGGAGAAGCAGAAGCTCCCGGTTCACTGCTTCATCAACGATAAGACTCCGCTGCAGTCCAAGCGCCACGTCGAGATTGAGGAGCCGGCGGACGAGAAGGTCGCCACCATGCAGGTCGGCACCACCATGCTGCGCGATGACAAGGAAGAGCCGAACAACCTAGTCAACGCGACACTGGATCGCATCACCCTGAACCGCTCCACCGCATTCCCTGTTGAGGATCCGACTTCCAGCGTCGCTATCAACGCACCAAAGAGCGGCCAGGACACGGAGCCTCCGACGTTCCCTCGCCCTGGTATCCAGTACCAGTTCCCCTTCGGCACTGAAAAGAAGTCCTACCCGTACTACGACGTTCAGTCGATGCGCAACTTCGAGATTGACTTCGTCGGCGAGGAAGAGCAGGCCGGCGAGACCGTCTACAAGTACTCCATGACCATCCCACCGCAGAACCTGTACGAATCCTTGAAGGAGCACTTCACTCGCGACGGCCGCAAGCTGACTGAGGCTGACAAGAACACGCTCGCTTCCATGCGACTGTCCTTCCCGGGCCACAAGTGGGGCCTCGAGGGCGATGAGGACGTCGAGATGGACCGCTACTACACCAACGTCCGCACCGTCCGTGTTGAGCCCACCTCCGGCGTGATTGTCAACGGCACCGAAGAGATGTTCATGTTCTACGCTCGCGATGCCAAGGAGGCCGAGGAGATCGCTTCCAAGGCTGGCCACGAAAAGGAGCGCGCCGAGCGCAACCGCACCGCTATGGACTACACCGCACAGTGGGACGGCAAGTCCAAGGAAGCCCAGATGCAGAAGGCTACCGATGCGATGAGCGCCATGTTTATCGGCGGCACCGTTGCCCCGTGGATTCTGGGTATCGTTGGCCTGATCCTGGTTCTGGTTGGTTTCCGCGTCCGCTCCAAGGGCTAAGCGCAAGGGCGAGACGAAAGACAATGCCCGATTAGGAGCCCCACGGCATTGCCGTGACGGGCGACGAAATAACTTAATATAAAGCGCGTGACTCAAAACTTCCGTGCAACCCTGGCCCAGTCGGCCCGCTCCCATTCCGAGCGAGTCGGCTGGGCTTTTGTGTTGGCATGGATCTTCGCCCTCACCTCCGCCGTCTGCTGGCCACTGTTCTTCCCGGCATTGCCCGCCGACTCCGGCCAGGCGGGCGGGCGCGCCTTCGGCCCACCGCAGTTCCTCCTGCGAGACATGGTCATCCCCTCCCACCCTCCGCTTACCGACGCCACCCTAGGCCTCGGCCAATCTGCCGCGCGGTCCGTCCCCCAGGACACCCTGCTCTGGGCGCTCGGGTATTTCGTTGATGCCAGCCACTGGGTTCGTTTCCTCATGGTCGGTGCCTGTGTTATTGGAGGGCTGGCGGCAGCTGAGCTGGCGAGGACGCTGACGAGTGGCGTTGTTGGTGGTGCTGGCACTGGCGCTGTGCGGGAATCTCGTGCTGGGCGGACACCCCGGAGTGTCAGCCTCGTTGGCCAACTCATCGCGCCGACGATGCTGCTATGGAATCCGTTCGTCGTGGAGCGACTCCTCCAGGGCCAGTGGTCCCTGGTTATTGCGGCGGTGCTGCTACCCGCGGTCGTCTTGGCTGCCCGGATGCGCAGCCCCTGGTGGCGGACCAGCGCAATCGCCGTGGCGGGTCTCACCCCGACCGGCGCTTTGCTCGCCGGGATTACGGGACTGGTGGCAGCCCGTGCGTGGCGCGACCGCGCCTGGATTGCCGTCACGACTGCCCTGGTCAGCGCACCGTGGTTGGTTGCCTCGGCATTGAACTTCGGCGCGGCTTCCTCCGCCGATGCATCAGGGGCCGCGGCTTTTGCTGCTCGCGCGGAGGCGCATGTCGGCACGCTGGGTGCGTTGCTCGGCCTGGGCGGGATATGGAACCGGCAAGCTGTTCCGCTCACCCGCGAGGTCGGGTTCTCAGCGGCGATGGTGCTTGTGCTACTGGCTCTGTTTGCTCTCGGATTCCGCCGCGTGTGGGATTCCAGGCCGGCATCGTGCCCGGAGACAGGTCCGTGTTGGCGAGGTCTAATCATCATGGCCGGCGTATCAATCGCCCTGGTAGCGCTGGCTGCCACCTCACCGGGTATTGCTGTGATGGGTTGGGCCCTTCAGCACATCCCCGGCGCCGGGCTTCTCCGTGACGGCCAAAAGTGGGTGGCCCTGGCACTTCCGGCATACGTGCTCCTTGCCGCCGCCGGCGCGGAGCACCTCGCGGCGCGGGCCCGTGACGTCGGCACGCGAGCCGGGCAGTGGTTGGCGGGGGCGGTGAGCGCGCTGATCATCGTTGCGGCGGTGCCCACTCTGCCTGCCGACGTCTCCGTCTTGCGACCCGTGCCCAGCTGGGCGGGGTGGTCCGCGGTTTCGGGAGTCGTTGCGATGGATGAGCACGCCGTCGCAGTTTTGCCGGCCGGGTCCTACCGGATCATCGACGGGTTACCCGTATTCGATCCCGCATTCAAGGCGCTGCCCGCGCCGGTTGTGGGGTCGGGCGAGCTGATTGTGTCGGGCACTGCTGTCGCCGGCGAAGGGTCGGGCCTGGTGGAACGGACTTTGCTGGCTGGCGCTGATGCTGGTGCTGGAACGGGCATCGAGCGGGCGCTCGACGTTCTTCGAGGAAATGGCGTCGGCTGGGTACTAGTGGAAAACTCACCGGGAAATATGGGCAATGCTCAGTCGATTCTTGCAGCGTTAGATTCGGTTTACAGCGATGATGACCTGCACCTTTACCATGTTCCGGGAGTTATTGAGCGCCCCGAGCGCCCCAGTGACCTCCACTATGCTGCTGCGTGGGCAGCTTTTGGGATGTGGATACTGTGCGCGCTCGCGGGGCCGGCGGGGGCTCTTTTTCCGCGGAGGCGTTAACGAAGACGTTCAAGGACTTTTCCGGTCGGGCGTGGTCTCGCCGAAAACAGATTCTCTCCGGGGCGATATTTGAAGTACATCGCCGGCGCCGTCGGTTGCATATCCCCACCCGAGAGGTGGTGCTGTAGCATCATCGACCACTTGCACCCCACGCCCCACAAGAACTAGCGCGAAGAAGCCCCTAAAGTGACAAGCTCTCAAGTTTGCGCCATTCACTCTTGCAGATGCCCAGGTGGTCAAATTTGCTACTGCTAAAAAGTGTCACAAAATTGAGAACTAATCCAATGATGGGCCGATTTTTGGCCTTTTAATGCAGAAAAGAGGCCCAGGAACCGCATCTCGAGAGGACAGAGCCCGCGACCCCCGACAACCTACCGAACGCGTGGCGACTCCAGAACCTTCAGTACCGCCGCTGCGGTCTTATCCCATCCGAACTCATCGGCGCGAGCGACACAGGCCTCCGCCATACGTCGCCGCAACTCCGGGTCCGCCAGAATCTTCCGGGTCTTTTCAGCCAGATCGGCCTCGTCATCCGCGAGGAGTCCCGTCTCACCGTCGTTGACGGAGTCATTCAGGCCCGCTGAGGACCGGTAACCTACCGTCGGCACGCCGTGTTGAGCGGACTCGATGACGGCAAGGCCCCAGCCCTCCTTACGCGAGGGCATCATGTGGATGCACGCGCCGGAGAGGATGCGGTGCTTGTCGGCCTCCGAAACCTGCCCGTGGAAGACCACATGGTCCGCAACACCTTTCTGGCCTGCGTATTCAACCAGGTTGTCGTGCCACCAGCCGGAACCAATGACGTCGAGGATTGCTCCGGGGTAGTCTTCCACCAGGTCGGCAAGAACGTCGATGGCATGCTCGATCTGCTTGTGCGGCACCAGGCGAGACAGCGTCACCAGGTGCGGCGCCTCACCCTTGACAATCGCGGCATCACCGACACCGGCGGTGGAGCGGGCCTCCTCAGGGATAGGGTCGACGCCGTTGCGGATAATCTCGATGCGATCGGCATCCACGCCGAGGTTCACCAGCTCGGCGGCGCTCGGCTCGGACACCGTGATGTAGCGGCAGCGCCGGTGAATCAGCGGGGACAGGCGCGATTCGATGAACCAACCGAGCTTCGCCACCACCGGTCCCGCGACCGGCCACTGTTCGCGGTGGCAATGGTGCGTGAGCAGGACCGTCGAGGTCCGCGCCAATGCGCTTGAGAAGATACGCGCGAAGAAGGGCACGCCATTTTGAGTGTCCACGACCACATCCGGACGCCCACCCAGCGCGTTGCCTATTGACCCGGCACCGAACCGCGCCGCAACCATGGCCGCCCATGCGCGCACGTAGACGGAAAAATTGCCACCCGCGCGGGAGAATACGACACCATCACGCTCGGGAAGCTCAGGCGCCCCGGGGTAGCTCGCGGTCCGAAAGACCACTTGGTGCCCCTGCTGCGCGAGATACGCGGCCACTCTCTCCAGGTAGCGTTCGCTTCCGCCGCCCTCGGGGTGGCCGGTATCGCGCCAGCACAACAGCAAAATTTTCATAACTATCTCAGAATATCCCTCCGCCTGCCTACCGTCCCCGCTTTGCCCCGATTACCCGCCGAACCCACCTCCGCGCACGCCGCCCGTCTACTAGGTTTATAGGGGTGACCAGGTTTAGACTCCCCTCCTTTTTCGTTCCTCGTGCACTCGCCCCTTTGGTTCGCTTTGCGACGCTCAAAAGGTCATTCGGCCTGCTCGGGGACTTCAAATACGAGCAGACTGACCCTGGCATTTTCTACGGTCACTTGGCCGAGGACACTATTGGCCTGTTGGAGGGTATTGCGGCTGGGGCGTCCCGAGTCGGCTATACCGAAGCCCACGGCGATGAGGCGGCGCAGGGGGCGTCGGCAAGCGGGGCTTTGCGGGGGATGCGGATTCTCGACGTCGGCGGCGGGCCGGGCTACTTCGGACGTGCGTTCGCCGAGCGCGGCGTGGAGTACTACACCTGCGAGCCGGATGTCGGAGAGATGGCGGCGGCGGGAATCAAGCTGGAGTCGTCGGTGCGCGGTTCGGGGCTTGACCTGCCGTTTCGCGATGGTGCGTTTGACCTGACGTACTCGTCGAACGTGGCGGAACACGTGTCCGACCCGTGGCGGATGGGCCGGGAGATGCTGCGTGTGACCGCACCCGGCGGGCTGATGGTCTACTCGTACACGATTTGGTACGGGCCGTTCGGCGGGCACGAGATGGGGCTGACACATTACCTCGGCGGCGACCGCGCGCGGCGGATGTATGAGAAGAAGCACGGCAAGCGGCCGAAGAACTACTTTGGCGAGTCGCTGTTTAAGGTCGGCTGCGCGGAAGGTATGCGCTGGGGCGATGCTGTCGAGCGCGCTGGTGAGGCCGAGGTTTTGGCGGCGTTCCCGCGCTATCACCCCTGGTGGGCGTGGTGGATGGTACACGTGCCAGTGCTGCGCGAGTTCGCGGTGTCGAATCTGGTGCTGGTGCTGCGGAAGAGGTAGTGGATGAGTCCGGAAGTCGATAGCGCCCAGAGCGCAAGGGATAAGCGGGAGTTTGTTGACCGAATCAATTCGGCGAAGGAGGGGTTGATCGGCACTCACGCTTTCCTCGACGACTCAGGCAACATCACCATCGACCTTTGGAAAGACATTCCCCCACGCAATTTCGTTGTGGTGGAGTGTTCCGCTCAGGTTTTGCATGACTATCTGGAGAGCGTTCGAGCAGGGGAAGCGGGTTCTTTTCATGCAGCAGATTTCGAAGGGGACATCGACAGCGCGCTCTACGACCTCGATATGCGACCGTTTGCGCAGCCGGTCATGCGGTTTCACCATGCTAAAAGGACTTGGTATCTCGCAGAGGCAACCCTAGAACCTAATACTCTCCCCGCCCCCCCTACCGTTACCCCTTAGGCCTCCAACCATGGAGGGAACCTTTTTAGCCCGGACGAGCCTGTGGAATAGGACTGGGGCCAGGAAAAACGCCTCAGCACTCCCCCTACTTACACAACGTTTACGGGGCCGAACGACTACCTTTGCGTAACAAACTGAGACTAGCCTAAGCTTGCTTCCCAAGTGTCTATTTACTTATTTTTATGCGCCCTTGGAGGCCCCATGCACCGCGAATCCGCCACACCACGCGAGACTACAAAGACCACCAGCAACCACACCGTTCGAACAACTCACACCGCCGCCCGAGCCACCGCCACACGTGCACTCCTAGCAACAGCAATCGCCGGCTCCCTCGCACTGGGCCTTGCTGCCTGCACCAGCACTGACACCAACGGTGCCAATAACGCCGCATCCGGCACCTCCACCAGCGCAGACGATAGCAACGCCGCCTTCCCCGTCACTATCAAGCACGCGTTCGGCGAGACGACCATCAATCAGGCTCCTCAGCGCGTTGCGACTGTTGGCTGGGCCAATCATGAGGTCCCCCTCGCCCTTGGCGTGGTTCCGGTCGGCATGTCCAAGGCCACCTTCGGCGATGACAATGACAACGGAATCCTGCCCTGGGTTGAGGACAAGCTAAAGGAGCTCGGTGCAGACTCCGGGGAGAAGAAGCCCGCAATCTTTGACGAGACCGACGGCATCCCCTTCGAGCAGGTAGCCGAAACAAAGCCGGATGTCATCCTGGCCTCCTACTCCGGCATTACCCAAGAGGACTACGACACGCTGTCCAAGATTGCACCCGTCGTCGCGTACCCCTCCACTGCCTGGGGAACCTCGTTGAAGGACATGATCACGATGAACTCGAAGGCTCTCGGCAAGGACTCCGAGGGCGAGAAGCTGGTCGCCGATTTAGACAACAAGACTGCCGACGCCCTGGACGCCCACCCCGAGCTGAAGGGGAAGAAGGTCCTGTTCACGGCCTTTGGCGGCAGCACGGACCCGTCGAAGTTGGGCTTCTACTCCACGAAGGATCCGCGCATGGGATTCCTTGTTGACCACGGTCTGGCGGCACCAGAGCTCGTCGCACGCGAGTCGGAGCGCTCGGATCAGTTCTGGATTGAGGCCTCCACCGAGAAGCCGGAGCAGTTCGCGGACGTGGATGTGCTGCTGGCGTACTCCTCGGGCAAACCGGACGACGATAAGAAGAAGCTGGCCGACATGCAGGCCGATCCGCTGCTGAAGAAGGTCCCAGCCATCGCGAAGGGAAAGGTCGTGTTCCTAGAAAACGGCCCGCTGGGTGCCGCCGCAAATCCGTCGCCGCTCGGCATCACCTGGGGAATTGACCGCTACTTCGGGGAAATCGCCAAGGCCCTGAAGTCCTAGCGCCCCAACGACATCCCAGCTACACGCCGCCTACCAAAACACCACACCCGACCACAGGAATACTGATCGCTCGCCTATGCAGTCGAGAACGAAAACTACTCTCACCTTCGCCGTCCTTGGCGTGTGCGCCCTGGTAGCGTGCGTGTGCTCGGTGATGTTTGGGGTACGCAGCATTTCCGTCGCCGATGCCATCTCTGCCCTCGGCGGGGCCACCTCCACTCCGGGTGAGGCCGTCGCGTGGACGCGCATTCCCCGCACCGTTATGGCATTCGCTGTGGGTGCAGCGCTTGCCATGGCTGGAACGACTCTGCAGGCCGTGACCCGCAATCCCCTGGCAGATCCAGGCATCTTTGGCGTTCTGGCCGGCGCCGCCTTAGCCGTATGCGTCGGCATCGCCTTTGCGAATCTCTCCCGACCCCTGCCGACGATGATCACTGCCATCATCGGCGCGTTCGCCGCAGCCGTTTTTGTCTACTCGGTCGGCTCGCTGGGCCGGGGCGGGGCCACACCGTTGAAGTTAGCGCTCGCCGGCGCCGCAACCACCGCCGCACTAACTAGTCTGACCAGTGCGGTTGTTCTTCCACGCAGTGAGGTGCTCGACCAGTTTCGCTTCTGGCAAATCGGCTCGGTCGGCGGTGCCCGCTGGGATACTCTGGCAACGGCCGCGCCGCTTCTGCTCGTTGGCACGCTGTTAGTCGCCGCCACCGCCGCGGGGCTCAATGCTCTTGCGCTTGGCGACGACACGGCCACCAGCCTCGGCATTCCCGTGGTCAGGACTCGGCTGACTGCGACCATTGGCGCGGTGATTCTTTGTGGCACGGCGACGGCACTGGCGGGGCCAATTGGTTTTATCGGACTGATTGTCCCGCACTTCTTGCGTCTCTTTCTCGGCACCGACTACCGCGTTTTGCTTCCGGCTTCATTGCTGGCGGGTGCGGTGGTGCTCGCGGCTGCCGACACGATTGGGCGGCTTGTTGGGCATCCGAGCGAGGTGGCGGTCGGCATTGTGACGCCGATGATTGGCGCTCCTGTGTTTATTTGGCTAGCCCGGCGAGTGAAGGTGGGCGAACTATGAGCTTGGAGACCGGAGCACGCCAAAATACCGAAGCTACGATGCCGCTTGCAGATTCTCTGCGCCGCGCCCGGCGCGTGCACGCCACCGGCTATGCGATGCGCGTTATGGCCTTGGTTGTTGTCGTCGGCACGCTGTGGCTGGCAAGCCTGATGTTCGGCGAGACCACCTACTCCCTCGGCGAGGTCGCGCGGGTGGTTGTGGGGCAGACGGTGCCAGGCGCGTCGTTTAGCGTAGGCGAGCTGCGACTGCCGAGGGCGAGCATCGCGGTGGCGGCAGGGCTGGCGTTTGGCATGGCGGGGATGGTGTTTCAGACGCTGCTGCGCAATCAACTGGCGTCACCGGACATTATTGGTATTTCCAGTGCAGCGGCGGCGGCCGGGGTCACGGCGATTGTGCTGTTCCAGGCGGGTGCGGTTGTGGTTGGCTCAAGCGCGCTGGCGGTGTCGCTGCTGGTTGCAGTGGCAATTTATTTACTGTCAACGGGATGCGGCAGGTTAGCTGGGGGCCACGGGCGCGGGTTCTCGGGGGCGCGGCTGATTCTGATTGGCATTGGTGTTGGCACGATGCTGCAGTCCTGGACTACGTACGTGCTCTCCCGGGCCGCGGCGTGGGACATGCCGACGGCGACGCGCTGGCTGACGGGCTCGCTGAACAACGTGGCGTTCGAACGTGGCTGGCCAGTGCTGGCGGTCGTGGCAGTGGCGGTTCCTCTGGCAGCCGTTGCATCGCACCAATTGGCGTGTATGCGGCTGGGGCAGGATATGGCCAAGTCGCTGGGCATTCGCTCGGCGGTTGTGCGCGTCGGGCTAATGGTGGGCGCGGTGCTGCTGGTTGCAGTGGCGACGTCCGTATGTGGGCCGGTGGCATTCGTGGCCTTTATGTCCGGGCCGATTGCGGCGAGGCTCTTCCGCCCGGGCCCCGCACTCATCATTCCGGCCGGCCTTGTTGGCGCGATACTTGTGCTCGGCGCAGATTTGGCAGGGCAATTCCTGTTCGGCACCCGCTACCCGGTGGGTGTTGTTACGGGCGCACTCGGGGCGCCGTTCCTCATCTACCTGCTGATTCGCTCGCGTGCGTGAGTTAGAAAGAGAAAGGCATACCTTGACTTCCACTCCTATCTCGGAGCCAGCGCAGGCACCGGCGCCGCCGCCGGTGCTCGAGGCTCGAGACTTGACCGTCGGCTACGGTGACCGCGCCATCGTGCGAGGTGTATCCACCCAGTTCGCGCCGGGGAAGGTCACGTCCATCATCGGGCCAAACGGCTGCGGCAAGTCGACACTGCTGAAGGCTCTATCCCGCCACCTGGCGCCGCAGTCTGGCTCAGTGAGCGTGGCTGACCGCGATATAAAGCAGTTCGGGGTCAAAGAGCTGGCCCGTATCATCGGGATGCTGCCACAGACGCCGATTGCCCCGGATGGCATCGCCGTGGCGGACCTCGTTGGCCGGGGAAGGACGCCTCACCAGGGCTTTTTCGGCCGGTGGAGCGCGGAGGACTACCGGGTTGTCGCGCAGTCGCTTGAGGCCACCGGACTCGGCGATCTTGGCGAGCGCCCCGTCGATGAGCTCTCCGGTGGCCAGCGCCAGCGCGCCTGGATTGCGATGGCGCTGGCCCAGCGCACCCCAGTGCTGCTCCTAGACGAGCCCACCACTTACCTCGACCTCAAGCACCAGGTGGAGGTCCTGGATCTACTCACCGACCTCAACCGCAGTCGCGGCACGACAATCGTGATGGTCCTGCACGACCTGAACCTGGCCGCGCGCTATAGCGATCAGCTGCTGGCCATGTGTGACGGACAAATCCTTGCCTCGGGTGCGCCCGGCGAGGTGGTGACTGAAGCTACCCTCCGCGATGTCTTCGACTTGGAGTCCCGCGTTATCGAAGATCCCGTCTCCGGCACTCCGGCCGTCATGCCCGTGGGCCGGTGGGGCGGTGGAGCCGCCGAAAAGAAGGAGCAGCGGCCACCAACGCTGCCTCATGCTCACCGCCACTGACCGTTTCCCGGCTAACACCCCCGCTACAGGAGCTCGACAATGTACGCACCCTTTACCGTCCGTGTGGCGCGCACCGAGCGCATCTCCCCTCATTTCCAGCGCATCACCTTCCATGGCGTCGACGATATGGGCCCCGCTGAAACAATTCGAGATCTGCGCATTAAGCTCATCATTCCCGGCCCCAGTGGCCTGCCCTGCTTCGAGTCCGACTCCGACTGGTACGCACTGTGGACCTCCCTTGATCCCGCCACGCGCGGCAATCTTCGCACCTATTCGGTGCGCGCTTTCCGACGCCCACAGGCCCCCAACGCCGCCGGTACCCCGCTGCCGGCGGAGCTGGATATCGACTTCGTGATTCACGCCGAGGACCCGGGGCCAGCGTCGGCGTGGGCGGCGTCGGCAAGCGAAGGCGACGAGCTCATTGTGATTGCGCCTACGCGAGACGACGACTCGGGGCGCGGGATCGAGTTTGCGCCAGGAGATAATCGGATTGTGCGGATGCTCGGCGATGAAACGACGCTGCCCGCGATTGCGAAGACGCTTCAGGAGTGGCCCGAAGGTGTGCGCGGCGATATCTACATTGAGGTCCCGACCAGCGCCGATGTCCAAACCCTCGAGCTTCCCGACGCCGTGGGCATCCACTGGCTGCCGCGCGATGCGGCGGGTGTCGAGGCAACGCTTGCCGAGCCTGTCGAGTGCGGCGAGTTGCTCATGCGGAGCCTGGAGCTGCTGGGGCATGAGCTGGGGGTTGGTGACGGCGTTGGTGATGTTGACGCTGATGCTGGTGGCGCCGAGTCGGGTGCGGACGTGAGCGCTGATGGCGGTGTCGGTTCTGAAGAGGGTGTGTCCGTGAGCGCAGGTTCGGGTTCGAGTGGCGTCGTTGCGAGCACTGCGGACGAGCCGCTGGTGTGGGAGACGCCGAGTTACTCCAGCGACGGCGAGGACCTCGGAGCGGAGGGCTCGGCTGCGCAGAAGGCGACGGCGCAGGACGGCGCCAAGAACGCGGCGACCACGCACGGCATTGACGACACCTACTACTGGATCGCGGGTGAGGCGGGGGCCGTCGTAAAGATGCGGCGAATGCTCGTGCGCGAGTGGGGTGTGCCGCGCGGGCATGTGTCATTCATGGGCTACTGGAAGCGCGGTGTGGCGGCGAAGGATTAAGGGCCCGAACTCCAGCTCATCGCTGCGCAATACCCGCAATCCAATTGAGGATTTAGTCGATACCGCGAGTCAAAGTAAACCGGTTGATAAGCAGTGGGAAACCGACAACAGTCCCCGCCCACTCACACTGCGAGCATGGAAAAGCGCCGATACAATCCCATTGTCCAATAAAGCCTCTGTCAATAAGGCTCCATCTCGCTATACGAGGGCAGGATTATGGCTCACCGGCAAACTCGCAGATCATTCCACTACGCTAGATTCGCTACCGGAGCGGTGCTTATCCCCGGATTCATGCTCGGGCTCGCAGGTTGTTCGCCTTCCAATAGCGGGGAATCTGATGCTCAATCGACAACTACCTCCACCAATAGCACTGAGGCTAAGGCAGAAAACTCCGCCGGAGCATCCGAGAATAAGGGCCTAGTGGCTGCGACCTATAACACCAGCCTTAACCGTGATACCTCTGGGGAATTGCTGAAGGACCTGCAGGAAGGTGATGAGCAAGCACGCAACATTGCTGCTGTGATTCAGCACAATAGCCCCGATGTGGTCATTCTCAATGAGTTTGATTATGACGAAGGCAACGAGGCGCTCAAGCTCTTCCGGGATAAGTACCTTGGCGCCGGACAAAAGGGCCAAGATGCCATCGATTACCCGTATATCTTTTCTGCTCCGGTAAATACTGGTGTTGATTCCGGGATGGATCTTGACGGCAACGGCAAACTGGGCGATCCCGGCGATGCTTATGGGTTTGGCAAGCACCCGGGACAGTATGGAATGGCGATATTGTCCAAGTACCCGCTGGATGAAGCCAATGCGCGTACTTTCCAGAACTTAAAGTGGGCAGATATGCCCGATAACAGAATTCCGGTGGATTTCTACGAACAAGCCGCCCCAGGAAGCGTAGAGCAGCTACGGCTTTCCAGTAAGTCTCACTGGGATGTTCCTGTGAAGTTTGATGAAGAGAATATCCATCTGCTAGTTTCCCACCCCACTCCCCCATCCTTCGATGGACCAGAGAAACGGAACTCGCGACGCAATGGTGATGAGATTCGCCTCATGGCCGATTACATCGCAGGTGGCGAGCGCGCCGAGTGGATTGTTGATGACAAAGGTCAACGAGGTGGCCTAGCACCGGATGAGCGTTTCATCGTCTTTGGTGATAACAATTCCGATCCCGCGGATGGAGATAACTCTGGGGCCACTGGCATTGGTCAGATTCTGGACTTGAAAGAAATTTGCGATTCCCAACCCACTAGTAAGGGAGCAGTTTTAGCCGCCCAGGTTGAAGGTAGCCCTGAGCATAAGAACCCAGATGAGCAGGACACTGCGGATTTTAGTGAACCAAAGCCTGGCAATCTGCGAGCAGATTATGTCCTGCCATCATGCAATCTTCCCCAGGCAGATAGTGGGGTCTTTTGGCCTGCCGAAGGTGAGGAGCTCAGCGACTTAATGGGCTCAGATGCCACCAGCGACCACCACCTGGTGTGGGTGCGTTTGAAGGCTTAACCCCTGGGCTTGGTGCAACGATGGGGTTACGGATAGATCAAGATTTTGATGGCCTAATCTGACGAACCCAAAAACTTATGTAAATACCCCCGTTTTGTTCCGTAGTCGCAGCTCAGAGCCTCACACATTCCAACTTTCGCCCCAATACCACGCGAAGTGCTGCCACCAATCCGGTCGAACATATAGAGTGACGCACGAAACCAAAGAGTGATACACGACACTCTACGACGAATTTGTGAGGTATAAATACATGACTTCCGCCACCATCCAGCCGGGCGGCGAGGCCTTCATCTACGAGGCAATTCGCACCCCGCGCGGCAAGGGCAAGAAGGACGGCTCCCTCCACGAGGTACGCCCGGTATCCCTGCTCGTCGGCCTCATCGACGAAATTCGCAATCGCTTCCCGGACCTCGACGAGGAGCGCATCAGCGACCTCATCGTCGGCTGTGTCAGCCCGGTAGGCGACCAGGGCGCGGACATCGCCCGCACCGCCGGCCTTACCGCTGGTCTGCCCTACCGCACCGGCGGCGTGCAGATTAACCGCTTCTGCGCCTCCGGCCTCTCGGCCATTAACCTCGCAGCTCAGAAGGTCCGCTCCGGCATGGACGAGCTAGTCCTCGCAGGTGGCGTGGAGTCCATGTCCCGCGTCCCCATGATGTCCGACGGCGGCGCCATGGCCATGGACGCCCAGGTCTCCTTCGCCACCGACTTCGTCCCGCAGGGCATTTCCGCGGACCTGATTGCCTCCCTCGACGGCTTCGACCGCGAGTCCCTCGACGAAATGGCCGCGCTCTCCCATGCCCGCGCAGCAAAGGCCTGGTCGGAGGGCCGCTTCGACCGCTCCGTCGTACCAGTTAAGGATGCCAGCGGCCTGACCATCCTCGACCGCGACGAGACCATCCGCGAGGGCGTTACCGCTGAATCGCTCTCCGGCCTGCGCCCGGCCTTCACCATGATGGGCGAACAGGGCGGCTTCGATGCCGTGGCTCTAAAGAAGTACCCGCAGCTCGAGCGCATCAACCACGTCCACCACGCAGGCAACTCCTCCGGCATCGTCGACGGTGCAGCCCTGACCCTGGTCGGCTCCGAGAAGGCAGGCGCCGAGATGGGACTCACCCCGCGCGCCCGCGTAGTCGCTACCGCCGTCAACGGTGTCGAGCCCACTATCATGCTCACCGGCATCGAACCGGCAGTCCGCGAAGTCCTCGCCAAGGCCAACCTGACCGTCGACGATATCGACGTATGGGAAATCAACGAGGCCTTTGCCGCCGTCGTAAAGCACGCGCAGCAAAACCTCGGCATTGACTACGAGAAGCTGAACATCAACGGCGGCGCAATGGCAATGGGCCACCCGCTGGGCGCGACCGGCGCGATGATCACCGGCGCTGCCATCGACGAGCTGCACCGCACCGGCGGCCGCTACGGCCTGATTTCCCTGTGCGTCGCGGGCGGCATGGGTGTCGCGACCATTATCGAGCGCGTCTAACTACCGGAACAACCACGACAAAAGGACTGAGAGACTAATGAGCAACTCTGAAAACATGTTCCGGTGGGACCTCGACGACGCCGGAATTGTCACCCTAACCATGGATGACCCGAACGCACCGGTCAACACCATGAACCAGACCTTCCAGGATGATATCCGCGCCACCGTAGAGCGCCTGGAAGAAGAAATCGGCGACGGCTCCGAGACCCCGATTAAGGGCATCATCATCACCTCAGCGAAGAAGACCTTCTTCGCAGGCGGTGACATCAAGCAGATGTCCAAGGCCACCGAGGACGACGCAGCAGACATGTTCAACATGGTCGAGGACATGAAGGCCTCGCTGCGCCGCATCGAAAGGCTTCCTGTGCCCGTGGTTGCCGCCATCAACGGCGCAGCACTCGGCGGTGGCCTCGAGGTCGCACTCGCCGCGAACTACCGCGTCGCAGCAGACGCCCGCGGCTCCAAGATCGGCCTGCCAGAGGTCACCCTCGGCCTTCTGCCCGGCGGCGGCGGAGTCTCCCGTGTTGTCCGCATGATCGGCATCCAGGCCGCGCTGATGAAGGTCATCTTGACCGGCGCGCAGATGAACCCGTCCAAGGCTCTGGCCACCGGGCTTGTCGACGAAGTCGTTGCCCCCGAGGCTCTGCTGGAGTCCGCGCGTGCCTGGCTGCTCGGCGATAGTGCCAAGGCCACCCAACCGTGGGACGAAAAGGGCTTCAAGATCCCGGGCGGCGACCCGAAGAACCCGAAGTTCGCCATGAATCTGCCGTCCTTCCCGGCGAACCTGACCAAGCAGCTTAAAGGTTCGCCGATGAAGGCCCCGCGCCTTGCCATGCAGGCCGCAGTCGAGGGCGCCCAAGTCGACATCGATACCGCCCTGCGCATCGAGTCCCGCTACTTCACCGAGCTGGTCACTGGATCCCAGTCGAAGAACATGATGCAGGCGTTCTTCTTCGACCTGAACCATGCCCAAGGTGGCGGATCGCGTCCGCTGCAGGCTGACGGCACTCCGTACCCGAAGCGCGAGTTCAAGAAGGTCGCCGTCGTCGGCGCTGGCATGATGGGCGCGGGCATCGCGTACGTATGCGCGAAGGCCGGCATGGAAGTTGTCCTAAAGGACATCTCGCTAGAAAACGCCGAGCGCGGCAAGTCCTACTCCGAAGGTCTGGAGGCCAAGGCTCTCGAACGCGGCCGCACCACCGAGGAGAAGTCCGCTGCCCTGCTGGGCCGCATCAAGCCGACCGAGTCCTACGACGATCTCGCCGACGTCGACCTGGTCATCGAGGCCGTCTTCGAAAACACCGAGCTCAAGCACAAGGTCCATGCAGAGATCGAGGCCGCAGTGCCGGAGACCTGCATTTTGGGCTCCAACACCTCCACCCTGCCGATCACCGAGCTGGCCTCGCACGTCAAGCGCGAGGGCGACTTCATCGGCCTGCACTTCTTCTCCCCCGTCGACAAGATGCAGCTGATTGAGATCATCTCTGGCGACAACACCGACCCGGCCATCCTCGCGGCATCCCTGGACTTCGCGGTCGCGATCCGCAAGATTCCTATTGTGGTCACCGACTCCCGCGGTTTCTACACCTCCCGCGTTATCGGCACCGTCATCAACGAGGCGCTGCGCATGGTCGCCGAGGGCTACTCCCCAGCCGTTGTTGAGGCCGCTGGCCGCCAGGCCGGCTACCCGGCACCGCAGCTCCAGCTTGCCGACGAACTCAACCTCAAACTCATGGAAAAGATTGCCGGGGAGACACGTGCTGCCGCCGAGACCGAGGGCGTCGAGCTGGACGAGGGTGGCGTCCCCGCCCTGGTCGAGGCCATGCTGCACAAGTTCGAGCGCCCGGGCAAGCTCGAGGGCAAGGGCTTCTACGAGTACGCCGATGGCAAGCGCACCGGCCTCTGGTCCGGTCTAACGGCGGAGCTGCGTGAAGAGCTCGGTATCACCCCGATTGCCCCGGAGGACACCGATATCCAGGAACTGGTCGATCGCATGCTCTTCATCGAGGCTATCGAGACGCAGAAGTGCGTCGACGAGGGCGTTCTGCTTCACGACGCCGATGGCAACATCGGTTCCATCTTCGGCATCGGCTACCCGGCATGGACTGGTGGCACCCGTCAGTTCATTAAGAACTACGACGGCGGCGTGGTCGTTGGTGGCGGTGTCGGCAATGGGGGCACCGGCGGCAGCGGTGCGGCGCACCCAGAGCGCCGTGGCGTGGCAGGCTTCGTCGAACGTGCCGAGGAACTTGCCGCAAAGCACGGCCCGCGCTTCTCTGCACCGGAGTCGCTGAAGAAGTAGGAGTTGAGGGGCCTGGGGTTTGTTTAGGCGCATTCCTTCCCTCATTTAGCCCGGACAGTCAGGGGTTTTCCTCATTGTCCGGGTTTTCTTATACCTACAAACCTCTCAGGCCCCACCCGTAACACTTCCTGTCCCAGAACATCTCTAAATCGGCTTTATTCTCAAGTTTGTGACAGCGAATTTTCTAAAACCCCTGTTCGTCAGATTTGCTACCACGAAAATGTGTCACATTTTTGAGAATACAGCCGTTTTGTCGCCGTATTCGGCCTCGTTTAGGCCCTGAGCCTCTACAAATCGCATCCCTTCGCTCAAACTCCAGCTATCCACAGGTTTCGAATACGGGAATTCCAATTCCTTCTAAGTTATCCACAAGCCCTCCGATTACTACTGCAGAAGAGCATGCTTTTTCGTCACCATAAGACCTATGGCAAAGAGGTCGGACATCGTATTCAACTCGCAGGGAATCGCGCACGTCAAAAATCAAAAGCACGTTTCCTACCGCACTGCGATTAGAGCGATTCAGCGCGCAGTTAGTGACGGGCGAGCAGTCAGTCTCACCCGGGGTATCTGTATCGATAGTCAACAATGGCCCTCTACCAGCGATTATCCCGACGGGATTCTGGCTACCAAGGCGGCCCACGCCCGCGCCCGGATCGAGTGCATCGCCATGGCACAGGCACATCCGGACCGGGTACTCACAGGTCACGCCGCCGCGCTCGTTCACGGGTTGCCGCTGTTGGACCTCCCAAACACCCTGAGTCTTTCCTCGCCGACAAAGCGGGCATCGACACGCCGCACGACCACCTCTGGCCAGCAGTTTCACCTGAACTATGCCGCGCTGAGCTGGCCTTCAGACCGCACGACCGCGCAAATCCCCGACACAACGCCAGACGTCACTGTCATCGACGGCGCACGCGTCACCACCATCGCCCGCACGGTCGTCGACATTGCCGCCGCGCAACCTCAGCCGACCGAGGATACCCGCCGTCAGCTGCATGTTTTCCGTCGTTTCGCCGAGGCCCTCTCGCTTGCCGACGCCTCCCTGCGCGGCAATACCGGCACTCTCGGCGTCGAGGGCACCCTAGCCGGAACATCCCCGATGTGGCCCGGCGCGCCCGCGCGTTTCAATCCACCAGAGTGGTCAACGAACCGCGATCATCCCAACCTCGCGCCGCAAAGGCACTCCCCAATTTCCTCTGCTGACTTCCTGCCACATCTCCGAGATAGCAGGGGCGCTCTGCGCGGAGGATGCACCATCGAAATCCTCACCGCAGCATCGCCGCTTTCCGATAGCGTCTTCGAGTCCGCTACAAAAGCCCTACTCATCGAACTGCGTGTGTCTTTTGTACAGCAACCTCGCATCGTTGATGAATCCGGGCTCCTGGTAGCGCGTGTGGATTTCCTACTACCGCAGTTCAGCATCATCATTGAGTGCGATGGTCGCATTAAGTACGAACCCAGCACTTTCGACCCCAGCGCTTCCGAACCCACCGCCGCCGACCCGTGGAATGACCGCCGCCGCGACTTCCGGCTGACCAATCTCGGTTACCGCGTCATTCACCTGACCTGGGCCGGGCTCTTCGACGGTAGCGCCGCAGCGGCTATCCGTAAAGCCATTCGCTCGACGCAGGCCCATTACGATTACAACGCACGACCCCGCGGACGCTGGTTCGATGCTTCAACTGCGCTGCCTCGTGAGGCCTACCAGCGCTTTCGCGACGCGGCCTAGTCGCCGCATAGCCACCACACAACCAGTGCTCAGCCGCTATCATGCCTAGCCGCCAGACAAACCCGCCACACTCAGTCCGCTCCACCTTATACACTGCGCACATGTCGACTTCGCCCAACCAGCCGGATCTGCCCACTTCCATCCCTGAACTCGCCATCGAGCAGGAGGGCTTCGACGCGCCGTCCCCGAGCCTTGTCTTGCTTAACGACGCCCTCGCAACCGACCTCGGTTTCAACCCCGCGTGGTTGCGCTCCGAAGAAGGCCTCCGGTTCCTCACCGGCCACGGCACCGAAACACCAGGCTCGCTCCCGGTTGCGACCGCCTACGCAGGCCACCAATTTGGCAACTTCGCGGGCCTTCTTGGCGATGGCAGGGCCCTGCTCTTGGCAACAGTTGCGGGTCGCCCCGGATTGACCGGGCTAAAAGGGCAGGTCGGCGTGCCTGATAAATCGACCCCGACCAATGCGGCCGCCAGCCAGGCAACCCAGCTCTACGAGATCCAATCAAAGGGTACCGGGCCGACGCCCTTCTCCCGCGGTGGCGATGGCAAGGCCACTTTGACCAGCGCCCTTCGCGAATACCTGATTAGCGAGGCAATGTTTGCCCTCGGTGTCCCTACAACGCGCGCCCTCGCAGTCATTGCCACTGGCGAGGATATCTACCGAGGCTCGCAGATCCCCTTCGACGAGCAACCTCCGACCAGCGAGCTCCAGCCCGGAGGCATCGTGGTGCGGGTAGCCACAAGCCACTTGCGCGTCGGCACCTTCGAACTGGTCGCCCGCTCGGGCTCGGACACCATGCCCCGTCTCATCAACTTCGCCGCCGCCAGGCACCGCTACGACGAGTCGGCGAAGAGGGTGCTGGCGGGCGTCGTCAAGCGGCAGGCAGACCTGGTTGCGCAGTGGATGACCTGCGGATTCGTGCACGGTGTGATGAACACGGACAATGCGTCCGTCTCCGGCGAGACTATCGACTACGGCCCATGTGCATTCCTGGACGCGCACGATCCACGCGCGGTGTTCAGCAGTATCGACAGCACGGGGAGGTACGCGTTCGGCGCGCAGCCTACCGTTGCCGGGTGGAATCTTGGGCGCCTGGCCGAGGCACTCTTGCCAAGCCTTGAGGAGACCCCGGACGACGCACTCAATACTGCTCGCGAGATTCTCGGCAGCTTCGCGGATGAGTTCGCCTCCGCACTCACCCGCCACTGGCTTCCGAAGATTGGCCTGCCATCTTCACTTGCCGACGACCCCTCCGCCACGAAGTTGCTTCGCCAGTGGCAGTCGCTGTTGGTGAAGTTCGGGCCAGACCATACGAACGTGCACCGAGCCCTCATTTCCTTAACAGTGCCGACAGACGGAAATCCACTCGCCGAGATGCCGATTGCCAGAGACGAAGGACAGTGGCCGGATGCGGTGGCAGAGTGGGCCCGCAAATGGGAATCGGTGCGGGAGAAAAAGGGCGTAAGTAAGGCCCGGGCGCGAGAACTGATGGAGGCCGCGAACCCCGTATACATTCCGCGCAATCACCTGGTTACGGAAGCTTTGGAACAGGCTGGCGCTGGCGACACAGACCTGTACCTACGGTTGCTGGAGGCAGTAACGCATCCGTTCGAAGCGGCTAACTTCCCTACGGAGTTCACCCTACCTGCGCCCGCGGAGCTAGGCTCCTTCCGCTCCTACTGCGGGACATAACTCTCTACGCGTTCTAACTGCCCCGGGGGCTCATTTGCACGGACCCTTGCTTGCCACCCCGAATAATTGCTTCACCTAACACCACGCTCCTTATTGTGACCCGAAACACTAAGATTCTCTTAGTTCTTGTAAAGTAGACAAACAGATTGAACAGTCCTATCTCGATTTTCTGCCGCCCTATTGATGAATAACCTTCACCAGGGCCGCTCTCGAAACGAGAAGATTTCAACGTGATGGGGTTGGTCAGTAGGCACAATAGGAAGGCTCGCCATGCAAATACCCAACGCACCTGGCGCTAAACACCGGCCCGAACGCTCTTTGGGCCACAGCGTCCCACCCCGGAGCACAACGCAGAACAACGCAGTACAAAACAGTGCAGCATCTCCCATCTCCGCGCTTCGCCTGCCCCTGCGCAAACTACTCGCGATGCTCCTGGCAATAGTACTGCCCGGCGCCGCACTCGCCGCCTGCAGCCCCGACCAGCAGCAGGTCGGCAAGGGGTTCGTAGTCGTGCAGAACTCGGAACCGCAGAGTCCTCTCTACACCACAGACACGAACGAGACCGGTGGCGGCGACATTCTGCGCATGCTCTACTCCGGCCTGGTGCGCTACGACACCGACGGATCCATCATCTTAGATCACGCCGAGTCCATCGAACCGAACAATGATTCCACCACGTTTCACATCAAGCTAAAGCCCGGCTGGAAGTTCCACGACGGCGAAGCCGTGACAGCACAGAGCTACATCGACGCGTGGAATTACGCCGCTTTTGGCCCCAACCTGCAAAAACAGCAGTCTTATTTCGCCAACATCAAGGGATTCGACGAAGTTTCTGGCGAGAAGGCCACTAGCAGCGAAATGTCCGGCTTGGAAAAGATTAGCGACCTCGAATTCACTGTGAATCTGACAGACCCGGACTCGTCATTCCCGCTCAGCCTCGGCTACACGGCCTTTATGCCGCTGCCGAAGGCCGCATTCGGAGACAAAGACGCATTCGGAGAACACCCAATCGGCAACGGACCGTACAAGATGGCCGACGGTAAGGCCTGGCTGCACAACAACCAGCTGACCCTGGTGCGCAACGATGACTTCGCTGGCGAGCATAAGGCGCGCAACAACGGCCTGGTCTACCGCTTCTACTCGGACATGGACACCGCCTACGCTGATCTACAGGCAGGTCGCTTGGATACCCTGCCGCGTACCGTTCCACCGACCGCCATGGCAAGCTTCGAAACCGATTTCCCGGACTCCAGCGCCAATGTTCCAACCGCTTCTTCCCAGTACTTCGCAATCCCGCAGTACTTGCCCGGGTTCTCTGGCGAGGAGGGCCGTCTGCGTCGGCAAGCAATCTCCATGGCGTTCGACCGCGACCTGATTACGGACAAAATTTTCTTCCGTACCCGCACACCGGCGCGCGAGTTCACCTCGCTGACTCTCGGTGACCTCGACCCGAACATCCCCGGCCAGGACGTATTGAAGTACAACCCGGACAAGGCACGCGAACTGTGGGCCAAGGCCAACGAAATCGCACCCTTTAGCGGCAAGTTCGAAATTGCCTACAACGCCGATGGCGGTCACCAGCAGTGGGCGGAAGCCGTCACCAACATGATCGCGGAAACCCTCGACATCAAGGCCCACGGCAAGGCCTACCCGACGTTTAAGCAGCTGCGCGACGAGATTACCAACAAGGCCGCGACCTCCGGCTATCGAACCGGCTGGGCCGCGGACTTCCCCTCTGTCGCAAACTACTTGGTGCCGCAGTTCACTTCGAACGGTTCGTCCAATGACTCCGGCTACGCCAGCGAGGAGTTCGACCGCCTGGTCCGCGAGGCCTCCGCTGCTAGAAACTCTGACGAGGCCAAGCCGAAATTCGTCAAGGCACAGGAGGTACTGATGAAGGATCTTCCCGTCATCCCACTGTGGTACCCGAACGCCTCCGTGGCGTGGAACCCGAAACTGCGAAACGCTGTAGTGCAGTGGGACGGCGTCCTCGACTACCCGATGATTGAAAAGGACTAGCACCGTGGGTTGGTATATCGGAAAAAGAATCCTGCAGATGGTGCCCGTCTTTTTCGGCGCCACACTACTGATTTATGCGATGGTCTTCGCCATGCCCGGCGACCCCATCGCCGCATTGGCCGGCGATAAGCAACTGCCTCCCGAGCAGATTGCAGCCCTGCGCGCCCACTACCACCTGGACGAACCCTTCTTCGTCCAATACTGGGAGTATCTCAAGGGACTGTTTACCCTGGACATGGGCGAGACCTTCTCGGGCCGTTCCGTCGGTGAGGAAATCGCACTGGCATTTCCCATTACCTTTCGCCTGGCGCTGATGGCAGTGGCCATCGAGGCGATCTTAGGCATTGGTCTCGGCGTCATCGCCGGTATGCGCAAGGGCGGATTTTTCGACTCCACCGTCCTGGTCCTGTCCCTGCTGGTCATCGCAACGCCAACGTTCGTCCTCGGCTTCGTCGCTCGATATCTCTTCGGCGTGCGCTGGCACATCGTCTCCCCGACCGTCGGCAGCGACGCCTCCTTCACCGCACTGTTGCTGCCCGCATTTGTCCTCGGCCTAGTCTCCGTTGCCTATGTGCTGCGCCTGACCCGCTCGGAGGTGGCGTCGGCACGCCATGCGGACTTCGTGAGGACGGCAAAGGCGAAGGGCCTGCCCAGCTCGCAGGTCACCCGCCGCCATATCTTGCGTAACTCGCTAATCCCCGTTGTGACGTTCATCGGCGCCGACCTGGCCGCCCTGATGGGTGGCGCAATCGTCACCGAAGGTATCTTCAACGTCCCCGGCATCGGCGGACTAATTTTCCACGCCGTTCAAATCGGCGAGGCGCCGACCGTGGTCAGCGTTGTGACAATCCTGGTTGTCATTTACATGTTCGCCAACCTCATCATCGACCTGCTCTACGCAGTCCTGGACCCGAGGATTCGCTATGCCTAATGCCACCAACTCTCATCCTGTCGACGTCACCACAGTCGACCAAAATGTCCCTGACAATCCACCTCTCGGCCTGTGGGGTTCGGCCTGGCAGGACCTGCGCCGTCGCCCGCTGTTTTGGGTATCAGCGGCCATCATCGTCCTCGTCGTGCTAGTTGCGGCGTTTCCGTCGCTGTTTACCTCCGTCGACCCGCAGTCGGCGAACCTCCGCGATTCCCTCGCCCCGGCGCGCTCCGGGCACCTGATGGGCTTTACTCAGCAGGGCTACGACGTCTATTCGCGCGTTATCTACGGCGCCCGCGCGTCAGTCATCGTCGGCATCGGCGTGACGGTCGCGGTGACGATTCTCGGAATCCTCCTCGGCGCGCTCGCCGGATACGTCGGAGGCTGGGTCGACGCCATCCTGTCGCGCATCACCGATATGTTCTTCGCCATCCCGCTGATCCTCGCCGGAATCGTGCTGATGCAGCTGTTCACCGAGCGCACCATCTGGTCGGTCGTGATCGTACTGGCTGCCTTCGGCTGGCCACAGATGGCCCGCGTGGTGCGCTCGGCTGTCATCTCCGTCAAGAACGAGGAGTACGTCACCGCCTCCCGTGCGCTGGGGCTATCCCCCACCGGGATCCTGTTCCGCCACGTGCTGCCCAACTGCCTGGCGCCTGTCATTGTCATGGCGACGACATCTCTAGGCATCTACATCGTCGCCGAGGCCACACTGTCTTACCTGGGCATTGGCCTTCCGACTACCACCGTGTCCTGGGGCAACGACATCTCCGTCGCACAGCAGGTGCTTCGCCAGGCCCCCTCGAATCTCTTCTGGCCAGCAACCGCGCTGGCTGTGACCGTCCTGGGCTTCATCCTGATGGGTGACGCGTTGAAGGATTCCCTCGACCCGAAGGAGCGTCGTCGATGAGCACCAATCCCGTACTGAGCCTGTCCGGCGTTTCCATCGGCTTTCCGACGGCTTCCTCTTCCGGCCGTCGTAGCGCCGAACTCACGGACGTGGTCCACGACGTAGATTTGGACGTTTTCCCCGGCGAGACCGTCGCTATCGTCGGCGAGTCCGGCTCCGGTAAGTCCACAACTGTCCATGCCGCACTTGGCCTGCTGCCCGGCGATGGCCAGGTCACTGGCGGAACCATCACCTTCGACGGCCGCGACATCACTCGCCTAACCGAGCGGGAATTCACCGAGGTCCGAGGCAGCGGCATCGGCCTGGTTCCCCAGGATCCGATGACCAACCTCAACCCCGTCTGGACTATCGGCGACCAGATCAAGGAGGCCCTGCGCGCCAACAATATCGCTGCAGGCTCCGAGGCCCACACCAAGGCCATCGAGTTGCTCGAGCAGGCTGGTTTGCCCAAGGCCAAATCCCGCATTGACCAGTACCCACACCAGTTCTCGGGCGGTATGCGACAGCGCGCGCTCATCGCCATGGGGCTTGCTGCAAAACCGCAGCTGCTCATCGCCGACGAGCCGACCTCTGCGCTGGATGTGACGGTCGCGAAGAAGATTCTGGATCACCTTCAGTCGCTGACTAAGCAGCTCGGCACCGCGGTGGTATTGATTACGCACGATCTGGGGCTCGCCGCGGAGCGGGCTGATCGTCTCGTCGTCATGCAGGCAGGCCGCGTCGTAGAGACAGGCCCTGCCCTTGAGGTCCTGCGCAACCCGGAGCACCACTACACGAAGCAGCTCATCGCGGCGGCGCCATCCCTGGCGGCCCGTCGCGGCGACCGTGTCGTGGCCGCCCCCACCACCAATGACGAGGACCAGAAGGCTATCCTTGTCGCGAAAAACCTGGTCAGAGACTTCGACATTCCCGGCGACAAGCCGTGGCGCAAGGACACCTTCCGCGCCGTCGACGACATCAGCTTTACGCTGCGCGCCGGCCGCACCATCGGTATCGTAGGCGAGTCCGGCTCCGGCAAGTCCACCGTCGCCAACATGGCGCTGGGCCTGCTCGACCCCACCGAGGGTGAGGTGCTTTTCGACGGCCAGCGCGTCCAAGGCCGCAATCGCCGCGATGAGCTCGCGCTACGTCGCCGGATTCAGCCGATTTTCCAGAACCCGTACGCCACCCTAGACCCGATGCGGACGGTGCACTCCTCGATTGAGGAGCCCCTGCGGATTCACAAGATTGGCGGCAAAAAGGAGCGTGACGAGCGTGTCCGCGAGCTTCTCGACCGAGTGGCACTGCCTGTGGAGATGGGGCGCCGCTTCCCCGGAGAGCTCTCGGGCGGCCAGCGTCAGCGCGTCGCCATCGCCCGCGCATTGGCACTGAATCCAGAAGTCGTCGTGTGTGACGAGGCCGTGTCCGCCCTGGACGTGGTGGTCCAGGCGCAGGTCCTCGAACTACTGGCGGAGCTACAGGAAGAAATGGACCTGGCTTACCTGTTCATCACGCACGATCTCGCGGTGGTACGCCAGGTAGCCGACGAGGTCATCGTCATGGAGCACGGCAAAATGGTGGAGCACCGCCCAACCGATGAGCTCTTTGACCACCCGGAGCAGGAGTACACCCAACGCCTGCTGGATGCCATCCCGGGTGCGAGCTTGCAGTTATAGGTATTGCTGCGGGAGGTGGTTGGGGCGAACGCTACACCTCACGCCTGCCCCAACTTCACAAAAGTAAACCCCGCCGCACGCAATTGCGGAATCGCCGCCCGGACACCTTCGGCCGTGCCGTGTCCGGGTTGGTTCATATGCATAATCGCGATTGCGCCAGCGCGGCTATGCACCAACGAGTTTGTTACGGATGGCGCGGGTAGTGTCGCTCCCGCGTCACCGTTTACGGCAAAGCCCGCTATAGATACTCCCAGGTCGCGGGCAATCTGTATCGCTGTGTCGTCGTAATGAGCGGTGCCGGAACGGAACCAATTGGATTCCACTCCCAAAAACTCCCGCATAAACTTGCGGTTTCCCTCAATCTCTTCGACGAGCTCGGCAACATCCGCTGTGCCCGCGATGCCGTAAGCCGGGCGCCCATTAACCGACAGCGGCTTATGCGAGGTTCCGTGATTTTCAATCTGGAACAGAGGATTTTCTGCGATTTCGAGTGCCCTTCGGGGATTGGCGTCAATCCAGCGCTTATTCCAAAACAGCGTCGCGGGCACGCCGTGTTCTTCAAGGGTTGCAAGCAGAGCCTCATCGATTTGAGACCCATGCGCCCCTCCACAGGCATCGAAAGTCAGGGCAATTGTCTTCGGGTTTGGGTCAACGGTGCGCGCAATACCCGGCAGGTCAAGCCCCCAATCCTGCGGGTGAGCGTGCTGGTAGCGCGCAATCACCTCTTCCGGCAGAAGCTTTGCGACGCTTTCTTGCTCCAGAGTCGGCGTTGCCGATTCGGGCAGGGCCACGTCGGTTGACGGCATTGAGGACGAAGAAGCGCCACTCGCACCGTCAGGCACAGACCCTGAAGACTTTCCTGCAGGAAGTGTGCAGGAGGCAAGAAACTGTGCTGCGCCGAGCAATGGCAGCGATAGTCCTGCGGCGAGAAACTTACGGCGCGAAGTGCTTGGGGTGCCCATATTCCCTCAGTCTATTCATTCTTCGAAACTTCGTTTTCGAGGTGTCTGAAAACAGAAAATTTCTCTCCACAACGGCGCTGGCTCTTATAGATTCAAAGTTAATGCGTACGCCAAAACAGCCACTTTCGCCCATTCACTCAATTGCCGCTGCTGTCACATTGGCCCTATTCAGCGGTGCTCTGGTTTCATGTGGAGCGGACGCCCCGCCGAAGGCGGGCAAGGGCCCGGACGATGCTTCTTCTGTCGGCACGTCCTCAGCCCCTCATCGCCCAAGCGACGCACCGATTCTCGGCGTTGTTTCTCCCCACGGTGACTGTGATCCAGCAGTTGTCGATATTGACCACGAGCGGCCCACTGCGCACATCACTTACACGGGACAAGAGGGGGACCACATCTCGGTGAAAATCAGCTTTACTGACGACAACGGCGCTGGCCAGACCAAAGAGTCGGAATTCACCCTCGCAAAAGGTATGACTGGCATGCAGCTTCCGACCGACGTGACCAATGATTCCATTAGCGAAATTTCCGTTGCAGCAATTTCCGGCCCCGGCCAGCCCGGAACATGCACAATCCCCGTCAATGGAGCTATGCAACTCCACTAACGGGGATCTCACTCACCGCAGGCTAAAACGCTCAATACGATTTCGACGCCCCTCAGTCTTCTTCCTACTTCCCGCGCTTGACCGAGATGATCCAGCCTGCCTCATCGGTCTGCTCGAAGCTCGTGACCTCGTGCCCATCCTTCGCGGCCCAGCGCGGAATCGCGTCGGTCGCCTGGGTGCAGTCGAACGGAATCACCAGCTCCTCGCCAACCTCAATCTTGCCGATTGCCTCCTTCGCTTCAATCAGCGGGAAGGGGCAGACAGCACCGACGGTGTCCAGCTCGTAGCGCCCGCTACCAAGGTCGACCAGCTTGCCCTTGTCCTGCTTGACGACGGCACGGTCCAGCAGCGCAACCGGCGCGATGGCAAAGCCAGCGGCGTTTGTGCCCTCCGGAGCAGCAACCGCGTCAACGGGGGCCACGGGGGCGGTGGTGGCGTCGGCAAGCGGAGCGGACGGCGCAGCGGCAGGAGCTGCGGACGGCTTCAGCCAGACCTTGGCGGCGATGCCCACGCCAGCGGCGATTGCGACAAGCGCCAGCCAGCCCTGGTAGCTAAACAGGGAGGTCTGTACCATACCGTTGCCGACAGTGCAGCCGCCGGCCCATGCGGCGCCAACACCCATGAAGATGCCGCCGACGACGGAGCGCGCACCCTGGGTGGCGTCCGGGACGCGGAGACGGAATTCGCCCGAGGCCTTAGCCGCGACGAACGAGCCGAGGAGTATACCCAGAACCAGCAGCACGCCCCAGTCGAACTTGGCGGTGTCGCCATTGACGATGAAGTTGGTCAGATTCGACGACGGAGTAGTAATACCCAGGCCGTCGTTGCGCCCGGTCGCGGCGGACAGCGGCCAGGCGATAACGCCCAGCACGCCGACGGCAACGGCGGTGGAGTACACGTGCCACGGCTTCTCGGCGAGAATGTGCGCGATTCCGGACTTGCGGGCGGCCAGCTTCGCGGGTTTCGGGCCGGAGAACTCCTCGCGGAGGAATCGCACTGCCAAAAAAGCGGTCAGCGCGGACAGGGCGATTGCCAGCGGCCAAACGCTAATACCCAGGGAGGCGTGGATGCTGGTCAACTCCACTGTCTGGGACTTCAGGGCCTCGTTAACACCGGAGAGAACACCGGTCTTCATCGCGGCGGCCGACAGACCGTAGAACACCAGGGCAATCCAGGAACCAATGAGGCCCTCGCCCGAGCGATACCAGGTGCCGGAAGCGCAACCGCCGGCCAGGACAATGCCAATGCCGAAGACCAGGCCGCCGACGATGACGGCGATTGGGGTGAGGTTGTCGTACTCCGGGGTGATTACGCCGCCGCTGGTCAGGGCAGCCAGCCCGACCGCGTGGACGGAGATAACGATCAGGAGGGCGACGAAGCCGCGCCAGCTGCGCTGGGTGAAGATATCGCGCAGAAAGCCAGTAACGCAGAATCGGCCACGCTGCATTACGTAGCCGAGCACTGCGCCGAGCGCCAATCCGGTAACCAACATGAAGTCTTCTCCTCGCCTTTAACCAGTTGCTTTAAGTCACGTTTCTATCGGGCCTGAATTCGAGCATTAGGAGCCTTAAATAAGCTCCCAACAACATTAATGAACAGACCTGTCTATCTAGTTCCTGCACGAAGTTACGCGACAACCCCGCGAAAACGCAACCCACTCCCGGTTTCCGGATCCTTCCTCACCCCACCGGATACCCACTTTGTGGCAGGCTGGAAAATTGTGAGCAGCCAAAAACTTCCACTCTCGGCCACAAAGCGCGCACTCGCTTTCCGCTCTATCGTCGACCTGCCGTTTACGCACACCTATGCAATCGACGCGGAGAAGGTACTGCAGATCTCTGAGGTCCCCAGACTGGGCGACCTCAACGCAAAAAACGTCGTAGTCGTCGACAGTTTGCGCGCGCTTGCTCACACAACGCCCGAGAGCTTCTTCGCCATTGATGACGCCACCGAGGTCCTCGGCACCGCGCTACAGACGGCCGCCACGACACGGCAAGTCCTCTGGCTTAGCTCTATCCCTGCCTCCGAGGTTCCCCACATCAAAGCGATTCTGGGCGATGACATTGTTCACCAGGTTGGCCTTGCCATCCACACTGACGAGCGCGCCCCAGAAGGCGTACGCCTGCACGGGGAGCCTCTCGTCCCCATCGCTCTGTCGCCAACCACTCTTATTCAAAAATGGGCGAAGGGAACCCCGCAGCAACAGCAGACCCTCGCCTATCTCATGGACGGCACGGACACGCTGATCATGCGACGGAAGAACCTCCACGCACTGCGAAGGGTTGGTGCCGATCTCATCGAGCGCAACGCAGTCTGGCGGTTCCTCGCCAACCCCAAGGTCATCGCATACCTGATTGTGTTGGTCTATTCCTCGCTGCGCGCCCTACCGGTAGTCTTCGTCCCAGGCTTTCACGGCAAGGTCTGGGTGCTGTGGACCATCGACATAGTCACCGCGATTCCCTACACCTGGGGAATCGTTGAAATGTTCGCCGGGCCCAATATTTGGCGAAGAATGCTGGGGCTCATTGTCACACTGGTGACTTTCGTATCGCCCTACGTCTATTTCTGGTACTACGGTCGCGGATACCCCATGTGGGTCAACTTCTTCATCGCCGCGATGATTATCGGCGCCATCCTCATCGAATACGCTCGCTGGCTGCGCGACCGCATCGTCCGCCAGGTCATCCGGGGCTCCATACACGAAGGCCGCCCCTGCGGGCGGCGACTACGCAACAATCAGGAACCGGCTTAAGCCATTTCAGCCCGGACAACCCCAGGCTTTACGACGCGGCTAACGTCCCGTCCACGAGCGACGAATTCCGCCGACGACAAGCCATGCCCCCGCCAGTACGTTCACCACGACGAGACCGACTTCCCCGGTCTCGGAGATCCACGCCGGTGGCGTCGGCAAGCAGGCGATCAGCAGACCCGTGGTGACAATCCAGATGAACGTGGCCATGATGTTCCCAGCCTTGCCGCGCTCGACGCGGAATGGGTGAGTGTAGTGCAGCGGAACCAGGGTCATAACACTAAAGATGACAATCGCGGCGACATTCACCGCGAGCGGTGCCTCCCAGACCCACAGCAGCACAGCCACGATATTCCAGGCCGCAGGGAAACCCACAAAATAGTTATCGCGCGACTTCGCGGCCTCATTGGCATAGCAGAACATCGAGGACACCAGCACCACGATGGCCAGGAAAATCGCGAGCGGGCGCGGGCCCAGCGGTAGATGCATGACCATGAACAGCACCGGAATGGCGGTCCAGGTCAGGTAGTCCACTACATGGTCGACGACCGTGCCACTAAACCACGGAATGACTTCCTTAATCCGGAACTTGCGGGCCAGGTTGCCGTCGACACCGTCAACGATCAGCGCGACACCCAGCCAGAACCACATCCAGTGCGGCTTGTTATCCAATAGCGCCACGACCGCCAGCGTCGCCCACACCAGGCCGCTCAGCGTGAATGCGTGGACCGCCCACGCAATCGCCTTCTGCACGGTTGTGAACACCTCCGGGCTGGAAGTCTCAACTGTGTTGGGCTCAGAGGTTTCGGGCACTGGGAATCTTTCGTCGACGGGCAGTTTGCGAGCACCAGCGGGGCGCTCCGCAACCTAGAAGCCTATTCGCGATTGCTGCGCGCCACAAACACCTAATGCCCGGGTATCGGGGGCCAGTATAGTGCCTCGCCCCCGATAACCCGGGCAGATATCGCCGATAATTGAAGCGTTTGCGCGCTCGGCTTGCTTCAGCGCTAGGTGCTAGCGGCGGTCCTCAAACCAACCGGTCACAGCGGGAGCGGTGTTTTCGTACACCAGCTTCGCCTCGGTGTACTCTTCCAGGCCGGCTGGGCCCAGCTCACGGCCGATGCCGGACTGGCCGAATCCGCCCCACTCCGCCTGCGGCAGGTACGGGCCAAAGTCGTTGATCCACACGGTGCCGTGGCGCAAGGCCCGGGAGACGCGCTCCGCCACACCGCTATCCGACGTCCACACCGCACCGGCCAGGCCGTAGTCGGTGTCGTTGCCAATCTCGATGGCTTCTTCCTCAGTTCGGAAGGTCTCGATAGTCACGGTCGGGCCGAAGGCCTCGTCGTGGACGCAGTCCATCTCGCGGGTGACCTGGTCGATAACCGTCGGCGGGTAGAAGTAGCCGTCGGCCAGCGAGCCGGAGCCATCGGCGGTCGGGCCAGTGGCAATCTCACCGCCGACGCGGACGCGCGCGCCCTGCTCACGGGCACGGTCGACGTAGGCCGCGACCTTCTCCAGGTGCTGTTTGGAGATCAGCGCGCCGGTCTCCGCCTTCTCGTCCAGCGGGCCGCCGAGCTTGATGTGGCCGGCGCGCTCGACGAGATCGTCGACGAACTTCTCGGCGATGGACTCCTCCACCACCAGGCGAGCGCCCGCCGAGCACACCTGGCCGGAGTGCAGGAACGCGGCGTTCAGGGCGTTGTCCAGCGCGGCCTCGTAGTCGGCATCGGCGAAAATGATGTTCGGGTTCTTGCCACCGAGCTCGAGCGCGACCTTCTTCACCGACTTCGCAGCCTCGCCGGCGATGATGCGGCCAGTAGCCAGGCCACCAGTGAAGGAGACCATGTCGATGCGCGGATCGGACGACAGCGGCGCACCGGCATCAGAGCCCGCACCGGTGACCAGGTTCGCGACACCAGCCGGAACACCCAGGTCATCGATGACGTGCATCAGCAGGATGGCGGTGTGCGGGGTCAGCTCCGCCGGCTTGAGAACGAAGGTGTTACCACCCGCAAGGCAGGGCGCGACCTTCCACGCCACCTGCAGCAGCGGGTAATTCCACGGGGTAATCAGGCCACACACACCGACCGGCTCGCGCACGATGCGCGCAACAACGGTCGGATCGTTGGCATCCACCAGGCGCCCGGCGTCGTTGCCGGCCAGCTTTCCGAAGTACTCGAAGCAGGCGATGATGTCGTCCATGTCGGCCGCGGACTCCGGCAGGCGCTTGCCGGTGTCCATCGACTCGGCCCACGCGAACTCATCTTTACGCTGACGAATCGCAGCAGCGATATCGAGAACCAGCTGACCGCGCTGCGCCGTGGTCCAGGACGCCCAGGAGTCCTCACCGGTCCGTCGGAAAGCGGCATCGGCGGCGGCGATGGCGCGCTCGGTGTCGGAGGCATCGGCCTCAGCGACCTCGGCGACAAACGAGCCGTCGGCCGGGCACTCGATGGTGCGGGTGCGGCCTGCGGCAGCTGCGGACCATGCGCCGTCGATAAACAGCGTGGCCGCGCCTTCGTGGGACTTGGCGGTCTCGGGTGCGAGGGCCTTGTCGGTTGTCGAAGGCTTAAAAGTCATTTAGGAATCCTCCTTGGAGTAGTCATCAGACCATTCGCGGACAGGGTCAGCATTATCGGACAGGTCAGAGGTGCCCGGGAGATCAGCCTGCATGTGCAGGAACTCCATGTGCCGCTCGTAGAGATCCAGCACGTCAGAAATCAGCTGTTCCTGGGTGTAGCCGTAGACGTCATAGCCCAGGGAACCGGTCAACGTGAAGACCTCAAGGCGGTAGTAGTAACGATCAGCGTCACTGTCCAGGTGAATCAGGCCGGCAAACGACGGGGTCGGGTGCTCGACCGGGTAAACCTGGTAGCGGAAGTCGCGCTCATCACCAAAGCCAACGTTGAGATCAATCTGATCTATTCCAAGATCCTCAATCGTCTCCCGGTGCAGCTCGACCGTGCCGCCACGCTCACGGATTGCCTCCGCCACCTGAGCCAGGGCCGGCTCGACGACGTTATCGAGGTGTCGAACAACCTGCTTGCGCTCCGGGAAGGACATCGAACGCGTCAGGCGACGGCGCCAATCCCCCGCCTCGTTCTCGGCGGCGCGGCCGGACATCGCGCCGTGCATAGCGCGACGCGTCGACGCGCGCTGGAGCAGCTCCAGGCGCAGTGACTTAAACAAGCCGTACATGATCAGGTAGATCACGAACGCGAACGGCAGGCCCATGACGATGGTGGCCGACTGCAGCGTCGGAATGCCACCGACGTAGAGCATCGAAATGGTGAGCACGCCGACGACGACGGCCCAGAAAATACGTGTCCAGACCTTGCCGTCCTGCTGCGTATCGGTGATCTTCGAGGTGAAGTTACTCATCACCAGAGCCGCAGAGTCAGCCGAGGTGATGTAGAGCAGCAGGCCAATCAGAGACGCGATCGCGGCGACCATCATCGGGGCTGGGTACTGCTCGAGCAGCAGGTAGAAGGCGCGCTCCGGGTAATCCAGCGCGGTCTGACCAAACTCGGAGTCACCACCGAGGACCAGGTCGAGTGCGGAGTTACCGAACACAGACACCCACATCAGCACGAATAGGAAAGGGATAGTCATCGTGCCGACGACGAACTGGCGCAGGCTGCGGCCGCGGGAAATGCGAGCCAGGAACAGGCCGACGAACGGTGCCCAAGCAACCCACCATGCCCAGAAGAACAGGGTCCAGGCGTTCAGCCACTCCTGAGCGTTGGAGAAGGCGTAGGTGTCCATCGTCATCGACGGGAACTTGGAGACGTACTCGCCGACGTTCATGACCAGCGCGTCGAAAAGGAACGCGGTGCGGCCGGTGAGAAGAATGTAGAGCATCAGGGCAATAGCCAGGCCGACGTTAATCTCGGACAGACGACGAATGCCCTTGTCGACACCCGAAACGGCCGACGCGGTCGCCACCGCAACCGCGATGACGATAAGCGCAATCTGCCAGGTGATGCTCTCATCGACGCCGAACAGGACGCGCAGACCGTAGTTCAGCTGGACGACGCCAATACCCAGCGACGTTGCGACACCGAAGACGGTGCCGAGCATTGCGGCAATCTCCACCGCGTCGCCGGCAGGGCCGTGGATACGCTTGCCGATAATCGGGTACAGCGCGGAACGGATGGTCAGCGGCATATTCAGGCGGTATGCGAAGTAGCCGAATGCCATGCCCATCAGGGCGTAGAGGGCCCAACCGGTGACACCGTAGTGGAACAGGGTGAACACCACGGCCTGGCGGGCGGCCTCGACAGTCTCGGGGTCTCCTGTCGGCGGGCCGTAGAACTGGGCCACGGGCTCAGCCACCGAGAAGAACAGCAGGTCAATGCCGATGCCGGCCGCGAAGAGCATCGAAGCCCACGAAAACAGGCCAAACTGTGGCTTGGCGTGATCCGGCCCCAATTTAATATGGCCGGTCCGAGCGATTGCGACGTAGAGCATGAACAGAACTGCAGCGGTGGCCGTCACGATGTAGAACCAGCCGAAGTTCTTGGACACCCAGGCGACAACGCCTGCGAGGGTATCGGCAGCGTTTTCACGCGCGAAAATCGCCCACATTGCGATGGCAATAATGCCAACGCCAGAAGCGATAAATACCGGCCAGTTTACTTCCGGCTCGTTAACCTTCGTCGGTCGACGTGATTTCAGACTCGACTGCGACTGCGGCTGCGAATGCTGCTCCGTTACCTTTGCGGTTGGCGCCTCAGGGGTTGGCCCCTGTGAAGATGGCGGAGTATCAGACATAGGAAAATCCTTCATTTTTGGGAACCCATTAAGCATACATCTCTTACAAATTGAGTGAAATTGTCACGGATTCTCGATGTTTTTCAACATTTCCAACATACGTGATTACCTGGACTTTTTCTCGAAAACTTAGCAATCTCTCGTACTTTTGACTGGAATTTTCAAATACTTTTATGTCATTCTTGATATGAAGCGTCGTCTGCCAACAAAATCTTCACCTGGGATTTCGATGGCGGACATATAAGTATTTTTTCTCAATACTTTGTTGCGGCCCCGGCCGCGACACCCCGGAGCGACGTACGGCGGAGGCAGCTCACACTGATTCCGACTGCTCCTGGCACCGCACAAACGCGGTGCACAACGCGCTTGTACTAGAGCCTACGAACCACGGAGGTACACCTGAACATGGCCGCTTTCCCGTTCTTCGGTAAGAAGAGCACCAACACTGAGATTGAGCACCGCGACGTCGTTATCGTCGGCGCAGGATCCGCAGGATCGGTGCTGGCCAACCGTCTGTCGGCAGACCAGAGCAAGAGCGTTCTCGTCCTTGAGGCCGGTCGTATGGACTCCCTCTGGGACCTGTTCATCCACATGCCGTCCGCATTCTCCTTCCCCATCGGCAACAAGTACTACGACTGGGCCTACGAGTCCGAGCCGGAACCGGAGATGAACGGCCGCCGCATCTACCACGCCCGCGGCAAGGTTGTCGGCGGATCCTCCTCCATCAACGGCCAGATTTACCAGCGCGGCAACCCCATGGACTACGACAAGTGGGGCAACACCACGGGCCTGGAGAACTGGGGCTGGAACAACGTCCTACCTTACTTCAAGCGCATGGAAAACGCCCTGGGCTCCGATAAGGACGACCCGCGTCGCGGCCACGACGGCCCGCTGCGCATGAAGCGCGGTCCGGCCAAGTCCCCGCTGTTCAAGGCCTTCTTCCGCTCCATCGAGCAGGCCGGCTACAACTACACCCCGGACGTCAACGGCTACCGCCAGGAGGGCTTCGGCCCCTTCGACGCTAACATCGACAAGGGCCGTCGCCTGTCCGCAGCCCGCGCGTACCTGCACCCGGTGTTGAACCGCCCGAACCTGGAACTGCGCACCCTCGCCAACGCCGACCGCGTCCTCTTCGAGGGCACCAAGGCCGTCGGCGTCGAGTACACCTGGAAGGGCCGTACCCGCCAGGTCCGCGCCGACAAGGTCATTCTCTGTGGTGGTGCCTTTAACTCCCCGCAACTTCTCGAGGTCTCCGGCGTCGGCAACCAGGAGATTCTGAACGCCGCCGGTGTGAACGTCGTCAAGCACCTGCCGGGTGTGGGCGAAAACCTGCAGGACCACCTCGAGGTCTACATCCAGTACAACGTCACCAAGCCGGTGTCCTCGCAGCCATACCTGGACAAGTGGCGCTGGCCGTTCATCGGCCTGTGGTGGCTGCTGACCCACAAGGGCCCGGTAGCGACCTCACACTTCGAGGGTGGCGGCTTCGCGCGCTCCAACGACAAGGAGCCGTACCCGAACCTGATGTTCCACTTCCTGCCGCTGGCCATGCGCTACGACGGCACGAAGATTGACAGCCCGCACGGATTCCAGTTCCACGTCGGCCCGATGTACTCCGACGCGGTCGGCCACGTGCACATCAAGTCCTCTGACATCAAGGTCAAACCGGAGATCCTGTTCAACTACCTCTCCACCGACCAGGACCGCCGCGAGTGGGTCGAGGCCGTGAAGGTCTCCCGCAAGCTGCTGGACACCCCGGCGATGAAGGAGTACACCGACGGCGAAATCTCCCCCGGTGCCGATGTCCAGACCGACGAGGAAATCCTCGAGTGGGTCCGCAACGACGCCGAAACTGCCCTGCACCCGTCCTGCACCTGCAAGATGGGTCCGGCTGACGACGAAATGGCCGTCGTCGATCCGGAGACCATGCAGGTCCACGGCACCGACGGCCTCTACGTGGTCGATGCTTCGGTCATGCCGGGCATCACAAACGGCAACATCTACGCCCCGACCATGATGATCGCCGAGAAGGCCGCCGACCTGATTGCCGGCAAGACCCCACTGGCCCCGCTGGACATTCCGTTCTACCGCGCCGGCCAGGGCATGCCGCTGGATCCGCCGGAGAGCAAGTAGCACGGAAATCCGCAGCGCTGTCTCGTGAGGTCGTGTTAGCCTCGGCCCCATGAGCACCCTGCGTACACCGAGCACATCCGAAGCCCTGCCTATCGTCCTCGCGCCGATGGCAGGTGGCCCCTCTACGCCCGAACTGACCGCCGCCGTCTCGAACGCCGGCGGTCTTGGCATGCTCGCCGCCGGTTACCTCAGCGCGCAGGCCCTCATCGACGCCGCACGCAGCACCGCCTCCCTGCTTTCCGACGGCCATACCTTCGGCATCAACCTCTTTTGTCCCGATTCCGTCGGTGACAATGAGACCGAGGAGAACCTGCTGCGGTGGGCCGAATTCCGGGACCTGCTCGCGCCCGTCGCCGAGAAGTTCGACGTCGACCTGCCTAGCACTCCAACCTGGTCCGACGACCATTTCACCGAGAAGCTCGAGGCAATCTGCGCAGACGATTTCCTGCCCAGCCCGGGCGCGCTGGAATACGTATCCTTCACGTTCGGGTACCCCGATGCGGACGTCGTCGCGCGGGTGAAGGAAACCGGCCGCAAGGTCGTGCTGAATGCGACCTCTATCGACGGAGTCCGCGCGGCCGCCGACGCGGGCGCGGACCGTATCGTCCTCCAGGGCCTGGCCGCCGGTGGGCACCGCGGCTACGTCGATGGCAAGGACTCGTCCGACATCATTGGCGCCACCATCGACGAGCTCGCCGCTGCGGTCGCAGAGGCCACGCGCGCAACCGATGTCTCCATCATTGCGGCCGGGGGCGTTGGGGGTGCGGAAGACGTCGTAAAGCTCTTGCGGGCGGGAGCAACGGCGGTGCAGGTGGGGACGCGTTTCCTCACTGCGGAAGAGGCCGGGACCAAGCCCACCCACGCACGCGCCCTGCTCGAGCTTCAAGGGCGCGAGACTACACTGACGCACGCGTTTTCGGGCAAGCCCGCGCGCACAATTTCGAACCGTTTCGCCGAGGAGTTTAGCGACCCCGCGCCAGCGCTGTACCCGCAGCTGCACTACCTGACCACGCCAATCAGGGGTGCCGCGAACACCGTCGGCGACCCCGAATACCTGAACTTGTGGGCAGGCAGCGGCTACTCGAAATGCAAAGCCCAGCCAGCCGCCGAGATTGTGGCGGAGCTGGCTGGGTGCTAGCTGAGCGTTAGCTGCGCTTATGCGTCCAGTTGCCAGTCATTCGGGCTGAACAACTCGAAGTGGACGCGTGACCGGCCGCTGCCCCGCTGCTCAAGCTGCCCCCCCCTGCCCCAACAAAACCAGCACCGCGGCCTCAACCCAACTTAACTAGCGACAGAAACCAAAATATCGGCGTATCAAACATTTTCTATACGCGTAATCCCCAGCGCCCCTCGAAAGGGATGCTGGGGAGCCCGGAAAACCTCTGACACCACACTCAGTAGAGAAAAATCCATCCACTGCGCTTCACCCTACTGCGCCCCAAACATGGATGGAATCAAGAGGGCAGGCCCGGGAAAACCCGCCCTCTTGGAACCAGTCAGGAGAAACTCCTAATGGCCTATTGGAAGAGTCTTACTTCTTCTGCAGGCGCTCTTCGACTCGAGCCTTGAGAGCCTCAAACTCATCCCAGACTTCCTGCGGGACACGGTCGCCGAGGGACTTCAGCCACTCCTCATTGTCCTCCAGGTCTGCGTTCCACTTCGAAGCCGGCGCCTTCAGGGCCTCCTGAACGTCCTCGAACGGGATGTCCAGGCCGGTCAGGTCCAGATCCTCCGGCTTTGCGGTGTAACCAACGACGGTCTCCTTGGCCTCCACACGACCCTCAATGCGGTCGATAATCCACTTGAGGACGCGGGAGTTGTCGCCGAAGCCAGGCCACAGGAAGTGGCCGTCATCAGCCGCGCGACGGAACCAGTTGACCAGGAAGACCTCCGGCATCTTGTCGCCGCCCTTGACGCCCATGTCAACCCAGTGCTGCAGGTAGTCACCGACGTTGTAACCAATGAACGGCAGCATTGCCATCGGGTCATGGCGCAGGGAGCCGACCTTAGCCTCCGCGGAAGCAGCGGTCTGGCCGGAAGCCAGGGTTGCACCGATGAAGGTGGCATGGTTCCAGGACAGAGCCTGGGTCACCAGCGGAACGGTGTCGGGGCGACGGCCACCGAACAGGATTGCATCCAGCGGGACACCCTTAGGGTCGTCGTACTCCGGAGCGGCGACCGGGCACTGCGAAATCGGGGTGCAGTAGCGGGAGTTCGGGTGCGAGGACAGCTCGTCCAGATCCGGAGTCCAGTCATTGCCCTTCCAGTCAATGAGGTGATCCGGCTTGCCTTCCATACCTTCCCACCAGACATCGCCATCGTCGGTCAGCGCGACGTTGGTGAAGATGGTGTTGCCCGGCTCCATGGTCTTCATGGCGTTCGGGTTGGAGTCGTAGTTGGTGCCCGGCGCGACACCGAAGAAGCCATTCTCCGGGTTGACGGCGTAGAGACGACCATCCTCGCCGAACTTCAGCCATGCAATGTCGTCACCGACGACCTCGGCCTTCCAGCCCTCAATGGTCGGGGTAATCATGGCGAGGTTGGTCTTACCACAAGCGGACGGGAAGGCCGCTGCGATGTGGTAGGCCTTGCCCTCCGGGTTGGTCAGCTTCAGAATGAGCATGTGCTCAGCCATCCAACCCTCTTCCTTAGCCATAACAGAAGCGATGCGCAGGGCGTAGCACTTCTTGGCCAGGATGGCGTTTCCGCCGTAGCCGGAACCGTAGGACCAAATCTCCTTGGTGTCCGGGAACTGGGAGATGTACTTGTTGTCGTTGCACGGCCAGGTAACGTCCTCCTGGCCTTCCTCCAGTGGGTAACCGACGGAGTGCAGAGCGTGGACGAAGTCGCCGTCCTTGCCGATCTTGTCGAGCGCTTCCTTACCCATGCGGGTCATGATGCGCATCGAGAGAACGACGTACTCAGAGTCGGTCAGCTGAACACCGAGCTTCGGCTCCGGGTCGGTAATCGGGCCCATGCAGAACGGGACGACGAACATGGTGCGGCCCTTCATGGAACCGCGGTAGTGCTCAGTCATCTCCTTCTTCAGCTCGACCGGGTCAGCCCAGTTGTTGGTCGGGCCAGCGCCGTCCTCAGTCTTGGAGGCGATGAAAGTACGGGACTCAACACGAGCCACGTCCTTCGGGTTCGAGCGGGCGAGGAAGGAATTCGGACGCTTTTCCTCGTTCAGCTTGATGAAAGTTCCCTTATCCACCAAGTCCTGGGAAAGGCGGTTCCACTCTTCTTCCGAGCCATCTGCAAAGACAACCTTGTCTGGCGTGGTCAGCTCTGCGACCTCAGCGATCCAGCGGAGCAGTTCAGCGTTCTCGGTCGGGGCCTGGCCCTCGAGGCCAGGAATGGAAGGTGCGGACATCAGTTCTCCTGACTAATTGATTCGCGTCTTGATTTAAGGCTACCGGGGGATACCAAAACATGCCGGAACCCAACATCCCCGCATCGCCGCATCCCCATTTTGTTGACAGCTCCACGGAGGCTAATTGGCAGCTATTTCGACATGCACGGGTAATTCTACCTCTTTCTATAGGTCGATAACCTGCATCTAAGCCTAACCTCACTATATATGTTCATTGCAATGAACTTAGCTGCCCGTCCCACCCCCATTTGTTAGGAACATGAATACACGCGCCGATTTACCAATGTCGTCGGACGAAATTTTCCCCTTTTGGCTATCCCCCTTGACTATCCCCAATTCCCCCGGGCGGACTGCTCCCATGTGTAAGCATCCCAGTTAGCCACAGACTCCCCAACAGCGTTTCCCGCGAGCCCACCTTCCCCATCCACGTCCCCTGCACTCTCCGCTCCCTCCATCGGACTGTTCCAGGACTCCCAAGTCCCGTCGAAGCGCACCGTGGTCACATGGTCGACCTCGCCATCGCCATCCATGTCCGAATACACCGACAGACCGTCGCAATCGGCGAGCGTCACCGAACTCTCCTCCTCTCCGAGGTCGAAGGACTGCCCGTCGACTACCACCACCAGCCCGGTGCCGACCTCGCCGTCGGCAAGCGGAGTCGCCTCCCCCAGACCGCAGGGCTGACGCAACTCGGCGCTGGGCTCACCTCCCGGCAGTCGGGCCTCACCATCCTGAAAAAATCGTTCTAGCAGAGAAAACTCATCCATTGGAACCTCCGTCGAATCTCTTAAACTGCACGTTTGAGTGCGGCTGAAAGCTAAGTGGCTAATTCGCGTGCTCGGCCAGCTGCGCGACCCGCCATCCACGGTGGCCGGCGGGATCGCGCGCGTGCACGGCTCCCTCGGCTAAGTGCAGCCACTCCCGCCGCAACCTCGCCAAGTAGGTGGCAACCCACTGACCGCGGCGCTGCCTGGCATTTCGCCGAAGCGTCGCCACTACGGCCAGCGCCGCAAACCCCACGCCGACCAGAACCGTCGCGACCTGCACCCAGACCCCCGAAAGCCCCAGCCACGACAACGGCGCCGACAACAATCGGGAGACACCCGCGGCCGCTGCCAGGACCATCACGGCGACCACAGCCTCCGCCAGCATGTTTGCCTTAACGGGTGGAGCAGGAAACGGCGCCTCCATCTCAACCGCCCCGACTCCCTGCTGCCCGCACCACCGCGACAGTTCGGCGGCCGCGCGCGCACCGGCTCGATGCAACTCGGCCTCATCCCTCGGAGAGCCCTCCGCGACCGACTCCAGCACTTGCACCACCATCCGCTCGAAATCGGCACGGACATGCGCACGCGACCGCTCAGCCATTCCCGCCCGGCGCGACCTCTCCGCCGCTAACTGGGAATGTATCGCTTGCCGACGCCGCAAAGCCCCCGGCCTCGCCACCGCCCTAGGCGGACCATCGCTCAGGAGCACCAACGTGCGCCCCATACGCTGGTCGAGCTCGCCCATCGGTATCCGCCCGGGAATCGCACTCCGCCAGAGCTCCGCAAACCTCCCACCACCGAAGAGGCCCACGGCCACACGCCCGGTGGCTTCAGCGATAGCCTCGACGGTTTCCACGCATTCCCGAGTCGGCTCCACATCGCTGTCCGCGACGTAGAGCACGACCGCGGCGCGCTGGTCGACGAACTCGATTCTTCGGGCCTGTTTCCGTTCGCCGGCAACCCCTCCGGTGGCCCCGCCGGCAACCCCTCCGGTATCTACTACGCCGCTAAGATCAGCACGATTGGCCGCGGGACCAGCCTTAGTCACCTGTAGGACTCCTACATCGTCTGACACAGCAGCTCCTCCAATTCGTCGCTGGCCTGCGGATACAGCGCGATGATCTCCTCGACCAACTGGCTCAGCACCTCAAAGCGCCGCTGTTCTAAATCCTCTGCCGCGCGCAGTGCCTCCATGAGTTCGAATTCATGCTCCGCCGGGTCATTTGTCTCGATGCTGCAGTAGACGTCGGCAAGCAGGAGGCGCACCGGCCCCTCCTCCACAACCAGACTGATTCCCTCCCTCGGCACCACGTCGGACTGGGCGAGACATCTATCGAAGGCCTGCCGGACCCCTTCGGCCCCAACACCGCGGCGCAGGCGGGCGCAGATCTGCGGCGGGCCGGCGTCGCGCTGTAGGGCCGACGCGATGGCCACCTCGGCCGCACCGGAGGCGCCGCATCCAGCTGGCGAGCAGACTCCACCGCGCTTCGACATCCAGTCCAAAAGGCCCGCGCGAAGCATCTTGCGCGCCGAGCGAAATACCTCACAATTCTGTGGCTCCTGCACCAAAGTCTGCGTGCTCAATTGCACATCCACGAGCGAATATCCCCCAATCGCCTAATTGCCACGAATTCCGCAGCGTATCCCCCACGCGACGCAATACGGTCACGATACCGCAAAGACTACAGCGTGCACCGGATTCGGCAACTTACCGAGCTCGCCGACCGCTACTACTAACTAGGTATTGGATACTCGCGCGCGGTCATGAACAATAGGGAGGTGACTAATTCTGATATTTCTAAAAACTCACCGACGGCTGAGCCCACTACAAAGGGCGAGCTGCCCCACGGCCGCCCGGAGAAAACCCAGTTCAACGACGGTCTGGACTACCCGCGCATCGGCAACCTCTCCTTCCGCCGCGGCACTCTGACCGCCAACCAGGAGAAGATCTGGAACGACAACTGGGACGCCTACGGCAAGGTCCTTTCCGACGAGGTCATTGACGTGGAAGAGTGGTTCGGCCGTACCGGCCCAACGATCGTCGAGATTGGCTGCGGCACCGGTACCTCCACCGTCGCAATGGCGCCCGAGGAGCCGGATCACAACATCATCGCGGTCGAGCTGTACAAGCCCGGCCTGGCAAAGCTGCTCTCCGCAGCAGTCCGTGGCGGCGTGACCAACATCCGCATGGTCCGTGGCGACGGCGTCGAAGTCCTCCAGCGCATGATCGAGCCCGAGTCCCTCGACGGCGTGCGCCTGTTCTTCCCCGACCCGTGGCCGAAGGCACGCCACCACAAGCGCCGCATCCTGCAGTCCGGCACCCTGCGCCTAATCTCCTCCCGACTAAAGCCGGGCGGAGTCTTCCACGCCGCCACCGACCACGCGGGCTACGCCGAGTGGATTGAGGAGCTGCGGGGCGTCGAACCGACCCTCGAGCCGATTGCCTGGCCGTGGCCGGAATCGCCCATGCTTCTCGACCGCCCAACCACCAAGTTCGAGGCCCGCGGCCTGCGCATGGACCACTCCATCCACGAGTTCGTCTGGCGCAAGAAAGAGGCCTAACCGTGAGCGCGACACAGAACTATTCCGCCAGCTACACCGCCGCGGAGACGCACCCGACTGCCCTCCTCGTCTGGGATGCCCCCAACCTCGACATGGGGCTCGGCGCGATTCTCGGCTCCCGGCCCACCTCCGCCCACCGACCGCGCTTCGACGCCGTCGGCAAGTGGCTTATCGACGAGGCGGAGCGGGTCTCCAACAAGCTCGGAACCGATGTACTGCCTGAGGCGACCGTATTCACCAACGTCAGTGTCGGCGCCGCCGAGACGGTGCGCCCGTGGGTGGAGGCGCTCCGGAATGTCGGCTTCGCGGTGTTCGCCAAGCCGAAAGTGGAAGAGGACACCGACGTCGACCCGGACATGCTGGCGCACATCCAGCGGCGTTACGACGAGGGCGTGCTGCGCAGCGTCGTGGTGGCCTCCGCTGACGGGCAGAATTTCCAGGAACTGCTGGAAAAGCTCGCCGACGAGGGAATCCCGGTCACGGTCATCGGCTTCCACGAGCACGCGGCCTGGGCGCTGGCCTCGGATGCGATTAAGTTCGTGGATCTCGAGGAGATCAAGGGCGTCTTCCGGGAGCCGCTGCCCCGCGTCGACCTGGACCGCCTTCCGGAAGGCGGCGCGTGGCTGCAGCCATTCCGCCCGCTCACCTCACTGCTCAAAGACCGCAACAGCAAAGACCACGACTAATCCCCGTAGTAGGTAGAACGGATAACTCGCCTTCATGACACGACTGAAAAACGCGCTTCTAAAGCTCGCCGGCGCCGGCTGGCTGCGGTGGACCATCACCGCGGCCATCTTCGTCGTCGCCGCGGTGCTGACCGCGCGCAACTGGACAGTCGTGACGAAGGGCGTGCGCATCCTCGCGCGAGTCGACGCGTGGTGGCTGGCCGTCTCAATCGTCTCCGTCGCCGCTTCTCTCTACGCGATGGCCGAGGTGATGCGACTGCTCCTGCGCTCCGGCGGGGTCGCCGCAGCTACACGACGAAAGACCAACGCCCTGGTGCTGGCCTCCAACGCTTGGTCCGTGACCGTCCCGGGCGGCGCGGCGTTCAGCACCGCTCTACAAATCAAGCGGATGATGGAGTGGGGAGCCACGGCCGTGCTGGTCAGTTGGTTCGTGCTCTTCTCCGGGGCGCTGTCCTTCCTCGGCCTCGCTTTCCTGGGCGTCGGCAGCCTCTTCTTCATCGGCCAAGGCGGCGCGCCGGCAGTGCTGATTGCAATCGCCATCGTGGTGCTACTGGCAACCATCCTGCTGTGGAGGCTCTCTCAGGACCCGGCAATCCTAAACTCCATCGGCGGCTGGGGACTGCGACTATTCAACCGAATCAGGAAGAAGCCTGCGAACACCGACCTGGTCCGACTGCGCGGCGTAGTCAACCAGCTGACCTCGGTCAAACTCTCCCCGCAGGTACTGGGCATCTCATTCTTCTGGTCGTTCATGAATTGGGTGACCGAAATCGTCTGCCTCTACGCCTCCATCCGGGCCATCGGCGTCGACGACATCTCCGCGACCAAGGTCCTGCTGGCTTTCGTCACCGGCAAGCTCGCCGGGTTTATCCAGGCGACCCCAGGTGGCGTCGGCACAGTCGAGGCCGTACTCACCGCGGCGCTCATTGCCGGCGGTACCTCCGGCGCAGAGGCATTCGCTGCGGTGCTGGTCTACCGCATCGTCTCCTTTGTCCTCGTCGCCATTGTGGGATGGATCGTCTACCTCCTGCGCTTCGACCACAAGAAAGAAAGCGAAGAAATCTCCTCGAGTGATGCCCGTGGCAGTTCGGATGCCCCACCTGCGCAAAAATAGCGTGACGATACACTAAGACGTATGAACTCCCGCGTCTCAACATTCGTCATCGACACTGTCGCCATCATCATCTTCGCCGTCCTCGCTCGGCTGGCCCACAACAAACCGGACGACCCATTCACGTTCCTCAATATCGTGGACACCTTCTGGCCATTCTTTATCGGCGTCATCCTGGGCACTCTGCTAATCGCAAAGCAGGTCAACCCGCGTTCCATGAAGTCCGGATCAATCGTCTGGATCGCCACCGTCGTGGTCGGACTTGGAATCTGGGGCATCCGCCACGCAGCCTTCCCCCACTGGTCCTTCATTCTGGTCGCATCGATTACGAGCGCCCTACTGCTGTTCGGCTGGCGCGGTGCTGCGGGCGCCGCGACACGCAAATCCGCTGAATAAGAGGCGTCGGCAAGCGAAGATTTTTCAACCCAAATTCGCAGCGAAATAACGTTAACCGTCAGCAAGCTTAATGCTGACGGTTTTTAATTTCGGGACCAAAGGGCGAATAATTGACCCATGGACAATTCTTCTGAAGGCCCGGACAGAGCACGCACTGCACCCGCGGCCATCTCACATGAGCGAACCTTCCTCGGCCAACCCTGGGGTCTGGCCAACCTTTTTGGCGTTGAGATGTGGGAGCGCTTCAGCTTCTACGGCATGCAGGCCATCCTGGCGTTTTACATGTACCATCAGGTCAGCGAAGGCGGCCTGGGCATGGACAAGGCAGCCGCGACCTCCATCGTTGGTGCCTACGGCGGTCTTGTCTACATGGCAGCACTCGTCGCCTCTCTGGTCGCGGACCGCATCCTCGGCTCCGAGCGCACTCTGTTCTACTCCGCCATCTTGGTCATGATTGGCCATATCTCTCTAGCGCTTGTCCCCGGAATCTCCGGCCTGGCAATCGGCCTAGTCGCTATCGCGATTGGCTCCGGCGGTGTGAAGACCAACGCCCAGGTCGTACTGGGCCAGCTCTACTCCCGTAGTGACCCGCGACGCGACGCCGGCTTCTCCATCTTCTACATGGGCGTCAACATCGGTGCCCTTTTCGGGCCGCTGCTCACAGGATGGCTCTGGGGCATGAAGGGCTTCCATTGGGGCTTCGGCTTGGCCGCCATCGGCATGGCAGCCGGCCTGATTCAGTACATCCTGATGCGTAAGACCACTATCGCCGACGCCGGCCACGAAATCCCGAACCCACTGCCGAAATCGCAGTACCTGACGTGGGGTGCTATCGCAGTTATCGTCGTCGGTATCGCTGTCACTCTGGTCGCTACCGGCATTGTCCCGGTCGACTCCCTGTCCACCGTTGTTACCGTGATTGCGCTAGTCGCAGCGATTGTCCTGTGGTGGCAGATGTACTCCTCCCCGCTGACCACGAAGTCGGAGAAGACCCGTCTTGTTGGTTTCATCCCAATGTTTATCTCCGGCGTGCTGTTCTTCGGCATCTTCCAGCAGCAGTTCACCGTACTGGCCATTTACTCTGACCTGCGCCTGGACCGCGAGATCTTCGGATGGGAGATGTCACCGGCCTGGATTAACTCGATCAATCCAATTTTCATCATTATCTTCTCCATGATTTTTGCTGCCGCCTGGTCGAAGCTCGGTGATCGCCAGTGGTCTACCCCGGTGAAGTTCGGTGTCGCCAACATCATCATCGGTGTTTCGCTGTTTTTCTTTATCCCGTTCTCGGGCGGCGGTGCTAACTCGACCCCGATTTACGCAATCATTTGGATTCTCTTCCTGTTCACCATGGGTGAACTCATGCTGAGCCCAGTCGGCAACGCGCTCGCAACGAAGGTCGCCCCCGCTGCGTTCCCGTCCCGCATGATGGCCGTCTGGCTGATGGCCATCGCGATGGGCACCTCCCTAGCCGGCACTCTCGCGGGTTACTACAACCATGAGGATTCTGCCGCTGAGAACACCTTCTTCCTGACCCTGGGCGTCGCCTCGATCGTCCTGGGCCTGATCCTGCTTGCCCTGCGCAAGTGGATTGTCAAGGAGTTCGTCGACGTGCGCTAAATGCGCGCGATTTGCCCGCTTGGGGAATTTGTAAGTTAGGGGCCCGCGTAACGCTACTGGTGTAGTGAGCGCGGGTCTCTTTTTGGGCGCGGTGGTTGGGTGGTTGCGGTGGTTTGTTCAGGGGAGGATGGCCGCTGCTGCACTGTAGCGCTGGCTGGTGACTGTAGCGCAGTGTATCGGCTGTGCTGAAGTCACAAACAAGCGCTGAAGTGCACTGCGGACTGAAGAGCGCTGCGAGTTGGGGAAATGTGGCGACACCGGCCGGCCGCGCAGCCCGGCCAGCGCGAACAGTCGCACAGCCGCCCACTAGACTGAAAACCATGTTTGCCATCATTACCGTCACCGGCGAAGACCACACCGGCATCATCGCTGCCGTCACCAGCGCACTAGCTGAACAGGACGTCAATATCGTCGACGTTTCCCAGACGCTCATGGACAAGTGGTTCACCATGATCCTCCGCGTCGAATTCGACGAGAAGGCAACCCCGATTAGTGAGCTCCAAGCCCATATGGATGCCGTCGGCAAGCGAGAGGCTCTGGTGATTCGCATCCAGTCGGAGGCGCTCTTTAGCGCCGTCAACGAGATTTAGGCCGGGCGGGACAAGCATGGACTTCAACTTCGCGCAGGCCAAGTTCCTCGACACGATTGACATGATCGAGAAGTACCGCCTGGACATCAGGACGGTCACGATGGGCATCTCGCTGCTCGAATGCGCCCGCTCCGACATGTCCGCCACCGCGCAGGCCGTGTACGACCGCGTTACACGCCAGGCCTCCCGCCTGGTCGAGGTGTGCGAGGGCATCGAGGCGGAACTCGGCATCCCCATCGTGAATAAGCGCATCTCGGTCACCCCGATCGCACTGGTCACCGCCGGCTGCGACGGCAACCCCGTCGAAGTCGCCCGGGCCCTGGACCGCGCCGCTCGCGACACCGGCGTCAACTTCCTCGGCGGCTATTCGGCCCTCGTGGAAAAGGGAGCCACCACCAGCGAAAACCGCCTCATCGACTCTATCCCCGAGGCGCTGACCGAGACGGAACTGGTGTGCAGCTCCGTAAACATTGCGTCGTCACGCGCGGGCATCAACATGAATGCGGTGGCGCGCATGGGAGAGGTAGTCAAAGAGGCGGCAGAGATGACCGCCGACCGCAGTTCCATCGCCTGCGCCAAGCTGGTCGTGTTCGCCAACGCGGTAGGCGATAACCCGTTCATGGCGGGCGCGTTCCACGGCATCGAGGAGCCGGATTGTGCGGTCTCCGTCGGTGTGTCTGGCCCCGGCGTGGTTGACCGCGCGCTCGGCGACCTGCAGGGCGCCAGCTTCAACGAGGTCGCAGAGGAGATCAAGAAAGCCGCGTTCAAGATCACCCGCACCGGCCAACTGGTCGGCACGATGGCCGCGGAGCGCCTGGGCGTGCCGTTTGGCATCGTCGATCTCTCGCTCGCTCCGACCGCCGAAATGGGCGACTCTGTGGCCCATATCCTCGAGCACATGGGTCTGGACCAGGTGGGCACGCATGGCACGACCGCCGCGCTCGCCCTGCTTAACGACGCCGTCAAGAAGGGCGGTCTCATGGCGTGCTCGCGGATCGGTGGACTGTCCGGCTCTTTCATCCCAGTCTCGGAGGACAAGGGCATGATTGACGCGGTGCGGGAAAGGTCCATCACGATGGACAAGCTGGAGGCGATGACGTCGATCTGTTCCGTCGGCTTCGACATGATCGCCATCCCGGGTGACACCCCAGCCTCCACCATCTCAGGCATGATTGCCGACGAAGCCGCCATCGGCGTAATGAACCACAAAACCACCGCCGCCCGCCTCATTCCAGTGCCAGGAACCAAGCCTGGCGATGAGGTGAACTTCGGTGGTCTGCTCGGATACGCGCCGGTCATCGATGTCAACCACAAGGGCAATGCCGAGTTCATTGCCCGCGGCGGGTACATCCCGGCGCCGGTGCACGGGTTCAGGAACTAGGGCCTTAGCGCCGGAGCCACCCCTAGTGCAGCCCTAGCGCGCCAGCGAGGCATCAATCAGCCCGCGCGCCCAGCCCTCGGTCCAGGCCAGTGGCGTAGTACCGGGAATTGCGGCGTCATTGAACGCGTAAGTGGCGTGTGCGCCGGCCATTGCGAACATTTCCCCTGCCCGGGCAATGGCATCCGGCACTGCGGGCGGCACGTCACAGAAGGTATCGCCCGGCACACAAACGTTGTGCACTCGGTCGTTGAGCGGCCCGAATCCCGCGCGCGGCCCACGCATTGTTGCTCCTGGCACGACCGTTCCCACAATCGGGGCAACCGGCTGCAGCGATAGCTCGATACCGACACCCGCCAGGTCCACGTTCTCGTTGACACCCTGGTTCGGGTCGCGACGAGGGTCACCGAGCAGCGCAACGCCTACAACTCGCTCAGCGGGCACTGGCCCGTTACCTGCGCCAATCTGCTCCGCTACGTCACCCGCAATCGATGCGCCCTGCGAGAATCCCATGAGGACGAAATCCGTCATCGGGCACTGCCCGTGCAGGTCGGCCATTTCCTTGGAGGTGACGTCACGGCCCACCGCCTGTGAATCGTCGTAAGTCAGCTGGTCCGGCGCCTGGTGCATCTTGATCTGCGCCGGATACGGCGTCGTCCACACCTTGACCTTATCGCTAGGGTAAGACTCGCTCAGCGGCCCTGTCACCCCGAGCAGTAGCGAGTTGGGATTGGCCGTTGGGGCCAGCGGGTCGTCGTCGGCACGCGATTCTGCGGTACCGGGCACGGAGATGACCTCCACGGCCGGGCACCACTCGGGCTGCTCGGCGAGTACGCCGCCCTCTTCCTTTCCCGGGGGAGCCGGGACTGGGCCGCCGGGCTGCTGGGTCGTGAGCCATTTGCCCACGCCCAAGCCAATTCCGACCACCAAAATGAGGACCGCCAGGACCGTGAGCACTTTACGCATGGGAACTAGCAATACGCTTTCTTGGCTGCTTTAGCAATGGCGCTCGCCACTGTTGCGGCGTCCGCCTTCGTGCGTCCTTGGGCGATCAGTTGCCCGGCCATCGCGTCCGCCATGGCCTTGCGCTCGGCCTCCGGGATCTCCGCACAGGTCGCTCGACCTGCACCGATGAGCTGATCCTCGATGCCCGCGACGTCTACCTTCGCGGCGATGATGTCGTCGAGATAGCCCCCGTCGGCCTCGCTCAGTGGCATCTGCCCGTCCGGAGCCTCGTCGACGCGCTTGGCGCCCGGCTCGTTGATCTCGGGCTCCTTACTCGTCGTGCTGCGCGGCTTGTCCTTCTCCGCGCTTTCCGACGCCGCCCCGGCCGAGCTACTCGACGCCTTCGCGGAAGAGGACACGTCCTCGGAGTTCACAGTGGCATCACCACAGGCGACAATGCCGAATGCCAGCAGCGTTGCCGTTGCCAAGGCCGCGCCGCCGCGGATCAGTCCGCTGCGCCAGGGCTGAGTTGCGTTCTTGTTCATGGGTTTAGTTCCCCTCGCCTGCGGGCGCAGGCTCAGCTGCAGGAGCCGGAGCCGGACGCTCTTCACGCTTCTCCACAATCTTGCCGTTGAGCTGACGAATCCAGCCTCCTTCAAACTGCTGCTCCAGGCCACCGGCCTTGACTGGCTGCAGCGGTCCGACAGGGTAACCGAACGGGCCGTTTTCGTAACCTGTCTTGCCCCAATGGTCAGCGATGTCGCTGGAAGCTACCGGCTGGGCACCGGTCTCCGGAGTCCAGTAGATGGCGCCGTGCTCAAAGCGCTGGAAGGCACCGCGAATTAGCTTTTGCTCGTCTCCATCCACGGGAAGACCGAGGTCAGAGCCTGCGCCACCAAGCTCCTGGTACTTCTTGCCAATTTCACCGCGGACAATGCGTGGCGCTTCTTCGCCGATCTTGACCAAGGTTCCACCCTCGAAGTCCTGGGCAATACCGCCCGGGATGTCGCGGCGGTTGCCCTTCGGGTAGCCGAGCGGGCCGGTCTCGAATCCGGAGTTACCCCATGCGTTCATCATGTCGCCCATAACCTCGTGAGCGCCGCCCTCCGGGGTCCAGTAGATGGAGCCCTTTTCGAAGTGGACGAACCGGCCCTTGCCATCGGGTGTAGCCAGCTCGCTGGTCAGTGGGTAGCCAAGGTTCGACTTCGCTCCACCGAGCTCGTTGTAGCGGGATCCGATGCGCCCCCACACCACGTGCGCGCCGGTCTCCGGGTGCCAGTACGCGGTACCACCGGTGAAGTCCTGCTTCACGCCGCCGTTTCCGGCATCGTACTCGTCGGAAAGGCAGGTACCGATGCCAGGCAGGGAGGCCACCGCCTTCTCGATATCCCCACCGACGCGACAGACGGCACCGCGATCCGAGTCCGGTAGGGAGAGGGCGTCGGCAAGCGTAGGCCACGCCTGGCTGACCTCGAACTGCCAGTAGGGCCAGGTGTGCGTGCCCGAGCTGCGGAAGTTCACCACAGGCTTCAGACCGGCCGCGCGGGCATCGCGAAGGAAGGTTTCACTGGTCATGCGGGAGAGCACTTCGAGGGCAAAGCCGGTCGGGTTGTTCGGCTTGGTCGGGTCGATGGTAGAGGGCACATCCCACTCGCCAGTATTGCCGTTGCCTGCGGAGATGTACAACGACATGTCCTTTAGCTTGTCGACGTTTAGCTTCGGATCATTGTCCTTCCACCGCTGCGAGCCAAGTGGACCCCACATCTTCGTGGCATCATAACCGCCGGAGTTCTTCATTGCGACGGCCATAGCCTGTGGCATTCCCGGGGAGCTCATATCGAGGTAGCCGGAGAGACTGCCCGCGAATTTCCACAGCTCCGGGGTATGCGCGGCTATGTTGTAGGCACCAGTCGCCCCCATTGAAATACCGAAGATACCGCGAGTGTCATTGCCGCGGAACCCATTGGTAATTACCGGCACGAGCTCCTTGGTGATGAACGTCTCCCACTGGTAATTCTTGCCATTGTCCGGCTGGTCCCAGTCCGCGTAGAAGGAGGACTCACCGCCGGCCGGCATGACGACGAGCACGTTCTTGTCCTCGTAGAAACGCTCGATGTTGGTGGCGCGAATCCAGCCGGAGTAATCGTCGAAGGAAGCCATGCCGTCGAGGTGGTACACGCTCGGGAAAGTGCGCTCGGGGTCGCGGTACCAGTCGCGCGGGAGCAGCAGCTCCACCTGAATCGGCTTCTCCGGCATTGCTGCGGAGGCGATATGCAGCACAACGTGATGGTCGGTGTACCAGTCAACCTTCTCCACGCTGACACCCGACGGAAGATTCGCCACGGACGGGGTCTCCGTGCGGAACGGGGTACGCGGCGGCCCTGGCATCGGCTTTGGCATGCCGAGTCCGCCGGGGACAGCCTGCGCCAATTCCTTCGATTGCGCGCCCTGCTGCGCCTGGGCCAGGGCGTTCTTGCCCTCGGTGGACTCTGCCACCTTGTTCACGACTTCCTGGGACTGGCCGGTTGCGCGGGCGATATCAGCCGGGCTCATGCCCTTGCCCAGGGCATCCAAAATCGCCTGCGCGCCTGCGCGGACGTTCGCGTCGATGCCCTGCGAGGTTACCTCTTGATAGCTCGGCAGGTTCTGCTGCCCCGCCGCCTGGTCGGGCGCGGCAACGGCCAACGGGGCGCTGATTACCAGCGCAGCCGGAAGAGCCAGAATTGCGGTCATCGCCCGCGACGAGCGTCGGAAAGCGCCGACCCGGCCGCGGAGGAAAGTAGCGGTTTCGCGCATAAGAAGGCTTCCCCTTCGTGTGAAGTCATTTGAGTATTTTTAGAGGCGAAGCTGCGCACCGGGACGGCTGACCTTGGCCCGGCCCCGAAGGTTCCCCTCCTCCGGCACGCAGAGCTCAGAGCGATCAACGACCGCGGATACTTGCGGTGGCGAGATTAGTCACTAATCACACCACAGAGCTTCACCCTTTACTTTAAGGTTCGACTTCAATATTTACCCTGCCACCGCGACTAGTGGGTAACGACACACTCAAAACACGCGCAATCAAGGTTAAATACAGGCTGAGGCCGCACTTTGTTGGCGTGCTGTCCCCGTGTTGCCGCCGTCGGGCCGCACTTGTTGGCGCGAGATCATGATGTTGTTGCGCTATAGCGCATACACAAGTGAATATTGCGCCAACAAGTGACCTCAGCGTCTGACCTCAGCGTAAACTTCACCAGCGAAAAACACGCAGAACGGCCAGCTCTATAGAAAAAGGCCGGCCCTCAGGTGAGGACCGGCCTTCATGAAGTTTTTAAAACGCTAGGACGATGGCACTAAGGCCTTCGGTTCTTGCTGACCTTACAGGCCGAGCGCAGCCAGGATGGAGGGACGAGCCAGAGCTGCATCGCGGCTCCACGTTTCCCAAGAGTGGATACCATTCGGGCTGTAGGCAAAGGTTGCATTCAGGCCCGCAGCACGAGCATCACGCTCAAACTGCTGGGTGGAAGCGCGGGAGATGGACTCCATCACGGAACGCCATACAGTATCCGGAAGCTGCGGAACTGGGCGCTTGAGCACCTCCGGGTCACTCCACAAGCTCGGGACACCGTTTGCAGAAGAGATGTACATCGGCAGACCCTGCAGTTCATTGAATAGCTTCGACGGATCGTGAGCCATGCGCTCCGGGGAAGCCGGAATCGGCAGACCCCACATAGCGGTCGGGTTTACAACACCCGTGGTAGCGACCATCGCGGTGGTACCTGCGGCAACGACCGGGTTGGAAAGCTGGTAGTAGCCGGACAGTGCTGTGACGTGCTTGAACTGATCACGGTGACGAGCGGCCGTAGACATAGCGGCGGATGCGCCCATAGACAGGCCAGCGATTGCGTTACGGCTCGGGTTCACACCGAACTCATTCTGAAGGTAGACCGGCAGTTCCTGAGTCAGGAAGGTCTCCCATTTCTGAATCTTAACGCCATCACGGGTGACGGCTGGAGCATTCCAGTCAGCATAGAAGGAGGCGTCACCAGCAGCCGGAGCCACCAGAGTGATGTTGTCATTTGCGAAGGTTTGGGCGATGTTGCCGGACCAAATCCAACCGGAAGCACCCTTGTTGTAGCCATAAAGACCATCGAGCATGTACAGAGACGCGTCGCCACCACCGGTAGCAGCCTTGATCTGGACCGGAATATCACGTTCCATCACACCTGAGTGCACCTGGCAGTACTGGACCCACCAGTTGTACGGATCCCACTCACAGCCCGGGCGCAGACGGTCACGGTTCGGATCAGCGCTTGCATCCTTTGCTGTAGCAAGGACGACACCGCCGATGACCAGCGCAACAGCAACAAGAGCAGCGATTACCTTAGCCATGAAGCTACGCGATACTGCAGTGAAGCTCATCGTTCTCCTCAAAAATCTTTAAGACTTACCTCAGCGTCGATAGCACGGAGGCAGTCACACCTAGAGGGCTGCTTCCAGTTGCGACGCAAAACAACTGGAGATCGGACGTAGTGATCTCAGGACTGATACGTTACCCAATCGCAACCTACTAGCCAAGTCCGTTCGTAACCTTTCTGTAATTTTTCTCAGAAGGTTTTTAAGATGATGTATTTACCTGCAAAAATACATCACTGTAACTTGAGTAATCTAACTCACAAAGCATCCATGATGCCTACGGGAGGCTACCCCAGAGCCGGGACGATATAGACCGCAATCGCAATCGAGATCATCCACAGCACGGCCAGAGCCTGCAGCGGTCGGTCGCGCAGCGCAATCTCGTCCGGGCTGCCCGCATCGCCGCGGTCGACATCGGCAGCGAAGCGCAAAATGGCGACAGTGAACGGGACCATCGAAATCTGGTACCAAATCGCCGACGCCGAGGAGGTACCGGCAACTCGACCCATCTCAAAGCCCCACAGGGCGTAGGAGAGCACAACCGCGGTTGCAGCCAGAGTCCACACGAAGCGCAGGTACGTCGCGGTGTAACCCTGCAGCGATTTGCGAATTTTCTTGCCCGTACGCTGCGCTAGAAGCAACTCCGCGTAGCGCTTGCCCGCCGCCATGAACAGCGAGCCGAACGCCGCAACCAGCAGGAACCACTGCGAGAGATGAATAGATGCAGCGACGCCACCGGCCATTGCACGGAGCATGAAGCCGGAAGAGACCAGCGCAATGTCAATCACCGGCTGGTGCTTCAAGCCGAAGCAGTAGCCCAGCTGCAGCACAATATATACAGCCACGACAATCGCGAGCCCCGGGCCAGAAGACGCCAGCCAGGACACAGCAATCGAAGCAACGATAAGCGCGACCGCCATAGCGTAGGCCATGTTCACAGGAAGCACTCCGGCCGCGATCGGGCGGAAGCGCTTCGTCGGGTGCGCGCGGTCCGCCTCTACGTCGCGGGCATCGTTGACGAGGTAAATCGAGGACGCCGCCATGCAGAACGCGACAAACGCCACCAGCACGTCCACCACCAGCGTGCCGATATCGGCACCGCCGTTGATGATCTCGTTGCCCCCGGCCGCGGGCGCCGCAATGACCAGGACGTTCTTCACCCACTGCTTCGGGCGAAGCGCCTTAATCATGCCGTCGAGCAGGTTCTTCGGAGGCTGCCCCTGCGGGAACGACGGCTCATCGATTCCCGAAGTGTGCGGCTCCGAACCCAGTCGCGTCGCATGATCATGCGCTTCCGACGACGCCGTCGACGGCACGTTATTGTTCTCCGCCTGTGTCACTGCGCTTTCCTTTCCGACCGAATTGTTGCACCGCTTACTCGCGGCCGAATGACCTTATCACCAATCTTGTCGACGGCAACCGCTGTCGACGCACCGAGCGCTGCACCGAGTGCGACATCCGTCGGGTAGTGGACTCCCAGCACCAGACGCGAAAGCATAATCGCCGGCACACCAACCGCCGGTGCCGCGCCGTAGCCGAGCGCTGCCAACCCCACCAGCGCCGCCGTGGTCGACGTCGCGTGCGAGGAGGGGAAGCTCAGCTTGCTGGGCGTGCCGACGCCGATAACAATCCTGGGATCGTGAGGGCGCGGTCGGCGCACAATGCGCTTGATGACAACCGACGCCGCGTGCGAGGTGAAAGTGGCAACGCCGACCTTCGCCCAGTCGACACGGCGCTTGCTGTCCACCGCGACGCCAAGGGCCGCCAGCCCCATCCACCCGAGTGCGTGCTCGCCGAAGAAGCTCATTGCCCGGGCGGCCGGGATAACTCCGGGCACCTCGTTCAAAGCGCCCTGGATACCGACCAGGAGGTCGGACTCTCCGAATGGGTCTCCCGTGATAGGCGAGCCATTAATTTTCGAAGACATCAGCCCAACCCTTCCTGCTGGTCAAGTGCTCGTATGCCGCGCGGTAGCGGCCCTGTAATTCCTCAAAGCGCTCCGCGACCTCGCGCTGCAGCGCCCACGATTGGCGCAGCAGCTCCTCCGCCTTGTCGCGGTCACGCTGGCGGTATACCACACCCCGACCGTCGGCAGTCGACACCGTCGCACCGTCAACTCGGGACAGGGAGAACCAGCGCGCCTCGATTGGCGCGAGGTTAGCCTGCGGAGTCTCGTGATGCTTTTCATCCGCCGGGCGCAGGCTGTGCAGCAGGCCCTTGGCCAGCCACGCCACCTTCTTCACCTTGCCGAGGCGACCACCGATATCCTTCGTCGGCACGCCCGGGATACCCGAGGCGCGCGGAAGGTCACCGGCGCTAGGCAGGACGACGGCATCCGGGAACTGCTTGCGCATGGCATTGATGCGCGGCAGCGAAGTCTCGAGGATGTCGAAGAGGCGCTCAGGGCCAGCGAGGAAGTCCTTCATCGCCTCGTTCTGGATCGCGACGGTGGAGTACTCCAGGCAGAGCAGGTGCTTGAAAGTCGCCTTACGCATGGACTTTACGATGCCCGCCGGGCCACCGTCGTGCTGAAGCGCCGCGACAATCAGGCGGTTGCGCAGGTGGAAGTACGCCTGCCAGTCGATGGCATCGTCCTTATCCGACCACGCCATGTGCCAGATGGCGACGCCGGGCCATGTGGCCGTCGGGAAGCCTGCCTTGCCCGCGCGGAGGCCGTACTCGGCGTCGTCCCATTTAATAAACAGGGGCAGCGGCTGGCCGATGGTCTCGGCGGCGACGCGCGGAATCAGGCACATCCACCAGCCGTTGAACTCCACGTCGATGCGGCGGTGGAGGTCCTTGGAGTCGACGACCTCGCCCGAGGCGTTGGTGCCGTGCTCGCCGCGGTCGCGCAGCGGATGCGTGTAGAAGTCGTGGTCGTAGTGGACGTGCGGCGCGGAGGTCCACATGAAGTCGTGCCGGCCGATGACCTCACCCATCGAGTGCAGGTGGCTGCGCTCCTGGAGGTTCAGCATCTGGCCGCCGACCAGCATCGGGGACTTCGCAAACCGGCCCACGGCCACCGCACGCAGAATCGAGTCCGGCTCGATGGCGATGTCGTCATCCATGTAGAGAATGAAGGGGCTGTCGGTCGCGCGCTCCGGGTCCGACTCCGGTCCGCCGAGAGCCTCGTACATGATGCGCGAGTAGCCGCCCGAACCACCGAGGTTGCCCTGCGGGAAGATCCGCAGGCGCTCACCGAAGTGCTTTGTGACGGCATCGAAACCGGGCTCATCTGCAGGATGCTTCGTGCCCTGATCCGGCATCAACACGGCGTCGATGATGCCGTCGACCTCCGGATCGGAGGAGAGGGCCTCCAGCGCTGCGACCGCGTCGGTCGGGCGGTTGAAGGTCGGGATGCCGATGGTCACGCGGCCCGCAGGCGCCGGGTGGACGGAGCCGTCCGGGTGCGTCTGCTCCGGCGCTGCAATGTCCGAGTACCAGGCCGCCGAGTGAATCTCGACGTCCGTTTCACAGGTCAGGTCGAACCAGATCCAGCCACCGTCCTCGAACTGAGCCAGCGACACCGGAATCTCGCAGACGTTGACCTTTTTGCCGTCGATCTTCGCGGCGGCGCCGGCGGCGGCATCGGAAAGCGAACCGACAACCTGCCCGGTCACGGCGATGCGGGCGCCGTCGATCTTCGAGCGGTAGATGTCCACGCGGGCGGTGCCGGAGAGCTCCAGGCGCAGCACAACGTTGTCCAGGTTGGTCCAGCGGCGCCAGTAGCTGGCCGGGAAGGCGTTGAAGTAGGTCTCAAAACTAACCTCATCACCTGCGGGGATGGTCGCCGAGGTGCGCGAATGTGCCTGCACGCGACCGGCGTTGGTGTCCGGCTCCACCAGGTAAAGGGAGCGAACATCGCGGGGCTCGCCGAGCTTCGGCAGCAGGATGCGCTGCAGGCGCTCCACGGCGAGGCTGGATGGCTTGGCCGAGGTTTCAGGCTTCGATGCCATAAGACGTATCAACCGCTTTCCATGAGATTCATCCGGGAAAATCCCAGAACTTTTCTCATAAAATCCTAGTGCCACAAGCGGATCACGGCACTCTGCCACGCTCGGCAGGCGGGATTGCATCCTAGCTGGAAATGAGATCTTTCAACTGCTGCGCAATCTTCGTCGCTCCAATCGGACCAAGACCCAGCCCCCACAATCCATCGTCAACGCGATGAGCGCGCCCCTGCTGAACAGCGCTCAGGTTCTTCCAGCCGTTGCTTCCGACAACTTCCGCCTCACCAGTGGCATTAGCGGCACCGTAGCTACTGTAAAACAGGTAATCAGCCTCGGCCTTATCAATCTCTTCTGGTGAGATTTCTGCAGCTAGCTCATCAATATCCTGCGATTTGGGGCGCTGGAAACCAGCATCACGCAAGACAGTGCCGATCAGCGACTGGTGCCCGTAGAGACGCAGCTTTCCCGGCAGGAAGCGCACCATAGAAACGGTAGTGCCGGGCTTGACCTCGGATTTGATGTCTGCGGCGGCGCGGTCGTAGGTGTCCATTACCTCCTCGGCCTTCTTTTCACGCCCTAGCGCTTCTCCGGCCAGTAGGAAGTTTTCTTTCCAAGTGGAGCCGGGCCGGATTGCGAAGACAGTCGGGGCGATCTCACTGAGTTGAGGGTAGAGCTTCTCGGCGCGCAGTTGGCTACCGATAATGATGTCCGGCTTGAGCTCAGCGATCTTTTCAATATTCAGTTCGTTGGTCGTGCCAATTGTCTCTACATCTTCAACCTGGTCCGCCAGATACGCAGGAATGGGGTCCGCGCCCTTCGTCGTGGCCATTCCCACAGGTTTCACACCTAGCGCCAATACGGCGTCTAGCTCTCCTGTTTCCAGCACCACGACACGCTTTGGCTCGGAGGCGATAGTGGTGGTTCCCATTGCATGGGTCACGTCGCGGGGGAATTCGCCTGGTTTGGCATCTGAGCCAAACTTAGCGGTCTTTTCCGCTGCGCTACCGAATTCTTTGCCGCCGGTAGCAATCTCACTGCTGGCGGCCTGCTTTTCCGCGCCATGCCCATCGTCTTTACCCGGCACGCATGCAATCAACGTCAAGGTCAGGGCCGTTAGCATGCCAACAGCAGCTGCGCGGATGGTACCGCTGCCCTTCAGTCCATTTTTCATGGTTGGCTATGATAGCCTAAATCGGTAAAGATGACCTACCTTTAAGGTTCTCCTTGTCCCTTGAGAATTCTTCGCCCATCGGCACCATATCCAGCTGCGGGCCCAAAAGAGATAAATCGAGCTCTGGATTCGCCTTAACGACTATCGCTCTGCTCGTCCTGACGCTTGCACTATGTGTGAGCAGCCTTAGCCTCGGCGCTCGTACCATCCCGCTTGCCGACGCCCTCACGGCGCTAATGAGCCTCAATCCTGCTAGCACTGAGTATTCCGTGATCCTTGAGCGGCGAGTACCCCGAACAATAATTGCTATTGTTGCCGGCTCTGCTTTGGCCAGTGCCGGGGCATTGCTGCAGGCAATAACACGCAACCCCTTAGCCGATACCGGAGTACTGGGAATCAATGCCGGAGCAGCCTTTCTCGCCGCTGTGGCGTTGAGCGTATTAGGCTGGACCTCCCCCGTAGCCTTCGTCACGATGGCACTAATTGGGGCCCTCGCCACGATTGCACTCGTCTGTCGAATCGGTCTCGATAGCTCAGGGGGAATTGCTCCGCTAAGACTAGTCCTAGCGGGCATAGCCGTCGGCGCCATTTTGGAAGGCATTTCCGATGGCCTCGCCCTCGTGGACCCACAGGCATTTGCACGTCTTCGTGCCTGGATGCTCGGGACAGTAGATATAGCCGGATACCAGCAAATCGTCATCTCCGGCATCGGCCTCATAATCGGCTCCGCCCTCGTTTTCCCACAGCTCGGAAGCATCAATTTGCTGAGCCTGGGTGACGAATCCGCAGCCGCTCTTGGGGTAAACCTCAAGCGCACCAGGGCGCTCATTATCGTAGCGGTGACCATTATGGCAGCTGCCACGACTGCTGCCGTCGGGGTCTTTGCTTTCGTCGGCCTGGCCACTGCCCATATCGTTCGCAGCCTCGGCTTTCATGATGACCGCAGCATCATCTGCCTGTCTGCAGTCGCTGGACCGGCATTGCTCCTTCTCGCTGACGTAGTGGGTCGGCTCATTATCGACAGCGAGTTACCCGCCAGTGTAGTGGTGGCGTTCATCGCTGGCCCCATTCTTATCGCTTCCGCTCAAAAGGACCTGTACCAACGTTGATTTCCGCACAGAATCTGGCCACTATCCGAATCGGAGTCTTCAGCAGACAGGTCGAGCGCCGCACGTCAATTATCCTGTTTGTCGCCCTTGCAGTGTTGGCGATCTTAATCTTCATATCGCTGTTATTTCCCGGTGCGGGCATTACTACCGCCGAGGCGATCGGAGTTCTTTTTCCTCGGATCCGCACTTCTCACACACCTGAGTTTGCCAGCACAGTGGTTACCCAATGGCGACTGCCACGAACAACTGCAGCAGTCGTTATCGGTTCCGCATTGGCTTTATCGGGGACTTTGATGCAGGTCATTACCCGAAACCCACTTGGTTCCCCCGATATTCTCGGCTTTAATACCGGCGCTTATACCGGCGCCATCCTGGCACTTTCCTTAGGCTTTGGCAGCTTCGCTAGCACCGCGCTAGCCGCGTTCCTCGGAGGCATGGCCGCGGCGTTCGTCGTCATGGCTTTTGCTTTCCGACGCGGCACCAGCGGGCTGAGATTAATCCTGACGGGCCTGGGTGTTGCGATGATGCTGTCGGCGCTGAATAAGTGGCTGATCCTGCGCGCAGATATAGAAAGCTCCATGTCGGCGGCCGCCTGGGGCGCCGGTTCTCTAAACGGACTTCGCTGGTCGCAAGTGTTTTATGCCAATATCGTCCTAATCACACTCATTGGCCTGACACTTTTCTGGCAACGCTACATTGACGCTCTGCGCCTCGGCGATGATACCGCGAAGGCGATTGGCGTGTCTGTGGCGTGGCAACGACGGATTACCGTCGCCGTAGCGGTAGCACTTACCGCCTCCGCAACAGCATTGGCAGGACCTATTAGCTTTGTCGCTCTTGCAGCCGCGCATATTACGCGTTTGTTGACCAGGTCGGTTCGTCTTCCCCTACTGACCACGGCAGCTGTTGGAAGTTGTTTGCTCCTTGCATCAGATATTGCGGCGCAGCGCGTCTTCGCCCCCGTTCAACTCCCGGTCGGTTTAATTACCGTCGCCCTGGGCGGAGTCTATCTGCTATGGCTCATGCACTTTGACCAAAGAAAATAGCAACACCCAAACTCAACAGGCAATATCCAAAAACTTGCATCCCATGAAACTCACTCGACACACTCCATCTGTTTCCGGCCAAAGCCGCCCAACCGTTCCCGCCATTGCTACTCCCGCAGTCACCACTTCACAGCTGACCATCAAGTTAGGCGGTCGCACGATTATTGACCGTCTTGACCTCGAAATTCCAGCTGGGAAAGTCACCGCAATAATTGGACCAAACGGCTGCGGCAAATCTACGCTACTCAAATCGCTGTGCCGTATCCTCGAGCCGTCGGAAGGCGAAATTCGGATTGGAGGAATCGATATCGCCACAGTGTCGCGGAAAAAACTTTCGCGGCGAGTGTCCCTTATGGCGCAGTCGGCGCAGGCACCGGATGGAGTGACGGTGCGGGAGTTGGTTGGACGTGGCCGTTTCCCCTATCAGAGTTGGTTAAGGCAGTGGAGCGAAGCGGACGAAAGGGCTGTCGACAAGGCGTTGAAGCGCGCGAACCTGGGCGAGCTTGCTAACGCACGGATGCAGAATCTCTCCGGCGGGCAGCGGCAGCGAGCATGGCTCGCCATGGTTCTAGCTCAAGAGACCGGGGTTATGCTTCTCGACGAGCCCACCACCTACCTGGACATCGGGCACCAGCATCGACTGTTAAAGCTGATGACCAGCCTCAAAGACGATGACCGTACGATTGTCGCGGTGCTGCATGATCTGCAACAAGCGGTTCAATACGCCGACCATCTGGTTGTTATGAAAAGTGGCAGAGTCCTGGCTACCGGGGCACCAGCGGAGGTTATCAATCCCACCTTACTTCGCGAGGTTTTCGACGTGGACGCGGAGGTTGTCCGCGCTGGGCAGAGCGAGCATGTGGTGGTGCTGCCGCGATAGCGGGCACATTAACAAACAAGCCCATGACCAGCATCTTTGCGCAATTAGTAAAGCTGTTATGGTCAAGGCCTAAGTCAGAGATTCGTGACATTTTAGACACCGTGCAAATCCATACGGAGCCCAAAGATTTCACTAGGCTGTTGGCATAAAGTCTCAGACCATCCATAAAGCACCCACTGCCGAAGCAACAATCAATTGCTGTCAATAGCAATCAGAGTTGCCTCTCTAACGGCACCCCCGCCCTATTGCCTACTCAGCGAAGACGGCTTACGTCGACGATACGAACAGGCGGGAAGTCTCAACCGTAAACGTCCATTGGCAGCTGGGTGCTCCGCCCATCTGATATTGCAAGAAAGGAAACAGTGCCATTAGCGCATTTAACTCGCACCTAGAAGATCGCCCGGTAAAGGCGATCGACTGGAATACCATCCCCGACCAGACTGACCTCGACGTGTGGAACCGCCTCACCGGGAACTTCTGGCTACCTGAGAAGATTCCGCTGTCCAATGACATCGCCAGCTGGAACACACTCAACGAGTACGAACAGCAGACAACCATGCGGGTGTTCACCGGACTGACCATGCTCGACACCGTCCAATCAGGAGTCGGCGCCGTTGAGATTATGAATGATGCTGCCACAATGCACGAGGAAGCCGTCATGGCAAACATCGTGTTCATGGAGTCGGTGCATGCAAAGAGCTACTCCAACATTTTCATGACTCTGGCATCCACGCCTGAGATCAACGATGCCTTCCGATGGAGCGAAGAAAACGAGTACCTCCAGCGAAAGGGGAAGTTGATTCTTAAGTACTACGAGGGGGACGATCCACTAAAGCGCAAGATCGCCTCAGTCATGCTTGAGTCATTCCTGTTCTACAGCGGTTTCTATCTACCGCTGAAGTGGGCGAGCCTTGGAAAGCTCACCAACACCGCAGATATTATCCGCCTGATTATTCGCGATGAAGCCGTACACGGTTACTACATCGGGTACAAATACCAAGTTGCATCCGAAAGCGTGACACAACAAAGACGCCACGACCTCGAAACCTACGCAAACGACCTGCTGCTTGACTTGTACGATAACGAGGTCGAGTACACCCGCAGTCTTTACGACGAGCTGGGCTGGTCCGAAGAAGTCCTGCCCTACCTGAGGTACAACGCCAATAAGGCACTGTCGAACCTGGGCATGGCGCCGTTGTTCCCCAAGGACAGCGCTACAGTCCCGCCGGTCATCATGGCGTCGCTCAACCCGGGCGCTGATGAAAACCACGACTTCTTCAGCGGGTCGGGTTCCTCCTATGTCATCGGCAAAGCAGAGAATACGAGCGATGACGACTGGAGCTGGGAATAAGGTTTAGGGGCCGATGGATGGGCTTGCCCTTCCATCGGTGTGCTCCATTTCCATAAGTTCCGCACTACGCGCAATCCGGTCGAGCCTGTCCTTAATATCCGTGACCGTGGCGATGTTGTCATCGAACACGTCGAAAGGTGTGCCGTGGTCGGCGTAGGGGGAATCGAAAAGCTCGCTCATCGTTACGACGCCATTGAGTACCAGGCCTCGGATTAGCCGGTTCATGAAGTCCAATTGCACAGAGTTGAGCTTGGTGCCGTCGAGGAAGTCGGCGAATGCTTCGCGCGCTGCCGCCTCTTCCAGCCCCACCAGCCCGCGCACAAACCGCGGCAGCGACATGCCCAGCTGATCACGCAGGCCCGCCACGTCCGCAATTCCGGCGCTTGCGACTAGTTCCTCCAACGCCGCAATATCCACAGACGAGAGCGTTTTCGCCCGGCGGATTTTCTGCAGCACCAGTGCGTCGCCATGAGCCTCGATGACTTCGCGGATCTTGTCCTCCACCGAGCTGCCGGTCACCGTGGTGGAGGCGCCCGCGAGAGGCACGTCTACCATCCGCAGTTCGCCCAGCTCATCGGCCACGTCAATGACGACCTGGTTCCGCTTGCCCTTGTCCACGTACTGCACCAGGCCGCGCACGCCCCGGCGCAGCAGTTCCAGGTCATCCGGGGTAATGCCTTCCCACCACTCAGGGCTGACCGCCTGCTCCAGACGCTCGGATTGCTGCGCGATTGCCGGCACGTTCAGCTTCGTCAGCAGGTTATTGGCGATGTGCTGCACTCGCCCACGCTTGTTGTCGCTGATCTCCTTGCCCTCTGCGAGCGCCACCTGCATGGTGACAATCAGCAGGTCAAAGCGCTTGGCAAACTCATTCTCACCCGCGCTCTTAAAAGGCAGGTGCGCGAGCCGCTGCTCCATCTCAGCCAGGTCCGCCGAGGCCAGGTTGTCCCAGCTCGCTTCACGACGGTACTTTGCCAGCACCGGGCGATCCACCGGCCGGACCAGCGCACTTGTGTCCGGAACATCATCCAACTGCCGACGTAGGAGGGCTTTGGTGTCGTGGGCCAGGGGGCCGTCGGCAAGCGAATCGAGCATCCGCAGGCGCTGGGTGAAGAGGCGCTCGGACAGGGATTTTTGGCGGGAGCCTGCGGTTTCGGTGTAGGAAATCTCGCTGGTGAAATAGTCAAGGTTGCCGCAGTAGTCGAAGACGAAGAACTCGGTTTTGTGCTGCCCTGGGCCGAAGAGGTTCTCGCACAGGCGGGTGCCTCGGCCCATCATCTGCCAGAACTTGGTTTTGGAGTAGACGGGTTTGAAGAAGACAAGGTTGACCACGGAGGGCACGTCGATGCCGGTGTCGAGCATGTCCACGCTGATGGCGACGTCGATACTGCCGGGTTTGGTAGAGCCGAAGTTGTCGATCAGCGTTTGGGCGCGACTGTTGTCGTGGGTAATGACGGCACAATTAAGTACCGGGTTGATGTCAACGAGGTGGTCGAAGATGAGCTCCGCGTGTTTCTTGTTGCGGGCGAAGATGATGGTTTTGCCCAGGCGATCGGCGCCTTCGACCTTGATGCCGTTTTCCAGCACCTGGCGCAGCACCAGCTCGATGGTCGAGTGGTTGAAAAGCTTGGCATTGATCTCATCTGCGCTGGCGCCCTCGGGGGCTTCGATTGGGTTGCCGTCATCGTCGGTGCCCCAGTCGAGATCATCGAGCTGGAGTTTTTCTTCGTCGCTGAGTTCGTCGAAGTTGATTCCGCGACGCAGGATGAGCGTCTCGCCAGCATAGGGGCGGAAGGGCACAAGGTAGTTGTCCGCGACGGCTTCGGCCAGGCTGTACTCGCCGGTGGGTTTGCCGTCTTCGAGGTGGAAGAGGCTGTAGGTGTTGTGGTCGACTTCGTTACGCGGGGTGGCGGTAAGGCCAAACAGGAGAGAATCGAAGTATTCGAAGATGCGCTTGTAGCGGCGGTAGATACTGCGGTGGGCTTCGTCGACGATGATGAGGTCGAAGGCGTAGGGGCTGAATTCGGTGCCTAGCTGGGAGATAATGGTCTGGTACGTGCAGACGTACACGGACCCGATGCTGCCGGGGTTGTCGAGCAGGTTGACTACTCCGGACTCGCCGTAGAGGGCGTGGAAGTTCTTGGCAGCCTGGTTAACCAGTGCTTTCCGGTCAGCGAGGAAGAGCACGTTCTTCGCCCAGCGGGCCTGCTGCATCATTTTGGTCAGGGCGATGGCGGTGCGGGTTTTGCCGGTGCCGGTGGCCATGACTAGCAGTGAGTGGCGGTGCCCGGCTTCGAAGTGTTCGGTCACTGCGCGGATGGCTTTTTGCTGGTAGTTGCGCCCGGCGATCGACTGGTCGATGTCGGTTTCGCTTAACGGCGCGCGCAGGGTGCGGTTGTGGATGATGCGGTAGAGCTCGTCGGCGGTGGCGTAGCCCTCGACGCTGCGGGGTGGGTAGCCGTGGCCTCCGGGAAGGTTGGCGGCATCGTCCCAAAGCTTCACGACGTGCCCGTTAGCGTAGTAGATTAGCGGGCGCTGACCATACTGTTTTTCCAGGTCGTCGGCGTATTGGCGGGCCTGCTCGCAGGCGGCACTGGCCTCAATCGCGGGCTTCTTGGCCTCCACGACAGCCAGCGCTTTGCCGTCGCTGCCGTAGAGCACGTAGTCCGCGCGTCCCGACGGCAGCGTGACCTCGTAGCGCACATTCCCCGCCGCTGGGGTGAATCCGGCCTCCGCCAGCATGGGGTCGGTGATGTCCCGCCGGGTCTGGGCCTCGCTGATCGCGTAGCTTGCCGAGGTATCCACCTGCCCGGCGTTGCTCTGCGCCACGACGAGTTCCTGGCGGGCGTTTTCCAGGGCCTGCTCTAGCTGACGTTTGAGTTCTTCGTTGGCGGCCTGGAGCTCGTCGATGCGTGCTTGGCCTTCGAGGGCTTCGGCGCGGGCTTTGCGGAATTTTTCTTGCTCACGCAGGTGGGATTGGCGCTCTAAGAGACGCTGGGCGCGTTCCTTGGATAGCAGCAGCGCGGATTCCTTCGCGGCATTGTCGCGTGCGGCAAGTTCGGCGGTGAGTTTCTTTAGTTCCGCGTTTCGCTGTGCGTCAGTGGCGGTGTTGTGCTTTGGGGCTTCGAGGAGGATTGACTTGTCGAAGGGCGCTGCAGGGAGTGCCTTTTTGCCTTGGCCTGCGACGTTAGCAGCCGCCCAGGCGAGGAGATCGTAGAGGTGCGCGACCACGTTGATGGCTACTTCTGGCGCGAGGTACTTCGGATTGTGCGCCGCGAGGTTTCCGATTTTGCGGATTGCGTGGACCTTGGACTGGATGATGTCTGGCACGTTGCGTCGGAACTGCGGGCTGCGGGTGAGGTCGCTGAAGGTTCCCTGATCTGCAGGATCCGAGGGAGCCGTGCCGCCGAAGAAGGCGCCGATGTGGCGGACGACCTGCTCTGCGACGAAACGTGTCTGAACGGCTGCTGCTCGCGGGTTGGAGACTGCCGCTTCCTCCGCGTGTCGACAGTCCATGAGTAACGCGGGGAAGACGGCGCCGACGAAGCCGAAGTTGCTGGGCTTCGGCTGGCGGGCGTGGTTGGCCGAGGAACTGCCCGAAGCGGGCGTGCTGTCAGACGGCGTCGGAGGAGTCATCGGCGTCCTTTTGGTCAATCGGGTCAACGTCAACCATTGGTCGACGAGGCTATCTATTCAACAGGGTTTAGTTTAATCACCCAAAGGGATTCCACTGGTTGCGGTGTCGAATGAGTGTCCGAGGGATGTGAAGTTTTTGGCGGTGTCCCTTTCAGCGAGTAGAGGATCACATCCGAAACATACAATGTAATGATGCTGCACGCGTTTGTTGACGAGTCGGAGTCAAAAACCGACTATTACTTCCTCTCGGCTTTGATTCTCGACGACCAAGGTCTGTCTACACTCAACACGCGCTTGGCTAATTTGCTCGCGGAGGAGACTGTCTCAGATCACTTAGCGGGAGTTGAAGAGCTACATGGATATGAGATGATGCAACAGAAGGGCGACTGGAAAGGCGTTCCCTTTAGGCTCGCTACGAGCATTTATCGCAGGGCACTTACCATCACCAATGAATGCAGTCTTGCGCTCTACATCGAGGGAATCGACCGCAACCGGCTCTCCCGCAAGTACGACCGGCCGTACGATCCACGCGATCTTGCTATCAGCTACACGCTTGAAAGAATTAACGAGTTCAGCCAACGCAATGGGGATACAGCCAGCGTGTATCTTGATGATCATCACACGGCCGACGAAGCTAGGAAGAACTTCGTAGCCCAACAACAAAATGGCACTTTTGGTCTTAAGTCTTCGAAACTTGAGCAGATTCACTCTTTCGACTTCTTTGACTCAAAAGAGCATTGGGGCCTTCAAGCGGCTGATTTATGCACATACATCGCAAACCGTCATGTTGTTCAGCCATCTTCGAATCCGAAAGTCATTAAACTGCAGAACATTTTATGGTCGCAGCTAGAAGATGTTGTTTCCGCAGGTCGACTTCGTATATGGCCGTGAATCGCAAAATCCCGTAAGGCAAAGCCTTGACGGGATTTTGGAGATGCGGAGTTGCCTACAAGTGGACAATCTCTGCAACTCGGATTCTACGTTAGACACCCAGCCAACATCAACAGGGCTCACGTCTAAAACCGAGATGGCCCGGGCTGAAAAACTAGACCATCTGACTTGAGAGTGTCTTCCGTGACAGCCCCGGTTGGGGCAGGAAGACTGGAGAGCATGAAGAAGTTCTCGAAGCACACACCCGAACAAATCGTGGTGAAGCTCGACAAGGCCAGGTCCTTGAAGGAATCTGGCAGCACCGTGGCAGAGGTTTGCCGTGAGCTTGGCATCAGTGAGGCAACGTATCACCGGTGGCAGAGACAGTACGGCGACATGACTCGCAGTGAAGCACGGCGGTTCAAGGAGCTGCAGGAAGAAAACGAGAAGCTCAAGCGGTTGCTTGGGGAGGCTGAACTCGAAAAGTCGCTGCTTAGGGAGTTAGCAGAGGGAAAATTCTGACCCCGGCACGCAAGTACAAAGCGATTGACCATGCCCTATCGTTGGGGTACTCAGTGCGCTTGGCATGCCGCGTTGTCGGGGTTTCCCGCGGGGCGTACTACAACGCCCGACGCCACACAACCGGGCCTTCTGCCACCGACAAGCACGCCTCGTTGCGCAGCTGGTTGGTGACCTTCGCTGCATCCCATCGTCGCTGGGGCTACCGCCGCGCGTGGGTTAAGGCTCGTGAGGCCGGGTTTGACTGCGGCCGCGATGTCGTGCGCCGCATATGGCGCCAGGAGGGTCTGCGGGTGTTTCCACGCAAGGCTCCCAAGCGGCGGTGTCTGCCCCTATCCACCCCTCGGGTTGAGCCAGCTGCGTGTCCCGGTGATGTGTGGGCATTGGACTTCCAGTTCGACACTGACTACCACGGTAAGACGTTTAAGATCTGCAACGTCATCGATGAGTTCACACGTGAGCACGTGGGATTCGAGGTCGGGCGGTCTATTACCGCCGTGTCAGTCATTGAACTGTTGAGCAATCTTGCTGCCTCCAGCGGTGGCCGTCCGCGAGTGTTGCGCATGGATAACGGCCCTGAGTTCATCAGCCACGAGCTGAACAAGTGGGCGGACAAGGAGGGCACTGTTGAGGCGTTCATACCACCAGGAAGGCCATGGCACAACGGATTCGTGGAGTCGTTTCACAACCGCCTCCGCGATGAGCTACTCGAAGACGAGATGTTCGACGACCCGGCCCACGCCAGCCACTGCCTCAGGTTGTGGTCGAAGGGCTACAATACGTGTCATCCGCACTCAAGCTTGGGCTTTGTCCCGCCAGCGCAGTACGCCAAACAATGGCACCTAACCCAGGGAGGCCCTCAAGCCGCCCGGTCCTAGATTTCAGCCCGCTCCAATTCCAAACTGGAAAAAGAACGGCTGTTGCACTGTTCCTTTTGAACTCTTTGGACCGATTAGAGCTTCTCGAACAGATGTGGGTACCGGCGTTTCATTGCTGAACTCAGTTCTGGATCTACTAGCAGCGATACCAGCTGGGATAAAGCATCATCTGGATGATTCTCATCAGCTTGATTCAGGATTTCGGCGAGCTGAGCCTGGAAATTGTTATTGAGTTCCTTGATGTCTTGGAGGGTCTCGCGCCCGGCACGAGTGAGGGCGTGAAGAGTCGCCCGTTTGTCCTGGTTGGACTGAGAGGCAACAGTTAGGCCTTTGGCCGCCAGGGTTGCCAGCAGTCTGCTAGGGCTTCCCGATTCGCAAATCAAATATTCTCCGACTTCTCGAGTACTCATAGGGCCGTGCGCACCGACAATTTCGATAGCCTCAGCCTGCGAGCTGGTAACTCCAAGTTCAGATAGCTTGGCGTTGAGTTGGCGACCGCCTTGGCGTTGGAGAGCCAAAATGAGGTAGCGAAACTCTTCAGGATGTTCTGCGAGGGTATTCATAAAGGCGCTTATTTGTTGTCGAGGATGCGTGCGAGACGGTTGAGACGTTTGTCAGGGACAAGGGATGCCTCGTGGTCACCTATGACGGTGCAGAGAAATCCACGTTGAGTGACGGTGTGAGTAACTCTAGTACTACCTCCTTGAGGCTTAAGCGTGAAGGTGGAGTGTTCAACGAGCCCGGGGATAGTGATGCCGAACTCCAAACAGTGGTGGTTTGGTTGGGCATAAGTAAGGGTTCCTTTGAGAAGCTTTTGGACGGTAATGGGGTAGGCCCCATTGGGCCCTGCAGGGCCAACATGAGTAAAGGCCGGATTCCAAGTGGGGAGTTCTTCGACTTCAAGCAGCGCTTCAAGGATGCGTTCCGGGTGATGATTCAATATCGCAGTTGCAGCGGTTTTCGTTATATATGACACGTCATGAGGGTATCCCATCTTTGACGGCGACAATACACCAAACCACCATTAAACCCCTGTTAAATAGACCTTAACGCTCGAAATTTGACGAATCTAGTTCCCCGGTAGACAGATTACGGGAAACATGTATATATATTATTGACACACCATGCATGTTGTGTCATGTATATTGTTTCCCGAAAGGACAACTCATGGCTCACGCACTAACCACCAGTCCGTACCCCGGCGGCACTAAGACCATCAAGCGCCTCAACGCTGAGATGCAACTGTCCAGCATCGAATATGTTGTGTCCATCTCTTTCCCTTTTTCGAAGGCTCTGGAAGCTCACGAGCAGGCTGTCGAAAGCATTCGGCCGTCAGCCCCTCGAGGTGACGTACGTAGGCGGAAACTCAGCGAGGCCGTCGCAGTTTTGAACGGATCGAAGAAATAAAAGGGCACGAATCATGTTCATTTCTTTTGTACAGCGACACGCCAAGCTGGTAGCGCTGATTTGGGTGGTGCTATTTGCACTCGGAGGTCTTGGTGCAGCGCATCTCAACGATTCAGTGAAAGCTGGCGGATTCAACGACCAAAATGGTCAATCAATAGCGGGCCAAGATGTCAACCGTCAGGCATTTGGTGATGCCGAAAATGAATTGTCGGTAGTTCTTAAGTCAGACAAGGAAATCACCGATTCCACCCTGGATGCCGTCGAAGCCTCGATCAAGGACCTTCCAAACATCGATAAAATTGTCGACGGACGGCAGGTGCCACAATTGGTATCTGGTTCTAAGCAGACTCAGATTATCCAAGTGGGCGTGAGCGCGGACAATACCACTACTCAAAATATGGTGCCCGATTTACGCGACACTGTCTCCAAGGTCGTCGATGACACACAGGTAGAAAGCCATGTCACAGGCACTGCCGCCCTTGACTATGACCTCAACATCCAATCTCAGCAGGATGCACTTCATGCAGAAATGATTGCCTTCCCGCTTTTGATTTTCGTGCTGTTGATTATTTACCGAGCAATAGGCCCTACGCTGGTCACACTGACCATTGCAGGAGTCTGTTTGGTAGGCACTCAAGGCATGGGCACTGTGCTCTCGAAGTCTATGGATGTCTCAAATATGTACATCACCGGCGCCTCTCTCATTGGCCTGGCAGTGTCTGTTGATTATTGCCTGTTCCTCATCGCCCGGTACAAAGAGAACTTGCTCAATGAGCACAACAAACCAGAAGCGTTGCGTCTGGCAACACACACTGCAGGGCATGCAATTCGTTTTGGCGGGCTGAGTGTAATTGCGGCGCTGTGCGCACTGTTTATCGCCCGCAATATGGTGTTTTCCTCAATTGCACTAGCAGGCATCATCGTGACCACCATCGCACTATTGGCACTGTCAACCCTGGTCCCGGCAATGATCACGCTGCTAGGAGACAAGCTATTCTTCGGCAGGCTACCAGGCTTTCGAGACGTCGCCAGCTCGTACAACGAGAAGACGTCGGGCCTGCTAAAGATTGCGCTGACGAAGCCTGCACTCGTTGCGCTTGCTGTTGTTATTCCTCTGGTTGCATTTGCCACACCGCTTAGCGCGATTAAGTTGCAGGTCCCGGTGGCTAGCGCCTCAATCCTTCCAGAGAATATGGATAGTCGTGCGGGCATTGAGGCCATCGAATCCGAGCTTGATGCACGTGAGCTCTTTCCTACCTCCGTAACCTTCAAGGGAGCCGACGGCGAGTCTGTTACGAATGTTCAAACACGCGCCGCCGCGCTAGCCAATAAGTTGGATGAGATTACGACTGCTGATCAGGTACTAGCCCCCGGCACACCGCAAGCTGAATTCTCTCCATATCCGCTCACCGGTTCCAAAGACGGCGTGAACTATGCCCGCGTCATAATCACCTCCACCGGACTTCCGGATTCCGATGAAGCTCATGACATGATTCACGACATCACCGAGCTGACCAAGGACGATGCCGGCGTGTACGTCTCCGGTGCGACTGCGCAGGGCAGCGACTTTGATCGTCTCGTGGAAAAATCCATCCCCTGGATTATTGGTGTGGTGCTCGCTATTTCCTTGGCACTGCTGGGCTGGGCATTCCGCTCATGGCGCTTACCACTGCTGGCACTGCTCCTCAATGGGCTAGTGGTCTCTGCTGCGATGGGACTGCTCTCAGGGCTGTGGCGGGTATTTACTGGTGAGTCGATTAATTCCGTAACACCCATCGTTATCTTCGCCATTGTCTTTGGTCTGTCGATGGACTACATGGTCTTGATGGCCTCTCGCATGAAGGAAGAGTTTACCGCCGGCGCTGATCACACCCAGACCATTGCTCTCGGCGTGACGAAGACTTCCAGATTAGTAATTTCTGCAGCAATCATCATGATTGGTGTGTTTCTGTCATTCATGGTCGCCGAAATCAGCATCGTTCGCGAGCTCGGCCTTGGCTTGGCGATGGCCGTGGCAATGGATGCGCTGATTGTACGTCCCCTGCTGCTCCCGTCAGTATTGAAACTGCTGGGTTCTCGCGTGTGGGGATCTCCTCGAGCCGAGGCTGTGCCGCAATAGATGTAAAGGCTGTAGTCTTCTGCTGCCCCAAATGAAGGTCGGCGGAACCAGACGTGTTGGCTTAGCCTTAGTCAGCAAAACCGATAAAGGTCGATAGCAATCGGCGAATTCCCTCGAACCAAGCTTCCCACCCAACTTCCCACTCGACATAACACTGTGGGAAGTTAAGTGGGAAGTTAGGTGTTATGTTGGCCTCAAACCGGATTTACCTGCATTTTTACCCATCTTCCCCCCTGTATCATCCTGTAATTCCATCCCCCCCCACACTCAGCGAGAAGTTCCTTGCCCGGCAATCATCCGATAGCGCTGCTTCGGACTCCGCACAGGCTCAGTTCGCTCGACCAAACCTTCATCGATTAGCGCGTTGACAGCTTTCTGGACAGCGGTGCGACTCAACTGGGTTTTCTCCACGAGCTCAGTCGTCGAGGAAGAGGATTCCCCCTCCAGGATTGCCAGTACATGATCTCGCGCAGTCGTGTATCGCTCCTGCGTAGCAACTCGTCGCCGTCGGAAAATGATAGTGAAGCTGTCGAGCCGATTGATGTACTCAGGTTTGGGCATAAGCGCATCTTGTAAGGACTGGTTGATCGTCGCGATGCCCGTGCCACGGTTTTCGGCCACACGCCCTGCTTGTTTTCCCTCACTCGGCAGGGAGACTTCCTCCAAGAAGCTGGAAATCCGCTGGTTGCGGGTAGAGCTGACGCCCGGCTCGCCCAAGTGCCGGACCGTTACGCCTCCATACAAGCCACCGGGGCTCGTAATTTCGAGGCGATCGACAAACATATTGATTTGCACCTGGCTACCCTGCGCCGACGGCGAGTAATCGCGGTGCATCAGCGCGTTTACCAGTGCTTCGCGTACTGCAATCGGTGGATAGTCAGGGAGATCAGTCCGGAATTTTTCCCCGATCATGGCGCCGGTGCGCATGTTTCTCTTCACTATGTCGACGCCGGCGTCGACAAGCTCAGGAATGGTACCGGTCAGTGTCGCGCTGTCGAGAAGTCGCAGACCAGTGGTGATGGCGCCTTTGCTCGTGCCCGGAAAGAGCGCGAATGTCACGGTCAACCGTGGAAAGAACTCTTGGGGATAGTCACCCATCACTAACAGGGCAGCCAAGGTGGGGCTGTCATCCTTAGTAATTCGGAGCCGCCTTAGCGCTACTTCGCGTCCATCCTTGAAGGTCTTGGGGCGGCGCTGCTTTTGGGTTTGCAGATAGTCTTCGAGCGCGTCAGGGGCCAAGTCATCCACCGTGGCATCAACAACTGGCTCTTCATCCCATTTTGGCTGGGTGTGCTCTTCGATTAGCTTGTCAATTTCATAGTTAGAGAGTTTGGTATCCCCCTCCCCCGTCCGGATGTAGCTGCCGCCGTACCTCCCCTGGTCGGTCACATAGCAGGGCTTATCGACGGGACTGAACTCCTCGATTTCTGCGACGACAATGCTGGTTCCCTCGAAGGGAAGTATCGAAATTTCTGGCCTTACCGGTGGCGTTAGTTGGCCGCAGCGGGTCTCGAGGGCATCTTGATTCTTGAGTGCGTCGAATTTTTCAACGGGGATAAAGCCAGATTTTTCGTCGAGCCCGACGATGATTACCCCGCCACCGGCGTTGGCAAATGCACTGAGAGTCTCCCGAATAGACTTGCCGACGTTGCTTTTCACTTCGACAGACTGAATATCCGAACCCACCAAACGTAGGTTCGCGATGATTTCTTTCAGGTGACTTTGGTCCATGATGGCTCCGCCCAACAAGCTTCACACTCAACTTCCCACTTAACATAACACTGTGGGAAGTTAAGTGGGAAGTTAGGTGTTATGTTGTACCCAAACCGGTTTTACATGCACTTTTATCCGCTGAGGCACAGATTTCGAGCCCGACTCGACCACAGGATTCTCGGCCAATGCTCGCGACGCACCCAACGCGGCCAATCACCAAACATGGTTACGCCTTAAACATGTTCACAAAACGTGTCGAAATTTTCGCGATTCTTCGACACGTTTCCTGGATATGGTTACGCCGTAACCATATGTATTCATCACTCGTTATTGCTTCGAAGCTTCAACTTCGACACGAAAAAGACGGGTTAATAGACAACTCCCCCGAGCCTACGAGACTCAGGGGGGTGAGGGATTTTGCACTGACCTACGCCAGTGCACGACGTCGCCATGATAGCGCAGCATCAAGGTAATGAGGCAAAGGTCTCATAGCCACGCAGTTAACGAGCTAGAGCTCTCCAGCGAACGCTCGCGTTGCGAGAGACTGATGGAGTTCCTGGAGAAGATTTATTTTCTTGTTCAACGCATCAATTTGGGTATCCACTTCCATGCATGTTGCAGAAAGGTTTAATCGAAGCCTCTCGTCCGTTGGATATGGAATTTCGAAGCTCTTGACTATCTTCAGATTTAGATTCGGCTGGGTTCCACCCCGACCGGATGCTCTGAGTTTTTCATAACTCGCTTTAACGAGATTGAAAACGTACCTATCATCAGCGCTTTCGATTGGCGTAATAGCTGCGCAAGCCTGATTCGTTGCCATGTCGCGAGATAGAAAACCCGCACGTCCCCTCGTTGCGCCTTGCCCGTACATGGCAACCAGTGTCGTTCCCGCACGAAACAAACGGCAGTTAGTTTCCTTCAGCGCTAAATCCGAAATATGTTCCTCGGTGTCTGTTATCTCGCTCCCTACGACTTCTCCAGTCTTAACCCAAGGAATTGTCCCTTCGTAGTAGGACTTGTTCTTTCTCAGCGGCGTGGCGCCAGTTGAAACTTCAGCGATTTCATTAAGACTGATGAATTTCGAGCAACTAGTGCTGAATTCGTAAATCACCTGAGAACTAAGCTTTTCAAGAGCAGCAATTTGGTTGCGTAGGCTTTCCAACTGCCGCGCCGAGGCCTCCAAAATCCCCGCAATCCTCTTCTGCTCCTCGAGAGGCGGGAGGGGGATTTTAATTTCTTTGATTTTCGCGGCCGTGGTTGAAGGGTACGAAATCCCAGTGGATCTATTTACGCACTCACCTATAAATGCATCAGTTTGAGTGAAATAAAAGAGATACCCTGAGTCGATTTGCGCTCCGGCTCTCAACACGCAAAAACCGGTGCTTCCAATCTGCTTATGCAGTGATTTTGGTACACGAGCCACAGCGTTCAAGTTGGGGCGGACAGTGGATACCAAAACATCACCTTCGAGAAGAATCTGCTGCGCCCTACTAGGTGCAGATTCTCCTTCAACAAGTACCGTGCGCTCGATTACCTTTGAAGATGCGGACACCGACGAAATATCTACATAATTGAGCTCGTCGCTTCTATCCCACTTTGAGATCCGTTTTTCACATACCTCCCCCAGCTTCACCATCGGCCACTTGCTCATTTTTCGCCCCCTAGCAGCGCCTTCAGCTCCGCCATTCCCTTGGCGATCTCCATATCCAGCGCCTCGATGTCCGCAATAATCTCCATCGGGTCGCGGGTCTCCACGTCCTCGAAAACAATCTCCTTGTACCTATTCATCGACAGGTCGTAATCGTTTTCCGCAATCTCCGCCACCGGCACGCAGAAACTCTGCTCCGTCCGCGCGCGCTCCAGCTCACTGCCCTTACGCTCGGCAAATCGCTTGACGACGTCCGGCAGGTTGTTCTTCGCATGCTGCTCCTCCGTGAGCGTCACAGGCTCCGGACAATCTCCCGGAACCTCCGGGTCCACTAGCCGCGAAAGCGGGGTAACGCCGAGCAAGTGCTCGTCGAGAAGCGCCGTGCGCTTATCGTCGAGCGAGTAGCCGTCGGCAAGCACTTCGTAGAACCACACGCTATCGGTGGCCGGCGAGTCGGTGCGGGTGAAGCACAGAATCGCGGTGGACACACCGGTGTACGGCTTGAAGGCGCCCGACGGCAGCTTGATTACGCCGTCGAGGCTTTGGTTTTCAACCAACTCCTTGCGCAGCGCCTTGTGCACCTTCGTGGAACCGAACAGCACACCCTCGGGGACGATGACGGCGGCGCGGCCACCAATTTTCAGCAACGACAGGAAACGGTTGATGAACAGCAGCTCCGTCTTCTTGGTCTTGCCGAAGGAGCGCAGCTCGGGGTCGATGTTGTCATCATCAGTGGAACCGGCAAACGGTGGGTTGGCAAGGATGAGGTCGAAGTTGCCCACATCCTCCGCGGGAATCTTCGCCAACGAATCGCGGTAGGCGATATTCGGGTCCTTGAAGCCATGCATAAACATGTTCATCGCCGAGATCCGCACCATAGTGGAGTCGAAGTCGTAGCCGTAGAAGGTGCGCCCGGAGAACTTGGCCTGCTTGTCCTTCTTCAGCAGCTCGTCGGCGTGGTGCTCCTTCATCCACAGCGCCGCGTTAACCAGGAATCCGGCGGTGCCGCAGGCGGGGTCGATGATGCGATCGTCGGGGGCCGGGTGCATGAGTTCCACCATCAACTTAATGATGTGCTGCGTGGTGCGGAACTGGCCGTTCTTACCCGAGGTACTCAGCTGCGCCAGCAGGTATTCGTACAGGTCGCCCAGGAAATCCTTATCGCGGAAGTCCAGATCGTTCATCAACGCCACCACGCTGCGCAGCGTGGTCGGGTTCTCGATGCCGAAGGTGGCGGTGGCCATGTGCTTGGACATACCGGTGCCACCCAGATTGCGCAGGTGGTCGAATACGTCGCCGGCGATTACATTACGCAGCGCGACGGGGTCGGTCTCCGCGATGAGATTCTTCCAGCGTAAGCGCTGCTCCTCAGCGTTAAAGATATCCTGCGACTCCGGCACCGGCACACCGATGGCGCGCTTTTTATCGATGTCATCCTGAGCCAGGTCGAGCTGACGCATATAAATCAGGTACGTCATCTGCTCGATAACGCTCATCGGGTTGGTAATTCCGCCCGACCAGAACACGTTCCAGATGGCGTCGACCTTTTTCCTAAAATCTGCCGTAGTCACGCCGCTAACTCTACTGGCGACGGCGGATTGAGCTGTGGATTGGCCTACCTCTCAGAGTCAGAGTCGAACGAACGTCCAAGGGCTGGCATTGAGCCAGCACCGCAAACCCTACGCCCCGAGGAACCCTTCAATGCGCCCCTTAGCAGTCTGCAGGTTGCGGTCCCATGTCGGCCAGTCGTGAACACCGGCATCTTCGTATTGGAAGGTTGCTTCCAATCCTTCTGCACGTGCCTTGCGCTCGAACTCCTGGGTGGACAGATGCGCAAGCCGCTCAAGGGCAATGCCGCCGACGCTTGGGCGAGCGTCGTAAAGCGGGGCGGGATCTCCCGGCACACCAGGCTGTCCCGCAGAGGAAGTAATCAGCAGATCCAGACCCCTCATCTTCTCAATGTTCAGGTAGGGATCGTTGCGCTTACGCTCCGGAGAGAACGGGCCTCCCCACATATCGAGGGAGTTGTAGCCGCCGGCGCTAAGCTGCGCGGCTGTAATCGCGGTGTTCATGCCCGGCGCGGTCGTGTGCAGATAGCCGGAGAATGCGATCGCCTGTCCGAACTGCTCACGGTGGTTGTACGCCAGCGACAAGGCAGCCGACGCGCCCATAGACAGGCCCGCAATCGAGTTGCCGGTGCGCGAAATTCCGAACTCGTTCTCCAGGTACACCGGGAGTTCCTGCGTCAGGAAGGTCTCCCACTTGTAGTTGAAAGGCCCACGCGCGCTTACCGACGGCCTCTTCCAATCGGTGTAGAAACTCGCGGTGCCGTCACCGGGCATAACCAAATTGACGTTGGAGCCCTCGAAGGTGCGGGGAGCGTTGCCCTTGGCCACCCAGTCCGACTTGTTTTCCGGGGCCCGGAGACCGTCGAGGAGGTAGAGGGCCTTGTCGCCGCCGTTGGTGGAAGCCACGATCTGCACAGGAATATCACGGCCCATAGCGGGCGAAAATACCTGGCAGGTCTGGGTGTAGTACTGGTACGCATCCCACTGGCAGCCCGGGCGCAGGGCACCTCGGTCACCTGCGGCGGTGGCGGTAGGTGCTACGGCAAAAGCTGACGCGGCAACCGCAGCGGCGGATACCATCGCTGCTGCTTTACGATGCTAACCACGAATCCCCGAGAACTTCTTCACGCCCGTTTTCTCCTCACATTTCACTGGCCTTTTTTGCAGACAAAACATACTAGCCGCATACTACGGGCTCCACACAGACCAGGACAAGAAAATCCGGGTTAAATAAACCCGCGCTGGTCTATCTCAAGCCCGGATTGCGTCCTTTTGCCGGCACCACCGCGAGGGCCACCGCAAAGACCACAATCAGCAGCACGCTCCACCAGGCGGTCGCGGACGCGACAAAGGGATTCGACGACGTCGACAGCGCGTAGACATCGAAGGGGTAGAAGAACACCACCGATACATAGGGCCACAGCGCCGCCACGCATCCGGCAGTCACCGCCGCGCCGATAAGAACGCCGGGCAGGGTGGCCGTCGGCAAGTGGAAGCGGGAAAACCAGGTCAGCAGGCCGAGCCCCGCGGCGATAACCAGGGTGATAGCCCACAGGTAGTAGTGGTGCCAGGCGAATGGGGAAACCACGCACGCGGCCAGCCCAATCAAGCTCAGGGCGATGGCCACCTCGCCGAGGCGCAGCGCCCGGCGCGCCGCGAAGGCAGCGGCAGCAGTCACGAACACGGCCAGGACCAGCCACAACGGCGTGCTGTCGATACCGAAGTCCCTCATCAGCGAGACCTGGATGGACTGCGAGGTGACGTTCTTCAGGCCACCAAAGCGGGTCGTGTCGGTCAGCACTTTCGACCAGTACTCCCCGGACTCGGGCACGAACGCGAATCCGAGCGCGACCGTGACAAAGAAGGTGACGCCGGAGGTGATTGCCGCCCTCCACCTGCGCTGCAACAGGAATAGCAGCCCGAAGAACGCCGGATACACCTTCAGCGCCGCCGCGAGCCCCACGCCGATTCCGGCCCACCAGGAGTCCTCACGCCAGCCGTTGGCGCGGATTGGGTCCCAGTGCCTGCCTCCGAGGAAATCCAGGGCGACAAGCCCCATGACCAGCACGTTTACCTGCCCCCAGTAGAAGCTGGAGCGCACCGGCGCAAACGCAAACGACGCCGCAACCAGCAGCACCGCGCACAGCACGCCGCCGATCCCCAGCCTCGGCAACACCGATGCGCCCCTCCCCCGCTTTCCTACGAGCACAGCGGCCACGACTGCAATCAAAATCAGCAGCGAGGCGACCTGCCAGATTGTGCTCGCAACCCCGAGGGGCAGCTTGGCGTAAAGGGAGGCGAGCCAGGCGGCAAAGGGCGGATAGGTGAAGGGGAGCTTGTAGCCCTGACCCCAGTTCGTCACGACAAAGGGGTCTTCATACACGCTCAGCCCCTCGCCCAGCGAGCGGCCCGCATAGTAGTAAACCTGGAAGTCCATCGGGGTGCCGAACAGCGAAAACATGTCAGCCTTGCGCACCGTCTGGTCCGGCTCGATGGTGATTTCCGGGTAGCTCGCAAGCGGCTGAGTAATCCTGGGGTCCAAGTTGGCGCGAAGTACCGCAACTATCACGCCGACCAGGACTGCGACGACACCCGCGATGATCCCCCTGGACAGTCGGCGCGTTACTGTACGTGCAGCTGTACGCGTTGTCGCACGCACTGCCGCACGCGCCTGTGCGCCTCCGTTCACGTCCGCCACCGTTAGCCCCGCTTACCTCATTAATTGCATTAAATCCGTAGCTAACCTAGCGCATCGGCCGACACCGCGCGGGCTTCTTTCGCTCCCCTCCAGGTGATAATTGCGCCAGCCGCCGCGATGAGTACGATGCCCACTGCCATAGACCATGTGACCTGGTCCCCCGAAAACGCCCAGCCCAAGATCGCGCCTATCACCGGGTCCAGGGCGAAGAGCGTGCCGACGACCGCCGCCGACACAATTCCAGCGGCGATGGTGTCCATAACGTAAGGAACAACGGCGCCAATGAAGCCAGAGATGACGATGATGCCCCACATTGAGCCGTCGACAAGCGGTGCAGCGGGGACGGAGAAAGGCGCGAGTACTACCGCGGCAACAACCACAGACAGTGCTAGGTCGGACATGCCTCCTCCCTCAGTGTTGCCCATACGGGCGGAAAAGAGCGTGTAGGTGCCGAAGAAAATCGCACCGACGGCTGCGTAACCAATGCCTACAATGTCAAGGTCATTAGAGGGCTGCGCGATTAGAGCCACTCCGACAAATGCGGCGATGGCCCACAGTCGGGAGCGCCACATCTTCAAGCCCAGGAAGGACACGACGCAGGGGCCGAGAAAGTCGATGGTGACGGCAACGCCCTGGGGCAGACGCGCAATGGCCTCGTAAATCATCATGCTCATCATGCCCATGGCGATGCCATAGACCACGATGTTGATGACTCGGGCGCGGGTCATGCCGGTTAGCTTCGGGCGGAATAGCGCCACCATAATCACGGCGGCGGCGGTCATACGCAGGCCCGATACACCCGGCGCACCGACCGTGGAGAGCATATCCGTGACCAGCACGGCCGCGGCCTGGGTTCCGATTGATCCGATCAGAACCAAAACGACAGGGGCCACCGGCAAGGTGAGAAACCTGTTCACACCCCGCAGCAATGGCCCCTGGATATTCTCGCGCGACACGCGAGCAATACTAGTGCCCGCGCTCCTGTTCGATGGCGACGCCCTCGTTGAAGAACGGCGCAATCTTGTTGTCGTACATGGACAGCGCGGAGCCGATGGCCATGTGCATGTCCAAGTACTGGTAGGTACCCAGGCGGCCGCCGAAGAGGACCTTGTTGTCGCGGGCCTCTGCTGCGGCGAGCTTGCGGTAGGCCTCCAGGCGCTCGCGGTCCTCCGGGGTGTTAATCGGGTAGTAGACTTCGTCGCCCTTGTTTGCGAAGCGGGAGTACTCCTTCACAATGACGGTCTTGTCCTTGACGTACTCGCGCTCCGGGTGGAAGTGACGGAACTCGTGGATGCGGGTGTAGGGAACCTCGGCATCGTTGTAGTTCATCACGGAGGTGCCCTGGAAGTCGCCGGTGTTCAGCACTTCCATCTCGAAGTCGAGGGTGCGCCAGCCCAGGTCGCCCTCGGCGTAGTCGAAGTAGAGATCCAGCGGGCCGGTGTAGACAACTGGAGCCTCCGGGGAGGCCGCGCGTAGATTTTCGCGGACGTCGAACCAGTCGGTGTCAACGACGACGTCGATTTTATCCGCGCTAGCCATCTTCTCCAGCCACGCGGTGTAGCCGTCGACAGGCAGACCCTCGTAGGTGTCATTGAAGTAGCGGTTATTAAAGGTGTAGCGCACAGGCAGGCGAGTGATATTGCCGGCCGGCAGGTTCTTCGGGTCAGTCTGCCACTGCTTGGCGGTGTAATGCTTAACAAACGCCTCGTAGAGCGGCCGACCAATCAAGGAGATTGCTTTTTCCTCAAGGTTTCTCGCCTGACGCGGATCCAAACCGTCGGTCTGGTCCTTAATCAGCTGGCGGGCCTCATCCGGGGTGTAGTACTTGCCGAAGAACTGGTTAATCAGGCCGAGCCCCATTGGGAACTGATACGCGGTGCCCTTGTACATCGCGAATACGCGGTGCTGGTAGTCGGTGAAGTCGGTGAACTGATTGACGTAGTCCCACACCCTCTTGTTAGAGGTGTGGAATAGGTGCGCACCGTATTTGTGCACCTCAATGCCGGTCTCCGGCTCAGCCTCGGAGTAGGCGTTGCCGCCGATGTGGCCGCGACGCTCCACGATCAGGACGCGCTTGCCCAGCTGGGAAGCGGTGCGCTCAGCTACGGTCAGACCAAACAGACCGGAGCCCACGACAATGAGGTCGTATTCCTTCGCCTTGACTTCGTCGAGGGACTTGGCCACGAAATTGCTGGTGGTGTTCTCTTCGCTACTCACGCCATAAAACTTATTCGATTGCGCGGAGTTTGGGGTGGGCACACGCGGGGACGACACTGCGGACGACGCGCCAGATTAGGCCGACTGACCACACCGTTTAACAAATTGCACGTTTGTTATACGTGTCAACACTAGATTTTTTTAGTCACACTGGTAACATTCTTCTCAGCATTTTCAGTTGCGCAGCAACTTTTCCCATCTTTTTCCCAGTTTTTTGGAGCTTTCACCGTGCCAACTCGCCGTCGCATCACTGCCCCGTCGATGGGCCGCCGCACCTTCCTCTACGGCCTCGCCGCCACCGCCGCAGCAGCGCCGCTCGCATCATGGGGAATCCGCCAGGCTCCTACACTGGTCGAGTCCTCCGGCGCCGCACCGATCGCCGCCCGTCTGTCCACCGCTCCGCTGGCTGACTCCGTGACCATGCTTATCGACGACGCTGCCGTCGGCACGCAGTCGATCGCGGATGCACTGCACCCGCTGCGTGGCTTCGTCAAGGACATCACCCGCGACGAGCCCTTCTCCCAGTTCGCGCTGACCTGGCCGGGCGAGCTGAATCTGGAGCTCTACGTCCGCGCCGAGCGGGAAGACGGAACCTTCGGCCCGTGGTTCCACGCCGACTCCCACGGCCCGATGGGCGGAAACACCAACGCGTCCGGCACCGAGCTGCTCTTCATCGAGCCGACCCGCCGCGTGCAGGTCTCCACGATGGGGCTGAACCTCCTGGAGGGCCTTGACCCCAGCGGCATCGTCGGCCTGGACCGGCTCGACCTGAAGACCCTCGGCCAGAACCTCGAGGGACTGCTCACGGGTGCCGCCGCGCAGGCCCTGAACTCCGTCGAGGCTGTCTTCGTCGACGGCCTCGCGCAGCCAGGTGACGCCATCACTCCGATCGCCTACGATTCCCCAATCGCCGGCGCACCGAAGGTTATTTCCCGCGCTGGCTGGGGCGCCGATGAGTCCATCCGCGGCCTGGATCCGTCGTCGTACAGCACCTTCAAGGGCTCGACGATTCACCACACCGCGGGTTCGAACAACTACACCGAGTCCCAGGCTGCGGGCGTCGTCCGTGGCATCTACGCATACCATGCGAAAACCCTCGGCTGGGGCGACGTGGGATACAACGCCCTGGTCGACAAGTTCGGCAACATCTACGAGGGCCGCTACGGAGGACTGGACAAGAACATCGAGGGCGCGCACGCCGGCGGATTCAACGACGGCACCTTCGGCATCTCCGTCCTGGGCAACTACGACCAGCAACCCATCCCGGCCGCTGCCGTCGCAGCACTCGGCGAAATGGTCGGTTGGCGCATGAAGGTCGCCGGCGTGGATCCGATGTCCACCGCCACCCTCACCAGCGCCGGGTTCTCCCGCGCCCGCTACTCCGCAGGCGAGTCCGTGTCCCTGCCCGCAATCTTCGGACACCGCGACACCGGCTACACCTCCTGCCCAGGCAACCTCGGCTACCAGCAGATGGACGACATCCGCGCCGCCGCAAAGGCCAAATTCGACGGCGGTTCCGTTGCCCCGGCTCCGGGTGAGGACTCAGGAAACGGCACCGCCGCGGAGTCTTCCGATGCGTCGGCTACTCCGAATGCAGCCGACACCACCGGCACCGCGGCGGAAACATCTGCCGTACCGCAGCCCGCCGAAGCCATCCAGCAGTTCATCACCGAAGGCCTGCCGGCCAACCCGACTCAGGTCGCACAGGCTTTCTTCGCCCCTCAGAGCTAACCCAGCTAGAGCCCCTCACCAGCCCCGCCCCTGCTAGGTAAAACTTCCCCTCACACCCAGGAGTTTTGACAGTGTTTAGTCGGTTCAGTCGCCGCCGCATCAATCGTCGCGCAAACGCAAAGAAGTCACTGGTGCTGACCTCTGTGGCCGCGCTCGCCGCAACGCCAGTCCTGGCAATCGGTGCGGGCAAGGCCTTCGAGCTCGTCCAGGACGGTGGCTCCGGCCCCGTTGACGCAGCCGTGAAGACCGTCTCGCTGGCGAAGAGCGCCTCCGTCCTCGTCGAGGACGCGGCAATCGCCACGCAGGGCCTCATCGACGACGTCCACCCGAACCGCGGAGTGGTCAAGGAGATCACTTCCGATACGGAGTTCTCCCAGTTCGCCCTGACCTGGCACGGAAGCGCCGACGTCGCCAGCTTCGTCCGCGCCCAGCGCGCCGACGGCACCTGGTCCGACTGGTTTGAGGCCGACCCCGAGTACCCCGCCGAGGGCAACGGCAACGGCCTAAACGGCACCGAGCTCGTATTCATCGAGCCCACCAAGCGCGTCCAGGTCTCCACCCACGGCTTCAACATCTTCGGCCCCGGCTCCGGTGTGAATTTCGAGGACATTGAGGGTGCCGACAAGCTGGACCTGTCCAAGCTCGACATCAACGTCGGCGACGTCTCCCACGATGGATCTCCGTCCGCCCCGAAGGCAGCCGGAGAGGCCGCAAAGAAGGCAACCGAAAAGGTCGGCGAGGCGGCCAAGGCCGTCGGTGAAACCGTCGAGAGTTTCTACCAGCAGACCCCGGATGCCGCTCCCGAGGACGCCCAGGACGACCCCGCCGCACCGAAGGAGACCGGCACCGTGGTGCCGTCGGCAGGCGACTCCCCTTCGGCCCCCGTGAAGTGGGCAGACATCACCCCGGTCGCCGATGAGCTGCCGCTCGACCAGGTCGACGCAGTGCTTATCGACGGCCAGGCCGCGGCATCGGCAATCGACCCGATCGTGGACGCCAAGAACGTCACCGGTATGCCCAAGGTGATCACCCGCGCAGGTTGGGGTGCCAACGAGTCCCAACGCTGCCAGGGTCCTGACTACGACGATAAGCTGGTCGGCGCGACCGTTCACCACACGGCGGGCTCGAACAATTACACGCAGGCGCAGGCCGCCGGCATTGTCCGCGGCATCTACCAGTACCACGCGCAGACTCTGGGCTGGTGCGATATCGGATACAACGCCCTGGTCGACAAGTTCGGCAACATCTACGAGGGCCGCTACGGCGGGTTGGACAAGAACGTCCAGGGCGCTCACGCCGGTGGCTTCAACACCGGAACCTTCGGCATCTCGATGATGGGTAACTACACCTCCGTGGCCCCGAGCCAGGCGATGATTAACGCCGTCGGCAACATGATTGGTTGGCGCTTGAAGGTCGCCGGAATCAAGCCAAAGGGCTCGATGCAGATGACCTCCGGCGGCACGAACTACTCCAAATACGCCTACGGCACCCAGGTGACCTTGCCACACATTTTCGCGCACCGCGACGTCGGCAACACCACCTGCCCGGGTGATGCCGGATACGCCCAGATGGACTCTATCCGCAATATCGCGGAGAAGAAGTTCAACAACCTGGCCAGCGGAAATACCGAGAACAAGAGCCCGACCGGCGAGAGCAACCTGCAGGTTCCGAAGGACAAGCTCGAGGAGATCGCCAAGGGTGTCGGCATCGACACCGACACGGTGAGCAACAACTCTTCCGAGAAGAATGAGAAGAAGTCTTCTTCCGCATCGTCATCGTCGTCCTCTTCGACCTCGACCACTTCCTCCGCCGAGCCCACCAGCAAGAGCGCTAGCAGCTCGGCTAACAGCTCGGCCACGACTAGCTCGGGCGCGTCGGCAGCTGACAACGAGCCGTCGGCAAGCGGAAGTGCGAGCGAAGGCACAAGCGGAAGCTCCGAGCCGACCACAAGCGCGGACTACGCCCTGGACTACATCTCCGGAGCGCGCTCGATGCTCGCCTCCGCGCTAGGCATGCTCGGCGCACCGGGCCTCGGCTCAACCGCGGATGCTGTCCTCGAGGCTGTCGGACGCAGCGTTGAAAACGGCCCGTCCATCGCTGACCTGCCGATTCTGGTGGAGAAGATCATCTCGATCAACGAGCAGAACGACCTGGCCGCGGAATGGCGCAAGGTCTCCGAGGAGCTCGGCTCCGTACTCGGATATGCGATGTCCGGCATCCAGAACGGCGCGACCGTGTCCAACGGCGACGGCAAGGCGGATCCGCTGCGCTACGTGAAGTTCTCCAACGGTGTCATCACCGATTCCGAAACCACCGGAACCCACGCTATCTGGGGCAAGATTGCCGACGAGTGGGCGAAGCAGGGCTTCGAGATTGGCAAGCTGGGCGCACCGACTTCGACACAGACCGTCGATGGAAACACCGAGCGCGCTGAATTCCAAAACGGAACAATTACGCTAGACCGCAGCACAGGAGAGACCAAAACTGAGCTGAAGTAGCGGCGCCGAGTGGTGCTGAAAAGTTAGTAAGATTGCCCTGCCCTGGCTATTCGATAACCTTGAGTTCACGGAGTCGATTTTCCAGGTCAGGGCCTTCAATCTTTCCGGAGAATTGATAGACAACTAGCGATCCATCAGGCTGTTTAACTCCGACAAAAGTCGAGGCATCACCAGCGCTAACCGCGCGAATCTGCATTCCTTCCGGGGCAGATGCATCAATTGGCACTTCCTCCAGAACGGACTTTCCACCGAAGAATTCTTCGGCAGCCGCCTTATCCTCAACCACCTGCGCCAATTGCAGGCTTGCTACGGGGTTCGACAAGGTAGAACAAGTAACACCCGGAAACTCCGGCATATCACCGGTATAAATGGAAACAGAGTAATTGAAGCAGTTCGGATTAGCATCTCGCAATACCGGACTTATTTGTTCAGGGACTTTCGCGGGAGACAAATGGTCGCCCTGCATAGCGCCCGAACCTGTTTTTGCGCCGCCATTGCTATTGGAAGCTCCATTATTACCGGCTAAATCTGCCGGCTGAGATATTGAGGAATTTGGCGAGTCTGAGCCGCTGGAGAATACTGACTTCTTGACCGAAGTAGCAATCATGGCGGCGACGACAACGACTACCAAAATCGCTACAAAGAGTAAGAGCTTTTTCGGCGTCGACATTTTTTCGAAATAACCCAGCTGCTGGGCATCCGAATTACTTGCTGCATTGCCAGAATTCGATGTCGCCTTATCTTGCTCGCCGGAGGAGTTTGTTTTCTCCAAGTTCTTTTCGCGCAGCGCCGTCACAGACAGAACTGTGCCGCGGCGCTTTGGGGGAGCGGGAAGGGAATCGGGGCCATGAGTTTCTTCCGGCGCACCCGGGTAAATTGTTCCGTTAGGAAGCTGCTGCATTGTCACCACCACCTGCTATTCGCAAGTACCGGCACCACATTGGTGCGAAACTTTTCGGTTTCCCACTGTTCAGCCCGAGCCTGTGCCACCACTTGGCTCCAGGAGTCGTAGATGCCTGTAACGCCCTTTTCCGGTGTCCGACTCAAATCAGCCTGCTTGTAAAAGGTGAAAATCCAGTTCAGTGCGGAGAGAATTCGCCTGGCGCCCCGCTCACCAAATCCATGCCATACGGCACGCGCCTCGAGGCTGTGCAGCTCGAGGTCCAATTCTTGTTCGTTCCTAAAACCGAAGTAGGTCAGCTTTGCAAGCGGGACTTCTTCAACCTTTTCCTTGCCTGTACCCAGGATGAGGCGATCCGTAGTCACGGCACAGGCCGACGAAAAGCCAGGTGCCGTGGTTTGGACGATTTCGAGTGCGATTTCGTTAGGGCCAAGGACGGCGGCCAAATCCTTAGCGAAGTTGGTAACTTCCTCTCCTCCACCACATCTTTCTACTGCGGCTCTGAGAGCTTCCTCTGAGATGCTACGGTTCATGGCCCAAACGATAACACTAATTCGAAAATAACTATCGCCATTTAGCCGACTGGGAGACACGAGCGAATATTTGAGCATTATTCACTTCCGCACGACAATTTTTAAATCTCCGCTCCTATCAGGATTTTATGCAGCAGCGCACTCAAAATCACCTATTTAATTTTTCTCTGCTGCTAAACTCGGCGGCTATGGCAGTGACTACCAAACCGGCAAAATTCCAATCCGAAGTCTTCGAGGTTTTTTCGTGGTCCACAATGGATCCTGACCCGGATCAAGTGCGCCGGTCGAGTTTCGGCCTGCCGTACCGAGATGACAATCCTATTGATGCTCCAGCGAAACTTCATCCGCTATTTCAGGATGAATTGAAACAAATTTTGCGCTCTGCCTGGGGAGTCAACAATGCCGATGATGCCCGGCGAATTGTTGAAAGAATCCTAGGTCCGGGGATGCACACCCCGATTTTTGACGCTTTTCTCCAGCTAGGCGAGGAATTCGTTCGATTCCACCAGTCCAGCGCGTTGGTAGGCGAATCCGAAAAGCTTCTCAACAACCACATACTGTTCCTCGAACAGCTTTTCAGCGCCAATGGCATCCCGCCTACGGATGCGGCCGAATACAAAAAGTGGATTGAGCTGCGCCTCAATCCGGCTTTCACTGCTGTCCTTCCACCTACTGTTCCGCAGACCACTAGAGCATGGGATCTTCTCCGCATTGAAGCTTTCGCAGGACGCTCGGTGTCCTGTGGTTGGATGGAACCCGACGAATACGAAGACATTGCCGCTCGCACGGTCCGCGAACTTCAGGCGTCCTTTGCAACCTGGTCAGATGTCGCACGCAGCTTTTGGTGGGGTCGCGCCATGTGGCTTTGTGATGAAATCCAGGACATCCCTGCCGAGCTCTGCCAATTCAACAAGATTCTCACTGCAGCGCTCAATGACAAGAAGTCCCCGTGGGTTCGAGTCCCTCTGCATCCAGACGCTGACGAGCTTGAAGCAAAGATTTAGCTAATTTCTTCCTAGTCTTCGCTTGACCAGGCTCGGCTCCGCCCGGAGCAAGCGACTGTCGCGCAGGGGCTAGAACCAGCGTTCCAGAACCTGCGCGACACCGTCATCATCATTGGTGGCGGTGATTTCGTTTGCCACCTGCTTGACGGCCTCGGCTGCGTTTCCCATAGCCACACCGGTACCCGCCCAGCTAAGCATCTCGATATCGTTCGGCATATCGCCGAAGCAAACGACATCCTTCGGCGCCGCTCCGACAAGGTCCGCAACGTATTTCAGCCCTGCGCGCTTGGTCACGCCCGGCGCCGACACCTCCAGAAGGCCGTCGGGCATGGAGTAGGTCACGTGCGCGCGCTCGGGATCGATAACGGGACTGACCAGCTCAAAGAGAGCAGCGCTATCCATACCGGAGTTGCGCAGCAGCAGCTTCGTGGCCGGGGCTCCGAGAACTTGCTCCTCGGCCACCTCACCGTGCTCGATGGAGTCCCACGCGTGATCGTAGGACGGCGCGACGACGAAAAGTTCCTCGATGGCATCGTGCGCCGAGTGCCCGGCGCGCTCCGCCGCGATCCCCACTCCACCGACATCCGCGGTCGCCTCGCGCGCCGCGTCGACCACATAGCGCAGCGTCTCCGACTGCAGCGTTTTCGCCGTGATGACCTCGTCTCGGCCAGCATCGTAGATGACCGCACCGTTGGCGCACACGCACAGCGGACGGACGGGAATCTGTTCCAAAACGGGTTCCAGCCAGCGCGCGGGGCGGCCAGTCGCCAGCACGAGCGGGGTGCCGCGGCGCAGCATCCTCGCCACTACCTCCCGCAGGCGCGGGGTGACGCGGTCGCGGGAATTGATAAAGGTGCCGTCGATATCCGAGGCCACCAGCAGCGGGCGGAGCGTCTCGAGTCGAGAGAGTTCTAAGCCGGACTCAGTCACTGTGAACTACTTGTCGCCCTTCTCGAAGCGCTTGCGCAGAATCTCCAGCGCCGCCGCGACACCGCCGTGCTCCGCCGTGTCGACAACCCAATCCGCCGTGCGAATCAGCGGCCAGTCCGCGTCCACCATCACCGCCGGGATGCCAACGTACATCAGCGCCTCTGCAAAGTTCTCGCGGCCTGCGAACAGCATTGCCTCGCCGGGCTTGCGCGCCAGCTCCCTCAGCGCGACCGCAACGGCGTTGGTTACGGACTGCGGGCTGGCATCCTTCTCGATTGCCACCTCGTATGGATCTGCCGCCGAAATCGCAGACAGGTCCGGAACCTGGTCAACTTCATGCGTCACGACAATCGTCGCGCCCGCCTCGGCCTGCTCCAGCAGCGCCTTCGCGGTGGAGTCGGGGATCTGGCCCGCGTCGTCGGCAAGCGCGGTGGCGTAGTCCAGGATGATGGTTTTCGGCATCCCGTGGACCAGTTTTTCGACGCGCTGCGGGAGTTTATCGCGGATTAACTTCGACTGCGCGATTAGGCGGAATACGTTCTGCTGAGTCTGCTCGAAACTTGCGATGGAGGCCTCCTCCAGATGCTCGTACGCCTCCTTGAAGGCCACGCGGATGGAATCGGTCGCCGCGCGGATGGACTCCGCGCCCTCTTTCGCTCCCTCCGCGACCTCGTCGGCCATCTGCTCGACCGACTGGCGGAACTGCGCCATCATCGCGCTGGTCTGCTCCTTCGCCTGCAGGCGGGCGCGCGCCGACTCCTCGCTCATCGCGGCCGTCGCATCGCGCAGCTGCGCCTTCGTCTGGTCACCGAATTCGCGTGCCGACGCGCTGAACTCCCTACCGGACTCCCGCAATTTCTCAGCGAAGGCAGCGAGATCCGTGCGCAGATGCCGGATGCGCTGACGCTCGGCCTCGACCTTGAGATCCTCGGCCTGAGCTTCCTCGAAAGTCGGGGCGCCGCCGCCGAGGCGAGCCGGGACCCAGTACGCACCGGTCGGGAGCGGCCCCTCCGCCGCGGCGTACTCGTCCCAGAGTCGACGGACGCCCTCGTCCATAATCTGGTGGAGTTTCTCAGTGGCCTCGGCAGGGTCGCCCTCAGGGTGCCACGGCGGGAGAACAAGCATGTGGATTGGGGTATTGGTGCGGCCAAGGCGCTTCGGATATCCCTTGGTCCACACGCGCTGGGAGCCCACGATGAGCACGGGCAGAATTGGCTTTCCAGTGCGCTGCGCCATGCGGATTGCGCCGGACTTGAGGTTCTTGACCTCGAAGCTGCGGGAAATTGTGGACTCCGGGAAGATACCGACGAGCTCATCGTTTTCCAGCAGGCGGACGGCGTGCTCGAAGGACTTCGAACCGTCGGTGCGGTCGACCGGGATGTGCTTGAGCGAGCGCATGATTGGACCTGCGACCGGGTGGTCGAAGATCTCCTTTTTCGCCATGAAACGGACGTAGCGGCGGAACTTGCGGAACGGCAGGCCGACGTAGGTGAAGTCCATGTAACCCGTGTGGTTAGTCACGACGACTGCGCCACTGTCCTTCGGGACGTTTTCCATGCCGGTAATCGTGAATTTCAGCCCTTGGGCGAAAAACACGGTTCGGGCGAGTCCGATGACGGCGAAGTACACGGGATCCTTAAACATGAGTTTCACTCTACAATCCCGCGCTGGCCTGCGAGGAGTAAGGAGAAGAGTCGCGCCGGAGATGGCCCGTCGGCTGCGCGGTGCTGAACATAGTTTCGTGGGGAAACAACAGGTATTTGTTTGCAGGAGTGACTGAATTGCAGCGTGGTGAAGGCCTCTCGACCGCCCTTACTGCGCACAAACACACCCCTTTATAGGGGAGTTGGTGACGTGTTTTCGAGACGGCGAAAATCAGCTTTTTCTCACTTTTCCGTCAATACATAAAGCGTTTTTGTGTAACCCTATCGGGCGGCCGCAGCCGACACGCGGGCCGCTTTACACCGTTACACTGGACTTTTTGCAAAGGTTCCCAGGCCCTTGGATCAATCCCCGTTTTTGCCTGTAAAACGTTACTTTTACCAAGCTGAGCAACCGCTGAGCACCTGACCAAATACCCACCTATTTAATAGTTACGTAACCGTAGGTTATCTATTCCACACGGCCCTCAACTTTGTTAGCGTTGGGAAGTGACAGCGGAAGTCTCGACGACCGCAAACCAAATAATTTGGGTCACCCAGCCTTTAACCCGCGCAGGTTATTCGGCGCCGGGACCACCCAAAACTCACTACCTGCTCCCCCACCCCGGGAAGGATTGGAAAATGTCAGCCCCCAAGGCATCTGCCCCCTCCGCAGTCCTCAATAAGGAACAGCACGCAAAGGTCTGGGAGAAGTTCGGCTCCGAGCATTACGACGTCGTCATCATCGGCGGTGGCTCCGTCGGCGCCGGCGCCGCCCTCGACGCAGCCACCCGAGGTCTAAAGACCGCCGTCATCGAGACCCGCGACTTCGCGGGCGGCACCTCGAGCCGTTCGTCCAAGATGTTCCACGGCGGCCTGCGCTACCTGCAGATGCTCGACTTCCGCCTCGTCGCGGAATCCCTGCGTGAGCGCGAACTGTCGATGTCTCACCTGGCTCCGCACCTGGTCAAACCGCTGCGCTTCGTCTTCCCACTGACCCACCGCCTCTGGGAGCGCCCGTTCATGGCCTCCGGCTTCTTCCTTTACGACGTCATGGGTGGCGCCAAGAAGGTGCCGATGCAGAAGCACTACTCGCGCAAGGGAACGCTGAAGCAGGCTCCGGGCCTGAAGCACGACGCTGTCGTCGGCGGTGTCCGCTACTACGACACCCTGGTCGACGATGCCCGCCACACTATGACGGTCATGCGCTCCGCGGCGCACTTCGGTGCCGACGTCCGCACCTCCACCCAGGTTGTCTCCTTTGAGAAGGACGGCGAGCGCATCGTCGCCGCCAACCTGCGCGACACCGACACCGGCGAGACGACCACGATTCGCGGCAGCGTCTTCGTCAACGCCACGGGCATCTGGTCCGACGAGATTGAGAAGCTGGCCGACGTCAAGGGCAAGTTCCGCGTCCACACCTCCAAGGGCGTCCATATCGTCGTTCCGAAGGCAGCCCTCGACGGCTCCGTCGCAATGACCTTCGTGACCGAGAAGTCCGTCCTCTTCGTCATCCCGTGGGGCGACTACTGGATCATCGGCACCACCGACACCGACTGGACGATGAACCTGGCCAACCCTGCGGCCACCCGCGCCGACATTGACTACATCCTCGACCATGTCAACGCCAAGGTCCGTCGCCCGATTACCTACCAGGACATCGTCGGCGTCTACTCGGGTCTGCGTCCTCTGGTGGAGGGCGACTCCGACTCGACCACTAACCTGTCCCGCAACCACGCCGTCGCGCACGTCGCACCGGGCATGGTCTCCGTCGCGGGCGGCAAGTACACGACTTACCGCGTGATTGGCGCCGACACCATCGACGCCGCTATCCAGGACGTTCCCCGCAAGGTTCCGGGCTCAGTCACCGCCGACGTGCCACTGCTGGGTGCCGACGGCTACCACGCCCTGAACAACCAGATTCCGCACTTGGCAGAGTACTTCGGCATCACCGAGAAGCAGGCCGACCACCTGCTCAACCGCTACGGCTCCCTGATCTACGAAGTTCTCGCACCGGCTGCCGAGGACAAGTCCCTGCTGGAGCCGGTCGAGGCCGCTGAGCAGTACCTGCGCGCGGAGGTCCTTTACGCTGCGACCCACGAGGGCGCACTGCACCTCGACGACATCCTGGAGCGTCGCCTGCGCGTCAGCATGGAGTACGCGCACCGCGGTGTCGACAGCGCCCGCTCGGTCGCCGAGCTGGTCGCCCCGGTTCTCGGCTGGGACAAGGAGACGACGGAGCACGAGATCAACACCTTCATCGAGCGCACGGAGGCTACCCTCGCCGCCGAGCGCGAGCTGACCGACCAGGCCGCCAACGAGATTGCATCCAAGGCAGTTGAGACCCGCGCGGACGTTGACACCAGCCTGGACCGTTAGTCCATAATCGGACCGCCAATCCGGACATTGTTGCTGGCAGGGCCGAATCCGGTCAGCCCTGCCGCCGGGGCGCCACTCCCCGGTAGCACTTCCGAGTCTTTACACCTCAGTGTGACCTGGATAACATTGCGGCCACGCTGAATAACCCCGTGGGTAAGGGCGCCGGCGAAATTGAAAAATCTCGCCGGCGTTTCTTTTACCCACACACTTAACCGATTCAGCACATTTTCTACCCCTTGTGCAGATCTTTTTGCCCTGACCCACGACTTAAAAACCGATAAAAGCGAGACCGTTGAGGTCTCGATACGGCGAAACATTTAGCCCTCGACCGAAGCGAGCTATACGCATGGAAACCATCACGGCATCCCAAGCATTTTTCTGGGAATTTTTCGGAACATCAATCCTCTTACTCCTTGGTAACGGAGTCTGCGCGGCCATCAACCTTCGCACCTCAATTGCTAGAAACGCAGGCTGGCTGGGCATCGCCCTCGGCTGGGGCCTCGCAGTCTACGCCGGTGCCTCCATCGCAGATGCCAGCGGAGGCCACCTCAACCCAGCTGTCACGCTCGCCCTCGCCATCAAGGGCTCACTGAGCTGGGGATTAGTCCCTGCCTACATCGCCGGCCAACTCATCGGCGCCTTCGTCGGCGCAATCCTCGCCTGGGCTGCCTTCAAGCAGCTTTTCGATGCCAACGCCTACGACGATGCCGGTACCCCCAGCGGCGCCAACTCGGCTACGACCGGCTGCTTCTTCACGGCTCCCGCCCACCCCAACAACTTCTGGAACGCAGTCACCGAATTCATCGCAACCTTCGTGCTGCTGTCCTTCATCCTCTTCGGCCCCTCCGGCGGCGAGCTCGGGCCGCTGACCTACTTCGGCGTCGCATTCATCGTTGTCGCCATCGGCCTATCCCTGGGGTCCCCCACCGGATACGCCATCAACCCCGTCCGAGACCTCGGCCCCCGCCTGGCCTACGCGTTCATCCTTCCCATCAAGGGAAAAGGTGATGCGAACTGGGCATACGCATGGGTTCCCATCGTGGCACCGATGCTGGCCGCAGCGGCCGTCGGCATGCTTGCCGTAGCCGTCGGTTAAGCGGAGGATGGGAACTAGAAAAGCCCAACCCCGACCACTCCAACACCATTAGGATTTTTCATCATGGATTACAAGAATTACGTCGTCGCCATCGACCAAGGAACCACATCCACCCGCTGCATAGTCTTCAACCATGACGCCGAGATTGTGAACGTCTCGCAGATGGAGCACAAGCAGATTTTCCCCGAGGAGGGCTGGGTCGAGCACGACCCACAGGAGATCTGGACAAACACCCGTCGCGTTGTCGGCGAGGCTCTAGCGGAGCTCGACATTTCCTCCAAGGACATTGAGGCCGTCGGCATCACCAACCAGCGCGAAACCACCATCGTGTGGGACAAGAACACCGGCGAGCCCGTCTACAACGCAATCGTCTGGCAGGACACCCGCACCGGCGATATCTGCAAGCAGCTGATGGGCAACGAAGGGCCTGACCGCTGGCGCGAGGAAACCGGCCTGCGCATCAACTCCTACCCGGCGGCCCCGAAGATCAAGTGGATTCTCGACAACGTCGACGGCGCCCGCGAGCGCGCCGAGGCCGGCGACCTACTCTTCGGCACCATCGACACCTGGCTGCTGTGGAACCTCACCGGTGGCGCCGAGGGCAATGACGGAGAGGCCGCCGTCCACGCCACCGACGTCACCAACGCCTCCCGCACCCTGCTGATGGACCTTGAGACGCTCAAGTGGGACGAGGACATTTGCGCAGAAATTGGTATTCCAGTGTCAATGCTGCCGGAGATCCGCCCGTCGGTAGGCAACTTCGGCCAGGTCCGCTCGCGCGGCACCATGGCTGGTGTGCCGATCACCGGCATCCTCGGCGACCAGCAGGCCGCGATGTTCGGCCAGGGCTGCTTCGAGGAGGGCGACACCAAGAACACCTACGGCACCGGCCTGTTTATGCTGATGAACACCGGCGAGAAGCCGAAGTGGTCCGATCACGGGCTGATCACCACCGTGTGCTACCAGCTTGCCGACGAAAAGCCCGTGTACGCGCTGGAGGGCTCGGTCTCCATGGGCGGCGCCCTAGTGCAGTGGCTGCGTGATGAGCTGCAGATGATTCCGAACGCCGCGTCCATCGAGAACAAGGCCAAGAGCGTCAAGGACAACGGTGGCGTCTACATTGTGCCGGCGTTCTCCGGACTGTTCGCACCGCGCTGGCAGCCGGATGCCCGCGGCGTGATTGTGGGCCTGACCAGGTTCGTTAACCGTAATCACATCGCGCGCGCGGTGCTGGAGGCCGCCGCGTACCAGACCCGCGAGGTCCTCGATGCGATGGTCGCCGAGTCCGGCACTCCCATTACGTCGCTGAGCGTCGACGGCGGCATGACCATGAACGAGTTCCTGATGCAGTTCCAGTCCGACATCCTGGATGTGGATGTCACGCGCCCGAACAACATCGAAACCACCGCCCTCGGTGCCGCCTACGCGGCGGGCATGGGCGTGGGCTTCTGGTCGAGCCTGGACGAAGTCAAGGCGCACATCTCCATTGACAAGAAGTGGCGCCCGAAGATGGAGGCCGCCGAGCGCGACCGCCTGTTCCACCAGTGGAACCGCGCCGTCGAGCGCACCTACGGCTGGGTTGAGGATCCAGAGGCCGAGGAGGCCGCTGCTCCTAAGCAGTAGCTAGAGCGGCAGCTCACTGAGAGCGATTGAAGTGGGCGGTCAACGTGACCGCCCACTTCAGCTTTAGACGAATCCCCCGCCCCCAAGCGTTTTCCGGCGACTTTAGCGCACACTCGTGACTGTAGAGCAGCCGAGAGCGTGGTCTAGAGTCACTACCCAGCGCTACAGTGCCGGAATAGCGTTGCAAGCCACAACAAGCCGCCGCAAAAGCGCCCAGTTACTTCTTCTTAACTGGCTCCAGCACTTCCTTGCCCATCATGAACGGACGCAGCGCCTCCGGAATTACCACGGAGCCATCGGCCTGCTGGTGGTTCTCCAGGATGGCAACCAGCCAGCGAGTCGTCGCCAGCGTGCCGTTCAGGGTGGCGCAGTACTGCGTCTTGCCATCTGCATCGCGGTAGCGAGTCTTCAGACGACGCGCCTGGAAGGTGGTGCAGTTCGAGGTCGAGGTCAGCTCGCGGTACGTGTTCTGCGTCGGCACCCAAGCCTCGGTATCGAACTTGCGCGAAGCCGAGGAGCCAAGGTCGCCACCGGCTACGTCGATAATGCGGTACGGAACCTCAACAGCGGCGAGCATCTCGCGCTCCATATTCAGCAGCTTCTGGTGCTCTTCCTCCGCCTGCTCCGGCGGGCAGTAGGAGAACATCTCCAGCTTGTCGAACTGGTGCACGCGCAGGATGCCGCGGGTGTCCTTGCCGTAGGAGCCCGCTTCACGACGGAAGCAAGACGACCAGCCCGCATAACGGCGCGGGCCCTCGGACAGGTCGATGATCTCATTGGAGTGGTAGCCGGCGAGCGCGACCTCAGAGGTGCCGACCAGGTAGAGGTCGTCCTCCTGCAGGTAGTAGATCTCGTCGGAGTGGGCACCGAGGAAGCCAGTTCCGGCCATGGTTTCGGGCTTGACCAGCACCGGCGGGACCATCAGCTGGAAGCCATGCTCGGTGGCCTTCTGAGCTGCCAGGTTCATCATCGCCAGCTGTAGCATCGCGCCGTAGCCGGTGAGGAAGTAGAAGCGGGAGCCGGAGACCTTCACGCCGCGCTCCATGTCGATTAGACCCAGCGAAACGCCCAGGTCCAGGTGATCCTGCGGTTCGAAATCGAACTGCGGAATCTCGCCGATTTCCTCCAAGACAACGAAGTCGTCCTCGCCGCCAGCAGGGGCGCCGGTGACGATGTTGCCAATCATGTACTGCAGGCGTTCGACCTCAGCTTCGGCCTCCTTCTGAGAGGCCTCGGCAGCCTTGACCGCGTCGGAAAGCTCCTTGGCCTTCGCCAGCATGGCCGGGCGCTCCTCCTTGGAGGCCTGACCAATCTTCTTGCCGAAGCCCTTCTGCTCCGAACGCAGCGCGTCGGTGGAGGCGATAACTTCGCGGCGCTTCGCGTCAGCTTCGAGCAGCTGGTCGACGAGCGCCGGGTCCTCGCCACGAGTCCGCTGAGACTCGCGGGCAACTTCGGGGTTTTCGCGGAGGAATTTGAGATCAATCACGACACCTAGAGTACCTGGTGACGTCGGCAAGCAAAGGAAAGGCGGCGCGTAAGGGGCGCTAAAACCGCTAGCCGAACAGGGCGCCGGCCCCGGAGGTGACCAGCGTGATGCCCAGCGCGAGGAAGATGACTCCCGCCGCCGAGTCAATCCACGGCCCTGCCAGCACCATTCGCTTCACGACGGCATCTGTGGAGACCACGAAGGCGATGAGAGAGAAGAAGGCGACCTGAGAGACGATCAGAAGTAGGGCGCAGAAGACAAGGACCCAGCTCGGCGCCGAAGCGGGAATGAACTGGGATAGCACCGCCGCGAGGAAAAGGACAATCTTCGGGTTCGACATGTTGGTGAAGAAGCCCTGGCGGAAGGTTGCCTTGGGCGATTTCAGCACGGCCGAGCCGATGGCGGGGCTCGCCCCGGCGCGCAGGTCGCGGATGCTTGCGAGCCCCACGCGCAGCAGAGAGACACCCATGTAGACGAGATAACAGCCGCCAACCAGCTGGATGGCACCCATGAGCCACGGGGTCGCGGCGAGGATAGCCGCCATACCGAAGACGGTGAGCACGATCCAAATTGCCGCTCCGAGGCTGATTCCGACGACCGCGGCCATCGCGTGCTTTCGTGATTTGGTTGCCAGGCGCAGGACCAGGAAGATATCCGGTCCGGGCGATGCCATTCCGATGATGTGGACACCTAGCAGGCTCAGGATTGCGGTCCAGGTCAGCACGTTATGAAAGCCTCGTTCGTCAGGGGGTGGTTTCGGTCGGGGAGGCACTCAGGGGTAGCGAGTACCGGACTATTCTAATGCTGTCTGTACTTTCTTCTGCTTGTTCACACCGCGTAAGGCAATGCACAATGGGGACACTATGGCTGATGAATTGACGAACCCGTCCCCGAAGGCGCAGGACCGGGGGTCACAGGACCACGGCCGCGGAAAGAGTGGCTGGGGTTTCCGCGCGCTGACGACTGCGATGCTCGTCGGCGGTGCGGGAATGGCCTTTGCCCTCCAGACCGGAGCGGTCACTATGCCGGGGCAGGATTCGACGACAGCATCGTGGGGGAAGACAACGAGCCCCACCACAACGGTGGTGGATGAGGAGGTTGCGGCCTTCACCAGCGCTCAGCGCGGCAACTGCCTGAACTGGAACCTCGCCGATGACCTGAAGATTTCCGGATTCCGCGTTGTGGATTGCAATCAGGCCCACGCGTATGAGGTGGCCAAGCGCCTGAAGATGTCCGAGGCGGAGGAATACCCCGGCCAATTTGGCGAGGAAGCTCAGTACCCGACACAGGAAAATCTCGTGGCATTGCAAAACGGTGTCTGTCGCCAGGCCGTCACAGAATATCTAGGCGGTAAATACGACGGATCGGGACGCTTTGTCTCTGCACCTATCATTCCGCCGCAGAGCCAATGGGACAAGGGCGACCGCACCATGCTGTGCGGCATTCAGGTTGTCGATCAAGACGGTGCGACCTCGGAGATTACCGGGCACGCTGCCGGGCAAGATCAGGCCCGCGTGTTCGAGCAGGGTAAGTGCGTCACCGTGAGCGAAGACAACTCTATTGAGCAGGTGGACTGCAAACAGGACCATCTGATGGAGTCGACTGGCATTGTTAATTTGCGCGACCACTTCGGCGAAACCATCCCAAGCGAGCAAGAGCAAAACGACTTACTCTCCCAGGAGTGCGTGGCCCTGGCGCAAAACTACCTCGGCGGCGACGACGCGCTGTACAACTCGACTCTGATTCCATTCTGGACCTCACTCACACCCGAGGCCTTGGGGTCAGGCTCGCGAAGTGTGAACTGCTGGCTAATCAAGGACAACGGTGCTGGCGGATTCTCGACCCTCAACGGCCATGCCAATGAATCCTTCACTATCGACGGCGCACCTCCCGCGGCTCCGCCACCACGAAACCCTCTTCGCGAGGAGCAGGGAAGTACTCCCGGCGCGGCTCCCAACGCGGCTCCTGGTCAACCGGGAGTCACGCAGTAGCGATTGCAGTGTGTGAGGTCCACCGTGTTTGAGGTCAACGACGAGCGTTTCGACGAACTGGTCGATGCAGCCATCGACCGTATCCCGCGGGAGTTTTTCGACCAGCTGGACCAGGTCATCATCCAGGTTTCGCCTTTCAACCCGGATGTACCAAGTTTGCTGGGCCTTTACGAGGGAGTTCCCCTCACTGAGCGTCAGGCCAACCACTGGGGTCCGCCGGATGTCATCAGCCTCTACCGCGACATGCTGTGTCGCATTAGCCACAACGAAGACGAGCTCATCGAGCAGATTCGCGTAACTCTCCTCCACGAGATTGGGCATTTCTTCGGTTTAGACGAGGATGACTTGGACCGGCTCGGCTACGCCTAATTCAGGCCGGCCGCCTCCCGTCACCCCATCGCCTGTCACCCCACAGCCCTCTCACGTACCCTGTGGTCGTGAGCGAAAAATTCGACGCCCCGCAGCAGCCTGGCGGCCCGCAGCCCGAAATTAGGATTGGCGACCCCGACCGCCACCAAGCGATGGATCGACTGGGAAACTACTTTGCCGATGGTTATCTGGACGTCGACGAGTTCAACGAGCGGACCGAGGCCGCAGCAATCGCGCAGAATAAGCCCCAGCTGGACCGCCTTTTCGCTGATTTGCCGGATACCTCCAGTGTTTCCTCTCACTCAACATCGGCCGAGGTGGAGCAAACAGATGCTGAGCGAGAGCTCGAAGGGCTACTCCAGAAGGGCGAAAAGCTAAAGGTTGTCGACGGCCTGGCATTCGCCATCAGTATCGTCACCATTGGCCTGCTGATTTTCACTGAAATCGACGATGCCTGGGTCGGATTTATTCTGGCCATTGCCCTCGCCGTGGGCGGTCGCATGGTTCTGGGAATCAGCGATGACGACGAAGATATCCTCGATGAGCTCTCCGAGTCTGAGTCGAAGCGCCGCGCCGAGCGTCTTCGCCTGGCAGCCAAGAAGCGCCGGGAGATAGCGCAGCGCGGAAACCACTAACTTTTCGTCACCTAACTCTGCGCCTACTTAGTCGTTACTCCGGCAGCGGGCTCTCGCCCCAACGCTTCACCGCCCAAGCCCCCGCCTCAATACCGGCCTGCTCGCCGGCAGGCTTGCCGACGGCCCCCGCTGCCGGCACCAGCTCGATGCGTTCGGTGTTGGGAATGCGATTGCGAAGGACATACTCCGGGTCGATACCGGTCAGGTACTGCGATACGACACGAATGGCCGCGCCGTGACTGACAATGACCACATCGCGTCCCCGCACGGCCGCGTTGTCGACCAATTCCTTTAGCGGCGGAAGGAAGCGTTCCAGCACGTCCTCGCCGGATTCACCGCCGGGCAAGCCAAAGTCCCAGTTTCCTCTAATCCACTCGTAGAAGGCCTTCATGTAGCCTATATGAGCGTCGCGGTCATTACGGCCTTCCAGATCGCCGGCCTGTATTTCATGTAGTCCGCTCTGGTGGCGCAGGCGAATGCCGTTTTCTCCGAGTAGATGCAGTCCGCCAACGGCGCCAGCACCGGTCTGCCGGGCGCGCAGAGCGTGAGAGGTAACGATCTCACTGATGCGCATGGCACCTGGAAGCAAAATGCGACCGAGACCACGCGCCTGAGTCACGCCAAGATCGGTCAGCGAAGCGCCGGGCAGGGCGGTGTCGAGGTGCCGACCGACGTTACCGGTGGTTTGGCCGTGGCGGATGAAGATGATGCGCTGCCCCTCAACGCGGTCGATTACCTCGAGGTGGTCCGGGCGGTCGTCGAGAAATGGCGACTGGCCAATCGGGCCTTCGGATGTGTAGTTACTGCTGATAGACATGTCCGTAGATCACCTACGTCCTTCCTTGAGACCGTCGACCCAATCGATTGACGCGGTCAGATCCGGTGGCGGGGTCATGACGCTGCGGCGACCGCCTTCCGCGACAGGCCAGGACCCCAAGAAGCGCAGGTCCTCGGCGTATTCGTGGAGGGAGGCCAGGGCCGCGGCGACCTGCGGGTCATCGACGTGGCCATTGCAGTCGATGTAGAAGCGGTAGAGACCAAATAGCTCGCGAGTGGGCCGTGACTCGATGCGGGTCAGGTTGATCTCGCGCACGGCGAACTCGTTCATGGCGCGCATGAGGGTGCCGGGCTGGTTCGGCAGTGTGAACGATACCGAGGTGCGGTCGGCGCCAGTACGGGGCGTCGGCACGCCGGGGCGGCCGACCAGAAGGAAGCGGGTGCGGGCACCACGAACATCGGCGACCTCGGTGGCCAGCGCTTCGAGGTTCAATAGCTCACCCGCGCGAGCAGGGGCTGCGCAAGCATCGTGGATACCATCGGCTACCTGGTGCGCGGCCGCCGCATTCGAACTGGCCTGGTGGACCTCCACGCCCGGAAGGTTGGCATCCACCCACTGCTTGACCTGTGGGTACGCCACCGGGTGCGTGGTGAAGGTCCGGACTTCCTCCGGCTTCGTGCCGGGCCGCACCAGGATGGAGAACACCACGCCGACCTCGGTCTCGCGGAAGACCTGCAGCTCAGGGCCCGCAGCGAGCGCGTCGAAGGTGGGGGTGACCGGGCCGTCAACGCTGCTTTCGATGGCCACGCACGCGAAGTCGGCCTCACCGCGACGCACGGCACCGAGCGCCGCCGCCGGGGAGGTCACGGGCACGGCCTGGACTGCGGATTCGCCGGCGGGATCGATCTCTCCCGCACGCGCCATATTCCACAGCGCCTGCTCGGTGAAGGTTCCTGCGGGGCCCAAATAAGTCACGGTCGTCATAGTCACAGATTAAAGGGCTTTTAAACTTGATGCATGACCTTGCCCTCCGACACCTCCGCCCGCGCCCTCACCGCCGCCGTCCGAAGCGGCCAGCTGCGCGCGGTCGAGGTCGCTCGGCACTTCGCCCCGCTTGCCGACGCCGCCTCCCGCGCCCCCGAGCAATCCGGCGTGGCTGCGTCCTTGGCGGAGCGTGCTCTGGAGCGCGCGGTGGAGCTGGATAAGTCTGGCGTTTCTGGTGGTGGCGCGCACTCCTTTGAACTTCTCGGCCTCCCGGTGGCGGTAAAGGATCTATTCACCATCGAGGGCGTGGACTGCACGATGGGCTCGGCACGCCTTTCATTCCGAGCATCCGAGACCTCCGAGCCCGTGGCCAAACTCCTCGCCCGCGGTGCCGTGCCGACCTGCACGACGCACACCTCGGAGGTCGGCATGACCGCTTACACCGAACCCATAGATCTGCCTGCCCCGCGCAATCCCTACTTCGGCGCCAAATCTCCTGCGGGCAACGACCCGGCACTGACTCCGCCACTGACGCCCGGCGGCTCCTCCGGGGGAAGCGCCGTCGCGGTCGCCACCGGTGTCGTTCCGGTGGCGCTTGGCTCGGACGGCGGCGGCTCCATTCGCGTCCCCGCCGCCTGCTGCGGGCTCGTCGGGCTCAAGCCCTCCCACGACATCACTCACGGGCACCTGTCCACACCGGCGTTTCTCACCCGTTCGCTTTCCGACGCCGCCCTGCTGGCAGGCGTCCCCTTCCCCTCAAGTGACGGGCCTGCTTCCGTGGGCCAGTCGGCTCCGGGAAATCGGCAGCGTACGTCACGCCCACTTCGCATTGGCGTGACGGTGGAACCGTTTCACGCTGAGGTAGGCGTCGATAAGCGATGGGCTAACGGAGTGTGGGCGGCGGCCGATGCGCTGGCGAACGCCGGGTACGAGGTGGTGGAGGTGCCCGGGCCCTACGATGCGGAGGGGCCGGATGCTTTCGAGATTTTCCGGCGGACAATTACACGGTTGGCGGCGCGGCTTCCGGAGGCCGACTATTCGCAGATGGTGCGTTGGATTCGTGAGTCCGGGCGCGCGATTGGTGCGGAGGAGGCCGCGCGGACGCATGCGCAGCGCATGGAATTGCCGGGGCGAATTCGGAGGCGTTGGGACGTCGATGCGGTGATCACGCCGACGCTGGCCTTCGACCCGCCTCGAATCGGGCATTTTTCTTCGCTTAAGCCGTGGGAGGACTTCGAGGAGCAGACGCGCTGGACCCCGTGGTTGTCCCTGTGGAACCTGACTGGCTGGGCGAGCCTATCGGTGCCTGTGGGTGCGCGGGCTTCTGCTGAGTCTACTGCTGGGTCTGCGCACTCTACGACTCCCACAATGCCCGCTACCAGCATCAATATCGGTGCAGTGCGCTGTGGGGAGGCGGAATTGTTACGGGTTGCTCGCGATTGCTGGGAGGTTTAGCTGCAATTTGTAGCCGCCTACAGCCGCTGCTCTCCTCGCCGTGGACTTTAGCGCTCGTTTGTGACTGTAGAACAGCCGAGAGCGTGCGCTACAGTCACAAACGAGCGCTAAAGGGCCGCATGGAATGGCTACTACCCCGCGTACTTCTCCGCAATCTTAAGCGCCTGCCCCGCGTAGCCGCCGCCGAACAACGCGGCGTGCATGAGAACCGCATAGAGAAGGTGCAGTTCGCGGCGCTGCGCGAAGCCCGGCACCGGATGCACCGTCTCGTAGCCGCGCAGAATCTCGTCGAAGTGCGATGCCCCGAACAGAGTCAGAAGCGCCAGGTCCTCCTCGCGATGCCCACCGTGGGCGGCCGGATCAATCAGCACCGCCCCGCCCGCATCCCACATGAGGTTGCCCCACCAGAGGTCACCGTGAACGCGAGAGGGTTTCTCCTCGGTATCGAAGTCGCCGTCGGTAAGCCTGTCCACCAACCGGTCGAATACCTGCAGCTGGCGCGTGCTGTAGCTGCCCTCCACCTTGGCCAGGGCCGGGAGGATTCGGCCTTTCGCCCAGTATTCTCCGAAGCTGCCGCGCGGGGTTAGGTCCATGCGCAGCGGCTCGTCCAGCGGGCCGAAGAAGCCGTGACCGTCCCAGCCATCGGGGCCCACGCCCCACGCCGCAGCACCCATGTCATGCGTGATGGCCAGCGCTTTTCCGAACTCGAACGCCGCCTGCGGGTCGGCGCTTGACGATTGCACGCGGCGAAGTCGCAACGCATGTCCGCGCACCCCGAGCACCTCCACGACCCTCGCCCCACCGTGGCCCTGCCCCTCCCGGAGCCAGTCCAGCCCCGCGGCCTCGCATGCGAAGAAGTCCCGCGGCGCCCCGTGCCTCGTTTTGACGAAGACCTCCGGCTCACGCACGGCCTGGTTGTTTTCCTCTCTTCTGGCGGACATGCCTCCACTGTAGGCCTCCTCGGCCGGGCAGCCCGGCGCGCCCGCTTAGCCGAGGTAGTGCCCGCGCTACCCGCGCAGTATCGCCACTTGGGTTCCCGCTAAGCAGCGCCCTTGCCTATTGTTAATTGCTATGGAAGGTAACTTCGATGACGCGCGCATCGCCCGCGACCGCTACGGTCGCCCGCTGAAGGACCGCTATGGTCGCCCAATCTACCGCCGCGTAGACGGGGATAGCCCCGCGCGCCCGAAGTCTTCTGGCCAGCACGCTTCACGACGCCCCCTCCCGCCGCGCCCGGAACCGCGGCAACGGGCCTACGGGGCCGAGCAACGTCGTCCCCAACAGCAGGAACAACGCCGACCGGAACATCATCGCCCGGAACCGCGACCGGCGCAGCGGCCCATGAACGAGACGCGCATCCAGCCGATTCCGGCGGATTATCGGCAGCAGCGCCAGGACCCAGGGCGCTCCCGCGCCGTCGGCGACGATTCCCGTTTCCCTCCCCGCGGCTACAACCCGGATGCGGGATATGGCCAGGGCTACGCCCAGAATTACGACCAGGCTTCCCCACAGCCGGAGCAGCAAGGCCGCGCATCGCGTCGAATGCCGCGCCCCTCACGTATGCCTCGTTTCCGCATGCCAAGGATGCGGTTCAAAGCAATCGCGCTAATCGTCGTTCTCATCCTCGTCGCCACCATGGCGATTGTGGACCTGCGGCTGACCCGCGTTGATGCCTTCTCCAATCTGGAAAACCGCCCCAGCAACACGATGGCTTCGAACTGGCTGCTCGTCGGGTCGGATTCCCGTGCGGGTCTAACCGAGGAGCAGGCTAACCAGCTCTCTACGGGCAGTGGCGACTTTGGCCAGCGCACGGACACGATCATGATTGCCCACATTCCACTCGTCGGAAAGCCAAAGCTGGTGAGTATTCCACGTGACTCCTTTGTGGACATCCCCGGCAACGACAAAAACAAGATCAACGCCGCGTTTTCCTTCGGGGGACCGCAGCTGCTGGTCGATACCGTCGAGAAGAATACTGGCATCCACATCGATCACTACGCGGAGATTGGATTCGGCGGATTCGCGGGCATTGTCGACGCGGTCGGCGGCGTCGAGCTCTGCCCCGCCGAGCCGATTAATGACCCCCTGGCCGGCTTGGATATCCAGGCGGGCTGCCAGACTCTCGATGGCGCGACGGCGCTTGGATACGTGCGCACCCGCGCGACCGCACAGGGCGACCTCGACCGAGTGCAGCGGCAGCGCGAATTCATGGGCGCACTGATGGGCCGCCTGACCTCACCGTGGGTATGGCTGAACCCGTACCGGATGATTCGCCTGATGGGTGCTGGTACAAAGGCGGTCTCCGTAGGCGATGGTGACCACGTATGGCACCTGACCTGGCTGCTCGGGCGCATGGCGCTGGGCTCGGACTCTCTGACGGTACCGACTGCAGGCAACATGGACACCGGCTACGCCGGAAACGTCCTGCTCTGGGACGAGCAGGCGACCCCGGCGTTCTTCGATGATTTAAAGTAGGGGCGCGGCTAGGCACACGACTCGGCCTAGGCCTGCTTTCCTGTATTTCCTGTAATTACTGTTTTTGCCAGCTTTTTGTAGCAAGTAGCGTGAAATTGGGTCTTACTTCCTACAAAAAGCTGGCAAAAATCTACCGCTTGCCCTTCCGCGTATGACGCGCCTAGTTACGCAGCGTCACCTGGCGGGACACGATGGTCTCCCGGGACTTGCGCTCCTCCGCGGTCAGCGGCGCATCGGAGGCCAGGGCCTCCGCAATGCGCTTGTCGGCGGCCTCGATGGCGGAAACCCAGTGGTCGTAGGGCTTGGTGTTGTCCAGGTCCCACACGGGAACCAGCAGGCCATCGGCGCGGAAAACGCCGGCGAACTTGGTGCCCTCGCCGAGCGACAGGTTGTCCGCAGCGTGAATGCGGGCCAGGGCGTCCAGCAGCGGCTTCTCCGCTTCCTGACGGATCCAGCGGATGTGCGCGGGCTCGCCCGGATCAATCCACCACACCGCACCGGAGGCCTTGACATCCAGGCGGTACGACGGCAGCAGCGCATCGTTGGCGACGGCCAGGTTCTGCTCAATCATCGGGGTGCGCTCGATGCCCTCGGGCAGCCACCACTCGAAGTCCTGGTGGACGACCATGTTTTCCAGGTCGACACCGGTCAGGACGTCGGCAAGCGGGGCGGCCTCGCCATCGGTGGCGGCGGCGAGCTGCTGGCCGGCCTCCGCGTCGGAAGCCCACGCAAGCGCGCGCGACAGGTCAGCCGCACCGTCGTTGGTGCGCGCCTGGGTCTGCAGCGCCACCAGCGCGTCGCCACCCTGGTCGGCAGCGCGGGTCAGGGCCGCGACGCCGCCCGGCAGGACGGTGCAGATCTTGATGGTGCGCTCGGCACCGGAGACGGTGACCGGTACGGTCACGGCCGGGGCGAACTCGCGGATCGCCACGAGGTCAGCCTCCGCGTCGAAGCCGGCGAACGGGCGCGGGTTGCCGACCAGCGCAGCGCGCTCAGCAGCACGGGCCGCGAGCTTCGCCTGACGGCGGCTCATGCCCTCGGGTACCTGGTTATTCTTCTTACGAGATTTCTTTCCCACAGCAACACAGGATACCGGGTCAGCTCTCCCCCGCTTACCGACGACCCCCTACGCCGCAGCACACATTTCGTCCTCGGGGAGCTCTTAGCGGTAGTAGTCGTCGACGAAATTCCCGGCGGTGCCTTCGAAGGGGCTGTTCTTCGCGTGGCTGCCCGGGTCCTCGATCCGCTCCGGCTCTACCGAGGCATCGGGCGCCTTGATCAGTCCCTTCGACCAGAACGCGGGCGCGTTTTCCTCGTCGCCGCGGGCAGTGGGAATCGCCCTGACCAGGTCTTCCGGGGCAAGTGCGAGAGTGAGCAACCGTGCCGTCATGGCGGTGGCGGCGAAGGCCAGGACGGTAACAATGCCCGCCTGAAAGTGCGTCCGCGCAATATCGGCGAGAACGAACCACCCAATGGCAACCGGCCACAGCAGACAGGTTGCGTACCAGACGAAACGCCCGGGCCCCATGGCCGCTGAAACTCCCGATTCCGCCAGCGCGATGATGGGGCCGGGAATGTTTCGCACCGGCCACATGTGCATCGTCTGGATGTCCGCAGCCGAACGCGACAGTCCGGGGCGCACGTAGAGGGCGCGATCGCGCAGGGTCTGCAGCACTTGGCGCGCCGAGAAAGCCATCACGACCAGGCAGATTATCCCAACGAAAGCGGCCAACCACGCGCCGAACTGACCGAGAGCGGCCACGAGCAAGTCCTGGCCCGGCGTCTGGACGCCCAGCCAGGAAAAGAAGGAATATAAGCCGGCCGTGATTGCTCCGGCGACGGCCCAGCGGTAGGTGCCGTCGGCGCGCCTGCTCACCAAGGCGTCGGCCGCCCAGCGAGGAGTGGCCATGTCGATTCGAGTGACTGCGGGCGGCAGCGCCCACCGCTGTGCCTGCGGCGGCTGCGCTTGCTGCGGCTGCTGCTTCTCGGGCATCGAGCTCACTTCCCCACTCCGACGGCTTGAACCTAAACAATCCTACGTCGCGCTCCGCCGCAAACAGAGCCCGCCCGGACCCGCCCGATCCCTGCCAGCTGCTCTAGTGCGACCAGCTACGAATCTTGCGCAGCATGATGCGGCTCTTGCGCTGCGAGCGCCCCATCTTGCCTGCAAGGTTGTTGAGAATGCCGATGGCCTCCGTGATGTGTGGCCCCTTGTTCAGCATCACGCACTCGGCACGCAGCGCGAACGCGGCATCGGTAATCTCGGCGCGGGACGGCAGGCCGGCTTTCGCCATATTCTCCAGAACCTGCGTGCCCAGGATGGTTGGCATGCCCGCGGATTGCGCCAGCGTCAGGATCTGCCCCGGCACCTCTCCCATGCGGTCGAAGCCCAGCTCAACGGCCAGGTCACCACGGGCGATCATCAGCCCCGACTTCTCCCGGCGCATGCCCGTGATGATAATCTCCGGCAGGTTGGCGAATGCCGGAATCGTCTCAATCTTGAGCACCACTCCGAGCTCCCGGGCTTTGGCGGCCAGGTCTGAGCGTCCTGCCTCCTCGTGCTCCCGCGCGATCTGGTCCAGCACCTCGTGGACGTATTCGACGTCGCCGGCCGTGCGAATGAAACTCACCGCCGCGATGTCCGCGTTTTCCACCACGAATCGCAGGTTGGCGATGTCCTCATCCGTCAGCGAGTTAAGCGGCAGATCGGTCTCCGGCAGGTTGATGCCCTTGTGCTCCGCCAGCGATTGCCCACTCGGCTTCGTCCGCCGCACCTTCAGCAGCGCGTCGACATAGCCTTCGCCCTCGCTTGCCGACGGCTTCACGTCCACGACCTCCACGACCTCGGCAGCCAGGGCCCCATCGTCGAAAAGCACGGGAGCACCCGGTTTGAGAGCGGCGACCGCGCCGGGGAGCGTGCAGGAAATGCGGGGGATCTCGTCCGGGCTGGTCGGGATTGCGGTGACCTCCTCACGACTGGTGAGGATTAACGAGTCGCCGGTGTGGAAGCGGAGTTTCTGGACGGTGGCCGGGACGCCTCCGGCGCGGGTGACCTCGTAGTTGCTGCGCAGGTGCGTGCCCTCTGCGATGTAGGCGTTCTTATTGCCCTCGGCGAGGACGCCGGTGACATCCCCGTTGTCGTCGCGCTGGATGCGCGTGACTGTGAAGTGGCGCTTGGCGGAGCGGGCATCGTGAAGAGTGATAACGTCATCTACCTGCAGCATCTCCAGCCAACCGGCATCGACCTGAAGCGGCAGGGCGGGGCGGCCGGGCAGCCCACCGGGGACCGGCGCGGGCAGCGAATCCAGGCGCGGGGTCAGCCAGATTTTCGACTTAGAGATAACGGTTCCCGCGTCATCGCGCTCGACGCGTGCGCGGCCGACCTGAGGACCGGGTTCAATGGCGCCGGTGCGCAATTTCGGGCCCGCGAGGTCCATGGAAACTGGAATGCGACGGCCGACCTTCTCGCCGGCAGCGGCGACGTTGGCAATCATGCGGCGCCACTGCTCGGGGCCGTCGTGAGCGCAGTTGATGCGGGCCAGATCCATGCCCGCGGTGGCGAAACCGTAGACCAGGTCGGCATCGTCTGCAGCCTCGGAAGGCAGGGTTACCATGATGTGCGCAGGCACATCCTCGGTGCGCTCGGGTCCGAAGAGCGCGCTGGCGTTACGGTCTAGCTGCAGGTCAGCCTTTTCATCGTCGGTGATGAGGCGGGCCACGTCGATGTCGGAGGCCCGGCCGTCGAGGGCTAGAAGAACGTTCAGAGCGAGCTCTAGCCGACCACGGGTGAAGGACTCCGCGGTGGTCAGGCTGGTAACCCCCAAATCGTGGAGGCTATTTTGCAGCCCGCGAATATCAATCGTGCGCAGGTGGGCGTAGTGCAGCAAATTCTCCGCGTGACGGCGGTGCTGCTCCGAGACCTTTTCCAGCAAATCCTGCGCGGAGGCGCTCACCCCGTCCAACTCCGCGATGAGATCAGTGACCTGACTAATCAGACGATCGATGTTGGGGACGCCGCCTGCTGCGACGTCGTTGGTGTCGGTGACGGCGGGCTGCTCCGGTGCCATAAGGGGATCACTCCTATTTTCCTAACGGCCGTTTTCGGATTGTCCCCTTATTGTCGCCGCTACCGGCGTTTTCCGCATCCGGAGCTTATTTCCAGAACGGGTCCTGAATCTCCTTCAGAGTCTTCACGGACGCGGCCAGACGCTCCTTTTCGTAGTCGTCGAGTTCTAGCTCGATGACTCTGCGGATACCCTTGCGGTTCACAATCGCCGGGGTTCCGATGTAAATGTCCTCCTGGCCGTACTCGCCCTGGAGGTAGGCCGAAACCGGGAGCGCGACTTCCTGGTTCTGGAAGATCGCACGGGTGATTCGAGCCAGACCCATGCCGATTCCGTAGGAGGTAGAGCCCTTGGCATCGATGATGTCGTAGGCGGCATCGCGGGTGCGGATAAAGATCGATTCCAGTTCGTCGTGAAGCTTCGGGTTATCTGCCAGGCGCTTGGCAAGGCTGACGCCAGCGACATTCGCGCTGGAGAGAACCGGAAGCTCGGAGTCACCGTGCTCACCGATGATATATGCGTGGACGCTCATCGGAGAGACCTCGAAGTACTCGCCCAGCATGTAGCGGAAACGGGCCGAGTCGAGAATAGTGCCGGAGCCGAAGACGCGCTCGTGCGGGAGACCGGAGTACTTCCATGCGGCGTAGGTCAGAATATCGACCGGGTTGGAGGCGACCAGCAAGATTCCGTCGAAGCCACTTTCCATGATTGGGTCGACGATGGACTTCATGATCTTCATGTTCTTGTCCACCAGCTGCAGGCGAGTCTCGCCCGGCTTCTGGGCAGCACCGGCACAGATGACGACAAGCGCCGCATCCTCGCAGTCTGCGTAGGTTCCCTGGGTGACCTTGGTGCGCGAGGAAGCCCACACAACGCCGTGGTTGAGATCCATGACGTTGCCGAGAGTCTTCTTCTCATCGATATCGATGATGGCCAGGTGATCGACCGACCCCTGGTTGACAAGCGAGTAGGCGTAGGCGACTCCCACGTCGCCAGCGCCGATGAGAACTACCTTGTTGCCTGCGGAAACCTTCATATACCCGTCTCCTTCTTTACCGATATGGAAAACCTTCCATTCGACAGGCTACGCCGAATTCTGAAGATTGGCTCACCCAACCAGTGCCCGTTCCAACAGCAATTCATGTACGTCGGTCGCCCGTTTTTGCCATGATGGACTCATGGGATTCTTGCGTGACGCATTGGCGGCGGCGAAGCCGTTAGGCCGCCAGACCGTCACGCCCGCTATCTACTCCGCTGCATCACAGTCCTTCTCACCTACTCTCACCCACGCGCCTGTCAGCAGGACCCGCCGAATTCAGGCAGCGCTGCGCACAGTCCTAACCGGAACCGGCCGGGGCACCCTCAGGGGTACTCTGCGCGCCGGCATCCCCTCGAACCCCGGGCTCATCGGCGCGGAGGTTGCCTCCTGGGCCGCGTTCAGCCCGTCATTGATGCCCCGCACCTGGACCGCAACGACTGTCGTGACCTTCACTGCGCAGGTCGCCGGCCACGTCACCGGAGTCGCCGTCGGGTACGGCTTCAATCAGGCCGTCAGGGCGCTAGCCGCCTCTCCTCTGGGGCGCTTCGCCCTTCCGCCCCGCCACCAGCGCGTTCTTGCCATCACCTGGCACGGAACTATGGCTACCACAACCATTGCCCTGTGGCTGAAATCCATCTCGCAGCAGCGTGAGATTGGCCGTCTGGTGGGCAAGGACTCGGAGTCGTCGGCACGCGCGCAGCTGGGGGCGACGCTCACGGCGAGCGGACTGTATTTGGCGACCCGAGGCCTAACCTTCGCCGCAAACTGGGGCTATGACCTCATTCGGAAAAACCTGCGCCCCTGGCTACCTCGAGGCCTGGCACCGGTCCTCAGCGGCGCCATCGTAGGCGGCACGCTGGCCGCGAGCGTCGACCTTTTGGTGGTTCGACGGACGCTCGAGAAGATTTCCGCCAAGTCGCGCTACTTGAATACTCTCGTCCTACCTGGGCGGACTCAGCCCTGGGAGCCGGAGCGCTCCGGCAGCCCCTGGTCCCTGGAGCCCTGGCATGCACTCGGCGCGCAGGGGCGTGTCGTTGTCGCTGAGGGCCCTCGCGCACGTGATCTCGCGGCGGTGGCGAAACGCGACATCACGCAGGTCCAGGAGCCTATTCGCATTTACGCGGGAAAGGTCAACGGCCGCAGCCTGCGCGCCCAGGTCGAGCTGACGATTCGGGAGCTTCACCGCACCGGCGCTTTCCGACGCGATCACCTCGTCGTCCACACCACCACCGGCACGGGCTGGGTACCCTCATGGTCCTTGCAGGCAGTGGAATTCCTAACGCTCGGCAACTGCGCCCAGGTTGCACTGCAGTACTCCGACCTTCCTTCCCCCGTGGCGTGGCTGACGGACCACGAAACGCCTCTCGCTGCAGGTAAGGCACTGATTTATCGCATCCAGCAGGAGCTGGAGCGAATGCCCGCCGACGACCGCCCGAAGCTCTACGTCGCGGGCGAATCCCTAGGTGGCTTCGGCGGCCTCGGGGCGTTCGCAGATGCACAGGACATGCTCGCCGGCGTGGACGGCGCCGTGTGGAGCGGCACCCCGCAGTTCGCGCCAATATGGAAAGAGCTGACCTCCAGCCGGGATGCGAACTCGCCGCACATCGCACCGGTTATCGATGGGGGCCGCAACATCCGCTTTGCCACTCGCCCTGAGGAACTTTTCCATTCCTTCTATGGCGCCGACCTCGGCGAATGGGAGTTTCCGCGTATCGCATTCCTCCAGCACGCGTCCGATCCCATCGTGTGGTGGGACTACCCGCTGGCGTGGCGTCGCCCTGCTTGGCTCGCCGAGCGCCTCGGCCGCGATGTCCTGCCCGCGATGCGTTGGTTCCCCTTCGTTACCTTCTGGCAGGTGCTTATCGATGGCGTCGCCTCTGTCGACGTTCCAGGGGGTCATGGTCATCGCTACGAGCAGGAGATGCTGCCCGCGTGGGCCGCAGTCTTAGGGGTTCCGCTTGACGACGACCTTGGCGGCGCCGCTGGCATGCGCTTTGCGCGTATCGCGAAGTGGATCAAGAGGACACAGCCGCCCCGGGCCTAGGATTCCTGGTGACACGGGAAAGGCGAGCTGCCGTTGGATTCGCTCCACACTTTTATTCGGCCCAAGTTATCAATTTGTTGCTATTTTGTAGCCTTTTCCACCGTGCGATAGCGGCGCATTGGCATTACGGTTGAATCTAGATAGTTAAGCAATCGACCCTTAGGGAGCATTGATAATGAGCATTTTCGACAAGGCCAAGGAATTTGCTAAGAACAACCCGGACAAGGTTGACCAGGGTGTCGAGAAGGCTGGCGACGCTTTCGATTCCAAGACCGACAACAAGTACGCAGACAAGACCGACAAGGCTCAGGACGCCCTGCGTAGCAAGCTCGGCGAGTAATTAATGTTCGGCCTGACGTCGAACAAACCCTGGAGCCTCACTAACTCCAGGATCACACCCCGCGGGACATTTTCAGCATAACACTGAAAATGCCGCGGGGTTTTGGTGTCCACCTAGCGAGAGAGCTAAGCACCACAACACAACGATTTTAATGATACATCAACACTAAACCGGGAGGCGGGCTGACGCAGATCAGCCCGCCTCCAACCCATTTGGGGAGGTTCCGACCTGCGGATTTAAGATTTTCGTGCGCAATCTATTTCGTAATTAGTTGCGCATTTTCTCATCTGGAGTACCATCGACCGCACAAACAAAATCAATTCATTTCAGGAGGATTTCCAAAATGGCTAAGTACGAACTTCCGGAGCTGGACTACGCTTACGACGCTCTCGAGCCGCACATCTCGGGCGAGATTATGGAGCTGCACCACTCCAAGCACCACGCTAACTACGTCAACGGCGCAAACGCTGCTCTGGAGAAGCTGGCTGCTGCTCGCGAGTCCGGCGACTTCGCTGCTGTTACCGGCCTGTCCAAGGACCTGGCTTTCAACTTGGGCGGCCACACCAACCACTCCCTGTTCTGGAAGCTGCTGTCCCCGAACGGTGGCGGCCAGCCGACCGGCGAGCTGGCTGAGGCCATCGATCGCGACTTCGGTTCCTTCGAGAAGTTCCAGGCTCACTTCAACGCTGCAGCCCTCGGCCTGCAGGGCTCCGGCTGGGCCGTCCTGGGTTACGACACCGTCGCTGGCCGCCTCGTCATCGAGCAGATGACCGACCAGCAGGGCAACCTCTCCATCAACCTGAAGCCGATTCTGCTTCTGGATATGTGGGAGCACGCTTTCTACCTCCAGTACAAGAACGTCAAGGCTGACTACGTCAAGGCTGTCTGGAACGTCTTCAACTGGGACTACGCTGCAGAGCTCTTCGCTGCTGCTAAGTAAGCGCGCGTAGGCCGTTCGCATCCCAGCCTCGCATCAGACGCAATAACCGGCTTTCGGGTTCCCCCCGAGCGCCGGTTTTTTGCTGTTTCCTCCTCTACCTGCTGCGCCGTGCCCTAGCCTGGCACTCATGAGCGCCGAACCCGCCACCAGCCATGTCACCGTCCGCTTCGAGCATCTGCTTGACGACGCCGCCAAAATTGCCGTTGTCTCACTGTCCCGGGCGGAAAAGCTAAATGGCCTGACGCTGGACATGCTGAAGCAGCTTTCCGAGGTTGCCCGTGAACTAGGTCGCGATCTCGACCTGCGCGGCGTGATTCTGCGCGGTGAGGGCCCATCATTCTGCGCGGGCCTAGATTTCGCCTCCGCCTTCGCCAAGCCGTCGAGGATTGTCACTGGCTTCATCCCAGATGTCCACGGTACGAACCTCTTCCAGAGGGCCTGCTGGGATTGGCGCCGTCTGCCCGTGCCGGTCATCGCTGTTGTCCAGGGCCACTGCTATGGCGGCGGGCTGCAGCTGGCCCTCGGTGCCGATTTCCGCATCACCACTCCGGATGCAAAGTGGTCAATTCTGGAGACGAAGTGGGGCTTGATTCCGGATATGAGTGGCATGCGCACCATCTGCGATGAGGTTGCCCCGGATGCCGCGAAGTGGCTGACCATGTCCGGTGAGGAGCTGGACGGCACCGCAGCAGAGTCGATTGGCCTGGCCACATGGGTGGCAGTTGACGCCGACGCAGCACTGGCAGAGGCCAAGCGTCGCCTGGAGCAGCTGGCGCTGCGCTCACCCGACCAGCTCGCGGCGACTAAGGCACTGTTCCGGGATACCAACGCCAGCCCGCGGACAACTTTCCGCCGCGAGCGCGCCCGGCAGCTGGTGCTCCTGGCCAGGAAGAACACCGCGATTATCCGCAAAGCCGCGATGAAGAAGGCCACCCCGGTTTTCGCCCGGCGCGGAACCTGGCTCCGCTAGCGAAAGGACGCCCCGCTTCCGCTCCTCTCGCCTATGGAATCGGCAGATCCTCTCCGTGCGGCAGGTCCTTTACTGCCAGGCCGGATTCGAGCCAATCGCGAACGTGGGCGACGGAGCGGCAGTCGTCGCCGTTGTAGCGCAGCAGCATCGCCCGAGCCTCGTCCGGGCCCAGCCCAGAGAAGGCCTGCTCGCTGACATATTCGAGGTCGACTCCCGTCGCGATGCGGTAGAGGTCCAGGGATGACTCCCCATCAACGTCGGCGTCGCGCCAGTGAAAACCGGACCACGGCGCCACGACCTTCAGCCTCATCCCCACCGGGGAGAGGATCTGGCGCCGGGTCACCTTCAACATGTCGACCCACTGCTCTGATCCGATGAACTCATCGACCTCCTGCCTCGTTGGCACGACCACGGTCCGAGCGGGCGCGTCCACGTCGACCCCATCCGCCCCGCTTGCGCGCTCGGGCAACTGAAATTCCTGGCCAGCAAAGCGCGTCGCGGTACGGCGCAGCCAATAATTCTCACCCTCGGCGGCCCAGCAATAGGCGCGGAAAGTCTTGCCTTGTTCCGCCGCCTGCTGCCGACGTCGGCACAGGTACTCCCAGAACAGCGCAAAGTTTCGGGCCTCCGCGACACCGCCCAGCCCGTCGGGTCCCGGCGGCTGCCATGTCACAAAACCCCGGTACTCCTCGCCCGGCACCCAGGTTCCCCACAGGTACGCGCCGTCGCTGGGATAGGCCTCCATGTCGATGTCCATTTCCACATCGGCACGTGGCGCCGATGTCTCCCGGACCTTCCGCAGTGCCGGGACGTCGGCAAGCCTGGCTCTGGCGAGCCAACGCTGTTCCGGGCCAGCGGCGGGCGTGGAGTCGTCGGCGCGCGCGAGTGCGGTGACCGTGTCGATGCCCGCCTCCCTCAGCAGGCGCGACTTGTCGCCGGGAAGAAGCAGCGAGATGTCGTCCGCGCGCGAGAGCTCCTCCAGGCATCGCTGCTGGTAGCGACAATTCTTGCACTCGCGGATGCGGCGGGGTGCCAGGGGCCACTGTCCCCATTCCCACCTCGTCGCAGGCTGCGTCTTGCGATTCAGCGTTCCCGCCACCACGTCCCGCGCGTCGCGCAGCGCCATGCGGTACGACGCCACCCGTGAGCCCTCCGTCGCCACGACAATATTGCGCGCGTCGAGCCCCATCCCCGTCACGCTAAGCGCGCCGACCAGGCCACTCGACACTCCCAGTCGGTGCAGCAGCGCAGCCGCCTGGCCAAGCGCCACCGCGTCCGGCCCGTGATGCCGCAGCTTCCGGTCAGTCACCTCGACCAGCGATTGGCGCACGGACCTGCTGAGGACCCCCTGCCTCCCGAGCCGCTCCACCGAGAGAAGCCGCGCTCGCACCGACTCCGCAACCGCGCGTGCCGACGGCCGCCCCTGCTTCTTCGCGGGCCGGGGACTGGACAGGAGGTGCCTGGTTACAAACAGGACCGGCATGTAGGTAGGACCCGGCGTAGACGGAGAATCGTCAATCTTGACGAGCAAGTCCGGGGTGCAGACCTCGTCAATTCCCGCGTATACGCCGTTCGGCCCCGGACGCTCATGAGCAAGGACAGCACCGGCAATGACTTCTTCGCCGCGGGCCAGGGCTTCCAGGGTCTCCAGCTGCGCATCGGGGCCCTGTTCCACCTGGTAGAGCCCGGGAATGGATGCAAGGACCGTCGGCAAGCGGTGGCGCGGGGGCTCAGCGTCGGTGAGCATGCGAGAACCCCGGGAAGCGGAGGCAGCTCGGGAATCTCGAGTGCGGCCAGCCTGAATGTCGAGGCCGAGTCGGTACCGGCAACCGATGAGATCGGCGCTGCGCAGGGTCGGGCGGTCAGCGCTGGGAAAGAGTTCATTCACAATGTGAATTAGCGTAACGCCACTTGGGGCGAAGTTTCACGTTAAGCTTGGCAGAAAAGCACTGTCATGCATCAACGCGAGTGTCTACACGCATCCGCGAGTAACAAAGCGAAGGAAAAAATGAGCTTCTTGGGTGAATTTCGTCAGCGTCGGCGCGAGGCTGCCAAACTGGTCAAGGCTGCAAAGGCCAAGGCTAAGGAGGAAGCACGCCAGGACGCCAAGCTGAAGCGCAAGGCGCAGAAGGAACAGGCCAAAGCCGACAAGCGCGAGCAGAAGCACCAGCACAAGCTAGAGATTAAGGCTGCGGCCGACGAGGTTCGTCGGATGGAGAAGCTGAATAAGAAGGAGCTCAAGCTCGATAACCGCGCGCTGAAGCGCGCCGAAAAGCTGCGCAAGGCCCGCGCGAAGGACGAGAAGAAGGCGCTCGCCGCTAAGCACCGCTACCAGATGAAGATGGCGGAGAAGGTCCTCGAGCAGCAGAGGTCGCACGGATTCTCCAAGGACAAGGCAAAGTCGTGGATTGGCGGCGGCCGCCTGCTGGTGCCGGTGCTAGTTCCGCTGGCCTACCGTGCCATCACCGCGGTTCAGCGTCGCAACCAGGAGGTCGAGGCGAAGAAATTCGGCGTCTCGGGTAGCGATGTAGCGCGCTTCCAGGGTTACGGCGCTCCCCTGCGCGCCCGCATCGAGGCGACCCGGGAGTCGCTGAAGGAGCTGGGCCGCAGCGGCACCCCGGGCACTGACGGATTTATTAAGGATGCGAACTCCAGGCTGAATGTGATGGAGGATGCCATCGCTTCCGCAGAGAAGATGACGCCAGATCAGCGCCGCCGTGCGCACCAGTCGCTGACTGCAGAGCTGGACGGGCTTGACCGCCAGATCATCAGCGAGCTGGGTGTCTAAATAGCTGGGGATTCCTCGAAAACTCGAGACATGGGTGCGCCCTGAGTTGAGCGGCAACTGTTCTGAGAGAGTCCAATCGGGGGCATTTTCACAGGTATTTACCCCCATTTTGCGGTTTTTCACTTGTTCGAATGGAAATAGTCGCGTAATAGAACTGTAATTATCTGTATGCTGTTCTCAGAGAATCCTCATACTTCGGCCTGCCACAAGGCCACCAGCTCCCAGGCCTCCGCCGAGACTTCAACCAGCTCCGCCCCATTCGCCCCGTCTCGCCGCTCGGTCCTCCGCGCCGGCGTCACCGGTGCCGCAATCGGCGCAGTAGGACTTTCCTCGTCCGCGACGGCATCTGCGTCCCCGTTTAGCCTTACCAGCCCGGGTTTCCTTTCCCCCGAAGCCCCGAAGGAGCAGGAATTCCACGTATTCCAGCACGGCGTGGCCTCGGGCGATCCCCTGCCGGACTCGGTCCTCATCTGGACCCGCGCTACCTCACACCCCGAGGACACCGCCGGGGCGGGGCAGGGCACGCCTGTCGCCCTAAAGTGGGAGGTCTCCACTGATGAGGGATTCTCTTCAGTTGTAGCATCGGGCTCCCTGAACACTGACCCGAACGCGGACAACACAGTAAAGGTCGACGTCAAGGGTCTCGCGCCAGAGACCAGCTATTTCTTCCGTTTCGCCGTCACCGATGGTGATTACAAGGGCGAGGTTTCGCCGGTAGGACAGACCCGCACCTCTCCGGCTGCCGGTTCCTCTCCAGAAAAACTGGGAATCGCCCTGACCTCCTGCGCAAACTGGGAAAGCGGTTATTTCTCCGCTTACCGCGATATGGCCAATAATGCCGACATCGACATCATCATGTGCGTTGGCGATTACATCTACGAGTACCCGCGTGGTGAATACTCCGGCAAGGGACCAGTTCGCGACCATCAACCCGCCCACGAAACGATTTCCCTGGCAGATTACCGCCTGCGCTATGCCACCTACCGCACGGACGCGGACCTGCAGGAGGCGCACCGTCTCAAGCCGTGGGTAGTCACCTGGGATGATCATGAAGTCGCAAATGACCAGTTCAGAGACGGGGCCGAGAACCATGATCCCAAGAAGGAGGGCGATTTCTACGCTCGCCGCGACGCCGCGATTCAGGCATACCTAGAGTGGCTCCCGGTTCGCGCGACGGTGTTTTCCAAGGGAGGTCACCTCTATCGCAATTTCCAATATGGCGACCTCGCTGATATCACCATGCTGGATTTGCGGACCTACCGCGATGAAGCACCCAAGTTTAAAAACCTTCGACCGGTCGACGACGAGAGCCGTTCCATGATGGGCTCGGAGCAGTTTAATTTCCTACTGGGCCAGTGGCGTTCCTCCACTGCGAAGTGGCGCCTGGTCGGAAATTCGGTGATGTTTACTCCCGTTCTGATTCCGCCAATGGATCCGGAAGCTACCCGAGCGGTCACCGAGTTGCTGGGCATCCCGCAGGACGGTCTTCCGTACAACACCGATCAATGGGATGGCTATGCAGCCGAACGCCGCAAGCTAATCAAGATTATGGGAGATGAGGGGTTCGACAACGTCGTATTCCTCACTGGAGACATCCACAGCTCCTGGGCCTGCGATGTTCCAAATGTTCCGGGCCAATACCCCGATGCCGGTGTTGCCGCGATGGAAATCGTCTGCACGTCGGTAAGCGCCCCGAACATCGACGACATTGTTCTTCTCCCCCAGGACAACCCAATCTCGCAGGTCGCAACCGACGCGCTGCAGATCGCTAATAAGTACGTGAAGTACCTGGAATTCGACCGCCACGGGTACGCTGCTGTGTACGTAGGCCGCGACGACATCCACGTAGATTATCGCCTGGTCGAGGTTAAGGAAGTCCCGAACCAGCCGTTGTACACCGCCGCCTCTTACCGCGGCGTACGCGGCCAGGGAATCGCTCGCATCGACTAAAAGCACTGGTCACGGCTGCGCTCACTGCGCTGTTCACGGCTTGCTGCTCGCCTATTGAAGGTACAAAGATGGGTTCACGCTAGTATCTGCGTGAACCCTTTTTGTATCCCCCACAACTATTCCCGATGCCAAAATACGACTCTATTTCATTTTGGACAGGCAAGAAAAATGTCGCATATAATGCAATTAATATCAATCACTCACTAGCATTCCCACCCATGTAACAGTTAATCTGCTGTCAATGCTATTGTTTTGCATGGCTTTACATACGCGAATATAAATCAATATATTCATTGTCGAAAGATTCAGGAGCTACTATGGCACGCCGCGAATTGATTCAATACATCGATGACCTCGATGGAACTCCATTGGAGGAAAAGAACCACCGAGTCGTTCGCTTTTCCTTCCGTGGAAAGAACTATGTACTCGACCTTTCTCAAGATAATGCCGAGAAATTCGAAGAGGTCCTGGAGCCATACCTGAGTAAGGCAACCATCGACCACGAAACAGTCACGGCTCCTCGTCGTAAGGGCGCTTCCAATCCGAATGCGGCACAGTCTCGCGATCGTAACCGCAAGATCCGCATTTGGGCCCGTGAACAGGGCTTTGAAGTCGCTGATCGCGGTGCGCTGCCCAAGGCTATTATCGAGGCATACGAAAACGCCTAAACCGCTAGTTAGCGACAGTTAGAAGGAGTCAGATCTCAATTGGTCCTCTTCGAGCCTTTGGTCTATCTGGTCTCCTTCGTACTGAAGGTCTGGCACCTGCTCCTTTCATCAGTGCTGCAATTGCCGGCCTCCCTTTCGTGGACGGTCTCGATCTTCCTCTTGGTGGTGACAATTCGCTCTGCGATTGTGTATTTCGCGATTCAGCAGTTTGTCTCCAACCGGAAGTCCGCAAATCTGAGGCCAAAACTCCTCGCGGTCCGCAATTACTATTCGCGCAACCTCGACCCCAAGGCACCCGCCTACGCCAGTTTCGCCAGCTCTAGCATTCGGAAGGAGCACGGGCTCAGCACCACAGCCCTGCTCGTTCCCTCATTCATCCAGATTCCCGTATTCATGGGCCTGGTCAGCATGCTGCGGCAAATGCTGGGCTCCGCCGCCGCGCCTGGGCAGCCGGCCCGTTTCGGTGTCGGCTTCTTATCCCAGGAGGAAGTGTCCCAATTCCTCCACGCCACGCTTTTCGGGCGTCCCCTCCCGGCGTATCTAAATATGCGCCCGGACCGCTTCGAGGCACTGGGCATTAGTTACGACTTCCTTTTCGGATTTTGTGCCCCTGCCATTTTCGCCGCGGCTATTTTTACCGCCCTGAATCTGAGAATTTCGGCTAAACGCCTCGGCCGCACACTCGATTATTCGAATAAGGTCACGCTGTTACTGAACCGGTTCCTCAGGGCAATGATTGTTATCGCCCCCATGTCGATTCTCTTTTTCGGCTTCGTCGGCCCCACTGCAGTAGCTCTCATTGCCTATTGGGTGTGCAATAACTTCTGGACTCTGGCCCAGAATTTTCTCCTCACCCGCTACATTGAAGCAAAATATCCGCTTTCGCCGAAGTTTATAGCACTGCAGAATAGCCAGAAAGCCGAGCACAATACGGTTGCCACAGAAAATCGCGCCCTAAAAATTGCCAAACGCAAGGCTAGGCTCGCGGCGATTATCGCCCCTAAACAGACAAGTAGGCTACAGGCCGAATACAGGGCTAAGAAGGACGCCGTGGAGAAGCGTCGGCAAGCGAAGAAAACCCAAGAACACGCTCGAGCATTGAAGATTGCGCAGGCTCGCTGGGTGATTGGGCAGATGCGGCCTGCCGCACAGGATAGCTTCCCCTCGCTAAGCGGCAATGTTCCGCTTCACGACGGCCATGTGCCCTCGATGCCAGGCGCCCAAAGGGCACGAGAGGAAGCGCTGAAGAAGCAGAAGCGGGTGCAAGCCACCCCGAAGCCTCTTCTGATTACGATGATGCTGGCGCAACAAGCTGGCAAGGGGGCCAGGAATAAAATCCGCAAAGTGACGGGTACAGAGCCGTCGAAGTGGAAGCGCTTCCGGGACTAGGGCTCTCGGCGTCTAATACGCTGGCGAGGCAGACTGTTGACGGTTAGCTGGGGAGGTTCGCTAGCGGGGACTAGCTAGTGACAAGATCACGGGCAAGATCGCGAGCCATCTGCAGCGGCGTCAGGTCCTTCGACATTTTAGCCCCAGCCAGGCCACCGTCGAGATAGAGCATCAGCATGTTGGCGTGTGCAGATGGCATCGTACAGCTATTTTCCCCGAGCAGGGTATGCAGCTGCTGCCACATCCAGGTGCGGTGGGCCGCTGCGGTCTCGCGAATTTCTTGCTCCGACTCGGTTTCAGGGCGCGGGTACTCACTCGCTGCGTTCTGAAAGTGCGAGCCGCGGAAATCAATCGCCGGCTGCTCAGCGATGCACTGATCGAAGAAAGCAAGAATCTTCTCCGCTGGGGTGTCCAGCGTGGAGGTGCGCTGCTCCCAAGCCTCACGCCATTTCCGGTCAAGTTCCTCTAGGTAGGCGATTACGAGCTTGTCTTTGGAGCCGAAAAGCGAATAGAGACTCGCCTTGGCTACATCGGCCTCGCGCAGGATGCGGTCAATACCGACGACACGAATGCCCTCCGTAGTGAACAGAGACGTCGCCGACGACAACAAGCGCTCACGCGGGCTCGGCCGATTCCGACGACGCGAGGTAGCACGGCCGCTCTTTGCGCCCTTGCTCGTTGTCGCTTCCGCCACGGCAGTACCTCGTGTCCTCTCAGAATCAAACCGCACAAACAAACCAGTCGGTCTTAGTTGATACAAGCCTAGCTTAGCGCGTGCATTCCAGCCCTACCCAAAGCCCCACCTGTGAAATTTGCGTCGAGTTTCGGGCCAGCGCCGGGCGGGGTGGTGGCTACCGCGGTAGAAAACGCCGTAGAGACGCAAAATCCCGCATGGAAATTCTCATTCCATGCGGGACGCTTGCTGCCTGGGCCGGAAGTCCTTCCAGCCCGGAAAAGCTAGCTGCCTTTAGCGGCGCTTCGTAACCAGGCCGACGATGCCGAGAAGAATCACGGCACCAATCAGGCAGGTGATGAAGCTGAAGATCAGGCCACCGCCAGCAACATCGAAACCGACCAGGGTGAGTAGCCAGCCACCGAGGAAGCCGCCAATAACGCCGACGATAATGTTCAGCACAACGCCCATCTGAGCATCAGTTCCCATAATCTTGGAGCCAATCCAACCGGCGAGGCCACCGATGATGATCCAGCCGATGAAGCCAAGGCTCGGGGCGGAGGATGCTGCGAGAAGAAGCTCGTTCATTTTAAAGTTCCTTTCCTAAGAAAATCTTTCGTATAGAACTCCATTATAGGCTCTATCAAAGAATAGACCAGTTGACCTCGGCCCCAATCCCAAAAATTCGACCCGTCTTCCCCCACCTACGCCACGTTGTAAAAGTGGAATTAACTTCTCAAAACGCGCATAATAACCGCCATTTATGCAGACCCTGGCCATTATTTTGTATATAACAAAACCGGCCACCTGCAGTGCGGTAACCGGCAATGTTCGACTTATAAATATTCGATAACGGTTTCTAGGACTCCGGGCGAACCACCATCATCGGACACGGAGCTGCCTGCAGCAGAGCGCGCGACGTGGAGCCAAGAAGCATGCCCTTGAAGCCGCCGCGACCGTGAGAACCAACGACGAGCAGCTGAGCGCCCTCCGATGCGTCGGAGATTGCGCGGACAGGACGGTCACGGGTAACAACCTTCTTAACCTGAACATCCGGGTACTTCTCGGAGTACTTAGCCAGTCGATGGCCGAGGAGCGCCTTCTGCTCATCCTCCACGACCTGCCACTTATTCTGAGCGGCGGACAGGCCGGCAAGCGAGGCCTGAACCTGCATGTCCATCCAGGTGTGGACGGCAATCAGCTCAGCGCCACGGGCATCAGCCTCGCGGAATGCGTACTCAGTGGCCTTCTCCGAAACATCGGAGCCGTCAACACCGATGACTACCGGACCATACTTGGTCTCCTCCGTAACCAGGTTGTCCTCACGGACGACAACAACTGGGCAGGATGCGTGCGAGACGACAGCCGCGGAGACCGAGCCCATAACCATGCCGGAGAGACCGCCGAGACCACGGGAGCCCATGACAACCATGGTCGCCTGCTCGGAAAGATCGAGCAGCATGTCAATCGGGCTGCCCTCTTCAATCTGGTGGGAGACATCAACGCTCGGTGCGAAAGCAAGCGCAATCTCCTTGGCCTCATTAATCTTCTCTAGCGTCTCGGCCTCGAGGTCATCGTAGAGCTCCTGGGGAGGAACCATGCCCTCCGCGTAGAGGAACTGTGGCATGGAGTAGCTGCTGACCAGGCGCAGCGGCTCACCACGCTTGACTGCGGTATTTGCAGCCCACTTAACAGCAGTCTTCGAAGCTTCCGAACCGTCGATGGCGCAGACTATGATGTTCTGCCTTGGCATTGTCGCCTCCTTGGATTAGGCCCTCTGCAAAAAAGGAGAGCCAAACACGTTTGTTGTTTCACCCTCCACCCTACCCCCAACATGTGTTCCTCAACAGGGAGCAAAGGTGCCAATCTTGTCCGTTTCGCCGTGAGAAAACACTCCCCCGGTTCACAACCCGATTCCCGATCCGGTGTACTTGTTAAAGTCAATTTATGCGCCGTCAACCACTGCCTATTCGCGATGGGCTCAACCCCTCCCGCATCGCTGCCCCGGGCCGTCGGGGCGATGCTCCGACTCGGGCATGGGATCTTCTTTTTGATACTGTGACCGGGCAAAATCGCCGCCATCCGGAGGACGATGAAGTAGCGATTGCGCGTCGTTTTGAGCAGGGCCTGGTCGTCCGCGCCAACTCCCAGCCCTACTCCCCGGATGACATGCTGAAGCCCGGCGCGGAAATGTGGTTCTACCGTACCCCTGCTCCTGAAGTGACAATCGCAGGTCCGATGCCGATTGTCTTTGAGGATGAAAACCTAGTGGTCGTCGATAAGCCTTCTTTCCTGGCCACGATGCCCCGCGGCAGGCATATTACTGAGACTGCGGTGGTGCGGCTGCGGCGTGAGTTGGACAGCCCGGATCTGGTGCCGGCGCACCGGCTCGATCGCATGACCTCCGGGCTTTTGATCTTCACGAAGCGCAAGGAGGTACGCGGTGCCTACCAGGGGCTTTTCGCCTCGAATGGGGTGACGAAACGCTACCATGCGCTGACCTCACCCCGCGCGCTTACTCCCGGCGATTCTCTCCCGGAGGCACCGCTTACTGTCCGCACCCGGCAGCGCAAGATCGCCGGTGAGCTGCAGGCGTACACCCTAGAGGGGGAACCAAACGCACACACGCTCGTCGAGTCCATTTCGCTTGCCGACATCCCCCCTGGCGCAGAAGGTATTGCTGCAACGTTCGCCAAGGTTGCACTGTGGCAGCTGCGGCCCATAACCGGACGGACGCATCAGCTCCGGCTACATCTTTGCGAGCTGGGCTTTCCCATCCTCGGAGACCAGGTCTACCCGTCACTCCTCCCCGAGGAGGCAGAGGATACCGCGGCTCCCCTCCATCTGCTGTGCTCCGAGATGAGTTTCACCGATCCTTTTACGGGGGCGGATCGCACTTTCAAGTCCCGGCGCAGCGTGTTCAATCCGCTTAGTATGCACCTATATGTCAATAGGAAATGAGTTGTCCACCATGTCTGATTCCGGCCCCAAGGCCCATCCCCGCCGTCGCACTGTGGCTACGGCCCCAGTAGCGGCGCATTCGGCGCGGCTTACAAAGCGCTATGGTTCCGGTGATGCGGCGGTGGTGGCGCTGGATGCGGTGAATATTTCCTTTGCGAAGGGCGAGTTCACCGCGATCATGGGCCCTTCCGGTTCCGGAAAGTCGACGCTGATGCATTGCATGGCTGGTTTGGACTCGGCGACGGCGGGGCGCACCTACATTGGGGATACGGAGCTGTCCGGTCTGTCCGATTCTCAGATTACGGCGCTGCGCCGTGACCGACTGGGTTTCGTATTCCAGTCATTCAATTTGGTACCGACTCTCACGGCAGCGGAAAACATCACTCTTCCCGTTGATATCGCGGGGAAGAAGGTCGACCGCAAGTGGTTCAAGGAGGTCACTACTCGGCTGGGACTCGCTGATCGCCTGTCCCACCGGCCTGCCGAGCTTTCCGGTGGGCAGCAGCAGCGCGTAGCCTGTGCCCGGGCGATGGTCAGTCGCCCGGAAATCATCTTTGGAGACGAGCCGACCGGAAACCTGGATTCGAACGCATCCAGGGAGGTTCTCACCATTTTGCGGTCCGCAGTCGACGATATTGGCCAAACGGTTGTGATTGTCACCCATGATGCGACCGCCGCTTCCTACGCTGACCGTGTGGTTTTCCTTGCCGACGGGAAGATTGTCGACGAGCTGCGCAATCCTACCCCGGCGGCGATCCTATCTCGCATGGCCGACATTGAAAATCTTTAGGCGCAGCGGAATTTAGGCAGGTAGGAGATAGAAGTTTCACCATGGCTACGTCGCACGCAGCTCTTCGTAAAGTCGCCTGGAGGTCCACCGCGGCGCACAAGTTGCGCCTTGCGCTGACTGTCTTGTCCGTGGTGCTGGGCACCGCTTTCATCTCGGGAGCTTTCGTTTTTACGGCCTCTCTGGACAAGGCCTTCAAGGGGGCAGTTTCCACAGCATTCGACGGGATCGATGTCGTTGTAACCGCCCCGGCGAAGAATCCCACCGCGCTGAATAGGGATGTCGAAAAACAGCTCGCTGATTTTCCCGGGGTCCGCGCTCTCAACATCGGCGAACCGACCAGCAGCATCACGGCAACCGGTTCAGACGGCAAGCCTATCCAGACCAACGGCGTCCCGTCGATGGGGCTTCCGTACTATCCACCGGAGAAGTCGGTCAACCACACCGTCACCATCAAGCAGGGTTCCGCCCCCAGGGCGCCCGGTGAGGTCGTTATCAATAATTCGACGGCCACTCTCGGAAACCTTCACGTCGGCGACGAGATGAAAATCGTCACAGGGTTTAACCAGGCGACGGTGCATGTGGTCGGCATCGCTGAAACCTCCGGTGACGAAACCGGATGGCTCAGCGTATTTTTCACCGAAGAACAGTGGCGCGACATCTACACGAATGGGCAAAACGTGCAGATGGTGACGTTGGCAGCGGAAGGCAGCGAAGATGTCACGGGTGATTCCGCCACTGCTCTACGAGATGCCGTCGCCAAGCAATTCCCAGATTTAAAGGTCGAATTCGGTGAGGATCTTGCGGACAAAGCATCCGAACGCATCTCCACTGCCCTGAGCTTCGTCAACTACTTCTTGGTGTCATTCGGGCTGATCGGCCTCCTCGTCGGCACCTTCATCATCTCCAATACCTTCTCCATGCTGGTCGCCCAGCGGACCAAGGAGTTCGCACTGCTCAGGGCCCTCGGCGCCTCGCGCAGGCAGCTCTCGCGCTCCGTCCTGTTCGAAGCTCTTATTGTCGGCATCGTTGGCTCCGCCCTCGGTGTCCTCGCAGGCTTCGGCATCAGTGAACTGCTCTATTTGGCGATGAGCGCCTTTGGCATCGACATGCCTGGATCAGGACTGAGCCTTACCACTTCAGCCATCGTGGTTCCGATGGTCGTAGGCGTAATTATCACGATTCTCGCAGCTTGGGCGCCCGCTTCCAGAGCCGGCGCTGTTCCCCCCGTAGAAGCAATGCGCTCGGGGGATCAGACCACCGACCCGCAACTCGGCAAGCGCACCTGGGCCGGTGCAATCCTGGCTTCTGCGGCACTCGCCACGATCATGTGGGCAGTTCAGTGGCACTCGGCGGAGACGACCCCGCGTGCGATACTCGTCGGCATCGGCGCCGTGGCCGCGATTGCCGCCGTCTGGTTGGCCGGCCCTGCTCTATCAATTCCGCTGGTAGGGGCCCTAGGACGTATTTTGGGCGCTCCCTTCGGGGCCGTCGGCAAGCTGGCGGCGACGAACTCACGGAGGAATCCACGACGCACCGCAACGACATCGTTCGCGCTGACCCTGGGGCTTGCGCTGGTGGCGTGCATCGGAATGCTGGGCTCGTCTATGAAAGCCGCGGTCAGCGAGTGGTCCGAGACCAACCTAGCCGCAGATTATGTCCTCTCCCCGCCTCTCACGGCCCATGCGGCCCTCCCTCGCGGAGTGGCGGAGAAAGTCGCAGAGGTCGACGGTGTCACTGACACCGCTACGCTGTCTCTCGGCGGTTTTATGATCGCCTCTCAACAGGAGATCCCCCAGCTTGCCGACGCCATGAACGACGACGATGCATCATTTGGACCTGGTCGGGGAAACGCTACGTTTTTCGACGGCGACATCGGCAAGTGGTATACCACGACTGCAGTTTCGGGATCCATCGCGCTGAACGAACCCGGCTCCGAGGTAGCAGTCAACCAATCTACTGCCCAGCGACGCGGCTGGCGTGTCGGCACCGAGGTGGTTTTGCTCGGGCAAGGGGGCATGTGGCCAATGAAGGTCACCGGCATTTTCGCCGATACCGCTGACCCCGGCCAAGCCATCGTCGTCTCATCCGGGGCAGTGAAAGCTGTGGGTGCCGAGGCCAGCAAGCTCATTCCAATGCAGTTGTATGTCGATGTTGCGGCCACCGACGAGAGTGGCATTGAGGCGATGCGCGGCCCTATCAGCGACGCCGTGTCGGACTTCCTTATCGTACAAGTCATGACCGCTAAGGAGTATGCGGGCGTTGCAAACGCTTCAATCGATGTCATGCTGGGAATCGTCTATGCGCTGCTCGCGCTGGCTGTCATAACTTCGATTCTGGGAATCATCAATACGCTGGCACTCTCTGTCGTCGAGCGACGGCAGGAGATTGGCATGCTGCGGGCGGTGGGACTGCAGCGGGGAGCCATCCGTCGAATGATCCGGTTGGAGTCATTGCAAATTTCAATTTTCGGCGCGGTCATCGGTGTTGGACTCGGCCTGGGGCTCGGGTGGGCCCTTCTCACAGTTCTGGAGAAGGAGGGTCTGGATTCAATCGTGGTTCCGTGGCAGGCGTGTGAGCTTGCGGCCGCCGAGGGAGAAGGAGGGTCTGGATTCAATCGTGGTTCCGTGGGGGCAGATCGTGGCCATGCTCGTCGGTTCAGCGATTGTAGGCATCGTTGCTGCGGTCGCCCCTGGCCACCGGGCTGCTGCTACGCCACCATTGGCCGCCATCGCAGATGACTAGAAACGCACACGGAAAAAGGCCCGGCCCCTAAAGAACATCTCGGGGCCGGGCCTTTGCCTCTGGAGTGAGGATTTTAGGCGCTATGCCTGTGCGCCTGCAGCGGCGCGGGTACGCTCACTGCGCTTAACAGACTTGTTAAGCAGCACAAAGAACCATACGAAGCTGACGGTCAGGATGATATGTCCGAGACCGGCAATACCGGAGAACATCGGACCCCACGCTTCCGGGCCGGAGAGCATAGTGACCGAACCGTTCGCCGCCATGAAACCGGTAGTCCACACAAGGCCGACATTGTGCAAAATGAACCACCCTCCGAAACCTTTATTCGCGCTGAACCCGAATACCTTATCCAGGGCAAGGGCGATGAGGAAGAAGAAAGTGCCAAGCACAAGCAAATGTGTGTGAAGCGTACTCAACTGAGTGGAACCAGTAAAGTCCAAAGCCCGCGAGAATTCGCGATTGAATACACCAGCAATAAGACCAAGACCAAGGTAGACCGCAGCCGCGGTAAATAGTTTGCGCATACCCAGGAGCCTACCCAGAGTTCTGGGCTTTAAACAGTTCTGTCCCAACCTGTAGTCAATCAAAAGTTGCACCGGGTCAGGTGCGGATAATCAATCTAGAGACGAACCAAACGAGCCTTCCACGCTGCCGGAAGGCACTTGGCTAACACCGCAAAAAGCCCGTAGGCACCAGGCGTGACCTCGGCCTTTCCATTCATCGCCGCCCTGACCCCACGCCTTGCGAAATAGCCACTCGACTGCGATGGCATCAGCCTTAGTTTGATTGACCCCGTTTGCTTTACGACGCCCTCCACCGCCTCGGTCCTTACCTTTGCAGGGTGAGCAATAGTTACCGAAATGCCGCGTGGCCGAAGTTCCTCACGAAGTGCGAAAGCCCAGTGCCGGAGAAACGCTTTAGTGGATGTATAAACGCTAAGTCCTGGAGTCGGCACTAATGCAGATATAGAACCAATAATGAGAATTTTGGATTGCGCGCCCATGAAAGGAAGGGATGCGTACACGATACTGACGGTTCCCCAGATATTGGTCGATACCATGGAACGAGTAGCGGCGAAAAAACGAAGATCGTTAACGGAGTCAGAGACCTTGAACGCCTCTGCTACGCCGGCATTGGCGATGAGAAAGGCCACAGTTGCGCCGGATTCGTGCAGCAGCGCGGTAAACTCCGTTTGCGAGTCCGGGCCAGAAATATCTAGGCGAATTTGCCTGATTGGAATGCCTCCGCAAATATTTAAATCCACCTGTAGCGGACTACGCGAGACAACCCATAACTCATCCAAGTCGGGCCCATGTTGCACTAATGCTCGAGTAAGGCATTTACCAATGCCCTTCGAGCCTCCGGTTACGATACCAATTCGCATAATAATAACGCTACCGGTTTAAACATGGGTTATTACTGCAGCCAAAAATTGCGGGAATAACTGCACTTTTCCGTTTGTATATAACGGTCTTTGAAAAGACGGGTATGAAAAAAGGGGGGCGCAGCACCCACCCCACACAGGAATGAGCACCACGCCCCAAACAAAAACAATGCCGGCAGCGACCTACTCTCCCACACCCTCCCGAGTGCAGTACCATCGGCGCAGGTGGACTTAGCTTCCGGGTTCGGAATGGGACCGGGCGTGACCCCACCGCTAACACCACCGACAAAAAACTGGCCAACCCCCACCACACTGGGTAGGCGGTGTCATGCCAGACACTGAACAATAGACGCGAGCAAAACTGTTGATTTAACCAACTTTTTGTGTTGACGTTCGGCCAATTAGTACCGGTCACCTCCACACATTACTGTGCTTCCAGATCCGGCCTATCAACCCCATCATCTCTAGGGGGCCTCAAAAGAAACCTAATCTTGGAACAGGCTTCCCGCTTAGATGCTTTCAGCGGTTATCCCTTCCGTACGTAGCCAACCAGCCATGCCCCAGGCGGGACAACTGGCACACCAGAGGTACGTCCATCCCGGTCCTCTCGTACTAGGGACAGCCTTCCTCAAGTTTCTACGCGCGCGGCGGATAGAGACCGAACTGTCTCACGACGTTCTAAACCCAGCTCGCGTGCCGCTTTAATGGGCGAACAGCCCAACCCTTGGGACCTACTCCAGCCCCAGGATGCGACGAGCCGACATCGAGGTGCCAAACCATCCCGTCGATATGGACTCTTGGGGAAGATCAGCCTGTTATCCCCGGGGTACCTTTTATCCGTTGAGCGACACCGCTTCCACAAGCCGGTGCCGGATCACTAGTCCCTAGTTTCCTACCTGCTCGACCTGTCAGTCTCACAGTCAAGCTCCCTTGTGCACTTACACTCAACACCTGATTGCCAACCAGGCTGAGGGAACCTTTGGGCGCCTCCGTTACTCTTTGGGAGGCAACCGCCCCAGTTAAACTACCCACCAGGCACTGTCCCCAACCCAGATCATGGGCCAAGGTTAGATGCTCAATACGATCAGAGTGGTATTTCAACAACGACTCCACCACCACTGGCGTGATAGTTTCACAGTCTCCCACCTATCCTACACAAACCGAACCAAACACCAATACCAAGCTATAGTGAAGGTCCCGGGGTCTTTTCGTCCTGCCGCGCGTAACGAGCATCTTTACTCGTACTGCAATTTCGCCGGGTCTGTGGTTGAGACAGCAGGGAAGTCGTTACGCCATTCGTGCAGGTCGGAACTTACCCGACAAGGAATTTCGCTACCTTAGGATGGTTATAGTTACCACCGCCGTTTACTGGGGCTTAAATTCTCCGCTTCGACACCAAAAGTATCTAACAGGTCCTCTTAACCTTCCAGCACCGGGCAGGCGTCAGTCCGTATACATCGACTTATCGTCTTCGCACGGACCTGTGTTTTTAGTAAACAGTCGCTTCCCTCTATTCTCTGCGGCCACCACCAGCTCTACTACGTCGTTCACCAGCAGTGGCCCCCCTTCTCCCGAAGTTACGGGGGCATTTTGCCGAGTTCCTTAACCACAGTTATCCCGATCGCCTTAGTATTCTCTACCTGACCACCTGTGTCGGTTTAGGGTACGGGCCGTCAATTCACATCGCTAGAGGCTTTTCTCGACAGCATAGGATCACCAACTTCCCCGCAAACCGGGTACGCATCACGCCTCACCCATCATGTGGAACGGATTTACCTATCCCACGGGCCACACGCTTACACCACGACAACCATCACGTGGCACGGCTACCTTCCTGCGTCACCCCATCACTTGGCTACTACCAGATCAGGTCCCCAGCATCACACACACCAACCAACCCGAAGGAAGGTAACAGCGCATGATCAGGTGGGTTAGTATCACTGATTCACCATGGGCGCGAAAAAACGGGTACGGGAATATCAACCCGTTGTCCATCGACTACGCCTGTCGGCCTCGCCTTAGGTCCCGACTCACCCTGGGAGGATTAACCTGGCCCAGGAACCCTTAGTCATTCGGCGGAGGAGTTTTCCACTCCTCATTCGCTACTCATGCCTGCATTCTCACTCGCGCACACTCCACATGACGGTTACCCGCACGCTTCACAGCAACTACGCGACGCTCCCCTACCCAACCAACAAAACGTTGATTGCCGCGGCTTCGGCGGTGTACTTGAGCCCCACTACATTGTCGGCGCAGAACCACTCGACCAGTGAGCTATTACGCACTCTTTCAAGGATGGCTGCTTCTAAGCCAACCTCCTGGTTGTCTTCGCGATCCCACATCCTTTTCCACTTAGCACACCCTTAGGGGCCTTAGCCGGCGATCTGGGCTGTTTCCCTCTCGACTACGAAGCTTATCCCCCGCAGTCTCACTGCCGCGCTCTGACCTACCCAGCATTCGGAGTTTGGCTGATGTCGCTAAGATGATAGTCCCGCTAAACCAACCAGTAGCTCTACCTCCAGGAGGAAACACACGACGCTGCACCTAAATGCATTTCGGGGAGAACCAGCTATCACGGAGTTTGATTGGCCTTTCACCCCTACCCACAGCTCATCCCCTCAGTTTTCAACCTAAGTGGGTTCGCGCCTCCACAGAGTCTTACCTCTGCTTCACACTGGCCATGGGTAGATCACCCCGCTTCGGGTCCAGGACATGCCACTAAAAAACACACTAGTTAGTATTCGCTTTCGCTACGACTACCCCACAACACGGGTTAACCTCGCGACATGCCGCTGACTCGCAGGCTCATTCTTCAAAAGGCACGCCATCACCCCAAAAAAAGGCTCTGACGGATTGTAAGCACATGGTTTCAGGTACTATTTCACTCCCCTCCCGGGGTACTTTTCACCATTCCCTCACGGTACTATCCACTATCGGTCATAGCAGGTATTTAGGCTTACCGGGTGGTCCCGGCAGATTCACAGCAGATTCCACGAGCCCGCTGCTACTCGGGAAACACAACAACCACACACCAGAAAGATTTCATCTACCGGGCTCTCACCGTCTACGGCAGGACATTCCAATCCACTTCAACTATCCCCTGATAACGCGGCGCAAGGCTGGCAGACCCCACACATTGCATCCCCACAACACCACACACGCAACCCCTGCCAGGTATCACACGTGACGCGGTTTAGCCTCATCCACGTTCGTTCGCCACTACTAACGGAATCACAATTGTTTTCTCTTCCTACGGGTACTGAGATGTTTCACTTCCCCGCGTAACCACCAACCAGACTATGAATTCATCTGGCAGCGACCGCTCATAACAACGGCCAGGTTTCCCCATTCGGACACCCTCGGATCAACGCTCAGTTGGCAGCTCCCCGAGGCCTATCGCAGCCTCTCACGTCCTTCATCGGCCTACTATGCCAAGGCATCCACCATGCGCCCTTACAACACAACACAAATAACTAAGAACAAATCAAACAATCAAAAAACTGTTTTACTCGAACTTACAGAAAAACAAGATGCTCGCGTCCACTATCCAGTTCTCACACAACACCCACACCAACCACCACCAAGACAAAACCACTCAGCAGGGCCAGCATAGCCACACGGGACAAACCCACACACCACCACAACAACAGCAGCAGCAGCATGCACACAGTGCCATCCCAGACACCCAACAGCGCACCAACACACAAACCTTCTACAACAGTGACAATCACCAACCACGCCAGAACACCAACCACCGGCGCCCTGCAGCAGGATGTATCCACCCTCAAAAACAAAAAACAGCCACCCACACCAACACGATGCAAAAAGTGACTACAGAAAAATAAACTCCTTAGAAAGGAGGTGATCCAGCCGCACCTTCCGGTACGGCTACCTTGTTACGACTTCGTCCCAATCGCCAATCCCACCTTCGACAGCTCCCTCAAAAGTTAGGCCACTGGCTTCGGGTGTTACCGACTTTCATGACGTGACGGGCGGTGTGTACAAGGCCCGGGAACGTATTCACCGCAGCATTGCTGATCTGCGATTACTAGCGACTCCGACTTCACGGGGTCGAGTTGCAGACCCCGATCCGAACTGAGACCGGCTTTAAGGGATTAGCTCACCCTCACAGGCTCGCAACCCACTGTACCGACCATTGTAGCATGTGTGAAGCCCTGGACATAAGGGGCATGATGATTTGACGTCATCCCCACCTTCCTCCGAGTTGACCCCGGCAGTCTCTTACGAGTCCCCACCACAACGTGCTGGCAACATAAGACAAGGGTTGCGCTCGTTGCGGGACTTAACCCAACATCTCACGACACGAGCTGACGACAACCATGCACCACCTGTATACAAGCCACAAGGGAAACCACATCTCTGCGGCGATCCTGTATATGTCAAGCCCAGGTAAGGTTCTTCGCGTTGCATCGAATTAATCCACATGCTCCGCCGCTTGTGCGGGCCCCCGTCAATTCCTTTGAGTTTTAGCCTTGCGGCCGTACTCCCCAGGCGGGGCGCTTAATGCGTTAGCTACGGCACGGATCCCGTGGAAGGAAACCCACACCTAGCGCCCACCGTTTACGGCATGGACTACCAGGGTATCTAATCCTGTTCGCTCCCCATGCTTTCGCTCCTCAGCGTCAGTTACTGCCCAGAGACCCGCCTTCGCCACCGGTGTTCCTCCTGATATCTGCGCATTTCACCGCTACACCAGGAATTCCAGTCTCCCCTACAGTACTCAAGTTATGCCCGTATCGCCTGCACGCCCGGAGTTAAGCCCCGGAATTTCACAGACGACGCGACAAACCACCTACGAGCTCTTTACGCCCAGTAATTCCGGACAACGCTCGCACCCTACGTATTACCGCGGCTGCTGGCACGTAGTTAGCCGGTGCTTCTTCTCCATCTACCGTCAGAAACCCTTCGTCGATGGTGAAAGGAGTTTACAACCCGAAGGCCGTCATCCCCCACGCGGCGTCGCTGCATCAGGCTTTCGCCCATTGTGCAATATTCCCCACTGCTGCCTCCCGTAGGAGTCTGGGCCGTGTCTCAGTCCCAATGTGGCCGTCCACCCTCTCAGGCCGGCTACCCGTCGACGCCTTGGTAGGCCATTACCCCACCAACAAGCTGATAGGCCGCGGGCCCATCCCACACCGAAAAAACTTTCCACCACACCCCTACAATGTGGTCCTATCCGGTATTAGACCCAGTTTCCCAGGCTTATCCCGAAGTGCAGGGCAGGTCACCCACGTGTTACTCACCCGTTCGCCACTCGTGTACCCCAGCAAGCTGGAGCCTTACCGTTCGACTTGCATGTGTTAAGCACGCCGCCAGCGTTCGTCCTGAGCCAGGATCAAACCCTCCATAAAAACCTTCAAATAAGAAGAACAAAGAAAGGCCCAAAAACCTGACAAAAAACTAGAACAAACAAAAACCACCACACCACCACACACAAACGCGCAGCACCATGATGACCTCTGGCAAAAATGATCTAGAAAAAACAGCATCACCGCATCAACCGACGAGGAAAAACTACGATGACACCAAAAACAGTTATTCAACCACTAAACAATGATCAAACACCAACAGTAAACAACCAACGCCTACCATCAGCACAACCACCATCAGCAGAAGCACTCACGAACCCACAACAGGCCCGGAGGCACCCCACCAACAAACGCAGCGCACCAAAAAGCACACGATGATCATCACCAAAAAATAAAAAGTAAGTACATCGGCACACTATTGAGTTCTCAAACAACACACACCCACAACCAACCACACCCACCAAGAGCAGGCCGCCGTGAGCAGCAGGAAGAAACAATACCACACCCACCAACCGAACACCAAACAAACACTCAGTGAACAATCAATGAACAAAAAGGAATGCTTCCCCCACACCAACACCAACCAGAACACCACCCTCAGTGGCAACCCCCGGTCGCGCTGACTCCGAATACATTACACACACCCCACCAACAAACACAAAACCCCAGGCCAACACACACAAACAACGTTACCCCACAACAAGCCACACACCCACTACCGGCGCGTACCCGACCAGGCAGCAACAGATGCCAACCCCATCAACACCCCTGCACCAACGAAAATGCTCGACGTCCCAACTAACGTCGCGCCCACTCCCGCAACCGGCGGCAACAACACCTGCGCCAACCGATTGCCCATAAGCCGGACCGACAGAGCCTGAGCTCGCGCGCCTGATTCAATAAGGGTGCTTACCCATGTCATCGACATTGGCATTACAAAACCCCACGCCAGCCCACAGATGCCGGTCGCTACGACCAACATCCACGTTTCAGTTAGCCACGGCATCAGCAAAAGCGGCACGACCCCCAACGCGACGGACGCTAAAAGAACTCGATCCCTATCCAAGCGTCGCAAGACGGTGGGCATCGCCGCACGGGACAGTACCGCCATGCCACTTCGGGCACTCAAAATCGCCGTCACCTCCCCCACTGACAAACCGATCTCTCTACCAAGCACAGGCACATAAGCGGTAAGCAGGTCGATAGCCACAATTACCGCTATAGAAACGGACATTGCGGCAGGCATACCCGCGCGAGACAAAATGCTCCGCACCGCCGCTTTCTGTGCGGTCTTCTCATTCGCGGCCTCCTTAACCACCGCATCCTTAACCACCGCATCCTTAACCACCGCATCCTTAACCGCCGCGCTCCCAACCACGGCCCCATCTTCGCGCGATGCCGCTGCGGCAGCTTCGAATCGTCGATAAGCGCGAGCGATAGGCCAACCGCAGAAAAGGGCGACCGCGCCGACGGCGGCCATCCCCCACAGAGCGGCGGTGGTGGAGACGGATGCGGCATCGGACTGAGCAGTCAGCAGGCCGGCCACGACTATCCCCAGGAATTGCCCCACGGAAATGCCCAGCGTGAAGTAGGCGAAGAGACTATCGAGGCCCGCGACGCTGCCACGCAGGTGCGACACCATCCCCTGGGCAGCAATCAGCGTAGTCATATGGGCAAAACCCAAGGCGGTATAGCCGATTAGCAGCACCGGCAGGTTCGTGGAAAGTGCCATCACCGCCGACGCGACCACGGTGGAAATAAGGCCAGACTGCATAACCTCGGGGGCTCGACTCGAATCGACAAGTCGGCCGGCGGGCATCGCGATGAGGAGCGGGACAAGCGAAAACGCAGCGGTGAACCAGCCAATCGTGGCGGCGTCACCCCCAAAGTCGAGCACTCGCCACGACAGCAGGACACGACCGCCGTTGAAAACCGCCTGCCCCAGCACGGTCACAGCCACCAGTGCCCCGAACCAACGCCTCATTTCCCCTACCGACTCCTGACCACCACATCGCGAGACTCTCCCACGTCCCCACCAAAGCCTGCCTGACGACGGAAAAAACGACCCCGAAACACGGCGGCGGGGTTCGGTTCATTAAGGATAGTCTCTGAAATTCCTCATCTTCAGGGCTTACAATAAATTATTCGGGCATCCTTGGAGATGTACCGAAATGCTTATTTAGTTACAAAGAAACGGAAATTAGGAGCCATGCTTGAACGCACACTGGTGTTCGTCGATACGTCTTACCTTTTGGCGAGCTTTTACAACTCGTGGGAAACCGGAGCCCGCGGGCAATTAGAAATTGACCTTAGAGAAGTAGTTACAGTCCTAGACCGCATGATTTCCCAGCAGCTGAACCAGCCGGTTCAGCGACAGCTCTGGTACGACGGCATCCCGGAGTCCGGGCCACACCGCTACCAGCGCTCCCTCCGCACCATCGATGGCGTCCAGCTTCGCGCAGGTCAGCTCATTGAATGGGGAGATCGCCGTACCCAAAAGGCAGTTGATACCCGCCTTGTCGCCGACATGGTTGTCGCAGGTCTGCGACACCAGGTCTCCGATATCGTGCTCGTCTCCGGAGATGCCGACATGCTGCCGGGTGTTGCCGAAGCCGCTGCCGCCGGCGCGCGAGTTCACCTCTACGGATTCGGCTGGGATTCCATGTCGGGCGCGCTCCGCCACGCCTGTGACACCACCACGATCCTCGACCCGCGCGAGGACTTCGCTGACGCAATGCAGCTAAACGTCCTCGAAGGCCCCATCCCGCCGGTTGTTCGCCCGAATAAGCCCCTGGGAGACGCCGAGCCCATCGAGGACCTCGGCGCCACAAAGATTCCGGACACCCGAATCACCCCGCCCGGCGAGGACAAAGAAGAGGACAGCACCTCTCCTTCCCCTGCCGACGGCGCCTCGGTCGCCGACGCCGCCGCTCCGCAAGCTACGCCCGCGCCCCCCGGCGCAGCTGGCACCCCCGAGAACAATTCGGAAAGTGGCTACGACGTCCTGCCGCGCGACGAACGTGTTATCCCGGCCGAGCCGGGACACGTCGATGCCGAGTGCTACCGCCGCGACCTCGCCGCAGCCACGCCGACCGCGAAGGCGGACTCGCCGAAGTTCCACGAGGTGGAGCACGCCGCGAAGATGGGCGCCCGAGAAATTCCGGCGCAGGCAGAACACCGCGCTGAGGTCGAGAGAAACTCGGCCGGTGATAGAAATGGCGGCGTCGCCAAGCCCTCCGCACCCGAGTCCACGGTAAGCCCCGCAACGACAGCTCCTGGGCAGAGTGAGCAGTCGGGGGCGCGGGAGGCGTCGGCAAGCGAACAGGGTGAGCAGGGCGGACAGCCCGGCGTGACGAGCAAAGCTGCCCCGGATGAAAACAACAGCGCGGCCACGGCGGAGGAGAAAGAAGGCGACGCGGCACCGGCTTCGGCACCGAAGCCTTCGCCTCGCCCGAACCCCTCTATGATGGCGCCGCGTAGGAAACTGCGCAGCCGCTACGTGCCTCTGCCGAACGAGGTGTGGGCATCGGCGGGTTTCCAGACCCCATTCGATGTCGGCCAGCAGTACGCGAACTGGTGGTACGAGAACATCGCCACGGAGCAGGCACGCGATACCGCGCACTTGCTCTCCGGAGGAGGACTCCCGGCGGACATCGACAGGCCACTGCTGCAGTTCGCCTGCGAGACTCTGCACGAGTACACGCTGACCGAGACGCAGCGCGTGAACCTGCGCGACGGTTTCCACGCGGGTATCCGCGGGGTGCTTCTGGCCAGGAAAAACAACAACCTGGACTAAAGGCTTCGGCTAGGTTCGCCCGGCCGGGCGCGGCCACGCAGGTGAGCCCGGAGGTCACGAGGGATTGCGCCCCCCAGTGGCCTCCGGGCTTTTGTCTGCGGTTGTCTGCGCTGTGAGCGCTGCCCGCACTGTGCGCTAAAGTACCGTCTTCGCTTTAGGCGCCTTCGGTACCCTTGGCTCCCTTTCCTTCCCCTTCACCTGGCTCCAGCTCGGCCGGGACCTCCTCGGCCTCGTGCTTGCCGGACTCCAGGGCGGCGTTTTCCTTGCTCATCTGCGCGCGGATCTCAGCCAGGCGCATATCCGCGCGGGCATCTGCCCCCGAAGCCTCAATCTCAGCCATACGACCCTGGTGGGACGAAGCCGCGAGCTCCTGCGCGCCGAGAGCATTAGCGTAGCGACTCTCGATCTTCTCGCGGACCGAGTCGAGGGTCGGGACGTTCGGATTATCCGTGATTCCCTGCATGCCCTGCAGCGTATTCGAGGTCGTCTCCTGCATTTTCGCCTGGTCAGCCTGAGACTCGAGCTCGCGGATCTCGGTCTTCATCTGCTCGTAGCGGACCTGCGACTGCTGCGCCTGCTTCTGGGCCTCTTCCGCCGCCGAAACCGCCTGCGCGTGCAGCTGCGTGGTCTGCTCAAGCTCATTTTCGATGCTGACCAACTGAGAGGCGAACACTTCAGCGGTGTTCTCCATCTTCTGCGCAGTCGCCTCATCGCCCGATGCGCGGGCGGCATCCGCCTGCTGAAGCGCCTGGCGAGTATTCACCGTCAGCTTCTCGCGCTCCTTGTTCAGTCGCCCCAGCTGCATCTCCAGCTGGTTACGATTTCCGATTACCGCAGCGGCCTGCCGCTGAATCTCGTTATGGCGCTTGCGCTCGGCCTCTGCTGCCTGGGCGATCTGAACCTTCGGGTCAGCATTATCATCAATCTTCTTATCGAAAGAAGACATCATGTACTTCCAGCCTTTAGCAAAAGGATTAGCCATCTCGCATTCGACCCTTTCCGACGAAAATTCGGCGACGTATCGGATACACATCGACCTTCTGCTTGAAAATTGTACGTAAAACCAAAAATTCCCTCGACTGCAACACTTCAGCAGCAAGCGTTGTAAAGTCTTTATCCATGGCCCATCCCCCTTCAGACTCAAGGTTTGGCAGCGTTCGACACGCAATTTCCCGCCGAGGCGTAGCCCTGTGCATCGCCGCGGCTTCCCTCACTGTGTCAGCTCCTGCGATCGGACCTTCCTTGGCAGAGGACGCACAGGCGCAGGCGACGTCTACTCCGGCGAAGCCCAGCTCCTCCTCGCGCTCCTCGACCTCCTCGGAAAAACCTTCGGCAAAGAAGGAAAATGCTGAGAAGGGGAAGAAGGAGGAAAAGAAAGAGGAGACCACAAACTCCACCACCGCTGAATCCTCTTCCGCCAAGACTTCCGCTACGGCGACTTCCACGCTGAAGCCAGAGGCAAAGTCCGAATGGGGCCAGAGCGTCCAGGAACGCATGGATGCCGTAACCGAAGAGCTTGAATCGGGACGCAGCAAAATCGGGATTGGCATTTTGGACAGGAAGACGGGCGAATTCCTGTGTAACTCCCACTGCAACGATTCCTTCGAACTGGCTAGTCTGTCGAAGATGTTCGTTGCGGACGTCGTCGCGTACACCAACTACACGCGCCCAAAGGGCAAGGACATCGAGGCTGGCTCGGGAGACATGCCCGTCGACGGCAATCAGGACGCGATGGCCCGCGACGATATGATTCGCTATTCCGACAACGAGGCCACCGACCTTCTATGGTCCGGGTACGGCGGCACTGCCATTGTCGAAAACATCAAGGAGCGCTACGGACTCTCCGAAGCCACCCAGGCGAACCCCGACTGGGGCATGACCCAGAGCTCAGCCGCCGACATGGTCGCCTACTTTAACGGCATGCTCTCCGAGAAGGGTGGGCTTTCCGACGTAGAGACTCGCTACCTCCGGCAACTCATGTACTCCCTGCCGCGTTATTCCTACGGCGACGCGGACCAGAACATTGGGCTCAAAGAGGCCCTTCCCAAAGAGATGGTTGCCAATAAGTCCGGCTGGTTTGATCCCGAAATACGCACGACCGCGGGATTCTTTGGCGACGATGACCGTTACGTCATTGCAGTCCTGGGTTCCTACATCGAAGCGGAGGACCTGACCAAGGCAGTCACCGAGATCTTCCCCGACGGCGAGGCCTCCACGGAGGACGATTCCACGGTGCGCAACCAACCAATCATCTCGTCATCGTCGAATAGCTCGAAGACCAACCCGGCGATTTGGGCAATTCTCGCAGCGATTGTCGGATTCCTACTCGGCTGGATTGTCCGCAAGCAAACCTCCGAATAGTCCAATACGGAGAAACAGGAAGCCGGGGCAGGCGCAACATCGTTGCGACCCTGCCCCGGCTATTTCAGGGTAATCCCCTCACACCCGGACTAGTCCTCCTGGCCGTCCTGCGCTGCCTGCTCAGCAATCTGACGACGGACATCGTCCATATCCAGCGCGGATGCCTGCTGAACCAGCTCATCCAGAGCGGTCTCCGGCAGTACGCCGGAGTGCTGGAACAGGAGGATTCCCTCGCGGAATACGAACAGGGTCGGAATCGACTGGATACCGAGTGCAGCCGAAATCTCCTGGTTCGCGTCCGTGTCAAGCTTGGCGTAGGTAACCTCCGGGTGCTTCTCCGAGTTCTTCTCGAAGATCGGCGCGAACTGACGGCACGGTCCGCACCAGGAAGCCCAAGCATCGACCAGAACGATATTGCCCTTCTGGATGGTGTCCGCAAAAGTGTCGTTCGTAACGTCGATAGTTGCCATGAGTAATGCCCCTTAAAAATAATTTCACTGTCTCTGGCTACGAATCCATGAAAACGTCACTCGGATTCGCGCCACTTGTTTCCCTTCAACGCCCGGGAGCTGAAAAACATTCCGCCAAGAGTCCTAGCCCCCTTGTGGGATTGCTTCGGACGGCCCCTTTAAAGGACTTCCCCGCGCCAATAGCGCTGGCAGCGCCGACTGCACTGGTTCTCTAGCGGTTTACTCGGATAGTGTTCCGTTGCCTGCCGAGCCCCTCAATTTCGATAGTGATTTCCTGCCCGTCCTGCAGGTAGACGGGCGGATTCATGCCGTGGCCAACACCTGCTGGCGTTCCCGTGGAAATTACATCACCCGGGTTTAGCTGGACGAACTGCGAAATATAGGACACCAATGCCGCCGGTGAGAAGACCAAGTCCGCGATTGGCGCATCCTGCCGGAGCTCGCCGTCAACCCACGTGCGCACGCGCGCCACGCTCGAATCGAATTGCTCTGCAGTCAGCATCCAAGGGCCGAAAGCCGACGCGCGCTGCAACGTCTTTCCCTGAAGCCACTGCTCCGTCGCGTATTGGCGGTCTCGCTGGGTGAAGTCGTTCATAATCGCGTACCCGGCGATGGCCTTTCCCGCCTCAGATTCGTCGACCTGCAGGCACGTCGAGCCTACGATGACAGCCAGCTCTCCTTCGTAGTCCAGCTTCGCCGCGCCATCGCGAGGAACTCGAATATCGTCCTTGGCGCCAGCCACCGCATCCGCAAACTTCGCAAATAGCGTGGGAACCTCGGGGCGCTCATGCCCCATCTCCTCGATATGCGCCGCGTAGTTCAGCCCCACGCAGACAATCTTGCCCGGGCGGGTAATCAGCGGCGCGAAAGCCCACGCGGACTCCGCGACAACGTTGTCTGGGTTCTCCGCCGCCCCCTCGAGTAGCTCCTGCGCTTCACGACGCCACGTCGGACGTTCCAGAATGTCCCCAAGACACGAATCTGGAAACAGGACAGCCGAGCCGTCACCGAGAACGGCTGCGCGGGTTCCACCCTGATGCCGCAAGGTTGCAAGACGCATTGAGATACTCATTTCCTCATCATCGTTTGGGACTAAACACAATCTACCGCTCACTGCGCGCTGCGCTGAAAGACCCTCTGTCCCGGGGTGGTCAGGCGGACAACCCACGCAGGCCGGACAAAGAGCCACTTGGCTCCCGCCGCCAGAAGAAGCTTATGCAACCCCAGGCAAAGAATCGCGGCGATGATAGTCACCAACGGCGTCATGATGACCAGTTGCGGATCCGACGGCAAGATCAAGTCGAAGACGATCATGACCAATACCAGCATGGGGATATGCATCAGGAAGATGGGCAGCGTCCGTCCACCCACCTTTTCAAAGGGCGCCACCAAACGGGTGCCCTGGAGCAGAGCCATCAGATTCACCGCCGCTAAAGCGCCAACCGTAGACAGATAGAGCCGCATGAAGCCGACATTTCCATCATTGAAGCTCGGGTACGTGAACTGAACCCACAGTGCCCCCGACAGGAAGGCAGCCATAGTGACACCGAGGAAGAGGATGTTCCGACGCTGCACCATGCTGAATAGCCACGGCGCACCGTGCATACCCAACAGGTAGAAAAACAGCATCTTCGTGATGAAATCCCACGACCAGCTGACTGGCTCAAAAGGCGCAAAACCACTGAGAAGTCCCGCCGCTAGCAGCTGTACTGCCGGATGGACGCGTCGGAAAGCTCGGGTGAACACCGCGAACATGGCCAGCGCCCACAAGAACCACAGGTATGAGGTGGGCTCCACTATCGCGTGCAGCGTGTTGTAGATACGCGGCTGCCAGGACGAAGTGTCCATGATGGACGGTGGGTAAACTATTCCGTCGGCCTCGACGTGAGTGTAAGGCATTAGGAAGAGCACAAAATCGCGCAGCGGCACCCACAGAACATACAGGTAGACCATCACCCAGATGCGACGATTGGCCAACTTGTGCCACGACTCCGACAGCGCCTTACCGGCAAACAACCCGGAGAGAAGGAAAAAGAGGGGCATGCGGATTGGTCCGAGGAAGAAGTTGAACTGCTCCCAGCTAGCCGTGTAATAACCGTGCGCCTGCAGCTCGGTGATTGCGTGGCCGAGAACAACCAGCAAAATGCACAGCCCCTTGGCGGCATCGACCCAGCCGACACGCTGTTTACTACCGCGGGGCCCTTTAGAGCGCTGCTTGGAGGTCGGCGCCAGCGCGGAGGTCGCGACGGAGGCTTCCGCTTTTCCCGAAGAATTACTGGCGGGGTTTGCAGCCATGGGCATGGTCTTTCAACCCCGCTTTCTTCAAGTCCCGAAATCTGGCACCCATAGGGCTGCAGGGCACCAGACTCTCCGATTTAAATACAGTACATTCGAGAAGTTTACTAGGCAGCGCTCACACCGTGAGCCTTTAGGCTTCCTTCGCGATGTTGGCGAACCGGGAAAAGTGCAGCTGGTGCGCTACCGCGATACTGCCCGTCGGACCACCACGATGCTTCGCGACGATGATGTCGGCCTCACCCGCACGCTCGTGCTCCGCCTCCTGGGAGTCCGGGCGATAAATCAGCATGACGATATCGGCGTCCTGCTCCAGCGACCCCGACTCACGGAGGTCAGCGACCTGTGGCTTCTTGTCATTACGGGACTCCGGGCCACGGTTTAGCTGCGAGATAGCGATCAACGGCACCTCGAGCTCCTTAGCCAACAGCTTCAGCTGACGCGAGAATTCCGAGACCTCTTGCTGTCGCGATTCGACTTTTTTACCCGAGCTCATCAGCTGCAGGTAGTCGACCACAATGAGCTTTAGGTCGTGCTTCTGCTTCAGCTGACGCGCCTTAGCGCGAATCTCCATCATGGTGAGGTTCGGCGAATCATCAATAAACAGAGGCGCGTCACGGATGCGGTCGCCGACCTCAACCAAACGGCCCCAGTCGCGCTCGTCCAAATCGCCGGAACGCAGCGACGCCATATTGATCTTCGCCTCCGCCGACATGATGCGCATCATGATTTCGTTTCGCGACATTTCCAGGGAGAAAATCGCGCTGGTCTGACCATGCTTAATCGAAGCCGAACGCATGAAGTCCATCGCCAGCGTCGATTTACCCACACCGGGACGGGCGGCAATGATAATCATCTGCCCGGCGTGCAGGCCGTTGGTCAGCTTGTCCAGGTTGGTGATGCCCGTAGGAACGCCCTGCGCCAGACCACCATTCTGGCTAATCAGATCGATCTCCTCGAGGGTATTGTCCAGGACCTCGGCGATTGGCACGTAATCGTTCTTGGTGTTCTCGCGCCCAACACTGAAAATCAGCTGCTGCGCCTCGTCCACGAGGGTCTCAGGCTCCACATCCTCGGCGCCTGCGTAGCCGATCTGTGCAATCTTCGTGCCGGCCTCGACGAGGCGCCGGATTGTGGCCTTTTCCGCCACGATGCGCGCGTAGAACTGGGCGTTCGCGGCCGTCGGCACGCGGGAGGTGAGCGTGTGCAGATACAGCGGACCACCAACCCGGTCGAGATCACCAGTTCGATCCAGACGGCCGGCCAGGAGGATCGGGTCGATCTCTGAGGATTCGCCATACAGGTGCAGGATCGCGGAATAGATAGCCTGGTGGGCCGGACGGTAGAAATCCTCCGGTGTCAGCTGCTCGTAGACATCGGCGACAACCTCAGAGTTCAGCAACATCGCACCGAGCACACTCTGCTCCGCATCAATGTTGTGGGGTGGTGTGCGCTCGAACGTCGCACCGGAGGCCACAGATGCGCGCGAACCGCGCTTGCGATCCCGGTCCCAGCTACCAGAACGCTCCGACCTATATTCCTCCGGAGGGCCCGGCTCTAGCGGCGGCTCCTCCGGAAGAGGAATGTCATCGAAAGAATCGTCAAAAGAAGCCTCCGCTGAATGAGACGAAGCGCCATTTCCTCCTGAGTACTCGGCGTCGGACGCACCGCTACTAAAGGCCTGACTCACTGTTACCCTTCCTCCCCGCTGCCCCGACCGGCTCTCGCCCGGTCGAGCCCACGCTCACTTACTCTCGACTAACTACTATGGCCCATCGGCCGGATTCATTGAACCGGACTCGGCTCCGCATCGCCCCCTACCGCCCCAGCGGACGAGGGGCTTGGCGAGCTGGCGTTTCCAGCCATAATCCACGGCTTATACCCAATGTTATCCACAGGTCCTGTGGATAGACCTGGGGAGTACTTGTGCACAAACCGGAAATACCCAGGTAAACTCAGCGCAACCTTAAATGCAAGCTTCAAAGTTGACAGATTTACAACTACTCTGACCAGCACTTTCTCTATTTATGCTGGTAGGAAGGTAAATTGATGAATCTCGATTCATGGCCTTTACATTTGCAAAGCGGTTGAAGTCAACTTATGGAAACGTATTTTGTTACCGAATTTTTACCTAAACCATAGTCGTATCCACAAGTTTTCCACTGCACTCCCCAGTTTTCCCCACAGGTTTATCCACAGGGGCAGAAAACACATTCACAACACTGCGTCAAAAACCACGAAAAGCCCCGAGCCCCACAATCGAACTATCGAAGTGGAAACTCAGAGCTTTTCGTGTGCTGTTGTCATTGGGCTAAGACACCAACGACGGATACCATGCCGTCGAGCGCCCAGCCGCCGTCAAAAGTAAAAACTTAAAACCGGGAATTAACCGGCGACGACCTCTACGGAAACATGCGCGGTGATCTGCGGGTGCAGCGCGATGTCAACGGTGTGCTTACCAAGGGACTTGATCTGGCTCGGAGCAAGCACGACTGCGCGCTTGTCGATAGCCTGACCGGAAGCCTTACGAACTGCAGCGGCAATGTCACCTGCGGTGACGGAGCCGAACAGCTTGCCATTGTCCGCTGCCTTAACAGCAACGGAAACGTTGTCGAGCGAGTCAATGCTCTGCTTGACTTCACGTGCATGGTCGAGGTCGCGGATAGCGCGAGCCTCCTGGGCACGACGAATGCCCTCGATCTGCTTTTCTGCGCCGCGGGTGGCAACAATTGCCAGACCGCGAGGAAGCAGGTAGTTACGTCCGTAGCCGGCCTTGACCTCGACGATGTCGCCTGCGACACCGAGCTTGTCAACGTCGGCGGTGAGGATCAGCTTCATGATCCCTGCCTTTCGCTGGATATGTCTTTAAAAAATGAGAATTGTGGATGCTAAATCTGCTGCAACTAAAGCAATATGCGAGAAAGTGCCGGCCTAGAACGGAGGCTCATCGCCGCCGCTGAAACCGCCACCAGCCGGAGGCGCCGAGTTCCACGGATCTTCCGCGGGAGCTCCGCCACCGAAACCGCGGTTGCCCTGATTACTCTGACCACCCTGGTTGCCGCCGAAGCCGCCACCAAAGTTTCCTCCGCCATTGCCGCCGTTTCCACCCTGGCCACGGTTGCCGCCGCCATAGTTTCCACCGCCGGAACGCGGGGTCCGAGTTACCTGAGCACGGGCAAACTTCAGAGAAGGGCCAACCTCATCAACCTCAACCTCGAAGACCGTACGACGCTCGCCCTCACGGGTCTCGTAGCTGCGCTGGCGCAGACGGCCCTGGACGATAACGCGCATGCCCTTAGAAAGACTCTCGACGACATTTTCCGCCGCCTCACGCCAGAGACTGCAGGAGAGGAACATGCCCTCGCCATCAACCCACTGACCGTCGCGGTACACACGAGGCGTAGACGCCACGCGGAAGTTAGCCACCGCAACGCCATTCTGGGTGTACTTAAGCTCCGGATCGGCAACGAGGTTGCCAACCACCGTGATTTGTACGTCTCCCTGAGCCATGCTTGGTTCTCCTAGATTGAAATCCTGTGGGACTGGCCTCGACCGAGGCCTATTGCCCGCTATCCTACGGTTCTCGCACTATCGGCGCGCCTTTTCTAGGCGCTGACTTCAAATGCGTGAAGGCGCAGATTAACGATCAGTCCGCAGCACCTTGGTGCGCAGGATGTTGTCGTTCAGATTCAGACGACGGTCGAGTTCCAGCACGGTTGCGGACTCGCACTCGAGGTCGACGACAATGTAGATGCCGTCTTCCTTCTTGTTGATCGGGTATGCGAGGTGGCGCTTACCCCAGATGTCCACCTTCTCTACCTTGCCGTTCTCCTTGCGGACAACGTCGAGGTACTTTTCCAGGGACGGGCCTACGGTGCGTTCATCCTGTGACGGATCGAGAATGATCATTACTTCGTAGTGACGCACGGACCTCATCACCTCCTATGGTCTAGTTCTTCGTATTTCGGCCACGTGGCGTATCGCGCTGGCACTGTCTTTCGTGCCAACCGCCGCGTAGCAGGAGGGTCGTTGCGTCAGGCAACCCTGCCAGGCTACCGCAGCTGTGGTCGTTTGTCCTAATCGAACGCAAAAAGGCACCGAGGGGCGATCTAGTGATCACTCCCTCGGTGCCTTCGCCGACAGCCCACTCGTTTCCGTCAGGCCTGTTATGAATTTATCTCACCTTAATCCGGGGCCACCCATCGCTTTACGACGACGTCATTGCCGTCGGCAAGCGGAGGAGCTCTCCCCTGCCACGATCAGGCGGGCGCGGAGGAGGCGTACCCCAGTGCGACGATCACCGGAATGACAGTCGCAAACAGGAATGCGCCAAGGCACAGGGCCCAAACGATTCCCGCGCGCCATTTACGCATGAACCCGACGAAAGCGGTGCCGAAGAGGAGGAAGCCCACGGACACCGAAACAATCGTGACTATGACCCAGGTGTCCACTACTGACCACCCGTTCCCGGATTGGGATTCGACTGCGGCTCAGCGCCACCGCCCGGCGCGGGTGCGGGAACCGCTCCCGGATTGCCACCGTTACCGCCGTTGGCTCCGCCACCCAAGCCCGGGATGAGATCCTCGAGCGCCGGCAGGCCGCCCTGATTGCCACTATTGGACGACGACGATGACGGAGGTTCCGAACTCGGCTCAGAGGAGGACTCGGACGTCTCTTCCTTGTAGGTCTCGGTGTAGGTATAGGTCTGCGGAGCCCACTGCGGAGCGCCCGCCTGCCCACCGATTGCCTCCGGAGCGGTGAAGTACTCGAAGTCCTCGTTCGCAAGAGCACCGTTCATTGTCGTGCGCCAGAGGTCGCCCGGCGTGTTCGCGCCGTACATAACTCCGCCACCCGGTGCCATCAGGGCCGACCCGTCGACGTTGCCCATCCACACTGCGGTGGACAGCTGCGGGGTCGAACCAATCATCCAGGCATCCTTGTTGTTGCCGGTATCGCCCAGCTGGGTGGTACCAGTCTTGGCTGCGGACGGACGCCCACCAGCGAGCGGCTGGTTGCTGTACGCGGCAATAGGCTGCATGGCACTGATGACGTTAGTTGCTACGGCCTTGGAAACACGGCGGTCACCCTGCTCGGCCTTGCGCTCGAAGAGCACCTCTCCGGTAGCGGTCTCAACCTTTTCGACAAAGTGGGTCTTCTGGTAGACGCCATCGTTGGTCAGAGTCGCCAGACCGACTGCCATATCGAGCGGACGAGACAGGTACTGGCCGAGCGTGACGCCGTCCTGGGAATGTCCGTTGTCCTCCATCAGAGTCTTTTCGATCCCCGGAATCGACTCTGCGACGCCCAGGCGGTGCGCCATGGCAGCGGTGTCATCGGGACCGTTCTTCAGGTCTCGCTGAAGGCGAATGAACGGAGTATTGAGAGACTGCTTCAGTGCCTCCGAGATTGGGAGGACTCCACCGCCTGCGCCGTCCGAGTTGTACAGGGTTGCGTCACCGGACTGCACCGGAGCCGAGGAGTACTGAGCGCTTAGCGGAATCTTCTGGTCCAGCGCTGCCGCCAGGGCGAAGATCTTGAAGGTCGATCCGGTCTGCAGACCGCTGTTGGCGTAGTCCCAACCATTCGGATCGTCACCGCCGTAGTAGGCACGGACGGCACCTGTCTTCGGCTCGACTGAAACGATTGCAGCGCGCAGGCCCGTCGACTGATCGACATAGTTCTCCATCGCGTCTAGCGCCGCCTTCTGCGCTGTCGGGTCAATGGTGGTGGTGATACGCAGACCGCCGGTGTTGACCTCCTGCTCGGAGATGCCTTCGCGCTCAAGCTCCTGCAGCACCTGGTTCTTAATCATCGCGGCAGGGCCCGGTTCCGGGGCCTGCTTCGGGGCCAGGGCCGGGTCGATGGTCGCGGGGTACTGCATGCCCGCTCGGTCCGATGGCTGGAGCACATTCATCTCAACGAGGCCGTCGAGAACATAGTTCCAGCGCTGCTCTGCCTCCTCGCGGTTAGTCCACGGGTCCAGAGCCGACGGTCGCTGAATTGAAGCGGCCAGCACCGCGCCTTCCTGCGCGTTGAGCTCGTTGACCTTCTTGCCGAAGTACGCCTCCGACGCAGCCGCGATGCCGTAGGCGTTGCGGCCGAAGTAGATGGTGTTGAGGTAGGCCTCGAGGATTTCATCCTTGGTCCACTCACGGGCCATCTTCGCGGACATGACCAATTCCTTGGCCTTTCGCGCGATGGTCCGTTCGTTGCCGACCACGGCGTTCTTCACGTACTGCTGCGTGATGGTCGAACCACCGCCGGCACTGGCGTTACCCGTGAGCACGCCCAGCGCCGCACGAGCGTAGCCTGCCAGCGAGAAGCCCGGGTTGGTGTAGAAGTTGCGGTCCTCTGCGGCCAAAACCGCGTTGCGAACCGCATCCGGCACATCGTCAATCTTCACATTTCGACGGTTGCCACCCTCCGGAACTATACGGGTGATTTCCTTCTCGCCGCTGCGATCGTAGATAACTGCGATCTGATTGTTGGCGAGCTCCTCTGGCTCCGGCACATCAGTCGACACGTAGGCGACACCGAAAATCACTATTGGCAGCATGATTACCAGCACCGCGGCGAGACCGAGCCACGCCAAAATCCGACGCTTGTTATCGCCGGCACTGCCCTCTTCAGACATTTGGTCTTCCTCTTCGTGGTTGTCAGGGGCATCTGCCATGAGAGCAGCTTCGTCCGCTACCCCGCCTTCATCGACACTCGTATGAGCCGTTTCAGCATCCGCGCGCGGCACCGAAGCACCGCTTTCCGACGGCCCCTCCGAGCTTCCTGCGACTGCGGCATTATCTTCCGCATCGGAAGGCCGATCCCACCACTCTTCCCCAGTGCCGGAATCGTTGCCACCCCGCGGGTCTTTGGGGTCGCCGACGCCACCTGGTCGATCTTTACTCACGGGCGCTCTCCCTAACTTTCTGACTCTTCTCGAACAGCCTGCAGCGTTCTCACCAGAAAACTCCACCGGCAGTCGGGGCACACCTCAACTTCTTTGACGGTGCATGAACCATAATCATCAACTATTGCCGATAACTCGATTTCACCACAAGCAGTACCGGAGCGGCGGCCCAAATTTTCTCCGAATACCCAGAATACGAGCCGAAGGTTGTCTTTGCGACACACGGGACATCTGACCTGGGCTTTCCTGCCGTGAAACTTGGCTGCAGCGACCAAGCGCGCGTCTGCATCACAGAGGGCTTTTCGGGGCACTTGGCCATCGCGCCATTGGTCCAGTTGTTGCCTGCGTAACAACGCATGGTCAATCTCGCCCTGCCACCTCATCACCGAAGAAGCGTATCAGCTTTGGGACCCGAACTTTCACCCCCACTTGATCGGTACATAGATGCCCCCTACTGGTGTGCTCACAGTCGATAAATGGATAAAGGTATAGCGTCACGCTCGTTGCGTTCGGCCCAACACAAAACACGTGGCCGAGGAATACACGCATCACCGTACTTACAAGGAGAAGCATTTAAATGAGTTCGATTCGCGTCGCCATCGTGGGCGTCGGTAACTGCGCATCCTCCCTGGTGCAAGGTGTCGAGTTTTACCGCGATGCACAGCCGGACGAGACCGTTCCCGGCCTCATGCACGTAACCTTCGGTGACTACCACGTTTCCGATGTCGAATTCGTCGCTGCCTTCGATGTTGACGACAAGAAGGTCGGCAAGGACCTCTCCGAAGCAATCAACTCCTCGGAGAACTGCACCATCAAGATTGCCGACGTCCCCACCCTCGGCGTCGAAGTGCAGCGCGGCCCGACCCTGGATGGCATCGGCAAGTACTACGCGCAGTCCATCGACGAGTCCCCGGCCGAGGCTGTCGACGTTGTCCAGGCGCTCAAGGACGCCAAGGTGGATGTCCTAGTCTCCTACCTTCCCGTCGGATCCGAGCAGGCCGATAAGTTCTACGCCCAGTGCGCCATCGATGCGGGCGTCGCGTTCGTCAACGCCCTGCCTGTCTTCATCGCTTCCGACCCGGAGTGGGCCAAGAAGTTCGCCGACGCCGGCGTCCCGATTGTCGGTGACGACATCAAGAGCCAGGTCGGCGCCACCATCACCCACCGCGTCATGGCGAAGCTCTTCGAAGACCGCGGTGTCCGCCTCGAGCGCACCCTGCAGCTCAACGTCGGCGGTAACATGGACTTCAAGAACATGCTCGAGCGCGAGCGCCTGGAGTCGAAGAAGATTTCCAAGACTCAGGCCGTCACCTCGAACCTGTCCGGCCCGCTGGCCGGCAAGATCGACGACCGCAACGTCCACATCGGCCCGTCGGACTGGGTGGACTGGCTGGACGACCGCAAGTGGGCTTACGTCCGCCTCGAGGGCAAGGCCTTCGGTGAGGTTCCTCTGAACCTTGAGTACAAGCTGGAGGTCTGGGACTCACCGAACTCCGCCGGCATCATCATCGACGCTGTCCGCGCCGCGAAAATCGCCAAGGACCGCGGCATCGGTGGCCCCGTCTACGCCGCCTCCTCCTATCTGATGAAGTCTCCGCCGAAGCAGCTTGGCGACGACCAGGCACGCGCCCAGCTCGAGGACTTCATCGCTGGCAAGTGACCTCCCTCAGAAGGTAGGAACCACCGTCGATTAGACGGAACCCTTTGGCGCCCCATCGCCTGAAATGGACGACTGCATCCCCGTGCAGTTGCTACTGGCGGTGGGGCCTTTTGATGCCTGCAACGGCCGTCGGAAAGCGACAGACAGAGAGGACTTGGGCGAGAAAAGGGATGTTTTCACTTCCCCTAAAAGTGACACTTTCGCGATTCTTCACAGACCCCAACACCAGCGTTACAGAACCACAATTATACCTTTTTACCTGCAGATATCTGCGTTCCACACTTTTTCCTCAGGTGCTTTTTTACGTAAAAACAGCAGTTTTACTTTAATAAATAGGACCTCAAATCAATTTCGTATTGGCAACTAGCGCGATGCGGATATACCATCAGCGCTATGACTGAAAACCAGGGCACCATTGGCAACCCCGACGCCGTAACCCCCCTCTCGCTCGCGAAGCGCCTTCGCCCGCTCCTAACGCGCGCCGAGCTACTCTACAGCCGACGCTCCACAGAGTCGCAGCTAAGTCGCGCGCAGCTGTCCATCATGATGACTCTGGACACGCTCGGACCGTGCCGTATCAGCCAGCTCGCGGAGGCCGAGGCGATTCGCATGCCAACCGCCTCCAACGCAGTCCACCACCTGGAGACCGCCGGGATGGTCGAGCGCGTCCGCGATAGCCAGGACCGCCGTGGTGTCCGAGTCGAGCTGACCGCGAAGGGCCGCGACGAGCTGCACCGTGTTTCCGACGAGCGCGACCAGCAGATGGCGGAGATGTTCGGCAACCTCTCCCAGGAGGAGCTGGAGTTCGGCGCAGGGCTCGAATCCGTGCTGCGCAACATTCTGGGCACTTACCCGACCCGCGAGAACGGCTAAGCACAGCACACTTTCAGCCGAACAGGGCGCTGTGGGTTTTCAAGCATTACATCGATAGGTTTAGGTATTGCAGCCCGTGCAAGTAGGCTAGGTGTTTGAGTATCCCCCATCAATGACTGTGTTGACCCGGAGGTAAGCAATGGGTACACGCCCGCTCCGAATCCTGATTGCGTGGCGCCCTGGCGAATACGGCACCGAAACTCTCGCCTACGCCGCCTGGCTTTCACGCACCACTAAGGTGCAGATTCGCGTGGTCAGTGTTCTTTCGAGGGGATGGCCGCTGACCTCCCTGGCGCGGCTTTCCTCTAACGATTCCTGGGTTGCGAACGAGACCTCGACCCTGGAGTCAATCATCAAGTCCGAGCTGAAGCTGGCGGGCCTGCGTAAGGGAATGCTTGACGACGACGCGGTCAGGGTCATCGAGACTTCCAGCGAGTCCACCACAATTTGCCGAGAGGCAGAGGATTTCTCTGCGGATCTCGTACTGCTTGGCACCCGCCGCAACAATGCCCAGGATTGGTCCTCCCTGAGCAAGAGCGGATTCGTGATGGGATCCACCTCTGACGCGCTGCTTCATTACTCGCCGGTGCCACTGGCGCTTGCGGTTCCCAGCGCGAAGCTGTCCAAGCATGGCGTGACCCGCATAAGCGTCTGCTACATCGATACCCCGCAGTCCCACAGCGCGCTGAATAAGGCGGCTGACCTGGCCCACCGCTGGGAAGTCCCGCTACGATTGGTGTCGTTCACGCCCCGTGGTGCGACTATGTACCCGACCGAAAACGGGTATGGCACCTCCTCGGACCTGATGGTCGAATGGCGCGAGCAGGCCATGGCTTTGCTTGATCGCGGTGTCGACCGGGCGCACACTCGCTACCCGGAGCTGAGCATCGACAGCGAGGTCGCATCCGGCAATGGCTGGGAGGAGGCCATCAGTTCCATCAAGTGGAAGAAGGGCGACATGCTCGTCCTGGGCTCTTCGACGCTTGGCCCATTCGGCCGCGTGTTTATCGGCTCTTCAACGAATCACATCGTTCGACACAGCCCGGTGCCGATGCTGATTACTCCGGCGTAAAGAGGGAAGTGGGGAAGCGGCATATGGCCATCGACTCGGACGATCCCTTAGAGCGTCTCGAACGTCGTATGTACTCCGGTCGGCCGGCGTACGTCTATACCTGCGCGGTTATCGTTGCAACGCTGGTCGCGGGGCTTCTTGTCGGCATTGCCGGTTATCTGTCCGGGGGCCCGACATGCGACGCGGGCAAGTCAACGTTCATCTGCTCCCGAACCTGGGAGATCGCCTTCCCCGTGATTCCGGCGGCGGTTTCCCTATTCGGATGCCTCGGGGGATTCTGGCGCACCTATGTCGAGTGGAAGCATTTCCGCAACTGGCGCCCGTGGCTGGCCATGTGCTGGGTGCTGATGCCTTTCACCCTGATGTGGATGGTATCTACCTTCGGCATCCTGATTCTGGGCATCAAGTAACGAATTTGCCAGCTTTTTGTAGGAAGTAAGGCCAAATTCGCGGTTACTTCCTACAAAAAGCTGGCAAAAATCGCGGAACAGTGACGTGGCACCGCAAAATGGCACCACCGGGCCACCGCGCCACCGGGCCGCAGAGCGACCTACTTCTTAACCACCAGGTTGACCATCTTGCCCGGCACGACAATCACCTTAAAGATGCTGCCACCAGCGTTTTCAACGGCGGCCTGGACCTTTTCATCGGCACGCGCGATTGCCTCGACGTCCTCACGGGAAGCATCGGTGGCCACGTCAATGCGGGCGCGGACCTTGCCGTTGATCTGGACCGGGATTTCGATGGTGTCGTCGACAAGCCACTTCTCGTCGACTGCCGGCCACGGCCCGTGGGCCAGCGACTCTGCGTGGCCCAAACGCGACCACAGCTCCTCCGCGATGTGCGGGGCGACCGGGCCGAGCATCAGCGCCAGCGGCTCGACCGCAGCGCGCGGGGCGCCGGTGGAACCGTAGGTCTTGGTCAGGTAGTTGACGTACTCGATCAGCTTGGCCACAGCAGTGTTGTCGCGCAGCTCAGCGTAGTCGCCGGTAACCCCGTCGACGGTGCGGTTCAGGGCCTTCAAGTCGTCGTCGGAAAGCGCGGCGTCGGTAACGCAGAGCTCACCGGTGGTCTCGTCGACCACCAGTCGCCAGGCGCGCTGCAGGAAGCGCTGCGAGCCGACGAGGTCCTTAGTCGCCCAGGGGCGGGAGGTATCGAGCGGGCCCATCGCCATTTCGTAGACGCGCAGGGTGTCGGCGCCGTAGTTGTCGCAGATGTCGTCGGGGGAGACAGCATTCTTCAGGGACTTGCCCATCTTGCCGTATTCCTGGAAAACCTCCAGGTCGGAGCCGTCTTCACCCGCACCCGGGATGAAGAACTTGCCGTCGCGCTCGACGACCTGCTCTGCCGGCTGGTAGACGCCACGGGCATCGGTGTAGGCGTAGGCCTGAATGTAGCCCTGGTTGAACAGGCGGCGATACGGCTCGACGGAGGTGACGTAGCCGAGGTCGAAGAGAACCTTGTGCCAGAAACGGGAGTACAGCAGGTGCAGCACGGCGTGCTCGACACCGCCGACATAGAGGTCCACGCCACCCGGATCCTTCGCGCCGTGGGTCTCCGGGCGCGGGCCGGTCCAGTAGCGCTCATTTTCCAGGTCGACGAACTTCTCCGAGTTATTCGGGTCGATGTAGCGCAGCTGGTACCAGGAGGAACCGGCCCACTGCGGCATCACGTTGGTGTCGCGGTAGTAGGTCTGCTTACCGTCGCCGAGGTCCAGTTCGACCTCGACCCAATCGCGGGCCTTGGCCAGCGGCGGAGCGGGCTCGGAGTCGGCGTCGTCCGGGTCGGCGGTTACCGGCTTGTAGTCCTCGACCTCGGGAAGCTCCACCGGGAGCATGGACTCGGGCAGCGCGTGGGCGTGGCCGTCGGCGTCGTAGACGATGGGGAAGGGCTCGCCCCAGTAACGCTGACGGGCAAACAGCCAATCGCGCAGCTTGTACTGGATCTTTTCCTCGCCGGCACCCTGGCCCTGCAGCCACTCGATGACGGTGGCAATGGCCTCGGCCTTCTCCATACCGTTGATGTCCAGGCCGGAGTCGTTCGCGGAGTTCACGCGCGGGCCATCGCCGACGTAGGCAGCCTCGGCGATGTTGCCGCCGGAGACGACCTCACGAATCGGCAGGCCGAAGACGTTTGCGAACTCGTAGTCGCGCTCGTCGTGCGCGGGCACCGCCATGATGGCGCCAGTGCCGTAGCCGATTAGCACGTAGTCGGAGATGAACACCGGCACCTGCTCGCCGCTGACCGGGTTAGTGGCGTAAGCCCCCAGGAAGATGCCGGTCTTTTCCTTGTTCTCCTGACGCTCCAGGTCCGACTTCGACGCGATTGCCGCGCGGTAGGCGGCAACGGCCTCAGCCGGGGTGGACTTGCCATAAGTCCAGCGCTCGTCGACTCCCTCGTAGGAGCCGGAACCGGCATCGACCAGGGCGTCGACAAGCTCATGCTCAGGGGCGAGCACCATGTAGGAGGCGCCGAAGAGGGTGTCGGGGCGGGTGGTGAACACGCGGATCTTAGTGGAGACCTTCGGGCCGATCTCGGCGGTGAAGTCGACCTCGGCGCCTCGGGAGCGGCCGATCCAGTTGCGCTGCATGGCCTTGACCTTGTCGCTCCAGTCGAGAAGCTCCAGGTCGTCGATGAGGCGGTCTGCGTAGGCGGTAATCCGCATCATCCACTGCGACAGCTGCTTGCGGAAGACCGGGAAGTTACCGCGCTCGGAACGACCGTCGGCGGTGACCTCCTCGTTCGCCAGAACGGTGCCCAGGCCCGGGCACCAGTTGACCATCGACTTGGAGCGGTAGACCAGGCGGAATTCGTCGATTGCCTCGCGCTTTTCGGCCTCCGACAGCTCGGAGTAGACGCGGCCGTCCTTGGTGGCCATCTCGCCGGACTCGAGCAGCGGCAGCAGCTCCTCGATGCGGCGTGCCTTCTTCTGCGACTCGTCGAACCAGGCGTTGTAAATCTGCAGGAAGATCCACTGCGTCCACTTGTAGTAATCGGTGTCCGTGGTGGCGACGACGCGGCGACGATCATGGCCAAGCCCCAGGCGGCCCAGCTGTCGCTCCATGTTGGCGATGTTCGCCTCGGTGGTCACGCGCGGGTGCGTGCCGGTCTGAATCGCGTACTGCTCGGCGGGCAGACCGAAGGCATCGTAGCCCAGCGTGTGCAGCACGTTGGCGCCCTGCATGCGGTGGAAACGGGCGAAGACGTCCGTCGCGATGTAGCCCAGCGGGTGGCCTACGTGCAGGCCGACACCGGAGGGGTAGGGGAACATATCCTGAACGAAAAGCTTCTCGCCCGGAATCTCGGCACCGTCGGCTGCCGCGAGATCGCCCACCGGGTTGGGGGCGTGGAAGGTGCCGTTGTCATTCCAGAACTGCTGCCACTTGCCTTCGAGCTGTGCTGCCAGCTCGGGCGAGTAGCGGTAGTCGTTGGCTGCTGCCGAGGACGAGGACTTTTCGCTGTTGGTCATGCTGACACAGTTTAGTAGCTGGGTTTGGCACGTGCCCAACCACCTATATAAATTGGAACCATGATTGCTATCCCCGTAATTGCGCTGGTTGTGGCTATTTGTGTGGCCGTGGTTGCGGGACTCGCCTGGTCGGCGAAGCTCCCGGGCAACAACTGGATTGGTATTCGCGCCCCCGAGGCTCGGAAGTCGCAGGAAAACTGGGATATTACGCACCGCGTCGCTGGCCCGCCGTGGGCTGTCTCGGCCGTCGCCTTCCTCGGCGCCGCCGCACTAGGCTTCCTGGCGGTTCGCCCGGAGGCTTCCGGCTGGCTGTGGCTCTGGTTCGCCGTGGCCGTACTCGGTGGCGTTGCCATGCTGGGCGTGGGTGCTGCGATTGGCTCGCACACAATCGCGCTTTACGACGCCAAGGTCGGCGCCGATTCCTCCGACTCCGGCTGTGGCTGCGGTGACGGCGGCTGTAGGGATGTCGGCGGCGATGACGGCGCAGGCGCTTCCTGCTCTGATCCGGCGGCAGACTGCGGTGTGGCCGGCGGTTGCTCCTCCTGCGGTCTGGAGGGAATGTGCACGGGAGGTGCCGGTACTGCCACCGGTGCCAGTGCCGGGGTCCCCAAGGAGGTAGACCTCGACGCTCTGCGCAAGGCCGCGCAGCAGCAGAAGTAGGACTCGAAAGTAACCGCGCGACTGCGGTAGTCGCGCAACTGCGCCAAACTCTCAAACGTGGCCCAGGTCACCCACTAGACTGAGTCCCTATGTGGCAACGAATTGTGAACTGGCGCCCTGACCCTCTCATCGTCGGTATCGTCGCTGCGGCGATACTGGCGATTATTTTTCCTGCTAGCGGCGGATTTGCCGTGGCGTTTTCGTGGGCGACAAAGATCGCCATCGGCTTTTTGTTCTTCCTCTACGGCGCGAGGCTCAGCCCGCAGGAGGCCCTCAATGGTCTGAAGCACTGGAAACTGCACTTGACCATTTTGGTGTTCACATTCGTGCTCTTCCCGGTCTTGGGTCTTGTGATGAAACCCCTGGACTGGGTTTTGAGCCCCGGCCTCTACCTGGGAATTTTGTACATGACGCTGGTGCCGTCCACGGTGCAGTCCAGCGTTAACTTCACCTCGATTGCCAAGGGCAATGTGGCCGGTGCGATTGTCAGTGCATCGGCGTCGAACCTACTTGGCATCGTGATTACGCCTGTGCTGGTCATGCTCTTGATGGCGACTGGCGGGGGAGTGAAGATCGACTCGTCGGTCTTCCTGGACATTTCCCTGCAGCTTCTGCTTCCGTTCACCATCGGCCAGCTGACCCGCCGCTGGACGTTTAAGTTTGCCGCTGCAAAGACGACGAAGAACGTCGACCGCATCTCCATTGCCATGGTGGTCTACGCCGCGTTCTCCGAGGGCATGGTTCAGGGGATTTGGTCCAAGGTCCCGGTGCTCGACATTCTGATTCTGATTGTCCTGTCCGTCGTCCTGGTCGAGTTCCTGCTGCGCCTGTCCGGTTTCGTCGCCACGAAGATGGGCTTCGACCGCGGCGACCGCCTGGCCATTCAGTTCTGTGGCTCGAAGAAGTCCCTGGCCACCGGGCTCCCCATGGCCGCTGTGATTTTCGGCGCCAGCGCCAGCCTCTACATTCTGCCGCTGATGATCTTCCACCAGATTCAGCTGATGATTTGCGCGGTCTACGCCGCCCGCTGGGGCAAGCAGGCCGAGCAAGAAAGGCAGGGCGAGCAGGGCGTGGCTGCATAGAGCGCGCCCTCCGCTCACCGCTGAACGCCCTGACCTCCAGCCACACATTCACCGACCGCCGGCCTCCTGCACAGGGGGCCGGCGCTCTATACTTGGGCGTCATAGAAGGACAGATACATCTATCCACGAAAGCGTGATTGCCTCATATGTCGAATCCCAATGCCCCGCAGTCGGACAATCAGCCGAACCCCGCGGCCCAGTCGCCAGAGTCCGCTGAGCAGCGCCAGCAGGAGCTAACGGCCATCAATGAGTTTTGGGCATGGTGGAATTCCTTCGGCGCCGATTCCCTCGATGCGATGTTCGCCCTGCAGCTCGGTGGTGAGGACGCACCGCAGGCCTCCGATGTGGAACTGATTGATATTCAGCAGGAGGTGGGTGGCCGCATCGCCGCGATTAATCCACGTCTCATCTGGGGTTTTGAGTCGGGGGCTCCGTACTCCCGCCATCTTTTCACCGTCAGCGCCGCGGGCGACCCGGAGCTGCGTCCGACTGCGCGCCGCTGGCTTGAGGCGGCGCCTGACGACAGCGCGGTGTGGTCTTTCACTGATCTCCGCCAGGCGGATCCGACGCTGAAGTTGGCTCTTGGTGAGGTTGCCTCCGCTCTTATCGCTTCCGGCGCACTCGATGCCGGGGCGCCTGCAGAGGTGGATCCAGCCGATGCCCGCGTCTCGGTAGCCCGTGGTCACGGCGCCGTGGATGTCCGCCTGTTCCACCCGCTATTCCCGGCGATTGCGCAGTTGGAGGACGGCGAGCGCTTGGTCGCTCAGTTGGGCTTCACGCTGCTGCAGCTCGCTCTTGGCGAGGAGGATTTCGGCCTGTGGCTGCGCGGTTTCGCCTTCGCGGGTGAGGAGCCGGACGGCGCCATCGGCCTGTCGGAGCTGAAGGGCGTCATCGAGGAGCTCGCTGAGAACTGTCCGGAGTGGCTGACCGTCGAGGCCGAGGCCAATGGCCAGCCGGTCCGCGTCGCCACCCGCGCTCCGATCACGCAGATGATTGCACCGACTATGACCCAGCATGTTCTCGTCCAGCTGATGCTCGCCCACCTCGATGATCAAGGCTTGCCGACGGATGCGTCCAAGGCTGCCATCGCGGAGTTCAACTCTGCGGCGGCCGAGGTCCTCGGCGAGGATAAGGGCATCTTCGTCGCTACCGAACACAGCGATGGCATGGCGCTGATGCACTTCTTCATCGACCCGGTTTCGGATGCCGAGGGGGGACTGCGGGCCGTCGCCGCGAAGTGGACAGAGGGCGAGCATGTCGTCGACATCGCCTACGATCCGGCCTGGCAGCGCGTCGGCCACCTGCGGGTCTAGTCGTCGCCCTCGCTCGACTGCTGTTCCTTTTCGGCCTTGCGGTACGCCCGCTCGGCAACGTTGAGGTCAAGCACAATTTCAAAGTTGTCCTTGACCGCCTCGGCGAATTGCTCGGGGCTGGCCAGTTCCCGTTCCCCCTCGAGCCCACGGAGCGTCAGGCCGCTCAAGGTGACCTTTTCGTCGTCAGTGTGAAGCGCATGACTGGCTGCTGCGTAAAGAAGTGGTCCGGGTGCTCTGAGTTGAAGAAGTTCGCCATCTCGATGTCGGCCTACGGCATGGGGTCCGTGCCGAAGCCCGCATCAATCAAGTAGTAGCCGTCGACGTCCACAGCAACCGCTCTTGCGGCTCCGCAGCCCGGCTGAATCCACAGGGCGTCATCGAAGCGCCTTGCGCACGCAGATTAGCTTCAACCACACAGCAACGGGTTTTCACGCGGGGGACGGAGAACGAGAATGAGACGCGGCCCGGGCTTTCGATCGTGAAGCTCTACATTGCCGACTACATGTTCAAGCACGGCAGCCCGGAAAACAAGGCGAAGGCCACCCAGATGATTCGCACCCCCGATGACGCAATCGCACCCTCCATCGGGGAATTCCTGCCCCTTGGCTAGACCCGAACCGGGAGCTGGCGGCGCTTGACTTGGTAGGCCGCCACTGCCAGGACAATTACCAAGCTAATCACCGCGAGCGTCGGCATGCCCCACGTCGTGACGACCGGGCCCGACAGGATGCCGCCGAGGGCACCGGCAATGTTCATCACCAGGTCAGAGCGGCCTTGGTACTTGGGGGCATCCCCGTCGGGGGCGGCGTCGGTAAGCATGGCTGAGGAGGTCACCAGCGCGGCGGACCAGCCCAACCCGAGCGCGACTAGGGCTATGATGACGGCGAGCTGATTGCCTCCGACGAAGATGAGCAGAAGCGTCGAGGCGATCAGTAGGGCAGTGCCGATGCGCAGCGTGTTCATGCGGCCGATCTTGTCGGCGAGCATGCCGAAGACGGGGGAGAGGCCGTACATTCCGAGGATGTGCAGACTGATGGTCAGGCCGATAATCTGCAGCGCAACGCCGTGGCCCTTCATGTGCACCGCGGTCATCGACATCAGCGCCACCATGGTGAAGTGTGCGGCCGCGAGGAAGACAATCGGATACGCGGTACCCGGAGCGAAGTCGTCTCCGAAGCTACGTAGCGACGCCCATAGCGAGGGTTTGGCCGCGCCCTTGTTGGCGGCGCCGTCCGGGCGCGGGATGCGAAGTCCGAAGGCGATAATCGCCAGGGCGATAACCTGGGCGATAAGCACGATGACATAGGTGCCGGAGTAGTCACTAAGCCCCAGCGCGCGGCCAGTCTCGGAGCCGAGCGGCAGGAGGTTCGGGCCGGCGACCGCACCAATCGTCGTCGACCACACGACGAGTGAGATGTTGCGGCCGCGATTAGCCACCGTGGACACATCGGCGGCAGCGAAGCGCACCTGGAAACCCGCGGCGATGGACGCGCCGATGAACACGAATGCGCCCAGAAGAAGTGCGAACTGGGCCGTTTCGGCCGCGACAATTGCAAGCGCCGCGCCGACGATGGCAATTACGGTGCCCAGGCTCAAGGAGAAAACGCGCCCTCGAGTGCCGACCATTTTCGCCAGCGGGATTGCGAAAATCGCCGCGCCGACCGTGCTCATGGTCGCGCCGAGCCCGCCTGCGATTTGCCCTCCCAGCTGTGCAGCAATCAAACTGCCGATGGCGATAGTGGAGCCATTGGCAAGGCCCAACATGATTTGCAGTGCGATGAGCGCCCAAATCACCTGCCGGATCTTTCTCTGATCCAGTTTTTGCACTTTTTACTTCCTTATTTGCCCGAATGCGAAAATTGTTACGTTGTCAACAAAAGCGTTAACAACGGGCACAACGCGGAATTAATGGCACTCATTCCCAATTTCGAGAATGCCTAGCGCGGAGGGCACATCCTGAAGGGGGGCCAGGCTCACCCCGGGGCAGGCTCAAACTCGGAGAGAGATCAGGCCTGTTCGATGAGATCCGCAACTCCGTTAATGCCCACGTCGGTGAGGTGGAAGTAAATCTCGTTTTCCGCCGGGACATCGATGCCCGCTGCGACCCAACGTTCGGCATCGGGGCCGCAGGAGTTCTTACCTGCGCTTGCAGCGCGGGCGTCGACTACTCCAAGCCCCTTCGCCTCGGCGACCTGCCGGGCGCGCGCCTCAAGGCGATCCTCGGCCAGTTTCACGGGAAACGCGGGAATCGTCATCGGCATCTTCGAATCCGGGGCGACGCGCAGTGGACACACCAGCCCCAACGGCCCCTCGGCGATGACAGGGTAGGTGACCATGGAAATCTTTGCGCCCGGCGCGATGGAGCGAATCTTATCGATCTGCTCCGATACCTGCGCCACGTAATCGGCGTCCTTGCTGGCCGGAAGGTTCTCCGGCGAAGCCACATCGTTGAAACCTATATTGATGAAGACCCGCGAGTTATCGGATACGCGCCCCTGCGCCACGAGCTCGTCAACCTGCTCGTTGAGATCTTCAATGCGGTCTTGCTTCTTCAGAATTCCCGCACCGGCGCAGGTGAAGTCGTAGACCTCGTGGCCGCGACTCTGCAGGGTCGCCCCGACTGTGTTTTCCGAGTGCGCGCAATTGGGCAGATACTCCGAGTTCATCGGCGCCTGAACTGACTCGGTACCGGGGCTCGCAGCCAGGCCGGGCACCGGGCCGAATCCCTTAGTCAGAATCTGGGCGTAGGCGGGGTTTGCCAGCACGGAGTCTCCGAGGAGCACAATCGACCCCTGCTCGGTAGCAGCTGATGCCTCCGGAGCCGCCTGACCTCCAGCCTGGATGAGCGCGGATGCGCTGAATACGGCCGCGAGGGCAATGGATGCGGTACGGGTACGGTTCTTCACGGGAGTTCGTGGTGCCTTCCGTCGGGAGTACTTCTATGTGCTCACGTCAACAACATCGGAGAGCGCCCCCAAGCATGACATATGTGAAGCCCCACCACGAATCAATTGGGAAAACAGCCACTATTGCCCTCCCCGCGTCGGCACCGGCTAAGCCATCACCACACCAGGTTGACCAGCACCATATAAAGGGCTGTTCCGACGAAAATCGACAGAACCGCGTTTCGCCGCCACCAGTGCAAAAATACAGTCACTACCAGTGCCAATGGCGCGGCCCAGACCGCCCCGGGATCACCCTGCCCACCTGATAGCCCCACCCGGCCAAAAACCGTGTAGACGACCAGCGCCACCATCACCCCCACAGGCATGGTCACCCCGAGGAATTGAAACAGCGTCGAACCTTTCAGAACCCGCACGAAGGTGAACGGCAGGGCCCGCAACGTCACCGTTACTGCACCCATCACCAATAGCGCCACCAGAACGTATCCGGCCGAAGGTATCGCCGTCATCGCGCATCACCCGCGCTTTCGCCAAAACCCGAGCCCGCTCTCCGCCCGCTTGCCGACGCCATGCGCAACGCATTATCCACCTTCGGCGACCAGACCCGCACAAGGAGCAAAGCAAAGTAGAGCACGAGGCCGATCACCAGCATCTGACCTGGATTGACGAGCCAGCCAAGCAGGGTGCACGCAATTGCGGAAATAGGCAACGACCAGTCGCGGGAGGTCTCAAATGCGTCCATCGCCAACACTGCGAAAAGGGCGACCAGAGCGAATTCCGCGCCCTTTATGCCCTCCGGCAACGCGGCCCCTGTGACGGCGCCGACGATGCCCGACCCGACCCAAAGAACCTGGCACAGCAACTGAATAGTCAGCAGACGGACGCCCGTTATTTTCTCCGCGGGACCAGTCGCAGAGACGATGGCATACGACTCGTCGGTAAGCGCGTAGGTGGAGTAGGCGCGGCCGAGGCGGGAGCGGACCAGGTGCCGGGGGAAGGTCAGCCCATAGAAGATGTGCCGGAAATTGACCATGAAAGAGGTCACGGCGGCACCGATCAGGCCGGTATGCGCCATGACCAGGCCGACGGCGAGGAACTCCATGGAACCGGCGTAGACGATCACCGAGAAGATCGGCGCCCACCACCAGGCGAAGCCAGTCTGCGCGACGAGCAATCCGAACGCCAAGCCCAAGGGGACGAGCCCCATTCCGACGGGCAGCGTCTGGCGGATTCCAGCAGCGATGTCGTTCTTCGTATCCAAAAGCGAGTTGTTCCTGGTCTGGGTTAGTTGTCGCGCACGTCCACCGGGTAGGTGCCGTAGAGGGGCAGCGGCCAGGGCTGGCGGCGCAGGCAGTCGCCCCAGATGTCGGCGGCGGCTGGAGCGAGCACGTCGGAGGGCAGCGCGGGGGCGACATACCAGTCGCCGCGGTCAATCTCCTCGTCGAGCTGTCCGGGCTCCCAGCCCGCGTAGCCCGCGAAGATGCGGGCGCCGTCGAGGCTGCCCTTGACCAGCTCCGGCTCAATGCCCAGGTTGATCAGCGCGAAACGGTGGGCGATGCGCTCCATGAAGGGCGCGCCAGTGACATCGTCGGTGCCCTCGGGAAGCTCCGCGCCGCCGCGCACCACACCCACGCAGATGGGCTGGTTTTGGTTCAACGGCCCGCCGATGTAGAGCACCGGGGGCTTCGACATCAGCGGTGCCCACGGCTCCAGCACGTTATGCACCGGGGTCTGCGAGCGCTGTGTCAGGTCGACGCCCAGGGTGCCGTGCTCGTCGTGCTCAACAAGGAAGATGACCGAGCGGGCGAACTCCGGCGATGCCATTCCCGGCGCCGCGAGCAGCAGCATGCCGGCCGCCGGGGTGCCGCGCTCCAGGCTGGAAAAGAGCCTGTCACCGTAGAGATTCTCGGGGTTAAGCGCCATCGTGCTGCTCCTTTTCCTCCTGCTCGTGCCACCACTTCTTCAGCGCCAGAATCGCGTCCTCGCGCTCCATCGGCCCGGACTCCAGCCGCAGTTCCTTCAAGTAGTTCCACGCCTGGCCAACCTGCTTGCCGGGCTGGAGGTCGAGAATCTCCATGATCTCGTTGCCGTCGAGGTCCGGCCGCACGCGGGCGAGGTCTTCCTTCTCCGCAAGCTCCACGATTCGCTCTTCCAAGCTGTCGCAGGCCCGGGCCAGTCGCGCTGCTTTACGACGGTTCCTCGTTGTGCAGTCGGCGCGCACGATTTTGTTCAGTCGCTCCAGCAGATCGCCTGCGTCGGTAACGTAGCGGCGAACGGCGGAGTCCGTCCACTTGCCCTCACCGTAGCCGTGGAAGCGCATGTGCAGGTAGACCAGCTGCGAAATCTCCTGAATCGTCTTCTTGGGGAACTTCAGCTTCTTCAACCTGCGCCGAACCAGCTTCGATCCGACAACTTCGTGCTGGTAGAAGGTCACGTTTCCCTGCTCGTTGTAGGAGCGCGTCGCGGGCTTGCCACAGTCGTGCAGCAGCGCTGCCCAGCGCAGCACCAGGTCCGGCTCGCCGGGCGCCTCCTGGTCGATGGCCTGCCGCATGACCTGCAGGGAGTGCTGGTAGACGTCCTTGTGCTGGCGGTGCTCGTCCTGGGTCATCTTCATATCGGAAATCTCCGGGATGACCAGGTCGGCCAGCCCGGAATCGACCATGAGGTCGATGCCGCGGCTGGGATCTGCGCCGCCGATAAGCTTGTTGAGCTCCACGGTGATGCGCTCGACGGTAATCCGCTCGATTTCGTCGGCCATCTCGTTCAGCGCCTCACGCACCCGTGGCGCCACGTCGAAGCCGAGCTGGGAGGAAAAGCGGCAGGCGCGCAGCATACGCAGCGGATCGTCGCCGAAGCTGACCTCCGGCGCGCCCGGGGTGTCGAGCACTCCGGCCACGCAGTCCTCGAAGCCGCCCAGCGGATCGAGGAAGGTGCGGCTGCCGTCGCCGTGCAGCTCGACGGCGATTGCGTTACAGCGGAAATCGCGGCGTACCAGGTCTCCCTCGAGGGTGTCGCCGAAGGTGACTTCGGGGTTGCGGCTGACCTGGTCGTAGGTGTCCGCGCGGAAGGTCGTGATTTCTACCTGGCGGCCGTGCCGCTCCGCGGAGAGCGTACCGAACTCGATGCCGGTGTCCCAGACGACATCCGCCCATGCATCCAGAATCTCGCGAGTCGCCTCGGGGCGGGCATCAGTGGTGAAGTCCAGGTCCTCGCCCAAGCGCCCGAGCAGCGCGTCGCGGACGGACCCTCCAACGAGGTAGAGGTGGTAACCCGCCTCGGAGAACGCGGCGGCCAGCGAGTCGAGGATATCGGACTCCTTGCCGATGGCCTGGTCCGCGGCGGCGAGCATGGCCATCCTGCGGACCTTCGGATCAACCGCGTCGGCGCCACCCGTGGCACCCTGCGGCCCCACGCCTTCCGGCTGCCGGTCGCTTGCTGATGAAGGAGTCGATTGTGTCACGCTGGACACAATACCCGCTTATACCTATACAACCGGTAGTCTAAGGGGAATGAGCAACGTGGAACGCAAAGACAATTCGGGGGCACAGGGTCGCCGCCGCCGTCGGCGTCCGCGCAGAAGGGGAGGGGCATCCTCCGCAGCCAGCAATAAGATTGCGGCGAACAGCGAAAACACCAATTCGCAGGACACCTCGTCCTCCTCGCGAAACTCGAAGCAGGCGAAACCGAACAAACCAGGTAAACCGGTTAAGCAGTCCTCGAAATCCTCGGGGTCGAAATCATCCCGCTCGAGCTCGTCTCGCTCGAATGCGTCCCGTTCGGCAGGTTCACGTTCCGGGCGCCCGAACCGTCAGGGTGGCGCGGGCCGCTCAGGGCGCCGTCGTAACGCACAGACCCGCAAGCCGAACAATCGCCGCCAGTCGGGGGCGAGGTCGCAGGCGTCGGCACCTACCTACACCTCGATTGAGACCTCGGCGGGCGGACTTGTGGTGTCGGGCCTGGCCGAGGCGGTGCGACAGGAAGACGTCGACCTCTCGCGCATCTACGTGGCCCTCATCGGTCGGCTCGACCGGCGCGGCAGGCTGCTGTGGTCCATGCCGAAGGGACATGTGGAGCCGGGCGAGGCGTTCGACTCGACGGCCGAGCGCGAAGTGTGGGAGGAAACCGGTGTCCACGGCGAGGTCATCGAGGAACTCGGTGTCATCGACTACTGGTTCATCTCCGACGGAAAGCGGATTCACAAGACTGTGCACCACCACCTTCTGCGCTTCGTCGACGGAGACCTAAACGACGAAGACCCCGAGGTCACAGAGGTGATGTGGGTCCCGGTGGACACCCTCGTCGAGCGTCTGGCGTACGCGGACGAACGCAAACTGGCCCGGCGGGCCCTTGGGATGATTCCTGATCTCGCACGCGCGGAAAAGGCGACCGGCCGCGCCACCCCGAGGTGATTCGCCATGGCAGCACAGCGCCTGAGAAGGAAGGCCCTCGCGGCAACGATTGCCGCTCTCGTGTGCGCTCCGGCGTTCGCCCCGACTGCGGGGGCGCAGTCTTCGGAGACTTGGGGCATCGAGTCCAACCGTATCGGCACTGACTCCCCCGTCAGTGCGTCGATTTCGCAGGTCACACCCCAGGTTCCCCGCCTGGATGGCACCTTGCGCATCCGGCTGCAGGTCCGCAACACCTCCGAGCGGGATGTCTCTAATCTCGTGCTGCGAATGCAGCGGGCTAAGGCGCTGTCCAGCGCCGCTGAAGCCCGCACCGCTCTCGCTGAGCCAGAGGCCGCATACGATGTCGCGGGCGACTTCAGCGAGCCTATCGACCTGAAGCCCGGCGAGGTCCGCGATATCACGCTGTCCACGCCCGTTTCGGCTCCCGCGCCCGAGGGCCTGGGCATCACCGAGCCGGGGACTTACCCGCTGCTCATTAACGTCAATGGTCAGCCCGCCGACGATATCGATCGCCTGCTGAAGGAGACGCGCATCCTCCTTCCGGTCGGGGCCGCGCCCGAATCTCCCGAATCTCCCGGGTCTCTCGCCCCCGCTGACCCTGCTGACTCTTCCGACTCCTCCGAGCCAGATTCGCTTGCCGACGGCACGGACAACACCCCCGAGCCGACGAAGCCGGTGCCCATGTCACTGATCTGGCCCATCAGCCAGCCAGTACCGCTGGTCGGCGGGGAGACCGGCGACGCCCCCGGCGCCCCGGATCTTATTCTCACCAACGATTCCCTGGCCGATTCGCTGCGCCCAGGCGGCCACCTCGATGGCCTGGTGTCCTCCCTGGAGAAGGGTTTTTCCACGGCGACGGGGCCTCAGCTGCGCAGCTCGACGTGCATTGCTATCGATCCGGAGACTCTCGATGCCGTGGCTCGGATGACCCACGACTACTGGATTGGCGTGGAGCGCCCAAGCCCGGTCCAGGCTTCGCAGCGCCTCCGCGATTCCTGGGGCAGCAATACCGATATCGATTTGCGCAAGGTGTCCGCCAGTCAGGACGCGGCGAAGTGGCTGGATCGACTGCGTGCGCTCGCGGCCGACACCTGCGTCATCTCTCTGCCTTGGGCCTCTGCGGACGTCAGCGCCATAGCGAGGGTCGGTGACGAGGACCTGGCAATGGAGGCGCTCGCAGCAGGCACAGAGACGATTCGCAATCACCTCTCGGCGGAATCGCTGCCGGGTGTGCAATTGCCGCCGGAGGGCTTCGTGACGTCGGAAAGCGTGCCCCTGTATGCGAGGGCGAGCGCGCAGACTCCGCTGAGCACAGATGCGGCCTTCGAGCAGCGGCTGCAGTCAGGGAGTACGAGCGCAACGGTTCCCCCGGCGTCGGCCGACGCGACCTTCGCTATGGTGGCGAATAACACCTTAACCAGGCAGGACGGCGCTCCTCTTGCGGCCGGAGAGTCGGGGGCCATGCCGGGCGGGGGACGCTCCTTCGCCCTTCCAGGAGCCCTCACCGCGGCACTGGCCGCGACGGGAGACGACCCGCAGACGGCCTCGTACAGCAATGTCATCGGCCGCCACGATTTCCGTGCGGACTCCGGCATCGCGCGCATGCAATCGGCCGTCGGCACTCTCTACCAGGAGCTTTCCGACGCCTCCCGCTCCCCGGAGTCCGGCGCGATTGTGGCCTCGCCGCCGGCGGGCTGGAACCCGTCTCCGGCGGAGGCCGCAAAGTGGATTGAGGCTGTGCGCACAGCGATGGATTCGCCCGAGGCCGACGGCATCGCGCTGAACCAGGCCTTGGCCGACTCGGCAAAGCACAATGATGCCGGCCCGGTGCAGCTGACCCCACCCTCTGCGGATCCCGCTCCCGTTTCGGATTCCGACATCGAGACGGCCCAGTTGGCCGCCCGCGAGATTTCGGATCTGACGAAGATTATGGCCAACGATCCCTTCGTTGCCCTGACTCGCTATGGCTTCACGCGCCCGCTGCGCCGCGACGTGCTGCGTTCGCTCACCACACAGGGGCGCCGCAGTATCGCCCTGTCGTCTCAGGTACAAAAGCGCGGCGAGGACCTGCGCAACGCCGCCCTGACGATGACTCGGCGCCTGCGCAATTCGGTGACACTGGTGGCCCCGGGCGGTGTCTACACCCGGGCAACCGACCTGTCGCCCGTTATTGTCCTGGCCCGTAACGGGCTGCCCCTGCCTGTCCCCTCGTTCGTCCGGGTCGCCGCGGGCGACGTCGTGATGGAGGAGAAATACGAGGCATCGATTCCAGCTAAAGGGTCGGTGACCGTGCAGTTGAGCCCCGCTGGCAAGGGCGAGGATGCTAAATCGGACTCGGGGGCGGTATCCGCCGCGCGCTCCGCGCACCACCTGACGCTGTGGCTGGAGTCGCCAAGCGGACTTCCGATTTCTCAGTCCGTGAAGATTTCCGTGCAATCGGGCGTCTCGGTCGGCTTTTTGCTTATCGCGACGGTCGGCGTCGTCGCTGTTGGAGGATTTTTTGCGGCGAAACGTTCGCGCACCTTTCGGAAGTAAGCCTCCTTATAGGCAACAATGGATGTGTGACTGATTCAGAAGCGCATAAATCTGGACTTCGCGGGCGCATACGAAGGCCCGCTCCGCCGGCCCCTGTGCCGGCAGCTCGCCGGTCCGCGGAGTCCGAGCCTGCAGAGTCGGCGCCCGACCTCACCTCGGTGAGGAATCGCGTACGGCGCAAGCCCTCACCGGATGCCGGCCCGACTGATCCGAAGGCTGCCGGGGCGGCTCGTACTGCCGGGGCAGTCGCGACGTCCGGTGCGGCATCCAGCTCGACGGCCACGGCTGCAAGGGGGGAGAAGGGACAACAGTCCGACTCCGATGTGGTCGCCTCCACCGGTTCAATGGCGATTGCGACGCTAATCTCCCGCATCACCGGATTTTTGCGCAACCTTCTCATCGGCGCGACGATGGGTCCGGCTATCGCCTCGGCCTTCAACGTCGCGAACACGCTGCCTAACCTCATCACCGAAATCGTTCTCGGCGCGGTCCTGACCTCTCTCGTGGTGCCGGTTCTGGTCCGCGCAGAGAAGGAAGACCCGGACCGCGGCGCCGCGTTCATCCGAAGACTTTTGACAGTGTCCCTGTCGCTGCTGGCGGTGGTCACCATCGCCGCCGTAATCGGGGCACCTTTCCTTACGACGCTCAGCCTGAACGAAGATGGTAAGGTCAACGTCCCCCTGGCCACTGCGTTCGCCTTCCTTTTGCTGCCGCAGATTATCTTCTACGGCATCTTCGCCCTGCTCATGGCGGTGCTCAACACCAAGGGCATCTTCAAGCCAGGAGCCTGGGCGCCGGTGGCCAACAATGTCGTCGCAATCACGACCCTCCTGCTCTATTGGCAGCTTCCCGGCAGTATTCCCACCGATTCCGCGGGCGTCCTGACCGACCCGCACATTCTGCTTCTCGGTCTCGGTACGACGCTGGGCGTGGTCGTACAGGCCGTAATCATGATTCCGTACCTGCGCAAGGCGGGCATCGACCTGCGACCGCTGTGGGGGATCGATGACCGCATCAAGCAGTTCTCCGGAATGGGCATCGCCATTGTCACCTACGTGGCAATCTCCCAGGCCGGCTACTTCATCACCACCCAGATTGCGTCCTCGGCTTCCGAAGCCGCCCCGACAATCTACCAGCAGGCCTGGCTCCTACTGCAGGTCCCGTACGGCATCATCGGCGTAACCCTGCTGACCGCGATTATGCCCCGGCTTTCCCGCAATGCCGCCGATGGTAACGACAAGGCTGTGGTCCGGGACCTTTCCGTCGGCACGCGCCTAACCATGATCGCCCTGGTTCCGATCGTGGCTTTCTTCACCGCATTCGGCCGGCCCATCGCAATTGGCCTGTTCGCGTACCTGGAGTTCCCGCAGCACACTGCCGAGATTCTCGGCTGGACGCTTTCCTTCTCCGCGTTCTCGCTGATTCCTTACGCAATTGTGCTGCTGCACCTTCGCGTGTTCTACGCCCGCGAGGAGGCGTGGACGCCGACGTTCATCATCCTCGGCATCACCATAGTCAAGGTGATTCTTTCCTACCTGGCGCCGATTCTGGCCTCCAACCTGGAGACGGTAGTCGTGCTGCTCGGCGCGGCCAACGGCTTCGGTTTCGTCGCCGGCGCGATTATCGGCTTCCTGCTGCTGCGCCGCCAACTCGGCCACCTGGACAGCAAGGCGACCATCAAGACGGTGGCGTGGTCACTTGGCGCCTCGCTGGCCGGCGTGTTCGTGGCCACCCTCGTCTACATTTTCACCGACTCTGCGGTGTTCGACTTCTTTGGCTCCTTCGGCTTCTTCCTGCGCACCTGCATCACGGGCGTTGTCTTCCTCGTCGGTACCGGCATTGTCCTGGCACAGGCACCGCTTGCCGAAGTCCGCGTTCTCGGCGGTTTCCTCGGCCGCATTCCGGGCCTGCGCCGTTTCGCCCCGAAGCCGCACGCGGCGGACGACGCTATGGAGGACCGCGAGGCCATGGAGCGCGAGCAGGGCTTCGCAGCCGACGCGTTCTCCATCTCGCCGGCGAGCCTCATCGGCGAGTCCACTGGTCTCGCCAACGAGGGCTTCACTGCCTCGCCGCTGCTGCCTCCGATGCCGACCGAAGGCTCCCGCCCCGTCCGCTACGTTCCGGGCGAGATGGTCTCCGGCGGTCGCTTCCGCCTGCGTTCCGAGGTCGCCACTTACCCAGGTCTGCGCCTGTGGCGCGCCATGGACATGGGCGATCCCGACCACGGCGATGTCGCCCTCATTTTCGTCGACACCATCACGCTGCCGTACCGTGGAGGATTGCCCTCTGACGCTGCAGCGAAGATCGCGAATACCACCAACGAGCTGCGCAGTCTCGCCGGCACCGGTATGTCGCGCATCCACAGTGTCGCCAAGACCCGTACCGAGGTGCTCATCGCCGCTGACTGGACCTCGAGCGTCGGCGCTAACCTGCTCGAGCAGGCCGCCCACCCGGATGCCCTCGCGCTTGCGGCGGTTCACCTCGCCGAGGTCGTCGCCGATGCCCACGAGTCCGGCCGTGTCCTCGGCCTCGACGACAAGCCTGAGCGCCTGCGCATCAGCGGCGACGGCCACCTCTTCGACGCTTTCCCCGTCGTGCTTCCCGACGCCTCCCGCGCCTCCGATTACCGTGCGCTCGTCTCCGCCACCGCCTCGCTTTTCGACGGCATCTCCCACGTCCCGCAGGACATCCGCGACGCCATTGCGAAGGCGCGTGCCGCGGACCCGGACAACCCGAATTCCGAGGTGTCCCCGGCTCGCACGCTCGCCGAGGACCTGCGGCGCGCTGCACTGGGCCCGGAATCCTCGGAGTTCCCGACCATCCGTACCGACGGCTCCTCCGACGACGGCACCTCTGCGGGCTCGAAGCCGGGCCTGGTCCGCCGCGTTGCGGGCCGCACCCGGGCTTTCAGTACCGGTGCAATGGTTGTCGGTGTCGTGATTGTCGGCGCCGTCGTCGCCGGTGCCGTCTTCGGTCTGGTCAATCGCTCCTCCGATGCCCCGATTACGCCCGACTCTGTTCGCCGCGGTCCGGCGGCCGCGCAGAAGGCCGCCGAGGGACTCGGGGCTGCGCTGCCAATCCGCGCCGCGACTGAGTGGCAACCGGACACCCCGAATCCGGAGGCCGGACCGGATAATCCGGATAACGCCAAGCTGACCATCGATAAGGACCCGAATTCCTTCTGGGCCACTTCTACGTACCTGTCCCAGTTCGGCACCGAACCAACCGCATTCAAGCCGGGAGTGGGCATCCTCGTCAGCTTGTCCGATCCGTCCAGTCCCCATCACGTTCAACTCGTCGCCACGCGCGGCGCGAAGTTCGAGATTAGGGGTCTGAAGGACCCGTCGTCCACAAACCTGGATGACACCGTTGTCCTTGGTTCGGGCACAATCGGCGCGGGTACGACCACGATTCCCGTCGATTCGAAGGGGCAGAAGTGGACGGAATTGGTCATCTTCGTCAAGGAGATGCCGAGGGCTCGTGACTCTTTGCGCGACCTTTCCGTCGACGAGATTAATGAGGGTCGAAAGGACGCCCTCGTCGGTGACTCCGATCTCGCCGATTCCGCGCCGGATCAGTTGGTTCCGGTCGCGATTGGCAACATTGAGGTGCTGGACTAGCGGCCTCTGAGATCCGGAAAACTGACATCGCCGAAAAGCAGCCGGGGGTTGTGGTTATCCACAGCCTCCGGTCTTTTTGTCCCCTTTTTAAAATTCATCCACAGCTGCTTGGCTCACCGCAGTTTTGCGATGGCGCACCCTTTGGGCGCGTGCTTGAGTATGTCCCATGAACTTTGGGGGAAGAAATAATCAGAAGTTGATTCAGCAGTCCTGCAACATCGACTCGGCCAGGGGAGGGGATCGGAAAGGACAGCCAACACCGGTCCGACTGGAACGGGAGAAAGAGGATCTCGCTCTGTTGCGGGCACACGTCGCCGGAGACAGTCGGGCATTCGGCATGCTGGTGGCGCGACACCGCGCCATGCTGCTCAATGTCGCGAGGCGTCACTGTGACGCTCCGCTTGATCCGAACGATTGCGTACAGGAAGGTCTTCTTCGGGCTATGAATGCGGCCCGGGGCTTCCGGGGCAATTGCTCAGTGGCGACGTGGCTTTCGCTCATTATCAAGCACGCGTGCATGGACTACTACCGAGGTCGCTTCGGCCAGGCCCCGGTTTGCGAGGATGAGGAGACTTTCGCACGCAAGATTGACAGCCTTTCCACGGAAAAGAACGATGTCACTTTGCGTATCGTTATGTCCGATGCGCTGGCGAAGTTGCCGAAGGATCAGCGGGACGCTCTTTTGTACCTCGACATCTTCGGATACTCCATTACGGAAACTGCACGCAGTACCGGCCATCCAAGCGGGACTCTAAAATCTCGCCGCGCCCGGGCTCGCACATTCCTCCGCCGTCGGCTTAGCGACGTGTTGGCGGCCTAGCGTAGCCGGTGACCTCAGGCGGGGAATATCCCCGGTTAGAATCGCGTTGGCTGTAGGAGAGGCTTCGGGTAGTTTCAGTCCCGGAGTTTTTATATTCCGATTAAACAACTTATGAACGCGTTAGTGGAGGAATTTCATGAGCGACACCGTACACGACCTCATCATTGTGGGTTCTGGCCCTGCCGGCTACACTGCCGCAACTTACGCTGCTCGCGCAGAGCTGAACCCGGTTGTGTTCGAGGGTATTGAATTCGGCGGTCTACTCATGACCACCACCGAAGTGGAGAACTACCCCGGATTTTCCGAGGGCATTATGGGCCCGGAGCTCATGGATCAGATGCGTGCCCAGGCCGAGCGCTTCGGTGCCGACCTGCGCATGGAGATCGTGGACAAGATGGATCTATCCGGCGATATCAAGTCCGTCTGGGTAGGGGAGGAGGAGCACAAGGCCCGCGCCGTCATTCTGGCGATGGGCGCCGCACCTCGTTACACGGGTGCCATGGGCGAGCAGCAGCTGCTGGGTCATGGCGTCAGCGCCTGCGCTACTTGTGACGGTTTCTTCTTCCGCGATCACGACATCGCCGTCGTCGGCGGCGGCGATTCCGCAATGGAAGAAGCTACCTTCCTGACTAAGTTTGCAAAGTCGGTCACCATCGTCCACCGCCGCGATGAGTTCCGCGCCTCCAAGATTATGGTCGAGCGCGCTGCCGCAAACGAGAAGGTTCGTTTCGCGACCAACAAGGTTGTCTCGAAGGTCCTCGGCGCGGAAGAGGGCAGCGTCAAGGGCCTTGAGCTTGAAGACACTGTGACTGGCGAGAAGTCCGTGCTCGATGTGACTGCACTGTTCGTCGCTATCGGTCATGAGCCTCGTTCTCAAATGGTTGTCGATCAGGTTGAATGTGACGAGGCCGGGTACGTAAAGGTGGCTTCCCCGTCCACTCAGACTTCACTGAAGGGCGTCTTCGCAGCCGGTGATTTGGTGGACTCGCACTACCAGCAGGCAGTCACCGCGGCGGGATCTGGCTGTGCCGCCGCTCTGGATGCCGAGCACTACCTCGCATCACTTTAAAATCTTAAACTTTCAGTAAAACGCCCACTAACTGCAGTTATTGCAATATAGTGGGCGTTTTCCTTTTATTGGTAATAGCCAACTATCACCGTCTCCCAACTTTAGGAGTTTTTGATAATTACTGTTTCAAACTATCGGCTTATGCCAATGGATAACCTCTGCCACCCCCAAAGTCTGCAAACTTTCGACGTGCTCGAGTCCGACCCGACACCGCTTCCGACAATTAAAAAAACCTAAATTAAAACGAGTATTGATAGTTTTACCCGTCGAGCGCTAAACTGATATACAAAACGAACACGCAACCACTCCCGTGGTCTCCTAAGCCTCGTAATCGAGTACTTAAGAACTAGTCCGGACTCCATGAGAGCGAGCGGAAAGGATTGAAATGTCTACAGTCAACGTTACCGCCGATACCTTCAAGTCGACCGTCCTCGAATCCGATAAGCCAGTCCTCGTTGACTTCTGGGCGGAGTGGTGCGGTCCTTGCAAAAAGGTCTCCCCGGTGCTCGATGAGATTGCCGCCGAGCTCGGCGACAAGGCCGTCATTGCCAAGGTAAATGTCGACGAGCAGCGCGCGCTAGCCGGGATGTTCCAAATCATGTCGATTCCGACTTTGCTCGTGTTTAAGGACGGAACCAAGGTAGAGGAACTTGTCGGCGTGCGGCCGAAGTCTGAAATCCAGGGCAAGATTGAGAAGCACTTCTAAGAGTTTCACTATTCAGTTCAGTTTCTGACACCCCGGTTGGGTGCGTACATCACCCTTCTATGATACTCGAGTGACGAATGTTACGAAAGTTTAATAATCCGGGGTACTGGGCTTTTGCGTCTGGGATGGCACGGAACCGCTTATTTACCGTGTCATGAGAGGCTAAATCGCAACGCAGGCTGGTATTCTATGACCACATAATGCGTAGGCGTTCTTCTTGGCTGACGTTGCGTATCAACGCAAGATATGAACTACCGCTTGGTCCGGCATATCGTGGCACACAAGCCCGAAGCCTGATTTGTGCTGTATTAATCAGCACGGGAGCCCAACCCGGTGAAGGCCGCCTACCTCTCATGTCGGTGGACCGATCGGAAGGGAGTCTTTGTGCCTGAGTTTTTGACGGTAGGTGACCGTTCACCCCGTGTGGCGGAAGTGCGCTCTACACTCGCAAGACTCGGCCTTCTCTCCGGCTGGGAAGGCTCAGCTGCCGAAGAGAACTCTCCGCAATGGTCTGGGGACGACGATCTGTTTGACGATAATCTCCGCGATGCGCTCTTGGCATTCCAGCAGTCCAGAGGTGTCTATGCGGACGGCGTTATCAGGGACACTACGCTTCGCCTGCTTCGAGAGGCGACCTACACCCTTGGAGCACGGGTTCTTTCCTACGATCCTGTATCCCAGATGACAGGCGAGGACGTAGGGCAGCTACAGGCTACTTTGCAGGAACTCGGCTTTCACGATGCCCGGGTCGACGGACACTTTGGACCGAAGACTGATGCTGCGGTTCGCGATTACCAGCTCAATTACGGGCTTGAACCGGACGGAATTTGTGGCCCGGTAACGCTCCGAGCGCTTAGCTACCTGGGTCGGCGTGTCACAGGCGGCTCTGTCAGCGCATTCCGTGAGAAAGAGGTAGTCCGCACTAAGGGTCCGAAGCTCGCAGGCAAACGCGTTGTCATCGATCCAGGCCTTGGCGCTGGTGACCCTGGGATGGTCGTCGAAGGTCCTTACGGGCAGATTTCCGAAGAAGAAATCCTCTGGGATTTGGCTTCTCGGATCGAGGGACGCCTGGTTGCCGCAGGCGCGGAGACTATTCTGTCTCGTCCTCGGACTGATAATCCCACAATCGAGGACCGTGCGGAGTTAGCGAACGCCTTTGGTGCCGACGTCTTCATCTCGCTCCAGGCTGATCATTACCAAAATGACCTGGCCAATGGCGTCGCCACTTTCTATTTCGGCTCAGAGAAGGGCAACAATTCGATTCTCGGCGAGCAGCTTTCGTCGCTGATTCAACGTGAGATTGTAGCGCGCACTCCGCTTACCGATTGTCGTTCACACGGCCGGACCTGGGATCTGCTAAGGCTGACCCGTATGCCGACGGTCGAGGTGGCGGTCGGGTACATGACAAACCCTGGAGACATCGCAACCCTGTCTTCCCCAGATCAGCGCGATACCATTGCCGAGTCAATCGTTGTCGCGGTCAAGCGACTCTACCTCGGCGACGACGAACCGCAGCCGATGACCGGTGCGTATAGCTTCGTTCAGCTTCTCGAGGCGGAAAATTCTTAACCGACCAAAGCGTTTAGAAATGCTGCACTCGCTGTGTATCGACTTAGCGCAAGCCAAACGAGCTGCGGCTACAGACTAAAAAGCCTGGCCCGAATAAACCGTTCGGCCGAGCTTTTTTCTAGAGCATGGCCCACGGCTTCGTCCCAGTTGAGCTCGGCATCTAAGTCGATGCGCAGCTTCGGATGTACTGGATGAGGCGTCATCACCCGGAAACCTGCTTCCAGTAGCGTTCTCGTCCGAATCATCTCTCCGAACTCGTGATTTATCGCGCTCAACGAGTTTGAGTGACACGGCTTCAGGCTCCGTGCAGCACCCAGGCTTTGCTCCAGCTCTTCGAAAAGAAGACTCGCTTCTGCATCGTCAGCGCCTTCTTTGTTACAGTCAATCTCCGCCGTCTCTCGTTCGTCCTCAGCACTGCCGCTGCATCCGAACGCTTCCACTGCATTGACTCCTCGCTGCGCTAGGTTGTGCAGCGTTGTCAGGAGCAGGGCTCGGCTCATTGCATCATCAACTTCGAATGGATCGAAGTGGAAACTGGTCAACGCGATTGCGTCAGGGGAAATTGGTCCAGATGGAAAAGAAAAAGTTGTCGGGCAGAATCTCGGCGGGGAAAACAGCAAGGTTCCTACTGTTCGAAAGCTGTCTTTGTCGAGGTCTCGCATGCCCTCTGCCGAGGGTTTCGCCGAATCGGCCAGCCTAAGCGAAAAGCCACATGAGCCCCAGGACAGGAATACCGCATTTAGCCATGCCTCCTTTTCGAGGCGAACCTGATCGACATCCTGATGACTGCGATTCCGGTCGATATCACCCGAATGCTCTAAATAGCCCGGAGCACGCTTTAATTCGTCTCCAGGTAATTGGGGAGCCCTATCGGCATCCAAAGCGCTTAAATCGTCGTTTCTGGCTATTTCTGGGGCAATTTCGCCTGCGCACCTATCATGGTAGCCGGTAAATCTGGCGCGACGAGCACCCTGTTCCCAGAAAAGACTCGTCATCGTTTCCGGATAGACCGCATCGATGTTTGCGAGGTCAATAGGTGTGATTATGAAGTCTTTCACCAATCGTCACTCCTTTTTCCGCGGTCCGGGGGGGGACGGGGCGAGGCGCAGGTGTCTCGGAAAATCAGTTTTCGTTCACGTTCATTAGCGCCATGATGCGATCAAAGTCTTCCAGGTCGCCGAACTCAATAACGATTTTTCCCTTTCGCTTGCCCATCTGAGCTGTGACCTTGGTATCGAAAGAATCGGCCAAGCGGTCAGCCCAAGTGTTCAGCACCTCCGGCTGGGGGAGGGGAGTGCGCTTCTTCTTTTCCTGTAGATTTCCCGCATTAAGGAGGGTCACCGCCTCTTCGGTGGCCCGCACTGAAAGTCCCTCAGCGACGATACGCTCCGCCAGTCGCTGCTGATCCTCCTTGCCGGTCTTGACTCCCAAGAGCGCACGCGCATGACCCGCGGACAGTACGCCGACGGCTACCCGTCGCTGCACCTCAACGGGCAGCTGCAGCAATCTGATCATGTTCGTGATAACCGGCCGAGAGCGTCCAATCTTATCGGCTAATTGAGCCTGAGTGACACCAAATTCTTCAAGCAGCTGCTGATACGCAGCCGCCTCTTCGAGCGGATTCAGCTGAACGCGATGGATATTTTCCAAGAGCGCGTCCCGCAGCATGTTTTCGTCCGAAGTCTCTCGGACAATCGCAGGAATGACATCGAGGCCGGCTTTTTGCGAGGCCCGCCAGCGTCGCTCGCCCATGATAATTTCGAACTCTGGCTGCTTCGCTCCAGGATTCTCTTTTCGAGCCGCCTCGAGAGCGAGCTTGCGGTTTCTTCCCTCAATTGGCCTGACGACGATTGGTTGCATCAAACCGAATTCGCGAATCGAGTGTGCAAGCTCTGCTAGTGGCTCTTCGTCGAAGACTTCGCGAGGCTGGCGCGGATTTGGCGAAATCAGCTCTACGGCAATTTCACGGTAGGTGGCTCCGATGTCGCTAACATTCTCTTGGCTAGCTTCGAATGTTTCACGTGAAACATTTTTCGCCGTATCCTGCGCCACTTCTACCGAACTAATGTCAGAGACATTATTGTCACTGTGACTTTTCTCTGGCACTGTGGAGGACGGTGCAGTAACGGGGGAATTCGCCGATTTTTTCTTATTGGCAGCACCAGCCGTCGTACCCGCATCCCGGTTCGGACGGTTTTCCGAACCACGCACGACGGGTCCATTTTTACGCGGACCAAAAATTATATCGGCCGCACTGTCGCCCACAGAGGGACTTTGCTCTGGGGCAGTAGGGATAAGAGCAGCCAACCCTCGGCCGAGACCACCGCGACGAACTTCTTTCTTAGGATTAGACATCGAAGAATCTCCTCAGTATTAGTGGCTCGAACTAGAACGGCTATCAGCGGCGTGAGCTCCGTGGGTTTCAGGAGACTCCGTACCTGGCTTCACTCCGATGGCGTTGCCACCCGACGGGGCGGGGTAGTCCCCACGGGTAGCCAGTTCCTTCGCGGCATCGAGGTAGGCGACGGCACCCCTCGAACCAGGATCGTAAGAAATTACTGTCTTCGAATAACCAGGGGCTTCGGACACCTTGACCGAGCGGGGAATAAGGTTGCGCAAAACAACTTCCCCGAAATGAGTCCGAACCTCGTTGGCGACCTCCTCCGCCAGCTTCGTGCGGGCGTCATACATCGTGAGCAGAACGGCCGAAATATGGAGGGCTGGGTTCAGATGCTGGCGAATCATCTGCACATTATTGAGAAGCTGAGTGACGCCTTCCAAAGCATAAAACTCGCACTGAATAGGTATAAGCACTTCGTTTGCTGCAGTCATGGAGTTCAGTGTCAGGAGACCGAGCGACGGAGGACAGTCGATAATCAAAAAGTCGAAATCATTGTCAATCAAGTACTGATCCGGGATGGCGTCGAGGAGGCGACGCTCTCGGTTTAGAAGCGAGACAAGTTCAATTTCTGAACCGGCGAGATCCAGGGTCGCTGGAATGCAGAAAAGGTTTTCAGACTCGGGGGAGGATTGAATAACCTCGTCCACCGTCATCTCACCGATGAGAAGCTCGTAAGTTGAAGGGGTGCCGGTCCTGTGCTCGATTCCTAGGGCGGTTGATGCGTTTCCTTGAGGGTCGTTATCGACGACAAGAACCTTCAGTCCGTGACGAGCCAGTGCAGACGCAATATTGACCGCCGAGGTGGTTTTACCCACCCCGCCTTTTTGGTTGGCGATTGTAATTCTGCGGGGCTGGTCCGGCCGCGGAAGAGACAGCCTGTTGGGAGCCTTAACTTGCGCTGCGCGTTGCGCTGCGGCTGCAATCGGCGTGTCTTGCCAGGACTTACGAGCCATGAAAAATTCCCCTTAAGTGCGTCAGGCCGCTGTCGGAACAGACGGGTCGTCGAATTTGAGCGACCCGATAGTCCTGTACTCCAGTGACCTTTGCGCGATTCGTTTACGTGAAACGTGAGACTTAGAAAAACAGAATTAAGAGCAATGTTTCACGTGAAACATCGCTCCAGAAACGAAAAATTGCTTTGGTTCGGCTTCTACTCTAACCCTTTTTCCTACTTACTCTCAATGCTGCGAAGTACTTAAAAGGCTTAGTTGCTAACGGCAGTAGACATAACGAATATGCAATCGAGAAAAGAAACCGCAACCCCCTAGAACGGCCAACAGCGTGTGGGTGGGGTAGGGGATTGGTTATCCAACCGGCAGGCATCAAAAGCAAAGAGGTGCCGCTCGACTACTTCTTCTTGATAATTACCACATAGGTTGGCGTATCTAGGATAGAACTTCCAACTTCCACGACACGGGGGTTAAGACCCTTGGCTTTCTGGATTATCTTGGAATCGCGTTCAATCTCTTCGCCTGCAGAACTGCCTTTCAGTGCGACCATCACACCGCCAGAGTGAACAAGAGGAAGTGACCAACGTGCCAGCTTGCCCAACGGAGCCACTGCCCGAGAAGTGACAACGTCTACACCGCCAACCTTTTCGAGTACTTCCTTATCCTCAGCACGTCCTCTAACCACGATTACGTTAGACAACGACAAGTCTTCGACGACCTCCGACAGGAAAGTGGTGCGCCGCAAGAGCGGTTCGACCAGATACACAGTGAGGTCAGGGCGGGCTAGCGCCAACGGAATGCCGGGAAGGCCGGCGCCAGAACCAATATCGGCGACAACCAAATCCTTGCCTATGGCTTCGCCAACGACCGCGGAATTGATGATATGACGGTCCCACAGCTTCGGAGTTTCCCGTGGGCCAATAAGGCCACGTACGGTGGCCTCTTGCGCGAGCCACCGATGATATTCACGCGCTTTGTCGGCATTCGCACCAAATACTCGCTCAACCAACTCCGCAGGTTCCGGAGAGGCTCCCAGCCCGGCCTCGTTGTAATCCGTCTCGGCGAAATGCTCAGACACTAGCGCTTCCTTCAACTACTCGGCGTTGTTCGTCGTGCTCATTCTACCGCCCCCGCAAGCCGACGCCCTAAGTCGAATTAGCGCCGAGGGCTACCGTCCTATGAAACATTTTCGAATGATTGTCCACCCGCCCCGACTTAAATCGCCCAGGGATCCATCAGGCTGAGCACAAGGATTAAGTCGGGATGTTTCACGTGAAACATTAAAAGGAAAACCATTCTGCTCCGAACTCGAAGAAGCCTCAATAACTTACAGGACCGTAATTACACTGCTGCAATGGTCCGACTACCAACCCCATGCATCTTACGGGTCCACCCACGTTCCAAAGTTCCTCGAAACACCTCGAAAAACTTGCCCCAGAAGACATAAAAATAACCCCGCCACGACGGGCGGGGTTATCAATAGTTCGTAGACGAAGGTGACTCTTTACCTCTTACGCTTGCGCTTCTTGGAACGAGCGGGCTTCTGTCCAACAGCCGGCTTCGACGCAGGACCAGCCTGCCCCTTACCGGAACCAGCAGCGGGTAGGTGGGACGAGGTAGCGGAGCCTTCGCCGCCGGACTGCTGCACACCAGACGAGTTGCCGGCGGCGTCAGTAAGCGGCTTACCGCCCTTCTTCGGATTAATCGGCTTCTGGCCGACCTTCGGGGCGAGCTTTTCCTGAGCCTCGCGCTTGGCGGCCTTCTTCTCCGCAAGCTCCTTAGCCTCTTCCTGATCCAGCTTGCCGAAGATGTAGCGCTGCTGGAAGTAGGTCCAGATGTTGTTAGTAACCATGTAGACCAGAAGACCAATGTGCCACAGGAAACCAGTCGCGAGAATCATGATTGGGAAGAACCAGAGCATCATCTTGTTCATCATGTCCATCTGCTGACCCATGACGCCTTCCTGGCGAGCCTGCAGACCGGAAGCCTGGCGGGCCTGAGTGCGGTTGACAGACATGCGAGCGTTGAAGTGCGTTGCCAACGCGGAGATGATGATCAGCGGGACAGCGACGTAAATGATGTCCATACGGCTGAAGTCTGCAGGAGTACCAGGCACGGTGAAGGCCTCATACTGCTTAACATCCATCCCCACCGAAGCGGAAAGAGGCGCATTGAACACGCGGGCTAGCAAGAAGGAGCGAACATCCTCAACCTGGAATAGGTAGTTCGGGGTATTCCAATTGTCAATGACTGACATGCCACCGGATTGTCCAACGGCCGCGGCCCCTTCACCGGTGCGGTTGAATGAACGCAAGACGTGAAAGAGGCCAATAAACACCGGCATCTGAACCAGGACAGGCAAGCAGCCGGCTAGCGGGTTGACTCCCGTTTCCTTCTGCAGTTGGCGCATCGCCATTGCCTGAGCCTGCTGATCATTCTTGTACTTTTGTTTGATGGCCTGCATTTGCGGTGCAAGCTGCTGCATCTTAATCGCCGAACGCTGCTGATTCAGCATCGGCTTGAAGAGCAGGATACGAATCGTGACCACCAGCAGTACGATTGCCAGCACCCACGAGATACCCGATGAGGGCTCGAAGAGAAATCCTGTGGCCTTATGCCAAAACCACAGGATTCCCGAAATGGGAAAATATACAAAATTGAGCACGGTCTAGATTCACTCCGATCTTTTAGGGGCGCATCGAAAAGCACCTTCGTCTACACGTAAAACCCGCATCATGCGGGATAAAGCCACTCTGAGAGCCTTATTAGAGGTTACCTGTGCATTCGTCTCCACCACGAACCCAGGCCGGGAAATTCCCTCGGAACCGGATCCCATCCACCAGGATGCCAAGGCGCGCACCGCAAGATCCTCAAAGTTGCGAGCCACAGGCCCCGCACGGCACCAAAACGACGCACTGCCTCCAGACCATAAGCGGAACATGTGGGTTCGAAGCGACACGTACTCGTTGGCTTCAGAGAGGAAATCCGCCTTCGATAAAACAAAATGGCGCGTTCAACGACACGCGTGCCGACGCCGCGTGGCGGATAACCGTCGGAAAGCGCGGAGTCGGCGGGCGGAGGAGAGGACTCGATGGGACGAGCGCTAGCGCTTTCCCCTTGAGGAACGCCGGAATGATCTGAGTGCCGATTGCACATCTTCAGTGAGCTCCTGGCTGGTGGCCGTGGCGGAGGCCGGGAGAGCGCGGAGAACTAGGTCGCAGGACGACGGAATCTCATCGCGCAAGCCCAGGGCAACGTGACGCAGCTTGCGGGATACCGCATGCCGCGTAACGGCATTGCCAACTGCTTTAGACACGACAAGGCCGATACGTGGTCCACCAATTCTGGCGACCGGCGTATCGGCCTCGTTGCCACTCTTAGAGGTGGCGGTATCACGAATATGCAAGACAATGGTCTTGCGTCCGATTCGGCGCCCTCGTCGCACCGTGACCGTGAAATCACTGGACGAACGTAGCTTGTGCTGCTCTGGGAGCACCGAAATCGGTGTCCTATTTAGGCGGACAGGCGGGCACGGCCCTTGCTGCGGCGAGCTGCCACAACAGCGCGACCGGAACGGGTACGCATGCGGGTACGGAAGCCGTGCACGCGTGCACGACGGCGGTTATTCGGCTGGAACGTCCGCTTCGACACGGTTGACACTCCTTGAAACTTGAAAGATCACAACGACCACTTGACCCGACAAAGGCCACGCGGAAGCCGCGATGCACGGAAACATTACTTACCGGCAAAATAAAGACTTAACTGTTTGCCGGGTCCGGTGCGATCGGCAACTGCACGCTAGGAAAAACGATGCGGTGCAAACGCACCCGGACTCATATCTCAATGGATATGAAACACCCGGATAGATTACGTCGAGCGGGGGGAGTAATACAAATCAACACGCGGAAAAATCGCAAGAATATATTTCCCGAACTTCGGGCGCTTCACACGGTTTGACCACTGGAAATGACAAATTGTCCACTAGAATTCACACGCATTCATAAAGTCAAGCTGTGGATAACTCTCTCCCCAACATTCACAGCGAACTGGGCAAACGCTCTATTTACGCAGGTAAATAGCGTGCCGAGGGCCATTTTTTCTTTGTGGGCAAACTGTGGATAAGCTGTTGATTATTAAGCGCCGCAGTTTATCCACAGGTGTGGACAAACATGTGGAAGTCCAGGCCACAGGGCAGTCTGCTCTGTGCAAAATTGCCCCACAGGGCAAATTACAAAAAATAGCCCCCATTTGGGCATTTGCGCCTCAGTTGATTGAAGTCTGTAACCTACTCTCACGAATCAATCTCCGGCGGCGGCTGTGGACACTAAGCTGCGATGCATCTTCAAACACGTAATCCGTCGTTAAGCAAAGAAATAAGGAAAGCACC